>NZ_JAUSUT010000001.1:4876749-7315124 GCF_030814215.1 Amycolatopsis thermophila | reverse complement strand
CTCGAACCGGTACGTGCCGTCCGGGCCGGTGACCGTCGTGGCCACCGTCCGGCCGTGCGCGTCCCGCAGTTCCAGGGCCAGCCCGGCGACGGGACGGCCGTCCGCGGTGACGGTTCCGGTCAGCGTGCTGGAGGAGGCCAGGACCAGGTCGACCTCGTGTTCCCGGCCGTTGCCCAGCGGCACGACCGTGGCCACCGGATCGGCACCCGGGGCGGCGGCGACGAGCGTGACCTCGGCCGCGTCCAGCCCGGTGATCCGGTACCCGCCGTCCGGATCGGACACCGTGCTGGCGATCACCTCGCCGGACGGCCCGACGGCGGTGACCGCGGCGGTGGCGATCGGCCGTCCGCTGTGCCGGTCGCGGACCACGCCGTGCACGCTGGTGGCCGCTTCGAGGGTCACCTCCAGCGGGGTGCCGGGCCCGGTGCCGGCCTCGACCGCCGTCGCGTACGGCTGGAAGCCCGGGCGCGAGACGATCAGCACGTAGGTGCCGGGCACCAGCCCGGTGAGGCGGAAGCCGCCGTCGGCGCCGGTGCGCGCGCGGGAAACCTGCGCGCCGACCCGGTCGGTCAGGGTGAGCGTCGCCTCGGGCAGCGGCCGCTGCCCGCTGCTGACCCGGCCGGTCAGCGCCACCTCGGCGGTCGTGTTGCCGTAGCCGGTCACGCCAGCTCCTTCCGTGGGGTGAGGTCGATGTCGTGCTGCTGGGTCACGCCGGCGCCCACCGGCACGATTTCGTGCACGGCCGGGTGCTCGACGGCCACCAGGGTCAGCGGCTCGTCCGGCAGGGACGCCAGCGCGTATCCGCCGTCGCCGCCCACCGCGGTGCTCGCCGCGACACTGCCGTCGGCGCGGTGCGCGGTGACGGTGACCAGGGCGCCGGTCGTCCCGCTGACGGTGCCCCGCACCGTGCGGCCGGGCGCGGGTGCGACCGGTGCCGCCGCGCGGGCGCGGCGCTTCGCGGGCAGGAAGGCGGCGACGAGCAGGGCGACGAGCGCCGCGCCGGCGCCGATCGCCAGCACCACGCGGAACCCGTTCTGCGACGGCACGGAAACCGGTCCCAGTGAGACCGTCATCTGCGCCAGCACCACGCCCGCGACCGCGCTGGAGGTCGAGGTCCCGATCGAGCGCATCAGCGTGTTGAGGCTGTTCGCCGAGGCGGTTTCCGACACCGGTACCGCGGACATGATCAGGGCGGGCATCGCGCCGTAGGACAGGCCGATCCCGGCGCCGATGACGCAGGAGACGACCAGCAGGTGCCAGACCTCGCCCATCAGCACGATGTTGAGGCCGTAACCGGCGGCGACCACGAGCGCGCCGAGCATCAGCGTGACCTTCGGGCCCGCGGCGCGCGAGATCTTCGCCGACACCGGGGCGGTGGCCATCATGACCAGACCGGACGGCGCCATGATCAGACCCGCCACGAGCATGGTCTGGCCGAGCCCGAACCCGGTCGCCGTGGGCAGCTGGAGCAGCTGTGGCAGCACCAGCGACATCGCGAACATCGCGAACCCGAACACGATCGACGCCAGGTTGGTCAGCAGGACCTGGCGGCGCGCGGTGGTGCGCAGGTCGACCAGCGGCTCCTTCGCGCGCAGCTCCCACCAGCCCCACACCAGCAGCACCACGACGGCGGCCACGAACAGGCCGACGGTCAGCCCGTCACCCCAGCCCCAGTCGGCACCCTTGGAGATCGCCAGCAGCAGGGACAGCAGCGCGACCGACAGGCCGAGCGCGCCGGGCAGGTCGAACCGCCCGCCGGTGCGCACCTTCGACTCCGGCACGAGTGTGGCGACCAGCACGAACGCGACGACGCCCAGGCCCGCCGCCGACCAGAACAGCACGTGCCAGTCGGCGTTCTGGGCGATCAGCGCCGCGGCGGGCAGGCCGAGCGCGCCGCCGACGCCGAGCGAGGCGCTCATCATGGCGGTCGCCGAGCCGAGCTTTTCGGCGGGCAGCTCGTCGCGCATGATGCTGATGCCCAGCGGGATCACGCCCGAGGACAGGCCCTGCAGGACCCGCCCGATGATGATCGGGACGAGGCTGCTGGACAGGCCGCACGTCACCGAGCCCGCCACCAGCAGGATCACGCTGACCAGCAGCATCCGGCGCTTGCCGTACATGTCGCCGAGGCGGCCGACGGTGGGCGTCGCGACGGCGGCGGCCAGCAGCGTGGCCGTGATGGCCCACGCGGTGTCCGCCGACGACGCGCCGAGCAGCTGCGGCAGCTCGGGCACCAGCGGGATGATCAGGGTCTGCATCAGCGAGACCACGATGCCGGTGAACGCCAGCACCGCGACCACGCCGCCGGACCGGGGCGCGCCGGTGGCCGGAGCGCCGGCGTGGCGGGCAGGGGCAGAGGACATTGCCGAAGCCTCCGAGGGGGAGTACCGAGTCTGGCTTAAATCAATCGATTGACTTAGACTAGCAGACCCGGTTAGGGTCGGGGCACGAGATCGGTAAACTGGCCTGCCGTGGGCCGCCCGGCCTGCGCGGACTTCGCGAGCGGTGGTGACGATGACGAGAACGGCGAGGGCCGACCGCGTCACGGCCACGCGGGAGGCGATCCTCACCACGGCGGAACGGCTGTTCGCCGAGCACGGCGTGTACGCGGTGTCCAACCGGCAGATCAGCGAGGCCGCGGGGCAGGGCAACACGGCCGCGGTGGGCTACCACTTCGGCACGAAGGCCGATCTGGTGCGCGAGATCCTGCGCAGGCACACGATCGCGATGGACCGGGTCCGCGACCGGATGGTCGCCGAGGTGGGCGATTCCGGCGAGGTGCGCGACTGGGTCGGCTGCATGGTGCGCCCGGCCACCGAACACCTGGCGGCCCTGGGGAACCCGACGTGGTTCGCGCGGTTCAGCGCCCAGGTGACCACCGACCCCGCGCTGCGCGGCATCATGGCCGACGAAGCGCTGTCATCGCCGTCGATGGTGAAGACGCTCGAGGGCATGAAGCGGTGCCTGCCGGACCTGCCGCCCGAGGTGCGGGCCGAACGCAACGCGATGGCGCGCCAGCTGATGGTGCACATGAACGCCGAACGGGAACGCGCCCTCGCCGACGGAACCCCCACGCCCCGGTCGAACTGGCACGACGCGGCGACCGGTTTGATCGACGCCATCGTCGGCCTCTGGCACGCGCCGGTGACGAAGCCCGGTCGCTGACCGGGACGGCCGTCCGCGGGCGGGCGGGCTCAGCCGACCACCGAGGTGGACCCGTCGGCCCACACGAACAGCCCCCGCCGCCCGGCCCGTCCCCGCAGCCACTCCACGCCGTCGGCGCCGAGCGCGTAAGCCGCGGTCGCCTCGATGTCGGCCCACGTCAGCGATTCCGCCACCACCGTCACCGACGCGACACCCGCGGGCGGCCGCGATGTCCGCCCGTCCACCAGGTGCGCGCCCCGGTGAGCCGTCCCGGACGTCGCGACGGCGCCGCTGAACACCGGCACGACGGCGAGAACCCGTTGCGGGTCATGGGGATCCTCGATCCCGATGCGCCAGGGCGGAGCCGCCGGATCGAGCGTGCGGCACACGACGTCCCCGCCGGCGGACAGGCAGAAGTCCGTCGCCGGCAGGGCACGCAGGTGTTTCGCGGCGCGGTCCGCGGCCCAGCCCTTCACCACGCCGCTGGGGTCCAGTTCCGGGCGCCGGACGCGGAAGGCGCCGCCCGACTCGTGTTCGGCGCGCTCGCCGAGCGCCAGCACCTCCGCGACCTCCGGCGGGCAGTCCGCCACCGCGATCTCGCCCCGGCCCAGCCGGGAGATCACCGAGTCCGGCCGGTAGGTGCTGAACACCTCGTCGACCGCGCGCAGGTCCGCCATCACCGCCGACCACGCCGCCCCGGCCGCCGCGTCGCGGGTGTGCCGCCCGCGCAGCGCGAGGCTGATCGGCATGCCCATCACGTGTTCGACGTAGCGCGCGGTCACCGGCCCGCCTTGTCGAGCGCGCCTTGCAACGACTCCAGGTAGCCCTCGCTGGTCACGGTGGCACCGCTGACCATGTCGATGTCGTCGCTCTGCGCGTTGAGCGTGTCCTGCACCAGGATCGGCAGGGCGTGGTCGTTGATCTCCCGGTCCCGCGAGTTGTTCTCCGGGTACTGCACCACCTTTACGGCGGTGATCTTTCCGTTTTGGACGGTCAGCTGAACCTGCACCGGTCCCCACCGAGTCTGGGCGACCGGGCCGGTGACCGTCGTCGAGCCGGCCGCCGGGGCGGCGCCGGTGCTCGGCGCGGGGGTGGCCACGACGTCCGGGGAGGCCATCGAGCTCGACGTCGAGGTGTGGTAGCCGAACAGCAGCACGAGCACGGTGATCGTGCTGAGGATCCACAGGCTGATGCGTTTCATGCGGTCACCACGCGAAGTTCTCGATGTGGAGCCGTTCGGCGGGCACGCCGGCGGCTTCGGCGGCCCGGCGCACCGAGTCCGCCCAGGGTTCGGGACCGCACACGTACACGTCCCGCTCGGCGATGTCGGGCACCCAGTGGCGCAGGGCGGTGACGTCGTCGGCCGGGACGCCGTCGGCCAGCCACGAGCCCGGCGCGCGGCGGTGGCCCGGCAGCCAGACCAGTCCCAGGCCGCGCTCGGCGGCGAGCACCCGGAACTCGCGGTCGAACAGCGGGCGGCCGGTGAACCGGTGCAGCACCACCGCTTCGCCGGGCGCGTAGTCCAGTCCCTCGGCGAGCGCGCGCATCGGCGTGATGCCGACGCCGGCGCCGATCAGCGCGACCTTCCGGCCGTGCCGGGCGCGTCCGGTGATCCTGCCGAAGGGGCCCTCGAACAGCGCGGGCGTGCCGGGACGCAGGGCCGCGATCCCGGCACTGCCGTCGCCGGACACCTTGACGGTGATGCGCAGGCTCCGCCCGTCCGGCGCGGCGGACAGGGAGTACGGGTTGCCGCGCGTCCAGCCGGCCCGGCGCAGGAAGCGCCAGCCGAAGAACTGCCCGGCCTCCGCGGGGAGCCGGTCGAGGTGCCGGCCGGTCAGGTACACCGAGAACACGCCGTCGCCCTCCTGGACCACGGACGTGACCCGCAGGCGGTGGCGCACGTTCCGCGCGAGCGGCACGCCGATGCGCCAGACCAGCACCGCCGCCGCGGCCGCCGCCCACAGCGTCCACCAGAAGATCGTCCGGGCGGCCGAACCGGTGAACTCCTGACCGGTCCACAGCTGGTGCGGCAGGGCGAGCCCGACACCGAGGTAGGCGTAGAGGTGCAGCAGGTGCCAGGACTCGTACCGCAGGCGCCGCCGGGCGGCGCGGACGCTGGTCACGACGACCATGACCAGGGCCGCGGTGGCGGCGAGGGCCAGCAGCATGCCGGGGTAGGCGGTGACGAGGTCCCAGAAGGTGGCCGGAATCGCGGTCACCTCGCCGGCGGCGTAGCCCCACGTGATGAGCACCAGGTGGGCGAGCAGCAGATCGAACGAGGTCAGGCCGGTGACGCGGTGCAGCCGGGCGAGCCGGTCCTGGCCGAAGGCGCGTTCCAGCACCGGGATGCGGGCCATCAGCAGCACCTGGGCCAGGAGCAGGACCGAGCAGAGGAGGCCGGTGAGCCGTCCGGCGGACGTGAGGCCGGTTTCCCAGCCCGTGAGGTCGCCGAAGCCGCCCCCGGCCGCCCACCAGTAGGCGACGAGTAGGAGGCCCAGCCACAGGGCCCACCCCGCGGCGAGGCGGACCCCGCCGTCGAACCGGGTCCTGCCGTGGTGGCGGGCGAGCGGCGCGATGGCGGTCACGTGCCGGACCCGGTCGCGGCGCGGTGGCCGGTGGTGGTGCCGGTCCCGGTGCCGGTGGTGGTGGTTCGGGCGGTGGTGGCCCGGCTGGTGCCGGTGCCGGTCCCGGTGGTGGCGGCCTGGGCGGTGCCGGTCTGGGTGGTGGTGGCCTGGGCGGTGCCGGTCTGGGTGGTGGTGGCCTGGGCGGTGCCGGTCCGGGTGGCGATGGCCTGGACGAAGGCGCTCTGGGTGGCGGCCTCGGCAGTGCCGGTCTGGGTGGTGGTGGCCTGGCTGATGCCGGTCCCGGCGGCGCCGGTTTCGCTGGTGGTGACCCAGGTGGTGTCGGTGTGGGTGGTGGCGGTCGCCTGGGTGGCGGCGGTTCGGGTGGTGGTGGCCTGGGCGGTGCCGGTCCGGGTGGTGGCGGCGAGGGCGGCGCCGGTGTCGGTGGTGGTCGCCTGGGCGGTGCGGGTTCGGGTGGTGGTGGCCTGGCTGGTGTTGCCCCGGCCGGTCGCGCTCTGGCCGCTGGTGCCCTGCCCGGTCCCGCTCTGGCCGTCCTGGCCGAGGCCGCCTTGGCCGGTGCCGCGCCGACCGCGCTCGCCGAACGGTGGCTGACCGTAGCCGCCCGGGATCCGGTCGAACCGACCGTCGCCGGGGCGAGCGGTGCCGGCAGTCGCCCGGCCGATGGCGAACCCGCCGGCGCCCCCAACGGCGAGCACCGCCACCGCGATCGCCACCGCCACGCCGACGCCGATGGTGCGCCGCGCCCCGGGCGATCGGGCCGCGCCCGGCGGCGGCGTGGGCCCGCCCGGCGACGGTGGCGTCCCTGGGACGGCAACGGGTGAGCCGCCCGGCCCGGAGGCGAACGCTGCGGTGGTGCCGGCTGCCGGTGGTGCGCCCGGGCCGGCCGCGTTTGCCCCGGTTGCCGACGGTGCGTCGGGCGCGGGGGGTGTGGCTGCGGTGGTGCCGGCTGCCGGTGGTGCGCCCGGGCCGGCCGCGCTTGCCCCCGCTGCCGACGGTGCGTCGGGCGCGGGGGGTGTGGCTGCGGTGGTGCCGGCTGCCGGTGACGCGCCCGGGCCGGCCGCATTTGCCCCCGCTGCCGACGGTGCGCCCGGGCCGGCCGCGTTTGCCCCGGCTGCCGACGGTGCGCCGGGCGCGGGGGACGTGCCTGCATGCGCCGCCGGGACGGCCCCGGGTGCCGCGAGCGCGTCGGCCGGTTGTGCGGACTCACCGTCCGCGGGCCGCGATGTGGACGGTTCCCAACGGGAACCGCTGTGTGGTTTTTCGTTTTCTGGCACGGGAATCCTCCTGTCCGGCACCACATGGTGACCGGACAGGCTGAGATCGTCCGTAGGGGAACCTGTGCGCCCGCTATGAGCAGCGCTCGCGGCGGCCGGTAAACCGACTATCACTCTGTACCTACTAGTATGTACAGTACGCTCATGCATGACGCAGCCGGACACCGATACGGCCACGCCGCCTACCGCGGTGAGCAGGTGAACGATGTACGCGATGCAGTATGAGCTGACCCTGCCCGCCGACTACGACATGGGCATCATCCACCACCGCGTCGCCACCCGCGGGCATCGCACGGACGCCTTCCCCGGGCTGGGGCTCAAGGCGTACCTGGTCCGCGAACGGGGCGTGCACGGGTCGCCGGTCAACCAGTACGCGCCGTTCTACCTCTGGCACGACACCGGTGGCATGGCGCGGTTCCTGGTGGGCGGCGGCGGGTTCCAGGGGATCGTCGACGACTTCGGGCGACCCCCGGTGCGGCACTGGACGGGCATCGCCCTCCAGCGGGGGCCCGCACGGCAACCCCGGGCGGCGTCGCGTGAGACGACCCCGTTCACGGAGCTCGGGGACCACCTGGAGCAGCTCGCCGACCTGGCCCGGCGCGACGACGTGCACACCGCCGCGCTGGGCGTCGATCCGTACTCCTGGGAACTGGTGCGCTTCACCCTCTGGGCGCACCCGGGCCCCGGCCGCTACGAGGTGCTGCACCTCTCGTCGCCGCACCTGGACGAGATCCCCCGGGGCCGCCTCTGGTGAACCACACCGGCGGGCCCGCCGGTGCCGTCCGGAGCGTTCAGCTACGGGGAAAAGTGGTGCCGTCGAACAACTTCCGCGCGGTGCGGATGACGGTCGACCGCGCCACGCGCGGACCGGGAGCGAGCTCCACGCCGACGTCCAGGACACCGCTCGGGTGCTCCACGCCGACCGGTTGACCCGGCGGCGGGGCGGCGAACAGCTCCGCACCGGCGGCGCCGTCGAGCATCAGCGCGGTCACCACGCTCACCGCGCCCAGCACACCGATCGACGGGTGCGGGCGCAGCGGGATGAACGTGCGGGTGCAGATCGCGCCGCCGTCGCGCGGCGCGGCCACCAGCGTCGTCTTCGGCACCGACGACCCGCTGGTGTCACCGAGCCCCATCAGCTTCCCGGCCTCCAGGCGCAGCGCCTGGATCCGGTCGGCCAGCTCGCGGTCGGCGGCCAGCTCGTCGACCGGCTCGTAGCCGGTGAGACCGAAATCGGCCGCCCGCGCGACGACGACGGGCATGCCGTTGTCCACACAGGACACCCGGATGCCGCCGATGTCGTCGGCCACGTTGCCGGTGGGCAGCAGGCTGCCGCACACCGACCCCTCGGTCCCGGTGAACTCCAGCTCGACCGGGGCCGCGGTGCCCGGCACGCCGGAGATCGCCGTCGTCCCGCGGTAGTCGACCCGCGCGCCGGGCGTGGCGAACGTCGACACGGCGATGGAGCCGGTGTTGACCATCTTCACGCGCACGCTCGTGGATTCCGCGCCCGCGGGCACCAGACCGCGCTCGACCGCGAACTGCCCGACGCCGGCGAGCAGGTTGCCGCAGGTCTGCTTGTCCGACACCGTCGGCTCCTCGACCCCGAGCTGGAGGAACAGGTAGTCGACATCCCGGTCGCCGCCACCGGCGGGGGAGACGACCGCGACCTTGCTGGTCACCGGCTGCGCGCCGCCCAGCCCGTCGATCTGCCGCGGATCGGGTGTGCCCATGATCCGCATCAGGAGGTCGTCGCGCTCGGCGGGGTCGCGCGGCAGGTCGTCGGCGAGGAAGTAGGCGCCCTTCGACGTGCCCCCGCGCATGAGCATGCAGCGGACACCGGTGCTCATTCGCGCTCCAGCTTCTCGTACTCCTCGGCGGTCACGTACCGCACGCCGAGGTCGGCGAGCTTCTCGCGCAGGCCGTAGCGGTCCAGGCCCAGCTCGCCGCCGCGGAAGGCTTCGCGGGTGGCAGTTTCCTTGTCCTCGCGGGCCTGCGCGGCGCGGATGCCCTCGGCGACCGACGTGCGCGGCACGACCATGACGCCGTCGTCGTCGGCCAGGATCGCGTCGCCGGGGCGGATGGTCTGCCCGCCGATCACGACCGGCACGTTGACCGAGCCGGCGGTGGCCTTCACGGTGCCCTGCGCGCTCACCGCGGCCGCCCACACCGGGAAGTTCATCGCCCGCAGGTCGGCCACGTCCCGCACGCCGGTGTTGATGATCAGCCCCCGGACGCCGCGGTGCTGCAGCGCGGTGGCGAACAGCTCGCCGAACAGGCCGTCACGCGACGGCGACGTGGTCGTGACGACCAGCACGTCGCCGGGGCGGCACTGCTCGACCGCGGCGTGGATCATCAGGTTGTCGCCCGGCCAGCACAGCGCCGTGACCGCGGTGCCGCCGATGCGGGCGCCGTCCTGGATGGGCCGCAGGTCCGGGCCGAGCAGCCCGGTGCGGCCCAGCGCCTCGTGCACGGTCGCGACGCCGAACTTCGCCAGCGCGGCGGCCTCCTCGGCGTTCGCGCGCGGCGGGTCGGTGACGATCACCTTGTTCATCCGGCCTCTCTCCTCCATCACGTCTGCTCACCACAGCATGCTTTTTGGGACCAAAATTGTCAACAATCTTGTGTGCATGATGGGTCGAGTGGGCACGGGCACGCCGCGGCGGCCGAAGCCGGTCCCCGGAGCACGCTGTCCTCCGGGCCGCTACGCGGTGGGCCGGGTGTTCACCCGGTGGCCGGTGCGGGCTCCGCGTCGTCCTCGAGGCGGTAGCCGCTGCCGCGCAGCGTCTGGATGCTCGAGCGGCCGAACGGCACGTCGATCTTCTTGCGCAGGTATCCGACGTACAGCTCGACCGTGTTCACGTTGCCCGCGTACTCCTCGTTCCACACCGCGGCCAGCAACGCCGACTTGCTCACCACGTCGCCCGCGTGGCGCATCAGGAACTCCAGGACCGCGAACTCGCGCTGCGTCAACCGCACCTCGCAGCCGCCGCGGAACACCCGCCGGCGGGCCGGGTCGAGGACGAGGTCACCGGCGCGCAGCTGGGTGGGCCGTGGCGGAGCGCTCCGCCGCCACAGGGCCCGCAACCGCGCCGGGAGTACCACCATCGAGAACGGCTTGCGCAGGAAGTCGTCGGCCCCGAGGTCGAAGGCGTCCGCCTCGTCGTACTCCCCGTCCTTGGCGGTGAGCACGACCACCGGTGTCCAGACGTGCGCCATCCGCAACCGCCGGAGCACCTCGTACCCGGAAATCCCGGGCAGTAACAGATCCAGAATGATCACGTCGTAATCACCGGTGACCGCTTCGTGCAGGCCGGTGTATCCGTCGCGCGCGATCTTCACCGCGAGCCCCTCGGGGCGCAGCCCTTCGGTGAGCATTTCGCCGCACCGCCGGTCGTCGTCGATCAACAAAGCGCGCATCGTTTTCCCCTCCTGTCAAGGGAAAGATCGGCACCGCCGGAAGCGGTGTTACGCACATTTCATTGCCTCGCGCGACGATCGTGCCTAGATTTCCGTCGATAACGCGCAGATCACGAACGTCGAGTGAAACCGGATGAACAGATTGTGATGTCAGGGGCGAGAATTCTGCTGGGCGCCGCCACGGGTGCGGTGGTCGTGGGACTGTGTACGGGAGTGGCCGCGGCGTGGCACACGTCGGCCCAGGACGTGGCGGCGCCACCGCCACCGCCACCGCGGGCGAGCGGCGCGCCCGCCGTCGCCTCCTCGAGCGTGACCCCGGAGCCGACCCCCGCCCCGCCACCGGTGACCACGCTCCCGGCGTTGCCGAAACCGGCGCCACCGAAACCGGCGACGCCACCGGCGTCCACCACGTCCCCGCCGCCGTCCGCCTCGTCCCGGCCGTCCACCACGAAGACCACTCCACCGCCGCTGGTCGGGGCACCCAACGCCCGCGGGCTGATCACGTTCTACGCGGCCGCCGACAACGACCCGCCGGGCAGTCGTGAGATCGCCTACCCGGGGACGGTGCACCAGCGGGCCGGCGGCACCGGCACCTTCACCGACCCCCTCACGTTCGCGGCCGAGGCGGGGCAGTTCGCGCCCGGCACCAAAATCTACGTGCCGGCGGTGCGGCGGTACTTCGTGCTGGAGGACACCTGCGCCACCTGCTCGGGATCGCACATCGACCTGTGGGCCGGCCCGGCCACCGACCAGGGGGTGGTCGCGTGCGAGGAGAGCCTGACCCGTGACGGCGCGCAGCCCTACCAGGTCGACCCGCCGCCCGGCCTGCCGACCGCGCCCGGCGACCTCTACACCGGGGGCCGCTGCTACCCGGCTTAGGTCGTGGCCGGTGATTGATCTAGCTGCGGTTCTCGTGGCGTGGTCTGCCCGAGCGGTATGGGCCGTGGAAGACGGCGCACGAGCGGTTGCGGTTGCGGACCGCCGATGGCACCTGGCAGAAAGACGCCAAGGCCTACACCGCCATCACCCTCCGGCTCCGATGACTTACCGGACACGGCTTAGGCGACCGGCACCGCGGCCGGCACGGTCGTCTTCGGCGACACCCGGGGCACCAGCCGCGGCGCGCGGCGCGCGGCGAGGTCTTCCACCCAGCCGAAGGCGGCCACGGCCACCAGGAGCAGGCCGGCCCACACACCGAACTGCGTCCCCGGCGGCAGGTCCCAGCGGTCGCTCAGGACGACCGCCAGGCCGAGCAGCGCGTTGTGCCACAGGTAGATCGTGAGCACCCGGGCGTTGATCACCTCGAGCACCACGCGGACCCACCGCGCACGGTCCAGCCACCGCAGTCGCGGTGCGATCCGGAGCAGCACGAGCACCGCGCCCGCCGAGATCAGCGCCTCACCGAGCGGGCTGGCGGACGGGTCGAACCCCGCGCCGGGGTCCGGGTGCGACCGGATCCACAGCCCGCCCGCGGCCACCGCGGCCACCGCGAGCGTCGCGACCAGCGCCGGGTGGAGGCGGGCCAGCCTGCCCTCGCGGTGCGCGATGCCGAGCAGCCAGCACGCGCCGAACACCGCGGCGTCCACCACCGCCGCGCCGATCTCGCCGGAGTCCCCGACGTGCGACCCCATCAGCGCGTCGGCGGCCACCAGGACCAGGGGCGCGAGGGTGGTGACGACCGGCCGGGCCCGGACGGCGCGCAGCGCCGGCGGGGTCAGCAGCACGAACCACAGGAACGTGCGGACGAACCACAACACGGAGGTGGCGTCGTCGGCCCAGTCGGGCGCGGGCGGGTCCAGCACCGGGAACACCCAGAACACCAGCCGCGGCCAGGACAGGCCGGTCCAGCCGTGCAGCAGCATCACGGGCACCGCCACCAGCCCGAACAGCCACACCGGCGGCAGCACCCGGCGAATGCGGTGGCCGATCACGTCCACCGGCGCGGCCGTGCGCAGCGACCGCGCGGTGAGCGAGCCCGCGATCGCGAACGCCACGCCCATCGACGGGAACGCCAGGCTCAGCGGGACCCAGCCGGTCGCGTGGAAGCCGATCAGGCTCGCCAGCGCGAGCACGCGCAGCACGTCGAACCAGTGCTCCCGCCGCGCGGGTCCCGTCGTGGCGGGGGGCCGCGACGTCACCGGGACCGGACGGGCCGCCGCCACGGGCCGGACCGGCGCCGGGACCGTCACGGCGTCCAGCGCGCCGGTCCGGCGCATCCGCTGCCAGCGCACCCGCACCCCCGCGGTCGCCGCCGCGATCGACTGGCCCAGCACCACGTACATGAGCTGCCGGTACACCAGCTGCTGCGCCGGCATCAGCCACAGCGGGCCGAGCGGCTCGCGGTCCATCCGGAACGCCAGCGCGGCCCCGCCGGTCTGCAGCGCCATGACCGTCAGCCACAGCACGAGCGTGGTCGCCGGGTTGAGGAAGAACAGGCCGTACACGAAGAAGATGTCGATCAGCGGTGCGCTCAGCGGCATCAGGATCTGGAACGCCGCGACGTGCAGCAGGCCGAACCGGCCCACCCGGCCCGCGGCACCCCGCTGCACGATGGCACGGCGGTGCTTCCACAGCGCCTGCATCGTGCCGTAGGTCCAGCGGAACCGCTGCTGCCACAGCTGCCGGGCCGTCGCCGGTGCCTCGGTGTAGGCGATCGCGCGCTCCTCGTACGCGACTCGCCAGCCCGCCCGGCCGATCGCGATGGTCAGGTCGGTGTCCTCGGCGAGTGTTTCGTGACTCACCCCGCCCGCGGCCACGACCGCCTCCCGCCGGAACGCGCCGGCCGCGCCCGGGACGGTCGTCATCGAGCCGGTGATCTCGTGCACCCGGCGGTCCACGTTGAACCCCACCACGTACTCGATGTGCTGCAGCCGGGTGAGGAAGGTGTCCCGGTTGGCGATCTTCACGTTCCCGGCCACCGCGCCCACCTCCGGGTCGCAGAACGGCTGCACCAGCAGTCGCACGGTGTCCCGCGCGAACACCGTGTCGCCGTCGACCATCACCACGAGGTCGTGGGTGGCGTGGGCGATGCCGGTGTTGAGCGCGGCCGGTTTGCCGCCGTTGGCCTGCCGGATGACCCGCACGCCCGGCAGCCCCAGCGACTCGACCAGGTCGCCGGTGCCGTCGGTCGAGCCGTCGTCGACGACCAGCACCTCGACGGGGTGGTCGCTGGCCACGATGGAACGCAGCGCGACCTCGATGTTGGCCCGTTCGTTGTGCGCGGGCACGATCACCGTCACCGGGCGCGTCACCGGCACGCCCCATCGCCACCGCCGGTGCCGCCGGGCGTGCCCCCGGGCGACCCACACCATCAGGACCAGCCGGGCGATCACCAGCAGGCCGACGCCGAGCAGGATCCACTGCAGGAACTCGACGACCGCCAGCGACGACGCCACGACCAGCAACAGCGCCTCGCCCGCGAGGTGCTGCCCGGAGGCGGCGGGCGGGTTCGCGTCGGGCATGCCGATCGCCTGGCTGACGGTGGTGAACCGGTAGCCCTTCGCCTGCAGCTGCGGGATCAGCCGGTCCAGGGCCGCCACGGTCTCGGACCGGTCCCCGCCGGAATCGTGCATCAGCACCGTCGCGCCCTTGCCCGGTGGCGGGGTCGAGTTGCGCACGATCGCGTCCACGCCGGGGCGCGCCCAGTCGTCGCTGTCGGCGTCGGTGAAGACCGAAATGTAGCCCTTCGCGCCGGCCTCGAGCACCGTGCGGTACCCGAGGTCGTCGATCGCCGACGTGGAGGAGGAGAACGGCGGCCGGAACAGGTGGCTCGTCACGCCGGCCGCGCCGGCCAGCGCGAGCTGCGTCTCGTCGAGCTCGCGCTCGGTGCGCCAGCGCGAGGTGTCCACCAGGTCGGGGTGGGTGAAGGTGTGGTGCGCCAGCTCGCTGCCCTGGTCGTGGATGGCGCGGATCAGCTCCGGATGGCTGCTGGCGCGAGAACCGACGACGAAGAACGTCCCCGGCACGCCGTGTTTGCGCAGGATCGACAACACCTGGGGGGTCCACGTCGGGTCCGGGCCGTCGTCGAAGGTCAGCGCGATCGTGCCGTCCGGGATCGCGTAGGACCGCACCGGCGTGCCGGTCGCGTCGACCACCGCGCCGCCCTCGACCACCGACGTGGGCACGGTCGCCTGGCCGACGCTGTCGTGGGCGAGGTTGTCGCTGACGATGCCGGCGCTGGCGAACCCGGCGACGACCAGCATCACGGCCAGTAGCGCCGCCAAGAGTCCGGCCAGGAGCCAGGACCAGCGGATCCGCCGCCGGCGGCTGCTCTTCACCATGGCGGGTCTCACGGCGCGGACGTGGCCGGCGCCTTGGCGACGGCTGTCGAGGTGGGAACGGTCGTGGTGACCGGCGGTGCGGTCGTCGGCGGCGGCTTGCTCGCCGCGGTGAGCGGTGCCGGTGCACCGCGAGGTGCGGGTTGGCTGCGCGGCGCCGGGACGGAGGACCCGTGGGCGCTCGCGCGCGGCGCCGGCGGCGCGACCGGACGGGCCAGCGCGACGGAGGGCCGGTGGGGCGCGCCCGCAGGCGCCGGTGAGGCGGAGGTCGGCGCGGAGGCCGGCACGGTGTTCGCCTGGAGCAGGGTGAGCGGGGGGCCCGGAGGTGACTCGGTCGCCTCGGCCTGAGCCGGCGGGTCGTCGTCCGGCGCGGAGGTCGGCACGGCCACCGGCGCGTCGAGCTCGGCCGGGTCCTGCCGTGGCTGGCTGCCGCCGAGCAGCAGGGCGACACCGGCGATGTAGACGACCGCGGCGGTCGCGGCGAGTACCGCGAGCACCCGCACCCAGATCCGGCGGTGCCCGCGCGGGTCGACGAACACCGGCCGGACGACGGCCTGCTCGCCGCTCTGCTCGTGTGTCATGCGGACTCCTCGGTGAGCGTGCGGACGAAGTCGTAGGGGGCCTGGGCGAGACCGCTGCAGGTGGCGACGGCCTGCGGCCGGCCGGGGCAGCCGCCGTCGTCCCGGGCCAGCGACCACAGGCCGAGGAAGGCGATGCGGTGCGCGTCGGCGTAGTCACGGACCGCGCGGGCGTCGTCGACGGTCGTGGTGACGCCGGTGTCGTTCCGGCCGGCCATGATCGTCAGGGCGAGGCGGTCGTGGCCGAGGCCGAGGCCGGTCAGCTGGGCCGCGACCGCGTCGGCGGCACCGAGCAACGAGCCGCGCCACGTGCCCGACACCGGGAAGTTCATCAGCATCGCGTTGACGGTGAGGTTCGTGCCGCGCTCGGCGACCGCTCGCACCAGCCGCAGACCGCTCTCCTCGAGCCCCTGGCCGGCGTCGGCGACGGGCAGCGTCAGGGTCACGCCGGTGCCGCGCTCGCGTTGCAGGCGGGCCAGCGCGTCGGCGACGAGGCCGGTGGGCACGCCGGTCTCGATGTCCACGTCGATGCCGTCCGCGCCGGTCGCGTCCAGCGCGGCGGTGTAAGCGGTTGCCAGGTCGGCGGCGGAGGCGCACCGGCTTTCGAGGTAGTCGCCGACCGCGCCCCCGGTGGCGACGGTGATCTCGCCGCCCGCCGCGCGGACCGCGGCGATCTCGGCCGCCAGGCCGGGGTCGGACAGGGGCCGCCCGGCGCCCCACACCGGTTCGCACCGGCCGTCGTGGGCGAGCAGGAAGGCGAGCGCGAACCGGCGGACGGGGGAGTTCCGCACGGCGTCGGCCATCCCGGTCGGCTGGAACGAAACGTCTACATAGGACTCGACCGGGGTGTGCGCGCGTGGTTCGGCCGGCGTCGGGGAGGCACAGGCCGCGAGCAGGAGAACGCAGACAGCGACGAGCGGCCCGCTCGTGGCACCCGGGCGGCGCGACGAGCCGGACGGGTGTCTCATGATGCCCACAGTAGGAAGGGTCGCCTGTGGTCGAGCTGTGAAACGATCTTGACCGGATGCCCGGCGGACCGTGTCAGAATTTCACCGGCGGAGTGTCCGCAGTGGACGATGCGCCGGGGTCAACCTTGATCGCCGGCTTCCGGGAGCAGCTCGACCAGCGCCCGGAGTTCGTCGTCGCGCGGGGTGCGTTCCCGGAACACGATCCGGTAGAGGACGAACCCGGACCAGCTCTCGACGACCGCGGACACCGGCAGGCCGGCGGGCAGCTCGCCCCGCTCGATGCCGCGCCGCAGCAGCTCCGCGCCGGGCTGGAAGCGGTCGCGCAGGATGTCGCGCAGCGCTGCCCGCCCGGGCTCGCCCCGCTCGGTGAGCGCGCCGGCCACCACGCTCGGGTCCCCCAGCTGCGTCAGCGTGCTCACCAGGCCGTGCAGGTACTCGACGGCGTCCTCGCGCACCGAGCCGGTGTCCGGGAGCGGAGGAGGTGCCAGCTGGTCGGCGACGGCCTCGGTGACGACCGCGGCCTTGTTCGGCCACCAGCGGTAGAGCGTCATCTTCCCCACCCCCGCCCGCGCCGCGATCGCCTCCATCGTCACCTGCTGGTAGCCGACCTCGCGCACGAGTTCGCGGGCGGCGCGCAGGACGTTCTGGTGCGCCAGCGGATCGCGTCGCGGCCCCCGCCGCGGACGCGACGGGGACGACTCGCCCATCACGCCTCCCCATCGGAAACGACTAGACGTTACGTATCGTCTCATGTCACGCGGGCTCAGCGCCGACGTCAGCGACGAGGACGAAGGTCGAAATGTGATCACACGGATGGGTGGTGAGGATGCTCGTCGGCCCCTGATGTTCAGCCGAACGGGGAGTGGGCGTTTGCAGTGCCCGCCGTACCCGCCGAGACTCGGGGCATGGTCGACAGTGGTGGCAACGACATCCTGACCGAGCGCGACCCCGGGTTCTCCACGGCGCTGCGCGGGTACGACCGGCGGGAGGTCGACGCCTACATCCGCCGTCTGCGGGCGCGCGCCGGGCACCTGGCGAGCGAGCTGGCGGAGAAGGAGCAGCGCCTGTCCGAAGTGGGCGGTGACTCGTCGGTGCCCCTGCAGGTCGTGGGTTCGGGCAACATCGGCGCCCGGGTCGAGCGGATCATCGCCCAGGCCGAGCAGGAGGCCAAGGAGATCCGCGACCAGGCCGAGAAGGACGCCGCGGAGATCCGCAAGGCCTACGAGGACCAGGCCGACGAGGCCCGTCGGCAGCGCGAGGCGCTCGCGAAGCGGGCCGACGGCGAGGCGCGCGAGATGATCCGCCGGGCGGAGGAGGAGGTCGCCCGGCTGCGCACCGCGCGCCAGACCGTGCTCGAGCAGCTGCTGCGGATCGGGGAGATCATCGACGGGGCGTCGGTCCAGGCGGCCCGCACGCCGGAGCTGCACGCGGCGAGGACGGTGCTGGCCCTCGGTTCCGCCGAGGACACAGTGGACGCCGAGGCGACCGCAGAGCCCGCCGAGCCCGCCGAGTCCGCTGAGTCCACAGAGGATTCCGGGGCGGCGGAGACCCCGGCCGCCGAGGTGCCGGAACAGGCGGCGGACCCGGACGCCCCGGAGGTGGCCGGGCCGCGCAAGCCACCGGAGGCGGGCAAGATCAACCCGGCCATCCTCGCGGCGAAGGCCCGCAGGCAGGCCAGGCAGGACCAGGCGGCCGCGGTGGCGTCCGACGCCTGACCGGCGTCCGGGAGTGGGGGTGCGGCGCGTGCGCGTCGCACCCCCTTTTCGTTCTCGTACGGGGAAAACGGCGACAGCGGCGCGGGTGAGGTGTAGGGTGAAGGAACACCGGGAGCATCCCGTACGCAGGCATTCGAGTCGCGTCGTGCCCGGTGATGGGAGTCCGGCCGGCCCCTCGGCCGGAAGGCAGGAGCACCGACATGACGTCGGGCCCGCGCGTTCGCAACACCATCCCGAAGGTCATGATGACCACTGAGCCGCCCCAGCTGAAATCCGGTTCGCCGGCGAAGCTCATGGCGCCCATCCCGGGATACGTCGACGGGGCCTGGTGGCCCCGAACGCGGGACCTGTCCGCCGAGCTGCCGGCACTGCTCGCGGTGCTGGCAGCCCGGCTGGGGCCGATCGCCGGGCTGTCCTACCACTCCGCCGCGTGGGACCCGGGCGCCCGGCGGTTCGGCTCCGCCGGATCCCTGGTTCCCCGCGGGGGTTACCGCCGCCAGAACCAGGACACGGTGGAGGTGCGGACCCTCTCCGGCGACCGGGTCACGCTGGCGGTGGTGAGCTCCGACGGCGAGCCGGCGCCGGAGAGCCGGCTCCGGATTCACGCGTAGGGCGCGAGCCGTTCGGTGAGTTCCTCGCGCGCGACCGTGGTCGGGAAGTCCGGGCGGGGGGCGCCGGACGGGCCGGTCGCGATGACCTCGGTGACGAACCGGGCCACCGCGGCTGGCGTCGGGACCACGTCGTCGCCGGCGAAGTAGGCCAGGACCACGGGCGCCTCCCCGGGGACGGTCTCGACCGCGACCGCCCACCCGTCCCGCTCGCTCCAGACCAGCATCAGGTCCTCCCCGGGGCGCAGCGTCCAGCGCCGGGTCAGCCCCAGGTAGGCCGTTGCCGTGTCGCTGATCTCGAAGGAGGTCGCCTCGACGGGCACCCCGACGGCCTCGGCCACCGCGCGCAGGTATCCGGCCAGCCCGCGGTTCAGCGGCGGGATCCCGCCCGAACTGTCATCCATCCTGACAGGTTATGCGTTATGCGGTCGCGTGCATCCGGTCAGGGCCGTGGGCCAGGAGAGGTGTCCGGCCCCGGGGGTAGACGAGGTGTGGCCCACCTGCGAGAGGATCTCGTGCCTGCCGCCCCGGCGCCGGTGGAGGTGCCGCGCGCCGCGCGCTGCTGCGGGCGCACGCCCGCGGGGTCTGGCTTGTTCGCGCTCGCCCGCGCCGAGCAGCTGCGACGCTAGTTTCCCGCGAATGCGCGTGGAGCCGGACCGGCTCTACGTCGACCACGGCGACGTCGTCGCAGCGCCCAGCGGGCGCGGGCCCCGGCCTGCACCTCCTCCGCGCGGATCACGGCGCCGCGCACGCCGCCCTCGTCGCGCGCCGCACGGTCATGCCGCCGCACCGTGACGGCGGTCAGGTCCCCGTACGCGCCCGCCGTCCCGCCCGGCGACGCGCTGGACGGCCTCCTCGAGCGGGCTGGGCACCCCGCCGTCACGGGCCGACCTCGCCGCGGACCGCAACGTCTCGCCCGCACCCGGTGCTTCGCCGAGCAGCCCGGACGCGTGGCTGCTGTCCCGCCGTGTGGACGAGGCCCGCGCCCTGCTCGAGCGCACCGACCTGCCGGTGATCGCCGCGCGCCGGCCCGACCTCGGCGGGTCGACCTCCGGCGCCGGCACCACACCGGGCGCCCACCGGCGGGTAGCTACCGGCTGCAGGTGAAGCTCGCCGCGAGGGCCGGGTCGCCGCCGCGGTAGCGGGGCCAGGTGGGGTACTCGCACAGCGGGCGGGTCCGGCCTGTTGCCGCGTCCGTGACGGCCGGGTTCCGCGGCGCCACACCGCGTTCGGTCCAGTTCTCCAGCGCGGTCAGCGAGTCCCAGGCCGCCGGGAACGCCGCGGCGACGTTCGCGTGGTTCGCGCCCGGCACGACGTAGAAGCGCGCGAACTCGTCCGTCGCGCGCGGGCCCACCGTGCGCTCCACCCGCTCGAAGTACTCTGCGGTCGAGTAGTGGCTGACCAGCTCATCGGCGGAACCGTGCAGCAGCAACAGTTTCCCGCCGGCCCGCGCGAACGGCCGGAGGTCCGCGTCGTTCACGTCCTGCAGCGCGGTCAGCTCACTGATGCGGTCCCGCCAGGGGCCGGGGTTGAGCGGGTCGAGCGACAGCGCGTCGAAGCCGGGGTCGCGCGTGACGAAGTACCGCACCCACTGGTCCCAGAACTGGACCCCGTACCCGGCGGTGGACGGCATCGGCGTGGCCGGGCCCACGGTGCCCATGCCGAGCAGCGGGGTCGTCATCGCCGCACCGGACAGGAACGGGAATCCGGGGTAGCCGCGTTCACCGCTGGCGATCCGGTACTTCCACCGCAGCGGTTGCGACAACGCTTTCACCGCGCTGATCTGGGCGTCGGACAGGCAGGTGTCGCCGGTGTCCGCACCGCCGGGGCAGCGCAGCGCACCCGGGTCGAACCGGCAGCCCCGCTCGTCGGAGACCACCCCGTCGGCCAGCCCGTCCCGGCCGTCGCACGCCTGGATCACGCTGCGGTACAGCAGGGTCTGCTTCGCCGGGTTCGGGAACGCGCCGGGCTGCGACAGGACCTGGGCCTCGTAGCCGAAGAACAGGTCGAGGCTCGCGGCGTTCCAAGCCGGGTAGGCCGAGATTACGCCGTCGAAGTCGGCGGGCCAGCGCTGCGCGACCGCCAGCGCCTCGCGGCCGCCGGTCGACCCGCCCGCGAAATAGCTGTACGAGGGGCGGGCGTGG
The DNA here is from genome assembly GCF_030814215.1 of Amycolatopsis thermophila. NCBI lineage: Bacteria > Bacillati > Actinomycetota > Actinomycetes > Pseudonocardiales > Pseudonocardiaceae > Amycolatopsis > Amycolatopsis thermophila. Next base: position 7,294,414 of record NZ_JAUSUT010000001.1, on the reverse strand, counting down.
TAGTGCTGTCCGATGAGGAACACCGCGGCGTCCCGGGTCTTCTTCAGCGCGTCCCCGGAGAAGTTGCGCACGGCCTCGTCGTTGACGCCGAACGAACCGTCCAAAGAGGTCGCGGGGAGGTGCGCGGGTGAGGCCTGGTGCCCGGAATCGCTCGCGAAGGTCGCGTACCCGCGCGCCAGCGGGGCCGGCCCGGACGGTCCGAACGGGACGTTCCCGGCGACGTTCGGGATCGTGCCGTCGTAGCCGCCACCGCCGAACATCAAGGCCTTGCCGTTCCACGCCTCCGGCAGCGCCACCCGCATCCTGATGTCCGGCGCGGCCGGGTCCACCGGGTGCAGAGCGGCGTCCACCTGGCAGTAGCCGGTGACGGGCTGCGCGGACGTCACCGTGCCACCGGTGGTGGGCAGGCCGATCGCGGCGGCGGGAATCGCCAGGCCGGCCAGGTCCGCGCAGCCACCGGGTGCCGCGTGCGCCGGCGTCGCGAAAGCCGCGGCCACCAGCGGGAGCACGAGAACGGCAAGAGACCTTCTCATGGACGATCCTCTCCGTCGCACCGTTGCGAGATCGCCAGGTTAGGCGGCGCGCGGGAGGATCCACCATGTCGGGAGTCCACAGCGTCCCGCACCGTGCCGTGTGCTTGATCGACACCCGCACGGCGTGCACCCCCGCGCCTCCACCGGGCGCGGTCGTCGTCACGAGGGGTCGGTGAACCGCGGCGCGCGCTTGTCGAACTCCGCCGTCACGGCCTCCACCTGGTTGGGGCTGCCGATCAACGCCGTGATCTCCGTTTGTTCCGCGGCTAAGCCCGTCGCGCGGTCCACCCGGGCGGTCAGCAGCCGCTTCGCCGCGCGAACGGCGTCCGGGCTGCGCTGCGCGATCGCCCGGGCCATGTCCAGCGCCTCGGATCGAGGGTCCGGCGAGACGCGCGTCGCCAGGCCCAGCGTCACCGCCTCCGCACCGCTCACCACGCGCCCGGTGAACGTCAGTTCCTTCGCCACGTCCGGGCCCACCAGTTCGGGCAGCACCTGCGTGCCCGTCATGTCCGGGATCAGCCCCCACTTGATCTCCAGCACCGACAGCTTCGCGTCCGCCGTGACCAGCCGGATGTCGGCCCCGAGCGCGACCTGCAGCCCGCCGCCGAGCGCGTGACCGGTGATCGCCGCGATCACCGGCACCGGCACCTCCGTCCACACGTATGCCGCGCGCTGCCCGGTCGCCTTCGCGGGACCGTCGGTGGGCGGCAGGTCCACGTCCGCGCTGATCCGGTCGCCGGAGCGCATCGCCTGGAACGCGGCGAAGTCGAGCCCGGCGCAGAAGTCCGGCCCCTCCCCGGACAGGACGACTGCCCGCAGCCCCGGCTCCGTCTTCAGCCGCTCGCCGGCGCGCACCAGAGCCGCGAACATCGCGGGATCCAGGGCGTTGCGCTTGCCGGGCCGGTTGAGCCGCACGTCGGCGACACCGTGGGTGATTTCGATGCTGACTCGCTCCACCGCGGCAGTGTCACCCGGCCGGGCCCCCCGCGACAAGATCACGAGCCGAACCGCGCTCGACGAACGTCGCGCTCAGCTGCACCGTCTCCCGCGGCCGGTCCGGGTCCGCGATCCGCCGCAGCAGCAGGTCCACCCCGGCCGAACCGACGTCGTCGGCGGGCAGCCGGATCGTCGTCAGCCCCGGTTCCAGGTACGCGGCGAAGGGGTGGTCGCCGTAGCCGAGCACCCGCACGTCCTCGCCGATGGTCAGCCCGCACTCCCGGACCGCCTTGTACACCCCGAGCGCGAAGTAGTCGTTGCCGGTCACGACCAGCTCAGGGTGGTGCTCGCGGCTGATCAGCCCGGCCGCGAGCCGGTAGGCGTCGTCGGGGCGCCACGGCAGCGTGGCGCCCCGCGTGCGGTGGCCCGGCACCTTGAGCACGAGCGCGTCCTCGCCGAAGGCCCGCTGGAACGCGGCCGTGCGGGCGGCGACCGTGCTGATCTCCAGGTCCTCCTCGAACAGCCACGCCCGCGTGCCGGGCCCGGCGACCCGCGCGACCGCGTCGGTGACCGCACGCTCGACGTCCGTGCCCACGTAGTCGAAGCCCAGCTCCGGGATGTCCCGGCTGAGCAGCACCACCGGCAGCCCGGCGGCGGACAGCTCCGCCCACACACCGGGCCGGTGCTGGATCGGCACCGCCAGCACCCCGTCCACGCCGAACCGCAGCAGCTGCTGCACGGCGCGTTCCTCGTTGTCCTCGTTCTCCTCGGTGACCAGCAGCAGCACCGAGTACCCGGCGACGCGGCACTGCCGCTCCACGGCCGAGATCAGCGCGGCGTAGAACGGGTTCGACGGGTTGGTGATCACCAGCGCGAGCACCATCGTGGTGCCGGAGACCAGCGACCGCGCGTGGCTGTTGGGCACGTACCCCAGCCGCCGCGCCTCCGCCACGATCATCTCGCGGGTGCTCTCGCTGACCTGGTCCTTGCCCGACAGAGCGCGCGACACGGTGTTGGCGGACAGGCCGACCCTGTCCGCGACGTCACGTAACGTGACCCGCCGAGCGCGTCCCACCAGCCGACCTCCGGATCAACCCTTGCCTACAAGATAGATCCGCAGCTTCGCGACCGCCCCGGGGGCCACGGTGCAGCGCACCCGCAGCCACTGCCCGAACCCGCTCACCGGCCAGGTGATCAGGCCGGGGGAGTCGATGCGGTGCTCGGACTCGTCCAGGGGGCACCAGTGCAGGCCGTCGGGGGAGATCTCGGTGCGGAACGCCAGTGCGCCGTCGGCCTCCAGCGCCTGCACGAAGAACCGGGCCTCGGCCGCCCAGGGCAGCTCGTAGGGCTCGGTCGCGAAGTCCTCGCGCACCACCGTGTTGCGTTCCAGCACCGCCGTCATCGTCGAGCGCATGTCGTGCCTCACCACTCCACCGAGATCAGGACCGAGTCCAGGAACAGGAAGTTCCGGATGCCGCAGTGCGTGCGGACCGAGAAGTAGAAGTTGAGCAGGTTGTCCAGCGTGCCGTAGCGGTCGGGGTAGGGCGGCACCGGCACGTCCCGCATGTCCATCACGCGGTCGTTGAGCTGCAGCTCCACATTGGACCGGGTGCTGGTGTCGATGTCCCAGCGCAGGTAGTGCCAGTTGATCTTCGTCGGCACCTCGTTGACGCACAGCTCGAGCGGCTCGTCGAAGGTGCGCCAGTCGGCCGGGTCGGGGGCGGTGAAGTCGGCGGCGTAGGGCAGCGCGAACCTGCCCTCCACGTGGTCGCGCGGCGTGGGCTCCGGCACCACCGGGTACATCCAGCGGTTCGTCATCTCGCCGTCCAGGTTGGTGTTCTGGTAGCGGATGACGTTGTGGTAGCGCAGGCCGCCGTCCGAGCAGATGTCGGTGGCCACGGTGAACGCGCCGAACTGCGACTCCGACGGGTGCCGGTTGCCGTCCCAGCCCACCGACGACGGCGCCTCGTGGCCGACGGTGGCCTCGGCCTTGAACGCGAAGTGGGTCTCGATGCGGACCCGGCCGCGGCCGGCCATCGTGAGGCGGCGGATGCCGGTCGCGGTGTGGCCGGGGTAGGGGCGGGTGGCCAGTTTGAGCGCGTAGTCCCCGCTCATCGTGCCGTGCGTGCCGACGTCGAAGAACGAGCACGAGGACAGCTGCGGCGGCCGGAAGTCGCGCATGTGGTCGTCCACCGTGTCCAGGTTCCCGCTGCCGTCGTAGTTGCCGAGCAGCTCGGTCCAGCCGTGGGTGGTGGTGTCGAAGGTGTCGAAGCACAGCACCCGGGACAGCGGGTTGTACTTGGCCATCCTGGTGTCATTAACGTTCATGTAGGACAAAACCCGGTCCTTGTCTCTTGACCTCAGCAAAAGCAAACTCGTAGCCTGTCGCCACCATGAACGTTAATGTAGACGTTCGACAGATGCAATGAAGGGTCGGCGATGACACTTCGGATCAGCCGCGCCACGGTCGGCTCGACCGTGGGCACAGCGCTCGAGTGGTACGACTTCTCCCTCTACGGCACGGCCGCCGCCCTCGTGCTGCCGCAGGTCTTCTTCCCGTCCGGCAATCCGGTGGTCGCGACCCTGTCGTCGCTGGCCACGTTCGCGGTCGGGTTCTTCGCCCGGCCGGTCGGCGGCGTGATCATCGGCGTGCTCGGCGACCGGCTCGGGCGCCGCACGATGCTGTTCGTGACGCTGATGGTCATGGCCGTGGCGTCCACGCTGATCGGGGTGCTGCCCAGCTACGCGACCGCCGGGGTGTTCGCGCCGGTGGCGCTGGTGCTGCTGCGGGTCGTGCAGGGGCTGGGTGCCGGCGGTGAGTACGCCGGGGCGATGCTGTTGTCGGCCGAACACGCCGAGACCAGGGCGCGCGGCCTCAACGCCAGTGCGCCGACCCTCGGCAACGCGGTCGGCTCGCTGGTCGCGACCGGGATCTTCTTCCTGACCTCGGCGCTGATGTCCGAAGAGGACTTCACCGGCTGGGGCTGGCGGATCCCGTTCCTGCTCAGCTGCCTGGTCGGCATCGCCGGGATCATCGTGCGCCTCAAGGTCCGCGACAGCCCGGAGTTCACGCGGGCCAAGGCGGAAGGGCGTGACACGCGGGCGCCGCTGCGGGCGCTGTTCGCCACGTCCGGCCGCAAGATCGTCCCCGGGATGCTGATCTCCGTCGCGCCCAACGTGATCAGCTACCTGCCCTCGGTGTACGCCCTGACCTACCTGTCCAAGCAGGTCGGGACCGCGGCCTGGGTCGGGCTGATCGGCATCGTCATCGCCAACGCGCTCAAGATCGTCACCGTGCCCACCGCGGGCTGGCTGTGCGACCGGTTCGGGCGGCGGCCGGTGATGATGACCGGCGCGACCGCCGCGGCGCTGCTGTTCTACCCGTTCTTCTTCCTGCTCGACACCGGCACGCCGGTGGTCATCTGGGCCGCGCTGGTCATGCTGTACACGCTGTGCAACGACCTGACGCTGGCGTCCCAGGCGACGATGATGTCGGAGCTGTTCCCCGTCGGCTACCGCTACACCGGCGTCACCTTCACGCGCGAGATCGCCGGCGCGATCGTCGGTGGGTGCATCCCGTTCGTCGCGGCCGCGCTGAACTCGGCGTCGGGCGGGCAGACCTGGCCGATCGCCCTGGTGTGCGGCGTGTTGTGCCTGCTGTCCGTGGTCGGGGCCCGGTTCATCGCCGAACCCGAGCACCTGCGCGGCGGCCGAGCCGAGCGGGTCGCGACCCCGGCGGGAGGGTGACGGGCGGCACGACGAGCACGTACGATGGCGCCACCCGACCGTCCGTTCGGTCGTTTTCGAGGCGAGGAGGCCGAGGTGGGTGCGTTTCCGGTCGAGCTGGACGCCGACGCCCTGACCAGCCTGGAGTCCTGGCGGGACGTGCTGGCGCGGGCGTTCGTCCCGCTGGACGTGGTCTCGGTCGGGGCCGGGTTCCACGGGCAGGTGCACGCCCGGCCGATGGCCGACCTGCAGGTCTCCGTCGTCACGTCGACGCGGCAGGTCACGCGCCGCACCCGCAGCCTGATCCGGCGCGGCGCGGACGACCTGTACAAGGTCGGGTTGCAGTTGCGCGGTACCGGCGTCGTCCGGCAGGACGGCCGCACCGCGCGGCTGCGGCCCGGCGACCTCGCCGTGTACGACACGAACCGGCCGTACGAGCTGGTGTTCGACGACGATTTCGAAATGCTGGTGCTGGTTCTGCCGAGCCGGCGGTTGAAGCCGCGGGCGCCGCGGGTGGACGACCTGACGGCGGTGACCATCCCCGGATCGCGCGGCAGCGGTGCGCTGACCTCGGCGCTGCTGCGGGGGCTGGACCCGCGCACGGTACGGCCCGGCCCGGAGGCGGCCCACCTGTCCGACGCGGCGGTCGACATGCTCGCCGCGTGTTTCGCCGCCCAGGCCGGGCCACCCGGTGACACGGTGGTCACGGCCGCGCAGCGCTACATCGACGAGCACCTGCCGGACCCGGGGCTGAACCCGGCCGAGGTGGCCGCCGCGGTGCACGTGTCGCTGCGCCACCTGCAGAAACTGTTCGAACGCCGCGGCGCGACGATCACCGGCTGGATCCGCGACCGGCGGCTGGAGCGGTGCTGGCACGACCTGGCCGACCCGGCGCTGGCCCACCGCCCGGTCGGCGCCATCGCGGCATCCTGGGGCCTGGTCGACGCCGCCCAGTTCAGCCGCACCTTCCGCGCCCACTACGGCCGCACCCCGCGCGAGCACCGGGCGGCGCTCGTGGCCGGCTAGTTGTTCTGTCCGGAGAGGTTGGGGACGCGGCCGGCGGGTGGCCGGCCTTCGAGCGTGGCGTGGCCCTGGTGGTGATTGTCGGTGTAGCCGAGGTTGGCGCAGTCGTGTACCGTGTGGCCGCCGCCGGCGGGATGTACCCAGCTTCTTGACGTTCACGTGCACCAGATCACCACGCAGCGGCCACCCGTCCTCGCCGACGCCGCGGACCGAACGCGGTATCGGGGCCGGGTGAGCCGTGCGCGTACCGACAAAAGGCGTGCGCGCAGGTGCAAGACCACCGCCCCCGGTGCGGAGCATCCTCGGGACCGGCGACCCGTCCGGGTCGTGATCGACGCCGATCGCCGAGGAGAACCGCCCGTGACCACGATCGAGACCTTCCCCAGCCGGCTGTTCCTGGCCGGACAGTGGCGCGACGGCACCGGGGGCACGTTCGCCGACCTGAACCCGGCCACCGAGGAGAAGCTGACCGACGTCTCGGCCGCCTCCGCGCAGGACGTGGACGAGGCCGTCGCCGCCGCGCGCGCCCAGCTGTCGGGGGAGTGGGCCGCCCTGACCGGCTCCCAGCGCGGCCACCTCCTCAACCGGGTCGCCGACCTCATCGACCGCGACGCCGAGCTGCTGGCCCGCCTCGAAGCGCTGGACATCGGCAAGCCCGTCGGGCAGCCGGCCGTGCTGGACATGCCCAACGCCGCCCGCACCTTCCGGCACTTCGCCGGCTGGGCGGACAAGATCACCGGCCAGGTCATCCCCACCGACGGCTACCTGGGCCGCCCCACCCACTCCTACACGCGCCGCGAGCCGGTCGGCGTGATCGCCGCGATCATCCCGTGGAACACGCCGCTGATGATCACCGCGTGGAAGCTCGCGCCCGCGCTGGCCGCGGGCAACACCGTCGTCGTGAAGCCGCCGGAGGACGCGCCGCTGTCGATCCTGCACCTGGCCAAGCTGCTCCAGGAGGCCGGCCTGCCCGACGGCGTGGTCAGCGTCCTGCCCGGACTCGGCGGCGTCACCGGCCAGGCGCTGGTCGACCACGGGGGAGTCGACAAGATCAGCTTCACCGGCAGCCCCGAGGTGGGCCGCCGGGTCGGCGTCGCCGCCGCGCAGTCGTTCAAGCGCATCACCCTCGAGCTGGGCGGCAAGTCACCGCAGATCATCCTCGCCGACGCCGACCTCGAGGCGGCCATCGGCGGTACCGCGATGGGCCTGTTCTTCAACCAGGGCCAGGTGTGCGCGGCCGGCACCCGCGTGCTGGTGCACCGCTCGCTCTACGACGACGTCGTCGACGCCCTCGCCGGCGCCGCCGCGCAGCAGGTCCTCGGCGACCCGCTCGACCCGGCCACCACGATGGGCGCCCTGGTCAACAAGAAGCAGCAGGACCGCGTCCTCGGCTACATCGAGAAGGGCCGCGCCGAAGGCGCCCGGCTCGTCACCGGCGGCGCCCGCCCCGAGCGGCCCGGGTACTTCGTGCAGCCGACGATCTTCGCCGACGTGCACAACGACATGACGATCGCCCGTGAGGAGATCTTCGGCCCGGTCGGCTCGGTGATCCCGTTCGACGACCCGGAGGAGGCCGTCCGGATCGCCAACACCACCACCTACGGCCTCGCCGCGACCATCTGGACCCGCGACGTCAGCGCCGCGCACACCCTCGCCGCGCAGGTGCGCGCCGGTGCCGTGGGCGTCAACGGCTGGGCACCGATCGACGCCGCCCTGCCGTGGGGCGGCATGAAGTCCAGCGGCGTCGGCCGCGAGCTCGGCTGGAGCGGCATCCTCGCCAACACCGAGGAGAAGGTCGTCACCGTCGTCCTGTGAGTCCACAGCGGACGAATCGCTCGAGGAGGAGCAAGCATGCCCATCACCACCAAGGTGTCCCTGGTTCGCCGGGCACCCGGCACCTACGAGACCGCGACCGTCGAGCTGGACGACCCGCGCCAGGGCGAGGTCACCGTCAAGCTGGCCGCGTCCGGCCTGTGCCACTCCGACGACCACGTCGCCACCGGTGACGTCCCGGTCGCCGTCTACCCCTACGCCGGCGGCCACGAGGGCGCCGGCGTGATCACCGCCGTCGGGCCGGACACGCCCGGCTACGAGGTCGGCGACCACGTCGTGTTCTCGTTCCTGCCCGCCTGCGGACACTGCGAGTTCTGCGCCCAGGGCCTGTCGAACCTGTGCGATCTGGGAGCCTCGCTCCTCACCGGTGCCCGCGCGGACGACCCGACGAGCTTCCGGATGACGGAGAACGGCAATCCGGTGGGGCAGCAGTGCGGCATCTCGACGTTCGCCGAATACACCACGGCGTCGGTGGACTCGGTCGTCAAGATCGGCAAGGACATCCCCCTGAAGGCCGCCGCGCTCGTCGGCTGCGGTGTACCGACCGGGTGGGGTTCGGCGGTCAACTCGGCGAACATCAAGCCCGGCGCGACGGTGATCGTCATGGGCATCGGCGGCATCGGGGCGAACGCCCTCCAGGGCGCGGCGCACGCCGGCGCGAAGACGATCATCGCCGTCGACCCCGTGCAGTTCAAGCGGGACAAGGCGAAGGTGTTCGGCGCGACCCACGCGTTCGCCACGATCGAGGAGGCGGCCGACTTCGCCCGGTCGCTGACCAACGGCCAGGGCGCGGACGCCACGATCGTCACGATCGGCGTCGTGCGGGGTGACCACGTCGGGCAGGCGCTGGCGTCGATCCGCAAGGCGGGCACGGTCGTGCTGACCGGCCTGGGCAACATCACCGAGGCGGGGGCGCCGATCGCGCTGGGCGATCTGACGCTGATGCAGAAGCGCCTGCAGGGCTCCCTGTTCGGCGAGTCCAACCCGCGGCACGACATCCCCAACCTGCTGCGCATGTACCAGGCGGGCCAGCTCAAGCTCGACGAGCTGATCACCCGGGAGTACACCCTGGACGAGGTGGCGCAGGCGTACGAGGACATGCACGCGGGCCGCAACATCCGCGGCCTCGTGGTGTTCGACTGAGCCGTCGGGGGGCCCGGTGCCCGGACGGGGGTGCCGGGCCCCTCACGTCAGCCGCCGGCCTCCGCCACCAGCTTGTCCACCGCTTCCACCGTGAGCGGGCTGCCGGGGAAGGCGGCCATCCGCCCGAGCGGCAGACTCCCCACCAGGCTGATCGTCGACGGGTCGGCCACCAGGTGCGCGATCGCGCCGCTGGACCCGGCGGCCGCGGCGAACACCTGGCCCAGCAGTGCGGCCCCACGCGGGTCGTTCAGCCATTCGGCCACACTGGACTCCGCGGTCAGCGGCGCCCGCACGTCGTCGCCGGGCACCTCGACCACCGCCGTGGTCCGCAGGTCCCGGGAGGACGCGCCCACCGCGCAGTGGTACTCGCCGCCCTCCACGACCCAGCGGCCGAACCGGGTGTCCCAGTAGGCCAGGTCCTCGCGGGCGATCCTCAGCACCACCCCGGCCGTCTCGCCCGCCGCGATCGGCACGCTGGCAAACGCTTTCAGCTCCCGCGGTGCCCGCCGTACCGCGGAACCCGGGACGCTCACGTACACCTGCACGACCTCGCGCCCGTCCCGCGCTCCGGTGTTCGTCACCGGCACCCGCACCTCGATCCCGTCGTCCGTCACGGTCGCGCGGGCGGCACCGTACTCGAAGGTGGTGTAGGACAGGCCGAAGCCGAACGGGTAGGCGACCGCCTGCTCCCGGGCGTCGAAACCGCGGTAACCGACGTGGATCCCCTCGCCGTAGCGCACGTGCCCGTGCTCGCCGGGGAAGTCCAGGTAGGACGGATGGTCGGCGAGTTCCAGCGGGATCGTCTCGGTCAGCCTGCCCGACGGGTTGACCCGTCCGAACAGGACGTCCGCGATCGCGGCGCCACCGGCCTGGCCGAGCAGCCAGCCCTCCACGATCGCCGGCACCCGCGCCTCCCACGGGCTCGTCCGGACCACGGCGCCGTTGGACAGGACGACGACCGTGCGGGGGTTCGCCGCGGCCACCCGCTCGATCAGCTCGCGATGGGCGTCCGGCAGGTCGAGGGTGTCGCGGTCGGCACCCTCGGTCTCGTGCGCGCTGCCGGCGAACACCAGGGCGACATCGCTGTCCGCGGCCAGCGCCGCGGCCTCGTCCGGGTTGTCGTAGCCGGGGGCGAAACGCACCGGCGCCGATTCCGAGATCGCGGTGAGGGCGTCGTCGAGCCGGGTCGGGGTGATGTGCGAGCTGCCGCCGCCCTGGTAGCGCGGGGTCCGGGCGAACTCGCCGATCACCGCGACGGTTTCGCCCCCGGACAACGGCAGCACGTCACCGTCGTTCTTGAGCAGCACGATCGCGCGTCCGGCGATCTCGCGGGCCAGTGCGTGGTGGGCGTCGGCGTCGTATTCGCCGGGGGGCCGCTCGCCCGCGCGCTCGACCAGTGCGCGCACCCGGCCCGCCGCGGTCTCCAGCGCCACGGGGTCGAGCCGTCCGTCGGCGACGGCGTCGATCAGCGCCCGGTCGCCGGTGTCGTCGGGGCCGGGCATGGTGAGGTCCAGTCCCGCGGCGACGGCGGCCACCCGGTCGGCGACCGCGCCCCAGTCGGAGACCACGACGCCCTCGAAGCCCCACTCGTCGCGCAGGACGTCGGTGAGCAGCCAGCGGTTCTGGCTCGCGTACGTGCCGTTGATGCGGTTGTAGGAGCACATCACGGTCCACGGCCGGGCTTGTGTGACGACCCGCTGGAACGCGCGCAGGTACATCTCGCGCAGGGTGCGCTCGTCGACGTCGGCGCTGATGCGCATCCGGTCCGTTTCCTGGCTGTTGACGGCGAAGTGCTTGAGCGACGCGCCGACGCCGCGGCTTTGCAGGCCGCGCACCCATTCGGTGGCCAGCACGCCGGTCAGCAGGGGGTCCTCGGAGAAGTACTCGAAGTTGCGGCCGCCGAGCGGGGTGCGCTTGAGGTTGATGCCCGGGCCGAGCAGCACGGCCACGTCCATCGCGCGGCACTCGTCGCCGAGGGCCTCGCCCATGCGGCGCAGCAGGTCCGGATCCCAGGTCGACGCGCCGGCCACCGCGGGCGGGAAGCAGGTGGCCGGCCGCCCGGTGACGACGTCGTCCTCGCTCGCCTGCAGCCGGACGCCGTGCGGCCCGTCGGTGAGGGTGATCGACGGCAGGCCCGCGCCCGGGGTGGTGTGCCAGAAGTCGTTGCCGCTGGTGAGGGCGGCGTGGTCAGGCTCCATGCGGCATCCTTACCGATTACCTAGTAGGTGCTAGGTAACCTAGGTGCCGTACGCTGACGCGGTCAAGACGAGGGGGAGGAGCGCATGACCACGGCCTCCCGGCGGGAGCGGACGCGCCTGCCCGCCGCCCAGCGGCGCCGGCAGATCCTCGACGTGGCGACGCGCCTGATCGGTGAGGGCGGGTTCTGGGCGCTGTCGATGCAGGACGTCGCGGATGCGTGCGGTTTGACCGTGCCGGGGCTGCTGCACCACGTGGGGTCGAAGGACGGGTTGTTGCTGGCCGTGCTCGACCACCGTGACGCGGAGGACTTCCGGTCGCTGGCCGGGGAACTCGGGCTCAGCGAGTCCGACGTGCGGCGGGGCTGGCCGAAGGACATCTCGCTGGCCGAGGCGTGCGACGCGCTGGTTCGGCGGAACGCCACGCAGCCCGAAATCGTGCGGCTGTTCTCGGTCCTGCAGGCCGAGTCGCTGGCCCCGGGCCACCCGGCCGCGGCCTATTTCGCCGCCCGCCAGCGCCGCGTGCTGGCCGAGTTCGCGGCGATGGTGCCCGGTCGCGTCCCCGAGCCGGAATCCCTGGCGCGGCAGGTGGTGGCGGTGATGGACGGGCTGCAGATCCAATGGCTGCGCGACCCCGAGGGCACCGACCTGGTGGCGCAGTGGCGCACCGCGGCGGCGAGGCTGTTCACGGACCTGACGCCCTGAACGGCACCGCGGCGGAGGTCGCTGCGCGGCAGCGCCGCGCCCGGCCGGGACGGCCCGGGCGCGCCGCAGCCGCGAGAGTCAGCTCACCCGGTGCGGCTCCGGCAGCGGGGTCTCCGCCGTCGCACGGGCCGCGGCTTCCCGTTCGCGTGTGCTCCACGTTTCGCGCGTCAGCAGGGCCGACACCAGGCCCAGCGCGGAGTACGCGAGGAACAGCAGCGCCGGACCGGCCCAGCCCAGCCACAGGAACAGCAGGGTCGTCACGAACGGCGTCACCCCGGAGATCATCGCCGAGATCTGGTAGGCCAGCGACGCCCCCGAGGACCGCGTCCGGGCCTGGAACAGCTCCGGGAACCAGGCTCCCTGCGAGCCGGCGAGCGCGTTCTGGCACACCGCGTACGACACCACCACCGTGATCACGATGGCGATCACCGAGGCGGTGTTGACCAGCAGGAACATCGGGATCGCCCAGAGCGCGCCGAACAGTGTGACCCACACGTACACCGGCCGCCGCCCGATGCGGTCGGTCAGCCCGCCCCACGCGATCGTCGCGCCGATGCCGATCGCCGAGGCGATGCACAGCGCCATGATCGTCGCGCCGCTTGTGGCCAGCTCCTGCGACTTCAGGTACGAGATCATGTAGGTGACCGCCACCGCGTACCCGGCGGTCTCCGCGATCCGCAGCCCGATGCCGCGGAGCACGTTGCGCCAGTCCTCGCGCAGCACCTGCACGATCGGCGCCTTCGCGATCTCACCGCTGTCCCGGACGTCCTCGAACACCGGCGACTCGGGCACCCGCGACCGCACGATCAGGCCGACGATCACCAGGATCAGGCTCGCCAGGAACGGCACCCGCCACGCCCAGTCGCCGGACAGGTTCACCGACACCAGGAACACCAGGTTCGCCAGCAGCAACCCGATCGGGAACCCGGCCTGCACGATGCCGGTGAACGCGCCCTTGCGGCGCCACGGCGCGTGCTCGTAGGTCATCAGGATCGCGCCACCCCACTCGGCGCCGTAGGCCACGCCCTGGATGATCCGCACCGTCACCAGCAGGACGGGTGCCAGCACACCGGCCGTCTCATAGGTGGGCAGCAGGCCGATCGCGAACGTGGCCAGTCCCATCACGATCAGCGACGTCACCAGCACCGGCTTGCGGCCGATCTTGTCGCCCAGATGACCGCCGATGATGCCGCCGATCGGCCGCGCGACGAACCCGACCCCGAGCGTGGCGAACGCGGACAGCGTGCCGATGACGGGTGACGCGCCGGGGAAGAACGCGTGCCCGAAGTAGAGGGCCGCCGCGGTGCCGAAACCGATGAAGTCGTAGCTCTCGATCACGGCCCCCGCGGTGGAGCCCCAGGCGACCCGGCGCGCATCGGGGGTGCCGTGCACCGGGCCGCGCATGGTGAGCGCTTCGCTGCGCATTGTCGATTGCCTTCCTGTCAGGGGCCGCCCCGACTGTACGTCGCGGTTGCCTTCCTGTTAACAATGCTGGACATAGTGCGGTGATGAGCGCGCTCTGTCAACAACGACTTCCGATGATTAGCTGCGTGTCAGGGGCGAATTCTGCGGGAACCTTGTCTGTTGACACATCTCTGTTAACATCCCTGCTCATGGAGCGAACCGGTTGGCCGGGCTGTTCGACGATCAGCTTCCGGCACCTGCCACTGGCGGCGGCGCTGTCGGTCATCGGAGAGTGCGGTTTCGGCGAGATCGACCTCGGCGCGCTGCCGGGCGTGTGCGACCACGTCCCGTACGACCTGACCGACGAGGCGGTGCGCGAAGTCGCCGCCGAGGTCCGGGCCTCCGGCCTGCGGGTCCGGTCGGTCAACGGCGACATCGGTGACCTGAACCGGCCCCACGACGCGGCCGGGCGGGCCGCCCACCTGCGCCGCCTGCTCGACCTCACCGCGTCCTGCGGTGCCCAGGCCCTCGTGCTGCCCTGCGGTGCCCAGTCCCGCGACCCCCTCACCAGCCTGGACGAGGACGTCGACCTCGTCGCGGCCCAGCTGCACGCCGCGGCCGAAGCCGCGGCGCGGCACGGGGTCGCGATCTGGGTCGAGGCGCCGCACCACCACCGCCTGTGCTGGAACACCGACCTGGCCGGACACCTGGCGCGGCGGCTCGACCCGGCGGTCGGCCTGGTGCTGGACACCAGCCACATCGTCGCCTCCGGCGGTCACCCGGCCGACTACGTCGAGCGGTTCGCCGGCCGCATCGCGCACGTCCACCTGCGCGACGCCACGCCCGGTCACATCCACCTCAGCATCGGCAACGGCGTGGTCGACTTCCCGGCCACCTTCGCCGCACTCCGAGCCGCCGGCTACCGGGGGCACTGTTCCCTGGAGCTGGAGACCCGGGACGTCACCGACGACGAACGGCCGGCGGCCGCGGTGAAGGCCGCGGAATACATCGCCGGCCTGTGATCCCCACGCAAGGAGAAACCGAAATGCCTGACACGCAGCGCACCGCCGTGATCACCGGGGCCGGTGCCCCGCGCGGGATCGGCAAGGCGACCGCCGCCCGCCTCGCCCGCGACGGCTGGGCCGTGGCCGTCCTGGACCTGGACGAGCCCGCGGCCAAGCAGGCCGCCGACGACATCGCGGCCGCGACCGGTGCGCCGGTGTTCGCCCACGGCGTCGACGTCGCCGATGAGCCGTCCGTGCTCGCCGCCTACCGGGCGGTGCGCGCCGAGGTCGACGCCGGACGCCTGCCCGTCGTCGGCGCGGTGATCAACATCGCCGGGATCACCTCGCCGGTACCGTTCCTGGAGACCACGCTCGAGCTGTGGAACAAGGTGATGGCGGTCAACGCGACCGGCACCTACCTGGTCACCAAGGCGTTCCTGCCCGACCTGATCGACGCCGGGTGGGGCCGGATCGTGAACATGTCCTCGGTGTCGGCGCAGCAGGGCGGCGGCGTGTTCGGCCGCACCCCGTACAGCTCGGCGAAGGCCGCCATCCTCGGGTTCACCAAGTCGCTGGCCCGCGAGCTCGGCGACGCCGGCGTCACCGTCAACGCCGTCGCGCCCGGCGCGGTGGACACCGACATCCGCGTGGGGACCACCGACGAGCTCGAGGCGGCGATCGTGCGGAGCGTCCCGCTGGGCCGCCAGGCGACCGCGGCCGACGTGGCCGGCGTGATCGCGTGGCTCACCAGCGAGGACGCCGGGTACCTGCAGGGCACCACGATCGACATCAACGGTGGCTCGTTCCTCCACTGAGGACGGGGAGTGCGATGACCTACCTGAGCAACGATCCGGCGTCCTTCGCCGAGGACGCGCTGGCCGGGTTCTGCGAACTGCACGCGGACACCGTGCGGCGCGTGCCCGGCGGGGCGGTGCGCCGCACCCGGCCGGGACAGCCCAAGGTGGCCGTGCTGCCCGGCGGCGGCTCCGGGCACTACCCGGCCTTCTACGGCATCATCGGGCCCGGCCTGGCCGACGGCGCGGTGAGCGGCAACCTGTTCACCTCACCGTCCGCGCAGGACGCCTGCTCGGTCGCGATGGCCGCGGACTCCGGCGCCGGTGTCGTCTTCGGCTACGGTAACTACGCCGGTGACGTGATGAACTTCGGCCTCGCCACCGAACAGTTGCGCGCCAAGGGCATCCGGGCGGAGAACGTGGTCGTCACCGACGACATCGCCAGCGCCCCGCCGGACCGCGTCGCCGACCGGCGCGGCATCGCCGGGGACTTCACCGTCTTCAAGGTGATGGGCGCCGCCGCCGAGGAGGGCATGGACCTCGACGAGGTGGTGCGCGTCGGCCGCAAGGCCAACGACGCGACCCGCACGATCGGCACCGCGTTCGCCGGCTGCACGTTCCCCGGCGCGGACGCCCCGCTGTTCACCGTGCCGGACGGGCACATGGGCCTCGGGCTCGGCATCCACGGCGAACCCGGTCTGCGCGACGTGCCGCGGCCCGGCGCGCGAGAGCTGGCGGAGGACTTCGTGGCGCGGCTGCTCGCCGAAAAGCCCGCCGGGGCACGGGATCGCGTCGCGGTCCTGCTCAACGGCCTCGGCTCGGTCAAGCACGAGGAACTGTTCGTGCTGTGGGCCGACGTGAGCAGGCTGCTGCGTGAGTCCGGCCACACGCTCGTGCTGCCCGAGGTGGGCGAGATCGTCACCAGCCTCGACATGGCCGGGGTGTCGCTCACCGTGACCTGGCTGGACGACGAGCTGGAACGGCTGTGGACGGCTCCCGCCTGGACCCCGGCCTTCCGCCGCGGCTCGATCACCACGGCGGACGCCGGCGCGACGGTCGAGGACGTGGCCGTGGCCGGCGCGCCGCGGTTCGCCGAGGCGTCCGCGGCCTCGAAGAAGCTGGCGGCCTCCGTCCTCGACGGACTCCGCGCGGTCCGGACAGCCCTGCGTGAAGCCGAATCCGAGCTGGGCGCGATCGACGCGGTGGCCGGCGACGGCGACCACGGCCGCGGCATGGTCCGCGGCATCGACGCCGCGGTCGCGGCCGCGGAGGCCGCCTGGCGCGCGGGCGCCGGGGCGGGTGACGTGCTCGCCGCGGCGGGCGACGAGTGGGCCGCGCGGGCCGGCGGCACGTCCGGGGTCCTGTGGGGCGCCGGGCTGCGGGCCGCGGGTGAGGCCATCGGCACACAGGCGGGCACGATCGACGCCCGCGCCGCCGTGGACGCCTTCGCCGGCCGCATCACCGCGCTCGGCGGCGCCCAGCCCGGGGACAAGACGCTGGTCGACGCGCTGGTGCCGTTCCAGCAGCGGCTCCGCACGGGCACCTGGGCACAGGCTGCGCGAGCCGCGGAGGAGGCCGCCCGCGCCACCGCCGGCCTGGTGCCGCGCAAGGGGCGGGCCCGCCCGCTGGCCGAGCGCAGCGTCGGCACCCCGGACCCCGGGGCGGTGTCGCTGGCCCTGGTCGCCCGGACGGTTTCCGAACACCTGGAGGAAGGGACGTGATGGGCTACCGCATAGTGGTCGGCTGTGACGACGCCGGCCTGGACTACAAGGAGCGCCTCGCCGAGGACCTGCGCGCCGATCCGCGCGTGCGCGAGGTGATCGACCTCGGCGTGCACCGCGGCGCCGAGGACGTGCACCGGCCCTACCCGGAGATCGGGCTCGCCGCGGGCGAGGCCATCCGCGCCGGCCAGGCCGACCGCGCCGTGCTGGTGTGCGGCACCGGGATCGGCATGGCCCTGTCGGCCAACAAGGTGCCCGGCGTGCGGGCCACCACCGCGCACGACTCGTTCTCCGTCGAACGCTCGGTCCTGTCCAACAACTGCCAGGTGCTCGCGCTCGGGCAGCGGGTGATCGGGCTGGAGCTGGCGCGGCGTCTCGTGGGAGAGTGGCTGGGATACACCTTCGACGAGCGGTCCGCCAGCGCGGCGAAGGTATCGTTGATCAGCGAGTACGAGCGGTGTTGACGACCAGCCCGGGGAGGCCGCGCGTGGTGAAGGAGCCGAACCGCAACCTGCGGCAGATGGCTGTCGACACGCTGCGCCAGGCCATCACCACCGGCGAGTTCCCGCCCGGCAGCCACCTCGGCGAGGTGCAGGTCTCCGAGCAGCTCGGCATCAGCCGCGGCACCCTGCGCGAGGCCTTCCGCCAGCTCCAGCAGGAAGGGCTCGTCGAATACGGCGAGCGCGGCCGCGTCACGGTCCGGCTGATCAGCGAGAAGGACATCATCAACACCTTCACCGTCCGGGCGGCGCTGGAGGCGCTGGCCGGCGAGACGCTGGCGTCCAGCTACTACCGCGAGGAGCACTGCCGCCGCCTGCGGGCCGCGGTGGACCGGATGGCGCAGGCCACCCGGATCTCGCTGGAGGCCCAGATCGAGGCCGACCTCGCGTTCCACGAGCTGCTGGTCGAGCTGACCGACAACGACGCTCTGGTGCGGTCGTGGAAGCTGCTCGAAGGCCCGATCCGCATGTGCATCATGTACCGCGGGCTGGAGCGCGCCCTGTCCAACATGAGCCCGGGCCGTCACCTGGAGATCGTCACCGCGATCGAGTCGGGTGACCCGGTCAAGACGCAGAGCGTCATCTCCGAGCACATGGTCGCCACCGCGCAGGCCCTGTTGTTCGGCACCGTGCGCACCCGTCCGCGCATCGACGTCACCGGCGAGAGCTGACTTCTTCCCGTCCTCCCCGGGGCTGGTTGTCCCGGGTCACGAAAGCGATCCCTCATGACTGCATCGATCGCGCCCTCGGCCACCCGTGCCGAGCGCGTCGCCGCGGCGGCCCACCGCATGCGGCACCACATCCTGAACATGGGTCAAGCGCAGGGGCAGGGCTACGTCGGGCAGGCGCTCGGCGCCGCCGACCTGCTCGCCACCGTCTACCGCGACCAGCTGCGGCTGCGGCCGGAGGACCCGGAGTGGCCGGAGCGCGACCGGTTCCTGCTGTCCACCGGGCACTACGCCATCGGGCTGTACGCGGCACTGGCGGAGGCCGGTGTCGTGCCGGTCGAGGAGCTGGAGACCTACGGTTCGGACGACTCCCGCCTGCCGATGTCCGGCATGGCGACCTACACGCCCGGCATGGAGATCTCCGGCGGTTCCCTCGGCCACGGGCTGACGGTCGCCGTCGGCATGGCACTCGGGCTGCGGCTGCGCGGTTGCGGGGCCCGGGTGTTCAACTTCCTGTCCGACGGGGAGCTCGACGAGGGCTCCACGTGGGAGGCCGCGATGGGCGCCGCGCACCACCGGCTCGGGAACCTGACCGCGATGGTCGACATCAACGCGCTGCAGGCCGACGGCCCCACTGAAGGCGTGCTGCGCACCGAGCCGGTCGCCGACAAGTGGGCCGCCGCGGGCTGGTTCGCGCAGCGCGTGGACGGCAACGACGTGCCGGCGCTGCTGGCGGCGTTCGACCGGGCGGCCGAGCGGGCGGCGCCGGAGGGCGTTCCGTCGGTGATCCTGTGCGACACCCGCATCGGCCGCGGGGTGCGCCTGTTGGAGACCCGGGAGAAGGCGCACTTCATGCGCATCGAGGAACACGAGTGGGACATCTGCCGCCGGCAGCTGGACGAAGGAGCGAAGGCATGAGCACCCCGGTCAAGCGGCTGACCACCTCGGCGATGATCGCCTCGTTCGCCGACCCGGGGCAGCCGACGACGAGCGCGCCGTTCGGGCACGCCCTGGCCGAGCTGGCCGCGCGGGATTCCCGGATCGTCGGCCTGACGGCGGATCTGGGCAAGTACACCGACATGCACGTCTTCGCCCAGGCCCACCCGGACCGGTACTTCCAGATGGGCATGGCCGAACAGCTGCTGTTCGGTGCCGCCGCGGGCATGGCCGAGGTCGGGCTGGTGCCGTTCGCCTCGACGTACTCGGTGTTCGCGGCCCGGCGCGCCTACGACTTCCTGTGCCTGGACATCGCCGAGCCCAACCTGAACGTCAACATCGTCGGCGGCTTGCCCGGCCTGACGACCGGGTACGGGCCGAGCCACCAGGCGACCGAGGACATCGCGATCTTCCGCGGCATGCCCAACCTGACCATTGTGGACCCCTGCGACTCTGTCGACATCGAGCAGGCGGTGCCGCAGCTGGCGGCGTCCGAGGGGCCGACCTACCTGCGGTTGCTGCGCGGCAAGGTGCCGACGGTGCTGGACGAGTACGACTACCGGTTCGAGCTCGGCAAGGCCGCGGTCCTGCGCGGCGGCAACGACGTCGTGTTCGTCTCCAGCGGACTGATGACGATGCGCGCGCTGCAGGCGGCCGACGAGCTGGCCGCGCACAAGGTGGACGTGGCGGTGGTGCACGCCCCCACGATCAAGCCGTTCGACTCGGCGACCGTGCTGCACGAGATCGCCGGCGACCGGCTCGTCGTGACGCTGGAGAACCACACCGTGGTGGGCGGGCTGTTCGAGACGGTCGCTTCGGCTGCCGTGCGGGCCGGGGTGTCCGGCCCGATCGTGCCGGTCGCGCTGCCGGACGAGTTCCTGGCCGCGGGCGCGCTGCCGACCCTGCACGACCGCTACGGCCTGGCGACGGACCGCGTGGTCGAGCGGGTGCTGTCCGAGCTGGGCTGACCCGCCGGCTCCCGTGGTGCTGCCCGCTGCGGGAGCCGGGTTCGCCCGGCCACCCCCGGACGGGGGTAGCCGCCGCGTGGAGGAGTCGACTCGCCCGAACGGCGCGGGTACCGTGGTGCGACCGACGATGGTGCGAGGAGGACGGACGCCGATGTCTGACGCCCGCTCGGTCCTGCATGCCGAGTTGCGCAACGCCGCCCGCTCGGCCGGTCTGCCCGTGGTGTTCGGGGGCGAGGTGGTGGACGGGCGGCTGCGGCTGTCCGGGTTCGTCGGCACCCGCACCAGCGCGCTGCACGACCTGGCCATCCTGCCCGGCGCCGGCCTCGGCGGCCGCGTGCTCATGCAGGGCCATCCGATCGCGGTCAACGACTACGGCTCCGCCCGCACCATCACCCACGACTACGACCGCCCGGTGCTGGCCGAGGGGCTGTCCTCGATCATCGCCGTGCCGGTGCGCACCGGGGACCGCTGCCGCGGTGTCGTGTACGGGGCGGTCCGCCGGACGGTCACGTTCGGCGACCGGGTCCGGGACGCGCTGATGACCTCGGGCCGTCGCCTGGCGCGGGAACTGAGCGCGCGGGACGAACTGGGCTCCCGGGTCGCCCTCGCCGACGCCCTGTCCCTGGGCGCCTCACGCGAGGAGCTGCGCTCGGTCCATTCGGAGCTGCGCGCCATCGCCGGAGCCCTGCCCGACCCCGAAGCGCGCCGCCGGATCTACGCGGCCGCGCAACGGCTCGTCGACCTCGGTGAGGCCAAACCCGTCTCGCAGCCCCGGGTTCGTCTGTCCACACGGGAGACCGACGTGCTCGCCCAGGTCGCGCTGGGGTGCACCAACGCCGAGGTCGCCGACCGGTTGTCGCTGTCGCGCGAGACGGTGAAGGCCTACCTGCAGTCGGTGATGCGGAAACTGGACGCGCACACCCGCCACGAGGCCGTCGTCAAGGCACGCCGCCTGATGCTGCTGCCCTGACCGGCCACCCCGCTGAGGGCCCCCTCACCCGCTCGCCCGGCGCAGTAGGTTGGGGGAGAGCAACCAGTGAGGGAGGACGATCGTGGGTCTGAAAGTCGGCTACAAGGCCTCGGCGGAGCAGTTCGGGCCGCGGGATCTGGTCGAGTACGCCGTGCGGGCCGAGGAGCTGGGCCTGGACTCGGTGATGGTGTCCGACCACTTCCTGCCCTGGCGGCACGAGGGTGGGCACGCGCCGTTCGCGTTGTCCTGGATGTCGGCGGTGGCGGAGCGGACGAAGCGGGTGCAGATCGGCACGAGCGTGCTCACCCCGACATTCCGGTACAACCCGGCGGTGATCGCGCAGGCGTTCGCGACGATGTCGCTGCTCTCGGGTGGCCGGGTGATCCTGGGTGTGGGCACCGGTGAGGCGCTGAACGAGATCGCGGTGTCGGGCCGGGAGTGGCCGGAGTTCAAGGAGCGGTTCGCCCGGCTGCGTGAGGCGATCCGGTTGATGCGCGAGCTGTGGACCAGCGACAACGTGAAGTTCGACGGTGAGTACTACACGCTGGTCGACGCCAAGATCTACGACCGGCCGGAGCAGCCGGTGCCGGTCTACGTCGCCGCGGGCGGTCCGGTGGTGGCCAAGTACGCCGGCCGCGCCGGGGACGGGTTCATCTGCACCTCGGGCAAGGGCATGGAGCTCTACACCGACAAGCTGATGCCCGCGGTGGCGGAGGGTGCGGCCGCGGCGGAGCGGGACGTCGAGGCGATCGACAAGATGATCGAGATCAAGATGTCCTACGACCGCGACCACGCCAGGGCGCTGGAGAACACCCGGTTCTGGGCGCCGCTGTCGCTGACCCCGGAGCAGAAGCACTCGGTGTCCTCGGCGGAGGAGATGGAGCGGCTGGCCGACGAGCTGCCGATCGAGCAGGTCGCCAAGCGCTGGATCGTGGCCTCCGACCCGGACGAGGCGGTCGCGCAGATCAAGCCCTACCTCGACGCGGGCCTGAACCACCTGGTCTTCCACGGCCCCGGCCACGACCAGGAACGCTTCCTGACCCAGTTCGCCGAGGACGTCCTGCCCCGCCTGCGCGCCCTGGCCTGAGGCACCGGCCGCTCACGGGCCGCGCGCCCGTGAGCGGCGTCATGGTGCGGGCCGTCTCCCGGCCGGAGTAATTTCGGGAATTAGCGAAATGTCGAAGGACGGCGCGCGGCTCGTGACGCAGAAAAGGTGATCCCGTTGTCCCCAGTCCTGTCCATCCTGGACCTCGCGCCGATCGCGCCGGGCCGGAGCGCGCGCGAGAGCTTCCAGGCCAGCGTGGAGCTGGCGCGGGCGGCCGAGCGCAGCGGATACCGCCGCGTCTGGTACGCCGAGCACCACAACATGGCGTCCATCGCCTCGAGCGCGACGAGCGTGCTGATCGGGCACGTCGCCGAGCACACCTCGACGATCCGGCTGGGCGCCGGCGGCATCATGCTGCCCAACCACTCGCCGCTGGTGATCGCCGAGCAGTTCGGGACGCTGGAGACGCTGTTCCCGGGCCGCATCGACCTCGGGCTCGGCCGCGCACCGGGCAGCGACCAGCAGACGATGGTGGCGTTGCGGCGCGACCCGATGTCGGCCGACTCGTTCCCGCAGGACGTGCTCGAACTGCAGGCCTACCTGGGCGGCAAGGCCGTGCACGGCGTGCGGTCGGTGCCGCGGGCCGAGGGCGTGGTGCCGCTCTACATCCTGGGCTCGTCGCTGTTCGGGGCGCAGCTGGCCGCGCAGCTCGGCCTGCCCTACGCGTTCGCGTCGCACTTCGCGCCCGACGCGCTGCACCAGGCGGTCGCGCTGTACCGCGAGCGGTTCCAGCCGTCGGAGCAGCTGGCCGAGCCGTACGTGATCGCCGGGGCCAACGTGTTCGCGGCGGAGGACCACGACGAGGCGGTCGCCCAGCGGACCGTCGCCTACCGGGCGCGCACCCGGTCGATGCTGGCGCAGGGCCGCCAGGGCGCCAACTTCACCGACGCCGAGATCGACGCGTTCCTCGCCTCGCCCAACGGCCGAGGGCTCGCCGGCATGACGCGCTACACCGCCGTCGGCACCCCGGACGAGGTGCGCGCCTACCTGGAGGACTTCGCCGCCGAGGCCCGCGCCGACGAGCTGATCCTGGCGCACCACGCCCAGGACGTCGCCGACCGCATCCGATCGGTCGAACTGACCGCCAACGCGATGGCGACGGTCTAGCCGGAGGTCGTCCCGCGGCCGGCCGGCCGGCGCCGGGTAAACTCGGCCGGGTTGTTGAGCAGGCAGCGACCGGGTGCGGGCCCGGTGCTGCCATCGCTGGTCGCTCGCCCCGCTTTCGGTGCCCGGAAGGAAGGGACGCGACCACGATGAGCGACGGCGCCGCAGGCCAGCTCGAGCACCTGGACGAGGTGACCCGCGCGCTGGAGGAACTGGCCGGCACGGTCGGGGACACCGACGACTTCGGCGTCCTCCTGCGGGTGGTCTGCGAACAGGTCGTCCGGGTGGTGCCCGGCGCGGACATGGCCTCCATCACGGTGCTGGACGACACCGGCGCCCGGACCGCCGCCGCGACGGACGAGCGCGCCGCGAAGATCGACGGGGTCCAGTACGACGAGGACGACGGGCCGTGCCTGCGCGCGGCGCGCACCGGCGACGTGGTCCGCGTCGAGATCGGCACCGCGCAACGGCTGTGGCCCCGCTTCACCCGGATCGCCGAGCACTACGGCGTGGCGAGCTACCTCGCGTCACCGCTCCAGGTGCGGGACGGCGCCGCCGGCGCGATCAACCTGTTCGGGTTCGGCGAGCACGCGTTCCGCGACGTCGACCAGAAGTACCTCGAGCTGTACGCGACGGTCGCCGACACGGTGCTGCACCTGTCCCGGCGCGCGCTGCGCACCCAGGAACAGGTGCGGCAGCTGCGCACGGCCATGCGCACCCGCGGCGTGATCGAACAGGCCAAGGGCATCCTGATGGCCGCCCGCCGGATCACCGCGGACGAGGCGTTCCAGCTCCTGGTCGGGCAGTCGCAGCGGGAGAACACCAAGCTGCACACCGTTTCCGCGCGGTTCGTGGCCGAGCACTCCGGGCACGAGGTGGTCCTGGACGGCAACCCGGCGGACTGACCCGTCAGGGCACGGCCGGGACGACCGTGAACACCTGGTCGAGACCGGTCAGCTCCAGCGGGCGCAACACCGGGCGGGTGGCGCCGACCACGGTCAGCGCCTGCCCGGCCGCCGCGCACTCCTGGTGCACCTCGAGCAGCAGCGCGAGGCCGCCGGAGTCGAGGAACTCGAGGCGCGACAGGTCGAGGACCACCGCCGAGGGGGGTACCGGCGCGCCCGCGCGCGCCGCGACGAGGCCGTCGCGCAGGTGGACCACGGTGCCGGCGTCGAGTTCACCCGTCACGGTCACGACGAGCGCGTCGGGGCGGTAGGCCCACTCCACTTTCAGGTTGGTCACGGACTCTCCCGGGGCAAGCTTCTCGGCTCGCGGGACGGGCGGGACGCGGGCACACCGCGCCGCCTTCGGAACAGGGGCGAGCCACAGCTGCTTGTATAACCGTGACGCCGCCGACCCTACCTCATCGCCCGGTTACCCTGGCGGGACGAAGGCGCTCCGCGGTGACGCCTCGCGAAGGAACGAGGTGTGCGCATGAGCGAGACGGTCCTGTCCGGCCCCGAGGTGATCACGATCGTCCAGGAGCTCGCCGAGATCGGCCGGCTCGTGGACGACGACGACGTGCCCGCGACGCTGACCCGTTACGTCGAGCGGGCCGTCGCGCTGCTGCCGGGGTGCGACCGCGCCGCGATCACGGTGGCGACGGAGGACGGCACCGAAGTGCTCGCCGCCGCGGGGAAGCCGCTGCCGGAGCCGCCGACCGACGGGTCCGGCCCGGACCCGGTGACCGAGGCGCTGCGGTACCGCGAACCGCGACGGCTGGACGACACCGCGAGCGGCGACCGCTGGCCCGCCTACACCGCGCACCTGCGCCGGCACGGGTTCGGCAGCTGCCTGACGTTGCCGCTGCCCGGCGCTGACCCGGCTGCCGCGCTCAGCGTGCTGTCCACGGAGCCGGGCCGGTTCGGCGACCACTCCCACGACCTGGCGCTGCTGTTCACCCTGCACGCCGGGGTGGCGTTCGACAACGCCACGCTGTACCACGACAACCTGCGGATGCTGGGGCACGTGCAGACGGCGCTGCGGACGCGGACGGTGATCGCGCAGGCGCAGGGCCTGCTGATGCGCCGCAACGGCCAGACCGCGGAGGAGGCGCTGGCCACGCTGAAACGACTGTCGCAGGAGGGGAACGTCAAGCTGCGGGCGGTCGCGGCCGGGCTCGTCGAGGCCCACCACACCGGCCGGCTGGACGACCTGCTGCGGCGCGGCTGACCGTCCACTGTGGCGCCGTGCCGGGTTGACGGTCCCGCTGGGGCCGGCGGGCCGTGCGCTGTCGTGGCGTGCGCCGGGTGGGGTTTCGGTGGCCCGACCCTGCCGTTGCGCGGCGGCGGGCGTTGGTCCGGGTGGTTCTGCTGCTTGGAGGCCCGCTTCGCGGCGGCGGCCTGGCAGGGCTCTTGCCGCTTCCCGGCACTCAGACTGGCAAACCGTGGACGCCCACGTCGGTGATCGGCTGCGCCGGCTGGAGGCGCGCCACGCCGGCGCCGCGGCCGTCCCCGGGCTGCCCTCTGGTGCAGCGACCTGACCACCAGCCCCGACGGCGAGCCCGTCTCGTTCGACGACCGCATGCGCGAATCCTCAGCGTGGTCCACGGGTCAGTGGCGGACCAGCAGGCGGCTCAGCAGCGGCAGGTGGTCGGAGGCGTCCGCCGGCAGCACGCGCGTCACCAGCGGTGACACCGAGCGCGACGCGTAGACGTAGTCGATGCGGCGGTCCGGCGACCCGGCCGGGTAGGTGGAGCCGTCGCCCTCGCCGGACACCGGCCAGGCGTCGGTGAAGGCGTTGTCCAGCGTCGCGATCTCGGGTGCGTCCGGGAGCGCGTTGAGGTCACCGACGAGGACGGCCGGTCCGGTGGCGCCGATCAGTGACGTGATCTGACGGGTCTGCTCGAGCCGGTCGGTCTGGGAACCGGCGGCCAGGTGCGTGTCGTAGACGTGCACCGGCACGCCGTGGACGTCGATCCGGGCGTGCAGCAGGCCGCGCTGTTCGTGGCCGGGCGAGCGGAACAGGTGCGTGTTGTCCCACGCGGTGACCGGGTAGCGGGACAGGATCGCGGTGCCGTACTGGATGCGCGGGCTGCCCGCGGCGGGCGGGCCGCGGTCGAGGTTGGCGCCGAACACCGCGTGGTAGCCGAGCAGACGGGCCAGCTCGCCGGCCTGGTCCGCCCAGTCGCTGCGGGCCGAGTAGTGCCGGTCCACCTCCTGCAGGCCCACCACGTCCGCACCGCTGTCCCGGATCACCCCCGCGACGCGGGCGAGGTCGAGCACGCCGTCGGTGCCCCGGGCGTGGCGGATGTTGAAGGTCAGCACAGACAGCACCCGCTGCCGGGGCTCGTCCGCGCGAGCGGTGAACCGTTCACCGCCAGCCGGCGGCGGGTGCGACGTCACGGAGGATCGACTCCAGGAGGTGGACGTTGTAGTCGACGCCGAGCTGGTTCGGCACCGTGACGAGGACGGTGTCGGCCGCCTGCACGGCCGCGTCCTCGGCGAGCTGCTTGGCGATCACGTCCGGTTCGCCGGCGTAGGACTTGCCGAAGCGGGCCAGCCCGCCGTCGAGCCGGCCGACCTGGTCCTCGCTGTCGCGCTCGCGACCGAAGTAGCGGCGGTCGGTGTCGGTGGTGATCGGGATGACGCTGCGGCTCACCGACACCCGCGGGGCGCGGAGGTGGCCGCTGCCGGCCCACGCCTCGCGGAAGATCGCGATCTGCTCGGCCTGCAACTCGTCGAAGGGCACGCCGGTGTCCTCCGTCAGCAGGGTCGAGCTCATCAGGTTCATGCCCTGCTCGCCGGTCCACTTCGCGGTGGCGCGCGTGCCGCTGCCCCACCAGATGCGCTGCTGCAGCGTCGGGGACTGGGGCTGCACGGCGAGCATCCCGGGTCGGCCGGTCATCGCCGGATCGGCCCGCACGACACCGGCACCGGTGAGGGCGGCGCGGAAGATCTTGGTGTGCCTGCGCGCCATGTCCGCGTCCGTCTCGCCCTCGGCCGGCGCGTAGCCGAAAGCGGCGGCGCCGTGCAGGGCGGGCTCGGGGGAGCCGCGGCTGATGCCCAGCTGCAGGCGCTCGCCGCTGAGCAGGTCGGTGGCCGCGGCCTGTTCGGCCATGTAGAGCGGGTTCTCGTAGCGCATGTCGATGACGCCGGTGCCCAGCTCGATGCGGGACGTGCGCGCCGCCATCGCCGCGAGCAGCGGGAACGGGGTCGCGAACTGGGGCGCGAAGTGGTGCACGCGGAGGAAGGCGCCGTCCACGCCCAGCTCCTCGGCCGCCACCGCCAGTTCGACCATCTGCGTGAGCGCGTCGGCCGCCGTCGGGGTGGGTGTGCCGGGCTGGTGGTGGCCGAACGACAGGAACCCGATCTTCTTCACCCCGTGTATTGTCCCGGATCTGCGACCGGACTGGGGGTTGTGATGTTTCTCGTCACGGGTGCCACGGGCACCGCGGGTGGGGAAGTGGTGCGGGCGCTGTCCGGGCGGCCGGTGCGCGCGCTGGTGCGCCGGGCGGACGTGGCGGTTCCCGGTGCCCAGGCGGTGGTCGGTGATCTGAACGACCCCGGGAGCCTGGCGACCGCCTTCGACGGGGTGAGCGCGGTGTTCCTGCTCTCGGGCTATGCGGACATGCCCGGGCTGCTGGCGCGGGCGCGGAAGGCCGGGGTGCAGCGGGTGGTGCTGCTGTCCGGCGGGTCGGCCGCGCTGGAGGACCTGGACAACGCGGTCTCGCGGTACATGACGTTGTCCGAGCGGGCCGTGCGCGAGTCCGGGCTGGACTGGACGTTGCTGCGGCCGCGGGCGTTCATGTCCAACGCGCTGCGGTGGCTGCCGCAGCTGCGGGCCGGTGACTCGGTGCGGGTGCAGTACCCGCGGGTGCGCACGGCGTGCGTCGATCCGCGCGACATCGCGGCGGTGGCGGTGCGGGCGCTCGGTGGCGGGCACGAGGGCCGCACCTACGAACTGACCGGGCCTGAGCCGCTGCTGCCGGCCGAGCAGGTCGCGGTGCTGGCGCGGGTGCTGGGGCGCGACCTGCGCGCCGTGGAGCTCTCGGACGAGGAGACCCGCGCCGAGATGGCACAGTCGATGCCGCCCGCGTACGTCGACGCGTTCGCCCGGTTCTACGCCGACGGAACCCTCGACGAGGCCACGGTGCACCCCGACGTCGCCGAGGTGACCGGCCGGCCGCCGCGCACGTTCGGACAGTGGGCCCGCGATCACGCCTGCGTCTTCCGGTAGGGGTGCGCGGCCGCCCGTCGGGCGGCGGGGCTTCTGGGCCGGGTGCTGATCACGTGGAGGCACCGGCCGCGACTGCGGAGGGCACCTGTCGGGGGTGCGGACGGGCGGCGGCCTGCGGGTAAGGGTGCTCGGTCGCGTGGAGGCACCCGCCGCGGGTGCGGATGGGCGGCGACCTGCGCGACAAGACTTCGCGCGGTCGCGAGGAGGTCTTGTCGCGGGGTGTCGTGGCGTGTTCGGGTTGGGGCGTCGCCCGTGCCGGGCTCCCGCGCCGGTCGCGGGATGCGTGAGGGCGGTGGCGTTATCGGGGCGGGCGGTGATCGCGCGGACGGCTACCGCCCGTGCGGGGCGGGAGCCTGCGGCGGCAGCGACGGCGGCCTTCGGACAGCGGCGCGCCCATCGTGCGGCATCCGCTACCCGCACCGGCGCCGCGCCCTCAGCGGTGCCGGACCGACCCCCTCAACTGGTGCCGGACAGCTCACCAGGTGCCGGACAGCCGCGCCGACCTGCGCACCGCCTGGCCGCACACACCCCGTTGTTGACACTGCTCTGATCGGGTGAGAGTATCGCTCTCACCCCCTTGGAATCGTTTCCAACCGGGTTCCGGCGGGAGCTGGAAACGATTCCAATGGATCGAGGAACGACGGAGCGACGATGACGTCTACACGGGCCACGCTGCTGCAGGTGGCCGAACGCGCCGGGGTGTCCCTGGCCTCGACCTCGCGCGCCCTGCACGGCACCGGCGCGAGCCCGGCGATGATCGAGCGCGTGCGGGCCGCCGCCGAGGAGCTGGGCTACAGCCCGGACGCCATCGGCCGCTCGCTGCGCATGAAGAAGACCTTCCAGATCGCCTTCGCGGTCGCCGACATCGGCAACCCGGTATACGTCGAGATGATGCGGGCCCTGCACGAGGTCCTCGCCCCGCACGGGTACCGCGTCGTCGTCATGACCACCGGCGACACCTCCACCTCGACCGCCGAGCTGGTGCGCAGCCTCAACAGCGGCTTCGTCGACGGCATGGTCATCAGCCCGCTGCGCACCGACGACCGCCTGATCGAGGAGATCACCCAGGCCGCCGTGCCGGTGGTGGTCATCGGCCGCGCACTGGACGCCCACGGCATCAGCTCGGTGTCCACCGACTCCGCGGGCGGGATCGGCCAGGCGGTCCGGCACCTCCAGCAGCTGAACCGGCGGCGGCTCGGTTTCCTCAACGGCCCCCTCGACACCACACCCGGCCAGGCCCGCCAGCGCGGCTTCGACACCGCCGCGGGCACCGGGCACGTCACCGAGATCGCGCAGGACTTCACCGTCGCCGCCGGGCTGATCGCCGCCCGCCGCCTCTTCGCGAGCGCCCCGGAACGGCTCGACGCGGTCGTCGCCGCCAACGACCTGCTCGCGATCGGCGCCATCCACGCCGCGCGCGAACTCGGGCTGTCGGTCCCCGAGGACGTCGCGGTCACCGGCATGGACGACACCGAGCTCGGGCGCGTGTTCCACCCGACCCTGACCAGCGTGTCGCTCGGCACGACCGAACGCGGGCGGGCCGCCGCGCAGCTGATGCTCCGCCTCGCCGAGGACGGCGAGCACGAAGCCCAGCAGGTCACCGTCGGGCCCGAGCTGATCGTGCGCGGCTCCACGGTCCCCGCCGCCGGCGGGCTCGTCGAGGGAGGCAAGCGATGACGGTCGCCGAGGACGTCCGGGCCTCCGCGCAGACCCCGGCACCCCGCAAACCCGGCAAGGGCGCGCAGGCGCGTTCGCGCCGCCGCGAGGCCATCGCGCTGGTGATGCCGTCGCTCGTCCCGATCCTCGTGCTCAGCGTCGCGCCGCTGGTGATGGGCCTGGCGCTGGCGTTCACCGACGCCCGGCTGGTCCGCAACCCCGACTACGACTTCACCGGCGTCGAGAACTTCGTGAAGCTGGCGGGCAACTCGTTCTTCTGGGACAGCCTGCGCATCGGTCTCATCTGGACGGTCGGGGTCACGGTCCTGCAGCTGGCCGCGTCGATGGGCCTGGCGCTGCTGCTCAACTCGGGTCTGCGCCTGCAGGGCCTGACCCGCGTGCTCGCGCTGATCCCGTGGGCCATGCCGCCGGTCGTCGTGGCCATCATGTGGCAGATGATCTACTCGGCCAACGGCGGCCCGCTCAACGCGTTCCTGGGCCGGGTCGGCCTGCCCGACGACATCAACTGGCTCGGCGACTTCTCCACGGCGCTGCCCGCGGTGATCGTCGTCGGCGTGTGGGTCGGCATGCCGCAGACCACGGTGACCCTGCTGGCCGGGCTGCAGCAGATCCCGGCCGACCTGAACGAGGCCGCCGCGGTCGACGGCGCCGGCGCGTGGCGGCGGTTCACCGCGGTCACCTGGCCCAGCCTGCGGCCGATCGTCGCCTCGATCACGTCGCTGAACTTCATCTGGAACTTCAACTCGTTCTCGCTGGTCTACGTCCTCACCGCGGGCGGACCGGGCGGAAAGACCATGGTGCCGGTGCTCTTCATCTACCTGGAAGCGTTCAAGAACCGCAACATCGGCTACGCGGCCGCGATGGGCCTGGTGCTGGTGATCATCGTCGTCGCCCTGCTGGCGATCTACCTGCGGTCGCAGTTCCGCGACGACCGCGCCGAGCGGGGGCGGTGAGCACGATGCGCGCGCTCCTGCGTCCCGCCCAGTACCTCGCGCTGGCCGCCTACATCCTGTTCCTCGGATTCCCGCTGCTGTGGCTGATCTCGGCGTCGGTGAAGTCCTCCGGGGAGCTCAACTCGCTGACCGTCAGCCTGCTGCCGCAGCAGTGGCACTGGGACAACTACTCCGAGGCGCTGGACCGGCAGGGTCTGATCCACTCGGCGGGCAACAGCCTGGTCGTGGCGCTGGTGTCCACCGCGCTGGTGATCGTCATCGCCCTGCCCGCGTCCTACGTGCTCGCCCGGCTCAAGGGCAAGGTCCGCGCGGCGGGCGTCGGCTGGATCCTGACCTCCCAGGTGTTCCCGGTGGTCCTGGTGATCCTGCCGCTGTTCCTGATCCTGCGGACCATCGGGCTGGCGGACAACCTCTTCGGGCTGACACTGGTCCACACGACGTACACGCTGCCGTTCGCGCTGTGGATGCTGCAGGGTTACGTCACCGCGATCCCGGTCGACCTGGAAGAGGCCGGCGCGATGGACGGCGCGGGCCGGTGGACCGTGCTGCGCGCGATCGTCTTCCCGCTCCTGATGCCCGGCATCGTGGCCACGGCGATGTTCGCCTTCGTCTCGTCGTGGAACGAGTTCTTCTTCGCGCTGGTGCTGTTGCAGTCACCGGAGAACTACACGCTGCCCATCACGCTGAACATGTTCATCGGCGGTGAGGGCAAGGTGTCCCTCGGCCCGCTCGCCGCGGGCGCCGTGCTCGCCGCGATCCCCAGCATCGTCTTCTTCACCATCCTGCGCCGGAAGCTCACCAGCGGGCTGATGGCGGGGGCGGTGAAGGGATGAACCCCGGAAAAACGAAAGGTCGGTCAATGAAGTCTCGACGTGTGGTGGTGGCCGCGCTCGCGGCGGTCACGAGCCTGGTGCTCGCCGCGTGCTCCGGCAGCGGTGACAGCAGCGGGCCGGTGACGCTGAAGTTCCAGTCCCTGTCCGACCAGCCCGCGGCGATCGCGGCGACGAACAAGATCGTCGACGACTGGAACAAGGCCCACCCCGACATCAAGGTCGAGGTCGTGCAGGCGGGCTGGGACGGCGTCTACGACAAGCTGATCACCCAGTTCAACGCCGGCAGCGCGCCGGACATCATCCACTACGAGGCGGCCGGCGTGGTGCCGTTCGCCAAGGACGGCTACCTGGCCGACCTGACGCCGTACCTGTCGGAGCAGAAGAAGTCCGACATCCCCAAGGGCGTCCTGGACTCCGTCACGGTGGGCAACCAGGTGATCGCCTACCCGACCGAACTGCAGTCCTATGTGGTCTTCGCGAACAAGTCGCTGCTGCAGAAGGCCGGCGTGACCGTCCCGGCCGGTCCGACGATGACCTGGGACCAGCTGCGCGAGATCGCCAAGGCGACCACCCGCGACGGTGCCTACGGCCTGAGCTGGGGCCTGTCCAGCCCGACCGCCGCGATGGTGGCGCTCGCACCGGGGTTCGGCGGCAAGTACTTCGAGGGCACCGGCACCGACGCCAAGATCTCCATCGGCCAGGGCGAGATGGCCCTGCCGCAGCTGGTCGACGCCATGGCGCACCAGGACAACTCGATCCTGCCGGTCACGCTGACCCAGTCCGGGTCGAAGGCGCTCGCGCCGTTCTACGCCGGCCAGACCGCGATGACGATCCAGGGTTCGTTCCAGGCCGCCAACATCGCCAAGGACGCGCCCGCCGGGTTCGACTGGGTCGTGCTGCCCCCGCTGGCCGGTCCCGCCGGTCCCGCGCAGGCCGCCAACCCGCAGACGCTGTCGGTGAACAAGGACTCCGCGCACGTCGAGCAGGCCGCCCAGTTCATCGACTTCTTCACCAACACCGAGAACCTGGCCGCGATCAACGAGGCCGACGCGCTGATCCCGCCGACCAACTCGGCCCGCGAGGCGCTCAACACCAAGCTCGGCGCGCAGAACGGCTGGAAGGAGATCCTGTCCTCGGGTCAGTACCTCACCTCGGCGCCGTACCTGTTCGTCGACAAGTACGCGCAGTGGAAGGACACCGTCGCGACCCCGGCCTACCAGAAGTTCCTGGCCGGGCAGCTCGACGCGGCCGGCCTGGCCAAGGAACTGTCCGACGGCTGGAACTCGATCAACCGGTAGCGGGCGCCCGCGCCCGAGACCATCTCAGAAGGGAAACGTGAGCCGGTGACCTGGCTGGAAGACCGAGCGGTGGCGGTGATCACCGGAGCGGCCGTGGGGGACGCGCTGGGCGGCGCCACCGAAGGGTGGACCCCGGAGCAGATCGAGGAACGGCACGGCGGCCGGGTGACCGGCATCGTCGGGCCGTGGTTCCCGAACTGGCGGGACGCGCGGCCGATCGCGCCGTACCACAAGGGCGACGGGCACGTCACCGACGACACCCTGATGACCCGTGCGCTCGTCGAGGTGTACGCGAAGCGCCGCGCACACCTCGACGCGTACGCGATGGCCGAGGACCTCGTGCCGCTGATGATCGGGGAGCCCCGGTGGGTTCCCGAGCTGGAGTCGACCGCGCTGCTGCTGCAGCGGGTCTTCCTGGCGGAGAAGTGGATCGTCGCGCGGCTCCACTACGGACACGTCGACCCGCGTGAGGCCGGTGTGGGCAACGTGGTCAACTGCGGCGCGGCGATGTACGTCGCGCCGGTCGGGATCGCCAACGCCGGCAGCCCGCGCGAGGCCTATGCCGAGGCGATCGACCTGACCGGCGCGCACCAGTCCAGCTACGGCCGGGAGGCGGCGGGGGTGTTCGCGGCCATGGTCGCGGCGGCGGTCACCCCCGGCGCCACCGTCGCCGGCATCGTCGCCGCGGCTCTCGACGTCGCCCACGACGGCACCGCCGCCGCGCTGCGGGCGGTCGTCGAAGCGTTCGACGGCTGGACCACCGCGCCCCGGAACGACGACGAGGAGCGTGCGCTGGCCCGGCTGATCCGGGAGACGGTCGCGCCGTTCGACTCGGTGGGGCCGGAGTACCGGCAGATGTCGATGGACGCGCGGCGCCCGTCGCGGACGAAGTCGATCGAGGAGCTGCCGGCGGCGCTCGGGTTCGTCCTCGGCCACCGCGGCGACTACCGCGGCGCGGTGCTCGGCGCGGTCAACTACGGCCGGGACGCCGACTCGATCGCCGTCATGGCCGGCGCCCTGTGCGCCGGGCTCGGCGGCACGGCGGCCGTGCCGGCGGAATGGGTCGACGCGGTCGGCGAGGCCAGCCGCATGGACCTGCGCGAGACCGGGCGGCTCATGGCCGCCGCGGCGGCGGACATCCT
Organism: Amycolatopsis thermophila; assembly: GCF_030814215.1. Classification (NCBI taxonomy): domain Bacteria; kingdom Bacillati; phylum Actinomycetota; class Actinomycetes; order Pseudonocardiales; family Pseudonocardiaceae; genus Amycolatopsis; species Amycolatopsis thermophila. The sequence continues at coordinate 7,260,065 of NZ_JAUSUT010000001.1, read as the reverse complement.
GAAGGCGGACCGGGAACGCGCCCTGGCCCGGCTGCGCACCCTCGACGCGCTGGAGCAGGCATGAACGTGATGGACGACATCAGCTGGGGGCGCGCGAGGAGGACGGCGTGACCGTGCGGCTGGTGTGGACGAACCCGGTGATCATCACCAGCGACGGCCGCGCGGCCGGGCCGGTGGCGTGGCCGCCGGGTGAGCCGGCGGCCACCGTCCGTCCCACCGGGACGGTGCCGCGGCCGAGGCGGACGGGGGAGCGGTCGTGAGGCTGACCTGGGCACAGCCCGAGGATCTGCTCGCGCACGAGCTGGTGCAGTCCGCTGCCGAGGGGCGCGACGTCACCGCGGTCCGGGACCGCTGGGTCGCGGCCGGTGGCGACCCGGTGCCCGCGGTCAGCGGGGCCGGGCCGAACCCGGCGCCGCCGGAGCTGCGGGCGCTGGCCCGCGAGCTGCTCGGCGAACTCGCCGCGCTGCCCGTCCCGCCCGCCCCGGCGGAGCCGGACGACTGGGCCGCGATCGTGGCGCTGCTCCCGCCCGCGCCGCGGTTGCCCTCCCGCGGCGGGCGCGTGCTGGACGCGTGGACCGGCCGTGCCGCCGGATGCCTGCTCGGCAAACCGGTCGAGAAGATCCCTCGCGAGGGCATCGCGGAAATCCTGCGGGCCACCGGGCGCTGGCCGCTCGACCGCTGGTTCACCGCGGTCGGCCTGCCCGACGACGTCGCGGCGCGGTGGCCGTGGAACCGGCGCTCCGCCCCGACCTCCCTCGAGGAGAACATCGACGGCATGCCGGAGGACGACGACCTCAACTACCCGATGCTCGCCCTCACCCTGCTCGAGCGGCACGGCCGGGCGTTCACCACCGACGACGTCGCCCAGCTGTGGCTGGACAACCTGCCCGCCGGCCGGGTCTTCACCGCCGAGCGGGCCGCCTACCGCAACATCCTCGACGCGCGCCCGGTGCCGGAGACCGCCACGCACCACAACCCGTTCCGCGAGTGGATCGGCGCCCTCATCCGCACCGACGTGTTCGGCTGGGTCTCGCCCGGTGACGTCCGCGAGGCCGCCCGTCTGGCGTGGACCGACGCCCGCCTCAGTCACACCCGCAACGGCGTCTACGGCGCGATGTGGGCCGCCGCGCTGGCGTCCGCGTCGATGGTGTGCGACACCGTCGAGGAGGTCCTCGACGTGGCGGAAACCGTGGTCCCGCCGGGCAGCCGGCTGGCCGGAGCGGTCCGGTTCGGACGGTCGCTCGCCGACGTGGACACCGTGGACTCCGGCCTGGACCGCCTGCACGCCGGGTACGGTGACCTGCACTGGGTGCACGTGCTCAACAACGCCGCCGTCATCGCCTACGCGCTCGCCCGGGGCGGCGGGGACTTCGGCCGCAGCATCTCCATCGCCGTCACCGCCGGGTGGGACACCGACTCCGCCGCGGCCACCGTCGGCGGCGTCGTCGGCGCCCTGCACGGCGTCCCGGCGCAGTGGGCGAAACCGCTCGACAACCGCATCGCGACCTCCCTGCCCGGCGGGGAGCAGCGCATCACCGACCTCGCGGCCCGCACCGCCGCCCTGACCGTGGAACGAGGTGACGCATGACCCAGGGAAGCGTCGTCGTGGTCGGCTCGGCCAACGTCGACCTCGTCGTCGAGGTGCCGAGGCACCCCAAGGGCGGGGAGACGATCCTCGGCGGCGACCTGCGCCGCACACCCGGCGGCAAGGGCGCGAACCAGGCCGTCGCCGCCGCCCGGGCCGGGGGAGCGGACACCACGTTCGCCGGCGCGCTCGGCACCGACGAATCCGCCGGACTGCTGCTGGCTTCGCTGGAACGGGCCGGCGTCCGCACCGATCAGGTGTCCCGTGTGGACGCTCCGACCGGCACCGCGCTCATCACCGTCTCCCCGGACGGTGAGAACGCGATCGTCGTCGCGCCGGGCGCCAACGCCCGGCTCGAGCTGACCCCCGGGCACGTGCAGCGCATCGCCCACGCCGACGTCGTGCTGGCCCAGCTGGAGATCCCGCTGGACGTGGTGCGCGCGGCCGCCGCGGCCCGGCGCCCCGGCGCGGTGATGGCCCTCAACGCCGCACCCTCCCGCGACCTGCCCGCGGACGTCTGGAACGCGCTCGACCTGCTCATCGTCAACGAGTACGAGGCGGCCGACCTCGCGCAGACCCGGGGCGGGCCGGGGGAACTCGCGGCAGTGCTGCTGGAGCGGGTGCCCGCCGTGGTCATCACGCTCGGCGCGGAGGGCAGCCTGGTCGCCGAACGCGGCCGTGAACCCGTGCGCGTGCCGGGCATCCGGGTCGAGGCCGTCGACACCACCGGCGCCGGCGACACCTTCTGCGGTGTTCTCGCCGCCGCGCTCGCCCGCGGTCAGGCCCTCCCCGAGGCGGCCCGGCGAGCCGGTGTCGCGGCCGCGCTCGCGGTCACCCGCCCCGGCGCGCAGGACGCCGTTCCCGCCGCGGCGGAGGTCGAGGAGGCGTCATGACCTACACGTTCGACCCGCTCGTGCCCCGCCCGATCGACCGGCCCACCGACGTCCCGCGCGGGCCCGTCACCGGGGAGCAGCTCGTCGCGCTCGACGAGGCGAAGATCTTCGCCGCCCCGCGCGATCCGGCCGACCGCCCGGCGTGGCGCGCGCGCCTGCGCGAGTGGCGTGCGGACGCCCGCGCGCGCCACGGCTACACCGGTGCCGCCTACGAACGGCCGGGCGCGGCCTGGGCCGCGAGCTGCCGCACGGTCGCCCAGGTGTGGCTGTGGGACGAGCTGCTGTACGACTTCGAGCGGGGCCGGTTCACCCCCGGGCGGTTCCTGGCCGACGCGCGCGAGCGGTTCGGCGGGCTGGACGCGGTCGTGCTGTGGCACGCCTACCCCGTCATCGGCCTCGACGACCGCAACCAGTGGGACTTCTACCGCGACGTGCCCGGCCTGACCGGACTGGTGGCCGAACTGCACGACGCGGGCCTGCACGTGTTCGTCGACTACAACCCCTGGGACGTCGGCACCCGTCGCGGCGGCGACGACCTCACCGAACTGGCGTCGCTGGTCGCCGACCTCGGCGCGGACGGGGTCTTCCTCGACACGCTGAAGAAGGCCGAACCGGAGTTCGTCGAGGCGCTGGAGCGCGCGAAACCGGGCATCGTGCTGGAGGGTGAGTCGAAGCTGCCGGTGGAGCGGATCTCCGACCACGCGTCGTCGTGGGCGCAGTTCTTCGCCGACTCGGCCGTGCCCGGGGTGCTGCGCGCGCACTGGTACGAGCGGCGGCACATGCAGCACCACGTGCGCCGCTGGCACCGCGACCACACCGAGGAACTGCAGTCGGCGTGGGTCAACGGCGTCGGCGTCATGGTGTGGGAGGTCGTGTTCGGCGTGTGGGTGGGCTGGTCCCGCCGGGACGCGGCGACCGTCCGGCGCATGGTGACCGTCCAGCGCGCGGCCGGGGAGTTGCTGCTGCACGGGGACTGGACGCCGCTGGCCGAACTGGCTCCGGGCGCCGAAGAAGCGGGCGTGTACGGATCCCGCTGGGAACTCGGCGACCTGACACTGTGGACGGTCGTCAACCGGGGCGACGCGGACTACCGCGGGCCGGTCGTGCCCGGCGCCGAACCGCTTCTCGGACCGGGCGTGCCGGCGCGCGGGATCGCCGCGTTCCTGCGGATCGCCGACGGTGCACCGGAACCCGCTTGGCTGCCCGGGCTCCGGGAAGCATTGCGGGACATGCCGCACGACCCCGACGCCCGGTTCCCGCACCGCCTCGCCGTTCGCCGCCGCCCCGACCGCACCACCGGCGAGCCCGACCCGGACGCGGTGGTCGTGCCCGCCGGGCCGTACGTGCTCACCGTGCGGTACCGCGCGCGGGAAACCGGGATGTACCAGGGCGCGCCGTACGTCGACGAGTGGAAACCCCTGCCACCGCGGCTGCACGACGCGCGCACCCTCCAGCGCGCGGGCGAGCTGGCCAACGCCGTCGCGGTCGCCGCGACCGAGGTGACCAACGCCCAGTTCACCGAGTTCCTGGAACGCACCGGCTACCGTCCCGCGCAGCCGCACCGCTTCCTGGCGTGGAACACGGACGCCGACGCGCCGGTCACCTACGTCGACCTCGACGACGCCCGCGCGTACTGCGCGTGGCGCGGCGGGCGACTGCCCACAGAGGACGAATGGCAGCTGGCCGGCGAGACCGGGCTGCTGCGCCGCGGCGAACCGGCCGTGTGGAACTGGACCGAGAGCGAGCACTCCGACGGGCGCACCCGGTTCGTGATGCTCAAGGGCGGCAGCGACTACCGCGCCGAGGGCTCGGACTGGTACGTCGAAGGCGGGCGCCGCGACCCGGACTACAGCGTGAAACTGCTCCTGCCGGGCCTCGGCCTGGCGCGCAGCGCGACCGTCGGGTTCCGCTGCGCCTGGGACCTGCCGGAGGTGAGGTCGTGACCGTGTCCCGTGATCCGTCCGCCGGGGCACTGGCCGGGTTGCGGGTCGTCGACGCGGCGACCCTGTTCGCCGGACCGATGGCCGCGATGCACCTCGGCGACATGGGCGCCGAGGTGATCAAGGTCGAGCACCCCCGCCGCCCGGACCCGGCCCGCCACCACGGCGTGGCCAAGGACGGCGTCAACCTGTGGTGGAAGACGCTCGGCCGCAACAAGCGCACGGTCACCGCCGACCTCGGCACACCCGGCGGCCGCGAGGTGTTCCTGGCGCTGGCCGCGCGGGCGGACGTGGTGATCGAGAACTTCCGCCCGGACACGCTCGAGCGCTGGGGCCTGGGCTACGACGAGCTGTCCGAGCGCAACCCGCGGCTCGTGCTGGCGCGGGTCACCGGGTTCGGCCAGACCGGGCCGTACCGGCGGCGGCCCGGGTTCGGCACGCTCGCCGAGGCGATGAGCGGGTTCGCGGCCGCGACCGGCGAACCGGACGGGCCGCCGACGCTGCCGCCGTTCGGGCTCGCCGACGGCATCGCGTCGCTGGCCACCGCCTACGCGATCATGGTCGCGCTGTCGGCGCGGGAGCGGACCGGGCGCGGGCAGGTGGTGGACACCGCGATCGTCGAGCCGATCCTGGCGATGCTCGGGCCGCAGATCACGCGGTGGGACCAGCTGCGCTCGGTGCAGCCGCGCACCGGCAACCGGTCGGTGAACAACGCGCCGCGCAACACCTACCGCACCGGCGACGGGCAGTGGGTCGCGGTGTCGACGTCCGCGCAGTCGATCGCCGAACGCGTGATGCGGCTCGTCGGGCGCCCCGACCTGATCGACGAACCGTGGTTCGCCAGCGGCGCCGAGCGGGCCCAGCACGCCGACGAGCTGGACGAGGCCGTCGGCGCGTGGATCGCGCAGCGCACCCGGGACGAGGTGGTCGCCGAGTTCGAGGCGGCGCAGGCGGCGGTGGCGCCGATCTACGACGCCGCGGACATCGTCGCCGACCCGCAGTTCCGCGCGCTGGGCACGATCCACGAGATCGAGGACCCCGAGCTGGGCCCGACGCTGATGCAGGGCCCGGTGTTCCGGCTGTCCGGCCACGACGGCGTCATCGCGCACACCGGTCGCGCGCACGGCGCCGACACCGACGCGGTGCTGGACGAGCTGGGCTTCTCGGCCGCCGACGTGGCGCGGCTGCGCGCGGAGGGGGCGGTATGACGGCCGTGCCCGCGCTGACGTTGCTCTACGTGCCCGCCGACCGCCCGGACCGGGTCGTCAAGGCGCTGCAGTCGGTGGCCGACGTGGTGCTCGTCGACCTGGAGGACGCCGTCGCCCCGGCGCGGAAGGACTCGGCGCGCGACGCCGTCCGCGAGCTGCTGCCGGCCGCCGGGCGGCGGGTGCAGGTCCGGATCAACCACGTGAGCACGCCCTGGCACGCCGACGACGTCGCCGCCGTGGCGGCCCTGCCACCGCAGGTGGGCGCCCGGATCCCGAAGGTCGAGTCGCCGGAGGAGATCCGCGCGCTGGCCGCCGCGCTGCCCGGCCGCGAGCTGCACCCGCTGATCGAGTCGGCGCTCGGGATCGAGCGGGCGCTGGAGATCGCGACCGCCTCGCCGCAGGTGGCGTCGATCGGCCTCGGCGAGGCGGACCTGCGCTCGGACCTGGGCGTGACCGACGACGCCGGGCTGGCCTGGGCGCGCAGCCGGGTCGTGGTCGCCGCCCGCGCCGCGCGGCTGGTGCCCCCGGTGATGTCGGCGTACACGAACGTGCGTGACCTCGACGGCCTGACGGCGTCCTGCCGGGCGGGCCGGGCTCTCGGGTTCCGCGGCCGCACCGCGATCCACCCGTCGCAGCTGGACACGATCCGCGCCGCGTTCCTGCCGAGCGAGCAGGAGGTGTCGCGGGCCCGCGAGGTGCTGTCCCGCCTCGGCGACGCCACCGCGGCGGGCATCGGGGCGATCACCCTGACCGACGGCACGTTCCTCGACGTGGCGATGCTGGAGCAGGCGCGCACGGTGCTGGCCCTCGCGGGGGAGTGACGCGGGTCGCCGCACCTCGCGCGGCATACTCTCCCCAGACGGGACACCGGGGGTGGGCGTGGGCAAACGGCGGATGGCGCTACTGGTCTTCGACGACGTCAAGCTGCTCGACCTCGCCGGGCCGAGTGAGGTGTTCGCCGAGGCCAACCGCTTCGGCGCGGACTACGAACTGCTGCTGTGCTCGGCCGGCGGGCGGGACGTGTCGTCCTCGACCGGCATGCGCGTGCCCGTCGACGTCGACGCCGCCGACACCGGGCCGCTGGACACGGCGTTGATCATGGGCGGCGACGTGTTCCCGGCGCACCCCGTGCCGCCGGAGCTGGCGCGGGCCGCGCGCACGATCGCGGGCCGGGCCAAGCGGGTCGCGTCGATCTGCACCGGCACGTTCGTCCTCGCCGCGGCGGGCCTGCTCGACGGCCGCCGGGCGACGACGCACTGGCAGCACGCCGCGACCCTGGCCCGGGCGCACCCGGCGATCCAGGTCGAGCCGGACGCGATCTTCGTCGAGGACGGCCCGGTGTTCACCTCGGCCGGGGTCACGGCCGGCATCGACCTGGCGCTCGCGCTGGTGGAACGTGACCACGGGGCCGAACTGGCCCGCAGTGTCGCGCGGTCGCTGGTGGTGTTCCTGCAGCGGCCGGGAGGGCAGTCGCAGTTCTCGCCGTCGCTGCGCGGGCCCGCGCCGAAGGCCCCGCCACTGCGGGCGGTGTGCGACGCGGTCGCCGCCGACCCGGCGGCCGACCACTCGCTGCCGAAGCTGGCCGCGCTGGCCGGACTGAGCACCCGCCACCTGACGCGGCTGTTCCAGGAGGAACTGGGCACCACCCCGGCGAAGTACGTGGAGCTCATCCGGTTCGACGCGGCCAAGGCGATGCTCGACGCGGGCCGCCCGGTGACCGAAACGGCCTTCGCGAGCGGCTTCGGCAGCGTCGAATCCTTGCGGCGCGCCTTCGTGCAGCACGCGGGCGTCTCGCCGCGCGCCTACCAGCAACGGTTCCACACGAGCAGCCGCGGCTGACGGGCGCCAGGGCCGGGTGGCTCAGGCCGGGGCCGTCCAGGCCACGGCTCAGGCTGGGACTGGCCAGGCCAGGGCCGGCCAGGCCGGGGCGGCTCAGACGGGGAGTGGGCCGCCGGGACTGGGCCGCCGGGATTGGGCCGGGGGCCGGTGTCGGCCCGGGCTGGGCCGCTCAGGCTGGGCCGCAGGTACTGCGCCGCCGACTGTCGCCAGGACGGCCCTTCGGCGGGCGGGGGTGGCTTGCGGCTCCGAGCAACCCGGCCGGGCCGGTTCCACGCCCGCCCAAGGCGCCCGGTTCAGGCGGGCGGCCCAGGGAACGCGAGCATTCGGCACCGCGACCTCGCCCCGCGGTGCGGGCATTCGGCACCGCGACCGGGGCCCCTGCGGTGCCGCTACCCGGGCGGCGGGCGTGACCTGTGGGCCCGAGCAACCCGGCCGGGCCGGTTCCACGCCCGCCCAAGCGGCCCGGTTCAGGCGGGGCGGCCCCTCGGTGCGGGCATTCCGCGCTGCGACCCGGCCCCTGCGGTTCCGCGACCTGCCGGGCCGCGGGGCGTGCCCTGTCGGCCCGAGCAACCCGGCCGGGCCGGTGCCGCGCCCGCCCAAGGCGCCCGGTTCAGGCGGGCGGCCCAGGGAACGCGAGCATTCGACACTGCGACCTCGCCCCGGGGCGAGCCCCGCGGTTCCACCACCTCGCCGGCCGGTAGGCCCCGAGCAACGCGGCCGGGCCGATCCCACGCCCGCCGAGCCGCCCGGTTCAGGCCACGCGCCCCAGGAACGCGAGCATCCGCGTCAGCTCATCGGCCCCCGGGGGCGCTGTCACCTCCGGCCCGAAGAACCCCGGCCGCCGGACGACGTGGGCCCTGCCCCAGCCGTCCGCCAGCGCCACCAGGTCCGCGTCCGGGCGGACGTCGATCCCCAGGGCGTGCCCGATGTCCCAGCTGTGCACGATCGTGTCGGTGATCATCAGCGGCACCAGCCCGGCCAGGGGCACCTCGCCGAGGCCGGTGATCCGCGTGGTGCGCGCCAGCGCCTCCGGCGTCAGCGCCGGCACCGACGCCGCCCGCGCCTTGCGCCACGTCTCGAGCGGGTCGTCGCCGGCCAGGGTGCCCGGGTGCGGCGCTCCCGGCGCACCCTCACCCGGCGGGTCCGCCTCGCCGGTCGCCCACGCCCGCATCTGCCACTGCCCCCAGACCACGTGCCCGGCGACGTCCCGCACCGTCCACTCCGCGCACATCGACGGCTCGTCCCACCGGCCGCGGGGCACCGCCGCCAGCACCGCGTCCATCCCGTCCTGCGCCCGCCGGTACTGCTCCAACATGACCGAACTCCTTCCTCGGACAACACCCCGAGGACGAACGGCACGGGCCGGACTCGACACTCCCGTCGCTGGAGGTTCTACCGTGCCGGTATGCCGGTGACACGTTGCGCCGAGTGCGGGGCGCCCGCACAGCCCCATTCCTGCGCGGAGCTGTTCGACGTCGTCCTGGCGCTGGACCACTCCAGGCGCCCGCCGTGGGGCCCGCTGCACGCGGTGACCGTCGCGTGCTTCCTGCTGCAGCACCCCCGCCGCACGCCCGCCGCCGCGCACCCGTTGCAGGCCGTCCTGCACGCCTATCTCGACGGCGGCCTCGACGCGGTTTCGTCGCTCACCGAACGGCGCCGCCGCGCCAACAACCACCGGAACCGGGGCGCCGCCATCCCCGGCGGCGCCCCGGCTCCCGCCCGGACGACCTACTCGGTCACCATCGCCGACGTCGCCCAGGACGGGACGTTCCCCGCCGCCGGGTTCGCCGATCGCGTCGCCGCCTGGGCGCGTGCCGTCCTCGACGACTAGCGCAACGCGCCGACCGCCCGTGCCGTCGCCTCCGCGAGCAGGGGGTTCTGGGGCCCGGCGTCCTCGGTCGCGCGGCTGGTCAGCACGGCGATGACGATCGGCGCGCCCGACGGCGGCCAGACGACCGCGATGTCGTTGCGGGTCCCGTACGAGCCCGAGCCCGTCTTGTCGGCCACGGACCAGCCGGACGGCACGCCGGCGCGGATCGTCGCGTTCCCGGTCGTGTTGCCGCGCATGATGCCGGCCAGCAGGTCGCGCTTGTCCGCCGGCAGCGCGTCGCCGAGAACCAGGGTCCGCAGCGTGGCCGCCATCGCACGCGGGGTGGTGGTGTCGCGGATGTCGCCGGGCACCGCGGTGTTGAGGTCGGTCTCGGTCCGGTCCGCGTGCGTCGTGGTGTCACCGATCTCGCGCAGCACGGCGCCCAGCGCCGACGGCCCACCCAGCTCCCGGTACATCAGGTTCGCCGCCGTGTTGTCGCTCTGCGTCAGCGCGGACTCGACGGCCTCGCGCAGCGTCACGCTCGTGCGGTCCTTCGTGTAGGGGGAGTTGTCGACGACGTCCGCGCCCGAGTAGGTCAGCACTTCGTTCAGGTCGTCGCCGCGCCGCAGCAGTGCGCCGACCAGCGGCACCTTGATCGTCGAGCAGTAGGCGAACCGCTCGTCGGCGCGGAACCCGATCTCCCGGCCGGTGCCGGTGTCCAGCGCGTAGAGGCCCAGCCGGGCGTCGTACTTCGCCTCGAGGTCGGCGAAGTCCACCCGCGGCGCCGCCACGGACACGGAGGTGGCGGGCGGGGGCGGGGAGGTTTCGGCCGCACAGGCGGCGACCAGCCCGAACGCGAGAACCGCGGTCAGGGCCTGAAGAGAGCGAACAATCATGCGGTCAGCTTTCCGCGCGTTCTCGATGCCGTCGAAGACCGAAGTGAAGGCTTTCATGCGATCTCGGCATAAGATCGGGCGCGTGGATCTCGTCGGTGCCTGCCGGGCCTTCGTCAGCGTCAGCGAACGCGGCAGCTTCACGCTCGGCGCGGCGGCCGCCGGCATCCCGCAGCCGGTCGCCAGCCGGCGCATCGCCGCACTGGAACAGCACCTCGGCGACCGGCTGTTCGACCGGTCGACCCGGCGCGCGGTGCTCACCCCGTTCGGCCGGGACGTCCTGCCGGCGGCGCAACGCCTGGTCGGGCTGGCCGACGCGCTCGAGCACGACGCCCGGCGCGCCCGCCGCCGCCCGCTGCGGTTCGCGGTCCCCGACTGGTGCTCGGCGCGGGACCTCGCCCACCTCGACGCCGAGGCCCGCGACCACGACCTCGTCCTCGACTTCCGGCCCGCGCCGCCCGCGGAGCGCGCCGACCTGGTCCGGACGCAGGACGTCCGGGTCGCGCTCACCGCCGTGCCCGCCGACGAGGCCCGCTGGCGCGTGCCGCTCGGGGTGGCCGCCGCGCTGCCGCCGCCCGCGCACACCGTCTACCTGGAAACGCTGCGGGTGGGCCGGGGTTCGGACGGCCCGGCTCAGCGGGTGTGGCTGCAGCCGGAGGACGACGTGCCGCACATCCGCGACCGGCTCTTCCACCTGCGCGACTCGCTCGGGCTGCGGCCCTCCCAGGTCGCCACCGCGGAGTCGCTGATCGCCGCCGTGGCCGACGTGCTCGGCTCCGCCGACCTGTTGCTGTGCTCGGAAAGCCAGGCGGCCGAGCTGGAATTGCACTGGCGTCCGCTCGGCGAGCTCGACCTCGTCCGCGGCTACGCGCTGGCCGCCACCTACAGTGACGACGGAGAGCGCCTCCGGCCGTTGTCGCGGTCCATCGGGCACTGCCTGGGGGCGCGCGAGGGGGAGCGATGAGGACGGAAGCGCTGCTGCGCGAGATGCGGGACGTGCTCGACGACGCCGGGCTGCGAGGGTCGTTCGTGGTGCGGGACCTGCGCACCGGTGACGAGGTCGCGATCGAGCCGGACGCGCAGTGGCCGTCGGCGTCGCTGGTCAAGGTTCCGCTCGCGATCGCCACGCTGGAACGGATCCGGCTCGGCGAGCTCGACGGCGCCACCCAGCGGGAGATCCGTCCCGGCCGGATCGAGACCGCCGGCCCGACCGGGCTGAGCCGGTTCCGCCACCCGGCGAGCGTCGCGATCGACGACCTGGTCCACCTGGCGCTGACGATCAGCGACGGCGCGGCCGCCGACGCGCTGTTCGAGCTGACGCCGCCGCCCGAGGTCGCCCGGATCCTCAAGGGGTTCGGCATCGACGGCATCACCGTGCGGCACCCCGTGCAGGAGCTGACGGAGACACCGGCCGAGCGGTTCGACCGGGCCGAGGCACACCTGGCGTACGCGCTGGCGGTGGAGACGGGAACCGCCGGGCGCGGTCACCGCATCCCGCAGCTCGACGTGACGCGGGCGAGTTCCGGGTCGGCGCGCGCGTTCACGGATCTGCTGCAGGCGCTGTGGACGCCCTCGGCGATCCCGGCCCCGGTCGCCGGGCGGGTGCGGGAACTGATGCGGCACAACGTGTTGCGCCAGCGGCTCGCCCCGGATTTCACGTCCGACGCGTCGACCTGGTCGTCGAAGACGGGCACGCTGCTGACGCTGCGGCACGAGATCGGGGTGGTCGAGCACGCCGACGGGCAGGTGTTCGCGGTGGCCGCGCTGACCGAGTCACGGGTGCCGGCGGCGCACCAGCCCGGCGCGGAGGCCGTGATGGCGCGCGTCGCCCGGCGGCTGCGGGATCACTTGCGGCTGGGCTGAAGCGCGGCGCGCATGGCCCGCCCCATCTCGGCGGAGTCGTGACCGGGCTCGACGCCGTCGACGATGACGAGGTCACCCTCGATGTGGTCCGCGCGCAGCGGCAGGATCTTCCGGTAGGCGGGGGAGTCGTACCAGGCGCGGGCGTCGGCGCCGGTGGGGAAGCCGATGATCACCAAGTGACCGGGCCAGCTGCCCTCCCGGACGTCGACGGGCGCCCCGTGGACCAGGAAACGCCCGCCGAACGGGTCCAGTGTGGACTGGATGCGTTCCAGGTACTCGGCGACGTCCGGGTGCGGTTCGGCGGGCATCAGGTGGGCGAGCGCGTAGGCGGTCATCGTGGGTGTCCTTTCCGGAGTGGTGTCACCGATCCTCCGGCCGGACGTGCGCAGCGTCGATTACCCGAGGGGTAATGGTGCCGCCGGCGCAGGCGGGATCACCCGGTCCTCCGGAGTGCCACCGCATTCCTCCGGCGGGGCGTGACGACGTCGATGATCTGAGGGGGATGCGCGAAGTTTCACCGGCGCCACCAGCGGCGGCGCTTCGGCGCGCCCCTCGTCACGATCCACTTCAGCTCCCGGTACTGCGCCCAGGTCAGCCCGTCCGGCTCGACCTCGCCGCGGAGCAACCGTCCGATCTGGTCGAACGGCGAACCACGGCGCGGGGCCAGGCAGGTCCTGCGGCAGCTCGTCCCCGTGAGACTCCAATCGCCGCTTCACGCGGTCGTGGGCAGGATCATGCCGTGGACGCCCGCGACCGCCTCCCGGTGCCAGTCCTCGCGGGCGCGGGCCAGCCAGGCCGGCGGCGCGGGCAGCCGATCGATCTCGGCGTTGATCAGGTACAGCCACATCCGGATGTGGGCGTCCGCGACCCACAGGTCCTGGTCGCCGAACTCGATGCACGATCTGCCCACGCCGCCGAAGATACCCGGCGCACGCCGGCGATTTTCCGGCCTCAGGACGCCGACAGCGCCTGCTGCGCCCCCGGGTTCAGCGGCACCGGGGCGGTCTTGGGCGCCGTTTCGCGGGTGATGTCCTTCGCCGCCGGGTGGACGCTCTCCAGTTCCGCCTTCTTGTCGAAGATGAGTTTCGTGATGGCGCAGGCGTTGCCGGTCTCGAAGTCGTCCCGCACGAGGAGCAGGTTGGGCACCACGATGGTCGGCACGTCGGCCGGCATCCCGTACGTCGCGGCGGGGATGGTGCCGCCGTCGTAGACGCTGTTGATCTGCTGGAGCGCCGGCAGCTGCGGGGTGATGTCGATGAACTTCACCTGCCCCTTCATCGTCGTGGTGATGTCGGTGATCTGCGCGGTCGGCAGGCCACCGGACCACACCAGGCCGTCGATCGTGCCGCTCTTGATGCCGTCCGCGGTCTTGGCCAGGTCGAGCCGCTGCGCCTGCACGTCGGTGTCCGGGTTCAGCCCCGCCGCCTGCAGCAGCCGGTTCGCGATCACCTCGGTGCCGGACTTCGGCGACCCGGTCGAGATCCGCTTGCCCCGCATGTCGGCGACGCTGTTGATGCCCGAGTCGGTGCGCACCAGGACCTGCGTGGAGTTCGGGTAGATCCGGGCCAGTGCCTGAACCTTCTGCGGCTTGCCCTCGAAACTGCCCTTGCCCTGCACCGCGTCGGCGGCGGTGTCGGCCAGGGAGAACGCGATGTCGTAGGTGCCGCCGACCAGCTGCTGGATGTTCTGCACCGACGCGCCGGTCTCCGCCGCGGTCGCCTTCAGGCCGGTGTTCTTGCTGATCAGCTGCGCGAGGCCACCGCCGAGCACGTAGTAGACGCCGCCGCTGTTGCCGGTCGCGATGGTCAGCCGCCCGCTGCCGGCTTCACACGCCTGGCTCCCGCCCCCCGCCGGCTGGTTCGCTTGTTTCCCGCCGCAGCCCGTCGCGATCAGGGTCACCGCCGCCAGTGTCGCCAGCAGTCGTTTCATGCCGCCTCCTTCGCATCACCAGGTGCGCGGCCGCCGCGGCCACGCAACAGGCCAGACCGGCCACGATCGGCACCGGCTCCAGGTAGAGCAGGCACACCGCGGCCGGCACGCACAGCACCCGCACCACCGGGTGCACCGGGCCGAACAGCCAGCCACCCGTGACCACGCCCAGCGCGGCCACGGCGAGCGCGGACACGGCCAGCACCCACACCACGGTCACCGCGTCCCGCTGGAACAGCAGCGCCGAGCCGTTGTCGGTGAGCACGAACGCGATGGGCACCAGGAACGCCGGCAGCGTGTACTTCCAGCACTGCCACATCGTCGCCATGACCCGCCCGCCGGTGATCGCCGCGGACGCGACGGCGGCCAGCGCGGTCGGCGGCGTCACCTCGGACAACACCGCGTAGTAGAAGATGAACATCGCGCGCTCGGCCGGCGCCACACCGAGCGCCTCCAGCGCGGGCGCGATCACGACCCACGCGATGATGAACGACGCCGTCACCGGCACCGCCAGGCCCAGCACCCCGACCGCGATCGCGGACAGCAGCACCGTGAGCACCAGCACGACGGTCGCGTTGTCGGTGATCGCCCGCGCCAGGTCGACCAGCGCGTCGGCGAGCTCCAGGCCCAGCCCGGTCTTCGTGATCGTCGACGTGATCACCCCGGCCGCGGCGCACACCGCGATCACCGGCAGCGCGCCCCGCACGCCCCGCGACAGCGCGTTCACCATGTCCAGCGCCCAGCCGCGCAGGTCCCGCCGCCGCGCGATCAGCGCGAACAGGGCCGCCACCCCGGTCGCGTAGACGACGGCCGCGAACGGCGGGATGTCCAGTGCCAGGAACACCACGATGATCGCCAGCGACAGGAAGTGGTAGCCACCGCGCAGCAACAGGCGCCACGGGTCGCCGCGCTCGACGTCGACCGGTTTGGCCCGGAACCGCCGCGCGTCGGCCTCCATCGCGAACACGATGCCCAGGTAGTACAGCAGGGTCGGGACCGTCGCCCAGATCAGCACGGTCAGGTAGGAGGTCTGCAGGTACTCGGCGATGATGAACGCCGCCGCACCCAGCGTCGGCGGCGACAGGATCGCCCCGATCCCGGACGCGGCGAGCAGCCCGCCGGCGTTCTCCCGCGGGTAGCCGGCCCGCTTGAGGATCGGCCAGGTGATCGAGCCCAGGCTGACCGCGGTCGCGGTGCCCGACCCGGACACCGTGCCCAGCAGGAACCCGGACAGCACCGTCGTGCGGCCCGGCGCCGTGCGCGAGCGGCGGAACGCGGCGAAGGAGATGTCGACGAAGAACCTGCCGGCCCCGGAGGCGTCCAGCACCGCGCCGTAGATGGTGAACAGCACGATGTAGCTGGCGGCCACGTCGAGCGGGGTGCCGAAGAATCCGCTCGCGTCGTTGAACAGGGCGTTGACGATCTGGCTGAAGTCCACGCCGGCGTGCGCGATGCCCCAGGTCGGCGGCAGGTAGCCGCCGTAGTAGGCGTAGGCCAGGAACAGCAGGCACACGATCGGCAGGACCCAGCCCGTGGTGCGCCGGGTCGCCTCCAGCACGAGCACCAGCAGCAGTGCGCCGGCGACGATGTCCAGCGTGGACAGCTGGCCCTGCCGGTCGAGGAAGTCGTCGTAGCCGAAGAGCACCGGGTACAGGCCCACGACCAGGGACACCACGGCCAGCGCCCAGTCCAGCAGCCACGGGTTGTCCGGCACCCGGGTGGACCGCGCCAGCGGGCGGTAGCAGAGGAACACCAGCGGCAGCGTGCTGCCGAGGAAGATCACCAGGTAGAACTGGTTGCCCTTGGCGTAGGGGAAGAACACCTGTTTGAGCACGAGCAGGGCCACGGCCAGCGCGACCAGGTACACCAGCAGGTCGGGGCCGCGCGACAACCGCCGCGCGGGGCGCTCTTCGTCGTGCTCGGCGACGATGTCGTCGACCTCGTCGCCCGTGACGGCCTTGGTCATCACCGCTCCTTTGCGATGATCACACCATAGGGTGCCAACCGGTCATACGGAAGGTTTCGCACCACGGCCGGCGAGGGTTCGCCGCCAGTGCTCGGCCGCCTGGGCCATGTCCTCGCCGAGGTGGGCGAAGAACTCACCGGTGTCGCGCAGCCGGGCACCGGCCGGGGTGCCGGTCCCGTACAGTTCGGCGCCCCGCCGGGCGTGGTCGGCCCACAGCGTCATCGACCGGACGCTGACCATCCAGGCCCGGTACCAGACGTCGTCGTCGAGGACGTACCGGTCGCGCCGGCCGTCGCGTTCACGCCCGGCGAGACCGCGCTGCTCGAGCCAGCCGACGGCCTTGGACACGGACGCGGGACTGACCCGCAGCCGGGCCACCAGTTCGGCCGCGGTGAGGCCGGAGTCGCTGGTGAACAGGCAGACGAGGACCTTCGCCATCATCGCCGGGACCCCGGTCCGCACCATCATGGCGGCGAAGGACTCCTCGAACTCGTGCGGGTCGCCGCCCTCGACGTCGTTGGCGACGGGCACCGGAGCGGGCCTGCGGCGGCGGGCCCGCCACGCGGCCGCCTGCTGGGCCTGGTGGGCCCGGTACGCGTGGGCCCCGCCGTTGCGCGCCACCTCCCGGATGACGGTCGATTTGGGCCGGCCGAGCCTGCGGGCGATCTCCGCGTAGCTGAGCCCGGCGGCCAGCCCCGCGGCCACGTCCCGGCGCTCGTCGTAGGTCATCCGGGCTCGGCGCATCCGTCCTCCGGTGCATTCGGTGGCAAGGTCATTGCATCGATTCTCGTTTCCGACCTCGATAGACGCTAGTAGCTGGTTGCTCGGCCGGGAAGTGCGATCCTAATGTTCCGGAAATCGTGAACACCGCTGGAAAGGACCGTCCGGAGATGGCCCTGTCACTGCCCACCGAACGGCTCGCCGGGCGGCCGTTCGATCCGCCCGCCGAGCTGCGCGAGCGGCCCGCGCTGAGCCGGCTGAGGTATCCGGACGGGCACACCGGGTGGCTCGTGACCAGCCACGCGCTGGTGCGGGAGGTGCTGGCCGATCCGCGGTTCAGCGTCCGGCCCGAGCTGAGGCACCTCCCGGTGCCCGGCGCCCCGGGTGGCAGCCGGCCCGCGCCGCCCGGGGTCTTCCACGTGATGGACGCGCCGGAGCACACCCGATACCGCCGCCTGCTCGCCGGCCAGTTCACCGTGCGCCGGATGCGCCTGCTCGCCGGGCACATCAAGGACCTCACCACCGAGTACCTGGACGTCCTGGACAAGCACGGCGGCCCGGTGGACCTGGTGCGGACGTGGGCGCAGCCGATCCCCGCGCAGGTGATCTGCGAACTGCTCGGCGTCCCCTACGCGGAGCGGGCACGGTTCCAGGAACACGCGCTGGACCTGTTCCGCCTCGACCTCTCCGCGGAGCAGCAGGCAGCGGCCTACGCGGCGGTGCACGGGTTCATCGCCGAGCTGGTGGCCGCCAAGCGCGCCGCGCCCGCCGACGACCTGCTCAGCGGACTGACCGGCAGCGACCTCACGGACGAGGAGCTGGTCAACATCGGCTTCGTGCTGCTCGGCGCGGGCCTGGACACGACGGCCAACATGCTCGCGCTCGGCGCGTTCGCCCTGCTCCACCACCCGGACCAGCGGGCCGCCCTGTGCGCGGACCCCGGCCGGGCGGTCGAGGAGCTGCTGCGCTACCTGAGTGCCATCCCGTTCACCGTGCGCACCGCGCTGGAGGACCTCGACCTGAACGGCGAGCGGATCGCGGCGGGGGAGACGGTGACCGTCTCGATCCCCGCCGCCAACCGGGACCCCGGCCGCTTCGCCGACCTCGACGTCCTCGACCTGCTCCGCCCGGCCGCCGGGCACGTGGCCTTCGGGCACGGCATCCACCAGTGCCTCGGCCAGCAGCTCGCGCGGGTGGAGCTGCAGGTCGCGCTTCCCGCGCTGGCGACCAGGTTCCCGGCGCTGCGGCTGGCCGTGCCCGCCGAGAACGTCCGCGTGCGCACCGACAACCTGATCTACGGCGTGCACGAGCTGCCCGTCGAGTGGGAGGTGTGATCGTGCGGGTGTGCCTGGTCACCGGAGCGTCCTCCGGCATCGGGAGGGTCACCGCGCTGGAGCTGCTGCGCGCCGGTCACACGGTGTACGGCGCCGCGCGTCGCGTGCCCGGGATGGACGCGATCCGCGCCGCCGGCGGTCACGTGCTGCGGATGGACGCGCGTGACGGTGCGGACCTCGACCGTGCGGTCGCCACGGTGGTGGCCGAGCAGGGGCGGATCGACGTCCTGGTCAACAACGCCGGAACCGTCCTGCACGGCGCGGTGGAGGACGTGCCCCTCGACCGGGCCCGCGACCAGCTCGAGGTCAACCTGATCGCGCCGGCGAGGCTGATCCAGCTCGTCCTGCCGCACATGCGGGCCCAGCGGTCCGGGACGATCGTGAACGTGTCCTCGATCGGCGGTGAGATCGCGCTGCCGCTCGGCGCCTGGTACTACGCGGCCAAGCACGCCCTCGAAGCGCTGTCCGACACCCTGCGCATGGAGGTCGCGCCGTTCGGCGTCGACGTCGTGATCATCCAGCCGGGCATCAGCCGGCGCGATGGCGCAGCGCGCGAAGACCGGCCTCGGCGACGGCTCGGACCCCGCCGTGGTCGCGGAGGTCGTTCGCCGGGCCGTGGAGTCCGCCCGTCCGGAAACCCGCTACGCCGTCGGCTTCATGGCCGCGAAACTCCTGGAACTCAACCGGACCCTGCCGGATCGCGAGTTCGACGACCTCGCCACGCGCTCGCTCCGCTGAGCACCCCAGGGTTCCGGCGCGCTCGCCGAGAGGTGCACCTCCGAGCGCGGAGTCCACTCCGGAGTCGAGCTCACCGGTCGAGACCAGGGCGGCGCTGGACCGTCCCGAACACCACCGGCAGGCTGCCCGTCCGCACATCGAAGCGGGCCCGATCGGGCACTGTTGAGCCGGAGACGGACTTCCACCACCCGCCCGGTGCGTTGTGATCTCCACCGTGGCCTGGTGGGGCGCTCGACAGACCGCTGCCCTGGCGCGGACACTGATCAACGAACAAGCCACACTGGTCGTCCATGCCTCACGGCCCCGCCTCGGAGGCCGGAACCCGAAAGGTGACACAACCGTCGATGGTGTCTCGGTTCGACTTCACGCTCGGCAGCGTGGAGGCCGTCGTCGTCGGGCGCGCGCTGGACGTGGACGTCCGCGTCCACCCGCTGCGCATCAGCCACACCACCGTGGACCCGCTCCGCTTCGCCCTGCTGGCCCGGCGTGTCCACCTCGACCTGGAGGACCGCGGGCTCTCCGTGCGCGGCCGGCTCGACCCGAACGTCCGGCAAGCGTTCGCACTGCTCGGCGGCCACCGGGTCGCGATCACCGCGAGCGGCTCCGACGCGCGCACCGGTGACCTCGCCGTGTACGCCGCGACCGACGGCGCCCAGGCCGTGATGATCCGCCAGGGCGCGGGCGAGGACCGGCTCTGGTTCGCCCTCTTCCCGGACGAGGACCTCGTGCCCCGGCTGGCCGGTGCGCTGCCGCCCGCCGACGTCGCGCCGGGCGGGCCGCTGTCGGTGTCCCGTCACGAGGAGGACCGCCCCACCTCGGCGCTGGCCGCGCTGCGGCAGGCCGAGGAGGAGTTCGACGAGGAGGAGACCGAGGCCTTCGGCAGCCTCCAGGTGACCACGGTGGTCCGGTCGCGGCGGCCGTCGCGCCACCGCGCCGCGTCCGAGGAGGAGCGGCTGGCGGAGATCCTCGCCGCGCCGCGCCGGGGTGGCGGCTACTTCACCGCGAGCGGCCGCGGACGGCACGGCGAGCGCCGCTCCGCGGAGCCGGTGACGTGGCTGGACAGCGAGGCCGGGCGCTACCTGGTCAGTTCCACGACCGACCGGACCGGCACGATCACCGCCCGGTACGTGCCGGCCGGGTTCCCCGACGTCGCCGAAGCCGTCCGGGACATGATCGCGTCCGTCTACTGAGATCGGGGAGGTACCGGGGATGAGCGACGACGCGCAGGCCGCCACCGCGGCGGTCGCCGTGGTCGAGACCATGCGGGCCGGGGCGCTGAAGCGGCTCGCGACCGAGGGTGGGTTCGCCGTCGACGAGCAGACCGGCGAGAAGATGATCCAGGCGCTGCAAGGCATCGTCGACGCGCTGGAGGCGCGCTGGTCGGCGCTGCAGGCGTTCGGCCAGGCGCCGCCGATGAGCGACACCGCCACCGCCCGCTGGGTCTCCGACACGATGGTGAAGACCGCCAGTGACGAGCGCGGTCTGCTCACCCAGCTCGAGCGGGCCAGGGCCGAGCTGCCCACCTACATCGAGGCGATCCGCCTGGCGCAGAAGAACTACCGGTCCCAGGACGGGGACACCGGAGCCACGCTGCGGCGGCTGCGCGCCGAGCAGGCCTGACCGACGACATCCGGAGGAGAACGATCGTGGAGCTGTCCGACGTCGGCGGCGGACTGCAGGACGTCACCGCGGACCCGAACTCGCCCTACTACATCGGCCCCATCGGCCACGACCACACTTCGGGCGACGACATCCGCGCGCAGGTCACCCGCGAGGTCGACGAGGAGATCGCGAAGGGCTGGCTCGGTGACGTGGTCACCCCGCTGCTGCGCGACGAGACCATCCAGCGCCGCTACGAGCAGCGGATCGTCGCGGTGCGCGACAGCGCCGACGACGGGGTGGAGATCCGCGACCACGGCACCCCGCCCAGCTCGCTCTGGGACAACGCCACCCACGAGCAGATGCTGCAGGCCATCACCACCAACGCCGACTCGGCCGCCGTCGCGGTCACCTCGGAGGAGTGGGTGCGGCTGGGCAAGGAGCTCTCCGAGCACCAGCGCAACCTCGCCGACGCCATCAACGACAGCGTCGCCGACTGGCAGGGCGAGGGCGGTGACGCCGCGCGACAGCACCTCGCCGACGTCGGCAAGTGGCTCGGCACGACGGCCAAGGGCGCCACGCTCACCGGCCGCCAGCAGGAGATCCACTCGCAGGCCCTCAACGAGACCCAGAAGCAGATGGCGGCCAACCCGCCGGTGCGGTTCGACGTGCAGGCCGCCAACGCGCACCTGCAGACGATCACCGACCCGGTCGTCTACGCCCAGCAGGCGCAGCTCGACCAGCAGGCGGTGCAGCAGCAGGAGGCCGCCCGCCAGCAGGCCGCGCGGATCATGACCCAGTACGACGAAACCGTCGCCGGTGCCACCATCACGCCCGCGTTCCCGGCTCCGCCGACGCTGAACGGACTCACCGCCCGCACCGCGGCTCTGCCGGCCGACCAGACCGTCCCGGCCTCGGCGCGGATCCCGGCGACCGAGGCCGGCGCCGCCCAGGCTGCCCTGCGCTCGGCGACCACCCCGGCCAGCCCCGCCCTCGACCGGACGGCCGCCGGCGCCGGCGCCGGAGTCGGCGCGGTGCCGCCGCTCGCGGCGAACCTGGACGCCGCCGCGCTGCCCCGGGGCGGCCCGGTGCCCGGCCTCGGTGGCACCGGGTCCGGCGCCGACGGGCCGGCCCTGGCCGGTTACGGCCCGGCCGGTTCCGGATCGGCGCCGGGCGGCGGATTTTCCGCGCCACCGCTGTCCGATGTGGACTACCCGGCCGGGTCGCCGGTGAGCTACGGGGGCGGATCGCTGGAGAACCACGCGTCGGTGCCCAAGCTCGACATCCCGGATTCCACGGTCGCCTCCTCGGCGGTCGATCCGTCCGCCGGGTCGACACCGCGGGTGCCCACCATCGGGTACTCGGGCGGGATCAACGGCGACAGCATCGCCAGCCGTCTCGGTGGTGGCGCCACCCCGGCCGGGAACCCGTTGAGCGGGCTGGACAACCTCGGCGGCACCGGTGCCCCGCTCGGCGGCGGCACCGGGAGCGGCGCCAAGGGCCTGGGCGGCGCCGGGGGTCCGATCGGAGCCACCGGGATCAAGGGCCTCGGATCCGCCGGTGGCGGAGCGCTCGGCGGCGCCGGCACGAACGCGGGCCGGCTGGCCGGTGGTGCGAGCTCGGGCGCAGCGGCCGCGGCCACGGAGGAAGCCGCCGCCGCGCGCGGCGCGGCGGGAGCTCCGGGCGCGACCGGGCGCAGCGGCACGCCGGCCGCGGGCATGGCCCCGCACGGCGGCAAGGGCAAGGGCGAGGACGACAAGGAACACCGCATCGCCGACTACATCGAGGGCGACCCGGACCTGTTCGAGGGCGGCGACGTCGTCGCACCGCCGGTCATCGGTGACTGGAAGAAGACCAAGAAGGAAGAGAAGAAGTAGCCGCGCATGTCCTACGAAGTCAATCCCGGCGAGCTGCGCACGCACGCGAGCCACCTGGACGGCCTGACCGACCGGCTCGGTACCGTCGTCGACGCCGCGAACACCGTCGTCATGGACGACTCCGCCTACGGTCTGCTCTGCGCGTTCCTGCCGCCGATCGTCAACGCGACGACGCAGGGCGACGCGGTCGACGCGCTCAAGGCCGCCGTCGAAGGCATGCGGACCACTGCCGGCAACGTCCGCACCGCCGCCACCGGTTACGAGGAACAGGACCGCACCAACGCCGAGCCGTTCCAGCGGCAGCTGCGGGAGGCCACCCCGGTCACCGCGCGCGTGAGCACGGTGGTGTCCGAATGACCGCGGGACTGGGCGAGGCGATGCGCGACCCGGACGAGGCTGCCGCGCGCGTCGACGCGTGGGCGCAGGGCCTGGCGGCCAAGGCGGAGCGCTACCGCGCCGCGCAGCAGCGCACCGAGGAGATCCGGCTGACCTCGGCCAACACCGACGGGTCGGTGCGGGTCACGGTGCGCGCCGACGGCAGCGTGACCGGCCTGGACCTGTCCGGGCGGGCCCGCACCATGCCGCTGGACGAGCTGTCCGCGCAGATCCTCACCACCATGCGGCGGGCGCAGGCGGGCATCGCGAGCCGGGTCGCCGAGGTGATGGCCGAGGAGGTCGGCGACGAGGACCCGCAGACCCGCTCGATGCTGGTCGACAACCTGCGCAGCCGCTTCCCGGACCCGGACGCCGACGACGACGGTTCCGCGGACGCCGAGGAACCGCCCGGTGAGCGGCCGGCGTCCTCCGCCGACGACGAGGAGAACAACCCGTGGTGAACCCCCTGGTCGCGCAGGAGCAGAGCTCGACGACCGCGATCTCGGGGATCTCCCTCCTGGAGGGCGCCCGCGATCTCCGGCAGTCCATCGAGAGCGGTGATTGGGCGTCCGGCGCGCTCGGGGCCGCCGCAGCCGGCCTGGACGCGCTCGGGTTCGTCCTCGACCCGTTCGGCTCGATCTTCGCCGCCGGTGTCGGCTGGCTGATCGAGCACGTCGGCCCGCTCAAGGACGCCCTCGACGCGCTCGCCGGCAACCCGGACGCGGTCAAGGCACACGCGGACACGTGGCACAACATCGCCGCCGAGCTGGGCGAGATCGGCACCGACCTGGCCAACCAGGTCAACACCGACCTGACCGGGTGGAGCGGGCCGTCCGCGGACGCCTACCGGCAGCAGGCCAAGGACGTGGGCGACCTGCTCGGCGCCGCGCAGGAGGCGAGCAGCGGCACCGCCAGCGGCATCGAGACGGCGGGCACGGTGGTGGCCGCCGTGCGCACGCTGGTGCGCGACATCATCGCCGAGGTCGTCGGCCACATGATCTCCTGGGCGTTGCAGGTGATCGCGACGCTGGGCATCGCGCTGGCCTGGGTCGTTCCGCAGGTGATCAGCGAAGTCGCCAAGACCGCCGCCCGCATCGCCGACCTCGTCGGGCGCCTGACCAAGGCGCTCAAGGCGCTGTCGCAGCTGCTGAAGAAGGCCGGCGGCGTGTTCACCGACACCGCAGGCACCCTGGCCAAGATCAAGTCGGGCAAGCTGCCGACCCCGGCCAAGCCGGACAGCCTGCCGGCCGGCGCGAAGAACGTCGACCCGATGGCGGGCAAGGGCGGCGGCACGATCCCGTCCAGCACGCCCAAGAGCGCGCCGCCCGACGCGGACAAGGTCGCCCCGCCGCCCAAGCTGAACGACACCCCGGGCGACACCACGAAAGCCTCCTCCGCCCCGGACGTGGACAAGGTCGCACCACCGCCCAAACTGGACGGTGGCGCGCCGGGCGGGAACCCGAAGCCGCCGCCCGCGCCGGATGCGGACAAGGTCGCCCCGCCGCCGCGGCTGAACGAGGTCACCACACCGTCGTCGGCCGGGGGCACCCCGAAGAGCGCGCCCAAGGTGCAGGAGCCGCCGAAGCTGAAGGACCAGGGCAGCAACCCGCGCTCGCTCGACGACATCGTCGACTGCAAGGACCCCATCGACGTCGCGACCGGCCAGATGGTCATGACGGAGACCGACTTCGAGTTCCTCGGTGCGCTGCCCCTGGTGTTCCAGCGCTCGCACTTCTCGTCCTTCCGCGCGGGCCGCGCGCTGGGCACCGCCTGGGTGTCCACTGTGGACCAGCGACTCGAGGTGCACGACGGGGGCGTGAGCTTCGCCGCCTCCGACGGCACCCTGCAGCTCTTCCCGCACCCGGAGGCCGGCACCTGGGTGCCCGCCTCCGCGGGCCCGAACCGGCAGCTCACCCGCGCCGACGACGGCGGGTACCTGCTCGGCGACCGGGCGACCGACCGGCTGCTGTACTTCGCGCCCGGCGGCTCGGTGCTGCCGCTGACGTCGGAGACCGACCGCGACGGCCACCGCATCTCCTACGCCTTCGACGACCACGGGGTGCCCACCGAGATCCGGCACAGCGCCGGCTACCGCGTGCGGGTGGAGTCGTCCGACGGGCTGGTCACGGCACTCGTCTCGGTGGCCGCCGACGGCAGCGAGGTCGGCCTCGTCCGCTACGGCTACACCGGCGGGCGCCTCACCGAGGTGATCAACGCCTCCGGCCGCCCGATGCGCTTCGAGTACGACGCGGCGGGCCGGATCGTGTCCTGGACCGACCGCAACGGCGAGTGGTACCGCTACGTCTACGACTCCGCGGGCCGCGTGGTGCGCACGGAGGGCGCGGGCGGGTTCCTCACCGGGACGATGGAGTACGACACCGAGAACCGGGTCACCTACTCCACCGACTCCCTGGGCCACGTCACCGCCTACCACCTGAGCGAGACCGGCCGCGTCGTCCGCGAGGTCGACCCGCTCGGCCACACCACGTCGTGGGAGTACGACGCCGCGGACCGGCTGGTGGCCACGACCGACCCGCTCGGCCACACCACGCGGCACACCTACGACGACGACGGCAACCTGCTCACCCTGTCCACACCGGACGGTGTGGAGATCTCGTTCGAACGCGACGGTGCGGGGCTTCCGGTCACGATGTCGGAGGCTCCGGGCGTCGTCACGCGCTGGGAGTACGACGAAGCCGGGCGCCTGATCCGCGTGACCGAGCCCGACGGCGCGACGACGACGTACGCCTACGACGAGCGCGGCAACGTCGCGGCCGTCACCGACGCCCTGGGCAACACGCAGTCGATCCGGTACGACGACGGCGGCCTGCCGGTGGCCGTGACCGACCCGCGCGGCGCCGTGACCCGCTACGAGCGGGACCGCTTCGGCCGGGTCGTCGCCGTGACCGACCCGCTCGGCGCGGTGGAACGCTTCGGCTACACCGTGGACGGCCGGCTGGCCTGGCACCGGCACGCCGACGGCGCGCTCGAGCAGTGGGTCTACGACGGCGAGGGCAACAACCGGTCCCACACCGACGCGGTCGCCGGGGTCACCCGGGCCGAGGTCACCCACTTCGACCTGCCGTCGGCGGAGATCCGTCCGGACGGCAGCCGCGTCGAGTTCGCCTACGACACCGAAACCCGGCTGGTCGCGGTCACCAACGAGCAGGGCCTGGTCTGGCGCTACGACTACGACGCGGCCGGGAACCTGGTGCGGGAGACCGATTTCGGGGGTCTGACCACGCGCTACGCCTACGACGCCGCGGGCCGGATGGTCGAGCGCACGGACCCGTCGGGGCAGGTCACGACGCGGCGCTACGACGCGGCCGGCAACGTGGTGGAGGAGACCACCGCCGGTGTCACCACCCGCTACACCTACAGCGCGCTGGGCTGGGTGACCTCCGCCGATGACGGCACGAGCCGGATCACGTTCGAGCGGGACGCGGCCGGGCGGGTCGTCGCCGAGACGATCAACGGCCGCACCGTCCGCTCCTCCTACGACGCCCAGGGGCGCCGCGTGCGGCGCGCCACGCCCTCGGGCGCGGAGAGCGTGTGGGAGTACGACGGCAACGACCAGCCGGTCGCCGTGCACGCCGGCGGGCGCCGCCTGCGGTTCGCGCACGACCTGGCCGGCCGGGAGGTGCGCCGCGAGCTGGACAGCGGCGCGGCGATCAGCCAGACGTGGACGCCCGGCGGCGCGGTCGCCGCGCAGACCATCACCGGCCCGGCCGGGCAGCCGGTCCAGCAGCGCGCCTACACCTACCGGCCGGACGGGCCGCTCACCGCGATCCAGGACCAGCTCACCGGGCCACGAGCGTTCGCGCTGGACAGCCGTGGCCGGATCACCGGGGTGCGGTCGCCGCGGTGGACCGAGCGCTACGCCTACGACCCGGCGGGCAACGTCACCGAGGCCGTGTGGCCGACCCGGACGGAGCCGGACGTCGTCGGGCCCCGCGCGGTCACCGGCCCGGCGGTCACCGCGGCCGGTCAGGCGCGCTACACCTACGACACGCAGGGTCGCGTCGTACTGCGTGAGCGCGGCGGGCTGGTGTGGCAGTTCCAGTGGGACCCGCGCGGCCGGCTCGCCGGGGTGCGCGTCCCGGACGGCACCTCGTGGCGCTACTCCTACGACCCACTGGGGCGGCGGACCGCCAAGGAGCACTTCGCCGCCGACGGCGTCCAGCTGCTCGAGCGGGTCGACTTCACCTGGGACGGCCAGGTGCTCGTCGAACAGGCGCGCTCCGCCCCGGACGGCACGCGCGTCACGGTGTGGGACTACGAACCGGACACCTTCCACCCGCTGATCCAGCGCGAGCGCGTGCCGCGGTCGCCCCAGGAGTGGGTCGACGAGCAGTTCCACGCCATCGTCACCGAGCCGTCGGGCGCACCCGCGGAACTGGTCACCGACCAGGGCGCGGTCGCGTGGTTCGCGCGCACGAGCGTGTTCGGCGCGGTGGTCGAGCGCGCCGCGGCCCCGGTGGACACGCCGCTGCGGTACCAGGGCCAGTACTTCGACGCCGAGACCGGGCTGCACTACAACTTCCACCGCTACTACGACCCGGCGCTCGGGCGGTACCTCAGCCCCGACCCGCTCGGGCTGCAGGCCGGCCCGAACCACTACGCGTACGTGAGCAACCCGCACACATGGGCCGACCCGCTCGGGCTCGCGCCGGGCAGCTGCAAGAACGGCACCAAGCAGCAGAGCACGACCACGGGGAAGCGGAAGAAGCCGAACCTCACCGTCAACACCAACGTCCCGGCGACGCCGGTGACGAAGAACTCGCCGGGCGGCAGCCTGTACCAGCAGTTGTCGCCGGCCGGGAAGTACGGCGCCCAGAAGACGGACAAGGCCGGAAAGCCCGTCTTCAACAAGAAGGGCGAGAAGGTCTACAAGTACAACCGGCGCGAAGCGGCCGGTTACGTCAATCCCAGCCACGACTACAGCAAGATGCTCCCGCTGTGGGAGGAAGCGGCCAAGTCGCCCATCCCGATCGACCCCAGGACCGGCAAAAAGATTGAGGGCAAGGACCTCAAGGACTGGCTGATGGACCCGAACCGGCGCTTCGACACCAAGGAGCCCGGCGGCTCCTACACCGGCCTTCCCCAGAACGAGATCAAGGGCCACGGCAAGGGCGTGCTCGGCCACGAACCCTCGGCCAGCACGCACTGGAACCACCACGGCGGCAAGGAAAGCACCCGGGACGACAACCTCGAGCACAACAAGGAGACGAGCACCTACCACGGCATCGAGGACCGCGGCCGGTCGAACGCGAGCGGGTCGTCGGAGGAGCGCTACGAAAGCCCGGGACCGGACAACCACGGGAGGCGCGCGTACTGGGACCGCGACGACCCCGAGTTCAAGGAGCAGGGCGGGCCGTGGCACTCGTGGCAGAAGATCCAGGGACCGCAGCCGGGACCGTCGAACGCCGGTCCGTCCACACCGGACTCCCCGCTCACGCCGCTGACGCCGGACGGCCGCCCGGCGAAGCGCCCCCGGCGGGATGCCGACGGCGACGTCGACATGGACGACTGACGTGCTCGCCGCTCCGGTTCCCGCCGGAGCGGCGACCGGCGGGCTTGACTCGAACTAGAACTCGTTCTACCTTCGGCCGGTCGGCGTTGGATCGGTGGAAGGTGGGCGATGATGCGAACCCGGGCGGCCGCGCTGCTCGAACAGCCGGGCAAATGGCAGATCGTGGACATCGATCTGGACGAGCCGTCGGACCACGAGGTGCGCGTCCGGTTCCACGCGGCCGGCCTGTGCCACTCCGACGACCACGCGACGACCGGTGACATGCCGACACCGCACCTGCCGCTCATCGGCGGGCACGAGGGCGCGGGTGTCGTCGAGGCGGTCGGGCCGGGCGTGCGCAACCTCGCGGTCGGGGACCACGTGGTGGCGCAGTTCGTGCCGTCCTGCGGGCGGTGCGAGGCCTGCTCGTCGGGGCGGGGCAACCTCTGCGACCTGGGCATGTACGCGCTGAGCGGCTGCATGGCCGACGGCACGTACCGGGCGCACCACAACGGCGCCGACGTGGCGCAGATGACGATGGTCGGCACGTTCGCGCAGCACGCGATCGTGCCCGAGTTCTCCCTGACGAAGATCGACCGGGACATCCCGTTCCACGTCGCCGCGCTGCTGTCGTGCGGGGTGCCGACGGGGTGGGGTTCGGCCGAGTACGCGGCGGAGGTGTCGGCGGGCGACACGATCATCGTGATGGGTGTCGGCGGTGTGGGCATCAACGCGGTGCAGGGGGCGCGGGCCCGCGGCGCGGCGAACGTCGTCGCGGTCGACCCGGTGGCCTTCAAGCGCGAGAAGGCGCTGGAACTGGGCGCGACGCACGCGTTCGCCGGGATCGACGAGGCGGCGGACTTCGCGCGCTCGGTGACCAACGGGCAGGGCGCGAACTCGGCGATCGTGACGGTCGGTATCACCACCGGCGACCACGTGGCGCAGGCGGTGAACGCGATCGGCAAGTTCGGGACCGTGGTGGTCACCGGGATCGGCGACGTGAAGGACGAGGGCCTGCCGATCAACCTGTGGGCGCTGTCGATGATGCAGAAGCGGATCCAGGGGGTGATCTTCGGGATGGGCACGCCGTCGTACGAGATCACCCGGCTGGCGCGGATGTACCGCGCGGGCACCCTGAAGCTGGACGAACTCGTCACGACCACCTACTCGCTGGACGAGATCAACCAGGCGTACGCCGACATGCACGCCGGACGCAACATCCGGGGCGTCATCCTGCACGAAAGCTGAGTTCCTCCGAAGCCGTTCTTCCGGAGGGGGCGGCGGTCCACGGCGGGCCGCCGCTCACCCGGACGTCGGGCCGGGGCGGTCGCGCGGCGGCCGGAGCAGCACCGCGGCGACGATCCCCGCCGCGACGATGCCCGCCAGCGCCAGCAGGCTGTACCACATCCCGTCCGCGAACGCGGTTCGCGCGGCCGCCGCCAGCCGGGGTCCCGCCGGGCCGGCCCGATCGGCCACCGCGAGCGCTCCGGCGAGCGAACCGTCCGCGAGGTCGCGGGCCGCCGGCGGGAGTGCGGCCGTCGCGGGGTGGACGGCGCCCGTGTACGTCGCCGAGAGGACGCTTCCCGCGAGCGCGATTCCCAGCGCCGCACCGATTTCCCGCGTCGCGTCGTTCACCGCGGACGCCACGCCGTACTTGTCCGGCGGCACGTTGTCCAGGATCGCGCCGGTGGCCGCGGGCGCGGTCAGCCCCAGCCCGCCGCCCAGCACGCACACCGCGATCGCCAGCGCCGGGTACGAACTGTCCGGACCGAGCCGCCCCAGCAGCACCACCCCGGCCACCACGACCGCGAGCCCGGCGCACGTCACCGGTCCCAACCCCAGCCGCTGCCCCAGGATCGCCGAGACCAGCGACAACGGCAGCACCGACACCGCGATCGGCCACAGCACCAGCCCCGACTCGAGCGGGCTGTACCCCTGCACCAGCTGCAGGTACTGCGCCAGCGCGTACAGCGCCCCGAACGCCGCCGTGAACTGCACGGTCACCGACACCGCCCCGGTGGCGAACGCGCGGTTGAGGAACAGCCGCACGTCCAGCAACGGCGCCGTCCGCCGCGCCTCGAACCACGCGAACACCGCCCCCAGCACCACACCGCCGGCCAGCGCCCCGACGACCTCGGCGTCGCCCCACCCCAGATCCGCCGCGCGCAGGATCCCGAACACCAGCGCCCCGATCGCCAGCGCGCCCAGGACCGCGCCCACCGCGTCGAACCGGTGGTGGACCCGCTCGCGCGACGTCGGCACCGTCGCGCACGCCAGCGCGAGCAGCACGGACAACACGGCCGGGCCGAGGAACACCGAATGCCACGAGAAGTGCTGCAACAGCAGTCCGGCGATCACCAGACCACCCAGCCCGCCGAGCCCGGCCACCGCCGCCCAGACGCCGATCGCCCGGCCGCGCCGCTCCGGCGGGAAGCTCGCGTTGATGATCGACAGCGTCGCCGGCATGATCATCGCCGCGCCCAGCCCGGTCAGCGCCCGGGCGGTGATCAGCCAGCCCGGAGCCTCGGCGGCCAGGGGAGCGGCGCAACTGACCGCGAACACCACCAGCCCGGTGATCAGCACCCCGCGGCGCCCGTACCGGTCGCCCAGCGCCCCCATCGGCAGCACGAGCGCCGCCAGCACCAGCGTGTACACGTCGACGATCCAGGTCTGCTGCGCCTGGCTCACCCCGGTGTCCGCGGCCAGCGCGGGCAACGCGGTGTTCACGATCGTCACCATCGCGATCACCAGGCCGACCGCGGAGCACATCACGCCGACGATCCACGCCCGGCGGCCGGTGGACAGTGCCGAGACCTCCAGCGGTGCGTCTACCCGCATGCCACCTCGCTCCGACGGGAAACGAAACTGCCGGTATCGTAGCAGTACCGACAGTTCTGAACCTGGTTCTCGGCGCGGGAGGGAGAATCCGGTGGTGACGACGCAGCAGACGCCCGGACGACGCGATCCGCGGCTGGACCGCTCGCGCTCGGCCATCCTCTCCGCGGCCGTCGAGCTGCTGGCCGAGGGCGGGGTGCGGCAGGTGACGATCGAGGCGGTCACCGCACGCAGCGGGGTCGCGCGATCGACCCTGTACCGCCACTTCCCGAACAGCACCGAGCTCCTGGCGGCCGCGTTCCAGGAGCTGATCCCGCCGCTGCGCCCGCCCGGCTCGGGCTCGCCGCGGCAGCGCCTGCTCCGGTTGGTGCTCGCGCAGGCGGAGCAGATCGAACGGGCGCCGGCGCTGGCCGCGCTCGTCTGGATGGCGACGATCGGCCTGTCCGGACCACCCGGGCCGGACGACGGCGAACGCAGCCGGCTGACCGCGCTGCGCGAGCACGTCGTGGACACCTACCGCCGCCCGTTCGACGCCGTCCTGGCCGACTGCCTCCCCGGCGGTGCGGACGCCGATTTCGCCGCGTCCCGGCTCGTCGGCCCGCTGCTGTTCAACGCGCTGATCACCCGCCGCCCCAGCGACGAGCCGTTCTGCGCCCGCCTGGTTGACGACTTCCTGGCGACCCAGGCGTCGTAGTCCGCCGGCTGCTCGAGGCGGTGGCGATCGCGCGGAACTGCATGGGGCGGTTGACGCAGCGTTCCGCCCCTGCTTGCCGCACGGTGGATTGTGGTGATCGGTCCCCCGCGTGAACGACCGAGGGCATGATCATCTGCCCGGCATTTCCCGGAATCAGCCCGAGTGTGTGAACGCTCGACCGCGCCCTGCTACTCTTCAATCACTCGTTTGATTTAACTAGGGGCTCAGCGCATGCCGACGGATCCGGAACTCGACCTGGAGGCGCTGCGCGCCCGGTACCGCGCCGAACGCGATCGCCGCGTCCGGCCGGAGGGTGCCGCCCAGTACCGGGGCGCGGAGGGCGGCTTCGGCTACTACGCCGACGATCCGCACGCCGCCCCCGGTTTCACCCGTGATCCGCTGCACGACCGGGTCGAGGTGGTGGTCGTCGGCGGCGGGTTCGGCGGTCTGCTCACCGCCGCGCGGCTGCGGATGGCCGGCGTCGACAGCATCCGGGTCATCGAGAAGGCCGGCGACTTCGGCGGGACGTGGTACTGGAACCGCTATCCGGGCATCCACTGCGACATCGAGTCCTCTGTGTACCTTCCGCTGCTGGACGAGCTGGGCTACGTGCCCGAGTGGAAGTACTCGCCCGGCGCGGAGATCCTCCGGCACGCGCAGGCGATCGGCCGGCACTACGGCCTCTACCGCGACGCCTGCTTCCGGACCGGTGTGACCGAACTGCGCTGGGAGGACCCGGACTGGCTGGTCAGCACCGACCGCGGCGACCGGATCCGCGCGCGGTACGTGGTCGTGTCCAGCGGGACCCTCGACCGGCCGAAGCTCCCCGGCATCCCGGGCATCGACACGTTCGAAGGCCACACCTTCCACACCAGCCGGTGGGACTACGGCTACACCGGCGGCGACGCGAACGGCGGCCTGACCGGCCTGGCCGACAAGCGCGTCGCCCTCATCGGCACCGGCGCGACCGCCATCCAGGTCGTGCCCCACCTGGGCCGCGACGCGCAGCACCTGTACGTCTTCCAGCGCACACCGTCCTCAGTGGACTACCGCGGCAACCGCCGCACGGACCCCGGGTGGGCCGCGTCGCTCGAGCCCGGCTGGGCGGTGCGACGGCGGGAGAACTTCCTGCGCGTCGTCACCGGCAACCCGGTGGACGAGGACCTGGTCGCCGACGCCTGGACCGGCAGCGCGCACCTGCTGCGCAACCTGGTGCCCACGGACGTGGTCCTGATGTCGCCCGAGGAGGAGGAGATCGCCGACTTCCGCAAGATGAACGAGCTGCGCGCCCGCGTCGACGCGCTCGTCGAGGATCCCGCCACGGCCGAGAAGCTCAAGCCCTGGTACCGCTACGCGTGCAAGCGTCCCACGTTCAGCGACGAGTACCTGCAGACGTTCAACCGGCCCAACGTCACGCTGGTGGACACCGCGGACTACGGCGGCGTCGAGCGGATGACCGGGAAGACCCTCGTCGTCGGTGACGAGGAGTACGAAGTGGACTGCGTCATCTTCGCGACCGGGTTCGAGGTCGGCCGGTCGGACGTGATGTCCGGTCGGCTGCCGGTGTTCGGCCGGGACGGTGTGCCGCTGCTGGGGTCGTGGCGGACCGGGCCGCGCACGCTGCACGGCTTCTACAGCCACGGGTTCCCGAACCTGTTCCACCTGGGGCCGCTGCAGAACGCCAGCTCGGTCAACTTCGTGCACGTCCTGGACGAGCAGGCCCACCACGTCGCCGAGGTCGTCGCGCAGGCCCGCAAGCGCGGCGCGTGCCGCGTGGAGCCGAGTGCCGAGGCCGAGTCGGCGTGGGTCGACACGATCCAGGCGACGGCGCCCGACCTGGAGGAGTTCCTCGCGGAGTGCACGCCCGGCTACTACAACAACGAAGGCAAGCCCCGCAGGCGGCAGTCCTTCGGCAAGGGTCCGGTCGTGTTCCACGACCTGCTGCGCGACTGGCGCGAGTCCCGGATGGACGAGGTGCTGGTGGACGGTGAGTAGCGCACGGAGCGCGGACGCCTGCTCGAACTGTTCCGCGACCGACGGCACGTTCTCCGTGCCGCGAACGCGGAAGGCACCGTGGTGCGGGTGGTGCCGAGCGGTTACTTCGACTGCGGCAGCGTGACCCGGCCCTTCCGGGCCCGCGGCGCCGACGGTGGCGGGACGACGGGGCCGATGTCGCCGTCCGGGGCCTCGTCCAGGTCGACGATCACCGGGGCGTGGTCGCTCGGGCCGGTGACCTTGCGCGCGTGCCGGTCGACCCAGGCGGCCGCGACCCGGCCCGCGACCGGCGCCGAGGCCAGCACCAGGTCGATGCGCATCCCGAGGTCCTGGTGGAACATGCCGGCCCGGTAGTCCCAGTAGGTGAACACGCGCTCGGACGGCCAGCGATCCCGGATCACGTCCCGCAGGCCGAGACCGGTCAGCTCGGCCAGGGCGGCGCGCTCCGGGGCGGTGACGTGGGTCTGGCCGACGTAGGCCTCGGGGTCGAAGACGTCCGCGTCGGTGGGGGCGATGTTCATGTCGCCGCACAGCATCACCGCCTCCGGGCCGCCCGCCACGACGTCCCGCAACGCCGCCAGCCACGCCAGCTTGTACTGGTAGTGCTCCGACCCGGGTGTGCGGCCGTTCGGCACGTACAGCGAGTGCACGCGCACGCCGCCGCAGGTCGCGGCCACCGCGCGCGCCTCGGGGTGCGGGAAGCCGGGCGCACCGGCCACCCCGGTGACCACGTCCTCGAGCCCGGCCTTCGACAGGATCGCGACCCCGTTCCACCGCGGTTCCCCGGCCAGCGCCACCTCGTAGCCGCGCTGGGCGAGCTCGTCGCCGAGCAGGTCGCGGAACGCGTCGTCGGCCAGTTTGGTCTCCTGCAGGCACACCACGTCGGGCTGCCGCTGGTCCAGCCACGGCAGCAGCCTCGGCACCCGCTGCTTCACGGAGTTCACGTTCCAGGTCGCCACACGCACGTCGTCCACGCTAACGCCCACCACGCCGGTCCGCGTACCGGAAAGTCGGCGGAGCCCCTCGCCGACCACCCGGTGTGCGCGGCCCGGTACGACGAAATCGCGTTCAAGACGTCACCGGGACTCCCGAAGGTCATGCTTGATGGGCACGCGGCATCGTGTGCGCGATCGTGCCGGCCTGATCCCGGTCACCGGAACAGGCTGACCGCCCGCGAGATGACCACCACCACGGTGATGAGCGAGATCGCGGACTGGCTCAGCATCAGCATCTTCGCCCAGCGGGACATCGGCATGACGTCCGTGGGGCTGAACGCGGTCGCATTGGTGAAGGACAGGTAGAAGTAGTCGAGGAAGTGCGGTTCCCAGTCCGGGTACGCCTGCGGGTCCTCCATCTGGGGGAACCGGAAGTCCGGCTTCGGCCGCTCGCCTCGCGCGCGGGCGACCGGTCCGCCGCGGTCCCATTCCCAGTACCACAGGGCGAACCCGATCACGTTCGTGAGCCAGATCGCGCCGCCACTGCCGAGCAGCGGCCCGGGCTCCTCGCCGGCACGGGCCGCGAGCAGGTCCACCACCAGCAGCGCCGCGGACCAGCCGTTGGCCAGGCTGATCACCGCGATCAGCGCGGTGGACAGCGGCCGCAGCCACGGGTGGTCGCGGGAGATCCGCACCGGGTTCAGCCCGATGAGCGCGGCGACCAGCGCGATCTCCAGCGCCGGCAGCAGCCAGTGCGGGCGGAACGCGAGCCGGTCCGGCAGCACCAGCTGCAGGGTCACCGCGAGCGCGATCGCCAGCGTGACCGCCCAGCGCTGCTCACCGCGCGTCGCCCGCAGCCAGGCCGGCAGCCGCTTGGCGTTGTCGGAAACCGTCTGCGAGAAGGGATGGCCGCCATGGCACAGCAGCTCTTCCAGCTCGAGCAGCTCGGCGCGCACGGCTCGCAGCCGGTCCACGTGCTCCGGCTGTCCCCGCGTCCCGGGTTCGGGCGTCATCTCGTCCTCCTCTCCTCGCCCCTGCACCCTGTCCGCTGAACGCTGTGCGGAGGCTGAGGAACCCGGCGACGGCCACGGTGACGGTGATCCGCCAATGCGCACCCGGTTATGCCGGGCTGGGCATGGTCGCGAGCGTGGTGATGTTCGTGCCGCTGGTGGTGGAGAGCCCGCTGTGGTCGAGCGTTCCGTGTGACGTCCGGGCGGGCGCCGGGTTGCTTCGGTGCGACTGATCCCACGCGGGCGCATCCCGAGGCGACGGTGAACGTCTTTCCGGGTGAGGGTCAACGAGGTGAATGCCTCACTCGGAAAGGGGAGACCGATGTCTGGGATTCTGCGCCGCACGGGGGTCGTGATCGCTGCCGCGGCCGGGCTGGGGACCGTGGCCGCCGGCACCGCACAGGCGGAGCCGACCGATCTGGGGTGCACGGCCACGCAGGTCGACACGACCCTGGTCTACGGCGGCTCGGGCGCGGGCACGCGCGGCGGGTACCTGCAGTTCACCGCGAAGCCGGGGGAGGCCTGCTACCTGACCGGGGCCGTGCCGGTGGGGCTCGTGGGCGCGCACGACGTGCTGGTGGCCAACGACGCGCCCGCGGACGCGCCGATGCTGTACCTGCGCAACGGCTCGTCGGCCCACGTGCAGCTGACGTGGACCACCGTCTCGCCCGACCAGCAGCAGACGCCACTGGCCGTCACGGTCGACACGCCCGGCCACCCGGACGGCCCGGTGATGACCGTGCCGTGGACGCTGGGCCCGGTCGACACGACGCCGGAGAGCCACGAGATCCACGTCGGACCGGCGACGCCAGGGGAGGCGCCCGCCGGGCCGGCGGCCTGAGCAGGGATTTTCGCGGGCCGGCCGGTGGTGAGCCGGCCGGCCCGGTTTCTCTCGGGGTGACTGGGGGAGTTGCCTGGGGGCCGACTTCCCTGTGGCGGGGGTTGCACGCTGTCCGGTAGTGCGCCGGCTGGTCCGGTTTCTCTCGGGGTGTGGGCCTGGGGCCGGCTTCCTGCCCTGGGGGGTGCGGTTGTCCGATGGTGTGCCGGCGGTCCGGTTTCGTTGCGTGTGGCGGAGGCGCTTGCTGGGCCGGTCGGTCGCGCAGGGGTGTGAGCCGGGCCGGTGGCCTGCGCCGGGACGGTCCGATTTTCGTCGGGCAGTGGCGCCCGGGCCCGGGCACGGCCCAGGCCATCCGCCGCTGTGGTGTCCGGCCCAGCTCGCGGCGGCTCCGCGGGCCAGGCTCGGCCGTCCACCAGTGGGCCCCGCAAGGGCGTTCCGTGGGGCGGGACACCCCGGGCAGCAGCACGAGCCGGTTGGTGCGCCGCTCCCCGCGCCGTTCCCGCTCCGCCTCAACGTGCGCGTTCGGCCGCCGCAGGCCGTCCACCACATCCGCCGGGTCGTGGTCCACTTCGGACTCCGGGCGGCCCAGGTGCTCGGCCCACAATCCCAGCCGCGGATCCGCGCGGTCGCCGGTGGTGGCCGTCGTCCGCGTCGATCAGCCGGCCCGGCCGGCCCCGGGAGCCCACCAAGGGCGTCGACGTCGGGGCGAAAGCCGACATCACGTCCGGCGCCGTCCGATGCCGCCGGGCGGGCGCCGGGTACGAGGTGCAGGCCCTGCGCGGCGGCGGCACGGGGATGACGTGACGAGCGCCTTGACAGGGACAGTCTCATTACGCAACTCTTCTGGTCATGGAGTGGACCGGCGCGCGTTACGCGGACACACCCACTGTCGAGGTGCGGACGTGGATCGACGCCCCGCCCGAGCGGGTGTGGGCGCTGGTCTCCGACATCGGCCTGATGCCCGAGCTCAGCGACGAGCTGCAGTCCGTCGAGTGGGCCGAGGGCTCGTCCGGGCCCGTGGTGGGTGCGCGGTTCGTCGGGCACAACCGGCACGAGGCGATGGGCGAGTGGTCGACGACCTCGCACGTCGTCGAGTGCGAACCGGGCCGGGTGTTCGCGTGGGCGGTCGAGGACCCGGACCACCCCAGCTCGGTCTGGCGGTTCCGGCTGACGCCCCGGGACGGCGGCACCGAGCTGGCGCAGTGGATGCAGATGGGGCCGGGACGGTCCGGCCTGTCGTACGCGATCGACCGGATGCCGGACAAGGAGCAGAAGATCGTGTTCGTCCGGCTGCGCGAGCTGGAACGCGGCATGACGGCGACGCTCGAATGCATCCGCAAGCGCGCGGAAGCCTGATGCGCACCGCGACGACGGTCGAAGGGTCCTCGCCCGGGGCGGTGGACTTCGTGGTGGAGGCGGACAGACTCGGCCTCGACGTGTGCTGGGTCGCCGAGGCGTGGGGGTCTGACGCCCCGTCCGCGCTGGGCTACTTCGCGGCGCGCACCGAGCGGATGCTGCTCGGGTCGGGGATCATGCAGGTCGGCACGCGCACGCCGGTCGCGGTGGCGCAGACGGCGATCACACTGTCCAATCTGTCCGGTGGGCGGTTCCTGCTGGGGCTGGGCGCGTCGGGGCCGCAGGTGATCGAGGGGCTGCACGGGGTGCCGTTCGCGCGGCCGCTGGCGCGCGTGCGGGAGACCGTGGAGATCGTGCGGCGCGTGATCGAGGGCGGCAAGATCTCCTACGCCGGCAACGAGTTCCGGATCCCGTTGCCGGGCGGCGACGCGGTGCCGATGCGGCTGTCGATGCGCGCCGAGCACCCGATCCCGGTCTACCTGGCCACCCTGTCGCCGGCGATGCTGCGCCTGACCGGTGAAATCGCCGACGGCTGGCTCGGCACCAGTTTCGTGCCGGAAGGTGCCGCGGAGGCGTACTTCTCGCATCTGGATGAGGGGTTGGCCCGCGCCGGGCGGTCGCGGGCGGACCTGGACGTGTGCCAGGGCGCGGAGGTCGCGTTCGCGCCGGACGAGGACGCGTTGCGGGCGATGGTCGCGGGCCGGAAGAAGGAGCTGGCGTTCAGCCTCGGCGGGATGGGCTCGGCGTCGACGAACTTCTACAACCGGGCCTACAGCAGGCAGGGCTGGGCGGAGGTCGCGGCCGAGGTGCGGCAGCGGTGGCAGGCGGGCGACCGCGACGGGGCCGCGGCGCTGGTGACCGACGAGATGGTCCTCGCCACGACGCTCATCGGCACCGAGGACATGGTGCGCAAGCGTTTGCAGGTCTGGCGGGACGCCGGGGTGGACACGGTGCGCCTGTACCCCGCCGGGGACACCCTCGACGCCCGCCTGGGCACCCTCGCCCAGGCGATCGACCTCGTCCGGGAGATCAGCAGCCGGCCCTGACGCGGCGGCGCGTTGGCCACCAGCGGACACCGCGATCTGGGCGAGCTCGCGCCGCGATCGGCTCCGGCAACGCGGCCTCCAGCGCGGAGCGTGACCGGCGGCTACGTCGAACGGAGACTTGCGGGACCGGCATCGGATCAGTCCAATGGTGTTGGAAGGACACCACTTGCCGGAACGAATCGGGCGAAAGTTCACGTAGCGAGGAGCTGGTGATGACCACCGCGGAACTCCGGAGCTACCCGTTCAGCCGGCCGGAACGGCTGGACATGGAGCCGATGTTCGCGGACCTGCGCGCGAACGAGCCCCTGATCCGGGTCCGGTTGCCCTACGGCGAACCCGGCTGGCTGGCCACCCGGTACGAGGACGTCAAGGTGGTCCTGAGCGACCCGCGCTTCAGCCGCGCCGCGAGCCTGGAGCACGACGAACCGCGGATGCGCCCCACACCGTCGCAGCCCGGCAGCATCCTGAGCATGGACCCGCCGGACCACAGCCGCCTGCGCCGGCTGGTCACCAAGGCGTTCACCGTGCGGCGGATCGAGGAGCTGCGGCCGCGGGTGCGGCAGATCGCCGACGAGCTGGTCGACGCGATGATCGCGCAGGGGCCGCCGTCGGACCTGGTCGAGGCGTTCGCGCTGCCGGTGCCGGTCACCGTGATCTGCGAGCTGCTCGGCGTCCCGTACGAGGACCGCGTCGACTTCCGGTACTGGTCGGACGCGTTCCTGTCCACCACGAAGTTCACGCCGGACGAGGTGCGGGACTGCACGCTGAAGATGCGGTCCTACCTGGAGGGCCTGATCGCGCAGCGGCGGCGGACCCCGCGGGACGACCTCCTCAGCGGCCTGGTCGCCGCGCGGGACAACGAGGATCGTCTGTCCGAAGAGGAACTGATCATGCTCGCGATGGCGCTGCTCGTCGCCGGGCACGAGACCACCGCGTCACAGATCCCGAACTTCGTCTACACGCTGCTGACGCACCCCGGCCAGCTGGCCGTGCTGCGGGAGGACCTGAGCCTGGTGCCGAAGGCGGTCGAGGAGCTGATGCGGTACGTGCCGCTCGGGCTCGGCGCCGGCATCGCCCGCTACGCCACCGAGGACATCGAGCTGGGCGGGGTGCTCGTGCGGGCCGGGGAGGCGGTCATGCCGGTGCTCGCGTCGGCCAACCGGGACGAGTCGGTGTTCCCCGACGCCGACCGGCTGGACCTGCGCCGCCAGGACACCTCGCACATCGGCTTCGGGCACGGCGTGCACCACTGCCTGGGCGCCCCGCTGGCGCGCATGGAACTGCAGGTCTCGCTCGGCACGCTCCTGCGCCGGCTGCCGAACCTGCGCCTCGCCGACGGCGACGCGGGTGTCGCGTGGAAGGAAGGCCTGTCGACCCGCGGCCCGGAGCGGATGCTGCTCACCTGGGATCCGCCCGCGGCCTGAGGACAGTCGCGGCTCCTCACCGGGGGGCACCGGCGAGCACCGTCAGCCGGACTCGGAGCCGCGGGCGTCGTGCGCCGTGCGCCAGAACCGGATCGGCGCCGGGTTCCCCGTGGCCGCGCGGACCTCGTCGTGGAAGGCCGTGTCGGCTTCCGCACCGCGCGCGGCGCCATCCGCGTGGCCGCCTGCCGTGCGGCGTACTCCACCAGCCGCTGCCCGGGCATCAGTTCACCGTTGACGATGTGTTGCGCAG
Organism: Amycolatopsis thermophila; assembly: GCF_030814215.1. Taxonomy (NCBI): domain Bacteria; kingdom Bacillati; phylum Actinomycetota; class Actinomycetes; order Pseudonocardiales; family Pseudonocardiaceae; genus Amycolatopsis; species Amycolatopsis thermophila. The sequence goes on along the minus strand of NZ_JAUSUT010000001.1, from coordinate 7,219,601 downwards.
CAACCGGTACACGTTGTCCGACACCAGCCCGCGCTGGTCCAGCCACGCCGCGGGCACCTGGCCCGACCCACGCCGCGGAGGTGCCGCTGCTGCTAGGCACTTCCGGACGCGTGGCCGTCGGGCACGCGGCGGACGGCCACGGTGAGTTCGGCGCGCGCCGTTCGACAGTGCCGCTCCTGGGAGGCGCCGAGCGCGGTTCAGCGGCGCAGGCGCAGCCCCTGCATCCCCCCGTCGACGGCGAGTTCCGCGCCGGTGGTGGCGCCGGAGTGCGGGCTGGCGAGGTAGGCGATCGCGGTGGCGACCTCGTCGGCCGACACCAGGCGCCCCATCGGCTGACGGGCCTCCAGCGCGGCGCGTTCGGCGACCGGGTCGTCGGCCTTGTCCAGCAGCCGCCCGATCCACGGCGTGTCCGCGGTGCCCGGGTGCACGCAGTTGACCCGGATGCCGTCCTCGATCAGGTCCGCGGCCATCGCGCGGGTCAGTGCCGCCACCGCGCCCTTCGACGACGAGTACAGCGCCCGCTGCGGCAGCCCGGCGGTCGCGGCGATCGAGCAGGTGTTCACGATGGCCCCGTGCGCCGAACGCCTCAGGTGCGGCAGCGCCGCGCGCGTCACGCGCACCACGCCGAACACGTTGACCTCGAACACGCGGCGCCACTCGTCGTCCGGGTTGTCCTCGACCGTGCCCTGAGCACCGATACCCGCGTTGTTGACCAGGACATCGAGACCACCCAGCTCCGCGGCCGCGGCCTCGACCGCCTCCCGGACCGAGGCGTCGTCGGCGACATCCGCCCGGAAACCGGTCAGCGGACCGTCCACGGCGGGGTTCACGTCGAGGCAGGCCACCCGCGCGCCGCGCTCGGCGAGCACCAGCGCCGTCGCCAGGCCGATCCCGGAAGCGCCGCCGGTCACCAGCGCGCGCAGACCGCCGAACTCGCCCATCACGCCACCGCCTCCGTGTCGGTGCAGCCGAGCCGGCCGGGCGTGGTGGTGCGGGCCGGGTAGTCGTTCGAGGTGGGGAAGCGGACATCGACCGCGCCGACCGCGGTGATCAGTTCGGGCAAGGGAAGATCCTTCCGGCGGTGCCAAACAGCATATGTATTTGTAGGCGACGGTGGGCTGTCTGTCCAGGTCGGTGGTCGTGGATCTCGTGTTTGATTTACAGACATCGTATGTTTGACCTAGGCTGCGCAGGGTGTCCGTGACCGATGAGGCCATCGCCCGCATCCGTGCGCTGATCCAGTCGGGCCGGCTGCCACCGGGCGCGAAGCTCCCGCCCGAACCGCAGCTGGCCGCGGAGCTCGGCATCTCCCGCACCCCGATGCGCGAGGCGGTGAAAGCGCTCGCCGTGGCCAGGGTGCTCGACGTCCGGCGGGGCGACGGCACCTACGTCACCAGCCTGGAACCCAAGGTGCTGCTCGAAGGTCTCGGTCTCGCCGTCGAGCTGATGCAGGGCAACACCCTCCTGGAGCTGACCGAGGTGCGGCGGCTGTTCGAACCCGTCGCCACCGGGCTGGCCGCCCAGCGCGTCACCGACGAGCAGCTCGAGGTCATCCGCGGTCACCTCGACGCGATGCAGGCCGCGACCGGTGACATGGAGGTGCTGAGCCGGCATGATGCGGCGTTCCACCGCGCGATCGTCGCGGCGACCGGCAACGAGGCGCTGACCACGCTGATCGAGGGCATCTCCGGCCGCACGCTGCGGGCCCGGATCTGGCGCGGTCTCGTCGAGGCCGGTGCCGCCGAGCAGACCATCACCGAACACGAGGCGATCTACCAGGCGCTGTGCGAGCGGGACGCCGCGCTCGCGCAGGCCGCCGCACTCCTGCACGTGTGCACCACCGAGCGCTGGCTGCGCCGCGTGCACGACAGCGGTACCGGCATCCCGGGTGAGGAGAACCATGCGACTTCAGCGACCGGGGCCTGACGGAGCCGAGCGGCCGGTGGTGCTCGCCGGCGGCGTGTTCCCGTTGACGGCCGGCATCGTCGAGACCGGTGCGACCGAACCGGCCGAGCCGGTTGTGTTCGAGGCGGAGGCCCTCCGGCACCCGGCGGTCAGCGCGGTGGTGCTGGGCGCCCGCACCCCCGAGGAGGTCACCGCGAACGCGGAGTACCCCGCACCGGAGATCCCTGCTCCACTGTGGACGGAGTCGGACAGGGCGGCATCGTGCTGATCGACGCGCACCACCACCTGTGGGACCTCGGCGCCCGGCGTCAGGACTGGCTCGACGGTCCGGAGATGGCGCCGGTCCGCCGCACGTTCACCGCGGCCGACTACCACGCGGTGGCCGGGGTGGACCGTTCCGTCCTGGTGCAGGTGCTCGCCGACGTGTCCGAGACGCGGGACTTCCTCGCCGTCGCCGCGGCCGATCCCGTGATCGCCGGGGTGGTCGGCTGGGTGGACCTCAGGAAACCGGACGTCGCCGATGTCCTGGCCACCCTGCCCGGCCTGGTCGGGGTGCGGCACCTGGTGCAGGGCGAGGCCGACCCGCGGTGGCTGACCCGCGCCGACGTCCGGCGCGGGTTGCGCGCGGTGGCCCGGGCGGGGCTGTCCTACGACCTGCTCACCCTGCCGCACCAGCTGCCCGCGGCGATCGAGACCGCCCGGGACCTGCCGGAGCTGTCGTTCGTGCTCGACCACCTGTCCAAACCGCCCATCGCCTCCGGCGACCTCGAACCCTGGGCGACGCACCTGCGCGAACTGGCCGCGCTGCCCAACGTGACGGCGAAGCTGTCCGGCCTGGTCACCGAGGCCGGTCCGGGGTGGACCACCGCCGGCCTGCGCCCCTACGCCGAGGTGGCCCTCGAAGCGTTCGGCCCGGACCGGCTGATGTTCGGCTCGGACTGGCCGGTCTGCCTGCTCGCGGCCTCCTACGCCCAGGTCCGGGAGGCCGCGGAGGAACTGGTGGCCGGCCTGAGCCCGGCCGAGCGGGACGCCGTGTTCGGCGGCACGGCCCAGCGCGTCTACCGGCTCGGCTAGTTTTCCGCGACCGGCCGCCGGGTACTCCGGCGCGAGTGGAGACACGTGACGCGATCACCGACCCCTGGGGAGCCCGCACGCCCTACGGACCGGGGGAGTCCTGGCCGGTGCGGGTCGACTCGCACCTCGCCGACGGGCTGACGCCCGAGGACGTCGACCGCTGGGTGCCCACCGCGGCGGTACTGCACTCCAACGGTGACGGACTGGACCTCGCGGTCAAGGACGGCCGGATCGTCGGGGTGCGCGGCCGCGCGGACGACCGGGTGAACCACGGCCGCGTGGACACCAAGGACCTCTACGGCTGGCAGGCCAACGCCTCACCGGACCGGCTCACCACCCCGCTCGTCCGGCGCGACGGCGAACTGGCCGAGGCGACCTGGGACGAGGCGATGTCGCTCATCGTGTCCCGCAGCCGGGAACTGCTCGGCGAACAGGGCCCGGGCTCGATCGGGTTCTACACCAGCGGCCAGCTGTTCTGCGAGGAGTACTACACGCTGGCCGCGATCGCCCACGGCGCGATCGGCACCAACCACCTCGACGGCAACACGCGCCTGTGCACGGCCACCGCGGCGGCCGCCCTCAAGGCGTCCTTCGGCTGCGACGGCCAGCCCGCCTCCTACACCGACGTCGACCACGCCGACGTCATCGCGCTGTTCGGGCACAACGTGGCCGAGACGCAGAGCGTGCTGTGGACCCGCATGCTCGACCGGCTCGCCGGGCCCAACCCGCCGGCCCTGCTGTGCGTCGACCCGCGCGAGACGCCGGTGGCGCGCGCGGCGACCCTGCACCTCGCGCCGATGCCGGGCACGAACCTCGCGCTCATGAACGCGCTGCTGCACGAGATCATCGCCGGCGACCGGATCGACCACGACTACGTCGAGCGCTGCACGGTCGGCTACGACGAGCTCGCCGCCGCCGTCGCCGGCTGCACGCCGGAATGGGCGGAGAAGATCTGCCGCGTCCCCGCCTCCCGGATCCGCGCGGCCGCCGCGCTGCTCGGTCGGGCCGAACGTCTGCTGTGCACGGTGCTCCAGGGCTTCTACCAGTCCCACCAGGCCACCGCCGCGGCCGTGCAGGTCAACAACATCACCCTGCTGCGCGGGATGCTCGGCAAACCCGGCTGCGGCGTGCTGCAGATGAACGGCCAGCCCACCGCCGAGAACACCCGCGAGTGCGGCGCCGACGGGGACCTGCCCGGATTCCGCAACTGGGCCAACGACGCCCACGTCGCCGAGCTGGCCAGGCTGTGGAACCTCGACCCGCTGCGGATCCCGCACTACTCGTCGCCGACGCACGCCATGCAGATCTTCCGCTACGCCGAGAACGGCAGCCTGCGGATGCTGTGGGTGTCGGCCACCAACCCGGCGGTGTCGCTGCCGGACCTGGGCCGGATCCGGAAGATCCTGTCCCAGGACCGGTTGTTCCTCGTCGTGCAGGACGCGTTCCGCACCGAGACCGCCGAACTGGCCGACGTCGTCCTGCCCGCCGCCATGTGGGGCGAGAAGACCGGCGTGTTCACCAACGCCGACCGGACCGTGCACCTGTCCGGCAAGGCCGTCGACCCGCCCGGACAGTCCAAACCGGACCTGGACATCTTCCTGGACTACGCGCGGCGCATGGACTTCCGCGACCGGGACGGCAACCCGTTCCCGTCCTGGCACGACGCGGAGTCGGCGTTCGAGGCGTGGCAGCGCGCCAGCGCCGGCCGCCCGTGCGACTACACCGGCTTCACCTACGACAAGCTGCGCGGCGGCGGCGGGATCCAGTGGCCCTGCACCAGCGAGCACCCCGACGGCACCGAACGCCTCTACACCGACGGGAAGTTCTTCGCCCACCCCGACTACTGCGAAGCTTACGGGCGGGACCTGATCACCGGCGCGCCGGCCGAGCCGGGCGAGTACCGGGCCGGGAACCCCGACGGCAAGGCGATGCTGAAACCCGCCGAGTACCTGCCGCCGCACGAGGCCCCTTCGGCGGAGTACCCGTTCGCGCTGATCACCGGCCGCACGGTGTACCACTTCCACACCCGCACGAAGACCGGCCGCGCCCCGGAGCTGAACGACGCCGCCCCCGAGGTGTGGGTCGAGGTGTCCGAAGCGGACGCCCGGTCGCACGAGCTGTCCGACGGCGACCTCGCCGAGATCACCACACCGCGCGGCACGGTCCGGGCACGGGTGCGGGTGGCCGGCATCCGGGAAGGCGTGCTGTTCCTGCCCTTCCACTACGGCTACTGGGATTCCGACGACCCGGGGCGGCACCGTGCGGCCAACGAGCTGACCATCACCGAATGGGACCCGGTGTCGAAACAGCCGCTGTTCAAGACGGCCGCGGCGGCGCTGGGGAGGGTGCGATGAAGATCGGCCTCGCGTTGCGCGAACTCCACCGGTCCGAGACCGCACTGGCCCGGCAGCTGCTCAGGCTGTCCGACCGGCACTCGGCCGAACCCGAGATCCACCACGTCGCCCGCGACCTGGCGCGCTGGTCGCGGGAGCACGTCGAGGCGCTGGCGGAGGCCGGCCGGTCGTGGGACCTGGACCTGGAACCGTCCGCCGCCGAGCGGTCCGGCCCGCTCGCCCCGGTGCGCACGGCGCTGAGCGACCTGCTGTCCGACCGTCCCGAGCCCGGGCTGGTGCTGCTGGCCGATCTGCGGCGGCTGCACCGGGCGTGCGCCGGGGTGTCGCTGGACTGGGAACTGCTCGCGCAGGGCGCCCAGGCGGCCAAGAAGTCCGATCTGCTCAAGCTGGCCGGTCGGTGCCACCCCCAGACGTTGCGCCAGCTGAAGTGGAGCAACGCGATGCTCAAGCAGCTGTCCCCGCAGATCCTGACGAGCTGATGACCGATACCAGTCCCGGGTTCGAGGCGATCATGAGCTCGCTCGACTACCCGATGTACGTCGTGACCGCCACCGACGGCCGGGACCGGGCGGGGTGCCTGGTGGGCTTCGCCGCGCAGTGCAGCACGTCCCCGTCGCGGTTCATGGTGTGGTTGTCCAAGAACAACCACACGTTTCAGGTCGCCGCCGGCGCCACGCACCTCGGGGTGCACCGGCTGGACGAGCGGTGCCGGGACCTGGCCGAGTTGTTCGGCTCGCACACCGGCTTCGAGGTGGACAAGTTCGCCCGCTGCGCCTGGCGGCCCGGGCCGCGGGGCGTGCCCCTGCTGACGGACTGCCCGGCCTGGTTCGTCGGCGAGATCCTGTCCCGGCACGACACCGGCGACCACGTCGGCGTGCTCCTGCAGCCGGTGGCGGCCACCGGCGAGACCGGCTTCGGACCGCAGGTGGGCTTCCGGGACGTTCGGGACCTCAAGCCGGGAAACCCCGCCTGACCCGCCGTTCCGGTCTCGCGCGGGCCGGGCGGTCACTTCATGGTCACCGAGAAGTCCGAGAGCGTGAACCGGGCCGGGGTGTTGTCCGTGGAGCAGAACTCGACGCCGTAGCCGATCTGGTTCACGGTCGGGTTCTGCGGGATGTAGCCCCGCCCGACCGCCCACGTGATCATCGCCTTGAGGTCGACCGAACCCGAGTACAGCGTGTTCCGCGCGACGAACGCGATGTAGCCGCTGTCGTTGCGCCACACGTCGTAGGTGACGCCGCCGGCCGAGTACGTCGCGGTCTTGGTGCCGGACGGGACCTGGTTGTGGTTCTCGGTCCACACCATCAGTTCGGTGACGCCCTGGCCCTGACCGACGCCGTTGAGCCACACGTCGTAGGCGACGTCGTAGATACCGCTCTGCGGGCCGCGCCCGGCGAACGTGGAGGTGATCGTCGAGTAGTCGCCGACCGGTGCGCCGCGGAGGTTGTTGATGTCTTTGTGGACGTTGGGGTAGGTCTTGACCGACGTGGTGTCACGCTGCGTCGACTCGACGTACCAGTTGTCGTGGGAGCACGCGTAGAGCGTTTCCGGGCCGGCCTCGTCCTGGTTCCACATGTTGTTGTGGACGTAGTAGCCGCCGTCGGACCAGCCGCCGTCGGGATCGCTCGTCGTGAACACCGGGTCGGTGCACGACTTGGCGGCCGCCTGCGTGGCCGGGACCGAGGTGGATGTGTTCGCCGGCGCCGGGGTTTTGCTCGAGCTGCGCGGCGCGCTCGACGAGGACGACGGCGACGGTGTCGCTTCGGTGCTCCGCGTGGTGCTCGGGGGGCTTGCCGCCTCGGTGGTCGTCGTGCTCGCGGGTGCGCTCGACGAGCCGGCGGGCTGCGCGGCGGAGGAGATGCCGGTGGGCTGGCTCGCCAGCAGGCCGCCGGGCTTGCACCCGGCGAGGCTGAGCACGACCAGGGGAGCGGCCACCAGCGCCGCCGTGAACTGTCGGTTCATCTGCTTCTTTCGTCCGTGGTGAGCGATCGACGGGCCGTGCCCGTCCCCCCAGCGGAACGGTTCGGAAAGGTAGCACGGATAACGGTAAGATCACAGCGGGGTCACGCGACATTTACCGGCCCCGCCGCCGAGACGTCCGTCACTGCCGCGGGGTGCGGGCCCATCGGCGAAACCGGCTGGTTTCAGCGGGTTGGTCTCGAACCGTGAACACACGGGATCAGTTGCCGGAGGCGATGGCCGACCTCGCCCACGACCAGATCGTCGTGCTGATCTTCCTGGCGTCCCTGATCACCGCGGCGAACCGGCCGGCTTCCGCAGGAGCAGCGCGAGCCCCGTGCCGAGGGCGGCCGCCGGCGTGATCCACCGGAACGCACCGCCGATGTTGCCCGCCACGTCATCGCCCAGGAGGGCACCGAACACGGCCACCCCGAAGGCCGCGCCGATCGACCGGGCGAAGGTCACCACCGCGCTCGCGGCGCCGATGTCTTCCGCGGGCACCGCGTTCTGCGCCGCGGTCAGTGCGACCATCGGCACCATCCCGACGGCGATCCCGGTGACCAGGAAGCAGGCGATGAGCGCGAGCTGCCCGGTGCCCGGCGCCAGCGTGCTCAGCAGCAGGAGCCCGGCGACGGTGAGCGCCATGCCGGCGACCAGCACCGACCGCACCCGTGCCGGGTTCGCGATCCACCGTCCGGCCAGCGACTGGCTCACCACCAGCCCGATGACCAGCGGCAGCATGTGCACGCCGGACGACGTGGCCGTCGCCCCGTCCACCACCTGCAGGTAGGTGGGCAGGTAGACCAGCACGCTGAACATCGCGACGTTGGCGGTGAACCCGATCACCGAGGCGATCACGACCGTGCGCGAGGCGAGCATCGACAGCGGCAGCACCGGCGCCGCGGCCCGTCGCTCGACCGGGATCACCAGCGCGATCAGCACGAGCGCGACCACCGCGAGACCCAGGACGCGCGGCGAGGTCCAGCCCCACCGCTGCCCGAACGACGCGATCAGGATCAGGGCTGTGGCCGTCCCGGCGAGCAGCAGCGCGCCGGTGTGGTCGATCCGCGCGGCCGACTTCCGTGCGGCGGAGGGCAGGAACCGCGCGGCGATGGCCAACGCGACCAGCCCGACCGGCACGTTGATCAGGAACGCCCACCGCCACGACAGCTGGTCGGTGAACAGCCCGCCCAGGAGGGGCCCGGCGATGCTGGCGACGCCGTACACCGAGCCGAACCGGCCCTGGTACCGGCCGCGGTCCCCCGGCGGGACGATGTCGCCGACGAGCGCGAACGTCAGGACGATCATCCCGCCGCCGGCCAGACCCTGCAGGGCGCGCGCGGCGACGAGTTGCGGCAGGTCCTGGGCCAGCCCGCACAGCGCGGAGGCGATCAGGAACGCCGCGGTGGCGAGGAGGTACAGCCGCCTGCGCCCGAGCATGTCGCCGAGCTTTCCCCACAGCGGGGTGGCCGCGGTCGACGCGAGCAGGTAGGACGCGGTGACCCAGGCGATGTCGCGGAAGCCGCCGAGGTCGCCGGCGATCCGGGGGAGCGCGGTCGCGACGATGGTCTGGTCCAGTGAGGCCAGCAGGACGGCCAGGATCAACGCCGTCATCGCCGGCCGTACGGCGGGTCTGGCGGGGCGGTCGAGCGCGGTCATCGGTGTGCCTTCGCGGGAATCGTGACGGTCTTGTGCTCGGTGTAGGTGCCGAGCCCGACGGCGCCGTATTCGCGGCCCAGGCCGCTGGCCTTGAAACCGCCGAACGGGCCGTCGAACCCGATCGGCGCGCCGTTGACGGTGACGGTGCCGGTGCGCACGCGGCGCGCGATCTCCAGCGCGTGCGCGGGATCGGCCGACCACACCCCGCCGGACAGGCCGTACTCGGAGTCGTTGGCGATGCGGACCGCGTCGTCCTCGTCGTCGTAGGCGATGACGACCAGGACCGGGCCGAAGATCTCCTCCTGGGCGATGCGCATCGAGTTGTCGACGTCGGCGAACAGGGTCGGCGTGACGTAGAAGCCGCTTTCCAGCCCCGCCGGGACTTCCGGTCCGCCGGTGACGAGCCGGGCGCCCTCGCAGATGCCGAGGCGGATGTAGTCGAGCACGCGTTGCTGCTGGTCGCGGCGGACCATCGGACCGACGAACGTGCCCTCGTCCGCCGGATCGCCGACGCCCAGGGACTCGACGAGGTCCTTGAGCCCGGCGACCACCTCGTCGTAGCGGCTGCGCGGCGCGAGGATGCGGGTCTGCGCGATGCACGACTCGCCGTTGTTGAGCAGGGAGGAGAACTTGACTCCCTGGATCGCGGCGTCGAGATCGGCGTCGGGCAGGATGAGCATGGCCGATTTGCCGCCCAGTTCCAGGCTGACCCGCTTGAGCTGCTCACCGGCCAGCGACGCGATGCGGCGGCCGGCGCGCGTGGAGCCGGTGAAGGCGATCTTGTCCACGTCCGGGTGCCTGACCAGGTGCTCGCTGGTCTCGCGGTCCGCGGGCAGCACGCTGATCACGCCCTCCGGCAGCCCGGTCTGCTCCAGCAGTCGCGCGAGCAGGTTCATGCTCAGCGTGTTCTCCGGCGAGACCTTGAGCACGACCGTGTTCCCGGCCAGCAGCGCGGGCAGGATCTTCGCCAGGGCCGACGAGAACGGCGAGTTCCACGGGATGATCGCGGCGACGACCCCGACCGGCTCGCGGCGCACGACCGACCGGACCGGCGCGGCGCGGTCGGAGGGCGCGAGCGTCTCCTCCCAGCCGAACTCCTCCGCCGCCCTGAGGTAGGCGTTGGCCTGGCGGGTCAGCCCCGGCTGGCCGGCCTTGGTGAACCACAGGGCGGAGCCGTTCTCGGCGGAGATGAGCGCCGCGATCTCGTCGGCGCGTTCCTCGCGGAGCTTGTTCAGCCTGCGGATGACCGCGATGCGCTCGGCGGGGGTGGTGCGGGGCCACGGGCCCTCGTCGAAGGCCTTCCGGGCGGCGGCGACGGCGCGGTCGATGTCCGCGGGCAGGGCCTGCGCGGCGCGGCCCAGCAGCGACCGGTCGTGCGGGGACCGGATGTCCAGCAGCTCCGCGCTGCTCGGGGTGGTCCACTCGCCGCCGACGAAGAGCTGGTCGTAGGTGATCACTGCGGTCTCCTCGAATCCTGGATGTGTCACATCAATGTAGCAATTAATGAGGAGTAGTGGCGCGGTTGTGAGTCAGAAGACAGGGGCTGGGCGGAAACCAGCTGGCACCCCAGGCCGGCGCCGTCGATGTCGGCCATGAACCAGGCCCCGGTACCGGGGTGCGCCAGCTCCTTGGGCAGATGACTGGCCGGGCCCGAGGCCCGCAGCGCCGTTCGACGCCCATTCGCACGACCGCCGTTGCGGTACTAGGTCAGTGGTCGTGGGCGGTCCGGGCTCGGGCGATGGGTTGGCCGGTGGCGGGGTTCTGCCAGATGGCGCTGAGGGCCAGGATGGGTTGGGCGGTGTGGACGCTGACGCCTTGGTGGTGCGTCCGCCGTGCTGTTCCAGGTTCAGTCGGCCGGGCCCCGCGCTCGGCCGGGAAGCGGTTGAGTTCGTCGGAGACGTAGTGGCCCTTGTCGGCGGTGATCAGCAGCCGTGGGCGGTCGGCGAGTAGAACCTGCCGCTGGTCGACCTTCGGATCGGCCGGCGGCAGGGCGATGGGCAGTCCGGCGGGGGTGCAGACCGAACTTGGCCCAACCGGCCGGTTCCGAGCGTGTGATTGTCGACCGGGGCCGGCCAACCAGCGCATCACCTGCTTGACCAGCGGCAACGCGGCACGGAGAGGACGGTTGTAGCAACGCCTGGGCCACGGCCAGGTGGTGCTCAGGTCTGTCGCCACCAACGGATCCTGAACACCCCTGTTACCACCCAGCCTCGCGCATTCCTCGTCTAGCCGACCAGGGTCTGGCGCAGCCACTGCTCCACGCCGGCGATGTGCACGGTCGCCGCGGCGCGGGCCACGTCGGGCTGCCGGGCGGACAGCGCCTGCAGGATCGCGCGGTGCTCGGCCAGCGTCCGCTCCGTCACGCCCTCCTGCGTGATCCCCCGCCACGTGCGGGCCCGCTGCGTGCGCCCGGACAGGCTTTCCAGCAGCGAGGCCAGCACGGTGTTGCCGCAGCTGACCGCGATGCGCCGGTGGAACTCCAGGTCGTTCTCCACCAGCTGGTCCACCGTCGGCCGGCCGTCCAGCGAATCGAGCAGCCTGGCGAGGTCCGCGATGTCGGAGTCCGGCATGTGCCGCGCGGCCATCTCGGTGACGGCCGGCTCGATGACGCGGCGAGCCTCCAGGAACTGCAGGACGGTGTCGTCGCGGTGGAAGTCCACCACGAACCCCATCGCGTCCATCAGCAGCGAGGGCTCCAGGCTCGTCACGTACGTGCCGTCGCCGCGGCGGACGTCGAGCACGTGGATGAGCGAGAGCGCCCGCACCGCCTCGCGCAGGGAGTTGCGGGACAGGCCGAGGCGGTCGGCGAGGTCGGCCTCCCGCGGCAGGCGGTCGCCCGGCCGCAGTTCACCGTTCACGATCATCTGCTTGATCGCCTCGATGGCGTCGTCGGTGACGGACATGCCGCTCAGCGGTCCTTCCCGGCGAGCTGGCCGGCGAGGCTCCACAGCAGCGGGAGCCCCTCGTCGGCACCGGAGTAGTCGTCCGGCCGGGCGTGCAGCGGGCCCACGGTCTCCTGCCAGCGGACGTTCGCCGGGTCGTCCCGCAGGGCGTGCCGCATGCCCCGGTAGTCCTCGACGTCGACGAGGTGGAACAGGTGGGTGCCGTCGCGCCAGATCCGCCAGTTCCGGACGCCGCTGGCGACGAGCGCGGCCATCACATCGGAGGGGATGGACCGGTGCACGGCCTCGTACTCCAGCTCCGAACCCGGCTTCAGCTCCGTGTGCAGCGCGATCTCCGGCATACCCGCTCCCTGTCCGCGACGTAGAGGCAGGATACATCGGATCTTTCGTGGGTCGGCCGGGTGAACGGGACGCCTACCGGCTGGCCCGGGTGAGCGTGATCGTGGTCAGGACACCGAGGGCGGCCAGGATCGCGGCGAGACCGGCCAGGCCGAGGTCCAGCGTGGCCGCGGCGGCGAGCGCGCCCACCAGCAGCGGGCCGCCGGCGTCACCGAGTTCGCGGCCGACCTCCGCCGCGCCCATGGTCTGCCCGAGCCGTTCGGCCGGGGTGGTGGCGGCCAGGTGGGCGAACCCGATCGGGGTGGCCAGGCCGGTTCCGGCGCCGATGGCCAGCGCGGCCACCACGATCCCGGCGACGCCGGGCAGCACGGTCGTGACCGCCATCCCGGCCGCGGCCAGGCCGAGCCCGGCGGCCATGCCGGTCCGGTCGCGGATGCGGCCGGCGTCGCGGGCGCGCCCGGCCCAGGGCTGGACCAGTGCGGCGGTGGCGGCCAGCAGGGACACCACGGCGCCGGTGATCAGCGGCCCGAGCCCGTGTGCGGCACCGGCCACGGGCAGGAATCCGACACCGACCGCGAGGGCGGCGGTGGCGCCGGCCAGCGTGGCCGTGGGCCGCAGGAAGTCGCCGCTGGTGAGGCGGCGGGCCAGGTCGAGCACGGTCTGCCGGGTGCGCGGCAGCGGGGGCAGGGCCGGGACGGCGGCCGTGGCCCAGGCGGCGACCGCGAGCGCCAGGACCGCGAGGGTGCCGAACAGCAGCGGGTAGCCGCCGAGCGTGATGAGTACGCCGCCGAGGACGGGGCCGAGGGTGTAGCCGAGGCCCTTCCACGCGCCGTAGCCGCCGAACGCGCGGCCGTGCCGGCCCTGCGGGGACAGGCGGGCCACGAGCGCGCCCGCCGCCGGGGAGAAGGCCGCCGCGGCCGCACCCTGCCCGAAGCGCGCCACGCCCACCAGGCCGGGGTTGCCGGCGAACACGAACGCCGCGGAGGCGAGCGTGAAGGCCACCAGGCCGCCGAGCAGCACCGGCCGCGGCCCGATGCGGTCGGCCAGCGAGCCGAACACCGGTTTGAGCAGCACCTCGGCGCCGTCGTAGATCGCCAGCAGCAGGCCCAGGGTCAGCAGGGAGGCGTGCTCGGCCTCGGCGTAGCCGCCCAGGCTCGCGGCGATGCTGTGCGCACCGAACGCCGTCACGAAGCCCGCCCCGTACAACGGGAACAGGCGGCTGCGCGGGGCCGGCTCGGTGCTCATGGCCGAGCTGCCGGGTCGGTGGTGGTCAGGGGCGGGCGCCGCACGGGCAGGGCGACCGCCTGGCCGGTCGTCAAGCCGGCGCGGTACCGGGGCACGACGCTCATCGCTGGGCCGCCGGCTCGGTGGAGGTGGTCAGCAGCGGGCGCAGGGGGGTGCGTTCGGCGCGGTCCAGCAGCCAGATCAACGGGCGCCGCACGAGCCAGAATCCCAGCAGGCTGACCGCGGCGCCGAGGACCAGCCCGGCGAGCACGTCCTGCGGGTAGTGCGCGGCGATGTAGACCCGCGCGAACGCGATCACCACCGCCGCGATCCAGGCGACCACCGCGAGCCGGCGGGAGACCAGCAGCAGTCCGGCGGCCACGGCACCGGCCATCACCGCGTGGTCGCTGGGGAAGGCGGGGTCGGTGCTGCGCGAGGCCAGCACCAGCAGGCCGGACAGCGCGGTGTAGGGCCGGGGTTCGCCCACGGCGGCGGCGATCGGCTGGTTGAGACCGAGCGCGATCAGCATCCCCACCGGTGTCCACAGCGCCGCGGCCATCACGGCCGGGTTCGCGCGCTGCCGGGCGATCCACCAGCCGGCGAGCATCAGCACGGCGAACAGCACGATCCCGTAGGCGGCGTAGGCCGACACGACCGGCCGCAGCCACGGGGTCGCGCGCGCGAAGCCGTTGATGTCCAGGAAAAGTGCGGTGTCAGGGCCCACGGATCGGCTCCTCGTCCTGCCCGGCGGATCCGCCGGGGCGCGGTCACATCTGGTGCAGGGCCTGGAAGACCTGCTCGGTGTAGCCGGCGAGCCGCTCGGCGCAGTGCTTGAGCCGCTGCTCGGCCTCCGCCGCGGCGGGCGAGCCGAACACGTCCCGCGTCTTGATGTCGCGGTGCCAGCGGCGCAGCCGGTCCAGGCTCTGTTCCTCCTCCTCCAGCTCGGCCAGCGTGAACTTGCCCTTGCGGATCTCTTTGTCGATTTCGGCGTCGAACTTCGCGCAGTCGGCGAGGAACTCCGCCCACTCCTCGGCGCGCTCGGCGGTGAACAGCTCCTCCAGCCGGGCCGAGTCGGGTTCCGCCCGCCCGGCCGCGTCCAGGACCAGCACCTCACCCTCGCCGCGGCGCGCCAGGTCCACCACCCGGCTCACCCCGTCGGCGAACACCGGCGCGTCCGGCACCACCCAGGCGCCCTGGCCCAGCGACAGCGCACCGACCCGCCGCAGCTCCCGCCACACGGCCACGCGGTGCCGGCTGGGCTCGGCGGGCACCCGCACCACCAGTACCAGCCACCGGGCCGGATCACGCGCGTCGGTCACAGATGCCAATGTAGCAGCAGTTACAAATCCCCGTGCCCATGGGAGTCCGCTGAGAGGACGCTGAGCGCGCGAACATGCGCCCCGAGGGCGGGGCTGACTAGATTGGCGCCCCGTGACCCCCCTCGCGCGGACGCCGCCGCCGGCCAGGCGGTGGGCGCGGATCACCCTGGGAGCCGCCACCCTCGTCGTGGCCCTCGCCGCGGTGCTCACCGTGGTCGTCACCTCCCGCAGCCCGCTCCCCGGTGCCGGGCAACTGGTCACCGTCACGATCCCCGGCCCGGCGTCGCGGTTCTCCGCGCGCCCCGCCGAGGTCTACCTGCCGCCCGCGTGGTTCGCGCGGCACCGCCCGCACCTGCCGGTCGTGATGTTGCTGCACGGCACGCCCGGAGCACCGGAGGACTGGCTGGACGGCGGCGCCGTCACGGCCACTGTGGACAGCTGGGCCGCCGCGCACGGCGGCACCGCGCCGATCGTGGTGATGCCCGACATCAACGGCGCGGTCGACGCCGACAGCGAGTGCGTCGACGGCCCGGCCGGGCAGGCCGAGACCTACCTGACCCGGGACGTGCCCGCGTTCGTCGCGAGCCGGTTCTCCGCCCAGCCGCCCGGCGCGCGCTGGGCGGTCGCCGGCCTGTCCGAAGGCGGCTCGTGCGCGGTCACCCTCACCCTGCGCCACCCGGACACCTTCGCCGCGTTCGCCGACTTCAGCGGGCTGGCCGGCCCCCGCTCCGGCGACGGCAACGACCTCGGCGACACCATCCCGGCGCTCTTCGCCGGATCCAGAGTGGACTTCGACGCGCACGAACCCGCCTGGCTGCTGGCCCACCGCCGCTACCCCGGCACCGGCGGGTGGTTCGAGGTCGGCGACGCCGACGACGAGCCGCTCGCCGCGGCCCGGGCGCTCGAACCGGCCGCCGCCAGGGCCGGGATCGCCACCCGCCTGGTCGTGGTCCCCGGCGGCGGGCACGACTTCGTCCTGTGGCGCCAGGCGTTCGCCGACGCCTTGCCGTGGCTGGTGTCCCGGCTGTCCGGCTGATCCTCACCCGGCGGGGAAGTGCTCGCCGGCGAACACCAGCATGTAGGGCAGGGTCGCCCGCGCCGTGCGCCAGGTGTGGGTGAGGCCGGGTTCGACGTGCACGACGGCCTGCTGTCCGTCGGCGGTCAGCCGTCCGGCCAGGTCCCGCGCCCGGTCGACGTCGTCGCCGTCGTGCGACCCGGCCGCCAGGAACACCGCCACCGGGTCGTGGAAGACCATGCCGGTCAGGTAGTCCCGCGGCGTGTTCCGCTCGATCGCCGCGCGGTCACCGTGGAACTCGTCCCGCACGTCGCCGGGCGTGTCGTAGGGCAGGGTCAGCAGCAGCACACCGAACTCGCCGGTGTGGTGCAGACCGGTGTTCAGCGCGGCGAACGCCCCGCCGGACATGCCGCCCAGGGCGCGGGCGGCGCGGTCGCGGATCGTGCGGTACCGGCCGTCCACGGCGGACACCACCGGGCCGGTCAGGAACGTCTCCAGCCGCGGACCGCCCGGCACGTCCAGCCCCTCCCAGTCGCGCTGGGATTGCCCCGCGGTGAGGTCGACGCTGACGAGGATCATCGGCGGGATCGCCCCGTCCCGGTACAGCCGGTCCAGCGCGCCGGGCGCGGCGCCCGCGGTCAGCCAGTCCTGCGCGGACCCGAACGGGTACCCGTGCACGAGGTAGACCACCGGGTAGGCCTGGCCCGAACTCGCGTACCCGGGTGGCAGCAGCACGTACATCCGGCCGGTGGGCACGCCGTCGGCCGGGTCGGCGAGGTCGAACGAGTCCAGCGCCGGGGCGTCCGCGTCGGCCGGGACGCCGCGCCCGCCGGACCCATCGCCGCCACCGCCGCTGCCGTCGAGCAGCCGGCCCACCGCGGCGGCCGGGCCCCCGCCGCGTTCCAGGAGCGCGGCCAGGTCGTGCCCGGTGCGGACGTACCCGACGTAGGTGTTGAGCCCGGTCAGGCCCGCCACCAGCGCACAGCACACCGCCGCGATCACCGCCCGCCGCCGCGCGCGGCGCCACCGCACCGCGACCACCACCAGCACCAGTGCCGCGGCGGCGAAGGCGAGCCAGATCAGCGGCGACTCCAGCGGCCCCGCGGCACGGCAGTAGCGAGCCACGTCGGCCGGAACGTTCACATCCGTCCCGGTCCCCGCCACGGACCCGTCCATCACGCCCTCCTGCCCCCATCATCACCCGTTCCGGCGAGCGGTGGTCAAGGCGCGGACATCCGGTAGCCGACCCCGCGCAGCGTCTGGATGAGATCCGGGCCGATCTTGCGCCGCAGGTAGCCGATGTAGACCTCGACGATGTTCTCGTCGCCGTCGTAGTGGGCGTCCCACACGTGGGTGAGGATCTCGCGCTTGCTCAGCGCCTCCCCGCGCCGGCGGAGCAGGAACTCCAGCAGCCCGAACTCGCGCGCGGTCAGCTCGATCTCGCGCTCGCCCCGGTGCACGGTGCGGGCCGCCGGGTCCAGCCGCAGGTCGGCCAGGGTCAGCACGGCCGGCCGTTCCGGCGCGCCCCGCCGCAGCAGGGCCCGCAGCCGGGCGAGCAGCACCACGTAGGAGAACGGTTTGGTCAGGTAGTCGTCGGCCCCGAGGTCGAACGCGTCGGCCTCGTCGTACTCGCCGTCCTTGGCGGTCAGCACCAGCACCGGCGTCCAGTTCTCGTTCTGCCGCAACCGCTTGAGCACCTCGTACCCGGACATCCCGGGCAGCATGATGTCCAGGACGATCACGTCGAAGGGCTGCTCCCGCGCCAGCCACAGCCCGTCCGGCCCGGTGTGCGCGACCTCGACCGCGAACCCCTCCGCGGTCAGGCCCTTGCGCAGGGTTTCGGCGAACGCCCGCTCGTCCTCGACGACCAGCACGCGCATCAGGGTTGCCTCCTCGACGGCAGCCGGATGCGGAACGCGGCGCCGGGATAGACCGGATCGGTGCTGTCCGTGCACTCCGCGCTGCCGCCGTGGCGGGCCGCGATGCCCGCCACGATCGCCAGCCCCAGCCCGGCCGACCCGCCGGTGCCGGGAGCGCCGTGGTGGCGCGCGTCGTCGCGGCGCACGAAGCGTTCGAAGATGCGGTCCCGGTCCGCCGCCGGCACCCCCGGACCGTCGTCGCTGACCTCCACCACCGCCGTCGTCCCCTCGGCCCGGGTGCACACCCGGATCCGCTCCGCGGCGTGCTCCCGCGCGTTGTCGACCAGGTTGCGGATCGCGCGGCGCAGCTGCGCGGCGTTGCCGGTCACCTTCACCGGCTCGGTCCGGATCTCCACCTTCGGACCGACCGTCGCGCGCGCCCGCTCGGCCTCGGCGCGGGCGAGGTCGTCCAGGTCGACCTCGCCGGAGGGCGGGTGGTCGGTCGCGTCGTCGGTGCGCGCGAGCAGCAGCAGGTCGTCGACCAGTTCCCGCAGCCGGCTCGTCTCCCGCGACACGACCGCCACCAGCTCGTCCTTGCTCATCGCCTCCGGGTGGTGCTCGGCGACCTCGAGCGCGGTCACCACGGTGTTGACCGGGGAGCGCAGCTCGTGGCTGGCGTCGGAGACGAACCGGCGCTGCGCGCCCTGCGCGGAGGCGAGCCGGTCGAGCATCGAGTTCAGCGTGACCGCGAGCCGCTGCACCTCGTCGCGGCCGGGCGGCACGTCCACCCGCCGTTCCAGATCGCGGGTGGTGATCTCGGAGACGGTGCGGCGCATCCGCTCCACGGGCCGCAACGCGGAGCCCACCGCGCGGTACACGGTGAGCGCGGAGATCGCCAGCAACGGCAGCGCCGCCGCCGCGAAGAGCAGCGACAGGCGCGTCAGCGCCTCGGTCACCGGGGCCAGCGAGCGCGCCGACACCACCGTGTAGGGCCCGCCGGGGCCCGCCACACCGGCCGACACCAGCCGGTAGTCCTCACCGGAGCCGTTCACCGTCACGCTCACCGTCTCCACCACCTCGTGCCCCGGTGCCGGGCGCACCGGTGTCAGCGGCGGCAGCCCGGCCAGCGCCGGGTCGGCCGTGATCACCTGGCCCTGCGCGTCGAGGACCTGCAGCACGGACGCGGAATCCCCGCTGCTCGCCACGTCGGCGCCGGTCAGTTCGCGCGCGCCCTCCCGCGCGATCTCGTGCGCGACCTGCCGGCCGGCGCTGCGGGCGTCCTCGGTGGTGGACCGGTCCAGCGACCAGCCCAGCAGGAGCACGACCGCGGCACCCGCCACGACGATCGCCGCGGCGACGGCGGCCACCGCCACCACCGTCGTCCGGATGCGCACACCCAGACGGGTCCACACCGCTGACATGCCAGCAGCGTAGGGAAAACGCGTCACCGCCGCGCCCCGGCACGGGCGGCCCGCAGCCGTTCCCGCCGCAGGTCCTCCACCTCGGGCAGTGGCAGGTCCGGCGGCGCCGCGCCGATCACCCAGCCGATGAGCAGGTCGGCCAGCGCGGGGTTGCGCGCCAGAGCGGGGCCGTGCAGGTAGGTCGCCAGCACGTGCCCGGTGACCGCGCCATCGGTGCCGTCCCCGTTCCCGGTGCCCGCCCGCACCCGGCCCAGCGGACTGCTGCCGGGGCCGACCGTGGTGACCCCGAGGTGGTTCTCGAACCCGGTCAGCGGCCCGGCGCCCGTCTCCACCACGGTCTCGCCGACCGCCCGCCGCCTGCCCGGCTCGGTGACCGCGTCGAGCAGGCCCAGCCCGTCGTGGCGACGGCCGTCCCCGGCCACGAACGACGTGCCCAGCACCTGCAGGCCGGCGCACACCCCGAACACGACCGCACCCCGTGCGGCCGCCCGTTGCAGGCCCGGGTGCTCGCGCAGGTACCCGGCCGCCAGCGCCTGGGCCTCGTCCTCGCCGCCGCCGAGCAGGTAGACGTCGAGGCAGTCCGGGACCGCGTCGCCGTAGTGGACCTCCACGACGTCCGCGGCCACGCCGCGCCACCGCAGCCGCTGCCGCAGCACCACCGCGTTGCCCGAATCGCCGTAGGTGCCCAGCACGTCCGGCAGGACGAGCCCGATCCGCACCGTCGACTCAGCCATCGCCACTCCGGCGGCCGAGCTGGCGGAACGCGGTGTAGTTCGCGACCAGTTCCACCGAGCCGGGCGGCAGGCCGGCGACGGCGTGCACCGGGTCGGGGCACCGCACGTGCGGGACGTCGGCGTAGGTCAGCCGGACCGCCAGGTCCGCCGACCGCTCACCGGCCGCCACCACCGGGCGGCCGCGCAGCACCTCGAACGGCACGTCCCACAGCCACGACAGGTCCCGCCCGTCGGCCTCGCGCCCGTTGACCGCGATGACCACCGGCGATCCCGGCTCCAGCAGCGGCAGGGTCTCCCGCCACCCCGCCGGGTTCTTGGCCAGCAGCACCCGCACCGGGTGCCCGCCGAGGGTGGTCCGCCGGTACCGGCCCGCGACCTCGCTGATCGTGGCGAGGCGGGCACCGGCGGCCCGGGGATCGACACCCAGCAGCGCGGCCGCCGCCACCGCCATCGTCGCGTTCGCCGCGTTGGCCCGGCCGGGCAGCCGCAGCTCCAGCGGAACCGTGCGGCCGGCGGCGTCCACGGCCCGGTCACCGGCCAGCACCCAGTCCGGGCGGGGCCGCGCCAGCCCGCACCGGCACCGCCACGCGGGACCGTCGTGGTGGATCGGCCGTCCGCAGCGCCCGCACGCGAGCGCGTCCGCGGTCCACGATCCGCCGGTGCTCACCCACACCGGCCGCGCCGAGGCCAGTGCGGCGGAGGCGGCCAGCGGGTCGTCGCAGCCGGCGACCACGGCCATGCCCGGCAAACCGGACACCGCCTCCCGCAGGGCGCGCTCGACGGACCGCACCTCGCCGACGCGGTCGAGCTGGTCGCGGCTGAGGTTGAGCAGCACCAGGCACGCCGGCCGCAGCCGCTGCGCCACCTCCGCGACGTAGTTCTCGTCGACCTCGAGGACCGCGAACGGCGCGTCCGGGCGGTCCACCAGCGCCGCGATGACCCCGTCCGGCATGTTCGCGCCGTCGCTGTTGGCCGCGACCGGGCCGAGCGGTTCCAGGACGCGGGTGAGCATCGACGCGGTGGTGGTCTTGCCGTTCGTGCCGGTCACCAGGACCACTGTGCGGTCGCGGCCGAGGTGGCGCAGCACCTCCGGGTCCAGCGCGGCGGCGATCCGCCCGCCGATGACCCCGCCCGCGCCCAGCCCGGTGCGGCGGGACACCCCGGCCGCCGCGCGGGCGAGCGCGACCGCCACCCGGGTGCGCGGCGACAACCGGCGTTCGGGAGCGGTCCGGGCCCGCCGTTCGTCCAGGACCGGGGAACCCAGGGGCACGGGCAGGTCTCCTTCACAGCTGGGGTCGGCTCGGCCCCAACTGTGCGTCGCGGATGCTGTGCGGACCCTGAGAACGGCAGCCTCGACCGTGACGGGTACACCGCCTCCGCGGGCACCCTAGCGGGGGGATCCTGAGCGGACGCTGAACGCCGTCTTGCCTGGTAGGCGCGCCGAAGCCGGTTCGGGGCGCGGCTAGATTGGCGGCGTGCACGCCTCCACGATCCGGATCGACACGCCCCCGTTCGTCATCGCGGCCACCGTCGTCGCGCTCGGCTGCGTGGCCGCCGTGCCGTGGGCCTGGGACCGCTGGCGCCGCCGGGTCGCCGGCCGCGTCGCGACGACCGTCGCGGCGGTCGTGACGGTGGTGCTCGCGTGCGGGTCGGCCGTGAACGCCGCGGGCAGCTTCTACCCGACGCTCGGGTCGCTGCTGGGCACCTCGCCCGACCCCGCCGAAGGCACGGTCGCCGAGGGCGGACCGGACGGGCGGGACCTCGGGCGCGCCCTGGGCACGGCGAGCAGCCGCGCGGGCAACGGGCTCGGGTCACTGGTGCACATGACGGTCACCGGCAAGCGCACCGGCCTGACCCGGGACGTCGACGTCTACCTCCCCGCGGCCTACACCGCGCCGGAGTGGGCCGGGTTCCGCTTCCCGGTCGTGGAATGGATCCCGCACTTCCCCGGCGAACCGCGCCAGGTCGCCACCCTCTACGGCCTGCCGGACGAGCTCGACCACGCCATCGCCGCCCACCGGCTGCCGCCGGTCGTGGTGATCGTGCCCGACCCCAACGGCGAACCGCGGCTGACCCACGACTCGGAGTGCGTGGACGCCGCGGGCGGCCCCGCCGACGACACCTACCTCTCCGCCGACCTGCGGTCCTGGGCCGGCGGCCACCTGCGCGTGCGCACCGACCGGGAGGGCTGGGCGGCGGCCGGGTGGTCCTCCGGCGGGTACTGCGCGCTCGACCTGGCCGCCCGGCACCCGCAGTGGTACGCGACCGCGGTCAGCATGAACGGCTACGACATCACCCCGCACGACGCCGAGACCGGCGACCTGTTCCACGGGCGCGAGGACCTGCGCCGCGCCAACGACGTCTCGGCGATCCTGCGCGACCACCCCGCCCCGCTGCGCCTGCTGGTCACCGCCGACGCCTCCGCCGGCGACGAGTGCGCGGCCCTGCGGCGCCTGCAGGCCGCCGCGACACCACCGGCGGAGCTGACCACGCGGGTGCTGCCCGCCGCCGGCCACAACCTCGCCGCCGTCCGCGCCGAGCTGCCCGCCGTGCTGGACTGGCTCGACACCCAGCTGGGCAACCCGGTCGCCGCCGCCGGCCCGGGTACGGTCCAGCAGGAAGCGGGCGCGATCCCGGCGTGGCCGCTGCCCGACACCGGAACCCCCGGAGCACTCCATGGCACCGACACCAGTCTCTGAACCCACCGGCCGCCGTCCCGTGCCGCGCTGGCGGTCCAAAACCGCCGGTGTGGTGGCCACCGTGGTCCAGCTCGGCGCGGTGGCGTCGGTGGTGCTGCTGCTCTTCGGCGGGCACCGCGACCTCTACCGCTGGACCGTCGGGCTGTTCTCCCTGCTCAACATCCCGGCCGACGCGAACATCCTCATCGCGCTCGTGCTGGCCGTGCTGGGCGCGGCGCTGCGGCGGCGCAAGCAGGCCGCCCTGAACACCCTGATCCTGTTCCAGGTCGCCGGGCTGCTCATGGACGTTGCCTACCAGCTGGTCCTGCTGTGGGCGCCGCACGTGCTGGTGCTGCCGCGCCGCGGGCCCGAGCACCTGCCCGCCACGCTGTGGGCGCTCACCGGCGCCGAGCTCACCGCCGTCGCCCTCATCGCCCTGCTGCTGGTGCTGCGCCCGGCGTTCCCCGCGCGGCTCGCGCCGGGCGCGTGGCGGCACGCGCTCGTCGTGGCGCTCGCCGGGTTCGGCGCGACCATCCTCCTCGGATGGGGTCTGCTCACCGTCTTCCCCGGCACGCTGACCGGTCTCGGCGACACCTTCCTGTGGGCCGTCAACCACTCCACCGGCGAGCTCCTGCAGCTGCGGCGGCTCGGTGTGCGGGAGGGACCACCGTGGATCGACGCCCTGCTCGACGTCGGCGCCACGCTCTCCGCGGTGGCCACCCTGTGGGTGTTCTTCCGCGGCGTGCGCGGGCAGCGGCGCCGCACCGACGACGACGAGCTGCGGCTGCGGGCCCTGCTGGCCGAGCACGGCGAGGACGACTCGCTCGGCTACTTCGCCACCCGCCGCGACAAGTCCGTCGTGTTCGACCCCAGCGGCCGGGCGGCCGTGACCTACCGCGTGCTGGGCGGGACCAGCATCGCCAGCGCCGACCCGATCGGTGACCCGGACGCCTGGCCGCAGGCCATCGGGGCGTGGCTGGCCGAATCGCGCACCTACGGCTGGGCCACCGCCGTGGTGGGCGCGAGCGAACGCGGCGCCCAGGCCTACGTGCACGCGGGCCTCAAGGCGCTCGAAATCGGCGACGAGGCGGTCCTCGACGTCCGCGACTTCAGCCTCGCCGGATCGCAGCGCCGGTCGGTGCGGCAGGCCGCGCGCCGCATCGAGCGCGCCGGCTACACCGTGCGGATCCGCCGCCACGCCGACATCCCCGAGTCCGAAATGGACGACATCCTCGAACACGCCCAGCGGTGGCGGGACGCGCGCACCGAGCGCGGCTTCTCGATGGCGTTGTCCCGGCTGGGTGATCCGGCGGACGGCCGGTGCGTCATGGTCGAGGCGTTCGACGCGGACGGGAAGCTGCGCGGGCTGCTGTCGTTCGTGCCGTGGGGACGGCGCGGTCTGTCACTCGACCTGATGCGCCGCGACCGCGAGGCGGGCAACGGGCTCAACGAGTTCCTGATCGTGCAGCTCGTCCTCGCCGCCGGGCAGCTGGGCGTGCAGCGCATCTCGCTGAACTTCGCCATGTTCCGCGCCGTGTTCGCCGCCGGTGAGCGGATCGGGGCGGGGCCGGTGCTGCGCGCCTGGCGTGCCCTGCTGGGCCTGGCGTCCCGCTTCTTCCAGATCGAATCGCTGTACCGGTCCAACGCCAAGTACGGGCCGGAGTGGGTACCGCGGTTCCTGTGCTACACCTCCGCGCGGCGGCTGGGCCGCATCGGGCTGGTCGCCGGGGCGCTGGAGGGTTTCCTGCCCAGCGGTGTGCGCTCCGGGCGCCGCACCATCTCCTCCGACGCCGTGGACGAGGCGTTCCTGGCGCGGCTGTCCGACATCGAGGCGGTGCGGCCGGAGCCGCGGCCGGTGCGCCGCCCGGAGCAGGTGCGCGTCCGCCTCGTCAAACTCGACCGCCTGCGCGCGGCCGGGATCGACCCGTACCCGGCCGGTTTCGACCGGGACACCTCGCTGGACGCGGTGCGCGGCGAGTTCGACGGGCTGCCCCCGGACACCCACACCGGCCGGAAGGTGCGCGTCGCCGGACGGGTCATGGCCCTCCGCGACCTCGGCGGCGTCTGCTTCGCCCGCATCCACCAGGGCGGCACCGGCCTCCAGCTGATCGTCGAGGACGATCCGTTGTGGCGCGACGCGGTCGACCTCGGCGACCACGTGGGCGTCACCGGTGAGGTGGTCACGTCGCGCCGGGGCGAGCTGTCGGTGCTGGTGTCGGACTGGACGGTGACGGCGAAGTGCCTGCACCCCTTGCCGGACAAGCGCAAGGGCCTCACCGACCCGGAGACGCGGGTGCGGCAGCGGTACCTGGACCTGATCGTGAACCCCGGTTCGGCGCAGATGCTGCGCCTGCGCAGCGCGGTGGTGCGCGCGGTGCGCGAAGGGTTGCAGGCCAACGGGTTCCTCGAAGTGGAGACCCCGATGCTGCAGGCCGTGCACGGCGGGGCGAACGCGCGCCCGTTCGTCACCCACCTCAACGCCTACGACCAGCGGGTGTACCTGCGGATCGCGCCCGAGCTCTACCTCAAGCGGCTGTGCGTGGCCGGTGTGGAGCGGGTGTTCGAGCTCAACCGGAACTTCCGCAACGAGGGGGTGGACGCCACCCACAACCCGGAGTTCACGATGCTGGAGGCCTACCAGGCCTACGCCGACTACGACACGATGCGCGGGCTCGCCCGGTCGCTGATCCAGGACGCCGCGGTCGCCGCCCACGGCGCGCCGGTCGCGCGACGGCCGGACGTCGGCGAGGTCGACCTCTCCGGCGACTGGCCGGTGGTCACGGTGTACGACGCGGTCTCGCGCGCCCTGGGCGAGGCGGTCACCCCGGACACCCCGGCCGCGCTGCTGCGCCGGTGGTGCCGGGCGGCCGGGGTGCCGGCCGACGACGACGCCGGGCACGGCGACCTCGTCGGGAAGGCGTTCGAGCACCTGGTGGAACCGGCCACGGTGGAGCCGACGTTCTACACCGACTACCCGGCCGACACCTCGCCGCTGACCCGCCCGCACCGGTGCGACCCCCGCCTGGCGGAACGGTGGGACCTGATCGCGTTCGGCGCCGAGATCGGCACCGCCTACACCGAGCTGGCCGATCCGGTGGAGCAGCGCCGCCGCCTGGAGGCGCAGTCGCTGCGCGCCGCCAGCGGCGACATCGAGGCCATGGAACTGGACGAGGACTTCCTGCTCGCCCTCGAACACGGGATGCCCCCGACCGGGGGGCTGGGCATCGGGATCGACCGGCTGGTCATGATGCTGACCGGCGCCTCGATCCGGCAGAGCGTGGCGTTCCCGTTCGTGCGGTCGTCCGGCGGGCCGGTCCCGCGGTGAGCGGGACCAGGGAGGCGGTGGCCGCATCGGCCACTTCTCCTTGGCGTGGTGGGAAATCTTCCTTCCGGGCCGCGCCGGACCGCCGGGCGAACTAGGATCGGGAAGCACGGTCGTGCGTTCGCGTGCCGTGGGAGGAGGCAGCGATGGAATCCGGTCCTGTCGCCGTCGTCGCCGGCGAGTCCGGGCCACTCGCCGGGGCGGTCGTGCGGGCGCTGGCGGACAGCCATGAGGTCTGGGTCGCCGGAACGGGCTTCCGGACCTCCGAGGACCTGGCCGCGGACTGCCCGCCCGCCCGGCCGTTGCCGGGTTCCGGCCCGCTGCCGCCGCGGATCGACGTCCTGGTCCACTGCGGCAACGCCTACGCGTCGGGCACTCTCGTCGAGACACCGGCGCACACGTGGCACGAGTTGTTCGAGGCGAACGTCTTTGACTTCGCGCGGTTCACCGCACTGCTGTTGCCGGCACTGCGCGCGTCGCGGGGCCTGGTCATCGTCGTGAACTCGCCCGGCGTCGCCGATTCGCCCGGCGAGCGCGGGGCCTACGCCGCGAGCAAGGCGGCCCTGTCGGTGCTGACCGACATGTTGCGCGACGAGGAAGAGCGTCACGGCGTGCGGGTGTCCGTCGTCGATCCGGGGTGGGCCGAGAACGCGGAGTCCGGTGCGGGGGAGGGGTTCGAGGAACTCGGCACCGCGGTCCGGGTGCTCGTCACGCTGCCACCGCAGACGCGGGCGATCAGGCTGGCGGTGCGCCCGCCGTCGACACTGTCCTGAGGGCCGGCGCGCTCCGCTTCCCCGCGCGCCGCGCGGTCATGAGGTAGCCGGTGCCCTGCCACCGGCGGGCACCGCGGCTGATGGTCCGCTCGAGGTGGCCGCGCCATTCCCGGCGCCACCGCCGGAGAACCTTGTCCAGTGGCGGCACGAGGGGAGTCGTGTCGTAGTAGACCACGTCGGTGATCTCGAACCCGGCGCGACGCAGCGTGCGGCGCAGCTGTCCGGCCGTCAGCGCCCGGATTCCGCTGCGCGGCACGGTGTGGCGGCGGGACGCCGGAACCCCGGCCAGGCGTTCGAGCCGCCCCAGCAGGCGCAGCAACGGCCAGTACAGGAACCATTCGACGATCCGGTAGGGACTGGCCGGGTTCAGCATGCTCAGCACGGCCAGGCCGCCGGGCCGCACGACCCGGGCCAGTTCCGCGACGGCCGGCCGGGCGGCCGAGTACTCGAGGACACCCATGGCGACCACGACGTCGAACCGGCCCTCCGGGAAGGGCATGTCCTCGATGCGCGCCACCGCGAGTTCGACCTCGCCGGGCTCGGTGCGTTCGGCGACGGCCTCGATCATCGCGGCCGACCGGTCGCACGCGGTGATGCGGAAATCGCCCGGCCGCGTGTCGAGCAGGTGACGCACCAGCATGCCCGGACCGCACCCGACGTCCAGCAGCGCGCCCGAGACCGGTCGCAGCGCGGCCTCGACCACGTGCAGCCGCGACTGGAAGTACCGGGTCGCGCGCCCCGACTCGTAGGCGGCGATGTAGCCCCGGACCAGGCCGGGGTCGGCGTACTGCGCGGCGGCGTGGTGGTCGCGCCTGCCCGCGATGCGCGTGACGGCGTGTTTGATCCCGAGGAGTGCCACGCGGTCCTCCCGTTTCCCGTGCCGACCGGGGTTTCGAAGACGTCAGTTCTTGCGCTTCTCCGCCGAGGTGTGGTTTGTTTGTTGCGGCAGAAGGAAAATGTTCTTCCCGATGTCGGCGAAACGGGCATTGTGGCGTGATTTTGTCCGTATGGCGCGGTTTTCTCGCGCTGGTGTGCCTGCTCCGCTCACCAATTCTGGGGTCCCGTGGTGCGAATGTGCAAGGCTTCGCGGCCGCGGGAACCGTCCACAGTGTCAGCCCGGCGACAGCGTGGTGGGCGACGACCGGCGGGCGGTCCGGCGGCGTGGCGCACTCCGGCTTGGGCGGGTGCGTGGTGGCAGTCCGGCCACGCCCGGCCGGCCGTAGCTGACCACGCCGGACCGTGGACGGTAGGTTCGCACCATGTCGGTCGCTGCGCACGAGGTCGAGGTGTTCGAGCGGGCCAGGGCGCGGTTGGAGGCGATCGCGTACCGCCTGCTGGGCTCGGCGACCGACGCCGAGGACGCGGTGCAGGACACGTTCCTGCGCTGGCAGTCCGCCGACCGGGCGCGCGTCGAGACGCCCGAAGCGTGGCTGACCAAGGTGCTCACCAACGTCTGCCTGAACCGGCTCACCTCGGCGCGGGCCAGGCGGGAGACCTACGTGGGCCAGTGGCTGCCCGAGCCGGTCTTCGCCGGGGACCCGATGCTCGGTCCGTCCGAAACCGTCGAGCAGCGGGAATCGGTCTCGATCGCGATGCTCACGCTGATGGAGCGGCTCTCGGCCAAGGAACGGGTCGTGTACGTGCTGCGCGAGGCGTTCGGCTACTCGCACGGCGAGATCGCCGAGGTGCTCGACCTCACCGAGCCGAACTGCCAGCAGATCTACCGGCGCGCCAAGCAGCACCTGGCCGCCGGCCGTCGCCGGGTCGCGGTGGATGCGGCCGCGGCCCGCGAGATCGTCCAGGAATTCCTCGCCGCGGCACTCAGCGGCAAGACCGACTCCCTGATCAGGATGCTGACCGACGACGCCATCAGCGTCGGCGACGGTGGCGGCGTGGTCTTCTCGGTGCCTCAGCCGATCACCGGTGCCCTGCGGGTGGCGAGGTTCCTGCGCACGCTGTTCACACCCACCGAGGCCAAGTGGGAGATGATCGGCGGCCGCCCCGACCTGTTCGCCGCGGTCGCCAACGGCGTGCCCGCGCTGGTGATGGTGGTCGGCGACCGGGTCGTCGGAGTGTTCTCGCTGGACGTGACCGCCGATGGCATCGCGGCCGTCCACGCCCAGGCGAACCCCGGCAAACTCGACCGCGCGACCCGCCGCTGGGCGGTGTCCGAACACGGGGAACCACTCCCCGGCGACTGGTGACCCAGGTCATACCCCGCTGCTGTCAGGTTCCGCCCCGCTGTCCGGTTCAGGGAGCGACACCCGCCAGACAGGAGTGAGGGAGCCATGAAGCACCGCATCGTCGTCCTCGGAGCCGGATACGCCGGAGCCAACGCCGCCGCGCGCCTGGCCAAGCGGCTGCACCCCGCCGACACCGAGGTCACCCTCGTCAACGCCGACCCCGAGTTCGTCGAGCGCGTCCGCATGCACCAGCTCGCGACCGGCCAGGACCTGAAGCCCCGCCCGCTGGCCGACGTCTTCGCGGGCACCGGCGTGCAGGTGCGGATTGCGCAGGTCACCGCCGTCGACGTCGAACGCAGGACCGTCGCCGTCGTCGACGCCGACCGCCCCGGCGAGATCGCCTACGACACGCTCGTGTACGCCCTCGGCAGCACCGCCGCCGACTGCGGCGTTCCCGGCGTCGCCGAGAACGCCCACCACCTCGCCGGGAAGCACGCCGCGCTGCGCCTGCGCGCCCGTCTGGCCGACCTCGCCGCGGGCGGAACCGTGCTCGTCGTCGGGGGTGGCCTGACCAGCATCGAAGCCGCCACCGAGATCGCCGAAGCCCGGCCGGACCTCGCCGTCGCACTCGCCGCCCGCGGCGGCGCCGGCGACTGGCTGAGCGAGAAGGCCCAGCGCCACCTGCGCACGGTGTTCGACCGGCTCGGCATCACCCTGCACGAGCACACCGGCATCGCCCGCGTCGAACCGGCCGGCGTGGTCACCGCCGACGGGCGCACGCTCCCGGCGCAGGTGACCGTCTGGGCGGCCGGCTTCACCGTCCACCCCATCGCCGCGGCCACGACCCTGCGGGTTTCCCCGACGGGGCAGATCGTGGTCGACGACACGATGCGGTCCGTCTCGCACCCCGACGTCTACGCCGTCGGTGATGCCGCGCTCGCACCGGGCGCGAGCGGCGCACCACTGCGCATGTCCTGCGCCGCCGGGGTCCCCATGGCCCACCTGGCGGCCGACGCCATCGCCGCCCGCCTGACCGGAGGTCGGGTCCCCCCGAACAAGATCGGCTACACCGCCCAGTGCGTCAGCCTCGGCCGCCGGGACGCCGTCGTGCAGTGGGTGACCCCGGACGATGAGCCCAAACCGTCCGCCGTCACCGGCCGGACGGCCGCACGCCTGAAGGAGATGATCTGCCGGACCGCGGCCTGGAGCATCTCCCACCCGACGTCGATGCTCCCGACCCGCCGTCGTCGCACCGTGCGGGCCGACGAGCCACACGCGATCACCGTGTGACACCACCGGTACCCGGCACAGCAGATCACTGCGGAACGGGCGCCTGGGCGCGCCGCATTGCGGTGGGACCTGTGAGCGCAGGGACCAGCGCGAGGCCTCACCTCTTCGGCGTGCCCTTGGCCCGGCCCGGAAGCGGCCGGTACGCCTTCCGCGGTCGATCGGGGTTCGCGGCCTTCGGTCGTCCCGGGGCGTGCGCGGAACCGCCCGTCTTCGACCGGGCCTCCGCTCCCCGGTGACGGCCCTGGTCGTCGGGCTGGGCCGCCACCGGAACGGCCGGCGACACGCCGCCTTCGGCCGGCAGCACCTGCCCGGGGGACAGCACGGGCTGCCCGGCGACCGGCACCGCCTGCGCGGAGACCGGCACCGTCGGCGCCGCGGCCGCGACCCGGGGCCCGGGCCTGGCGGAGGGCGTTCCCAGGGGCACGGCCGGCGCGGCGGTGACCGTCACCGCCGCGAGCGTCACCGCCGCGGCCACCTTGGACAGTGTGGTCACC
The DNA here is from genome assembly GCF_030814215.1 of Amycolatopsis thermophila. NCBI lineage: Bacteria > Bacillati > Actinomycetota > Actinomycetes > Pseudonocardiales > Pseudonocardiaceae > Amycolatopsis > Amycolatopsis thermophila. Next base: position 7,189,096 of record NZ_JAUSUT010000001.1, on the reverse strand, counting down.
CCGCCTCCCCCCGCGACGGCGGAGAGCGGCAGCCGTCCGAGCAGGGGGACCAGAGCCAGTGCGGGCAACCCGCTGTTGACGTTGTCCAGCAGCGCGGCGACCCGGCGGCACTCCGGGCAGCCCTCCAGGTGCGTGGCGATCACCCGGCGCTGGCGGTCGGTGACGTCGGCACGGGTCCACGCCGCCAGCCGCCGTCGCACCTCGCGGCACTCCGGCGCGCTCGCCGCGGGGACGTGGGCCTGCAGGAACGCCTGCCGCAGACCCTCCCGGGCGCGCGCCGCCAGCGCCGCGACACCGTTGGGGCTCAGGCCGAGCTCGCCGGCCAGTTGCCCGGGCCAGGTGCCGGCCAGTTCGATGTGCCACAGGACGTAGCGCCAGCGCGCGGGCAGAGTCCGGAAGGCCGCCAGCGCGACCTCGCCGGTCAGCCGGTCGACCACGATCTCCTCCACGCCGGGCGCGCCGTCCTCCCGGTCGGCGGCCGCCGCGTCGCACCGGTCGCGGCGCCGTCCCCAGTCCAGGGCGAGGTTCCGCAGCGTGACCAGCAGGTAGGGCCGGAACCGCCCGGCCGGTCCCTTGCCGTCCCGGATCGCCGCGAAGACCCGCAGGAACGACTCGGCGACGAGGTCGTCGACCTCGGACCGGTCCCGCCACACCATCGACGCCACCCGGCGCGCCGCCGGCAGGTGACGCCGGAACAGCCGGTCGTAGGCGAGCACGTCGCCGGCGCGGACCGCCTCGATCAGCTCGGCGTCGATGTCGCCGTCCCCCGCCACTGGGCCTCCTCCTCGGTCGGGGCGTTTGCGGTGAGACGCCGCGACGAGGAGCTCATTACGCGGCCGCAACCTCCCCCGGGTGGGGGGAATCCCGCCGGACCCCGTCATCGGACGGTCCGGCGGGACTGCCACCAGTGAGCGAAGGTGCAAGCCGAGACTGTGACGGAGGTGGGCGCGATGCCGGAGTTCGACGTCGGCTGCCAGGTCATCTACCTGCCCGGCGAGCCGGACGACACCACACGGCGGCTCTGCCGGCGCGGCGTGGTCGCCGGCACGCCCGTGTTCGACCCCGGCACCGACACCACGTGGGTACCGGTTCAGGTCGACGGAAAACCCGGGGACCAGGACCCCGACTGGGTCCGCGCCGACACCGTCGTCGACGTCCGCACCCCGCAGCGTGCGGAGCCGGGCGCCCATGGGTAGGCACCACGCCGAAGACCGCGACCGTGACGGCCGGTGGGAGGCGTCGCGACTGCGGCAAGATCGCCCGGACGGCTCCGGTGGCCGGCATCGCAGGTCCACGGAGCACCAGCACCGCCCCACCGACACCCAGCCCGAGGACACGCAGCTCCCGGCGGACGATCCGTCCCTGCGGTGACCACGCCGCCCCCCGCGTGATCCCGGCGGCTACCCGTCGAGGTCCTCGGCCCGCAGCAGGGGCGTGCCCACGGTCTCGCGCATCGAGAACGCCGCCACCAGCCCGATGACCGCCGCCACCATGAGGTAGGGCCCGGGCACCAGTGTGGTGCCGGTCGCGGAGATCAGGACGGTCATGACGTACGGGACGGTGCCTGCGAACAGCGCCGCCGTCAGGTTGTACGCGATCGAGAGCCCGCCCTGGCGGGTGCGGGTCGGGAAGATCTCCGCCGACCACACCGCGTAGGTCCCCAGGATCGCGGCGAGGATGACGCCCAGCGCGAGCGCGGCCACCCAGGTGCCGGCCAGGCCCGTGCGCATCAGCAGGAACGCGGGCGTCGCCAGGACGAACAGCGCCACGCCCGCTCCGATGAGGACCGGCCGCCGGCCCACGCGGTCGGAGAGCCGGCCGAACCCGGGCACCAGGACGAGACCCACCAGCGAGATCACCGTGGACAGCAACGCGGCGCTGCCCGCGGAGTGGCCCAGGTGATCGGTCTCGTAGGTGACCAGGTAGGTCAGCACCGCGTAGAACGGCACGTGCATCATCGTCATCAGGCCGGCGGCCTGCAGCAGCTGCTTCTTGTTGTGGCGGAACAGTTCCCGCACCGGGCTGCGCGGCACGTTGTCGGTCGCCTCGAGGGCGCGGTACTCCGGGGTGTCCTCGATCTTGTTGCGGATGACGAAGCCGATGATGCCCAGCGGTGCGGCGATGAGGAACGGGATCCGCCAGCCCCACGAGGTGAGCTGCGCGTCCGACAGTCCCAGCGACAACAGGAGGAACACGAACGACCCGGCGAGGAATCCCAGCAGGGAACCGACTTCCAGCCAGCTGACCCCGAACCCGCGGCGACGGCGGGGTGCGTACTCGGCGAGGAAGCTCGCCGCGCTGCCGAACTCACCGCCCGCCGCGAAGCCCTGCAACAGGCGCAGGACCACCAGCAGCACCGGCGCCGCGATCCCGAGCGTCGAGTAGCCGGGCAGCAGCCCGATCACCAGCGTCGCCCCGGACATCATGAAGATGACGACCGACAGCGTCCGCTTGCGGCCGACGCGGTCGCCGAGCGGGCCGAACACCAGCGCGCCGATCGGGCGGATGCCGAAGGAGACCGCGAACACCCCGAACACCGCGAGCAGGCCGGCGGTGCTGTTCTCCGCCGGGAAGAAGACCGCGGCGATGGTGCTGGCGAGGTAGGCGTAGGCGGCCCAGTCGAACCAGTGGACAAAGACCCCGACGGCGCCGGCCGCGACGCTGCGGCGCAGCGTCGCCGGATCGGCGAGCGCCGCGGTCAGCTCCTCGACGGGAGGTGAGTCGGATCGGGTCATGGGTGCCTCCTCGGGCCAGTTCTCGCGATGACGCTAGGAGCCGGCACCGCATCGAACAAGAAGAAATAGACGAAACAATGCATCGGAAACGGTGATGCAAAGCGGTGGATCTGCCGCGTTGTCCGGCGACAACAGGGGCGAAACAGCGAATTCACGCGCCGGGGCGCGGGTTTTCAGTACCGCAGGTAGTTGCGCTGGGTGGTGATGTGGTCGGCGACGAACTTGGCGTCGTGCCACACCCCCCAGATGAAGCTCGATCCGCGGCGCGCCAGCCACGGCAGTCCCAGGAAGTACACACCCGGCTCGGTGGACACCCCGCGCCGGTGCTCCGGCTTGCCGTTCTCGTCGAACGCGTCGACCTGCAGCCAGCCGTAGTCGACGGCGAACCCGGTCGCCCACACGATCGAGCCGACTCCGGCGGCGGCCAGGTCGAGTTCGAGCAGGGGGTCGGTCACGCACGCCGGGTCGGGTCCCAGCTCGCGCGCTTCGGGTTCCTCCGGCAGGTCCAGGCCGTTGCGCTCGACGTAGGCGTCGGCTTCGTCCAGCAGCGACAGGTAGTTCGCGTCACCGGCCGCGATGTTGGCGCCCAGGTCCGGTCTGAAGTGGATCGTCCCGTCCGCGTAGGAGCCGGTCCGGCCGACGAGGGTGATGCCGAGCGCGGCGAGGGCGCGGAAGTCGACGGTGTGGCCGCCGCGCGCGCCGCTGACGGCGATGGTCACGTGTTCCGCGCCCCTCGGCGGGGTTTCGGCGTCCCACTTGCCGAGCACCCCGAGCCACCAGCAGAAGTCGCGCCCGCGGTACCGGCGCGGCGGCCGGTCGTGCGGGCCCACGGACAGGTAGACCCGCCGTCCCGACCGGTGCAGTTCCTCGGCGATCTGCACCCCGGACGACCCGGCCCCGACCACGAGCACGGCGCCGTCCGGCAGCTGCTCCGGGTTCTTGTAGGAGCTGGAGTGGATCTGCGCAGGCCCGGCCTCGCCGGGCACGATCGGTGGCACCACCGGCCGCTGGAACGGCCCGGTGGCGGCGACGACGAACCGGGCGTCGATCGAGCCCTGCGAGGTCCGCACGTGGAAACCGGGCCGTCCGGCGTGGCGGCGCACGGACCGCACCTCGACCCCGGTCCGGACGGGCGCGGCGATCTTCTCCGCGTAGGCCTCGAAGTAGTCGGCGATCTGGTCCTTCGACGCGAACGCGTCCGGGGCCAGGTCGCCGAACTCCAGGCCGGGGAAGCGGTCGTGCCACGCGGGCCCGTTCGCGACCAGCGAGTCCCACCGCTCCGACCGCCAGCGTTCGGCGATCCGGTGCCGTTCCAGGACCAGGTGCGGCACACCGCAGTCGCTCAGGTGCTCGCTCATGGCGAGGCCGGCCTGGCCGGCACCCACGACGAGGACGTCGACTTCTTCGCTCGGCATCGGACAACTCCAGTTCTGTCGAGTGTGGACGGTCAGGCGCTGCGCCTGCCGGTGAGCGCCTCGGGGGTGGTCAAGGCGCGCAGGCGGTCTTCGGTGAGCAGTCCCCGTTCGCGCACCAGCTCCAGCGCCGGGCGGCCGGTGCGGTGCGCTTCCAGGGCGAGGGCGCTCGCGGTCTCGTAGCCGAGCGCGGGACCGAGCGCGGTCACCAGCCCGGTGGAGGCGGCGACGGTGGCGGCGAGGTGTTCGCGGTGGGCGGTGATGCCGCGCACGCAGTGCTCGGTGAGGACGCCCAGGCCCGCGGTGAGGTGGCCGAGCCCGGCGGTCAGGGCGCGCGCGATGATCGGTTCGAAGGCGTTGAGCTGCAGTTGCCCGCCCTCGGCCGCGAGGGTGACGGTGACGTCGTGACCGATGATCTCGAACGCGATCTGGTTGACCGCCTCACAGATCACCGGGTTGACCTTGCCGGGCATGATCGACGAACCCGCCTGCCGCGCGGGCAGGGTGATCTCACCGAACCCCGCCTGCGGACCGGAGGACAGCAGGCGCAGGTCGTTGCAGATCTTCGACAGCTTCACCGCGACCCGTTTGAGCACACCGGACAGCTGCACGAACACGCCGACGTCGGCGGTGGCCTCGACCAGGTCCGGCGCGGACACCAGCGTGGCGATGCCGGTGAGTGACCGGAGGTGCCCGACCGCGAGGTCGCGGTAGCCGGGGCGGGCGTTGAGCCCGGTGCCGATCGCGGTGCCGCCGAGGTTGAGCTCGTGCAGCAGCAGCCGTGCCTCCGCGAGGCGCTGTTCGTCCTCGGCGAGGGTCGCGGCGAAGGCCGCGAACTCCTGGCCGAGCGTCATCGGCACCGCGTCCTGCAGCTGCGTGCGGCCCATCTTCAGCACGTCCGCGAACTCCGACGCCTTGGCGGCGAAGGCTCCGCGGAGATCGCCGAGTGCGCCGAGCAAGCCGGCGAGGTAGCGGTCGAGGGCGAGCTTGACCGCGGTGGGGTAGACGTCGTTGGTGCTCTGGCCCAGGTTGACGTGGTCGAGCGGGTGCACCACGGCGTAGTCGCCGCGGTCGTGGCCGAGCAGTTCGAGGGCCCGGTTGGCGATCACCTCGTTGGCGTTCATGTTCGTCGAGGTGCCCGCGCCGCCCTGGATCAGGTCGACCACGAACTCCTCCCGCAGCGCCCCGGCGCGGATCTCGGCGCAGGCGGCCTGGATGGCGCCGGCCCGGCGCTGGTCGAGCGCCCCGAGTTCGGCGTTGGCCGCGGCCGCCGCCTGCTTCACCGTGGCGAGCGCGGCGATCAGGTGCGGCCGGGCGGCCAGCGTCTCGCCGGTGATCGGGAAGTTGACCAGCGCTCGCGCGGTGTGGGCGCCGTAGTAGGCCCCGGCGGGCACGCTGATCTCGCCGAGCAGGTCGTGCTCGGTCCGGAAGGGCCGGCCCATCAGCGCGCCTCCCGCCGGGCCGCGCGGTCGAGCCCGGTCCAGGCGAGTGCCACGGCGCCGTCCTGGAGGGCCCGCTGCGCGGTGGCGCCGACGCAGAACGCGGCGAACTCGCGCTGGTGGTTGGTCGCGGGCAGGGACCCGATGCCGATGTAGGGGTGGATCGCCGGGACGACCTGGGAGACGTTGCCCATGTCGGTCGAGGCGCGGTTCATCCGGGCGGCGGTGCCCGGCGGGGCGAACTCGCGGCCGAGCGCCAGGGCGTTCGCGCGGTAGTCGGCCAGTGCCGTCTCGTCCGCGCGGAACTCGGCGTAGGGCTTGCTCTCCGGCTCGACCGCCAGCTCGCAGCCGGTCGCCAGTGCGCCCGCCTCGAACGCGCGCATCACGCGCGGTTCGAGTTCGGCCAGTTCCGCCAGCGTCTCCGCCCGCACGTACCAGCGGCCGGTGGCGCGCTCGGGGATCGCGTTGGGCGCGTCGCCCGCGTGCGTGACGACGCCGTGCACGCGCGCCGAGGACGGCAGCTGCTGGCGGAGCAGCCCGATCGCGACCTGCGCGACGGTGAACGCGTCAGCGGCGTTGATCCCGGCCTCCGGGTACGCCGCGGCATGCGCGGACCGGCCGGTGTAGGAGATCTTCGAATGGCTCACCGCGAACGGCCGCGCCTCGGCGACGTCGACCGGCGCGGGGTGGACCATCATGGCGAGGTCCACGCCCGCGAAGGCGCCGCGGTCGAGCATCTCGATCTTGCCGCCCCCGCCCTCCTCGGCGGGCGTGCCGTACACCTCGACGGTGAGCCCGGCTTCGTCGGCGACCGCGGCCAGGCCCAGCGCGGCGCCGACGCTGCTCGCCGCGATGAGGTTGTGGCCGCAGGCGTGCCCGAGACCGGGGAGCGCGTCGTACTCGGCGCACAGCGCGATCCGGGTCGGGCCGCTGCCGAACCGGGCGTGGAACGCGGTGGCCAGGCCGAGGTAGGCCGAGGTCACCGCGAACCCGGCCCGGTCGAGCAGCTCCGGGACCATCGCCGCGGCCCGGTGCTCCTCCCAGGCCGTCTCGGGATCGGCGTGCAGCCGTTCGGACAACCCGATCAGCTCGCCGGCGTGCCGTTCGATGCGCTCGCGGGCGGCGGCCTTCAGCGCCGTCATCACCGGTCCCCGGGCACGCCGTAGGAGGGCGCGGCGGCCGGGTCGAGGCCGCGGCGGACGTAGTCGTCGCGCTGGGGCAACCACACGTCGAGCACCTCGGCCAGGCGGTCGGCCGGGTCGTCGGCCCAGTCCACCCGCAGGTCGGTGACCGGCCAGTCGACATCGGCCACGACGACCAGGCCCGCCGAGCGCACCGGGCCCTCCTCGCCGCCGGCGGCGACGGCCGCCCGCAGCGCGGCGACGAGCCGCTCCTCCAGCTGGCCGGTGGCGGCGGCGAAGGCGTCGAGCATCACCTCGGGGATGTGCGCGCCGGACAGCATGTTGCCCGCCGCCACGGCGCCGTCGGTGGTCGCCGTCGCGTGGGTGCCCAGCGTCTTCGCGCCGCTGTAGGCGACCCCGGGACCGGTGCGGCCCAGGACGGTCAGCTGCCGGTAGCCGATGTTCTCGGCCGAACCGGTCACTTCGGACAGTGCGCGTCCGGCGTCGCCGTGCTCGGCGAGCCGGTCGAGCAGCTTCGTGCCGAGCCGGGGGTCGGTGACGTTCTGCGAGGCGGCCGCCCCGACACCCGGGCGCAGGTGCGCGACCCGGGCCACGACGGCCGGACTGGACGAGCTGGCGACGATCCCGAACCGGTCGCCGTCGCGGGCCACCAGCGAGAAGGTCATCGTTCCCCCTCGGGGATGACGGCGATGGCGTCGATCTCGCACAGCCACTCCGGCCGGGCCAGCGCGGAGACGACGACACCGGTCGAGATCGGGTGCACGCCCCGGGTCCACGCGCCGACGACCCGGTAGACGGCCTCGCGGTAGCGCGGGTCGATCAGGTAGATCGTCAGCTTGACCAGGTGTTCCATCCGGCTGCCGGCTTCCTCGAGCAGCATCTTGATGTTCGCCATCGCCTGCTCGGCCTGCGCCGCCGCGTCGCCGATGCCGACGGATTCGCTGGTGTCGAGGTCCTGCCCGATCTGCCCGCGGACGTAGACGGTGCCGTTGGCCACGACCGCCTGGCACAGGTCGTTGTCGAGGTTCTGCTCCGGGTAGGTGTCGCGTGTGTTGAACGGCCGGATTCGCTGGTGGACGGTCATCGGTTCAGCGTGCGGCTCACCCCGAGGTTCTGTCCAACAGATGTTTTTGCCCTATTGGATCAGTTTTGGCGATGCTACCGGTGGGCGTACAGCTGCCGGCACAGCGTCACGAACTCCTGGGCCCGCCGGGTCAGGCGCACCCCGCGCATCCAGGCGACGACGATCTCGAGCGACGCGACGTCGTCGGTCAGGGCGAGCGGAACGGCGCGCTCACCCGCGTAGGTCGATTCGGCGGGCGGGCGCTGGTTCAGCAACGCGAAACCGTGGCCGTGCGCGACGAGTGCCCGCACGGTCTCGTAGCCGGTGGTGCGGTGGCGGATCTGCGGTTCCACACCGGCACCGCGCAGCACCGACTGCAGGTACTCGCGGCTGTGCGGCAGGTCGAGCAGCACCATCGGCTCGCCCGCCAGGTCGGCGAGCGCGACCTCCTTCCGCGCGGCCAGGCGGTGGCCGGGGGAGACCAGCACGTAGGGCGGTGCGGTGTCGACCACCTCGCGGTCGATGTCGTCGTCGAGGTCGTAGCCGTAGAGCAGGGCGACCTCGCACTCGCCGCTGCGCAGCGCCGCCTTCAGGGCCGAGTGCTCGCCCTCCCGCAACGACACGCGCACCTGCGGGTGGCGGTTCTCGAACTCGGCGAGCAGGCCGGGCAGGCGGAACGGCGCGAGGGTGGTGAAGCAGCCGATGGTCAGCGGGCCCACCAGCTCGGTGCCCGCCTGCCGGGCGGCTTCCACCAGCTCGGCCCCGTGCGCGAGGAAGTCCAGGACGCGCTGGTGGAACGCCTGCCCGGCGGTGGTGAGGCTGAGCCCGCGGGCGTGGTGGCGCAGCAGCAGCTGCACCCCGAGCTCACGCTCGAGCTGGGCGATCGCGGTGGAGACCGCCGACTGCGACACCAGCAGCTCCCGCGAGGCGGCGGTCATGCTCAGGTGCCGCGCGGCCGCCTCGAAGTAGCGCAGCTGGACGAGGGTGAAGGACGGCTCGCTCACCGCGTCATCCTGCCTCGCGTCGCCGCCCGGCGCAGAGCGAACCACGCCGGGACGCGCGGCGTCGCGCCGGTCACCGCGGGCGAACCGGGACCGATCCGCGGCGGGCGGTCCTCAAAGGACCCCGAATGCCACGATCCACTGCTCCGTTCGGAGCAGGGTTCCGGCCGTCGCTGTCGGGAAGTTTCCGACCGTCCGGTGTTTCCCTGACGGCCGTGGGGTGTCCGATTTCCACAGTGGACCGGGGACGGTTTAGGGTTCCGATCGCCGCGTTCGGTCGAACTCGGATTCCCGTTCCTCGTGGAGGTCGCCGTGCGCTGGACGCGTGCGCTCGTGGTGTTCGCCCTCGTGGTGGCCGGGCCGGTGCCCGCCGTGGCAAGCGGTGCGACGGGGCCGGCCCACCCGGACACCGATTTCGCCGGATCCACCGGACATTCGCCGACGGCGGCGCGGCCCTTCGCGGCCACCCAGGCGACCACCGCGCCGGCCGGGACGCCCGGTCTGGACGTCTCGCACTACCAGGGCGCGGTGGACTGGGCCGCGGCGGCGGCGAACGGGGCGAAGTTCGCGTACCTGAAGGCGACCGAGGGCACCGGCTACACCGATCCGCAGTTCGCCGCCAACTACAGCGGTTCGGCGAACGCGGGACTCGCCCGGGGCGCCTACCACTTCGCCCTGCCGAGCGACTCCAGCGGGGCGGCGCAAGCCACGTTCTTCCTCGCGCACGGCGGCGGCTGGGTCGCCGACGGCCGGACCCTGCCGCCGGTGCTGGACATCGAGTACAACCCGTACGGCACGGCGGACTGGGCCGGCTGGTGCTACAACCTCACCCCGGCCCAGGTCGCCGCGTGGATCAGCGACTTCGCCACCACGGTCCACGACCGCACCAACAGGTGGCCGGTCATCTACACCACCAACGGGTGGTGGTCCACCTGCACGGCGAACTCGGCGGCGTTCGGCAACGATCCACTGTGGATCGCACCGAGCAGTTCCGACGCCGGCGGCCCCCCGACGATCCCCGCCTCGTGGAGCGCCTACACCTTCTTCCAGTACGCGACGTCCGGCACCTTCCCCGGTGACCAGGACGTCTTCAACGGCTCGGCGACCGACCTCGCGACCTTCACCACCGGGGACACCCCGGACCAGATCCAGGCCCGTTACGCCGCGCTCGGCGGAAGCAGCTCCAGCCTGGGACAACCGGTCGGCGGCGAGTACGTCGTCGCGTCCGGGTGGGGGCAGGACTACGAGCACGGCACGATCTTCTACTCGCCGGGCACCGGTGCCCACGCGGTGACCGGGCCGGTCCTCGACCGCTACCGGCAACTCGGCGGCCCCGCGGCCATCGGGTTCCCCACGAGCGACACCACCGCCACCTCCGACGGCGCCGGCCAGTACAGCGCGTTCGGCGGTTCCTCGCTCTACTACACCCCGAACACGGGCGCGCACCTCGTCGGCGGCGACATCCGCACGAAGTGGCTCGCGCTGGGCGCGGAGCAGAAGCTCGGCTACCCCACGACGGACGAAACGGCCACGCCGGACGGAGTGGGCCGCTACAACCATTTCAGTCTGGCTGCGGGGGCGTCGATCTACTGGTCGCCGAACAGTGGTGCGCATGCGATCCAGGGTGCGATCCGGTCGAAATGGGCGGCGCTGGGGTGGGAGACCGGGCTTGGTTATCCGACGACGGACGAATCGGTCACGCCGGACGGTGTCGGTCGCTACAACCATTTCAGTCTGGCTGCGGGGGCGTCGATCTACTGGTCGCCGAACAGTGGTGCGCATGCGATCCAGGGTGCGATTCGGTCGAAATGGGCGGCGCTGGGGTGGGAGACCGGGCTCGGCTACCCGACGACGGACGAATCCACCACCCCGGACGGAGTGGGTCGCTACAACCATTTCAGTCTGGCTGCGGGGGCGTCGATCTATTGGTCGCCGAACAGTGGTGCGCATGCGATCCAGGGCGCGATCCGGTCGAAATGGGCCGCGCGGGGCTGGGAGACCGGGCTCGGCTACCCGACCACGGACGAATCCACCACCCCGGACGGAATCGGTCGCTACAACCATTTCACCAACAGCGCCTCGATCTACTGGACCGGCGCCACCGGGGCGTGGTCGCTGTACGGCGCGATCCGGGACAAATGGGCCTCCCTCGGGTGGGAGACCAGCCCGCTGCGGTATCCCACGAGCGACGAATACGGCGTTCCGGGCGGCCGCCGCAACGACTTCCAGAACGGCACCATCACCTGGTACAGCGCGAACGGCTCAGTCCAGGTCGGCTAAAACTGACCGTGTGATCGCGGTCCCACGCGGATGGTCGCCGGCGCGTGGATGCGTATAGTCGGTCCGGGTTTTGTGACCGCGGCGGAATCGCGCCGCGTGGATGTGCCGGAGGGAGGCGAGAGACATGGATTGCAGTTGCAGTAGTCCGGGCCGTCGCAGGCCCGGTTCCCGCGTGTCCTCGCACCCTTCCGGCATCCGGTGACCCCTCGCCGCGCGCGGGGCTGATCCGCCGGGTGTCTCCACCTCCCCACGTGCTGGGGGTCAGGAGGTCCCGTCATGTCCGGCACCACTGTCCCGGTCCGTCCGTCCGTGCTCGACGACGCCCACGTCGGTGACATCCGCGGCGCGCTGGGCACCATCCGCGCCGGTGACGACGGCGCCCGCCGTGGCCTGTCCGCGAAGCTGAAGACCCTGCTGGCGATCGTCGGTCCCGGCCTGATCGTCATGGTGGGCGACAACGACGCCGGTGCGTTCGCCACCTACGGGCAGGCCGGCCAGGACTACGGCACCCACCTGCTGTGGACGCTGTTGCTGCTCGTTCCCGTGCTCTACGTCAACCAGGAAATGGTGCTGCGCCTGGGCGCGGTGACCGGAGTCGGGCACGCCCGGCTGATCTTCGCCCGGTTCGGCAGGTTCTGGGGCGCGTTCAGCGTGATCGACCTGTTCCTGCTCAACGCGCTGACCCTGGTCACCGAGTTCATCGGCATCACCCTCGCCACCGGCTACCTCGGCCTGCCGCGGGTCGCGTCCGTCCTCCTCGCCGCCGCGGTGATCATCGCCTCGGCGTTCACCGGGTCGTTCCGCCGGTTCGAGCGGATCGCGATCACCCTGTGCGCGGCGTCGCTGCTGCTGGTGCCGATCTACCTGCTGGCGCATCCGTCCCCTTCGGACATGCTGACCGGGTTCGCGGTTCCGGCGCTGCCGGGCGGCCCGGGCGGGCTGTCCACGGTGATGCTGCTGATCATCGGGATCGTCGGCACCACGGTCGCCCCGTGGCAGCTGTTCTTCCAGCAGTCCTACGTCATCGACAAGCGCATCACCCCGCGGTTCCTGCGCTACGAGAAGGCCGACCTGTGGATCGGCATCGTCGTGGTCGTCGTGGGTGCGGCGGCGATCACGGGCTCGGCGGCGACGATCTCCGGGGGGTTCACCGACGCCGCGGGCGTCGCGCACGGCCTGGCCGCGCACGCCGGGCACCTCGCCGGGGTGTTGTTCGCCGTCGCGCTGCTCGACGCGTCGGTCATCGGGGCGTTCGCGGTGTCGCTGTCCACCGCGTACGCCATCGGCGACGTGTTCGGCGTCAACCACTCGCTGCACCGCGGAGTCCGTGGTGCCCGGGGCTTCTACGCCGTGTACGCCGGGCTCGTGATCGCCGCCGCGGTGATCGTGCTGATCCCCGGCTCCCCGCTCGGGCTGCTCACCGAAGGCGTGCAAGCCCTGGCCGGGGTGCTGCTGCCGTCGGCGACGGTGTTCCTGCTGCTGCTGTGCAACGACCGGGCCGTGCTCGGGCCGTGGGTGAACAGCCGCCGCACCACCCTGTTCACCGCCGCGGTGGCCGGGGTGCTGGTGGTGCTGTCGCTCGTGCTCACCGTGTCGGTGCTGTTCCCGGACATCACCGCGGGCACGATCGAGGCGATCATGACCGGCGGCGCCGCGCTCGGCCTGGTCGCCGCCGGCGCCGCCGCGCTGCGCCGCACGCGCGGGCCGGTGGTCGACCGGACCGGGCGTGACCGCTGGCGCATGCCGCCGCTGGACACCCTGCCGCGGCCGGTCATGTCCACCGCGCGCCGCGCCGGGATGACCGCGCTGCGCGGCTACCTGCTGGTCGCGACGGTGCTGGTCGTGGTGAAGATCGTCACGGTGGCCGCCGCGCGCTGACCCGTCCCGCGGCCCCGGCCCCCGGCCGCAGGAGCGGGCGGCGGCACGTCTCGCCCGTGCGCGCCAGCAGCACTACGCCGACGACGGCGACCAGCGCGGCCGGTCCCCACGCCGCGGCGTGCCCGGGCTCGAGCCGCTCGCCGAGCAGCAGCCGCGCGGCGGGGATCGCGGCGAGTGGATCGAGCACGGTCAGCGCCGGCAGGGACCACGCGAGCGCGCCCCGTGAATACGCCTGCTGGCTGCCGACCTGTGCCGCCACAGCCGCCACCACCGCCGCGACCACGAGGAACCAGAACGCGACGCTGGTGAGGGGATTGCCGTCGTGGCCGGCCTGCTTGAACGCGGCCGAGATCAGCACGGCTCCGCACCCGGCCGCGATCCCGGCACACACGCCGCACACGACGGCGGCCGGAGCGGCGCCGCGGCGGGTGCGGGCGGCGGCCCCGATCAGGATCACCACCCCGGCGACCACACCCAGCACCGCGACGGGGCTGGGCAGGTGGTCGGGGCGGCCCTGCGCCGGGCGCGCCGTCAGCAGGAACGCGGTCAGCCCGCCCACGGTGCACGCCGCGCCGAGCACCTCCCCGCGGCGGGGCAGGCAGCGGTCCCACACGGCCCGCACGACGAGCGCGATCACCATCGCACCGGCGAGCAGCGGCTGCACGATCGACACCGGCGCCAGCGCCAGCGCGGCCACCTGGACGAGGCTGCCCGAGGCGGTCGCGGCCTGCCCGCCGAGCCACATCGGGCGCCGCAGCATGACCCGCAGCTCGACCGCCCGGCCGGACAGGGCCTCGTGCTGCAGCACGGAACCCACGGCGAACAACACGGCCGCGGCGACCGCGAGCACGGTGCCGGCGGTGTAGGCGCCGACCCCGCCGAGATGAGGTGCGTGCACGCCGCTGACTTTCCCGCCCCACCGCCCAGCGAAACGCCCTTCGCCCGCGCGAGCGGGCCGCTTCAGTGGTCGGCTGCCGGGAACATCTCCCGCAACGTCACCGGGGTGAGGTGGCGTTCCCGGATGAGGTCGGCGATCTGGTCGAGCAGCCCGAGCACCGTGGGGTGGTTGGCGTGGCCGAGCAGGATGGTCCCGGGCTGCAGGTACCTGCGGGCCTGCGACATCAGGTAGTCCGGTGTGACGGGTTTCGAATCGCCGTAGGAGCCGTTCCACATCACCGTGTTGCGGTAGCCCAGCTCGGCGGCGATCCCGTCGACGTGGGCGTTGTGGAACCCGAACGGCGGCCGGTAGTAGGGGGTGGTGCGGGTGCCGAAGGTGGTGCTGACCCACTCGTCGTTGCGGTCGAGCTCGGCGCGGATCTGGGCGTCAGTCATCGCGCGCAGGTCGTGGTGGCTGTAGGTGTGGTTGATGATCTGCACCTGGCCCGCCTCGATCAGCGGTTTGAGCGTGGCGGCGTGCGGTGCCCAGGCATGCGCGTACAGGCCGTTGGGGCTGAACGTCAGGTGGATCCCGGTGCGCTGCGCGAACGCGACGTACCCGGCGACCACCGCGTTGTCGTAGCCGTCGTCCACGGTGAGGGCGATCTGGTGTCCCGCGGCCGGTCCCTTGCTCAGCACGCGGGTCGGACCGCCGGTGCCGGTGTCGGCCGGCACGTCCGGGTCGGTACCGCTGGGTGGTGCCGGCGGGGTGGCCGACGCTGGCGTGGGTGTGGTGGTGTCGCTGGAACACCCGGTGATGACCGTGGCCGCGCCCAGCGCCAGCATCCCGAAGAAGGCGCGGCGTTCCATCGGGTTCCGGGGTTCGCGCATGGCGCCGACTCTAATGATCGCCGCGTCGTGGTCGGTGGACCCCGGCGGGCGGCGTTCTCAGCGTCCCCTCAGCGACCGTCCGGCTGGGACCATTGTGGTCATTCACTTGACGCACGGGATGCCGCCACCGGTGAGCGCCGGCAGGGGGTCGGCGGAGTCCCCCGGGGCCGGTGCCGTGGACGACGGCGAGGGCGTGGCCGGCAGGGCGAACGCGGTGCCGAGCACCACCCGCACGTGCCCGGCGGGCACATCGGCGTCCGGCTCGGCCGGGAGCCCGCCGAGGGCGGCGGCGATCGCGGCGGCGGCCGCCGATTCGCCGCTGCCGTAGTAGATCACCGACCGAGCGAGGTGGCGGGTGTCGGTGGTGGTGCTGCCGGTGTTGTAGCCGCGCCCGGACAGCGCCTGCTCCACCTGCCGCGCGAGCCCGTCGCGGCCGGCGGCGTCGACCACGTCGACGGTCACCGGTGCGCTGCGGTACGCGGCCGGGGCGACCGGGGTGCCCAGCAGGTGTGCGACCGTGGCCCGGACCCGGGCGAGGTCGACGATGTTGACGTCCTCACCGGCCGGGTCCTTGCCGAAGTGGTCGATCGGCAGGGTCACGAACGTCACGTTCCCGCTGGTGAGGCTGGACGCCTGCCGCGCCAGGCCGAGCAGGTCGAGGCCCTGGTCCACCGCGGTGTTCTGCTCGGCGACGTTCAGGATGCCCTGGAGTTTGGCGGGGTCGGCGAAGGTGCCGGCCTGTTTGAGCTGGTAGGCCAGGGAGGCGATGAACGCCTGCTGGCGGCGTTCCCGGTCCAGATCGGTGAAGTTCAGCGACGGGTGGACGTAGTCGCGGCGCTGCCGGACGAACGCCACCGCCTGCTGGGCGTCGATCTGCTGCGGTCCCCGGTGGAAGTCGGCCCCGGAGTAGCTGTCCTGGGTGTCCTCGTCGACGCACACCGTGATGGGTTGCACGACCTGGGCGATCTGGAAGAACGCGACCAGGGTGACCTCGACGAAGTGGTCGATCGGGACGCCGCCGAGGAACTGGCGCACGGTGTCGATCTCCGCCTTGCGGCCGGCCTCCCGCGCCTGCTGTTCGCGCTGGGCGGGATCGGTCACGCCCTGGGCGGCCAGCTGCCTGGCGCGGGCGTCGAACGCCAGGCCGTAGGCCTGTTTGATCTTGCCCTTGCACTGCTCGTCCGGGCAGCCGGCCAGGTCGACGTAGTCGTCGCGGGGGATGGAGATCGAGGTGGCCTTGCTGCCGTCGCCGGGGACGTGCAACAGCATCAGCACGTTGGCGTTGTAGCCGCCGTCCTGCTGGTCCCCGGCGTGCAGTGCGTCGTAGATGCTGCGCGGCAGCGGGTTGCCGTTCTCGTCCAGCCGGGAGTCCAGGCCCATGACGAGGATGTTGGTGTCGCCATTGGACGAGGTCGCCTCACCGGCCAGCGCCTGCGAGACGCGCAGCCCGGACACCAGGCCGTGGAGCGACGCCCACCCGTACCCGGCCGCGGCCAGCACGAGCGCGGCGACCAGGCCCACCGCGACCTTCGCCGTCGTCACGCCGCGGCGCCGCACCCCGCCCCGCTTCCTGTTGCCGCCCGCCATCGCTCCCTCGTTCGTCCGCTCCCGCGGTCCAGCCCAGCACGTCCGTGGAAAATTCGCTGTGAGTCCGCGACCCCGGTCACGTCTCGTCGCCGGGTTCGGGCTGGATGCGGTGCCGCGCCTCGTGCACCACCAGACCGTCGTCCCCGGCGCCGACCTCGCCGGTGACGCGCAGCAGGCGCCCGACCTCCAGGCCGCGGGCGGAGGGCGCGAACTCGACGGTGACCTCGCCGGTGGCGTCGACGAGCCGGCCGACCAGCCGGGGTTCGTGGTCGGTGTGGACGAGCCGCAGCTCGTGCAGACGCCCGGCGATCGTGGCCGCCCGGCCCTCGCGCAGCGCGGCGATGGGCACCACATCGGGCGGGGGCGGCGGCGTTTCCGCGAGGTCGGCGGCGGCCGGGGTGCCGGCGATGCGGTCGGCGAGCCGCTCGACCGCGGCGGTGACGCGTTCCTCCGGTAGCTCCGGGAAGAAGCGCCGGATCCGCCGCTGCACGTCGAACGGCACGATGGTGGCCGCGGCGTGGTCGACCTGGCTGACGCCCTTGGCGATCCGGTCGGCGGTGCGGTCGTGCAGCAAGCGGCCCAGCACGGGGGAGTACGTGCGCCGCGGCAGCAGCACGGTGACACCCGTGTCGTGCTCGCGGGCGGCCTCGGCGACCAGTTTCTGCGCGGCGCGGCTGAGCCGCCGGTCCGGGCAGTCCACAATGCGCAGTGGCAGGTCCAGGCCGAGCCGCTGCCACCGCTGCTGCAGGCGTTCGGCGTGCACCCGGTCCAGCATGAAGTGCACCGCCGTCTGCTCCGATCCGCGCAGGTTGCGCGCGTACCGCACGGTTTCCGTCACCGCGAGGTCGGCGGTGTTGACGAGGATGAAGACCTGGTGCCGCGCGTAGTTCGTCGCACGGGCGGGGTCGTCCCGGACCCGGTCCAGCACCGCTTCCTCCAGCCGGTACTCGCGGTTGAGCCGGATGAGCACGAACACCAGCACCGGGAACACCACGACGATGAGCCACGCGCCCTCGGTGAACTTCGCGACCGCGAAGATGCCGACGACGACCGTGGCGAGCACGCCGGCCGAGAGGTTGATCGCGAGCCGGCGTCGCCAGCCCGGTTCGCGGAGCCGCAGGTGGTGGCGGGTCATGCCGAACCCGGCGACCGCGAACCCGGTGAACACCCCGATCGCGTAGAACGGCACCAGGCCGTTGACCGACCCCCCGGTGACCAGCAGCAGCGCGATCGACAGTGCCGCCAGCACCAGGATGCCGTTGGAGAACACCAGCCGGTGCCCGCGCCGGGTCAGCTGCCGCGGCAGGAACCGGTCCTCGGCGACGAAACTCGCCAGGAACGGGAACCCGTTGAAGCTGGTGTTCGCGCCGGTGTAGAGGATCAGGGCGGAGGCGGCCTGCAGGGCGCCGTACAGCACGGTGCCCACCGCGCCGTGGCCGAACACCAGCCGGGCCTCCTGCGACAGCACCGAAGGATACCCGTCCGCGTACGGGGTCGCGTGGGTGACGAATGCCAGGAAGGACACCCCGGCGACGAGAAACCCGAGGATCGACGCCATCACGGTCAGCACGAGCCGCGCGTTGCGGCCCTGCGGCTTGCGGAACGCGCTCACCGTGTTGGAGATCGCCTCGACACCGGTCAGCGACGACCCGCCGTTGGCGAACGCCCGCAGCACCACCAGGACCGTCGCGCCCATCACCAGACCGTTGCCCTGGTGCACGGCGACCGTGCCGGGCAGCTGGGCCGGGTCGTAGCGGGACAGGCTTCCCAGCGCCGCGCGCACCACGCCCACCACGATCATCAGCCCGACCATGCCGGCGAAGAAGTACGTGGGGATCGCGAACGGCCGGCCGGCCTCGCGCAGACCGCGCAGGTTGACGTAGCACAGCAGCGCCACGATCCCGATCGTGATCTCCAGGTGGTAGGGGCCGAGCGCCGGGACGGCCGACGCCACCGCGACCGTGCCGGCGGCGGTCTGCACGGCGACGGTGACCACGTAGTCGATCAGCAGCGCCGCGGCGGCGACCTGCGCGAACCGTGGCCCGAAGTTGTCCCGCGCGACGATGTAGGAGCCGCCCGCGCGCGTGTAGGCCACCACGACCTGCCGATAGGACAGGGTCACCAGCACCAGGATGAACAGGATGATCCCGGTGATCGGGATAACCAGGGCGAATGCCGCCAACCCGGCGTAGGGCAGCAGTTCGAGCAGGATCTCCTCGGTGCCGTAAGCGGAGGAGGAGATCGCGTCCGGCGACAGCACGCCCAGCGCTACCGGATTGGACAGCCGCTCGGCGTGCAGGCGGCTGGTGATCAGCGGCCGCCCGAGCAGGATCCGTTTGAGCACATAGCCGAGCGACTCCTCCGGCAGGGCCGGTGTGGCGGCGTCCCGTTCCCGTGCGAGGACCATGGGTCATTGTCGGCACGAACCGGCCCCGGAGTCCCGGGTGGACGGTGCTCAAGATTTCGTCAAAATCCGCGACCGGCCCCGATCACGGGCGGGGGTCCCCGGAACCCGCGGCGGCCACGGGCGCCGGTCCTCGCGATCGGCGATCCGGCGTGAACGAGGTCCCGTGCCGGAACCGGCCCACCAGCCACCACCGCCCGGACGTGGAAAACCCCTGGCCGGCGGGGCCGGCCAGGGGTCACCTCGCGGGGTGGATCAGCCGTCGGACTCCGACGACGGGATGTAGGCGCCCGGGACCTGCTCCGGGGCGTAGATCCGGTCCTCGCCGGGGTAGGGCTGGGCCCATCCGTGCGTCTGGTACCACGTGAAGTGGTCCATCTGCGCCGGGTTGGCGAAGTCCGGCACCGCGTCCGGACCGGTCAGCCGCTGGTAAGTCTGCCACTCCGCCCACTGGGCCGCCACCTGCTGCTTGTCCGCCGGCACCGTGTCCGCCGCGACGGCCGCGGCGGTGGGGTTCTGCGGCGCGGGGACGTCCGCGCCGCACGGCGGCAGCGTCTTCAGGCCCGCCGTCAGCGACGTCCGGTTGGGCAGCGCGGTGAACGGCGTGAAGTCCGGCGTCTGGGTGAACGCCGCGGTCATCGGGGTCGCCGCGCTGTCCTTCTGGTTCATCGGGTGGATCCCGAGGATCTGCTCGATCGTCCGGATCATCGTGATCTGCGAGTAGTAGCGGCTGTCCACGACCCCGTGCTGGGCCCACGGGCTGATGATCTGGATCGGGGCCCGGTGGCCGTCGATGTGGTCGAGGCCGGCCTGCGAGTCGTCCTCCACGACGAAGATCGCCGAGTCCTTCCAGTACGGGCTGTGCGAGATCGTGTCGACGATCTCGCCGACCGCGGCGTCGTTGTCCGCGACCTGGGCGGCACCGCTCGGCGGACCACCGGTGTGGTCGCTGGAGAGCCAGAACATGTTCAGGTTCGCCGGCCCGTTCTGCGCGAAGTCACGCTTCCAGATCTCGGCCCGGTAGATGTCCGGCACGCTGGTGTCGAACTTCGGGAACCCGTGCACCGACACGTCGTTGAGCGACGGGATCGGCGAGGACGACACCATCGGGTACGCGGTGTTCTGGCCGGTCGCCTGCATGTTCTTCGTGTCGCAGTACAGGTTCTGCCAGGTCGCGCCCGCCGGCTTGGTCAGGAACTGCTGGAACTCGCCGAAGTCGCGCACCGACTTGCCCGCCGCCTGGGCGCCGGACCAGATGAAGCCCGTCCGCTGGTGGCCGAGCGCGTCGTCCTCGGTGTCGTAGCTGCGGGTGTACTCGCCCGCCGAGGACTCGGTGTACTCCGGGTTGTCGGCCTGCATCAGCCAGTTGTGGCCCTCGGCGGAGTTCGTGCCGATGTCGTAGGTGTTGTCGTACAGCCCGAACTGGCGGGCCAGCGCGTGCTGGTTCGGCGTCACGTTCTCGCCGAACTGCGCCAGCGCCGGGGCGCCGTTGCCCTCCGGCATGTCACCGAAGACCTGGTCGTAGGTCCGGTTCTCCTTGACGATGAGGAACACGTGGTTGATCGTCGAGGGCTCGCCGAGCTTCTGCGGCACCGGCACCGGCGTCTTGTTGCCGTTGTCCTTGGCGAGCTGCACCGAGTTGCCGATCCACCCGTTCTGCTGGAAGACCTTCGCGGTGTAGCCGTGGATGGCCGCGTCGCTGGGCAGCTGGAACTTCTGCAGGCTGGCGGTCGTGTCGTGGGTGGCGTGCCCGGCCGCGGTGGTGGGGCGGCGGGCGTCGATGCCGCGGGTGTTGGACACCAGGACGTCGTTGCCGACCGTGGTGATCTCGGCGGGGAAGTAGTCGGCCGGGAGCAGGCCGACGTAGCTGACCGGCTCGAGCGGGCTGGTGTAGCGGTACACGGCGACCGCGTTGGCGCGGCCGAGCGTCACCAGCAGGTGCCCGTCGTCGGTGAGGGTCACCCCGTCGGGCTCGTAGCCCACGGACGACTCCGGCCACGGCTGGGTGGCGATGGTCTGGACGACCTTGTCGCTGCCGGTGTCGATGACCGAGACGTCGTTGGTGGCGGTGTTGGTGACGAACACCGCGCCGTTCTTGGCGTACAGGGCCGTCGGGTGCAGGCCGACGTCGATGCTGCGCGGCGCGGCGGCCGGGTTCGCCAGGTCGAGGACGCTGACCGTGCCGGTGGTGGTGGCACCGGTGGCCGGGTCGGCCGGGACCTGCGTGTTGTAGGAGTTCAGCGTGGACTCACCCGGCTGGGCCGGGCGGCCGCCCTCGTTGCTGACGTAGAGCTTGGTGCCGACCTGCACCAGGTCCCGCGGCGCGTTGCCCACGGCCCAGCTCTGCTGGATCGCGCCGGTCGCCGCGTTGATGGCGACCACCCGGTTCTGGCCGTTGACCGCGGAGTACACAGTGGACCCGTCGGGGGAGAACACGGCCTCGCCGACGAGCGCGTGGCGCGGGCCGTCCGCCGGGATGGCGACGAAGGTGGGGTTCGCGACGCTGCCGTCCGGGTTCACGGTGAACCTGCGGTAGCCGTCGGTCTGGCCGAGCCACAGCTGCTTGCCGTCGGGGGAGTAGGTGGGGCCTTCCTGCCCCACGTCGTTGCCCGGGATGCGCAGGTTCGCCGACGCGGAGTTGCCGACGAGCTGCTGCACCTTCCAGCTCTTGAGGTCCACGATGGACAGGGCCAGGCCGCCGTCGGTGATCGAGGCGGCGAGGTGGGTGCCGTCCGGGCTGACCGTGGACGACATGATCTTGCCGTTGTTCAGGACGAGCCGGTCGCCGATCGGGTCGACGTACTGGTCGGCGGAGACGACCTGACCCCGGTCGGTGACCTGGCCGACCTGGTCGTCGCCGAACTGCTGGGTCTGGGCGACACCGATGCCGGTGCCGGTGACGACGAGCGCCAGCGTGGTCGTGCCCGCCGTGGCGAGCCGGGTGCGGCGACCGGTCCGGCCGAGGATGCCCGGCCGGCCCGTCCCGGCACGCCGTCTGCGGCGTGTTACCTGCATTGACTATCCCTTCGTGGTGGGGAGGAGTCCGACACTGCCGTCGAACTGCCAGAGGGGGTTCGGGGTGTCCCCGGTGGGGGTGTGCACCTGGAAGTAGCCGTTGACTTCCTTCGGCCCGTCGCCGTCGGCCACGAACCGGCCGTCCGGGGTGACGTCGAGCTGGTAGATCGCGGTACCGGTGGCCTCGATGCCGGGGAGGTGCCAGGAGACGACGCAGCGCCAGTCGTTGCCCGGGCCGTCGGGGGCGACCAGGCCGTCCCCCTTGGTGCAGGCCGCCGTGGCGCCCAGTTGCTCCTCGGTGACGTCCGGCCGGTTGAGCTGCGCGGTCTGCAGGCGGTAGAGGTGGGCGAACGCGGTGGCGACCGACCGCTCGAGCTTGTCCTGCCCGATCCCGGAGCCCGCGGCCGGCACGGCGATCGCGACGATCCCGATGGTGACGGCGAGGAGCCCGGCCAGCGGGAGTGCGCCGAGGGTGAGCGCGCGACGGGCGGAGCCGTCGTCGGTGAGGTTGGTGAAGTCCCGGCGCCGGAACACCAGGTAGGCCAGCGCGGTCGCGACCACCGTCCACACCAGACCGGTGGCGACGCTGATCAGCAGCGGGCCGGCCTGTGCGGGAGCGGTGAACAGGCCGTTCCAGGCGATGAAGGCGTAGCTCGGGAGGGCCAGGCGCACCGCGACCGGCAGCGGCAGCATCTGGGTGAGCGCCAGCACCAGCGCGACCACGGCGGGCAGCAGCAGTCCCATCGGCGACCGTCCCAGCGCGACGGACCCGAGCAGGCCGATCGCGGCCAGCGCCAGGGTCGGGGCGAGCACGCAGACCCAGGCGAGGAACACCTTCCCGGCCGCGTCCGCCGGGGCGAGCAGGTGCCCGTCGAGCCCGACCAGCCCGCGGCTGCCGACGGCCAGAACCCCGCCGACGGCGCTGGAGACGGCCATGCCGGCGACCAGCACGAGGATGACCGTGAGGCTGGCCAGCGCCTTGGCGGCGAAGATCCGCCCCGGCGACCGCACCGCCACCAGCAGGTGGCGCCACGTGCCGAGGCGGTCCTCGGAGGCGAACACGTCACCGGCGACCACCGAGGTCAGCAGGGGAAGCGCGTAGGTGCCCGCGAACCCGAGCACCACCAGCGGTCCCGCCCAGCCGGTGGCGTTCATCCACCGGCCGAAGAGGGTGTCCACCGGCAGCGAGCTCTGCACGCTCACCGCGGCGACGAACACCGCGGGCGCGATCCAGCACGCCAGGACCAGCAGCCGGATCCGCCACTGGGAGGTCAGCTTGACCAGCTCGAAGCGGTACCCGCGGGCGACCGGGACGGGGCGCGCGGCGGATGCGCCGGCGGGGAGGGTCGCGGTCATCGGCTGGACTCCTGGTGCTCGGTGAGGGCGAGGAACGCGGCTTCCAGCGGCGAGACGACCGGGGCGAGCTCGCGCACCGCGATGCCCGCGCGGACGAGCCGGGCCACCAGGTCGTCGAGGGCGGGCACCGGGGCGCGCACCACGAGCGCGTCGCCGGCGTGCCGTGCCGCGTCGTCGCAGAGGTGGAGGCCGGGGGTGCCGGCGGCGATCCCGCGCGCCGCGTCCGGGTCGGGGGTGCGCAGCCGGTACTCCAGTTCCCGGCTCTCGGCCGCGAGTTTGCCCAGCGGGCCGGAGAAGACGACCCGCCCGGTGGCGAGGATGGTGACCTCGGCGCACAACGCCTCGAGGTCGTCCATGCGGTGGCTGGACAGGACCACGGTGGTGCCCTCGTCCGCCAGCCGGTGCAGGACGGTGTGGACGTGCTTCTTGCCGGCGGGGTCGAGGCCGTTCGACGGCTCGTCGAGCACCAGCAGCCGGGGCGCGGTGAGCAGCGCCGCGGCGAGGCCCAGCCGCTGGCGCATGCCGAGGGAGAACCCGCGCACCCGGTCGTCGGCGACGTCGGTGAGCCCGACCTGGCCGAGCACGTCGTCGATGCCGGCCGTGCGCGCGTCGCGACCGCGGAGACGGGCCAGCGCGGCCAGGTTCTGGCGCGCGGTCAGCGAGGGGTAGAGGCCGGGCCCGTCGACGAACCCGGCGACACCGCCGGGCGCGGCCGGGGCCGGCGCGCCCAGGATCTCGAGGGTGCCCTCGTCGGCGGCGGCGAGGCCCAGCAGCAGGCCGAGCAAGGTCGTCTTGCCCGCCCCGTTGGGGCCCACGAGGCCGTGGATCTGTCCCGGGGCCACGTCCAGGTCGACCCCGTCGAGCGCGACGACGTCACCGAAGTACTTGCTGATCCCGCGAGCCCGGACGGTCTGCATGGGTTTCCTCAGCTCCTTCACAGGTCGGCCTCAGAAACTTAGGTACGGCAAGTGACTCCGCCCGGCCCGCCGGGTGAACGGCGGCGGAACGCGTGCTGACCGGCGGATCGGTAACGTCGATCATGGACATTTCGGGCCCGGCGGCGACGGTGCCGGCCGGCGGTAACGAACGCCCCGGCGTGCGCGACGAATGATCGACTCCACACCAGCCGAGGAGCAGCCCGTGGCCCCACGCACCGTTGTCGCGATCATCAGCGTCGCGGCCATCGCGATCGGGGCGTTCGTCCTGTTCCGCTCGGTGGTCGAGCTCTCTGCCGGACCCGCGTTCGTCACCCCGGCCGGAACCCCGTGCGACCCCGCCGAGCTGCTGGGGAGCTCGGACCACCAGGACTGCGCCCCGGTCGAACCCTCCGGCCGGCCACTCGGCGCCGCCCTGGCGGGATTCGGCCTGCTGGGGCTGATCTACGCGCGGCTGCTCATGCCCGCACCGGCCGAGGGCGGCCGGGCGTACCCGGCCGCCTAGGTATGCGCGCCCCGAGACGCTCGGCCGCGTCCGCGGCGATCGATGTGCGGATGCCGCATCAGGCGGGGGCACGTCTGCGGCAGTGCGCAGGCGCTGCAGGACGGTGTCCCGGGTGCCGTCGCCGGCGTCCGGCGATGCCAGGTCCCGATCGTCTGCCACGGACCGAACACCGCCGGCACATCCCCGTCAGGCGATGCCGCAGCGACACCGGTCGGTGATCCCTTCGACCATCGCTCGCGCGCCTGAGCATCCGAAAGCAACTGAAATTCTTGTCAGACACGCCCTAGGATGCGCGCCCCGAGCCGCTCGGCCGCGTGCTTCCAGACGGCGGCGCACCGCGTGGTCACCGACCCAGGGGGCGCCGCTCAGGCGGTCGGCGCGTAGCGCAACGTTCCGGCGACGTCTCCACCGCCGGGCACGTCCTCGTGCCGGACCGCCAGGATCCGGGCGCCGGAGAGCCACGCGCGCCGCGCGATCTCGTCCACCACGCTGCCCGGGCCGTCGCCGGCGAAGGTGACCTCGCCGAACTCGTCCACCGAGCCGGGGACGGCGGCGTCGATGTCGACGAACAGCGTGTCCACGGCACCGCGGGTGGCGAACAGGGCCAGCTCGGCGACATCGACCGAAGTGCGGCCCTGTTCGGAGCGGTCGGCGAAGGTGCGCTTCTCCTCCGCCAGCCGGTCGGCGTGCCAGCGGTCGAGGACCTCGCGGGCTTCGGCGACCAGCTCGCCGTCGCCGCGGCCCTCCGGGTTCCCGGGCACGCCGTACGGCACCAGGTCCGGATACCGGCAGTGCGCGCGGAAGATGCCCTCCAGCGGCTCGGTCGCCGCGAGCACCAGCGGGACCCCGCCCCCGGGCAGCACATCGCGCAGCGCGCTGTCGACCTGGCGGCAGAACTGCGCCATGCGCAGCTTCTGCCCTTCGGTGCCCTGCACGCGGCGGACCGGGGCGCGGTCCTTGATCGACGACTTGCCGACGGCGCTGGCCACGTCGGAGGGCATGTCCGGCACCCGCACCTCGCGCGGGGGCGCGTCCGGCACGGCCTCCAGCAGCCGGACCGACCCCTGCGCGAGCGCGAGCACGAACGCCGCCTGCGGGAAGGTCAGCGCCCGCATCAGCGGCTTGACGAAGAACCGCGTCCCGGTGACGACGGCCGGCTTGAGCCGGTTCGGCAGCCGGTAACTGCGCAGCGACGAGGGCCCGGCGAACACGGCGAGGCTGCGGGCCTGGTGCCGCCAGAACTCCTCGGAACCCTCGTCGTCCAGGACGGCCAGCTCCTCGGTCAGCCCCGCGAGGTCCTCCTTGCCGACCTCCCCGAGCTGCGCCAGCGCCTCCCGGACCGCGTTCTTGTAGGCGATCCGCTCCGCCTCACCCGACGACGCGGGCGTGGTCTCGAGGTAGATCGACACCGCGGCCGGAGCCACGTCCTGCCACAGCGAATCGATCTCGGAGCGGGTCGGGATGTCGGTGTAGAGCGTCATGCGTCCCCTCCTCGTCGAGGCGTCCGTCGCACCCCGATCATCGCTGCTGAGGCGACGCAGGCAAACCCCGCCGGCGTGGGTTCACCCCCTTTGGGCGGGGCCGGCGCACCAGCGGGCGCTCACCCGACGCGGTCGAGGTCGACGGCCTTCGTCTCGCGGCTGGTCGCCACCGCGATCACCGTGATCGCCATCGTGACCACCAGGTAGCCGACCACCGCACCGACGCCGAAGCTGTCGATGAGCCACACCGCGATGAGCGGCGCGGGCGCACCGGCGATGATCGACGAGCCCTGGAACACCAGCGACGAGCCCGCGTAGCGGTAGCGGGTGGGGAACAGTTCGGTGATCCAGGCGGCTTCCGGCCCGGCGAGCATGCCGTGGAAGAACGCGCCCACGCAGACGCCGAGCCACAGCACCGGCACGCTCGAGGTCTGCACCATCCAGAAGAACACCGGGGCCCAGACCACGAGCGCGACGGCGGGCACGAGCATCGCGATCTTGCGGCCGACGCGGTCGGACCAGGCGCCGCCGCCGATCATGCCGGCGAACTGGCACACCGACGCGAACGTCACGGCCAGCACGACGTCACCGCGCTCGTAGCCGAAGTACCTCGTCGCGTAGGCGATGACGAAGACGGTGTAGATGTAGAAGGCGATGTTCTCGCCGAGCCGCATGCCCAGGCCGTGCAGGACCGCGCGGGGCCGGGCCAGCGCTTCGAGCACGCTCGACTTCTCCCGGGCGGCCCGCTGCCCGGCGCCGGCCTGCGCGGCCTGGAACACCGGCGACTCCTCGACGCTGCGCCGGATCCAGAACCCGATCACCAGCAGGGGGATCGCGACCAGGAACGCCACCCGCCAGCCCCACGTGTCGAACGCGTCACCCGGGAAGACGACCCCGATGACGGTGACCACGACGGTCGCCAGCACCGTGCCCAGGGGCGCACCCGCCTGGGGCCAGGAGGCCCAGAAGCCGCGTCGCTTGGGCTCGCCGTACTCGCTGACCATGAGCACGGCGGCGCCGAACTCGCCACCGAGCGCGAACCCCTGGATCATGCGCAGCACGACCAGCAGCACGGTCGCCCACAGGCCGGCCTGGTGGTAGGTCGGCAGCAGGCCGATCGCCGCGGTGGAGGTGCCCAGCAGCAGGAACGTCGTCACCAGCATGGGCTTGCGGCCGAACTTGTCGCCCAGGTGCCCGAACACCACCCCGCCGAGGGGCCGGGCGACGAAGCCCAGGCCCTGGGTGGCCAGCGCGAGGAGCAGCTGCACGACCCCGCTGCCGCCCGGGAAGAACAGCGGGCCGAGCACGGTCGCGGCGAGCACGCCGTAGATCGCGAAGTCGTACCACTCCAGCACCGACCCGGCCATGCCGCCGGCGAGCACGCGCCGGAAGCTGGTGGCGGGCCGGGCGCGGTGATCCACCGTTGACGTCATTGTCAGTTCCTTTCCAGTGTCCACAGAGGAGTGAAGCTCAGAGCCGGAGGCTGATCCGGTCGCCGCAGGCGCGTGAGCAGCAGGTCATCATCTTCGTGTTCGCGGCCCGCTCGGACCGGGTCAGCACCACGTCGCGGTGGTCCACCTCGCCGTCGGCGACCGCGGCCTCACACGTCCCGCACAGGCCTTCCTCGCAGTCGCTCGGCACGTCGATCCCCGCCGCGCGCAGCGCGGCGAGCACGGTCTGGTCCGCGGCGACGCGCACCGTGAGGCCGGAGTCGGTGAGGTCGACGTCGAAGGCGTGCTCGACGGCCGGATCGAGGACCTGCCGCGTGGTGGTGAAGTGCTCGACGTGCAGCGCGTCCTCGGGCCAGTGCGCGCTCGCCCCGGCCAGGGCGTCGAGCAGGCGTTCCGGGCCGCACGCGTAGATCTGCGTGCCCTCGGCGGGGTTCGCGAGCAGTGCGGTGACGTCGAGCCGCGTCCCCGCCGCGCTGGAGTGGACGTGCAGCCGCTCGCCGTGGTCGCGCCGGCACCGGTCGAGCAGAGCCATCGCGGAGGTGTCCCGGCCGCAGTAGTGCAGCTCGTAGCTGCCGCCGGAGGCCCTGACGTCGTCGGCCATGGCGATGATCGGCGTGATGCCGATCCCGCCGGCCACGAACACGTAGTGGCGGGCCGTCGGGTCGAGCCGGAAGTGGTTGCGCGGGCCGCGCAGCGGGAGGGTGGTGCCCGGACGCAGGTTCTCGTGCACGTAACGGGAACCGCCGCGGCTGTCCGGGTCCCTCAGCACCGCGATGCGGTAGGTGTCCGGAGTGGACGGATCGCCGCACAGCGAGTACTGCCGGGACACGTCGCCGAGTTCGAGGTCGACGTGCGCGCCGGGGGTCCACCTCGGCAGGGGCTTGCCGTTGGCCGCGGCCAGCGTCACCTCGACCACGTCGTCGGCGGCGCGGTCGACCGACACGACGGTCACGGTCCGGCTGATCCCCTTCTTCGAGGGCTCGCCGATGCGCACCGGCCGCTGCGCCTCCCGGATCGTGGGGTCGGCCCGCTCCGGGTTGGCGGCCGGATCCCACTGCACCCACAGGTGTTCCGGGCCGCGGAAGGAGGTGTTGGGGACGTAGGTGAACTCCTGGTCCGGCACGAGCTCCAGGTGCGGCAGCCGGCGGGTGAGCTCCTCGAGGAACACCTGCAGCTCCATGCGGGCCAGGTTCTTGCCCATGCACTGGTGGCTGCCGTAGCCGAAGGTCAGGTGGTCGGTGGCGTTGTCCCGGCGGATGTCGACCTCGTCGGCGTTGTCGAAGTGCCGCTCGTCGCGGTTGGCCGACGAGTTCACGATGAGCAGCTTCGCACCGCGCGGGACCGGGACGCCGCCGACGGTGGTGTCGCGGGTGACCAGCCGGCGCCACGCCGCGACCGAACCCGAGTGCCGCAGGCATTCCTCCACCGCGTGGGGGATCAGGCCCGGATCGGCGCAGATCTCCTCCCACACCTCGCGGTTCTCCAGGAGGAGCTTGATGGCGTTGGCGGCCGCGTTGGCCGTCGTCTCGTGGGCGGCGACGATGCCGGCCATCATGATCGAGTGCAGGTAGGAGTCGGTGATGACCTCGGGGTGCTCGCGCTGGGCGCGGATGCTGTAGGGGATCCAGCCGTGCCCGGACGGGTCCTTGCGCAGCTTGTCCAGCACCGTGCCGGCGTACTGCCAGAACTTGCCGACGTTCTCGGCGACGGTGACCTGCTCCTCGGGTGAGGGCCGGCCCCAGGTGTTGACGGTGTGGGCGATGGAGTACTTGCGCAGCGTCGCCATGTCCTCCTCGGGGACGCCGAGGAAGTGCAGGGCGACGGTGAGCGGGACCTCCCACAGCATCTCGTCGACGAGGTCGGCCTTGCCGGCGTCGACGAAGCGGTCGACGTACTCGCGCGCCAGGCGGCGGACCATCGGCTCGTGGTGGACGAGCCGCTGCGGGGTGAACGGGTCCATGAGCAGCCGCCTGCGCGGCATGTGCTCGGGCTCGTCCTCGTTGACCAGCGTCCGGTTCATCGCGTAGCCGTACCGCTCGAGGGTGGCGGTGGCCTCCGCGGAGACGGGCGTGATCTTCTCCAGCGCGATCGAGGGCGAGAACGTGATGTTGTCGCGGAAGACGGCCTTGACGTCGTCGTACCGCGTGACCACCCAGTAGCCCAGGGACGGGCTGTAGAAGACCGGCTCCTCGTCGCGGGACCAGCGCACCGCGGCCGGCGGGTCCGCCTGGTACTCGGCGCCGAACGGGTCGAAGGCGCTCGCCCGGGGCGAGACCGGGCAACCTCCGGCCGCCGCTGCTCCGTGATCGATCGGGCACGCCCCTGTGCTCATGCTACTTTGCCTCTCGATGACCTGCGCTTTTACTGATAACGCACAATGTGTCGCGGTGAGCGAACCGCAGTGAGCGTAAGTGGGGGAGCGGGAGGCGTCAAGGCCCGTCGGTAGAGTCGGGGTTCGGCTGATCGAGAGCGGAGGGGCGGCATGAGCACGTTGCAGACGCTCGACCGCGGTCTGCGAGCGCTGGAAGTGGTCGCGGAGTCGCCCGCCGGGATCTCGGTCGCCGACCTGGCGCGCGAACTCGACGTGCACCGGGCGATCTGCTACCGGATCGTGGCCACGCTCGAGTCGCACCGCCTGGTGTCGCGCACCGACGACGGCCGGGTCCGGCTGGCGTCCGGCCTGGCGAGGCTCGCGTCGAAGTTCGAGCCGCACTTCCACCAGGACGTGCTGCCGCTGCTGCAGGACCTGGCCAACCGCACCTCCGCGACGGCGTTCCTGTCGGCGGTGGAAGGCAGCGAATGCGTGGTGGCGATGGTCGCCGAACCGGAAGGCACGGTGCTGACCGTCGGCTACCGGGTCGGCAGCAGGCACCCGCTGACGCTGGGTGCGGCGGGCATCGCGATCCTGGCCGCGCGGCCGGAAGGACCCGGCGAGCCGGAGGCGGTGCGCCAGGCCCGGCGGGACGGGTACAGCCTCACGCGAGGGCAACTGGAGCGCGGCGCGGTCGGGCTCGCCGCCGGCATTCGCGCGGGCACCCTGGAGCGCAGCGTCGGCGTCGTCGCCATCGACGGCCTCGACACCGACCTCGCCGCCACCGAAGTGATGGCCACCGCGCGCAGGATCGAGCAGCTGCTCACCGCCTGACCCGGCTGCGGAGAACCGGGAGCGTCCACAATGGACGGCCGGGACGGGCATGCCCGGCCCGGGTGGCCGGACCTCGTGCGGACGGCCTCGATCGCCAAGCCCCGCGCGCGTCCCAGGGCTCGGCGCGTCCATCCGGCAAGGCACGCCTGCCTGCGGGCAATTCCCGGTACCCCTTGACGTCTTCTCCCGCCGCGACCTAGTCTCCTATCACTCAACGATTTATAGCTATCGCACAGTGATAGAACATAGCGAAGGGGTGGGCGGATGGCGGACTTGCCTCGGACCGCGCGGGCGAGCGTGGCGCTTCCCGGCGCGACAGGCGAGGTGCGCGAGTTCGAACTGGCACCGCCCGGTGCCGGCGAGGGCTGGCTCGAGGT
Source organism: Amycolatopsis thermophila (assembly GCF_030814215.1). Classification (NCBI taxonomy): domain Bacteria; kingdom Bacillati; phylum Actinomycetota; class Actinomycetes; order Pseudonocardiales; family Pseudonocardiaceae; genus Amycolatopsis; species Amycolatopsis thermophila. The sequence continues at coordinate 7,158,123 of NZ_JAUSUT010000001.1, read as the reverse complement.
CACCGCGTCCGGGATCTGCGGAACCGACGTCGGGCTGTTCGCGCGCGGGGTCTCCGAGCCCACCGTTCTGGGTCACCACGTGGTGGGCCGGGTCGCGGCGCTGGGGGAGGGGACGGCGCAGCGTCGCGGGCTGGCTGCCGGGGACCGGGTCGTGCTCGAGGAGTACCTGCCGTGCGGGAGGTGCGCGGTGTGCGCCCGCGGCCCGTACCGGTTGTGCCCGGAGACCGACATCTGGGGCGGCGGCCGGCGGATCGGGATGATCCCGGCGGCCGAACGGCCGGGCCTGACCGGGGGAAACGGGGAATTCGTCTTCCTGCCGGCCAATGCCGTGACCCACCGCCTGCCCGCCGGCCTGACGGACGAGCTCGCCGCCTGGGTGCTGCCCTACGCGAACGCGATCGACTGGGTCACCGGGGCCGGTGGTCTGCGGCCGGACGAGACCGTCGTCGTGATGGGGCCCGGCTACCACGGGCTGGCCGTCGCGGCGGCGGCGCGATGGGCGGGCGCGAGCCGGGTGGTCGTCACCGGACTTCCCCGCGACCGCGAGCGGCTGGCCATGGCCGAAGCGCTCGGCGCCCTCCCGGTCGTCGTCGACGACCCGGCCGCAACCGCGGAACGGATCGGTGCCCTGACGCACCGGCCGGCCGATGTCGTCGTCGACACCGTCGGCACCGACCCGTCCGTGCTCGGGCCGGCGCTCGACACCCTCGGGCACGGCGGCCGCCTGGTCCTGACCCACCCGAAACGGCCCGGGGCGATCCCCCTCGATTCGGGCCTGCTGATCCGGCGCGGTCTGCGGGTCACGGGCGTCCGGGGGCGGTCGCCCGAGGCGATCTCCGCCGCGATCGCGTCGCTGGCCGACGGATCCGCCGGACTGGGCGCGGTCCCGACCGTCGAGGTCGATCTCGAAGGTGCCGCCGACATGCTCTCCCGGCTCGCCGCCGGGACGGGGCCGGAGTCGCCGCACGTGGTCGTCCGCCCCTGAACCCCGAACATCCCACCACGAGAAGGAGTTCTCCTTGCTGACCCGTGAGCAGAACGAGCGGCTGGTCCGCACGAACAAGGGCACCGAGATGGGCACCCTGCTGCGCCGCTACTGGATCCCGGCGCTGCTGGCCGAGGAAATCCCCGAGCCGGACTGCCCGCCGGTGCGTGTGCAGCTCCTGGGGGAGAAGCTGATCGCGTTCCGGGACACCCAGGGCCGCATCGGTCTCATCGACGAGTTCTGCAGCCACCGGACCGCGTCGTTGTTCTTCGGCCGCAACGAGGAGTGCGGCCTGCGGTGCGCCTACCACGGCTGGAAGTACGACGTGGACGGCAACTGCGTGGACATGCCCTCCGAGCCGCCGGAGTCCCGCTTCCGGGAGAAGATCAAGCAAACCGCGTACCCGTGCGTGGAACGCGGTGGCGTGATCTGGACCTACATGGGGCCACCGGAGCTCGAACCGGAGGTGCCGGAGCTGGAGTGGATGACCCTGCGGCCCGAGCAGCGGTTCGTCTCCAAGCGGCTGCAGGAAACCAACTTCATGCAGGCGATGGAGGGCGGTATCGACTCCAGCCACGTCTCGTTCGCCCACCGCTTCAACATGGACGACGACCCGATGCACGCCGGCACCGCGGGCCTGGCCTACCTCAAGGCCGACACCCGGCCGAAGTTCGAGGTCATCGAGTCCGACGGCGGGCTGCTGATCGGAGCCCGGCGCAACGTCGACGACGAGCGGTACTACTGGCGCATCACCCAGTGGATCATGCCGTGGTACACGATCATCCCCCCGTTCGGCACGCACAACCCGCTCGGCGGCCACGCCTGGGTTCCCATCGACGACGAGACCTGCTGGGCGTGGAGCTGGAACTACCACCCCACCCGCGACCTCCGCGACGACGAGCTCGAGTCGATGCGCCGGGGCGAGGGCATCCACGCCAAGTACATCCCCGGCACCTACCGCACTCTGGCCAACAAGGACAACGACTACCTCATCGACCGCGTGGCGCAGCGGGAGAAGCGCACCTTCAGCGGTGTCGAGGGCATCGCCGCCCAGGACTTCTCCCTGCAGGAGAGCATGGGGCCGATCGTCGACCGCACCAAGGAACGGCTCGGCACCAGTGACGCGGCGATCATCCTCGCGCGGCGCCGGTTGCTCGCGGCGGCCGAGGAGGCCGCCGACGGCGAGCTGCCCGGTACCCGGACCGAACACCACCGCGTCCGTTCCGCCTCGGTGCTGCTGCCGAAATCGGTGCCCTTCAACGAAGGCGCTCGCGACGCGCTCGTCGTCCGGCCGGGCGAAGAGTTCGTCTCCATCTGAAACCCACCCGGAAGGAGGGACTCCGCGTCATGGCCCAGATCTCCTGGACCCGGCGATCGTACGAGGCCCGTGTCCTGCTGATCCCGCTCGATCCCGGTGCCCGGGCGTGGGTGGGTGCCCGCGCCGGTCGCGCACTCGAGGGCATCACGATCGCCGATGACGGTCTGCTGCCCGCGCAGCAGCGGTTCGCGCCAGAGCCGGTGCCGTGCACCGGCGAGGGCAGGGCGGTCAGCAGCCCGCTGGAGCACGCCATGCACGACGCCGACGTCGTCGTGCTGTTCACCCGCGACCTGGCAGCGGCCGACCGGGACGCGGTGGCGCAGATCGGGGACGCCGCGCGGTTGTCCGGACAGCTGCTGGGTGCGGTGATCATCAGCCCTGGCGCCCGGTGGGAAGACCCCGATGCGCACCGGGCGGTGGCCGCCATCCGGGAGTCCGCCGACAACGTCGTGATCCTCAAGGACGACGGCTTCGTCCTCGCCTTCCTGCAGGTCCTGCGCGGCGGTACCCGCGAGCCGGCCGGAGCCGGCGCATGACCGGGCAGCCGCGCGCGGTCCGCGTGGTGCAGGCGCGGTGGGAATCCGACGGTGTCGTCTCGCTCCGCCTGCGCGCCTCGGACGGCGAACCGCTGCCGCGGTGGGAACCCGGGGCGCACGTCGACCTCGTCCTTCCCTCGGGGCTGGTCCGGCAGTACTCCCTCTGCGGTCCGTCCGATTCAGACGAATACACCATCGCCGTCCTGCGCGAGGAGAACGGCCGCGGCGGGTCGGCCGAGGTGCACGACACCGCGCTGGTCGGCCGTGAGCTGTCCATCCGGGGACCCCGCAACCGGTTCGACCTGGAACCCGCCCCGGCCTACGTGTTCGTCGCCGGGGGCATCGGCATCACCCCGCTGCTGGCCATGATCCGGAAGGTCGCCGGGCGCGGCGTGCCGTGGGAACTGCACTACGGCGGCCGGCGCCGGGACACGCTCGCGTTCACCCATGAGCTGGCCGAGCTCGCGGAACGCCGCGGCGGAGGAGTCCACCTCTACAGCGATGATGCCGAGGGCCCGTTGCCGTTGCCCCGGATCGTCGCCGGGGCACCGGACGGCGCGATGCTCTACGCGTGCGGTCCCGGTGGGATGCTCACCGCGCTCGCCGACACCGTCCAACGGGAACGACCGCGGCTGCCGTTGCGGTTCGAGCGGTTCACCGCCGCTCTCGCGGAACCGGCCCCGGACCAGGGAGGGGCACCGTTCGAGGTCGAGCTGGCCCGGACCGGGGCGACCGTGACGGTGCAACCCGGGCAGTCGATTCTCGAAGCGGTGCGCGCCGAGCAGCCCGACGTCCTGTACTCGTGCGAAGAGGGGTTCTGCGGCACCTGCGAGACCAAGGTGCTCGAGGGCGTTCCCATCCACAAGGACACGATTCTCAGCGACAAGGAACGCGAGAAGAACACCACGATGATGATCTGCGTCGGCGGGTGCGCTTCGGCCCGGCTCGTTCTCGACCTCTGACACCCACCACCCCCACCACGGAAGGCTCAACGATGAGCACGACACCGGCGCACGTCGCCGTCTCCAAGTACCGCTGGATCGTCCTGTTCGCCTGCTGGGCGTCGTTCACGCTCACCTCCATCGACCGTTCGACCTGGGGTCCGGCGTCGGTCTTCGTCGGCGAAGGGCTCGGTGTCCCGCTGGCCAGTCTCGGGGCCTTCGCGACGGCCTACTACATCGGTTACGTCATCTCCAACGCTGTCGGTGGTGTCCTGTCGGATGCCATCGGCAGCCGCCGGACCCTCACCGCGTCGCTGTTCGGCGCCGGGGTCCTCATGGTGGTGTTCGGATCGACCTCCTCCGCGGCCGTGGGCATCGCGGTCCAGGCTCTGGTCGGCCTGTTCGCCGGCGCGGACTACGCCGCCGGCATCCGGCTGATCACCAGCTGGTTCCGGCCGAACGAGCTGGGCCTGGTGATGGGCGTCTTCCTCACCGCCACCTCGATCGGCCTCGGTATCGCCAACGCGGTGGTACCGAGCCTGATCGCCTGGCACAGCTGGGAGACCAGCTACCACCTGTTCGGCGCGATCTCGATCGGCTTCTCGGTGGTGCTGTTCTTCGTCCTCAAGCCCGGCCCGCTCGGCGCTCCGCCGGTGGTCCGCAACAGCTCCACCCGCCGCCGCTTCCTCCCGGACTTCAGCCTCATCCTGCGCAACCGCAACCTTCTGGTGGTCAGCGTCGCGGGCTTCGGCGGGTTCTGGGGTGTCTACGGTTTCGTCACCTGGGCCAACGCCCTGATGATCAAGGGGCACCACATCCCGTCGAAGACCGCCGGGCTGGTCATCGTGATCTTCTCGATCATGGCGGCGGTGTCGAAGCCACTCCTGGGCTTCATCGCCGACAAGTTCTTCCCGCGGCGCCGCAAACTGCTCATCATCGTGCTGCTGGGCGTCTACGGACTCGGGCTCGTCGCGTTCGGCAGTCTCGGCACGACCGCGTCGTTCTTCTGGGTCGGTGCCCTGCTCGGCCTGGTCGCCTACGCCGCGACGACCCTGATGGTCGCGCTGGTGCCCACGCTCGTCCCGGCGACCGTCACCGGGACCGCCGCCGGGGCGACCAACGCGTTCTGGCAGCTCGGCAGCACCATCGTCCCGGTCGTCGTGGGTGCGGTGTTCGCCGGTACCGGTTCGTTCCTCGCGGCCTTCAGCACGCTGGCCGCCGGACCGCTCGTCGGCATGCTGCTGATGTTCGGCATCTCCGAACCCCGCCGGGGCACACCGAGCACCCCCCGTGCCGCCGCGCTCGTGGACGGGAAGCAGTGACGGCCACCGGCACGACCACGGCCTGGGACCCGCCGGCGGCACCCGTCGATCCCACCTCGCTGGCGGCGCTCCCGGAAGTACCGGCGACCAGCAGGGACCACCTCGACGACGTCGTGGCCCGCGCTCACGCCGCCATGCCCTCCTGGAGCCGGGACAGCACCCGCCGCGCCCACGTCCTGCGCACCTGGGCCGAAGCACTGCGGGCCGAGGCCGGCAGCCTCGCCGCGGACATCGTGCACGAGACCGGCAAGCCGATCGCCGAAGCCCGCCGCGAGGTCGCGGGGGCCGCCGGCGCGCTCGACTACAACGCCGGCCTGACCCGGCTCGCGGGCGCTGCGACCACCACGCTGCCGGACGGCACGACCAGCCGGCTCGTCCGCGAACCGGCCGGCGTCACGGCGCTGCTCGTGCCGTGGAACTGGCCGGTCCTCCTGCTGTTGCGCGACCTCTCACCGGCGTTCGCCGCCGGCGTGACCGCGATCGTGAAACCGTCCCCGCAGACGGTGCACATCACGACACGGGTCGTGGAACTCGGGCACCGCGCCGGTGTCCCGGCCGACGTGCTGTCCATCGTGTACGGGGACGTGGCGGTGGCCCAGCACCTCATCCGGCACCCGCTCGTGCGGGCGGTCGCGTTCACCGGCTCCACCCGGGTCGGTGAACGCGTGCTCACCGCGGCCGCGGCGACGATGACCCGCCCGTTGCTCGAGCTCGGCGGCAAGAACCCGGCGATCCTGCTGCCCGACGCCGACCTGGACACCGCGCTCCCGCTGCTGGCCCGTTCGGTCGTCATCACCGCCGGACAGATGTGCATGGCGTGCTCGCGGATCCTGGTCCACCGGTCGATCCACGCCGAGACGACAGCGGTGATCACCGAGGTGCTGCGCGGACTGCGCGGCGGTGACCCGGTGGATCCGCGCACCGAGCTCGGCCCGTTGATCTCGCCGGCGCACGCCGCGTCCGTGCTCGGGCACATCGACCGGGCCCGCGAACACAGCGACGTGACCGGCGGCGAACTGGCCCACCCCGGCGGCATCGCCGGCCACGTCGTGACCCCTGCGGTCGTCGAGTCCCCACCGCGCGGGGCCGGCATCGTCACCACGGACGTGTTCGGACCGGTGGTGACGATCGAACCGTTCGACGACGCCGGGGAGGCCGCGGACCTCGCCAACGCGACGCCCTACGGCCTGGTGGCCGGCGTCTGGACGGGCGACGGCCGGCTCGGGCACCAGATCGCCGACGCCGTCCAGGCCGGCACCGTGTGGATCAACGGCTGGGGAGCGTCGTACCCGGAGATCCCCGCGGGCGGGTACAAGAGCTCCGGACTGGGACGCACCCGGGGTGTCGCGGGCGTGCACCAGTTCACCGAGATCAAGCACATCCACCGGTCATGACCGCGCTCCTACCCGCCGGGCGCGGTGAAGGCCGGGTCGAGGGTGTGCGAGAGATCGCCCGCGGCCTTGCGCACCAGCTCGATGACCAGCTCACGCCGTTCGTCGTCCATGCGGAAGGCCGGGCACGGCGCGGACATCGCGGCGACCACCTGCCCGCCCTCGTAGACGGCGGCGGAGGCGGCCCAGACACCCTGGTCTATCTCCTCGTTGCTGATGGACCAGCCGCGTTCGCGGTCCCGCTCGACCTCGCGCAGGAACTCCTCGCGGCCGTGGGCGGGTGGCTGAGCCCCGGACTCGAGTGCGGAGTCGAGGTAGCGCTCCCGCTCGGCCGTGCTCATCGAACCGAGCAGCAGCCGGACACTGGCACCGCGCAACATCGGCAGGGGCTGGCCGGGCTCGAACGACAACCGGAACCGGCTCGGGGTCTCCACCCGGTGGAAGCACACCGGCTGACCGCCGATGAGGCGGATGAGCAGGACCGCCTCACCGATCTGTTCGGCGAGGCGCCGCATGTGCGGCTCGGCGAGGTCGACGAGCGGCGTGGCCTGCCGGGCGGCCCGGGCCAGCGCGTTCACCCGCATCGTGAGGTGGTAGCGCCCCCGCTTGCCCTCCTCGATCAGGCCCATGTCGCGCAGCATCGCGACATAGCGGTGTGCCGACGGCGCCGGGATGTCCAAGGTCTCGGCCAGCTCGCGCACCGACGCCGACGGCTTCTGCTCGGTGAAGGCGAACAACATGTCCAACGCGCGGCGAGCGCTGTCCGCTCCGGATTTCGTGCCTGTCACCCGAGATTCCCCCACTGCCATTGATCGATCACTGGACGATTCAACGCTATCACATAGTGATAGCCGAAGGGAGATTGCTGTGACCCTCAGCGCCCCACGGCCGACGAGTTCCGTCGTCGCCCGCAGCAGCGACGTCGCCGAAGGCGGCCGGTACGTCGTCGCCGTCCGCGACGACCTGCACATCGGCCTCTTCCGGTTCCGCGGCCGGCTCTACGCCTACGAGAACACCTGCCCGCACCAGGGCGGCCCGGTCTGCCAGGGCCGGCTGGTCGACGGCGTGCGCGAACGCCTCGACGCGCACCGCCACAGCCTCGGGCTCGCCTTCGACGAGGACGATCCGCACATCGTCTGCCCCTGGCACGGCTTCGAATACCGGATCACCACCGGCGAGCACCCCGGTGCGCCGCGGTTCCGGCTGCGCTCCTTCGCCGTGACCGAGGAGAACGGAGAGATCAGTGTCGCCCTCTGAGACCCGCACCGACGCGCTCGCCGACGTCGCCGCCACGCTGGAGGCGCACGTCGACCGGGTCATCCACGCCGCCGAGACCGCACCGCAGGACATCAGCGCCGAGACGCTGCGCTCCGTCGTCACCGCCGCCGCGCGGCTGCACGCCCGGTTCGCCGAGGCGAGCGGCGCCGTCGATCCGCTCCGCGCGGACGTGAGCCCGACCGAGGCGGTCGACCTGGCCTGCGGTCTGCTGCGCGCCCGAGACCTCAACCCGTTCGACCTCGCGCTGTGGTTCTCCCGTCCCGCCTGACCCACCACGAAGAACAAGGAGCCACCATGCCTGAACCACTGCCGTCGCAGGAGATCACCACCAGGACCCACACCGCGGAGATCCTCGCGAACGCGCGCCGGGACACCGAGCGGTACGGTCTCGACGAGATCTTCATCGTCGACGTGGACTCCCACCACGCCGAGCTCAACTCGTGGCGCGACATCATCGGCTACGTCGAGGACCCGGTGCTGCGCGACACGGCCGAACAGATGATGGTGCACCGCCCGCAGGCCGGGCAGCTCGCGCTCAGCAACTACAAGGCCGGCCTGGCCTTCCAGGACGCCGGGTCCCGCATCCCGCACCAGTCGGGCCTCGCCGAGCCGGTCCCCGTCGACGGCAACCCCCGCGACGTCGAACTGGTGCGCCGGGCGATGGACGCCATGAGCATCGACGTCCAGGTCGTGTTCCCCCAGCCGATGCTCGAGATCGGGCTGCACCCCGAACCCGGGATCGCCGTGCAGCTGATGAAGGCCTACAACCGGTGGTTCGTCGAGCAGATCCTGCCCGGTGACCCGCGCATCAAGACCATGCTCGGCCTGCCGTTCGAGGACCCCGCCGCGTGCGTGGAGACCATCCGGGAGTTCGGCGACCACCCGGACGTGATCGGCTTCCTGGTCACCAGCCAGCGCCACGCCGGCGTGCACCGCAACGAATACCTGCGCATCTACGCCGAACTGGAGGAACGCGGTCTGCCCCTGGGATTCCACGCCGGACCGTCCTGGCAGGACAGCATGACCGCCACCATGAACCGGTTCCTGTCGGTGCACGCGATGTCCTTCGTCACCTGCAACATGACGCACCTGACCAACTGGATCGTCAACGGCTTGCCCGAACGGTTCCCGGGCCTGCGCACCATCTGGATCGAAAGCGGTCTGGCCTGGATCCCGTTCATGATGCAGCGGCTGGACCACGAGTACCTGATGCGCCAGTCCGAAGCGCCGCTGCTCAAGCAGCTGCCCAGCGACTACATGCGACAGATGTACTACACCTCCCAGCCGATGGAGATCACCGACCTGAAGCTCCTCGAGGCCACCTTCCACGCGATGGACGCCGAGAACACCCTGCTGTACTCGTCGGACTGGCCGCACTGGGACTTCGACGTGCCGGGACGGGTGATGAGCATCCCGTTCCTGGACGACACCGCCAAGCGCAACATCCTCGGCGGCAACGCCCGCAAGGTCTTCGGGCTCTGACGCCGAACAGCGAACCGCCTGACGGTCACAGCCGCCCGGCGGCGGGGTTGGTCTCGTAGACCTCGATCGCGTGCGCGATCCACCCGGTGGTGCGGGCGGTGACGAAGATGGCTTCCCCGGCGCCGTAGTCCATCTCGTGGACGAAGCACAGCGCGCCGAGGGCGAATTCGACGTTCGGTTCCAGCTCGCGCCGTTCGCGTACGAGGTCGACGGCCGCGCGGACGATCGCCTTGCGGCAGTCGTCGCCCGGGGCCCGGTGGAGCAGGTCCAGCAGCAGGGCGGCGCGCGGGTCGGCCCGGCGGTACCGGGGCTGGCCGAACCCGGACAGGCGGTCGCCGCGCCGCAGGCGCTGACCGAGCATCGCCGGCACCGAGGCGGGCGAGTCGATGTCGGCGAGCCACGACTGCACCGCCAGCGACGAACCGCCGCCGAGCAGCAGTCCACTCGCGACACTCATGCCGGCCAGCACCGCGGAGTAGGGGTCCGCCGCGGTCGCCGCCGCCTCGCGCACGGCACGGGTCGACGGGCCCAGCCCGTGGTCGGCGAGCACCACCAGCGCCGCCGACAGAAGTCCGAGGTGCTCCTCGCCGGGCTCGTGCGCGCACAGTCCCCGCCACAGGCGCGCCGCGATCGAGCCCTCGGCCGACACGCGACGGGGGAGCGATTCGATGTAGGCGGGCGCGAGCCGCCGCGCCGCCGAGATCACCGACGGGACCGACAGGTCGTACCGCAGCGGGTCCGCCGCGCCGAGCAGCATCGCCGTCACCTTCAGCCGATCCAGCGGCATGCTGCCCGGCGGCATCGTGTCCTGCAGCCGGTGGATGGTCGCGGCGAGACCGGGGTCGAGCGACCACGCCCGGCCCTGGTCGTCGCGGTCGCGCCAGAGCAGTTCCGACACCGACTCGAAGGACTCGGTGACCGCCAGTTCGGTGGCGTCCCGGCCGCGGTAGCGCAGCTGGTCCTCGACGATGTGCGCGATGGCGGTGTCGTGCTCCGCGGAGTCGGCGGCCTCGGTCGCGGCGGCCCCGCGGGCACCCTTGCGCTGGACGAACTGCTCGACCTCGCTCCGGGTGAGCCAGCTGCGCCGGTCGTGCGGAAGCCGCCGGCTGGTCAGCTGGTTGCGGCTGATGTAGGCGTAGACGGTGCTGGGCTTGACGCCGAGCATGGTGGCCGCCTCGCTGATCGACACGACGTCGGCCGGGTCGGCATCGACGGTCACAGGGCGCCTCCAGGTCGCGAATCCATGTTGAATCAAGTGTAGAGGTCCGCTCGATCAGTCTTGACAGCGCCGGAGAGCGCCTCTTAGGGTCCTTCATATCGTCAATGTTGATGACAATCAATGATGATTTATCAAGATGGAGGTCTGGGTGCGAGCCCACAAGATCGCCCTCATCCGGGGTGACGGCATCGGCCCCGAGCTGGTGGACGCCGCTCTCACCGTGCTCGGCGCGGTGACCGGCGACGGCTACACGCTCGACTACGTCGAGGTGGACGCGGGCGCGGACACCTATCGCCGCACCGGGACGGCGTGCTCCGCGGAGGACGTCGAGCTGCTGCGCACCGGGGTCGACGCGACCCTCAAGGGACCGGTCGGCCTGCCCGACGTCCGCCTGCCCGACGGCACCGAGGCCGGGCTGCTTGGCGGGATCCTGCGCGTCGGCCTCGACCTCTACGCCAACATCCGCCCGGTGTTCCTGCTGCCCGGCGTGACCTCCGCGCTCGCCGGCCACGAACCCGGCGACATCGACTACGTGATCGTCCGCGAGAACACCGAAGGCCTCTACGCCTCACGCGGCAAGGGGGTCGGCAACCGCTGGGCGGTGTCGGACACCCTGATGACCACCCGCGAGGGCACCCTCCGCGTCTGCCGCAGGGCGTTCGAACTCGCCCGCAGCCGGGACCGGGGCCGCAAGGTCACCTGCGTCGACAAGAGCAACGTGCTGCGCAGCCACGCGCTGTTCCGCGAGGTCTGCACAGAGGTCGCCGCCGGTTTCCCGGACGTCACCACCGAATTCCTCTACGCCGACGCCGCCGCCCAGGCGCTCGTGCTGCGGCCGGAGGAGTTCGACGTGCTGGTCATGGAGAACTTCCTCGGCGACGTGCTCAGCGACCTCGGCGGCGCCACGGTCGGCGGCATCTCGGTGTGCCCTTCGGGCAACATCGGCGACCACACCGCCTACTTCGAGCCGATCCACGGCAGCGCGCCGGGCATCGCGGGACGGGGACTGGCCAACCCGGTCGGCCAGATCCTCGCGGCCGCGCTCATGCTCGACCACCTCGGCCACGCAGGCGACGGCGAGCGGATCCGCCGCGCCGTCGCGGGCGCCCTGGCCGCCGGGCACGTGCGCATCACCCCGCAGGGCGCCGCCGAAGGCGGGCCCGTCGCCGTCGCCGAGGCGATCGTTTCCCACCTGGACAAGGAAAACCGATGAACAGAGACTTCGACTTCACCGGACGCCGCCGTCTGCGGATCATCACCGCGGCGTCCGCGGGCAACTTCGCCGAGTGGTACGACTGGGGAGTCTACGGCGTCGTCGCCACCATCATCGCGCAGAAGTTCTTCCCCGGCGGGAACTCGGCGCTGGCGCTGCTCAACACCTACGCCGTGTTCGCGCTCGGCTACCTCGCCCGGCCCTTCGGCGGGATCGTGTTCGGGCGCATCGGCGACCGCCTCGGCCGCCGCCGCGCGCTGTCGCTGACGATCCTGTTCACCTGCTTCGGCACCGCCCTGATGGGCGTGCTGCCCACCTACGCCCAGATCGGGTTCGTGGCGCCGGTGCTGCTGCTGGTGTGCCGGCTGGCGCAGTCGATGGGCGCGGGCGGCGAGTACGCCAGCGCGATCAGCTTCGTGTTCGAGCACAGCCCGGCGCGGCGGCGGGCCCGGAACGTCGCGACCCTCGTGGCGACCACGTTCATCGGCATCATGGTCGGCTCGGTGCTCGCCCGGCTGCTGTCGAGCGTCATGTCCGCCTCGGCCTACGACGCCTACGGCTGGCGGATCCTGTTCCTCCTCGGTCTCCCGTTCGCCGCGTTCGGCGTCTACCTGCGGTCCCGCGTCGAGGAAAGCCCGGAGTTCCAGCAGCTCACGCAAGCCCGCGAGGAGGCCGCCACCGCCGCGACCCCGGTGCGCGACGCGTTCCGCTGGCACTGGATCGCGATGCTGGTGTTCGTGATCTGCACGGCGAGCTACGCGCTGATCAGCACCACGGTCACCTCGTACCTGACCACGTTCCTGACCAGCGTGGCGCACCTGACGAAGAACGACGCCTACAACGTCACCATCGTCAGCAACGTGCTGGTCATCGTCGGCACGCTCGTGATGGGCGTGGTCTGCGACCGGTTCGGCCTGCGCCGCACCCTGGTGACCGCCGGGATCGTCACCGCCGTGCTCGCCGTCCCGGCGCTCGCGCTGGCCGCGACCGGCGTCGGGGGCGCGTTCGCCGGCGCCGCCGCCATCGGGCTGTGCAAGGGCCTGCTCGCGTTGCCGGCACTGCTGGCGATCAGCCAGATCTTCCCCACCGCCGTGCGTGTCACCGCCGGCGCGCTGGCCTACAACGTCGCGCAGTCCGTGTTCGGCGGCACCGGCCCGATCATCGGCGTCTGGCTCAACGACCGGACCGGCGGGCCCTACGGTCTGGCCATCTACCTCGCCGCGCTCGCGGTGGTCACCGCCGTCGCCGGCGGGCTCGCGCGCAAGGTGTTCGACGGAGGCCACGCCGAGCAGTCCCAGGCCGGCACTCTCGCCGTGGAGACGCGGTGACCCGGTACCGGTTCCTCCCGCTGGTGCAAGGGTTTCCCGGCAAGAGCACCGAGCACGGCGGGCTCGGCTGGAGCAGCGTGACCCTGCTCGACGGCGGCGGGCGGCTGGTCCTCGTCGACAGCGGCGGGTTCGGGATGCGGTCACTGCTGGAGTCGCGGCTGGACGCGCACGGCATCGCGCCCGCGGACGTCACCGACGTCCTGCTGAGCCACGCCCACTACGACCACGCGGCCAACTACCCGTTGTTCCCGCGGGCCGCGGTGTGGATCAGCGCGGTCGAACTCGACTGGGCGACCAGCGTCGGCGCGACGTTCATGCCGTTGCCCGAGCTGTACGCGGCGGACCTGGCCACCAGCCAGCGCACCCGGCGCATCACCGCCGACGGCGAGTTCCTGCCCGGGATCGAAGCGTTCGCCGTGCCCGGCCACACCCCGGGCAGCCTGGTGTTCCGTGCGGCCGGCGAGCACGGGCCGATCCTGTTCAGCGGCGACGCCGCGAAGAACCGCGCCGAACTGCTCAGCACCGAAGCCGACATGTCGCTCGACCCGGCAGCCAGCGGCGCCTCGATCCGGCGCATCCGCGCGCTCTGGCGCGAGTCGCCGTCGACGCTGCTCGTGCCCGGCCACGACGTGCCCCTGCGCTGGAGCGGTGAGCAGCCGCACTACGACGGCGAGCGCCGCGCCGGGATCCGCGCCTGGTTCGGCACCGGCCTGTCCGACACCACGTTCTTCGACCTCACCACGGAAGGGACCCGATGAGCGCCATCCGCGCCGCCCACCTGACCGAGCTCACCAACCGGGCGCTGCGCGCGGCGGGACTGTCCGGACCGGACGCCGCACGGGTCGCGGACGTGCTGGTGCTGGCCGACCTGTTCGGGATCCACACCCACGGCGTGAGCCGCATCCCCCAGTACCTCGACCGGGCGCTGGTCGGCGGGGTGGACGTGACCGCCGAGGTGACCGTGGAGCGCGTGGCGCCCGCACTGGCCCGGGTCGACGGCGCCAACGGACTCGGCCCGCTGGTCGGCAGCCACGCCCTGGAAGCCGCGCTCGACGGTGCGCGGGCGACCGGGATCGGCGCGGCGTTCGCCCGCGGCAGCAACCACTTCGGGCCCGTGATGCCCTACCTGTTCCAGGCCGCCGCGCAGGGTTTCGCGTCCATCATCGCCAGCAACGCCACCACGACCATCGCCCCGTGGGGCGGGCGGGAGGCGCGGCTGGGCAACAACCCGCTCGGCTGGGGCGTGCCCCGCCCCGGCGGTGACCCGGTGCTGCTCGACATCGCGATGAGCGTGGTGGCGAGGGCGAAGATCCGGGCGGCGGCTAAGGCGGGGGAGTCCATTCCGGACACCTGGGCGACCGACCGAGCCGGCGTGCCGACCACCGACCCGCACGCCGCCCTGGACGGGTTCCTGCAGCCGGCCGGCGGGCACAAGGGGTACGGGCTCGCGCTGATGGTCGACATGTTCGCCGGCCTGCTGTCCGGCGCCGGGTACCTGACGCGGGTGAGCTCGTGGAACGACAACCCCGACCGGCCCCAGGACCTCGGGCACGTGTTCATCCTGATCGACGCGACACGCCTGCTCCCCGCGGACGCGCTCGCCGGGCGGGTCGACGACTTCACCGGCATCCTGCACGACACCCCGCCGGCCGACCCCGCCCGGCCCGTGCAGGTCCCCGGGGAGCGCGAGCTGGCCAACTACCACCGGCAGCGGCGGGACGGTGTCGAGGTGGCCGAGGACGACCTGCGTCTGCTGCGCGAACTCGCGGAGGGCTGATGCGGATCTGCGACTGCCACGTCCACGTCTTCGACCCGGACCACTACCCGTGGGCGGCCGACCGCGTCTACACCCCGGGCGCCGCGACGGTCGCCGATCTGCGCGCCTTCCACGCCTCGCTCGGGGTCCGGCGCACGGTCCTGGTGCAGCCCAGCCCCTACGGCGCGGACAACCGGTGCCTGCTCGAGGCGCTGCCCGTGCTGGGCGCGCGCGGGGTCGCGGTGCTCGGCGGGCACGAGACGGACGAGGAGCTGGCCGACTGGCACCGCGCCGGGGTCCGCGGGGTGCGGGTGAACGTGGCCAGCTCGGGCGGTGCCGATGTCGCCGCCGCCCGGCGTTCGCTGACGCAGGCGGCGGAACGGGTCGCCGGCCTGGGCTGGCACGTGCAGCTCTTCGCCGGCCCCGCGGTCATCGCCGCACTGGACCTCACCGCAGTGCCCGTGCCGGTGGTGATCGACCACTACGGCCTCGGACCGTCGCGCTCGCTGCTGCGGGCCGTGGAGACGGGCGCCGCCTACGTGAAGTTGTCGGCGCCGTACCGGCTGTCCCGGTCGGTGGATGTGGCCGCGCTGGCCCGCACGCTGATAGCCGCCAACCCCCGGCGGGTGGTGTGGGGCAGCGACTGGCCGCACACCGGCGGCCGCCCGCGCCGTGCGGAGGCCCGGTTCTCGGTCGAACCCTTCCGCCAGGAGGACGACGCGCGCACGCTCGATCTGGTCCGCGAGTGGGCGGGCGAGCACGAGCGCCTGGTGCTCGACACCAACCCGGCCACGCTCTACGACTTCCCGGCCTGAGCCCGCCACTCGCGGCGCTCAGTGGCGGCGGCGTGGGCGGCGCGGGCACGGCTGTCACACGACCGGCGAGGATCTCCGGCAACCGGTCCGACCCGCAGCCCGCCCGCTGAGGGCGGGCCGTGGTCTGCGCGCGGCGCGCCTCGACGTCTTCAGCCACGGCGAGGTGCGCCGCACGCCGTCCCGGCACGACCTCGGTGACCGTGGTCGTGCCGGCGGGGTCAGCTGGTGAGGAAGTCCAGCAGCGCGGTGTTGACCTCGTCGGGATGGGTCCAGCCGATGTTGTGCGGCCCGCCCTCGACGGAGACGAGCGTGAGGTCCCCGATCAGCCCGGGCAGCCGTTTCGCGGTCGCCTCGTAGGGCAGGATCCGGTCCTCCGTGCCGTGCACCACCAGGGTCGGCACGTCGATCTTGGGCAGGTCGTCCCGGAAGTCGGTCAGCCACGTGTCCACGCACACGTAGCTGGCGTACGGGGAGGCACCCGCGGCCACGTTGAACGAGGCCTGCCAGGCGTACTTGCTGATCCGGTCCGGGCCGAGCTTGTCGACGTTGTAGAAGTCGTTCAGGAAGTTCTCGAACCACGTGTAGCGGTCCCGGACGACCATCTCCTTGATGCCGTCGAACACCGACCCGTCCACGCCCTCGGGGTTGTCCGGGGTCTTGAGCAGGAACGGCGGGATCACACCGAACATCGCCGCCTTGCTGACCCGCGCCGAGCCGTACCGGCCCAGGTAACGGGTGACCTCGCCGGTGCCCATCGAGAACCCGCCCAGCACGATGCCGGTCAGCTCGAGCTGCTCGAGCAGCGTGTGCAGGTCGGCGGCGAAGGTGTCGTAGTCGTAGCCGGTGGTGGGCTGGCTGGACTTGCCGAACCCGCGCCGGTCGTAGGTGATGACGCGGTAGCCGGCCGCCAGCAGCGCCCGTTCCTGCCGCTCCCACGAGTTCCCGTCCAGCGGGTAGCCGTGGATCAGCACCACCGGCTGCCCGCTGCCGTGGTCGTTGTAGTGGATCCGGATGTCGGCGCTGTTCTCCCGGCCGACGGTGACGAACGGCATGACCCTCTCCTCGCAGTCGTCGTTGCAGGCGGACGGCCAGTGTCGGGCCGGGCCGGGGGCCGTCGCATCCGCCACCGCACAGGCGGACCGGCCGGTTGTCAGGGCAGGACGTGGCCGAGCTGGCGGCGCGAGCTGATGCCGAGCTTGGTGAACACCTTGTGCAGGTGGTACTGGACGGTGCGGGAACTGAGGTAGAGCCGGGAGCCGATCTCCGGGTTCGACAGCCCGTCGCGGGCCAGGCGGGCGATCTGGGTCTCCTGGGCCGTCAGCCCGTTCGCGCGCGGTGCGGTGCGCTTGGGCGCGGTCCCGCCGGTCGCCGCCAGCTCCCGCCCGGCCCGCTCGGCGAACGCCGCCATGCCCATCGCCTCCAGCATGTCGTGCGCGGTGCGCAGCTGTTCGCGGGCGTCGGTGCGGCGGCGTTCCCGGCGCAGCCACTCGCCGTAGAGCAGGTGGGCCCGGGCGAGCTCGGTGCGCATCCGGGTCCGGCCCAGCCGCGTGATCGACTCCTGGTGCAGCCGTTCGGCGTCCGCTCCCGCGAGCAGCGCGCCCGCCCTGGCCGCCACCCCGAGCGCCCACTCCGTGCCGGTGGCGCCGGTGACCCCGGCCAGCCCGCGATGCGCGTCCACCGCCACGTCACGCCTGCCCGCGCGTTCGGCCGCTTCGACCAGCTCCACGGTGGCCCAGTTCGCCGTGCCGAGGTCGTGGGTGTGCGCGGCCGCCTGCCCGGCGGCGGCCATCGCCTCGGGGTAGCGGCCGAGCCCGTTGCCAAGCAGGGCGGTCGCCAGCTCGGCGGAGGAGAGGCCGATGCCTTCCCCGCGCGCCTGCGAGTCGGCCGCGGCGGTCTCGATCAGGACCTGCGCCTCCGCCGCACAGCCGCGCAACGCGGCCAGGCTCATCGCCCCGTACGGCGCGAGCCGGCACCCCGTGGCCTCGGCGGCGGCCGCGACCTCGTCGACCATCGACGCCGCGGCGGGCAGCTCCCCGGCGAACAGCAGGAAGTGGGCGCGCATGCTGAGGGCGAGCGGGAGCTCGCGGAGCGCACCGGACTGCCGGGCGAGGTCGACGTAGCGGCCGGACAGCGTGTCCCAGAGTTCGTCGTCCCACACCTGGAGCGCCACCGCGTTCGCGAGCCAGAGGCACGGCAGCTGCTCGTCGGCCGGCACCCCGGCACCGAACGCCGCCAGGGCGCGACGCAGCGCCGGCAGGCTCGCCACGTATCCGTCGGTGAACAGGCCGGCCAGGCCCGCCAGGAGACGGTCGCGCACGGTCGGCGCCTGCACCGGCCGTGACGCCATCCCGGCCGCGCCGGCCACCGCCGCCGAATCCCCGCCGGGCTCGGCCAGGCGACCGGAGAACATGGCCGCCGACAGCGCCTCCAGGTAGGTCGCGGCGGACCTGCCGGCGTCGATCGGCTCGAGCCGCCTGGCCGCGGTCAACAGCAGCGGCGGCGCGTCGCGGCCGCGGTTGGCGACGAACGCGAGCTGGGCCCGCAGCAGCTCGGCCCGGGCCTGCTGCAGTTCGTCGAGCGGACCCGACTCGGCCAGCGTCAGCCGATCCAGCGCGACGCCGAACGCGCCGGCCTGCGTCTCGGCCTCCGCGGCGGCCAGCGCCCGGCCGGCCCGGCGCACCGGATCGACCGTCAGGGTCGCGGCCCGCCCGAGGAACGCGGCCGCGGCGGCCGCACCGCCCCGCGCCCTGGCCCGGTCGGCGGAGCGTTCCAGCTCGCCGGCGACGTCCTCGTCCGGCCCGGCGGCGGCCTTGGCCCGGTGCCAGGCCCGGCGGTCCGGATCCGCCGCGGCGTCGGTCGCCGCCGCCAGCGCGCGGTGCACGTCCCGGCGCTGGGAGTGCGACGCCGACCGGTAGGCGACCGACCGCACCAGGGGATGCCGGAACCGCACGCGCACGCCGAACTCGGCCAGATCGGCCTCGGCCGCCGGGCCCGCCGCGTCCGCGGCGATGCCCAGGCGGGCCGCCGCCCGCCACACCAACGCCGGGTCACCGGTCGGATCGGCCGCCGCGACCACCAGCAGGCGCCGGGTGTCCTCCGGCAGGTCGGCGATCCGGCGGCGCAGGCTGCCTTCGACACCGCCCGAGGGCAACACCAGATCCGGCAGTCCGAACCCGCCGGCCAGCTCCACCGGGGTCAACCCGCGCGGCACCTCCAGCAGCGCCAGCGGGTTGCCGCGCGTCTCCGCCACGATCTGGTCCCGGACCCGGCTGTCCAGCGGCGCGGGCAGCACCGCGGCCAGCAGCGCACGCGCGTCCGCGTCCGGCAGGCCGCCGACCACCAGCTCCGGCAACCCGGCCAGCTCGTCCCCGGGCCGGCGCACGCCGAAGACCAGCCCGACCGACTCCGCGCCCAGACGGCGCGCGACGAACGCCAGCACCTGCTTGGAGGCGCGGTCGAGCCACTGCTGGTCGTCGACCAGGCACAGCAGCGGCCGTTCCTCGGCCGCGTCCGACAGCAGGCCCAGCACGCCCAGACCGATCAGGAACCGGTCGGGCGCCGGCCCCGAGCTCAGCCCGAACGCCGTCCGCAACGCCTCCCGCTGCGGCACCGGTAACCGCCCCGCCCGCCCCAGCAGCGGCGCGCACAGCTGGTGCAGGCCGGCGAACACCAGCTCCACCTCCGACTGGACGCCGGACACGCGCACGACGCGGCAGCCGGTCGCCCGCTCGGCCACCTGCTCGAGCAGGGCGGTCTTGCCGGCACCCGGCTCGCCGCGCACGACCAGGACACGGCTCTCGCCCGCCCGCAACGCCCCGACCAGCCGGTCGAGGGCGGCGCACTCGACCCGGCGACCGGCGAACATCGGCCGTCGCCTGCCGCCCAGCGCTTCGACCCGTGTCGGCACCAACCGACGCTATACCAGCGGCCCGCGCCGGCGGCAGGAAAATCCGTCCCGAACCGCCGGCGATCCGGCTGAATCGGCACCGGACGGCAGGTCAGGTCAGGGCGGGCAACACGTGCGGGTGAATCCCTGCTCGACAAGCGGCAGACCGAGATCATCGGTGCACTTTGGACCTCAGGCCGTCGAGCAGCAGGCCGATGCCCGCTTCGAAATCGCCGGTTCCGCCGGGCTCCCAGTCGATCGCGCCCGCGCTGGCGGCCTGCAGCGCCGCCTGTTCCTCGGCGGTGTGGCCGAAGACGAGGTGCAGCAGGGCACGGGTGCCGACCTCGACGAGGTCGTCGGGCAGCCCGCTGTCCCGCAGGGCGGCCCGCAGCGCGGTCGCCGGTTCGCTCGCGCCGAGGCCGAAGGTGTGGGCGGTGGCGACGACGTCGCAGCCGTCGCGGTAGGCCAGCATCGCGTCGCGCAGTTCGCAGCAGATCTCGACCACCCGCCGGTCCCACTCCACGGCCTGGCGCTCGCGCCTGCCGCGGGCCAGGATCTCGTCGGCGATCGCGGCCAGCAGGGTCTGCTTGTTCGGCACGTGGTGGTAGAGCGCGCTCGGCTGCAGGCCCAGCTCGGCGGCCAGCCTGCGCATGGACAGCGATTCCAGCCCGTACTCGTCGAGGACCGCGATCGCGCGCTCCACGACGTCGCGCCGGTGGTAGCGCACCCCGACTCCTCCCGTTGACCGGCCTGACCGGCCCAGTGTAGCGTCAGCCCCGCTCAACCGAACACCGTTCAGGTTGTAGTCGTGTCATCACACCGAGTCAGGAGTAGTAGGGATGAGCTCCACGTTCGAGCAGCTCGCCGACGCGGTCCTCGCCGGGGGCGCCGCCACCCCCGAGGACGCCCTCGCCGTGCTGCGCGCCGACGACACCGAGGTGCTGTCCGTCGTCGCCGCGGCGGGCAGGCTGCGCCGCGCGCACTTCGGCCGCACCGTGAAGGTGAACTACCTGGTGAACCTGAAATCCGGCCTCTGCCCGGAGAACTGCAGCTACTGCTCCCAGGCCCTCGGCTCCGCGGCGCCCATCCTCAAGTACTCCTGGCTGTCCACCGACGAGGCGCTGAAGCAGGCCGAAGCCGGAATCGCCGGCGGTGCCGGCCGGGTGTGCCTGGTCGCCTCCGGACGCGGACCGTCCAACCGGGACATCGACCGGGTCGCCTCGATGGTGGGTGCGCTCAAGGAAGAACACCCCGGCGTCGAGGTCTGCGCCTGCCTCGGCCTGCTCTCCGACGGGCAGGCCGAGCGCCTGAAGGCCGCCGGCGTGGACGCCTACAACCACAACATCAACACCGCCGAGAGCAACCACCACACCATCGTCCAGACCCACACCTACGCCGACCGGGTGGACACCGTCGAAAAGGCGAAGAACGGCGGGCTCTCCCCGTGCTCGGGTCTCATCGCCGGTCTCGGCGAAACCGACGACCAGCTCGTCGAGGCGCTGTTCGCGCTCAAGGACCTGAACGCGGACTCGATCCCGGTCAACTTCCTGATGCCCTTCGACGGCACCCCGCTCGAGGACACCTGGGAGCTGACACCCCTGCGCTGCCTGAAGATCCTCGCGATGGCGCGGTTCGTGTGCCCGGACAAGGAAATCCGGATCGCCGGCGGCCGCGAGCTGCACCTGCGATCGCTGCAGCCGCTCGCGCTGCACGTCGCCAACTCGCTGTTCCTCGGCGACTACCTCACCTCCGAAGGCCAGGCCGCCGAGGCCGACCTGGAGATGATCCGGGACAACGGCTTCGTCGTCCTGGGATCCGATGAGGACCGGGCCCGGACCGAACCCGTCGATCCGGCGATCCGGCGGCGCGGCGCCGGCACCGGCCTGGTTCCCAACGCCTGAGCCGATGTCCCCCGAACACCTGCTCGCCTTCGACCGCGAGCACCTGTGGCACCCGTACACCTCGATGACCGCCCCGGCACCGACGCGGCTGGTCACCGGCGCGTCCGGCAGCCGGATCACCCTCGACGGCGTCGGCGACGTCGTCGACGGCATGGCCTCGTGGTGGTCGGCCATCCACGGCTACCGCCACCCGGCGCTCGACGACGCGGTGCGCCGCCAGCTCGAGACGATGGCTCACGTGATGTTCGGGGGCCTCACCCACGAGCCCGCCGTCGAGCTGGCCGCGCGGCTGGTCGACCTCACGCCCGCCGGCCTGGAGCACGTCTTCCTCGCCGACTCCGGATCGGTGAGCGTTGAGGTCGCGATGAAGATGGCGCTGCAGTACCAGCGCGGCACCGGCCGTCCCGAACGGACCCGGTTCCTCACCGTGCGCGGCGGCTACCACGGCGACACCTTCGACTGCATGAGCGTGTGCGATCCCGACGGCGGCATGCACACCATGTGGTCGGCCGTCCTGCCGGAGCAGGTGTTCGGCGAGCGCCCACCCCGCCTCGACACCGGCGTCGACGCCTGGGCCGCGGGTTTCCGCGCACTCGCCGCCGAGCACGCCGGCCGTCTCGCCGGGCTGATCGTGGAGCCCCTGCTGCAGGGCGCCGGCGGCATGCACCCGTACCCGGCGCGCTGCCTGCCGGTGTTCCGCGAGGTCGCCGACGAACACGGCCTGGTGCTGATCTTCGACGAGATCGCCACCGGCTTCGGCCGCACCGGTACCCTCTTCGCCGCCGACGCCGCCGGCGTGACCCCGGACGTGATGTGCGTCGGCAAGGCCCTCACCGGCGGGTACCTGTCGCTGGCCGCGACCTTGTGCACCGGCGAAGTCGCTCGTGGACTGTCCGCCAGCGACTCCGGCGTCCTCATGCACGGCCCGACCTTCATGGGAAACCCGCTGGCCTGCGCGGTCGCCTCGGCCAGCCTCGACCTGCTGTCCACTGGGGACTGGGCCGGGGACGTGCGCCGGATCAACGCGGGATTGCAGGCGCTGCACCGGATCGACGCCCTCGACGTGCGGGTGCTCGGCGCGGTCGGCGTGGTCCAGCTCGACCACGACGTCGACGTGGCCAAGGCGACCGAGGCGGCGCTGGCCGAAGGGGTGTGGCTGCGCCCGTTCCGCGACCTGATCTACACGATGCCGCCCTACGTGTGCAGCGACGACGACATCGCCCGGATCTGCGCGGGCATCGCGGCCGCGGCGGAGGTCGCATGAACACCTGGGCGGACTGGTTCGCCGCACAGCGAACAGCGCGCGAGGAGGCCGGCCTGCAGCGCGCGCTCCGGCCGCGGGCGGCCGGTGACGACCTCCTCGACCTGGCCAACAACGACTACCTGGGCTTGAGCGGCCACCCCGACGTCCGCAGAGCGGCGGCCGACGCGGCCCTGTGGTGGGGTGCCGGTGCCGGTGCCTCCCGCCTGGTGACCGGCACGACGACCCTGCACACCGAACTGGAACGCGAACTGGCCGAGTTCACCGGCCGCGAGGCGGCGCTGGTGTTCTCCACCGGCTACCACGCCAACCTGTCCGTGGTGACCGCGCTGGCGGACCGGGACGCGCTGATCGTCTCGGACGCCCACGTCCACGCCTCCCTGATCGACGCCGCACGCCTGTCCCGGGCGACCATCCGGGTGACCGCCCACAACGACGTCGCCGCCATGCGGGAAGCGCTGGCCGCGGCCGGTGGACGCCGGGCGCTCGTCCTGACCGAGTCGGTCTTCTCCGTCCTGGGTGATGCCGCCCCGCTGGACGACCTCGCCGAGGCGTGCGCCGACCACGACGCACTGCTCGTCGTCGACGAGGCGCACGGGCTCGGCGTGATCGGCCACGGCGGGCGGGGCCTGGTGCACCACCTCGGCCTGAGCGCTCACCCGAACGTCGTCATGACCGCGACGCTGTCCAAATCGCTCGGCGCCATGGGCGGTGTGGTCCTCGGTTCCGCCGCGCTGGTCGACCACCTCGTCAACCGGGCGCGCCCGTTCATCTTCGACACCGGACTGGCGCCCGCTCCCGCGGCGGGAGCGCTGGCGGCGTTGCGCACCCTGCGCGGCGAGCCCCAACTCCCCGAGCGCATCCACGAGCGGAGCGCCGCGCTGGCCGACCGGCTGGGCGTGCCCCGCACGGCGGGCGCGGTGCTGTCGGTACCGATGCCCTCCCCGCAGACGGCCGTCGCCACGCAAGCGGCGGCCCTCGCCGCGGGAGTGCGGGTCGGCTGCTTCCGGCCACCGTCCGTGCCGGACGGAGTGTCCCGCCTGCGAATCACCACGCACGCCGGCCTCGACGACGCACGCTGGGCCCACGCCGTCGACGTCCTGGCGCGGGTCGTCGAGAACCACCTGGCACTCACCTGAGCGACCCGGGTCTCTCGTAGCGATATGGTTGCGGTAGCGGGAAAACAGCTGGATTCGGCGCGCTCGGTGGTGGGACGGAGTGCACAAGGTGCCTTCGATTGTGGGGGAGTGCCGCGGGGAATGTGGCGGGCGCTTCCGCTCACGCTGACTGAGGTAGCTCGCCATGACCGGCGCGCACGAGTGGGTCACGTTCTGCTGAGCGTGCAAGTGCCATCGCTTGTCTTCGCGCCGGCGATCTGGCTGATTCGGAGAACGCCGACATCTGCACGGCAGGCGCCCGTTGTCTGCCCAATCCCCGCTGTGTCGCGTCGAGCGTGTGCCGAGCCAGGCGGGGGCCTGCTTGGCCTTCTTCGCCTGGAGCCCGGAGTATGGGGATACCAGGTCGTCCAGGTGGCAGCGCTACCCGGACTTGCCAGGCGCCACGGGTGGTCCGCCATCGACATGCAGCGCCATGGTGCGGAACGGGGCAATCCCGGGATTCACCAGCACGGGTGTGCCGGTGAATCCCGGGGTGTACTGGACGGTGGTGCAACTCCAGACCCGCGGCCTGGCCGGGAATCACGGCGGTCCGTTACCCGTCCACCTCGGTGAACGATGACCTTCGCACCCTCCGGCCAGGCCGACAGATCAGGCTTGTCGGTGACGCGGCGTTCCCCGACGCCGGACACCCGATCTCAACGCAGGGCCGGGACCCGGGCGGTGGTGACCTCGCGGGTCTCGCGCAGGGTCAGCAGGCCGGTCAGCAGCACCAGGGTGGCGGTCAAGCCGTGCACGCTGAACGCGACGAGCGCGGAGCCGTGGTGGGCGAGCACGGTGGTCATGTCGCCGAACGCGGTCAGGCTCTCCATCACCAGGACCCAGCCCAGGGCGCGCCGCTGACGGGTGACCAGCAGGATGCCGAGCACCAGGCCGGACACGATGTCCCGGATGCCCTTGAGGATCAGGAAGCCGCCGCCGTCGCCGGCCGGCCAGGTCGGCAGGCCGAAGCCCGGCGCGGTGGTCTGCGGGGTCAGCACGTAGGACAACCCCACGTAGATGATGAACAGGGCGCCGAGGGCGGCCAGGGTGGTGGTGACGGTCTTGAGCGACATCGCGGTCTCCTGCGGGTGTGGGGGTGAGGTGGTGGGTCAGGCCGCGCGGACGCGGCGGATGTGGCGCGCGTAGCGGGGGCGGCCGATGAGGTGCCAGACGGCGCGTACGGGTGCGGGAAGCACGGACAGCAGCGTGGCGCGCTCGGCCGGGTTCGCGTCCTCCAGGACGAGGCCGAAGAGCGTGAGCAGGGTGAGCTTGGGGGTGTGGGCCACCAGGTGTTCGCCCTGGGACGCCCACTCCTGTTCGGTGATGTGGTCGGCGGCCAGCGGCAGCAGCGTGGCCTCCTCGTCGTCGAGGTGTTCCAGCAGCACCGCGCGGTGGTCGGTGAGGGCCGCCACGAGGGTGTCCCGCTCGTCGGCGCCGGCGGTGGCCTCCCACGCCGGGACTGCGGCGTCCAGCCGGGTCAGCGTGGCGGCGACCCGCTCGTGCTGGGCCTCCATCCGCAGCACGATCTCCGCCTCCAGGTCCACTCGGGACAGCAGCGGCGGCCACAGCAGCTCGTCCTCGCCCTCGTGGTGGTTCTTCAGCCCCAGCCGGTAGTCGCGGAAGTGGTCGGCGATCACCTTGGCGCGTGCGGTGTCCCCCGGAGTGACCGCCGCGACCAGCTCGATCAGCAGCCGCGACTCGCGG
Source organism: Amycolatopsis thermophila (assembly GCF_030814215.1). NCBI lineage: Bacteria > Bacillati > Actinomycetota > Actinomycetes > Pseudonocardiales > Pseudonocardiaceae > Amycolatopsis > Amycolatopsis thermophila. The sequence continues at coordinate 7,132,630 of NZ_JAUSUT010000001.1, read as the reverse complement.
CGGAACGCGCGGTGGACGATCTCCATGTCCTGGGTGTTGATGCTCATCTTCGGCTCCTGCCCTTCGTCGGTTCGACGTGTTCAAGACTGGCTTCGGGGGCTTGGCGGGCACTTGGAGCCGACTTGGCACGCGTGACGCGGCCGCGCATTACGATGTGCCACGTCATGGTCTTGATCCGGGTGTTGGGCTCGTTCGCGGCCGAGGTGGGCGGCGAGCCCGTTCCCCTCGGCGGGCCGCGGCAGCGTGGCGTGCTGGCGCTGCTGGTGGCCGCACGCGGGCAGGTCGTGCCGGTCGATCGGTTGGTCGAGGACCTGTGGCGCGGCGAACCGCCGTCGCGCGCTCTGGTGTCGTTGCAGGCGTACGTGTCCAACCTGCGCCGCTTGCTGGAGCCCGGCCGCCCACCGCGGACCCCGGCTCGCTTGCTGGTGAGCGCGGCGCCCGGCTACGCACTGCGGCTGCCGCCGGGGGCGGTGGACGCCTGGCGCTTCGAGGAGCTGCTCGACGAGGCCCGTACGCTCGCCGATCCCCGTCTTGCCCACGCCCGGCTGGACGAGGCGCTGGCGTTGTGGCGGGGACCGGCGTTCGCCGAGGTGGCCGACGAGCCGTGGGCCGCCGCCGAGACCGCCCGGCTGAGCGAGCTGCGCCGGGTCGCCCGCGAATTGCACGTCGCGGCGGGACTGCGGCTCGGCGACCCCGCAGCGGTGGTACCCGAGGCGGAGCGCCTCACCCGTGACGATCCCCTGCGCGAGGAGGGCTGGCGTCTGCACGCCCTCGCGCTGTGGAGCAGCGGCCGCCAGGCCGACGCCCTGGACACGCTGCGCCGCGCCCGGGCCACCTTCGCCGACGAGCTGGGCCTCGACCCCGGCCCGGGCCTGGTCGCCGTGGAAGAGGCGATCCTCACCCAGCGCACGGACGTCCTCCGCGCGGCCGTCCCTCCGCTCCCCGCAGACGTGCCCCGGCCCCGGGCAACCGCGCCGACGCCTGTGGACAACGGGATCGGCGCGCCCGCGTTGGTGGGGCGGGAGGGCGAGCTTGCGGCGCTGGTGACGGCCGCCGGGGAGGCCGCCGCCGGTGGGGCGCGGGTCGCGCTCGTCACCGGGGAGGCGGGGCTGGGCAAGTCGACGCTGCTGGAGCACTTCGGCGCGCGACTCGAACAGGACGGGTGGCTCGTGGCCGCCGGGCGCTGTCCCGAGACGGACAGCGCGCCGCCTGCGTGGGCGTGGGTCGAGGCGCTGCGGAAGGTGGCCGCGAGCGTTCCTCCCGGGAAGTTCGCGGACGACCTGGCGCCGCTGCTCTCCGACTCCGCGCCGGTGGCCGGCGACGCGACGGCCGGGCGGTTCCGGCTGCGGCAGGCCGTGTGGAACTGGCTTGCCGCGGCCGCGGCCGACCGGCCGGTCGCCGTCATCCTGGACGACCTCCACTGGGCGGACGCCGCGACGCTGCAATTGCTCGGTGGCGGCGCCGGCGCGCGGGCCCGGATCTTGGTCGTCGCGGCGTACCGCGTGGACGAGGGCGAGCGCCTCACCGACGCGCTCGGGTCCCTCGCCCGCACCGCGCCTCTCCGGCTGGACCTGCCGGGGCTGAACGGCGACGCCGTCGCGGAGCTCGTCCGCGCCGAGTGCGAGGCTGACGACGCGACGGTGGCCGGGATCGCCGAGCGGACCGGCGGCAATCCGTTCTACGTGCGCGAGAGTGCGCGGCTGCTGAGCGGAGAGGGCGCACTGGTCGCGCTGTCCGAGGTCCCCGAGGGCGTCCGGGACGTGTTGCGGCGCCGGCTGGCAAGGCTCCCCGAGAGCGTGGTGTCCGTCCTGCGGCTGGCCGCGGTGGCCGGCCGGGAAAGCTCGGTGGACGTGCTCGTGCGGGCCGCGGACTCCGACGAGGACGGCGTGCTGGACGCGCTGGACGCGGGCGTCATCGCCGGGTTGCTCGACGAGCCTGGGCCCGGGCGCGTCCGGTTCGTCCACGCACTCGTCAGGGACACGCTGGTCGCCGATGTCAGCCGGTTGCGGGCCACCAGGATGCACGCCCGGATCGCCGCCGCCCTGGAGGGCACCGGCGACGTCGCGGCGCTCGCCCATCACCACGCGCGAGCGGGATCACCCAAGGCTGTCGGTTATTGCGTCCGGGCCGCCCAGCTGGCCGAGGCGCGCTACGCCCACGACGTGGCGGCCGCGCTGCTCACCGACGCCGTCACCATCTCCAGCGAGCCGGACGAACGCATCGACCTGTTCGGCAGGCTGCTGCGCGCGCAGATCAGGGCGGGGGCCGTCGCCGCGGCCAGGGAGACGCGCGCACAGGCCGTGGAGTACGCCGAGTCGATCGGCCGCGACGACCTGATGATCGCCGCGTTCACCGCCTGGACCGAGCCCACCTCCTGGCAGGCCCGCACGTACGGCACGGTCGACCGTCCCATCGTCGACCGGCTGCGCCGCCTGCTCAAGCGGACCGACCTCGCCCCCGACGTGCGGTCCCGCCTGCTCACCGCGTACGCCGACGAGCTGGTGGGCGAGGACGATCCGACGGTCGTGGCGGCGGCGCGGGAGGCACTCGACCTCGCCACCGAACCCCGCCTCCGGGCCGCGGCTCTGCTGGTCCTGGCCCGCGACTCCGGGCGGGAGGAGTATTGCCGCGAGCTGGTGGAGATCGGCGTCGAGCACGATCTGCCCGTCTACCGCGTGACCGGGCTGCTCAACCAGGCCGTGAACGCTGCCGCGGCCAACGATCCGGCCACCATGCGACGGGTGCTCGAAGAGGCACTCGACCTCGCCCGGGCCTACCGGATGCCGGAGGCGATCGGCGCCGCCGAGATCGCGCTGGCGACGCTGGTGCTCATCGAAGGCCGGTACGCCGACGCTGAGCGCCTCTACGCCGAGGCCACCGAACGCATGGAACGCGCCGGGTCGGTGCACGTGGGCTTCCTCCAGCTCGCGCAGGCGACGATCTGGCTGAACGACGGCACGCTCGGCGACCACCTGGACGACGTGCGCGCTCTCCACGAGGCGCTCGGCCCGATGGCCGCCGACCTGCTCGCGCTCGCCCTCCACGCCGCCGGCCGCAGCGATGAGGCACGCCGGGCCCGCACATCACCGAGCCCGATCCGCCCGGACTTCTTCTTCACCTTCCTGACCAGCCTGCGCGCGATGGCGATCGTCGCGCTGAACGACCGCGACGCTGCCGAGAAGATCTACGCGGAACTGCTCCCTCACCGCGATGGTCCTCCGGCAGGCGCGGAAAGCCTGTCGCTGGCCCTGCGCCCGGTCGCCCACACCCTCGGCGACCTCGCCGCGCTCCTCGGCCGCGCCGACGAGGCCGCCGCCCACTTCGCCCGAGCCGCCGCCATCGCCGAGCAGTGGAACGCCCTCCACTGGGCCGCCGACGCCCGATCACACGCCGATCGGCTGAGTGGATCGCCCCGCCCAAGCGAAATCAGGTCGTGATCCACACGCCGAATGTGGGACACCGCGACGGTCGGGCGGGGTGCCGTGACTCAGGTCGACGGGACCGAGCCTGATCTCGTCGACACGACACCACGCACTTATCTCGACGGGGAAACGCCATGAGCCTCGCCTGGCCGGGCATCGTCCTGATGCAGGAGAAGGCACCCAGATCTACAGGCCGGGCTGGCATTGCTGCCCGGCAGCCGCGAACCCCTCGCCGGGGTGGTGGAGGCGGCCACGCTCGCGGACGAGATCGGGTACCCGGTAATCATCAAGGCGGTTGCTGGCGGCGGGCTTGGCATGCCGTGGTCGGCTCGGCCGGCGAGTCCACCGAGGCGTGGGCGCGGACCCGGGCGAGCGCCCAGGCGGTGTTCGGTGACGCGCGGCGCTGCGTGGAGCGCTACCTCGACAGCGCGCGGCACGTGGAGATCCAGGTGCTCGCCGACACGAACGGCGGCGTGGTGCACCTGGGCGCGTGGGACTGCTCGCTGCAGCGGCGGCACCAGAAGCTCGTCGAGGAGTCCCAGGCGCCGCGGTTGTCCCCGGACGTCGTGGCTGAGATGGGTGAGGCCGCGGTGGCTGGCGCCCGGGCCGCCGGGTGTGGGATCTAGCAGTGATAGATGACGTGGCGACGCTAGCAATACTGCTGCTTGATTGTCTAGCAGTGCTAGGGTCGGCTCATGTCGGTACAGGAACGCAAGGCACGCGAACGGGCGGAGCGCGAACGCCTGATCTTGGCCACGGCCCGGGAACTCGCCGAGCAGCAGGGCTGGGACGCGGTCACCACTCGCCGGCTCGCCGAGCGCATCGAGTACAGCCAGCCCGTCCTCTACAGCCACTTCCGCGGCAAGCGCGAGATCATCGGCGCCGTCGCGCTGGAAGGCGCCGCCGAGATGGCGGCGGCGGTGCGGGCCGCGGCCTCCGCCGCGGACGGCCCGCGCGCCCGGGTCATCGCCCTCGCCCGCGCCTACCTCGACTTCGCCGCGCGCAACCCGGCGGTCTACGACGCCATGTTCCAGCTCGACGGCGGGCTGGCGTTCGCGAGGGCGGACACTCCAGAACCTCTGAAGGACGCCTTCGCCGCCCTGCTGGAGAGCCTCGCCGAGGTCGCCGGCGACGGCGTCCACCCGGCGTTGTTCACCGAGGTGTTCTGGGCGGCCCTGCACGGGCTGGCGACCCTGACCTGGGCGGGACGGCTGCCACCGGAGGACGCCGAGCGGAGGACGGAGCTGCTGGTGGACCGGCTCGCCGTGCTCTGACGCACCGTCCCGCCGGGGCGCCCGCCCGGCATGCTGCGGTGCTCCCGACCGCGTGTCCGGAGCGCGAACGGACGTTCCCGGCCGCGCCGGCCCATCCGGGGCCGCTCTTGCCTATCCATCGCGTGGGCAGGCACCCGGAGGCGATCGGGGCCACACTGGGTCCACGAGTCAGTCGCGGGCCGGCAAGTCTTCCTCCGGCGAGCTGGGCGAGTTCCTCCGGTCCCCCCCGCGGCGGTCACTCCCCAGGAGCTCGGGTTCGCCCCCCCCTCGTCCGGTGACCGGCAGATCAATCATCCGGGACATCGTCCGAAAGGGCGATCTGGTCTGCGCGTGGCGAAGTCGGCAAACCCGGCCGAGCCTGGAGGCGAAGCGATCCGGACGGCGTCAGCGGCGGCGAGGAGTATTGACAGATTTGGTCGAGGAGCACGATATGCACGACCAGTTTCGTCGCGAACTCGACGCGCTCCTGCTTGCACGATCGAGTCCGCGACGGCCTGGCGTCATTATCGGCGGCAGCACGGGGATCGCGGCCGCCCCGGGATACGTCAGTCGCTGGGGGGTTGGCAACCACCGAAGTCGAAGTCGAAGACGTTGCCGTTGGGCGAAATATGCTCCGTGATCTGGACCTTGGCGTAGACGCCGCCGCCCGCGTTGTGGATGACGAAGTGTTCGGTGTCAGTGGAGACGATCACGTCACCGCCGTCCGGGCTGGTTGACTTGCCGCCGAACCAGCTCGCGCCGCTCACGGTGTAGGTGTTGCCGGCCGCATCCTGGAGGGTCACACCGTTCGGGGTGATCGTGCCGGTGACATGGTAGATGCCTTGGGCGTCCTGGTTGAGGTGGAACACCTGGTTGACGGTGCCGCTGACTGCCGTCAACGTGTCCGCGCCGCAGGTGAACGCCGCACCCGCGGCCGGAAACGAGGTGTGCGTGGTTGTGCTGGCGCCTTCCGCGAGAGCTGGTGTGACCGCCAGGCCTAACGCGCAGAGCCCGCCGGCGCCTACCACCGCGATTCGACGCGCCATGTTGATGCGCTTCATAATCCCCTCCGTTGTCGGAAAGAAACGCGATCTCAACGAGACGCGTTTTCGGAATCTTCTTTGGACTGTCGGCCGATACGTCTCAAGTCGCTGCCATGACCACGGCCGTTACGCGGATGAAAAAGTGCTCCAACCTGGGTTGGCAGGAGTTCGAGGTGGACATTTTGTGGCAAAATTGGCGTGGTTGTCCATTTTGGTGGATCCTGCCGTCCCGAATGCCGTGATCAGGCCTATGCCATTGACTGGGGCGGAAGCCTCAAGCAGCTGCCGCTTCAGTCGCTGTCGCCGTGCTTCCCGGTGGCGCGGTGGTCGGGTTGGGCGCGGAGGTGGACCTTGCCACCGGCTACGCGCAGGCCGACGTCGTCGAAGGCGGTCACCCAGTCGGAGGCGACGGACGCTAGCCGCTGCCGCTTTCATGGCGGGTTGCCTCGACGATTCCGGTGTTTGCCTGGGACACTGGCGCGATGGCACCCGATGCCGAGCCGGTGAAGCTGCGTCTGGTCGAGCTGCTGGGTGCCGTGTCGCTGGCCACCGACCTCGGGACGGGCCAATCACACTTCCACGGTGTGCGGACGTCGGTGTTGGCGGCGGCTCTCGCCCGGGCGTTGGGCCTGGACGACGCGTCCGTTGCCGCCGCCCAGCAGGTGGCGTTGCTGCGTTTCCTCGGTTGCACGGCGGACGCGGGGGAGACGGCCCGGATGACCGGTGGCGACGATCTCGCGTTCCTGGCCGGCATGGCCCCTGCGGCGCTGGGCGGCAAGGCGGAGATGGGCCGGCAGTTGGTGCGTACGGTCGGCGCCGGGCAACGGCCGCTGCGACGGGCGGCGCTCGTGGCGGGCGCGCTCGCTGACCCTGCCGGGGCGAAGCGGTCGTTGTCGGCGCACTGCGAGGTGGCGGCGATGCTCGCCGCACGCCTCGGTGCGTCCGCGACGGTGCGCGAGGCGCTGGCACACGGCTACGAGCGCTGGGACGGCGCCGGATTCCCCGACGGTCTGGCCGGCGAGGCGGTGCCGCCGGCGGTGCGGGTGGCGGTGGTTGCCCGGGACGCCGCGATGTGGTGGCAAATCAGCCGGGCGGAGCTGGCTGAGGTGCTGCACGCCCGGCGGGGCCGGGCCTATGACCCCGCGGTGGTCGACGCGTGTGTGGCGGTCGGCCCGGGCGTGCTCAGCCGGCTGGAGGAGTCCGATGTGTGGGAGGCGATGCTGGCCGCCGACCCGGGCGGTGACGAGATCGCCGGCGCGGGCCTGGATCTGGCGCTGGAGGCGGTCGCCGACTTCACCGACCTGAAGTCGCCCTGGACGCGGGGGCACTCCCCGCGGGTGGCCGAACTGGCCACCGCCGCCGCCAGGCGCCTGGGGATGACGCCCGAGGACACCACCACGGTGCGGCGGGCGGCGGCGGTGCACGACCTCGGCCGAGTGGGTGTCCCCAACGGGATCTGGGACCGGCCGGGTCCGCTGGGGGTGGCGGAGTGGGAGCGGGTGCGGCTGCACCCGTACCTGACCGAGTCGACCCTGGCCTGCTGCCCGGCATTGGCAGGCCTGGGCCGGCTCGCCGGGGCCCACCATGAGCGGCTCGACGGCTCGGGCTACCACCGCCGCACCCGAGAGCTGGGCATGCGCGAGCGGGTGCTGGCGGCCGCGGATGTGGTGGCGGCCTTGGGCGAGGACCGACCCCACCGCCCGGCGCTGACCGCCCCGCGGATCAGCGACACCGTCATGGCCGAGATGAAGGCCGGCCAGCTCGACCCCGCCGCGGTCGAGGCCGTGCTGGCTGCCGCGGGCCAGCCCACCGCGTGGGCACGACGGTCAGGGTGGCCCGCGGGCCTGACCGACCGCGAGGTCGAGGTGCTGCGCCTGATCACCCGGGGGCGTACCAACAGGCAGGTCGCGGCCGGACTGCACCTGTCGGTCAAAACCGTGGGCCGGCACATCGAGAACCTCTACGCCAAGATCGGCGTCAACTCGCGCGCCGCCGCAGCGGTGTTCGCGATGGAACACCGCCTCCTCGGCTCGTGATTCCTTGCGAAATGGGGTGTTCGCCCGATGCGGCCGGCGCCGCACCCGGCACATCGTTTTCTCCACCACCCTTGAGCGAGGAGACACGAATGCCCACCATCGCAGTGCGCGACACCACCATCTACTACGAGCAGGCCGGCACCGGTCCGGCGCTGCTGTTCATCCACGGCATGTGCGGAGACGCCCGCGTGTGGGCGGGCCAGGTCGAACGCCTGTCCGCTCGGTTCACCTGCCTCACCTACGACCGCCGCGGCCATACCCGCAGTGGGCGGGGCAGTGAGCCCGAGTCCGTGCCGACCCACGCCGCGGACGCCGCCGCCCTGATCGAGACGCTCGGCCTACGCCAACCGGTCGTGGTCGGCTCGTCCGGCGGCGCCCGGATCGCCGTCGAGGTCGCTCGCACCTGCCCGGGCCTCCTGGCGGGGGCGGTGTTCTCCGAGCCGCCGATCTTCAGTCTCCAACCGGAGGCCGGGCAGGCCTTCATGACCGAGATCGCCGCCGCCGTGCGCCCCGCAGCCGAAGCCGGCGGCGCCGCCGCAGCGGTCGACGCCTTCTTCCCGCTGGTCTGCCCCGGCCTGTGGTCCCATCTCGACGAGACGGCCAAGGACCGCTACCGGGCCAACGGGCCGATGATGCTCGCCGAGTTCGCGGGCCCGTCCTACCGGTTCAGCGCCGACGACGCGGCCACGATCGCCTTGCCGTGCCTGGTGCTGGCCGGCACCACCAGCCACCCCGCGCTGCGAGCGATCGCCTCCACCCTGGCCCGTGCGCTGGTCGATGCGCGCTTCGTCGAACTGGAGGGGTCCGGGCACGTGACCTACGCCGAGCGGCCGGACGAGTTCGCCCGCGCGGTGGCCGCCTTCGCGACCGAGGTCACCACGGGCGTCCCCAACGCAACCGTCTGACGCCTTGAGGGGAAGCAACGCCCGGTTTTCGCCGGCGCGCACCACCCTCCTGGAGCTGGGCCAGTCCCGGCGGGTGGTGGGCGGCGGCAAGAGGCCGCCGGTGCAGTTCGGTCAGTTCGGGCCGGGTCGCGGTCCGCAGCTTCGCGTCCAGGTTGGACAGCGGCTCGTCCATCAGGAACGCCCCGGGATCGCGCACCAGGGCGCGGCCCAGCGCAACCCGCTGCCGCTGGCCGCCGGACAGTTCCTTCGGGCGGCGGTCGAGCAGGCCGTCCAGGCCGAGCACCTGCGCCACCTCCGTCACCCGCTGCCGGATCTCGGACTTGGGGCGGCGGCGCGCCCGCAGCGGGAAGCCGATGTTGCGCTCGACCGTCAGGTGCGGGTAGAGCGCGTAGCTCTGGAACACCATCGCGAGGTCTCGGTCGCGCGGCGGGGGTGTGGGTGATGTCGCGGTCGCCGAGGAGGATGCGGCCCGCCGACAGCGGCGCCAGCCCGGCGATCGCGCGCAGCAGCGTGGACTTGCCGCAGCCGCTGGGACCGAGCAGCACGAGGAACTCGCCGTCGCCGACGTCCAGCGTGACCTCGTCGACCGCGCCGAACCGTTTGGTCCTCCCGTGGCGTCGAAAAGGGAAATGGTGGGTTCGCGGCGCATTGCAGCAGCCGGTGGTGGAGCGCAGGTGAACGGGTGGACACGAAAGCGGCGCAGGAAATGCCTGTTCAGGGCTTGTTCTGCGGCTATTGGAACGCGAACCGCGTCGATCGGCGCGGCCGATCGACAGGATGTTCCGATCGCGTGAGAAGAATGGTTGCCGGACACTTTTCGCGCGGTGGTGCGTGGTTAGCGTGAGCCTGGTGACTGCACGTCCCCGGCTCGTGCTCACGTTGATCTTCGTCGCGTCGTTCCTCGTCTACCTCGACACCAGCATCACCCCGGTTGCGGTCCCCGCCATCCGGGCAGGCTTCGGCGCCGGGCCCAGTGTCGCCCAATGGCTGCTCGACGCCTACACGCCCGCCTTCGCCTGCCTCCTGCTCACCGCCGGGTCGCTCGGCGACCGCCTGGGCCGCCGCCGGACGCTGCTCGCCGGGATCGCGGGGTTCACGCTCGCGTCGGTGGCTTGCGCTGCCGCGCCCAGCAGCGGCGCGCTGATCGGGGCGCGCAGGGCGTGTTCGCGGCCGCGGTGGTGCCGGTTTCCCTGGCCGCCACGGCCGAACTGTTCCCCGGAGCGCGGCAGCAGCGGGGTTGCACTGGCGCTCGGGCCGCTGCTCGGCGGGGTGCTCGTCGAAAGTGCCGGGTGGCGGAGCATGTTCTGGATCAACCTGCCGATCGGCGTGCTCGCCTTCACCGGTCTGGTGTGGACGATGCCGCGCGCGGCGGCGCCCGGTGGACGGCGGATCGACCTCGCCGGCCAGGTGCTGTTCGTGGCCGGCGCCGCCGCGGTGACGTACGTGCTGATCGAAGGCCGGGCGCTGGGTGGGGTTCGCCGGCGGTGCTCGGGATGCTGGCCGGGGGACTGGCCGCGCTCGGCGCGTTCGTGGTGTGGCAGCTGCGGGCCCGGGAGCGGATGCTGCCGTCGCGGCTGCTGCGGATCCGCGAGGTGCGCTGGCGTGCGCGGTGAACTTCCTGGGCCTGTTCGGGCTGTACGCGGTGCTGTACCTGATGACCGTGCACCTGCAGGAGGCGGTGCCTGGGCGTCACGGCCGTGCTGGCATCCGCCGTGGCGGCGCGGCTGGGCACGCGGGTCACGATGGGGCTGGGCTGCATCACCGCCGGCCTGCTCGGCCTGACGCTGCTGGAGACCGGCGCCGGGTACTGGTCCTACGGGTGGGCGCTGGTGCTGCTGGGGGTGGGGGTCCCGCCGTCCAGTGGGGTTGTCGCCATCCAGGCCATGATGGGCGCCGTGCCGCCCGAGCTGAGCGGAACGGCGTCGGGGAGCATGAACACGTTCCGCCAGTTCGGGGCCGTGTTCGGGGTCGCGCTGGCCGGTCTGCTGTCCTCAGGACCGGGGACGCTGTGGGTGACGTTCCTGGTCGCCGCGGTCGGCGCGCTGCTGGTGGCGGCCCAGCGACCGGCGCCGGTGCTAACTGGCACGTTGTACGTTGTTCTGCCATTGGAGACCAGTCTTTGGATCGGATGGCGGATGTATGGCAGGTACACTGGTGCACATGGCGGTCGGCGAGGATCTGCAGAGCGTGAACTTCACCCCGGCGAAGGACGGCCGGGTAGTGGTGCCTGCGCAGATGCGGAATGCGGTGGGCTGGGATGGGCCCATGGTGATGTATGTCGAGGACGGCCGGGTGGTGATCGAACCGCGCGCCCACCTCGCTGAGCGAATCAGAGACGAGGTCGCGGAGGCATGGCGAGGCGCCGGCTCCGCCGTCGACGAACTGATCGCCGAGCGGCGGTCGGAAGCTGCCCGGGAAGCCGGCGAATGACCGCGGGGGACGTCCTTCTCGACACGTCAGCGGTGCTCGCGTGGCTGCGGAAGGAGCCGGGCGCCGACGTCGTCGATCCGGTGCTGCCCGGTTCGGTGATGTCTGCCGTCAACTGGGCTGAGCTGGCGACGAAACTGGCCCAGTACGGTTTGCCGGTCGAACGCACGCTCACTCGCCTGCAGGCGCTCGGTATTCGTGTCGTTCCGTTCGACGCGGCGACCGCGGTCACCGCCGGCCTGCTGTGGGAGGCGGGAAAGGCGGCTGGGCTGTCGCTCGGTGATCGAGCGTGTCTCGCCACCGCCCTGACCCGGGAGGGCCCGGTGACCGTGTTCACCGCCGACAGCGCCTGGGCGGACGTCGACGGGGTGGCCGCATCAGTCAAGCTGATCCGCTGACCTGCGGCAGGAAAACGGCCCGCCCCGTGCGCCATCCAGGCGCACCGAGCGGGCCCGCGAGCCCAACCTTCAGCCGGGCAGCTGTCCCTCCGTGATCCAGGCGGCGACAGGCGGGCCGAGCACCGCCATCGCGCGGGGGATCAGCACCCCGCCCGGCCACCACCCGCGGACCTTGGCGACCAACCCGATCCACTGGATCTTCCACAGTGCCTCGACCCACCGCCGCGGCCCGAACGCGCGCCAGAACACCGTCCCGGTGCCGATCGTGACCATCCCGGCGACCTCGTCCGGGTGCACGGCCGTGAACAGCAGCGCGATCTGCCCGCCCAGGATGTGCCCGAACGGGTGCAGCGGCGCGCCCGGGAACCGCGACCGCAGCGCCGCGGCCGCCGCGGGCAGGTCGGCCTCGATCAGCTCCCGGTACCCGAAGTCCGGCCCCTCCCGCAGCGCCGGCTTCGCCTCACCCCGGCCGCGCAGGTCCACCGTCGCCACCGACAGCCCAGCCGCGTGCAGCGCCTTCGCGGCTGCCGGTCGGGGATGCCCGCCGGCGGATCGCCCAGCTCCGGATACCTCGTGGACACCGGGCGGACCCGCTTGCTGCTCGACTGCCGACCCGGGATCGCCACCGCGCTCTCCGCCGTGGACGGCCCACTGGACGGCGTGCGTGATCACCCACCTGCACATCGACCACTGCTATGACCTGCTTCCGCTGGGCAAGTCGCTGCTCAAGCCGATGCTGCGGTTCCCCGGCGCCCCCGAGTTCGGCGGCGAGTGCCGGCCGGTGCCGCTGGTGGTCCGGGCCGGGGCGAAGGAGCTGTTTGCGCGGTGGTCGCAGCTGTTCCCGATCGCGTCGATGCCGGTGCTGAACCGGGCGTTCGAGATGGCCTACGACGTGCGCGAGTACGAGCCGGGCGCGCTGTTCGGGTTCGGTGACTGCGCGGTGGAGCTGCACGAGCTGGTGCACTCCGCGCCCAACTGCGGGATCCACGTGACTGACGCTGAACGGACCCTGGCCTACACCGGCGACACCGGCATGACCGATGCACTGGTCAAGCTCGCCGCCGACGCCGATGTGGTCCTGTGCGAAGCGACGCTGCGCGCCACCGACACGACCGGCCACGGCTACCTCAGCGCCGCCGCGGCCGGCCGCGCCGCGACTGGCTGCACGGCCTGCTCACCGAGTCCGGAACGGAATTCGCCGGCCGGATCCGGCTGGCCGAGACGGGGCAGACGCTGCTGTGCTGATCGGCCCGACGGCGGGACCACCGGTCGACCGCCGACGGCCCGGAGATCCTCGCCTACCGCCGCGAGAAGTCCACCGAGAACGGCCGAACGTGGACGGTGGTGAACACGTCCTGGCCGGTGTCCAGGAGCAACCCGGGTGTTTCTCGCCCGCTCCTCCGGTGAGAACGCCGGGTGCATGCTCGGCACCCGCAGGTTCGCCGCCGTAGGCGGTGGCGAACCGGACGGTCAGCACGGCGGCGGTGCGCGCCTCGAAGATCAGGCTGGTGGGTACCACGCCCACCACCAGCGACCGGGCGGTGCCCCGTCCGATGCTCTTGGTCTCGGCCTGGTGTAGAGGCGCGTGCGCATCCGCATCCGGGCGCTGATCACGCACAGCGCGGAGGCGGCGGTGAACAGCGCGGTCACCAGCGGCGACCGGCTGCCGGACTCTGCGGCCACCGGCAGCGGCAGCGTGCCCACCAGCAAGGCTGACCCGAACGCCGTCACCGCGACGGGTGTGTGAACTGGGCGAACAGCCGCCGCCACGCCCTCCGGGAGCGCCTGCCTGGATGCCACGAAGCCCCGCCCTACGGTCTCTCACCGCCTGCGCGGTGCCCTGGCAGTGGTTCAACTCACCTCCTCGGGCCCGCGCCCGGTTTGCCTGCGCGGGGTCTTTGCGGCATCTTTACGGGCGGCGCGCCGGGAAGTCTGGTCGGCACACCCGTTCCCGAACCGGGGGACGGGGTCGCGGACGACGGCAGGAGAACTTCGTGGTGGCTTTCGCCCCGGCATTCACCCGCTTCTGGAGGCGCGGCGGCGCCGCCCGGTTCGTCGTATCCTGCGGCTATGCACGCGTCGCAGATGGCCGAGGAATTCCCGGTGGTCGGTGTGGATTCCGACGCCCTGGAGGCGGCGCGGCTGCTGGCCGAGCGCAGACTGCCGGGGATCGTGGTCACCGACGAGTCGGGGTGCCCGTGCTCGGTCCTGCCCGCCTCGCAGGTGGTCCGGTTCCTGGTGCCGGGATACGTGCAGGACGACCCGACGCTGGCTGGGGTGCTGTCGGAGTCGATGGCCGACCGGGTCGTCGACAAGCTGGCCGGCAAGGCGGTACGGGCCCTGCTGCCCACCGAACCGGTGGAGCTGCCCGCGGTGAACGCCGACGACACGATCGTGGAGGTCGCCGCGATGATGGCCCGGCTGCGCTGCCCGCTGGTCGCGGTCGTGTCCGACCGGACGCTGGTCGGGGTGATCACCGCGTCCCGGCTGCTGGAGCTGGCGCTCACCCCGCACTGACGGAGGCGGTGCGATGAGCACCGTCGTCGCGATCACGGTGTTCGCGGTCGCCTACCTGCTGATCGCCACCGAGCGCATCCCCAAGATGGTCGCCGCGCTGGCCGGCGCAGCGGTCGTGCTCGCCTTCGGCGTCGTCGGATCTGACGAGGCGTTCTACTCGCACGAGACCGGCGTCGACTGGGACGTCATCTTCCTGCTGCTCGGGATGATGATCATCGTCGGCATCCTGCGCCGCACCGGCGTTTTCGAGTTCACCGCGATCTGGGCGGCCAAGCGCGCCAAGGGCAAACCGCTGCGCGTGATGGTGCTGCTCGTGCTGATCACGGCGAGCGCCTCGGCGTTCCTGGACAACGTCACCACGGTCCTGTTGATCGCACCGGTGACGCTGCTGGTGTGCGACCGGCTGGACATCAACCCCGTGCCGTTCCTGATCGCCGAGGTGATGGCCTCCAACATCGGCGGCACGGCGACGCTGATCGGCGACCCGCCGAACATCATCATCGGCAGCCGCGCGGGCCTGACGTTCAACGACTTCCTCGTCCACATGACGCCGATCGTGATCCTCGAGCTGATCGTGTTCACACTGATCCTGCCGCTGCTGTTCCGCGGCTCCTTCCGGGTCCATCCGGACCGGATCGCCGACGTGATGGCGCTCAACGAACGAGAAGCGATCCACGACCCCGTCCTGCTGATCAAATGCGGCGTCGTGCTCGCCGCGGTGTTCACCGCCTTCGTCGGCCACTCGATCTTCCACATCGAACCGTCCGTGGTGGCGCTGCTGGGCGCCGGGATCCTCGTGCTCATCTCCAAGTCCCGGCCCAAGGACTACCTGGCCAGCGTCGAGTGGGAGACGCTGCTGTTCTTCGCCGGGCTGTTCATCATGATCGGCGCGCTCGTGCACACCGGCGTCATCAGCGACCTCGCCCGCCTCGCCGGCGACGCGACCGGGGGTGACGCCCTGGTCGCCGTCATGCTCATCCTCGGCGTCTCCGCGGTGCTGTCCGGCGTCATCGACAACATCCCGTACGTCGCCACCATGAGCCCCGTGGTCGCCGACCTCACCGCGAACATCGCCGACCCCGTGCACGCCGAAGCGCTGTGGTGGTCGCTTGCACTGGGCGCCGACTTCGGTGGCAACCTCACCGCCGTCGGTGCGAGCGCCAACGTCGTGGTCCTCGGCATCGCCAAGCGCGCCGGCACGCCCATCTCGTTCTGGGAGTTCACACGCAAGGGCATCGTGGTCACCCTGATCACGATTTTGATCGCCGCGCCCTACCTCTGGCTGCGGTACTTCGTCCTGGGTTGAGCGCCGGCTGCGCTACCATGCCCGGACAACGGACGAACCGGTCACAACGATGTGGAACCGAACCATGGCAGACATGCTGATCGCGCTCGCCATCATCGTCGTCTTCCTCCTGGCGGTGCTGGCGCTGCGCCGGGCCGGTCAGCGGCAGCGGCACCGCTAGAACGCCGACCTGCCGGTCCGAACTCCACCGGCTGTCGCGATCTTCGCGCCGCCCGACGTCGGCGCGGATCCTGATACCGGCACTCTCTTCCGGAATACCTCGGGCTGGTGCCGGCCGTTGGAAGCTTGAGCTGTTCGGACGTGTTCTCGGTCGCGGTCACCGTCCAGCCAGCTCAGCGACGACCGGCGCGAGAGCACCGGCGGCGTCGGCACCGAACACGAAGTAGGAGAAACCGATTTCCTCGCGGCGCCGTTGGATCTCCTCGGCAGCGGCGGAGGGATCACTGGGCAGGAACGCCAGCGAGTCCGCGGCTCTCACGGCGGCGGGGTCGGTGTCGGGTCCGGCCATGAACGCGGCGACCGAGTCGCCGACCACGGGGACGTGCAACGCCAATTCCACACCGCGACGGTCGTCGAAGCGTTCTACCCGTTGCATCGTCGCGGCGCGCGTCTCGATCTGCGGCATCACGAAGGTCACCGTGTCGGCGAGTTCCGCCGCGAGCGCTTCCGCCTTCGGGCCGCCCACGGCCATCACCACCGGGGTGTGCAGGTCCGGGCCGTCGAGGTCGCGCAGGGCCGTGACGACGTCACGCACTTGGCTCGACCGCTGGCCCACCGGGGTGACCGGCAGACCCAGCTCACGGAGTTGGCCGGCGATCCCGGGCCGGCCGGTGCCGATGCCCATCTCGAAACGCCCCTCGGTGAGCACGGACAGCGAGTGCGCCTCCCACGCGGTGATCCACGCAGGCCGAACCGGAGATGCGTACACCCAGGTGCCCACTCGCAGGTCGGTGATCGTCGCCGCCACGGCGAGCGCGGGGCCCGGTGCCGGCTGCCACTGCGGCACGTCGGGCATCAAGATCGTCGAGTAACCACTGTCGGCCAGGCCCTGTAGCTCATCACGCCACCTCGACATGTCACTGGTGATCGGCGCGACGACTCCGAACCGCAACGACCTGCCTGTCATGGTGAAGCCCCTTCTCCCGCGGCCCGGCCTGGTGCCGAGCTTCATATCAGCTACGAACGAGCCAGCGCGCATCCGACACGACACGACCGTCTCGCGTCATCCAGAACACTTAAGTCTCTACTTGACTTATCGGCCGCCGCGGCTAAAGTTAAGTACATGCTTAAGCATGAGGCGGCGGACCGGGTGTTCCACGCGCTCGCGGACGCGAACCGGCGGGCGGTGATCGAGCGGCTGACCTCCGGCCCGGCCACCGTGAGCGAGCTGGCGACCCAGCTCGGGGTGACCGTCGCCGCGACGGTCCAGCACCTCCGGGTGCTGCAGGACAGCGAGCTGGTGCGGTCGGAGAAGGTCGGGCGGGTCCGCACCTGCCAGATCGATCCGGCCGGCCTCCGCAACGCGGAGGCGTGGTTGCAGCGCCAGCGCACAGCGTGGGAGCACCGCCTGGACCGCCTCGGCGCGGTCCTCGACGACCGGACGAAGGAGTCAGGATCATGACCGACCACTCGGTGAAACACAGCACGTTCACGCTCGAACGCACCTACGTCGCGGCGCCCGCCG
Source organism: Amycolatopsis thermophila (assembly GCF_030814215.1). Lineage (NCBI taxonomy): Bacteria > Bacillati > Actinomycetota > Actinomycetes > Pseudonocardiales > Pseudonocardiaceae > Amycolatopsis > Amycolatopsis thermophila. The sequence continues at coordinate 7,115,639 of NZ_JAUSUT010000001.1, read as the reverse complement.
TGGTCTTCGCGGCCTGGTCCGACCGCGACACGAAGGCGAAGTGGTTCGCGGCCGGGGACAGCCGCTACTCGCTGGACTTCCGGGTCGGCGGCACCGAAACGGTGCACGGCGGCGACGGCGTCGACCTCGTCGCGAGGAGCGAGTACCACGACATCGTCCCCGACGAGCGCATCGTCTACACCACCGCCCTGTTCACCGACGAGGTCCTGTCGACCGTGTCGCTGACCACCGTGCAGCTCGTCCGCGACGGCGACGGGACCCGCCTGGTGCTCACCGAACAGGGCACCTTCCTGGACGACCGGGAACAGCCCGAGTGGCGCGAGCGGGGCACCGGCGACTGGCTGGACGCCCTCGGCCGTCAGGTGGCCCCCCGATGACCGCGGGCGCCGACCGGCAGATCCGCGAGCTGCTGGAGACCCGCACCCGGGCGCTCGGCCGCCGGGACGCCGCCACGGCGGCCGCCGGCTACGACGACGACCTCGTGCTGTACGACGTGGTCGGCCCGTTCGTCCGCCGCGGCGAGAACCCGGCCGACCGGTTGGCGAGGTGGATCGCGTCATACCGCACCGGGATCGGGCACGAGATCCGTGACCTGGAGATCACCGCCGGAGCCGATCTCGCATTCTGCCACTTCCTGGTCCGGATCAGCGGCACGATGCGGGACGGCACCGAGGTCGGCATGTGGGTGCGCGCGACGAGCTGCCTGCGCCGGCAGGGCGGCGCCTGGCGGATCGTCCACGAGCACGCCTCGGTGCCCTTCGACGCCGGCACCGGCCAGGCCGTGCTGCGCGGTGAGCTCTGATGACCCTCCACCACCGGGTGCAGGACGTCGCGGACGAACTGGTGGCCACCGGGGCCGAGACGGGCCTGCAGGTCGTCGTCCACCACCGGGGCCGGCGGGTCGTCGACGTCGTCGCCGGCGTTGCCGACGGCACGACCGGACGGCCGGTGACCCCGGAGATCTTGTTCTTCAGCTTCTCCACCGGCAAGGGCGTGGCCGCGTTGATCGCCCATCTGCTGGTCAGCAACGGCCTGGTCGGCTACGACACGCCGGTGGCGGAGGTGTGGCCGGAGTTCGGGGTGCACGGCAAGGCGACCGCGACCCTGCGGCAGGTGCTGACGCACACGGTGGGAGTGCCGGCGATGCCCGGCGTACTCGGGCCCACCGACCTGGCCGACTGGCCACGGGTCTGCGCGGCGATCGCCGCGGCGGAACCGCGGTGGCGACCCGGCACCGTAGCACCGCGCCGAGCAGAGCTACATCGGGAAGACATAGCCGATCGAGTGTCGGCGCGCTCAATGAGTCATCTGGTGCTAAAAGACCACACACGCCAAGTCGTCGCGCGAGATATTGAAGCTCTCAACCTCCCTGCGGGGGAACACGTCGCACAGAGACCGCTATCAAGGAAGTGGGGAAAATTCGGGCAGTTGAAATGATCACAGAAAACGATCCGCGGGTTAGGGAGTGGCGGCACCCCTCGCGGCTCGGCCCGTCAACCAGGAACCTTGGGTAGCAGCGGCTCCAACCGGGCCGCCAGCGCTTGGGCCTCGGAACAGGCTTTGTGATCGTCGTCGGGTGAGGCCATCACGACGTCGGCCAGCGCCCGCGAGTGCGGTCCGATTTCGATTGCGATACTGCACGCCCCTGAATCCCCTTTGCCTTCGAGCGCTTTTCGCCCGTTTACCGTGGTCTCGGTAGCGCCGGGGTCGGTTTCTAGAAACTCCTGCAATCCCTGGACTGGATCCAGCGCCAAACCGTTGGCGCCATATTCACTCTTGGTCGCGGTGCACTCATTGCGCTTGCTGATGTTCCTGCCGGGGCCGAAACCTTGGCCCGCGTTCAGTTGATCGAGGATGGCACAGGCATTCATTCCAGCGAAAACGTCCTGCCCGCCCGTCGCGGGCGGAGTGCTCGCGGGCGCAGGCGCCGGGGAACCTGACACTGTCGTCGTGCAGCCAGCTACAGCAAGCCCAAGGAAGGGCAGCACGAGGGCAGGCCAGCCGATTCGACTACTGGTGTTCAAATCAATTCCCTTAGTCCTTGAACTTGCCGAGGTGCTGAGTTGCCGCCTCGTCGGACGCATCATAGCGCGCCATTGCCTCGTCGAGGGCATGAACCAGCTGGTTCAGGTTGACCCTGAGCGCCTCATATACCGGAACAAGAGAATTTTCGTCGGAATCCATAGCCTTCTGGAAATGAGCGGCCGCAGTTCTGGCGTATTCGTCGTTCCCGAACTTGGGGGCACGCTTCAATCGCCGAACGTTCTCCTGGATGCCGGCCAGCCGATCCAGCATCGTGGTGACTGCGCGACGGAGATGGGTCCCGGTTTCCTCATCGACGGCCCAGTTACCCGCCCGAGCTGAATCCAGAAGCCGTTTCGTGTCGGCCTCCATCGCCTGCAACTGCCCCGCGTCGCCGAGGCCAGCACCGACGTCCGTCCAGTCCCCCATGTTCATCCCCTCCCCGAGACGAAAGAAGTCCCCGCGCCTAGCATCGACACCGCTAGACCTAGCGCTCCCGAAGCTGGCGTTTCAGGTCCTCGACATCCCACCGGTGATGACCACCGACCGTAGTCAGCGTGGGCTTCACTCGACCCTCATTTACCCAACGTTGGAGGGTACGCCGGTCTACACCGATCGCCTTAGCGGCGTCGGCTGTCGGGACAAGATCACCGGGCACTTGCCTACTTTCGCCCGCGAATGTCGCACTAGTCCAGGCGGTGACGCGAATAGTGTCGTACACGGCTGTTCAACGCGATTATCACCAGATGTCGCAGTTGAGGCAGCTTGGAGCAGCGATGGAACCTCGCCGAAGGTGGGACGTACTGGCGCCGACCTGTACCGACTCGAACGGCCGGACGGCTCGTCTGGTGGCTCCGGGCCGCCGCTGGCCTGCGCTGGCCGTGGCTGCTCGTCGCCGACGACAGCACGGCTCAGCCGATCGGCGATCCTGAGCCGCAGGTAGCCCGGGACAAGGCCGCGTTCTGGCTCAAGCCGTGCGGGCGGTGACCGACATCGTCCTCACCGGTCCGGCGCCCCTGCTGCCCTGGGTCGTGTATCCCTTGATCGGCCTGGCTCTCGGCCGGCTCGCCCTGGTGGACAAGCGCATCGCGCTCGGGGTGCGCTCGGCGGGCTCGCCGCCTGGTGGGTCGCCGCCGGAGTGTCCTACCTGCTGCTGGTACTGGGCGGGGGACGCGTTTCGCTGGTGGAATCCGTGTCACACGGTTACGGGGTGCCTCGGCCGACGCGGCGCTGTTGGTCAGCAGGCTCGAGGGGACCGGAATGCAGGGCACACCCCCGCCCTACAACTGGTGGTGGCTCGCCTCCGACGCGCCGAACTCCAACACGACACTGGACATCATGCGCTCGGGGGGGAATCGCCGCGATGGTGTGCGGTCTGGTTCTCCTGCTCGAGCCCGGAAACGGTGCGTGGCCCCTGGCTGTCGCGGTCGTGGCCATCGAGATCCTCCTGTCCTTCGTGTTCACCGTCCACCTCGGACGCGGACCGGTCGAATGGGTCCAGCGCGGACTGATCTGGCTCAGCGACCTGCCGTCCTTGCTCAGGAGAAGGTCCGGTCGAAGGGAAGCAACCGTGCCTTCGGAGCCGGAGGGCTGACACGTGCTCGATCTGTTGTGGCGGTTGTTGCCCGGTAGCCCGGTCCTGAAGCTGGCGATCCTGGCCGCCGCCGTGGTCGCTGTCGGGATCGCGCTGTGGTACCTCGCGTTCCCCCACCTGGACGAGTGGCTACACGGCGATACCGCCACACTCTAGTCGCGGAGGACTCGCCGACAGTGACGCCTTTCCCGTGGGCGGGTTTTGCTTGGCGAGGGTGCCGACGCTCCTATGGGGGCCGCCCGAGCTACGCCACGTGTTCGTGATCGATGAATGCGGTCAGCGCGTCCACCACTGCGTCGGGTTGCTCGTCGGGGATGAAGTGTCCGGCGTGGGGGATGACGGCGCCTGTCGCGTTGTCCGCCCAGGGGCTGAGGGAAGCGGCCATGTCGGGGATCGAGCCGTGGGAGCTGGAGATTTCCAGGACCGGGACGGTCAATTGCTGTCGTTCAAGTGCATCGTGATTCTCACGCGCGGATTCCGCGGCGTCGCGGTAGTAGGCGAGGGACGCTCGGAGACCGCCCTCGGCCGCGACAGCGGCGGCGTAGTGGTCGATCTCGGCGCTGTCGAACGTGGTCGGGGACAGTGCTTTCGCCGTCAGGATGGGGATGGCGCCGGGGAGGGTGATTCCGGGGATGCCGGCGTCAAGCAGAGCGAGACCGTGCAGGCGCTCCTGGTACTTCAGGGCTAGCGAGAAGGCGACCCAGGCCCCTATGTCGTGGGCGACGAGCCAGTACGTCCGCACGTCGAGTGCGGTCACCGCGGCTTGGACGCGCGAAGCGACGGTGTGCGTGTCGTAGCTGTCGTGAGGGCGGTCGGAGTGGCCTTGTTCTGACAGGCCGAGTGCGATCACGTGGAACCGCTCGGCAAGGCCCGGCATCGCTTTGCGCCACGCCCACCAGGTCTGCAGGAATCCGGCGAGCAGGACGACGGCAGGGCCGGCAGGCTGACCACCTTCCACGGCATGAAGCCCGATACTTTCCGCGTCCACCCAGCGGTCCGTGAACCCCGCAAGGTCGTGCAGCGGCAACCCGGAGATCGAGTTCTCCTCGCACGAGCAGTTCGCGGTGGCGGCAGGGTCAGAAGCAGTTCGATGTGGACATCGTTGAGCAGAGCCAGGGGCGAGTCAGGAGCAGCTCCGCACGATCGTCGAGATCAGCATGAGCGCGGTTTCGCAGGCGTTGCACGCCCGGAGCTAGTGCACGCGGCGCGCGTCCCACAGTAGTTCGGACAGGTCGCGACAGACGGTCTCGGCAGCGCGGTCACACGCCACGGACAGGGAAGCCGTGCTGAAGTAGCCGTGCTGGAGTGTCGGGAAGATCCGCAGCTTGGTCTCGGTGCCGGCCGCGCGCAACCGCTGGGCGAAGGTGAGCACGTCTTCGTAGAGGAAGTCGCGGGCACCTACGCCGATGACCGTGGGCGGGAGACCGGAGAGGTCACCCAGCACGGGCGAGACGCGTGGGTCCTCGCGCAGCTCGTCGCGCCCGCCGAGCAGCGTGAGCGGCAGCCCTTGGATGGCCGGTGAGCGGAAGTCGGTGGCGGGGTAGTTCACGAGCACCGCCGCGATCGGGACGCCGCGATCGCGGCAGGTCTGCGCGGTCGCCAGGACCAGGTGCCCGCCCGCGCTGTCGCCGACCAGCACCAGCCGGGAACACCCCAGCTCGGCGAGGTGCTCGTGCAGCCACAGGACCGCTCCCAGCACGTCCTCGTGCGCGGCCGGGAAGGGGTGCTCGGGCGCGCGCCGGTAGTCCACCTGGACCGACACGGCCGGCAGTGCGGCCGCGATCCGGGCTGCCTGGGCCTGGTGGGTGTCCAGATCGCCGACCACCCAGCCGCCGCCGTGCACGTAGAGGAACGCCACGTCGGTCGGCCTGGCGGGGCGCTGGATCCTCAGGCCCACGGTCTGCTCTCCCACCGGGATCGTGGTGTCCTCAATGGACACCACCGGCAGGTCCCGGTGCGGCTGGACCTGGGCCATGAACTCGCGGCTCAGGCGCCGTGCCTCGTCCGGGTCATCGGTCCGCATCGGATCGATCGGGGCGTCGATGGCCGTGAGTGCCTGCTCCAGCTCCTCGTCGGGGTGTGGCCCGGGCGCGAAGTCCAGCTGCCGGCCGAGGAACCCGATGGTGTGCCGGATCATGGGGACCGCGGCGCCGGAACCGGCGAACACGTGACCGCCGTCGGTTTCGACGTACTCGACCGGGACCGCGAGGTCGGTGAGACAGTCCCGGAGCCGGGTGCTGTGGTCCGGTGTGACGAGCTCGTCCGCGTGCCCGTGCACGATCAGGGCCGGCGGCATCGCCGCGGTGGTCGCGTGGAGCGGGGATGCTTCCGGCACGTCCCAGCCGCCCCGCTCGAGGAGCCCGCCGAGGTCCGCGCCGGCGTCCTCACCGCCGGACCCGCCGCCAGCCACGGACCCCGCCAGCTCGGTGAGATCGGTCGGGCCGTACCAGTCGACGAGGGCCCGCAGCCTCTTCCCGGTCGCCGGTCGCGCCGCGGCCAGCAGGGCCAGATGCGCCCCGGCCGACTCTCCCCAGATCGCCATCCGCGCGTGGTCCAGGCCGAACTCGCCGGCGTGGCTGCCGAGCCAGTCGACCGCGGTGCAGACGTCGTCGACGGCGGCCGGAAAGGCCGCCTCCGCGAGGAGCCGGTAGTCGACCCTGGCCACGGCGAACCCGGCGACCAGCACCCGCTCCAGCAGGTGTGCCTCCTCGAGCCCGACCGGGAAGCGGCGCCGCGACCCGGCCAGCCAGCCGCCTCCGTGCACCCAGACCACCACCGGCGCGAGCTCGCCCGAACGAGCCGGGCGCGGGACGTGCAGGTCGAGGAACAGCGGCCGGTGCCCGTCGATGACCCGGTAGCACAGCGATTCGTGCACCAGCTCGTCCGCCGTGCCGCGGCGCGGCATCGGCGCGGGGAAGGCGTCGGTCCCGGCGGTCAGGGGAAGCGATACGCGACCCGGCATGGCTCAGGCCTCCTTGTCCGTGTGAGCGGCCGGCGACCGCGGGTTGCCCAGGTCGTGCAGACGCAGGTGAAGACCGCCACCGGGACCCAGTCGGTCAGGCCCTTTCCGGCCAGGGCGGCGGCGATCACCGGGGCGAACCCGCCGAGCGCGAAGCCGAACCGGGTGCCCACGGCCATGCCGGGCAGATGCCCCCTGTCCCCGGGTGCGACGCCGAGCTCGGCGATGTCGAGGGTCTTGTAGACGTGCGCCAGTCCGTGCTCCCGCGCCTCTCGCATGGTAGTGTTCCATCGCGTTCCCTAATGTACGAACCGGTACGTTCAACAGGGGAAGAGGACCACGACGGCCTCCCTCTCGTCAAGAGGACGGCCCGAACCCGGCGGGCGTCAGCCCGGAGACGACGGCGTCGCCGAGGATGCGGCGGCAGGCCCCTGCCACCGTGAACGCCCCCACAGCGAGTGCGAGCTCGTCCTCGACGGCGAACACCTGACCCGCTGCACAGGCCCTACAGCCGTTGCGACGGGAACACCGGCTCCTGCCGGAGTTCGGATTTCGCGATCGCGTTGAGGTGGACCTCGTCGGGGCCGTCGAACAGGCGCATCGCGCGGTGCCAGGCGTACATGGCGGCCAGGGGTGTCGTGTCGGTGACGCCGGCGCCGCCGTGGACCTGGATCGCGCGGTCGATCACGCGCGTCGCCGCGCGGGGGACCGCCACCTTCGCCATCGCGACCAGGTCGCGCGCCGCCTTGTTGCCGTCGACGTCGATGACGTGCGAGGCGCGGTAGCACAGCAGACGCGCCTGCTCGATCTCCAGCCGCGACTCGGCGATCTGCTGCCGCACGACCCCCTGCTCGGCCAGGGGCACGCCGAAGGCCACCCGGTCCTTGGCGCGCTGCACCAACAGGGCCAGCGCGCGCTCAGCCGCGCCCAGGGCTCGCATGCAGTGGTGGATCCGACCGGGGCCGAGCCGGGCCTGCGCGGCGGCGAACCCGCCGCCCTCCTCGCCGATGACGTTGGCGGTCGGGACCCGGACGTCGGTGAAGCGGACCTCGGCGTGGCCGTGCTGGTCGTGGTGGCCGAACACCGGGTAGTCGCGCACCACGGTGACGCCCGGCGTGTCGCGGGGGACCAGGACCATGGTCTGCTGCCGGTGGGCCGGCGCGGTGGGGTCGGTCTTGCCCATCAGGATGAACACCGCGCAGCGCGGGTCCATCGCGCCGCTGGTCCACCACTTGCGGCCGTTGATGACATACGAGTCGCCATCGCGCTCGATCCGGGTGGCGATGTTGGTGGCGTCGCTGCTGGCCACCTCCGGCTCGGTCATGGCGAAGGCGGAGCGGATCTTCCCGGCCAGCAACGGTTCCAGCCACTCGCGCTTCTGCTCCTCGGTGCCGAGCAGGTGCAGCAGTTCCATGTTGCCGGTGTCGGGGGCCTGGCAGTTGATCGCCTCCGGCGCGAGGTCGAGGCTCCACCCGGACAGCTCGGCGATCGGGGCGTACTCCAGCTGCGTCAGCCCCGACTCGGCAGGCAGGAACAGGTTCCACAGGCCCTCGGCCCGCGCCTGCTCCTTCAACTCCTCGACCACCGGAGGCACCGTGTGGTCGTCCGGGCCGGCGGCCGCCCGCTCGGCGTGGTAGCGCGCCTCCGCGGGTAGCACCCGCTCCCGCATGAACCGCGCCATCGCGTCACGCAGCTCGACGGCGCGGGGTGAGGGAGCGGGCAGCTCGTAGCCGACCATGAACGCCTCCTGAACAAGACCGATCGAATGTTCGGCTGAACATAACGACCCGACGGCGGGCGCGTCAACCGGCGAGGCGCACCAGGTCCAGCGCGAACCCGACGTACTGGCGCGCGACGACCTCGGGGGAGAACCCGCCCTTCGGTGACCACCACTGCGGCAGTGCCGTGCACATCGTGACCACCGCCCGCGCGGCTTCGCGGGGCAGCGGCGTGGCCATCAGCCCGCGACGGCATCCCTCGAGCACCTCGTCGTCGACCATCCGCTGCACCTCCCGCCGGGCCTCGGCGATCCGCGTCCGTTGCGGCTCCTCGACGCTGCGCATCTCGCTCGCCCCGATGAACCCCAGCTCACGGCGGTGTGTGTGGTACAGCGCGAGGCACTCGACCAGGCCGGTGAAGCGCTCGACCGGCCCGTCGCCCTCGGCCCGGGCCGCCCCGCACCGCTCCCGCAGGTCGTCCATCGTGAGGTCCATCAACGCCACGAGCAGGTCCTGCTTGGCCGGCCAGTGGTGGTAGACCCCGGCCACCGACAGGCCCGCGCGCTGCGCGACGTCTCGGATCGTGGCGCCGTGGTAGCCGAGCTCCACGAACGCCTCGAGCGCGCCGGCCAGCGGTGGCGCGAGCCGCAGCGGCGGGAAATCGCGCCAGTCACCGCGGGGTGGCGCCGCCGGCGCGCCCCGCAGATCGTCCGCGGTGGTTCCGAACAGGTGCGCCGCCGCGTCGAGCCGTTCCGCGGAGAGGCGGGTGCGGCCGTTCTCCACGGCGCTCCAGGTTCCCGCGCTCACGCCGAGCGCTCGCGCGGCCTCCCGCAGGGTGAGGCCGGCGTCCCGCCGTGCGGTGCGCAGGCGCTCTCCGAGCAGCTCACGCTCCTCGCTGTCCTGTGATCGCGGCAACTGGCTGCCTCCTTTCCCGCTGGAGGTGACCTTAGCCGTCCTTGACATCCGGACGGCCGCTCCGTCAGAGTACCGCTGTTGTGTTCAACCCGACCGTACGAACGCTCGGTTTCGGAGGTAGTGATGGCCCAGACGACCGCGCCGCCCGGGGTGGCGGTCCCTCCGCTCGAGGCGTTCCTGCGGGCCGAGTGCCCGGGACTGCTCACCGGGCCCCTGCGTGCCGAGCTGCTCTCGGGCGGCCGGTCCAACCTGACCTACCTGCTCACCGACGGCCACCGGCGCTGGGTGCTGCGGCGCCCGCCGCTCGGGCACGTCCTGGCCACCGCTCACGACATGGACCGCGAGTACCGCGTGCTCGGCGCCCTGCACCCCACCGACGTGCCGGTGCCCCGTCCGATCATCCAGGCCGGGCCGGACGTCATCGGCGCCTCCTTCTACGTCATGGACTTCGCCGACGGCGACGTCCTGCGCGACCGCGCCCAGCTGGAGGCGGCCAACCCGACAGCGCTCGCCGGGCAGCTCGTCGACGTGCTCGCGCGCCTGCACCGCCTCGACCCGGCCGCCGTCGGGCTCGCCGACCTCGGCCGGCCGGTGGGCTACCTGGAACGGCAGGTCCGGCGCTGGGGCAGGCAACTCGCCGCATCCCGCAGCCGCGACGTGCCCGGACTCGACGAGCTCGGGCACCGCCTGGGGAAGCGGCTGCCCGCGCACCAGCGGGCCGCGATCGTCCACGGCGACTACCGGCTGGACAACGTCGTCGTCGGCGGGGACGGCACGATCACCGCCGTCCTGGACTGGGAGATGGCCACACTCGGCGACCCGCTGACCGATCTGGCGTCCACGCTCATCTGGTGGGACGGCATCAGCGGTCTCGACAGCCCGGTCGCCGCCGTGCCCGGTGACGTCCCAGGATTCCCGCCCGGCAGCACGCTCGCCGAACACTACGCGCGAGCCACCGGCCACGACCTGGCCGATCTCGCCTGGTACCTGGGTTTCGCCTACTACAAGATCGCCGTGATCTTCGAAGGCATCCACTACCGCGCCCAGCAGGGCCTCACCGTCGGCGAGGGCTTCGACCGGCTCGGCGCCCTGGTCCCCGATCTCGTCGAGCGCGGGCACGGCGCGCTCACCACCCCGACCTCCCGCTGAACAGAGGACAGACAGACATGAGCACACTGGCCGGCAAGACCCTGCTGATGTCGGGCGGAAGCCGCGGCATCGGGCTCGCGATCGCCCTGCGCGCCGCCCGCGACGGCGCGAACGTCGTCATGCTCGCCAAGACCGACCAACCCCACCCGCGGCTGCCGGGCACCGTGCACACCGCGGTCGCCGAAGTCGAGCAGGCCGGCGGAGCGGCGCTCGCCGTCGTCGGCGACGTGCGCAAGGACGAGGACGCCCAGCGCGCCGTCGACGCCGCGGTCGACCGGTTCGGCGGCATCGACGTCGTCGTCAACAACGCCAGCGCCCTCGACCTGCGCGGCACCCGCGAGATCGCGATGAAGAGCTACGACCTGATGCAGGACATCAACGCGCGCGGCACGTTCCTGCTCAGCAAGCTCGCGATCCCGCACCTGGAGCGCAGCGCCCACGCCCACATCCTCACCCTGTCCCCGCCGCTGGACCTGCGGCCGAAGTGGGCGGGCTCCTACCTCGCCTACACGATGGCCAAGTACGGCATGAGCCTGGTGACCCTCGGCCTCGCGGAGGAACTGCGGGACGCGGGGATCGCGGCGAACTCGCTGTGGCCGCGGACCACGATCGCCACCGCCGCCGTGGCAAACCTCCTCGGCGGTGACGCGGCGCTCGAACGCGCCCGCACCCCGGAGATCGTGGCCGACGCCGCGCACGCCGTCCTCGTCCGCGATCCCCGCTCCTGCACCGGGAACTTCTTCCTCGACGACGAAGTGCTCGCCGAAGAGGGCGTCACCGACTTCGACCGCTACCGCGCAGGCAGCGGCGACGAGCCGCTGGAGGCCGACCTGTTCCTCGACGCAGTGGACGCCCGGTGAACCCCGTCGCCTACGACTTCCGCGACGGCGTCGCGCGCATCCGGCTGTGCGACGGCGCACGAGGAAACCCGATCAACCAGACCACAGTGGACAGTCTCGCCGGCGCGGTGCGGCGGGCCCGCGCGGACGACGCGCACGTGGTCGTCCTGTCCGCCGAAGGGCGCGCGTTCAGCTTCGGCGGCGACGTGGCTGCCTTCGCCGAGCCCGGCGACACCGAGCAGCGGATCGACGACCTCGCCGAGACGCTGCACCGCGCCATCAGCGACCTGCACCGGATGAACGCCGTGGTCGTCTCGGTGGTGCACGGCGCGGCGGCGGGAGCGGGACTGTCGCTGGCGGCCGCGGCCGATCTCGTCCTCGCGGGGGAGTCGGCCCGGTTCACCCTCGCCTACACCAAGATCGGCTTCTCCCCGGACGGCGGCAGCTCCCTGCTGCCCGCCTCCCTCGGACTGCACCGGGCGCTGCGGCTGGCGCTGCTGAACCCGGTCCTCACCGCCCGGGAGGCCCGCGACGCCGGGCTCGTCGCGGAGGTGTTCCCCGACAACCAACTCGCCGACGGCGCCGAAGCCGTCGTGCACCAGCTGCGCACCGGCTCCCGCGACGCGCAGGTCGCGACGAAACGGCTGCTGCGCGAGACCGCCACGCCGAGCGCGGAAGCAGCCCTGCGCCAGGAGACCCTGTCGATCCGCGCCCGCGCCGCCAGCCCCGACGGCCGCGAAGGCGTGGCCGCGTTCCTGGCCAAACGCCCACCGCGGTTCCCCGGGACAGCAATGTCCCCCTAAGTGCACTGGGTCACAAAACGCTCCCGCTCGTATCGTCCGACCAGCGCTGATGCGTGCGTCCGAGTCAAACCGAACGCCCCAACGGCGGGGCGGAACGGAGCAGTGATGAGCGGGAAGCTGAACGACGTCGGGACGGGGGTCAACCTCTTCGTCGCCGGGGAGGTGCGCGGTACCGCCCGGTGGTTCAACGACACGGCCGACGTGCTGTCCATCGACGACGACGAACTCGAGGACACAATCGCATTCGTCAACAAGGGCGGCATGACGTTCCTGTCACCGATCCTGCCCGACCTGCGGGCCATCGTCTGCACCGCGGGCAGCCGCGAGTCGCACCTGGCGATCCTGTGCCGCGAGTCCGACGTTCCGTGCGTCCTCGCGGCCGAGCTGAGCACCACGGTGGCCGACGGGGACACCGTGGTGCTCGACCTCGCCGACACCGACACCGCTCGCGTGGCCGTGGCCGCCGGGGCGGTGACGGCATGACAGCCCAGCTCACGACACCCGCGAACCTCGATCGGATCTACACCGACCCCGCCTACGAACCGACGCTCGAGGAGTGGAACTGGCTCGTGCACACCGCGGGCGCGGCCTACAAGTCCGAGCTCGCCGCCCGCACCGTGTTCGAGTCCGAACTGTTCGGGATGAACACCTACATCCTGATGTCCATGATGGAGGACTACCTCCGCGTCCCCGAACGCATCCGCACGATCCGGCGGCACGCCACCCCGGCCGAGCTGGTCCGCAGGGCCTTGCCGATCGGGACCAAGCGCAGCTTCATCAACCTGGCAGCCATGCCGCTGCACTACCTCACGGGCCGCGAACTGTTCGTCGACCTCGGGGAGAACACCCTCGCCGACGGCCTCGACGACCAGCTGGAGGTGCTGCGCTTCTGGCGGGAGGCCACCATCGCCATGCGCACCGACGGCGTGCTGTTCAACATGGACGCCGACCCGGCCGACAGCTCGCACGTCGTCGACGACGCGCTGCTCGCCGAGATCCGCGGCCACCTGGTGCCCGCCGACGACGTCACCAAGGCCGGCATCCGCAAGTTCGGCGCCCGGCTGACCGCCTACGCGTTCCTGGAGAACTGCGACGCCCGCACCGCCGTCTGCGACACCGGCCCCTACCAGCTCGACGACGGCACGTTCCTCGCGCTGCGCGAAACCTGCGCAGACGGCGACGGCGACTTCCCGTGGGTGGACGGGATCCGGGAAACCCTGCCCTACCACCACTTCGTCATCGCCCACCGTCTGCCCGGGACGGTCAAGATGGACAACAACGTATGGGGAACCGCCTGGTTCACCCCCAGCGACTACCAGTCCGAGATCCTCGAAACCCGCGTGTTCTGCACCGACGGCGGCACCCTGCGACCGCTCGGCCCGGCCGAGGTCGCCGAGGCCACCAAGGCGATCCGCTCCGCTCACCGCGCGCTGTACCAGCGCCTCGCCGAAACCGATCCTGAGCAGCGCAACCTCTACGCGACCCAGATGTATGCCTGGAAACTCAAGGCGTGGGCGCGGCTGGCCGGCTGCTACGACGAGATCGACTGGAGCATCACCCCGCGCATCGCGCGGTCCTACGACAAGTTCAGCGATCCGGACCTGGCGTTGCGCCTCATCGGCGGCGTGTTCGTGCCCCAGGACCGCGACGGCTGTTTCCGCCCACTCGGAGGTTCCCGATGACCATCCTCGGCAAAGGCGTTCCGTCCTATTCCTTCGCCCCAGCCACCGGGACCGTCCGGCACTTCCGTTCACCCGACGACGTCATCGCCTCGCTCGACAGCGATCTGGAGTCGACGATCGCGCTCGTGGCCTCCGGTGGGACGACGTTCCTTTCCCCCATCCTCGGCCGCCTCGGCGGGATCGTGTGCCTCGACGGCACTCTGCGCTCCCACCTCGCGATCGTCTCGCGCGAGTTCGAGGTGCCCTGCCTGGTCGGCACCGATCTGCCCGAGGACCTGGCCGACGGCACCGAGATCGTCCTGCGCATCGAGGACGGCACCGGGGTCGTGCGGCAGGCCGGTGAAACCGCCGCCGACGTCTCCGACGCGTGGTGGTCCTACATCCGCCGTGCCGGCGACGAGATCGCGGTCAAGGACTTCGACGTCACGGTGTCCCCGGCGGCGTTGGACCGGCTCATCGCCGAAGAGCTGACCGACGACCGCCTCGACGACCTCGTGCAGCACATGGGACGGGCGTTCAAGCCGGAGATGACCCGGCGCTCCGGGTTCACCTCCGAACTGTTCCCGATGCTGCCCTACATGTCCCTGTCGGTGATCGAGGACTTCCACAGCTACGCCACGCGCGTGGCCGCGATCGACGCCGCCATGCCCGCCGAAGAGCTGGGCAAGCGGCTGCGCGAGGGGCCGAACCGCGTCAGTCCGCTGTGGATCTGGATGATCGGCTACCACTACCTGTGCGGACGCGAGTGCCTGATCAAATTGGGCAAGCTCGCCCCGGGGGAGCGGCGTGAGGAGATCCGCACCGTCGTCGACTTCTGGCGCAGGCTCACCCTGGCTCATCGCGGCGACGGGACACTGGACTACAAGGACGCGGGCTTCACCAACCGGTACCTGCCGGCCGGTGTCGTCGACGAGCTGACCGGCGTCGCGACCACGCTCGGCGCGGCCGAGTCCAAGGCGCTCAAACGGCTCAACGCCACCGTGTCCGGCTATTCGTTCCTGTACTTCTGCGACTCGCGCGTCGGCATCTGCGACTCCGGGCCCTATCCGCGCGGAGGCACCCGGCAGACCATCGTGCGCGACTACCTGTCGCTGGGCCCGAGCGCGTGGGCCTACCCGTGGGCGCAGGACCTCGAACCGGCCTACGCGGGGCTCACGATGGCGCTGACCTTCGACCGCACCGCCTTCACCGAGTTCGAGATCAACGACTGGGGCACCACGTTCACCGAACCCGACCAGCTCCTGGCCGCGGTGGACGAGGCCGCGGTCTTCGGCTGCCGTCCCGACGGCACCCGCGAACTCCTCCCACCCTCGGCGTGGCCGGAGGTCGCCGCCGACCTCAGCCGCCAGCACATGAAGCTCTACCAGCGGTTCGCGGCGATGGACCGGCGTGAGCGGATCTTCGCCGCCACCACGATGTACACCTCGGGACTGCGCCCGTTCGCCGCGCTCGCCGGTGTCACGGACCGGATCGACTGGTCGTTCTCGCCCGGCACGCTGGCGCTCTACCCCGACCCGTTCGACGACGACGACCAGGCGGCGGCCATCTTCGGTGGCGCGCTCGTCGCCAACGACATGCCGGGCTCGTTCTCGCCCGTGCGCTAGCTCGTCAGGAAGGAGGCGCCGTCGTGCGCCAGTCGATGCAGAAGATCGTCCCCGCGGACGAGCTGCTCTGCCACCAGACACCCGAGACGTTCGCGACGATCAGCCAGGCCGACATCTCCTGGACCGAGAAGCTGTGGGCGTCGCTGTTCGCCCGCGACGGTTCGCTCCAGGTGGACTGCGGCATCGGCAAGTACCACAACCGCAACGTCATCGACATGTTCGCCGGCGTCTCGCGCGGGACCGAGCAGCTGACTGTGCGGGCGAGTCGCCGCCTGGACTCCGACCCGGACCGGGTCGGAGTCGGCCCGCTCGACTACGAGGTCGTCGAGCCGCTCAAAGCGGTGCGGTTCGTGCTGCGGGAGAACCACCTGCTGCCCATCCGGTTCGACCTCACCGTCACCGGGGTCCTGCCGCCGTTCCTGGAGGCCAAGGACGGTCAACGCGAACCCGACGGGTTCCGCATCTGCTCCGACCTGCTGCGCTACCACCAGGCCTCGACGGTACGGGGACGCATCTGGATCGACGGGAAGGAGATCGAGGTGCGCGACGACGAGTGGTTCGGGTTCCGCGACCACTCGTGGGGCGTGCGGATGGACGTCGGTGAACCACCGGCGGACGTGCACCGCAGGCAGCGTCTCGACGGGAACTTCATCCTCACCTGGAGTCCGATGTGGATGCGCAACCCGGACGGCACAAGCTACGAGGTGCACCACTACCACCAGTGGGTCGACGGGAAGACGACCTACTTCTCCGGGTTCGTCAACCACCCCGACGGCACGCAGACCCCGTTGCACAACGTGCAGGACGAGCTGAAGTTCGACCCGCTCAACCGGCGTCTGCTCGGCGGCAAGATGACCTTCGACGCCGGATGGGGCCAGACCCGCACCGTCGAGATCGAACCCGCGAGTGACACCGGGTTCCACCTCGGCACCGGGCTGTACTTCGGGTTCAAGGGCCACCGGCACGGCACCTGGCTCGGCGAGTCCCATCTGGATGGTGAGCGCTACGCCGACGTGTCCGATCCGGACACCGCGCGGGAAGTGCACCAGTTGCGGGACTGCGTGATCCGCTGCCGCGAAGGGGACGCCACCGGCTACGGCATCTTCGAGTCGATGGTGATCGGCGAGCACCCGCGCTACGGGCTGACCCGGGAATCGTCCTTCCTCTGAGAAACAACGAAGAACGGGGCCGCGGACACCGCGGCCCCGTTTTCGTCGCGTCAGATCCGTGACGAGCGGGCCAGCAACGCCAGCTCCATCCGCGACTGGCACCCGGTCGCGGACAGTATCCGGCTCACGTACTTCTTCACGCTGTCCTCGGCCAGCGACAGCGTTTCGGCGATCTGCGCGTTGGAGAACCCGTCCGCCACGAGCTGCACGACCTGCCGCTGCCGCTCGGACAACCGCCCCAGCGCGGCCTGCGGTCGCGACACCGGAAGGCCCCGGCAGATCACCGACAACTGCCTGCTCAGCAATCGCAGCGTCGACAGCTCGGACACGCCCAGTTTGTCCGCCTGGGGGTCGAACATGCCCACCAGTGCGGTGTGCCCGCCGGGCAGTTCCAAGCGCAGCGCGGCCGCGGCTTCCATGCCCCACGTCGAGATCAGGAAATGCCGGACGTAGGCCTCCGCCGACGCGGGCAGCGGCCCCTGCGAGGTCAGTTCGGCCAGCGAGGACACTCCGCTGGACACCAGCTGGCGCATCGCCGCCGGTGTGCCGAACACGTCGTAGCGGGCCCACCGGTCCTGGTACTCCGGCAGCATCTTCGCCGTCTTGCCCTCGGTGAGCGGCGTGACGTCGCCGAACACGTTGTGGAACGTGGCGCCGGCGAAGAACGACACGTGGTCGAGCGCGAAGTGCTCACGCAGCGCGTCGACGACGCTTTCCTTGAAATCCACCACGCACGCGGCGGTGTCGCAGCACTCGAGGACACCGAAGGCGCGTTCGTAGTCATCGGTGTGCAGGCTGGTTCGTTTCGGGGAACGAGCCCGGCGCTGCGGGGACGTGGCCGTCTTCGTCGACGCCGGACTGTCCACCAACGTGGACTGGGTCACAGCCGGGATCGTACCTAGCTTTGGGGGCCAGCGAAAGGCAACGAACCCACAGCGAGGTGGCGATGTCCGAATCCACGGTGAGTTCCCCCAAATGGGGATCGACCGAAATGCTGCCGTTACCGGGACGGTTCAACGGTGCCGTGCGGGCACTGGCCGCGCAGCGTTTCGCGGCGACCGGCGCGCGGTGGAAGGACGTGGTGTTCGAGCGGCAGTTCGACCTGTTCTCCCTCGCCGACGCGCGGGCGGTCGAGCAGGAAGCGCTCGACGACGGCTACCGGTTCGACTTCTCCGCGACGGTGTCCCTGGAGTCCGAGCCGGACAAGTACAAGCGCCCCGAGCGTGAGACGCCCGCCTTCACCGACGGCGGCACCAACGCCGACGGCCGCAGGCAGGTCGGCGTCGGCGACAACGTCATCCGCAAGTCGGCGACCGTCACCGGCCCGGTCGCGCTGATCTCCAGGATCGAACAGGTGATGGGCTACCTCGCCGACGGCATCCCCGAAGGCACCATCGCCGTGATCGACGATTCCGGCGGCACCCTGACCGCGCCGATCATCGAGGGCTTCGCCGGCGTCATCTGCCTCGGCGGCACCGTCCGGTCCCACCTGGGGATCCTGGCCCGCGAGTACGACGTGCCGACCCTGATGAACTGCAAGATCGACACCCTCAGCGACGGCGACGTCGTCGAGCTGGAGGTGACCGCGGCACCCCCCGCGGCCGACGCGTACGAGACCGGCGACACCGGGCACGCCCGGATCTGGCTGGTCGGGAACGAGGGCTGAACCATGGCGGAGCTCGACTACCGGTCCCTGCTGGAGACCAACAACTACCTGCGCACCCTCTCCGACACCACGTACTGGCTGTGCATCACGCGCACCGTGCAGGAGTCGAAGTTGTTCCCGATGAACCCCTACATGCTGCTGAGCTATCTGAACTCGTTCTACCGGCTGCCCACCCTGCTGCGCGAGATCGACGCGGCGACCCCGGCCGAGGAGCTCGGCGACCGCGCCCGCGAGGTCAGCCTCAAGGTCGACACCGTCAACGCCGCCTGGGGCATGCCCGCCTTCTACCTCATCGGCCGCGAGATGCTGATGAACTGGGGCCTGCTGCGGCCGGGCGACGCGGTGGAGGACGTCGTCGACGTGCTCGACTTCTCGCGCCGGTTCAACCTGGCCTACCACCGCACCGACGGGCACATCAGCAACAAGGAGTTCGGCGACCGCAGCCAGTTCCTGCCCGAGCGGACGCTGCAGGTGTTCGAGGCCGACCTGCACGGCGTCACGCCAGGCGACCGCCTGCACACCGCGGCCACGAAGCTCGTGGCGCAGCTGTCGCAGTACGCGTTCCTCGCGCACTGCGAATGCCGCATCGGCCTGCACAACAGCGGGCCGTACAACTTCGGTGAGGGCCGCCAGCTGATCGTGCGGGACTTCTTCGACCTCACCGAGGGCGACTACCCGTGGCTCGACGGCATCGCCACGCGCCTGCCCGTCAACAACCTGACGATCCCGATCGTCTTCAAGGACACCAACTTCCACCTCATGGACGACTGGGCCTCGTTCGAAGCCGAGCCCAGCTACAACGCCGCCAACATCGCCGCGGTCGGCATGTACACCTCGGACGCGCTGACCGACGGCTACGTCCCGGTCGGGATGGACAACGCCGACACGCTGGCCGAAACCATGGAGCAGTACCGCGAAATCCTCAACGAGGCCACGGCGGACCTGTGGAAGCGGATCGCCACCTGGACCCGTGAGCAGATGATCGACGCCGGTGCGCTGGTGTACTCCTCGGTGGCCAAGGACTTCGCCCACCTCGCCGGCACCTACCGGCAGGAGGACTGGCTCTCCCTCGACGACCGCGTGCAGCGGTTCAAGCCGCTGATGAACGACGAATACGGGCGCGACAACCTCGGCGAAATGGTGGGCCTGCTGGGTTTTCCGCACCAGAAGACCAACGAGTACACCATGGCCCGCTACTCCGGCCTCAACCAGAACATGCTCACCGGCATCCCGTACTCGGTGCTCACCGACGACGACTTCGCGCCGACCGCGGGCGACCGGCTGTCCGGCTCGAGCAGCCTGCCCGCGAAGAACGGTCTCTGGACGACCAGCGCGGGCCGGATCGACCTCGACGAGTACAACCGCCGGGCCCGCGGCTTCACCCCCGCCGTGCTGCAGGGCGCGAACCGCTACCGCGACGAGGAATGGGTCAAGTGGCACCACGGCAGCGCCGAGGCCGACGAGCTCTACCGGCTCGCCCAGCGCGGCTCCCGCAACCTCGAGGGCCGTGGCTCGGGCCTGCGCCGCGCGGACCTGCCCGACGCCGGTGAGGGGGCCAGCGGTGCAGATCGGTGACCTGATCCGCCGGGCCGGCCGCCAGTTCGGGGCCGCGCCCGCCCTCATCGACGGCGACCGGGTGGTGAGCTTCGCCGAGTTCGACGAGCTCACCGACCGCCTGGGCAACGCCCTACTCGCCCGGGGCCTGGAAGCGGGGGACCGGGTCGCCGTGCTCATGCCCAACGGCATCGACGGCGTGGTCGTCTACTACGCGCTGGCCAAGTCCGGGCTCGTGCGGGTGCCGCTCAACAGCCGTGAGACCGCACACGAACTCGCCTACAAGATCGAGGACTCGCAAGCCCGCGCGCTGATCCACGCCGGCGAGGCGCCCGCGCCCGTGGAGGTGATGATCACGGCGGCGGCACTGCCGGAGCTGATCGCCTCCGCCCCGGCCGACCCCTGCGACGTGCGCCGCGACCAGGACGCGCCGCTGCGGCTGGCCTACACCGGCGGCACCACCGGCAAACCCAAGGCCGTCGTGCTCACCACCCGCAGCGAACTGGCCGAGGTCGCGAACTTCCTGGTCGACCTGCTGCCGAACCTGCACCCGGGCTCGGTCATGCTGCACGCCGCCCCGATCACCCACGGCAGCGGCGCGTTCTTCCTGCCGCACCTGGTCAAGGGTGCGCCGAACGTGATCCTGCCGAAGTACTCACCCGCGGCGTTCCTCGAGGCTGCGAGAAAGTACCGCGCGACCTCGACGTTCATGGTGCCCACCATGATCGCGATGCTGCTGGAGGACCCGGCGACCGCCACGGCGGACCTGGCGCTGGAACGGCTCTGCTACGGCGGCGCCCCGATCGCGACCACCGTGCTGCGGCGGGGGATCGACACGCTCGGCCCGGTGTTCACCCAGCTCTACGGGCAGGCCGAGGCGCCGCTGGCGATCACCTGCCTGCAGCCGTGGGAACACACGCCGGACCGGCTCGCCGCCGCCGGCAAGCCGTACACGTTCGTCGAGGTTCAGGTGCGCGACGCCGACGGCAAGGTCCTCGGGCCGGGTGAGGTCGGCGAGGTGCTGACCCGCGGGCCGCACACGATGAGCCGCTACTGGCGGCGCCCCGAGGCCACCGCCGACACGATCGAGCCGGACGGCTGGCTGCACACCGGCGACATCGGCCGCTGGGACGACGAGGGCTACCTGCACCTGCTCGACCGGCGGCACGACGTGATCATCAGCGGCGGGTTCAACGTCTACCCGCGCGAGGTCGAGGACGCCCTCCTGGGTCACCCCGCCGTCGTGGCGGCCGCCGTCGTCGGCCTGCCGGACGAGAAGTGGGGCGAGCGGGTAGCCGCCGCGGTCGTCACCCGCAGTGCGGCCGATCCCGACGACCTCATCGCCTTCTGCGCCGACCGGCTCGCCGGGTTCAAACGGCCCCGCGCCGTGGAGATCTGGCCCGACCTGCCCACCAGCCCGGTCGGCAAGTCCCTGCGCCGCGAGGTGCGCGACCGCATGGTCGCCGCGCGGAGCTGACCCACACCGAAAGGACTTCCGATGCTCGACCCCTACGAGCTCACCGTGCACTCCCTGACCCTGCGCCAGCTCGGCACCGCCGAGCAGCTCGCCGACATCACCGGCCAGGACGTCGCCGAGGTCGAAGCCGGCCTGGAGAAGGCGGTCGCCGCCGGCTTCGTGATGGCCGCGCGCGGCAGCTACCTGATCACCCCGGCCGGCCGCGAGCACCTCGACGGCGTCTACCCCCGCGCGTTCGAAGGGCTGCGCGCCGACCCGCAGGTCACTGCGGCGATGGAGGCGTTCGAGACCGGCGTCAACAAGCAGGTCCTCGCCCTCACCACCGACTGGCAGACCATCGAGGTCGACGGCGCGCGCGTCACCAACGACCACGGCGACGCCGACTACGACGCCAAGATCATCGACAAGCTCGGCCGGGTGCACGAGAAGACCGCGAAGGTGCTGCGGCCGCTGGCCGACGCCGACCCGCTCGTGGACCGGTTCCTCGACCGCATCGGCACCGCGCTGACCCGTGCCGAGGGCGGCGAGACCGACTACGTCAGCGGGGTGCGCGTCGATTCGGTGCACACGGTGTGGTTCCAGATGCACGAGCACATCCTGCGCCTGACCGGGCGGGAGCGTCCGGAATGACCGCCACGACGGGATTCCGCTGGCTGGTCGTCCCCGAGGCGGACATGCCCGAGCCGAGCCGGGAACTGGTCGGCGGCAAGGCGTGGAGCCTGTGGCGGATGCGTTCCCTCGGCCTGCGCGTGCCACCCGCGTTCGTCGTCACCACCAAGGCGTGCGCGGCCTACTTCGAGGGCGACGACCTGCCCGAGGGCCTGGCCGGTGAGCTGACCGCCGGCATCCGGCACCTCGAGGACCAGCTGGGCCGCACCTTCGGCGGCACCGAGCGCCCGCTGCTGGTCTCGGTCCGCTCCGGCGCGGCGATCAGCATGCCCGGGATGATGGACACCATCCTCGACCTCGGCTGCAACGACGAGGTCGAGCGCGCGCTGGCCGCCGAATCCGGCGACCCGGAGTTCGCCGCCGAGGTGCACCGCCGCTTCACCGGGTTCTACGGGCGGCTCGTGCTCGGCTGCACCGAGGACCTGGAGGACCTGCCCGACACCGCCGCCGTGCGCGCCGCGATCGCCGAGGATGTCGGTGAAGCCGTGCCCGCCGACCCGTGGGAGCAGCTGCGGGCCGCGGTGGCCGCCGTGTTCCGCTCCAGCCGGTCTCGGCGGGCCATGGCCTACCGCAAGCACTACGGCATGCCGGAGGACCTCGGTACCGCGGTCACGATCCAGGCGATGGTGTTCGGCAACCTCGACGACGACTCCGGCACCGGGGTGCTGTTCAGCCGCAACCCCGTCGACGGCACGCGCGAGCCCTACGGCGAGTACCTGCCGCGCGGGCAGGGCGAGGACGTCGTGTCCGGCCGCGTCACGCCGAAACCGCTGGCGCACCTGGCGCAGCGCTGGCCGCGGGTGCACGCCGAGCTGCTCGCCGCCGCGGAGTGCCTTGACCGCGAGGGCCGCGACGCGCAGGACATCGAGTTCACCGTGCAACGCGGTGAGCTGTTCCTGCTGCAGTCCCGCCCGGCCAAGCGGACGGCGCGCGCCGCGGTGCGCATCGCCGTCGAACTGGTCGACGAGGGCGTGCTCGATCCGGCCGAGGCGCTGACCAGGGTGACCGCGGAGCAGGTCCGCACCCTGCTGCGGCCGGAGATCGCGCCCGGCGCGGCCGAGGGTGCGAAGTTGCTGGCGAGCGGGGTCGGGGCCAGTCCCGGCGTGGCCTCCGGCGTCGTCGTGGACACGCCGGAGGCGGCGCAGGCCCACCCCGGCTGCGTGCTGGTGCGCAAGTCCACCAGCCCGGACGACGTGCACGGCATGATCGCCGCCGCGGCCGTGGTCACCGAGCAGGGCGGCGCGACCTCGCACGCGGCGGTGGTCAGCCGCGCACTGGACACCCCGTGCGTGGTCGGGTGCGGCGCGGGCACCGTGGACGCGCTGGTCGGTCGCACCGTGACGGTCGACGCGACCGCGGGCCGGGTCTACGCGGGCGAGCTGGCGACCTCGGCGGTCGACGAGCGCGAGGACCCCGATCTGCGACGGCTCACCGCGTGGGCCGAAGCCGCATCGCCGGTCCAGGTGCGGCCGGACGGCGCCGTCGAACCGGTCTTCGACGGCGACCAGGCCGGGGTCGGCGAAGCGCTGCCCGTCATTCCGGCCGGTACGAAAACCGTGCGCGGGGCGGTGTTCTGCGCTCCCGACGGGGTCCAGGCCGCGCTCGACGCCGGTGTCGAGGTGATCCTCACGGCCCACCAGCTGCCGGTCCTGCTCGCCGCCATCGCCCACCACAGGAGGACGTCATGACCACGCCCGAAAAGGTCACCCACCGCGAGGTCCGGGAGATCCTGCGGACCTTCCACGAGTCCGGCTGGGCCGCGATGACCCTGGAACTGGACGGCATGCGCATCAGCGTCGGCAAGGACGGCCCACCGGCGGCGGCCGCGCCGGGCGCGGCTGCGGTGGCCACCCCTCCGCCTGCCCCGCCCGTGCCCGCTGCCCCCACTGCTGCCGCCCCGCCACCGCCGGCCCCGGCCGCCGCGGTCGACACCACCGGATGCGTCGAGGTGCGCTCACCCGCCGTCGGGGCGTTCTGGGTGTCCCCGAGCCCGGGGGAACCACCGTTCGTCCAGGTCGGCCAGCAGGTCGAGGCGAACGACCAGCTCGCAATCGTCGAGGTCATGAAGCTGATGAACCCCGTCGTCGCGCCCCAAGCGGGCGAGATCGTGCGGGTGTGCGCCACCAACGCCGAACTCGTCGAGTTCGACCAGGTGCTGTTCCTCCTCAGGCCGAACGATGGGTAGCCCGCTGCGCCGGGTGCTCGTCGCCAACCGCGGCGAGATCGCCGTGCGCGTGATCCGGACCTGCCGCGAACTCGGCATCGAGACCGTCGTCGTGACGTCAACAGTGGACCGGGACGGGCTCGCCGCGCGGCTGGCCGACCGGGCCGTGTGCATCGGCCCGGCCCCGGCCACCGCGAGCTACCTCGCGATCCCGTCGGTGCTCAGCGCCGCGCTGGGCACCGGCTGCGACGCCGTCCACCCCGGATACGGGTTTCTGTCGGAGAACCCCGACTTCGCCGCCGCGTGCGTCGCTGAAGGGCTCACCTTCGTCGGGCCACGGCCGGAAGCCGTGGCCGGGGCCGGGGACAAGGCCCGCGCGCGTGAGCTGGCGCGTTCGGTGGGCATCCCCGTCCTGTCCGGTTCACCGGTGCTCGACTCGGCCGAGGACGCCGCCCGCTCCGCCGCCGGACTCGGGTATCCGGTGCTGGTCAAGGCCGCCGCCGGGGGTGGCGGGCGCGGGATGTCGGTGGTGGAGAACGAGATCGAGCTGCGGCAGCGCTGGCCCTCGGCCGCGGCCGAAGCCCAGTCGGCCTTCGGCGACGGGCGGCTGTACGTGGAGCGGTTCATCCGCCGCGCCCGGCACATCGAGGTGCAGGTGCTCGGCGACAAGCACGGCACCGTCATCCACCTCGGCGAACGTGACTGCACCCTGCAGCGGCGCCACCAGAAGGTGGTGGAGGAGTCCCCGGCGCCGAACCTGCCCGAGGCCGTGCGCGAGGACATCCGCCGCAGCGGGGTGCGTTTCGGCGAAGCCCTCGGACTGGACAGCGCCGGCACGGTCGAGTTCATCTACGACGCCGACACCGGCGACTACGCCTTCCTCGAGTTCAACGCCCGCATCCAGGTCGAGCACCCGGTCACCGAAATGGTCACCGGCGTGGACCTCGTCGCCGAGCAGTTGCGCGGTGCCGCGGGCGAACCGCTGCGGCTGGCCCAGGACGACATCACGGTCACCGGCCACGCGATCGAGGTGCGGCTGACCACCGAGGACCCGGCACGCGGGTTCATCCCCAACCCGGGCACGGTGCGGATCTGGAAACCGCCCGCGGGGGAGGGGATCCGGGTCGACACCCACTGCGAGCCCGGCTACGTGGTCACCCCGTTCTACGACTCGCTGCTGGCCAAGGTGATCGCCCACGGCCCGGACCGCGACACCGCCGCCGACCGGATGGTCGCCGCCCTCGGCGACCTGCGGGTCTCCGGCGTGCCCACCACTGCCGGGTTCGCCGCGGCCGCCCTCGACCACCCCGACTTCCGCGCCGGCGCCGTCACGACCGACTGGATCGGCCGGCGCGGCCTGCCCGACTACCTGGAGAAGAGCGCATGAGCTACCTCGATGCCGCACCGCGCAACCCGGACGGCACCCGCCGCCGGATCGAGATCGTCGACCAGACGCTGCGCGACGGACCGCAGAGCTGGTGGGGAATGCGGCTGCGCAAGGACATGGGCCTGCCGATGGCCGCCGAACTGGACCGCACCGGGTTCCACACCATCGACCTCGTCGGCAGCTCCATCTTCGAAGTCCTCGTGCGACACTGCAAAGAGGACCCCTGGGAACAGCTGATCTCGCTGTCGCGCGCGATGCCGGACACCACCGTGCGCGCCGGCACGCGCAGCAACGGCATCGTCACCTTCGGGCTGACCGCCGACAGCGTCATGGACCTGTGGGTGCAGCGCCTGTGCGCGCACGGCATCGGCAGCTTCTGGATCTACGACGGACTGTTCAACACCGACAAGATCGGACGCCTGGTCAAGACCGTGCAGGCCGAAGGCGCGCAGGCGTTGCCCTGCATCCTCTACGCCGACAGCCCGTACCACACCGACGAGTACTACGCCGCCCGCACGCGCGAGCTGGTCGCGCTCGGCGCCGACGGCATCGAGCTGGAGGACGCAGCCGGGCTGCTCACTCCGGAGCGCACCCGCACGCTCGTCGCCGCCATCAAGCAGGCGGCCGGTGACCTGCCGGTGGAGATCCACTTCCACAGCAACAACGCGCTCGCCCCGCTGAACTACCTCGAAGGCCTGCTCGCCGGTGCCGACCGGGTGCACACGGCCAGCCGCCCGCTCGCCGCCGGCGTTTCGTTGCCCTCCACGGAGAACACCGTCACCAACCTGCGCTACGCCGGGTTCGACGTCGACCTCGACGAGTCGCGGTTCGCGCCGGTCGAGGAACACCTGCTGCGCGTCGCCGAGTACGAGGACCTGCCGGTGGCGCAGCCGGCCGAGTACTCGCTGTTCCAGTACCGCCACCAGCTGCCCGGCGGCATGGCCGGCACGTTCAAGGCACAGCTACGTGACCGTGGCATGGAGGAGCGCTTCGAAGAGGTGCTCGACGAGATGTCCCGGGTCCGCGAAGAACTCGGCTACCCGGTGATGGCCACGCCGTTCTCCCAGCTGGTCGGCACGCAGGCCGTGCTCAACGTCGTGACCGGGTCGCGCTACTCGGTCGTGCCGGACGAGGTGCTGATCTACGCGCACGGGTTCTACGGCGAACCGGTCGCGCCGATCGACGAGAACGTGCTGGACGCGATCATGTCCTCGCCCAAAGCCCGCAGCTACGAGAACTGGGAACCGCCGCAACCCAGCCTGTCCGAACTGCGGCAGCGTTTCGGCAACGTCAGCGACGACGAACTGATCCTGCGGCTACTGGTGCCGGAGAACGACATCGACGTCATGCGCGCCACGCCGCAGCGCCACCGCGACTTCGCCCCGACGAGCAGGCAGGTTCGGTTCATCCGCGAGTTGGTCGAAACCTCGGTGGGCGCCTACCTGCACATCGAGGCCGACGACTTCTCGCTCACCCTGGAAGGGGACCACTGATGGCCGAGCTGGGTGTGGGACGGCCGACCAAACGGCGGGCCGGGTCCGCGGTCGGAGGCCTGCCGGTCGCCGACTCCCGTCCCGTGTTCGCCGGCGACGCCGTGCTGGGCACGCGCTGCAGCGCGTGCCGGTACCCGTCGTCGCAGCGGGACCTGCCGTGGTGCCCGGCCTGCTACGCGCCGATGGTGGCGGAGCGGTTCGCGACGACCGGTCCGGTGTGGTCGGCGACGGTGGTGGACATCCACGTCGGCACGCGGAAACCCCCGTTCGGGCTGGCCTATGTGGACCTCGACGACGGGCCTCGCGTCCTGGTGCACCTCGCCGAACCCGCCGTGCTCGGACTTGGTTCCCGGGTGCGGATCACCGGGACCGACGACGGTGACCTCGTGGCGACGGAGGTGCGGTCATGACCGAGGCGATGCTGTGGGGCGTGGGCACGTCGGCTTACGGCCGGTTCCCCGAGCGCCGCGTGGAGGCACTCGCGTGGGAGGCCGTCGCCGAAGCGGTGCGCGACGCGGGGATCTCGCCGGGGGAGATCGACGCGATCGTGGTCGGGTCGGTGTTCGGTCCGCCCGGTGTGGCCACCCGGGTCCAGCGGGGCCTCGGCATTCCCGGCGTTCCGATGTGGACCGTCGAAAACGCCTGCGCCAGCGGGACGAGCGCCTACCACGAGGCGGTCGAGGCAGTCCGGCTGGGCCGGTTCGGGTGTGTGCTGGTGCTGGGTGTGGAGCAGATGTCGACGCTGTTCTCCGGAGCGATCGTGCCCGAGGCGACCGATCCGGAGGGTGCTTCCTCGCTGCCGCTGCCCGGCCTGTATGCGTTGCAGGCGCAGCGTTACGCCGGCGAGTTCGGCGTGACGCCGGAGCAGCTCGCGGCGGTCGCGGTGAAGAACAAGCGCAACGGGCTGGACAATCCGCGCGCCCAGCTGCGGGCGTCCGCCCCGACGGTCGAGGAGGTGCTGGCGTCGCGGATGATCGCGCGGCCGCTGACGTTCCTGCAATGCTGTCCCACCAGCGACGGCGCTGGCGCGGCGATCGTGGGCGGTGCGCGGGGGAAACGGCGCGACCTGCGGATCGAGACCTCGGCGATGGTGTCCGGTGCGCTGTGGGACCACCGCAGCGAGGACGTGTGGGGCTACGCGAGCGTCGCCCGCGCCGCGGAGCGCGCGTTCGCGCAGGCCGGCCGCACGCCCGCCGAGATCGACGTGCTCGAGGTGCACGACGCGTTCACCATCGGTGAGATCATCACGCTGGAAGCCCTCGGGCTCGCGTCACGCGGTAAGGGCGCGGAGCTGGCGCCCTCGGGACACACCGCCCGCGACGGCGCGCAGCCGGTCAACCCGAGTGGTGGTCTGCTGTCGCGTGGGCATCCCCTGGGCGCGACCGGCATGGCGCAGCTGGCCGAGATCACGTGGCAGCTGCGTGGCGAGGCCGGGGCCCGTCAGGTCGCACGGCACCGGGTCGGCCTGGTCGAGACGATGGGCGGGGGAGCGGCGGGCATGGACGGCAACGCCTGTGTCGTCACGATCCTGGCGCGGCAGACGTGAGCCGGTATCCGGGGCTGCTGGGGTTTCGCGACCTCGGTGGCCTGCGGTTGAGTGACGGCGGCCGGTTGCGGCACGGTGTGCTGTTCCGCAGCGGCACGCCGCAGTTCCTCGCCGCGGACACTGCGCGGGCCCTGCTGGCCGACACCGGGATCCGCTCGACCGTGGACCTGCGGCTGCCGCCGGAGATCGCCCGGGAGGGGCGGGGCCCGCTCGACGAACTGGGCGTCCGCCACATCCCGGTGTCGTTCCGGATCGGTGGCGTCGCCCCGGGCTCCGCGGTGGCGCCGATGGACGGCGACGATCCGCTCGTCACGCGCTACCTCGGTTACCTCGACGAAGACGCCGCCACGGTGGTGTCCCTGGTGCTGCGGCTGCTGGAGCCGGGTGTGTTGCCCGCGCTGGTGCACTGCACCGTCGGCAAGGACCGCACCGGCGTCGCGGTCGCGCTCGCGCTCGACGCCGTGGGGGTGCGTCGCGACGACATCGCGGCCGACTACGCGCGGGATCCCGACGACGTCGTGGCGGGGATGGACCGATTGCGGCACATGGCTTCCTACGGTGCTGCGGCCGCCGTCTACCCGCCCGAGGCGTGGACCGCGCCGCCCGAGGCCATCCTCCGGTTCCTGCGCCAGGCCGACGCCCGGCACGGCGGGTCGCGGGCGTTGATGCGCGAGCACGGCGTGACCGACCGGGACATCGCCCGGCTGCGGGAGGTGCTCACGGGCGCCACGCGGGTGGGACCACATGGTCACCCGGTCCCGCCCGGCCGCCCTGGCGGGCAGGCTCGGAGCAAATCCGCCAACGTCGACGGGAGTTCGAACAATGGGAAGTCTTGACGGAAAGGTCGCACTGGTCACCGGCGCCGCCCGGGGGCAGGGGAGGTCGCACGCCGCACGGCTCGCCGAAGAGGGCGCCGACCTGATCATCGTGGACATCTGCGGCCAGGTGCCCACGGTCGAGTACCGGGGTGCCACCCCGGCGGATCTCGCCGAAACCGCCCAGCACATCGAGAAGGCCGGCCGCAAGGTCGTGGCGCACGAGGTCGACGTGCGCGACCTGGCCGGGCTGCAGGCCGCCGTCGCCGACGGCGTGAGCCGGCTCGGGCGGCTGGACGTCGTGGTCGCCAACGCCGGCGTGTTCTCCTCGGCCCCGGTCCACGAGCTGACCGAAGAGCAGTGGAACACGATGATCGACGTGAACCTCTCCGGGGTCTGGAAGACGGTCAAGGCCACCGTGCCCACGCTCATCGAGCAGGGCGAGGGCGGCTCCATCGTGCTGATCAGCTCGACCGGCGGTACTCAGGGGTTCCCGAACTTCGCGCACTACGTGGCGGCCAAGCACGGTGTCATCGGCCTGACCCGGTCGATCGCGAACGAGCTGGGCGCGCAGGGCATCCGCTGCAACGCGATCCAGCCGACCTCGGTGCTCACCGACATGATCGACCACGAGGCGATGTACCGCCTGTTCCGGCCGGATCTGGAGTCCCCCACGCACGAGGACTTCAAGCAGGCCTGCCAGGCCGGGATGAACGTGCTGCCGATCCCGTGGGTGCAGCCGCGGGACATCAGCGCCGCGGTGGCGTGGCTCGCCTCCGACGAGTCCCGCTACGTCACCGGGATCGCCCTCCCGGTCGACGCGGGCGCGATCGTCAAGATGTGAGCGTGAGAACGGCCGGGCCCGCAGCGGGGCCCGGCCGTTCTTCGTGTGCTCAAGCGGCGGAGGTGAGCACCGCGCCGTCGTGGAAGCGGCTGTGGTGGAACACCAGCGGAGCCGTGTCGCGGCCGGTGTCCAGCGCGACCACCCGGCCGACGACGATCGTGTGATCTCCCGCGGGATGCTCGTCGCTGATCTCGCACTCGAGATGGGCATGCACACCGTGCAGCACCGGGCTGCCCAGCACGCCTGGCCGGTGTGGCACCCCGGCGAACCGGTCACCGGGGCCGCTGAACCGCCGGGCGATGTCCTCCTGGCCTGCGGCGAGTACGTTCGCGCAGAACGCTCCCGCCTCGCGGATGCGCGGCCACGTGCTGGACGTGTTGCCCGCACAGAACAACACCAGCGGCGGCGCCAGCGACACCGACGTGAACGAACTGACCACCATCCCGGCCCCGCCGGCCGCGGTCACCACGACCACCCCGGTCGTGAACCGGCTCAGCGTGGTGCGGTAGGTCGCGCTGTCGAAACTCATCCGGCCCTCCTCCAGGACTCCGCGACTCCGGTGATCTCCAGCCGGTGCCGCCGCGCGAACAGCGCCGCCTCACCGGCACCGGCCATCCGCCGCGGATCCCGCTCCGAAACCAGTCCACACAGGACAGGCGCGGCGGACAGGCCCGCCGCCGTGGCCAGCTCCACCGAGGCCTCGACGACGCCGGGCTCACCACCGGCCCACGCCCGCAGCGGCACGGTGTGGCCCGGCCGCCGCAGATCGTCCGGCACGGTCGCCGGATCGGCGAGCAGGCGGGCGGCCCGGCAGCGGTCGGCCGCCGAGATCCCGGTGCTCACCCCCTCGGCGGCGTCCACCGCCACGGCCTGGGCACACCGGTGCGGGCCGAGCGGCGTCACCGGTGGCAGCACCAGCCGGTCGCACGCCTGGCCGGTGAGCGCCACCCGCACGAACCCGGATCCGTGCCGGATCAGGAACGCCATCGCGCTCGTGGTCACCGCCTGCGCCGCGACCACCAGCTCGGCGGTGCCGTGCTCGTCGAGCACCACCACCGGCCGTCCGGCCGCCAGCGCGGTGGTCACCCGGGTGCCCATGGCTCGCCCCTCAGCCGTAGTCGTGGTACTCGACGACCAGGCCGTCGCGCACCGTGTAGCGGCTGCACAGGTCGATCCGGGCGACCTCGCCGGCGGTGGCGAACCCGGGCACGTCGGCCTGCGCGGTCCCGACCCAGGTGTGCTCGATGACCACCGAGTCGCCGTCGGTGTGGCGGGCGCGGCGGTCCTCGAAGTGCTTGTCCGGGAATGCGGCTTCGAAGCCCTTCACGATGTCGCCGAACGCGTTCTTGTCGCTCAGGTCGACGCCCCGGTTGTGGTGCACCACCCGGATGTCCTCCGCGCACAGGGCGAGCAGCCGGTCGCGATCCCCCGAGTTGTACGCCTCGACGAAGCGCTCGGCGACCTCCACCGGTTCCTGACTGGTCATCGTGACTCCTTTCGACACCGTCGTCGGTTTCCGCCGGTGACACTGCCCGTCGGCGCCCCACCCGCGGCACCGGGATGACCCGTGATCCGCCACCCGTCCCGCCGAGCTGCACCGATGCCGCGCCAGGGGGTCAACCGCCGCCGTCCTTGACACGTAGTTCACCGGGCCCCATAGTTGACCCCCACCGAGCGTCACCCGCGCCTCAACGAGGAGGCCCTTGATGAACCCGCAGGACTGGCGGGAAATCCGCCGGCTGCACGCCGACGGCATGCCGATCAAGGCGATCGCGCGGCACCGCGGCATCTCCCGCAACACCGTGCGCCGCGCGCTCACCCTCGACGAACCCCCGGGCCCCGCTCCCGCTCGCGCCTCGGTCGCCGACGCCTGCGAGCCCGAGATTCGCGCGCTGCTGGCCGAGGACCCGGCCATCACCGTCGCCGCGATCGCCGACTGCATCGGCTGGCGGCACTCCATGACGGTGCTCAAGGACCGGGTGCGTGCCCTGCGGGCCGAGGCCGGGACGGGGCCCGAACCCGCGCCGGTGAGCACGGGCGCGGAGCTGCCCGCGCAGCTGACCGAGTTCGTCGGCCGCGAGGCCGAGCTAACGGCCATCCGGCAGGCGCTGGGCGGGTCCCGGCTGGTGACGCTGATGGGCGCGGGCGGGGTCGGCAAGACACGCCTGGCGATCCAGGCGGCCGACAAGGTCCGCCGCGCGTTCGCCGACGGGGTGCGCTGGGTCGAGCTCGGCGCGTTGCGGGACCCCGCGCTCCTGCCGCAGACCGTGGTCGACGGGCTGGGCATCCGCGACCGCGCCGCCGGCCGGCCGCCCCAGCACCTCCTGGCCGACCACCTGCGCACCAAGCAGCTGCTGCTCGTGCTGGACAACTGCGAGCACCTGCTGGGCGCCTGCGCCGCCCTGGCCAGCGCGCTGCTGCACACGGCACGGGAGCTGCGGATCATCGCCACCAGCCGGGAGGCGCTGGCCATCCCCGGCGAGCACGTCGTGCCGGTCGCGCCACTGCCGGTGCCCGGCCAGGGCGACGCCGGGCAGGACGACAGCGCGGTGACGTTGTTCGCCGCCCGCGCCCGCGACATCCTGCCGGGCTTCACGCTGGACGAGGGCAACACCGATCTCGTCCGGCGGGTGTGCGCGCAGCTCGACGGCCTGCCGCTCGCGATCGAGCTCGCCTGCGCCCGCCTGCGGGTGCTGTCGGTGGGCGAACTGGCCGACCGCCTCGGGCACCGTCTGCGCCTGCTGACCGGTGGAAACCGCGCCGCGCCCGAACGGCACCGCAGCCTGCAGGCCACGGTGGACTGGAGTTTCGAGCTGTGCGACGCGGTCGAACGGCGGCTGTGGACCCGCACGTCGGTCTTCGCCGGGAGCTTCACGCTGACCGCGGCCGAGGAGGTGTGCGGGGACACCGACCTCGACGCCGACGACATCGTGGACGGCATCGACGGTCTGGTCAGCAAGTCCCTGCTGCTGCGGGAAGAACACCACGGGCAGGTGCGGTTCCGGATGCTGGAGACCCTGCGCGAGTACGGACAGGCCAAACTGGACGCGGCCGCGGCCGCGGAGCTGCGCGAGCGGCACCACGCCCACTACGCGCGGATGATCGCCGACGTCACGGCGCAGTGGTTCGGGCCGCGGCAACAGCAGTGGTGCGTCGACCTCCGCCTGGAGCACACCAACCTGCGGGCGGCGTTCGAAACCGCGCTGGACCGGGGCGGCGCCACCCGGCTCATCGGGGCGCCGTGGTTCCTGTGGGCGGCCGGCTTCTCCTTCGCCGAGCACCGGTACTGGCTCGAACGCGCCCTCCGTCTCGCCCCGGAGCCCTCCGCCGACCGCGCCCGCGCTCTGGCGACGCTCGGCCTCGTCGCGGCCCTGCAGGGCGACCGCGACGCCGCCCGCCGCGCCCTCGACGAGGGGTTCGCCGCCGCCGAAGCGGCGGGCGATCCGTTCGGGCAGGCGTACAACAGGCACGAACAGGGTCTCGTGGCCTTCTTCGGGGGAGACTTCGACACCTCCGAGACCATCCTGCTGGAGGCGCTCGACCGGTACCGGGGCACCGCAGCCCCGCTCGACCTGGTCGGTTCGTTGCGCGTGCACCTCGGGCTGCTCTACATCTTCGCCGGGGACACCCGTGAGGCGTCGCGGCACTTCGAGCAGTTGCGGCCCGAGTGCGAGGAGCACGGCGAACGGTGGATGCTCTCCTACGCCGTCTACGGTCTCGGCCTGACGGCGCTCATGTGCGGCGACCACGAGCAGGCCGCCCGGCACGCCACCGAGAGCCTGCGGATGAAGGAACCCTTCGACGACACCATCGGGCTGTCGCTGACCACCGAGCTGCTGGCGTGGACGGAGGCCGGGCGCGATCAGGCCGAACGGGCGGCGGTCCTGCTCGGCGCGGCCGAGACGCTGTGGACCTCGGTGGGCATGCAGCTCTACGGTTCACCGCACTGGCTGGAGCAGCGCACCCGCTTCGAACACCGGGCGCGACGGGGACTCGGCGAGACCGCCTACCAGGCCGCGTTCCGCCGCGGGCAGCGGATGAGCCGCGACCAGGTGATCGCCTTCGCGCTGGGCGAAAGCCGCGGCGCCGTGCCCGGCACGCCGGATCGGCCGGCACTGTCCCGCCGGGAGGCCGAGGTCGCCGCCCTCGTCGCCGAGGGGCTGACCAACCGCGAGATCGCGCAGAAGCTCGTCATCTCCCACCGCACGGTCGAAGGACACGTCGAGCACATCCTCGACAAACTCGGCCTGACCCGCCGTGCCCAGGTCGCGCAGTGGCAGGCGAAGGCCGGGGTGTCGTAGGGGCCGCGCGAAAAGCGGGTGACTGACCACGTGGTCGCCCCGGTGTGGACCCCGCCCTTCCGGCGGCACTGTGGCTGCAGCCAGCAGTGCAGTCAGAGAGGACAAGCACATGACCGGGACACTCGCCCGCCCCACCACGGACGCCCTCGCCGCGGCGAAGGCGATCGCGCCGCTCATCGAGAGCGAGGCCGACGCGATCGAGCGCGACACGACGATCACCAAGACCGTCGTCGACGCGATCGCCCGGGAACGGCTGTTCTGGCTCCTGGTGCCCGAGGAGTACGGCGGCTGGGGACTGGGCATCGTCGACTCGCTGAAGGTCATCGAGGAGATCTCGCGCGCCGACGGCTCCACCGGCTGGGCCCTGATGGCGAACGCGTTCTCGACCGGCATCGCCGTCGGCTTCCTCGACCCCGAGGGCGCCCGCGAGATCTTCGACCAGCCCACCCCCGGCATCACCGCGGGGATGATCCTGCCCACCGGCAAGGCCGTGCGGGTCGAGGGCGGCTACCGCGTCACCGGGCGCTACCAGTTCGCCAGCGGCTCGGCGCACGCCAGCTGGATCGGCGCCGGGTTCGTGGTGCACGATGCGGAGGGCAACCCGCTGCTCACCGAGACGGGGGATCCGGTTTGCCGGGTGGCGTTCCTGCCGCGCGAGAAGGTCGAGTTCCTCGGCAACTGGAACGTGATGGGCCTGGTCGGCACCGGCAGCTACGACTACGCCGTCACCGACGTGTTCGTGCCGGACAAGCACACCATGGACACCTTCTCCACGACGCCGGTGCGGCCCGAACCGGTCTACCAGCTGGGCCTGCTCGGCATCGGGGTCGGCGGGCACGGCCCGGTGGCGCTGGGCCTGGCCACCCGCGCGCTGCAGGAAATCGCGAGCATCGCGTCCGTCAAGGCGCGCCCCGGGTACGAGGGCGTCGTCGGTGACTCGGTGATGTTCCGCCGCGAGTTCGCCAAGTACGAGGCGCTCGTGCAGTCCGCCCGCCGCTACGTCTACGACCTCCACGGCGAGGCCGAGGCGGCCGCCGCGGCGGGGGAGGAAATCACGCTCGAACAGCGGGCCCGCCTGCGCCAGGTCACCACGTGGGTCCAGGAGGTCGCCGGCGAGGTCGTCGGCTTCGCCCACCGCTGGGGCGGCAGCCAGTCCATCCGCAACCCCAGCGCGCTGGGCCGGTGCACCCGCGACGCCGCGGTCGCCACCCAGCACCTCCTGGTGGACCCGATGACCCTGGTGGACGCGGCACAGGAAATCCTGCCCGGCTACGTGCGCGCCACCGCCTGACCCCCCGCGTGGGTGGTCCGCCCCGGGACCACCCACGCCCCACCACGCTGAGGGAGCGAAAGACCCGTGACCAACCCCGTCGACCGGGCCCGCACGCACACGCTCGCCGGCATCCCGCGGCGTTCGGCCACCCGCTTCCCCGGCAAGACCGCCGTGGTGCACCGCGACGTCCGGCTCACCTTCGCCGAGTTCGACGCCGTCGTGGACCGGGTCGCGGCCGCCCTGCACGCGGCAGGGCTGCGCAAGGGCGACCGGCTGGTGCTGCTGTCGCACAACTGCTGGCAGTTCCCCGTGCTCAACTTCGCCACGGCCCGGCTGGGCGTGGTCTTCGTGCCGGTCAACTTCATGCTCACCGGCACCGAGGTCGGTTACATCCTGCGCGACTGCGACGCCGACGCCGTCGTGGTGGAAGATGCCCTCGCACCCGTCGCCGAGCAAGCGATGACCGGGCTCGACGTGCGGGTGCGCGCCGTCATCCGCCTCGGCGACGACCGCGTCCGTCCCGGGTGGACGGACTTCGCCGAGTGGACGGGGCACCCCGGACCACCGCCGGAGGTGCCTGTCGGCGACGACGACGTCCTGCGCATCATGTACACCTCCGGCACCGAGTCCCGCCCCAAGGGCGCGATGCTCACCAGCCGGTCGCTGATGTGGCAGTACGTCAGCTGCATCGTCAGCGGCGGGATGGAAACCGGCGACGTCGAGGTCCACGCCCTGCCGCTCTACCACTGCGCGCAGCTGGACAACTTCCTGTCCACCGACCTCTACCTCGGCGCCACCAGCATCATCCTCGACCGGCCCGATCCCGGCGCGATCCTGCGCGCGATCGAGGCGGAACGGGCGACCAACCTGTTCGCCCCGCCCACGGTGTGGCTGTCCCTCCTGCAACACCCGGAGTTCGAGACGACCGACCTCGGCTCCCTGCGCAAGGGCTATTACGGCGCGTCGGCACTGCCCACCGAAGTCCTGCGGGAGATGGAACGCCGGATGCCGGACATGCGGTTCTGGAACTTCTACGGGCAGACCGAGATGGCGTCGCTGGCCACCGCGCTCGGCCCGGAGGACCAGCGACGGCGACCGGGTTCGGCCGGGCGCGCCGCGCTGAACGTCGAGACCCGGGTGGTCGACGAGCAGGACCGGCCGCTGCCCGCGGGGGAGGTCGGCGAGATCGTCCACCGCAGCCCGCACGCCACGGTCGGCTACCTCGGCGCCCCGGACAAGACGGCCGAGGCGTTCCGCGGCGGCTGGTTCCACTCCGGCGACCTCGGCTACGTCGACGACGAGGGCTACCTGTGGGTCGTGGACCGCAAGAAGGACATGATCAAGACCGGTGGCGAGAACGTCGCCACCCGTGAGGTCGAAGAAGCGCTGTACACAGTGGACGGTGTCGCGGAGGCCGCGGTCGTCGGCGTCCCGCACCCGCGGTGGATCGAGGCGGTCGCCGCGATCGTGGTGCCGCGCGACGGGGCGGTGCTCAGCGAACAGGACGTGATCGCCGGGTGCCGCCGGGTCCTGGCCGGTTTCAAGGTACCCAAGTACGTCGTGTTCGCCGAAGCGCTGCCGAAGAACCCCAGCGGCAAGATCCTCAAACGCGAGCTGCGCGAGCGCTACGCCGAAATCGCGCGACTGTCACCCTGAGTGGACTGTGCGGCGGCGCGTTCGCA
This sequence comes from Amycolatopsis thermophila, assembly GCF_030814215.1. Taxonomy (NCBI): domain Bacteria; kingdom Bacillati; phylum Actinomycetota; class Actinomycetes; order Pseudonocardiales; family Pseudonocardiaceae; genus Amycolatopsis; species Amycolatopsis thermophila. The sequence continues at coordinate 7,078,314 of NZ_JAUSUT010000001.1, read as the reverse complement.
GGGGCCGGGCAGTGGCATCGTGGCTGCGGGGTCGAGAAGGCACATGATGCGCGGGAGCGGATTGGTGGTCATCGAGGGCGGATGCGGACCAGGCGCGCCACCTCCGCCTGCCGCGGCGACAGCTTGGCTAGCAGCGTCGTCGCCCGCCGCGTTCTCCGGCAGTCCACGCGATCTGCGCGAGCGGTCTGCCGGCAGCCGCAGCGACGCGACCTCCCGGCGCGCCAATCAGATCCGGATCGCGGTCGAACAACCCGACCAAGTGAAGGGCTGGCCGAGCTTGGCCGGCCGGGTGGTGGCCGTCGCCACGACGAAGTCCTCGTCGTCAGGTCTGAGCAGGCGGGGACGGCCTCGCGCCCACCGAGGGGCCAGACAGGCCAGGCCAGTCTCGTCGAACCGGTGGATCACGTCCCGGACGGTGTCCTCGTCGTCCTGCACGGAACCCGGTTCCCACTGGCCGAGGCCAGCAGCATCATCGCGCGCCGATATCGCACCGAACTCGTGCTGCCCCGGCGCACGATGTGCTGCAGCTTCGGCCCCTCCTGGTCGGTCAGTCTGCGCACAGGGACAGGCTCAGCCACCGCGCCTCCAGCGGTCGGATCGGACGTCACTGCATATCCAACCGCCCCGACCATCGCCCCGGCGAACCTATGCGGTCACAGCATTAGCCGCCGACGAGGTGATCTGCCCCCGTCGAGGAACGCCTGCCCGAGCTCGTGCGCCGCTACGAGCACGCCGCTCGCTTCGCCAACGAGCAGCACCTCGACGAGGAGATCACCCGCGTGCTCGCCCGCCGCGCGCCGGCCGCGCTGGGTCGCGCCGCCGAGCCCGCGCTGCGCGCGCTCTTGCACCGCGTCCACGCCGCCGGGTGGCCCGTCGAGCACGCGGTGCCCGACGCCGACAGCCTCGTCGGCATCGACCTCGCCCGCGACCCGGCCGCCGTGCTGTACCGGCGGGTCGAGCAGCGCATCCACCGCAGCGACCCGCCCGATGCGCCGCTGCGGCCCCGCGGTCCACTCCCGTGGCTGGAATCGGCAAGCACCCAGGCGCTTGCTGACCGGCCCGATTCCGCCCGCCATCTCGACCAGTTGGCTCAGGCGATCGCCGCTCGGGCGGCCGCGCTGCGCGAGGAGACCGTCGCGACGGAGCCGGACTGGGCCCCCGCACTGCCGACGCCGATGCCGCGGCGCGGTGGGATGACCTCGTCGGCAGGCCGCCGCGTACCGCGAGACCTACAACATCACCAGCGCCAACCCGGACGTGCCCCCGGGCTCCAGCCGCGCGGCACCGGCCCCCGGGCACAGGCGTGGAAGCAGATCACCGACCGGTGGAGGCCGACGACGACCAGCCCCAGCGAGCAGTACGCCCGCAACCAGCAGCGGATCAACGCGCTGCGCGACCAGATGATCGAAGGTCGAGAGGACCTTCGCGACGACCGCGAAGATCTCGCCGCGGACTACCGAGCCGAAGCCGCCGATGGGCGCGCCGACGCGCACGAGGTCACCGACTTCGAGGCGCAGCGCCGCTATGACGATCTTGACAGCCGGCAGGAGGGCTCCGGCCTAGGGACGGGACTGAGCTAACGCCGGTGCCGCGGTCCGGTCGGATGGCCCTACCTCGGCGCCTGGAAGCCGCCGAGCTCCTGCTCCAGCAGTTCGGCCAGTCGCAGCGGGGTGCGGTCCTCGAACATCGGGCCGATGAGCTGCACCCCCACCGGCAGGCCCTCGGGGGACCGGCCCGCGGGTATCGCGGTCGCGGGCAGGCCGGGCATGGTCGCCACACCAGCCCACACCAGCTGATCGAAGTACGGGTACTCGGCGCCGTCGATGTCGATCCGGCGTTCCATCGGGTTGGGACTGCGGTCGTGCGGGAACGCGGGAGTAGGCGTGATCGGGCAGACCACGGCGTCGAACTCGGCGAAGAGCTGCCGCCAGGCGTGGCGGTGGAGTTCGCGGCGGCTGTTTGCTTCCAGCCAGTCGTGGTGGCTGAACACCATGGCGCGCAACCGCACGGCGTCGAGGCTCCGGTCGTCCGCGCTCGATCCGGCGACTCGGGCCCGCAGCTGCTCGTCGTCGACGGGGAAACGCGCGCTGGCGCCCGAGATCAGCAACTGCATGTAGAGCGTCGCGGCGTCGGCCAGGTCGGGCAGCAGCCGACTCCGCCACTCGACGCGGGCGCCGCCGTCGGTGAGCGCGGCGGCCACCCGGTGCACGCCCGCCCGCACAGCGGCCCCGGTCGGGAGGAGCGGATGCTTGTCGACGACGAGGACCCGGAAGTCGTTCAGCCGCTCGTGGCGTGCCGGCGGCAGCGCCACGTGGTGCGCCTTGCCGAGCGTCAGCGGGTCCGGTCCGGCCATGACGTCGAGCAGGAGCGTGAGGTCGCGGGCCGTGCGCGCCATCGGACCGACGACGGCGAGGTCGAGGTCGACCGGCAAGGCCGGCCCCGGCGGCGCGACCATGCCGCGGGGCGCCGCCAGCCCGAGCGTCGGCTTGTGCGCGTAGATGCCGCAGAAATGCGCGGGGGTGCGCAGGGAACCGGCGAGGTCGGAGCCGATGGACAACGCGCCGAACCCGCACGCCAGGGCCGCCGCCGATCCACCGGAGGATCCACCCGCCGTGCGGTCGTGATCCCACGGGTTGTTGGTGGTGCCGTAGATTTCGTTGAACGTCTGGATGTCCTGCAACCCCACCGGCACGTTCGTCTTGCCCAGCACCACCGCGCCCGCGGCCTTGAGTCGCGACACCTGCACCGCGTCCTCGGAGGGCACGAAATCCCGGTGTTGCGGCATGCCCCAGCTCGTCGGCAACCCGGCGACGTTGTAGGACTCCTTGACCGTCACCGGAATCCCGAGCAACGGCCGTTCCTCGCCAAGGGCACGTGCCCGGTCCGCGGCGCGCGCGGCTGCCCGCGCGCGGTCGAAGTCCGGCACGCAGATCGCGTTGACGGCCTTGTCCTCGCGCTCGATACGGGCGATGGCCTCTTCGGTCAGTTCCGTCGAGCTCACCTGACCGGCACGCAACGCGGCCGCCAGCGCTTCGGCCGACTTCACACTCCACTCCATGAATCCGAGGCTATCGGTCCGGCGGAGAGGGCATAAAATTCCTTTTCGCACAACGGATGAGGGGTTGAGGAACGTCGGAACGAAAACCGGCGCTGAGCCTCGGTCGACACCGGCGATCTGCATGTTCGAGCGGTGGCTAGCCAAGCACCTCATGGGCATCACCGACCCCGACCACGCGCAGATCATCCGCAGATCCGCCACCTGGCACGTCTTGCCCAGGCTTCAATCCCGCGCCGACCGCAAGCCCATCGCCCCGGCCGGACGCCATCCTGGAGATGCCGGCCCCGATCGTCGCCGAAGCCCTCGGCTACCACCACAACACAACGACAAAGCTCGCTGCGGAAGCAGGCAACACCTGGAGCCGATACGCCCCCAGCGAATCACGCACCGCTACAACCACGAGGAACTCGCGACAGTTGAACAGGTGATCTCAGCAGTCTTCTGCAGTCAGTAGCTGGGGAATGTCGCGGTGACCTCGCCGTCGAAGAGTTTCCAGTAGAAGTCGTTCATCCGCGCGGCCGCGGGTGCGTGCCGGGCCAGGATAGGAACCACAGACGCTGGCACCTCCTCGGGGATATCGCCTGCGGCGCACCGGAGCACGTAGGCGTTGCGGGCGGTGGGCCCACCGCCCGCCGGCGTCGCCACCCCGCACACCTCGGTCACCAGCCAATTGGCCAGGCGCATGGACGCGTAGTCGGCATCGTGCGTCGTGTGTCGCCGGATGAAACCACGCTCGGCGTCCGAAAGCGTGAAATGCGGTGAGGTGGCCAGGCCGAAGTCTGTGAGATAGATCCGTTCGCCGTCGGTCCGCATGTTGCCGAAATGCCCGTCCATGTGCAGCAGCTCACGGTCGCGCAAGAACTCCACGATCTGCGACAGCTGCCACTCCAGGGTGTCTGCCCTGCCCACCGGGTTCTCACGCAGCCAGTCCGCCAGTGGATGGGGCAAGTACTCACCGAAGAGCACGAGGCTGTGCGAAGCGGCGGCCAGCGCTTCGAGTCGGGCCTGTACGGATCGTGAGCCGGCCAGTTTGGCCACGACCGCCTGGATATCGGTGTGCTCGGGCGCAACGGGCGGGCAGCCGGGCAGGACCCGCCAGTGGTAGAGCAGGGGGAACGACTCGACGTTGCCGGCCAGCACTCCCTCGGTGACGATGGTGTTCGCCGCCAACTCGCGCCAACCGTTGAAACCGGGGCCGCCAAGTCCGTACTGGCAGAACATCGGCAACTCGAACAGGTTCGCGGTGGAACGCGGATGAGCGAGCTCTCGATCGGTCAGCGGGATGCGTTTGACGAACACCGGGGCACCGTCGACAACGAGCCGAGCCGAACCACCGCCCACACCCACGTTGCCACCGGGAGCTGCACCTATCAGGGAAGCGAGTTCGCCATCATCGCAGGACTCGAACCTGGCAGAGAGCCGCTCGTGGAGTGCATACCTCGTCGCCATCACCACCCAAGCATGCCCCGCCATCGCCGCTGGGTTCCCGACAGCACCGCTCCAGCCGTCACGCACCGCTACAAGGGGGGAACTCGCGACAGTTGAATAGGCGATCTCACCAGTCGGGGCCCCCTACTGCTCGGCGATGGTGAAGCGGTCCGGGCGTGCCGATGGCCGGTCAGTCGCCGGATCGCGCAGCGCGGACAACCACGTCGGCGGGCACGTCCTCGGGACAGCACGGACCACGCGCGAGCAGGCCATGACCGCGGCAGCGTGCGGGAGGCGTTGTGCACGCGGACGTATGCCATCGGACACGATGGACGACTACGGCTGGGCGGGTTGGAACAGCTCGATGAGGTTGCCGGCGGGGTCGGTCAGCAGGATCTGGCGCCCACCCGGGCCGGAGATCAGCTCGCTGCGGAAGGAGAGTCCCGCGGTGCGGAGCCGGTCGATCTCGGCGTCGAGGTCGTCGACGATGAGGTGGATGCGGTTGCGGCCGGCGGATGCGGCGTCGGCGGGTGTGGCGCGGGCGCCGGAGCTGGTCGGCCCGGACAGCAGCAGACGCAGGGGCCCGCGGACCACGTCGGCGAAGGCGGGGGCGGCGCTGGTGCGCACGGTGAAGCCGAGATGGGTGGTGTAGAAGTCGATGGCGGCTTGGACGTCGTCGACGAGGTAGCGGACGCTGGCGAGTTGATCGGGTGCGGTCATGGGTCATCCTCCGGGTGTGGTGGCGGCGAATACCGACAGCAGGTGGCGGATACGGGTGTCGAGCTCAACGGCGACGCGAGCGAACGCCGGATAGGTGTCCTGGTCGGCGCTGGTGGTGGCCGGGTCGGCGATGCTCCAGTGGATCAACCGGGAATCGTCGCCGAAGTCCGGGCAGACCTCGCGGACCTTGTCGCACAAGGTGATCACGTAGTCGAACCGGTGATCGGCCACCGTGTCCAGGTGTCGGGTGCGTCGGCCGGCGATGTCGATGCCGTACTCCTCGTGCAGGACCCGGATCGCGTCGGGGTGGATGTGCTGCTTGGGGTGGCTGCCGGCACTGGTCACCTCGACGCGACCATCACTGCTGCGGTGGCGTAGCAGGGCTTCGGCGATCGGTGAGCGAGAGCTGTTGCCCGTGCACAGGAACAGCACTCGAACCCGGCCCGGCCGTCTCGCGGTCATCGCGGACGGTGGCCGTGGACCCAGGTGCAACGCCGGGTGCAAGGCGACCCCGGTGGCGGTCAGCGCCTGGGCGCAGCGGTCCAGGTCGAGGTGGTAGTAGGCGTCGCGGCCGTCGAAGCTGCTGCGCCTCGAGGTGACCAGGCCATCGCCGCGGAGCAGACGCAGGTGGTAGGAGACCAGGTTCTGCGGTTCGCCCACCCGCTCGGTCAACTCGCGCACGCGGTAGTCGCTGCCGGCCAGTTCGGTCAGCAGACGCCACCGCAGCGGATGGGCGGCCATGCGCACGAACGGCGGGGCGGCTTGACTCGGCGGCACCATCCCCCGACGATACATCAAAACAGCTTGATGGAATACCGGGAGGTGGATGGTGTCCGCACCGCAACCAGGCCGACGCGACGCCCGGCCGGGGGCCGCCGAGCCTGCGTCCGGCGCCCCCGGGTCCGGCAATCGCGAGTCTGGCGACGGCGGAGCGACCGGTGCCGGAGCGCTGGCGCGGCGACTGGGCACGGGGGACGCGGTGGTCATCGGGCTGGGCTCGATGATCGGAGCCGGGGTGTTCGCCGCGTTCGGTCCCGCCGCCCGCGCCGCAGGCACCGGCCTGCTGATCGGCCTGGCCATCGCGGCGGTGATCGCCTACTGCAACGCCACCGCGTCGGCCCAGCTGGCGGCGGCCTACCCGACCTCGGGCGGCACCTACATCTACGGGCGGGAACGACTCGGGCACTGGTGGGGTTTCACCGCCGGGTGGGGATTCGTGGTCGGCAAGACCGCCTCGTGCGCGGCGATGGCGCTCACCTTCGCCACCTATGCCGTACCCGGACCCTGGTGGGCACAGCGACTGGTCGCGGTGGCCGGCGTGCTCGGCTTGGCCGCGCTCAACTACCGCGGCGTCACCAAGACCGCCCTGCTGACCCGCATCCTGGTCGGCACCAGCCTGACCGCCCTGGCCGCGGTCGTGATCGGGATCGCCGTCGGTGGCCACGCCAGTCCGGTGAACCTGGGTGGCTGGGCTGCCCTGGGCACCGGTGGCGCCTACGGCATCCTCCAGGCCGCCGGGCTGCTGTTCTTCGCCTTCGCCGGCTACGCGCGCATCGCCACCATGGGGGAGGAGGTCCGCGACCCCCAGCGCACGATCCCGCGCGCCATCCCCATCGCCTTGTTCATCACCGTGGCGGTCTACGTCGTGGTGGGTGCGGCGGCACTGCTGGCCGCCGGGCCGCAGCAACTCGCCGCCGCCACCGCACCGTTGACCACCGCCGTGCAGGCCGCCGGGGCTGGTGGGCTGACCCTGGTGGTGCGCGTCGGGGCGGCGCTGGCCGCGCTCGGCGCGCTGCTGGCACTGATCGCCGGCATCGGCCGCACCAGCCTGGCCATGGCCCGCCACCACGACCTGCCCGGCTGGCTGGCCGCCGTCCACCCCCGCTACCGCGTGCCGCATCACGCCGAGATCGGGCTCGCGGTCGTGGTCAGCATCGTGGTGGCCACCGTCGACCTGCGCGGGGTGATCGGCTTCTCGTCCTTCGGCGTGCTGATCTACTACGCCATCGCCAACGCCGCGGCGTTCACCCAGTCCGGCGAGCAGCGCCGGTGGCCCCGCTGGCTCAACCTGCTCGGCGTCGCCGGCTGCCTGCTTCTGGTGGCCACACTGCCCTGGCAGTCGGTGCTGGCCGGAGTGGTGATGTTCGCCCTCGGACTGGCCGGCCGGGCCCTCGTCCGGACCGCCCGCTCCCGGCACGTCGATCTGCGCACGACTCCCCGCAGGTGATCTGGAAATGACCGCGGCGGCGGATGGTCGCCCCCAACACGTACCTGTGCTGGGCTCAGCGGTCGCGCCAGGCGAGTGGTGAGAGCGCGAGGGCTGCCTCGGCGACTCGTTGGGCGGTTGGGGTGGTGAGGCCTTGGAGGGCGCTGTCGATCCAGCCCTGAACTCGCTGGACGCCGATGTCGCGGTACTCGACGGCCTGGAGCAGCATCTCGAGTTTGTCGGCGTCGCGGGCGCAGCGGGCTTCCGTGCTTTCGGCTGCCTCGTACTCGTCGACGGCGTCGCGGACCGAGGTACCGGCGGCGCTGGGCAGCCCGGCGGTCTGGTCGGCGGTGATCTGTCTGGGGTCGGGTTTGGTGAGGTAGGGCTTGACGGTGTGGGGGAGGTCGCCGGTGCGGGTTTCCTGGGTGTCGTGCCAGAGGGCGAGGTAGGCGGCGCGGGCGGGGTCGGCGCCTTCTTCGGCGGCCAGCAGCCCGGCGAGCTGGGCGACGCGCAGGGAGTGTTCGGCGACGGATTCGGGGTCGCGGACGCCGGCGTGCCACCAGCCCGAGCGTCGGATCCGTTTGAGGATGCCGAGCTCGTATCCGAAGCTGGCGATGGCGGTGGCATCGGACACGCGTGGGTCTCCCTTTCGGTCGGCGATGCGGAGGGCGTAGTGCAGGCCGGCTGCACTCAGCCCCCGGATCGGGGTTCGGCGTGGAGTATGAAACATCCGGGGGTCGATGATGCGGACCTCCTGCGCAGTGGTCTCCCCCTGGGCACGCGGCATCACCGCAGACTCCGACTCCGACACGGAGTGGGCCGGGTGCCTGCACGAGGCCCGACGGCACCTACCCGATGTTCAGCCCAGGACGCGCAGCGCCTGGTCGACCGCCGCGCGCAACCGTTGCGGGTCGTGGCCGGCGCGGTGGCGCACCCGCAGCCCGGCGAGGGTGGTGAACAGCAGGTCGGCAGTGCCGTCGGCGTCGAGATCGGCGGGCAGTTCGCCGGAGGTGATCCCGCGGCGCAGCAGCTTGGCGATCGCGGCTGTCGTGCCCTCGAACGCCGCATCCACGCGCCGGGCCGCTTCCGGGTCCTCCGTACCCAGTTCGGTGGCGGTGTTGATGACGAAGCAGCCTGGCACGTCGGACGGTTCGACCATCGAGTGGAGCCAGTCGCGCAGTACCGCGCGGACGGGCCCGTCATCATCGAGTGCCGCCGTGCACCGGGCGGACTCCGACGCCTGGTAGTGGTCCAGCGCGCGCAGGAACAACGCGTGCTTGTCGCCGAACGTCCGGTACAGGCTGCTCGGGTTGAGCGCGAGCGCATCCCCGAGGTCACGTGTGGACGTGGCGTGGTACCCGCGACGGTGGAACAGCTCGGTGGCGCGCGCGACCACGTCCTGCTCGTCGAACTGCCGGGACCGTGGCATGCCGCCAGACTACCCCACATTGTGGAGCGAATGCTCCCGTAGTACAGTCGGCTGCCATATGGGAGCGATCGCTTTCGAAAAATGGAGGCATTGATGCGTAACAAGGTGGCCGTCGTCAGCGGTGGCACGAAAGGTATCGGCGCGGCGGTTGTCGAGCGCCTGCGCAAGGACGGGTACTCCGTCGTCACGGGCTCGCGGTCGGCCGTGCCGGAGCGGGGCGACGATCTGACCGTGGTGCAGGCCGATCTTGCCACCGCCCAGGGGGTGGAGGCGCTCGCTGCCGCCGCGCTCGAACGCGGCCGGGTGGATGCGCTGGTCAACAACGTCGGGCAGTTCGAGGCCCGGAGCTCGTTCCTCGATGTCACCGACGCGCAGTGGGAGCAGGGCTTCAACGCTAACGTGCTGTCAGCCGTGCGGCTCACCCGCGCCCTGCTGCCGTCGTTGCTGGAACACGGCGGGGCGATCGTCAACGTCTCGTCCATCAATGCTCGGATGCCGTTCCCCATGGTCGTCGACTACTCCGCCCACAAGGCCGCACTCACCAACCTCACGACGGCGCTGTCGGAGGAGTTCGCACCACGAGGCGTCCGGGTCAACACGGTTTCGCCCGGCCCCGTCCGCACACCCGGCTGGACGGACGACGGTCGTCTCGGCGACAGCGTGGCAAGCGCGTCCGGCATCACCCGGGAACAGGCACTCGACGAGGGCGTGCCCGCGAGTATGGGCATCACACTCGGCCGGATGGGCGAAGCCGAGGAGATCGCCGACGCGGTCGCGTTCCTGCTCGGACCTCAGGCGCGGTGGATCACCGGCACGGACCTGGTGATCGACGGCGGCACCACCAAGGCGGCGTGAGGCCGCGTGGGCACGGGAATCGTGACCGCCGGCAGCCTGCTGGTGCACGCGCACGATTGAGCCGTACGTTGTTGATCAGGCCGTCGTGCGGTCGGCCGGCGCCGGGGCGACCACATCGGCGGCCTCGCGGCGGATCCGTTCGCTTCCCCAGGCGCCTAGTGGTCCGAGCGCCTGGTTGAGTGTGCGCCCGTGCTCGGTCAAGGAGTATTCGACCCGCGGTGGCACCTCGGCGTGGACCTCCCGGTGCACCAGCCCGTCCTCCTCGAGCTCGCGCAGGTGCTGAGTCAGCATCTTCTCGCTGACGCCGGGCAGGCCGCGACGGAGCTCAGCGAAACGGCGTACGCCATGGGCCTCGAGCTCCCAGAGGATAAGACCCTTCCACTTGCCGCTCACCACGTCGAGCGCGGCGTCGATGCCACAGATGTAAGGCCCGCGTCTGGGCGCCTTGGCCATCGCCGTTCCCCTTACTGAAAGGTAAGTACCGCAGAAAATAGTCGGTACTTACGAGAATAGTGGTGCGTCTCCGACCATGGAGTGGTGACCGAACACCAGCAGAACAGCGCCGTCACCGTGATCGGGCTCGGCCCGATGGGACAGGCGATCACCCGTACCCTCCGCGCCGCCGGCCATCCCGTTACCGTCTGGAACCGCACCGCCGCGCGGGCCGCGGGCGTCGTCGCCCACGGAGCGACGCTCGCGCCGACACCTGCGGAGGCGGTTGAGGCGAGCGGCCTCGTGATCCTCAGCCTCACCGACTACCAGGCGATGTACGACATCCTCGGCGGGGCCACAGCATCGCTCGCCAACCGAACACTGGTCAATTTGAGTTCCGACACCCCCGCCCGCAGCCTCGAGGCGGCATCCTGGGCCGCGGGCCACGACGCGGCCTTCCTCACTGGTGGCGTCATGGTCCCGGCGCCGATGGTCGGCACGGAGGCGGCGTTCGTCTACTACAGCGGCCCCGGCGAGGTGATGGAAGACAACCGGGCGGTGCTGGCCCGGCTGGGCACGCCGAAGCATCTGGGCGAGGACCCGGGTCTCGCCCAGCTGATGTATCAGGCCCAGCTCGCGCTGTTCCTGGGCACGCTGTCCGCGCTGATGCACGCCACCGCGATGCTGGGCGCCGCGGGAATGAAGGCCACGGAGGCGCTGCCGGAGTTGCTCGCCTCCGCCGAATCGATCGGCGCCATCCTCCGGGCCGGCGAGGAGACGCCCGGCGCCGCGCTGGACGCCGGAGAGCATCCCGGCGACCTCAGTACGGTCACGATGATGGGCGCGACGGCCGACCACATCGTCGAGACCACTACGGCCCTCGGCCTCAACCTCGCGCTTCCCCTTGCCGTGCAAGCGCATTACCGGCGAGCGATCGAGAACGGGCACGGCGGCGACAACTGGACCCGCATCATCGACAGCATCCGCGAACCGGCAGGACAGCCGCAGAACTGACGAACACCACCGGTGATCGGCGGCGGCTCGACCTGACGCGAAGGAGGCGTCCTGGCCGGCCGCCGCCCGATGCCGGCATGAACCGTCTCCGGCATTCCCAGCGCGGCCGCTGGCCGCAGACCACGCAGACCTCGGACGCGAGCATGCACTTCCCGGCCAGCTGACAACCGGAGGGGATCCGCCCCTCCTCCACCAAGCCTTCCTCGGCATCTCCTGCAGCCGGCTCGAGAAACCCCCAATCGGTGAGGACCTCTCAGCCCTCTGGCGCATCACGGGTTACCTCAGCGTGGAAAACCCCCTCGTCACGCATCGCGCGTTCGGGGAACGTGGAGCGGCCGATGTCATGCTCGTCGAAGGAGACGCACACCGTGGTCGTGGAGCTGGACCTCGTGGTCCATCGTAGGCGCGTGGTTGCCGAGGGGGTCGTGGAACTCACGCTCCGCAGGCAGGATGGCGCCGCATTGCCGTCGTGGGAGGCGGGCGCACACATCGACCTCGTGCTGGGGCCGGACCTCGTCCGGCAGTACTCGTTGTGCGGTGATCCCGCGGACCGGTGTTCCTGGCGCATCGCCGTGCTGCGGGAGCACGGGAGCCGCGGCGGATCGGCCGCCGTGCACGGCGAGCTGGCCGAGGGCTCGCAGGTCGGCGTGCGTGGTCCGCGGAACCACTTCCGGTTCGAGCCGTCGCGTCGGTACGTCCTGATCGCCGGGGGTATCGGCATCACGCCGATCATGGCCATGGCCGCCGCAGCCGACGACCGCGGTGCGGACTGGTCCTTGACTTACGGCGGCCGCACCAGGGCATCGATGGCATACGCCAGCGACCTGCGGGATCGTTACGGTGCCCGGGTTGACCTGCGGCCTCAGGACGAGTTCGGCCTGTTGGACCTCGACTCGCTGCTGGGGGAGCCGGCCGGGGACACGCTGGTCTACTGCTGCGGCCCGGAACCGCTGCTGGAGGCCGTCGAGAAGCGCTGTGCCGGGTGGCCGCGGGGCGCGCTGCACGTTGAACGTTTCAGCCCGAAGGAGTTCGACGCGCAGGCGAGCGACCATCCGTTCGAGGTCGTTCTCGCGCGTTCGGGCCGGACCGTGATGGTCTCATCAGGACAATCCATCCTCTCCGCCGTCCGCGAGGCGGGGGTGCAGGTGCTCTCCTCGTGTGAGGAAGGGACCTGTGGCACGTGTGAGACGACCGTGCTGGCCGGTGAGGTCGACCACCGGGACTCCCTGCTGTCCGAAGAGGAACGCGCCGCCGGCGAGACGATGATGGTCTGCGTCTCGCGCGCGGCCTGCGCGAAGCTCACCCTCGATCTCTAGGAGACACCATGATGCCCACATTGGACGATGACCCGTTCGACGACGCGATCCTGACCGACCCTTACGAATTCCAAACCCGGTTGCGGGAGGCGGGCCCCGTCGTCCACCTGCCCAAGCTGGGGGTCTACGCGATGGGCCGGTACGACGAAGTGCGAGCCGCGCTCACCGACTGGGAGTCGTTCGTGTCCAGCCGGGGCGTCGGTCTCAGCGACTTCGCCAAGAAGAAGCCGTGGCGCCCGCCCAGCCTGCTGCTGGAGAACGACCCGCCGTCGCACACCGGCTTCCGTGCGGTGATGAACGACGTCATCTCACCGCGGACGATGCGGACGCTCCGCGCTCAGTTCGCGAAGGACGCGGACGAGCTGGCCGAGGAATTGGTGCGCCGGCGCCGGTTCGACGCCGTGACGGATCTGGCCGAGGTGTATCCGCTCAAGGTCTTCCCCGATGCCGTGGGCCTGCGGCCGGACGGGCGGGAGAACCTCCTTCCGTATGGCGCGCTCGCGTTCAACGCCTTCGGACCGGACAACGCACACGCCCGGCGCGCCTTCGCCGCGGCGGAGCCGGTGCTGGAGTGGATCGCGGAGAGTTGCCGGCGAGAAGCCTTGTCCGGCACCGGATTCGGTGCGAGCATCTGGGCGGCGGCCGACCGGGGCGAGATCACGCCCGAGCAGGCCCCCGTTCTGGTTCGGTCGCTGCTCACGGCCGGCGTGGACACGACCGTCTACGGGATCGGCAACACGATGTACGCGATCGGCACTCATGCCGACCAGTGGGCTGACCTGCGCGACAACCCTGGACGTGCGAAGTTCGCCTTCGACGAGGCGCTGCGGTTCGAGTCGCCCGTTCAGACGTTCTTCCGCACGGCGCCCGCCGATGTGGAGATCGCCGGCACGATCGTCCCGGCCGGGTCGAAGGTGTTGCTCTTCCTCGGTTCTGCGAACCGGGACTGGCGCCGCTGGGGCGAGGACGCCGGCACGTTCCGGATCGACCGCGATGCCGGCGGGCACGTCGCCTTCGGCATGGGTGTTCACCAGTGCGTCGGCCAGCCGGTCGCGCGGCTGGAGGCGGAAATGGTGCTGTCCGCGCTCGCCAGGCGCGTTGCCCGGGTAGAGCTCGATGGCGATCCCGTCCCGAAGCTGAACAACAGCCTCAAGGGCTGGGCGAGCATACCGGTTCGCGTGACCCCCGCCTGAGCGAGTGCCGAGCCGGCGGCGCGCTACTGGCCGGGCAAGAACCCCGTGGGTGCCTCGTTGCGGATGTGGATGCCGTCCGGGTGCCGGACCGGTGCGCCGAGTGTGCGGGAGATCCCCTGCGCGCTGGCCAGTACCGCGGGCACGTAGCGGCGTGCCGTGTCGCCCCGGAAGGGCACGACGATGGACAGCGCGGCGATCACGGCGTTCTCCGGACCGCGGATGGGCGCGGCCACCGAGCTGGAGGTGTCCTCGATCTGGCGATGGCTGATGGCGTAACCGGTTTTGCGGACCTTGGCCAACTCCCGGCGGAGCTGCGATGGATCGCACGTGGTGTGTGCGGTGAAGCGCTTCATCGGGCCGGCCAGGATCGTGTTGATGAGGTCGATCGGGGCGTGAGCCAGGAGCACACGGCCGACCCCTGTCGCGTGCGGTGGCAGCCGGAAGCCGGGGCGAGCGGGGATCGGTGTCGACCGATGGCTGAAAATCCGCTCGATGTAGACGACCTCGTGCCCGTCGAGGACCGCGATCTGCACGTTCTCGTGGGTTGCCTCGTACAGGTCCTCGAGGAACGGCAATGCCGCTTCGCGCAGGCTTTTGCTGCGTGGGGCGAGTGAGCCGACCTCCCACAGGTGCAGTCCGATCTGGTAACGGCCGTCGTCCCCGCGCTCCAGCGCTCCCCAGCGGAGGAGTTCCCCGACCTGTCGGTGGGTCGAGGAGACGGGCTGCCCGAGGCGACGCGCGATCTCCGACAGGGTGAGCCTCGGCGACTCGGCGGAGAAGCAGTCGAGAATGACGAGCGCGCGCTGGGTGCTCGTCGGTTTCGGCGCGTCGGACAATGCTCCACCTTTCCGGGATGCCACGGCCGGCTGCATCGCGTCCACCGCGACGCCACAATCTTTTCCTCAGGGTGGAAAGAATAGGCCGCACGGGACGACAAGGCGAGAGGCTGGCACCAACATCGTCAGATCGATTGAGGAGCGGGTGCATGCGAACTCAGGTCGGCATCGTGGGTGCCGGTCCCGCTGGCCTTCTGCTGTCACAACTGCTTTCCCTCCAAGGCATCGAGTCCGTGGTACTGGAACGCCGAAGCCGCGACTACGTGGAGCGGCGGGTGCGCGCGGGGGTTCTCGAACACGGGACTGTCCAGACCCTGCGGGAGGCCGGTGTGGCCAAGCGGCTCGACGAGGAGGGGCTGGTCCACGACGGGCTGAACGTGCGCTTCGCCGGGCACACGCACCGGCTCGACCTGGCGGATCTGGTCGGCCGGGGAGTCACGGTTTACGGTCAGCAGGAGGTCGTCAAGGACCTGATCGCGGCGCGCCTGGACGCCGGCGGTGACCTGCGGTTCGAGATCGCCGAGACCGCCTTGCACGACCTGGACGGGCAACGTCCGCGCATCACCTTCGTCGAAAAGGACGCCGCCGGGGAGCTCGACTGCGACTTCGTGGTCGGCGCGGACGGTTTCCACGGCATCAGCCGTCAGCACGTTCCCGGCCGGACCGAGTACGAGCACACCTATCCCTACGCTTGGCTCGGCATCCTCGCTGACGCACCGCCGGCGTTGCCGGAAGTGGTCTACGCCCGTCACCCCCGCGGTTTCGCCTTGCACAGCATGCGATCCCCGGCGGTGGCCCGGTTGTACCTCCAGGTCGCGCCCGACGAGGATCTCGCGGAGTGGCCGGACGAGCGCATCTGGGCGGAGCTGCGGCGCAGGCTGGGTGATGACGAGGGGTTCCGGCTCACCGAAGGGACGGTGCTGGACAAGGGCATCACACCGATGCGCAGTTTCGTTTCCGCGCCGATGCAGCACGGGCGGCTGCTCCTGGCCGGCGACGCCGCGCACATCGTGCCCCCGACGGGCGCCAAGGGCATGAACCTCGCGGTCGCTGACGTGCGGTTGCTGTCGAGGGCCCTCGGCGCGTTCTACCTGGGCGGCCGGACCGACCTCCTGGCGGCCTACACCGAGACCGCGCTGCGCCGGGTGTGGCGGGCGACGCACTTCTCGTGGTGGATGACTTCGATGTTGCACCGTGCACCCGACGAGAACCCGTTCACCGAGCGGCTCGCGACTGCCCAGCTGGACTGGGTGGTGTCCTCACGGTCGATGGCGACCGCTCTGGCCGAGAACTACACCGGCCTTCCCTACGAGCAGGACTGGTCGTACCGATGAGCCGTGCCGAGTTCGAGGCCGGCGCCGCGGCGCCGGTCACCCTCACGATTTCCGATGACGGGATGCGATTCCCGTCTCTACTTCGAGGAGCACCGGTGACCTTGGATCCCGATCTGCAGGACATCCCCGGAACCATCGTGTTCACCGGGGACCAGACCCGCAAGGGCTACCACCTCAACCAGTTCTGCATGAGCCTGCGCTCGGCGGAGAACCGCGAGCGGTTCCGCGCCGACGAACGCGCCTACCTCGACGAGTGGCCGATGACCGAGGCGCAGAAACAAGCCGTGCTGAACCGGGACTGGAACGCCGCCCTCGCCGAGGGCGCCAACATCTATTTCCTCGCCAAGATCCTCGCCACCGACGGCACGAGTTTCCCGGAGGCGGCGAGCATCATGACCGGGCTGCCGCTGGAGGAGTACACCGCGATCATGCTGGCCGGGGGCCGGTCTCCAGTGGGGCAGCGATCGATCCGGGAGGGCCGCTGACATGGCACGCATCACCGCTGGCGTGGCCGCCAGCCACGTGCCCGCCATCGGCGCCGCGATGGACCACGACAAGGTTGGCACCGACTACTGGCGGCCGCTGTTCGAAGGCTTCACCTGGACCCGGTCCTGGATGGCGGAGCAGCGCCCCGACGTCGTCATCCTCGTCTACAACGACCACGCCACGGACTTCGACCTCCGGTTGATCCCCACGTTCGCCATCGGGTGCGCCGACACCTTCCAGCCGGCGGACGAGGGGTTCGGGCCCCGTCCGGTGCCGCCGGTCACCGGGCACCCAGAACTCGCCTGGCACCTCGCCCAGTCCCTGATCCTCGACGAATTCGACATCACCATCGCCAACGAACTCGCTGTCGATCACGGGCTCACGGTGCCGATGTCGCTGATGTTCGGCAAGACCGAGGCGTGGCCGGCGCGGGTCATCCCGGTGGTCGTGAACGTCGTGCAGTACCCGCCGCCGACCGGCAATCGCTGCTGGCTGCTCGGTGAGGCGATCCGGCGGGCGGTGCTCAGCTACGACGAGGACCTCGACGTGCAGATCTGGGGCACCGGCGGCATGAGCCATCAGCTTCAGGGCCCCCGCGCCGGGCTGATCAACCGGGACTTCGACGTGGCGTTCCTGAACCGGCTGGTCACCGATCCGCAGGCGCTGCGGCGCATCCCGCACATCGAGTACCTGCGCGAGGCCGGGTCGGAGGGCATCGAGCTGGTCATGTGGCTGATCATGCGCGGTGCCCTCGGCGCGGACGTCAAGGAGTTGCACCGGCATTACCACGTGCCCGCCTCGAACACCGCCGTCGGCCACATCGTTTTGGAGCCGACGTCGTGAACACCGAACGCGGACCGGTCCGGATCGCCCTGGCCGGCACAGGCGCGATGGGCGGCCAGCACCTCGCGGCCCTCGCGAAGGTCCCCGGCGCAGTCGTGGACACGGTGGTGAGCGTGCCCGTCGACCAGGCGCGTGAGGCAGCCGAACGCCACGGCGTTCCCCACGCCGAGCCGGACCTGCAGCGCGTGCTGGACCGGGACGATCTGGACGCCGTAATACTCGCCACGCCCACCCAGATGCACGCCGAGCAAGCGCTTGCGGCGTTGCGCGCCGGAAAGCACGTGCTGGTCGAGATCCCGCTGGCCGACAGCTGGATCGGCGCGCAGCGGGTGGCTGAAGAGGCCGAGCGCACCGGGCTGGTGTGCATGGTCGGGCACACCCGCCGGTTCAACCCCTCGCACCGCTGGGTCCACGACCGCGTCCGATCCGGTGAGTTCACGCTCCAGCAGCTGCAGGTGCGCACTCACTTCCTGCGTCGTAGCAACACCAACGCCCGCGGCGAGCCCCGAACCTGGACCGACCACCTGCTCTGGCACCACGCTGCGCACACTGTCGACCTCGTCCGCTACCAGACGGGCGAGGAGATCGACGTCGCGCACGTGCTCGCCGGCCCACCGCACCCGGAGCTCGGCATCGCGATGGACATGGCGATCCAGCTGCGCACCAGTGGTGGGGTGCTCTGCTCGCTGTCCCTGAGCTTCAACAACGACGGCCCGTTCGGCAGCGACTTCCGCTACATCGGCGACACCGGGACCTATCTCGCCCGCTACGACAACCTCGTCGACGGCCACGATCGCCCAGTGGACCTGTCCACCGTCGACGTTCCGGCGAACGGGGTGGAGGGTCAGGACCGCGAGTTCGTCGCCGCGATCCGGGACGGCCGGACCCCGGAGGCCGCGGTGGCCGCCGTGCTGCCGTCCTACCGTGTGCTCGCCGACCTCGACATCCAGCTCGCTAAGGCAGACCACACCCCGTGAAGACCACACCGGGGCCGGCCAGACTTCGGTTGACACCGGGGTTGGCCGGTTTCAGGCAGCCGTCGCGGCCGTGTAGATGGTCTCAAACTCGACGAGCGGCGCCGTATGGGGAACCGTGGACGACCCCGGTTTCCCGGGTCGTGAACAACTCACCGCACACTTGCGGGCCGCGTGCGGGCTCGACCCACCCGGGATTGGCGGGATCGCCGGGGCGGTGGCGGCGAAGGCTCGCGCCGCCGGTTATGACCGAGTCGGTGGCCCGCCGGCCGGTCGGGGACGGGTCTGCGGACCGAAACGCGCGGAACACACATCTGATTCACAGCTACCACGAGGTTTTTCTCAGATACCTTTCAGACTGACCGGTGATGCTTTCGCCCGTCGGTTCCGTGGTGCAGAGAGAAGGTCCGCGTGCTGGGCAGGCTTCGGAAAAGGAGACGGTGGGCGATCGGAGGCGTCGCCGTCGTCGTGGTGGCCGCTGCTGTGACGCTGTGGCTGGTGACCCGGCCCGCGGACGCGCCGAGCTACCGGCTGGTCGCCGCGAGCACGACCACTCTCAAGCAGACGGTTTCCTCGTCCGGCACGATCGAACCGGCGCAGCAGAGCAACCTCGACTTCGGCGTCTCCGGCCAGGTCACGGCCGTCGACGTGGCGGTGGGCCAGCAGGTCACGGCGGGGCAGACGCTGGCAACACTGCAGTCCGCGTCGCTGGCGGCCGGCGTCGCGCAGGCGCAGTCGTCGCTGGCTTCGGACCAGGCCAAGCTGTCCTCCGACGAGTCCAGCAACGCGTCGCCGGCGCAGCTCAGCGCCGATCGCGCGGCGATCACGGCCGCGCAGAACCAGGTCGACAACGCGCAGGCGGCGCTGAACGAAGCGACGATGACCTCGCCGATCGCGGGCACCGTGGCCGCGGTCAACCTGACCGTGGGGCAGCAGGTCTCCGCCGGCTCCACGTCCTCCGCGTCGTCACCGGCGCAGGGCGGCGGCGCCAACACCAACGGCAGCGGTGGCACCAACGGCGGTAGCGGCAACAACGGCAGCGGTGGCACCAACGGCGGCTCGTCGTCCTCGGCCAGCTCGAGCGCCGCGCAGATCGTGGTGATCTCCACGGGGTCCTACATCGTCAACGCGAGCGTCGACGACACCGAGGTCGGCCAGATCAAGACCGGCGACCAGGCCGTCATCACGCCCAACGGGTCGAACGCACCCGTCTACGGCACCGTCGCCTCGGTCGCCGTGATGGCCGCCGGATCGTCGTCGGTGCCGAGCTACCCGGTCACCATCAGCGTCACGGGCAGTCCGCCGGGCCTGTTCGCGGGCGCCGGTGCGACCGTGTCGATCGTCGTCAAACAGCTGAGCGACGTGCTCGCCGTGCCCAGCCAGGCCGTCCACTACAACGGCTCGCAGGCCACGGTCAACGAGATGGTCGGCGGCAAGCAGGTCAGCAAGCCGATCACCGTGGGGACGTCGGTCGGCGGGATGACTCAGGTCCTCAGCGGCCTGTCCGAAGGGGACCAGGTGATGATGCCGGGGCCGGCCGGTGCGACGGGCGGAACCACGCGTGGCGGCAGCGGCCCCAACGGCCGCACCGGCGGCGCGGGCGGCTTCCCCGGCGGTGGCCGCGGTGGCTTCGGCGGACTGGGGGGCTGACCAGTGCCGGAAGCGGTCATCGACATCACGGACGTCCGCAAGGTGTACTCCACCGGTGTGGTGGAGGTCGGGGCACTGCGCGGCGTCTCCCTGAGGGTCTGCGACGGCGACTACGTCGCGATCATGGGACCCTCCGGATCCGGTAAGTCCACGCTGATGCACATCCTCGGCTGCCTCGACCTGCTTACCTCCGGCCGTTACGCGCTCGCGGGCGAGGACGTGAGCGATCTGTCCGAACTGGAGCTTGCGGCGATCCGCAACCGCCGGATCGGTTTCGTGTTCCAGCAGTTCAACCTGCTGCCCGGCCTGACGGCATGGCGCAACGTCGAGCTTCCGCTGTGCTACTCGGGAGTACGCCGGGCCGAACGCAAGGCGCGCGCGATCGAGCTGCTCGAACGGGTCGGCCTGGGCGACCGGATCGAGCACCGGCCCAACGAGCTCTCCGGCGGCCAGCAGTCGCGGGTCGCGCTGGCGCGCGCGCTGGTCAACCGGCCGTCGCTGATCCTGGCCGACGAGCCCACGGGCGCGCTGGACTCCGCGGCGACCGCCGATGTCCTCTCGGTGTTCGACGAGCTCAACCGGGCCGGCCACACGATCGTGCTGATCACCCACGAGGAGGATGTCGCCGCGCACGCCGACCGCGTCGTGCGCCTGCGCGACGGCGTGATCGAGTCCGATACGTGGCGGGGAGGCGGCCATGGGCTGGCTTGAGACCCTGCGCACGAGCCTGGAGGCGATCCGCGGGCACCGCCTGCGCTCCGGGCTCACGATGCTCGGGATCCTCATCGGGATCGCCGCGGTGATCCTCACGGTCGGCCTCGGTGAGGGTGCGCAGGCGCAGGTCGCGTCCGCGATCAACTCGCTGGGCACGAACCTGCTGGTCATCTCGCCGGGAAGCACCACCAGTAGCAGCGGCGTGCGCGGTGGCACCGGATCGGCGACCACGCTCACGGTGCACGACGCGAACGCGCTCGCCGCACCGGGCGTGGCCCCGGACGTGGCGGCGGTCGCGCCGGCGACGAGCCGGAGCTCGTCGCTGGCCGCGGGTTCGGCGACCTGGACCACCTCCGTCGTCGGTACGACGCCGTCGTGGCTGACGGTGCGCGCCAGGACGGTGGATCAGGGCCGGTTCCTCACCGACGCCGACGAGACCAGCGAGGCGGCCGTCGTCGTGCTCGGTCCCACCACCGCGGAGGAACTGTTCGGCGACAGCGACGCGGTAGGCCGCACCGTGACCATCGGCACCACACCGTTCAGCGTCGTCGGTGTGCTGTCCTCGCAGGGCACGTCGTCCACCGCGCAGAACCAGGACGACCAGGCGATCGTGCCGATCAGCACGGCCGCCGACCGGCTCATCGGCGGCGCCAACCGCACGAGTGTCCAGTCGATCTACCTCGAGGCGACCACGTCGGACACGCTGTCGGCGGCGTACCAGGAGGCCAACCAGGAACTGCTGGCGCTGCACCGGATCACCGACCCCGCCGACGCCGACTTCACCATCGCCAGCCAGCAGTCCCTGCTGACCACGGCGAGCTCGGTGAGCCAGACCCTCACCCTGCTGCTCGGCGGGGTCGCCGCGATCTCCTTGCTGGTCGGCGGAATCGGCGTCATGAACATCATGCTGGTGTCGGTCACCGAGCGGATCCGGGAGATCGGGCTGCGCAAGGCGGTCGGGGCGAGCCCGGCGGTGATCCGTCGCCAGTTCATGGTCGAGGCGTCGGTACTCGGCCTCGCCGGCGGGCTGCTCGGCGCAGTGCTCGGCATCGCCGGTGCACTGGTCCTGCCGCACCTGATCGCCATCCAGATAGCCGTTTCGCCGTGGGCGACGATCGTCGCGATCCTCACGGCGATCGGCATCGGCCTCGTCTTCGGGGTCTACCCGGCCGGCCGGGCCGCCCGGCTCGCACCCATCGAAGCGCTGCGCAGCGAGTAGGAGACAGCGATGATCCGACGCACGGCGTTGACGGTGGTGGGAGGCGCCCTCGTGCTGACCCTGGCCGCCTGTGGCTCCTCGGGCGGCAGCTCAGGTGGTGGCGCCGGCTCGGCGAGCCAGGCCCCGTCCCCCGCCGGGAACGCGGCGCGCGGCCCGGCGGCGTCCGGGACGATCGCCTCGGTCGCCGCGTCGAGCATCGAGGTGCAGAACCCGAGCTCGGGCCAGGTCACGGTGAACTTCTCCGGGGACACGAGGTTCACCCAACGTGTCGCGGCCACCCTGGCCGACGTCGCGAAGGGTTCGTGCGCGGTGGTGGCGGGAACCGGGCAGCCGATCACGGCGAAGACCGTGGAGATCAGCCCGGCCACCGGGAACGGCTGCGGTTTCGGCGGCGGTGCCCGGTCGCAAGGCACCCGGGCCCCGCGGCCGTCGGGCACCAACCGCAACAACACCGGCAGCGGTCAGGCACGCACCGCCGGCACGGTGACCGCCGTGAGCGCCACCGGCTTCACCGTGCACGAGGACAACCCGCAGACCGGCGCGGGCAACGACATCGCGGTGACGGTCGACTCGTCCACCACCTTCACCAGGACCGAGTCCGCCACGGCGAGCGCGCTCAAGGTCGGCGAGTGCGCGACGGCGGACGGGCAGACCGACGACACCGGCACGGTGACCGCCCGGACGATCGGCATCAGCCAGCCGGGGCCGGACGGTTGCGTCACCGGCGGCACCCGCCAGCGCACCGGGGGTACGAATGGCTAAGCGCACCGGTCGGATGCTGGTGATCGCCGGCGTGGTCGTGGTCGTGGCCGGCGGCGTGGTCGTCTGGACGCAGTCGGCGTCCTCGTCCCCCGCCTACCGGACGGCGGTCGCCGGGCCGGCCGTCGCGACCTCCACTCTGGACACCACGGGTACCGTCGCGGCGATCAGCGAGGCCACGCTGTCCTTCCCGGTCAACGGGCAGGTCTCGACGATCAGCGTCCAGGTGGGGCAGCAGGTGGGCGCGGGGCAGACGCTGGCTCAGCTGGACAGCACCCCGCTGGCCGGCCAGCTCGCTTCCGCGCAGTCCACGTTGGCCACCGCCCAGGCGAAGCTGGCCGCCGACGAGTCCGGCCAGACCTCGGCTGCCGGCCCGGGCCACATGACCACCGCGGCCTACCTGACCTCGTCCCCGCAACCCCCCGATCTCGCGGCGCAGCAGCAAGCGGTCGTCACCGCGCAGAAGGAGGTCGACGCCGACCTCAACCAGGTGAAGAGCGACCTGGCCAAGCAGCAGCAGGACTGCCAGCCGGTGCTGAACCCCGCTTCGACACCACCACCGAGCCAGGAGCAGGTGAGCGCCTGCACGGCCGACATCGGCAAAACGCAAACAGACCAGCAGAAGACCGCGAGCGACGAGCGCACGCTCGCCGATGCGGAGAACACGCTGTCACAGACCCTGGCCAACGACAAGGCACCGAGCCCGCGCACCACGCCGCCGAGTCAGAGCTCGGCACCGGCGCCGAGGGCCACGCCCCTTTCGTCGTCCTCGCCGCCCACCCGAGGGTCCTCCAGCGGTGGCCAGGCGAGCGGCAGGAGCTCGGCTGGTGGTCAGGGCTCGTCGGCGGGCGGCGCGAAGTCGACAACACCGGTCTCCGCCGAGCAGCTCGCGGCCGACCAGGCGTCGATCGACGCGGCGAACGCGCAGGTGGCCGTCGCCCAGCAGAACCTGGCGGCCGCGACGCTCGTGAGCCCCATCGCCGGGACCGTCGGCGAGATCGACTTCACCACCGGGCGGCAGGCCACGAGCCAGCAGCACATCGTGGTGTTCGGTCCGGGCTCGAACGAAGTGACCACGGCGGTCAGCGACGCGCAGGCGGGGCAGGTCAAGCCGGGCCAGCGCGTCACCGTGACCCCGGATGGCAGCGGCACGCCGCTGAGCGGGCAGGTCACCTCGGTCGGGATGCTGTCCAGCATGACGTCGTCGTCGGGCACGCCGAGCTACCCGGTCACGGTGTCGCTGCCGGATGGCGGTCCGCAGCTCTACCAGGGTGCGACCGCGTCGGTGTCGATCATCACCGGCACCGCGGATGCGGCCGTTACCGTCCCGACCTCGGCGGTGCACCTGCTCGGCTCCGTCGCGACCGTGACCACCGTCGCGAATGGACAGACCAGGGTTCGGCGAGTGACGGTCGGGGTGATCGGCCCGTCGGTCACCGAGATCACCTCGGGTCTGACCGCCGGCGAGCAGGTGCTGCTGGCCGATCTGAGCCAGCCGCTGCCCACGTCGAACACCAACGGCGTGCGAGGTCTGGTAGGTGGAGGCGGTGGCGCGGCGCGGCGGACGCGTGCCGGCGGCTGAGTCGCCGGCACGCGCGACGTACGGCACGTCGCTGCTTCTCCGGCGACCACCAGCACGGAGAAGGGCACCCAGCCCCGGCCTCTCATGGGACGAGTCATCTCACCGTGACAACCCGCCGGGACGCCGAACGCAAGCATCAGCCGCCACACCGCAGAGCGACCGGAGCGACGGCACCGCACGAGCCGTCCGGTCGCCCCATCTCGTCGGCGTCGCGGCTACTCGGTCCGGCCGCGCCACCGCTGCACCGGTCATGCCGTTCGCCTGGACCACGTCCTCGGCGAGGTGGAGCCAGCACACGTGACAGCGTGATCCTCATGTCGCCGTCCGCACAGGATTGACATAGGCATATTGTCCGAAAGTGGACGTTTTCGCGACGCATCACACCGGGCCGCATTGAGCGCCGATGGGGCACCCGCGTTACCGAGGAGAATGTCTCGCCTGGTGGGTTCGTGGAATTGGGTCGCGCAAATCCGAAACTCCTACCGCCCGTTGCGGATGCAGCACGCCGACAGCCGATCACGGAGCTGCCGGCCGGGGACCCTTGCAGTGATCACCCGGTCACCGCCGGCTTGACGGTTCCGTCGGCGAATGCGCGGAAGGTGGTGGGGGTGGTGTTCTCGGGAGCGTGGCGTTGTTGATGCCCCGTTCGCCGGCGACATCCATGTCCATCATGGACTGGGCCATCGCCTCGGAGACCCCCGGGGCTGGCGCGGCGCGCCGAGGACGTCGGTGACGGTTTCGGCGATCTCGAGGTGGGGGAGGCCTGCACCGCCCGTGTCCTGCCCCGTTCGGGTGTGGTCGAGCAGGTACCCGGCGGCGAGCGGACGCGCCGGTGGTGCGGAAGACGTCCTCCATCACGTGCGACGCGGAGATGTGACCGGCGTAGATCTGCGATCCGCGGCCGAGCGCGGAGATGATCACCACCCGCGGGACAGCGTGGCGGACGAGGGCATCGGCGCCGGGAATGGAGGCGGTCACCCCGGCCGGCATGAGCCAGGAGAACGCGTCGGCGCCGTCGAGGGCGCGATCAACGACCTCGCGATCGCAGTGTGACCCGGCGACGATCCCGGCTCGCTCGCGCACCTCGGCGGGCAGCTTGCCGGAATCGCGGACGACGAGGCGGACCGGCTCAGGCTGCTGCAGTATGCGACGAGCTTGCTGCCGATCTGCCCGGCCGGGGCGGTGAGCACGATCATCGACGATTCCGATCAGAAGAGGAGGCCACGGGCGCGTCCGCGTGCTGGTGCGGCCGGCGGGATCGCGCGCCGGGGTTGCGATCCGCCTGCCGGCGCCTACCTTTGGCGACGTGGTTCTCGTGGGCAGGAGCCGGGAGCTCGCCGAATTGACCCGTGCCGTCGGCGAGGTCGCCGGCGGAGCCGGCGCCGTCGTCACGGTCCTCGGCCCGGCCGGCTCCGGCCGGACGACGATGCTCGCGGAGGCGGCGGCCGTCGCCGAAGCCGCCGGGTTGCGGGTCGCCCGCGCCACGGTCGTGCCCTCCGGCCGGGTGCCACCGTGGGTTCAGGTGCTTCGGGAACTCGAGATCGCCGACGAGGTGATCGAGCCGCTGCTCGGCACGGCGTCCACGGCCGACCTGGAGCGGGTCGCGCGGATGATCGCGGGAACACGCGGACGCCTGATCCTGCTCGACGACCTCGACCGGGGCGACGAGACCACCCGGCGGCTGGCGGCGATGGTGGCGAGCCGCGGCGGAGGCGTCGGGCTGTTCGTGAGCCGGGCCGAGCCGCCCGTGCTGGGCCGGGCGGTGCCGCTGGAACCCTGGCGGGAGGCGGACCTCGCCGCACTGCTGCCGGCGGCGGACGCGGAGCTGCGGCGGGCGGTCTGGGTCGCCTCGCGGGGTCTACCCGGGGCCGCGGTCGCGCTTGCCCGCGAAGTGGACAGCCTGTCCGGCGCGGCCGACCCGATCGCCGCGCTCGCGCTGCGCGCTCCGTCGCGAGCCCAGTTCCTGGAGAGCGATCTCGCGGTGGTGCGCCTGCTCGAGACGGCACTGCACCGGCAGCTCGACGAGCCGACCCGTGCCCGGGTCCTGGCCCGGCTGGCGTCGGAACTGCTCGGTGAGCCCTCGTCGGCCGCGAGGCGGAGGAGGCTGGCGGACGAGGCGTTGTCGCTGGCCCGGCGCGCGGGCGACCCGGGCCTGCTGGCCGACGTGCTGACGGCGCGGCTGAACGCGCTGTGGGATCCCGATGGCGCCGCGGATCGTCTCGCCGCCGCGGCCGAGATCATGGACCTCGCCCGCAGCGGCGGCGATCCGGCGCGCGAACGGGACGCCCTGTTCTGGCGGTTCATCGCCCTGATGGAGTTGGGCCGGGTGCGCGAGGCGGAATCCGCGCTGGCCGCCTTCGAACGCGAGGCCCGGCTCGTCGGTGATCACGCCGCGCTCGTCATGGTGCGGGCCCGGCACGCCATGCTCGCCGTCCTGCGCGGCCGGTACGACGAGGCCGAGGAGCTGATCGCGGCGGTCGCCACCCGGGGAACGCAGGCCGGGCTCGCGGACACCGCGGCGCTCGTCGGGACGCTCAACGGGATGCTGCTGGGCGACCGGGGCACCCGGCAGGACGCCGCCCGGGCGCTACCGGTGCTGCGGGAGACCGCACGGCAGCGGCCGGGCCACTTCTACGAGGCCACGACCGCCTGGGCGCACCTGCGCGCGGGTGAACCGGATCGCGCGCGGGCCGAGGCTGCGCGGGTGCTGGGTACCGTGCTGACCGGCGCGGGCCCGCGCTGGCTGGGTGCGTGTGCCGCGCTCGCCGTGGTCGCGGTCGCGACCGGGGACACCGCGGCGGCCGCCGCGCTCTACGACAAACTGGCGCCCTACCGGTCGCAGTACGTGGTGCTGGGGGGCGCGAACTCGGCTATGGGACCGGTGGCCTACTTCCTCGGTGAGCTCGCGCGTGTCCTCGGCCGCCTCGACGACGCCGTCACCCACTTCGACCGTGCTCTCGCGACGGACGAAGCGGCCGGTGCGCTGCCCGGCGTGGCCCGGGCCCTCGCCGGACTGGCCGAGACGTTGTCCGCCCGGGGCGCCGGTGACGACGTCACGCGGGTCCAGGACGCGCTCCGCCGTGCCCGCTCGATCGCCGAACAGCTCGGCATGACGACCGTGCTCGACCGCCTCCCCTCCCCGGCCGGCGTCTGGATCCTGTCCAGGGACGGATCGGACTGGCTGGTGGAGGCGGGCCCGGAACGGGCGCGGCTGCGGGACTTCCGGGGCCTGGCCTACCTGCGCGCGCTGGTCCTCGCTCCCGGGCGCGACATCCGGGCCGTGGACCTCGCCGCGGGCGGGGCCGGCGTCGGCACCGCCGATCTCGGGCCCACGCTCGACGCCCCCGCGCGGTCGGCGTACCGGCGGCGCCTCACCGAACTCGACGAGGCGCTGCGGGACGCGGACCGGACCGGGAACCAGCGATTGGGTATCGCCCTGGAAGCCGAGCGGGAGGCGCTGCTGGACGAGCTGCGGCGGGCGACCGGGCTCGGCGGCCGGATGCGGCGCGCCGCGCCCGAGGCGGAACGGGCCCGCGTGAACGTCACCCGGGCCATCCGGATCGCCATCGAGCGCATCGCCGACCGCGCGCCCACCGCCGGCGCGCACCTGTCGGCCTCCGTCCGCACCGGTCTGGTCTGCCGGTACGACCCGGTGCCCGGCGGCCCGGACCGCTGGCTGGCCTGAACCGTACGGATCGTTCCGTCCCGGGTTACGCCTTCCCTCGAGACATCCGTCGAGCGAGGAGGAGTTCCGATGACCGAGATCCTGCACGACATCTCAGTGGGCCGCACCGACGCCGCGGTCGACGACCCGGCCGGCCTGCTCGTGTCCGGCCTCCCGCCCGCCGCCCCGGTCGGGATCAGCGTCGAACTGGACTGCGGACCGCAGCGGTACCTGGCGCACGCCGAGTTCGAAGCCGATGCGCGCGGATGCGTCGACACCGCATGGCACGCCAGCCGGGGCGGCACGTACCGGGGGCTCGACCCGTTCGGGCTGTTCTGGTCGGGGCGGCCGGTAGGCCCCGGGGCGAGCGCCGGCCTGGACCCGATGCGCGGTGTTGTCCGGGTGCAGGGGGCCGGTTTCCGCGTCGAGGCACCGCTGACCCGCCGATGGTTGGCCCCGGACGCGATCGTCACCGAGGTCGGCGAGCCGGGCGTCAGCGGTGTCTACGTGCGGCCCGCCGGGACCGGACCGTTCCCCGCGGTGGTCGCGTTCGGCGGGTCCAGCGGCGGGCTCGGGCCGTCGGGCACCTGGGCGGCGGTGCTCGCGCACCACGGGTTCGCCACGATCGCGATCTCCTACTTCGGCGGCCCCGGCCTGCCGCCCGCGCTGGTGGGGATCGAGATCGAATGCGTGGAGCGCGCCATCACCTGGCTGCGCGGCCGGCCCGAGGTCAGCACCGACCCGGTCGGTGTGCTCGGCATCTCGCGGGGCAGCGAACTCGCACTGCTGGCCGGCGCCCACTTCCCCGACGTCGGAGGCGTGGTCGCCATCGCGCCCAGCGGGGTCACCTGGTGCGGGCTCGGCCCGCGCGGCCCGGTGGACGCCGCCGCCTGGACCCACCGGGGGGAACCGGTGCCGTACGCCCCGCTCACGATGACCCAGCGGCCGCCGCGGGGGCGGGCGTTCGCGCTGCGCCCGCTGTTCGAGAGCGCGCTCGCCGACTCGGCGCGGATCCGGGCCGCCGAAATCCCCGTGGAGCGGATCGACGGTCCGGTGCTGCTCGTGTCCGGTGAGGACGACGCGATGTGGCCGTCCGCCCGGATGGCGGAGATCGCCGTCCGCCGCTGGGCCGACCACGGATCGGGGCACCCGGTGCGCCATCTGCGTTACCCGCGGGCCGGGCACACGGGCGTAGGCGTCCCCGGTATCCCGACCGAGCTCGAGGTCCGGCACCCGCTCGACGGAGGTCACTACGCGTTCGGCGGTTCGGCGAGCGGCAACGCGGCCGCGCGGGCCTCGTCCTGGCCGGAGGTCGTGACCACGCTGGCGCAGGCCGCACACCGCGGGCGGCCACGGCCCGCGTAGGGCCGGGCGCGGGAGCAGGTCAGAGGCTGGACAATGCCCGCGACGATGGTTTCCGCCACCCGCCGGGGGCTTCGTCCGGCAGGAAGAACACCTGACCAGGGAGGGTGACCAGCCGCGCGTGCGGGCACGTGGCTGCGGGAGGCCGCGGACCTGGTGCCGGCCGGCCGGCTCGGTGAGTTCGAAGGCAGGTGGCACGCGCCCGGGTGGTGCTGTCCCGACTCGACGAGCAGTTCGTCAGCTGACCTCGCCGTGCCCCTGCCACGGACGCACCAGCACCACCAACCCGAGCACCCCCAGCGCAACGGCGACGAGCATCACCAGCCCAATCGGCAGTGAACTCTCATCGCCGCGAAGATCAGCCCGACGCCGAGCAGGACCACGAACAGCGTCAGCAGGTGATGGCGAAGTTCTCGCCCACGATCACGGTGAGCACGACCTGCGCCACCGCCCCCGCGGCCGCGACGACCACTCCGGCGCTGAGCAGCGTGTTCAGCCGCGCCCTCCGCGAGAGCCCGCCGAACGCCGCTCCGGTGGCCGGCATGCCCACGCCCTTGACGGCGAGGATCAGTGAATACGTGCCGGCCGAGACGCCGTGCTGCCACTCGAAGAGAAACTCGACCCGCTGATGTGGGAGAACAACGCGGCCGAACCCATGCCCAGCACCACGGCCTTCCCCAGCGGCGCCCGCTGCCGCGCGAGGAGGCGGTCGCCGCGATCGCGGTGCCGCGCGGCGGGGCGGTGCTGAAGCCCTCTGGCGCATCCGGCGTTACCTCAGCGTGGAAATCCTCTCGTCACGCATCGCGCGTTCGGGGAACGTGGAGCGGCCGATGTCATGCTCGTCGAAGGAGACGCACACCGTGGTCGTGGAGCTGGACCTCGTGAATCTCCTATGTCAAGCGGCGGCGGGGTCTATCCCGTGATCGGTGTTTCTGGCGGTTCGGTTAGTAGGTTTCGGCGGCCGGCCAGCGGTCACCGAAGGTGATGGCGAAGGCGTTGAGTACGGGCTTCCAGCGCATCGTCCATCGGGCGCGGCCTGTGCCGGTGGGGTCCAGGCTGCGGGTCACAAGATACAGACACTTCAGGGCGGCCTGCTCGGTTGGGAAGTGGCCTCGGGCTCGCACCGCCCGCCGGTAGCGGGCGTTGAGTGATTCGATCGCGTTGGTCGAGCAGATCATTTTTCGGATCTCGACGTCGTAATCGAGGAACGGCACGAACTCGGTCCAGGCGTTGCGCCACAGCCGGACCAGCGCCGGATACTGCGTGGACCATTTATCGTCCAGTTCCTGTAAAGCGGCTTCCGCCGCCGTCGCGTTGGGGGCCACGTACATGGCTTTGAGGTCCCGCTTGAGCGCGTCGGTGTATTTCCGCGAAGTAAGCCGGAACGAATTGCGAATGAGGTGGATGATGCAGGTTTGCACGATCGCGGCCGGCCACACTTGTTCCACCACCTCGGGCAGGCCTTTCAACCCGTCGCAGACAAGGAAGAACCGGTGGGCCCTTCGCATACAGGGACAGCACGATCTCGTCCACATCGGTGAGCCGACGTTGCCGCTTCTTCACAATCTGCGGCTCGAAGGTGGATTCCCGATCCCGCGGCACCTCGATCTCCACCTCGCCGGCCGCGTTCGAGAGCGCCGTCTTCTTCCGTACGCCGTTACGCACATTCGTAGAATCACGTCCCGGCTCGGCGCGGTGTTTTTCGTGACCGAGATGCTCGGTCATCTCCTCATTCAGCGCGGTTTCCAACACGTTCTTGGTGAACAGCTTCAACAGCCCATTCGGGCCGGTCAGCTCCAGCCCCCGCTGCCGGGCCTCGGCCACCATCGCCGCCGCAGCGGCCTGCTCCGGCGACAACGGCTTCTCACTCTTACGTGGACTCACAGCCCCAGATGTCATCACTCACAGTGCCCATCCCGCCGGACCTCAGCCCGGCGTGTCGGGCCAGAAACACCGATCTTGAAACAGTCCCGAGTTCAATGACGTGTTAGCTTCAGGGATGAGGGTGGAAGGCCGGGGCGGTGACCAGTACGTCGGTCTCGTCAACTACCGCATCGATCCGCGGGGTGAGCCGTTTGTCGTCCTGCCGCCGACGTGCAGGGCAGGCCGGCACTCCCTCGCCGTGTCGGGATATCGGGCCGTCGTCGGCAGTGCCGGGCTCGCTGTCGAGTGACTGGCCTGCAGCGCCGGGGAAGTTTCTCAGGACAGCGTGGTACTTCGGCACGTCTGGGCCAGTGGCCGCGCGGGCCGAGTTCGATGACCAGCCGTACGTCGACAGCCCGACTCGGGCGAAAGCTGTAGCTCCGGTCCGAAAGTAGAAGGTCGCGGGTGCTGCACAGTCGGTACGCGCGCGCCGTACGCATCGCCGCCGTCATCAGGCTCCCCAGCTACCGCTGCGCGGGTCAGCGTCGTCCGGCTCCCCTCGGATCGGGTTGCCGCACGAGCGCTGGTCGCCGCGATCGAGGGCCCGACGATTCACGCGTGCGCGAGAGCCCTGTGACGAGTGAGTGTGGACAGTGGCCGCGGCACCGGTGGTCCGGCTGCTCGGGTTTCGCCCGGGACCGGTCGGGCGGTTCCGTGCGGAAGCCGGGTCGGCGCGGGTCCGCGCCACCGTCCCGCTGGGCGCGGAAGCTCCCGCTCGTTTCGGCCTACCACTGCCGGGGTAGCGCCGAGGACTTCCGCGTCTCGTGCTCCCGGCCACGCGTCGACGGAATCTTGCGTTCAGCTGACGAAATCCGGCGCTCGATGCCCCTTGCCGAGGTGAGTAACGACGGTCGGCACGGGTAGCCGGTTGGAGCAGTGGATCGCCTGGACGAGACAGGAGGTGCCCGCGACGAGCGGCGCGGACTGGCTGATCGGCGGCGGGAGCGAGCTTCCCGCCACCTGCCTGAAGACCGTCACGTTGTCGTTGACGGCGTTGGCCGGTCTGCGGCTCGCCCCGCGCCGGGCACTTGCCGAGTTGCGCATCTTCGACCTCGTCGTGATCATCGCGACCGGCGCGATCGTCGGGCGCACCGCGACCGCCCCCGATGGGTCCTTCCTGGTCGGTGCCGCGGCCCTGGTGACCCTGCTGGCGGTGCACATCGTGATCTCACGCCTGCGGTTCGTCCCGCGAGTGGCGAGCGTGCTCGATCACCCGGTGCGCGTCCTCGTCGTGGACGGCGCGGTCGACCACAGGCAGCTCAAGGCCGCGCAGCTGACCGAGGGCGACCTGTACGAGGCACTGCGCGAACGGGGCGTGCACAACCTTGGCGGTATCCGATACGTGCTCTACGAGTCGAAGGGCGGACTGACCGTGGTGAACGACGACGAAGCAACCAGCGACGCGGGCACCACACTTCCGGACGTATGAGGGTAAAGGGGTTCAGGTGTGTCTGTGCGAAGCTTCGTGCGGGAATTTCCGGTCGTGCACC
This sequence comes from Amycolatopsis thermophila, assembly GCF_030814215.1. Classification (NCBI taxonomy): domain Bacteria; kingdom Bacillati; phylum Actinomycetota; class Actinomycetes; order Pseudonocardiales; family Pseudonocardiaceae; genus Amycolatopsis; species Amycolatopsis thermophila. Next base: position 7,045,827 of record NZ_JAUSUT010000001.1, on the reverse strand, counting down.
TGGCGATCGGTGTCGTCGGCAACGTCATCTTCTTCGTGGGCAGCGTGCTGTTCATCTGGTCCTGGTCCGAGCAGATCGCGGTCTGGCTGTTCATCGTGGGCTCGTTCGGGATGATGCTCGGCGCGATCGGACAGGCCTTCTACATCCACGAACGACACCGTCTCAACGGCGCGCCGGGGGAGCGGCCGGCGGGCGTCGCGACGCGAAACTGACCAAGCACCACAATGGAGCTCACCGAGTTCAGGGGCTCGGCCCGAGCCCCTGAACGCCCGCTGGCCCAAGTGGTTCTGGCAGTGTTCCCGGCGGCCGCCTCAGCCCGCCGCTCGGACGCGGAAGCCGGGGCCCTCGGCGCGACACCCAGGCGTTGAGCATCGGGGGCGGGTTCAGGTTGACCGCGCGGCTTGTCGACGCCGGCGCCTGCGGTGCGGCGGCCGGACGGTGGCCGCGGAGCCGGGGCCCTCGGTCGCGCGGTCCGCGCCCGGCCCGGGGGTGGCGTCTGGAAGGGCAGGCCGGGTGGCGGGTCGGGCACTGCCGGCTCCGCGACACCGTTTCCGGCGAAGGCGCCGAGCGCACTGTCCGGGCGCCTCCTGTCTCCGGATTGCCGGATCAGCTGTGTCTAACCTTACGTTCGCCTGACGATGCCGCCAGGGGCGCCCGCTGATCGCGGACCGTCTGCGGATCGGTGACCAGGGAGCAGACGGTGAACAGCGCGATCAGGGCCGGCGCGAGGGCGAGCAACCCGGAGAGCGCGATCGCCGCCGCCAAGGTGGGCGCGTTGTCGTCCCGGATCTCGTTGGCGATCCGCCTGACCGCTTCCCACCACCGCCGGAGCCCCCGGATTGACAGGTATTCGTCAGGTAGCACCGTTCATCCGGCGGGACAACGGGTAGCGCCTTCACATGGCGAAAGGCGGAACGGGAGCCGCGGTGGCGGAGCGGGCGGAGAACGGGCGGACCGTCACGCCCGGGTTCTCGCGGAGGGACTACCTGCTCATCGGACTGTCCGCGGCCCTGGTGGTCACCACTTTGGGCGCGCGCCTGGGTGGCGTGCCCGAGATCGGTGTGTTCGCGCTGAGCGCGGTGGCGCTGGCTGTGCTGGCCCGGGTGGTGGGCCGCGGCGTCGACGCTCTGGGAGACCGGCTCGGCCCGTCGGCCACGGGCGTCGTGCAGAGTGCCCTCGGCAATCTGCCCGAACTGTTCGTCGTCCTCTTCGCACTGCACGCCGGGCTGGTCGGTGTCGTGCAGTCGGCCATCGTCGGGTCCATCCTGGCCAACGTTCTCTTCGTGCTGGGGCTGGCTTTCCTGGTCGGCGGGCTGCGACACGGCAGGCTGAGGTTCGCCGCGAGCGCGGCTCGCACGATCGGTCTGATGCTCATGCTGTCGGTCGCGGCCCTGCTGGTGCCGGCGCTCACCGCGGAGCTGCACAGCCCCGCGGCAGGACACGAAGGTCTGCTCTCCCGCATCGTCGCGGGTTTCCTGCTCGCGTTGTTCGCGCTGTCGCTGTTCACTCCCGCACTCCGGGAGCCGCGGGGAGGCGAGGAGGACTCGCAGCGACCGGCGCAATGGTCACTGCCCGTAGCGCTCGGAGTGCTGGCCGCGGGCGGCGCCGGCGCCGCGTTCGTGTCGGACTGGTTCGTCGAAGGTCTGCGACCGGCCATGGACGCACTGCACATTTCCCAGGCCTTCGCCGGCCTGGTGATCGTGGCCATCGCGAGCAACGCCGTGGAAAACGTGGTCGGGATCCAGCTCGCGGCTCAGGGGCGGGCGGACTACGCGCTGTCGGTGATCCTGCAGAGCCCGCTGCAGATCGCGCTGGTGCTGGCCCCGGTGGTCGTCCTTGCCGCTCCGCTGCTGGGCGCCTCGTTCACGCTCGTGCTGCCACCGCTGTTGATCGCCGCGCTCGTGCTCGCCGTGGTCATCGCCGTGGTCGTGGTGCTCGACGGAGAAGGCACGTGGTTCGAGGGCGCGGCGCTGATCGCGCTGTACGCCATCATCGCGGCAGCCTTCTGGTGGGGGTGAGCCGCGATTGAGCGGAATGCTCCAGGGTATTGCGCCAAGAAACGGAACCGATGGGAGGTAATCATGGCCCACGACGAACCGGGCAACCAGACCCCCAACACACCGGACTTCGACGAGTCCGAACTGGACCGGATGAACGTCGACGAGCTGCGGGCCAAGGCCGAGGAGCTGGGTGTCGCGGACACGGCCGGGATGCACAAGGGTGACCTGGTCAAGGCCGTCGCCAAGGCGTCGGCAGGAAGCGGCCCCGGCGGTGGGCAGCGCGGATACCGGCACTCGGGAGACGGCGGCGGAGGAGGTATGCGCACGGGTCCGGGCAGCTCCAAGTCGCTGCAGTACGCGCAGGAGATCACTTCACCGGAAGATGATCCGGAGCGGCCGGGCCGCAGCCTGGTCACCACCGACCACGAGGTGATCCGCCAGTGGGCGGGGAAGCGGAAGGCGCAGCCGGCGACGGTGCCGGGCACCGAGCACGGTGACCACCTCGGCGTGCTGCGCTTCGACTTCCCCGGCTACGGCGGCGACGACCTGCGGCACGTGGACTGGGACGAGTGGTTCGCCACCTTCGACGAGCGTCGGCTGAACTTCGTCTACCAGGAGGAGCGCAGCGACGGATCGCCGAGCAACTTCTTCCGGCTGGAGAACCCGGACCGCGAAGACGCGTGACGCGGTGGCCCTGGGGGGCGGCCGTTTCTCGGTGTCCGCCGTCCGGAAACCGTAAGCCGATCGCCAGGTTCGCCGCCGCGCGCACCGGCAATCCGTTCACAGCACCCGTGTGGAAAGGAACCGCGTGTCTCTCGCGCCGTCCGGACAGCAGTACCCGATCGCCCACGGGCAGCACCACGCCGTGATTGTCGAGGTGGGCGGGGGAATCCGGAAGTACTCAGCCGGGGAACGACCGGTTCTGGAACCCTACGCCGAGACCGGCATGGCCGACGGAGCCCACGGCACCCCGCTGATCCCCTGGCCCAACCGGCTGGGGGACGGCCGGTACCGGTTCGACGGGGTCGACCACCAGGTGCCCCTGACCGAACCGGCGAAGGGCAACGCGATCCACGGGTTGCTGCGGTGGCGGCCATGGCAAGCCGAGGACCTGCGCGGGGACCGGGTGACCATGCGGACGCGGTTGCACCCGCGGCCGGGCTACCCGTTCTGCCTCGACCTGTCCATCCGCTACCAGCTCACCGCGGACGGTCTCAGCGTCACGACCACCGCCACCAACGTCGGGGACCACGCCGCTCCGTACGGCTACGGCCAGCACCCGTACCTGTCACCCGGTCCCGGCCGGATCGACGACGCGGTGCTGACCTTCGCAGCGGGCACCAGAATCGCCACCGATCCTGACCGCCAGCTGCCGACCGGAACCGAGGCCGTCACAGGTGGCGCGTACGACTTCTCGTCGGGCCGCGCGATCGGTGACCTCGAGATCGACTACGCCTTCGCCGACCTGGCGCGGGACGAAGCCGGGCTGGCGTGGGTTCGGCTCGGTGGCAACGACGGCGCGACCAGCGAACTGTGGGTGGACGAAACCTGCCGGTACGTCGAGCTGTACACCGGCGACGGCCTCCGGCCGGGGCGCCGCCGCACCGGACTGGGTGTGGAACCGATGACGTGCCCACCCGACGCGTTCCGCAGCGGGGACCACGTCGTCCGGCTGGAACCGGGAGATCGTGTGACGACGCGGTGGGGTGCCAAGCTGACGTGACCGGTCCCGGCGAGCAGGACGACCTCGAACGGTTGCGACTCGAGGCCGAGCGCAAGGGATTGCGCCGGGTGTCGCAGATGAACGCGGACCAGTTGCGGCGCGCGCTCGCGGAGCGGGGGCGGGGCCTCGACCCCAAGCAGGCCGAAGAGCAGGCCACGGGCGAGGAACACTGACGTATTCCGCTCGCCTCCGGCGCCGTACGGGGGTGGCGGTCACGGCCGTGGGAAGGGAGCGAGCGTGACCGCCACGATGGGGGCCTGGCCGCCGCGATGGCCGGGAAGCACTCCCGTGTCTATCGGCGGGTGGCGGACCCGCCGGGCCGTGGAAGCCTGGGGACGGAGCTGACGGACCCAACGAAGGGAGCGGCGACACGATCACGGGCGCCGTCTGGTCGGGCCGGATCGCCGGCGTGCCGGTCGGTGTGCACTGGAGCGTGACACGCGCTGGGGGTGCTCGTCGGCGCGTTGGGTTCGCGCGCTGGCCCCGTGTGTCCTCCGGCAACGTGGCGCACGCTCTCGTCGCCCGCCGTCACGGCTTCGCAGGCACGGCGGCCGGGCGGAGAGTCGCGGACGGCGGTGGCAGGTCCGCCGGCGAGCCTGGTGACCGGCGCGCTGCTCGGCCTCGCGGCGTGGACGGCTGCCGGTGCGGAGGCACCCCTGCTGGTGGACGCCCTGACGCACCTGGTCGCGCTGAACGTCGTGCCGGCACTGGCCGACCTGCCGGCCGCCACGCCAGTGGAAGGCGGCCGGATCCTCCGCGCGGCGCTCCTGGCGGCAGCGTGGACCCGGACGGTGCCGTCGCGGGAGCAACCGCACGGAGACAATGCTCCGGGTTCTGGGTGTCGCCGATGAGCGCGTAGTCCTCGATGCGCAGGGCCAGCCGTTCTCCTTCAGCGGTTGCGGGCCAGAGCCCCCAGCCCGGTGGCCGCCGCCACCGCCAGGGCGCCGAGGAGGCCGTGGTGCTGGGACGCCCACAACTGGGGGCTGCGCGCCTTCGCCTTGTGGTCGAACCGGCCGTGGGCGCCGAAGTCCTGGCCTTCGGGGTCGTCGGCCGGGACCCACAGGTTCGCCGGCTGGTCGGGGTCCCGGGGCTGCGTGGTCTGCTGCGACTTCACACCGGTACGCGCGAGGTAGCGGTCCAGCAGCCCGGGGGCGAACTTGTTGGCGATGAGCGTCGCGACCGTGGACCCGCCGACCCAGTACTCCCGCCGCCGGGGGTGATCCGCCGCGTACACGATCGCCCTGGCCGGGATCTCCGGCTGGTAGATGGGCGGCACCGGCTGGGCCCGGCGGGGCAACCGGGAGAGCACCCAGTCGAACTGCGGCGTGTTCACACCTGGCATCTGCACCATCGTGACGTGCACGTTGGACTTGTCGTTGAGTAGTTCGCAGCGCAGCGCCTCGGTGAATCCCTGGATGGCGTGCTTGGCGCCGCAGTACGCGCTCTGCAAGGGAATGCCGCGGTAGGCCAAGGCGGAGCCGACCTGGACGATGGCTCCCCGGTCGCGCGGCAGCATCCGGTTCAACGCCGTCCGGGTCCCGTTGACATACCCGAGGTAGGTCACCGCGGTCACGCGGCGGAACTCCTCCGGCTCGACGTCGGTGAACCGGGCGAACACGCTGGTGAACGCATCGTTGACCCACACGTCGATCGGGCCGAACGTGCCCTCGACCTTCTCGGCCGCGGCTTCGACGGCGGCGTGGTCGGCCATGTCCACCGGCACGGGCAGTGCCTCGCCCCCGGCCTGTTCGACCTCCTCGGCCGCCGCCTTCAGACCCTTTTCGCCGCGGGCCAGCAGGGCCACCCGGTCCCCGCGTTCGCCGAACGCGCGTGCCGCGGCCCGGCCGATACCGCCGCTGGCCCCGGTCACGACCACCACTCGTCCCTGTTGCACGGTCGAATCCCTCCCACTCGGACAGTTGTCGAGAGCAACAGTCCCGGTGGTACCCGGGTGGGCCGCAGACATGCCTGGCCGGCACCTCGCCTGGTTCCGAGGGGGCGGAATCGTCAGGTGTTCGTCAGACTGGCGGCGCTGTGACGGGTTACCGCTGAAGGGAGCCGATCGAAGGAGGGAACACCGATGGATGCCGGTCAGGCAGCCCCGTTGCCACCCGCGCCCGCCCCCAACCCGTCGCGCTTGCGGTACCGCCTGCCGGTGGCCTTCCTGGCGCTCGCCGGCCTGACGATCGCGACCTACCTCACCCTGTTCCAATACGAGGTGATCAGCGGGGTGTGGGACCCGTTCTTCGGCCCGGGCAGCGAACGGGTCCTCACCTCGTCGCTGTCGCGGGCTCTGCCGGTGCGTGACAGCGCCCTGGGTGCCGCCGCGTATCTCGCCGAGCTGGTGCTCGAGCTGAGCGGGGGGCGGCGCCGGTGGCACGAGCGCCCGTGGCTCGTGCTGCTCACCGGTGCCGTCGCCGCCGCACTCGGCGTGGCGGGTGTCGGACTCGTGATCGCGCAACCGGTGCTGACCGGGACGTTCTGCACCCTGTGCCTGTGCTCAGCGGCGGTGTCGCTCATGATAGCGGCGCTGGTGCGGCGGGAGGCCACCGCCGCGGTCCGCCTGGTGGCCTTCCGGTTCCGGGCGGGGCAGTCGCTGGCGTCCTCGATCCGGTGAGCGCCGGCGAGATCGTCAGGTTCCCGGAAGGTTGCCGCCCGGTCGGTGGGGAAGCCCGCTGCGGCAGCCAGCTTCCCCGCCCTGGAGGTCCGATGACCAGAACCGTGAAGGCCGTCGAACCGGAGATCATCCGGCCGCGCACACCCAGGCACACCGTCCGCGGATCGGCCGCGGTCCGGTTGCTGAGGACGACCGACCCGAAGCAGATCGGCATCCTGTACCTGTCCACGTCGTTCGCGTTCTTCATGGCCGGCGGGCTGATGGCGCTGCTGATGCGCGCTGAGCTCGGGCGCCCGGGGCTGCAGTTCCTGTCGCAGGAGCAGTACAACCAGCTGTTCACCATGCACGGCACGATCATGCTGCTGCTCTACGCGACCCCGACGGTGTTCGGGTTCGCCAACTACATCCTGCCGCTGCAGATCGGCTCACCCGACGTCGCGTTCCCGAGGCTGAACGCGTTCTCCTACTGGCTGTTCCTGTTCGGCGGCCTGATCGTGCTGTCCGCGTTCCTGACCCCGGGCGGCGCCGCGGACTTCGGCTGGACCGCCTACACCCCGCTGTCCGATGCGGCGAACTCGCCCGGAATCGGGGGCAACCTGTGGGTGGCCGGGCTGATCGTGTCCGGGCTGGGCACCATTCTCGGGGCGGTCAACATGGTCACCACGATCGTGTGCCTGCGCTGTCCGGGCATGACGATGTGGCGGATGCCGATCTTCACCTGGAACATCCTGTTCACCAGCGTGCTGGTGCTGCTGGCCTTCCCGATCCTGACCGCGGCGCTGTTCGGGCTGGCCGCGGACCGGCTGATCGGGGCGCACGTGTTCGACCCGGCCAACGGCGGAGCGATACTGTGGCAGCACCTGTTCTGGTTCTTCGGTCACCCCGAGGTTTACGTCGTCGCGCTGCCGTTCTTCGGGATCATCACCGAGATCGTCCCGGTGTTCGCGCGGAAACCGCTGTTCGGTTACAAGCTGATGGTGTGGGCGACGATCATCCTGACGTCGCTGTCGTTCGCGGTGTGGGCGCACCACATGTTCGCCACGGGCGCCATCCTGATGCCGTTCTTCGCCATCATGACGTTCCTGATCGCGATCCCGACGGGCATCAAGTTCTTCAACTGGATCGGAACCATGTGGCACGGGAAGCTGTCGTTCGAGTCGCCCATGCTGTGGTCGGTCGGGTTCCTGGTGACGTTCCTGCTGGGCGGGCTGACCGGGATCATCCTGGCCGCGCCACCTCTGGACTGGCACATCCACGACACCTACTTCGTGGTCGCCCATTTCCACTACGTGCTGTTCGGCACGATCGTGTTCGCCACCTTCGCCGGAATCTACTTCTGGTTCCCGAAGATGACCGGCCGGATGATGGACGAACGGCTCGCGAAGCTGCACTTCTGGACCACGTTCATCGGGTTCCACACCACGTTCCTCGTCCAGCACTGGCTGGGCGCGATGGGCATGCCGCGCCGCTACGCCGACTACCTCGCCACCGACGGGTTCACCGCGTTGCACACGGTGTCGACCATCGGTGCGTTCCTCCTCGGCCTGTCGATGCTGCCGTTCATCTACAACGTGGTGCGCAGCTACCGCTACGGGGAGCAGGTGACCGTGGACGACCCCTGGGGCTTCGGCAACTCGCTCGAGTGGGCGACGACGTGTCCGCCGCCGCGCCACAATTTCCTCGAGCTGCCGCGGATCCGGTCGGAGCGTCCGGCGTTCGAACTGCACTACCCGCAGTTCGTGGAGAAGTTCCGTGAAGAGTCGCACCGGACGCCCACCCAGCGCCGCAAGCCGCGTCCGGCGCCGTCCGAAGTGGCCGCCGCCGGGACCATTCCCGACTGGCGGGAGACGGGCAAGGATCCGAAGGACAAGTGACCGGACTCTGGTCGGGAGATCGACATGCTCGGCCACGAGGAACGGCGCGCGCCGCGATCGAACGGCGGCTCGCCCTCGGTGATCCCGCCCTGGCCGCCCGGTTCGGCGGTCGGAATCCGCGCGGGGCCAATCGCCCGCTCGTGCGGGCCACGGTCGCCCTCACCGGTCTCGGCCTGGCCGGAGCCGCGGTCGCGTTGTCGGCGGTACCTGCTCGACGCTGTCGAATCCATGTCCGGCGGTTGCGGTGTGTCAACCGGAGACCGTTGGTCGGAAAGGTAGTCCACGGCCCGCTCGCCGCCAGCGTAGCCGGGATAGGCGGCCACGATGGTGCGACCGACGGCCCTGTTGGGGTCGGTCAGCATGCCGTAGTCGGGTTGCCTCATCGCCTGCCCCGTTCGCCGCTTCCGCAATGGGCGCTGCGTGGGATTGGGGACGGACGGCGCGGGCTCGGCCGCACGTCCGCTGCCCGGCTGCGCAGTGTGCCTGGTCGCGCGTCGAAACGCGGCCGCAGGGCTGCGCAGCGGACCGCGCCCGGCGCGCCGTCCGTCGTGCGGGGAGCGCCGGCGCCGACTCGGTCGCACCGTCCACCATGAACGGCCCTGTGCCGTCGCCCTACGCGGCTCCCGCGCACTGCGCTGGATTTCCCGTGGAGGCGCCCGTAACCTTTCGACTGGCTTGCGATCGGGAGGCCACCCGAGGTCATCATCCGTGCTGATCCGCGACGGCTGTCCGTCGAGCGGGGTGAAGGGCGGCCAGGATCGCCTCGTGGCTGATCCAGCCGGTGAGGGTTTCGGTGGTCCGGTCCAGCACGGGCAGGCCGGTGCCGGAGGCCCTGCTGAGGGCGTCCAGGGCCTCGGCCAGGGTGGATTCCCCGGTCACCAGCGGCGGCAGTTCGGCCAGCGCGCTCACGTCGGCCGCGCGGTTCTGGTCGTCGCCGAGGGCCTCGGCGACGGCGCGGGCGGTCACGCAGCCGCGGTAGCGCCCGTCAGGGGCGGTGACGGGCAGGGCGCCGTGCCCGGACAGGGCCAGCGTGCGTGCCGCGGCGTCCAGTGGGGTGTTCACGGGCAGCGCCTGGGGGAGCGGTTCGGCGACCGCCGCCACCTGGGTTGCGGCCAGTGCTCGGGGCCCTGGGTGGTGTTCGAGGTCGATGCCGCGGCGGCGCAGCTTCAGGGTGTAGATGGTGTCGCGGCGGAGCAGTCCCTTGCTGGTCAGCGTGGCGACGACGATGGCGGTCATCAGCGGCAGGATGATCGTGTACTGCCCGGTGAGCTCGAACAGGATGATCACCGCGGTGATCGGGGCCCGGGCGGCGCCGGCGAACGCCGCGCCCATCCCGATCAGGCCGTAGACGCCGGGGGAGGCGGTCGTCGCGGGCAGCCAGGTGTGCACCGCGATGCCGAACGCGGTGCCGCCCATCGCGCCGATGAACAGCGACGGCGCGAACACCCCACCGGAGCCGCCGATGCCGATCGTCAGACTGGTCGCCACGATCTTGGCGACCATGAGCAGCAGGAGGAAGGCGAGGACGTATTCGCCTTCGACGGCGTTCTGCAGCACGGGGTAGCCGACGCCGTACATCTGCGGCACGAGCAGGAGCAGACCGCCCAGCAGCAGCCCGCCGACCGCGGGGCGCAACCACTCCGGGCCCCGCCAGACCCAGTCGCAGGCGTCCTCGACCCAGTACAAGACCTTGGCGAACAACACCCCGCACGCCCCGACGACCACACCGAGCACCACGAACAGCAGGTACTCGACAGGGCTGCGCAGGGTGAACGGCGGCAGGTCGAGGAAGGCGACGTCGCCGAACACCGCCCGGCCGACGACACTGGCGGTGACGCTGGAGAGCACGACCGCACCGAAGGATTCGACGGCGAAATCGCGCAGGATGAGCTCCATCGCGAAGAACGGGCCGGCCATCGGCGCGTTGAACGTCGCGGCGATCCCGCCGGCCGCGCCGCAGGCGACCAGCACCCGGAGCCGGCTCTCGGGCAGCCGGAACCACCGGCCGAACGTCGACCCCAGCGCCGAGCCGATCTGCACGATCGGCCCCTCGCGGCCGACCGAGCCGCCGGAGCCGATCGTCATCGCCGACGCCAGCGCCTTGACGACGGTCACCTGGGCCGGGATCCGCCCGCCCCGCTCGGCGACGGCGTACATGACCTCCGGGACACCGTGCCCGCGGGCCTCGGGTGCGAAGCGGTACACCAGCGGGCCGTACACCAAGCCGGCCAGCACCGGTGCGATGAGCAGGAACCACGGCCCCAGCGCCGGGAACCACGGGTGGGCCTCGCCGGTGGCCGCCGAGTAGTCGTCATGCCCGGAGAAGAAGTGCGTGAACGTGCCGATCAGCCAGCGGAAGAGCACCGCGCCCAATCCGGCGGCGGCGCCGATCGCCACGGCCAGGACCGCCAGACCGGTTGAGCTCTCCCGCAGCCACACCCCGATCGGCTGCCTGGCGGGGACCGCAACGGTCCGGCGTCCGGTCATCGCATTCGTTCGCATCGCCACCATTGCAGTATGCAACACTTGCGCTGAGCAGATAACGGCGTGGTCGATGTTTGCCGCTGCCCGGGGCGGAAATCTCAGCGGTGAGATGGCTGAACCAGTGACCGATCGAACGGCCCGCGGCGGCGAGCGGCGGACTGTCGTCGTCGGGCTGCTCGCCGACCCCGACCTCCCCGCCAGGTTCGCCGGTGCGCTGGACGACCGCTTGCCCGATGAACTGCGGCGAAGGGTGGACGAGCGGACCGACTGGTCGGTGGAGCCGGTGCAGGACCCGTTCGAGGTCCGCTACCCCGACCACCACCGGCTGATGGACAAGGCACGGCAGCGGGTCCGGGACACCCACTGGGACGTCGCGATCTGCCTGACCGACCTGCCGGTTTTCGGTGACCGCGGACCGGTCGCCGTCAAGATCAGCGAGGCCGACCGGGTCGCCCTCATCTCGTTGCCGTCCCTCGGGGGCTTCCGGCTCGGCCGGCGCCTGCGCGACGTCGTGGTCACCCTCGTGCAGAACCTCGTGTGCGGACCCGGCCACGCTCAGGCTGACCGCCTCGGGAGCCGGCTCGCGGCCCGCGCCGGCCTGGATTCCGTCCCGGCCGCGCACGGCTCGCGGGAGTTCCAGATCTCACGGTTCCCGACAGCGCGGCTGCTCGGCGGTATGGTGCGGCCCAACCGGCCGTGGCGCCTGGTGATCGGGTTGTCCACGGCCCTCGCCGGTGCGTTCGCGGGCTCGGCTTTCGGGGTGCTGTACTCGTCGATCTGGCGGCTCGCCACGTCGCTGAGCCTGGCACGAACGGGTGGGGTCGTCGCGGCAGCGGTGCTCGCGCTCGCCACGTGGCTGATCGTCGGCCACAACCTGTGGGAGCGCCCTGCCCCTGCCTCGGCCGGGGCGGGGGAGCGGGAGCGCCGCCTGCGCAACGCGGGAACCGCGATCACCGTCGGCGCGGCCGCGATCGCGTTCTTCGCAGCGCTGTTCGTGATCATCCTCGCTGCGGTCGCCCTGGTCGTGCCGCCGGACTACGTCACGCAGAGCCTCGGACACACCGCGAGCGTCCTCGACTACATCCGGATCGCGCTCATGGCGACGGTGCTGGGAACCGTCGCCGGTGCCGTGGGCTCGGGTTTGGAAGACGACACGACCGTCCGCAGGGCGACCTACAGCCACCGCGAGCAGGAGCGGCGACGCCGGGCGTCCCGGCGCGACGAGTGAGTCCGCGGAGCAGTGGCCCGAGACTGTGCCGTGTGCGGACCTACCGATCAGGTCCGTGGGAGGACGCGGACGAACCCCGGCAACGAGCGGACGGGACTCTTGTCGTGGCAGCTCACACTGAACTTGAACCGGGGGCCGACGCCGTTTCCGGCTGGCCACCGGGCAGGTTGTCGGGCAGTTCGACCCTCAGCGCCCGGGCGATGGGCACGTCGGTGGAGGAGTGCAGCACGATCGAGAGGGCGATCGTCACGGCCACCAGATCGAAGACCGCGGCACTGGCGGGGATCCCCGACTGCAGCGCCAACAGTCCGTAGACGACGGAGGCGAAGCCCTTCGGCCCGAACCAGGCCGCCGTGGCTCGCTCCCGGCCGGACAGCCGGGTCCGCAGCAGCGACAGCAGCATCGCGACCGGCCGGACCAGCACGATCGCCAGCACCGCCAGCACCCAGCCCTCCAGCGGGACCCGCCCGAGCAGGCTCGGTGTGATCAGGGCACCGAACACCAGCAGCGCGGCGAACTTCGTGAGCTCGGACAGCAGGCCGCCGAACGGCTCGAACCGTTCCGCTGCGGTCCGGTTGATCGTCGCGAGTGTGGACCCGGCGGCGAAGGCGGCGAGGTAGGCGTTGACGTGGGTCAGGTGGCAGGTGGCGTAGAGCAGGACCGCGATCGCGAGCGGGCCGAGCACCTGCAGGCGGGGTTCGGCGGTCAGGACCGGCAGCCGCCACGCCAGGGTCACCACGGCCGGCACCACGATGCCCAGCGCGAGGCCGCCGCCGAGTTCGGCGGCGATCGTCCAGGGGTGGCTCCGTTCGTGCGCGGCGAGTGCCAGGAACACCAGCACGAACGGCAGGGCGAGGCCGTCGTTGAGCCCGGACTCCACGTTGAGCAGCCGCCGCAACCGCGCGGGCACGTCCGACCGGCCCACGATGGCCGAGGCGAACACCGGGTCGGTGGGCGAGAGGATCGCGCCGAGCAGCAACGCCGTCGGCCAGTCCAGCCCGGCCAGGAAGTGAGCCGGCACGGCGATGCCGGCCATGGTCAACGGCATCGCCACCCCCAGCGCCCGCCCGGACAGCCGCCAGGACTCCTTGAGCGCGGGCAGGTTCGCGCGCTGGCCGTCGGTGAACAGCACCGTGAACAGCGCCAGGTCGGCGAGCACGGACACGAGCGGGTCGGTCGGGTGGATCGTGATCAGCCCGAAACCGCCCTGCCCCAGCAGTGCTCCCGCGAGCAGGAACATCAGCGCGGTGGACAGGACCGTCCGGGCGGCCAGGCCGGACAGCGAGACACTGACCAGCAACACCACCCCGAAAGCCAGAACGAGCGCCACGGTGAGTCCTTCCGTCGTCCGGCATCAGGTTCCCCCGGACCGCGCGCGGGTATGCCGACGCACGTCAGGCAGAAGGAGGGAGGAGACATGACCGTGGTTTCCGAGATGCTCGACACCTACCCGGCCGATCTCGGCCAGGTCGACCGGACTCAGCTCGTCCAATGCGTGGAGGCGTGCCTGGCTTGTGCGCAGGCCTGCACCGCCTGCGCCGACGCGTGCCTGTCCGAGTCCGACGACCGGGTGCCCGAGCTGCGCACATGCATCCGGTCCAACCTGGACTGCGCCGATCTGTGCGACACCGCCGCCCGCATCCTGTCGCGGCACACCGGATACGACGCGAACAGCACCCGCGCGGTCCTGCAGGCGTGCGCGACCGTGTGCCGCTCCTGCGGCGACGAGTGCGAGAGGCACGCCTCGCACATGGAGCACTGCCGCGTGTGCGCCGAGGCGTGCCGGCGCTGCGAGCGGGCCTGCCGCGATCTGCTGGGCGCCCTGGGCTGACCGCGGATCGCCGACTACCCGGACGTGTGAACCGCGGGCCGCATCCGGGGAGTCGGCGAGCCGTGAGCCGGCCCGCCGATGTCAGACGATGAGGAACTTCGCGTTCAGCGGGATGCCAGGGCCGCCCGCAGTGTGACGTCGACGGGCAGCTTCTGGTCCAGCATCGTGAGCTGCAGCGGCCGCAGCACCGCAGGACGATCCGCGACCACCCGGAGGTGTTTGCCACTACGCTGAATCCGTTCGTTGGCGGCGGCCAGAACGTTCAGTCCGCTGCAGCCGAGGAAGGACACCGAACGCAGGTCGGCCACCACCTGCCCGCCTGCTGGAAGTCCCTGGCACGCGGCGTCGAGGTGGTCGCGCAGTTGGCTTCCGGTCACCATGTCGATCTCGCCCGAGACCGTGACCACCATGGTGTCGGGGCGTGGCGTCCGGTTGTGGAACGCGATGTCACCGGGCACGGACCTGTCCTTCCGCTCAGGCCCGAACCGCACGGCCGAGGCGGACGCAGGCCAGGCGGTAGAGCATCTCCCCGAAAGCCTCCGGCACGATCTGCCCCTCCAGATCGCGTGCCGCGCCTCGGACCGTGTCGACGATGTCGGTCGACGCGAGCTGCGCGCCGAACTCGTTCTCGAGCCGGTGCAGCACAGACTGGGCGAGCTCCGCGGGGTGCCTGTTGGCGATCATGGCTCTCCTCGCGTTGCGGATGCTGTCCATCCCAGTGTGGCCCGCTGCGAGGGTCGCCAACCTGACGGCTGACTGACGATGTCCTTGGGTTGGCTCATTTCTCCTTGTCGCGGCCAGTGACGGCATCGCGCGCCCGGTCCAGCGCGGCGGCGGCCTTGCCCACGGTCTTCTGGACGCCGGCGCTCGACGGCGTCTCCGGATGTGGCCGGGTCGGGGCCTTGGCCTTCGCCGCGGCCATCTTGTCGCCGACCTCGGCCAGGCGCTGCTCGCTCACGCAGGCGCGCACGCGCGGCCACACTTCGTCCTGTTCGAACCTGATGTGCTCGCGGCCGTCGCGGACGACGCGCTCGATCATGGCTTCGAAGTCCGACTGGCCCGGATCGGCCTTGTCCAGCGCGTCCAGCACCTGTTTGGCGGCGTATTCCTGGTCGACGGCCTGGTTGGCGAGCGCGTCGCCGTCCGGCACCTGGTCGCGCACCATGGGCCAGAAGTACTGTTCCTCGACCGCCTCGTGCCGCGATTCGGCGATCACCAGCCGGGTCACGATCTCCTTGCGGGCGTGACGCACCGGCGGTGTCCGGTCTGCCCGGGCGGTCGGGCCGCTGTCGAGTTCGTCGAGCATGCCCAGGACCTCCACGTGGTCGGCGCGCAGGAACGCGATGGCGTCCATATTCGTCTCCTTCCCTCGGGTTCAAGGCCGCCCGGTGCATCGCGTCGCGCTTCCGCCGCGCCGTTCGACGACTTCCTCCAGCCGGTCGGCGAGGTTGGCCGCGACCAGGCCGTTCGGGCCGGTGCCGATGATCAAGGCATCCGCTGTCTCCGCTGCCCCGGGCACTGTCCGGGCCTACCCGTCCCGCACGGCTTCACACCCGCGCGGGAGCGGGCGGAAACTTAGCCCGGGCAACAGTTGCGCACGCGTCAAACCTCCACGCATGGGGTACAACTGGAGCATGCCCACGCGCCGTCCTGCCCGCACCGCACCGGCCGCCGGCCGGACCGTCGGAACCACCGAGAAGCCGGGCCCCAGCGACGTAGACGCCATGACCGACGCGGTGTTGACCGCGTCCCGCCTGCTGGTGGCTGTGTCCGCCAAGTCGATCGCGGCCGTCGACGAATCGATCACGATTCCGCAGTTCCGGGTTCTCGTGGTGCTGGACACGCGTGGTCCGCTCAAGCTGACCGCGATCGCGGAGCACCTGGCCGTCAATCCGTCGACCGCCACCCGCACCGTCGACCGCCTGGTGACGGCCGGGCTGGTCAACCGGGAAGCCAGCCCGACGTCGCGACGGGAGCTCGTGGTCAGTCTCACGGGGGAGGGGCAGGCGGTGGTGCGCGCGGTCACCCAGCGCCGCCGGTCCGAGATCACCCGCATCGTGTCGCGGATGCCCGTCACCTCCCGGCGCGGACTCGTCCGGGCCCTGCGCGCGTTCACCGAAGCCGGCGGTGAGCCCGCGGCCGGCGAGCGCGCGGACGCCCTCTGGCTCTGACCAGCCGGCGTCTGGCCCGTCCGGCGTTCGAAGGCGTGCGGGCGGCGTGCCCGCCGTCACCGGTACCGGCGGCGTGAGGCCTCCTCGGAAGCCAATCCGCTGAGCATCGCGATCGCGTCGACCACCATCGCGGCGAACAGGAGCACCAGCCGCAGCAGCGCGGGCAGTCGTGGGGCACCCGGCTCGTTTCCGGTGACCCGCAGCAGGAGCAGAACGCCCGCGGCGAGGTACATCAGTTCCTCGAGCCGGTGCAGTTCCGGGAGCAGCAGCGCGCTCTGCTGGAACGGTGTCAGGTGCGTGCCGACGACGACCACCGTGTAGACCGCGAGCGCGGTCAGCGGGTGCACCGCCGACCGCACCGGCCTGCTCCGCCCGAATCGCCGCAGCCAGGGTCGCGCTCGTTCGCCCGCGCAGGCGTGCACGAGACGCAGCGGAGAACCGAGGACCAGGCACAGCGGCGCGACGACGATCAGCACGAGGTGCTGGACCATGTGCACCGCGAACAGAATGCGGCTGTAGCCGTTCAGCACGTCGGCGATGGCGAACGCGATCACCGCGAGGAACCAGGCCGTGTGTCCGACCGGCCATCCCCTGACCCGCCGGGCGCACCACAGGTAGCCGACCGCGGTGGTGGTCAGGACCGCGAGGCCCGGCAACGGGACCCACCAGCCGGCCAGGACCGCGTGCCAGGTGAGGGGATCAGGCATCCCGCCAAATAGTGCATAGTGCAAAAGTTCTTCAGGCTGACAGTGTGGTTTCGGTGCCGGGAGCCGGAACCGGAGTGGGCGTTGTCGGGGTAGTTGTCGTCGCCGAGGCGGTGGGCGGGTGAGTGACCTGCGGGGTGGTGGGGGCGACCGTGGGCGAGCTGGTCGGAAGCCGCTCCGGCTCATCCTGGGTGCTGACCCCGCACCCGGCGAGCGAGACGGTGGCCGCCATCAGCGCCACCACGAGGCGGCGGATCATGACGGAGCCATCGGGAGTTCGACGACGAAGCGCGCCCCACCGCCCGGGCGATCGCTCACCCACACCCGCCCGCCCAGCCGGCGCACGTGCTCGGCGACGATGGCCAGTCCCAGCCCGCTGCCGGTGTCGGCGCCGCGCTGCCCGGCTCGCTCTCCCCGCGTGAAGCGTTCGAAGATCTGCTCCCGCAGGTGCTCCGGCACCCCGGGGCCCGCGTCGTCGACCTCCAGCCGGACCCGCCCGCCGTCCACCTGCACGCCCACGCGCACTACACCCCCGCCGTAGCGTTCCGCGTTGTCCAGGAGGTTGCCCACAACCCGGTCCATCCGCCGCCGGTCCACCTGCACCAGGGCCGGCTCCGACGGGGCCTCAACCGGCGGGACCGCACGTTCCTGGAACGCCGCGACGTTGGCCACCAGGCCGGCGAGGTCGAGGATCTCCCAGGCCTCGTCGTCGCCCTGCTGATCGGCCCGCGTGATCTCCAGCAGGTCGATGACCACGCTCCGGAACCGGTGCACCTCCAGAATCAGCAGGTCCAGGGCCTGGCGGGCGCGCTCGGGCAGATCGGCTCGCCGGCGCGCGAGGACTTCGGCCGCACTGGTCATCGTTGTCAGGGGAGACCGCAGCTCATGGCTGACATCGCCGGCGAAACGCGCGTCCCGCTGCACCCGGTGTTCGAGCGCCGCGGTGGTGTCGTTGAACGTGCGCGCCAGCGGAGCCAGATCGGCGTCGGCCTGCTCCGGCAGGCGGGCGGTCAGGTCGCCGGCCGCCACCCGCGACGCCGCGTCGGTCAACGCCCTGAGCGGGCGCAGCGCACGACGGCTCGCCCACAGCCCGAGCGCACCACCCAGCACACCGGACGCGAACGTGCCGCCCGCGAGGAGACTGCTGAGGAACCGGAAGGTCCGGTCGAGTTCGATCAGCGGGAACAGCTCGATGTAGGTCCCGCCTGCGCCGGCGACCGGAAGACCGACCGCGAGCACAGGGTAGTCGCTCACGCGCACCCGTTGCCGCACCGCGACCCCCTCCCGTGCCGTGTTCACGAACGCGGCGGGCAGCTGACCCAGGTCGACCGGCCGGCCACTGGTGAGCTGACCGCTCTGGCGCAGCAGGATGATCGTCGAATTCGGCCCGGTCGTCAGCCCGGTCAGCAGCTCGTCCAGACCGGTAGCCCCGGTGCGGAGCGTCTCGTCGACCAGCCGGACGTTCACCTCGGCCTGCTGCGTCGCGCTCTGCAGCCGCTGGTCCAGCATGTAGCCACGCGCGAGGTTCCAGGTCGCCAGCGCGAACATGCCCGCGACGAGCAGCGACCCCAGGCCGAAGGCGATCGCCACCCGCCAGCGCAAGGACAGCACCCGGCGCCAGGTCCGGGAGGTTCGCGTCATGGTTCCGGCTCGATCTTGTAGCCCATGCCTCGCACCGTGACGATCGTGCGGGGGTGGTCCGGGTCGGCCTCGACCTTGCGCCGCAGCCGCCGGATGTGCACGTCGAGCAGCCGGGTGTCCCCGAAGTAGTCGTATCCCCACACCTTGCTCAGCAGCTGCTCGCGGGTCACCACAGCGCCCGGGGAGGCGGCGAGTTCGGCGAGCAGACCGAACTCGGTCCGGGTGAGGTGGACTTGCTCCCCGTCCCGGAACACGGTGGCCGCGTCGAGCCGGACCTCCAGATCGGCGACGTGGAGGACCGCGGGCCGCCCCGGTGACCGCCGCCGCAGCAGCGCCCGCATCCGTGCGGCCAGCTCCCCGGCCACCAGCGGCTTGGTGACGTAGTCGTCGGCGCCCGCTTCCAGACCGGCGATGACGTCGCGGCTGTCCGAGCGTGCCGTGATGACGATGATGGGCAGGTCCCCGCTCGCGCGCAGCTTGCGGCAGACGGTGAGACCGTCCATGCCGGGCAGCATCAGGTCGAGCAGTACGAGTTCGACGAGTTCGGACTCCACCGCGTCCAGCGCGCGCTCCCCACTGGGCACATGCATCACGTCGAAGTCCTCGTCGTCCAGCGCCAGGCTCAGCGCCTGCGCGATGCGCTCGTCGTCTTCGACCAGGAGGACTCGGGTCGGCATGGCTGCCATTGTTACCACCGGATGCGGGCGCAGGCGCCTCGCGCCAGAGGTCGAAGCTTGCAATCGCCTGAACTTTCACCCGGCGGTCGCTCCCGCTGTCACCAGGGAGGACGATCGCAAGGTCCTTGTCAGCTCGTCCCGGCAGCCGCCGGCAGACGATGGGGGTGTGTCACAGCAACCTCGTCGTCAGGACACTGGCGGCCGGCGGACCATCGTGCTGGTGCCGGTCACGCTGCTGTCGACCGCCGCGCTCGTGGCCACCGTTGTGACGGCGCTGGCCGGACGGCCCGCGATCGCCTCGGCGTGCGCTCTCGCCTTCCTGAGCGCGGCTGCAGTGCTCGTGGTGGAGCTGCTGGCCAGCGGCGGCTACCACTTCGAGGTCCGCCGGTACCTCGGCGGCTGGTGAGCCGTTCCGGAGTTGACGCGAGCCGACCCGCTGCACTGGCCGGCAAGTCGTAGCGGGCGTCGTGCGTCGATGCTCGCGCGGGGAGCACCGTGAGAGCAAGCGGGGAGTGGGACTGCACGCTGAACAAGGCTCAACGGACCTGAAGGACCCGCACTGACCTGCATGAGTCGTGTTTCCGCACGCCAGCGCGGGTTGTGTACGACTACGGCAATGGCAGAACGTGTTCGGGAGCCGATGTGTCACCGTGGCCGGTGGAAGATCAGCGGTTCCGACCGCGTGTGACGAGGCACGGAGACGGTCTTCGCCTCAATCCACGAGAGCACAGGTTCGAGCAGTGTCTTCAGGCGCCAGAGACCATCCGAGGGGTCGCGGGCCAGGACCAGGCGGCGAGCCGCTTCGACTGGACCGTGCTGGGCGAGCATGCTGCGGAACAACTTGGCGTCGTACCCCAGCCGAGCCAGCTCGGCCACGCCGCGCTGCATGTCGGCGGTGAACCGTCGGGCAAGTTCCGCACCGTGCTGAACGCCAGCCCGGACGAGGTGGCCCGGGCCCTCCGGTAGCGCGGATCTCGCGACGCGCGAGTGACGAGCTGACCCGAGACCCGAGTCTGAGCGCGGCTTGCTTTCGAGCGCGCTCGAAGCTTTAGCGTTGCGGTCATGACCACGACGAACGAGACGAAGACATGGATCATCACGGGCGCGAGTTCGGGCCTCGGCCTGGCGCTCGCCGAGGCGGCACTCGAGGTCGGCGAGCAGGTGATCGGGACCGCGCGACGGGCCGACCGGTTCGACGGGCTCAAGGCGCGGTACGGGGATCGGCTCCTCGCCATCGAGCACGATGTGCGTGACACGGTGGGAGCGGCCGCGGTCGTGCAGCGGGCGCTGGAGGTGTTCGGGCGCGTCGACGTGCTCGTCAACAATGCCGGTGCCGGACAGGTCGGCGCCGCCGAAGAGATCACGGATGCCGCGCTGCGGGCCATGCTCGAGCAGCACCTGTTCGGCCCGGCCGCCTATGTGCGTGCCGTGCTGCCCCACCTGCGGGAGCGTCGCTCGGGTGCGATCGTGCAGATGAGCAGCCAGGGCGGGCGGATGTCGTTCCCCGGCGTCGGCAGCTACTCAGCTGGCAAGTTCGCGCTCGAGGGCTGGTCGGAGGCGCTCGCGGGCGAGGTCGCACCGTTCGGCATCCGCGTCCTCATCGTCGAGCCCAGTCGCTTCCGCACCGCGTTCAACGCCGCCGACGTGCTCAACACAGCGCCGCAGAGCTCGACCTACGACGAGGTCCTCGGTGCCGTACGCGCGAACATGGCCGAGGCCGACGGCATCCAGGAGGGCGATCCGGCACGCGCCGCCCGGGTGATCCGCAACATGCTCGACACCCCCGACGCGCCGCTCCGCCTCCCGCTCGGTGCCGAGGCGGTTCGCAATCTCACCCGCGTCTACCGTGATGCACTCGACGATGTCGAGAAATGGGCGTCTGTGAGCGAATCGGCAGACTTCCCAGACACGCCGCCCGCGGTGCGCGCGTTCTGATCCTCGTACGATGTTGGCCGTGGCTACTGAAACGCTGATCGAACGCATCCTCACTGCCAGCGACGGGCCATCCTCATCGGCGATCGAGGCGCTGCACGAGCTGCTCGACGACGCCACGATCGAGGCCTCGGCGACGCCCAAGAGCGTCGCCGAGGCCGCCCGGCTTGTCGGCCTGCCGACGCACACCCTCCGGTACTACGAGCAGGAGGGACTCGTGCGGCCCGCTCGCAACGCCTCCGGGTACCGCGAGTACTCCGCGTTCGACCTGCGCCGCCTCGTCTTCCTCACCCGGATGCGCCTGTCCGGCATGACCATGACCGACCTCAAGCGCTACATCCGGCTCGTCGAGCAGGGCCCGAGCACCATTCCGGAACGCCGCCGCATCATGCTCGACCAGCAAGAGCGAATCACGCGGCAGATCCGTGAACTCAACCTGGCGCTGGAGACCACCAAGTACAAAATCCGCGTCTACAACGGACACCCGGAAGACTGACGGCCCTGCCCCGGTCAGGCACCGGCATCCGTGCCTGACCACTTTGTCGTGTCCATGGGTCTAGGGGTCTCCTCAGGATGGAGGGACGTCAGGTGCGTGCGTCCTGTTGCGCCTCGGTGTGCGCCGGTGGCACAGGCGGAACCATCGGTTCCAGCTCTAGCGGGTACAAGACCCGCGGCGCGGTTCCGCACCGAAGCCGCGGGAGCTTGCCCAGCTGCGGAATGGCCGCGGTGATCTCCCAGCCGTGCGGGCTCGGGTACTCCCGTGTGATGCCGACCCCTCCGTCGTACAGCCGCACCTGCAGCTCGGCCGGTACCGCGCGTGCGCGTATCGGGCCCAGCCGTCGAACATCGACCGCTCCACGCGGTCGCGCACCAGCACGTGCGCGTGCGGGCGGGGGAACGTCTGGTCCTGCTGCACCGCCAGGTGGGGCTCGGTGCCGCGCACCGCGAAGTGCCTGCCCAGCCTCCCGGCCGCCGCCGCGGCCGTCGACTCCAGCGCGCTCATCACCACCGACGCCAGCCCGGCATCACCGACAGCGTTGGCGCTGTAGAGCAGCAGAGCGACGCTCTCCGGTGCCTCGAGCACCACTTCCGGTGCCGGCGTCCGGACGATCGCGGGTGTGTGCATGGTCCTGTGTCACCCGGCCCCCGACACAAACCAAGCCGGAGCGTCGCCGGACCATCGTCGCCTCCAGGCCGTCTGCCGTAACCGGATGGGCGGCGGCGACCCGGACTGGCTCGACGTGTTCGAGCACCTGAGCGCGATCTACTCCACACTGTTCCTCGACTACACCAACGTGGCGCCGGCCGCGACGTGCGCGACCTCCCGGAGGGGGGATCGAGCCGGACCTCGCCGGAACGGACTACTACCGGGCCCAGCAGAACGCGATCCGGTACGGCGTCCGAGACGGCGAGGAGTACTGACGTGGCCGCCGAGGAGACACCAGAGCCCGACTGGGACCGCAGCGATCCCCTGTGGCGGCTGCGGGCGCACTTCTGGCTTTGCATGCACCCGCGCCGGCCGCTGCCACACGCACGGTGCGACGCGCCGGAGACCCTATGCGCGGCGCGTTCTACCTCGGTGTCGACCAGGACAAAGGCTTCCTGCTCTTCATGGCCCCGAGCCTGCCCAAACCACCGGCGACACCACCCTGACCGGGCAAGTCAGGTACGACTATATGGCCCACCCGCGCGAAATCCCGGCCAGTTACGAAGTGCCCATCGCTCAGGTTCGGCAGGCGGCGAGGGCTTTCTGGATCGCGAAGTCCTACCGGCCTGATCACTCTCGGCTCCGGGTCAGTGGGGTGCTGCAGGTCTTGACCACTGTGGGGGTCTATCCCGTGATCGGTGTTTCCGGCGGTTCGGTTAGTAGGTTTCGGCTCCCGGCCAGCGGTCACTGAAGGTGATGGCGAATGCGTTGATGACTGGCTTCCAGCGCATCGTCCATCGGGCGCGGCCGGTTCCGGTTGGGTCCAGGCTGCGAGTCACAAGGTACAGACACTTCATCGCGGCCTGCTCGGTGGGGAAAGGTCCGCGCGCGTGGATCGCTCGCCTGTAGCGGGCGTTCAGTGATTCAATCGCGTTCGTCGAGCAGATCATGCGTCGGATTTCAGCATCGTAGTCCAGGAACGGCACGAACTCTTCCCATGCGTTGCGCCACAGCCGAATCATCGCACCATATTTCTTGCCCCATTTCTCCTCGAGTTCATCCAACGAAGTGAGCGCAGCGCCAGGGTTCGGGGCCGTGTCGATAGGCTTGATATCCCGCTTGATCTCATCCCAGTGTTGCCGCGCAGCCAACCGGAACGTGTTGCGGATCAGGTGAACGACGCACGTCTGAACAATTGTTTGCGGCACACGTTCGTGACGGTTTCCGGGAGACCTTTAAGGCCGTCGCAGACGAGGAAGAACACGTCGCGGATCCCCCGGTTCTTCAGGTCGACAAGGACGCTCATCCAGAACTTCGCGCCTTCGCCGCCGATGCCCATCCACAGGCCCAGCACGTCCTTCTGCCCGTCCACGGTCACGCCTGTGGCTGCGTAGACCGGCCGGTTGGCGACGTGGCCGTCGCGAACCTTGACGTGGATAGCGTCGATGAACACAGCAACGTAGATCGCGTCGAGTGGCCGGTTGGCCCATTCCTGCATCTCGGCGACAACCTTGTCGGTGATCCGTGAGATCGTCTCCTTGCTCACCGACGCCCCATAAATCTCGCTGAAATGCGCGGAGATCTCGCCGGTGGTCATCCCTTTCGCACACAACGACAACACGATCTCGTCCACATCGGCAAGTCGACGTTGCCGCTTCTTGACGATCTGGGGCTCGAACGTGCTTTCCCGATCCCGCGGAACCTCGACTCGCACCTCGCCGGCCGCGTCCGAGATCACGGTCTTCGACCGAGTCCCGTTTCGCACGTTGGTCGATTCCCGGTCCGGCTCCGCCTGATTCTTCTCATGGCCGAGGTGCTCGGTCATTTCCTCGTTCAGCGCCGCTTCCAGCACGTTCTTGGTGAACAGCTTCAGCAGGCCGTCCGGGCCGGTCAACGGCGACAGCTGCGGCAGCTTCTCGTCACGCTTGCGTGGACTCACAAGGTCCGATGTCATCCTTACCGTGTGCGCAGGTGTTCGGGGCCTGTACCGGTTAGGGTCCGCAGCGCCCAGGGACGCCGGGTATGGCTGTGATGTCACCGCCGATGGGATGGCCATGAGTGATTGGCCGCCCGGCGTCCCGCGACGACTCGACCGCTGATTGGGATGCGCGATAAGGATCGCTGTGTAAGGACGCGACGGCGAGGTCGTCTGCTGGGGCTCTGATGTCCATGGTTCGAGGAGGAGGTGGCCGTGCCCGAACTCTGGGCCGGAATCGATGCAGGCGAGACCCACCACCACTGTGTGGTGATCGACGCCGACGGGGGCCGACTGCTGTCGCGACGAGTGTCCAACGAGGAGACCGCGCTGCTGGCCCTCATTACAGACGTGACGACGCTCGCAGGCCCAGTGCCGGTGACCTGGGCGGTTGACCTCAACCGCGGAGGTGCAGCTCTACTGTTGGCCCTGCTGGCCAAACACGATCAGCGCCTGCTCTACATCCCCGGCCGCACCATCTATCACGCTGCGGCCAGCTACCGTGGTGAGGGCAAGACCGATGGCAAGGACGCCGCGATCATCGCCGACCAGGCCAGAATGCGCCGTGACCTGCAGCCCCTGGTGCCTGGCGACGAACTCAGCGCCGACCTGCGCGTCCCCACCTCCCGGCGCACCGACCTGGTCTGTGACCGGACCCGTCACATCAACCGGCTGCGCGCCCAACGCGGCGAGTACTTCCCCGCTCTGGAACGCGCCTTCGACTACAGCGCCAGCAAGGCCGCCCTCGTCTTGCTCACTGGCTATCAAACGCCCGCAGCGCTGCGTCGCTGCGGCGAATCCGGGCTGGAAACCTGGTTGCGCAACCGCAAAGTTCGCAACGCCGCCTCGGTCGCCGCCACAGCGATCGAAGCCGCCAACGCACAACACACCACCATCGCCGGCCAGCAACCGGCGCGGACATGGTCGCCCGGCTCGCCAATGAGGCGCTCGCGCTCAACGCCGCGATCGCCGAACTCGACGCCCTCATTGAAAACCGGTTTCGTCAACATCAACACGCTGAAATCATCTTGAGCATGCCAGGGTTTGGTCCCTTGCTCGGCGCCGAGTTCCTCGCCGCCACCGGCGGTGACCTAACTCAGTTCATTGCCGACCGGCTCGCCGGGGTCGCCGGACTCGCTCCCGCACCCCGCGATTCCGGTCGGCTCAGTGGCAACCTGCGCCGACCTCGTCGCTACGACCGACGCCTGCTTCGAGTGCTTTTGCTTTCCGCTCTCACCAGCATCCGCTGGTGCCCAGCCTGCAAGATCTACTATGACCGAAAACGAGCCGGAGGAACGCGGCACGCCCAGGCCGTCATCGCCCTCGCCCGACGACGCCTGAACGTCCTCTGGGCCATGCTCCGAGACCGCACCGAATACCAAGCCATGCCACCAGCCGCAGCAGGTTGACAACATCATTGGGAATCACTCACAGTGCCCATCCCGCCGAACCTCAGCCCGGCGTGTCGGGCCGGAAACACCGATCTTGGAACAGACCCCAGGCGCGCGTGCTGTGGGCCGACTTCCTCGGAACCACCATCGAATGGTTCGACTACTACTCTACGGCGCCGCGGCGACCGTGGTGTTCAACAAGTTCTTCTTCCCGAGTCTGTCCTCCGTGGTCGGTACGATCGCCGCGTTCGGCACGCTCGGCGCGGGGTTCATCGTCCGGCCGCTCGGCGGGATCCTCTACGGACACGTCGGCGACAAGTTCGGCCGCAAACGCGTGCTGGTGTCCAGCATCTGGCTGATGGGCATCTCCACCGTCGCGTAGGTCGGCCTTCTTCCGACCTACGCGACGGTGGGGATCGTCGCACCGATCCTGTTGACGTTGCTGCGCCTGCTGCAGGGGCTCGCCGGCGGCGGCGAGTGGGGTGGTGCCGTGCTCATGTCGCTGCAGCACTACTCCTCGAGCCGGTGGCGAGCCGTCCCGGCCAGTGTGCCGCAGATCGGCGTCGGGCTGGGAATCGCATTGGCGACGGCGAGTTTCGCCGCGCTCACCGGGTACTTCGACGACGCGGCGTTGTTCGGCTGGGCGCGGCGCATCCCGTTCCTGGCGTCCAGTGTGCTCGTGGGGGTGGCGATCTGGATCCGGCTCGGCATCGACGAGAGTCCCATCTTCAAGGCGGCGCAGGAGAAACGGCGGCAGGCCAAGGAGAAGGAACGTCTGCCCATCATCGAGGTGTTCCGTAAGCACCCCGGCACGCTCGCGATCGGCATTCTGCTCGTGATCGGCCCGTACACGGCCAAGACGATCCTCAACTCCTTCGGCCCGGCCTACGCCGTGGAGGTGGGCTTCAGCCGTTCGACCGCGCTCAGCGTCGCCTCCGCCACCGCCTTGCTGTCTCTGCCTATCCCGCCGTTGGCGGCGACGTGGTCGGAGTCGATCGGCCGCAAGAAGGTGTACATCCTCGGCGCCGCGCTCACCGGGATCGCCTCGTTCGTCACGTTCTGGCTGGCCAACACCGGCGTCTACGGCGTGCAGTCCAGCTTCCTCGCCGAACTGTTCGGCGCGAAGACCCAGTACACCGGAACGTCGTTCGCCTACCAGGTGGGTGGCGTCGTCGGTGGCGGATTCGGCCCCGCGATCGCCGCGTCGCTGCTCGCATTCAGCGGCGGTGCCCCGAACAACCTGCTGTTCGGTTTCATGGCGCTGTGCTGCGTCGCCAGCGTGGTCGCGGCTGTGCTGGCGAAGGAGACCCGCCGCCGCGACCTGACCGAGGAATAGGCCTGACCGCCACCCGCGCGGTCCGGTCCCACTTGCGGGATCGCCCCTCGCGGGTGGCGAGCTGCCTGCCGCCGGCCCACTGGCCGGACCGCGGCGTTGGGCGGGCCGCCCCGGCCGCGGTCTTGCGCACAGTCCTACAGGTCGCGCGGCGCTGGAGTTTCTCAACGCGCAGGAGGACGACATCGTGGTCGCCGGCGCGCAGGACGTCGTGCGGCGAGCACTCGAACCACGCTGGCTGCCGCCCCGTCCAGGAGAACGGCGTCGTCGGTCACGGTCAGCCCGAGGCCGGCGAAGCGGTCTTCGGTCTTCGACGCGAGGCGGCGGCAGAGCGATCCCTGCCCCGCGCCCAGCACCGACAGGCCGAGGCGCGGCCGCCCGGCGAGGACCGGCCAGGTCGTCGACGTGTGCTGTACGCATACGGATACCAGCGGCGGAGCCAGTGACACCGTGGTGAAACTGCTCATCGCCAAACCCACCGGGATGCCCTTGATGGCCGCGCACACCGCGACCACGCCGGTGGGGAACGCCCCGTAGGCGTCGCGCAGTTCGGTGGCGGTCAGTCCTGCTGCCATGCCGCCCGACGCTAGCCTGGTCTCGCCCGCGCGGTGATCCGTTTCACGACAGGCCGGCCCGTTCAGCGACAAGAAATTGCTGTCGCTTTCTGGATCGCCGCGACGCCGAGCGGATCGGCCGCGCACCGCCCCCGATCTAGCGTGATGCCGACGCACCTACTCACTCGGAGGTTGGGCCCATGGGCGCGCTCAGCAACGACGCGGGCACTATCAAGTTCGTGCACACCTACGGGGTCGGCCTGCACTCGTCGGAAACCGAACCGGATGTGCACGATCCGGGCTGGCAACGTCTCCAGATCGAGGAGTTCGTCGATTTCGCGACGTACGCCGAGGAGCTCGGGTTCGACGGGATCACCGTGACCGAGCACCACGCCCCGCTGATGACGTGCCCGTCCCCGCATCTGTTGGTGGCCGCGGCCGCGATGAGGACGAGCCGGATCCGGCTTGGCACCGCGGTGACGGTGCTGCCGTTGTACAGCCCGATCCGGGTCGCGGAGGAGGCCGGGACGCTGGACTTGCTCAGCGGCGGCCGGTTCGAGCTCGGGCTTGGACGGGGCATCCCCGGCGAGGCGCAGATCGCCGTCGGCCGGGAGCTGACCGACGAGGAACTCAAGCAGGCGTGGGTGGAAGGCCTCGAGGTCGTCAACCTCGCCCTGACCGAGCGAGACTTCACCTACGACGGCAAGTTCTTCCCGGTCACGCGGCCCACCACGATCGCCACCCGCCCCTTGCAGGACAGGTTGCCGGTGTGGCTGGGCGGCGCCAGCAAGGAGACGATGGCGCTGGCAGGTGCGCACGGCTGGAACGTGATGCGCAACTTCGGTAGCGACCAGGACCACCGGGAGGCGCTGGAACACTACGTCAAGGTCGCCGCGGACAACGGCTACACCCGCTCGGGCGGGAACATGATGCTGGAACGTTTCGTGGCCATCGGCGAGACCGAGGAGCAGGCCCAGGGGAACCTCGGGAAGCTGGTGCGTTCCTTCGGCCAGTTCCTGTCGTTGTTCACCGCCGGCGGACGCCGGGTGGTCCCCGAGACCGACGGCGAGTTCGCCCTCGACAACAAGAAGAACCGGCCTGCAATGGCGATTTCCGGTACGCCGGACCAGATCGTGGACGCGCTGCAGGAGACGATCGACGCGACCGGTGCTCGTCGCGTGCTCGTCGAAACCTTCACCCGCGAAGAAGCGCGTTTGTTCGCGCGTGAGGTGATCCCGGTACTGAAGGAGCGAAATGCCACAGCGAGCTGACGCCGCAGTCCGCCTCGCCGACCAGGGCTACTTCTGGTTGGGGGTGAACTACGAGCAGCGCGACGGCCAGACCGTCGTCGATGGCAGCCAGCTCTACGTCGAGTACCAGATACCGGAGGAACAGACCCAGCCTCACCCGGTGGTGCTGATCCACGGCGGCGGCGGGCAGGGCCTGGACTGGCTGGGCACGCCCGACGGCCGTCCCGGCTGGCGCACTCTGCTCGTCCAGAGGGGGTTCGCGGTCTACGTCGTCGACCGGCCGGGGCACGGCCGCTCACCGGTCCGGTGGAACGGCGCCACGTCCGGTCTGGCCCCCTCCGTGGAGAGCCTCGGCCGGCTCTTCTCCGGGGCCGGTAATCCCGCGCACACGCAGTGGCCGGACGAGGATGACGTGCTGGCCCAGTTGCTCGCGTCCCAGGTCGCGGTTCCCGGTGACCTCGCGGCCGACCACGCGGTGATGCGCCGGCGTGGCGGGGAGCTGCTCGACCGCATCGGGCCGTCGATCGTGATGACCAGTTCCGCGGGTGGCCCGTCCGGCTGGCTGATGGCGGACGAGCGGCCCAGGCTCGTCCGCGCGCTGGTCGCACTGGAGCCCCTGGGCCCGAGCGGGCCGATCCCGTTGCCCTGGGGACTGACGGCGAGCCCGATCACCTACGAGCCACCCGCTTCCGGTCCGCACGACCTGGGGCTGACCGACGTGGTGGGCGAAGCCGGCGAACCGACGGTGCGGCTGCAAAGCGATCCGCCGCGCAAGCTCCCGAACCTCGCCGACCTCCCGATCGCCATCGTCTCGGGTGAGCAGTCGTTCGCCGGGCCGATGGACGCCGGGACGTTCGCCTTCCTCCAGCAGGCCGGGTGCCGTCGGGCCGAGCACCTGCGCCTGGGGGAGATGGGCATCCACGGCAACGGGCACCTGATGATGCTGGAGCGCAACAACGAGGAGGTGCTCGACGCCGTCCTCACGTGGCTCGGGAAGCGCCTGTCCTGATCGGTCAGGAGCCGCGGAGCGTGGCCGACGGCGGGACCCCGTACCGCTCCTGGTAGGCGGCGGCGAACCGGGGCACGTGGGCGAACCCCCAGTTGAACGCGATGTCGGCGACCGTCGTCCCGGGCGGAGCCGACTTCAGTTCTTCGTGCGCCCGCGCGAGCCGCACACTCCGCAGGTACTCGTGTGGGGAGCAGCCCACGTACTCCTTGAAGTACCGCTGCAGCGACCTGGCGGTGACTCCGGCCTCCAAGGCCAGGCGGTCGAGCGGCAGGGCGGCGGACGGGTCGCGTTCGATCAGGTCGAGCACCCGCTTGACCGAGGCCGGCCGGCGCGGCGCGGACCGGTGTTGTTCGAGCTCGCCGGTGTAGTTGTGCGGCTGCGCGAGCAACAGGCCGGTCATCAGGAAGGACGCCCACGGGTGCCCGGCGGCCGTGCCGGCCAGGCCCCCGGGCTCCTCCAGGTCCCGCACCAGCAGCTGCACGGCCTGCGACCAGGACGCAGCGGCGGGGTCGGTGAGGTCCATCCTCGGGTGGAACCGGATCGGCCCCGGAACCGGCCGCCCCAGAAGCTCCTCGAGCTGACGCTCCAGGGCATACCGTTCCACTCGCACGTGGAGCTGGCGGTAGCCGTTGCTCAGCTGCATCTCGGCCAGCATCCGCGGGGACAGGATTCCCGCTGTCCGGGCGTCGAGGACCACCTCCTCGCCACCCGTGCGCAACAGGTTGGTGCCGGCCAGCGCGAGGTTCACGTCGTAGTAGTCGACCTGCTCGGTCAGCTGGACCTGAAGTTCAGCGCCGGCGGTCCGGCCGTAAACGAGGGTGACCGGGCCCAGGCCGGCCATCGCCAGATCGTTCTCCAGCGCGGCCACCCTTCCCGCGGGCGCCAGCTTGTGCGGGGTGAGGCACCGCCCCACCGCCACGCGGAACTCGTCCACGTCAGCAGTGCGCAGCACTGAAAAACGCTCGAGCATCGTCACGGCGACCTCGCTGCCTTCCCGGTGATGCTGCTCTCCGGAGGATCATAGACCGCCGGGAGCCCGGGCGGTCGAGCAGCGAGCGGCCCCGCGCAGGGTCTGGGATGGGCACACGCCGTACTGCTGCTGGTAGGCGCCGCCGCGAAGCGCGAGACATGACCGAAGCCCCAACGGCAGGCGATCTCGGCGACGGTGGCCCCGTTTCGCGCGGCGAGGTCGCGGTGTGCGTGGGCGGGTGGTGACGCCGGCTTCCTCGGCGAGGCGGGTCAGGGACAGATCCGAGGCGGGCTGGGTCTCGATGAGATCGACGACGCGTCTGACCCGCGAGCGAACGGCGGGAGAGACGCCGGGCCGAGCCAGTGCCGAGCTGTAGTTGTGCGGCTGGGCGCGAAGAAGTCCCGAGATGAGGAAGTCGGCCCACGAATCGGCGCCGCCACCCCGGCTCAGCCCCGCCGGGGCGTGGAGGTCCTGCACGAGCAGGCCGACCAGCCGGACCCAGGACACCCCGGCGGGCGCGGTCAGGTCCATCTCCGGCTGGAAACGCACCGGCCGGTTGACCGGCCTGCCCAGCATCCGCTCGAGGTTCCGCCGCAGGGCGGACGTCTCGATGCGGACGTGCATCTGCGTGTACCGCTCGCTGAGGTGCATCCGCGCGCGCATCCGTGGCGAGGTGACGGCTCCGGTCCGGCGGCTCAGCCGGCTCGCTCGCCTTCGCATTCGAGGAAGTTCGTTCCGGCCACCGCGAGATGGACATCGTAGTAGGACAGCGCGTCGGTCAGTTGGACGTGCACGTCACCGCCACGATGCCGTCCGTAGACCAGTGACACCGGCTCGACCACCGCGACGTCGAGATCCGACTCCAACTCCGGCACCTCGACGACTCGCTTGTACGGGGTCAGCGCCCGCGACGTGTGGGCACGGGACTGCTCGTATCCGGCCCCGCGGAACGCCGCGTACGAGGCGGGGAGGGCGGGAACCAGCGTGTTGTCCAGCACGGGAATCATGGTCGGCAGGAGAGCCGGTCGGCGGTGGTCGTCATGTTGCTCACTGGTTGCTGAACGCGGAGTCGAACGATGCGTCCGGCAAGGGCCACAACAGTTCCCGGATGCGATGCACCGCTTCCGCGGCGCCGTGCAGGCGATCCATGGCGGCGTCTTCCCACTCCACCGAGATCGGGCCGTGGTAGCCGATCGCCGCGAGAGCGCGGAACGCGTCCTCACACGGCACGTCGCCGTGTCCGGGGGAGACGAAGTCTCAGCCGCGGCGCGGGTCGCCCCAGGGCAGGTGCGAGCCGAGGATGCCGGACCGTCCGCTGGCAGGGCGGATGCGCGTGCCCTTGCGGTCGACGTGGTAGATCGGGTCGGCGAAGTCGGTGATGAAGCCGACGGTGTCGATGCCCTGCCACAGCATGTGCGACGGGTCCCAGTTGAAGCCGCACGCCGCACGCCGCCCGATCGCTTCGAGCGTGAGGACGCTTGTCCAGTGGTCATAAGCGATTTCGGACGGGTGCACCTCGTGCGCGAAGCGGACACCTTCGCTGTCGAAGACGTCGAGGATCGGGTTCCAGTGGCGGGCGAAGTCCTCGTAGCGCCTCCTTCACCCTGACCCCGCGCCTGTTCCCCGACGAGGTCCGCTACACCGCAACCGCGCTGGCCACCAACATCTCCGTCGTCATCGCCGGTGGCACGGCGACCTACGTCGCCACCCGGCTCGTCCAGCAGACCCACAACCTGCCTGATCGGCCTGATCGCGATCGCCACCATGCGCAAGCGGCTGTTGTTGGAGTTCGCGTCGCCGAGCCGGCGATGAGGGCGGCTCTCGACGACGTCGTGGCACGGCGACTGAACGCGGGCACGGCGGTTCCCGCGTTCACCTGCTACGGCACGGACACCGCACTGGCCGTCGTCGACGCGGCCGAACGGCTGCGGCTGCCCGTTGTGCTCCTGGTCGCCCCGTCCTCGGCGGGACAGGCCACGGGACCGAAGCTGATCCGCACGCTGCGGCACATCGTCGACGACGCGGCAGTCGAGGTCTGCGTCCGACTCGACCACGCGAAGGACGAGGCCCTGATCCGCCGCGCGATCGAAGCTGGCGCCGATTCGGTCCTCGCCGACGGCTCCCACCTGCCGCCGACGGCCAACGCCGAGTTCGTGCGGCAAGTGCGGGAGTTCGCGGCACCGCTCGGCGTCGTGGTGGAAGCCGAACTGGGCAGCGTGCCCGGTGACGAGGCCCGCGCCGCAGCCCCAGAGACGGCCACGGCCGGCAAGACCGATCCGGCGACGGCGCGGCCGTTCCTGAACGCCTCCGGCGCCCAGCTCCTCGCCTGCGGGGTGGGCAACGTCCACGACAAGTACTCCGGTGTACCCGCACTGGACTGGCCACGGCCGGCTGCCGTCCCGGAACAGGCGGGGGCCCGTGGCGCTGGTCCTGCACGGCGCGTCCGGCCTTTCCGAAACCGACCTGCGCGAGGCACCAGGGGCCGGGATCGGGAAGGTCAACGTCAACACCGAACTCCGAACCGCGATGCTGGTGACGATCGAACGCGAGATCACTGGTTGCCGCGGGGCCGGTGAGGACATGCTGACGTTGGCCGGTGCTGTCGCCGGCGCAGCAGCAACGTCGCCCACGACGTGTTGTCCCTGCTCACAGCGAGGTCGGGGCCGAACGGAAAACCCGGGTAGAGAGAGGCCGGCTCGTTTTTCGCACACTGGGCGACCGAAGGCTGAGTTCGTTCCGACCGACAGGGCGCTCACTCCGCCGGCCAACACCTCCACAACCGCGAACAACCGCTCCCGTCCGGCACTGGTCGGATGCTGGGCCAGCGCGGAATACGCTGGAAGCGGGTGGTTGCCGACCGCAGCGCGGCAGTTCGTGCTCCGCACCGCGACCGCTCGATCACAATCCGGTGGCTGTCCCGTCCGTGCCGGGAACCGCGTCGTGCTCAGCCTTCAGCGCCACCTGGGTGCGCCGGGGGCGCGGACGCCGGCGAGCTCGCTGGATCGCGAGCCCGGCCGCGCCACGTCGAGGATGTTCGGTTACAGCCACTCACACCTGCCTCGGCGCGCCACTGGCTCGTCTCGAGGCTCGGATGCTCGTCGAGACCCCTGGCCGGCCGGTTTCCCCGGCTTGCGGCTCGCCCCGGTCGGCTGCGCCCGCGCCATGGTGCGGCGGACGTCCTTCTTCAGCTCCCCTTCGCGTCTGGCGCGTGGAGCCCGGCGAGCCGCGAGCGGGACCCCGAATGGGCCGCCGTGAGGAGCGCGTCGAGGTCGCCGTGGGTCGGGGTGCGGGGGTTCGCGTACGGCTGCGCCAGGACCTGCTCGATGACCTCGGGCAGGTCGGCTTCGCGCAGCCCGAGCTCGGCCAGTGACCGGGGCGCGCCCACCGCGGTCGCGAGGTCGGCCAGGGCGCGGGCCGGGTGGTCGGTCCGCAGTGCCCGGCACAGGGCGGCGTGGGCGGCCGGTGCGGCGGGCAGGTTGAAGGCCGCCACGTGCGGGAGCACCACGGCGTGCGTCGGCGCGTGCGGCAGGTCGAAGGTGCCGCCCAGGACGTGGCAGAGCTTGTGGTGCAGCGACATCGTGGTCGCCCCCAGGCAGGCGCCGCACAGCCAGGCGCCGCGCAGGGCCTCCGAGCGCGCGTCGCGGTCGGACGGATCAGCCGCGATGGCGGGCAGGGCCGCGGCCAGGCACCGGATGCCCTCTTCGGCGAACAGTTCGATCACCGGTGACGTGTCGGGCGCGTAGAGGGACTCGACCGCGTGGGCGATCGCGTTGATCCCGCTGGTGCCGGACAGGGCAGCCGGGAGGTCCGTGGTGAGGTCGGGGTCGTAGAGCACGCTGCGGGGCAGGACGGCGGGATCGCGGCCGGTGCGTTTCCGCCTGGCGTCGGTGATGCCCCAGATCGGTGTCATCTCGGAGCCGGAGTAGGTCGTGGGCACGGCGACGACCGGCAGGCCGGTCTCGAGGGCGATCGCCTTGCCGAGCCCGATGGTCGAGCCGCCACCGATCGCGACACAACCATCGGCGTCGACCTCGCGGGCCTGGTTCCGTCCCGCGGCGGCGACCTCGGCGGGCACGTGCATCCGGGCGCCCGCGAACACACCCGCCGCCCGGTCGCCGAGCAGGCCGGCGACGCGGTCGGCCAGCGTGCGCTGGTTCGGCGTGGCCAGCACGAGGAGCCTGTGCAGCCCGAGCTCGGAGACCTCGGCGTGCAGGTCGGCGAGCCGCCCGGGGCCGAAGACCACCCGCATGGGCAGTGCCTGGTAGGTGAACGCGCCGGCCGTCACGCCCGCTCCTCGAGCACGATGTCGAACTGTGCGTGGACGAAGGGTGCCGTCACCCCGAAGGTTGCCGCGGCCTCGTCGTCGTCCGATTCGGCGAAGTCCACCAGCAGGCTCTGCTTGACCGCGAACACGGCGTCGGAGTCGATGTAGGGGCTGCCGGCGACGAAGGCGTGGGTGGTGAGTTCCTCGTAGCCGGAGGCGGTGACGAGGAAGTGGACGTGGGCGGGGCGGTACGGGTGCCGCTTGGTCGCCTGCAGCAGTCGCCCGACCGGTCCGTCGGTGGGAATGGGGTAGTGGCTGGGCACGACCGTGCGGAACCAGTACCGGCCCTGGTCGTCGGCGGTGAACAAGCCGCGGCCGTTGCCGGCGGGCTGCACGTCTGGCTGCTGGACGTCGTAGAAGCCCTCCTCGTTGCACTGCCACACGTCGATCTCCGCACCGGCCACCGGCTGGCCGCCGGTCCCGAGAACGCGGCCGGACACCACGCAGGGGCGCGGCCCGCCCAGGAGGTCGATCGAGTCGCCGAGGGCGCGGCGGGGGGACTCGGTCATGTGGAACGGTCCGAGCACGGTGCTGTCGGTCCCCGTCTGCTGCGCGTTCATCGTCTCGACCAGCATCGACACGCCGAGCACATCGGACAGCAGGATGAACTCCTGCCGGGTGCCGGTGCAGGTCTGGCCGACCTCGGTGAGGAACTCGATGGCCTGGTTCCACTCGGCCAGGGACGGGCGGACCTCTCGCACGAAGTCGTGCAGGTGCCGCGTCAGGCTTTCCAGAACGCCGCGCAGGCGGGCGTCCGGTGTGTTCCGGAAGCTGTCCACCACCGTCGGGGTGGCGGTTTCCACGGAGAAGTCCACGGGGTGAGGCCTTTCTCTTATCGGGTGGTCGCGGCGCCTACTCGGACACGTCGGCCGCTTCGAAGTGGCGCACCTGTGGCGCGCCGTCGAAGTAGTGTGCGACGTGCTCGGCGAACCGGCGTCCCGCCTCGCTGCCGGGGAAGGTCTCGAGGTGGTCGGCCAGCGTCCGCCAGGTGACCTGGAGCAGGTAGGAGGAGGGCTGCTCGGCGTCGCGGAACAGACCGGCCGAGACGCAGCCGTGCGCGCCTGTGAGGATCGGCCGCCCCTTCTCGAACGCCTGTTCGAACTCGTGCTCCCGTCCGGGAAGGATCCGGAGGTAGGCGTACTCGACGATCATGCAAGGCTCCTCGTTCGTCGGCGGATGTGGGCCGAACCTAGATCCCCGCGCCGCCGCGGGCGAGCCGCTTCGTGTCGGCTGCCGGCCGGATCGCGAAAGTGACCGGGTTCGTTTTCCGGCCGGCGAGTGCGTGAACCGGCTTGCGACGCCCCCCGGCACTCCTAGCGTGGGCACGACGGGCGAGTTTGACAGCACCCCGCCCGCCCGAAGACCATGACAGTGGCGTCTGATCAGCGAAAAGGGGCGCACATGCACAGCACGGAGGCGACCGCGCCGCGGTTCACCCTCATCCCGGAGGCCGGTCACGGACCGGCCACTCCGCGAGGTTTTCGCGAGTTGTGCCACGCCGCGCCGTTCGACGTGTTCCGGGAGCGGCTCAACGAGGTGTTCTACCCGGCCCGGGTCACACCGGCCGGCCGGGCGGAGGGGGAGCTCCCCCTGTCCCGGCTCAGTGCCACGCGGCTGGAACACCTGACGCTCGGCCTGGTCCGGTTCGGTGTGGAGACCACCGTCGATCCGGGGGCGCTCGGTGCCTACCACGTGAACGTCCCGCTCTCGGGTGTCGTGGCCACCCAGTGCGGACGGCAGGAGATGACGGCCGTTCCCGGCCGCGCCGCCGTCTTCACGCCACGTGAGCACACCTTCCTGCCGCGCTGGGGCGAGGACGCCATGCAGCTGTGCGTCAAGATCTCCCGCCGCGTGCTGGAGGAGGAACTGGAGGCGGTGCTCGGCCACCCGGTCGGCTCCTGGGTCCGCTTCGCGCTCGAGCTCGACGTCGAGCGCGGCGCGGGCAAGAGCTGGCTGGACACACTGGGTCTGCTGCTGTCCGAACTCGGCAATCCCGAGAGCCTGGTGCACCGGTCCGACCGGCACCGGGAGTACCTGGAGCGGATGGTCATCGGCGGGCTCGTGCTGGCGCAGCATCACGACTACGCGAACGAGCTGCGCGACCCGGCTCCGCCGTCCCGGCCGCGCACCGTCAAACGCGTGGTCGAGGCGGTGGATGCCGCCCCGGAAAAGCCGTGGACGCTGGGTGATCTGGCGCAGTTGGCCGGCGTGAGCGGGCGCCGGCTGCAGCAGGGTTTCCGGGAGCACCTGGGCGTGTCCCCCAGTGCGTACGTGCGCGCTGTCCGGCTGGACCGGGTACACGGCGACCTCGTCGCCGGCGCCGCCTCGGTCGCGGAGGTGGCCCACCGATGGGGCTTCGTCAACCTCGGGCGGTTCGCGCAGGCGTACCGGGAGCGGTTCGGCGAGGCGCCGTCGGAGACTTTGCGCCGCACCCGTTAGCGCGCGGGACGAAGCGTCCACTTCGGAC
The DNA here is from genome assembly GCF_030814215.1 of Amycolatopsis thermophila. Classification (NCBI taxonomy): domain Bacteria; kingdom Bacillati; phylum Actinomycetota; class Actinomycetes; order Pseudonocardiales; family Pseudonocardiaceae; genus Amycolatopsis; species Amycolatopsis thermophila. The sequence goes on along the minus strand of NZ_JAUSUT010000001.1, from coordinate 7,008,525 downwards.
TAGCCGCGTTTCGTCATCCGGCCATCGCGCGTCGCGATCAGGGCAGACAGGCCGGAAAATCCGCCTACTGTTGCTGCTACCCCGCCCCGAGGAGCGGGTGACGTCAACGAAGATGAGCGGAGACCTTGCCATGACCGCATTGATGGATTCGCCGTCGCTGAACGAGGCGACCGCCCCCGACACCGAGATCATCGCCCGCGCCACCGCGCTGATCCCGCTGATCGAACAGCACGCGGAGGCCGGTTCCGAACAGCGCCGGGTCGTGCCCGAGGTGATGCGGGCCCTCGAGGAAGCCGAGCTGCTGAAGATCATGGTGCCGCGACGCCTGGGCGGTCTCGGCGCCAACCTGCGGACGGCGATGGAGGCCATCGCCGAGATCGGCCACGGTGACGGTTCGACCGCGTGGGCGGCCGCGCTGCTGAACGTGTGCACCTGGTTCGCGACGACGTTCTCCGACCAGGCGCAGGAGGAGGTGTTCGGCGCGGACCCGAACGCCCGTGCCTGCGGCATCTTCTCCCCGCCGCTGAAGTCCGAGCGCGTCGACGGGGGCTACCTGGTCAGCGGGCGCTGGGCGTACGCGTCGGGTTCCTTCGCGGCGACGTGGGGCACGCTGGGGATCAAACTCGACGTGCCGGAGGGGCGCAACCCCATGGCACTGGCACTGATCCCGTCGAGCGCCTGGCGGATCGAGCCGACCTGGTTCGTCGCCGGCATGAAGGGATCGGGCAGCGACACCATCGTCGTCGAGGACCACTTCGTGCCCGACCACCGGATCCAGAGCTTCACCGACATGGTGGAGGGCCGCTACGCGACCTCCCACAAACCGGACGAGCAGAACTCGAACATGGCCTTCATCCCGGTGGCCGCGCTGATCCTGGTCGCCGCCCAGCTCGGTCTGGCCCGCCACGCCATGGACGTGACGCTGGCGAAGCTGCCGTCGAAGAACGTGGCGTACACCTTCTACACCAACGCGCGGAACTCGACGATCCACCAGGTCGATGTCGCCGAGGCGGCCACCCGGTTCGACCAGGCGGAGCTGCTGATGCGGCGTGCCACGGCCGATGTGGACGGTGCGGCCGCCGGCCGCGTCCTGCTGGACCGGCTCATCCGCGGCCGGGTCCGGATGGACACCGGCATGATCGGTGAGCTGGTCAAGGAGGGCATCGACCGGCTGATGAGCGCCAACGGTGCGTCCTCCTTCGCCGACGCCAACGTGCTCAGCCGCATCTGGCGGGACTCGGAGATCGCCGGCCGGCACGCCCTGGTGATGCCGCAGGTGGGCAAGGAAGCCTACGGCCGCCTGCTCCTCGGCGCGGACGAGCCGCTGAACATCGACGTCTGACCGGGCAACCGTCGGACCAGGGAGGTGAGGTAATCGTGATTCCGGTGGAACCGGCCGAGGTGGACGCGCGGGTGTTGCGTCAGGCGTTCGGTAGCTTTCCCAGCGGGGTGATCGCGGTCTGCGCTCTGCACCAGGGTGCACCGACCGGGATGGCGGTCAGCTCGTTCACCTCGGTGTCCTTGGCGCCTCCACTGGTGTCGGTGTGTGTGCAGAACACCTCCTCCACCTGGCCCAAGCTGCGGGAGCGGCGGCGCCTCGGCGTGAGCGTGCTGGCCGAAGACCAGGATCGGGCGTGCCGCGCCCTGTCCAGCAAGGACGGCGACCGGTTCGCGAACGTCGCCTGGTACGCCGGGGACGACGACGCGGTCTTCGTGCGAGGCGCGGCGGCGTGGTTCGACTGCTCGGTCGAAGACGAGCTGCCTGCCGGTGACCACGTGATCGTGCTGCTGCGCATCCACGGTCTGGCCACCGAGCCGGACGTGGCGCCGCTGGTGTTCCACGGCAGCCGCTTCCGCCGCCTCGACGATCGCGGCGACCTGGTGGTCTCGCCGTGAGCGTGGAAGCGCCGCCCGCGGTGCTGGACCCGGCTGCCGGCCGGGTCCAGCACGCCCTCCGGGCTCTCGCGGCCGGCGAACCGATCGTCCTCGTCGACGATGTGCGGCGCGGCGGCGAAGGTGCGCTGGTCCTGCCCGCCGGGGCGGCGACGCCGCACTGGATCGCCTTCCTCGTGCGGCACACGACCGGCTTCCTGCGGGTGGCGATGGAGGAGGAGGCGTGCGACCGGCTCGAACTCCCGTTGATGCGGCGCGACCGCACCGACCGGTTCGGCAGCGCGCTGTGCGTGACCGTCGACGGAGCCGACGTCGGTACGGGTATCTCGGCGACCGCCCGGGCGCGGACGATCAAGGCGCTCGCCCGGCCGGATTCGCATCCTGGTGAGTTCATCCGTCCCGGGCACGTCGTGCCGGTGCGCGCGCGGAACGGCGGGTTGTCCGCGCGGGAGGGTCGGGCCGAGGCCGTCGTGGACCTCATGCGCCTGGCCGCTCTGGCTCCCGCGGGCGTGTTCAGCGAGATCGTGGCGTCCGAGCTGACGGGGGAGACCGCGCGGGGCCGCGAACCGGCGCGGTTCGCCGCCGAACACGAGCTGGCTTGCGTGTCCGTTTCCGACGTGGTCGCCTGCCGGCGCCGGTCGGATCCTCAGCTGGTCCGCACCGGCGACACTCCCGCAGGTGAGGCGTTTCCCGGGGTGCGGCTCGTGACGTACCGCGGCACCGCCGACGAGGCCGGTCACCTGGCGATCGTCGCCGGCGATCCCCGTGGCGCACCGGTCGTCGTGCATCGCGAGTGCGTCGACGGCAACGTGCTGGGACTGTCCACCTGCGACTGCGGAATCCGGTGGCGCGATGCCGTCGAATCGGTCGTCAGGTCCGGGCGGGGCATCGCGATCTCCATCCGTCTGCCGGACGCGTCACCGGCCTGCCCCGCCCGCGACCTCGGGACCGACCCCAGGGTGGCGGCGGTGGCCGAGCGGATCGTCCAGGATCTGCGGGGGTGATCAGCCGGGCTCGGCGGAGGCCCAGGCTCCGAGTCGCTTCAGCTTCACGATCGGCATCCGGTGGTTCACCGAGACGGCGGCGACGCCCCGGCCGTTCCGGCGCCACTGCAGAAGCGCGGAGCGCTCACGCGGGTCACCGGCGAGCACGGTCGGCGCCGGACCGTCGGGGATCTCGCCGCTGATCTTGATGTCGAGCCCGAACTGCTCCGTCCAGTAGTAGGCGTCCGGCCGCGGCAACGTCGCAACCTCACCGTGCAGCAGCGTCGCAGCCGCGACCTGTCCCTGGATCACCGCGCTGGTCCAGTGCGGGGAGCGCCGGAACTCCCCGCCTGGCCGCCCGGAGACCGTGACGTCGCCCGCGGCGACGATATCCGGGGCGACCCGGCACCGGTCGTCGACGACGAGGCCTCCGCGCAGTGGGAGCCCGCTGTCGGCCAGCCACCCGGTGCCGGGGACATCGCCCACGGCGGAAACCACCACGTCGGCCGTGAGTACCCGGTCACCGATCCGCACACCGGTGACTTCCTGGCCGCCGGCGAGCTCTACCGCACGGGTGGCCCGGACGAACCGCACACCTCGATCGCGTGCGGCTCCGACGACGAGGTCGGCCAGCCATCCGCCCAGCAGCCGCCGCAGAGGCGGATCACGGTCGACGACGGTGACGGCGAGACCGAGATCGGTGCAGGTGGAGGCGACCTCCATGCCGAGGAAACCCGCACCGACGACGATCACCGAACCGGCCGTGGCGATCCGGCCGGCCAGCCGCGTCGCGTCGTCGAGGGTCCGGACCACGTGCTCACCGGCCTGCCCTGGACGGGCCAGCCGGCGGGCGCGGGCGCCGGTGGCGATCACCAGCCCGTCGTAGGGCACTTCGTCGCCGTCGTCGCAGACCACGCGCCGCCGGTCCACCCGGAGACCGGCCGCACGGGTACCCAGGCGAAGGCTCACCTCGCCGTCCAGGGGCGGAAGGAGCGCCGAATCCGGGGTCTCCTTCCCGCACAGGACGCCCTTGGACAGTGGCACTCGTGAGTACGGGGCCGAAGTCTCCTCGGACAGGACGGTGATGTCACCGTCGAAACCCCGCACGCGAAGCGCCTCCGCGGCGGTGACGGCTGCGATCGAGCCGCCGACCACCACGATCCGGCGCAGGGACGAACTGGTCACCAAGCGTCCCTCACCGCCGCACCCGGAGGGCGGCCACGGGACAAACCCGCACGCCCGCCTCCGCCTGGACGCGCAGCTCGGGGACGATGTCCTCCGGCACGAGCAGCTCCACTTCACCTTCGTCGTCGAGCCGGAAGATCTCCGGAGCGGCCTGCTCGCACAAACCGTGCCCCTCGCAACGGTGGCGGTCGATCTCGATGCGGACCATCGTCTCAGGCCTCCTTCGCCGGGACGAGCGTGAGTGGCAGGTGGCCGAGACCGCGGACCGCGGGGTTGAGGTGCCTGGTGGGTTCTCCGGCCGGTTCGATGCGTTCGGCACGGCGTAGCAACGAGCCGACCAGCGCCCGGGCCTCGATGCGCGCGAGTCCCTGACCGGCGCAGCCGTGGACGCCGTAGCCGAAGGCCAGGTGGTCCACCGGGTTGCGGTGCACGTCGAAGCGATCCGGATCCGGGTAATGCCGTTCGTCCCGGTTCGCCGACGCGAAGCTGACCAGCACGCGGGAGCCCTCGGGGATGACCACGCCGTCCACATCGACCTCGCGCGTGGTCACCCGCGTGAAGCCCTGCGCAGGTGAGTCCAGGCGCAGGTTCTCCTCGAACGCGGGGCCGACGAGGCCGGGGTCGGCCTTGAGTGCCTGCCACAGGTCCTGGTTCTCTGCCAGCAGCCGCAGGAAGTTGCCGAGCGAGTGCACGGTGGTGTCCATGGAGGCGACGAGGTAGGCGGTCATCAGGGGGACCGCCGAGCCGGGCGCGAGCCGGCCCTCGTCGACGGCGTCGAGGATCGCCGCGCCCCAGCTCCCGGGCGCGAGCTTCGCCCGGTCGGTCATGGCGCTCATGAACTCCAGGTAGGCCGTCACTTCGGGCATCCGGTTCCGCAGCCGTTCGTCGAGCGGGCCGAACGACGCGAACATGGCGTCGGCTCCCGGCAGCAGGACCTCCCGGCCCTCGCGGGGCAGGCCGATGAGGTCGGCAACGACGTCGGTGGGCAATCGTGCGGCGAGGTCGGTGACGCCGTCGATGCTGCCGCGTGCCACGACATCGGCGACCAGCGCGTCCGCCTGCTCGGCGATTGCCGATCGCAGCGCGGTAAGCGCGCGCGGGGCGAGCTTCTCGCTGAGTACGGCGCGCAACTCGGCGTGCTGCGGATCGTCGGAGGCGAGCACCGTTCCGGTCTGCATCGCGTTCATCTCGTCGCTGACGCCGACGCCCGCGGCGGAAGAGAAGGTCGCCGCGTCGGCGAGAGCCTTCCGCACGTCGGAGTAGCGGGCGATCGCCCAGAGGGAACGACTGCTGAGGTAGACGGCCGGGCCGGCGTCCCGCAGGGCGCGGTACGCCGGGTAGGGGTCGTCGAGAACGTCGTCGCTGTAGACGTCGATATCGGAAACTGGGACGGCTGCCGTCATGAGGTACCTCTTTGTATGGTGGATGGGATTCGCCGCGGGGTGACCGGTTGTCCGCTCAGACCGGCGGGGGAACGAACAGACCCTTGTCCGGGTCGTTGAACGACTTCGCGGTCACGAACTCATCCATCGCGTTGGCCGTCCCCCACTGGTCGGACACCTCGGGGTTGCTGAAGTCGTAGCTGTGCGGATGCCAGGTGTCCTCGTCGATGATTTCGAGCTCGGTGGTGTACTCGAGGGTGTTGCCGTGCGGATCGAGGAAGTAGCTGAACGTGTTGTTGCCGGGCATGTGACGGCCCGGGCCCCAGATCTTCTCGATACCGGCACGCAACAGCCGGCCAGTGCCGCGCATGTACTCGTCCAGGCCCCGCATCTCGAAGCTGGCGTGGTGCAGCGAGGGGTGGGGGCCACGGGCGATCGCCAGGCTGTGGTGCCACGAGTTGATCCGCATGAAGTACATCACTTCGCCGATGCGCGGGTGCATCAGGATGTCGGAGAGCCGGAACCCGAGGTGCTTTTCGTAGAACGCGCGCGTGCCTTCGGGGTCGGCCGAGTTGATGACGACGTGCGAGAGGCGTACCGGGATCGACTCGCCCTCCTCGATCCTGCGGTGCTCGCGCACGGCGACGCCGGTGCTGATCTCGATGGTGCGGCCCTCGTTGTCGAAGAACCGGAATCCGTAGCCGCCGCCGGGTGTCTGCAGAAGGCCGGGTTCTCTGATCAGCTTCACGCCGCTCGTGGCGAGCCGCCCGGCGAGGGCGTCGACGTCGGCAACGGTCGCCGCGCCGAAGGCGATCAGGTCGATCCGCTTCTCCGGTGCTTCCCGAAGCCGGACGACGTACTGCTCGGGACTGCCCTCGGCGGCGAGGTAGGCGAGGTCGGAATCGCGGTGAGCCTCGGTCAACCCCCACGTTCCGGTGAAGAAGTCCCGTTGCCGGGCCAGATCGGGGACAGCGATGTCCACGTGCCGGAGGTGGGTGATCAGATGCTGGGACACGGGTGTGCTCCTGTTCTGCGGGAGGGTCAGGCGGGACGGCTGGCGAGTTCCGCGATCCGGGTCATCAGTCCCGGGATGTCTCCTTCGACCTGGTCGAGCTGCCACTGGGTGACCTGCAGCGAGGCGTCGACGATCTCCTTCACGCGGCCGTAGCGGCGAACGGTGAACTCGTCCCACAGTTCGTCGTCGACCGCGTCGGCGGCGAGCAGCAGTTCGGCCAGGACGCTGGCGTCCTCCAGCGCCATCGCGCCGCCCTGGGCGATGGTGGGCGGGCACGTGTGGACTGCTTCGCCGACGAGGACCACGCGGCCGCGGGCCCACGGTGGATCCAGCAGGTGCGTCTCGTACCAGGTGTAGTGGATCGTGCCCGGGTCGGTGATCGATGCGCGGATCGCGTCCCACGGGCCGTGGTAGTGCGCGGCGAGTCGGCGGACGATGTCGAGTTGCTCGGTGGCGCTGAGGCCGGTGCGGTCCTGGGCGTCCTCGACGAGGAACCCGTAGAGGGACTCCTGGGAGGTCGGGGTGTATCCGGCGGTGTAGCAGGGGCCGCCGTAGAAGAGCTCGGAGCTGGTGACCTCGGGGGGCCGCGAGGCGAAAACCCGCCAGATCCCCATGCCCACCGCCTTGGTTTCCAAGGCAATGCCCAGCAGCAGCCGGGTCTTCGACCGGAGTCCGTCCGCGCCGACGACGACGTCATAGCGCCGGGCCGACCCGTCGGAGAAGCGAACCTCGACGCCCGTGTCGTCCTGTTCGATCGCGTTGAGCGTCGTGCCGAAGCGGGTCTTGACCCCGGCGGCCGCGGCCCGGTTCATGAGGATGCGGGCGAGGGTGGGACGGTACATGCCCATCGACGCCGGCAGTTCGGGACCGCCGGACCGCACGTTCTGCATCTCCGCCAGCACGGTCCCGGCGGAGTCGGGAGCGCGGAGGACCACCTTGTCCGCGGGGTAGCCCTCGGCGAGGCACTCGTCCAGCACCCCGAGCTCCCGGAGCACGCGCAGGGCGTTGCCCTGCAAGGTGATGCCGGAACCGAGGGCGGTGACGTCGGGTTTGATCTCGACCAGGTCGACGCTGATGCCGGCGTCCGCCAGGAGGATGGCGGTGGCGGCCCCGGCCGATCCTCCGCCGACGACGAGAACGTTTCGCACAGCTGGCACTGCGGGACTCCTTCGTCCGTGGTGTGCGACGATTATCGGCAGCGGCGAAGAAACTCTGGAAGACGAAATCGCTGATTCCACGCATCAGGCTCGCCTATGATCCGGTTCATGAGCCTCGCGACGATCGACCTGAACCTGCTCAGGTCGCTGGACGCGCTCCTCGACCAGAGAAGTGTCACACTCGCCGCCCAGCGCATGGGACTGAGCCAGCCGTCGATGTCGGCCGCGCTGGCGAAGTTGCGACGCCACTTCGATGACGAACTCCTGATCCGGGTGGGGCGCGAGTACCGGCTGACCCCGCTGGCCGTGCAGTTGCGATACCGGGTGCGGGTCGCGGTGGCAGCTGCTGATCGAGTATTCGACGCGCAGCCCGAAGTCGACCTCGCGACATCGACGCGGGAATTTCGCGTCATGCTCAGTGATTACGCCCTCCGCCTGTTCGGAGCCGATTTGGCCGCGCTTCTCGGCCGGGAGGCGCCGCGCTCGCGACTTCGGTTTTTGACGCTCACTTCCGCGGCGGTCGAGCGCGCGGAACAGGCGTTGCTGGACACCGATGTGCTGGTGCTTCCGCACGGTTTCATCACCGACCTGGAACACCAGGACTTGTACGACGACGAATGGGTCTGCGTTGTCTCCAGCGGCAACTCGTCGGTGGGTGACCGCCTCACGGTGGCGGATCTGCAGACCCTGCCCTGGGTGGTGTCCTACGACGGCCCGGCTGGGTCGACGCAGGCCGCGCGGTCACTGCGGATGTTCGGTGTCGAGCCGCACGTGCGGGTGGCGGTCGAGGGGTTCCAGCCCGTGCTCCGGCTGGTCGCCGGCAGTGACCTGATCGCTTTCCTGCCGCGAGGGCTGGTGGAACGGACCGCGGCCCCTGGTATCCGGATGTTGCGGTGCCCCGTCGACCTCACGCCCCTCACCGAGGCGATGTGGTGGCATCCGGTGCACGAGTCCGATCCGGAACACGCCTACCTGCGTGACGTCGTCCGCCGCGTGACCGGTCCGGTCCGCGACGCACTGCGCGGGAATGATCGATGAGGAGGATCAGGCGCCGGGCAGGACGGCGGACCAGCCGCCGTCCACGACGAGGTTGGCGCCGGTGACGTAGACGGCTTCGTCGGAGGCCAGGAACAGCGCGCAGCGTGCGACGTCCTCCGGTGTTCCGATCCGTCCGAGCGGGATGGCGCGGGCGATGGTGCGCATCGGGTGGTCGTCGGCGAGCAGGGTCGCCGCGCTGGCCGGGGTGGCGATCGTGCCGGGGCTGACGCAGTTGGCGCGGATGCCGTGCGCGGCACCCTCCGCGGCCAGCTGCTTGGTCATCGCCCCGACGCCGCCTTCGCTCGCGGTGTGCGCGATGCGGGTGTTGGTGGTCGACCCGCCGTGCGCCGCCGCCGCGCCATCGATCCACGCCGTGACACCGTCTTCGTCGCCGAGGTTGAGCGGGTGCGTGCTGTCCATCGTGCCACCAGCGGCGCGCACCAGCTCGACGGTCTCGCCGGCGCCGCTGGCGTCGAGGTCGGTGCCCACCGCGACGGCGTCCTCGGCGGCGAACAGCGCACCGGCGGCCCGCCCTGGCCGCCCGTCGTGCCGGTGATGAGCGCGACCTTGCCGGAAAGCCTGTTCATCGTCCTCCCTCGAACACTGCGTCCCTGATGGACTTCACACCGCCGTGAGCGGTCATCCCGCCGTCGACCGGGATCTCGGCACCGCTGATGAACGACGCGCCGTCGCTGAGCAGGAACGCGACGAGGGGCGCGACCTCGTCGACGTCGCCGGTCCGGCCGAGGGGAGTTTCGGCGACGTTCGCGGCGCGGAAGGCCGGAGCCGCCGAGGCGGTCATCGGCGTTTCGATGTAGCCGGGGTGGACCGTGTTGACGCGGATGCCGCGCGACCCGAGTTCGAGACAGGCGACCTTGGCCAGGCCGCGCAGTGCCCATTTGCTGGTCGTGTAGGCAGCCGGGAAGTGCCCGGTCAGCGCGGCGACCGACCCGACCAGGACGATCGACCCGCCGGACGTCATCGCGGGCGCGACGGCCTGGAGCCCGAGCAACGCGCCCGTCACGTTCACGTCGCAGACCCGGGCGAGGTCGGCCACGTCGAGGTCGGCCAGCCGGGCCCGCCAGGTGATCCCGGCGTTGGCCACCAGCCCGTCGACCCGGCCGTAGCGGGCCGTCAGATCGGTGACCAACGCCGGCCAGGCGGTGGCGTCGGTGACGTCGAGCTGCCGGTACTGTGCGGCGCCGAGGTTCTCGGTGGGCTTCGGTGTGAGGTCACAGCCGATCACGGTCGCCCCTTCCTCGGCCAGCAGCCGGGCTTCGGCTGCGCCCTGTCCCTGCCCGGCGCCGGTGACCACGACGACCTTGCCGGCCACGAGGCCGGTCATCGCGTGCGCTTCCGCGGCCGGGGCCGTGCCGGCCGCACCGGTGGCAGCTCGGCGCCGGCGACGACGGTGTTGCGGATCGTGCCGATGCCCTCGACGGTCATCTCCACCACGTCGCCCGGCGCCAGTGGCGGGATCTCCCGCCCGCGGCCCCACAACTCGGCGAGGCAGCCGCCGTTGCCGCAGGTGCCGGACCCGAGCACGTCCCCGGCCCGCACCCAGGTGCCGCGCGAGGCGTAGGAGACCAGCTCCGCGAACGGCCAGCCCATGTTGGACAGCAGGTCCTGGCCGATCTGCGTGCCGTTCACCGACACCCGCAGGCCCAGCTCCAGGAACCCGTCGGCGTCGCGGTAGGGCTCCAGCTCGTCCGCGGTCACCAGCCACGGCCCCAGCGTCGTCGCGGAGTCCTTGCCCTTCGCCGGGCCGAGCTGCACCTTCATCTCGCGCCGCTGCAGGTCGCGGGCGGACCAGTCGTTGAGCACCGTGTACCCGAAGATCTCCACCTGCTCCGGCGTCAGCGACGACCCGTCCCGGCCGACCACCGCGGCGACCTCCAGTTCGAAGTCGAACAGCCGCGAGCCCGGCGGCACCGGCACGTCGTCGAACGCGCCGAGCAGGGCGTAGGGGTTGGTGAAGTAGAACGTGGGCGCCTCGTACCACTCCGGCACGACCCCGGAGCCGCCGGAGACGCTGGCGACCACGCCCTCCACGTGCTCCTCGAACGCGACGAAGTCACGCACGGTCGGCGGCGCCAGCGGAGGCAGCAACCGCACATCCGCCAGCGGCACCGCCGGTCCACTCAGGACACCGGCACCGGTCTCCAGTGCCGCGGGGAGCCCGGACCGCACCAGGTCGAGCACCGTGACATCCGGCGGCAGCGGACGGATGCCATCGCCCGCGACGACGCCCGCCCGCGTCACTCCCTCGAACGCGTAGGTGGCGAAACGCATGTGGTCCTCCTCAGATCACTTGACCGCGATGGGGTTCACCGGGGCGCCCACGGCACCCGTGACGGGCAGGGGAGCCGCGGCGAGGAAGAACTCGTAGACCCCGTCGGCGGCGCAGTCGGCCGCGAGGGCGTCGAGGTCCCACATCTCGCCGAGGAACAGCCCGATGTGCGGAATGCACACCTGGTGCAGCGGCTGGAAGGCGACGTCGAACTCGTTGGGACGGACCTCGAAGCCCCAGGTGTCGGTGGCGATCCCGGCGATCTCGGTGTCGTGCAGCCAGCCGGCTGTGGTGAACGACAGTCCGGGCGCCGGGCCACCCGCGTAGTCACCCCAGCCCCGGCCTTCGGCGACGCCGCGACGGGCGCGGGTGAGCTGGCCCGTCCGCACCAGCAGCAGGTCGCCCCGGCCGACGCGGGAGCTCTCGCCCTGCGCCGAGATGGTTGCCTCGAGGTGGTCGACGGTGATGGCGAACCCGTCGGGCAGTTCGCCGTCCTGCCCCACGGCGCGGCCCACATCGAGCAGGACCCCGCGCCCGGCGATGCGGCCGGCGACGGTCTCGATCCCGGTGAGCCGATCACCTTCGCTGGTAACCACGTGCGACGCGCGCCGTCCGTTGTAGGCGAGGCCGTGGTCGAAGATGTGGCCCAGTCCGTCCCACTGGGTCGAGGCCTGCAGCGGCATGTGGATGACGTCGTCGGCGCCGCCCAGTCCGTGCGGGAACTCCGGCGGGCCGAACTCGGCGTCCAGCCCCGAGGAGAGCATCGTGTGCACGGGGTTGGTCCGGCGCCGCCAGCCCTTCTGCGGCCCATCAGCGTCGAACCGCTGCGCCAGCGAGAAGCTCACACCGCGCCGGACGAGTGCCGCGCCCGCACGCCGCTTGGCGTCGTCGAGAAAGTTCAACGTGCCCAGCACGTCGTCCTCGCCCCACCGCCCCCGGTTCGAACAACGCTTCGCCGCCCCGGCGATCGCACCCTCCGGGTCGGTGCGGTCCGGCTCCGCGGCGGTCATGCCGGGTTCCGTCCGATGAAGAACTCCCGGAAGGGGTCCATGCTGGGGTCGAGGCCGGCGTCGACGAGTCCTTTGCGCAGTGCGGTCATCTGGGCGTCGTGGATGCGCTGGGTGGGCTGCCGCAGCGGGCCGCCGTTGTAACCCTGCAGCCACCCCTGGAACTTCCACGCCTGGCGGTTGAGGAAGGCGCCGCCGTGCAGCGCTCCAGCCAGGCCGGACTTGATCTTGCGCGCGGGATGCAGCTGCCAGTAGATCTCGGCGGCCTCGTCGTACTTGCCGCCCCGCAGCAGTTCCATCACCCGCGGGATCGTCGGCCCGTAGTACTCGTGGTCGCTGGTGGCCGACAGCTGGATCGGCATGACCTGCGACAGCGGGATGAGCTCGCCTTCGATGGGCATGGAGATGACCACCTCGTCGCCGAAGAGGCGGTGGCACTCGATGACGCTCTGGATGCTGGGGAACCCGCCCTCGGCCTTGATCACCGCGATGTTGGGGCAGTCGTCGATCAGCCTGCGGATCAGCCGGGCGGGGATGTCGGAGGGGTGGATGCGGGGGCTGAATCCCCACAGGTACATCGGGAAGAGGATGACCGCGAGGTTCGTGGCGTCGCAGACGGCCTTGGTGTAGTCGTAGATGTCCTGTTCGGACTCCGGGTAGAAGTTCGGCGGGTAGGAGAGCAGCACGAGGTCGGCACCGGCGTCCTCGGCGCCGCGCACGGCCTCGAGGTTCTGCTCCAGGTTGCTCCAGCTGCCGTGGTGCACGAGGACGAACTCGCTTCCGGCCTCGTCGCGCGCGATGCGGAGGAAGTCGAGGTACTCGGGCAGGGTGATGCTGACCTCGGAGACACCGAGGGTGCCGAGGAAGCCGTGCTGCTTGGCCAGTGCGACGTCGTGCCGGATGGCCTTCTCGTTGATGCCGCGCAGGTCGGCGGTGAACGACGGGATGGTGCAGTTGATGGCGCCCACGAGCTTTTCGCGGGCCCAGTCCCGGGCTTCGGCGCGGGTGTAGGGGGGCATGACCGGTCCTTTCCGTGTCGATGGGGGTGGTTCAGGAAGCTCCTGCGCCTTCCCAGGCCAGGTACTTCATCTCCAGGTATTCGTCGATCCCGTGGACGGAGCCTTCGCGCCCCAGCCCGGACTGCTTGATCCCGCCGAACGGGGCGATCTCGGTGGAGATCAGGCCGGTGTTGATCCCCACCATCCCCGCTTCGAGGGCCGCGGAGACCCGCCACGTGCGTTCCGCGTCCCGGGTGAACAGGTACGCGGCCAAGCCGAATTCGGTGTCGTTGGCCGCCGCGACGGCCTCGGCTTCGTCGGTGAACCGGATCAGGGGCAGGACGGGACCGAAGGTTTCCTCGCGGGTGACGGCCATCTGCCTGGTGACCCCGGTCAGCACGGTGGGCTGGTAGAACAGGCCGCCCCGGGGGTGGCGCGCGCCGCCGCAGAGCACTTCGGCGCCGTGTGCGGCCGCGTCGGCGATGTGTTCTTCGACCTTGGCCACGGCGGGGGGATCGATCAGGGGGCCGATCTGCACGTCCGCCTCGAACCCGTCGCCGACGACGAGTTCGCGGACCCGGCGCGTCACCTCGTCGGCGAAGCGATCGTAGATCCCGGCCTGGACGTAGACCCGGTTCGCGCCGATGCACGACTCACCGCTGTTGCGGTACTTGGCGGTGAGCACACCCGAGACGGCGGTGTCGAGATCGGCGTCGTCGAAGACGAGAACCGGGGCGTTGCCGCCGAGCTCCATCGAGGTCTTCTTCACCGTCTCGGCGGATTGGGCGAGCAGCAGCCGCCCGACGCCGGTGGAACCGGTGAAGGTGAGCTTCCGGACCAGCGGGTTGCCGGTCAGCTCGGCGCCGATCTCCCGGGCGTCGCCGACCACCACGTTGAACACGCCCGCCGGCACGCCCGCCCGCTCGGCGAGTTCGGCCAGGGCCAGGGCCGTCAACGGGGTCTGCGCGGCGGGCTTGACGACCATCGTGCACCCCGCGGCCAGGGCCGGGGCCGCCTTGCGGGTGATCATCGCGGCGGGGAAGTTCCATGGCGTGATCGCGGCGCAGACGCCGACCGGTTCCCGTATGACGACAATCCGGCGGGAGCTCTGCGGGCCGGGGAAGACGTCGCCCCGGATCCGCTTCGCCTCCTCCGCGAACCACTCCAGGAACGAGGCCGCGTAAGCCACTTCGCCCCGCGCTTCGGCGAGTGGCTTGCCCTCTTCGAGGGTGATCAGCCGCGCGAGGTCGTCGGTGGCGGCCTGCACGAGGTCGTACCACTGTCGCAACACCCCGGCTCGCTCGGCAGCCGCGGTGGACCGCCAGCCCGGCAACGCGCGGTGGGCTGCCGCGACGGCCTCGGCGGCCTGAGCCCGGCTCAGGGCCGGGATGTCGGCGATCCGCTCGCCAGTGGCGGGATTGCCGACCACGACGTGCCCGGCCTCGCCGTGGTCGACCCAGGTGCCGTCCACATAGGAGGCGGTGCGCAGCAGCGCCGGGTCCGCCAAGCCGGGTGCGGGGCTCAGCTGTGTCATCGAACGTTCCTCACTTCTGGATGGGGGAGATGCCGATCGGCAGTTCGGTGCCGATGCCGAGCCGCTGTGCGTTGCGCACGCACATGCCCGCCACGGCGAGGTCCTGCACCGCCGCGCCGACGGACTTGTAGAGGACGATCTGGTCGTCGCCGGTGCGTCCGGGATGGCGCCCCGCGACCAGATCGGCCAGTCCGGTCACGCGAGAGGTGGTGTCCACGCCCTCGGCGCGGGCGGCGAGCAGGTCCCCGGTGTCGGTCAGAACCTCCTCGACCATGTCCGCGACGAGGACATCGGCCCGTACGATCACCTCGCTGTCCACTTCCCGCTGTTCCGGCAGGGTGGACCCGATCGACACGACCGTCGTTCCCGGTCGGAGCCACCGTCCGAGCAGCGTGGGGGATTCGTCGCGGGACCGGGCGGCGCACACGACCAGCGAGGCTCCGTGCACCGCGGCCTCGGGCGTGTCGGCCGGCACGACGGGCAGGCCGCTCAGTTCCGACCTGAACCGCGCCCGGCTCTCCGCCCGTGGGCTGTAGACCTGAACGGACTTCAGTTCCCGGATCGCGGAGAGTGCGTGCACGTGGTTCTTCGCCTCGAACCCGGATCCGATCACCGCTACGCTCACCGGCCCGGGCGCGGTCAGCAGGTCCGCGGCGAGCGCCGAGGTCGCCGCGGTCCGGTAGCCCGTGACGGAATGCCCGTCCATGAGGGCGACGAGCTCGGCGGAGTGCTGGTCGAACAACGGAATGAGGTAGGAGGCCCGGCGCGTGCCCAGGGCGGCGGCGATGAGCTTGGCTCCCATCAGACCGTCGGATGCCGCGCCGGAGAGGACCCGGAGCCAGCTGTTGTCCCCCCTGGCCATGAGCCGTGCGGGATAGCGGGTGTCGTCGACCGGTCCGGCATAGGCGTCCCGGAGCGCCGTGATCGCCAGCTTCCAGTCGAAGGCCGCGCGCACGGCGTTGTCGTCGAGGAGGAGTGTCATGCCGCCGCCTTCTCCGACCGGATCAGCCGGTAGACCTGGGAGCGCAGGTCGACGAACTTCGACGTCGCCTTGGTTTCGACCTGGTCGCGGTCCCGGCCGAGGTCGACCGGGACGACCGCGGTCACCGTCGTCGGGGCGCCGGAGAGCACCACCACGCGGTCGGCGAGGTACACCGCCTCGTCGATGTCGTGGGTGACGAGCAGGAACGTGATGTCCAGGCGGTCGCGCAGGCCGAGGACGAGGTCCTCGAGCTCGGCGCGGGTCTGGGCGTCCACCGAGGCGAAGGGTTCGTCCATCACCAGGATGCGCGGGCTGAAGGCGAGGGCGCGCGCGATCGCGACGCGTTGCTGCATCCCGCCGGACAGCTGCCAGGGGTAGAGCGGGCCGGCGTCCGCGAGCCCGACCGACGCCAGTGCCTGGTCCGCGCGCCGCCGCCGCTCCGGTGCGCGGATTCCCTTGCTGCGCAGGGGGAGGCCGATGTTGCCGCGGACCGTCATCCAGGGCAGGAGCGACCGGCTGTAGTCCTGGAACACCAGGGCCAGGTCCTCCGGCGGACCGGTGACCGCGGAACCGCTCAGCGCCACTGCGCCCCGGTCCGGGGTCAGCAGCCCGGACACACATCGCAGCAGCGTGGTCTTGCCGGCGCCGGACGGGCCGACGACGGTGAGGAAGTCGCCGGTGCCGGCGGTGAAGCCGACATCGGCGAGTACCTGCTTGCTGCCGTAGCTCTTGTTCAGCCCGCTGACGTCGAGGAGGGGAGTGGTCATTCGGACGTGTCCTTCCGGGTGAGGGCGTGGCGCCAGGCGAGGACCTTCCGGTCCACGAGCTGCAGAGCCAGGTTCAGCAGGTAGCCGAGGATGCCGAGCAGCACCATCCCGGCCCACATGTCGCCCATCGCGAACTGACGCTGCGCCTGCAGGATGAAGTGGCCGACCCCGGAGGAGGAGCCGTACAGCTCGCTGGCGAGCAGCAGGATGACCGCGACGGACAAACTCGCGCGCAGTCCCACGAAGATCTGCGGGGCGGCGCCGGGCAGCACGATGTGCGCGATCCGGTGACGCCACGAGATGCGGTAGGAGCGCGCCACGTCCCACACGGTCGGGTCGATGCCGCGGACTCCGTCGATCGTGTTGAGCAGGATCGGCCACAGGGCCCCGAAGAAGATGACCGCGACCTTCATCGACGAGCCGATGCCCAGCAGACCGATGGCGAGCGGGAGCAGTGCGACGGCCGGCAGCGCGCGGAGGAACTGCAGGACCGGGTTCACCGCTTCCCGGACCCACCGCGTCAGCCCGAGCAGGACACCCAGTGACACCCCGGCCAGGACGGCCACCAGGTAGCCGCCGAGGAGATTGCCCAGGCTGGGCAGGAAATCGCTGGCGAACCGGTCGAACAACCACACCTCGTGGAACCGCGCGAGGGTCGTCGCCAGCGGGGGGAAGAAGTAGGACGTGGTGTTCTGCGACGACCACCACCACGCCAGCACCAGCACGACCGGGAGAGTGAACTCCCATGCGACCAGCCGTCCCAGCCGGGCGATGCGGGACCTGCTCATCGTGCCTCCTGCCGGTGCGCCGGGTGCCACCGCAGCAGCGCGCGCTCGAGCCGGCTGAACAGCGCGTTGATGAGCACGCCGAGGACGCCGGCGACGAAGATCCACGCGTACATGGCGGGCAGGTCGCCCCCGAGCTGGGTCACGGCGATTTCCTGGCCGATGCCCGGAGCCGGGATGATGAGCTCGGCGGACAGCGACAGCAGCAGGCTGACCGCCGCCGCGATCCGGACCCCGGTGGCGAGGTAGGCGGCCGCGCCGGGGAGGACCAGGAACAGGATGCGGTGGTGCAGCCGGACCCGGTACGACCGGCAGGTCTCGCTCGCCACGGGGTCCACCGCGTGCACGCCGTGGGCGGTCTGCAGCAGGATCGGCCACGTGGCGGCGGACACCACCAGGAGCAGGGTGCTCCCGGTCCCGGAACCGTAGAGGAGCACTGCCAGCGGGACCAGCGCCAGTGACGGGATGGTGCGCAGGAAGTCGACCGTGAAGCGCGTCAGCCGCTCGGCGACCGGGGAGACACCCAGCACCAGGCCGGCGGCGACACCGATCGCGGTCGCCAGGAGCAGACCGAGGGCCCAGGCGGTCAGGGTCTGCAGGACCGGGCCCACCAGCCGTCCGTCGCTGATCACGTCGGCGAGGGCCGGTGCCACTTCGCTGGGCGAGGGTACCGAACCGGGTTGCCCGAGCCGGACCGCCAGTTCCCACAGCGCGAGGATGGCGGCGATGAAGCCGATCTTGGCCGGCCATCCGGTACCCGTCAGACGCGCGCGGGTGTGGCGCGTCGTCGTCCGCGGGGGATCGATCGTTCTCGCGGTCATGGGCGCCAGACCATCCCCTCGACGGACGGGGCCGATTTGACGAAGCCCTGCTGGACCATCGCGTCGGCGATCCTGGTGAACGTGACCTCGTCGACCGTGGGGCGGTACGAGGGCAGATGCGCTGCCGCGAGGGCCTCCGGCGACATGGTGGTGAACTCGCCGGCCGCGGCGCGGGCTTCATCCGGGTGCGCGGCGGCGTACTCCACGGCGCGGGTCATGGCGGTGGTGAACTTGGCCGCCGCGTCGGCGTTCTGCTGCAGGTAGGGCTGCACGCTGATCCAGAGCAGACCGGTGACCCCGGGCAGGGCCGCCGAGTAGGGGTAGGTCACCGGGCGCAGGCCTTGCGACGTGGCCTGACCGAGGAACGGGTCGGCGAACAGCGCGGCGTCCACGCGCCCGTCCCGCACGGCCGAGAGCATCTCGGGGTAGGGGATCTCCACGAACTTCACCGAGCCGGGGTCCACGCCCGCGTCGGCCAGGGCGAGGCGGGTGGCCAGCTCCGGCATCGAGCGCAGCCCGACGACGGCGATGGTGGCTCCGGTGAGGTCGGCGGTGCGCTGGAACCGGCTGTTCGGCGCGACGAGCAGCGCCGAGCCGTCGTCCTTCGGATCGCTGACGTAGACGTCGTTGCCGGCGACGGCCGCGACCGGCAGGCCCTGGCTCTTGGCGTTGATCGCCGGAACCGTGGAGACGAGCGCGTACTGCAGCTCGCCATTGAGGAGCGAGGGAATGGCGGTCGCCGCGGTCTGGATCACCTTCGGTTCGACGGCGAGGCCGGCTTCCCGGAAGAACCCGTGGTGGATGCCCAGGTAGAGCGGCGCCGCGTTGAGCAGCGGCGTGACGCCGACGGTGACCGGGATGAGCCCGTCGCTGCGGGCAGCCGGACCGGAGCGGGCCCCGGCTCCGCAGCCGGTGACGAGGAGGACAGCGGCCACGGTACTGCCGATCACCATGGTCCATCGCCTACGAGACATGACACCCGCCTCTCTGCGTGTGCTGGGTCGGACGCGGCGAAGCGCGTTGCCGCTGGATGTTAGACATTGGATATTGGATAATCAACCTGTGGTCGTCTCACCCGGCCCGGCTCGCAGGCTGGGAAACCGCGGCGTGGGACACTTGTCCAGTCCGAGAACTACCGGCAGGTGAGGTATGTCACCCATTCATCAGCGCGTGGCCGACACGGTGTTCGACCGGCTTCACGAGCGGATCGTCACCGGCGAGCTCGCGCCGGGAGACCGGATAGATCCCACCGAGGTCGCGGAGTCGCTGGGGGTCAGCCGGACACCGGTGCGGGAGGCGATTCTCCGGCTAGAGGGTCAGGGGCTCGTGGAACGACTGCCCTACCGCGGTGTGGTAGTGGCCGGCATCGACCAGACGGCCGCCGAGGACGTGGCCGCCATGCGCATTCACCTCGAGACGCTGGCCGTCCGGACCGCGGTCCCGCGGCTGACGGACGACGACGTCGCCCGGATGCGCCGGATCAACGACGAGATCCGGGACGCTGTGCGGGGAGCGGACGCGCAGAACTCGTTCCGGTCACTCAACCGCGCCTTCCACGAGACGCTGTACCGCGCCGCGGGTTCCGACACGCTGCTCAGGCTGGTGCAGGACCTCTCGGCGCAAGCGGAACGTTTCCGGCTGCACTTCGACGTCCGGCAGGGGCGCGCGATCGAAGACCACGACCGCATTCTGGACGCCTGCGACGCCCGGGATCCGGTGGCCGCCGTGGCGGCGACGCGCGATCACATCCTCGGCGCGCACCTGCTGATGATGCCCGAGAACTACACGGTGCCGCCCGGCTCCGCGCTCGACGTCGCGCTCCGGGAAAGCGGCATGCCGGCGACGACGGCCGATGGGGCCGGCCGGGTCGCCGCGGGCTGATCCGGCCATCTCGATTGTCCGGCCGGCGATCGACGCGGCCAGGCCCATCAGCTGTGCCCGTGGTGAGCGGAACTACTTCTGCCCAGGTCCGCTGTCAGTTCCCTGGATATCGGCCGTGACCTCCGCGGAGACCCGGCTCAGGAGGTCACGGAGGTAGCGGTGTCCGGGATCGTGCTCGTACATCGGATGCCACCAATAGGCTTCGACGAGCGGGCTCGCGTCGAACGGGCAGGGCAGTGCGCGAACGCCCAGGTCGGCGGGGATGCGTTCGGCGAGGCGTTGTTGCAGGAGGGCGACCCGCCCGGTGCCGGCGACGAGTGCGGGGACGGTCAGGAAGTTCTCGGTGACGACCTGGATCCTGGGTTCGATGCCGAGCATCCGCATCTGCCGCGCGGCGGGCGTGGACGCGGTGGGCCCGTGGTAGCTCACCACCCAGGGCATCGTGCGCAGCTGGTCCACGGTCAGCGTCGCGCCCACGTCGGTGTTCTCGCCGGAGACCAGGCAGACCCATTCGTCGCGGTGCAGGTCGCGGTGGGGGAGCCCGTCGATGAACCCGTGTGGCATGACGAGCAGGTCGATGCCGGTGAGCGCCTGTGCCGCGTTGTCCACCACGGCCGGGGTGTTTGCGATGAACCGGACCCGTGCGTCCGGCGCTTCCCGCTGCAGCGTGGCCGCGAGAGCGGAACCGAGCACGGCGACGCCGTAATCGCTGATGACCAAGGAAAACTCGCGTGCGGTGGTGGCCGGGTCGAAGTCCGGTTCCGCGGCGAATACCCGCTCGATCCCGGTCACGGCGGTGCGGACGCGGCCGCGTAGCTGCACGGCCAGCGGGGTGAGCCGGTACTGGTTGCCGAAGCGGGCCAGGAGGTCGTCGCCGAAATGCCGGCGCAGCCGGGCCAGCTGGGCGGACACGGCGGGCTGGCTCAGCCCCATCTGCTCGGCGGCACGGCTGACGCTGCGGTGTTCGAGCAGCGCGTCGAGCGTCACGAGCAGATTCAGGTCCAGGCTCGTCAGGTGCACGAAGGCAGGCTATCCATCGGGCTGATGGGTCGTATCAGCTATTTCGGCTTCCCTGATGCCTTGCGATGCCGGACCGTGGAGGCGTCGATCCCGCGGAGTCGGACCATCGGGGCATCGCGAACGCGACGGACGAGTTCGTGGCGGACATGTCTTTCAACGACCCCGGCAAGGGCCTGTTCGTGGCCCCGCCGGTGTGAGGAGCAGGCGATGAAGTTCGCGACCGTCGAGGAAGCCGGTAGGACTGTCCGTTGTGGGCCCCTCGAAGGTGAGGCGCTGTTCCGCCTGCGCGCGGGGACAACCGTGCTGGAGCTGATCCGGGCGGGTGAACTGCAGGCCGCGGGTGCGACGGCGCGCGCTGCGGGTGACGCGGTGCCGCCGGCCGGGCTGCGCCCGCTGCCGCTCGAACCGCCGTCCGTGCGGGATTTCGTGGCGTTCGAGGAACACGTGGAACGGGTTGCCACGTCCGTCGTTGATGATGCGGGGGTGGTGCCGGAATGGGATGAGGCCCCGACGTTCTGCTTCACCAACCCGCACGCGTTGACCGGCGTGAACGACGACGTGCCGATCCCGCCAGGTCCACGGTTGGTCGACTTCGACCTCGAAGTCGCGTGCGTGGTCGGGCGGGAGCCGGCGTCGCCGTCGCCGTCACCGGAGCAGGTGAACATCGTCGGCTACACCATCTGGTCCGCCCGAGATCTGCAGCGGCGGGAGATGATGGTAAACCTGGGCGCCGTCCAGGGGAAGGGTGCGGCCAGCACGCTCGGGTCCTGGCTGGTCACCTCGGACGAGCTGAAGTCCTATCGCGACAGTGACGGGTTCCAGGCGCTGGACCTGCGGGTGTCGGTCAACGGCGAGGAGAACGTGCAGGACCTGTTGTCGAACGTGTGCCGGCCTTTCGAGGAGCTGGTCGCCTACGCCGGCCGCGGGACCGGCGTGCGCGCGGGTGAGATCCTGGGCTCCGGCACCTGCGGCAACGGTGCTTGCCTCGCCGAACTGTGGGGCAGGCGGGGCGCGCGGGACCCGCGACCGTTGCGCCCCAGTGACGTCGTCGAGATGGCCGTCGAAGGCGTCGGGCGCTCCGCAACACCGTCGTCGCCGGTACCGAACTGCCGTCGGTGCGTCCGGCGCACACCTGTCCACAAGCTAGAAAAAGGTTGTGAGCACGGGAAAAACCGTGGTGGTCACTGGGGCCGTTCGGGATCCGGGTCAACCCCGGGTATCCCGGTACATGGAGACACCCACGACAGCTTCGGCCGCGCCCGCTTTCCACGCCGCCAACGTCGCCGAAACACCGCTTGGCCGCGCCCGGCACGGTGGGTAAGGTCGCGCCTCTGGTCGCGTTCCTGCTCAGCGACGCCGCCTCGTACATCACCGGATCGGAGATCCCCGACGATGGCGGACCGACCTCTCACGGCGGCGTGAAGTCGGTCAGCGACGCCGTTCCGTCAACCATCCAGAAAGGACTGGACTTGTTCGAGTACTTCCCGGGCAACTACGTGTGGAACTTGGGTGTGGTCGCCGCGCTGAACAGTGGCGGCCTGATCGACGAGGTCGATCGCGCCTGCCGCCCGATCCGAGAGTCCGCGACCCGAGGCGAGGATGCGGGAACCGCCGACTTCCTGCGGGCTTGGGCAGCGTTGACCGACCAGCTCGTCGCACAGGCCCAAGAGGCGGAGCAGGCCGGGCATGTGCGGACGGCGGGGGAGTTGTACTTCCGTGCCACCAACTACCTGTGCCAGGCGGAACGGATGCTCGCGCATTCGAACCCGGACCGCGTGCCCACCTACCGCCGCGTCCTCGAACTCGCACGGAAGTCCTTCGACCTGCGGGACCGCCGGGTGTCACGGGTCGCGATCCCGTATGAGGGAACGACGTTGCCGGGCTACTTCAGCCAGGCACCGGCCACCGACGACGGGTCGGCTCCGGTTGTCGTGCTGGTCAACGGGCTCGACTCCACCAAGGAACACATGTACAGCTCGGGACACTGGCAGGAACTCGCCGCGCGCGGCATCTCCTGTCTCATGCTCGACCAGCCCGGCACCGGCGAAGCCCTGCGCCTGCAAGGACTCACGGCCCGCATCGACACCGAAGCCTGGGCCGGCGCGGCCGTCGACTGGCTCGAAGCGCGCGAAGACGTTGACCGCGCGCGGATCGGGATCGTCGGCTGGTCGCTCGGCGGCTACTACGCACCCCGCGCCGCGGCGTTCGAGAAGCGGTTCGCGCTCTGCGTTGCCTGGGGCGCCAACCACAACTGGGGCCGGGTACAGCGCCGCCGCCTCGAACGCGAGGGCGAGCGGCCGGTGCCGCACTACTGGGAACACGTGCTGTGGGTGTGGGGACACGACGACATCGACACGTTCATCGAGTTCGCCGACGCCGTCCACCTCGACGGCGTGGTCGAGAAAATCGCCGTCCCGTTCCTCATCGTACACGGCGAAAACGACCGGCAGATCCCGCTCGAATACGCGCACGCCTCCTACGACCAGGCGGTCAACTCACCCAAACGAGAGCTGCGGGTGTTCACTCCGGAGGAAGGCGCCAGTGAGCACATCGGGCTCGATCACCTGCCCCACGTCAGCACCTTCATTGCCGACTGGGTCGCCGACACGTTCACCGAACTCGCGCGCCGGTGACGGCGCCTGAGTCGGCGGCGACCAGCGGCGACCGGAAGGGCCCTGGCCACGTCGGGGGGCTGGGCTGCGGCCGGGGAGGAGCCGGTCGAAGAAGCGGAGGGTGGCGGCGTTGTCTCCGCCGCCTGCCGGTCATTTGATGGCACCGCCGGCGTCGACGGGTAGAGCGATCCCGGTGATGTAGCGGGACTCGTCGGAGGCGAGGAAGAGCACAGCGTTGCTGATGTCTTCCGGTTCGAGGTAGGGGACCGGCATCAGGTTGAGGGTTTGCAGTGCTGCCGCGGCTTCGTCCAGGGTCGGGTTCTTCAGGTCGGGGCGGAAGGCGCGGACGGTGGCGTCGTTGACGATCATCGGTGTCCGTACGTTGGACGGGTGGATGCTGTTGACGCGGATGTGGTGCGGGGCCAGTTCGTGGGCGTAGGCGCGGACCATGCCGACCAGGCCGTGTTTGGCTTCGGTGTATCCGCCTCCGGCGCCGAGCGCGCGCAGGCCGGCCAGTGAGCTGGTGATGATCACCGAGCCGCCGGGGCCGTTGTCGATGAGAGGTTGCTTGGTGAGTTCGATGGTGCGGTACACGCCGGTGAGGTTGATGTCGACGACCTGCTCGAAGAGGCGGACGCGTTCGTTGACGTCGGAGATGGGCTCGCCGATGGGGCCGGTGATCCCGGCGTTGGCGCAGACGATGTCGATGTGTCCCAGCTCGGCGAGTCCTTCCGTGACGGCGGCCGCCAGGGATGCGGTGTCGCGGACGTCGGCCTGTACGGCGACGATGCGCCGGCCGAGTTCCTCGACCTGGCGGACGGTCTTGGCGAGATCGGCTTCGGTGGCCAGCGGGCGGTAACAGGTCCTCCGGGCGACAGCGGGCTGGTACGACCACCCGCGCGACCCGCTCAGCCTGGTACTCCGAGGTGGATCGGGAGGCCTCGGCGATCCTCGCCGCGCGGATCCCGGAGGTGCCGTGGACCCGGTCGAGGTGCTCACCGCCGGTCCCCTGTCAGGACACGGCCTGGAGGCTCACGTATCCTTTACTGGGTGTGCGCGGCGCCGCGTTCGGACACTCCCGACGACTTCGAGGTGGACGAGGTCCGGCTCGTCGAGTTCTTCGACGAGCTGATCGAGCGTGGCGCCGGGCCGGCGGACGTCCTGGAGGCTGCGGCCGGGTTCGCCGGCTGCACGGTCGGTTTGCGCACCACCGACGGCGTCTTCGACCTGGTGTGCGGAGCGGACCGCCGGGGTGGCCGGCACCGCTTGTCCCGGGAGCTCAGCACCGGGGACGAGGTGTGGCTGGTGCGACCGGGAGGGACGACCCCGCTGGACGAGCTCCTGCTCAAGCGGCTGTCGGTCGCGTGTGGCGTGGCCTTGCGTCACCTGCGGTCACGTTTGCCGAAGGTCGACGACCCAGCGCTGGTCGAACTCGTCGTGGGGGACGCCGCGGGAGAGCCGGAACGGGCCCGTGCCCTCGCCCTGCTGGGCTACTCGGCCGTGACGCTGTTGCGGGTGGTGGCGATCGTGGGCGAGGCCGATGACGTGCGGCAGGTGATCCGGGACCTCGGGGACGTGCACGCCACCACGCTCGGATCGGTCCACGTGGTGGTGACAGCCCAGGAGATCCCCGAGGACCTCGCCGTCCCGGTGGGCACGCGGATTTCCATCGGGCCCAGGTTGCCCGGCATGCGTGCTCCGTGTTCGTGGCGGGCGGCCAGGACCTGTTTGCGCTTCGCCATGCCCAGTACCCATCCGTCCCCGCCGTACCCGAAGGAAGAAGCTGCTGTCGTCGACGCGGCGAGCGTGGGCTGTTTCGCCCTGCTGGCGGAGCACCTGCCGGCCGATGCCATCGCCGAGACCGCGGAGGTCGAGGTACTGGACCGGCTGGCCGGTGAGCCCGGCGGGCCCGAGATGCTGCGCACCTTGGAGGCCGTGGCAGCGACCGAGTCGCTGCGCCGCGCCGCCGCCTCGCTCCACATGCACCACAATTCGGTGAGTGCGCGAGTCGCGCGGGCGGAGCAATTGCTCGGCTTCGAGATCACGCAGCCGTACGGGCGCGTGCGCATGATGTTCGCGCTGATCCTGAGGCGCCTGCGCGACTCGGATCGCCGGTGACCCTCGCCGAATGGCGGGAATCGGCGGGAAACCTCTCGCCAGGTGACCGGTGACTGCGGTCACAAACATACCCATCCTGTAAAGAGCGCTGGTCAGCGGTGGCGATCGCCGTGGCGCTCCGCAGGAATGAGGACGACAGGCATGGCGCTGGACGAGGCGACGACGATGTTCCTTGCTCAGATGGCTGGAAGCGGCAGGAAACCGATCCACGAAATGGAACCCGGCGAAGCGCGTGAGTCGGGGCCGATGATGACCCAGCTATACGGGCCCGGACCCGACATGGCACGGGTCGTGAACGAGCGGCTGAACACCACCGACGGCACCGACTTCGCGGTGCGCGTGCTCGTTCCTTCCGCGGCCCCGGCCGGTCTCGTCGTCTACTACCACGGCGGCGGCTGGGTACTCGGCGACATCGACCAGTTCGACACACTCGGGCGGCAGCTCGCCGCGCGGACGGGCTGCGCCGTGGTTCTGGTGGACTATCGCAAGGCCCCGGAACACCCGTATCCGGCCGCCGTGGAAGACGCGTGGCAGGCTCTGAACTGGGCGCACGAGCAGATGACCGGCATCGCCGGCGCGACCGTGCCACTGATCGTCGCCGGCGACTCGGCGGGCGGCAACCTCGCGGCGGTCATGGCGCACCGGTCGCGGGACCGCTCGGGCCCGGACCTGGCCCTCCAGGTGCTGGTCTACCCCGTCACCGCGGCCGACTTCGACACGCCCTCGTATCTCGCGCCCGAGAACCAGCTGATGCTCAGCCGCGACAGCATGATCTGGTTCTGGAACCATTACGCGGCGCCCGAGCGTCGCGGTGAGCCCGAGGCGAGCCCGTTGCGGGCACCCGATTTCACCGGCTTGCCGCCCGCCGTGGTGCTCGTGGCGGAGCACGATCCGTTGCGGGACGAGGGTGAGGCCTACGCCGCCGCGCTCGAAGCGGCCGGTGTCCCGGTGCGCAAGCGCCTGTTCGACGCGCAGATGCACGGCTTCTTCTCGATGGTGAACGTCTTGCCCGGGAGCGCCGCCGCGATCGATTACGTGGTGGCCGAAATCGCCGCTGTCGCTGGTACCCGGGTGGTGCGGTGATGGACACGACCACGACCGACTACGACGTGTGCGTCATCGGCGCCGGTTTCGGCGGGATGTACATGCTGAAGAAGCTGCGCGAGCTCGGGTTCCGCACACACGTGTTCGAGCGAGGCGACGACGTGGGGGGAACCTGGTACTGGAACCGGTACCCCGGTGCCCGCTGCGACGTCGAAAGCCTGTTCTACTGCTATTCCTTCGACGAGGAGCTGCAGCAGGAGTGGACCTGGTCCGAGCGTTACCCGGCGCAACCGGAAATCCTCGCCTACTGCAGGCACGTCGCCGACCGGTACGACCTGCGCCGCGACATCTCGTTCGCCACGCCCGTCGAGTCGGTCGTCTACGACGAGGTGGCCGGGCTCTGGAACCTTCGCACCGGCGCGGGGCAGCGGGTACGCGCACGCTGGGTGATCACCGCTGTGGGGTGCCTGTCGGCTTCGCAAGTGCCGCGGTTCCCGGGACTGGACGACTTCCGCGGCCCCTGGTTCCACACCGGACAGTGGCCGCACGAGCCGGTCGACTTCACGGGAAAGCGCGTCGCGGTGATCGGTACCGGCTCCTCGGGCATCCAGGTCATCCCGGCGATCGCGCAGACGGCGCGGCAGCTCACCGTCTTCCAGCGCACCCCCAATTTCAGCATCCCCGCCCACAACGGCCCGCTCGATCCCGAAACCCAGGCGCGGGTGAAGGCGGAGTACGCGACACTGCGGGCCGAGGCGCGGGTCTCGCCCGGCGGCACGATCGCCCATCCGACCGGGAAGAAAGCCCTCGACCTCGGCGAGGAAGAGCGTCGTGCGGAGCTGGACCGCCGCTGGGCGAACGGTGGCTCCGCGTTCCTGTCGGCGTTCGCGGACACGATGGTGAACGAGGCGGCGAACCGGATCTCCGCCGACTACGTTCGCGACCAGATCCGGCGGATCGTGAAGGACCCGGCAACCGCGGAGCTGCTCTGCCCCCGGGACCATCCGATCGGCAGCAAGCGGATCTGCGTCGACACGGGGTACTACGAGACGTACAACCGGGACAACGTCCGGCTGGTCGACGTCCGGGCGAACCCGATCGAGCGGATCACCGAACACGGCTTGCGTACCGGAGGTGTCGATCACGAGGTGGACGCCATCGTGTTCGCCACCGGGTACGACGCGATGACCGGACCGCTGACCCGGTTGAACATCCGTGGCGTGGGCGGGCAGTCTCTCGCGGACTCCTGGTCCGAAGGCCCCCGGACGTACCTCGGGCTCGCGGTGCCGGGATTTCCCAACCTCTTCACGATCACGGGACCGGGCAGTCCCTCGGTGCTCAGCAACATGGTCGTTTCGATCGAGCAGCACGTCGAGTGGATCGCCGACCACCTCGACCACCTGCGACGCAACGACCTTCGCCGATCGGAGGCCGACCCGGAGGCGGCCAGGCAGTGGACGGAGCACGTCGACGAGGTGGCCAGGTACACCCTGTACCCGCAGGCCGCCTCGTGGTACATGGGCGCCAACGTGGCCGGCAAGCCGCGTGTCTTCATGCCTTATGTCGGCGGTGTCGGGGCTTATCGCAAGATCTGCGATGAGGTGACGGCTGAGGGGTACAAGGGGTTCCAGCTGTCCCGCTGAACAGCGCAGGGGCCCGGCGGAGTCCGCTCCGCCGGGCCCGTGGCATCACCGGCCGGGTGATCCGGTCACGAGTTCGTCCCGGGCCGGCGAGCCCGGCCGGTGAGCCCGCCGGTTCTCGCAGTCACCGACCAGTTGCCGGGCGATCTCGGCAGCAGGCGACGGAGCCGACGGCCCTGGCCGATGACGAACGATTTGAGCGCCTTCGTGTCGTCGTGGCCCTGCTCAGCGGCCGCGGCGTCGATGCGTTCCCAGGCTTCGCTGACGAGCATGGACTGCAGGGTTTTCGGCTGTCCGGGTTCTCCCAGGGCGTCGTGCCAGGCGCTGCTGCCGAGCTCGCGGGCGGGCCTTCTCCCACCGCGTCTCCCTGGTCACCAACGCACTCCGCATTCCCCGCACCACGTCGTCGACCGGGCGCACCGGGATCGCCACCATGGTGCTCACCGCGCCGAAGTCGCCGCCGGGCCGGCCGAGTACGCGGCACGGCTGGTCGAGTTCATCCTCGGCGCGGTGGCCGCCGGCTGAGCGCCCGGGTCAGGAGCGGGCTGCGGCCGAAACCTCGTCGCGGCGGGCGAGCGCGATGATCGAGGCGAGGGTGGGCAGCCAGCGGTGCCGCGCGTCGGGCGGCGCCACCCAGCGGCTGCGCCCCCCGAGGACGCCCGACGCGGGAACCGGGATCCAGGCCGGGCAGCCCAGGACTTCCACTCCGGACAGCATTCCCTCCCAGCCGGGCACGTATCCGTTGGCGTCGGCCAGGAAGATCCAGCGCGCCGCGGAGCCGAGCTCCAGCACCGGTCCGGATTCCCCGGATCCCGCGAGCGCGGCCGCCAGCGGGGGACCGAGCCGGGCAGGCACCGAGGCTCCCACGATGCCGCTGCCCAATTGCAGCCAGGCCTGGTCCCCGCGTGGTTCCACGTGCCAGCCCAACCGCGCCCGGTAGTCCGCGATGGACCAGGGCGGCGCGCCGCCGGAACCCGGCCGGCGGCGCGCCTTCGGCACCCGGTTGTGGTTCATGGCATCCGCTTTCTCGGCTCAGGACGTCCGGCGCGGCGTGAACACCAGGGGCAGCACCCTCGGCTGGACCTTGCTCTGGCCGCCGACGTACTCGATGTCCTGGCCCTCGGGCAGCCGGTAGTCCGGAATGGTCGCGTTGAACTCCTCCAGCGCCACCTTCAGCTGCAACCGGGCCAGCGGGGCCCCGAGGCAGCGGTGGACGCCGGTGCCGAACGTGAGGTTGCTGCCGGCGTCGCGGTCGAAGTCGACCTCGCCCGGGTTCGGGAAGGCCTCCGGGTCGTGGTTGGCTCCACCGGTGTGCACCAGGATCCGGTCGCCGGTCTTGAGCTGCACGCCGGCGATCTCGACGTCGTGCGCGACGTCCCGGACGTTGTGGTGGAAGCCGTGGACGCGGATGAGCTCCTCGGCCGCGGCGGGGATCGACGACGGATCGTCGATCAAGCGCTGCCGGTGGCCGGGGTGCTTGGCGAGGAACGCCATCGAGTAGGCGATCATCGATCCGGTGGAGTCCGTGCCGGCGAAGAACAGCAGCGAGGCGATGCTCAGGATCTCGTCGTCGGTGAGCGGGCGGCCCTCCATCTCGGCCTCGACGAGGAAGCTGATGATGTCGTCACCGGTCTGCTCGCGCCGCTGAGCGATCACTTCGGTGATGATGCTTTCGATCTTCTCGACGACCTTCCGGCGGAACTCCAGCCCGGCCTCGCGACCCTGCGTGCGCCGGATGTGCTCGGCGCCGAAGACCAGGTCGTTGGACAGCTGGTTGAACCCGGGGAAGTTCTCCTTGGGCAGGCCCAGCAGCACGCAGTAGGTCGCCGCGGGCAGCGGGAGTGCGAAGTCGCTCATGAACTCGCACTCACCCTGCGGGGCGATCTCGGCCAGCCGCTCGTGGGCGGTCTCCCGGATGATCGGCTCCAGGGCCTTCAACCGCCGTGGGGAGAACATGGTCATCAGCACCTTGCGGTACTTGTGGTGCTCGGGCGGGTTCAGCCGGAGCGGGATGTGGGTGCGGCCCGTCCAGTTGGGGGTGATCGTGCCCCACTGCGGGAAGGACTCGTAGTCCTGCATGGCCTGCTTGATGTCGGCGTAGCGCGTGAACACCCAGAAGCCGCCCCCGAAGGGTGTGTAGAAGACGCGCTTGTCCCGGAACGCGTCCAGCGCGGCCGGGGGGAACGCCATGACTTCGGGCCCGTTCTGCGGGTCGTAGTCCACGACGAGGCCGGGTGGGACGTGCGCGGGAATGGACGTGGTCTCCGACGTCGCCTGCGAGGTCGTCACTGGTGTCGCTCCCTTTCTCGGCTGGGCTGTCCGCCACACGCTGCCGTGGGCAGCGCCACACCGCAGCGATAATGAGGATACTGATAGCGGAGGTAAATTTCCAGAGGTCTCCCAGGGGTATGACCCCGCGAAGAGTGCCCCTTCCCCCGTGGCCGCTATAAAGGATACTCTTTAAGGGCGAGAATTCGACATTGCGAGGTTGCCTGTGACAACGACGAAGTCCGAGTCCTTCGGCCGGATCACCGATGAGGCCATCGAGAGGTTCCGGAGCAAGCTCGACGTGCCCTACGGGCGGCCGAAGCCGCCGCACAACCTGGAGGCGCACGCCGACACCATCAGGCACTTCGCCTGGGCCTACGGTGACGACAACCCCTTGTACAACGACCCGTCCTACGGCGATTCCACACGGTGGGGCGGTATGATCGCGCCCCCGCTCTACCTGCTCACCATGGGCGAGGACGAGGTGGGACCGCTGCCCGCCGACGTGCGAGCGCGCTCCAAGGGCGCCCTGGCCGGGGTCCACCTCTTCAACTCCGGCACGGAGATCCAGTTCTACCGGCCGATCCGGCCCGGTGACCGGATCGCCGAGACGGTCCGCCTGGTCGACGTCCAGGAGAAGGTGTCGCGGTTCGGTGGCGGCAAGAGCGTCATCAGCTACAACGAGCACACCTACCAGAACCGGGAGACCCGCGAGGTCTACGCGGTCCGGCTCAGCTGGTACGTCCACACGGAGCGCGAGTCCTCGCGCAAGGCCAACCGGGAAGGCGTGATCCAGCCGCCGTCCTACGACGCCGAGCAGATCGAGGAGATCACGGCGAAGGTGCTGGCGGAGAAGCCGCGCGGCGCCGATCCGCGGTGGTGGGAGGACGTCGCCGTGGGCGATGTCGTCGGCCCGCTGCACAAGGGGCCGTTGACGCTCAGCGACGTCGTCTGTTTCCACATCGGCCTCGGCACGGGCGGCGACTACGGCTGGGGCCCCCTGCGCCTGGCGGCCAAGCGCCGGCAGGAGATGCCGGCTTTCTACACCCGCAATGCCTACGGCGCCTGGGACGTGGTGCAGCGGGTCCACTGGGACGAAGCATGGGCCCGTTCGATCGGCGCCCAGCGGCCCTACGACTACGGCCAGACGCGGCAGATGTGGCTGGCTCACCTGCTGACCGACTGGATGGGGGACGACGGCTGGCTGTCGAGCCTGCGGCTGGAGCTGCGCCGGTTCAACTACATCGGTGATCTGTCCACCGTCCAGGGGACGGTCGTCGAGAAGCCGCGGCCGGGCGTGGTGAAGATCGCGCTGTCGGTCGTCAACCAGGACGAGGTGGAGACCACGATGGGGGAGGCCACGGTGCTCCTGCCGACACGCGAGCAGCCCCAGCCGGAACTGCCCGTGCCGCCGGCGGTGCCGGAGAGCGTCGCGCGAGCCCAGCGCGAGCGCGGCCGCGCGGCTGACCGCGAGCGTCCGTGACCTCGGCCCCGCCGCCCGTTCAGCTGGGCATCACGCTGGGCCGGCTGAACCCGGCGGCCTGGGAGGGGGTGGCCGTCCTCGCCGAGGCGCTCGGCTTCGAGTCGGTCTGGATGTCGGACCACCTGGCGATCCCCTACCGGCTCGACGGACAGCTGGCGGGCGCCCGGGCGGAGGACAAGCTCGCCCGGACGACACCGCTGTTCGACCCGCCGAGCTACCTGTCCTTCCTCGCCGGCCGGACCAGCCGGGTCAAGCTGGGGACGCTCGTCTACCTGCTCGGGCTGCGGCACCCGTTCGTGAGCG
Source organism: Amycolatopsis thermophila (assembly GCF_030814215.1). Classification (NCBI taxonomy): domain Bacteria; kingdom Bacillati; phylum Actinomycetota; class Actinomycetes; order Pseudonocardiales; family Pseudonocardiaceae; genus Amycolatopsis; species Amycolatopsis thermophila. The sequence continues at coordinate 6,976,319 of NZ_JAUSUT010000001.1, read as the reverse complement.
CGCGCGGATTCGCCACCCTCGACCAGGTGTCGCGGGGCCGGGCGCTCGCCGGCGTCGGCGCGGGGTGGCTGCGCAGCGAATTCGAGGCCGTCGGCGTCGACCCCGCCGCTCGCGGCCGCCTGCTCGACGAGGCGATCGGCGTGGTCCGCCGGTTGTGGACCGACGAGGCCGTCGGGTCCGACGGTCCCTTCTTCCCCTTCGAGGCGGTGGGCTTCGAGCCCAAGCCGGTGCGACCGATACCGATCCTCGTCGGGGGCGAATCGCGTCGGGCTCTCGCGCGCGCCGCCGAGCACGGCGACGGCTGGCTGGGGATGGGCCACGATCCGGTGTCGGCCAGAGCACGGGTCGAGCAACTCCGGGAGCTGCGGGCACGCGGTGGACGGGCCGGCGAGCCGTTCACGATCACGGTGCTCGCCCGGGATCCCGGCCCCGGGGATCTGGACGCCTACGCCCTGGCCGGGGTCGACCGGGTGATCGTAGCGCCCTGGCGCTCGTCGCGGACCGCCGAGGAGGATCTGCGTGCCTACGCCGCGCACGTGGCTCTCGGTGGCTGACACGGGCACGAATCAACTGGGGATACTCTTTGTCGGATATTCGCCGAACCGGAGGTGACCCCGTGGAAACGCCCGAGTGGTTCCGGGACGCGCTCGCGACCCCGTGCTCGACCTACGAGGTGGAATCCGGGGGCGCCCGCATCGCGGTGCGCGCCTGGGGACCCGAGGACGCGCCCGGCGTCGTCCTCGTCCACGGCGGGGCGGCGCATTCCCGGTGGTGGGACCACATCGCGCCGATGCTGGGGACGGAGTACCGCATCATCGCGGTCGACCTGTCCGGGCACGGCGACAGCGGCCGGCGCCCCGCCTACGAACTCTCGTGCTGGGCACGCGAGGTCGTGGACGCGGTGGAGGCCGCGCGGATGGCGCCGCGCCCGGTCGTCGTCGGCCACAGCATGGGTGGCTGGGTCGCGCTGACGGTCGGCGCCGAGCACGACGGGACGGTCGCCGGAGTCATCGTGATCGATTCGCCCGTGCGCGAGCGAAGTCCCGAGGAGGTCGCGGCCGCGAGCAGGCGGGCCTTCGGTCCGCTGCGGACCTATGCGGACCGCGAAGGCGCGCTCGCCCGGTTCCATACCGTGCCGGAGCAGGAGGGCAATCTGCCGTTCGTGATGCGGCACGTCGCGGCCTGCTCGCTCCGGGACACCGGCCGGGGCTGGACCTGGAAGTTCGATCCCGCGATCTTCGCCCAGCCGCGCCCTCGGCCGGAGATGCTCGGCAGGGTCGTGTCGCGGGTCGCGCTGCTGCGTGCCGAGCGCGGCCTGGTCACGCCCGAGATCGGCGCCCAGATGTACGAGCTGCTGGGGCGTGCGGCGCCGGTGGTCGAGCTGCCGCTTGCCGGTCACCACCCGATGCTCGACCAGCCCCTCTCGCTGATCACGGCGATCCGCACGTTGCTCGCGGACTGGGAGCACTCGGCGCCCCGGCCCCGGTGTGTCTGACCCGATCGGGGAGCGGGGTCACGGTTGGTGACGATCCGGTGGTGTCTCTTGCTTGAACCCCGCTAATAGAGGACACTCATTCCGGAAACAGGGTGGTTTCACGGGAGGAGCAACGGTGCTGCCGATGACGAAGGGTCGCGACCCTGACCGGCGAGGCTGCCGGACGGGAGTGTCGCGATGATCCGATTTGTCGCGTGGCGGGTGGTCGGGATGGTGCCGATCATCCTGCTCGTCACGCTCGTGTCGTTCCTGCTGCTCGAGCTGGTCCCCGGCGACCCGGCCCGGGTGATCGCGGGCGACTTCGCGACGCCGGACCAGATCGAGGCCACCAGGGTCGCGCTCGGGCTGGACCGCAACGTGGTCGTGCGGTACTTCGCCTACCTCGGCGACATAGTGACCGGATCGTTCGGGAACTCCGTCGTGCTCCAGCCCGGCCGTGGTGCGATGGAGCTGATCCTGCAGGCGCTGCCGGTGACGCTCTCGCTCACGGTCGTCGCGCTGGTGATCGCGGTGGTCATCGCCGTGCCGCTGGGCGTGGCCGCTGCTGTGCGCCGCGGCAGCTGGGTGGACCACGTGCTGACGGGACTCACCTCGCTGTCGCTGGCGCTGCCGCCCTTCGTCATCGGGCCGCTGCTCGTGACGATCCTGGCCGTCGCGTACAAGTTGTTCCCCGCGGTCGGCTACCAGCCCCTGTCCCAGGGGTTCGCCGTGTGGCTGAGCTACCTGTTCCTGCCGGCGCTGGCGATCGCCGTCAACCCGATTGCCGAGATCGCCCGGCAGATCCGCGGATCGCTCATCGACGTGCTGGACCAGAGCTACATCCGCACCGCGAACGCCAAGGGTCTCACCACGACCCGGGTCATCGGCAAGCACGCGATCAAGAACGCGGCCATCCCGGCGGTGACCGTGCTCGGCCTGCAGGTCACCCGCGTCATCGGGGGCACCGTCGTGGTCGAGATCGTGTTCGCGATGCCCGGGATCGGGGCGCTCGCGGTGAATTCCGTGCTGGCCAGCGACTTCCCGGTGGTGCAGGCGCTCGTGCTCTTCAGCGCCCTCGCCGTGCTCGCCACGAACCTCCTGGTCGATCTGACCTACGGCTACTTCGACCCGCGTCTACGAAAGGGCTGACCGCGATGACCGCCACGATCGATCCGGTGCCGGCCACGGAGGCCCCGCCGCCCCGCAGGCGCCGGCGGTTCCGCACCGCCCGGATGCTGCTCTCCGAACGCCGTACCCGCGTGGTGCTGGTGCTCCTCGTCGTGCTGGTACTGGCCGCGGTCCTCGGGCCGCTGCTGACCCCGTACGGGGAGAATCAGCAGGATCTGATGAACCGGCTCCAGACGCCCGGCGGAGGTCATCTGCTGGGAACCGACAGCCTGGGCCGCGACATCCTGACGCTGGTGTTCGCGGGCACCCGGCTGAGCCTGCTCGCCGGGTTGCTCGCGGTGGGCACGGCCGTCGTACTGGGAGTGCCCGCCGGATTGCTCGCCGGCTACCGGGGCGGCGCGTTCGGCGCGATCAGCAACACGGTGTCCGACACGTTGCTCAGCCTGCCCCCGCTGATCCTCGCCCTGGCCATCGTGGGCGCCTACGGCGGCGGTGTCGTCCCGGCGATGCTGGCGGTCGGCGTCACGCTGGCGCCGCGGTTCTACCGCGTCACCCGCGGCGTCGCCGCTTCGGTGTCGAAGGACAGCTTCGTCGAGGCCGCGCGGTCCATCGGCTGCACCACGCCGCGGATCCTCGGCCGGCACGTCTTCGCCAACGCGGTGGCGCCGATCCTGGTCCAGGTGACGTTCTCGATCGGCCTGGCGATCATCGCCGAGGCGAGCCTGAGCTTCCTGGGACTGGGCGCCCAGCCGCCGGCGGTCAGCCTCGGCACGATGGCCCGCGACGCCTTCACCCACATCCGGGAGCTCGCGTTCCCGATCTTCCCGCCGTGCATCGTCATCGCGGTGATCGTGTTCCTGTTCTCGTCCCTCGGCGACGGTCTGCGGGACGCCATCGTCTCGGGAGGCCGGCGGTCATGACCGTGATCCAGGAGCCGGCCGCCGGCACCACGACGGCGCTGCTGGCCGTCCGCGACCTCTCGGTCGGGGTCCGCCGGGGGCGCACCCTGGTCCCGATCCTCGACTCCGTCAGCTTCACCGTGCGCGCCGGCGAGATGGTCGGCCTCGTCGGCGAGTCCGGCTCGGGCAAGACCGTGAGCTCGCTGGCCGCGATGGGCCTCCTGCCACGTTCCCTCGAGGTGTCGGGCGGTTCCATCGAGTTCGAGGGGCGGGATCTGCTGAGGATGGAGCGCAAGCAGGTCCGGGGGCTGCGGGGCGCCGAGCTTTCGATGATCTTCCAGGACGCGCTGCGTTGCCTCAACCCCGCCTTCACGATCGGCGACCAGATCGCCGAACCGCTGCGCGTGCACCGCGGCATGAGCCGGTCACAGGCGCACGCCCGCGCCGTCGAGCTGCTCGAACTCGTCGAGATCCCGCGGGCGCGCGAGCGCGCTCGCGCGTACCCCCACCAGCTCAGCGGGGGGATGTGCCAGCGCGTGATGATCGCCATCGCGCTCGCGTGCTCGCCGAAGCTGCTGATCGCCGACGAGCCCACCACCGCACTGGACGTCACCGTCCAGAAGCAGGTGCTCAGACTGCTGGACCGGATCCAGCGCGAGATGAACCTGGGTGTCTTGTTCATCACCCACGACCTCGGCGTGGTCGCCGAGATCTGCCACCGCACGGCGGTGATGTACGCCGGGCAGATCGTCGAGGAGGGCCCCACCGAGCAGCTCTTCCGCCGGCCGCGCCACCCCTACACGCACGGGTTGATCTCCTCGATCCCGCGGAGTGGTGAGGAGGCCCGCAGGTTCGGCTCGATCCCGGGCACGGTCCCCAAGGCCGGGCATTGGCCCACCGGGTGCCACTTCTCCAGCCGGTGCCCGCATGCGCAGGCGGGCCGTTGCGACACGGCACCGGTCCCGCTGGACGTGATCGAGCCCGCGGGGCCCGACAGCCCCGTTCCCCACCGGGTCCGCTGTCTCCGGGCCCGGGAGCTCAGCCTGGAGGGAGTCGCATGAGCGAGACCGTGCTGACCGCCACCGACCTCACGAAGACCTACACGAGCGGCCGGTTCGGACGGCGGCAAACCGTGCACGCCGTGCGCGGGGTCGACTTCACGGTCGGCAAGGGGGAGACCGTCGCCGTCGTCGGGGAGTCCGGTGCGGGCAAGTCGACCGTCGGCCGGCTCGTTCTCCGTCTGATGGAGCCGGACCGGGGCACCGTGCTGTTCGAGGACATCGACCTGCGCGGGCTGTCCCGGCGGGACCTGCGCCGGATGCGCCCCCGGATGCAGATGGTCTTCCAGGACCCGTTCTCCTCGCTCGACCCGACGATGACGATCGCCGACTCCATTGTGGAGCCCTTGCTCGTGCACGGCGGCACCACCGCGGCGCAGCGCCAGGGCCGGGCGGCGGAACTCCTCGTCCGGGTCGGCCTGGACCCCGAGTTCGGCGAGCGCCTCCCGCGCGAGCTCTCCGGCGGGCAGCTCCAGCGGGTGGCCATCGCCCGCGCGATCTCCACGAACCCGTCGCTGATCGTGTGTGACGAGCCGGTCGCCGCGCTCGACCTGTCCATCCGGGGCCAGATCCTCAACCTGCTCGTCGGCCTGCAGGCGGAGACGGGCGTGTCCTACCTGTTCATCTCGCACGATCTGTCGGTGGTCGAGCACTTCGCCCACCGGGTGGCGGTCATGTACGCGGGTCAGGTCGTCGAGAGCGGCCCAACGCGCGAGGTGTTCGACTCGCCTCGTCACCCGTATACCAAGGCACTGCTCGCCGCGGTGCCGCGTCCGGACTTCGGACCACGGGACGGCGAGGCCGACACCCTGGTCAAGGGCGAACGGCTTCAGGAGGCGCAGATCGGGAGCGGCTGCGCCTACCGCAACCGCTGCCCGGCGGCGATGGCCGTGTGCGAGACGTCGAATCCCGCTCTCGCGGCGGGTGACCACCGGGTGGCCTGCCACCTTTCCAGTGAGGAGGCGCCGGGTCCGTCACACGGCGTTCTCCTGCAGTCGAACCAGCGGAGGGCCGGATGACCGAGGTGATCGAGGAGTACGCGTGCGACCTGCTGGTCGTCGGTGCGGGGATCGCGGGCCTGACCGCCGCCGGGGCCGCCGCCGCCAAGGGCATGCGCGTCGTCGTGGTGGAGAAGGCCGACCACGTCGGCGGCTCCGCGCTGCTGTCCGGCGGCTTCGTGTGGCGGCCCGAGTCCTACGAGGTGCTGCGTGCCGGCAACCCGGACGGGGACCCGGAGCTGGGCCGGGTGCTCGTCGACGGGCACGCCGACGCCATCGCCTGGATCGCCTCGCTCGGTGTCGAGATGTCCGAGGAACGGCGGTCGTCCAACATGGGCGGGATCGGGCACCTGGTCGACATCCTCGGCTACGTCAACGCCGCCCGCCGCCTCGTGGAGAAGGCGGGCGGGGCCGTCCTGCTCGAAGCCGAGGTGGAGCGGCTGGTGATCGAGGACGGCGCGGTCACCGGAGGGGTCGTCGCGGACCGGGACGGCCGGACCCGCGTCCGGGCGCCGTGGACGGTGCTCGCCACGGGCGGTTTCCAGGGCGATCCCGAACTGCGCCGTGAGTTCATCGGAGAGCAGGCGGCGGACATGCTGGTGCGCTCCAACCCGTGCAGCGACGGCGCGGGGCTGCGGCTGGGCCGGTCGGCGGGCGGCGCGCTCTCTGCGGGCATGTCTGGTTTCTACGGGCACGTCATGGCGTACCCGTTGTCGAAACCGTTGGTGCCGGGCGATTTCCTGCGGCTGGCGCAGTCCTTCTACAGCGTGTGGGGAATCATGCTCGGCCGCGACGGCCGGCGGTTCACCGACGAGTCGCTGGGCCACTACCGCAATTCCCAGGCGCTCGTGCGGTTACCGGGGGCCCGGGCGGTGATCGTGGCGGACGAGCTGACCCGGCGGACCAACGCCACCACCACGCCGCTCAAGGGCGTCGAGGCGATCGACCTGCCGCGCGAGGCGGAGCGGGAGGGCGCCCACGTAGCCTACGCGGACACGATCGGCGAGCTGGCCCAGAAGATCGCGGCGTGGGGGTACGACGCCGAGGGCGTCGTCCGGTCGGTGGCGGAGTTCAACGCCGGGCTGGCCGGCGATCCGGAGGCGCTGGCCCCCGCCCGGCGGAAGAACCGGCGCCCCATCGCCGAACCCCCGTTCTTCGCGAGCGAGTGCCAGCCGGCGATCACCTTCACCCACGGCGGCGTGCGCATCGACACCGAAGCGCGGGTACTCGGCGAGAACCGACAGCCGGTCCCGGGTTTGCTCGCGGCGGGCGCCGACGGCGCCGGCGTCTACGACGGGGGCTACGCCGGCGGCCTGTCCCTCGGTGCCGTGTTCGGGCTCAGGGCGGCGGCGACCGCCGCCTCGTCGCACGGCTGACCGGCACAGCGCGTCCACGACGAAGGGCTCGGAGCCGGCCGGCTCCGAGCCCTTCGTCGTCCGGGTCAGCTCCCCTGGGCCAGCCAGGGGTCGCGCGGCATGCCCAGTACCCGTTCGGCGATGACGTTGCGCTGGATCTCGCTGGTCCCGCCGGCGATCGTCGACGCCCGCGAGCGCAGGTAGCCGAACACCCACTTGCCGCGGTCGGGCGCGAGGCCGGAGCCGCGGTCGAGCAGGCCGGCCGCTCCCGAGAGGTCCATCGCGAGCTCGTGGAGCTGCTTCTCCTGCTCCTGCCCGAACGCCTTCATGATCGCGCCTTCCGGCCCGGGCTCGCCCGAGGACTGCACGCTGGCGATGTTGCGCAGGCCGTGCAACCGGATGAGCTCGCTGGCGATCCACTTGCGGGCCAGCGCGCTGCGCACCTCGGGACGGTCGGCGGGGCGCTTGCCGAGCGGGCTGGTGCGGCGGGCGAGGTCGACGACCTTGTCCAGGGTCCGGCGGAACCCGATCTGCGAGGCCAGGAACTGCGTGTAGCGCTCGTGGTTGAGGGTGGTGCGGGTGACACCCCAGCCACCGTGCAACGGCCCCACGACGTGGGTGAGGGGGATTCGCACCGAGTCGAGGAAGACGTCGTTGATGTCGTGCTCGCGGCAGATCCGCTCGATCGGCCGCACGGTCACCCCGGGCGCGTCCATCGGGATGAGGACGAACGACAGGCCCTTGTGCTTGGGCGCGTCCGGGTCGGTCCGCACGAGCGCGAACATCCACTGCGCGTAGTGGCCGCCGGTGTTCCAGGTCTTCTGGCCCTCGATGACCATTTCGTCGCCCTCGATGCGGCCCCGGGTGCGCAGCCCGGCCAGGTCGGAGCCGGCGCCGGGCTCGGAGAAGCCTTCGCACCAGATCTCCTCGCCGACGAGCATCGGCCGCAGGAAGCGCTCTCGCTGCCAGTCGGTGCCGTGCCGGATGATCGTCGGCCCGCACAGGTTCAGGCCGATGTGCCCGAGCGGGCGCGGCACGCCGCGCCGGGCGAGCTCGGCGTGGTAGGCGATCTGCTGGTCCATGGTCGCGCCACGGCCGCCGAACTCGGCGGGCCAGTGGATCGCGATCCAGCGGTCCGCCGCCATGCGGCGTTGGAGGTCGCGGATGAACTCGCGGCGGGGCTCGGCGCCCTTCGGCATCCGGAACGCGGGGGTGCCCCAGCCCTCGGGGAGGTTGGCGTCGAGCCATGCGGACAGCTCCGCGCGGAACTCCCCGGTGCTCTGCGCGGACGTGCTGGTCACCTCGGTCATCGGGTCGCTCCTCCAGGGATGGGCTCGTCGAGCAGCGCCGCCGCGATCACGTCGAGGTGCTCGGCCGTGTCGCCGTACAGGAGCTGCCCGGATTTGGCGCGGCGCAGGTAGAGGTGGATGTCGTGCTCGAAGGTGCAGCCGATGCCGCCGTGGATCTGCAGCGCGTCGGCCGCGACCTGCGTGGCGCTTTCCGACGCGACGGCCTTCGCCATCGCCACGTAGAGGTCGGCCTCCGCACCGGCGGAGAGCTGCCAGGCGGCCCCGTAGCAGGCCGACCGCGCGTTCTCGACCAGGACGAGCATGTCGGCCAACTTGTGCTTGATGGCCTGGAAGGCGCCGATGGGGTGACCGAACTGCCTGCGGGTCAGCGCGTACTCGGCGGCGATCCGCAGCGCTCGTTCCGCGACCCCGGTGGACTCGGCGGCCACGAGCAGGGTGGCCAGTGCGCTCGCCGCGGAGATCGCTTCGTCCGCGTCGCGCACCAGCACCGGGACGCCGGGGGTGCGGGAGAAGCCGACCTGGGCCAGGCCCACGGTCGGGTCGATCGCGGGCAACGGCGTCGTGGTGACCCCTGGTGCGTCGAGTTCGACCGCGAGCACGGCCGGGGTGCCGCTCGTCGTGTGCGCGACGACCAGCAGGGTCTGCGCCCAGGCGCCGCCCGGAACGATCGCGACTTCCCCGTCGACCGTCCAGCCCTCGTCCCCGGCCGCCGCCTTCACGTCGACCCCGGCGCCGGTGGCGGCCGGAAGCGCTGCCACGGTGATCCGGCCTTCGATGACCTGCTCCAGCAGGTGCGCGGCGGCGCGTTCGGTACCGCGCGACAGCAGCGAGGTGGCCGCGGCCACGCCGGTGAACGGGACGGGCGCGACGGCCCGGCCGAGTTCCTCCGCAACCAGCATCTGCTCGATCGCGGTGGAGGTCAGCTCGTACTGCGGGAGGTCGAGGCCGAGCGCGCCCAGGCCGACGTCGTTCAGCGCCGCCCACAGCGCTCGCGCCTGCGCCGGTGCCTCCTCGGTGAAGGCGCTGCGCGGTGCGGCCCGTGCCGCGAGCAGGCGACGCACGCTCTGCTGCAGCCCGACCTGCTCCGCGGTGAGTTGGAATTCCATCTTCCCTCCGCATAGAGGATACTAAATAGGTGAGATGCTGACTATCGTAGAGCCAAGTGCCGGGTAAATGCGAGAGGATGGCGGAGATGAACACCTCCAGAGTGGCACAAGATGATACTCTTTTCGCCGTGACGGAGGGAGCGGCGGAGCGGCCCGTAGCCGTGGTGACCGCGGCGGGCGGGCCGATGGGGGCGGCGATCGCGCGGCGCCTCGCAGCTACCCACGCGCTCGTCCTCAACGACCGGTCGGCCGACCGGCTCGCCACCACGGCGGAGGCGCTGTGCGCCGACGGCGCCACCGTCGTCACCGTCGCCGGCGACGTGTCGGAGCGGGCCACCGCGGTCGCTCTCCGCGAGAACGCCGTTGCCCGGTGGGGCAGGCTCGACGCTCTGGTGAACGTGGCCGGTGGGGTCAAGGGCCCGTTGAACCAGCCCCTCCTGGACATCACCGACGACCAGTGGTCCCGCACGCTCGACATCAACCTGACCTCGGCGTTCCGGTGCCTGCAGGAGGCCGCGCGCGTCATGGTGGACGCCGGGGGCGGCCGGATCGTCAACATCGGATCGACATCGTGGGCGGGCTCGCCCGACCGCGCCCACTACGCGGCGGCGAAGGCCGGGCTGGTGGCGCTGACCCGGTCGGCGGCCACGCAACTGGGGCCGCACGGGATCACGGTGAACGTGATCGTGCTCGGCGCCACGACGACGACCGTCGTGGACCGGCCGGACGGGACCTGGGTGCAGGACTGGGCGGCGCACAACCCCCTCGGGCGGCCCAACACAGTGGACGACGTCGCCGACGCAGTGGAGTTCCTGCTCGGGGCGGGCAGCCGGAACATCAGCGGCCAGGCGCTCACCGTGGCCGGCGGGCTCAACCCGTCGTTGTGACCGCAGCGCACCTGGGATCCTCAGATCGGAGTACACAATGGACTTGATCGGCCCCTGGGAGACCCTCGACGTCGAGGTCGGCAAGGGAGGTGTCGTCGTCGTCCGGCTGAACCGCCCGGAGCGCATGAACGCCATCTCGCCGGCCATGCTGGAGGAGCTGGCCCAGTTCTGGCCCGCCTTCGACGCCGACCCGGACGCGCGGGTCGCGGTGGTCACCGGGGCGGGGGAGCGGGCGTTCTGCTCCGGTGCCGACGTCGGCACGGTCGCCGACCGCTCTCGCGCGCGGACCGGGATCTTCGAGCGGGAGAACCGCTTCACACCGCTGCAGAACAAGGTCCGCAAGCCGTCGATCTGCGCGGTCAACGGTGTGTGCGCGGGCGGCGGGCTGCACTTCGTCGCGGACACCGACTTCACGATCGCCGCCGATTCCGCCACGTTCCTGGACCCGCACGTCTCGGTGGGCCAGGTGAGCGCGGTCGAAACGATCGTGCTCTCGCGCCGCGTCCCGCACCAGGCCGTGATGCGGATGATGCTGCTCGGGCGCGCGGAGCGGATCGACGCCCGGCGCGCCCTCGAGATGGGCCTGGTGACGGAGGTCGTCCCGGCCGCCGAGCTCCAGGAGCGCGCGCTGGAGCTGGCGCGGGCGGTCGCGGCGGGGTCGCCCGCGGCGATCGCGGCGAGCCGGCAGGTGGTGTGGGACGCGCTGGACCGTCCGCTGCACGACGCGCTGCGGATCGCCTGGCCGGTCCTGCGCGCCCACGGCGATCACCACCCGGACGCCCAGGAGGGTCCGAAGGCCTTCTTCGAGAAGCGCCCGCCGGAGTGGGCCTGATCCGAGTGCGACGCGCCCGGCGGCTATGCCCCGCAGTCGACGGTGAGCTACCGGGCGCCCTTGCGGGCCACGAATGCCCGGGCCCCCTCCTGGAACTCGGGGCTCGCTTTGACCGCCGCGTAGGCCTCCTGCGTGAGCGCCCAGGCGTCGTCCTCCGCCAGGCCCGCGGACTCGTCGATGACCCGTTTGCTCTGGCGGACCGACTCCGGGGCGTTGGCCGCGATCCGTTCGGCGATCGCCACTGCGGTCTCCAGTGCCTTGCCGGAGTCGGTCAGCTCGTTCACCAGCCCCAGCTGGTGGGCCCGCTCCGCGTCGATCGGCTCGCCGGTCAGTGCCAGCTGCATCGCGACCTTCCGGCCGAGCACCGAGGCGCTGCGGTAGAGCCCGCCCTCCGCGGCGAGCACCGCGCGGCGCACCTCGGGCAGGCCGAACCGGGCGTCCCGGGCTGCCACCACGATGTCGCACGCCAGGGCCAGCTCCATTCCGCCGCCCAGTGCGTTGCCTTCCGCCGCGGCGATGAGGGGTTTGGTCCGGCGGCGCCGCGTGAGGCCGGCGAAGCCGTTGTCGTCCACCACCCGTTCACCGGCCAGGCGTGCCCGGAGATCGGCTCCCGAGCAGAACGTGGCACCGGCGCCGGTCAGCACTCCGGCGCGGAGTTCGGGCGCGGACTCCAGGCGCTCGAGCGCGGCGCGCATGCCCACCAGGACCGCGTGGTCGACCGCGTTGTGGACATGGGGACGGTCGATCGTGATGACCAGAACTGGGCCGATCGTGCGCGTTGTCGTCGGTGACACAAACTAAGTATACTCATTTTCTCACTGTCGAGGCCAAGGAGGTCCAGCTCATGCGGAGCCGTCGCGTGCTCGTCACCGGATGTTCGAGCGGGGTGGGGCGCGCGAGCGCGATCCAGCTCGCGGCCCGCGGCCACGAGGTGATCGCCACCGCGCGCAGGATCGAGTCGATCGGCGACCTCGACGTCGCAGTCGCCGTCGAACTCGACGTCACGGACGCGGACTCGGTCGCCGCCGCCGCGGACAAGGTGGGCCCGGTCGACGTCCTCGTCAACAACGCCGGGCGGGGCCTGCGCGCTCCCGTCGAGCTCGTGGGCGACGAGGCGCTCCGCACCCTGTGGGAGACCAACGTGCTCGGCCCCGTGCGGACCGTGCGGGCGTTCCTCCCCGCGATGCGGGAGCGGGGCGCGGGCCGCATCGTGAACGTCTCGTCGGTGGCCGGGCGGCGCGCCATGCCGCTGACGGGGCACTATGCGGCGAGCAAGCACGCGCTGGAGGCGCTGAGCGAGTCGTTGCGGTTCGAGGTGCGCGATTTCGGGATCGACGTCGTGCTGGTGGAACCCGGCGCGGTGAAGTCCGATTTCAGCGCGAAGCGGCTGGCTGCCGACGTAGCTCCCGGGCCCTACGCCGAGGTGGCCGCGCGGGCCACGGCCCAGGCCGCGGCCAACGCTCCCGCGCAGACCTCCGAGGAGGTCGCCGAGGTCGTGGTGCGCGCGGTGGAGGCGGAGCGCGTCCCGCTGCGGATGCCGACGTCGGAGGCGGTCGCCGGGATGATCCGCGAACGGACCGGGCGGACGGACGACGACTTCGAGGAGTGGGCCACCCGCGGGTGACCCGGGGGCCGGTCCGGCGGGACACCGGACCGGCCCACCGGTCAGCTCCCGACGGGTTCGACGACGAAGATCGAACCGTCCGGCTCGTGGTACTCGCCGGTGGAGTAACTCTTCCGGGAGGAGGCGGCGACCAGGCGGTTCCCGGCGAACACCAGCGTCGTGCTGCCGCCCTGGATGCCGTCGACGAACACGTGCTCACTGCCGTCCGGCGCGATGCGGAGGATGCGCGCGTCGTAGGGCAGCGGCTTGGCGTTGAGCTCGTTGATCGACGCGTGCAGCAGGTTCGTCGACCCTTCGTCGACGGTGAACATGTGCCCGGCGTACGGGCCGAACCCCTCGGGTGCGATCGGCCCCGCCCGCCACTGGATGCCGGGGACCGGGTGCACCGAGCGGTCGCTGTCGTCGATCCGCCAGTACTGGAGGTCGGTCTTGGCTTCGCCGTGCTCGAGGTAGGTCGTCGCGCGCGTCGCGATGATCACCTCGCCCGCGACGTCCCGCCACTGCGAGTGGTCGGGCGCGACGAACGTCAGGAACGGCATCATGGGCCGCTCCACCAGCGGCGGGGCCATCACCAGGTACGGCTCGGCGTTGCCGTCGGGGTCGACGCGGTACACGACGCAGTTGACCAGCGACTGGCAGAACAGGTAGCCCTCGTGGGGGCTCCCCTTCGGGCCGAAGGTCCCGGTCATTCCCGCGCCGGGAACGCCGTCGCCGACCGGTCCGTGGTGTGGCAGGTCCGCGAAGGCGTGCGGGATCCCGTCGGCGGGGTCCATGCGGTAGAGCCGGTGTCCCTTGTGGGCCCCGACGCGCCCGGACTCGGCCTGCGCGATGAAGAACAGGTGCCCGCCCCAGCCGCCGAACCACGGCGGCGCCTGCTCCGGCCGCAGCGGCGCGGTCACGCCGTGCATCCCGGGGGGCGAGATCGTCTCGAGGCGGTCGTCGGCGGTGAACCGGTAGATGGCACCGTGGCCGGCAGTCGGGTCGAACCCGCGTTCGGGCTGTCCGCCGATGTCGCTCAGGACGACCGCGCCGTCCGCGGTGGCGAAGCGCAGCTGGGGGTCGTACAGCCATTCCCCGACCCCGATGGCCTCGCGGACGCGGTAGCGCTCGTCGTGGACCTCGGCGCGGAACTCGCAGTCCGCACGCAGCTGCGAAAAGTCCTCGGTGACCGATGTGGTGCTCAACGTGTGCCCTTCCTTTCGCCTGGTGGCCGGTCAGCTCGCGACGCGGCGCGGCTTGAACGTCGAGCGCGGGAGGCTGCCCACGGGCACCGACTCGGCCTTCACCGGCACTCCGAGGTCCTCGCGGAGGATCCCTTCGACCCGTCGCGCCGACTGCTCGTCCTCGGTCTCCACCTTGAGCTGGATCTCGCTGCCCTGCCCGGGGCGCAACTGGAACTCGGGCGAGCCGTGCGGGAACAGCGCCAGCTGGATGTCGATCGGCAGCACCATCTTCCCGCCGACCTCGGCGCGGTCCGCGCCGCGGCCGAGGAAGGTGTACCGCTGACCGGTTTCGCCGCACGGGCACGGCTCGTCGGTGGCCGCCACGATGTCCTCCACGTCGTAGCGGAGGTAGAACGCGTCGAGGTCGTAGGAGTTGATCACCAGGTGGCCGCGCTCGCCCGTGGGCACCTCCTTGCCGGTCACCGGGTCGACGACCTGGATCCAGTGATGCCCCATCGGGACGTGCATCCCGGTGTGGAAGCGGCAGTCGTTGATGGAGTAGCCCGGGATCTCCGACGCGCCGGTGATGTTGTGCAGCCGGACGCCGTAGGTCTGCTCGAACTGCCGCCGTGGCTCCTCGAACTGGTAGAGCGCCTCGACGATCAGCAGGGACGCCTCGTTGAACAGCTTGCGCAGGTCGAGGCCCTGCCGCGCGGCGGCGTTTTCGTAGATCTGCACCTGGGAGCCGGTCAGCATGAAGCCCGTGGGCGAGAGCAGCTGCCACAGGTCGAGGTGCATCTCGATGTCCTTGTCGGTGCTGGGCAGTCCGCACGGGATTTCCATGATCCCGAGCTTGAGGAAGTCGCGCCCGGCCAGCACGCCGGTGGAGTAGAGACCGGTCGGCCAGCTGTGGGCGAACCGCCCGCCGGGGCGCATGCCGACCCGCCAGAGGTACTGCAACCGCACGTCGATGGCCACCGCCATGTCGCGTTCGGTCCACAGGACCAGCCACGGCTTGCCCGTGGTCCCGGTCGAGGTGCCCACGCGCCGCGCCTGTTCCAGCTGCACGGACCGGTGGGTGCCGAACGGCGGGTTGGCCTGCACGTCCGCCCGCAGGTCGTTCTTGGTGGTGCGCGGGATCTCGTCCAGCGGGGGCAGCTCACCCGGTTCCAGGCCCGCCTGGCGGTAGCGGTTGCTGTAGTAGGGGTTGCTCCAGACCCGGTCCCACTCACCCTGCAGTCCGGCGAACGCCCGCCGGCGGTTCTCCTCCGGAGCCAGCGTCTGGGCTTCGGGGTCGTACAGCTCCTGGTCCTCGCTTCGTTCGGTCACCCGTGGTCCTCCTCGACTGTGGCTTGACCCGTCGTTCATTTTGAGGATACTAATTAGCTGTCGGGGTTGAAAGCAATGCTCATACGGGAGGAGTGCGGTAATGGGGCCGTTCGGAGACGCGTCGACGATCACGCTGGGAGACGTGCTCCGGGAACACCGCCGCAGTCGAGGAGGGCTGACGGCGACGGTCGATCACGCCGTGCGCCTGTCCTACGCGGAGTTCGACCACCGGGTCAACAAGCTCGCCAACGCCCTCGCCGCGCACGGCGCCGGCCCGGGCGAGCGTGTCCTGTGGCTGGGGCAGAACTCGTTCCGGCTGCTGGAGCTGCTCGGCGCCTGCGCCAAGCTGGGCGCGGCGGTGATCCCGGTCAACTGGCGGCAGTCCGCCGACGAGCTCGCTTTCGTCATCGACGACGTCGCAGCTCGGGTGGTCGTCTGGCAGGACGCGGAGATCGGCGTGACCGTCCAGGCGGCCCGGGAGCAGTCCGCGAGCGCGGCCGGCTCACTGTGGGTTCGCCACGACGCCACCGGACCGGGCAGCTACGAAGAGTTCCTGGAGTCCGGGGACGCGACCGACCCGGGCGTCGACGTGGATCCCGCGAGCCCGGTGCTCGGCATCTACACCGCGGCGTTCGAGGGACGCCCGCACGCCGCGATGCTCTCGCACTGGTCCGCGCTGATCGAGGGCCTGGTCGTCGGGCGCATCGCGGAACTGAGCGATGCCACGGTGTTCCTCAACTCGGGGCCCATGTTCCACCTGGGCACGCTCATGACCACGCTGGCGACCCTCGTGCACGGCGGGACGAACGTCGTCGTCGCCCGGGTCGACCCCGAGGAGATGTGCGCGGTCATCGAAGCCGAACGCTGCAACCGGGCCTTCATCATGGCGCCCACCCTCGAGGCCATCCGCGAGATCAACGCCGGCGGCCGCTTCGACCTCACCAGCCTCTGGCCGGACCCGGACCCCGCCACCTGGACGATGTGCACGCCCAGCGCCAACCCGGCCACCGGGCGAGCAGGCGGCTACGGGCAGTCCGAGGTGTCCGGCCTCATCACCAGCTACGGGCTCGGCCGCAAGACCGACTCGATCTACGGCAGGCCCGCGCCGTTGAGCCAGGTGCGGATCGTCGACGACACCGGCGCGGACGTGCCCGACGGGGAGACCGGCGAGATCATCTGCCGGGGCCCGGTCGTCATGACCGGTTACCTCCACCGCGACGAACTCAACGCGCAGCGCCGGCGCGGTGGCTGGCACTACACCGGCGACCTGGGCAAGCGCGCCCCGGACGGGTCGATCCACTTCGTCGGGCCGAAGTTGCGGATGATCAAGTCCGCCTCGGAGAACATCTACCCGTTCGAGGTCGAACGCTGCCTCACCGCGCACCCCGGTGTCGCCGCGGCCTGCGTCATCGGGGTGCCGGACGAGCGCTGGACCCAGTCGGTCAAGGCCGTGGTCGTGCGAGCCGAGGGCAGCACCGTCACCGCCGAGGAGCTCGTCGAGCACTGCCGGTCGTCGATCGCCTCGTACAAGAAGCCCCGGGAGGTCGTGTTCGTCGGCTCGCTGCCGAAACAGGCCAACGGGCAGGTGGACCGCGACCGCGTCGACGCCGAGCACGGGGGCGGTGGCTATCCGGGACAGGTGTCCAGTGGCAGGCGGGACGTTCCGCTGCGCGCCGGCGCCCGGTGAACCGCATCAACGAGAGGAGCGAGGCGTGTCGGAGCTGACCGAGGTCGAGGTGCTGGGCAGGATCGACGGGTTCACCAACCCGGAGAGCGCGGAGATGCTGCCCGACGGGGAAACCATCGTCGTCTCGAACGCGGCGATCACGCTCGTGCCGGCCTTCCGCGGCGGCAAGGGACTGACCTACCGGCAGGGTGAGTCCTACGTCAGCACGGTCCGGTTCACCGGCAACGGCCTGGAACCGGTCGCCGAGCGGCTGATCGAGGGACTGACCGGAACCCTCGGCACGGACGTGCTGCGGCAGGGGACCGCCACCTATCCGGCCGGCACCGTGTTCGCCGCCTCCGGCGGCAAACCGATCACCGCGGACGGCGAGACCGTCCTGCCCGACGGTCCGGATGTCCGGCCGCAGGTGCTGGCCTACAACCCGCTGACGGGGGAGAAACTCCCGCCGCTGCCGCTGTGGCAGGGGTCGGTCGTCGCCGGCGCGTTCAACGCGTTCGAGCAGCCGAACGGCCTCGCCGTGGGCGCCAACGGCGACGTCTACGTGTCCGACATTCCCAACACCAACCCCGCCGGCGCGCTGCCGCCACCCGTGGACGCCGCGGTCTACCGCATCCCGCACTCCTCGCTCGACGCGATCGCGGCCGGCGACCCGGCCGCGGCGGGCACGATCCAGCGGGTGGTCATGATGCCGGGCTGGGTCAACGGCGTGACCGTGTCCCCGGCCGACGGTTCGGTGTGGGCGGTGAGCTGCGAGGCGCAGTGCCCGGTCGGCGGTGGGGCGTACCAGTTGCTGCCCGAGAACTTCGCGTCCGGCAAGCAGCCGGAGCCGCGCTTCCGTGACCTCGGCGGCCCGCCCGGCGGCTTCCTCGACGGCATTTCGGTGACCCGGCGCGGCGCGGTCGTCGTCAGCAACCCCGCCCTCGCCGAGATCTACCTGCTGCGCCCCGACGGCACCCGGACCCGGCTGGAGTTCGAGGGCTCGGACGGGATCGGCAGCCCCGCCGACATCAACGTCTGCTACCCCAAGGCGCTCGGCGGCGAGCCCGCGCTGCTCGTCCCCGACGTCAGTGCCCGCGGCGGCACCCACACCCTGACCCTGCTCGACCTGACTGGGCACTGAGAGATCCGGAGACCTTCGCGTGTTCACCATCCCCGAGAGCGTCCGGCCGATCCGGGACCGGGTGTCCCGGTTCATCGACGACCACCTGATTCCCGTCGAGCTCGAGCTCGGCCACGGCGGCCCGCCCGCCCGAACCCTGCTGAAGGAGATCGAAGAGAAGGCCAAGGCGGAGGGCCTCTACGCCATCGGCCATCCCGCGCACCTCGGCGGCGGCGGACTGTCCATGTTGGACTACGCCTACGTCAACGAGGTGATCGGCCGGTGCGAACCGGCCCAGCAGGCGCTGGGCACGGTCTCGCTCCAGACCGTCGTCATGCTCGACCCCGTGGCCACCGAGGAGCAGCGCGAGCGCTGGGTGCGGCCGGCC
Source organism: Amycolatopsis thermophila (assembly GCF_030814215.1). Classification (NCBI taxonomy): domain Bacteria; kingdom Bacillati; phylum Actinomycetota; class Actinomycetes; order Pseudonocardiales; family Pseudonocardiaceae; genus Amycolatopsis; species Amycolatopsis thermophila. The sequence continues at coordinate 6,957,982 of NZ_JAUSUT010000001.1, read as the reverse complement.
ACGATGGGCGACCTGCGGATCGCCTTCGCGGTCACCGAGCCGGGGGTGGCGAGCGCGGACCCGACGGGGCTGCGGACCACGGCGCGGCTCGAGGGCGACGAGTGGGTGCTCAACGGGCGCAAGTGGTTCATCAGCGCCGCCGACCGGGCCGCCGTGACCATCGTGATGGCCAAGACCGATCCGGACGCGCCGCCGCACCGGCAGTTCAGCATGATCCTTGTGCCCACCGGCACCCCCGGGTACACGGTGGGTGAGGAGCTGCAGGTGATGGGCCTGCGCTCGGTGTTGTCCGGGCACTACGAGGTCGAACTGGACAACGTCCGGGTCCCGAAGGAGAACCTCATCGGCGGGCGCGGCGACGGCTTCGTGCTGGCGCAGCAGCGCCTCGGCCCGGGTCGCATCTACCACTGCATGCGCTGGCTGGGCGTCGCGCAGCGGGCCTTCGACTACCTGTGCGCCCGCGCGAACGAGCGCATGCTCGGCGGAGCGCCGCTCGGGGACAAGCAGTTCGTGCAGGAGTGGATCTTCGACTCCTACCACCAGATCGCCGCCAACCGCTACCTGGTGCTCGACGCGGCCGCCAAGGTCGATCGCGGTGAGCAGGCCCGCGTCGAACTGTCCGCCATCAAGGTGTCCTGCGCGAAGATGGTCAACGAGGTCCTGGACCGGGCGATGCAGGTCCACGGCGCCGAGGGGCTGACCGACCGGCTGCCGCTGGAACTGATGTTCCGCGAGGCGCGCTACGGACGGATCGTCGACGGGCCGGACGAGGCGCACAAGCAACGCGTCGCCCGCACGATCCTGCGTTCGTACCGCGAGGGCGACGGCTGGGACTTCGGCGCGCGGGGTGAATGACGTGGTGTCGGTGCGGCGCGCGATCGGCCTGACCATTCCCGTCGCGGGTGGTGGTCTCGCCGCCCTGCCAGACGTCGTCGCGAGCGCGGCGGACGCGGGGATCACCGAGGTCTGGTCCTCGGAGTCCAACGGCGCGGACGCCTTCACCCCGCTCGCCATCGCCGCCACGGCCGGGCGGCAGGTGCGGCTGGGCACCGGGGTCGCGGGATATCTGACCCGCGGTCCCGCGCTGCTCGCGCAGTCCGCCGCGGCGCTGGCCGAGCTCGCACCCGGGCGGACCGCGATCGGGATCGGGTCCTCGTCGTTTCCGATGGTGCAGGGGTGGAACGGGATCCCGTTCGACCGGCGTGTGGCGCGGGCTCGCGACACCGTGACGTTCCTGCGGCAGGCCTTCGCGGGCGGCACCGTGCGGGGCCCGTTCGAGACCATCACCACCCGCGGCTTCCGGCTGGCCCGGGTCCCCGGAGACCCGCCACCCGTGCTGCTGGCGGCGCTCGGGCCGCGCATGGTCGAGCTGGGCCTCGAGCAGGCCGACGGCGTCGTGGTCAACTGGCTGTCACCAGCCGATGTGGACGGTCTCCTCGGCGGACGGCGGGACCGGGAGGTCGTGTGCCGGATCATGGTCTGCCCGACCACCGACCCGCAGCGGTTGCGGGACGGCCTGCGACCGCTGTTCGCCGGATACCTGAGTGTGCCGACGTACGCGGCCTTCCAGCGCCGGCTCGGCCGAGGCGAGCTGCTCGAACCGATGTGGAGCGCCTGGGCGGCCGGCGACCGGGCGGAGGCGGCGCGGCGCGTGCCCGACGAGGTGATCGACGACCTCGTCGTGCACGGTGACCCCGCGGCCTGCCGGGATCGGCTGCGGTCCTATCTGGACGCCGGGGTGACCTCGGCAGTACTGGCGATCGTCGGGCCCGACGGTGGTCCGGCGGCGCCGTCGTGGCCGGAGCTCCGGGAGATGGTGGCCGGTCTGGCCGCGCCGGCGCGCGAGAACGTGGGGAGCAGCAGGTGAGTGGTCACACCACCGTCGGATCCGGGCAGCGCGAGGTCGGCCGGGACGAACTGCCCGTCCCGGCGCTGGAAGGGCACCTGTCGAAGGTTCTCGGCCGGCCGTTCCGGATGGACGCCGCCACGCGGCTGACCGCCGGCGCCTCCAACAAGATGTACGTCCTGCGCGACACCGGCGGCGAGGAGGTCATCCTACGCGTCCCGCCGCGGGTGAAGACGTCGAAGTCCGCGCACGACATCGGGCGCGAATACCGTGTGCTGCGTGCGCTGGACGGCACCGGTGTCCCCCACCCGGCCGCCTACGACCTGTGCACGGACACCAGTCTGCTCGGTGTGCCGTTCATGGTGGTGCAACGGGTGCGCGGGTTCCACCTCGAGCTGCCGCTGGACCCGCCCTACCCCCTGGACCCCGCCACCCTGCACACGCTGGTGATGTCCTATGTGGACACCCTCGCCGCGATCGGCGAGGTCGACTGGCGGGCCGCCGGGCTGGCGGACTTCGGCAGGCCGGACGGTTTCCTGTCCCGGCAGGTCGACCGGTGGCTGTCCCAGCTGGAGGGTTACCGCATCCGGCCACTGCCGCATCTGGAGCTGGTCACGTCGTGGTTGCGCGCCAACCAGCCGGCGGACCAGGCGCCCGGCCTGCTGCACGGGGACTACCAGTTCCTCAACGTGCTGTTCGCGCCCGAGCCGGGCGGCGGGGTGGCCGCGGTGGTCGACTGGGAACAGGCCACCATCGGCGACCCCCTCATCGACCTCGGCTGGGTGCTCGGGCTCTGGGCCGAGGCGGGGGAGCGCTCCGCCGTGTCCGGGGGCGCCCCGTGGATCACACAGGAGCCGGGCATGCCGTCCAGAGCCGAGATCCTCGACCGGTACGCGCGCACCTCCAGCCGTGATCTCGGCGCCGTCGGCTACTACCAGGTGCTGGCCCTGTTCAAGCTCGCCTGCATCCTCGAAGGCTCGTACGCCAAGGCGCTGCGGTCCGAAAGCGACATCGCCCGCCACCTGGAGTTCGGGGAGATGGTGCCCAGGTTGCTCGCCGACGCCGCCGCCATCGCGCGGGGCGAACGCCGCTAGCCGCCTCGACGGCATCTCACACACGTAGTAGCAGAGGAGTGGTGGCCGACGATGGCTATCGACGTGAACAAGGCGGTCGGCGCGAGCGCCGGCAGCGCGAAGACCACCTGGTCGGAGCGCGACGTGGTGCTCTACCAGCTCGGTCTGGGCGCGGGCGCGGACCCGTTGTCCGAGCGCGACCTGGCGTATGTGCTGGAGGACCGGTTGCGGGTTCTGCCCAGCTACGCGGTGATTCCCGGCTCCGAGGGGGTTCGCGGGCTGACGGACGTGCCGGGCCTGGAGTTCGACCACACGAAGATGCTGCACGGCGAGCACGAGATCGAGCTGTTCGAGCCGTTGCCCACGGCCGCGACGGTGTCCACCGAGGGCCGGGTCGCGGCGATCTACGACAAGGGCAGCGCCGCGCTGACCGTGCTGGAGGCCACGTCCACTTCGGAGGACGGCCGCCCGCTGTTCGTCAACAGGTTCTCGTTGTTCATGCGCGGAGCCGGCGGTTTCGGCGGGCCCAAGAGCCCGCCCGCCGAGGGCGGGCCGTTGCCGCAACGGGCACCGGACGTCGTGGCGCCGGTGCCGACCCTGCCGCAGCAGGCTTTGCTGTACCGGCTCAACGGGGACGTCAACCCCGTCCACAGCGATCCGCGGATCGCGGCGAAGGCGGGCTTCGACCGGCCCATCCTGCACGGCCTGTGCACCTTCGGGATCGTCTGCAAGGCCACGGTCGACGGGGTGCTCGACGGCGACACCGCACGGGTGCGCCGCTTCCGGGCCCGGTTCGCCGGGGTCGTCTTCCCCGGCGAGACGATCACCGTCCGCTGCTGGCGAGAGGGGACGATCGTGCGGGTTCTCGCCCGGGTCGAGGACCGCGACGCCGACGTGCTGACCAACGGCATCCTCGAGGTGACCGGGGAGGAGACGGCATGACCGCGAAAGCACCGGGCGAGGACGCCGAGCTCGCGGCCTACCGGGCCCGCGTGCGCGCGTGGCTGGCCGAGCACACACCCGCGGACTGGGCGGAGAAGCTGCCCTACGCCGACGAGGCCGAGGTACTCGAGTTCTACCGGACCTGGGCTCGCGAACTGCACTCCGCCGGCCTGCTCGTGCCGCAGTGGCCCGAGCGGTTCGGCGGTGCCGGAGCCGGGCTCGCCCAGCAGGTGGTCCTGCAGCAGGAGATGAGCCGGGCCGGGGCGCCGCGCCCGCGCTACCTCGCGATCTCGCTCGGGCACGCGGCGGCGACCCTCATGGAGCACGGCAGCCCCGAACAGCAGAAGCTCCTGGACGGGATCCTCGACGGCGATGTGTGGTGCCAGGGGTTCTCCGAACCGGGTGCGGGATCCGACCTTGCCTCGCTGCGCACCCGTGCGGTGCGCGAAGGCGACTACTACGTTGTGAACGGGCAGAAGATCTGGTCGAGCATGGGGCTCTACGCCCGCTGGGGCCTCCTGCTCGCCCGGACCGACCCGGACGCGCCGAAGCACCGGGGGATCAGCCTGTTCATCCTCGACATGCGGGCGCCCGGCGTCGAGGTCCGCCCGATCCGGCAGGCCACCGGCGCGCACGAGTTCGCCGAGGTGTTCCTCACCGACGTGCGGATCCCGGCCGCGATGCTGGTCGGCCAGGAGAACGAGGGCTGGCGACTGGCCCAGACCACCTTGGCCACGGAGCGCTACGCGCAGATGGTCGAGCTGCACGCCGGGCTGGAGGAACTGCTCGCCCTGCTGGTCCGGCAGGCCCGCACGTTGCGCGCCGCCGACGGCGGGCCGCTGGTGGAGGACTCGGAGTTCCGGCAGCGTCTGGCCGGCTTCGCCGGTGAGGTCGAGGTGCTGGGCCTGATCAACGACCGGGTGCTCGGGGACATCAGCGCGGGCCGTGACCCCGGCGCGCGGGGGTCGATCCTCAAGCTCTACTTCAGCCGGCTGCTCCAGCGGCTCACCGCCTTCGGGGTGCGCAGCAACGGTCTGGCGGCACACGTCGACCCGCAGCGCAAGAACGACCTCAGCTACACCTCCGGCGACTGGATGCTCGACCACATCAGGTCGTGGACCTGGACGATCGCCGCCGGAAGCAACGAGATCCAGCGCAACATCATCGGCGAGCGCGTGCTCGGCCTGCCCCGGGAGCCACGATGACCACCACACCTGAGGAACTGTCCGACCTGCGCGCGAGCCTGCGCGCGATGCTGGAACGGCGCTGCCCGTCGGAACGGGTCCGGGAGGTCGCCGAGTCGGCCCCTGGGGTCGACCTCGACCTGTGGACACTGCTGGCGCGGGACATGGGGGTCCCGGCGATGACCGTGCCCGAGGAGTCCGGCGGTATCGGTGCGGAGCCCGAGGCCGTCGCGGTCGTGGCCGAGGAACTGGGCAGGGCACTCGCGCCGGTTCCGTTCCTCGCCAGCGCCGTGCTCGCGACCACCGCCTTCGCCCAGGCGGGTGGTGCGCCCGTGGCGGCCGAGTGGCTGCCCCGGCTCGCGTTGGGGGCGATCGGAACGGTCGCCGTGACGGGCGCCGACGGTGTTCCCGGCGTCGACCGGCTGGACGTGCGGGCGACGGTGTCGGGTGAGCGGATCGTGCTCGACGGCACGGCCGGTTTCGTTCCCGATGCGGAGGTCGCCGAGGTGCTCGTGGTCGCCGCGCGGGGCGAGCACGGGCCGGTCGTCGCGGCCGTCGAGCCGGGCGCCGTCGTGGCGGAACCGGTGGTGGTGCACGATCGGACGCGCCGGCTGAGCACCGTGCGGCTGACCGCGGTTTCCGTGCCGCGCGCCGACGTGCTGGCCGAGGGTGGCTCCGCGGTGGCGTTGCTGGAGGCGGTGTACCGGCACGGCGCGGCGGCGCTGGCCGCCGACGCGGCAGGCGGCGCGCGCCGGGTGCACGAGATGGCGGTCCAGTACGCCAAGGACCGGGTGCAGTTCGACCGTCCCATCGGCTCGTTCCAGGCCGTGAAGCACAAGCTCGCGGACATGTACGTCCTCGTCGAGGGTGCGGCCGCCGCGGCCGGAGGCGCGGCGGAAGCCGCCGCCGCGGATGACGAGCGCGCGCTGGCGCTCACCGCGTCGTTCGCGCTCGAGGCTTACACCGAGGTCGCCGGGGACGCGATCCAGGTGCACGGCGGCATCGGCTACACGTGGGAGCACGACTGCCACCTGTTCTTCAAACGCGCCCAGCTGGACCAGGAACTCCTGGGTAGCGCCGCCTGGCTGCGGGCCAGGGCCGCCAAGGCGCTTATTGGGGTGGTGTGATCGCAGGGGGAGAGGACCACGGAGGAATGCACCGCCTTCCTCGGCGCACGGGCAGGACGGTCCAGCTGGAGCCGGAGGCCAGCCGGACGTGGGACCACGGCAAGCCGGTGGGACGTACCGACCGGTAACCCGCCCTCCGGCATCCGCGGACGACTTCTGGGGTGTCAATCACCGGGCGGCGGCATGCCGGCGCCCGGGCTGGACATCCGTGCGCGCATCGACGGGAGCCGATCGTCACCCGGTACGGCCGGGGCGGGATCGCGGACCCTGTCCGCGGAGCGCACGCGCGCGGCAACTTTGGTGAACCGGCTGCCCGAGGGCACGCACCCGGCACCCGTGCTCGACCTCGTATGGCACGTGTGCGACGCGGCGCCGCTCGCAGTCCGGGCGAGCAGGAGTGATGCTCGCCGCGGCCAATCTCGACGACGACCGTCGACCGTGCCCAGGGCGTCGTCGAGGAGTGCTCGCCCACCTGGATCGCGGAGTGGTCACCACGAGGAGCGCACGGGCGTCTTCAGCCGCGCGGCGGTCGTAAACCCTGGTCAGCCTCGAACGCGGCGCTGCATGCTCCACACCTGGGGAGCCCGCTCGAGCAGGACCGCGGCCCGTGGGGTGGGACGGGTCTCGTCGACCGCGCGGTAGGTCCGCGTCACCGCCCTGGTGAGGTCTCCGTCCGCGCCGGCAGCGGCGGCGAGCGCCAGGGCGGCCGGCAGCAGCTCGTCGCGGGGGACGACCTGCCAGGCGAAGCCCGCGGCCAGAGCTTGTTCGGCGCGCATCTCCTGGTTGAACAACGCGATCGCCGCGCCCGCGCCGCCGTGCAGGTGCCGGTCGAGCATTGCGAGGTGACCGCCGCCGGGGTGCACGCCGGCGCGGCCGAACCCGATCAGCCTCAGGTCGTCGGACACGATGCGCAGGTCGCAGGCGAGCGGCAGGTTCAGGCCGGCACCCACCAGTGTGCCGTTGACGGCGGCCAGGGTCGGGATCCTGGCCTCGCGCAGCCGCTCGAACAGCCCGTAGATCCGGCCGATGCCGGCGAAGTTCTCGTCCGCGAGCGGATCGGCGCCCACGCGCGTGAGCATGTCGAGGTCGGCGCCACTGCAGAAACTGGGCCCTGCCGAAGCGAGCACCAGGGCGGTCACCTCGGGGTCGGCCTCGGCCCGCTCCAGGCCGTCGACGACCGCGTCGGCGAACTCGGGGGTGAGGGCGTTGCGGTTCGGCGCGTCCAGCAGGACGAGCCCGCTGGTCCCCTCGCGGCGGTATTCGACTCCGGTGTCGCTCATGGTCCCGCCTCTCTCAGGCACCGAGCCAGTCGTCGAGCACCGCGGCGGTGTCGGCGCCGACTTCGGAGCACGGCCGGGCGCCCTGCCCCGGCCGCGTGCCACTGTCCATCCAGCGAATCGGGGACAGGACGTTGGGCACGGTGCCCCGCCAGTTCCGCTCGAGCAACCCCCGAGCCTCGGTGTGCGCGGATTCCGCCAGGTCGTCCGGTGTCTGGACGATCCCGCCGGGCACGTCCCAGTCGATGAAGCGCTGCAGCCACTCCTCGGCCGTGGCCGAGCGGAAGATCTTGTCGAGCTCGTCCCGCAGCGTCAGATCCCCGTAGTCCACGGCGTTCCCGCCGTCGGCGGACCAACGTTCCAGCAGGTCCTCGCGTCCCAGCCCGCGGCAGAACTGCTCGAAGAACTTCTGCTCGATCGCGCACAGGACGACGTCCCGGTCGTCCGACGAGCGGTAGATCGCGTACAGGGACCATTCGCCCATCTCGTTCGGCCGCGGCGCGTTGCGGGCGGCGCGGTAGGCGATCGCGGCGCGGCTCATCTCGGCCGCGGCATCCCAGCAGGAGATGTCGATCCAGGCGCCGCGGCCGGTGGTCCGCGCCGCGTAGAGAGCGGCGATGGTGGCGGTGGCGGCCGCGTTGGCCCCGCCCTCACCGCTGATGCTGGACACCGGTCCGCCGTCGGCGAAATGGGTGCGGTCGGAATCGCGTCGCACGATGGCCGTGCCGGCGAGGGCGTCCATGCTGTAGCCGTGCGAAGGAAGCGTCGACAGGGGACCAGTCTGGCCGAAGCCCGAAATCGAGCAGATGACGAGTTCGGGACGGCGGCGGCGCATCTCCGCGAAATCGATGCCCATCTCCAGGAACCGTCCGGGCTGGGACACCTCGACGATCGCGTCGGCCTTGTCGGCCAAGCGGAAGAAGGTCTCGCGGTCTTCGGTGCGACGCAAGTCGAGGGCGATGCTGCGCTTGCCCCGGTTGAGCGTCAGGTGGTGGAAGGACTGGTCGCCGTCCATCGGGGGGATCCGGCGCAGGTAGTCACCGCTGCCCGGCATCTCGACCTTCACGACCTCGGCGCCGAGGTCGGCGAGCACGCGGGTGGCGAGGTCGCCGGGGATCAGCTTGGCCAGGTCCAGCACGCGCACGCCGGCGAGTGGGAGATAGGCGCGGGAATCGTCGTCAGCCACGAGATGAGTATACTATAAATCGCATCGTGCGTGTCGAGTGAGGAGGTCGCCGTGGACGTGTCCGCCCGGATCGGCGAAGTGATGGCCCTGGATCCCGCGGTCCCCGTCGTGCAGTACGAGGGACGGTGGAGCACGTGGGGTGAGGTGCGCGCCATCGCCCAGGCGCTCGAGGAACGCCTCGCCGGCGTGCCGCGCTCCACGCCGATCGCGCTGATCACCCGCAACCGGCCCGGCGTCGTCGCCGCGATCCTGGGTCTGCTCGCTGCGCGGCGGCACTGCCTCACGATCAACGGCATGCACCCGGACACCGCTGTGCTGGACGAGCTGCGCCACCTGCGGCCGGTGACGGTGATCGCCTGCGCGGAGGACTGGAAGCGCGCGGGCCTCACCGAGGGCGTCGCCGAGATCGGCGCCACCGGACTGCGGATCGGCGACGATCTGTCCGGAGTGGACGAAGTCGTGGACCGTCCGGCCGGCTCGCCGCCGCCCGCGGAGGGCGAACCCGACGTCGCGATCAGCCTGCAGACGAGCGGCACCACCGGTCCGCCCAAGCGAATCGCGATGACCTACGCCAACATCGACGCCTCGGTCACCGGCGTGCTCAAGCACTACGGTTCGCCCGATCAAGAGCCGCCGGCCGCGTTGCGCCCGGGGGTGGCGGTCCAGATGCTCCCGCTGGGTCACACCAGCGCTCTGCTCGCGCTGTGCGTGATGGCCGTCGAGGGCAGGCGGATGGTGCTGCTGGACCGTTTCGAGCCCTGGGCGTGGGCGACCGCCGTGCGCGACCACAAGATCGCGGTGTCGGGTATGCCGCCCGCGGCGATCCGGATGGTGCTCGACGCCAAGATCCCGGCGGACTGGCTCACGTCCCTGCGTGCGGTGCGGGCCGGTACCGCCCCGCTGGACCAGGCGCTCGCCGACGAGTTCACCCGCACCTACGACATCCCGGTCATCCAGGCCTACGGGGCAACCGAATTCCAGGGCGTGGCCAGCTGGACGCTGCGCGACTACAAGAAGTTCGGTTCCGCCAAGCGGGGCAGTGTCGGGCGGGCGCACCCGGGCGTGGACCTGCGCGTCGTGTCGCCCGAGGACGGCACGCCGCTGCCCGTCGACACCACCGGTGTGCTGGAGGTGCGCTCGAAGCAGAGCGCCGGCGCCCGCACCGACGACTGGATCCGGACCAGCGACCTGGCCCGCATCGACGCGGACGGCTTCCTGTTCATCGAGGGGCGCACCGACGACGTCATCAACCGCGGAGGTTTCAAGGTCGACGCGTCCGAGGTCGCCGATGTGCTCACCGCGCACCCCGGGGTCGGGTCGGCCGTCGTGGTCGGGGCTCCGGACCGCCGCCTCGGCGCCGTCCCGGTCGCCCTGGTCACACCGTCGGGCGAGGCCGACCTCCCGTCGGAGGACGAACTGCGCGACTGGGTCCGCACCCGTCTGGAGGCCTACAAGGTCCCGGTGCGCGTGACCGCAGTGCCCGAGTTGCCGCGCAACGGCACCATGAAGGTCGGGGTGCGCGAGGTCCTGGAGCTCGTCGGCTGGGGAGGCGAGCGGGAGTGACGCCGACGGCAACCGGCCCGCGCCAAGCCTTCCTGTCGACCTGGGCGGCGGAGCGGCCGGACCGGCCGGCCGTCGTCATGACCGGGACCGGCGAGACCCTGACCTACCGGCAGCTGGACGAGCGGTCCAACCGCTTCGCCCACGCGCTGCGCGCCGCGGGCGCCACCCGCGGCACCCACATCGCCTACCTGCTGGACAACTCGCCCCGCGTCTTCGAAGTCGCCTGGGGCGCGTATCGCGCCGGCTGCTACTACACGCCCGTCAACACGCGCTTCACCGCCGACGAGGTCGCCTACGTCGTCCGGGACTCCGGTGCCGCAGTGCTGGTCGCCTCGGCGCGGTTCCGCGACGTCGCGGAGCAGGTCGCCGAGCGCGTGCCGGGGCTGCGGCTCTCGCTGGCCACCGGCGGTGACATCGACGGGTACGAGTCCTACGACGAGGTGCTGCGCCGGTTTCCGGCCACCCCAGTGGCCGACGAGTCACCCGGGTGTCGGATGCTCTACTCCTCCGGCACGACCGGAGCACCGAAGGGTGTCAAGCGGCCACTGCCGTCCGGTTCGCTCGGGGCCACCGACCCGTGGCTGACCACCCAGGCGCGGCTCTACGGGTGGACCGGTGACACCCGCTACCTCTGTCCCGCGCCGCTCTACCACGGTGCGGGCCTGTGGTGGACGACGGCCATGCACCGGCTCGGCGCGACCGCCTACGTGATGGAGAAGTTCGACGCACGGGCGTTCCTCGAAACCGTGCAGCGGCACCGGATCACCTCGACCCAGCTCGTGCCGACGATGTTCGTCCGGTTGCTGCGGCTGCCGGAGGACACGCGGAGGGGCTTCGACGTATCCAGCCTGACCTCGGCCATCCACGCCGCCGCGCCCTGCCCCGTCGAGGTGAAGGAGGCGATGATCGACTGGTGGGGGCCGATCGTGTTCGAGTACTTCGCCGCCACCGAGGGCAACGGGAGCACGTCCATCACCACCGGGGAATGGTTGCGGCACAAGGGTTCGGTCGGGAAGGCCGTCGTGGGGATCCCGCACGTCGTGGGCGCGGACGGAACCGAGCTGCCCCCGGGCGAGGTCGGGCTGGTCTACTTCGAGTCCACGACCGGTGAGGTGTTCGAGTACCACAACGACCCGGACAAGACCCGTGCCGCGCGGCTGGGCTCCTGGTCGACCACGGGAGACATGGGGTACCTGGACTCCGAGGGTTACCTGTACCTGACCGACCGCAGCTCGCACATGATCATCTCGGGCGGGGTCAACATCTACCCGCAGGAGGCGGAGAACGTCCTCGCCACCCACGAGGCGGTGGACGACGTCGCCGTGATCGGCGTCCCCGACCCCGAGTTCGGCGAGCAGGTCAAGGCCGTGGTGGTGCCCCGGCCCGGTGTGGCGGCCGGGCCGGACCTCGAGGCGGCGCTCGTGGCCTGGTGCCGGGACCGGCTGGCCCACTACAAGTGCCCGAAGTCCGTCGACTTCGTCGACGCGCTTCCCCGCGGGGACAACGGAAAGCTGTACAAGCTCCGGCTGCGCGAGGCGTACTGGGAGGGCCACTCCTCCGTGATTCGCTGAGCACGGCAGCCGAACACGCGGAGGTGGTTCCACGCAGCGGGGTGGAAGCGACCGTGCCGTAGTCACGCGCGTGGGACGGGACCGCGCATGTCGTGGCCCCTCGTAGTCCTGACCGCATCTCCAGTCGTCCTCGTGCGGACCCCGAGGACGACCGGGAACCGGTTGCCGGGGGCAACGTGACGGGGACGCATTGGGGACCAGCATCTCTTGACAGAGGCCTGGATCACAGTGAAAAGTATCCTTAATTAGTCGTAACCCCGAGGAGCGGCAATGGAGCAGCAGCGGGACGACAGCGACCCCGGTCCGGTCGGCACCGAACCGGACCGCTTGAAGGTGCTGGACATCGGGACACTGGTCGGCGGGCCGTTCGCCGCGGCGATCCTCGGCGACCTCGGCGCCGAGGTGATCAAGGTCGAACCGCCGGGGCGAGGTGATTTCATCCGCTCGATCGGGCACGGCAAGCCCGGCAACTCCTGGCACTGGCAGGTGCACGGGCGCAACAAGCGTTCGATCACGCTCGACCTGCGGCGCCCGGAGGGCCAGGCGGTGCTGCGCCGGCTGGCCGGCTGGGCGGACGTCCTGGTCGAGAACATGCGCCCGGGCACCATGTCGGGCTGGGGGCTGGGCTACCCGGACCTGTCCGCGATCAACCCGCGTCTGGTGTACCTCAGCGTGTCCGGGTGGGGGCAGACCGGGCCGTACCGGGAACAGCCGTCCTACGAGTTCGCGGCCGCCGCGTTCGCCGGGCTGACCTACGTGACCGGTTTCCCGGACCGTCCGCCGGTGCTCCCGGGTGTCGCGATCATGGACCACACCTCGGCGATGTTCGGCGTCATCGGCGTGCTGGAAGCGATCCGCCGCCGGGACGCCGCCGGCGCCTCCGGCCGTGGATCGCACATCGACGTCGCCCTCTACGAGCCGGCGATCCGCATGGCCAACGAGCTCATCGCCTCCTACAGCGTCACCGGGCGGCCGCACGAGCGCGAGGGCAGCATCCCGTCCGGCAGCGCGGATCCGCACATCTCCTACGGATACGTGTACGAGACCGCGGACCAGCGCTACATCGCCTGCTTCTCGTCCACGCGAGCGCAGTTCGAGCGTCTGGTGTCGTTGATCGGACGACCCGATTTCGCGACCGACTCCCGGCTTGCGACCGAGAAGCAGCGGCTGTACACCGGCTTCCCCATCGTGGACGAGGTGCTGCGCGCGTGGATCCGGGAGCGGAAACTGGACGAGGTGCTCGAGGCGCTCCGAAAGGCCGATGTGGCCTGTGCGGCGGTCAACGGGCCGGCCGAGATCATCGCCGACGAGCATGTGGTCGCCCGCGGCAACCTCGTCGAGCTCGACGACGGCGAGGGCGGGAAGACGGTGGTGCAGGCCCCCATCCCGCGGTTCGACGGCGAAGTGCCGCCGGTGCGGTGGCCGGCGCAGAAGCTCGGCGCCTCCAACGACGCCGTCTACCGCGGCCTGCTCGGCATGTCCGACGCGGAGATCGAGACGCTGCGTGATGCGGGAGTGATCTGAGGCGCGGCCGATTGCCGCATCACATGTCGATCGGGAATGCGCACCGCTCACGCCGTCGACGAGGGCGTGAGCGCGCTCCCTCATGCCCACTGGTCGCCTCCACGGGCGGGTCAGGAGGACAAGAAATGAGAGCCTACCGTCTGCGGCGACACGGCACGTCTGCTTCGCCGGTACGGGAAGACATCCCCGAGCCCGGCCCGCTCGGGACAACCGATGTCCGGGTGCGGATCAGGGCATGTTCGCTCAACTTCCGGGACCTCAAGGTCGCGCAGGGCGCCGCCTACGGGCCCGAGGTCGTGGAAGGCCTCGTGCCGTTGTCCGACGCCTCCGGTGAAGTGGTCGAGGTCGGATCCGAGGTCTGGGCGGTCGGCGTCGGCGACCGCGTCGCCCTGACGTTCAACCCGGACTGGGACGGCGGTGACTGGGAGGACACCCCGAGCGGCAGCGGGAGGGGTGGGCGCGCACCCGGCGTTCTCTGCGAAGAAGTGGTGGTCGGCCAGCGCGAGGTGGTCCGGCTGGCGCCGCACCTCACCTTCGAGGAAGGGGCGACGCTGCCGTGCGCGGCAGTGACCGCCTGGTCGGCGTTACGAGCCGGCCCAGCGCTGCTGCCGGGTGACACAGTGCTGACCCAGGGCACCGGGGGCGTGTCGCTTTTCGTCCTGCAGTTGGCAAAACTCTTCGGCGCCCGCGTGATCATCACCTCGTCGACCGAGAAAAAGCTCGCGCGCGCCGCGGAACTCGGCGCGGACTGGGGAATCAACTACCGGGAACACCGGAGCTGGCACGAGGCCGTACTGGCGGCGACGGGTGGCCGTGGCGCGGACCGGGTCGTCGACCTCGGCGGCCGGGACACGATCGAGCAGTCGATGCGGTCGGTCCGCTTGCGCGGCACGGTGTGCTTGGTCGGAGTGCTCAGCGGCGCGCCGAGCACCGGGGAGATCGCGCTGAACTCCCGGTTCCCCGACATCCACTCGATCAAGGTCGGTAGCCGCCAGGAATTCGACCGGCTGATGACGGCTGTGGGACATCACGGCCTGGCGCCGGTCATCGATCGTGTCTTCCCCTTCGACGAAGGGGAGGCGGCCTATTCATGGCTCCGCGAAGGAGGTCATTTCGGCAAGGTCGTGATCACGGTCGACTGATCCTGCCGTTCGAAAGTGAACAGGAAGGTGAGTTGTGAGCCGAAACACCGACATCGACACCATTCGCCGATTCATGGGTGCGCTGTGCCGCCTGGACATCGACGATTACCTCGCGTTCTGGGCCGAGGACGGGGTGATGGAATTCCCGTTCATGGCAGATCCCGCGGCACGGCAATCCGTCGGCAGGGACGCGATCGCCGTGAGGTTTTCCAAGGTTCCCCGCGTGTACGAGTCGTTCGCTTTCGAGGACGTCCACATCAGACCGTTGTACGAGGACGGGTCGTATGTGGTCGAGATGCGTGGCCGGGCGCGGTTGAAGAACGGCCGCCCCTACGACAACACCTACATCACGATGGTGCGGGTGCGGGCGGGCAAGGTCCAGGAATGGCGCGAGTACTTCGATCCGTCCATCCACGCCGAGGCGTTCCGGGGTGAATCATGACAGGCGGTGAGAAGGTCGCGGTGGTGACCGGCGGTGCGTCCGGCATCGGACTGGCGATCGTCGAATGTCTTGCCGGGTCCGGTTTCCGTGTTCTCGTGGCGGATGTATCCGGCAAGGAAAGCGAAGTGGCGGCCGGGCTGGGTGCCGGGGTCGAGGCGATACACGTCGACGTCACCTCGCCCGGCGACGTCAAAGCCATGGTCGAGGCCGCACTGGACGGGTGGGGCCGGCTCGACGGCCTGGTCAACGTCGCGGGTACATGCCCCAACTTCGATCTGATCGGGGACTGTCCGGTGGAGGCCTACGACCTCATCATGGACGTCAACCTCAAGGGTACCTTCCTGGCCATCAAGTACGCGGCGCCCGTGATGGCGGCCGGCGGCGGTGGTTCGATCGTGAACATCGCCTCGGCCGGTGGCATCGGCGGGGTCGCCCGGATGGGCGCGTACTGCGCCGCCAAGGCGGGCGTCATCCAGCTCACCAAGGTCGCGGCGATCGAGTACGGGCTGCAGGACGTGCGGGTGAACGCGGTCTGTCCCGGCACCACATTGACGCCGATGGCCGAGAACTTCTTCACATCGATGCCCGGTCAGCGTGAAGAGGTCGAGGCGGCGACCGCGCTCGGACGGCTCGGTAAACCCTCGGACGTGGCGGAGGTCGCCGCGTTCCTGCTCAGCGACGCGGCGTCCTACGTCACGGGTACGGCGGTGCCCGTGGAAGGTGGGCGGTTGGCGTCACCGGTTTCCCGTCAGCTGGCGAGGGTGGAGTCGTGAGCGCGGGTTCGGCCGGCACCGCGTTGGGGCCGCGGTGTCCGCGTCTGCACTTCGACCACCACGCGCCGAACGAACGAGCGGCCCTCGAGCGGTTGTGCGCCGACCTGCGGCGGGACGGCGGGATCGCCTGGTCGGACGCCTACGATGGCTTCTGGGTGGTCGGGGGTTTCGACCTGGTCGACGAGGTCCTGCGGAACCCGGCTCTGTTCTTCTCCGGCCGGCGGGACGGCGGACGATCCGCGGGACTGGGCATCCCGACGTTCCGGACGCCGGCATTCATCCCGGGGGAGGTCGATCCGCCGGACCACCGGCCCTACCGTGACCTGCTCCTGCCCTTCCTGGGCAAGAGCGCGATGGCCGGGCTGGCGCCGGTCGTCGCGGAGATCGTCGACGGGTTGCTCGAAGACATCGCCCGGAAGCGGGCCTTCGACGTCGTCTCCGATCTTGGTAACGCGGTCCCGGGCATCGTCACCATGCACCTGCTGGGCCTGCCGTACGAGGCGTGGGGGAGGATCGTCCGGCCCGTCCACGACACACACAACGTGGAGCCCGGATCGGCGGCAGCCGCGGAAGTCCAGCGGCAGATGGACGCGGTGCTGGGCGAGCTCACCGACCTGATCGCGCGTCGGCGCCGGGAACCGGCGGACGATCTGACGAGTCACCTCGTGCGCGCCTCGGAGCCCCACGCCCTCGACGACCACGAGGTGCTGTCCCTCCAGCTCGCGGTGCTGTTCGGGGGCGTGGGCACCACGGCCGAGGCGATCGCCAACTCACTCCTGTACCTGCAGCACGATGCTGCCCTCCGCGCTCGTCTCGCCGAGGGACCGCACGCTGCCGACATCGTGGAGGAACTTCTGCGGTACATCACCCCTGCGCAGTCCTCGGCGCGGACGGTGGCCCGGGACACCGAGCTCGGCGGCCAGCGGCTGCACGGGGGACAGCGGATCCTGCTGCTGCTGCTGGGTTCGGCCAACCGCGATGCCCAGCGGTTCGACCGGCCCGACGCTGTCCTGCCCGACCGAGAGCGGCGACGGCACGTGGTCTTCGGCGGAGGCGTGCACACCTGCACGGGACAGTGGCTTGCGCGGCTCGAACTCACCACGACGTTGCGCGCCTTCGTCCGGCGGTTCCCGGACTACCGGATCGATGAGAACGCGGCGGTTCCCTTTGCCGTGCAGTCGATCCACGCCGGTTGGCTCGGCATGCCGGCCGTTGTCGAAGCGAGTTAGCCAGCCCGGACAGTACGCGGTGCGGTGGCGTCTCCGACGCCCGCCAGCGCCTGGACAAGGGAGTCGAGGGTATGAGCAAACGATGGCTACTGGTCGCCGGACTGTGTTTCGCGACCGTGGTGTGCGACGGATATGACCTGGCGGTCTATGGCGCGACCGTGCCCAGCCTGCTCGATTACAAGCCGTGGGGCATGGACGCGGCCACGGCAGGCGCCATCGGTAGTGGCGCGGTCGCCGGGATGTTGATCGGGGCGCTGCTGGCCGGGGTGGTCACCGACCTGATCGGGCGGCGGCGGATGCTGCTGTTCAGCGTGTCGTTGTTCTCGGTGTGCATGGGTCTGTGCGCGATCGCGCCGGGGCCGGCCGTGTTCGGTGTGTGCCGCGCATTGTGTGGCCTCGGGCTCGGCGGCGTGATGCCGATCGCGGTCGCGCTCACCATTGAGTTCGCTCCGCACACCAGGCGCAACTTCGCGGTGGCGGTGATGAACACCGGCTACGGCGTCGGCATGATCCTGGGCGCGGTGGTGTCGATCGCGCTGGTGCAGTCGGCCGGGTTCCGGGTGATCTATGCGATCGGCGTCATTCCGTTGGTCGTGCTGGCACCCGTGGCGTGGCGCTGGCTGCCCGAGTCGCCGGCCTACCTGGCGGCGAAGGGCCGGCCGGAGGAAGCCGGTGCGATCGCGCGGCGGTTCGGCATACCCGTGCCGGAGGCGCCCGAGGCGGCCCGGCGAGCGCGTTTGTCGGCCTTGGTGCGCCGCCCGCAGTTGAGGCCACTGGTGGTGTTCGCCATCGCGGGCTTGCTGGCGCAGATCCTCGCCTACGGGCTCAACACCTGGCTGCCCGAGATCATGCGGCATGCCGGCTACCCTCTCGGGTCCGCGTTGGCGATGCTGCTGACCCTGTCGGCGGGAGCGGTCGTCGGCGACCTCGTACTGGGCAGGCTGGCCGACCGCTTCGGCGGCCAACGTGTCCTGGTCCTCGGTTTCGGCATCGCGGTGTTGTCGTTGCTGCTGCTTTCGGTCGATCCCCCGGCCTGGCTGCTCTACGCCGGCCTTGTGCTGGCGGGGATCGGAACCCAGGGCACCATCAGCCTGCTCAACAGCCACTCGGCCACCCGGTTCGACCCCAGCGTCCGCGGTTCCGCGCTCGGCGCGATGATGGGGGTGGCCAAGATCGGCGGTGTCGTGGCACCGCTGATCGGCGGATGGATCGTCGGTGCCGGCCTGACCATGGCTTGGAGCTTCTACCTCTTCGTACTCCCGGCTGCGGTCGGTGTCGTCGTCGTGATGCTCGATCGGGCACGGCAGCAGCGGGTCCCGGCCATGGCTCTCGTCTCGCAACCGGTGGAGAAGAACTGAGGTCCGGACAACGCCACCGCCCCGGACCAGCGTGATCAGCTGGTCCGGGGCGGTGGCTCGTTCGGTGTGACCGTCGACCCGTGACAGAGCGGACCGGCCGTTACCGGGCGCTGGTCAGCACGTGATCGGCGGCCTTCTCGCCGATCATGATCGTCGCGGCGTTGGTGTTGCCGCTGGGCAGCGTGGGCATGACGGAGGCGTCCGCGACGCGCAGCCCGTCGACACCGCTGACCCTCAGCTCGGGGTCGACCACAGCCTCGGGGCCGGACCCCATCCGGCAGGTCCCGGCGGCGTGCTGCCCGCCGTAGCTGGTCCGCTTGATGACCTCGACGAGCTCCTCGTCGCTCTGCACAGAAGGGCCAGGGAGGACCTCCGCGCGGATGTACTTGCGGAACGCCGGCGCCGCCGTGACCTTCCGCATGAAGCGGAAGACCTCGACCATCGCCTGCAGGTCGCGCGGATCGCCGTACATCGGACGGTCAATGCGGGGCGGCGCCAGGGGATCGGCGGACCGCAACGTGATGCTGCCGCGACCCTGGGGATGCACCGGGCAGAGCAGGGCGCGACCGACCGCGTTCTTCGCCAGCTGCATGGCGTGGACGTCGTGCCCGTCGCCCTTCTTCCGTTTGGCCTTGCCGTGCTCGAACCCGAACGGCGCGAACATGACCTCGAAATCGGTGCGGGTGCTCTCCGGGGAGAAGGTGCCGAACAGCAGCGCCTGGGCCGCCGTGGCGGTCGCGCCGCCCTGCCCGCGCAGCACGAAGTCCAGCCCGTGCCGGAGGAACCCCCACGCGTGCAGTTCCTGGTTCAGGCTGGGGACGTTGACCTCGAACGACATCGGCGCGCAGGCGTGCTCCTGGAGGTTGCGGCCCACGCCGGGCACGTCCGCGAGCACCGGGACGCCGTGCTCGCGCAGGTGGTCAGCCGGCCCGATCCCGGAGAGCATCAGCAGGCGCGGGCTGGCGATCGCGCCTGCGCTGAGCACGACCTCGCCTGCGCAACGGAGCTGCGTCACGGTGTTCCCGCGGCGGACCTCCACGCCCACCGCACGTCCGCCTTCGACGAGCACGCGCAGGACCTGCGCGTGCGTCCAGACCGTGCAGTTGCGGCGCCGCCGGGCACGGGCGAGGTGACCGCGCGCAGTGCTCCACCGGATGCCGCGGCGCTGGGACACCTGCGTCCGCGCCGCGCCGATCTGGCGTTCGCCGTTGTAGTCCGGGTTGAACGGCAGGCCCGCCTGGGTCGCGGCCATCAGGAAGGCGTCGTTGAGCGGGTGCCGCACGCCGACCGGTGCCACGTGCTGGGGACCGGTGCCGCCGCGGAAGCGGTCACTGCCACGTCGGTAGGTCTCCGCTCGCCTGAAGTAGGGCAGCACATCCGCGTATCCCCACCCCGTGGCGCCCAGCTTCTCCCACTCGTCGAAGTCGGCCGGGTCACCGCGGACCCAGATCATCCCGTTGACCGAGCTGCTGCCGCCGAGCACCTTGCCGGCGGCCCACTTGTCGGTGCGGCCGCCGAGTGAGGGGTCGGGCTCCGCGCTGTAGTTCCAGTCCAGACCGCGCGGCATGCGGTAGAGGCCGACGGGCAACTGCACCATCGGGTGCAGGTCGGACCCGCCCGCCTCCAGCACCAGCACGCGGTTGTCCGGTGACTCCGACAACCGGTCCGCGAGCACGCAGCCCGCCGAGCCGGCGCCGACGACGATGTAGTCCCATTCCTGGTGGGCTGTCACGATTTCTCCGATCGCGATGCGGGGAGCGGCTCAGGCGGAGGCGCGCGGGTCGTTGATCGTCCGGTACTCGAGGAACTCGCCGAGCCCTTCCGGTCCGAACTCGCGGCCGAGCCCGCTGGCCTTGAGCCCGCCGAAGGGCGCGGCGGTGTTGGTCAGGTAGCCGTTGAGCGTGAAGGTGCCGCTCTCGACACGCCGGGCGACCGCGAGCGCGCGCTCCGGGTCGGCGGTGAACACCGCGCCGTGCAGGCCGTAGTCCGAGTCGTTGGCGATGGCGACGGCCGCTTCGTCGCCGCCGTCGAACGGGATCACCGACAGGACGGGCCCGAAGATCTCCTCCTGGGCGATGCGCATGGAGTTGTCCACGCCGGTGAAGACGGTCGGCTCGACGTACCATCCGCGGGGCAGGCCGGCCGGTCGTCCGCCGCCGCACGCGACCGTGGCGCCTTCGGCGCGTCCGGCCTCGATGTAGCTCTCCACCCGCGCGCGCTGCGTGGCCGAAGCCATCGGGCCGATCTGGGTCTTCGGATCGGCCGGATCGCCGACGACGAGCCCCTTGACCCCGTCGATGAGCGCGTCGACGACCTCGTCGTGGCGGGAGGTGTGCACGACCAGCCGGGTCAGCGCGTTGCACGCCTGACCGCTGTTGTAGAACGACCCGGCGAGCAGCGCCGGCACCAGCACGTCCACCTCGACGTCGTCGAGGGCGAGTGCCGCCGACTTGCCCCCCAGCTCGAGGCTCACCCGCTTGAGCTGCTCGCCGCAGGTGGCGGCGATCCGGCGGCCCGCGGCCGTGCTGCCCGTGAAGGTCACCTTGTCGATCCCCGGGTGGGCGACGAGGTGCTGCCCGGCGTCGCGGTCGGCGGGCAGGATGCTCACGACCCCGTCGGGAATGCCGGCCCGCTGGAGCAGCTCGCCGAGCACGAACCCGGTCAGGGGGGTCTCCACCGCCGGTTTGGCCACGACCGAGCACCCCGTCAGCAGGGCCGGGACGACCTTGACCAGGGACAGGAACAGCGGCCCGTTCCAGGGCGAGATCGCGGCCACCACACCGACCGGCTCCCGCAGGATCCACGCCGGCCCGCGCGGACCCGGCCTGCGTTCTTCGAGCGTCAGCTTCTCGTAAGCGTCGGCGAACGAGCGGACGAGGCCGATGGCCCCGGCCTGGCTGCCCTTCGACATCGTGATCGGGGAGCCCATCTCGCTCGTGACGCGCTGGGCCAGGTCATCGGCGTGCTCCGCGAGCAGGCCGGCCAGCCGGCGGACCGCCGCGACACGCTCGTCCGGTGGGGCGTCGCGCCACTCCCGCCGCCGCCACGACTCCCGCGCGGCGTCGACGGCTCGGTCCACGTCGGCGGCGGTGACGCGGGGGATCCGCGCGACGACCTCCTCGGTCGCGGGGGAGACGACATCGACCTTCTCGGGGCTCGCGGGTTCGGTCCAGCGGCCGCCGATCAGGATCCGGTCGTAGTCATATCCAGGCACTGCGTTCCTCATTCTCCGCCGGTCTGTCCGGCCGGGCGACGGTTCGGTGGGGGCTCAGACGTCCCACTCGATGGGGATCGTCGACGGGTTGCGGAAGGTGGAGCCCTCGATGGTCAGCGGGCCGTGGCCGGCCGGGAGGCGCACGCCCGGGAGCCGGTCCAGCACCGCGTTCATCGCGAGCGTGATCTCCGTCCGGGCCACGTGCATGCCGATGCACAGGTGGGCTCCGAAGCCGAAGGCGAGGTGGCTGCGGGGCTTGCGGCGGATGTCGAAGCGGTGCGGGTCCTCGTAGCGCATCGGATCCCGGTTCGCTGCGGCGATGCACAGGTTGATGCCCGCGCCCGCCGGGATGTGCACGCCGTCGATTTCGACGTCGGCCTTGGTGAGGCGGTAGTTGAACTGGGTGGGGGACTCCCAGCGAAGAGCCTCTTCGACCGCCTGGGGCAGCAGGGTGCGGTCCTGACGCAGCAGGTCGAGCTGCTCGGGGTCGTTGAGCAGGCCGACCAGGAGCGAGCCGAGACCGCGGGTGGTCGTTTCCCCGCCCGCCACGAGCAGCACGCGCAGGAAGGACAGGATCTCCTCGTCGGTGAGCGGGTGCTCGCCGTCGACCCGCGCGTCGATCAGCACGTCGACCGTGGTGTTGCCGGGTTCGCGCCGGCGCCGGTCGATCACCTCGCCGAACAGTTCGGCCAGACGTTGCGACGCGGCGCCGGCGATGTCGGGGCGGGTCTTGACGAGCTGGAGCCCGACGGCGAGCCGGGTGAACTCGCCGAGCAGCCCGGCGTCGAGGCCGATGATCTCGTGCACGACCCGGATGGGCAGCCAGAGTGCGAACTCCCGCATCAGGTCCGCGGACCCACGCTGGGCGAACCGGGCGAAGACCTCCTGGACCACGGGGTCGACGATCTCGTCCCGCCAGCGGGTGAACTGCTTCTTGTTGAAGGCCTCGGTCAGCAGCCGGCGCAACCGGGTGTGCTCGGGCGGGTCGAACGTGATGAGGCTGTTCCCCTGGACGCGCCCGACGGTTTCCTGCAGCACGGTCGAGCTGAAGATCTCCGGGTGGCGGTAGGCCTGCGCGCAGGCGTCGTGGCTGAGGAAGGTGAACACTTGCCTGTCGCCCGCCGCGTTCGCCATCGAGTACGGCAGCTTGAACACGTCGGTGAGCACGTCACTCCGGTAGACCGAGCCCCGCGAGCGTAGTTCGTCGTAGATCGGATGCGGGTCGTGGAGCGAGTCATCGGACGTTTTCAGCGCCTTCTCGTACTCCGCGTCGAGATCGTGGTCGCGGTACGTGGCCCACGGGGCCGGGCCCGGTGCGGCGGTAGCTGCGGACACTTCACTCTCCCTCGAGCGACGCCGGTCACAGCAGAGTACAAGAGTGTACTTTTTTCCACCAGTGGCCAAGCAGGGCTTACAGTATCCTCAAATAGCTTTGGCTGTCTGCGTCACGGGGAGACGATGATGCGGATCAAGGTCGACCCGTCGCAGTGCCAGGGATACGCACGGTGCCTGATGATCGACGAGGACGTGTTCCCGCTCGACGACGAGGGGTGCTCGGCAGCGGACGGGACGACAGTTTCGCCGGAGCGGCGGGGGATCGCGCAGGAGGCTGGATTCGTGCCCGCAGGGCGCGATCGGTGTCGTGGAGTGACCCCGGCGCCGCGGGACCCGGCGGTTGTCGTCGAGGAGTTCCTGGCGAGCGTCGCCGATCTTCGGCGCACGGAGCCGATCAGGACCTGTCTGCACGCCGTGGTGCAGGACGTGATGAAGGCGTCCCGGCTCGCGATCGAGGCCGTGCGCGGCCGCCGGCCCGGTGCCACAGGGATCGCCGTGCGGGCGGGCAGCCTCGCTGTGCGCGGGCAGTGACCCGGTCTTCGTCGAGCCTCTCGGCCACGCCCGGCTCCGGGACGGCCGTGTTCGGCGACCAATTCGGCTTCGGCTGGTTCGCCGGAGCGGTGCGGGTCTGACGCCGCGTCAGACCCGCACCCCTCACACGCTCATGCCGCGACCTTCATGAGCGTGCGGACGTCGGCCGGGTTGAGGACATCGCTCATCGGCATCTTGTCCGTTCCGACGACGTCGGCGGCGGCGATGTAGGTGTTGGGCACCCCGCAGATGACGATGTGCACCGGCTGCGCGACGAGCTCGCGGGAGACCGCCTCGAGCGACTGCGTCCGTTGTGGACTTCCCAGCGGTGGCTGCTCGGCGGCCGCGAGCAGGCCGGCCAGCTGTGGCGAAGTCCCTCCGGGCGCGTCCGGACCGGCGTAGTTGAGCTGGAGCTGCAGCAGCGGGTCCACCTCGGCGTTGACCTGCTGCAGCAGCGCGGCGAAGTGGCCGGACCGGAACTCCGGCCGGGCCGAGCGTCCGTCGATGGAGTTGATCTGCATCGTCACGCCGATCTCGGCGAGCTGCGGCTGCAGCGCTGCCGCGAGAGTGGCGGCCGCGGTCCCGTTGGCCACCACGGTGGGCAGGACGAGCCCGGGTGCTCGTGCGGCGATGGTCGCCCGGGCCCGCGCGACATCGGGGCCGCCCGCCGGTGCGTCGTCGAGGTGGCCGGGGCCGGCGGCGAGCGGCTGGACGGACGGCGCGCACATCCCGCCCAGCAGTGAGTTGTTCAGCAGGTTCCGGTCGATGGCCGCGCTCAGTGCCTGGCGGACCTGCGGGTCGTCGAGCGGCTTGACGCGGGTATCGAGGTTCAGGGCGAACACCGACCGGGTCGGCACCTGGGTGACCCGGTAGGCGGGGTCGCTCTGGAACTGCTTGATCTCCGCGGCGGCGTCGAGGTTGACGAAGGCCCAGTCGATCTCGCCCGACCGCAGGGCGTTGAGCCGGGTCGACGTCGTCGGAATCGCGACGACGTCGAACCCGGCGGCCCGCGGGCCCCGGTCCCAGTAGCCGTCGTAGCGGGTGAAGGACACGCGGTCCTGGCCTGCCCGGTCGAGCCGATACGGACCGGAGCCGACGGGCTCGGTGCCCAGCCGGCCGAACGCCGACGGCGCCGCGATCGAGAGCGCGACACTGGTGAGCTCGGCGGGCAGCGCGGGGTCGGGGGCGGCGAGGTCGAGGACCACCGAAGCGCCCTCGGCGCGGACCGCGGTCACGCCCGCCAGGCGGGACGAGGCGACCGCCTTGCCGCTGGTGCGCGCTCGTTCCAGGTTCGCCACCACAGCCGCGGCGTCGATCGGCGAACCGTCCTGGAAGGTCGCGCCCGGACGGATGTCCAGGCGGACCGAGCGGCCGTCGTCGGAGACGGTGTAGCCCGTCGCGAGCTGGGGGAGGATCTCGCCGTTCGCGCCGACCGTCAGCAGCCGGTCGTAGAGCAGCGAGAAGTACATGTTGTCCGCGACCTCGTTCACGGTGGCGATCGGGTCCCACTGGCTGGCCGGCACGCTCATGGCAACGGTGACGCGCGCGGCCGGGTCGCCGTCGCGTGCCGTCCCGGTGCCGCCCTCGGTGGCGGGCACGCAGGCGCCGAGCACGGCGACCAGCAGGCCGGCGAGTGTGGCCCGCGCGAGCCCGGAATACCGGGCGGACGTCGTTCTCACGAAATCGGTCCTCCTTTACTGACGCCCCTCATGGCGCTAATTTAGGGTACTCATCTTCGAGCCCGGGAGGAAGCCCGATGCCACCAGAGGACACTGGAGTCCCGCCGCAGCTCGACGGCCTGCGTGTGCTGGACCTGTCGAACTACACGCCCGGTCCGTTCGCGACGCAGATCCTGGCCGATCTCGGCGCGACGGTGCTCAAGGTGGAGCGGCCTCCGCACGGTGACCTGGAACGGCTGTCGGTACCCGAGTACTTCCGGGCCTACAACCGGGGCAAGCACTCGATCGCGCTCGACCTGCGCGATCCCGACGACCGCGCCGTGCTGCACAAGCTCGCCGCGGAGGCAGACGTGGTCGTGGAAGGGTTCCGGCCCGGCGTCGCCGAGCGGATCGGTGCCGGGTTCGCGGAACTGGGCCGGCTGAACCCCCGGCTGGTCTACGTCTCGCTCCCCGGTGTTCCGGCCGCGTCCCCGTTCGCGCACGACCGGGCCCACGACTCGGAGTTCCAGTCGCGCGTCGGAGCGCTGGCGGTGCTGGCGGGCGAGGGCGAGCCCGCCTACGACGTGCCCTACCCGGTGTCGGACTACGCGGCCGGGATGTACGCGACGATCGGCATCCTCGCGGCGCTCGCCCGGCCGACGGGAGCGCCCGTCCGGATCGAAGCCCCATGCTTTTCCGCGGCGCTGGCGTGGATGTACCCGATGCTGTGCCGGCTGGTGCACCCGGTCGGCACGCCGTCGCGGGGACGGATGCCGGGGGTCGGTGTCTTCGTCACCTCCGACGGCCGCCACCTCACGATGTCGACCATCGAGGACCGGGGCTGGGTGGAACTGTGCCGCGCGATCGGGCGCCCCGACGTGGCCGACGATCCCGGGTTGGCCACGCTGGCCCAGCGCAAGGAGCGGTTCGACGAGCTGGACGAGATGCTGCGGTCGGCGATCGCGGCCCGTCCGCTGGCCCACTGGGAGACCGTGCTCCGGGACCACGAGGTGTCCGTCGGGCCGGTGCGCACGCCGCACGAGGCGCTCGAGGACGAACTGGTCCGGTCGCTGGGAATGCTGCACGAAGGCGAGGAACCCGGCTCCGCGCCGGCGCTCGGGTTGCCGCTGAACGGTCTGCGGTCCGTGGTCCACCGGCACGTGCCGGCCCTCGACGAAGACGGCGACGCCGTCCGGGCCGATGGCTGGACCGCGCTCGACCGCGGATAGCCGGGGCCCCGTTCAGGGCATGTAGGAACCGCCGTTGACGTGCACGGTGCTCCCGGTCGTGTAGGCGGCTGACGGGAGGCACAGCGTGGCCACGGCGACCGCGATCTCCCCGACCCGGCCGAACCGCGGCACGACCGACCCCAGCCGGCGCGTCTGTGCGGCCTGGTCCTCGGGATCGGGCCACTTGGCCTCGACCGCGGGTGTGGCGGTCAGGCCCGGGGCGACGCAGTTGACGGTGACCCCCGACTGCCCGACCTCGGCGGCGACGGACCGGGTGAACCCGGTGATGCCCGCCTTGGCCGCCGCGTACGGCGCCAGTCCCGGCCCGGGGTCCCAGGCCGCCGAGGAGGTGACGTTGACGATCCGGCCCCAGCCCGCCGCGAGCATCGACGGCAGTACCGCGCGGGTCACGTGCATCGTGCCGTACAGATGGGTCCGCACGACGAGGTCCCAGTCCGCGTCGGTGAGGCCGGTGACCGGCCCGCGGGGCCCGGGAACGCCCGCGGCGTTGACGGCGATGTCGAGGCGGCCGTACCGCTCGAGGACCGTCGTGACCGCCGCGCCGACCTCCGCCGGATCGACGACGGAGGCGGCGACCCCGGTCAGCTCTCCGCCGGTCGTGCCGGAGAGGCGGCGGGCGGCGTCCGCGGGCCCGGCTTGCGCCCGGTCCAGCAGGACGACCGCGGCGCCACGGCGGGCGAGTTCCGCCGCGGCGCCGCCACCGATGCCACCGGCACCGCCGGTGACGAGCGCGACGCGGCCCGACAAACAGTCCACATCGGACATGACAACCTCCGAATGCCTGGAAGGAAAAGGAATAGATGAAGGATCGAGGCGAGGGACATGAGTAGAAGGCTCGACGACCAGGTCGTGCTGATCACCGGTTCGACCCACGGGATCGGCAGGCGGATGGCGGAGCTGTTCGCGCACGAGGGCGCCCGGGTGGTGGTGACCGGCCGCAGCCGCGACGCGGGTGCGGAGCTGGAGCGGACGATCACCGAAGCGGGCGGACAGGCGTTGTACGTGCCCATGGACATCACGGTCGAGGAGGACGTGCGGGGCGCGGTCCGCGCCGGGGTCGAGCGTTTCGGCGAACTGACCGCGCTGGTCAACAACGCCGCGTGGGTGCAGGGCCGGTGGAAAGTGGACGGTCCGGTCACCGAGATAGCGCTCGCCGACTGGAACAGATCTTCCGCGTGAACACCACCGGGACCTTCCTCGCCAGCAAGTACGCGCTGCCCGAGATCGTGCGTTCGGGTGGCGGTTCCGTGGTCCACATCGCCTCGACCGCGGCGATGCAGGGGCGCGCCGGCCTCGACGCCTACACCGCCAGCAAGGGGGCCATGGTCAGCCTCACCCGGTCGATGGCGGCCTACTATTCGCGGTATTCGGTGCGGGTGAACTGCCTGGTGTCGGGTTTCGTGGACACCGGGGAGCCGGCGATCCGGGCGATGCTGGAGGATCCGCAGTTCGGCCCGATGATCCGCAAGTACTACCAGGGCCGGGTCGGCACTCCGTCGGACATCGCCTACACCGCCGCCCACCTCGTGTCGAACCAGGCCGGGTTCATCACCGGCGCGATCGTTCCGGTCGACGGCGGCGCCACCGGACTGTCCCACATGGACCGTCAGGTGGCGGATATGCCCGGGTTCCCGAGCGGTGTGGAGGTCGACACCCAGGCCGCGGACCGGTTGTCGACGGCGGGTGCGGAGGTGAACCCGTCCTGACGCCGAAACAGGGGGGTGCCTGGCGAGCGGATCGCTCGCCAGGCACCCCCGACCGAGCCTCAGTTCGTCAGGCCGAGGGTGCGGATGTCCGGGTTGAGCGTGATCGAGCTCCACGGCATCTGGTCCAGGCCGACGAGCTTGGCGGTGCCGGTGAAGAGGTTCGGGATGCTGCACACGTGGACATGGACCGGTTCGGCGATCACGGCCCGGCTGAACTGCTCCAGTGCCGCGGTGCGTTCCGGCGAGCCGATGGGGGCCGCGATGGCCTGCCGGGCGCGGGCCGTGATCTCCGGCGAGGCGCCACCCGGGCTGTCCAGGCCGAGGAAGTTGTTCTCCAGGGTCAGCGCCGGGTCCAGCTCGCCGTTGATCTGGTGGACCATCAGATCCGGCTTGCCACTGCGGAAGATCCCGCGCGCGTCGTTCTGGTTGACACCGTTGATCTGGAGGTCGATGCCGGCCTTCGCCATCTGCGCCTGGATCGCCGGTGCCAGCGTCTGGGACAGACCGGCGGCCAGGAAGATCCCGTTGATGGTGAGCCCGGTGGCGCCGGCGGAGGCCAGCAGCTGCTTCGCCTTCTCCGGGTCGTAGGGATATTGCTGCTCGGCGCCGTCGATGTGCCCGGGGCCCGTCGGGAACGGCTGGACCGCCGGCTGGCACAGGCCGCCCACCAGGGCGCTGAGGGCGTTGCGGTCCACGGCGTAGTTCAGGGCGCGACGGACGTCGGGGTTGTCCAGGGGCGCGTGCGTGGTGTTCAGGTAGAGCGTGAACACCGATTGCGTCGGCTTGGTCAGTACCTGGTAGGCGGGGTCGGACTGGAATCCCTTGGTGTCGGCGTAGAGGTTGATCTGTGCGTTCGCCCCGTCGATCTGGCCGCTGCGCAGCGCGTTCATCCGGGCGGGACCGTCCGGGATGGACAGAAGCTCGAGCCGGGCGGCCTTGGCGGCCCCCGGGTCCCAGTAGCCGTCGAAGCGTTCGTAGACCGCGCGGTTGGCCGACTGGGAGACGAACTTGTAGGGACCCGAGCCGACCGGCGCGGTGGCCAGTGTGGCGAAGGCGGCCGGGCTCGCCATGCCGAGAACGGGGCTGGCCAGTACGGCGGGCAGGCTGGGGTAGGGCGCCGAAACGGTGAACGTCACGGTGGCGGGGCCGGTGGCCCGGACTCCGGTGACCGGGCCGAGCTTGGCCTTCAGCAAACCGTTGGCCGAGCGGGCCGCCAGCGCGCGTTCGAGGTTGGCGACGACGGCGGCGCTGTCGATCGGCGCGCCGTCGTGGAACCTCGCGCCGGGGCGGAGGGTGAAGGTCCAGGACAGCTTGTCGGGGGACTCCTCCCACCGTTCGGCGAGCCGGGGCACGAGGTCGCCGTTCTGGTTGACCCCGGTCAGCCCGTCGTACAGGGCGCCGAAGTAGGTGACGTCGCCGATCTCGTTGCGGGACGCGATGGGGTCGAACTGGACCGGTGGGTTCGCGATCGAGAAGCGGACCGTCGCGGCGCGGTTCACCTCCCCGCCCGCGGTGGTCGCCGACCGGCCGGCTCCGGCGCACGCGGTCAGGCTCGCCGCGGTCAGTGCGGCGGTCAGGATGGCAGTGAGGCGCGACGTTCTGGACAACATCGTTGTTCTCCTCGTCGAAGGGGTGGGAACTGGGCTGCGGGTCAGCCGTGAACGCTCGCGGCTTGGGTGTTCGCGCGTTCGCCGGACGCCGCTGTGACGTCCGGACGGGCCTTCCAGAAGTAGTTGTGCACCCCGGCGGCGCTGGCGGTCCGCCGGAACGTCATCCGCACCGGCATGCCGACGAACACGTCGCCGGGGTCGACGTCGGTCAGTTCGCAGATCAGCCGCCCGCCGCCGGCGAAGTCGACCACGGCGGCGATCACCGGTGGGCTCGGGGAGAACGCGAGGTGGTCGATCGAGAACGTGACGACCCGGCCGCCGCGCTCGGCGAGCGGGTGGGGCTGCTGGGTGTCCACTGCTCCACACCGGACGCACACGTGCTCGGCGGGGATGTTGACGGTGCCGCAGGCGGAGCACCGGCCGGCGACGAGACCGTACTTGTAGGGCGCCGCGCGGTGCGCGGGCGGCGCCGCGGTCGGTTGCGGGTCGGGCCGGCGCGGTGGTTCCCGGACGAGGTGGCCCCGCCAGGTGAGGAACGTCCCGTAGGAGACCGGAGCGCCTCCCCCGAGCTGGGAGGCGACCGTGACCGGGGCCCGGTGGTCCGCGAGCGCGGCGGTGGTGCGCAGCACCAGGCAGGACGCCCCGTCACCGAGGACGACCAGCGCGACGACCTCGCCGGCACCTGCCCGGTCCAGGACGTCGGCGAGCAGGAGGCCGGCCTGCGCGGTGCCGGGGTTACCGGCCCGGCTGGCGAGCGTGTCGGTCACCGCCTCGCGGCGTACGCCTGCCCTGGCCGCCACCGCCCGCGCCGCCCGCTGGTGGAGGCCGGCGACGATGAGGTGGTCGACGGCGCCGATCTCCGCCCCGGCCTCCCGCAGAGCGCGGCGGAGCACATCGAGGCCGTGGTCGGTGTAGGGCCCTTCGGCGAACCGTTCCTCCCAGACGCGCGATGCCGGCTCCCCGGGCACCCGCCAGCGGTCGAAGAGCTCGTCGGTGGTCCACGTCGTCGCGAGCACCTCGGCGAGGGCGGGCCGGTCCGGGCGCGGCCGTGCGAGCACGAAGGCCGCAGCCGCGTCACCGCCGCCCCGCTCGTCGGCCCCGCCGGGCAGACCGCCGCGGAGGTCCGACAGCACGGCCAGCGTGGGGCCGGGGTTGGCAGCCGCGGTCGCCAGCGCGGCGGCTCCTGCCCGTGTCGACCCGATCAGGTCCATGGCCAGCGCGGAACCGGGGAGCCGCAGCGCGGCGTGTGCCGCTGCGGCGTTGGTCCGGTCCAGGTAGGGCGGTTCGCCGATCGCGAGAACGAAACTGCTGATCTCGTCCCGGGGGAAGGCGGCGAGGGCGGCACGGCCCGCCTCGACGGCCATGGATGTGGCGTCCTCGTCGTACCCCGCCACGGTGCGCCTGCCGCGTCCGCCCGGGGTGCCGAGCACGGCTCCGATGTCGGCGAGGTCGAGCCGGTGGTGGGGCAGGTAGGACCCGTAGGCCACGAGTGCGTTCACGTCACGCTCCGCTGGTCGCCGGAGTAAGGGCAATTAGAGTATACGAAATTACAGGAACTGGCCAAGAGTGTCGACATCTTCGCAGGAATAAGGACGCCCACTTCCCTTGTCGACACTAGATGAGTATCTTCAAATCATGTCTGCGCGAAGCATCCGAGACGCGGCCGCCATCGTCGGCATGGGACTGACCCAGTTCGGCGAGCTCTGGGATCGCGGCCCCGAGGACCTCATCGTCGAGGCCGCGCTCGCCGCGGTCGAAGATGCGGGAATGACCCTGTCCGATGTGGACGCCTTCTGGCTCGGCACCCGCGCGACGGGGATGAGCGGGCTCACGCTCAGCCGTCCCCTCAAGCTCGCCGGCCGACCGGTCACCCGGGTCGAGAACTTCTGCGCCACCGGCTCCGAGGCGTTCCGCAATGCCTCCTACGCCGTCGCCGCGGGCGCCTACGACGTCGTCATGGCGCTGGGCGTGGAGAAGATGAAGGACGCGGGCACCTCCGGTCTGGTGCCGGTCCCGGTGCCCGAGGACGGCACGCGCACGGAGCTCACCGGCCCGGCCTACTTCAGCCTGCTCGTCCCCGCCTACGCCGAACGCCACGGCGTGTCCCGGGAGGAGCTGCGCCGCGTCCTCACCCACATCGCCGCCAAGAACCACTTCAACGGCGCGCGCAACCCCAAGGCCCAGTTCCGCAAGGAGGTCGCGGCCGAGACGATCGAGCGGTCGCCCCGCGTCGCCGGCGACCTGCGGGTGTTCGACTGCTCCGGCGTCAGCGACGGCGCCGCGGCCGCGGTGATCGTTCGGGGCGAGGACGCGCCGGCCCGGCGGGCCGATCCCCTCTACGTCAAGGGGTTGGCGCTCGTCGCGGGCGACGGGTCCGGTCAGCGCGACACGGAGTACGACTTCACGACCTTCCCGGAGGTCGTGGCCGCCGGACGGCAGGCTTACGCGCAGGCCGGGGTCGAGGACCCCGCCCGCGAACTCGCACTCGCCGAGGTGCACGACTGCTTCACCCCGACCGAGCTGGTACTCATGGAGGACCTCGGGTTCTCGGCCCGTGGCTCGGCGTGGAAGGACGTCCTCGCCGGCCGGTTCGACCTGCGCGGCGACCTGGCGGTGAATCCGGACGGGGGCCTCAAGAGCTTCGGGCACCCGGTGGGCGCGTCCGGGCTGCGGATGCTCTACGAGTGCTGGCTCCAGCTGCGCGGCGCCGCTCCCGCGGAGCGGCAGATCGATCTGCGCGGGCGCACGCTCGGGCTGACCCACAACCTGGGCGGTCCGCCGGGGGACTGCGTCTCGTTCGTCTCGGTCGTCGGCACCCAGCGGGGCTGATCGTGCCCGTGGGCGGCAGCGGCGGAGCGAGCCCGGTGAGCGGTGTCCGCGAGACACAGCCGTCCCGGCGCGCGGTCACGCCGGCGCTGCTGTCGCTGATGCTGATCATCCTGCTCTACATGAGTTCCTTCGGAATGGTCCTCGCGATCCTCCCGGTCCACGTGACCCGGGAACTCGGCGGTGGCGGGGTGGAGACCGGGGTGGTGTACGGCCTGTTCGCGGTCACCGCGCTCCTCACCCGGCCGTTCGTCGGGTGGTGGGCCGACCGTTCGGGCGCGCGGCGGGTGGTGGTGCTCGGCGCCGCGGCCGCCGCGCTCGCCACCGGCGTGGTTCCGCTCGGCGGGGGCCTGGTGGTCCTCATGGCTTTGCGCCTGCTCTACGGCTTCGCGCACGCCGCGGTCTACGTGCCGACGATGGCCAACGTCGGGGCGGTGGCGCCGCCGGGACGGGTCGGCGCCGCGGTTTCCTACTTCACCCTCGCCCACTACACCGGGCTGGCCGTCGGACCGGGAATCGGCTCGGCGGTCATCGGCGCCGCCGGGACCGACGTCGCCTGGCTCTGCGCCGCCGCGGTGGCCGGTGCAGGCGGTCTGGTCGCGCTGGCGGTGCCCCAGTTGCGGCGCCCCGCGGACCGGGCGAGGCCGGAGCCGGCCCTCGCGGAGGTGCCGGACGGGCTGGCGCCGCCCCGCAGGCGGCGCCCGTGGCATCCCGCCGGCCTGCGGCCGGGAGTGCTGATGGGGCTGCTTCTCGGCGGGCACACCGCACTCGCCGCCTTCGCCGCCGCGCGCGCCCACGAGATCGGGCTGGCCGACGTCACGCTCCCGTTCGCCATCTACGGGGTGGGCAGCGTCGTCGTCCGGCTCGTCGGCGCGCGGTACGTGGACCGGCTCGGGCGGGCACGGGGTCCGTTGCTGTCCGGGTTGCTCGTCCTGGCGGCCATGGTGCTCATCGCGGTCGTGCCGGCGTCCTGGGCCCTCAACACCGGCGCCGGACTGCTCGCGGCCGGGATGATGCTGCAGGGAACGACGTTGACGCCGCTGGTGTTCCAGCGCGCGCCGGAGCGGGAACGCTCGGCCGCCGTGGGCACGTACAGCGCCTTCTCCGATCTGTCCGCGTCGCTCGGCGGGCTGCTGCTCGGTCTGGCCGTCGGAAGCTACGGGTCCGCCTCGGGGGCGTTCCTTGCCTCCGGGGCGGCAGCGGTCGTGGCGATCGCGCTCGTCCCCTGGGCGACCGGCGTCCCGGTCCGCCGCGTGTGGTCCGCCGCTCCGGTGAGCAGCCGATGAACGGGAGTGTGGACAGCGCCTTCACGATCGCCCGCAGGCCGGTTGGTGCGCCGGCACCCGGGTGCAGCGACTCAGGCCACTACCCACCGGTGGCTCCGGGAGGCAGCGAACGTCTGCTGGGCCGTGCTCTGGCCGGTCGTCGCGACCGGGTTCTCGTCGCGACGACGTTCGGGCACCCGCTGTTTGCGGGAACCGGTGCGGGAGCCGCAGCGGGCACCTTGTGCAAGTCGGTCGAGGGCAGCCTGCGCCGGCTGGGGACCTGTTGGATCGATCTCCGCCAGCTCCACAAACCGGATCCCGACGTGCCGGTAAGGAGACGCTGTCCGCCCTCGCCCCGCTGGCCGGCGGTCTGCTCAGCGGAAAGTACCGCTCGGATGTGCCGGCTCCGCCCCGGAGCCGGCTGCTCAGCAGGCCGGGCGTGACCCGTGTGCTGGCCGGCGCCACCCGCGTCGAGCGGGTGGAGGAGAACGGGGCCGTGCCGAAGCGGGCTGCGGGGACCGTCCCGCGGCCGACCGAAAGTGAGGAAGACGATGGACACGCCAGGTCCGGGCACCGCGCCGCTGCGCGGCGTTCGCGTGCTCGAGCACGGGTCGAAGGGCCCCTCGCAGTTCGGGGCGATGGTGCTGGCCGATCTGGGCGCCGACGTGATCCGGGTCGACCGGCTCACCGCCCTGGACCGGCCGCTCGCCGGGTACGATCCGCGGCTTGACCTGCTCAACCGCGGCCGCCGGTCGATCGCGCTGGACCTGCGGCACGAGTCCGGCGCGGATCTCCTGCTGCGGCTCGTGCGGTCGTCGGATGCCGTCATCGATCCGTTCCGCCCGGGCGTGACGAGCCGGCTGGGTGCCGGGCCGGAGGAATGTCTCGCGGCGAACCCGGGCCTGGTGTACGCGCGGATGACGGGCTGGGGGGACGAGGGGCCGTACGCGCGGGCGGCCGGTCACGACATCAACTTCCTCGCCGCGTCCGGGGTTCTCGACCTGATCGGCCGCGCGGACGGCGGGCCGGTTCCGCCGCTGAACCTGGTGGGGGACTTCGGGGGCGGCGGGATGCTGCTGGCGATCTCGGTGCTGGCCGGCGTCTTCGCGTCCCGGGCGGGCGCCGGCGGGCAGGTCGTCGACGTCGCGATGCTCGACGCGTCCGCGCTGCTGGCCACCGTGGTCCACACGCTGCGGGCGATGGACTCGTGGGGGCCGCGCGGGACGAACCTGCTCGACACCGGGGCGCCCTACTACGACGTCTACGAGACCGCCGACGGCGGGTACGTCAGTGTCGGCGCCATGGAGCGCACGTTCTACGAGGAGTTGCTGCGCGGCGTCGGACTGGACGGCGACCCGGCCATGCTCGCCGCGCACCAGGACCGGACACTGTGGACGGAGGCGAAGAAGCGGCTGGCCGAGGCTTTCCGCACCCGGACCCGGGACGAGTGGGCGGCGGAGTTCGCCGGGCGGGACGCCTGCGTCGAGCCCGTGCTGAACCTGGACGAAGCCACTGAGCACCCGCAGGTGCGGCACCGCGGGATCTACGAGCCGCGGTTCGGGGTCCCGCAACCCGCGCCGGCGCCCCGGTTCGCCGCGACGCCGTCGTCGGTGCGCCGCCCGCCGCCGCTGCCCGGGGAGCACACGGACGAGATCCTGGAGGGGCTCGGCCTGTCCGCCGCGGAGCGGGAGGAACTCGCCGCGGCCGGGGTGCTGCGCATCGGCGACACGGCGCGCTGAGCGCTCGGGCCACCGGCGGCCGGTCAGTCGGCCGGATGCAGACCGGGACGCGCTACGCTGTGCTCCCCGGACGTACCGGGGTGCGCGAGGTAGCGGCTCATCGCCAACAGGTGGCTCTGCATGCGGTGGCGCGCGAGCGCCACGTCGCCGGCGACGATGGCCTCCACGATCCGGTCGTGGGCGTGGCGGACGTGGCGGCCGCGCTTGCGCACCTCCTCGACTCCTTCGGTGCGCGGCACGGTCAGCTTCGTGAGGACCTCGAGGAACAGCCGCATCGCGGGGTTGCCCGTGAGGTCGGCGATGACGAGGTGGACGTCGTGGGTGCCCAGCCGGTCGGAGGCCTGGATCGCCGCCTCCTGGTCGAGGGTCGCGCGCAGGAGCCTGATGCCGTCTTCGTCGATCTTCTCCGTCGCCAGCTCGACGATCTTGAGCTCGAGCGCCGACCGCGCCTCGAACACGTCGCGCGGGGTCGCGTGGTCGAACTGCAGGTGCAGCGCGGCCGCCCGGACGACCGAGGACGTGTTCGGTGTGGTCACCACCAGCCCGCCACCCGGCCCACGCCGCATGCGCGCCACCGAATGGTGTTCGAGCAGGCGGACGGCCTCGCGGAAGATGGCCCGGCTGATCCCGAACTCGGCGAGCAGGTCGGGCTCCGATCCGATGACCTCGCCGACGGGCCAGCCGAGCTCGACGATCTTGTCCTCGAGCCGGCGGGCGACCTGCTCGGCGAGCTTGCTCGGGGCGGATTCGAGAGCAGGCGCGCCCGTGCGGGGGAGTGCCGGAACCGGGGCCACGGAGGATGAGTCGCTCGCCATAGTAGAACAGTATATTCATAATTCGCTGATCATGGACATGACTCGGACGACATGCCAGCTAGTTGTGTCTACTCTGCCAATTAAGTATCCTGAATATCGGACAGGTCTCGAGGAGGTCGAAGCATGGGAAGTCTCGACGGGCGAGTCGCCGTGGTCACGGGCGCGGGGCGTGGCCTCGGAGCGGCGCACGCGAAGCTGCTGGCGCGAGAGGGTGCACGTGTGGTGGTCAACGACCTCCAGCGCGGCTCGGAGCACCCCGCGGCGGAGGTCGCCGAGGAGATCAGGGCGGCCGGGGGTGAGGCGGTCGCGAGCGGGCACGACATCACCGAATGGGAATCCGGGCGCGCGCTCGTCGAGCTGGCCGTCTCCTCATTCGGCCGGCTGGACGTGCTGGTCAACAACGCCGGCGCGCTACGTGACCAGTTCCTGGTGAACATGAGCGAGGAGGACTGGGACTTCGTCACCCGGGTGAACCTGAAGGGTCACTTCGTGCCCACGAGGTGGGCGGCGTCCTACTGGCGGGACCGCGCCAAGGCGGGCGAGGAGATCCGCGCGTCGGTGATCCACACCTCGTCGAGCTCAGGACTCTTCGGCAACCCCGGGCAGGCCAACTACATCGCCGCGAAGGCGGGTGTGGGTATGTTCTCGCAGGCCGTCGCCACCGAACTCGAGCGGTACGGAGTCCGGTCGAACTGCATCGTGCCGGCCGCTCGCACGCGCCTGACCGAGGCGGTGCCCGCGGTGAAGAAGCTGATGGCCGCACCCGACGACGACGGTGCCTTCGACGTGTACGACCCGGCCAACGTCTCGCCGGTCGTGGCCTACCTGGCGACGGCGGACTGCCCGATCAGCGGCGGCACGTTCTACGTGCGGGGCGGGCACGTCACCGTCGTGGAGTCGTGGAGCCGGGGCCCGGCGCTCGACCGTGACGCGCGGTGGACGGTCGGCGAACTGGCCCAGGAACTGCCCGGCCTGGTGGCCAAGGTGCAGTCCGCCCGGTGAGGGTTTCCGGGGCTGGGCGAGACCGAGGGGCTCGCCCAGCCCCGGTGTGTGCGGCTCGCCCAGCCCCGGTGTGTGCGGCTCGCCCAGCCCCGGTGTGCGGCTCGCCCAGCCCCGGTGTGTGCGGCTCGCCCAGCCCCGGTGTGTGCGGCTCGCCCAGCCCCGGTGTGTGCGGCTCGCCCAGCCCCGGTGTGTGCGGCTCGCCCAGCCCCGGTGTGTGCGGCTCGCTCAGCCCCGGTGTGCCGGCGTGGCGCGGCTCCCGCCGCGTGCGGCCACCAGATTGAGCAGGTCGGCGAGCTGCCCGGGACGGCTCATCATCACGTTGTGCCCGGCGTCGATCTCGGTCACGGCCGGTTCGTGCGGGAGATTGGCGATCATCTGTTCCTGCATCGCCCACGGGACGGCGTTGTCCCGGGTGAGCCGGACGTAGGTCGTCGGGACGGCGGGTATCCCGTCGTGGGTGAACGGCTCCGAAACCGGTCCCACGGGCTCGCGCCGGAGACGGGCGTACAGGGCCTCCGCCTGGTCCGGCATGTCGTTTGCCAGCAGTGTCCGGATGGCCTCGATCGGGGGCGCGCCGAACTGGCCCGTGTCGTCGAGGAGACTGTCGCGATGCGCGCCCCGGGCGATGAGCTCGGCCGGCGTCTGGCCTTCGGCCGGTACCAATGCCGAGACCAGGATGAGGTGCGCGAGCCGGTCGCCCAGGACCTTCGCCGCGTTGAGGGCGGTGACGCCGCCGAGGGAATGCGCCACGAGGACCACCCGGTCCGTCGGCAGGGCGTTGATCTGGTCGAGCGCGCTGCGGGTCCACCCGGCGGCCGTGATTCCGCGCAGGGTGGCGGGATCGCCTTCCCGGCCGGGCAGGTCGATCGCGACGGCCGGCGCCTCCAGCAACGGCACGACACGCTCCCAGCACCACGATCCGTGGAACCCGCCGTGCTGGAGCGCGAAGCCCGGCATCCCGGTGTGCTCAGTCATCGGAGTCCTCCGTCGCGCGCACGAACTGGACGACCTCGCGGCCGAACGTCTCGTTGTCGTCCCCTGCCACCATGTGGTGCGCCTTGTCCACAACGGACACGCGGGCGTGGGGGATCAGGGCCAGCAGTTCCGACACCGCGTGGTCGTCGACGAGCTCGCTGCGGCCACCGCGGACGAGGAGGACGGGTGCGGTGATTCGCCGCGCGGCGTTGGCCAACCGTTCTCGCGCCGCCTCGCCGCGGCCCCGGTCGTGGTCGAGGAACCGGGGGTCCCAGTGCCAGTGGTAGCGGCCGTCGTCGTGGCGCCGCAGGTTCCGCCGCAGCCCGTCGACCGAACGCGGCCGCCGGCGCCCGGGGAGGTAGGCGGCCACGGCGTCGGCGGCTTCGTCCAGATCGGCGAACCCGTCGGGGTGGGCGGTCATGAAGCCACGGATCTGGTCGCTGCCGTCCACCCTGTTGGAGACCGCGACGTCGACGAGCACGAGGCCACGGACGTCGAGGCCGAGCTCGCCGACCGCGAGAAGGCCGGCGAGGCCGCCGAGGGAGGCCCCCACGACCACGGGCCGGGGCCACCGGCGGGCAACGGCGACGAGGTCCGCGGCGTAGTCGCCGTTGTCGTACCGCCCGTCGGGCCGCCACGGGCTCTCTCCGTGTCCGCGCTGGTCGATGCTCACGGTGCGCCAGCCTTCGCCCGCGATCCGCGTCGCGGTCGCCCGCCACGATCCCCGGGTCTGCCCGCCGCCGTGCAGGAAGAGCACGGCCGGTCCGGACGAACCCGCTACGCCGGGTTCGGTGACGTCCGCGACGAGCGTCTGCCCGTCCGCCCCGTCGAGTTTCATCACTGTCGTCGTCATCGTCGACGGTCTCCTGCTCGGATCCGGGTTGATGGCACTGGCAAAGAAAAGTATACTTAAATCTCGCCCTCGTTCAACGGTGACAAAGGAGGCGGCCGGTGGCCCACTCGTCGGCGGCGATCCCCGATCATGTGCCCGCGCATCTCGTCGTGGACTTCGATCCGGTGGCCGGCCCGGAGGTGGCGGAGTTCCCGCCCTTCGCGATGAACGCCTTCCGGGACTCGTTCCCGATCTTCTACACGCCCTACGGGGGCGGCTTCTGGGTCCTCACGCGGTTCGCCGACATCAAGGCGGCCTTCCAGGATCCGGAAACCTACCCCCAGCAGGGAACGCTGAACACGAGCTGGACGGGGACCCGGCACATCCCCCTGCGGCTCAACCCCCCGGAGCACCACGCGTACCGCAAGATGCTGATGGGCATGTTCTCCCCGCGCCGCCTGGCCCAGATGGAACCACTGGTGCGCCGCGTCGCCCGGGAACGCATCGGCGCCTTCGAACGGTCCGGTTCCTGTGAACTCGTGACCGACTACGCGATCTCCCTGCCCGCGGCCACCTTCTGCGGTCTGCTCGGCCTGCCCCTGTCCGACTTTCCCGTCTACCACGAGATCTCCTGGGGGCTGGTCTACGAAGCGGAGCGACTTCGACGGGAGCAGGGCGAGGAGGCGGCGCAGAAGTTCCGGAAGGAGCTCCTCGGTCGCGTGGAGGCGACCGTCGCCGACCTCATCCCGCGCCGGCGTTCGCGGCCCGGTGAGGACATCATCAGCTTCCTGCTGAAGGCCGCCGTGTTCGACCGTCCGCTGACCGACGACGAGATCGTCAACATCGCCACCCTGATGTTCTTCGCGGGCACCGATTCGACGGCGGGGATGATCGCCTACTCGTTCGCCTTCCTGGCGAAGAACCCGGCATACCGGAAGAAGATCGTGGCGGAACCGGACTCGATCCCCACCGCGGCCGACGAGCTGATCCGCTACCACGGTTTCCACCACATCATCCGGGACGTCGCCCGCGACGTGGAGGTCGCGGGTGTGGGGTTGAAGCGCGGGGACCGGGTCCTCCTGCACACGGGGGGAGCCAACCACGACCCGGCCGAGTTCGCCTGCCCGGGAAAGGTCGACTTCAGCCGGAAGCCCGCCCAGCAGCTGACGTTCGGGACGGGCATCCACCGGTGCATCGGCGCTCCCCTGGCCAAGCTGGAACTCCGGGTGGCGCTCGAGGAGTTCCACTCGGTACTGCCGGAATACCGGATCACCGACGGCGACGACGTCGAATACGCCGGTGGCCAGCAGAAGATCCTGCCGCGCCGGGTGCCGCTGTCCTTTTGAGACGGTGACACGGGCGGAACCAGGTATGGAAGATCCACGACTGTGAACGGAGGTGCCACATGGCCGCGATCCGTGCGGACCGCGCGTTGTGCGCCGGCTATGCGAACTGTGTCATGACCGCGGAGACCTACTTCGAACTCGACGACGACGGGCACGTCGAAGTACGGCGGGACGAAGTGCCCGAGGAGGACCGCGAACTCGTGGCCGAAGCCGTGGAGGCGTGCCCGGTCGCCGCACTCCGCATCGAAGGCTGACCGTGCGGACCGTGATCGTCGGCACGTCGGTCGCCGGCGTGCGCGTCGCGCAGGCGCTGCGCCGCAATGGCGGGGAGGACGAGATCCTCCTCGCCGGCGAGGAGCCCCACTTGCCTTACGACAAGCCGTGCTTGTCCAAGGGAATGCTCTCCGGTGCTCTCGCGCCGGAGAAGAACTGCCTGCTGACCGAGAGCGCGGCCGCCGAGCTGGGCATCCGGACGGCTTTGTCACAGCGCGCGGTCGGCCTCGATCCCGCGGCGGCGGTCCTCCACACGACGGCAGGCCCGGTCCCCTACGACCGGCTCGTCATCGCCACCGGCGCGAGCGCCCGCAGGCTGCCGTGGTCGAACCTGCCTGGTGTCCACTCGTTGCGGAGCCGGGCCGACTGCGAGGCGCTGCGGGCGGACCTCCGGCGGGGCGCCCGGCTCGTCGTGGTGGGCGGCGGCTTCATCGGGTGCGAGGTGGCGGCGACCGCGCGTGGTCTCGGTCTCGACGTCACGATCGTGGAGCCCGAAGCGACGCTCCTTCCCGCCGCCGGTCCCGAGCTGGGCGCGCTGGCCGGTGAATGGCACGCCGGCCACGGCGTGCGGGTGCGAGTCGGCGAGGCCGTCCGTGACATCGCCAGGGCCGGAGGCGTTCTCGCCGTCGAGTTGCGCGGCGGGGAGGTGCTCGACGCCGACTGCGTGGTTCTCGGGGTCGGCGCGGTTCCGAACACCGGCTGGCTCGAGGGCTCCGGCCTGGACATCGCCGACGGGATCGCGTGCGACGCCTGGGGACGAGTGCGCGGGCACGAGAACATCCTCGCCGCGGGGGACGTCGCGCGGTGGGAGGACCCGGTGAGCGGAGCGGCCCGGCGGATCGAGCACTGGACGAATGCGACAGAACAGGCATCCGTGGTGGGCAAAGTGCTTGCCGGGGCGAGCGAGGTCGCCGCGCACCGGGCCAACACGTACGTGTGGAGCGACCAGTACGACCGGACGATGAGCTTCGTGGGCCGCCGCGCGCGGGCGACCCGGGTCGCCCGCTTCGACGATCCGCGGAAGGGCGGCGTCGCGTTCGTCGGTTCCGACGAGCAGGGCGGGCTCGCCTTCGCGGCCGTGGTGAACTGGCCTCGAGCGCTCCTTGCGGTGCGCAAGGCGATCAACGACAGCGTCCCGTGCGCGGCTGTCGAAGAGCAGCTCACCGCGGTCGCGTGAGGGAGGGGCTCAGCGGGGGTGGATCTCGACCGCGACGCGGGCAAGGTGCTGCTGCATCCGGAACCGCGCCACGCTCGCGTCACCCGAGACCACGGCCTCGACGATCTTGATGTGGTCGTCCAGGAACTGGGTCCGCGCGTCGCTGGCGGTCTTGGGCTCGGGCACGGACCGGAACACCTCCACCTCGAGCTGGGCCAGCGTCTCGGTGAACAGCTGGATCGCCGGGTTGCCGCTGAGCGCGGCGATGGCCGTGTGCACGTCGTTGCGGCCAGAGGTGGCGGTCTCGCCGCCGGCGACGGAGGCCCGTTCGCGATCGAGTGCCGCCCGGAGCCGGGTGATCCCGTCCTCGTCGATGTTCTGGGCGGCGAGCTGGACGGCGATCAGTTCGACGCCGGTGCGCGCGGCCGCGAGCTTGTCGGGCGTGATGCCCTCGGAGTCCAGGTACACGGCGGCGGAGCGGACGACCGCGCGTGCGTCCGGTTTGGTGACGATCAGGCCGCCACCGGGGCCGCGCCGGGTACGGGCGGTTCCGTGGTGCTCCATGATCCGCACGGCTTCGCGGAGGACCGCCCGGGAGACCTTGTACTCCTGGAGCAGGTCCGGCTCCGAGCCGAGCACCTCGCCGACCGGCCAGCCGGCGCGCATGATCTTCTCCTCGATCTTGCGGGCCAGGACCTCGCCCCGCTTCTCCTTCACCCGGGAGTGGTCCCCACCCGTGTGGGTGGCCTGGGGAACTGCGTCTGCCATGCCCTCATCGTCTCCGTGCTGCCGCCGCACACCTGAAAGGAAAAACGTACCCCATTGGCAGCGGGCGCGCGGCGAGGACCGGGCCGACGTGTCGCGACGCACGGAGGTAGGGCAAAAGCCAGAAATAGAGTATCCTTTAAATGGAGGTAGCCAATGACCTACGTGATCACCGAGGCTTGCGTCGACGTCAAGGACAAGGCCTGCGTGGACGAGTGTCCCGTGGACTGCATCTACGAGGGCGAGCGTGCGCTCTACATCCACCCGGACGAATGCGTCGACTGCGGTGCGTGTGAGCCGGTGTGCCCGGTGGAGGCGATCTACTACGAGGACGATCTGCCGGGCCGGCTCGCCGGCTACCGCGCGGTCAACACGGAGTTCTTCGCCGAGCTCGGAAGTCCCGGCGGGGCGAAATCGGTGGGCGGGCCGCTGGCCGACCACGCGGTCGTCGCGGCGCTGCCGCTCAAGCAAGCGACGGGGGAGTGACCGTGACGGGAAAGCTGGCGGACCGGACCATGGTGATCTCCGGTGGCAGCCGGGGAATCGGCCTCGCGATCGCGGTGGCGGCCGCCGCCGAGGGCGCCAACATCGTGCTGCTCGCCAAGACGGCCACCGCCGATCCGCGGCTGCCGGGGACGATCTACACGGCCGCGGCGGAGATCGAAGCGACAGGCGGGAAGGCCTTCCCCGTCGTGGGCGACGTCCGGCGCGACGAGTCGGTCGCCGCAGCGGTGGAGGCGGCGGTCGCGCAGTTCGGCGGGATCGACATCTGCGTGAACAACGCCAGCGCGATCTCGCTGGAGGGCACCCTCGACCTCGCCCCGAAGCGGTTCGACCTGATGCAGACGGTCAACGTCCGTGGCACGTGGGCGCTGACCCGGGCGTGCCTGCCCCACCTGCGCAAGAGCCGCAGCGCGCACGTGCTCACGCTGTCCCCGCCGCTCAACCTCAACCCGCGCTGGCTCGGCGCCTACCCCGCGTACACGCTGTCGAAGTACGGGATGACGATGCTGACCCTGGGCTGGGCGACCGAGTTCGCCGACCAGGGGATCGGATTCAACTGTCTGTGGCCGCAGACGCTGATCGACACCGCGGCGGTGCGCAACGTGGTGGCCGGCGCGCAAGGTGCCGCACGAGCGCGGTCGCCGAAGATCATGGCCGACGCCGCGATCGCGATGCTCACGCGGGACCCGCGCACCTACACCGGCCGGTGCGAGGTCGACGCCACGGTTGTCGCCGCAGCTGGAGTCGAGGACCTGACCATCTACGGCGGCGGCGAGAACCCGGAACGAGACCTTTTCCTGGACGACTGACCGGTAAGGCTGCGGCCTGTGCGTGCCAGGAGCGGAAGGCCGTGGCTTCCCGGCTGTCGTCGTTCAAGGTCGCTGACGTGGCGCCGATCCGCAGCGGCGCCACGGCTCCGGCCTACCGGCGACCGCCACCGAGCCCGTCAAGGAGGTGTGCACTCCGTCGGCCGAGCTTCCAGGCGGGTTCCCAGGGGTTCGGCTCTTGCCGGCTGCTCTTCGACGCGGGTCACCTGCTGCTGGTCGCCGCATCCGGAGACGCCCGCGCGCACTGGGCAATGTGGACGATCATCGCGGCGATGGCGTTCGGGCCTCGCATCAAGAACCAG
Source organism: Amycolatopsis thermophila (assembly GCF_030814215.1). Classification (NCBI taxonomy): domain Bacteria; kingdom Bacillati; phylum Actinomycetota; class Actinomycetes; order Pseudonocardiales; family Pseudonocardiaceae; genus Amycolatopsis; species Amycolatopsis thermophila. The sequence continues at coordinate 6,913,814 of NZ_JAUSUT010000001.1, read as the reverse complement.
TCCCTGGCGGAGATCGTGGCCGCATGATGTGACGCAGACATCACCACGTCGCCGGCCTGCCGATCTAGGCTCGGCGCAACGGCACTCGGCTGGTGAGGTGTGGATGAGCGTGGACAGGGTCGTTCTGCTGGAGGGCGCACGGACGCCGGTGGGCAGCTTCGGCGGGGCGTTGAAGGACGTGCCGGCGCACGAACTCGGTGCCACAGCGGCGAAGGCGGCGCTGGAACGCGCCGGGGTCGGTGCGAGCGACATCGGTGAGGTCGTCATGGGCTGCATCGGCCAGGTGGGCCCGGACGCCTACAACGCCCGCCGGGTGGCGCTGGCCGCCGGGTTGCCGGTGGAAACGCCCGCCTACACGGTGAACCGGCTGTGCGGGTCGGGCCTGCAGGCGATCTGGTCGGCGGCGATGCAGTTGCGGTGGGGCGGCGTGGAGTTCGCACTCGCGGGCGGGGACGAGTCGATGAGCCGGATGCCGTTTTACGACTTCGGCGCCCGGTCCGGCTACCGGCTCGGCGACCGGACCCTGGCCGATGGCACGGTGATGATGCTGACCGACCCGTTCCACAACGTCCACATGGGAGTGACGGCGGAGAACGTCGCCCGCCGTTGCGGTGTGTCGCGCCAGGAGCAGGACGAGTTCGCCCTGCTGTCCCAGCAGCGCGCGGCCGCGGTGGCGGCGAAGGAGGCGTTCGCCGAGGAGATCACGCCGGTCGAGGTGGGTGGCCGCCGCCCGGTGACCGTGACCGAGGACGAGCACCCCAAGCCGGGCACCACCGTGGAGGCGCTGGCGAAGCTGCGGCCGGCGTTCGAGAAGGACGGCACGGTCACCGCGGGCAATGCATCCGGGATCAACGACGGCGCCGCGGCGGTGGTGCTGACCCGCGAGTCGGTGGCCGCCGAGCGCGGGCTGACCGGGCTGGTCGCGCTCGAATCCGTGGCGACCGCGGCGATCGAGCCGGAGCTCATGGGGTACGCGCCGGTGCCGGCGCTGGCGAAGTTGTTCGCGCAGACCGGGCTCACGCCAGGTGATGTGGACGTGGTCGAGCTGAACGAGGCGTTCGCGTCGCAGGCGGTGGCGGTGATCCGTGATGCCGGGCTGGATCCGGAGAAGACCAACCCCTACGGCGGGGCCATCGCCCTCGGCCACCCGGTCGGGGCAACCGGCGCGATCCTCACCTTGCGGGCGGCCAAGCACCTGGTCCGCAACGACCTGGAGCTGGGCGTGGTGACGATGTGCATCGGTGGCGGGCAGGCGCTGGCCGCGCTGCTGCGAAGGGTCGCCTGATGGTGCGGTTCGAGGTTGAGGGTGGCGTCGCCCGGATCACGCTGAACCGTCCGAGCGTGTCGAACGCGGTGGACCTGCCGACCGCTCAGGCGTTCGGCGAAGCGGTCACAGCGGCGGCCGGCGACGACGTGCGTGTGATCCTGCTGGCTGGTGCGGGGCCGCGGTTCTGCGGCGGCGGGGACGTGCGGTCGTTCCTGGCTGCGTCCGATCCGGCGAACTACCTCCACGAGCTGGCCACCCTGTTCGAGTCGCACCTGCGCCGGCTGTCCGAGCTGCCCAAACCGGTGATCGCGGCGGTCCAGGGTGCGGTTGCCGGGGCCGGTCTGGCGTTCGTGCTCAACGCCGACGTGGTGGTGGCCGCGCGGTCGACGAAGTTCCGCATGGCCTACTCCGGTATCGGCCTCACCCCCGACTGCGGCGTGTCCTACCTGCTGCCCCGTGCGGTCGGTACGCAACGCGCCCTGGAGCTCGCGCTGACCGGCCGAACGCTCACGGCCGAGGAAGCCCGGGCGTGGGGCCTGGTCACCGAGGTCACCGACGACGACGCCGTGACCCGGCGAACCGGCGAACTGGCCGAATCACTCGCCGCCGGACCAGCCTTGGCGCTCGGACAAGCCAAGCGCCTCATCAGGTCGTCCTTCGGCGAGGGACGCGCGCATAACGCGGCCGACGAGGCCCGGACCATCGCGGCCGCGGTCACGACGGACGAGGCACAGAAACTGATCCGGCGTTTCGTCGCCGGGTGATCGCCTCCGGCGGCCGGGGACCGGAAGCCGGGGGTGGCAGCCTTCGCCGCCGCCCCCGGTCTCTCGTCAGCGGTTCGTCATGTGCACCGACTTGGTTTCGGTGTACGCGGCAAGGCCCTCGGGCCCGCCTTCGCGGCCGATTCCGGAGTACTTGAAGCCACCGAACGGGACCGTGGTGTCGAAGACGGCTCCGTTGACCGTGATCGTTCCGGTGCGGACGCGACGGGCCAGTTCGAAACCGCGTTCGTGATCGGCGGTGTAGATCGAACCGGCGAGGCCGTACCGCGAGTCGTTGGCGATGCGGATCGCCTCGTCGATGTCGCGGTAGGTGATGACACTGACGACCGGCCCGAAGATCTCCTCCTGGGCCACCCGCATCGAATTGGCGACACCGTCGAGCAGAGTCGGTTCGATGTAGTACCCCTTGTCGAGTCCGCGCGGCCGGCCGCCGCCGAGCACGACCCGCGCGCCTTCCTCACGTGCCACGGCGAGGTAGCCTTCCACTCGGGCCCGGTGCTGCTCGGACACGAGGGGACCGGTCGTCGTCGCCGGATCGGCCGGGTCGCCGACGACCAGCGACGAGAGTCCGGCCCGCAATGCCTCGACGATCTCGTCGTGCCGGCTCCGGGGAACCAGGACGCGGGTGAGGGCGAAGCACATCTGTCCGGTGTTGCCGCACGACATCGGGATCAGGCTGGCGAGTGCGGCCTCCAGGTCGGCGTCCTCCGCGAGGATCGCCGCCGACTTCCCGCCGAGCTCCAGGGTCAGCCTGGCCATGCGCTCGCTCGCCGCGGCCATGATGTTCTGGCCCGCCACCGTGCTGCCGGTGAAGCTGATCTTGTCGACCTGCGGGTGGGCCACCATCGCCTGGCCGATCTCCCGGCCGCCGGTGATCACGCTCACCACCCCCTCCGGGAGGTCGCCGGCCGTCACGGCCTCGGCCACGGCCTCGGCGAGCACGTATGTGGTGAGCGGAGTCTCCGGCGCGGACTTGAGCAGCACCGTGCACCCCGCGGCGAGAGCGGGCCCGAGCTTGAGCGCCGCCACGGCGAGTGGGCCGTTCCACGGCGCGATCGCGGCGACCACGCCGACCGGCTCCTGGACGATGCGGGTTGTTCCGCCGTCCGGGCGTTCCCGGTCCGTCCGGAACGGAAAGGAGCGGGCCTGGTCCGCGTAGTAGCGGAGGAAGCTGACGGCGCGCTCAACGCTGGAGTCCGCGAAGGCGACCGGCATCCCGCCTTCCCGTGTCGCCAGGGCGCTCAGCTCGGCCGCACGCGCCTGGAGTCCGTCGGCCACGGTGTCGATCGCCCTGGCCCGCTGCTCCGGCGACGACGAGGACCACAGCCCGCCGTCGAAGGCCGCGCGCGCCCGCCCGACGGCACGATCCACGTCCGCGGTGGAGGGCTCGCGGACGCGGGCGATGATCTGCTCGGTCGCCGGGTTGATGACGTCGATCAGCGTGTCACCGGTGGCCGGCACCCACGTGCCGCCGAGGAGGATCTCCTCGCGGTCGATCACGTCGGCCTGCTCGGGCGCTGGGGACGTTGCGGTCATTGTCGGACTCCCGTCGTTGGAAACTCGACACGGTCACGCAGGGTCTCGCCGGCATGCGTCTCCGTGGAATGAATGAGTGTACTCAGTAAGGGTAATGGGTGTCACCATCCGGAGAACCCACTGTGTGAGACCGTCAACAATGCCCCGGTTCCGACGGGCGGCTGAGGGGTGTCCGCCCGTGGGTAGGAGCCGAGGTTGCGGACGTGGGCGCCGCGTCGACCGTCGGTTCCTCCACGTGGCCGGCGCAGTCGAGGTGGAACCAGTAGTCCCCGGGCCGGTCGGTGCCGGCGTGGCGCCGGGGCGGGTGACCAGGGCGAACCGGGTGACGGCGCCCGGGTGGTCGGCGATGTCGTGGGCCAGGATCTCGAGGCCGTGCTCGCGGGCGGCGAGCGGTGACGACACGGCGGCGTCGATCTCGCCACGGGCAACCTGTGCGGCTCCCTCCGATGTGGAGGAGGTGATCCGGACTTCGGCCGCCGGCACGTGTGTGATGATCCAGTCGGGTCTGCGCAATGGCGTGAGTGTGCGAAGCCATGGCGCGGATGCCCTCCGTGGTGGTTCCGGGACGGACGATCAGGGCGAAACGCACGGCGAGCACCGCCTCCCGGATGATCGCCAGCGGTGGGTCCTCAGTCAGTCCGTCGAGCACGGGGGGTACGGCGCCCTCGACGCTGTTCTCCAGGGGACCGCAGCCGGCGTCGACCAGTCCCTCGTGTACCGCGGCCAGGACCGCGGGATTCCCGTGCAGGGGCACGAGGTCCGCCATCGCGAACTCGGCGGGCTCCAGCACCGCGACCAGCGCCTGCCCGGTGAACGTGGCTGGGGGCGGGGAAACCGAGACGGCGCAACGGCCGCTCGTCCCGCCTGGTGCTGCTCACCGATGGCGTCCTTTCGGTCCGGCGTCTCATGCTTCCGGGGCGGAATCGCCAAGCGCTTGCCTGTAGCCCAATTAGAGGATACTTTAAACCTCGGTGGAGGTGTGCCGCTCCCCACACCGGGAAGTCGTGCTCCGGTCACCCGGGACCACAGCGGATCTCTGCTGACAAGTACTCGCCGTTCACCTGCAACGAAGGAGCGTGACACGGGCGTGCGGAAACTCAATGCGCTGATTCGGCGACGGGTGGCCCGGAGGGCACGTGCGGCCGTGGTTGTGGTCGGCGCGCTGACCCTCGCGGCGTGCGCCGGCGTGACGGGCGAGCGGGACCCGGGCCGGCTGCAGCCGGACCCGAACGCCACCATCCGGTGGGCCATCTCGGTGCCGCCCATCCAGATGGACCCGATGGTGGCAAAGGCGGAGCTGACCCACATCACCTACGACACGCTCATCTTCGACGGCCTCACGACCGTTGACAGCAACGGGCGAATCAGCCCCCGGCTGGCCGCGAGCTGGACCGAGGCCCCCGACCGTCTCTCCTGGACGGTCACGCTCCGCACGGGCGCGGTCTTCCATGACGGCAAGCCGATCGACGCCCGGTCGGTGGCCGCGAACCTCGGCCGCGCCCTGCAGTTGCGGGACAGCACGCCGGTACTGGCCAACAAGTTGAGCCGGTGGTCGAGGGCCGAGGTCGTCGACGACCGGACCGTGCGCATTGTCCTCGACACGCCGGACGCGGCTGTGCCCGCGGAACTCGCCAGCCCGAACCTGTTGATCGGCAGCCCGGCGGCGTTCGGCACCATGGGAACCCAACCGGTCGGCTCGGGGCCCTACCGGTTCGTTTCCCGCACCGCGGACCGTGTCACCTACGAGCGGTTCGACCGGTACTGGGACCCGGGGGTGGCGAAGGCCGCGCGCGTCGAGGTGCTGGCGATCCCGGACGGCGCCGCCCGGATGAACGCGCTGCGCGCCGGCCAGATCGACGGGACCCTCGCGCAGGTCAACCTGCACGCCGACATCGCGTCGTTCCGCGGCGACCCGACGGCCCAGGTGGTCGAGAAACCGACGCAGAACGTCGCCGCGATGTTCCTCAACACGAGCCGGGCACCGCTCGACTCGGTCGAGGTGCGGAGGGCGCTCAACTACGCGGTCGACCGGCAGAGCCTGAGCACGAGCCTGCTCGGCGGTCTGTGCCGCCCGACCTCGCAGCCGTTCCCGGACGGGCCGGGTCACGTGGCCGATCTCGACAACGCCTACACCCACGACCCGGCCCGTGCCCGGCAACTGCTGTCGGTGGCCGGCCGGGACGGGGCCGGCATCGACGCGATCTTCTATCAGGCCGGTCTTTCCGGGGCGCTCGCCCCTGCCCTCCAGGCCCAGCTCGCCGAAGCGGGCATCGACCTGAGGCTCACCGCGATGAACCCGAACGACTCACGTCCGGCCTTCCGCAGCGGCGGCGCCCCGGCGTTGGTCGAGCAAATCCTCCCGGACGCCGACCCGTCGTTGACGGTCCAGAGTTTCCTGCGCTTGGACAACCCGGGCGGGCCGACCAGCGAGATGTCGGCGCTGGGACAGGCCGCCCTCGACGCGCCGATCGGTACCGCTCAGCAGGAGCAGGCGCTCCGGGCTTTCAACTCGTACCTGGTCGCGAACCCGATTGGTGTGCCCATCTGCGCGATCCCGAACTTCTTTGTCGCCTCGTCGCGCATCACAGGGGTCGCCGACATGCCGTGGAGCACGGTCAGCGGCAACACCGATATCCGCGGCCTGGGAAAGGCGTCATGACAACAACCGAAGGAGACGTGCGATGAAGGTTCCGGCAGCGGTGCTGTGGGAGCGGAACAGCCCGTGGAAGGTCGAGGAGATCGAACTCGGCGAGCCCGGCCCCGGGGAGGTGCTGGTCCAGCTCAAGGCTTCGGGCATCTGCCACTCCGACGACCACGGCGTCACCGGTGACATCCCGATGCCCCTGCCGCAGGTCGGCGGCCACGAGGGCGCCGGCGTCGTGCTCGAGGTGGGGGAGGGGGTGTCCCGGGTACGCCCCGGTGACCACGTCGTGCTCTCCGCCATCCCGGCCTGTGGCAACTGCCGCTGGTGCATCTCCGGGCGCGCGAACCTGTGCGACCTCGGGCGCCGGGCGGTGGCCCCGGCGGCGGACGAGCAGGTTCCCGCGAGGCGCCTGGGGGGACAGACTCTCTCCGCACTGTGCCAGCTCGGCACGTTCGCGTCCCACGCGGTGGTGAGTGAGCTGCAGGCGGTGCGGATCGACGACGACGTCCCGCTGGACGTCGCTGCGCTCATCGGGTGCGGCGTGACCACGGGCGTACTCGGCGCGATCCGGGTCGCGGACGTGCTCCCCGGCGACGTCGTGGTGGTGCAGGGTGTGGGCGGCATCGGAATCAACGCGGTCCAAGGTGCCCGGATCGCCGGCGCGTCGACGATTGTCGCGGTGGACCCGGTCGAACGGAAGCGGAACTGGGCCCTGGAGTTCGGCGCGACCCACGTTGCCGCGGACATGGAGGAGGCGACGGCACTGGTCGCCGACCTCACCCGCGGTGTCATGGCGGACAAGGCGATCCTGTGCGTCGGCGTGGCGCACGGCGAGCACCTCGGCCCGCTGGTCGGGATCATCTCGAAGGGCGGCCGGGTGGTCGTCACGTCGATCACGCCCGTCACGGAGACGGCGATGACGTTCTCGCTGTTCGACTTCGCGATGAGCAACAAGGAACTCCGCGGGCACGTCTACGGTGCAGCCAACCCGGTCGCGGACTTCCCGCGCATCATCGAGATGTACCGCCGGGGTCAGCTGCGGCTCGACGAGCTGATCACCACCCGCTACCCCCTTTCTGAGGTCAACGCCGGATTCGCCGACATGCACGGCGGGCGGAACCTGCGGGGTCTGCTGGAGCTGTAGCGGTCGGGAGGGGTCGGGGCGGGCGTAGCCGGCGTGCCCGCCGGCGGCCTGGCATGTGGTGGTCTTCCCCATCGGGATGGTGTTGACGCCTTCGGTCCCGTAGCGGCTGACTCCGTCCCCGAAGCCATCCGGCAGGGACCGCTCCGGTTCGTCGAGCTGCCGCGGAAGCCGGTTCGACGCCCGGCCTGTCGCGCTGTCCGCACTGCCCGGCCGTGCGCGGCGGTTGGCTCGGCGATCGTGGTACGAAGGTCATCCCGCGCGGCCCACCGCCATGTGCCGGCTCGGTGAGTCGCACGCCACGCTCCCACCGGAGTTCGAGCAGCCGGGCGGTCGCTCCCACCGGGGCCGCCCGGGCGACGCCGTTGCGTTGAAGAGGAACGTCCTTCCTCGTGCAGGAGCGCGCCGGCCTCGAAGACGAAGGCTTTCGGGCCGGTCGCCGCCGTGAGAAGGGGATCCGAAGCGAAGACCGAGCTCTCGGTCCCGGACCGCCGACTGGAGCAATAGGTCCCGGCCCTCGCGCGGATCGTCGAGCAAGACCGCTTGCGCCGCATGGCGCAGCGCGTCGGCTCGTTCCGCTGGCCTGACCCACGGGCCGTGTCGCGGTAGGCGCTGGGAACGGCGGCGACACGGAGCCCGGGCTGTCAGGAGCGCCGGTTGTGCGATCGACGTTCCGGAGTTCCTGGCAGGCCGGCGAGGGCGTCGTCCCAGCGCGTCGAGCAGCCGGGCTTGCCCCGGCGAGGAACTCGCGGGGGCAAGCCCGGCGGACGCCGACCGCGCCGGCGATCGCCTGACGGGGCTGCCTGGTGGCGTGCCAGGAACGTGTGACGCGGGGTTCGCCCCAGCCGCCTGCCCCGCCTCATCCGGTCAGCCGTTCGTCGTGCTTGCCGCCAGCTCGGCCAGCCGGTTCTCGCAGTCGGCGACCAGTTGCCGGGCGATGTCGGCGGCCGGGCGGAGGGCGGCGAAGGAGCCGACGACCTGGCCGATGAAGAAGGATTCGAGCTTCTTCGCGCCCTCGTGGCCCTGCTCGGCCGCGGCGTCGATGCGTTCCCAGGCTTCGTTGACGAGCATGGGTTGCAGCGGCATGGGCAGGGGCTTCGGGCTGTCCGGCTTCTCCCACGCGTCGTGCCAGGCGCTGCGGAGCTGGCGGGCCGGTTTGCCGGTGCGGGTGGGCGAGCGGAGGGTGTCGGAGCTGGTGGCGGCGAGGAACTTTTCCTTGACGGGCAACGGTGTGATGTCCTCGTGGCTGGACAGCCACACCGAACCGCACCACGCGCCGGAGGCGCCGAGGGCCAGTGCCGCGGCCAGCTGCCTGCCGGAGGCGATCCCACCGGCGGCGAGGACGGGTTTGTCCCCGGCCAGGTCGACGATCTCCGGGGTGAGCACCATGGTGGCGATCGTGCCGGTGTGCCCGCCGGCTTCCGTGCCCTGCGCGATCAGGACGTCCACCCCTGAATCGAGCTGACGGACGGCGTGTTTGCGTTGTCCCACCAGTGAGGCGACGACGACACCGGCCTGGTGCGCGCGGTCGACGAGGTGCGGTGGGGGAGTGCCGAGTGCGTTGGCGACCAGGGAGATGCGGTGGGAGAAGGCGACGTCGAGCAGGGCCTGGGCGCCGTCGGGGTTGATCGAGGCGGAGACCTCGTCGTGGCCGGCCCGCGGTGTGGTCGCCGGGATGCCGTACTCCGCGAGCAGGCCGTCGACGAACGCGATGTGCTCGGCCGGGATCTGGGCACGCAGGCTGGCGATCAGGTTGTCCGGGTCACCGGTGGCGAACTTCTCGGGGACGAGGAGGTCGACGCCGTAGGGTTTGCCCTCCACCTGCTGCTCGATCCAGGTCAACTGGGCGTCCAGCTCTTCGGGGGTGTACGCGCTGGCGGCCAGGACACCGAACCCGCCGGCGTTGGTCACCGCGGCCACGACCCCGGGGGAGCGGTTGAACCCGACGAGCGGGTGGTCGACCCCGAGCAGGTCGGTGAGTGCGGTCTTGATCATGTGTTCCTCCACGTGACGACAGCGTCGAGGGCTTCGACGGTGTTTCCGGCAACCCGCAGCGGGTTGATTTCGAGGGATTCGAGGTCGTCACCCAGCGCGAGCGCCAGGTCGCCGACCCGGGCGATGACGTCGGCGAGGGCGTCGAGGTCCGCGGGCTCGCCGCCGCGCGCACCCCTCAGCAGCGCTGCACCCCGTAGTCCCTCGAGCAGCTGCCGGGCCCTGGCTGGAGTGACGGGCAGCGGTGAGAGGGCCGAGTCGCCGAGGACCTCGACGAAGATGCCGCCGAGCGCCACCGCGAGCACCGGTCCCCACTGCGGATCCCGGACGACACCGGCCAGCAGTTCGGTGCCGCCGGCCCGCATCGGGGAGACGAGCACGCCTTCGATGGTGGCGCCCGGTACCTTCGCGCCGGCCGCGGCGACTTCTTCGTAGGCCGCGGCGACGGCCTCGTCGCCGGCCAGACCGAGCCGGACTCCGCCGATGTCGCTCTTGTGCAGGATCCCGGGGGAGACGATCTTCAGCGCGACCGGGCCGCCGAACCCGGCGGCGGCCCGTACCGCCTGCTGGGCCGAGGTCACCAGCTCCGCCGGCACGACCGGGATTCCCGCGTCCGCCAGCAGCCCGCGGGCAGCGGATTCGGACCACGTGCCGCGGCGGGCGGACGAGTCCGGCACCGGAAGCGCACGCGGCTCGTGCGGGGTGGCGGCGTCGCGCGTGGTCTCCGACCACCAGGCGAGGTTCCGCAGCGCCACGACGGCCTGCCGCAGCCCGGGCACGGCGTGCGGCACCCTCGCGTGCGCCATGACCTCCCTGGTGTAGGCGGTGATCGGCTCGAGCACCTGGTTGACGTAGACCACGGGGCTCTGCGCGCGGCCGATCCCGTCGCCGATGGCGTCGGCGAAGACCTGGCCGGTGTACGGTCGGCCGTCCGACTGCCAGGGCAGAGCGTTGACGACGGCGACCACACCGACGCCCGGATCGGCGGAGACCGCTTCGATCGCGCGGGTGAAGATGGTCGGGTCGATGATCGCGGCGCCGGTGACGTCAAGTGGATTGTGTATGGTGCCGTACGGGGGCATGATCTCCGCGAGCGCCTGCTCGGTGCTCTCGGCGAACGCCGGCAGTTCGGCGCCCAGGTCCTCGGCGCGGTCGGCGAGGATGTCGCAGGCCCCGCCGGAGATCGACACCACGCCGATGCCGGGACGCGCCAGCCGCCCGAGCTGCGCGGCGGTGCCCGCGGTGATCAGCATGTCCTCGATGGAGTCCACCCGGATGACTCCGAGGTCGCGGAAGACCGCGTCGATGGTCCGGTCGTCGCCGACGAGCGCTCCGGTGTGGGCCGCCGCGGTGCGTGCGGCCAGCTCGCTGCTGCCCGCTTTGAGCACCACGACCGGCTTGCCCGCGGCGGCGGCGCGCCGGGCCGCGGAGCGGAAGACCTCCGGGTCGCGGATGGTCTCCAGGAAGATCGCGATCGCGCGGGTGTGCTCGTCGTCGACGAGGTAGTCCAGCACGTGCCCCGCGGTGATCATGGCCTCGTTCCCGAGGGTGACCATCGACGAGAGGTCCGCGCCGCAGATCCCCGCGAAACTGAGCATGGCCTGCGAGCTGGCGCCGCTCTGGGAGAGCAGAGCCACCGAACCAGCCCGGTGCGGGAGGCCGTTGATCGGCGTCACCGGCACCTGGTCGACGAAGTTCGCGAAGCCGAGGTGGTTCGGTCCGAGCAGCACCACGTCCAGGGACTCGGCGTGCGCGACGAGCTCGGCCTGCGCGGCCCGGCCGGCCTCACCGGCTTCTCCGTACCCCGAGGACAGGATCACGGCGTTGCGGATCCCGGCTTCGGCCGCGTCGGTGAGGGCGTCCAGCGTGCCCGCCTGGGGCACCATCATGAACGCGACGTCGACCGGCTCCCCGATCCGCGTGCACGATGTGACCGTCGGCCGCCCGTGGGTCTCGGCGCCGCGCCGGTTGACCAGGAACGTGCGGTCGGCGAAGCCGAACTCCACCAGGTTGTTGTAGGCGCTGCGGGAGAAGCTCGACTTGTTCGAGGCTCCGACGAGGGCGACCGAACGCGGCCGGAACAGTGAAGCGAGCCGCTCCGGGGTGATCGCGAGGGTCATCTTGCACACTCCTTTGTGGATGGACCAGCTCAGCGGGGCAGGCCGAGGCCGCGGGCGATCAGGCCGCGCTGGATGTCGTTGGTTCCGCCGCCGACGACGTACATGACCGACAGCCGCAGGCCGTATTCGAACGGGGCGGAAGCCAGTGCGGCGTCCGGGCCGAGGATTTCCAGCGCGGCTTCGCCGAACGCCTCCGCGGTCTCGCCGCCGAGCACCCCGGCCATCGGTGCTTCCAGCCGGGCGCCCCGGCCCTGGCCGGTCGCGTCGATCGCGGCCGAGACGAGGGCGCGGGTGGCCTGGATCGCGACCGCGACCCGCCCCAGCAGGGCGCGGCGGCCGGAGCCGCGCGGACCGACCGTGCCGTCCACGTCGGCGCGGATTTCCGCGAGGAGGTCGTCGAGTTGGCGGTGCAGTGCTGCGGCGATGTTGCCCATCGTGATGCGTTCGCCCGCCAGTGCGTCGGTGATGACCTTCCAGCCGCCGTTGACCTCGCCGACTCGTGCCGAGTCGGGCACCCGGACGTCGTCGTAGAAGACGGTGCAGGAGATCTCGCCGGACAGCGCGCGGTGCTGCTGCACGGTGATACCGGGGGTGTCCATGGGAACCAGGAACACGGTGATACCGGCGTGCCGGGGCTTCGCGTCCGGGTCGGTCCGGACCGCCAGCCACACCCAGTCGGCCGTGTGGCCGCCGGTGGTCCACAGCTTCTGCCCGTTGATGACCCAGCCGTCGCCGTCACGCACGGCGCGGGTCTTGAGCGACGCGAGGTCCGACCCGGCTTCGGGTTCGCTGTAGCCGAGGCAGAACGCGAGTTCACCGCGACGGATCAGCGGCAGGAAACGGTCCTTCTGCTCGGGGCTGCCGTGTTTGAGGATCGAGTTGCCGAGTAGCATCACCGCGCTCAGGGCCCTGGTGACGGGTGCGCCGGAGTAGGCGGCTTCCTCGTTGAGCACGACCTGCTCGGCCAGTGTCGCGTCGCGGCCGCCGTATTCCGCCGGCCAGGCGAACCCGAACCAGCCGCGGTCCGCCACCGCGCGCACCAGTTCGTGGTCGACGTCCATGTTGCTGCGGGAGGACTTTTCGGCGTGTTCGGCGAACAGTGCCCGCACCTCGGTGCGGAAGGCTTCGCCGACGTCACCCGCGCGGAACGGCGGCAGTGACGTGTCCGTCTCGACCAGCACGTCGGCGAACTCGCCCGCCGCGCGCGGGAAGGACCGCAGCCGCGTGACGTCGGCGTGCACGCGCCGGAACAACCACGGCGCTTCGTGTTCCTCGAAGTACCCGATGGCGGCGAGGGTGTGCTGCGCACCGAGTTGCACGCGGGGCGCGGCTTCGCGGACGTGCTCGACCGCGATCTCGGCCCACGAGGTCCAGTCCGCGGTCCGCGCTGCCCACTGCTCCTGGGCCTGCTCGATCAACAGGTTCCCGGCGCTGACGTCGATCTGGCAGGACGCCGTACGCTGCTGGACCGCGCCGAACGAGCCGATCGGACGGCCGAACTGGTGCCGGGTCTTGGCGTGCTCGACCGCCATCTCGTGCGCCCGCTCCGCGGCGCCGATCGCCCGCGCGGCGAGCCCGAGCCGCATCAGCACCACCGCTTCATCCGCACGAGCGGAATCGATGTCCACGCTCGTCGTGGTGGCACCGAGCCGGACCTGGCACCACGCCGGCACAGCGAGCCCGGGACGCGGTTCCACTCCGGCGATCTCCCGCAGGTACGCGGTGCCACCCTCGGCGGGCACGAGCAGCACGTGCGTGGCGGCGGTGGCGGCCTCCGCGTGCTCGACGAGATCTCCCTCGGTGCCGATCGAGACCAGGACCCGCACGTCACCGAAGTCGAGACTGGGCAGGAGCCGGGCGGCGGCGAAGCCGTCGATGACGGGCAGGGGACACGCCACCCGGCCCAGTTGACGGACGGCGGCGAGAGCGGCGTCCAACGCGTCGGCCGCAGCAAGGTCGAACCACCCCTGCGCGGCCGCTGTCCGCCACAACTTCTCCAGATCACCCGAAGGGGCCGCGGTCGCGTTCCCCCACTGTTCGCCGGCCACGCCCGCCACTGATGCGGCGAAGGCGGTCACTTCCTCGTTCGACGCCATGTCCCCTCATTCCTGAACGGTACTCGTCTGTAACTGGGTTCGACTCTATACTGACGGGAGCCGTTCAGCAAAGGGCTCGGCAGGAAGAAGGCACAGCGATGACCGAGATCGAGACTTCAGCCGCGGGCCGCCCCCGCGACCCCGAAGTCGACCGGAAGATCGCCGATGCCGCGATCGCGCTCTTCGGGGAGCAGGGGTGGGCCGGGTTCAGCGTGGAGGCGGTGGCCAAGCGCGCGGGCGTCGGCAAGGCGTCGATCTACCTGCGGTGGCAGACCAAACAGGAGCTGTTGCTGGAAGCGCTCCGGCGGCACGTCAGCGCGGTCACCGAGGTGCGGGCCAGCACGGTGCGCGACGAGCTGATCCAGCTCGCCTCGCAGCTCATGCGGAACTACTTGGGCGACTCGCGGCGGGCCGCGCTGCGGATCTCCCTGGAGGCGGACAGCATTCCCGGTGTGGCCGGGCACTGGGCGGGGATCCGGGAGTCGCAGATCCTCGCCGCCCGTGCCATCGTCCGGCGTGCCATCGAGCGGGGCGAGCTGCCCGAGGACACGTCGGTCACGCTGTTGCTGGACACGCTGTCCGGCGCTGTCGTGAACCACGTCCAGACCACGCCCGCCGCTGCCCGCGCACAGCTGCGGGAGAACGCCGACGACTACGTGCGCGCTCTGGTCGACTTCCTGCTTGTCCGCATCCCCGCCCCGGAACGCTGACCGCGCGGGTCAGCGGTTGTGCCACACCGGGCGCCGCTTCTGGGCGAAGGCGGTGATGCCTTCCACCATGTCCTCGCTGAGCATGAGGTCCTCGAAGGCGGAGGAGGGATGGGTGACCGCGTCGACGGTGTCGGCGATTCCGGAGGTCTCCGCCATGATCTGCAGTGACACGCGGACCGACGTGGGGGACCCGTCGATGATCTCGGCCGCCAATGCCCGGGCACCCTCGAGTGCCTTGCCCGCCTCGGTCACCCGGTTGACCAGACCGTAGGACTGGGCCTCTTCGGCGCTGAGACGCCGTCCGGTGAGGATCATCTCGGTGGCCACCTTGGCCGGGACCGTGCGCGGCAGCCGGACCAGCCCGCCTGCCCCCGCGACGAGTCCGACCTTGACTTCGGACAGGGCGAACTTCGCCGTGGCGTCTGCGACCACGAGGTGACAGGCCAGGGCGATCTCGCACCCGCCGCCCATGGCGAACCCGTTGACCGCGGCGATGACCGGCTTGGGCAGGTCCCGGCGGCTGGTCAGGCCCGCGAACCCGTTCTTGGGCACCCACACGGGTTTGCCCGAGGCGGAGTAGCCGAGGTCGTTGCCCGCGGAGAAGGCTTTGTCCCCGGCGCCGGTGAGGATCGCGACCCACAGGTCGGGGTCGGCGAAGTAGGCGTCGAAGATCTCGTCGAGTTCGTCGTTGGCTTGCGGGTGCAGGCTGTTGCGGACGTCGGGGCGGTTGATCGTGATCTCCAGCAGGTGCCCGTCGCGGCGCACCAGGACGTGCTCGTAGTCCTCGCGGAACCCGGGGGCGCGGGGCGGGAACAGTTCGTTCATCCGGGCTTCGCTGGTGGTGACCCGGTTGCCGAACCCGAAGGAACGCACGAACACGCGGGTGCCGATCGGTTCGCCGGCGGACAGGTGCGCGAGGATCTCCTCGTCGCCGTCCTGGGTCATGGCGACGAAGCGGCGGTCGTCGGCTTCGAGCCTGCCGATGACGACGCCGGTGCGCTTGCCGCCGCGGCTGTGTTTGACGGTGTAGGTCTCGATGGTGGCCCACCCGTCGGCCTGCAGTGCTTCTTCCGGCGCCGGCCAGGAGTCGATCTCCCGCTGCAGCGCGGCACTGTCGTCCGCGCGCCATTCGACCGGGGTGGTCGAGTAGACGCCGACGGAGTACTTGCTCATCAGCCCGCCGTTGGCGCCGACGAACCCGAAGGTGCCCGGCTCGGCCCGCATCCGCTGGACCGTCTCGGCGATGGCGTGCATGGAGTAGTTGTTCCCCGCACCACCGAAGAAGGGCAGCCCTCCGGTGAGGGTCAGTCCGCGTGGGTCGTCGGCCTTCAGGCCGAGCCCGTCACAGATGTTGAAGACCGGGGCGGGAAAGCAACTGTAGAGGTCCAGTGTGGACAGTTCGGCCACGTCGACGCCGGCCAGCTCCAGGGCGTGCCGGGACGCCATGACGGACGCCGGGCTCGCGCTCAGGTCGGTGCGCTCCATCAGGGTGCGCTCACGCAGGTCGGCGTGCCCGTGCAGGAAGACCCACTTCTCACGGGGCACGCCGAGCCGTTCGGCGGCCGCGACGGACATGACGAGCACCGCCGCGCCCTGGTTGACCTTGTCCCGGGCCACGATGTAGCGCGGGTAGGGATCGGCGATCATCCGGTTCGCCTCAGTGGGCGTGACGAGCTCCTCGGCGCTGCGTTCCACCGGAGCGGCGGCGTAGGGGTTGGCGGCGGCGACCTTGGTGAACGGCGCGAACAGCTCGCCCATCGCCGCGGCGTAGTCCTCGCGCGACAGCTTGAGGCGGGCGCGCCGCGCGTTGTCGAACAGGGCGTACTGGCTCGGCGCGTCGGTGAGCCCGTGCATCGCCTGGTGCCGGGACATCAGGCCCTTCAGGCCGAAGCCGCGGTCTTCGAGGCTGCCTTCGGCGTGCTCGGTGAAGTCGGGTTTGTCCTCGGCCTTGGCCAGGTGCTGCACGGTGGAGATCGCTTCGGACCCGAAGGCGAGCGCGACCTGCGAGTCGCCGGCGGCGATGGTCGCCGCGAACTCGGTGACGAGGTGCTGCGGGCCTTGTCCGCCCGCGACGTCCAGGATCGCGCGGGCCGGCGCCGCGCCGACCCGGTTGGCCACCGATCGGGGGTAGTTGTCCGACTTGCCCAGGGGTGCGGGCGCCCCGGGGGTGGAGGTCTCGAACTGGCGGATGCCCCCGACGGTGTCGATGGCGGCCGCGACGGCCGCGGGGTCGGCGCCGGTGTCTTCCAGCGCCGCGCGGACGGCGGCGGCGGCGAGGTCCACGGCGGACAGGCGCTGGTACCCGGGGTCTTCCAGGCGTTCGGCGAACTGCCCGACGCCCACCACGACCGGGGTACGCGGGTCGATGTCGTTGTCGCTCAAAGGATGCTCCTGTTCGTGCTGACCCGTAGTGCGCCGGCCGTGCCGGATTCGGGTTTGTTCCAGTGGATGCGGTCCTGATCGGCGAGGTGTTCGAGGTGCGCGGCGGTCTCGGCGACGGCGCTCACCTTCATGAAGCCGATCTCCGGCCACGGCCGCGACCAGGTCAGGTGGGTGGCTACCTCCCAGACGGTGGGCCGCCCGAGTTCTGCGGTGACGGCGAGGATCTCCTGGCACCGTTGCTCGTGGTGCGCACGCAGCTGCTCGCTGCGCCGCGCGAGGCCGCGGAACCGGTACTCGTGCGCGGGAAGCGCGTCGTGGTCGTCGAACGTCGCGGTCCGTGCCAGGGAGCCGAGGAACCGTCCGAGCGGTGGTTCGGCGGTGTCGAGCCGGGTGCCGATGGCCGGGGTGATCCGGGGTAGGACGTGGTCACCGGTGAGCAGCAACCGGGCGTCGGGCTCCTGCAGGCACAGGTGACCGGGGGTGTGCCCGGGGGTCCAGACCGCGCGCAACCGCCTCCCGCGCATCGGAACGAGGTCGCCGTCGTGCAGCAGCACGTCGGGTTCGGCCATCTCGTCGGCCGGACGAGGGGCGGCCGCGAGGGTACCGAGCAGGTCCGTGGCGTCCGCCTCTGATGCACCGCAGGTGCGCAGCCACGCCGTGAACTCGGCCCGCAGGTCGCCGTGCTCGCCGCGGTGCCGGTGGGGCAGGGTGTCCCGTTCGGCCGGGTGCATGCCGATCCACGCGCCGGATTCGGCGCGCAGGCGGCCGGACAGTCCGTGGTGGTCGGGGTGCACGTGGGTGGCCACGATCCCGGTCACGTCGGCGGTGCAGGCACCGGCCGCGGCGAGACCGTCGAGCAGCGCGCGCCAGCCCTCGTCGGTGTCCCAGCCCGGGTCGACGACCACCAGACCGTCGTCGGCGGGCACGAGGTAGGACAACGTGTAGCGCAGCGGGTTGTCCGGGATGGGCACCGGAACCGACCACAGCCCGCCCGGCAGCTTCTCGGCCGGGGGCAGCTGCTTGGCCCGCCAGGCTGCCTGCTGCTCGAGCCCGAGGACTTCGATGCCCTGGTCGGCCGGCATGGTCCACTCCCCTCCGAAAATACTGAACAGGTTACGTCCAGCAATAGGACGACTATATGCTGATCGGATGTCGTTCACCAATGACCCTCCTCACGGCTCTGGCAAGGTGAGCGCATGACCGGCAACGCTCTTGACGCGGCCCCGGCGGCCGGACGGCCGCGGGACCCCGAGGTCGACCGCCGTGTCCTGCGCGCGGCGGCGGAGGTGTTCGGCGAGGACGGCTGGGGCAGGTTCACCGTCGACGCCGTGGCCCGGCGTGCGGGGGTCGGCAAGGCGTCGATCTACCTGCGGTGGCCGAACAAGAAGGAGCTGCTGGCCAGCTGCCTGGAGGCGCGCGTCACCCCGGTCGCCGACATCGACACCGGCTCCGTGCGCGAGGACCTCGTCCGGCTCGCCGGGCAGATGCTGACCTCGTTCTTCGGGGACTCGGGCCGGGTCACCACCAGGCTCCTGATGGACGCCGACCGCATACCCGGAGTCGCCGAACGGGTGAAGGAGCTCCGGCAGTCGCAGGTCCTCGCCGCCCGCGCGATCGTCCGCCGCGGGATCGCCCGCGGCGAGCTGAAGTCCGGCACAAGCGTCACCCTGCTGCTCGACGCCATCGTGGGCGGCTGTCTCAACCACGCACTGTCGACCCCGGACGAACTGCGCGGGCGGGTCGGGGAGGGGTTGACCGACTACGCGGAACAGCTGGTCGACTTCGTCCTCGGCGCCGTGACCGCGGGCTGAGCGTCCAGGCTATTGCTGAACGAACTTCGTCGGTATAACCTCGAGCCCACAATACCGACCATTTTCGTTCAGTAATGGCCGGGCCGGCGGAACCCAGG
The DNA here is from genome assembly GCF_030814215.1 of Amycolatopsis thermophila. Classification (NCBI taxonomy): domain Bacteria; kingdom Bacillati; phylum Actinomycetota; class Actinomycetes; order Pseudonocardiales; family Pseudonocardiaceae; genus Amycolatopsis; species Amycolatopsis thermophila. The sequence goes on along the minus strand of NZ_JAUSUT010000001.1, from coordinate 6,895,235 downwards.
AGAGGCCATGGCTTTCGTGGACGGCTTGCGCGTGCTCGATCTCAGTGACGAACGGGGTCTGCTCGCGGGCAGGATCCTCGCCGACCTCGGCGCGGACGTGGTCCAGGTCGAACCTCCATCGGGCAGCAGTGCCCGGCGGAGGGCGCCGCACCTGCGGGCTCCCGGCGGTTCACCACGGCCCGATGCCTCCTACGTGTGGGAGGCCTACGCCGCGAACAAGCGGGGCATCGTGGCCGACCCCGGCACCCCGGAAGGCCGGGATCTGGTCCGCAGGCTCGCCGCGGTCGCGGACGTCGTGATCGAGACCGACGGCCCCGCTGTGCAGGGCCCGCGCGGTCTCGACGCCGGCGATCTCCGCGCGCTCAACCCCGGGCTGGTCTACGCGTCGGTGACGGCGTTCGGGCGGACCGGGCCGAAAGCCGGTTACCACGCCGCCGACCTCGTGCTCTGGGCGGCCGGCGGCCCGTTGGACGAACACCGCGACGGTGATCGCCCGCCCGTGCGGATCTCACTGCCGCAGGCGTTCCTGCACGCCGCGGCCGACGCGGCGGCGGGAATCCTGCTCGCCCTCCGGGAGCGGGACACCAGCGGCGCCGGGCAGCTCGTCGACGTGTCCGCGCAGGCGTCGCTCGGCGCGGCGACGCTCGGCCGCGTCCTCGCCGACGCGGTGGGCGACGTCAACCAGGACATGGCCGCCGGGCAGACGCTCGGCGCGGCCCGCGTCGACCAGTCGGGCAGCGGCAGCGGCACCGAAGCCGCGTTGAAGAAGTGGGAGTGCCGGGACGGTCTGGTCGAGTTCCACATCGGCGTCGGCCCGGCCTCGGGCGGGTTCACGAACAACTTCCTGCGCTGGATGGCCGCCGAAGGCGCACCGGTGGAGCGCTTCGCGGAGCTGGACTTCCGGACGGTGCCCGGGCTCATCGAGTCCGGCGAGTTCACCGATGCCGACACGGCCGAGTTGCGCTCCGCCGTGGCGAAGCACCTGGCCACGAAGACGAAGGCCGAGATCATCGAGGCGGCCATGGCGTACAAGCTGTTGTGCGTCCCGATCTTCGACACCACCGACGTGCTCACCAGTCCGCAGCTGGCGGCGCGCGGGTTCTTCCGCACCGTCGGTGAGGGAGAGCGTGCCCGCACGCTGCCGGGTCCGTTCGCCCGCACCGACGCCGACGGGTGCACGCTGACGCGGCCGGCCCCGGCGCTGGGGGAGCACACGCGTGAAGTCCTCGACGAGTGGCTGTCCGCGCCGCAACGCCCGGCGCCCAGGGCCGTCGCGGGGACCCGGCGTCTTCCGCTGGAGGGGCTCAAGGTCCTCGACTTCAGCTGGGTGGTCGCCGGTCCGGTCGTCGGCCGCGCACTGGCCGACTTCGGGGCCACCGTCGTCCGCGTCGAATCCTCGACCAGGATCGAGACCGCCCGGCTGATGCCGCCCTTCCACGGCGGCGTCTTCGGGCCCGAGAACTCGGCCCTCTACGGCACCTGGAACGCCGGGAAGCTCGGGGTGACCCTGGATCTGCGGTCGGACTCCGGGCGCGCGGTCGCGCGCGACCTGGCCCGGTGGGCCGACGTGGTGATCGAGTCCTTCTCGCCCGGTCTGATGCGCCGCTGGGCGCTGGACCACGAAACCCTGCGCGCGGAGCAGCCGGGGCTGATCATGGTCAGCACCTCGATCAACGGGCAGACCGGACCGTGGTCGTCGCTGGCGGGCTACGGCAACATCGGCGCTTCGCTGTCGGGGTACCAGTCGATCGTCGGGTGGCCCGACCGGCCCCCGTTCGGGCCCTACGGCCCCTACACCGACTACGTCGGCCCGCGGTTCTCCCTGGTCGCCCTGCTCGCGGCGCTGCGCCGCCGGGACGCCACCGGAGAAGGGTGCTACCTCGACGTGTCCCAGGTCGAGGCCGGTGTGTGGTTCCAGGCGCCGGAGATCGCCGACAACGCCGACAACGGCACCGTCGTGGCGCGAATGGGGAACGCCGACCGGGAACACGCGCCGCACGGAGTCTTCCCGGCCCTGCCCGACGAGCACGCCTACCAGGGACGCCGGTACGTGGCGATCGCGGTGACCACCGACGCGCAGTGGCGGGCGCTCGCCGCGGCGATCGGCAGGCCGGACCTCGTCGGCGATCCCGAGCTCGGTTCCGCCGCCGGACGGCTCGCCCGCGCCGCTGAGCTGGAGGAGGCGGTCGCGGAGTGGACGAGCACCCGGTACGCCGCCGACGTCGAAGCGGCCCTGCAAGCGGCAGGCGTACCCGCCCACGTGTCCGCGTCCAGCGCGGACTTCTGCTCGGATCCCCAGCTGGCACACCGCGGCCACCTCGTGCGGCTGCCCCATCCGCTGCACGGGGAGACGACCGTGGAAGGGCCGCGGTACCTGTTGTCCGAGACACCCGGTGTGGTGCGGTGTGCCGCCCCGACCTTCGGGCAGGACAACGAAAAGGTGCTCGGGGAGCTGCTCGGCTACGACGACGAAAGGATCAAGGCACTCGTGGAACAAGGAGTCATGCGATGAGCGCCGACGACGAGCGGCCCGGCTGGGTCAGCGCCTGGGACACCATGGTCGCCCTGGTCGGTACCGACCTGTCCGACGGCAGCATCACCTGGGGAGCCGACGCCGTCGAGCCCGGGACGATCCGCCGCTACTGCGAACCCCTCGAGCTGGGCAGTCCGGTCCACTACGACGAGGAGGCGGCGCGCGCCGCCGGGTACGACGGGGTGGTCGCGCCGAGCAGCGCCGTCCTGATGTACACGATCCCGGCGATGTGGGCGCCGGGCGAGGCGACGCTGTTCGACTCGGCGGACCCGGACGCGCAGCCCGCCCGCTCGCCCATCAACAACGACGACCCGGGACCTGCGCCGCGCACCACGGGGTTCTTCGCCACGGACATCGAAATCGACTTCCTCCGGCCGGTGGTGGTGGGTGAGCGCCTCGGCACCCGGGGCCGGCGGTTGCTGTCGTGCGTGCCCAAGGAGACCCGGGTCGGGCGGGGCGCGTTCAGCACGTTCGAGTCGGAGATCGTGTCCGACGCCGGTGACGTGGTGGCGCGGATGCGCACCGGCACCTACGCCTACGACCCGCACCCGGCGGGGAAGGAGCAGTCGTGAGCACACCGACCGTCCCGGACACCCGGTACGCCGAGGACGTGCGGGTGGGGGAGGAGCTGCCGCCGGTCGCGTTCCCGCTCCCGCTCTACCGCCTCGTCATGGAGGCCGGCGCCAACCGGGACTTCAACTCCATCCACCACAACCGCGAGTACGCCCGGGCCACGGGCGCGCCGGACGCCTACGCGAACACCCTGTTCCTGATGGGGATGTGGGAACGCTGCGTGCGTGACTGGGCCGGCCCTCGGGCGCGCATCCTGGCGCTGAAGGGGTTCCGCATGGGCCGGTTCAACCTCGTGGGGACGACCACGCGGGTCACCGGCACCGTCACCGGGGCCGACCCGGCCACCGGGGAGGTCACCGTCCGCATGGCCTGCGAGGACGACGACGGCGTGACTGTGGGCCCCGGCGCGGTGGTCGTGCGGCTGCCGCGGCGCGCGGACCTGGACTGACGCCCGGCGCCCGCCGGGTCAGCCGAGCAACGGCAGGTCGTCGCCGTCCGGGCTCAGTGCGGCGACGACCGCGTCGATGGCCGCGCGATGGACGCAGTCGCGCCCGCGCCAGGCGAGTCCGATCTCGAACCGGATCTCGCCGTCCGCGACCGGATAGGTGCGCAGCCGGTCCAGGTCGAGGAACCGGGCCGTCGGCAGGTCGTCGCTGAGCATGGCGAGCATCAGTTCACCCGTGCGCGCCATCCGTCCTTCGAGGCCGATGACGTCGCGCAGGTCGATCTCGGCGATGGACTCCACGCCGGCACGGGTGAGGGCGTCGAGCATGGCCTTCATCGGCGCGGGCTGCATCGCCAGCGGGAACGACAGCAGCTTCCGGCCGCGCAGGTCCGACAGCCGGAGGGGACGGCCCGTGGGCAGATCGGGGTCGCCCGCGGCGGCGACCGAGTAGCGGTAGCGGGCCAGGCCCGCCGTGGCAACGCCGCGGGCCGTGACCGGGAGGTGCACGAGTGCCAGGTCCAGCTCGCCGTGGCGCAGTGACTCGATGAGCACCGATGAGACGTCGGAGCTGAACTCGGGGGTGCCCGCCGACCGCTCCGCCGCGGACTCCATGAGCTGCCGGGTCAGCCGTTTCGACGTCCACGGCGTCGCGCCGATGCGCAGTGGTGCCTCCTCGCCCGCCGCGAAACGTTCGGCTTCGTCCGCCTGGGCGAGGATCTCCACCGCCAGCGGCAGGAACTCCTCGGCGAACGGGGTGCGCTCGAACCGGTGGTACCTGCGGAGGAACAGCTCCCGGCCGAGGTGGCGTTCCAGCTCGCGGATGGTGCGGCTCAGCGGTGAGGAGGTGACGTTCAGGCACTCGGCCGCCGCGGCGATGGTGCCGGTGCGCGAAACCGTGACGAAAGCTCTCAGCTGTGACAGCTCCACGTTGCCACTCTAGGCGCCTGCGCCCTCGTCGCTCCACACCGATCTCGTCCGGAGCACATTGCCGAAATTGGCCGGTGCTCCCGTCGCCGGGCGCAGCGTTCGCGGGGCCATCTTTGCGCTGTGCCGGGCGGGAACAGGTGACCACAGTGGAAGGGAGCGCCGGCGGGAACCAGCGGCGACAGCGGCACACGAAGGAGTGAACCATGTCTCGGGACAACGACGTCACGACCGGCCGTCCGCTGAGCGGCGTCCGCGTCGTGGATGCGGTCGACGGACCGCTGCAGACGGTCGGCCGCGTCCTGGCCGACCTCGGCGCCGAGGTCCTGCGGGTCGAACCACCGGGCGGCTCGCCCGCTCGCCGGTCCGGTGTCGTCCACAACGGACAGAGCTTGACGTTCCTGGTGCGCAACTCCGGCAAGAAGAAGGTCGTCCTGGACCTGGACACGGCCGGGGGACGTGCGGAGTTCGCCGAACTGGCGGCCTCGGCGGATGTCGTCCTGCGGGACCGGCCGCGCACCGGTGACCTGGCCGCGGAACGGCTCCGCGACCGCAACTCGCGGCTGGTCGTGGTCGAGATGACCGACTTCGGCACCTACGGCGAACGCGCGGGCTGGGTCGCGACGCCGGATGTGCACGCGGCGCTGAGCACCGTGCTGGCCCGGTCCGGTCTGCCGGAGGTCACCGAGCCGCTGCTGCCACCGGAGTTCCTGCTGTACGAGTCCGCGGCGGTGCAGGCGGTGTGGGTCGTGCTGCTGGAGCTGGCGCACGTGCGAGCCACCGGCGAGGGGGATGTCGCGGACTTCTCGGTGCAGGAGGCGCTGATCCAGATCTTGGATCCGGTGTTCGGCGTGGGCGGCAGCGCCCGCGCCGGGGTGCCGTTGAGCGAGCTGCCCCGGGGGCGTCCCGACGCGCGCCACCTGTACCCGATCTTCGCCGCGCGGGACGGGATGGTGCGCATCTGCGTCCTGTCGAAGCGCCAGTGGCGCGGCATGTTCGAGTGGCTCGGCAGGCCGGCGGAGTTCGACGACCCGAAGTACGACAACACGACGACGCGGTTCGGGGCCGCGGCCCGGCTGTACCCGCTGATCGGGCAGCTGTTCGCCGGGCTCACCATGGCAGAGGCAGTGGAGCAGGGGCAGCAGCACGGGGTACCGACAGCGGCGCTCGCGAGCGCCCAGGAGGTTCTCGCCGAGGAAGCCTTCCGTGAGAACGGCTCCTTCGCCGAGAACACTGTGGACGGTGCGCCCGCCGTGGTGCACTCGGGCTGGTTCGAGATCGACGACCGCCGGCTCCCGGCCCAGGCCGGTGACGTTCCGTCCGCGCACACCGGGGTCACCACGCTCCCGGACGCGCGTCCGGGGCGGCTGCCCTTCGAGGGCCTGCGCGTCCTCGATCTCGGGGTCATCGTCGTCGGCGCCGAGCTGGGGCGGCTGTTCGCGGACTACGGCGCCGACGTGATCAAGGTCGAGTCGTCGGCGTTTCCCGATGGGGCCCGGCAGACCCCCGGCGGGGAGGCCATCTCCGAGGCGGCCAGCTGGGGCCTGCGCAACAAGCGCAGTCTGGGCCTCAACCTGCGCAGCGAGGACGGCAAGCGGGTGTTCGCCGACCTGGTCCGCCGCTCCGACGTGGTACTGACCAACTTCAAGCCGGGGACGCTGGCCTCGCTCGGGTTCGACATGGACACCCTGCGCTCGCTGAACCCCGGTATCATCCTGTCGGAGTCGAGCGCGTTCGGGAACCACGGCCCGTGGAGCAGGCGGCTGGGGTACGGGCCGCTGGTGCGGGCCAGTGCGGGGCTGTCGAAGCTGTGGTCCTACCCGGACGAGGCCGACGGCTACAGCGACGCGATCACGATCTTCCCCGACCACGTGGTCGCCCGTCTGAACGCGGCGGCGATCGTGGCGCTGCTGATCCGCCGCGACCGGACCGGCGCCGGGGGTCGGGTGAGCACCGCGCAGGTCGACGCGATCTTCGGGGCGATGGCGGACCTGCTGCTGGCCGAATCGCTCGCTCCTGGGGCCGGGCCACGCATCGAGGGCAACGACCGGGGCGGCGATGCGTTCCGCGGGATTTTCCCCGCGGCCGGTGACGACGAGTGGCTCGTCGTCGACGCCCAGGGAGACGAGCGGTTCGCCGCGGTGGCGAGGGCCATCGGCCGGCCGGACCTCATCGACGACGAGGGGTGCGCGACGGCGCCCCAGCGCTGGGAGCGCAGGCACGAGCTGCGGGGACTGCTGGCGCAGTGGTGCCGGGCCAAAGACCCGCGCGACGCTGCGGCCGAGTTGCAGGCCGTGGGCGTGCCCGCCGGAGCGATGCTGCGCGTCGACGACCTGCGCGCGGACGCGCACCTGCGTTCCCGGAAGGTGTTCGGCCAGCTGGTCCAGCCGCAGCTGCCCGCCCCGCTGGTCACGAACCTCGGCGAGGCGCGGACCCGGACGCTGGGCGAGCCGCGGCTGGGTCCCGCGCCGCTGGCGGCCGAGCACACCCGGCAGGTCCTGCGCGAGGTCCTCGACCTGAGCGACGACGAGATCCAGCGCCTGCTCGACGCGGGCGCGATCGAGGAAAACGCGGCCGTATCGCCCGAACGGACACCGGTGCGGTGATGCCCCGGATCGCACTGGACGACGTGGAGCTGTTCTATACCGACGAGGGGAGCGGACCCGCGGCGCTGCTGCTGCACGGCTGGTCGTGCGACTCGCACGACTGGTCGTGGCAGGTGCCCGCCCTGCTCGCCGCCGGCTACCGGGTGATCGCGCCGGATCACCGGGGCCACGGCCGCTCGTCCGCCCCCGAAGGCTCCTACCGCCCGCAGGTCCTCGCCGACGACGCGGCGGCGCTGCTGCGCGCACTGGAGGTCGAGCGGGCGGTGGTGGTGGGCCACTCGATGGGCACGGTCGTGGCCTCCGCGCTGTCGGTCCGCCACCCCGGCCTGGTCCAGGCGCTGGTTCTGGTCGACCCCGTGTACAACGCCTCCGACGAGCACCTCGCCCCCGTGCTCGCGGCGATGCGCGGTCCGGACCCGGTGGGAACCGCCGCCGGCATGTTCGCGGCGGGCTTCTACACCGAGGCGACACCGCCGTTCCTGAAGACCTGGCACATCCGGCGCCTGCTGGGCGTGCCGGCGCACGTGGTGTCCGGGTGCCTGCTCGGGCTCTACGAGGGCGACGAGGGAATCGGCCGTGCGGTGGTGGCTGCCGACTACCTCCGGCGGCGATCCCATCCCCGCCTGGCGGTGTACGCGAGCGGGGAAGCGTCCACGCTGGAGCGTTCGCTGCCGGCCGGTCACCGGGACGAGGTGCACGTCTGGGAAGGCGCGGGCCACTTCCTGCACCAGGAGCGTCCCGAGGAGTTCAACCGGCTGATGCTCGACTGGCTCAGCCGTGGTGAGGAAGGGAAGTGAACGACTGTGGGCAGCTTCGACACTGAGCCCGAACACATCGCCATCGGGGGCGACGGGGCCGTACTCGCCGAGAAGCGGGGGCACGTGCTGCTGGTGACGTTGAACCGGCCGGAAGCACGCAACGCCGTCAACCGGGCCGTCACCGTCGGCGTCGGGGAGGCACTGGACTACGCCGAGGACACCACCGACGTGTGGTGCGTGATCATCACCGGTGCGGGGGACCGGGCGTTCTGCGCGGGCGCGGATCTGAAAGCCGCGGCGGCCGGTGAGCTCGGTGGCGACGACGAACGCCTGCGGCGCTGGGGGTTCGCGGGATACGTGACACACCACGTCTCGAAGCCGACGATCGCCGCGGTGAACGGGTTCGCCCTCGGTGGCGGCACGGAGATCACGCTCGCCAGCGACCTCGCCGTGGCGGCGGACAGCGCGACGTTCGGGCTGCCGGAGGTGAAGCGCGGCATCTTCGCGGGAGCCGGCGGCGCCTTCCGGCTGCCGCGGCAGATCCCGGACAAGATCGCGATGGAGGTCATGCTCACCGGTGAGCCGCTGTCCGCGCACCGCGCGCGGGAGCTCGGTCTGGTCAACCAGGTGGTGCCGCTGGACGACCTGCTGCCGGCGGCGTTCGCCCTGGCCGACCGGATCCTGGCGAATGCACCGGTCGCGGTCCAGGTGACCAAACGGATCGCCAAGGGCATCACCGACGGCAAGGTCGCCGCCGAGGAGGCCGACTGGGCGCGCAGCGCGGCCGAGGGAGCCCATCTGATGACCACACAGGACGCCCGGGAAGGCATGCGCGCCTTCGCGGAGAAGCGCCAACCGCGCTGGGAAGGGAAGTGACCATGACTGTGCGGACCGCGATCGCCGGTCTCGGCATGAGCGAGATCGGCAAGGTCTACGGCTACACGGCGAGCGAGTTCGCCTCGATCGCCGTGCGCGACGCCGTCGCCGACGCCGGGCTGGAACTGGGCGACCTCGACGGCCTCATCGTCTCGAGCGGCCTCGGCAGCGGTGTCGACCTGGGCCTGCAGGGCATGCTGGGCCTGACGGACCTGAACCTGCTCACGTCCATGCAGGGCTACGGGTCCACCGCGGCGCAGATGGTGCAGTACGCCTCGATGGCGATCCGGTCGGGGATGGCGAACACGATCGCCGTCGTGTGGGCCGACGACCCGCTCAAGGAGAACGTCGGAGCGGGTGCGGCCTACCGGAGCGCCGCGTCGCTGCCCACCGGATGGCGCGGGATGATGGCGGCGGGCGGGCTGTCCAGCGCGAACACCTACTACGCGCTCGCCGCGCGGCGGCACATGCAGAAGTACGGCACCACCAACGACCACCTGGGTGCGATCGCGGTGGCGCAGCGGCAGTGGGCCACGATGAACCCGCTGGCACAGATGCGCAAGCCCATCACGCTGGCGGACTACCACGCCTCGCGCTGGATCTCCGAACCGTTCCACCTGCTCGACTGCTGCCTGGTCTCCAACGGCGGCATCGCGCTCGTGATCACGTCGCTGGACCGCGCTCGCACGCTCAAGCAGCCACCCGTCGAGGTGCTCGGCTGGGCCCAGACCCATCCCGGTCGCACCGGCGTGCGCAACGAGGACTTCGGCCTCGTCAGCGGCGCCGCGCGCTCGGGACCGGCGGCGCTGCGGATGGCCGACACGAAACTGGACGAGATCGACGTGGTCGAGGTGTACGACTGCTACACCTTCACCGCGCTGATCACACTGGAGGACTACGGGTTCTGCGAGAAGGGCGAAGGCGGGCCCTTTCTGGCGGAGCCGGGCACGCTCGGCCCGAACGGGAAGCTGAAGGTGAACACCGGCGGCGGTGAGCTGTCGTCGTACTACCTGTGGGGGATGACCCCACTGTCCGAGGCCGTCATCCAGACCCGGGGCCAGGCGGGGGAGCGGCAAGTCGCCCGGCACGACCGGGTGCTGGTGTCCGGCAACGGCGGCACCCTCGACCACCACGCCACCCTCGTGCTGGGCACCGTCTAGAAAGGACTGAGTGGAATGGCACTTTTCCCAGTGCGCCGGGACGCGGCGACAGCCGAGTTCTTCGACGGCACCGCGCGCGGCGAGTTCCTGCTGGTACGCGACACCACCACCGGTGAGATCCTCGACCCGCGCACCGACACCGCCTTCGACAGGGCTCGTTTCGAGCACGTGCCGGCCTCGGGCGAAGGGACCGTCGTGACGTGGTCGGTGCCCCACACCAGGACACCCGACGGCGGCACCCGTCGTTCCGTGGTGGGCATCGTCGAGCTCGCGGAAGGCCCGTGGTGGTGGACCGAGCTGCGCGGGTTCGACCCGGACGACGACCTCGCCGGGGCCCGGGTGAGGGTACGGTTCGAGAAGTCCGGCGACGGCGAGCACGACGAGACGGTGCCGTACTTCGCCAAGGTGGAGTAGCCGGGTCGCGGTACGAGGAGGCGCTTGTGGACGTTCGGCACCTGCGGTACTTCGTCGAGGTCGCCAGGGCGGGCACCGTCGCCGCGGCCAGCGTCAGCCTCTCGATGGAGGCCAGTCCGCTGTCGCGGCGCATCCGCGACCTGGAACGGCACCTGGGCGCGCCGTTGTTCGTGCGGGGCGGCCGTCGTCTCGACCTGACCGAGGCGGGACGTCGGCTGCTGCCGCTCGCCGAGGAGGTGCTGAGCGCCTTCGACCGCGTCGAAGCACTCCGCACCGCAACCCGGGCCGTGCCGTTCCGGGTGGGGCTCGTGCCCGGGATCAGCGCCACCGTGACCAGGGTTCTCGAGGACGTTCTCGGGCGGCTGCGCCCCGGGGCCGAGCTGGAGTTCCTGCCGGCCAGCTCGCCCGTGCAGAACCGGAAGGTGCTCGATCAGCAGCTCGACATCGCGACCGTGCGCGTCGTGGTGTCCGATGAACGGCTGGGAAGCGTGCCGATCGGCTTGGAGGAGATCGAGGTGCTCGCCGGCCCGCAAGCCGGGGCGCGGTTTCCCGGGCACCGGCTGTCCGCGGGCGCCCTCGAGGGCTGGACACTGCTCACCTCGTATCCGTTGAACTTCAGCGCCGATCTCGACCGCTTCCTGGTCGAGCAGCGGATCACCGATGTCCGCGTGGTGCCGCGAGCCGACGCCAACGCGCTCGCCGTGCTGGCGCAGCACGGCGAGCGGGTGACGCTGAACCTCGTGGGAACGCCGCGACCAACGAGCGCGTCGCTCGTGCGGCTCGTGACCGAGCGCCCGATCCTCGCGGCCACCCACCTGGTGTGGCGGCGTGACCGCGTCGACCTCGACGACATCGTCCGCGCGGTGCGCGAGCGCGTGCCGGCCGAGCCGGACCGTTTCGGTCCGGCTCGGCGACCCAGCTGATCGTGGTTTCACCGGCTCCCGCTGATTAGCGTTTTCCGTGCACACCACGGACGCAAGGGAGTGAACGCGTGACCACGACGATGGACCAGGCACCGGCGGACAGCGGCGGGAGGCCGGGCGGCAGGCACCGGCTGAGCCCGCTGTTCGAGCCGCGGTCGGTGGCGCTGGTGGGCGCGAGTGACCGGAACGCGTGGTCGGGCCTGGTCGAGCACGCGTTGCGCGCCTACGGCTTCGATGGCGAGGTCTTCTACGTCAACCCCCGAGGCGGCACGGCACACGGGCACGAACTGGCCGTCAGCCTGTCCAGCCTGCCCCGGACACCCGATCTCGTGTACGTGATGGTGCCCGCGGCCAGGGTGTACGGGGTGCTGGAGGAGGCCGCTTCCCTGGGCGTTCCGGCGGCGGAGGTGCTCAGCTCCGGTTTCGCCGAGGTCGGTTCGGAGGGGCTTGCGCTGCAGAACGCGATCGGCGAGCTCGCGAGCAGGACCGGCATGGCCGTCCTGGGACCGAACAACCTCGGTTTCGCCAATGTTCGCGCCGGAATCGGTCTCACCCCGATGGGCCAGGAGGCACCGCTGCGCCCCGGCTCGGTGGGAATCGTCTCGCAGAGCGGCAACCTGGGCGGCCAACTGTCCACCTTGGCACGCCAGTTCGACGTCGGGGTCAGCGTCGTGGTCAGCACGGGCAACGAGGTCGACGTCACAGCGGGTGACGTGATCGACTACCTGGTCGACGATCCGGGGACCGCTGCCATCGGGGTGTTCCTCGAGACGATCCGTCGACCCGACGACTTCCGGGCGGCCTGTCTGCGCGCGCACGCGGCGGGCAAGCTCGTCGTGGTGCTGAAGGCCGGCCGGAGCGAAGCTGCCGCGCGCAGCGCCATGGCGCACACCGGTTCGCTCGTCGGTGACGACGCCGTGATCGACGCCGCGCTCACCGCCGCAGGCGTGGTCCGCGTCGACACGCTCGAGGATCTCCTCGCCACGGCCGACATCTTCACGAGGGTCGGCCCGATCCGGGGCAACCGAGTGGGTGTCACCTCCATCTCGGGCGGCGCGGGAGACATCGCCGGGGACCTGGCAGAGTCGCTCGGGCTCGAGCTGCCGCAGATCACACCCGCGACGGCCGCCGGGCTCGCCGAGGTGCTGCCTTCCTACGGCACCGCCCAGAACCCGCTCGACGTCACCGGCGCCGCGGTCGCCGACCGCGAGCTGTTCGGCCAGGGGCTCGCGCTGGTGTCCGCCGACCCGAACATCGACGTGTCCATCGCCATCACCGAAGCCGACCACATGGCGGCCACCCCCGAGGACGGCATGCTCGCCGGCCTGCTGACGGCCGCGGCGAACTCGCCCGTCCCGGCCCTGCTGGTGAGCACGACGGTGCGCGCCTATTCCGACACGACCCTGCGCCTCAGGCGGGAACACCCGATGCCCGCCGTCGCCTGGGGACTCGACCGCGTGCTGACCGCTGTGTCCCTGCTCGCCCGCCACGCGCGTGTGCACCTGCTGGACACCACAGCCGACGCCCGGCCGCTCGACATCACCGGTCTCGGCCCTGCCACCGGCACCTGGTCGGAATCCCGCAGCCGCGCACTGCTCGAACGCGAGGGTGTGCCGGTGGTTCCGGCGACCGTCGTTCCCGACGGTGCGACCGCGGCGGGACTGGTCGCGGGCTCGGCCGACCGGTACGCGCTGAAGATCGTCTCGCCCGACATCGCCCACAAGTCCGATGTCGGCGGCGTCGTGCTCGGCGTGGCGGCGGCGGACGTGCCCGCGCACGTCGACGCGCTGCTCACGCACGTCGCGGCCGCGGTTCCCGGCGCGTCTCTGGACGGTGTGTTGGTGAGCCCGATGCGCGAGGGCGGGCTGGAGTTCCTCGTCGGCGTCGTGCGGGATCCGGACTGGGGTGCGGTGCTGGCGGTCGGCATGGGCGGTGTGTGGACCGAGACGCTGCGGGACGTACGCAGGATCGCGTTGCCCGCCGACCGGGACACCGTCCGCGACGCCATCCTGGACCTGAAGGCCGCGCCCCTGCTGCAGGGCGCCCGCGGCAGCGCCCCGATCGACGTCGACCGGCTCGCGGACGTCGTCTGGCGCATCGGCGACACCGCCCGGCGCCTCGGTCCGGACCTCGCCGCGCTGGAGGTGAACCCGCTGCGTGTCGCGGCGGACGGCATCGAAGCGCTCGACGCACTGGTCGTATGGAACGACTGACCCCTCCCGCACCCCCTACAACGATGTAAGGAGCGCACTGTGTCCACCGTTCCCACCCATGCGCCGGACGCGGATTCCCGACGGAGGGCCCGCATCAACCAGCTGCTCGACGACGCACCCCGCGTCGGGCAGAGCGCGCTGGCGACGTTCGGCCTCCTGCTGACCTACCTGTTCGCCAACTACGACATCAGCGTCGTCACGATCACGTTCCCGTCGATCTCGAAGGCACTGGGGCTGGCGGTCACCGACCTGTCCTGGCCGGTGACCGCCAACCTGGTCGGGTACGCGATCGGGGCGTACGCCCTGGGCCACCTCGCCGACCGGCGGGGACGCCTGGCCGGCCTGCGGGGCACGGTCGTCATGCTCGGGCTGAGCGGGTTCCTGACCGCCCTGTCCTGGGACCTGTGGTCCTTCACGGTGTTCCGGTTCCTGTGCGGGTGCGGTATGGGCGCGGTGCTGGCGCTCGCCTCGGCCTACGTCGGGGAGCTGGCGCCGAAGAACCGCCGCGGCCGGTACCTGACGACGATCTACCTGATGCAGGCGGTCCTGCTCACGCTGATCGGGTTCGGGTCGCTGCCGGTGCTCGACCTCGGACCGGGCGGCTGGCGGATCCTCATCGCCTTCGGCGGCGTGGTCCTGGTCGTGCTGTTCCTGCTGAACGACCGCGTCATCCCGGAATCACCCCGCTGGCTCGCGGCACGCGGTCATCTCGACCGGGCCGAGCGGATCACCGAGCGTCTGGCGGCGCGCTCCTACCGGCACGCGCAGCTGCCGCCGGAGGGGCCGATCACGGCGGCGGAGCCCGTCCAGGACGTCCGCACGCCGCTGGCGGAGCTGCTGCGGCGCCCGATGCTGGGCCGGGTCGCGCTGATCACCGGTTTCTGGTTCTTCTTCTACGTCGGGTTCTACGGGTTCAGCGCCTACCAGCCGCTGCTGCTGGAGGGACTCGGCGCGCAGCCGACGCAGGCCCTCTGGCTCACCGTCATCGGCCGGATCTCCGGGATCTTGTCCTGCCTGCTGCTCTTCGGTGCCATCGAGCGCGTCGAACGGCGCACGATCATCGTGCTCTCCGCGGGCATGACACTGGCGAGCTACCTGCTGCTGGTCGCCGGATCGGGAGCTGCGGTGCTGGTGGTGGCGAACCTGCTGTTCACCTTCGCCATCGGCATCATGGTGCCTCCGGCGTTCACCTACACCGCCGAGATCTTCCCGACCCAGGCCCGCGGCACGGCCGCCGCGATCGGTGACGGAGTGGGACACCTCGGGGGCGCGGTGGCGCCGTTCGTGGTCCTGCCGGTGCTCTCCGCCGCCGGCGCGCACTGGGCGATGTGGACGATCATCGCGACGATGGTGGTCGCGACCGTGTCCGTCGCGCTGGGCCCGCGCACGAAGGACCGATCACTCGCCGAGATCTCGGTCGGGTAGGACAGCAATGGCAATGAGGTGAAGGGCGTGGTCGTCGGCGCCGGCGGCGACCCGCAAGACGAGGTTCGCCTACCACGCGCCACGACCGGACCTGGTGGTGATCGAGTCAGGTTTCGTTTCTGGCCCGCGTGCGGTGCTGGGCGGCGCGCTGGCGTCGGAGCGGGTGGCTTGCGGCGGCGGGCGAGGATCGGCCGATGAAGGATCACGTGAATGCCGCGCCCGCGCGCTCGCAACCGGTGGGGTGAGGGCGAGCAGTTGCGGACGGAGATCCTGCAGGCCGCCAGCCGGTTGTTGTCGAGTATCGAGGACGAGGACGCGCCGTGGTCCGCGACATCGCTCGCGCGGTGGGGATCGCACCGGTCAGCATCTACCAGCATTTCGCCGGCCGCGCCGAGGTCGTGCGCGGCCTGTTGCGGTTCGACTTCGCGCGGTTGCGAACGCCCTTGCGATCGAGAACCCGGGCCACTGCGGCCTGATGCTCAACAGCGGTACCGAACGGACGGAACTGCCGTCGGATGTGCTTTGCCAGGCCAGGCCGATCTGGAACCGCAGCTGTCCCTCGGCGACCGGAGACGTCCGCAGACCGAGAATCCGGGCCGTCGGCATGTCCCGTCTCCGCTCGCCGTGGCAGCCGCACCATCCGTGGCGGTGTATTGACTCCCCGCTGCACCAGCCGGCTGGCAAGGTCGGCAGCGCTGTCCGATGGCCGTTCAGGGCCGTCACCGGGCACCCAGGTTGCCGTGGAACGCTTCGGTCACCCTCCGAAGTGCCTTACCTGCCGCCGATCGTCCGGTCCTCCTGAGCGACGGCGGCCAGTTTGCGCATCAGTGGCAGGGTGACGTGCATCGAGAGCCGGAGCGCCGTCTTGTCGGACTCGGGCAGTGCGCCGAGTAGTTCGGCGAGCCGCTCGTGACGTCTTTGGCGCCGGTCCTCGAGGAGCGCGCGGCCCGAGTCGGTGAGGGTCACGAGTGAGGCGCGCCCGTCGCTGGGGTCGTCGACCCGGGTCACGTAGCCCTGCCGTTGCAGGCGTTGCACGAGCTGACTCATCGAGGGCTGGCTGACGCGCTCCGCCGCGGCCAGTGCCGTGAGCCGGAGTGCGCCCTCGCGGTGGAGGCGTGCCAGACAGGTTGTGGCCGTCACGGACAAACCTTCTCGGTCAGCGAGGTGATGCACGACCAGGCGGGCCATCTCGTCGAGCGCGTCCGCGATGTCGTCCACGGACCATTTGTATCACGGGTGGATGTAGCTAGCCGAAGAACTGATCAACACAACCGATCTTTTCGGGCAAGAAGGTGACTTTCTCCACTCTCGGTTCCGAAACTACATAGTTAGCATGTACAACTATAGCGTGAGGAACAGCGCCCTGCAGGTCTCCGAGGAGCTCGACGACGTTGTCGCTGACCTCCTGCTCTGCGTGCGCGGGCAGCACGGCGAGCTGAGCCCGACCGCGGCCGCCGTCTTCGGACGCCTGGCCCGCGTGGGACCTGACCTGGCCACGTACGCCTGCCTCAGCCGGCCGGCCACGAGCGCGTTGGTCGCGCGCCTGTGCGGTCAAGAGCTGGTGCGGCGCGAACGCGACTCGGCCGACAAGCGCGCGGTCGTGCTCAGCGCCACCCCAGCCGGCGCCCGGCTGGTGGACTGCCGGCGCACTGAACGCGCGGCCCGCCTGGCCCGAGCGTCGCCGGGTTGTCCGGGAAAGATCTGCGCGCCATCGCGGCGGCGATGCCCGCGCTCAACCGTCTGATCGGCGAGCTGCGCCGGTCCCGACCCCCCAACCGGAGGACGCCAGATGAGCTCAGCTCAGGGCACCAGTATCTTCAAACAGCCGAAAGCCGTCTTCGCCGTCGCCTTCGCCTGTGTCGTCAGTTTCATGGGCATCGGGCTCGTCGACCCGATCCTGCCCGCGCTTTCCGAGCAGTTGCACGCCAGCCCGAGTCAGGTCAGCCTGCTGTTCACCAGCTATCTGGTGGTGACGGCCGTGGCCATGCTCGGTACCGGGTGGGTGTCGAGCCGGATCGGTCCGAAGTGGACACTTATCGCAGGGCTCGTGCTGATCGTGGTGTTCTCCGCGGCGGCCGGATTCTCGGATTCGATCGGCGGCATCGTCGGCTTCCGAGCCGGCTGGGGGCTGGGCAACGCGTTGTTCATCGCCACTTCGCTGGCGGTCATCGTCGCGTCGGCGACGGGCGGGTTCGCCGGCGCGATCGTGCTGTACGAAGCCGCGCTCGGCCTGGGCATCGCGGCCGGGCCGCTGCTCGGCGGCCTGCTGGGGGACATCAGCTGGCGCGGTCCGTTCTTCGGGGTCGCCGTCCTGATGGCCATCGCCCTGCTCGCGACGGTGACCCTGCTCGACAAGACCCCGAAGCCGGCGCACAAGACCTCGATCGCCGCGCCGCTGCTCGCCCTGCGGCACCGCAGCCTGCTGGTCATGAGCCTCACCGCCCTGCTCTACAACTGGGGCTTCTTCACCATGCTCGGCTACGCGCCCTACCCGATGAAGCTGAACGCCATCCAGCTCGGGTTCGTGTTCTTCGGCTGGGGCCTGCTCGTCGCGATCTTCGCCGTGTTCGGCGCGCCGCGGCTGCAGAACCGGTTCGGCACCGCGCCGTCGCTGTACGGCGCGCTCGGGTTCTTCGCGGTCCTGCTGGTGCTGATCGGGTTCTTCACCGGCAACAGGTGGCTCGTGATCGTGTGCGTGGTCGCCTCGGGGATCGTGGTGGGCATCAACAACACGCTGACCACCCAGGCCGTCATGCTCGTGTCTCCGGTCGAACGGCCGGTCGCGTCCGCCGCGTACGGGTTCGTGCGCTTCATCGGTGGCGGGCTCGCCCCGTTCGTAGCGGGCAAGATGGTCGATGCCTGGAACATCCACGTTCCGTTCGTGGTCGGCGCGGTCGCGGTCGTCCTGGGCATTGTCGCGCTCGCCACCGGGCACCGTCAGCTCAGTGCGGCGGACAAGAAAATGGCCACGGGGGACGAGAGCGCCGAGCCCACCGAAGAGGAGATCGCGGGCGAGGTGGCCGACGAATTCGGCGGCGCGCCGGGCGCGATCGACGACGAGTTGCACCACGAGCACGCCCGGCACCAGGCGCATCCGGCATCCTGAATCGGGCTCTCCGACCACGGCGTCGTCCGGCAGGCCAGAACCCGCCGGACGACGCCGTTTCCATGCGGGGCCGGGCGGGCTCAGCCCAGGAAGGGCAGATCGCGGCCAACCGGGATCACGTCGAGGACGATGGCCTCGATCAGCGTGCGGTGCACGGCATCGCGGGCGTGCCAGGCCGAGCCGATCTCGAAGCGGATCTCGTCATCGGCGAGCGGCTCCGTGCGGATGCGCTGCAGGTCCAGGAAGCGGGCAGAGGGCAGGTCGTCCCCGAGTGCGGTGAGGATGAGCTCCCCGCTGCGAGCCGACCTTCCCTCGACGGTGACCACGCGGAGATCGATCTCTGTCACGGACTCGACCCCGCTGCAGTGCAGAGCGTCGAGCAGTCTGCACATCGGTTCCGGCTGCATCCTCAGTGGAGAGGTCAACAGGCTGCGTCCGCGCAGGTCCGAGAAGCGCAGCGGACGGCCCTCCGGCAACCCGGCGCCGCCGGCCGAGGCGATCGAATAGCGGTACCGGGCCAGCCCCGGCGACGCGACACCGGGAACGGCACGGGAAGGTGGACCAGGGCAAGGTCGAGCTCCCCGTGCCGCAGCTGTGACAGCTCCACGCTGCTGCCACTCAAGCCTCCCGTCGCGGCCGGTTCGGGACGCATCAAGACCGCCACACATTGCGCGGATTGACCGGTGCCCCGGTCGCGGTGCGCACCGTCCGAGCCCCTTCTTGGTGCTGTGCCAACGGGAAGCATGTGTCCACAGTGGAATAATGAGGAGCTCGTGGAACGAAGGCGGCACCGGCGGCCCACATGGAGTGGAGTCATGTCCCTGCGCGCTGCCTGGAGGCTGTCGTGCCCCGTCGATGCTCCCCAGTTGCACGTCGACCAGGGGCGGCGGGGCCCAGCAGTAGTCACTGCCGTAGAGCAGTTTGCCAGCGCCGAACGCCGCCGGTCATTTGATGGCACCGCCGGCGTCGACGGGTAGAGCGATCCCGGTGATGTAGCGGGACTCGTCGGAGGCGAGGAAGAGTACAGCGTTGCTGATGTCTTCCGGTTCGAGGTAGGGGACCGGCATCAGGTTGAGGGTTTGCAGTGCTGCCGCGGCTTCGTCCAGGGTCGGGTTCTTCAGGTCGGGGCGGAAGGCGCGGACGGTGGCGTCGTTGACGATCATCGGTGTCCGTACGTTGGACGGGTGGATGCTGTTGACGCGGATGTGGTGCGGGGCCAGTTCGTGGGCGTAGGCGCGGACCATGCCGACCAGGCCGTGTTTGGCTTCGGTGTATCCGCCTCCGGCGCCGAGCGCGCGCAGGCCGGCCAGTGAGCTGGTGATGATCACCGAGCCGCCGGGGCCGTTGTCGATGAGAGGTTGCTTGGTGAGTTCGATGGTGCGGTACACGCCGGTGAGGTTGATGTCGACGACCTGCTCGAAGAGGCGGACGCGTTCGTTGACGTCGGAGATGGGCTCGCCGATGGGGCCGGTGATCCCGGCGTTGGCGCAGACGATGTCGATGTGTCCCAGCTCGGCGAGTCCTTCCGTGACGGCGGCCGCCAGGGATGCGGTGTCGCGGACGTCGGCCTGTACGGCGACGATGCGCCGGCCGAGTTCCTCGACCTGGCGGACGGTCTTGGCGAGATCGGCTTCGGTGGCCAGCGGGTAAGGCACACCGTCGATCTGGGCGCAGATGTCCACGGCGACGATGTCGGCGCCTTCCGCCGCCAGGCGCACGGCGTGCGACCTGCCTTGTCCCCGTGCGGCTCCGGTGATGAACGCGACCTTGCCTTCGACCCGTCCGGCCATGTGACCCCTTCTCCTTCTCGCCCGTGGTGAAAAAAACCCGCATTCATGGCTATCACAAAGTGCACTCTGTTGCTAGTGGTCCGATCGCACCGAGTCTCGCGACTACTCGCGGGTTGCGCGCACCGCGCGAGGTCCGCACCTTCGACGAGTGGCCGACAGGTGCGGACGCACGACATGTGCGCTTGTTGAGATTTACGTTTATCTGTGGCGGCGCTTCATGTGCGCGGGCGCAGTACCGCCTCGATGGCGGCCTGGCTGATCGCGTTGCCGGAATTCGGCCGGTTTTGAATCCGCGTCCCACGTGATGTCCACACCAGTCCGGTTCTCGCTCACAGTGTCTTTCTGACGCCGGGGTTGGGATAATTGAGTATGCGTTATTGATGCGGGTGCCGCAGGGGTGACACGGCCCCGGAGATCTGTGCCGACCAGGTGTAGTGGGTCCGCGACGACGGGCGCCACGTCGGCGCGGGGAAAGATCGCGAGGGGCCCACGGCTGACGATTCCCTCTCGGGCACGGCTAGCCGGGCACCTGCCCGCGTGCACGGCGGCCGAGTCGGCGTGATCAGCGGCTTCGGACGACTTCGGTCCAGGGCGTGTTCTTCGCGATCAGTGCCCTGGCCTGGTGCGTGGCACGGATCTTGTTGACACCGACCGCCGCACGCACCACGCCGTTTCTGTTGTAGAGCGCCAGCAGCGAACGCTCGTCAATGCCGCCCTCGGTCACCGCGAAGCCCTCCGCCCCACGGGAGAGCCCGTAGATCTGGATCTTCAGATCGTACTGATCGGACCAGATGTAGGGGATCGGCGTGAAGGGCTTGCGTTCGTCACCGGCGAGGATGTTCCGGGCCACGGCCATGCCCTGTTCGACCGCGTTGGTCCGGTGTTCGATGCGCAGCCGCTCGCCGAAGCCGATGTGCTCCCAGGAAGCCACGTCCCCCGCGGCCCAGACGCCCGGCGCGGCCTGGCAGTACCGGTCGCACACCACACCGTTCCCGGTTCCGACCCCACTGCCGGCCAGCCAGTCCACATTGGGCACCGACCCGATCGCCACAAGCACCGCGTCGGCGTGGACGTCCCTGCCGTCGGCCAGTCGTACTCCCCGGGTGCGGCCGCCGTCGACTCGGAGTTCCCGCACCCCGGTCCCCGCGAGGATCTTCACCCCGTGCGCCATGTGCACGTCCACCAGCATCGAGCCGAGCTCCGGCCCGAGCACGTCGGCGAGCGGAGCCGGGATGTCCGACACCAGTGTCGCTTCCGTACCCCCGAGCGTGGCGACGGAGGCGGCCTCCGCGCCGAGGAAGCCGGCTCCGACGACGACCAGGCGCTTGGACGTCTGCAGCTGCACCCGGAGCGCCAGGGCGTCGTCGAGCGTGCGCAGGACGTGCACCCCGGCAATTCCCTCGGCTCCCGGTAAGCACCGCGCACGGGCGCCGGTGGCGATGACCAGCTCGTCGTAGTCCACTGCGGTCTCGTCGGACAACCGGACCCGGCGTGCCTGGTCATCCAGCCCGGTCGCGCGCACGCCGAGGCGCAGGTCCAGGCCCAGCGCGTCGATCGCGGACGGTTCGCGCAGCGATGCCCGTTCACGCGGCCATTTGCCCGACAGGATCTCCTTCGACAGCGGCGGCCGGTCGTACGGGAGGTGCTTTTCCTCGCCGATCATCGTGATGCGGCCGGTGAATCCCTCGCGACGCAGCGTTTCCGCGACCGAGAGCCCGGCCACCGAGGCGCCGGCGATCACTACACTCTCCGGAGTCTTCATCGCTCGTGTCGACCCGCGCCGACGCATTTTTCCTGGTCCACTTCGATTTTCATGACGCCCCTTTCCGGGTTACCAGGTGACAGGCAGTTCGTGGACGGTTCCGGCGCGCCGACTTCCCGGACGGAGCGGACCTGATGCGCCTGTCCCCACCATGCCGCGATTCAGGAGACCGGCTTCGGTTGGGGCGGGCGCCAGAACGCCGCGAGCTGTCCGGCGGCGCTCGCCAGCCCCAGCCCTGCGGCCGCTGCGGCGACCAGGCCACCGCGCAGCTTCCGGTCGAGTCCCAGCGCGCGATCGACGCTGAACCGGCCGGGTCCGAGCCCGGCCAACGCCACCGAGGCCGCGGCGAGGTTCAGAACGTATTCGTAGCCTTCGGCGGTGATGAAGAACCCGTTGGGAGCGTGCACGGTCTTCGCCGCGACACCCATGGTGCCGACCACAGCGGCTGCTGCGAGCGGCGTGCCCGCTCCGGCGAGCAACGCCGCGCCTGCGCCGGTCTCGACCACCGCGCTGGCCACCGCCTGCACCATGGGCCGGCGGAAGCCGATCGAACCGAACCAGCCTGCCGTGCCTTCCAGACCGCGGCCGTGCTTGAGCCCGTGGGCGATCATCGTTCCGCCGACCACTCCACGCAGGAGCAGGCGGGCCACCTCCCTTCCGGCCGCTCCGTCACGTCTCTTGCTGCGCACAGCGTTCTCCTCCCGGTTGCCTTGCGTGTCTGGTCCAGATGCCCATATCGGACGTCGCGATGCGCTCGACCCGCGGTCAGCGGTAACGGCTCGCGATGGCGGTGATGGCCGCGAGGGTGGGCAGCCACCGGTTCCGGGGATCCGGTGGCGTCACCCAGCGACTCGGCCTATCCACGGTGCCCGCCGCGGGCAAGGGGATCGACGCCGGGCAGCTCAGCACCTCCATGGTGGACGGCGGGACGTGACACCCCGGTACGTCGTCGTTCGGGTCGGCGAGGAACACCCAGCGCCGTTCGCGGGTCAGCTCCAGAGCCGGTGCGGGCTGATCACACCCGCTGAGCGCCCTCACCACCAGTGGGCCGAGGTAGGCGGGCACGGACGCGCCGACGACGCCGTTGCCCGTGCGCAGCCACGGCTGCCCGTCCCGCCATTCGACCTCCCAGCCGAGCAATGTGCGGTAGGCGCTGGGGGGCCACGGCGTCCGCCGCTCGACGGTCTCGGCGGTCATTTCGCGCTCGTGCCGTGAGCGCGGCCGCCCTTGCGGAACCTGGCCGCCCGCTCGGCGAACTCGGGCCCGGTGAGCAGCGTCCCTTGCACCGCACCCAGTGTGGCCAGCTCTTGGCCGAGCCCATCGGCGATGGTGCGCCGCAGCGCTGCCTTGCTGCGGGCCAGCGCGACCGGCGGCAACGCCGCCAGCTGCTTGCCGAGCTCGAACGCGCGGGCCATGAGCTCGTGCGGCTCGGCCACCTCGTGCACGAGGTTCCACCGCTCCGCGGTGACCGCGTCGATCGTGCGGCCGGTGAGCACCAGTTCGGTCGCACGGGCGCCGCCGGTGAGGCGCGTGAGCCACTGCGCCCCGCCCATGCCGGGAACGAGTCCGACGTTGATCCAGGAGCTGGCGAACTGGGCCGAGGACGCGGCGATGCGGAAGTCGCACACGGCCGCGAGGTCGAGCCCCGCGCCGAGCGCGGCCCCGTTCACCGCCGCGATCACCGGGACCGGGGACTCCGAGATCGCCGACACCAGCCGGTGGAACCGGCCGTAGATGGACTCGCTCACCGCCAGTGCGCCCTCATCGGCCACCGCCGAGAGATCCGTGAGGTCGCCACCCGCGCAGAAGACCGGCGGGGCGCCGGTGATCACGATTGCCCGCGCCGCCCTGGCGGGAGCGGTCTCGATCACGTCGCCGAGCGCGGTGACGAGCGCGACCGTCAGCGCGTTGCGGCGAGCCGGCCGGTTCAGGGTGACGACCAGGGTGTCGTCCACGCGCTCGGTCAGCAGGTGGTCGGCTTCGTCCAGCATTGGCCCTCCCTGACGGTCAGTTCAATCACTGTATAAGTGTACAACAAGTCAGTGTGCCCGGCCGAGCTGGTTGTGCCGCGTGTAGATCTCCGTCGCGGTACGGGCGATGTCCTCGGGGACCTGCGGCAGCGGCACCGGGCCGGCGTCCCGGCTCGGCAGCGCGATGGTCGCGGTGGCCGGGCAGGTGACCTCGCCGCGCTGGGACGTTCCGCGCAGCTCGACGTCCACGACGCGGCGTGGGCCGTCCTGCCGCTTGCCGACGATCTCACCGGTGAAGATGTGCGTGTCGCCGATGTAGTTGAACTTCCGCATCTGGCTGGACTGGCGCAGCAACCAGGCGTCGTCGCCCATCCAGTCGGTGAGGTAGTGGGAGAGCCAGCAGTCCCGCAGCACGCCGTAGTCGTAAGCCATCGGGACTCCGATCGACTGCGCCCACTCGGTGTCCCAGTGCACCCGCTGCACTACGTCGGGCACGCCCTGGGCGTTGTTCACGTAGAACGCCGGGATCCGCTTCCGGTTCTGGTAGCCGAGCCGTGCCGCGCTCGGGGCGTACGGGGTGAAGCCGTAGCCGCCGGCGTGGAACAGGATCAGGTCGGTGCCCGTCAGCGGTCCCTTGACCATCTTGCCGAGGGAGTCGCCGACGTGGACGTCCTCCCAATACCGGGGTTTGTCCCCGCGGGGGCCTTCGGCGGCGTAGATCTCGTCGATCTCGGCGATGTCCTCGGGGGTGTAGGTCGCGGGCTTGATCTCGTCGTACTTGCCCGTCTTCTTCGCCTTCTCGCGGTCGGTGTGGATCGCGATGACGCGGGCGATCGAGACCACCTCCCCGCGCTGGTTCATCCGCACGTGGCGCCGGGTGATGATGACCGACCGCCCGGCGAACTCCGAGGCCTTGACCTCGACGTTCTCGAAGCCTTGGAACGTGTGCAGCCGGTCGCCGGGGAACACCGGCCGGAACCACTCCCAGCTGCTGCCCGAGACGAACACGTGGATGCCGCGGAACGACGGCCGCCTGCGGTCGGCGGGAAGGGGGTCGGCCCGTAGTGCCTCGTTCACGGCGACGCCCGTCATGGGTGCCGCGATCTGGGCGCCCCAGCGCGTACCCGCGCCGTACTCGGCGTCGGTGTACAGCGGGTTGTCGTCACCGTAGCCTCGAGCGAAGTTGCGCAGCACGTCCGGTGTGGCCGTCGCGAAGTGCTCGCGCTGAGTCGTCGCGTAGTAGAACCCGACGAGGTCCTTCGCGCGGGTGATGTCCTCTTCGCGGATGCGATCCGGTTGCTGGGAGGCCTCCGTGGCCGGGCTGGTGCTCATCGCCGCTCCAGTGTCGTCGAGGGGTAGCTGTTCCGGCGCCAGCGCGGTCGTTGACGCCGTGTAAAGAAACGTCTCTGTGTGATCAGTCATTGGACAGGATATGCTGGGGTGATGAAAACGCGTTCAACCGCCGCCGACCTGTTCGGCGACGCCGACGCAGGTGGGGGCGACGGAACTCCGGTGAAGCGCCGCTCCCTGCGCGAAGAGCAGAAAGAGATGACGCGCCGGAAGCTCATCGAGGCTTCGAAGGACGTCTTCGAACGGAAGGGATACGCCAAGGCCACGATCGACGACATCGTCGAGACCGCGGGCGCCAGCAGGGGCACCTTCTATCTGTACTTCAAGAGCAAGGGCGAGGTTGCCGCCGAACTCACCGCCCAGTACACCCGCGAGGTGGAGGAGCTGCTCGCCGACGTGGGCGAACGGCTGGACCCGGATCGTGCCGCGATCAAGCGCTGGGTCGAGGCGTACCTGAAGTTGTTCGTGCGGCATGAAGCCAGCGTCCGGGCGTGGATGCAGGCCGAGAGCAGTGAGCGGGAACTGCGCGCGGTCAGCGACGAGCGCCTTGCCACGTTCGTCAGCCACCTGACCGCCTGGATCAACGAAACCCGCCGGCGCAACGGTCTGGGGGAGCCGGTGGAGGCTTCGCGCAGCCGCGCGATCGTCCTGCTCACCCAGCTCGAGCGGTTCTCCTACTTCTCTGTCCTCCGCGGGATGCGCGTCGACAAGCGCAGCGCGGTCGAGTCGCTCGTCGATTTCTGGGAGCTGACTCTGCGTGGCGAGGTGACCGGCTCGGCGTCCACCAAGCGCTGATCCCCCGAACCGCGCCGCGACAGCGCGCCGACGGCCGGCAGTTCCGGGTACCCATTCCCGGGCCTGCCGGCCTTTTTCGTACCCGGGCTCCCCGGCCCGTCTGGTCGTTGTCGTTCCGGCCACGCCTCGGCACGCTAGCCGACACAGTGACTAATGTATAGACTCTTCATCACCGAAATTCGATACTCTGGGAGTGGTGATCGGCGATGAAGGTCAAGGTGGACTACGACCTGTGCGAGAGCAACGGTCTCTGTGTCATGGCGGCGCCGGACGTGTTCGACCTGCGCGATGACGACCAGCTGTACGTCCTGGACGAGACGCCGGATGAGTCCCGGCGCGCCGCTGTCGAGGACGCCGTCCAGGTCTGTCCGAAGCAGGCGCTGCGCATCGAGGGCTAGCGCCAAGGGAAATACGTGACAACTCGATGACAGGGCGTCTAGTGTGTTGCTATAGCGTTCAGTACCAGGATGGAGGCCCCGTGGCGGACGAACTGCGCATGTTGGTGGACAAGGACGAGATCCGGGAGCTGTCCGCCCGGTACAACCGCGCCGCGGACAACCAGCGGCTCGAGGACTTTCTCGGCACGTTCACGCCCGAGGGTGTCTTCGAGGTCGCGGACGGACCCAAGGCCGAGGGCACCGAGGCGATCCGGAAGCTGATGGGCAAGGCCGTCTACGGCAGCGTGCACATGACCCTCGACTCGGTCATCGAGGTGGACGGCGACACCGCAACGCAAACCGCCACCCTGCTGATGGGGCACCGCCGGGACGACCGGGCGAGTTCGACCGTGGTGACCACCGGCCTCTACCAGGACAAGCTCGTCCGCACGCCGGACGGGTGGCGCTTCACCCACCGGCTCGTCTCGACCGACCTGACCTTCCGGCGGGTCAACAAGACGTTCATCGCTCTGACCAAGGCCGAGATTTCCGACGTCTGAGCGGCGAGTCCGGGCAACTTCAGAACTTCCCCAACGGAGAGGTAGCGGTGGCGAGCAGCAGGATTTTCTACGACGAGGCGCTCCAGACGATGTCGCGCGAGGACCGGCGGGCGCTGCAGGATGAGCGCCTGGCCGCGGCTTCGGAACGGATCTACGACGTGCCGATCCCGTTCTTCCGCCGCAGGCTGGAGGAGGCGGGTATCGGCCGGGGGGAGCTGTCGCTGGCGAACCTGTCGTCGGTGCGGCCCTTCGTCAAGGCGGACCTGCGTCAGAGCGAGGCCGAGCACCCGCCGTTCGGCGACTACCGCGGTGCGGCCGTCATGGACTGCGTACGGGTGGCGCAGACGACCGGTACGACGGGCAAGCCCACGGTGCTCTTCTGGACCCCCCGCGACCTCGAGGTCGAGTACCGCGCCTATGCCCGCAACCAGTGGCGGCAGGGCTACAAGCCGGGCGAGACGATCATGGTCACCGCGCACCCGGGCTACCTCAACAACGGGGAGCCGATGAACCGCGCGGCGGCCGAGCGGTACGGGTTCCTCTGCGTCTCGATCGGCCCGCCCACCGACGACAAGAGCATCGAGCCCGCCCTGCGGCTGCTTTCCCTGCTCAAGCCGAACCGGTACGTGGTGCTCGGGCCGGCACTGCAGCGTCTCAACGAGGCAGCCGTCAAGTTCGGCTACGACCCGGTCGAGGACCTGCGGCTCCCGCCGCCGGATGACTCGATCGCGTTCCAGTGGCGGCAGATCTCGGCCGGCGCCGACGCTTTCTCGTACCTGGGCACGGAATGCTCGGAGCAGGCCGGTGCGCACCTCAACGAGGACCTGGCCGTGGTCGAGGTGTTGGACCCGGTCACCTACGAGCCGGTCCCGCCGGGCGAGCGCGGCAACCTGGTGATCACCACGCTGGAGCGCGACAGCCTGGTCGTCCGGTACGACATCGGTGACGTCGTTCGCGTCGAAGAAGCGCCGTGCCCGTGTGGCGAGACCACGCGGCGCGGATTCTACGATGGCCGGCGCGGTGACGTCGTCAACGTCGACGGCACAGAGGTGATGCCCATCGATGTGGCCGTCGAGCTGGCGAAGGACGACGACCTGGGCCGCCCCGGACCGGTGTACCAGCTGGTGCGCCGAGGCGAAACGCAGAAGCGCCTGGAGATCCGCGCCGAGGGCGACGGCGGCGGCCACAATGCGGAGCTGCGGCTGGAGGAGAAGCTCGGGGTCGACGTCGAAATCACCGTCCTGCCCCGCGGAACCATGGCGAGGGCGTCGTACAAGCCGTCACTCGTGGTCGACGAGCAGTGATGGGCTGGGCGGCGCTTGCGAACCTGGTGCGGGACAGGGGAAAGCAGCGGCCGGACGGCGTGGCCGTGTACACACCGTCCGGTGACCGCACCACCTGGGGCGAGCTGGCCGCGGCATCGTCCGCCGTGACGGCCGCGTGCCTTTCCGCGGCCGGGCGGCCCGCCCGGATCGGGGTCTGGATCGCCAACGGGCCGCTGTTCGGCGCCGGACTGTTCGGGGCGTGGCAGTCCGGGGCCACAGCCGCGGTGATCAGCAGCCTCGCCTCCCCGGCCGAGGCCGTCCGGCTCGCCGGGGCCGCCGGGGTCGATGTCGTGGTGACCACCTCCGACCGGGCCGCACATTTCCCGGATTTGCCTGTCGTCGCCGTGGATTCCCCGGGTACGGCTGAGGAACCGGCCACGGTGGCCCCGGCTGCCGAAGCGCTCGTGCTGTTCACGTCCGGGACCACCGGGGCGCCCAAGGGCATCGTGCACCGGGGTGAGGCGTTGGTGTCGTCGATCGATGGCATGCTGACCAGTTCCGGCATCGAGTCCGGGCCCCGGTCGCTGGCGGACGAGGACCGGCGGCCGAACGTCGCGCTCACCCCGCTCTCGCACACCTCCGGACTGATGGGCCTGCTGTTCGCTTGGTGGGCGGGCAAACCGGTGGTGGTGTTCGAACGCTTCGACGCTGTGGGGCTCGATGCGGTGGTCGCCGAGCACAAGGTGCGCACGCTTCGTCTCGTCCCCGCCATGGTGTTCGACCTCGTGCACGCCCCGTCGCGGGTGCGTCTGTCCGGCGTCCGGTACGCGACGGTCGGTTCCGCCGCGCTTTCCCGTTCGCTGGCGGCAAAGTTCGAAGAACGCTATGGGTTCCCGCTCCTGTCGAACTACGGCCAGACCGAGGCGATGGGCGGTATCGCCGCGGAGCGTCTGGAAGATGTCCGCGCCGGGCGCCGCCCGCCCGGGTCCGTGGGGCGTGCACTGCCGGGTGTGCACATCCGCATCGTGGATACCGCAACCGGGCGGGAGGTCGCCGCGGGCGAGGTCGGGGAGATCACCGTTCGCTCCCCGCAGGTGATGCGCCGGTACGCCGGTGACGACGCCGCACCGGTCGATCCGGACGGTTTCCTGCACACCGGAGACCTGGGTTCGGTCGACGAGGACGGGATCCTGTCCGTGGCCGGGCGGGTGAAGGACCTCATCGTCTCCGGCGGGTTCAACATCTACCCGGCCGAGGTCGAGGACGTGCTCGAGCGCGCGCCGGGCGTGGCCGCGGCCGCGGTGGTGGGCGTGCCCGACGACCGCCTCGGTGAGCGGATGCTGGCCGTGGTTGTGCCGTCCGGCGACAGCGTGCCGGAACCCGAGGCGCTGCACGCCTGGGTCCGCGAGCGGCTTGCGCCCTACAAATCCCCCAGGGGCTACCTGGCACTCCCGGAGTTGCCCCGGACGCCGCACGGGAAGCTGGATCGCCGAGCGCTGACGAAGCTGGTCGTCGACCGTGCCGGCGAGTTCGTCATTCCGGCGAAGGCGTCCACCGGATCGAAGGAGATGTCGAGATGAGGCTGTTGGACGGCAAGGTCGTCTTCATCACTGGCGGTGCGCGCGGGCAAGGCCGCGCTCACGCGCTGGTCAGCGCGCGAGCGGGCGCGAAGGTCGTGGTGGTGGACATCGCCGATCAGCTGTCGAGTGTGCCCTACGCGATGGCGAAGCCGGAGGACCTGGACGAGACGGTCGCGCTCGTCGAGAAGGAAGGCGGCGAGGCGCTGGCGGTCCGCGCGGACGTGCGGTCGCAGGACCAACTGGATGCTGCGGTTGCGGCGGCACTGGAGAGGTTCGGGCAGATCGACTCGCTGATCGCCAACGCGGGAATCTGGACGATGGCCCCGTACTGGGAGCTCTCCGAGGAGATGTGGTCGCAGACGATCGAGACCAACCTCGCCGGGATCTGGCGTTCGGCGAAGGCCGTAACGCCGCACATGATCGAACGGGGCACCGGCTCGATCGTCGTCATCTCTTCGGTGAACGGCATCGAGCCCGGGATGAACTACGCCCACTACACGTCCGCCAAGAGCGGCGCGCTGGGGCTGATGAAGGTCATCGCGCTCGAGGGCGGCAGGCACGGCATCCGGTGCAACGCCATCTGTCCCGGCGCGATCCGCACGCCGATGTCGAGCCACCAGGCGGCCTGGGACATGATGGCGGGGCACCCGGGCGGCACCGAGGCGGACATGATCCAGGGCGGCTACCACTACAGCGCGCTGAAGGCGACCAGCTTCCTGGAGCCGGAACGCGTGGCCGAGACGGCGCTCTACCTCAACTCGGAGCTGGCGAGCTCGGTCACGGGTGTGACCATCCCGGTCGACGCGGGGCACCTGCTGCTCGCCGGGATCAACACGGATCCGGTGACGTCCTGATGGCGGATGGCTGACGGAAGAGCAGGCACGGCCGTGGGAATCGGGGCGAAACCCGATTCCCACGGCCGTTTCGCCGACGGACGACGGTTCGTTCGTGATGGGGCTTTCGGGCCGTTGACCTGGCCGAATGTGACATGCAATACTGCGGATTCAGAGAACGACTGTCTGTTTGATGCTTGAACTGTCCGTCAGTGCGGCTCGGTCCCCGCCGGCGGGCGGAGGAGGTCGAGGACGCGGCGGCCGGTCGCGCCAGGGTGCCGATCAAGATCGGCGTGAGGTCAGCGACCCCGGGCGCCAGCTGAGTCTCCGGTGATCAACAGATACGGTGAATGAATAAGTTGTCAGTAATTGTCAGGTCGTAATCCGAACTGCTGTCAACCCTGATCGGACGGAGCTTTCGATGGCGCAAGACGTCCCCCTGCCACGCCTCGACGTGATGTCGGAGGAGTTCAACGACGACCCGCACGGCTACCTGCGGCAGATCCGGAGTGCCAATCCGGTGGCGCGGAACATCTACGGGATGCCGGTGCTGCTGGCTCATGCGGACGTGCAGTCGATACTGAACAGCCCCAAGGTGTGCAACGACTACGCCCAGTCGTTCGCCAAGCTGGGCGTGACCGACGGTCCGTTCGCGGAGTTCCACCTGGGCACGATCCTGCACAAGGACGGTCCCGACCACACCCGGCTGCGCAAGCTCGTCATGCATGCGTTCACCCCGCGAGCGGTCGCGCGGATGAAGGAGCCGGTGCGGGAGCTGTGCATCAAGCTCGTGGACGAGATCGGCGACAGCGGCGAGGTGGACTTCATCCACGACTTCGCGCACCAGCTGCCCGTGCAGGTCATCTGTGATGTGCTGGGCATCCCCCGCGCCGACCACCACACCTTCGACACCTGGGTGACCGACCTCAACGCCATGTTTTCCGAAGAGCTCGGCGCGGAGGGCCGGCGGACAGCGGAGGCCGCGGTCGTCAATCTCTACTCCTATCTGGAAGGGCTGATCGCCGAACGCCGTCGCGATCTCGGTGACGACATGCTGAGCACACTGATCGCCGCGGAGGAGGACGGCGACCGGCTGAGCCACGACGACCTGCTGCGGATGGTCGTGCTCCTCATGCACGGTGGGCACGACACCACCCGCTCCGCGCTGATGATCATGATGGCGACCCTCGCCGAGAACCAGGAGCTGCAGGACCGGCTGCGTGCGGACCGGGCTCTGATGCGCCCCGCGATCGAGGAGATCTTGCGGCTGGAGCCGATTCTGCCGTGGCTGATGCGCAAGGCCCGGACCGACCTGGATCTCGGCGGTGGGGCCGTCGCGCACGAGGGGGAGATGGTGCAGATCTCCCTGCTCGCCGCGAACCGCGACCCGGACGTGTTCACCTGCCCCGACGAGTTGCGGCTGGACCGGGAGGGCCCCTCGCACGTGACGTTCGGCCGTGGTGCGCATTTCTGTCCGGGGAACGCGCTGGCCCGTCTCGAGTTGTCGGAGGCCTTGGACGTCTTGCTGGACCGGTGGAAGCGGTGGGAGTTCCGGGACGGGGAACGGCCCAAGTGGATTCCGCTGTCGAGCATCCGGGCCTTCGAATCGTTGCACTTGTCCTTCGAGGTGGCTTGACCGGTTTCCGGTCCAGCCGGTTGCGCCGGCCGCCGCACCGCCCCGGCACGCAGATGCCGGGGCGGTACGGGGTTCAAGGCGAAGGTACGGCCCGGCGGTCCTGGGGAGACACGCTCTCTGCCGGCGAGTGCACGGTCCACTGGGTCAACCGCAACCCGCCGTCCACCGGGATCGACACGCCCGTGACGTAGCGCGCCGCGTCGCTCAGCAGGAACAGGGACGGGCCGACGATCTCCGCCTCCGTGCCGAGCCGGCCCAGCGCGGTGGTCGACTCCATGCGGGCCCGGATCCCGCCCTGGTCCCACAGTTCGTTGGTGCCCTCGGACGGGAACGGGCCCGGGCCGATGGTGTTGAGCCGGATGCCGTAACGGCCCCATTCCCGTGCGGCGGAACGGATGAACCCCTCCACGCCGGCCTTCGACGCACTCGAGTGCGCCACTCCGGGGGTCTCACGGGAGGCGAGCGCGCTCGTGACCGCGACGCAGGCGCCGGGCAGCCCGGCGCCGATCAGCGGCTCGGCCCAGCGATGGATCACGTGGAAGGCGCCGACGAGCGAGGACTGCACGACGTGGGCGAAACCCTCGGGCGTGATGTCCTCGGCGAGTGAACCGTAGGCCGCCGCCGCCGCGTGGTACAGCAGCTGCGCCGGACCGCCGTCCTCCTCGATCGTGCGGAAAGCCGCGGCGACCGTCTCCGCGTCACGGATGTCGCACGTGACCGGGACGATTTTGCCCGGCAGGCCGGCGCCGCGTTTGACGGTTTCCTCGAGCCGCGCCACACGGCGGCCGAGCACGTAGACGCCGGTACCGGTGGCGGCGATCGCGAGCGCGACCGAGCGGCCGATGCCCGGCCCGCCGCCGGTCACGACCACGCGATCGTAAGCCGGTGTCAACGTGAATTCCCTTGGTGTCACAGTTCCTCCTTGATTCGGTCACCTGGTGCCGTCCGCGAGCGTCGGTGAAGTCGAAGACAGCGTCGACGCCGCCGGGGAACCGCCGCCGCAGTGCACGGACCCCGGACGTGAGTCCGACGTTCGCCTCGATGCCTTGCGACGCAACACGTTCAGCCGTTGCCGCGGAAGAGACCACGGCGGCGATCGAGCCGCTGGGATCGAGTACGGGGGCCGGCTGGAGCACCTGGTCACCGAGCCTGCCGGTGCCCAGGACCACGGCGGTCCCGCCATGCGGAACCCCGGCCTGCCTGAGCGCCCGGTGCGCCGTGGCGACCGCGTCGGCCAGGATAGCCGCCGTGGTCGGGCCGGTCGGGCTCATCCCGACGGTCCGGGGCAGCGGCCAGAGCACGTGCGTCGCCATCCAACCGGGCCGGTGTAGCCCCGGGATCTCGGCGCGCGTGCACGAGTTGTCGGCACGGGCGCGGCAGGCGGCGTATCGGCCGCAGTTCAGCACCGGGTGCAGGGCCACGCGACCGCTCACCGCTGCCTGGTCCGCGTCAAGGTCAGGCTCGCCGACGGCCTCGACGATGCCCGCGACCTCGTGCCCGGGCCGGATCGGATACCGCGCACCGGGCGGCGGTGCGCAGGCAGCGGATGGTTCGACGTCCGTGCGGCAGACCCGGCAGCCGGTGATGTGGATGAGCGCGTCCCTTGGCGCCGTTGGCGGGGGAGCGGGGAGGCCTTCCAGGCTGATTTCGCCTGGCGCCGTGGTGATCCCGCGCATCAGGCAGAACGATGCGGACCGGTGTCCGGGCGGGCCAGGTCCGCGACCACCCTGCGGCGGATCGGCCTGTGCCTGCCCGCCGGGAGGCCGACCGGCTCGCGGAACCCGCGCGCCGCCGACGCCGTCGTCATCAGGCGGCGCAGCGCCCTCGCGTCGTTGCGGGACTCAGCCAATGGCGCTCGCTTCGCCCTTGCGCAGCGCGGCAAGGACGGTGTCCACGACGTCGAGCGCCGAGTACTCCTCGGCTTCGTAGTAGGCGTAGCTGGTGTCGGTCGTGTAGCCCTGCAGGTAGAGCCCGGGGATGGGGGAGACCTTGGGGACGCGGGCGCCGGGCTTGTAGGCCCAGTGGTGCCCGCCGGCTTCGGTCGTGTAGTAGACCTCCGACCACTCGACAATCTCCTCCAGGTTGGCGTAGAACTCATACACGTAGTCGACCAGTCGTTCGAGCCCCGGCTTGAGTTCCTCGTAGGAATGCGGCACCATGCGCCCGTCCACCCGTTTCGTGCCATCGTCGGCGTAGCAGACCTCCAGCAGGTGCTTGCCGGGCGGCGCCGACTTCGGGGACGTGAGCGACGGGATGATCCAGCCGCCCGCGTAGCTGCGATCCTCGCCGACCATGACGCGATTCCAGCTGGCGAAGTCGTCCGGTTTCCCGTCCCCGCGCCGGATCGGCGTGCCGGAAAGTCCCATTTGGACGGAGATCATGGGCAGCTCCCACTGCCTGGTCGAGCGGGCCTGCTCGGCGAACCCTGCCGGAAATTCGCTCTCGGGTACCAGGTCGAACAGCTGGAACGCAGGCCGGGTGAAGATGACGTGGCGGGTGCGCACCTCGCGGACGAAGGCGTGCACGTCCCGGGCGAGCACGCCGGTCGCGCCGTCGGCGTCGCGCAGCAGGCAGGTGGCCTCGGTGTTCAGCCAGATCTCGCCGCCGGCTTCCTCGATGGCCCGGATGTAGGGCTGGCAGGCGCCCTGCATGCCGCCGACTTCCGGGTCGTTCATGGTGTGCAACTGCAGCGCGGACTTCGCGTAGTTGAGCACGAACCTGCCCACCGACGTCTGCTCCGGAGGTAGCGAGTAGATGCACACGCACAGCGAGTACATCGCCTTGCGCAGGTCCGCTGGTTCGCCGCGCTCTTCGAACCACTGCTCGAAGGTGACGTCGGTGAGCTTCGCAGCCTCGGCGCCGTCCATCGCGGCGAGCTCGCCCAGCAACACCAGGAACCGCTGCGCCAGCTCGTCGTCGAGGCCGCAGTTCTCGCGGAGGAAGCGCGTCGCGTCGTCGGTGCCCGCACCGAAGGAGGACACCACGCGCTCGGGGAGGCGGTGCGTCCGCATTGTCGGCGCATGCGGGCCGACGATCGGCAGCGTGACGCCCGCTCGCTCGGCGGCCTTCAGGTGCCACTGGTTGGTGACCAGCACGTAGTCCTGCTCGCCGTGACTGTCGCGGCGGCCGAAGTCGAGCCAGTAGGTCTCTCCCGGCTGGGGCGAGTACGGGTAGGCCCCGCCCGGCAGCCCGGCCTGGTCCAGTTCTTCGATCAGCAGCGGCCGTAGCCCCGCCCGGGCGAGAACCGCCCCTGCGATCAGCGCGCCGTAGCCGGCACCGATGATCACGACTTCGCGCTCTTGCACGTTCCAGGGAACTCGGTCCGACATGACGGCTCCTAGTGGATTTGTGACTTCTTCGGCACGTACCCAGTTCGCTGTTCTGACCATACGCTTGGTGAACCCAAGTGCAACAACTAGACTGTTCGTCATTCGACCTCTACGATGTGGCGATCCGGCAGGGGGACTGCACGAAGGAGTGTGGGTGTCCGTGGCAGAGCGAACGGCGTGGCGCGAGCGGTCGGCCGACGAGCTGCCTTCCGCGGTGGACGAGATGGTTCCCCGGTACATCCTCGAGCGTGTGGCGGGCGCGACGCCGGACGCGACGGCGGTGCTGTTCGAAGACGGCACCGAGTGGACCTTCCGGCAGGCGCTGGCAGCGGGCCACCGCGCGGCGAACGCGCTGGCCGGCCGCGGCGTCGGTCGCGGCGACCGGGTGCTGGTCTTCCTGCCCAACGGTCAGGACTGGCTCCGTGCGTGGTTCGGCGCGACGTTCCTGGGTGCCGTCGTGACTCCGGTCAACACCGCATACAAGGGCGATCTGCTGGCACACGTGTGCGGTGACTCCGGGGCCTCGGTGATCGTGACCGACGACGGGCTGCGCCCGCGCGTGGATGCGGTCGGGCTCGAGCTGGATGTCGTCGATGGTGCCGGGCTGGCGGACGGGTCACCGGAGCCGGTGGCCGATCCACAGCTTGAGCCGTGGGACCTGCATTTCATCAACTACACCTCGGGCACGACGGGGGCCTCGAAGGGCGTGGCCACGACGTACCTGCATTCCTGCATGGCGTCCTACCACTCGTTCGCGGTCAAGGTGCGCCCCGGCGACCGCGTGCTCGTCGACCTCCCGCTCTTCCACGTGGGCGGCCAGTGCCCGGCCCTGGCGTTCTGGTCGTGCGGTCAGAGCATCGCCCTGCGCGAGGTGTTCACCGCCTCGCGCTGGCTCGACGTCGTTCGTGAGACCGGTGCGACCTTCGCCTTCCTGGTCGGCACGATGGCCGGAATGGTGCTGTCGAAGCCGCCGCGGCCCGGCGATGCCGAATCGCCGCTGCGCAGTGTCTACATCAGCCCGGTGCCTTCGGACCCACAGCGGGTGGTGGACCGGTTCGGTCTGGAAGAGCTCTACATCAGCATGGGATCCACCGAGGGCGGTTCGATCTTCGTGTCGGCGCCGGACCGCCCGCTGCGGCCCGGCCTGCTCGGCAGGCCACGTCCCGGGATGGAGGTCGCCGTGGCCGACTCCCACGACCAGCGCGTGCCCGCCGGCCAACCGGGCGAGCTCTTGCTGCGGACGGACCGGCCGTGGGAGATCATCGCCGAGTACTGGCGCAACCCGGTGGCGACGGCGGCGGCGTGGCGCAACGGCTGGTTCCACACCGGAGACCTGGTCCGCGAGGACGACGGCGACTTCTTCTTCGTCGACCGGGTGAAGGACGCCATCCGGCGGCGCGGCGAGAACGTGTCCAACATGGAGGTCGAGGCCCAGGTGGCCGCTTACCCGGAGGTCGCCGAGGTGGCCTGCGTCGCCGGGCCGAGCGAGTTCGAGGGTGACGACGAGGTCAAGGTCTTCGTGGTCGTGAAGGATGCCGCGGCGTTCGATCCGGCGAAGTTGATCGAGTTCCTGCTGCCGCGCCTGCCCTACTTCATGGTGCCGCGGTTCGTCGAGGTGATCGACGCGCTGCCGAAGACTCCGACGAACAAGATCCGCAAGGCGGCGCTGCGCGAGCTGGGCAACTCGGCGCGGACGTGGGACCGGGCCGCGGCGGGCATCGTCGTCGACCGTCGCTCGTAAAACTCCGTCACGAGGGGAAAACATGGGCAGTGCCTCGCGCCCGGCCGGGCACGGAGCCGGTGTCGGTGCCGCTGATCCCGCGGACATCGTGCGGCGGGCCGGCGAGGCGATGGGCGCCGAGGTGACCGGGCTCGCCGAGCTCAAGGGCGGCCGGTCTGGTCTGACGTACTCCGCGCGCGCCGGCGGGGAACCGGTGGTGGTGAAGGTGGCGCCGCCGGGGCTCGCACCGGTGCGCGACCGGGACGTGTTGCGCCAGGCCAGGGTTCTGTCGGTACTGGCAGGTGTGCCCGGCGTCGAGGTGCCGGCCGTGCTGGGGGCACACCCCGGCGCGCCACCGGAGGTCCCGCCGCTGTTGGTCATGTCCTCTGTGGATGGTGAACGCTACGAGCCGCGGCACACCGACTCACCGGTCCGTCCGCCCGCCGGGGTTGTGCTGACCCGCATGCGCCTGGCCGCCGGGATGCTCGCCGCACTGCACACGGCCGATCCCTTCCAGGCGGGGCTCGACGAGCCGGTCTCCGGCCCGGAGGACGAGCTCGGCCGGTGGCGCACCGCGTTCGCGAGCTGCGAGCTCGAACCGCGCGTGGCCGAGCTGGAGGCGGAGTGCGGCCGGCTCCTCGAGGACGCGCTGCCCGCGCCGGTATGGCCGTCGATACTGCACGGCGACTGGCGGATGGGCAACATGCAGTGTGCCGGGACCGAGATCCGCGCGGTGACCGACTGGGAGATCTGGTCGGTCGGCGATCCGCGTGCCGACCTCGCCTGGATGCGGCTCATGTCCGACCCGGCGCACCCGGCTGTCGTCGCACCATGGGCCCCCGCAGTCGAACCGGCCGAGCTGCGGGCGGTCTACGAGGCGGCGATGGGCCGGGAGGTCGCGGACCTGGCGTGGTTCGACGCGCTCGCCCGGTACAAGCAGGCGGCCGCGTCGGCGCTGCTGGTGAAGAATGCACAGCGGCGTGGTGAGGCCCCTGCGTTGACGGAAAAGTCGCGCCGCGTGCTGCCCTTGCTGCTGGCCGCCGCCCACGAGCGGCTCACCGGGGCTGCCTGAGGAATACCGGAAAATGCCGCCACGACGCCCGTCGTGGCGGCACTTTCCGGTCAGCGTGGGGTGGCCGCCACACGCAGCGTCGCCAGGTTGTTGGTGCCGAAGGAGTTTCGTTCCTCGGCCTCGATCAGCCGCAGGTCGCGGTAGCGCTCCAGAAGTACTTCCAGGCCGATCAGCAGCTCCTGGCGCGCCAGCGGGGCGCCGACGCAGTGGTGGATGCCCGCCGCGAACGACAGGTGCGGGTTGGGTCTGCGGCCGACGTCGAAGGCGTCCGGGTCGGTGAACACATCCTCGTCGCGGTTGGCCGAGTGCATGATGACGCCGACCTGTTCGCCTTCCTCGACCACGTGGCCCGCCAGCTCGGTGCGGTGCAGCGCGATCCGTTTCTGCGTCGAGACCGGCGGGTCGAACCGCAGGATTTCCTCGACCGCCGAGTCCAGCAGGTCAGGGTCCGCCTGCAGCCGGCCGAGCTGGTCGCGGTGCGTGAGCAGGGCGTGAACGCCGTTGCACAGCGCGCTGGCCGTCGTCTCGAACCCGCCCGCCAGCAAGATGGCGATGGCGCCCACGATCTCGCCGTGTGAGAGCTCGCCGGTGTCCTCGGCCTCCAGGATCCCGTCGATGAATTCGCCCTGGGGGGCCACTCGCCGGGCGGCGACGAAGTCCTCGATGTAGTCGAACAGCGGCTGCGCGGCGCGGTAGACCCCGTCGATCAGCCGCACGTCGTAGTCGGCGGCGATCTGCAGCAGCCAGGCCGCGACCTTCGGGTCGTCGTCGGACGGCAGCCCGGTCAGCTCCGAGACCATGCGGATCGGCACCGCGTACGCGTAGTCGGTGACGAGGTCGAACTCGGTCCTGCCTTCGAGCCGGTCGAGCTGCTCGGAGAACAGCGCCCGGATTCTTTCCCGCTGTGCCAGCGAGTTGCGGCGGCCGAACAGCTTGTCGAACAGCTTCCGGATGCGTGTGTGGTCCGGTGGATCGATCTCGTCCATGAAGCGGTGTTCGAAGATCCGGCGGCTTTCCTGTGCGGCCGCGGGGTCGCTGCGCTCCAGCTCCTGGAAACGCAGCGACCGCAACGGGTCGTTGCCCCATGTCCTCGCGTTGCGGAAGATCTGGCTGCATTCCGCGTGGCGGAAGAACGTGAGTCCCAGCCCGGGCACCAGGTGGCTCGGGTTTTCCCGCCGGAACACCGCGTAGTAGGCGTTGGGGTCCGTGACGAGCCGGGGGTCGGTGACGTCGAAGATCGGTGGCGTGCCGGTCACGTCAGTCCCGCAGGGTCGCGGTGACCGCGGCGGAGTCGTGGTAGCAGACGAGCACTTCCTCGATGAGCCCGTCGCGCACGGTGTAGAGCTCGAGGAAGGGCATGTCGACGTTCGCCCCGGTCTCGCGGTTGGTGATCTTCATGTGTCCGCGCAGCAATGCGCGCTCGTCGTCGATCGGGAGGTAGACGTTGGGTTGCAGGGCGAATTCGCCACTGGCGCTGACCCGCTCGCACAGTTTCTGGAAGCCCGCTGGGCCTTCGTACACGCCGCCGTAGGGCAGCGAGGGGGCTTCGTAGAGCCGGCAGTCCGGTGCGACCAGCTTCTTGGCGGTCTCGATGTCGCCGGTGCCGAAGGCGGTCTGGAACTTCTCCACGATCTCCGCCGCTGGTGCGCTCATGCGAGGTGCCTTTCGTCTACGCTGACGATGTGTGCAAGAAGATGACGTAAAGGCTACTCGTTGACCCTTCATACTGTCTATGCTCGGGGTGACGAGGAAGTCGAGCGGTGGTCGCCCGGCGGGTGACCCGGATCGGAGGAGCAAGGTGGGAGCGGCACAGCGCCTGGCGGGAAAGATCGCCATCGTGACGGGAGCAGCCGGTGGGATCGGCAAGGAGCACGCCAAGCGGTTCGCCGACGAGGGAGCGTCGGTCGTGGCGCTGGACATCGACGAGCAGGGTGCCGAGTCCACCGCGAAGGAGCTGCCGGCCGGCGGTGACCAGCGGCACCTCGGTGGCCGCGTGGACATCTCGTCGCTGGCCAGCTGCCAGGATGCGGCCGACCGCGTCGTCGCCGAGTTCGGCCGCATCGACGTACTGGTGAACAACGCCGCGATTTATGCGAACATCGACCACAAGCGGGCCGACGAGGCGTACCTGGACCAGGTGCTGTCGGTCAACATGCTCGGGCCGTGGCGGATGTCGAAGGCCGTCGTCCCGACGATGATGTCCCAGAACTCCGGGCGCATCATCAACCAGTCGTCCGACGCGGCGCTGATGTACCACGTGTCGCGCAAGCCCGAGACGCTGCCGAACTTCGCCTACGCGTGGTCGAAGTACAGCGTCAACGGCCTCACCAAGTTCATGGCGGGCGTGCTGGGTGGCTACAACATCACCGTCAACTGCATCTCGCCCGGGATGACGATGACCGAAGCGACCCAGCAGGCCGTTTCGCCGCGGATGGCGGAGCGCCTCAATGCGAGCACCCCGCTGGGGCGTGCCATGGAGCCGCAGGAGATCGCGGCCGCGGCGCTGTTCCTGGCCTCCGACGACGCGAAGAGCATCACCGGGCAGATCCTGTACGTCAACGGTGGCGCCGTGATGCCCTGATCGCTCGTACAAGCCCCATCCCATCAAAAGGAGACAGCAGATGGCTGACAATCTCGCTGTGCTGCGCAGGTTCTACGAACTCGCTGGAGCGGCCTACGAACCCGGTGCGAAGTTGCCGGATGAGATCTACGACCTGCTGCACCCCGACCTGGTGACCCGTGAGCCGGAGTCGCTGCCCTACGGGGGCACCTACCACGGGATCGAAGGTTGGCGGGAACTGTATGCCAAGACCGCCGAGTTCTGGGCCTTCGACTCGATGAAGCCGGCGGAGTACGTGTGCCAGGGCGACTACGTCGTCGCGCTCAACCGCATCGTCGGGCGCATCCGCGCCACCGGGAAGTTCTTCGACATGCCCTTGGTCGCGGTGTGGAAGTTCGAGAACGGCCGGATCCGCTCCGCCGACATCATCCCGTTCGACGCGCACGCCATCCTGGAGGGCTCGAAGTCCTAGCTTGAGTTCTGGGTGAAGCCCTTAGTCAGTCCAAGGGCTTCAGTTGATCGGTGTGCATCCACCGGGTGTGCCCGGGGTGACTATGCCGCGGGCACCAGACGGCCGGCTCGTGTTGGCGGTCGACATCACCGGTGGGCTGCGCCGGAAGCGCGCACGTGTCCGCAACGCATTCTCTGGATGGACGTGGTCCGGCCGGCCGGGCGATGATGCGGCAACAGTGACGGCCGGCCGGTGCGCGACGTGGTGGACCGGCGGATCAGGGGGGTCACTGGCAGGCCGGGGAGCCGTACATCCTGCTGGTCGCCGACGCCGGCTACGATGGTCCCCGGCCGGCACACGTGCTGGCCGGTCTGCCGGTCACTGTTCTGGTGCCTGCGCCCCGGGCACCCGCCCACTGCCCGGCACAACCAAGGGTCGCCCGCGCCGCCGCGGTGGCTGAGTTCGCCTTCGGCGACCCGTCCACCTGGGGCGAACCGGACACCACCACCCGCACCTCGACGGCCCCGCCCTGGTCCGGGCACGGGACCGACCGCACCCGAGGCTGACCCATCGCATCGCCTGGGCCGGTCACCTGGGCAAGCTGCCCCTCCCGGGGTGCACCGGGATCCGGCTCGAGGTGGCCCGCCTGCCGTCGGGGGGTCATCCCGAAGCCCGTGTGGCTCTGGCACTCCCGCACTGGCCTGGCAAGGTCTAGCTGTGTTGTTGGGTGAGGTTGGTGGCGCGGCTGGCTGGGGTGTTGCCCCGATGGCGGTGTGGGGTCGGTGGTAGTTGTACCAGCCGGGCCAGTCGGGGAAGGCGGCTTGGCGTTGGGTTTCTGGTCGTTGCGGCGGGCAGCGGAACGGTTCCAGGTCTCCTGCTCCACGACACACCGGGCCAGCCTCAGCCGGCCCGTCGGAGTCAAGAGCGCGTTACGGTGGACCATCGAGGACCTCCTGGTGTTCGGCTGTTGATGTCGCGATCCACACCGAACCCGGAGGTCCTCACCCACATCAAGATCATCCCAAGCGTGTCAGCCCATCACCAACGTCCCCGAACAACACATCTAGCCCTGGCCCGGCAGGCGTTCCTCCGCCGGTTCGAGGCTGGTGATCGCCGCCTGCACCAACGAAATCGAAGTCCGGCAACCCACGGCCCCGCCGAACAGGTCAATACCCGAGCTGGACCCGCACCGACGAGAACGGGGCCCCGGCGGGTACGTACCTGCCGGGGCCCCGTTCTCGTCGGTGCGGCTCAGTCGTAGGTGATGAGGCCGCGGATGTTCGCCCCGGAGTGCATCGCCCGGTAGCCCTCGTTGATCTGGTCGAGCGAGTACCGGGTGGTGATCATCTCGTCGAGCTTGAGCAGGCCGGTCCGGTACAGCTCGATCAGGCGGCGGAAGTCCTCCGCCGGATTGGCCTCCCCGAAGACGTGGCCGTAGATCCGCTTGTTCGACATCGCCAGGTCGAACAGCGACACGGCGGCCGTGGTCTCCGCGATCGGCGCCACCGACGTGATGACGGCCTTGCCGCCCTTGGAGGTCAGGCCCATGACCGGGGCCAGCAGGTCGCCGTGCAGCACGCCGACGGTCACGATGACGACGTCGGCCATCACCCCGCGGGTCGCCTCGCGCACGAGATCGGTCGCCTCGTCGACGGACGCGGCGGTGTGCGTGGCGCCCATCGTGAGCGCGAACTCGCGGCGGAACTGCAGCGGCTCGACGGCGACGACGGTGCTGGCCCCGGCGATCCGGGCACCCTGCACGGCGCTCGTGCCCACCCCGCCGACACCCACGACGACGACCACGTCACCCGGTTTGACGTCGGCGACCTTCGTGGCGGCGCCGAATCCGGTCGTGACCCCGCAGCCGATGAGCGCGGCGGTCTGCAGTGGGATGTCCTCGGGGATCTTCACGACCTGGGTCTCGGACACGGTGGTGTGCGTGGCGAAGGTGCCCAACTGGACGTACGCCCCGATGTTCTCGCCGTTCAGCCGGCGGCGGTAGGTGCCGTCGGGCGCGTAACCGGTGAGCGCGAAGGCGCCGTTGTCGCACAGATTCGCGCGCCCGGACACACACCAGCGGCACTCCCCGCAGTTGGGCACCGGGTGCAGCAGGACGTGGTCGCCTTCCTTCAGCGCCGTGACCTGCGACCCGACCTCGGTGACCACGCCCGCGCCCTCGTGCCCGCCGATGATCGGGAAAGGACACGGCACGTCGCCGGTCACGGAGTGGTCGTCGGAGTGGCACAGGCCCGAGGCCGCCAGCTTGACGGTCACCTCGTGCGGGTTGGGCGGGTCGAGCTCGATCTCCTCGATCCGGTAGTCCTCCTTGACCCCGAACAGGACCGCGGCAGGAATCTTCATGTACTTGCCCTTCTTCGTCTTCGTCGAGGGTCAGAGGCGGAGCAGAACGGT
Source organism: Amycolatopsis thermophila (assembly GCF_030814215.1). Lineage (NCBI taxonomy): Bacteria > Bacillati > Actinomycetota > Actinomycetes > Pseudonocardiales > Pseudonocardiaceae > Amycolatopsis > Amycolatopsis thermophila. Next base: position 6,851,817 of record NZ_JAUSUT010000001.1, on the reverse strand, counting down.
TTTGGTTTCGGTGTAGGTGTCGATCGAGGCGCTGCCGAACTCACGGCCGTAGCCGGACTGCTTGTAGCCGCCGAACGGGAAGCTCGGGAGCAGGTCGCCGTAGGTGTTGACCCACACGATGCCCGAGCGGATGCCGGCCGCGAGGCGGTGCGCGCGGGACACATCCCGGGTCCACACACCGGCCCCCAGTCCGTACTCGGAGTCGTTCGCCAGGCGCAGCGCCTCCTCCTCGTCGTCGAAGGGGATCACCGAGACCACCGGCCCGAAGATCTCCTCGCGGGCGATGCGCATCGAGTTCGACACGTTCGCGAAGATCGTCGGCGCCACGAAGTAGCCGTTGTCGCCAACCCGCTCGCCGCCGGCGACGAGTTCGGCGCCCTCGTCGACGCCGATCTTGATGTAGGACTGGACGCGGTCCAGCTGCTCGGCCGACACGAGCGGGCCGAGCTGCGACGCCGGGTCGAACCCGCCGCCGACGGTCATCGCGCCGGACGCGGCGACGAGCCGCTGGACGAACTCGTCGTGGATGGAGCGCTCGACGAACAGCCGGGTCCCGGCGTAGCAGACCTGGCCCGAGTTGGCGAACGCCGCCATCAGCGAGCCGCCGGTGGCCGCGTCGAGGTCCGCGTCGGCGCAGACGATGTTCGGGCTCTTGCCGCCGAGCTCGAGCGTCACCCGCTTCATCGTCTCGGCCGCCTGGGCCTGGATCAGGCGGCCGGTGGCGGTGGAGCCGGTGAAGGAGATCTTGTCGACCTCCGGGTGGTTCACCAGCGCCGCGCCCACGGTCGGCCCGTCCCCGTTCACGACGTTCACGACGCCGGGCGGGATGCCCGCCTCGACGCACAGCTCCGCCAGCCGCACGGCACTGAGCGGTGTCTGCTCAGCGGGCTTGAGCACGACGGTGTTCCCGCACGCGAGCGCCGGAACGATCTTGTTGATCGCCACGCTGACCGGCGCGTTCCACGGCGTGATGCCCGCGCACACCCCGATCGGCTCGCGGCTGGAGTAGCTGAAGTACTCGCCCGGCACGGGGTTGAGCGTGCCCTCGATCTTGGTCGGCCAGCCCGCGTAGTACCGGAGGGTGTCGATGGCGAAGCCCACCGCGTACTGGGCGAAAGCCAGCGGCATGCCGTTGTCCAGCGTGTCGAGCTCGCTCAGCTGTTGGAGGTCGCGCTCCATCAACTCGCCCAGCTTGTGCAGCACCTTCTCCTTCTGGGCCGGCGGCAGCGAACGCCAGCGGCCGTCGTCGAAGGCCGTCCGCGCCGCGGCCACGGCGTCGGCGACGTCGTCCCTGCCCGCACCGGGGAACTCGGCGATGGTGTTTTCGGTCGCGGGGTCGACGACAGCCAACTCCTCACCGCGGCCGGCCTTGAAGTCGCCGCCGATGAGGTTTCGCATCGGCTGTTTCAGGAAGCTCTGTGTCTCGGCGGAAAGCGTTCCGGTAGGCGTCATTGCCTCTCCTGGTCTGTCCTCAATGGATGGTGGGCAGGCGTGTCAGGTGGTGCGGTTGATCGCGATCTTCGCCGCGACCCGGTCCCAGGTCTGCGGGCCGTTGCCCCGTTCACGCAGCTCCACCTTCCGGATCTTCGCGGTCGGAGTCTTGGGCAGCTCGTCGACGAGTTCGACGAACCGCGGGACGGCGAAGTAGGGGAGCTCGCGGGCCATGTGCAGCACCAGCTCATCCGGTGCGACGGTCTTGCCGGGCTGGGGCACGACGTAGACCTTCACCTCGATGTCGCCATCGAGGTCGCCCGGCACCGACACGCAGGCGATCTCCTGCACGCCGGGGAACGACAGGCCGCTGCTCTCGACCTCGAAGCTCGAGATGTTCTCCCCGCGGCGGCGCAGCGAGTCGGTGATGCGGTCGCTGAAGTAGAGCTGCCCGTCCGGTTCCCGCACGACCGCGTCGCCGGTGTGGTACCAGCCGTTGCGCCACGCCTTCACGGTCGCCTCGGGCCGGCCCCAGTACTCGGTCATGAGCTCCCACGGGCGGTCCGACCGGACGATGAGCTCGCCCGGGGTGCCGTCCGGAACCGGGATGTCGTGCTCGTCGACGACGCGGACATCGAGGCCGGCGCGAGGCACGCCCAGCGCCTTCGTGTTCGGCGTGGGGTCGTTGAGGATCGTGACCGCGCCGGTCTCGGTGGGGCCGTAGCAGACGAAGATGTTCTCCAGTCCGAACCGGCGCATGAAGCCCTCCGGGTCGCCCACCATCGGAGTGACCAGGATCCGCCGCAGCGGGTTGTCCGCATCGTCCGGCTTCTCCGGCTGGGCCAGGAGCATTCCGGCCATCGTGCCGACGAGGAAGCTGTGCGTCACCCCCTCTTCACGCGCGATGTCGAGGTACCGCGACGCGCTGAAGACTTCACGCCGCACCACGCGGGCGCCGGCGGACCAGAACCCGAAGGTCGGCGCCTGGCCCGACGTGTGGAACATCGGCAGGTCCGCCAGCAGGCAGTCGGTCGGCCGCACGTACTTGTTGAACGGCTCGTGCGCGGTCATCGCCGCGCACAGGTTGCTGGTGAGCGCCCCCTTCGACGGGCCCGTGGTGCCCGACGTGTAGTTGATGTAGATCGGGTCCCAGGGTTCGAGCGGCCGGTCCAGCGACGGGGCCCTGCGGTCGCCGGTGGCGAGCTCGGCGCCGAGCAGGCGCTGCAGCCGCACGTCGACCTGCTCCAGCCGGGTGGCCAGGTTCCGGTCGGTGATGATCAGCTCGGCGCGGGAGTCCTGGCAGATGTGCGCGAGGAACTTGCCCTTCGCGGCCGTGTTGACCGGGACCACGATCGCGCCGAGGAACGCGATGCCCAGCCAGGCGCGAATCCAGTCCGGGCCGTTCGGCAGGAACACCAGAACGGTCTGGCCCCGGCGCACGCCGCGCCCGGCCAGTACGTTCGCGGCGGCGTAACCCTGGTGCACGAGTTCCTCGTAGGTCCACCGTTCACCGTCTTCGAAGCGGATCGCCTCGTTGCCCGCGATCTTGGCGGCCTGGTGTTCAAGCATCGTCCGAAGAACGATCTCGTGGGGATGACTCGGTACCCGGTTGACAGGACTGCCTACGCCGGACTGTGTCAATTCAAGTCCCAACGCCCCTCCTTGGACGAAGGTCAGCTACGCTGACGCACTGTACGACGATTAATCAGAAGACTAGAGTTTGTTCCCGCTGTTCGTCTACGGGCAATTTCGAACCGGGTAGGGAGCCCGTTCGGAATCCGCTACCTCGCCGCCGGATGGGCCAGTACGCTCAACTCCCAGGCGTCGGCCAGCGACTCGATGACACCACCCTCGTCCATCTCCCACTTCCGGACAAGCATGAAGTAGGCCAGCCGTTCGAGTTGGGCCACCAGCAGAACGGCTCTGCTGTGGGAGATCTCGTCCGGCTCCGGGAGACCCGCGCGACGGCGGTTTTCACCGATCCACGTGGTGAGGCGGCCGAGGAACCTCTCCAGCCGCTGGTCGCTCACCACGCGCAGGCTGCGCTCGATGCTCTCGGCCTGCATCCACGCCCGGATGCTCGAACGATGGCGGGAGAACAAGGCGAAGTACGCTTCGAGCCACGCCTTGACCTTGTCGCGGTCCGGGTCGGACTGCTGCGTGAGATCGGTGAGCAACGCTTCGGCTTCGACCGTGTACTCCGCGATCAGCTCCGCCGCGACCTCGCACTTGTTCCGGAAGTACAGATAGTACGTACCTCGGCTCGCGCCGGCCGCCGCGACGATGTCGTCGATGCTCGTGCCGGCGTAGCCCTTGCTGCCGAAAACCTTCTTGGCCGCGGCGACCAGTTTGCGCCGCGTCAGCTCCTTCTGCTCGGCGCGGAGTGAGCGCGGGCGGTGCGTGTCAGAGGTACGTGCCATCGTCGAACTCCACCGCTTGGCTCGGGCGGGCTGCACTGGTTCGGTTGCACATCCGGAAAATCACGGACCGGGACGCCAGGGTGTGGGCGGGCGTCCTCAAATGAAGACCGGAACCTTGGCCCAGCCGACGATGTTGCCCGACGGCGCCCGCTCGAGCCCCGATTCGTCGAACGTGTAGTCGGGGAACCTCGCGAGGAACTCCTCGATCCCGATCTTCGCCTGCATGCGTGCCAGGTGGGCGCCGATGCACAGGTGGATGCCGAACCCGAAGGCCACGTGCCGTTGGATCTTGCGGTGGATGTCGAACTGGTCGGGATTGTCGAACTGCCGCTCGTCCCGGTTGGCCGCCGCGGTGATGAGCACGACGCGCTCACCCTCCGGGATCGTCGTGCCGTGCAGTTCCACTGGCCGGGTGGTCCACCGGCCCTGGTAGTGCGCGGGCCCGCTGTGCCGAAGCGCCTCCTCGACCGCGTTCGGCACGAGGCTCGGGTCGTCGATGAGTTCCTTGCGCTGATCCGGGTGCTCGGCCAGCAGCAGCAGCGTGTTCGGGATGTTCTTCGCCGACGTGTCGCCGCCGGCGGAGACGAGCAGCCAGCAGAACCCGAGCAGCTCGTCGTCGGTGAGGTCGCGGAGACGACCGTCTTCTTCGGTGAATTGCGAGGAGATCAGCTGCGTCAGGAAGCCGTCGTCGGGCTTGCGCCGCCGTTCCTTGATCAGGTCCCGGAAGTACGCCTGCACTTCCCGCAGCGCGCTGCGGGCGCTCTGCGGCAGCTCGGGGCCGTCGCGGAAGAAGCCCGCGTGGAACAGTTCCTTGACGCGGACGCGGTCCTGCGTCGGAACCCCGAACAGTTCGCAGAACAGTTCGTTGGGCAGCAGGAAGCTGTACTCCTTGACGATGTCGAAACCGCCGGAGCCGATCAGCGGGTCGAGGTACTGCTGCGTGGTCGACCGGATCCAGTCGGTGAGCTCGCGGATGCGCCGCGGGGTGAAGGCGGCGCTGACCAGGCTGCGCAACCCGCGGTGGTAGGGCGGGTCCGACTGGATCATCATCGGCAGCGGCTTGTCGAACCGCTCGATCGTGACACCCTGCGCGGACGAGTACGTCCGCCAGTCGACCAGTGCCGCGAGGACGTCGTCGAAGCGCGAGAGTGCCCAGAACTTCAGGCGGTCGTTGTAGTAGACCGGTCGTTCGTCTCGCAGCCAGCGGTAGGTCGGGAACGGGTCCCGCTGGATCGTCGGCGAGTAGGGATCGTATTCCATCGGGCAATCTCCACTGCTGGGGCGGCGGCCAACTTCGTTATACGAACAGTTCGTTTACTGACGCAGTATATACTGGTATCCCTTGTGTGGTCGAGGATCCACCACGCGAGAAGAGGGATGTGCGGATGGCGGGACGGTTGAGCGGCAGGCGCGCGGTGGTGACGGGGGCGGCGAGTGGCATCGGCCGCGCCGTCGCCGAACGGCTTGTGCGCGACGGGGCGCACGTGTTCGGAGCCGACGTCGCCGAGGCCGGATGGTCGGATTCGATCGCGTCCACTGCGGGGTGCGTCACGGAGATTTCCTGTGACGTGCGGGATTCCGGAGACGTGGCCGAACTTTTCGCGCGGGTCGAAGAAGTGGCCGGTGGTCTCGACATCCTGGCCAACAACGCCGGTGTCGGTGGCGGGCGCGCGTACCTGCACGAGTACCCGATCGACGATTTCGATCGCGTGATGGCGGTCAACACGCGTGGGGCGTACCTCGTCCTGCGGCACGGCCTGAGGTTGTTGCTCGACTCCGGTGGCGGCGCCGTGGTGAACACCGCGTCGATCGGCGGGATCATCCCCAGCCCCAAGTCCAGCGCTTACGCGATGAGCAAGGGTGCGGTCGTGATGATGACGAAACAGGCCGCGGTGGAGTACGCGGGGCGCGGGATCCGGGTCAACGCGGTGTGCCCGGGCACCATCGACACCCCGCTGATCGCCGAGGCCGGTCCGCGGCTGCGGACGATCCTCGAGGGTCAGATCCCGCAGGAACGGCTGGGGCGCCCCGAGGACGTGGCGAACCTCGTGTCTTTCCTCGTCTCGGACGAGTCGTCGTTCATCACCGGGCAGTGCGTGGTCGTCGACGGTGGCCGGTCGTTGCTGTGAGGCGGTCCGGGCGGTCGTCGCCGCGGCCTCGCGGCCGCGGCGACGGACCGGCGTCAGCGGACGCGGTATTCCAGCCGCTTGCCCGACTTGAGTTTGGCGACGCCCTCGGCCACCGCCTCGGGGTCGTTGCCGATCGTGGGGTAGACGATCGCGTGGTCGAGTCCGCCCGCCCACACGGAGTGCAACGCCGTCCAGACGCCGCGGACCGAGCCCTGGACTGCCCGCGGCGAGGCTTCGGCGATCTTCGCGGCCAGCGAGTGCGCCTCGTCCATGAGCCCGTCCTGGGGGAGCACGTCGGATACCAGCCCGAGTGCGAGCGCCCTGTCCGGGCCGATGCGCTCGTGGTTGCCGAGCAACACCATGCGCATCACCTCGCTGTAGGGCATCCGGGCCAGTGCGCCGATGGGCTCGCAGGTGGACGCGAGGTGGTAGGTCAGGTGCGGGTCGAAGAACGTGGCGTTCTCGCTGCAGATGACGATGTCGGCCTCGTTGAGGAAGTAGAACGCCCCACCGGCGGCGAGTCCGTTGACCGCCAGCACGACGGGCTTCCAGCAGCTGTTCGACTTCGGTCCGAGCTTGCGTCGCCCGGCGTCCTCGCGGTTCCACACGTTGGGCGTGTCGGTGATGCTCTGGGCGCGGTCGACCCCGGAGCAGAACGCCCGGCCCGCGCCGGTCAGCACCACGACGTGGACGTCGTCGTCGTAGCGGATGTCCTGCCAGGCGTGCGAGACCTCGTCCAGCATCGTCGGCGTGAAGGCGTTCAGCCGCTCCGGCCGATTCAGGGTCAGGGTGGCGATGTGGTCCTTCTTCTCCAGCTTGATCGTCTCGTACACGCGCACTCTCCTCGTCACCAGCCGGGTCTCGTCGAAAATACTAGACGCATTGTTGAGTCGATGACTATGGAGTACGGTGATTGAGTAATCGTCCAGCGGTGGTGGGAGCTTGAGTGGCTGACGCGTTGAAGGGCCAGGTCGCGATCGTGACCGGCGGCGGCACGGGACTGGGCCGCGGTATCGCGGTCGAACTGGCCAAGGAAGGGGCGCACGTCGTCGTCGCCTCACGAGGCCTGGAACATCTGAAGGACGGGGTGGCCGCGATCGAGCAGGCGGGCGGCTCCGCTTCGGCGCACCAGGTCGACATCCGTGATGCGGACGCGGTGCAAGCGATGGTCGACGCGACAGTCCGGGATCACGGGCGGCTCGACATCCTGGTCAACAACGCCGCGGGCAACTTCGTGCTGCCGGCCGAGGAGTACACGCCGAACGGGTGGCGGACGATCGTGGACATCGTGGTCAACGGCACATTCCTGTGCTCGTGGGCCGCCGGGCGGCACTGGATCGAGGCCAAGCATCCGGGCGCGATCCTGAACGTGGTCTCGACCCACATCTACAGCGGCTGCCCGGGCCTCGCGGCCTCGGCGGCCTCGAAGGCGGCGGTCGCGAACCTCACCCAGACCCTCGCGGTCGAGTGGGGCGCGCACGGCATCCGGGTCAACGGGCTGGCGCCGGGTATCTTCCCGAACCCGACCGTGCAGGCGCAGATGCACCCCGAGGAGTCCATCGAGGACGCGTACGCGCGGGCGGCGAAAGTCGTGCCGCTGGGCCGCGCCGGCGAGGTGTGGGAGCTGGGCCGCGCCGCGGTGTTCCTGTGCGGACCGGACGGCGCGTACGTCAGCGGGCACACGCTCGTGATGGACGGCGCGAACTGGCTGCGGCGCGGGCACCTCACACCGGAATACAAGACGGTGCCGCAGCAGATCGCGGAGCGCGGGATGCCCACGCGGGAGAAGCGCTGACGTGGAACTGCGACCGAGCGACAGGGAAAGGGACTTCGAGCACCGGCTGCGGGCCTGGCTCGGCGACGTCCTGCCCGACTTCGCCGACCGACCGGACTTCAACGACTCACCGGCGCGCCGCGAGTTCGATCGGCGCTGGCAGCAGGCCATGTACAAGGCCGGCTGGGCGGGCGTCTCCTGGCCGAAGGAGTTCGGCGGGCTCGGCGCGACGCTGATCGAGCAGCTGGTCTACCACGAGGTGACCGCCGAGCTCGACGCGCCGCAGCCGGGTCTCAACTTCGTGGGGCTCTACCACGCGGGGCCGACGATCATGCGGGTCGGCACGCCCGAGCAGCGGAGCCGGTGGCTGCCCGCGATTCTGCGCGGCGACCAGATGTGGTGCCAGGGCTTCAGCGAACCCGAGGCGGGGTCCGACCTCGCGGGCATCCGCTGCCGGGCCCGCGTCGAGGGTGACCACCTGGTGGTCAACGGCTCGAAGATCTGGAACAGCAACGCCCACGTGGCCGACGTCGGCGAGCTGATCGTCCGTACCGGCGCGCAGGAGGACCGTCACCGCGGCCTGACCTACGTCGTCGTCGACATGGACACCCCGGGCATCACGATCCGCAACATCGTGCAGATCGACGAGTGCCCGGAGTTCAACGAAGTCTTCTTCGACGACGTGCGGATCCCGCTCGCCAACGTGCTCGGCGAGGTCGGCGAGGGCTGGAAGGTCGCGATGACCACCCTGGGCTTCGAGCGCTCCACCGCGTTCGCCGACCGGGAGCTGCGCCTGCGGCAACGGGTGCAGTTGGTCGCGCGACTGCTGGATCGCTGCGGCGCCGGCGTGTCCGCGTGGCAGGAGCTGGGCGAATGTGCCGCGGAGGTCTCGTCGCTGCGGTCGATGGTCTACCGCGAGCTGTCCAAACTGGCGGCCGGCGCCGACCCCGGGTCCGAGGGCTCGCGGCTGAAGCTGTTCTTCGCCGAGCTGGACCAGCGGATCGGGCGCCTCGTCACGGACGTGCTCGGCCCCGAGATCACCGCCTACGACGAGGTCCCCGGCGAGTGGACTGCCCGGTATCTGCGCACGTTGTCGTCGTCGATCGCGGCCGGTGCCTCGCAGATCCAGCGCAACATCGTCGGGGAGCGCGTGCTCGGGCTGCCCCGTGAGGGAGGCAAGCGGTGAACCTGGAATACGACGACCTCGAGCGGCAGCTCGCCGAGTCCGTCCGCGAGTTCTGCGAGGATCGCTTCGACCGTGGCACGCTGCGCAGGTTCGCCGACGACGGCCAGCGGCCGTCGAAGGCCTTCTGGAAGCAGGCCGCGGACCAGGGCTGGTTCTCCCTGCGAGTGCCCGAGGAAGCCGGTGGTGCGGGCCTGTCGATGGTGCACGCGAGTCTGCTGTTCCTCGAGATCGGGCGTGCGCTGGTCACGGGCCCGCTGCTGTGGACCCACCTGGCTGCCACCCACTTGCGGGGGGACGAGTACGCGGGCGCCGCGGACGGGACGCTCGTCGTCGCCGGTGCTGTGCGCGTCGAAGGACGCCCACTGCTGGTCGAAGACCTCGACGTGGCCGACGTGGTTCTCGTCGTGGCCGGCGACGAGGTTGTGGCCGCGCCCGCCGCGCAGCTGGAAGTCAAGCCGCGCAAGAGTTTCGACCCGACCCGCACGCTGTACGAGATCACCGGCCTCGGCGCCACGGACAGGGTGGGCGGCCCGGAGCTGGCCCGTGCACTGCGCCTGGAGGGCGCGGCCCTGACCGCGGCGGCCGCCGCCGGGGGAGCGGACGCCGTCACCGGGCTCGCCGTCGAGCACGCCAAGTCGCGCACGCAGTTCGGCAGGCCCCTCGGCAGTTTCCAAGCGGTCAAGCACCTGTGCGCGGACATGTCGGTCGCGGCGCACGCCGCGGAGTCCTCCGCGCTGTGGGCCGCTTTGCATGCGGCCGAAAACGGGGTCGAGTCCTCCGCGCAGGAGATCCACATGGCCTGGCTCGTCGCCACGAAACGGTTCCTCGCGAACTCGCGCACGGCGGTCCAGGTGTTCGGCGCGCTCGGCTACACGTGGGAAGCCGACGTGCACCTCTACCTCAAGCGCGCGCACGCGCTGAGCTCCGCGTTCGGTTCCGCCCCGCAGGTCGCGCTCGGGATCGGCCAGTCGCTGCTGGCGGAAGGGAGGACCGCGTGAGCGCGCAGAACCGTCCGGCACTCGTGACCGGGGGAGCGGGCTGGATCGGTAGCGCGCTGTCGCAGGCACTGGCCGCCGCCGGTCACCCCGTGGCCATCGGGTACTCCTCGGGCGAGGAGCGGGCGACGGCACTGGCGGAGAAGATCACCGCCGACGGGGGCACCGCGATCCCGGTGGCGTTCGACCTGTCCGGCCGCGACACGATCCGCAGCGGCCTTGCCGAGGTCCGCGAGCGGCTCGGCCAGGTTTCCGTGGTCGTCAACAACGCGGGCGTGAACGTCGGCAAGACCGTCGTGCGGCACACGGCGGACGAGTGGGAGCGGCTGATCCAGGTCAACCTCACCGGTCCGGCGTTCCTGGTCCGCGAGTGCCTGCCCGCGATGTTCGAGGCCGGCTGGGGCCGCGTGGTCAACATCAGCTCCGCCGCCGGCCAGACGCCGTTCCTGGCGGCGGGCCCCTACGGCGCGAGCAAGGCCGGGCTGAACATGTTCACCCGCGTCGTCGCGCTGGAGGTCGCCAACAAGGGCGTGACCTCCAATGCCCTGTCTCCCGGTGTCGTGGCCAGCGACATGCTGACCAGGCACGGCGACGCGATCCTCGACCTGAACGTGCAGGCGCAGTCGCTGAAACGCCCGATCGAGCCCGGCGAGATCGCAGCCGCGCTCGCGTTTCTCGTCAGTGACGAGGCGGCCGCGATCAACGGGCACATCCTTGCGGTCGACGGCGGCGGCCCGACGTTCCTGCCTCGGGTGCCGAAGAAACAGGACCGCACGGGCGAAAGGAGCGCGCCATGACCCGCGTCGCACTGGTGACCGGCGGGGCCGGCGGCATCGGGAGCGCGATCACACGCGCGCTGGCCGCGGACGGGCTGGCGGTGGCCGTCACGTTCGCCTCGAACCCGGGCCGCGCCGACAAGCTGGTCGACGAACTGCGCCGCGGAGGCGGGCGGGCGGTCGCCATCCGCTGCGACGTCGGCGACGCGGCCTCGGTCGACGAGTGCGTGTCCGCCGTGGAGTCCGAGCTGGGGACCCCACAGGTGCTCGTGAACAACGCGGGCGTCCGCGCGGTGGGCGCGAGCCACCGCTTCACCGACGAGGACTGGGACGCCAGCATCGCGACGAACCTCACCGGCGTCTTCGCGATGACCAAGCGGGTGCTGCCCGGCATGGCGTCCACTGGCTGGGGCCGCGTCATCAGCATCAGCTCACCCGCGGGGTCGATCCCGCTGCCGGGCTCGGCCCTCTACGGCGTGACCAAGGCCGGGGTCAACCAGCTGTCCCGGGTGCTCGCCCAGGAGGTCGCGCCCGACGGCGTCACCGTCAACGTCGTGTCCCCGGGGATCGTCCTCACCGACATGACGTCCGGGATGGGGGAGCACCTGGAGAACACCCTCTCGGCGCAGTCCAACCCCCGCACGGTCGAACCGGGAGAGGTCGCCTCGGTCGTGGCGTTCCTCGCCCGGGAGGAGGCCGCCATGGTCAACGGACAGGTCATCGCCGTCGACGGCGGCGGCCCGCTCGCCGTTCCCAGGCCACGACCGCGCAAGGTGCGCCAATCAGCCGCATCCGAAGGAAAGCAGGGATGAGCGTGTACGAAGAACCCGAGCTGTTCGTCGACGGCCGGTGGGCACCCGCGACGGGCGGCGCCATCACGGTCGAGAATCCGGCGACCGAGGAGCGGATCGGTACTGTCGGCGGTGCGAGTGAGTCCGATATGGATGCTGCGGTTTCCGCCGCTCGCAGGGCTTTCGACGAGGGCCCGTGGCCACGCATGGCGCCCCGCGAGCGCAGCGCCGCGCTGTTCCGGCTCGCCGGCGCGCTCGAGCGCAGGCGGGACGAGATCGCGAAGCGGCTGGTCGCCGACGTCGGCACGCCGGTGTCGCTGACCCGCGGCCTGCAGGTCGCGCGCCCACTGGACCACTGGCGCTACCTGGCGGAGATGGCCGGCCGCCGCGACGACGAGCCGGTGCCCCCGGTGCCCGTCACGAACGTTCCCGGCGTGGTCGTCCGCGAGCCCGTCGGTGTCGTGGCGTCCTTGTGCGCCTACAACTTCCCGTTCCTCATCGCGACGTGGAAGCTCGGCGCCGCGCTCGCCGCGGGCTGCACAGTCGTCTACAAGCCGAACGAGATCGCGCCGCTCATCTCGTACGAACTGGCTCGGGCCGCGGAAGAGGCCGAGCTTCCGCCGGGGGTGCTCAACCTCGTCGTCGGCGACGGGCCGCACATCGGTGCCGGCCTCGTCGCCCACCGCGGCGTGGACGCCGTGTCGTTCACCGGCTCGGTGCCGGTCGGCCGCTCGGTGCTGCAGGCCGGTGCGGCGAGCTTCAAGCGTGTCGTGCTGGAGCTGGGCGGCAAGTCGCCCGCCATCGTTCTCGACGACGCGAACATCGACGGCATCGTGCCCGCTCTCGTGGGCGGCTTCGTGGTCAATGCTGGCCAGTCCTGCGGCGCGACCACCCGCATCATCGTCGCCGAGTCGCGTTACGACGAAGTGGTCGAAAAGGTCTCGGCCGCGGTCGAGGCGACCGTCGTCGGCGACCCCGCGGACCCCAAGACCCAGGTGGGCCCGCTGATCAGCGCCGCACAGCGCGAACGGGTCGAGGCGCACCTGGCGACGGCGGATGACGACGGCGCGAAGGTCGTCGTCGGCGGAGCGCGCCACCCAGGGTTCGGCCGCGGCTACTACTTCCAGCCGACCGTCGTGCTTGCCGACAACAAGGCCCACCTCGCGCAGGAGGAGGTCTTCGGCCCGGTCGTCACGATCATCAAGGCCAAGGACGACGACGACGCGGTCGCGATCGCCAACGACTCCCGCTTCGGCCTCGCCGGCGTGGTGTACGGGCGCAAGCGCGCCCGTGCGATGGCGGTCGCCCGGCGGATCCGGGCCGGCAACGTCGGCGTGAACACCGGCGTCTTCAACCAGGCCGCGCCGATCGGCGGGTACAAGGAAAGCGGGCTCGGCCGGGAGGGTGGCCCGTGGGGCATCGACGAGTTCTGCGAGCTCAAGCTCCTGTCGTGGAACTGAGGTCGTAGATGGGCACAGACAAGGTTCTCCGTGTCGAGCGTGACCACGTCACGGTGCTGACGATCAACCGGCCCGAGGTCCGCAACGCCGTTGACGTCGAGACGGCACGGACGCTCAACGACCACTTCGACGAGCTGGAGAAGGATCCGTCGGTCCGCGCGGTCGTGCTGACCGGTGCAGGCGACAAGTCCTTCTGCGCCGGGATGGACGTGCGGGCCGCTGCGAGCGAAGGCTCCGACGGGCATTTGAAGATCTCCGGCGGCTTCGCCGGGATCACCCGGCGCGACTTCCCGAAGCCACTGATCGCCGCGGTGAACGGCGCCGCGCTGGGCGGCGGGTTCGAGGTCGTGCTCGCGTGCGATCTCGTCGTCGCCGCCGAGCACGCGATGTTCGGGCTGCCGGAGGTCCGCCTCGGCAGGCTGGCCGGCGGCGGCGGGCTGCTCCGGCTGGCCCGGCTGATCCCCACTCCGCTGGCGCTCGAGATGGCGATGACCGCAGAGCCGGTCGTCGCCCGGCGGGCGTACGAACTGGGCCTGGTGAACGCGGTCGTCCCGGCGGACGAGGTGCTCACCGAGGCGATCGGGATGGCCGCGAAGATCGCCCGCCAGGCACCGCTCGCGGTCGCCGGCTCGAAGCGGGTCGTCAAGGAGACCGCCGACCTGCCGCTGAAGGACGCGTGGCGGCTCAACTACGAGATCGCGCGCGAGGTGCGCGACTCGAACGACGCGGCGGAGGGTTTGCGGGCCTTCTCCGAGCGTCGCGACCCGATGTGGACGAACTCGTAGCGTGGTGGAGGGCCGGGGTATGAACAGTGGTGTCGAGGATGCCGGGGAGCTGACCGCGCCTCGGGAGTGGCAGTACTGCTCGGGGTGCAAGCCGCAGGGCGCCTGCCGCGTCGGGCTGGTGCGCTGGCTGGAGGAGGACGGCTCGGTGAGCGGCCGGATCACCTTCGGCAAGGACGTCGAAGGCGGCCCGGGTGTGATCCACGGCGGGTACGCCGCGGTCGTGTTCGACGAGCTGCTGGGCACCGCGACGACCGGCCCCGCCGGGGTACCGGTTGCGGTCACCAAATCGCTCACGGTGCACTACCGCAGGCCCATCCCCATCGAGCAGCCCATCGTGCTGCGGGCGTGGCGCGTGCGCACCCTCGACCGGGACATGTTCATCGACGGCGAGATGCGGCTGGCCTCGAGCGACGCGCTGCTCGCGACGGCCGAGTCGGTGTTCACCGCGGTGACCGACCGGCATTTCCAGCGCCACAAGGAATGGCTCGCTCAGCAGCGGCCCGCATAGGCGGTGTACGGCTGAGCATTAGTTGACGTCATGTACAATGAAAATACGACTCGTTACAAGGAGGGCGGGATATGCCGCTGCAGCCCCACATGAAGATGCTCTCTACGGACGACCACCTCATCGAGCATCCCCGGGTCTGGCAGGACCGGCTGCCGGAGAAGTACAAGGAGATGGGCCCCCGCATCGTGGAGGAGCCCGGCATCTCGGGTAAGCCCAAGCAGGTGTGGCACTACGCGAACCAGCGCTACCCCTCGCTGGGCCTGAACGCCGTGGCGGGCAAGGCGCCGGAGGACTGGGGCGTCGACCCGGTGCGCTTCGACGAGATGATCCCCGGGTGCTACGACCCGAAGGCACGCCTGGTGGACATGGACCTCGACGGGGTGTGGGCCCAGCTGTGCTTCCCGTCGCTACCCGGCTTCTCCGGGACGATGTTCCTGCGGCGCGGTGACGACGGTCTGCGCGAGGCATGCATCCAGGCCTACAACGACTTCGTGCTCGACGAGTGGTGCGCCACGGACCCGCGCCGCTTCATCCCGGCGGTCATTCTCCCGCTGTGGGACATCGAGAAGTCGGTCGCCGAGTTGCAGCGGACGGTCGCCAAGGGTGCGAAGGCCATCTGCTTCACCGAGAACCCGGTCCCGCGCGGGCTCCCGTCGTTCCACACCAATCACTGGGACCGCCTCTTCGCCGCCGCGCAGGAGGCCGACACGCCGCTGGTCATCCACTTCGGGAGCTCGGGTTCGGCGCCGAACACCGCGCCTGAGATGCCGATGGCGACGATGATCACGCTGTTCGGGACCAACTCGATGTCGGCGACGGCAGACCTGCTGTTCAGCCCGACCCTGCACAAGTTCCCGAAGCTGAAGTTCGGGCTGTCGGAGGGCGGCATCGGCTGGATCCCGTACATCCTCGAGCGCGCTGACGCGACGTGGAAGAAGCACCGCTTCTACCAGAACATCAACCAGGACGTGCTGCCGTCGGACCTGTTCCGCAGGCACTTCCACGGGTGCTTCATCGAGGACGACTTCGGCCTGGAGAACCGCGACTCGATCGGTGTCGACCTGATCACGTGGGAGTCGGACTACCCGCACTCGGACTCGAACTGGCCCAACAGCCGGAAGCTGGCCGAGGAGCAGTTCAAGGACATCCCCGACGAGGACACCCACAAGATCGTGGAGCTCAACGTGCGGCGGCTCTACAACTTCCACTGAGCGTGGAGCGCGAAGACCCGGACGACCGGGCGGGCTAGAACCCGCCCGACCCCGGGACGTGGCGGATGGGCCTATCGCCGCACTTCACGGGTAGCCGGCGCTCCAACGCCGAGTACCGAGCGCCGCGGTGGCCGTCAACGACGACTAGCGAAGGAGTCCACAATGGACGATGGACTGGAGGCCCCGGTCATCCGCGAGGTCACCGCGGCGGAGTGCGAGCACTTCTACGAGCATGGCTGGGTTTTCCTGCCGGGCCTCGTGGACGCGAGCACCGCGGCACGCCTGCTCGCCGATGCCCGTCAGTTGCTCGGCGACTCGGGCGACGGTGAGCGTCCGGCCGAGCGGATGAACGACCGGACGGGGAAGAACGACCTCACGATCTTTCACGACTACTACAACCCGTCCGCGGACAGCTCGGCCTTCGCCGCGGTATCACTGTCGGCCGCGATGGGGCGTAATGCGAGCGAACTGCTGGGCGGCGGTACGCCCATCCGGCGGTACGAGGACCTGCTCGGCGTCAAGTTGCCCGTCGGCAACGACAGCGGGCACGCGGGCAAGGCCGAAACGCGTTTCCACCAGGACGGCCTGGGCAACGCTCCGGTATCGATGAGTGGCCTGAACTTCTGGATCGCGCTCGCCCCGGTAAGTCCCGAGAGCGGTTCGATGCGGTTCTACTCCGGGTCGCACCGGTTCGGTAACCTCGGCCCGGATCCGCGCAACCACCCCTATTCCCGTTATTGGAAACTGTCCGAACCGCTGACCTACCGGCCCGGCGACGCGACCGCGCATTTCGACCTCACGGTGCACGGAGCCCCGGTCAACGAGACGGATCGGCCGCGCTGGGGTTACATCAACTCCTACTTCCCCGCTGACGCCGTCTACCTCGGCAGCGCGCACCGCCGCGTGGATGCGTTGCGAGAGCGGGGCGAGGCCACCGTCGGTGCGCCACTGGACCACCCCGAGTTCCCGCTCGTTTTCGTGCCGGAGGGCTACCGGAAGCCCGCGGAGATCGACCAGTCCCTGGCCAACCTGCAGTAGCGGAGGCTAGCAGCAGATGTCCGAGACGGACGACTACGTCGCGATCATTCGCTTGCAGCAGAAGTACGCGCACGCGGTCGACACGAAGAACTGGCAGGCTGCCGCCGGGTGTTTCCACGCTGGTTCGCGAGCCGACTACCGGGGCAACGTGCTTGACGGGCCCGAGGCGATCCTCGGGCATCTCAAGAGCGTTCTCGCCGGGTTCCAGCTCACCCAGCACCACATGTCGGTGCCGCAGTTCGAGGCCGACGGCGACCAGGGCACCGCCGTCACCTATGTCATCGCCAACCACATCTCGCATGGTGGCGAGCAGCTCCTGGTCGGCGCGCGCTACGACGACGAAGTCGTGCGTCTGTCGCAGGGCTGGCGCTTCCAGCAACGACGAACCACGATCCTCTGGCATCAGGGTGACATGGAACTACTGAAGGTTTCCGGAACAGAAGGGATCTCCCGTGGTGGAGCGTAAAGACCTGGTCGACTGGGCGGACCAGGACCTGTTGACCCGTGACGAAGCGGGTGAGCGGATCGACGGGGAGATCTCGCTCGCGGAGGAGAAGCTCGCCGCGCTCGGGCCGGACGACACCGGGCGGGACGAGCTGGAACATCGGCTGAACGTGCTGCGCGAGGTCCGTCGGTCCTATTCGGCCGAGTGATTTTCTGAACCACCGTCAAACCGGGGCGACCTACGGCGGCAACCTCGCCGAGGGGCCGGCGACGATCGCCGGCCGAGGAGCACCTACGTGCATCACCGGTCCCACCGCCGGCGTGCGCCGCCGGCGGTGGGACCGGTGATGCCAAGGAGGGGCACATGCGTGCTTGGCAGTTCGTGGCGGTGGGAAAGTCGTTGGAGTGCAGGGAAGTTCCGGAGCCTCGGGCGGGCACGGGCGAGGTGGTGATCGAGGTCAGGGCCGCCGGCCTCTGCCACACCGACGTCGGGACGATGGAAGGCGCGCTCGAAGGGCTGTTGGACCACGTGCCCATGACGATCGGCCACGAGATCGCCGGTGTGGTCAGCGAGGTCGGTTCCGGCGTGAGCAAGTGGACCGTGGGCGACGAAGTCGTGATTCCCGCTGTGATGGGCGGAGCGGGCTCCGGTCGCGACGGCGGTTTCGCCGGCAAGGTGATCGGTCTGGCGGACGAGCTCGTGGCCATTCCGGACGGCGTGTCGTTCGCCGAGGCGGCCGCCGCGACGGACGCGGGGATGACCTCGTACAAGGCGGTTCGCGTGGCGGGTGTGGGCGAGGGCACCAAGCTCGGCGTGGTCGGGCTCGGCGGCCTGGGCATGGTGGGTGCGCAGATCGCGCTGCTCAAGGGCGCCGAGGTGTACGCGGCCGAGCTCAAGGAAGAGGTGTGGGACAAGGCGAAGGCCGTCGGCGTCACGGCATGTGCGCGCTCGATCACCGAGTTCGCGGACGTCGGTCTCGACGTGATCATCGACTTCGCGGGAGCCGACACCACGAAGGACGCCGTCGAAGCGGTGCGGCCCGGCGGCCGCGTGGTGCAGATCGGGGTCTTCCGCGCCACCGGTGAGCTACCGGTCCTCACGCTGGTGATGAAGGAGGTCCAGGTCCTGGGCTCCAACTCCGGCAGGCACGAGGACGTCAGCGGCTACCTCGAGCTGGTCGCCGCGGGGAAGATCGACGCCGGGCTGCGCACCATTTCCTTCGACGAGATCGGCGAGGGCATGGACCGGCTCCGCCGCGGCGAAGTGGCCGGCAGGCTCGTCGCTCTGCTCTGAAACCCGGTCCGAAAACCCCTGCTGCACGGCGAAAGCGCGATGCGCCCTGATGGATGCGCCGCGCTGCCAGGTGCCCGGCTGCTCTCACCGGGGTGTGAGCGTTGACACCCTTGAGGTGCTGTGACTAACCTCATCGTCGTAATGCTGAACAAGGAGTCAATATATGACACCTTGTCATAGGAGATGGGGAACGATGAACCGGCTCTCGGGAAAGTCCATTGTGATCACCGGCGCCGCGCAGGGACTCGGGCGTAGTTGTGCATTCCGGGTCGCGGAGGAGGGCGCGGCTGTCGCGGTCGCCGACATCGACGGCGAGGGCGCTGCCAACGCCGCCCGGGAGATCGCCGATGCCACTGGGGCCAAGACCGTCGCCGTCACGGCGGATGTGTCCGTGGCCGCCGACGCCGAACGGATGACCGCCGAGGTGGTGGCGGCGTTCGGGAAGTTGGACGGCGCGGTGAACAACGCCGGGATCAGTGGCCCGCCGCGGGTCCGGCTCGCCGACTACGAGCTCGCCGACTTCGAACGCGTCGTCGCGCTCAACCTCACCGGCACCTTCCTCTGCCTCAAGTACGAGATCGCCGCGATGCTCGGCACCGGTGGCGGCTCGATCGTCAACGTCTCCAGTGTGGGCGGCCTCATCGGAGCCGGCGGTTCGTCGGCCTACATCAGCTCCAAGCACGCGGTGCTGGGGCTCACCAAGGATGCCGCGATCGATTATGGCAAGGACGGCATCCGGGTCAACGCGTTGTGCCCCGGTTCCATGCTCACGCCGATGGCCGCCGCCTGGTACGAGACCCATCCCGAGGACAGGGAGACGTTCGCGGCGATGACCCCGCTCAACCGCGTGGCGAGCCCGGACGAGGTGTCGCACGCCGTGGTCTACCTGCTCAGTGACGAGTCGACCTACACGACCGGGCACGCGCTCGCCACCGACGGCGGCGCGGCAGCCTGGTGAGCGCTGCTCGCCGGCTCCCACCGCGTTCGCTCCCGTTGTGACCAAGGAGGTTCACGTCCGCATGACCCAGGTTTCCGCCCGCCCGCGGGTCGCCCCCGAAGACCCTTCGTTCTTCACCGGTGACCTGCGCGAGGCCATCCGCTGGCTGCACACCGAGGAGCCCGCCCACCTCCGTGACCCGCGTCCCGCCTATCCCCGCGAGTTCTGGGTGGTCTCGCGAATGGAGGACGTGCGCCGGGTGCTGCGCAGCCCGGCCGAGTTCACCAGCACCCAGGGGACTCTGCTGGCGTTCCGCTCGGCCGATCCCGAGGAGCTTCCGAAGGACGACAGTCGCTTTCTCACCCAGCACGTCATGTGGATGGACCCGCCGGACCATTCCCGGCACCGAAAGCTGATCAGCCCGCATCTGGCGATGAAGCAGATCAACTCGTTCGAGCCGTGGATCCGCGGCATCGTCCGGGAGCGCCTGGCCTCCGCCGGTGACGGGCAGGTCGTCGACTTCGTCCAGCTGATCGCCGCCGCGGTGCCCTGCTACGTGATGTGCGAGCTGCTCGGCGCGGACCGTCGCCACGAGGAGAAGTTCCACGAGTGGACGCACGCGGTCTTCATGGGCACCGAGATCGGCGGCGAGAGTCCCGTGCCTGCGATGGTCGAGATGTACGACTTCTTCGAGGAGCTCCTCGAAGAACGGCGGCGGAGCCCGGGCCGCGACCTGCTCACGACGCTGGTCCAGGCGCAGCTCGACGGTGACTCCCTCACCCCGGCCGAGGAACTGATGTGGAGCTGGACGCTGCTGTCCGCCGGCAACCACACGACCCGCGACCTGATCGCGGGCGGGATGCTGGCTCTGCTGGAGAACCCCGCCGAGTTCGACCGGTTGCGGGCCGATCGCTCGCTCGTCCGCAACGCGGTCGAGGAGATGCTGCGGTACGTCTCGGTGGCGCGTTACAACCTGCGCACGGCGCTCACCGACGTCGAGCTGCACGGCCGGGTCATCAAGGCGGGAGACCCCGTCTATGCGGCCTACTGGGCGGCGAACCGCGACGAGAGCGTGTTCGACGACCCGTACCGCTTCGACATCACCCGGCCCAACGCGCGCGAGCACGTGGCGTTCGGCTACGGCCCGCATCTGTGCATCGGCGCCCAGCTGGCCCGCCTGGAGACGCGGATCGCGTTCGAGGAGCTGCTCGAACGCTTCCCGCGCACCGAACTGGCCGGTGAGCCGGAGAAGATGGACAGCGTCATGGTCAACTGCGTGTCCGTCCTGCCCGTGCGGTTGCGTGCATGATGGCCGGGACGGTGCAGGACGAGCTGGAGATCACCCGGCTGCTGGCGCGCTACAACCGCTACTTCGACCGTGGACGGGCCCACGACGCGGCGGAGCTTTTCGTGGCGGACGGCGTCCTCGACGGGGTGGAGGGCGTCCAGTCCGGCAAGGCCGCGATCTCCTCGTACATGGCCTCGTTCTGGACGAACGAGGCGTGGTCGGCGGCGCACGGCGGCCAGCATCTCATGTCGAACGTGGACATCGAGTTCACGTCCAGGGACAGCGCCGAGGTGTTCTCCTCGCTGGCGTTCGTCGCCCCCGCCGGGCAGGGATGGACGATCCTGTTCGCCGGGAGCAATAGCGACCAGGTCGTGCGCACCCCGGAAGGCTGGCGGTTCGCCGTCCGGCGGATTCGGGTCGGACCGGCCGAGAACGAAGGCAAGTAGGCGTGAGTGGAAGTGGTGTGTCCCGTTCCGGGCGGACGGGACACACCACACTTTCAGCGACCGCGGAACTCCGGCGTACGGCCTTCGGCTCTGGCTGCCTTCGCTTCGCGGTAGTCCTCGGACGCGAAGAGCAGCGCCTGCGCGAGGTTTTCCTGCCGCAGCGCAGCAGCGTGGGCCTCGCGATCGAGGTCGTCGATGATCTGGCGGCCCAGGCGAACCGCCAGCGGGCTGCGTGAGGCGATGAGCGATGCCACCTGCCACGCCTCGTCGTCGAGCCGTTCGGGCGGCACGACCCGCGAGACGATCCCGGCGGTCAGGGCTTCCTCGGCGGTCAGCGTACGGCCGGTCAGCACCAGGTCCTTCACCATGCCCGGGCCGGCGAGCGCCCGCAGCCGCGAGACGCCGCCGGTGTCGGGCACCAGCCCGTGCCCGACCTCCGGCAGCGCCAGCTTGGCGTCGGTCGCGGCGATCCGGATGTCGCAGTGCAGGGCGCGTTCGAACGACCCGCCGAGCACCCAGCCCTTCAGTGCCGCGATGACCGGCACCGGCATGGTCGAGATGAGCGTGATGTTGCGCTGGAACTTCGCGACGAACTCGAGGTCCGTCTCCCCGCCGGGGCGCCCGCCGAGCGCCTTGGTGTCGCGCCCGGAGGAGAAGGACTTCCCTTCGCCCCGGAGGATGACCGCCCGCAGGCCGGGCCTCTCGTGCAGCTCGCGCAGGATGTCGGTGAGTGCGTAGGCGACGTCGTTGTCCACCGCGTTGTGCCGCTCGGGCCGGTTGAAGCTCACCGTTGCGATGTGGTCGCGTACGTCGAGCAGGACCAGTGGGCGTGTCCCGGTGGCGCCCGGTTTCGGGTCGGTCATGGAAGCCTTTCTGTCAAGGGGTTTCAGCGGGTCAGCACTCGACGAGCACGGCGCCGGCCTGGCCACCACCGGCACACATGGCGGCGATCCCGAGGCCGCCACCACGCCGGCGCAGATCGTGGACGAGCGTCGTCAGCATGCGCGCGCCCGAGGCGGCGGTGGGGTGGCCGATGCTGCACCCGCTGCCGTGGATGTTGACCTTCTCCTCGTCGAGGGCGAGCTCGCGACACGCGGCGACCGGCACCGAGGCGAACGCCTCGTTGATCTCCCACAGCGCGATGTCCTTGATGGACAGCCCGGTGCGGCGCAGTACCTTCGGGATGACGTCGAGGACGGCGGCGCCGGTCCGCTCCGGGGGAACGGCCGTCCAGGCCCAGCCGCGTACGCGACCGAACGGTGTTCCGCCGTAGGACCGGGCGGTGTCCGCGTTGCCGAGTACGAGCGCGGCGGCCGCGTCGTTGACCCCGCTGGAGTTGCCCGCGGTGATGGAGAAGCCCTCGATCTCCGGGTGCAACGGCTTCAGGGAAGCCAGTTTCTCCAGCGTCGAATCCCGGCGCGGGTGCTCGTCGACGGCGAACTCGGTGGCCGAGCCGTCGGGGAGGGTGACCTTGACGGGCACGATCTCCTCGGCGAACGTGCCGTCGTCGATCGCGGCCACCGCCCGCTGGTGCGAGCGGTACGCCCAGCGGTCCATCTCCTCCCGGCTGATCCCGATGGCCTGCGCGGTGTTCCAGCCGACCGTGATCGTCATGTCCCGGTTGGGCGCCGTGGGCGAGTCGGGGTGGGTGGGGCTCCACCACGGTTCGAGGTACTCCTCGGTGCCCGGCACGCGCCAGCGTTGCACCGGCGCGGTCGAGGAGGACTGGACCCCGCCCGCGATGACGACGTCGTCCATGCCGGCGATGATCGAGCCCGCCGCGTTCGCCACGGAGGTGAGCGAGCCCGCGCAGTGCCGGTTCACGGCCTGTCCGCCGACGTTGACGAGGCCCGCCTCGATCGCGGCGTGGCGCGCGATGTCCCCGCCGCCGTAGTAGGACTCGGCGAACACGACGTCGTCGAACCGTTCCGGTTCGAGACCGGACCGGGTGCGGGCGGCGTCGACCGCGACGCGCGCGAGCTCCAGCGCACTCGTGCCGCGCAGAGTTCCCTTGTGTGCTGTGCCGACCGCCGTGCGCACGGCGCTGAGGATCCAGGCCTCCGCCATCGGTTCCCGCCTTCCTCGTGGTCTGCTCGTCCGACGCGAGAAACACAGCGCCAGAGACTGACTATCACGACTATTCTATGTACGCTCAGTTCAGTCAACAAAGAGGAGGTCGGCGGAAGATGCGCATCGAAGGTGGCTCCGCGATCGTGACGGGTGGTGCCGGCGGGCTGGGTTCGGCGAGCGTCCGGCGGCTGGCCGGGGCCGGCGCGTCGGTGGTGATCGCGGACCTGGACGAGGAGCGGGGCAAGACCCTCGCCGACGAACTGGGGCCGAAGGTGATCTTCGTGCGCACCGACGTCACCGACGAGGACGACGTGCAGCGGGCGGTGGACGCGGCGGCAGAACTGGGCCCGGTGCGGGTGTCGGTCTGCGTGCACAGCGGCCCCGTGGCGAAGGCCAGGGTCGTCAACCGCAAGGGAGCGACATATCCGCTGGAGACGTTCCGGCGCACCACCGAGATCTACCTCGTCGGCACGTTCTCGCTCATGCAGAAGGCCGCTGCGGCGATGGCCGAAGCGCCCGAGCTGGACTCCGGCCTGCGGGGCGTGGTGATCAACACCGCGAGCATCGCGGCGTTCGAGGGTCAGGTGGGACAGTCGGACTATTCGGCCGCGAAGGGTGGCGTGGTCTCGCTCGGCCTCGTCGGCGCACGCGACCTCGCGCCGCTCGGGATCCGCGTCATGACGATCGCGCCCGGGACGTTCTTCACGCCGGCCTACCGCATGCCGGAGGAGGAAGCACAGGCCAAGTGGGGGCCCGGCATCCCCGCGCCGAAGCGGATGGGGTCGGTCGACGAGTACGCGAAGCTGGTCATGCAGATCGTCGACAACGACTACCTGAACGGTGAGGTCATCCGCATCGACGGGGCCCAGCGCTTCAGCTGACCCCCGTGCCAGGCGCAACGAAACGAAGGAGTTTCACGGTGGGAACCGATCTGCGCACCAGGCGCTCGATCCACGCGCTGACCCTCGGCGACATCGCCGAAAACAACGCGCGCCGCTTCGGCGACGCCACCGCGGTCGAGGACGAGGACAGCGTCTGGACGCACGCCGGACTCGCGCAGCAGGCCGGCGAGCTGGCCGCCGGGCTCGCTGCCCGGGGTGTCGCGCGGGGCGACATCGTCGCCTGGACAGGGGGCAACTCGGCCTGGCTGCCGGTCGCGCTGCTCGCCGCGGGCAGGCTGGGCGCGGCACTGGCGCCGCTGCACCCGAAGTCGACAGATGCCGAGCGCGAGGACCAGCTCGCCCAGCTCGGGCCGCGGGTGGTCCTCGACGGGCCCGGGGGGGCGGCCGCGCTGTGCGACGCGCAGACCCCGCCCGAGGACCAGGCGCTCGAAGACGATCCGGTCCTCGTGATCGGTACCGGTGCGTTCGACGGCCGGCAGCGGTGGGCGCAGCTGACCCACCGCGGGCTCATCCTGCAGTCACTGCTGCTGTCCGCCCGCGACCAGCTCTCGCCGCGTGAGGTGTACCTGGCGTCCGGCCCGCTCGCCCATGTCGGGACGTTCCAGTACGTCCTCGCGCACTGGCTGGTGGGCGCGCGGACCGTGGTCGTGCCGCGCATGGAGCCGAAGCAGTTCGCGGAACTGGTCGACCGGCTCGGTGTGACCGGCGCGTACCTCGTGCCCGCGTCGGTGCCCCAGATCGTGGCGGCTGCCGAGGAGCGGGGACTGAAGCTCTCGACGTTGCGCACGCCCGCCTTGTCCGGCAGTGAAGTCCTGGACCGCTGGACGGCCATGACCTCGCGTCCGGTGTGGGCGGGGGAGTCGCTGGGCACGTCCACGGGCTACGGGCAGACCGAGGTCACCGGCCTGGTGACCAGCGTCGCGCTCGGCACCGGCGCGCCGGTCGGCAACGTCGGCTGGCCACAGCACGTGGCGTCGGTTCGGGTCGTGCGACCCGGCACCCTCGACGAGGCCGATCCCGGCGAGGTCGGCGAGGTCGTCGTACGCGGCCCGCTCGTCATGGCCGGGTACCGGGGCGACGACATGACGCGGCGCTGGGAGGGCGGCTGGCACCACACCACCGACCTCGGCGTCCGCGAAGCGGACGGTTCGCTGACGTTCGTCGGCACGTCCACGAACATGGTCAAGAGCGGCGGCGAGAACGTCTACCCGGCCGAGGTGGAGCGAATCCTGCTCGAACACGAGGGCGTACGGGCCGTCTGCGTCGTGGGCGTCGAGGACGCCCGGTGGGGCAGCCGGATCGCGGCCGCGGTGGCCGGTGAGGTCACCGAAGCCGCGCTGGAGGAGTTCGCGCGCGAACGGCTGGCGAGCCACAAACGGCCGCGGCTGTGGGAAGTCGTCGACGAGCTGCCGAAGGCGTCTGGACGTGTGGACCGGGCCGCGGTGGCGAAGTTGTTCACGAATCGAGGCTGATCGCATGTCCGCTCTCAACGACGAGGTGAACATCTACCTCACGCCGGGCGACCCTCGCCGGGCAGAGATCTCGCAGGATCCGTACCCCTTCTACGAGCGACTGCGCGCGCACGACCCGGTCTATCGCAGCGACCAGGCGCTGTGGCTCATCACGAGCTGGGACGAGGCGAGTCAGTTCGCGAAGGAAGAGCGCTTCAGCCGTGACCCGCTCGCGCTGACGCCCCCGGCTGCTCGCGCGCAAGCGTGGGAATCGCTGCCGCTGGCGACGCGGGTCTTCCTCAGCGGCATGATGTTCCGGGACGATCCCGAACACGCGCGGCTGCGGCGCCTGGTGCACAAGGCGTTCACCCCGGGACGCGTCCGGCAGTCGCAGGCGAGCATCGAACAGACCGCACGCGACCTGCTGGAGCCCCTTCGCGAACGCGAGACGTTCGACTTCGTGTCCGAGTTCGCCGTGCACCTGCCCACCCAGGTGATCTGCCGCGTCATGGGGATGTCGGCGAGCACCACCGAGGCGTTCGTCCGGTGGACGGAGGGAATGCTCGACATCCAGGAGCCGGGAGAACATCCGGAGTCCCTGCTGCGGGAGGCCGACCGCAAGGCGCAGGAGTGCCTGGACGCCTTCACCGAGATCTTCGCGGCACGGCGTAGGCAGCCGACCGACGACCTGATCTCCGACCTGGTCGCCGCCAACGCTGCCGACGACGAGCCGATGACGGACGAGCAACTCGTCGGACAGTGCATCCTGCTGCACACCGGCGGACACGAGACCACGGCCTACGTGCTCGCCAACGGGGTGATCGCCTTCGACCGGTTTCCCAAGCAGCGGGCGCTGGTGCGGTCCGATCCGGGCTTGGTCCCGCGGGCGATCGAGGAGATCCTCCGGTACGACTCGTCGGGCCGCCAGCTGTACGCGCGCACGGCGGTGGCCGACGTCCCGATCGGCGATCACGTCGTCCCCCGCGGTGAGCGTGTGACCGCCATCATCGGTGCGGTGAACCGCGACCCGCGGAAGTTCGAACGCCCCGGGGTGTTCGACATCATGCGGCCCGACGCGGGCAGGCACCTGGCATTCGGCGCCGGGCCCACGTTCTGCGCGGGCGCGCATCTCGCCCGCGCCGAGCTGGAAACGGCTTTCCGGCTGCTGTCCACGGAGTTCCCGCCGCTGCGAGTCGTGGACGACGAGGTGGCCTACATAGACACCGCGCTCAAGCGGGCGCCGGAACGGCTGACCGTCGCCTGGGACCGCTGACTCACACGTCAGGTGCGCAGATCGACTGAATGGAGATGTCATGGTGCAGGTTTCCGGAGGTCCCGCGACGGTACCCGGGCTGGCGGACCGGACCGTACTGATCACCGGCGCGGGCGGGCTCCCGTACTGGGGCGGCGGCCGCGCAGTGGCCCGGGCCTTTGCGGGGGCCGGCGCTCGGGTGGTCGCGGTCGACATCGCCGCCGATTCCGTGCAGGAGACCGTCGACCTCATCGGCAAGGACGGCGGCACGGCGACCGCGGTGGTGGCCGACCTGTCCACCTCGGAGGGTGTGGAAGCCGCCGCGGCGGGTGCCGAGTCGGCATACGGTCCGGTGGAGGTGCTGGTCAACCACGCCGGGATCGGCAGCTACACGTCGGTCACCGAGACCACCGAGCAGGAGTGGGACCGGGTGCTGGCGGTCAACCTCACCGCGCCCTTCCTGCTGAGCAAACGAATCCTGCCGTCGATGGTCGAAGCCGGGCGCGGGGTCATCGTCAACACCATCTCGATCGCCGGATTCCACGGCGCGCGCGGCGGCGTCAGCTACACGTGCAGCAAGCACGCGATGGTGGGCCTCACCAAGCACATCGCGGTGGCCTACCGCGACTCGGGCATCCGGTGCGTCGGCGTGGCGCCGGGGTCGATCCGGTCCGCGGCCCCGGACGCGCCCCAACCGCCCGGCCCGCCCGCGGACGGCTGGCTCGCCGGGTGGGGACCCAGCATCCAGGCGACCAACACGCACAAGGGCACCCCGGAAGAGGTCGCTCGGGTGCATCTTTTCCTCGCCTCGGACGCGGCGAGCTACATCAACGGTTCCGTGGTGACGGTCGACGGCGGCTGGACTGCGGTATGACCCGCGCCACCCAGGTCGTGATCCGGGACATCCTGGACCATTGGGCCGCCCGGACGCCGGCCGCCACGGCGGTCGATCTCGGCGACGGCGGCTGGACCTTCGCCGACGCGCGGCTGAACGCGGTACGCGCGGCGAATATCCTTGCAGCACAAGGGGTTCGTCAGGGCGACCGTGTCCTGATCATGCTCGGTAACGGGCCCGGCTGGCTCCGGGCGTGGTGGGGCACGTCCTTCCTGGGCGCCGTCGTGGTGCCCGTCAACACAGCCGCACGCGGCACGGCTCTCGCCGACCTGGTGAAGGAGGCCGACGCCGTCCTCGCCGTCACGGAACACCCCTACGCAGAGAGGCTGGCCGAGGTGGCCCCCGGCCTGCCGCGGCTGGACCGCGGGGCGCTGGTGGACGGCGGTGCGGAGGAGCCGCCGCTGACCCGGTCCATCGAGGTGTGGGATCCGCACGCCGTCGTGTACACCTCCGGTACGACCGGCCGGGCGAAGGGTGCCGTCACGACCTTCCTGGCCGCCTACTACCAGGGCCTGCATCACCGGCACCGCACCGGTCCTGAGGACGTGTTCCTCGCGGATCTGCCGCTGTTCCACGTGGGCGGGATGAACACGGTCTTCCTCCCGCTCAGCACGGGCGCGCGCTCGGTGCTGCGGCCCCGGTTCACCGCCTCCCGGTATCTGGACGTCGTCCGCGAGGCCGGAGTGACGATGAGCGTCCTCGTCGGCTCGATGGTGAACTTCCTCGCCGCCCAGCCACCGAAGCCCGACGACGCGGACAACCCGCTGCGGTACGTCAGCGCCAACCCGCCACCGCCGGACCCGCAGGCGTTCATGCGCCGTTACGGGCTCGAGGACATCGTCGGGTCCTTCTCGATGACCGAGGCGCCCGCGGTGCTGGCGACCCCGCCGGGAAGGACGAAGTGGACGAGCTGCGGGCGCCCGCACGACATCACCGAGGTGCGGCTCGTGGACGAGCACGACATGCCGGTCCCGGTGGGGGAGCCGGGCGAGCTGATCATCCGCTCCGCCGTGCCGTGGGTGATCACGACGGAGTACCACGGGCGCCCGGAGGAGACAGCGCGGGCGTGGCGCAACGGCTGGTTCCACACCGGGGACCTGATGCGCGTGGACGAGGACGGCGACTACTACTTCGTCGACCGCAAGAAGGACAGTCTGCGCCGCCGGGGCGAGAACATCTCCAGCCTGGAGGTGGAACGGGAGGTCCTGAGCCACCCGGCCGTCGCTGAGGCGGCGTGCGTCGGCGTGCCGGACGAGCACGGCGACCAGGACGTGATGGTGTTCGTGACCCCGAGCGGGACGGCGGATCTCGACCCGGCCGAGCTGGTGGAGTACCTGCGTACACGGCTGGCCTACTTCGCGGTCCCGCGCTACGTGGAGGTCGTCGAGTCCATGCCGCGCACGCGCAGCAACAAGATCGAGAAGTATGTGCTCCGCACCCGTGGCACCGGCCCCGCGACCTGGGACCGGCTGGCGGCCGGGATCGAGATCACCCGCGAAGACTGAGCGAAGAGGGCACCGGCACCTCCGGGGAGGGGTGCCGGCGCCCCGGTCCGGACTACGTCCGGTTGTGCACCTTCTCGACCCAGGTCTCGTCCAGAATGGACTTGCCGTTCTCCGCGCGGCGGACCACCAGGTAGTCCCCGCGGTAGCCGCGGCGCTCCCAGGGCCCGAACGAGATGTAGGTGCCGGGCGCGCCCGCGGCGGCGGGCAGCCGGCGGACCCGTTCGATGCCCTTCGTGACCGCGGACGGCGCCATGTACTTGAGACGGGCCAGCGCCTCCACCATCACGCGCGCCATGTCGTAGCCGCAGGGGAACATGGCGTTGTTGGGGCGCTTGCCGTACCGCTTCTCGTAGCGGTCGAGCAGGCTTTGGTAGTGCGGGTTGCGCTCGTCGAACTGGTCCAGGCCGGCCCAGCCGTCGAGCGCCCTCGCCCAGCGCTCGCCCATCGCCGCCGTGACGAAGGCGCTGGACATGATCTTCACCTCGGGCTCCCAGCCCGCCTTCTCCAGCGCAGGGTTGAGCTTGGTGTTGTTGTGCCCCAAGCCCCAGTAGGCCAGGCACTGCGCGCCGGATCGCTTGAGCCGCTCGAACTCGGCTGCGATGTGGTCGAGGTCGTCGGCCTGCGCGATCGAGGTCGACAGCGCGACCACCTCGACACCACGCTGCGGGGCGTTGTCGAGGAAGTAGTCCATGTACTCGTAGCCGATCGCGTTGTTCTCGGCGACGAGCGCGACGGTGGTGATCCCCTTGGCGGCCAGCCAGTCCAGCGCGACCGGTGGCTCGTCGGGCAGGTTCCCCTGCTGGCAGACGAACACCTCCGGGCCGCCCACGTGCTCGCTGCCGCACATCGAGATGTAGGGCACGTGCAGCTTCTCCACCTCGGACTGCACCGCCAGCGAGTCGTCGGTCTTCATCGGGCCGATGACGCCGAGCACGTGCTCCTTTTCGACCAGCTCGCGGTACACGGCCTGGCCGGAGTACGCGGACTGGTAGGGGTGGCCGTAGAGCTCCTTGCGCACGATCTCCACCGGCCGCGAAATGCGCCGCGACGCGTACGCCTCGTCGAACGCGAGTTCCATCGCCCGCACCCAGTCGTCGGCCAGGTCACCCGCGATACCGGGGAAGTCGTTGATGACTCCGATCCTGTACGGGTGGAGGTCGAAGGGCCGCAGCTCGGGCGGGTCGACCGGCATACCGTCCTTGGTCGCCATAGCGCTCTCTTTCCGTGCGAGAGTGGTCCAGATTCACTGATGGACACTACACTGGATGAACACACCGTCAAACGTTTCGGGCGCTGTACAGTGTGTGTAATGATTGATGCACTGTACCGCGCGCGGGATGCGAGGACGACGATGATCGATTTCACGGTCGACTCCGTGTTCCGGGCCAGGCTGGACTGGGCGGCGCGGGAGAAGGCGCCGGACCGGCCTGCGTTTCCCACGCGGGCGGGCCGCTCGCCACAGCCCCGACCGGACGCAACGAATGGAGTTCTCCTTGTCTGCAGCGCTCACCGGCGATCTGGCCGAGCACTTCCGGCAGCAGACCGCTGACGGCGTGGTCCTCGGCGAGGCCCCGGCGTTCTGGGGGTTCGCCGGCCGCATGTTCGGCGGTTACAGCGCCGCCGCGACCTTGCTGGGTGCGGCGTCGTTCGCCCCGGAGAACAGCGCGGTCCTCTCCGCGAACCTCGTCTTCATGTCGCCCTGCACTGTCGGGCCGTACCGGGTCGAGACGACCGACGTGCGCGTCGGCAGGGCGAGCAGCGTCGTGTGCGCCCACCTGACGCAGGACGGTGAGACGCGCGTCGCGTTGTCCGCCTGGTTCGTCCGGCCCGACCGTCTGCCGCCGGGACCGCGCCACGGCAGCCCGGCCCGGCCGCCGGCTGAACCGGTCCCCAGCTGGCGGGACAACAAGAACGCGTTCGACGCGGCCTACGCGCGCAGCGTGGTCAACTTCCCCCGTGACCGCGCGGGGTTCACGACGCTCGAAGGTGACGTGGAGCTGTGGATCAAGCTCCGGGACCCGTGGCAGATGAGCTCGTTGCTCGCCCGGCAGGCGTGTGACGTGATGCTCGCCGACGCGCACCTCGCCGAGTCCGTCGTGGAGTCGGCGCGAGCCGACCGGAGCCGGTCGTTCAGCCTGGACCTGAGCGTGCGCTGGTGGGGAGCCGGTGAGCACGACCCGGCCGGTGACCCGTGGCAGCTGCTCCGGGTCGGCCGGCAGGCCGGCGAGCGCATCGCGCTGGCGTCGGCGTCCTTGCTCGACGCGGCGGGCAGGCGGCGGGCGGACATCCAGCAGCACGTCTCGATCGGGCCGAAGCGAACCGGGGAAGACGATGGCTGAGCCTGCGGACGCCCCGCGACCAGTGCGGGGGCCACGACCGGACGGGGCGCCGGAACCACCGGCGAAACCACTGCCCCAGCCGTCCCTGGAGAGCGCCGGGTTCTGGGCCTCCGGCGCGGACGGGACGCTGCGGGTCAAGCACTGCCACGCCTGCGGGCGCTGGTTCCACCCGCCGCTGCCGATCTGCGTGCACTGCCGCAGCGACGACGTCGCCCTCGACCCCGTCTCCGGCCAGGCGACCGTCGTGGCGGTGACCGTCACCCACCAGCCGTGGTTGCCCGCGTTCCCTCCGCCCTACGCCGTCGCGATCGTCGCCCTGGCGGAGGACGATGCGGCGCGGCTCACCACCAACGTCGTGGGCTGTGCGCCGGAGGACGTGCGGATCGGGATGCGCGTGCGCGTCCGGTTCGAACAGCACGGCGGCATCTGGCTGCCCCTGTTCGAACCCGACCCGGAGACCGAAGCCGCACAAGGGCCCGGCCCGCTGCCGGAGCCGCGCGACGTCTCCGCCGAGGTCAGTGCGCTCTCGCGGCTCCCGCGGTCGCGCCGGTTCGAGGACAAGGTCGCGCTCACCGGGGTCGCCCAGTCCCGTACCGGACGCAGGCTCATGACCGACCCGCTCGCGCTCACCGTCGAGGCCTGCCGCGCCGCGGTGGCCGACGCCGGGCTCGAGCTCGACGACATCGACGGGCTGTCCACGTACCCGGGCATCTCGCCGTACGCCGGGCTGACCGAGGGCGGCGTCATGGCCGTTTCGGAGGCGCTGCAGATCCGGCCGACGTGGCTCAACGGCGCGGGTGAGGTGCCGGGGCAGTCCGGTTCGATCATCACGGCCATGCTCGCCGTCGCGTCCGGCCTGTGCCGGCACGTCCTGTGCTTCCGGACGGTGTGGGAATCCTCCCTCACCGCGATGCAACGCTCCGGTGCCTGGGAGACCCCGGTCGCGCGGGCCACCGGGGCGTACGAATGGCGGCTGCCCTTCGGCGCTTCTTCGGCCGCGCAATGGATCGGCATGCACGCCTCGCACTACCTGCACCGCTACGGCGCCGGGCGCGAGGCGCTGGGCGCGATCGCGGTCACCGCGCGGGACGGCGCGCGGCGCAATCCGGACGCGGTGTTCCGCGACCCGCTCACGATGGACGACTACCTGTCGGCCCGGATGATCAGCACCCCCTTCGGGCTGTACGACTGCGACGTTCCGGTGGACGGGGCCATCGCGGTCGTCGTCTCGGCGATCGACACGGTCGCGGACCTGCCGTCGAGGCCGGTGCTCGTCGAAGCGGTCGGCACGAAGGTGCTGGAGCGGCTGTCGTGGGATCAGGACACACTGACCCACATGCCACAGGCACTCGGGCCGTCGGCGCACCTGTGGACCCGCACGGACCTCACGCCCGCCGATGTCGACGTGGCGCTGCTCTACGACGGCTTCACGTTCAACGCCCTGTCCTGGCTGGAACGACTGGGTTTCTGCGGACTCGGCGAGGCGACGGACTTCATCGCGGGCGGCAAGACGATCGCCCTCGACGGGGAGCTGCCGCTCAACCCGCATGGCGGACAGCTGTCCGCAGGCCGTTTGCACGGCTACGGCTTCACCCGCGAGGCGATGCTGCAGCTGCGCGGCGAAGCCGGTGACCGGCAGGTGCCGGACGCGCGCGTCGCGGTCGTGACCAACGGCGGCGGAGTACCGTCCGGGGCGATTCTCCTGCGGAAGGCGACATGACGGAAGGACGAGAAGTCGCGCGGTTCGGGGAGTTCCTCGACCGCGAGCTGGGCCCTTTCCTCGTGGAGCACCCGGACATCACGGCCTTCGAGACGAAACGGGCGTGGCAGCGGCTCATGGCGGAACACCGGTGGGTCGGGCTCTCGTGGCCCGAGCGGGACGGCGGCCGTGGCCTCGACATCCGGGCGCGGGTGGCGTGTGAGGCGTTGGCCGCCCGGCGCGGGGCGCCCTCGATCGCCGGGGTGCTGGGGGTCAACAACATCGGGCCGACCATCGCCCATTGGGGCACCGAGGAGCAGCGCGCGCACCTGCCGTCGATCCTGTCCGGCGCGGAGATCTGGTGCCAGGGCTTCAGCGAGCCCGAAGCCGGGTCGGACCTGCGCGACCTGCGCAGCAAGGCAGTGCGGACGGGCGGGGGCTGGCGGCTGCACGGCCAGAAGGTGTGGACCTCCTCGGCGACGCACGCGACTTGGTGCGCACTGCTGGCGCGTGCCGTCGACGGGAAGGAAGACCTTGGCATCACGTGCTTCCTGGTCCCGCTCGACCGGCCCGGCGTCACCGTGCGCGGACTGCGGCAGCTGACCGGGGACAGCGAGTTCGGCGAGCTGTTCTTCGACGGTGTCGAACTGACCGAGGCCGACCGGCTCGGCCCCGCCGGGCAGGGCTGGAAGGTCGCGAACACCACGCTCGGCCACGAACGCGCGAACACCGTCGGCCTCATCAGCGAGCTCGTCGCGTCGATCGGCACCCTCGCCGGGAAGGCACGTGGGCGAACGCTGCGAGCCCAGGAACGGGACGAGCTCATCGGCTGCTTCGAGGAGGGACAACTGCTTCACCTCGTCGCGCTGCGCCTGCTGGCAGACGCTGAGGCCGGAACCGCTCCCGGCGCCGAGCCGTCGCTGCTCAAGCTGGGCTGGAGCCGGGGCAGGCAACGCGCCGCGCGGCTCGGCTACCAGCTCGACGGCCCGCAGGCCTGGGAAGGGGAAGCACTCCCGCCCGCGGTGTGGGAGTACCTGCGTTCGCGGGGTTCGACCATCGCCGCGGGGACGTCGGAGATCATCCTCAACATCCTCGCCGAGCGCGTGCTCGGGATGCCAAGGGAACAGCAGGCCGCGCGATGAACGAACTGTCGGTCGATGAGTCGGTGGACTTCCGCGCCACCCCCGAACTGGTCGAGCTGGCGCGGACCGTGCGCCGGTTCCTGGACAAGCACGCGCCCGTCGCGGCTCCCGCCGAGCCGCCGTCCTACGACGCGAAGGTGTGGCACTTGGCGTGTGACCAGCTCGAACTGGCCGCGCTGGCGCTCCCGGAACGGTTCGGGGGAGCGGGGTTCGGCGTGACCGAGCAAGCGGTTGTCGCGAGCGAGATGGGCCGCGCGCTGCTGGCCTCCCCGTACTTCGCCAGTGTCGTGCTCGCCGCCAACGCGCTACTGGCGTCGGGTGACGACGATGTGTGTGACGAGGTTCTGCCCGGTGTCGCTCGCGGGACCACGACTGCGGCAGTGGCCTGGCAGCAGTGTGACACGACAAGTGTCGACGGTGAAATCCGGCTCACCGGCAAGCTGGATGCGGTGCTCGACGGTGCCACCGCTGATCTCGTCGTCGTGCCTGCCGACGGCAGCCTGTACCTGGTCGACACCCGCTCGGCCGATGTCGGGCGGACGGCGCTGTCCGGTTTGGACTGGACGCGGCCGCAGGCGGCGCTGGAGCTGAACGGCGTCCCGGCACGCCGGTTCGGGGAACCGGGTGCCGCGATCGAGGTACTGCGGGACGTGCGCCGCCTCGCGACGGTGGTGCTGGCCGCCGAGCAAACCGGCGCCGGCGAGCGTGTGCTGGAGATGACGGTCGAGTACTCGCTCGACCGAGTGCAGTTCGGGCGTCCCATCGGCAGCTTCCAGGCCATCAAGCACAAGTGCGCCGAGTTGCTGGTGCGGCTCCGGTGCGCGCGGGCGGCGGTCGACTACGCGGCGAAGGTCGCGGACGTGCGACCGGAAGCGCTCGAGCTCGCGTCGGCGCTGGCCGGCAGCAGCGCGACAAGCGCGTTCCTGGCCACGTGCCTGGACAGCATCCAGATCCACGGTGGCGTTGGGTTCACCTGGGAGCACCAGGCGCACCTGTACCTGCGGCGAGCGTTGAGTAGCGAGCGGCTGCTCGGCGACCCCGCCCGCCACGCCGAAACGCTCGGCCGCCTGCTCGGCGTCTGAGCCGGCGGCCCAGCGCCGTGGAGACGGGCAGGCAGCGAGCCACCTGCCCGTCTCCCGGCGGGGTCAGTCCTGGAGCAGGAATCCCTTGTAGTCACTGCCCGCCACGTCGTCGCAGATGCCGCGGTAGACGTCCACGCCGCCGAGGTAGGGCATGAACACGCGCGGTTTGCCCGGAACGTTCGCACCGAGGTACCAGGACGCGGCCTTCGGGTAGAGGGTCGCAGAGGCGACCTCGTTGACGTGGTCGACCCACTGGTCCTCGGCGTCCAGCGCGGCCTCGACCCGGGTGAAACCCTTGTCCCGCAGGTATTCGAGGTAGTCGGCGACCCATTCGACGTGCTGCTCGATGGACACGATCATGTTGCTCAGCACGGAAGGACTGCCGGGTCCGGTGATGATGAACAGGTTCGGGAAGCCGGCGGTGGCGACCCCTAGGTAGGTCCGCGGCCCGGCCGACCACTTGTCACGCAGCCGTTGTCCGTTGGTGCCGCGGATGTCGATGCGGTTGAGGGGGCCGGTCATGGCGTCGTAGCCGGTGGCGAACACGATCGCGTCGAACTCGTGATCCGTGCCGCCCGCGCGGATTCCGGTGGGCGTGATGGTTTCGATCGGGTTCGCACGCAGGTCGACGAGGTGGACGTTGGGGCGGTTGTAGGTGGCGTAGTAGTCGGTGTCGACGCAGATGCGCTTCGCGCCGAGGGGGTAGTCCCGCGGGGTGAGCTTTTCCGCGGTATCCGGGTCCCGCACGATCTCCCGGATCTTGCCGCGCACGTAGTCCGCCGAGAACTCGTTGGCCTCCACGTTCAGCATGGTGTCGGCGAACGCGGCGAGGAAGGCCGCTCCGCCGTTCTCCCAGCGCCGGTCCAGCTCGGCGCGGCGCTCGTCTTCGGGAACTTCGAACACGCTCTTACCCGTGGGCTCGGCGAGCGTGCCGGCCGGGGTCATCCGGGCTTCGGCGCGCAATCGCGGGTAGTCCGCCTTCACCTTCGCCTGCTCGGCCGGATCCAGCGGGCGGTTCCGCGCCGGGACGCTGTAGTTGGGCGTTCGCTGGAAGACGGTCACGTCTTCGGCGTAGCGCGCGATCGCCGGAATGGCCTGGATGCCCGATGAGCCGGTGCCGACGACGGCGACGCGCTTGCCGCTGAAGTCGACGCCCTCGTGCGGCCATTGTCCGGTGTGGTAGGTCTCGCCGCGGAAGGCGTCCAGCCCGGGAAAGTCAGGCACCCGGGCGGCGGAGAGGCAGCCGACGGCGCTGATCAGGTAGCGCGCGGTGACCTCCCTGCCGGTCGTGGTGCGCAGGGTCCACAGCCTGGTGTCGTCGCTGTAGATGGCGGATTCGACGGTGGTGGAGAAGGAGATGTCGGCGCGCAGGTCGTAGCGGTCGGCGACGTGCTGGCAGTAGCGCAAGATCTCCTGCTGCGCCGGATAGCGCTCGCTCCATTCCCATTCCTGTTGCAGTTCCTCGTCGAAGCTGTAGCAGTAATAGAGGCTCTCCACATCGCAGCGGGCGCCCGGGTAGCGGTTCCAGTACCAGGTGCCGCCGACGTCGTCGGCGGTTTCGAAGACGTGGGTGGTGAAACCGGCGTCGCGGAGCCGTTTGAGCATGTACATGCCGGCGAACCCGGCCCCGATCACACAAGCGTCGAAGTCGTAGTCGGTCATCCTGGCTCCCCTCAGCGTCCGGCGGTGTCGTTGCGCAGGTGCCCGGTGATCTCCGTGGCAACGAAGTCGATGCCGGCCGCGCTGCCCGGCAGGAGGTTGACCATCGTGAAGAAGCCGTGCATCTGCCCGGTGAACAGCCGGTGGTGCACCGGAACCCCGGCGGCTTCCAGCGCTGCGGCGTAGGCCTGGCCTTCGTCGCGGAGGGGGTCGTGTTCGGCCGTGATCACCACTGCGGGTGGTAGCCCGGACAGGTCGTCGGCGTGCAGCGGGCTCACGTCGGGTTCCCTGCGGCGAGCGGGATCGGCGTAGTGGTTCCAGAACCAGATCATGGTGTCGCGGCTGAGCATCAGCTGGTTCTGCGGGTCCACATAGGAGGGGCGGTCGAAGTCCGCGTCGGTGACGGGGTAGATCAGGACCTGAAGCGTGATGTTCGGGCCGTTCCGTGTCCTGGCCCGCTGTGCCATCACAGCCGCGAGGTTGCCGCCTGCGGAGTCTCCGGCGACGATCAGTGGCAGGGTGCGTCCTGAGTTCGAGGCGAGGTTGTCGTGTGCCCAGTTGAGGGCCTGCCAGGCGTCCTCGACGGCGGTGGGGTAGGGGTGTTCGGGGGCTTTGCGGTAGTTCACCAGAACGACGGCACAGCCGGTCCGGTCCGCGAGCACCCTGCCGAGGGTGTCGAACTGGTCGATGTCGCCGATCACCCAGCCGCCGCCGTGGTAGTAGACGATGACGCCGGCGGGCGAGTCGCCGGGTACCAGGACGCGTATCCCGAGCACGCCGCCGTCGGGTGTGGCCAGTGCTTTCTCCTCGGCCCGCGCCATTTCGGGCCCCGGTCCCATCAGGTCCTCCGGCAGCGCGCTGGCCTTCCGCGCGGTGACCGGGTCGAGTTCGTGGAGCGGACTGCCGCCCGCGGCGGACATCTGCGCGAGGAACGACTTTGTTGCCTCGTCCAATGCCATAGGTTTCCTCATTCTCTGCTGGGTTCCCCGGTGTGTCGTTCGTCCGGGCGAGATCCAGCATGAGACGACCTGTGACGCCAGTCACTGGGCAGCTGGTCCGCTTTGCAGCCGATCTGCGCGCCAATCGGATCGTTGGAGCGGCGGTGCTGCGGAGTCGCGGAGCCTGCGGAGGACGAGCGCGAGCATGAGGCGGACCCGCCCGTAGGGTGCGGTGACGTCGAACCCGAGCATGCGCTGGGCCCGTCCGACCCGCAGCCGCACCGAGTTGTGGTGCAGGTGCAGCATGGCCGCGGCCTTCCGCAACGACTCGGTCGCCGCTACCGTCTCCAGCAGGCGCAGCATCTCGTCCCCGCCGGGCTCCGCGGCGAGCGCGTCCAGCACCGGGACCTCGTCGGCCTCCGAGATCGCTTCGGCGGGCAGATAGCGAGCGAGTAGCGTGAAGCAACCGACGTTGTCGAGCTCGGCGATCACCGCTTCCTCCGGAGAATAGGGCGGGGATTCGTGGGTGCTGGGAAGCGTGAACCTCAGCAGGGCGCGTGCCGCATGCCAGGACCGCGGGGCTTCGAGGCCCGCGAGCCGCGGCCCCACCGCGATGTGCGTGCCGACGGGGACCGCCAGGTCGGCGGGCACCTCGAGCGGGGTGGTCACAATGTGCAGCCGGCCGAGCCCGGCGAGGTGAGTCCCGCCGGTACGGCCACCGAGGCGGTGCGCGACCGTGTGGGCGCTCTTGTCGTCGGCCATCATCGCCAGGACGCGGAGCGGCGCCGACGGTTCGTAGCCGAGCAGCTTCAGCGCGCGTGAGCGGGCCACCTCGTCCGCGGTCCCGTTGACGACGAGCTCGACCAGCGCCGGGTCACCCAGGACCGGTGGCTCCCACCGGGCGCGGCCGAGCACGATCCGGCATGTCGCGGCGAGCCGTTTGAGCAGCACCGCGTCGGGTGCCGAGGTGCGGCCGCCGCGCGTCAGCCACACCTCGGCGCCGGACGGCAATCGGTGTGTGATCGTCTCGGCGGGCCCGGCCTGCTGCGCGCCGGGTGCTGCTTCGCTGCACAGTACCTGGTCGGCTGAGCGGAAACCGACGGTGCAACCGCCGAATTCCGCGGTTTCGCGGAGCACCGTCGCGAGATCGGCGCACTCTTCGAGCAGTCGATCGAAATGATCCACGATCCGCAGCACACCGGGGTCCTCTGAGCTCATGGGCCTCCACCTCGTCGTGGCAGTCACCGGCATCACGCGTCGCTTCGACGATAGCCCTGGCGTGAAGCGTTCGGTAGAAGTTATGTCAGCACGTGACGCAGTGTCCAATGATCCTGGGGGTCGGCATCATCGAGGTCGTTGTGAGACAGGTGAGTTGCCGGCGCCGGCGACCATGTGATGAGCGGGCACCCGCAGTGGTGGGGCCGCAGTGGGGAGTTGGGCGGGATCGATCAGCGAATTGCGCTGGCACCGTCTGTGCCCGTAGAACCGGCCACCGGCTTCCTCCGGCGTGTCGGACCCGGTTGCCGCGTTCTCGGCATGAAATCGCCGATCCCGCTCGCGCCGGTTGCCGGCCGAGTGGTCGACGATCCGGATCGCCTCGCGGGCGAACCGGTCGAGGCCGTAGAGGTGGTCCGGAGGCCGGCCGCTCTCGCCGTGGCCCGCAGATCGACCGTCAAGGCGAACAGCCGGACGCGGTCCCGTGTTCGACAACCCGCTGGTGACAACGAGAAGGTCGTCACGTTCCGGCTGTGCACCTTCAGCGTCACCCCGGTCACCATGCCTGAACGGCCTTGCGTCACTCGCGCGAGTGGTCGTGATCGCGTACGTGCTGAACTGAATGTCACTATGTGACATAGTGTCCCGATAATCCGGGATCGGTCTCTCGACGACGATGGAGATGGTCATGCCGAGGATTCGACGTATGGTCAGTGCAGCGGCGGCTGTGCTGCTGGCGACCGTCGCGGCCGTACGGCCACCCGGCGCGGAGGCCGCCGTACCAACCTGTTGGGATGACCGGGTTCCGGTAGCGCTCGCGCCCGGCCTGCCCGCGGCGCAGGCGGTGGCTGTCCGGCTCTGCGTACCTGGCGATGACACCCCGGATCTCGTGCAGCTACTGGTGCCCGGCGCGACGTACAACTCGAGCTACTGGGACTTTCCGGTCAAGCGGAATTCCTACGTGGACTTCATGAACGCCCACGGTCGGGCGACCATCACGTTCGAGCGGCTCAATACCGGCCGCAGCGACTCGGTGCCGGCCCCCCTTGTCACCACCCCGGACGACGCATACACGCTGCATCAGGTCGTCCAGCGGCTCCGCCACGACGGTGTGGCGGGCCACCGGTTCGCCACGGTCGTCACCGTCGGGCACTCCCTCGGCTCCATCAACGCCACCGACGAGGCGGCACTGTTCCATGACGTGGACGGGGTTGTCGTGTCCGGCTTCACCCATTTTCCCGCCCCCGATCTGGTGACGGGCCTGGCCGCGAATCGCCTGGTCGAGCCCGCGCCTGGGCAGCCGGGCGAAGTGCAGCCGAAGCCCGGGGCCCGGGCCGAGTACTTCTACGGTCCCAGCGGCGCGGACCCGGACGTGCTCGCGGCGGACGAGGCGATCCCGGACACCATCACGCTCGGCGAGCTCGCGACGTTCCCGACCGGCATGGCGGGCGTGCAGTCGGACCTGATCACGGCACCGGTGCTGCTCGCGGAGGGCAGTGGGGAGCGCATCTTCCATTGCGCCGTGGGGCCGTGCGCGACGGCCGAGGAGGTGGCCCTTGTCGAGGGGCCGCGGTATGCCGCCGCGCGCTCGGTCACGCCGTTCGTCCTGGCTGGCAGCGGGCACGACCTGAACCTCGCGCCGAACGCCCCGGAGTTCTTCGCCCGGGCCCTGCAGTGGATCGACGAGACCGTGAGCTTTCGCCGGGTGTAGCGAGGGGCCGGCGTCTCACTTCTGTCGCGGGGTCCGGGGCCTGGTGATCCGGAGTGGAAGACGACGGGCAAAGACTGTGCGAGCCGTTCACCATTGAGTCCACACATCCATCGGGGCGAGGCCGTCAGGAGCGAAGTACGTCCCCTGACGGCGGGTGGATCAGTGCCCAGACTCTGCCGGTCAGCGCGCTCAGTGAGGCCTCGTCGTCGAATGGCTGCCGCGGAGAAGGCAGAAGTAGCAGAAGCGGTCCAGCTGCGGGACGAACAGGTTCGCCCGCAGCCGCGCGCCCTCGGGCTCCGCGCCCTCCAACGGGTCGGGTGGCCGCTCAGCACCTCGACGCTCGCGTCGACCATCGTGAGGAACTCGTGTGCCATTCCGGCTCCACCGCCGGCGCCTGGTTGATGTCGCCGATCGCCTTGCGGTTGCGCCGCCAGAAGTCGACGGCGGTGGCTGCCCACTGCCGCAGATGTCCCCACCTGGGGTCCTCGTAGGCCTCGAGCGACTCGTACAGCTGGGTTCGGGGCCTCCTCCGACAGCGGCCTCGAGATGTCCAGCACGGCATCGACCTTCGAGCTGAAATGCGGGTAGAAGGCCGTTCGGCTCGTGCCCGCTGCCGTGGCTACTTCCTCGCGCCGGGGCCTTCGTGTACCCGTCCCGGTCGAAGACCTCCAGCGCTGCCTCCAGCATCCGGGCCCGGCTGCGCAGCCGCTGCCGCTCTCGGGCCGGGTAGAGATCCGTGCGTCTGCCGGAGTTCGACGCGTCGACGGACTCCGGGGCACGGCCGTGCGTGGGGGATGCCACCAGGTCGTCATTAGGCACATGCATCATCGATGACTTGACACGGCGTCAGTCAGCCGGTGTGATGTGCCTCATCCACTGGCCCACCGAGCTCTCCGGAGCGGAACGCGCCAGAGATCGGAGCGAACGATGACGTCCGAAACCGAACAGACGACCGTCCCCACCGTCCCGCCCTGGGTCCCGTCCGAGGTTGTCGTCGACTTCGACCACACCGCGATCGCCTCGGACGGATCGACGACGTGTACCGGGATCTACGTACTCGGTGCCCGGTTCGGTCACTCCCGACACCCTGATCGACGTCAACCTGCGAGGGGACGTTCCTCGGGATGAAGTACGCGATCCCGGTGATGCAGGCCCAGGGCGGCGGCAGGATCGTCACAATGGCGTCCTCTGCGGGACCGGTGGCGTGTCCGCACATCGGCCTCCACGGCGCGGCCAAGGCCGGGGTCATGGCGCTGACCAAGGTGGTCGCCGCCGGGTACGGCGAGACGGGATCCGGGCCAACTCCATCCAGGCGGGCTTCGTGGACACCCCCATGTCCCGCAACTGGGTGGCCAACTTCGACGAGGCGAAGGACAACTCCGTCCTCGACCAGGCCCTGAACCGGATCGGGGAGCCGCGCGAGCTCGCGGCCACGATCCTGTTCCTCGCGAGCGGCGAGTCGTCGTTCGTCACCGGCGTCGCGCTGCCCGCCGACGGCGGCTGCCTCGCCACCGCCCTCAGCAGGCCCAGGGGCTCCGTGCCCGGGTCCTCCCGCAGCTGAAACACCTTCCCGAAAGGACGGATCGATGACGATCACCGTGGACGGCAAGCAGAAGGTGCGCGATCTCATCGACGCCATGACGTCGATGGACATGCCGCGGTACTTCGCCCTCTGGGCGGACGACGGCGTGATGGAGTGGCCGTTCGTGCCCGCGGGCTTCCCGACGTCGTACGTCGGGAAGGAGGCCATCGTCGGTGGGATGTCGAACATGTCCGACACCTTCGAGAGCTTCACCGCGCGGGACGTCGAGGTGTTCGCCACCGACGAGGAGGGGACCTACTTCGTGGAGTGGACGGGCCGTTCGGTGCTGCGCGGCAATGGCGGCGCCTACGACAACCACTACGTGTGCGTGGTGAAGGTGCGGGACGACAAGGTGACACTCTGGCGGGAGTACTTCGACGCCCGGGTGGTCGAGCGGGCCTTCGCCGGCGTCGAGACCGGCTTCGCCGTCGAGTCCTAGTCTTCGCACCAGATCTGCAGAGAGGAGCCGGGGCCTTGCGCGCCATCGGTCTGGACGCTTTCGGAGGGCCTGAGGTTCTGCGGGCCTTCGACCTCCCGGTCCCCGCGGTCGGTCCCGGCGAGATCCGGATCCGGGTGGCGGCCGCGACCGTCAACCCGGCCGATCTCGTGTTCCGGGCGGGAGCCCGGTCCGAGGCCCTCGGCACCCGGACTCCCCCGCACGTCCCGGGCATGGAGGCGGCCGGCACCGTCGACGCGGTCGGTGAGGGCGTGCCCTTCGCCCCCGGCGACCGCGTCATGGCGATCGTCTCGCCGTTCGACTCGCCGACCGGGGCCTACGCGGAGCAGGTCGTCGTGCCTGCAGAGCAGGCGGTCGTGATCCCGGCGGACCTCGACTTCGCCGGGGCGGCGACCCTGCCGATGAACGGGATGACGGCCGCGCTCGCACTGGAGGCGCTCGGCTTGGAGAAGGGCGCGACGGTCGGGGTGACGGGAGCGGCCGGCGCGGTGGGCGGGCTGGTGGTCCAGCTCGCCCACGCGGCGGGGCTGGTGGTCCTCGCCGACGCCGCGCCCGCGGACGTCCAGCGGGTGCGGGCGCTGGGCGCCGACCACGTCGTCGAGCGCGGGGATGCGGTCGCCGCGCACCTGCGCGCCGTCGCGCCTGACGGGGTGGACGGGCTCGTCGACTGCGCGGTGCAGGACGAGCTGGTGGACGCCGCGATACGGGACGGCGGGGTCCTGGCCTGCGTGCGGCCCCGGCCGACTTCCCCGGGCCGAGGGATCGAACGGCACCACGTGTTCGTCACCCGCGACCGCGGCCGGAGGGACCTGCTCGAGCGGGTGCGCGACCTGGCCGCCGCCGGGGTGCTGCGCCCGCTCGACACCGACGTGCGGGATGCGGTGGAGGCAAGCGCGGCGCACGACGAGCTGGCGCGGGGCGGGGTGCGGGGCCGGATCGTGCTGCGGTTCTGAGCGGCGCGGCTCGTCCGCAGAAAAGAACAATGTGGAGATCCTCGCTGAGATCGATGACCGGCTGCTCCGCCGCGCCGGGCAACGGCCGCGATCATCACCCTGGTGGAACGCAGGACCCGTTCACGATCCTGGACCGCCTCGCCGCGGACCCCAGCGCGCAAGCGGGCGGCGACACCCTGATCCGCACGTTCATCCGCCTCCTGCCGGGCTTGTGCCGCCCGCCGGCCTGGGACCAGGGCAACGAGATGTTGCACCACCACCGACTCGAAGGCACCAACGACGCGCGTGCCTCACCGACAGGACCCCCCCAACAGCTGGTGCAACAACGAGAATGCCGACCAGTACCGCTTTCCAGCGCATGGTCCTCCGTTTCCACCCGGTGCCGGTGGGCAAGTGCCCGCGGGCCTTCACGGCACGCCCG
Organism: Amycolatopsis thermophila; assembly: GCF_030814215.1. NCBI lineage: Bacteria > Bacillati > Actinomycetota > Actinomycetes > Pseudonocardiales > Pseudonocardiaceae > Amycolatopsis > Amycolatopsis thermophila. The sequence continues at coordinate 6,807,631 of NZ_JAUSUT010000001.1, read as the reverse complement.
ATGCGGGCGTTGACAGAGTCGATGGCGTTGGTCGAGCAGGTCACCCGCCGGATCTCCGGGTCGAAGGCCAGGAACGGCACGAACTCGGCCCAGGCGTACCCACACAACCGCGCGATGGCCGGATACTTGCCGCCCCAGGTTTCGGTGAACTCGGCGAAGCGTTCCTTGGCGACGGACTCCGTGTGGCGGCATAGACCGGGCGCACGGCTTTGGCGATGGCGTCCCCATGCCGGCGACCGGCATGTCGGAAGCTGTTGCGCAACAGGTGCACGATGCAGGTCTGGGTGGTCGTGCGCGGCCACGCGGGGGGATGGCCTCGGGCAGCCCGGCCAGGCCGTCGCAGGCGAGCGTGAGCACGTCGGTCACACCGCGGTTTTCGATCTCGGTGAGCACGTGAGGCAGTACTTGGCGCCCTTCCCACTGTCGCCGGCACGCAGGCCGAGGATGTCGCGATGCCCCTCGCAGGTCACCGCGAGCGCGACGTAGATGGGCCGTTGGCCCGTCACGGATCTTGACGTGCACCGCATCGGTGAAGATCACCGGATACACCACGTCCAAGGGCCGGTTCTGCAGCCCACCCGCCTTCGCGCGGTCCACCAACTGGCTGACCAGCTGCTCATCCAGCCCAATCCAGGCCGGCAGCGGGTTCGAGTCCTCCGGCTCTCCACATCGGACACCGCTCGTCTCACAGGCCCTCTTTACCCGATTCGCACAGGGCGGTTGTCGAGTGAGCGGCAGCGAGAACGGCGGGGTTCTTTCGGAGGGCTCACCGTCGGTGGGGCCGCTTCCCCTTCGAGGGCGTGGTTTCCTGGCGGCGCGCCGTCACCGTGGGACGACGGCGACCTTCAGCGAGTTCAGGGTGTTCGAGCCGAAGGCCTTCCGCTCGACGGCCTCCAGCAGGTGGATCTCGCGGTAGCGGCGCATCAGCACCTCGACGCCGATCGGCATCTCCTGGCGCGCGAGCGGCGCGCCGAGGCAGTGGTGGACTCCCGCCGCGAAGGACAGGTGCGGGTTCGGCCGCCGCCCGACGTCGAACGTGCCGGGGTCGTCGAACACGTCCTCGTCGTGGTTGGCCGAGGCGATGACGACGCGCACCTCCTCGCCGGGCTCGACGACGTGCCCCCCGAGCTCCACGCGGGTCAGTGCGATCCGCTTCTGTGCCGCGACCGGGCCGTCGAAGCGGAGCATCTCCTCGACCGCGGGTTCGAGCAGGGCCGGGTCGTCGCGCAGCCGGGCGAACTGCTCGGGATGGACGAGCAGGGCGTGCACCCCATTGCACAGGGCACTGGCCGTGGTCTCGAATCCACCCACCAGCAGCACTCCGATCGCGCCGAGGAGCTCGCCGTGGCTGAGCTCGCCGGTGTCCTCGGCGGCGATGACTTCGTCGATGAAGCCTCCCTGGGGGTCCCGGCGCCTGCCCGCGACGAACTCCTCGATGTGCTCGAAGAGCGGCGCGCCCGCGCGGTACATTCCGTCGATCAAGCGGAAGTCGAAGTTGTTTGCGATGTCGAACAGCCAGCCGGCGATCTTCGGGTCGTCGTGGGCGGGCATCCCGGTCAGCTCGGTGACCATGCGGATCGGGACGGCGTAGGCGTAGTCGGTGACGAGGTCGAACTCGCGGGCGCCGTCGAGCCGGTCGAGCTGGGCGGTGAAGAGCTCGGTGATCCGCTCGCGCTGGGCGAGCGCGTTGCGCCGACCGAAGAGCCGGTCGAAGACCCGGCGGATGCGCGTGTGGTCGGGCGGGTCGATCTCGTCGAAGAAGCGGTGGTCCAGGAATCGCCGGGTCTCGGCCGCGGCAGCCGGATCCGTGCGCTCGAGCTGCTGGAAGCGCAGCGAGCGGAGCGGGTCGTTGCCGAACGAGCGGGTGTCTCGGAAGACGCGGTTGCACTCCGCGTGGCGGAAGAACGTCAGGCCCATTCCGGGCACCACATGGCTAGGGTTCGCGCGGCGGATCCGCGCGTAGTAGGCGCCGGGGTCCTCGACGAGCAGGGGATCGGCCGCGTCGAAGACGGGCCGGTCGGCGGACTGGTGAATGCTCACGTCGTGCTCCTTTCGCCGCGCGGCGTCGCGCGGTCGTCGGACAGGACCGATGGGCCGGCCTCAGTGCTCGGTCATGAGCTCCCACGGGCGCTCGGAGCGGACGATCAGCTCACCGGCGGTACTGGAGGAGACCGGAATGCCGTGCTCGTCGACGGTCCGACCTGGATGTCGTCCCGCGGCACGCCGAGGGCACGCGTGTCCGGCCAGGGTCGTCGAGGATCGTTTCGATCCCGCACTCGGTGGGACCGCAGGACCCGAAGACGTTGTCCAGCCCGAAACGGCGCATGAACGTCGCGGGGCCGCCGAGCATCGGCGTCACGAGGATGCGACGCAGCAGAGTATCCGCGTCGTCCGGCTTCTCCGGCTGCGCGAGCAGCATCGATGCCGTCGTGCGGACAAGGAAGCCTTGCAGGCCGGCCAGCAGGAAGTCCGTGGGCAGGACGTACGTGGTGAACACCCCGTGGGCCGTCATGGCCGCACACATGGAGGCGGTCAGCGCGCCCGTCAAGGGCCCGTTGTGCCGCTGGTGTAGTTGATGGACACCGGCTCCCACGGCTGAATCGGCGAGTCCAGCGGCAGGCGCGGTGCTGTCCCCGGCCGAAGCTCCGACGCCGAGACCCGGCGGAGCGGGACGCCGATGTTCGCGAGTCGGGCACCGAGTCTGTCGCGGCTGATGAGGAGCTCTGTGCGCGAGTGTCGACACCATGGGAAGCGAGCTCACGGCTCACGGCGCCCCTCCTTACGGTGCTCCGCTGACACAGCGTCGTGCAAGCGACGTACAGCCTATTGATTGACCCGACGGTCTGTCTAGGCTCGGCGTTGCCCGGTTCGGTTCACCCTCGACCGGCACGCCAATCGGACGGCGTGCCGACCTGATCCCTGACCCGTGTGCGCAGGAGAGATCTCTTCCATGGCTGATGACCTCGCCGTGCTCCACCGCTTTTACGAGTTCGCGGGCATGCCTACGAACCCGGATCGCGCGAATTTCCCAGCTGGTGTGCAGGCGCCGGAACGAGTGCGGCAGGGCGATGGTTTGCTCGACGACCCAGCGGTGGAGGCCGAGGCAGGAGCCGTGTTCGGTGCCGCGGCGGGCGAAGCGAGATGCGATGCCCTGGCGCGCACGGGGTCCCGGTGCTTGTCGAAGTCGTAGGCAGGTCGGCGTAGGGCGTGTCCGGACGGCAGCGGGGCCGTCCACACCGGCCTCGCGCCGGGAGAGGGCCTCGAGTAGCGGAGCAAGCTGGGTAATGTCGTTGCGCTTCCGCTGGTCGGTGTCACCGCTGGCGGGATCCGGCCGCTTCGGTGACTACATGATGTTTGGAGCCGGTGCGGGCGCGGTCGACCGGGTTCGCACCGGTTTTCGGCCTCCTTACCGCCCGACAGGCGAGCCGTGGACCGCGGCGCGGGACCAGCCGATCAGCCGGCCTCGGTCCAGTCCCGCAGCAGCCGCAGTACGTCATCCCGGAGCCGTATCCCGGCTCCTGCAGCAGGAACACCCACGGCCTCCACGCACGCCGGTCATCCAACCGCTTACGCATCTACTGAAGCACTGTAAAGTAATTGAACGATGTGGTTACTCGTTGACTTGTAATCCTGTCTATGGTTACGTTGACCACCTCCCGAGCAGCTCCATGCGACACCGTCTGCCTCGGCAATGCGCACCGCCGCGTGAAAAGTGTTGCGGCAGCGGGGCGTCGCCGTCGGCGCACCGCTGGGCCACTCGGAAGTCCTCGGATGCCGACCAGTCCCTGGACGACCTGCAGTCGCAGAGGAAGGCAGCACTATGTCGGAGGCGGAGGACCACGTCGCGGTCATTCGCCCGCAGCAGAAGTACGCGCGGGCGGTCGACACGAAGAACCGGCCGGCTGCCGTCGAGTGTTCTCCTGCGGCACCAGGACGAGTGAGGAGGGCTCCGCTGGGTGCGTGGAAGTTCGTCGGCGTCGGTAAGTCGACGTCAACGCTGCGTGCTCGTGCCACGCCGACGCCGGGATCATGGAAGGTGCGCTGAATGGACTGCGGCACCAGTGCCGATGACGCCGCACTCGCCGGGAGCACCGTGAACCGTTCGTCGCTCGCGATGCGCGTCGAGAGCATCCGCCGGGTGATCCCGCCCGGCGCGCGACGAACCCCGGCCGGTTGCTCGACGTCTGAAGGAGACCGATGATCAAAACCGAGTTCACCCGGCTGTTCGGTGTCGAGCACCCGATCCTGTGCGGCGGCATGACCGGATACGGCACCGCACCGTTGATCAGTGCGGTCGCCAACGCGGGTGCCCTTGGGTTCCTGACGGCGCTGACTCAGCCGACACCTGAGGATCTGGTCAAGGAGATCGCGCGGACGCGGGAGTTGACCGACCGGCCGTTCGGGGTCAACCTCACCATCCTGCCGACCATCGACCCGGTGCCCTACGACGAGTACCGGATGGCGATCGTCGAAGCGGGGATCACGGTCGTCGAGACGGCCGGTTCCAGCCCTGAGCCGCACCTGCCCGACTTCAAGGCGGCCGGTATCAGGGTGATCCACAAGGCGACGAGCGTGCGGCATGCGTTGTCGGCGCAGGCCAAGGGTGTGGACCTGATCAGCATCGATGGTTTCGAGTGCGCCGGGCACCCTGGCGAGGACGACGTTCCGGGCCTGATCCTGATTCCGGCGGCGGTGAAGGCGCTCGACATCCCGGTGATCGCCTCCGGCGGTATCGCGACCGGTGCGGGACTGGTCGCCGCACTCGCCCTGGGTGCGTGCGCGGTCAACATGGGTACTCGTTTCATCGCCACCGACGAAGCTCCAGTTCACGAAGCCGTCAAGCGGCAGGTGGTCGCCAACTCCGAGCGGGACACGAGGCTGATCTTCCGCTCGTTCCACAACACCGCGCGAGTGGCCCGAAACGCGGTCTCCGAGCAGATCGCCGAAATCGGTTCCCGCCCGGGCGCGACGTTCGCCGATGTCGCCGAGCTGGCTTCGGGCGCCCGGGGCCGGCAACGCGTGCTCATCGACGGCGATGTCGACGGGGGAGTGTGGTGGGCAGGCCAGACGCAGGGCCTGATCGACGAGGTGGCCAGCTGCCGGGAGGTCATCGACACCATCGTGGCCGAGGCAGCGGACATCATCGGTGCTCGGTTGCCCGGCTACCTGTCCGGGCGGGAGACGGAGCACACCGATGCCCGCTGACCGGCTCGTGCCATCCCGAAGCCGGCCGCCCGGGCAGAACTGACTCGCACCATCGTCGACAAGGAACTTCGTCCCGCGGTCGATGGGGCGAAGCGGACGCCGACCTTTCCCTGGGAGTGTTCCGCACGCCGGGTGGGCCGGGCTGCTGTCCCCAGGCTGGACAGGCCGTGCGGGTGGCGACCGGCCACTTCGGACAGACAGATGGGGACGAAGGCAGCGGACGGCGACCTCTCCGGCGTCTGGCGACCACGGAAGCTGGGAAATGACCAAGGGGATACCACCACGGTCCGCCTGACGGCGACCAGCTACCTCGGACCCGAGCACATTGCCGACCCTGAATCCGGTGGTTTCCTGACCGGTCTTCACCGCATCATGTTTCCCATTTTCCGCGCTTGCCCGCTGCAGGGTGACATGTAATACTCCCGCATTCGGTAAGCGAACATGCCGTTCAGTTCATGAGCACTTCGTCAGCGTTAACCGTTGACGCTCCGGCAGTCGCATGTCACACTTCTGGGCGATGAACAAAACGTCATTCACTTAACTAAATGTCACCCAACGGGTGAGACGGTTCTGGAGGAAATGTGCGGCGGGTTCGGCTTTCAATGGCGATGGGCGTGACCCTGGTGACGCTCGTGGCTCTCGCGGGGTGTTCGAGTGGCGACTCGGATGACACGAGCGCGGGACTCACCGGGGAACCGGTGAGGATCGGGGTGATGGCTCCGATCGCGGGGGCGACCCTGGCCTTCCCGGACATCCCCAAGATCGCGAAGGCGGCGGAGCACGGGATCAACTCGCGCGGCGGTGTCAAGGGCCGGCCCATTCAGATCGTCGTCTGCGACGACAAGGACGAGGCGGGCACGGCGGCGCAGTGCGCCAACAAGCTCGTCAACGAGGACAAGGTCCTCTTCGTGACCGGGACCATCGGGCGCCAGCAGGCGACGCTGCTGTCAGCCCTGGAGGCGGCGAAGATCCCGTTGTTCTGCAACACTCCCGTGGTGACCCAGGAGCTGACTTCCCAGTGGTCGTTCCCGTGCGGCTCCGCCCGGGTGGCGTTCTCGAACGTGGCGCTCGTGCTGGACCCGGCGGCGGACCGGATCGGCATGGCGGGCTTCTCCACCAGCGCGGTCACCGGTGACTACATCCGGGCGGGCCTCCACGCGCTCGGACGGACCACCCAGGTGGACAACGTGCTGACCGACACGACCACCACGGACTGGGTCCCGGTCGCCACACAGCTCAAGGCCAACGGCGACAAGGCCGTCGTCACGGCGCTCCAGGAGTCCGCCGCCATCCAGCTGATGCAGGCGATGAAGCAGGTCGGCCTGAACATCCCGGTCGTCAGCACCACCGGCACGCTGGGGCAGCAGTTCCTCGATCAGGTGCAGTCGAATGGCTTGAAGGCCACCTTGCTGGCCACATACCAGCTGGACGGCTCGAAGTCCGCACGTCGCCAGCAGATGATCGACGACGCCGCGAAGTACGCGAGCGACATCGACGACACCATCAGTGAGTCGACCATCGCGACCTGGCTCGGCCCGAACCTGTTCGCCGAGGCCGTCAACAACGGCACGATCACGGACATCAGCAGTGCGGGCATCGTGAAGTGGCTCAACTCCGGCCCGATCGACACCGGCATGAGCGCGCCGCTGGACTTCACCAAGCCCGGGCCGAGCCCCAAGGAGCCCCGCGCGGTCAATGTCTACGCGCTGCCTTGCCCGGTGGTGGACGGCGAGCTGTCGGCGACCACCGACACGTTCGAGTCGGCCTTGGCCGGTCCCGCTCCGAAACGCTGAGCCCGGCTCAGCCGTAGCGCGGACAGGTGGGTGGGGTCCGCGGCGACCCCACCCATCGCCACACCCGAAGGCCCACTGCCAACGCCGACAGGAGCCCCCAGGATGTCCCAACTCTGGCCCTTCCTCGTACTCGGACTGGCCTCTGGCGGCGCGTACGCGCTGACAGCGGTCGGCATCGTCACCGTCTACCGCGGCACCGGGGTGATCAACCTTGCCCACGGCGCGATGGGCATGGTCGGCACCTACGTCTTCTTCCAATTGTTCAAACAGGAGAAACTGCCCGCCTCGATCGCGGTGCCCGCGGGCATCGTCGCCGGCGCCGCGCTCGGCGCGATCGTGTATGCGGTCGTCATGCGTCCGCTGCGCAACTCCATCGAGTTGGCGCGACTGGTCGCGACGCTCGGCGTCTTGATGGTCCTGCAGGGCCTCGCGACCGTGATCTACTCGGAGCGGGTCAGGATCGTCAAGTCGTTCGTCCCCGACGGTGCCCTGCACCTGTGGGGCGCCTCGATGAGCTACGGCACCATCGTCGTCCTCGGCGTCACCATCCTGCTGGCGATCGGTCTCGCGACGCTGTTCCGCCGGACCCGGCTGGGGCTCTCCGCCGCCGCGGTGCAGGAGAACCCGGACGCCGCGAGTGTTCTTGGAGTCTCCCCGCACGCGAGCGGTCTGCTGATGTGGACCATCGGCGGCGCGCTCGCCTCCGCCGCGGGCATCGTGCTTGTCCCGACCACGGGGCTTTCCCCGTCCGGTCTGACGCTTCTGATCTTCCCGGCGCTGGCCGCCGCACTGTTCGGCAAGTTCACCAAGTACCCGTCGACGATCATCGCGGGCTTGGCGATCGGTATCCTGGAATCGCTGTTCGTCGCCTACCAGTGGGACAGCGCGTTCATCAAGATCATCCCGTTCGGCGTGATCATCGTGGCGTTGATGGTGGGTGGCAGCACGCTTCCCGGCCGTGGCCACGCCGAGCAGCGGCTCCCGCGGATCGGCGCGGGTCTGCTGCGGCCCCCGGTGATCCTCGTCGCGGCCGTCCTGGCCGTGGTCGCGGTGCTGTTCCTGCCGGTCGGCTGGGCGGTCGCGCTGACAACGATGGCGATCGTGTCACTGATCGCGCTGTCGATCGTCGTGGCCACGGGCTACGCCGGTCAGCTCAGCCTCGCCCCGTTCGCCATCGCGGGCGCGACGTCGCTGTTCGTCGCCCACCTGTCGCGCCTCTTCCACATCGACATCGCCCTGGCCCTGGTGCTGGGCATCATCGCGGCCACCCTGCTCGGCTGGCTCGTCGGCCTGCCCGCGATCCGGGTGCGTGGTGTCGACCTGGCGGTGGCGACGCTGGGGTTCGCCCTGGTCATTGAGACGGCGCTGCTGATCAACCCGAAGACCAACGGTGGCCTGAACGGCCTGCCGATCACCGACCCCAGGATCTTCGGTATCCCGCTGGTGGCTGCCCGGAGCCCACGTGGGTACGCCGTGTTCGCCTGCGTCGTGTTCGCCCTCGCCGCGCTCGGCATCGCGTGCCTGCGCCGCAGCCGGGCCGGTCGCCGGATGGCTGGCGTGCGGGCCAACGAGCGTGGCGCCGCCGCGCTGGGCATCTCGGTGCCGGGCGCCAAGCTGGCCGGGTTCGCGATCGCCGGTGGTGTCGCCGGGATCGCCGGCGTGCTGCTGGCCTTCCGGATGCAGGTCGCGACATTCGACAACTTCGACGTCTTCAAGTCGATCAACGCGCTCGGCTGGACGACGGTCGGTGGCCTCGGCATGATTCCGGGTGCGGTGTTCGCCGGTGGCGCCGCGGCCGGTGGCCCCTTCTCGTACATCCTGCGCAACGTCGACGAGATCGACGCGTGGCTGCCGGTGCTGTCCGGAATCTTCGTGGTCATCGTGATGATCACGCACCCGGATGGCGAGATCGACCGGATGAAGAAGCAGTTCGGCGACCTCTTCGCCAAGCTTCGCGGCCGCGGTGCCGCGCCGGCCGTGGCGGCCGAGCCGCCCGTCGAGCCGGACCGCACCGCCGCCGAGCCGGTTTCCGCGGAGGTGAACCGGGCCTCGGGCACTGACCGGATCCTGCCCGGCGCCGAACGCCGCGCCGGGCAGGTGCTGCTCACCGTTCGCGACGTCACGGTGAAGTACGGCCCGGTCAAGGCGGTCGACGCGGTCACCCTCGACGTCGTCGGCGGCGCGGTGATCGGTGTGATCGGCCCCAACGGCGCGGGCAAGACCTCGCTGATCGACTCGATCACGGGCTTCGCGACCGCGTCGGGCTCGGTGTCCCTCGGCGGGCGCGAGCTCATCGGTCTGTCGGCCACCAAGCGCTCGCGGGCGGGTCTGACCCGTACCTTCCAGAACCTGGAGCTGTTCGTCGACCTGACCGTGCGGGAGAACCTGCTCGCGGCGGCCGACCGTCGCGACCTGCTGGGGTATGCCTCCGGCCTGATCCGCTCGGGGCCGCACGAGCTGTCCGGTGTCGCGGCCACGGCGGTCGCGCTCCTCGGTCTCGAGGAGCTGCTGGACCGCCAGGTCATGGACCTGCCCCAGGGCACGCAGCGGATCGTGGCCATCGCCCGTGCCCTGGCCAGTGAGCCGGAGGTCATCTGCCTGGACGAGCCCACAGCCGGGCTCAGCGGCACCGAACGTGCCGAGGTGATCACGGCCATCCGGGCGCTGGTCGAGACGGCCAAGATCGGTGTGCTGCTGGTGGAGCACAACCTCGACGTGGTGGCCGGGCTGTGCGACACCGTCGTCGCCATCGACTTCGGCCGGGTGATCGCCCAGGGCGCCCCTGAGGAGGTCCTCGGCAGGCCGGAGGTCCGGCAGGCCTACCTCGGTTCGCACGAACTTCCCGAGCAGCAGGCGATCGCGCCCAAGAAGGAGACGGTCTCGTGAGCGGGTTGGACGTGCGGGGGCTGACCGCGGGCTACGGGCACGCGCCCGTGGTCGAGGGTCTCGACCTGTCGGTGGCCAGCGGTGAGATCGTCTCGGTGCTGGGCCGTAACGGTGCCGGCAAGAGCACCACGCTGATGGCCATCTCGGGTGTGCTGCCCAGGGCCAAGGGCGCCATCACCGTTGACGGCAGGGTGCTTTCCGGCCCACCGCACAAGCGGTCGCGCAGCGATCTCGGGCTGGTCCTCGAGGGGCGGAGTGTGTTCGCCAAGCTCAGTGTCGCGCAGAACCTGAAGATCGCAGGGGTGTCCGCCGACGAGGTCACCGAGATCTTTCCGGAGCTGGGCAAGCGGATCGGTGTCCCGGCAGGCATGCTCAGCGGCGGCGAGCAGCAGATGCTGTCGCTGGCCCGGGCTATCTGCCGGCGGCCGAAGGCCCTGCTGCTGGATGAGCTGTCGTTCGGGTTGGCCCCGGTGGTGTGTGACCGGCTGTTCGAGACCATCCGGGATTTCGCCCGCACATCGAACGTGGCCGTCTTGCTCGTGGAGCAGCACATCGCCTACGCCGCCGATGTCGCGGACCGGGCCCTGGTGATGTCCGAGGGCCGGATCGGACTGGAGCTGCCGGGGGCCGAGCTGCGTGAGCGCGAGGAGGAGGTGGAGGCGCTGTACCTGGGGGGACCAGGCGCCACCCCGGCCGACCAGGTGGCGGCCGAAGGTTGAGGCGTGCCGCTGACGCCTGAGTACCTCCGGGAACACCGCCGGCACCAGCTGTGCGGCGGTTGCGAGGATTCCGGCAGGTGCCGGCTGGGCCTGACGAAATGGACGGAGGAGGATGGGCCGATCGTGTTCTCCTCCGCCCGTGGAGGGCTGGCCCGGGTGATCCACGGCGGTCCCGCCGGCGTTGTGTTCGACGAGATGCTCGGCCTCGCGACGACGATCGACAGCCCGGATTTCGCCGTGACGCGGTGGCTCGGGGTGAACTATCGCAGGCCTGTTTCGATCGAGGAGCCGCTCGGCATGCGTGGCTGGTCGACGGGGTGGAGAGCGGAGACTGGTACATCGACGGGGACATGCGGCTCCAGGTGAGCGGCGCCCTGGTGGCGACGGCCGAGTCGGTCTTCACGGAGGTGACGCTGCAGCACTTCGACAAGCACGCGGCCTGACTCGCGCAGCAGGGACCGGCTGCCGAGGACAGCACCCGACCGGCAGGATGACATCACCTACCTCTACTGACAGGTCGTCATCGAAGCCGGCGCGCATCGCGTTCGGCCGCGGGCGGCGCTGCTGCCGAGGCTACGCACTCGCCCGCCGGAGCTGGTCGAGGGCGCGGACACGATCCTGGATAGCTGGTCGACCAAGCCTTCTCGGCGATCGCCGACGAGGCCTCGGTCTCCTTGGGCTCCGCGCCGTCCGGGTGGACAGGTCGGCGGTCCGTGGCCGTCGCCTCGGCACCGTTCTTGTTGACGAGGTCGACGGTCTCCTCCAGCGTGTTCACCCTTCGCCGGGTCCGCTGACCTGAGCCATCGCCGCCCGGCATGTTGTGCCAGGCGACGACGCTGAGCTGATGACTGCCGGATCGGCGCCCGGCCGCAGCCCCCGACCCGCATTGAGGAGATGGGCCCGTCCCGCCTGGGGTGGAGTTCGCGTGGTCGCTCGACGACCGAACGGTCGACGGGTGCTGCTTCCTTGCGTGATTCGGTCTGGTGCTCAGGTCGTCGCGGTCTGCTGCGCGACCTCCTCCGGCGAGTGGACCGTGTAGGAGGCGAGCCGGAGTCCGCCGTCGACCTGCAGGGAGACGCCGGTGATGTACGCGGCGTACTTGCTGAGCAGGAACAGCGAGGGACCGACGATTTCGGCCTCGGTGCCGTAGCGGCCCAGCGCCGTCGTCCTCTCCATCCGGTTGCGGATGGAGTCGTGCTCCCAGAGGTCGTTCGTGCCCTCGGACGGGAACGGGCCCGGTCCGAGCGCGTTGAGCCGGATGCCGTAGCGGCCCCACTCGCGGGACATGGAGCGGATCAGGCCCTCGACGCCGGCCTTGGAGGCGCTGGAGTGGGCGATCCCGGGGGTCTCGCGGGAGGCGAGTGCGCTGGTCACGGCCACCGCCGCGCCGGGCAGGCCGGCGGCGATGAGGCCGGTGCCCCAGCGGTGGATGACGTGGAAGGCGCCGATGAGTGAGGCGTTGACGACCTTGAAGAAGCCCGCGGGCGTGATGTCCTCGGCCAGTGCGGCGTACGCTGCCGCGGCGGAGTGGTAGAGCAGCGGGGCTGGGCCGTCGTCGGCCTCGATGCGGGTGAAGACCTCGTCGACGATCTCGGCCCGGCGGATGTCGCAGGCGATCGGGGTGATCTCGCCGTTGAGGCCGGTGCCCAGCTCGACGGTCTTCTCCAGGCGCGGCATCCGCCGGCCGAGGACGTAGACGTGGGCCCCGGTGGCCGCGAGCGCGAGCGCGACGGAGCGCCCGATGCCCGACCCGCCCCCCGTGACGATCACACGGTCGTATTGGGGGGTCAGGGTGATGGGTGAGTCGATCACGTGTCCTCCTCGACAGCGGCTGGGTTCAGGCGGTCAGGACGACCCGCACGATGTTCGCGTCGCGTCGCTCGACCATGGCGATGGCCTCCTCGGCCTCGTCCAGAGAGAGCCGGTGGCTCACCGAGGTCCGCAGGTCCAGCGCGCCCTCTTCGGCGAGTCGCACCACGGCGCGCAGGTCCGCCAGCGTCGAGCTGGACGAGCCGACGAGCTCGAGTTCACGGGTCAGCAGTCGCAGGGCGTTGACCGATAGGCCCTTGTCCAGGACGGAGCCCAGCACCAGGCGCCCGCCCGGCCGCAGCATGCGCATCGCCTGCTCGGGTGCCGTGGGTTCGCCGGTGAAGTCCAGGACCGCGTCGGCGCCGTTCGGATTGATCGTGCGCAATTCGCGCACGGCGGAGTCGATGCCGATGAGGGTGCGCACGCCGGTCGCGGCGACTCGATTCGCGGTGGACTCCGACCGGACCACGCTGGTGAGGCGGATGGTGGGATCCAGGACTGGGGCGAGCTGCAGGACCTGCGTACCGAGGCCGCCCGCGCCGAGCACCACCATGGTGCCGCCCTCGGTCACGCCGGCTTGAGTGATGGCGCGGTGGGCGGTGGCGACCGCGTCGGCGAGGATCGCGGCGCTCGCGGAGTCGGCGAGCGTGGTCCGGACCATGCGCCTGAGGGGCCACACCAAGAACTCGGCCATCCCACCTGGCCGGTGCAAGCCGAGGACCTGCCCGCGGCTGCAGAGGTTGTCGTTTCCGCCAAGGCAGGCCGCGCAGGCGCGGCAGTTGAGGATCGGATGAACGACGACCACGTCGCCCACCTCGGGCAGCGGGCCCTCGCCCGTGCTGAGCGAGGGGTCCTCGGCCGGCCCGATCGCCTGCACGATCCCTGCGACCTCATGCCCGGGCCGCAGCGGGTAGCCGACGCCAGGGGGCAGGGCGCAACCGGCCGCCAGTTCGACGTCGGTACGACAGACTCCGCAACCGGTGACCCGGACCAGCGCTTCGCCCGGCGCGAGCGCCCCGCCCGGGGCGGGCAGGTCCTCGAGGCGGACGGAACCGGGGGAGATGGTGACTGCGCGCATGCCTCTTCCGATCATTCTCGAGCAGAGCCGGCCTGGAACGGCGTGGTCCACCGCTCGTCGCACGCCATGTCGGCAACCGGGCGGCGGCGGACCGGCACGTGTCTGCCCCTCGGGTAGCCGACAGGGAGCAGCACGGCTGGTTCCCAGTGGTCCGGGATGCCGATCTTGGCCCGTAGCTCCTCCTCGCAGTGCCGGAACCAGGTGGTCGGCACAGTGCCCAGCCCCTCCGCGCGGAGGGCCAGGATGAGGTTCTGCATCGCCGGGAACACCGACGCCCCGACGATGTGGTCGGGGGAGCGGTGCGCCGCCGGACCGCGATCGCCGCGGTGGTCCCGCAGGCAGAGCAGCACGTAGAGCGGGACGGCCTCGAAGTTCTCGACCATGTCCCGCGTGGCCCGGCCCGTGCGGGCGGCTCGGGTGTCCCGGTCGAGGTCCGTGCCGTACCGCTCGATCAGGTCGGCGAAGCCGCGCCGGTACGCGGGGCCGAGGATCCGCCGAACCTCGGGCGAGCGGAGCACGCACATCCGCCAGGGCTGCGCGTTGCTGCCCGACGGTGCCCACGTTGCGGCGCGCAGGCAACGGGCGAGGACGTCATCGGGCACCGGATCAGGCCGGAACCGTCGGACGGCGCAAGCGGTGGCCGCGAGGTCGTAGAACGCTGCGGCCTCCGAGTCGGCCGCGGGGCTAACCACGTGCGGTCACCACCGGTCGGCCGTTCTCCGCGCGCCGCATGACGAGGTACCCGCCCCCGTAGCCGCGGGGCTCCCACGGGACGATCTCGATGACACTGGTCAGTTCCTCGGGCGCCATGCGCAAGAGCTCGAGATCGAACGGTCGAAGGTTGGACGTGTCATCGGCATACCGTCCTTGGCCGCCATGGGTCTCCTCCGCCTTGAGGGCTTTCGTCCAGACACAACATACACTTACTGCACAGCTGGTCAATAAGAATCATTCCGTCACTGACAGCGCGGCGGCCGTGAAACAAATGTTCATTGACTGATGCATCATCGCCTAAGATGGGCTCTCGGGTCCAGAAAAGTCGGCCGACGACGGTGTTTCCGGCTCGCGGCGCGACCCACGACCTGAAGGAGGGCGATGACGAAGAGGCGCGGGGGTGGCCATCGACCGGCGGTCGCGATCGGGACGGCCGATCCCGACGACGTGCTGAATCGCACGGCGCGTGCCCTGGGTGGTGACGTGACCGGGCTGAGGGAACTCAAGGGCGGACGGTCCAGCCTGACGTATTCCGCGGCGTGGGGCGGTAAGACCGTCGTGGTCAAGGTGGCGCCGGGTGGGCTCGCCCCGGTGCGCAACCGCGACGTGCTGCGGCAGGCCAGGTTGTTGTCCGCGCTGGGTCCGGTCGAAGGTGTCGCCGTGCCGGAGGTCTACGGCCAGGACGCGGGCGACCCGCCGAACGTCCCGCCGCTGTTCGTCATGGAGTTCGTACCGGGGGAGAGCTACGAGCCCCGGCACGTCGACATCCCCGACACCGACCGCCCGGCCGCCGAGATCGTGCGCGCCCGCGCCGCCGCGGCCGCGGAGATGCTCGCCTGCCTGCACGCCGCGGACCCGCAGTCGCTCGGTCTCGGCGACGCGCCCGGCACTCTGGCCGGCGAGCTGGGCCGCTGGCGCGCGGCGTTCGAGAGTTGCACGCTCGAGGAGAAGGCCGCTCGGCTGGAGGCGGAGTGCTTCCGGCTGCTGTCGGCCACGATCCCCGACGCCGCGCGGCCCTCGGTGCTGCACGGCGACTGGCGGCTCGGCAACATGCAGTGCGTGGGGGCCGAGATCCGCGCGGTCATCGACTGGGAGATCTGGTCCGTCGGCGATCCGCGGCTGGACCTGGCCTGGATGCGGCTGATGTCGGATCCCGGCCACCCGACGATCCTCGCGCCGCAGGCGCCCAGCCTCGACCCCGACGAGCTGCAGGCCGTTTACGAGAAGGCGAGCGGCGCTGCCGTACCGGATCTGCCCTGGTTCGACGCGCTCGCGCGGTACAAGCAAGCGTCCGCGTCGGCACTCCTGGTGAAGAACGCCCAGAAGCGCGGCGACGACGGGCCCGCCATCGACAAGTCGCGCCGGGGCGTCCCGTCGCTGCTCGCCGTGGCGCACGCCCAGCTGACCGCCGGCCGCTGACCGAGGAGGACGATGGTGTTCGATTTCAGTGTGGAGCCGGAGTTCCAGACCAAGTTGGACTGGGCGGCCCGGTTCGTCGCCGAGGAGGTTGAGCCCCTGGACCTCCTCTTCCCGCACTCTGGTGACCCGTTCGACGTGCACAACCAGAAGTCCCGCGCGATCCTGCGCCCGCTGCGGGAGAGGGTGAAGGAGCAGGGCCTCTGGGCCTGCCACCTCGGTCCGGAACTCGGCGGTCACGGCTACGGGCAGGTAAAGCTCGCCCTCCTCAACGAGATCCTCGGCAGATCGCTGTGGGCCCCCACGGTCTTCGGCACCGCCGCGCCGGACACCGGAAACGCCGAGATCCTCGCCATGTTCGGCACGAACGAGCAGAAGAAGCAGTACCTGCAGCCGCTGCTCGACGGCGACCTGGTCTCCGCCTTCTCGATGACCGAGCCCCAGGCCGGGGCGGACCCCAAGGAGTTCGTGTGCCGCGCCTGGCAGGAGGGTGATGAGTGGGTCATCGACGGGGAGAAGTGGTTCTCGTCGAACGCCCGCTACGCGTCCTTCCTCATCGTGATGGCGGTGACCGACCCCGAGGCCGCGCCGCACCGCCGGATGTCGATGTTCATCGTGCCTGCCGAGACGCCGGGCGTCGAGATCGTCCGCAACGTCGCGACCATGGGGGAGCGGTCCTCGCTCGATGAGGGCAGTCATGCCTACATCCGCTACAACCAGGTCCGTGTCCCCGCCGACGCCATGTTGGGCCGGCCGGGCGGCGGCTTCGCGGTGGCCCAGGCCCGCCTGGGCGGCGGCCGGATCCACCACGCCATGCGCACCGTCGGCAAGTGTCAGCGGGCGCTCGACATGATGGTGGAGCGGGCGGTCTCGCGGCGGACCCAGGGCCGGCGGCTCGGTGACACGCAGGCGGTGCAGGCGTTCATCGCGGACTCCTCGATCGAGCTGACCCAGCTGCGACTGCTCGTGCTCTACACCGCGTGGACGATCGACACGCAACCGCACGGCTCGGCGCGCTCACTGATCGCGTCCTCGAAAGTCGCGATGGCGAAGGTCTACCACGACATCATCCACCGGGCGATCCAGATCCACGGGGCGCTCGGCACCACCGGCGAGCTCCCCCTGGCCGGTTGGTGGCAGCACGTCCCGGTGATGGGCCTGGCGGACGGACCGACCGAGGTGCACCGGTTCACAGTCGCGAAGGGCCTGCTGAAGACTGCCGAGCCGGCAGACGGCCTGTTCCCGAGCGAGCACATCCCGCCGAAGCTGGAGGCGGCGCGCAAGCGGTATGCCCACATCCTCGAGGACGTCCCCGCGCCCGCGGGCGAGAATTGAGGACGGAGCGCACATGTCTGCCGCGGTCACTACTGGGACACCGACAACGCCGGCAACATGACCAACCGCTCGGGCAGCCGACCCGAACTGGTATCCGCTGTTCCCCAACCCATGCCGGGTGGAGGTCAGGATCAGCGAGCGGCCGGCGGCAGCGCGTTCACCAGAAGGTGAGTCGATCCCGGGGCCCGACGTGACTGGGATCGTAGCGGCGCATCAAGGCCGAGGAGCCGTCGCGAGGGGCGACCGGACGCGGGGTCGAAGGTCGGCGGACGGTTCGCATTCACGGTGCTGTCCGTGTCTTGTCCTCCCCGGGTTCAGGTTGTGCTCGGTGGCCGCGGGTGGTCGCCATCCGGACGAGTCGGCGGACGCCCCGGGGTCCGCGGTCGGTGGTGATGCCGCGGCCTTCGAGCGCGTCCCGCAGGCCGTCGCCGAGGACGGCGAAGGCCAGGATCGTCAGTACGATCAGCACGGCCGGGGCGGCCATGAACCAGGGCGAGTCGTAGATCGCGTCGAACGCGTCCCGCAGCATCGTTCCCCAGCTCGCGTCGGGGGGCTGGACGCCGAGCCCGAGGAAGCTCAGGCTCGCTTCGGCGATGATGATCACGCCGGCCGAGAACGTCAGCTGGACCAGCAGCGGCGAGCTGGCGTTGGGCAGCACGTGCCGCCACACGATGCGCCATGGCGAGTAGCCCATCGCCCGGCACGCCTCGACGAAGGTCTCCCTCGTGATCGATTGCGCGGCACCGCGGGCCAGGCGGAACAGCGGCGGCGCGAGAACGACCCCGATAGCGATCATGACGTTGGTCAGACCCGGGCCGAGGATCCCGACGATGGCCAGCGCGAGGATCAGCGGCGGGAGGCTGAGCAGCGCGTCCGAAATACGGCTGAGCACCGCGTCCACCCAGCGGCCGGCGAACCCGGCGACCAGCCCCAGCGGAATGCCCGCCACCCCGGCGATGGCCAGCGCCTGGATCACCGCGAGCAGCGTGACCCGTGCGCCGAACAGGGCGCGGGCCAACACGTCCCGGCCGAAGTTGTCGGTGCCGAGCAGGTGCGCGGAGCTGGGGCCCTGGAGCTGGTTTACCAGGTCCTGGGCGGCCGGATCGGCCGGGGCCAGCACCGGTGCCAGTACCGCGGCCAGCGCCACGAGTACCAGGAAGCCCAGCGCGATCATCACCGAGCGGTTGCGTCGAAGCTGCCGCACGGTGCGGCCCGCACGCCGTCGTCTGCCTGCGAGGGGGGCCTCGGCAGGCGTGGGCGCGGTGGTGGAGGTCTGGGTCATCGCCTGCTCCTCGCCGAGCGGTTCGGGCTTGGTGTCATCGCCGGAGTCTCGGGTTGAAATAGCCGTAGGACACGTCGACGATCAGGTTGACGATCAGCACGGCCACCGCGCTGGCCATGACCACGCCGAGGATCACCGGAACGTCGCGCTGGTTGACCGCGGTGACCGCGAGACTGCCGAAGCCCGGCAACGCGAAGACGAACTCGATGGTGACCGAGCCCGCGAGGATCCGGCTCGCCTGCAAGCCGACGATCGTCACTATCGGGACGCCCGCGTTCTTCAGCCCGTGCTTGCCGATGATCACGGGGGCGCGCAGGCCCTTTGAGCGCGCGGTCCGCATGAAGTCCTGGCCCAGGGTGTCGGCCATCGCGGCCCGCGTCTGCCGGGCCACCTCGGCACCGGAGATCGCGGCCAGGGCGAGCGCGGGGAGCAGGAGATGGCTCAGCCAGTCCCCGAAGCCATTCTCACCGATCGGGCTGTAGCCCGTGGCCGGCAGCATCGACGCGCTGATCGCGAACACCAGCACCAGCACCAGCCCGATGACGAAAGGCGGCACCGCCATCAGGACGGAGGTGATCGCGGTGATCACCCTGTCCAGCAGGCGGTTCGCGTGCAACGCGGCCGTGACGCCTGCCGGGACACCGACCAGCACCGCGATCACCAGGGTGACCAGGGCGAGCGACAGGGTGATGGGGATGCGCTCGGTGATCAGGCTGGTGACCGACTGGCTGGACGTCAGCGAGGTGCCCAGGTCGCCACGGATGGCGTGGGTGAGCCAGATCCAGTATCGCACGAGGAGGGGCTTGTCGAGGCCGAGCCGGGTCTCCGCGGCCGCGATGTCCTGGGGCGTCGCGTTCTCGCCCGCCGCGGCCGCGGCGGCGTTGCCCTGCATGAGATCGAGCAGGACGAAGACGAAGAAGCTCAGGACGATCAGCAGCGGGATGGCCGACAGGATCCGTCGCACGACGATGCGCAGCACCGGTCAGACCTCCGATCCGACGGCCGGGTCGTCCTGTGGTTCCGTGGTCTTGTGCTTTGCCTCCGCTGCCTCCTGGCGGGCCTGCCGGCGTCGCGGGCGCGCCGAGGGGATGGCCGCGACGAGCGCTTGGGTGTAGGGATGCCGGGGATCGGAGAACAGCTGTTCCGTCGGCCCCTGCTCGACGATCTCACCGTGGCGCATGACGATCGTGCGGTGCGCGAGAAACCGTACCAGCGAGAGGTCATGGGAGATGAACAGGAAACCGATGCCGCGTTCGGCCTGCAGATCCAGTAACAGGTTGAGCACCTGCGCCTGAATGGAGACGTCGAGCGCGGCGACCGGTTCGTCGCACACGATGAAGTCCGGCGCGGTGGTCAGCGCCCGTGCGATCGCGATGCGCTGCAACTGCCCGCCGGAGAACTCCCGCGGATACCGGTCGAGGTGATCCTCGCGCATCCCGACCCGCGTCAGCAGGTCGAGGACGCGGGCGTCGCGCCTTCGACCTTTCAACCCCTCGTGCACCGTCAGCGACTCGCCGATCAGATCCCGCACGACCATCCGCGGATCCAGCGACGAGAACGGATCCTGAAAGATCATCTGCGCCCGGCGGCGCATGGTACGCAGGCCGGACCCCTTGAGCGCCAGCGCGTCCTGACCGAACATCCGAATCGAACCGGTGTCGGGCTCGATCAGGCGCAGCACCATGCGGCCGACCGTCGACTTGCCCGCACCGGTTTCGCCGACGATGCCGAGCGTCTCGCCCGCGCCGACGGTGAACCCGACGTCCCGCACGGCGTGAGTGCGCTCGACGACCCGGCCGAGCAGGTTCCGTCGCGCCGGATAGCTCTTGCCCAGCCCGGAAACCTCCACCAGCGGGGTCACTGCGGCACCCCCGCGAGGTCGAGCTCGCCGAGCCGGACACACCGAGCCGGGCGCTCGTCGGGGCCGGCGTGCAGTGGGTTGCTCCCGGCATCGCACCGGCCCGCGACCGCGTAGTCGCAGCGCGGATGGAACCGGCACCCCCGCGGCAGGGCCCACGGTGCGGGTACGGCGCCCGGGATCGAACGCAGTCGCTCGCCCGGTGCTGTGTGGTCCGGGATGGCCGCCAGCAGCCCCTCGGTGTAGGGGTGGTGGGGACGGTGGAACAGCTCCTCCAGGACGCCGGATTCGACGATCTGCCCGGCGTACATCACCGCGACCCGGTCGCACATCTCCGCGACCACACCGAGATCGTGTGTGATGAACAGGATCGATACCCCGAGCTCGGCCTGCATCTCGTTCATCAGCCGCAGCATCTCGGCCTGCACGGTCACGTCGAGCGCGGTCGTCGGCTCGTCCGCGATGAGCAGGGTCGGGCGGCACGCCAGTGCCATGGCCAGCATCACGCGCTGGCACATGCCGCCGCTGAACTGGTGCGGGTAGTCGTGTACCCGCTTGCCCGCGTCGGCGATGCCGACGGCGTCCAGCATCGCCGCCGCCTCCCCCAGCGCGGCCCGGCGGGACAGCCCGCGATGCCGGCGGAACACCTCGGCGATCTGGTCGCCGACGGTGAAGGCGGGATCGAGGCTCCGCCGCGGCTCCTGGAAGATCATCGCGACCTGGTCCCCGCGGAGGTCGGCGAGCGCGCGCTCGGACAGGCCTATCAGGTCGCGCCCCGCGAGCCGGATGGTGCCCTGGGGGATCCGATGCTGCCCACGAGGCAGCAGGCCCATCGCCGCGAGCGAGGTGACCGTCTTGCCGGACCCCGATTCACCCACGAGCCCGACGGTCTCGCCGCGGCCGACGGTCAGGTCCACCCCGTCGACCACGCGCACCCAGCCGCGCTCCGTCCGGAACTCCACCGCGAGATCGTGGATCTCCAGTGCGGTTGTGCTTTTCCGCTCATCATCGGGGTTTTTCTCCTCAGCGCTTCGTCATGCCGACGTAACGCAGGTCGACGACACCCTGGAAATCCGACTGGCCCATGGAGTCCATGCCGACGACTCCGCTGCGGTAGGCCACCTGCGTGGGCAGGGCACACAGGAACACGTCCGGTGGCTGCTCGACGGCCAGGGTGGAAGCCGTCTGCAGCGTGTGGTCGACCTGGTCGGCGGACAACCCGGCGTCGAAGGCCGCGGTGACGGCGTCGGCGAAGCCGCCGGGCATCGGCCCCGGCGAGCGTCCCGGCAGGAGGTAGCTGTCCCGCAGGGTCATGGCCCCGGTCGGCCCCGCCGTGCGCGTCTGCAGGTAGGCATCGGCCGTGGTGCCGGGCTTCCACATCGCGAACGCCTGGACGGCGTCCTGGGAGTCGATGGTCACCTTGACCCCGATCTCGGCGAGCTGCGCCTGCACGACGGGCGCCATCCGGTCCTGCGGTGACAGGCCCGCGGCGACGAGCATCTTCATCTCGAAGCCGTCCGGCACGCCCGCCTCGGCGAGCAGCTGCTTCGCCTTCGCCACGTCGTGGGTGTAGGTCACGGGCGGACTCGGGAGGTACCCGGCGCCCTGGTAGACCTGGGTGAGCGGTTGCCCGTTGGGCGGGCACTGCCCGGCCAGGACGGCGCGGTTGAGCGCGTCCCGGTCGATCGCGTAGTTCAGGGCCTGGCGAACCTTCACCCGGTCGAGAACGGGGTGCGCGGTGTTCAGGAAGATCGCGTATGTCGCCGCGGCGGGATAGGAGTGGAAAGCGAAGCCGGGCCCGAGCGAGGACGCCTTGTCGTACTGGCCGACTTTGGACAGCATCGCGTCGATCTCGCCCGAGCGCAGGGCGCTGAGCCGCGCGTTGTCGTTGGTGATGCCACGGATCTCGAGGCCCGCGAGCTTGATCGCCCGGGGATCCCAGTACGACGGCGCTCGCTTGTAGGTGACGCCGTCACCGAGCCGGACCGACTCCGCGACGTAAGGCCCCGAACCGTCCGGGACCCGGTCGAGGTCGGGGCGGCCGATCGACTTCGGGTTGATGATGGAGCCCGCGGTGGCCGAAAGCGCGTAGGGCAGGTCCGGGGCGGAGCGGTTGGTGTCGATCCGGACGGTCAGGGGGTCGACGACGGTCACCGCGCTGATCATCGAGAGCTGGCTTTTGACGGTGGAGGCGGGCAGTGTGAGCGCCCGGTCCAGGCTGGCCTTGACCGCGTCCGCCCGCAGCGGGGTGCCGTCGTGGAAGCTCACGTCGTCGCGCAGTGCGAAGGTGACCGACCGGCCGTCCGGAGCGAACGTCCACGCCTTCGCCACCATGGGCTCGAGCTTGGGCCCGGCGGTGATCTGGGTCAGCCGGTCGTAGAGCGGGAACAGGTACGGCGTCTGGGCGATCACCGAGGGCGCGACGTGCGGGTCGAGGCCCGTCGGGGTGACCGTGTAGCCGAAGCGGAGCGTCGCGTTCGGGTCCGCAGCTCCGCCGGCCGGGCTCCCGCCGTTCCCGCCGCATGCGCACAGAAGCACGGTCACGACCGTGACGAGTGCGAGGCCGAGTTTCCATCGGCGGCAGTGGTTGCGCATCGTGTGTATAACCCCCACACCATCGGAACTGCTGTCTGTGCCGGGTTGCCGGCGTTCAAGAGTTGCGCGGTCGATCAGCCGCGGATGCCGAGTCCGCGAACGTCGAAGGTGCCGACCACGTCCGCGTGCGCCATCTGCTCCACACCGTCGACCTTGTTGGAGTAGGCGAACAACGCGCCGGAGGCGCAGACGAACGTGACCAGTGCCTGCTCGGAGATCGTCCGGTTCGCCTGCTGCAGCAACCGGTCGCGGGCCGCGGCGTCGAGGGAGGGATCGAACGCCTGGTTCACGGTGTCGGCCAGGCCCGCGGGAAGCGCGCCAGGGAACCGCGCCTGGTTGAGGAAGTTGTCGCGCAGAGTCAGCGCGGGCGTCGCCGAGGTGATTTGCGCGTGGACCAGCCCGTCGGCCTGCCCGCGTCCGAACTTCGCTTGCGCCTGGGTGATTTCCATCGGCTGGATGTTCAGCCGCACGCCGATCTGGCCGAGCTGGTTCTGCAGCGCCACAGCGAGGTCGTTCTGGGGCTGCAGCCCGGTCCCGACGAGGACGGTCATGGTGAAGCCGGAGGGCACACCGGCCTGGGCGAGCAGGGCGCGCGCACCGGCCAGGTCGGGCGCGGGTGTATCGGGAAGGTCGGCAACGTGCCCCTGGCTGCCCGGCGCCGCCAGCCGTTGCGTCGTCGGCGCGCACGAGTTCTTCATGAGCGTCTCGCTGATGACCTTGCGGTCGACCGCCATCCCGAGGGCCTGGCGCACTCGGACGTCGGAGAGGTTCGGCGCGCTGGTGTTGAGGATCATCCCGTAGACGCGCGAGGGCGCGAACAGGTGCGACGAGAACCCGGATCCCAGATGTGCCACCTCGGGTCCCTGGGTCAGGTCGGTGAGCACCATGTCCAGCTGCCGGGAGCGCAGCGCGGCGAGTCGTGCGTTCGGGTCGGGTACGCTTACCACCTCGAGTCCTGCGGTCCGCTGCGCGTCGGGATCCCAGTAGCCGTCCCGCCGGGTGTAGGTCACCCGATCCCCGCTGCGCACCGCGGTGACCTGGTACGGACCCGATCCGACCGGGTGCTGCGCCAGATCCGGCGAGTCGATGGCACGGGGACTGATGATGCTGCCCGCCGTGTCGGACAGGACCGCGGGCAGGTCGTCCGCGGGCCGGTTGGCGCTGACGCGCACGGTGTGCGGGTCGACGACGTCGACCGACGTGACCATCGCCAGATCGGTGCGGGTCGTGGCATCCGGTGTGCGCGCGCGGTCGAGGCTGGCCTTGACGGCCGCGGCGTCGACCGGGGCGCCGTCGCTGAAGGTGACGCCGTCGCGCAGCTTGAACTCGACCGATTTGCCGTCCGGTGCGAACTGCCACGACGTCGCCAGCATCGGCTCGATTTCTGGACCGGCCGCGAGGCGGGTCAACCGGTCGTAGACCGGTGCGAGGTAGGGAAACGCGGCAGAGGGCACCGGGGTGTGATGCGGGTCCAGCGAGCCCGGGGCTGCGGACCAGGCGACCTTCAACGTGGCGGACCGGTTGAGCGCTCCCGGCTGCGAAGCGCCACCACCCGGTCCGCCGCACGCGGCGACCAGCAGTGAGAATACCGCGATCATCAGCCCAGCACGGCCTGCACGCCTCATTGCGCACCTTCCTGATCATCGACGCTCAGGCGGTACCCGAGCACAGCAAGGCAGCACGACGGACGCGCCGTCGTACGGGGATTGGTCGACTACCTGTCAGACAGTGACGATGAGTGCAACGCTACCTCGGGAAGATTTAGCCATGGGTGCGCTCCGGTGTCAACGCCCAAAATGGACGGACTGCGAGAGTTGTGCCGGGGCACGATGGTTACCAGGCGTTCAGGACGGATGCCTCGTAGGCGGATCCATCGTCAGGGGCTGAACATCACGTCATTCGACTATTGCAACATCAGAGCTGAGAAAGTTAACTGGCTATCGGCATCGACGCCGAGGAGGCCCCATGGCGAAGACGAGTCCGCTCGCGGGCATGCACGTACTCGAGCTGACCGGCGCGCGGGCAGGCCGGACTGCCGGGATGTTGCTGGCCGATCTCGGTGCGGATGTGCTACGCCGTGGAATACGGCCGCGACGACCAGTGCCTCAATCGTGGGGGCCGGGCCCGTGAGCTCGCTTCCACCGTGCTTTTCCTGGCAGTGACGAATCGTCGTTCATCACCGGAACCGCGTCGCCGGTGGACGGGGGCTACCTCGCCTCTGCCGGAGTGGGCCGCGGGGAGGTGCGAATCCGGGTGGTGGCGGCGGCCGTCACCCCGGCGGATCTGGTGCTGTGGGCGGGGTGCGCGCGGAGGCGCCTGCCAGGGGCGCCCGCCTCACGTCGCCGGCATGGGGGTGGCTGGACTCGTCGACGCGGTCGGCGAGGGAGTGGATCTGTCCGTCGGGGACAGGGTGATGGCGATCGTTTCCCCGTTCGAGTCCCCGGCAGGCGGCTTCGCCGAGCAGGTGGTGGTGCCGGCGGGTCGGGCCGTGGTGGTGCCGCCGGACTGGTGCGGTCGCTGGGGGCGCAGCGGACCCCGGATGCGGGATCGGCAAGCACGACGTCCACGTCGCTGGGCAACGCGGCCGCAGCGACCTGCTCGAGTGCGCGACCTCGCTGCCGCTGGAGTGCTGACCCCGCGGGTGGCCGTGTGTGCGACGCCGAACTCGCCGGCGTCGCGCACGCCGACCGGGAAAAGGGTGGTACCCGCGGACGGATCGTACTCGAGTTCTCACACTGATTTCGTTTTCCGAGCATGGAAGGTTGGATAGATGGCTGTGGCACCGGTGCCTGATGCCGTGTTCGCTCAGCTCCGCGACCTGATCGACAAAG
The DNA here is from genome assembly GCF_030814215.1 of Amycolatopsis thermophila. Classification (NCBI taxonomy): domain Bacteria; kingdom Bacillati; phylum Actinomycetota; class Actinomycetes; order Pseudonocardiales; family Pseudonocardiaceae; genus Amycolatopsis; species Amycolatopsis thermophila. The sequence continues at coordinate 6,782,110 of NZ_JAUSUT010000001.1, read as the reverse complement.
CGGAGATCAGGGAGCTGACGGCGCGCTACAACAAGACCTTCGACGATTGTGATGCGGAGGCCTACGCGGACACGTGGACCGAGGACGGGGTGATGGTGCTCGACGGGGTCGAGGACCACCGCGGTCGCGAGGCGTTCATCAGAGACTGCCTCAACTGGGCCGGACGGATCGTCCACACGACCACGGACCCGATGATCGTCGTGAACGGTGACGAAGCGACGCAATGGTGCACGGTCATCAGCTACACACGGTCCACGGACAGGCGCGACAACGCGTTCCTGTTGACGGGCACGTACCACGACACGCTCGTGCGTACGGCCGATGGCTGGAAGTTCAAGGTCCGCCGCGCCACGACGGACCGGAATTGGGAAGCGCCACCACCCGAAGCCGGAAGCTGAGCGACACGCACCGGGAGCGCGCACTCTCGGAAATGGGCGGGTGATCGGTCCATACCTGACCGAGCGAGTCCGCCATGCCTCCTGCCTCGACACCGGCGCTCGTCTGCCGAGCCGCACCCGGGCGGCCAGTCGGGCGGTGAGGGCTTGAACCCGTACCGTGGCGCGGTTTCCGCGTATCCGGCGAGGTAGGCGGCGCTCGGCGGAGTGCCCGCCTCGGTGATCGGCTGGCTTTCGCGCAGGCCGCGCGTGAGGCGGGCATGTCGGAGAACGCGTACATCTTCCAGGTAATCGAAGCGGCCACGGGAAAGCGGGTGGACGAGACGATCTTCGATCGCCCCTGAACGTGCGACGTCTGATCCTTGGCCTATCGCGTCATGAGCCTACACGGAGGGATGGCTCGACTGAGGCCAATGCGACGGGGCCGGCCAGCGGCGGTTCGATGGCCTCCGCACGACCGCGGCTATGGAAACGTCAGCGCGGTTCGCCGTCGGCTTTCACGTCGGTCATGGCTGGCGTCCTACTTGCGCGAGACCACCAAGACCACGCTCGAACAGCCTACGTCCCTCGAACGGACCGAGGTCGACAACGTGACCGTGCTGGCCCACCCTGCGAAACCGCGGCGACAACCTGCTCCGCGCCTGGCCGCGCCTTCCGCTGCCCTGAACGCTCGTCACCGCCGCCGGGGGACCCGGAGTCGGTCCGTCCGGCTTGTCGGTTGGACCTGACCCGGGTATCCGGCGGTCAGCCTCGGCCGAGGAGGGTGTCGGTGACGTGCTGCAGGTGGTGGCGCATGGCCGCGCCGGCGCCGTCGGGGTCGCGGTCGCGGAGGGCTTCCACGATGTCGGTGTGTTCGCGGTGGTAGCAGGCGCGCAGCTCGGGGGTTGAGGTGCGGCGCTTGAGGTTTCCCCACACGGGCAGGGAGCGGGCGGTGTTCATGACCTCGAACATGCTCATGAGCAGCCCGTTGTGGGCGGCGATGGCGATGGAGCGGTGCAACGTGGCGTCCCAGCGCTCGAAGCCGTCGAAGTCGCTCGCGCTGCCGCCGGCGGCGAGCGCCTGGCCGATGCGGTCGAGGTCCAGCTGTGTCGCGACGCGGGCGGCGAGGATGGTCACCTGGGGTTCGAGCAGCAGCCGGACCTGCATGATCTCGGCCGGGCTGGTGTCCGAGGGGGCGGACTCGGCGTGGCTGGCGATCGCGTCGGTGAGGAAGGTGCCACGGCCGACGTGACGTTCGACCAGGCCGTCCCGTTCGAGGGCTTCGAGGGCGCGGCGCACGGCGCTGCGCGGCGCCGACAGGCGTTCGACGAGCGCGCGCTCGGTGGGAAGTTTGGCGCCGGGGCCGAGGCTGCCGTCGCGGGTGCCCTCGGTCACGAGGGCCCGCAGGGCGTGTTCGACCGTCGTCATGGACGGATCATAACGCAGCGCCGGAACCAATGCGAACCAATTCGACCATCGAGAGCAAAACCGCCGCAGCTATCGACAGGTTCCTGTCGTCCGCGTAGCGTGACCCTGGTCAAATTTGGTTCATATTGGTCAGGATTGGTTCGAGATGAAGCTGGTGACCTTCTCCTCCGGGTCGCGCGACCGGGTCGGTGTCGTGGATGTCGAAGCCGGCGTGGTGCGTGATGTGACCGAGCTACTGCCCGCCGGAACCGGGGTGCTCCAGCTGATCGATCGCTGGGCAGAGCTGGGGCCCCTCGTTGCCGAGCAGGTGGGGTCGCTCCCGGCGGTGCCGCTGAAGTCGGTGCGGTTGCGCGCTCCGATCCCGTCGCCGCGGCGCAACGTGTTCTGCGTGGGCAAGAACTACCGCGAGCACGTGGCCGAGTTCGGCCGCAGCGGATACGACACGCCGAGCCGGTCGGAGGCCCTGCCGGAAAAGCCGATCGTGTTCTCGAAGGCGACGACGTCGGTGACGGGCCCGTTCGACGACGTCGAGTCACACCCCGGGGTGACCCGCGAGCTGGACTACGAGGGCGAGCTCGGCGTGATCATCGGCCGCGGAGGCCGTGGTATCGCCCGGGAGGACGCGTTCGAGCACGTGTGGGGTTACACCGTCATCAACGATGTGACCGCGCGGGATCTGCAGCGCGACCACAAGCAGTGGCTGCTGGGCAAGTCGCTGGACACCCATTGCCCGATGGGTCCGTACGCGGTCAGCGCCGACGAGGTCCCCCACGTGGCCGGGCTGGAGCTGGAGACCACCGTCAACGGTGAGAACCGGCAGCTCGCGCTGGTCAAGGACCTGATCTTCGACATCCCCGACCTGATCGCGACGCTGTCGGCGGGGATCACCCTGCTGCCCGGCGACATCATCGCCACCGGCACGCCGGCCGGCGTCGGGATCGGGTTCGAGCCGCCGAAGTTCCTGCGCAGCGGGGACGTCGTCGAGGTCGCGATCACGGGTCTGGGCCAGCTCCGCAACCGGATCGCCTGACCAGGAAGGAGTCTTCGCATGAACATCAACGGTGCCGACCTCGCGGTCGAGGTCGACGGTGACGGCCCGGCTGTGCTGATGGTGCACGGTCTGGGTGGGACGTCCAACTTCTACCAGGTGCAGGCCGAGGCGCTGGCGCAACGATTCCGGGTCGTCCGGGTCGACTCCGCCGGTGCGGGGCGATCGGCCCTGCGCGAGGGCATCAGCATCACCTCGCACGCCGACGACCTCGCTGCGGTCCTCGACGCGCTGGAGGTGCCCACCGCCGCGGTGGTGGCCCACTCGATGGGCACGCTCGTCGCCAGGGCCCTGGCCGCCCGGCACCCGGAGCGGGTCAGCGCGCTCGCTCTCCTGGGCGCGGTGGCTGAACCCGGCGATGCCGGCCGGCAGGCGCAGCGCGACCGGGCTGCGGTGCTGCGGGAGCGGGGGACCGCAGCCGTCGCCCCCGGCGTGGTGGCCAACGCCCTGTCCGAGACCACCCGCCGCGACAAGCCCGAGGTCGCCGCGTTCGTGCGCGAACTCGTGATGCGTCAGGACCCGGAGGGCTACGCCCGCAACTGCGAAGCCCTCGCCGCCGCGACCGCGCCCGGCCCGATCCCGGGAACTCTGCCGTTGCTGCTGGTCACCGGAACCGACGACAAGGTCGGACCGCCCGCCGTCAGCGAAGCTCTGGCGCGCGAGCACGGGGACGCGAGCGTGCACGTCCTGCCGGGCGTCGGGCACTGGACCGCGCTCGAAGCCGCCGGCGACACGACCGAGCTGCTGGCCAAGTTCCTCTGATCGTCCACCACGAAGTCCCTGACCCTCAACGATGAGGAGGTCCTCATGTCCATCCCCGCCAGCAAGATCCTCTTCCAGGACGTGTCCATTCTGGACTCCACCGGAGCCGAGCCCTACCGCGGCGACGTGCTCATCGACCACGACCGCATCGTTTCGGTCGGCGCCCTGGCGCCGGGAGCCGGCGACGGTGCCCGCGTCATCGAGGGACGTGGTCGCACCCTGATGTCCGGGCTGTGCGACGCGCACACGCATTTCACCTGGAACAACAGCGGCGACCTCGACGGACTCGCGGCACTGCCGGTCGAGGAGCACCTGCTGTTCGCGATCGAGTCGGCCCGCTCGTACATCGATTCCGGCTACACCATGTGTCTCGGCGCGGCTTCCGCCAAGGACCGCCTCGACGTCGTCTGCCGCGACGCGATCAACGCCGGCCGCATTCCCGGCCCGCACTACCTCGCCAACGGGCCGGAGATCGCGGTCACCGGTGGGGAACTGGTCAAGGGCATCACCTGGTTCGCCGACGGGCCGGAGGAGATGCGCAAAGCGGTGCGCCGTCTGATCGAGATCGGTGTCGACCAGATCAAGCTGTCGATGACCGGTGAGGAGATCACCGGCACCCAGCGCGCCGAGGACACCTACATGTCCGACGAGGAGGTCGCTGCGGCCGTCACCGAAGCTCACCGGCGCGGCAAGCGGGTCTGTGCCCACGCCCGTAGCGCCGAGAGTGTCAAGATGTGCGTCCGGCACGGTGTCGACATCGTCTACCACGCCAGCTTCACCGACGAAGAAGGCATGGACATGCTCGAGGCCGCCAAGGACTGGATCTTCGTCGCGCCCGGTGTCAACTGGCTGGTCGCCACCCTCTACGAGGCCGGGGACTTCGGCTACCCGCAGGAAGCGGCCGAGGCCGCCGGCTACAAGCGCGAGCTGGAGATGGCCACCGCCGCGATGATCGAGATGCACCGGCGCGGCATTCGCGTGCTGCCGGGCGGCGACTACGGCTTCGCCTGGACCCCGCACGGCACCTACGCCCGCGACCTGCAGCACTTCGTCGAACGCTTCGAGTACACCCCGATGGAAGCGATCCTGGCGGCGACCGCCCTGGGCGGCGAGATCATGCTCCGCCCCGGCGAACTGGGCAAGGTCCAGCCCGGCTACCGGGCCGACCTGCTGCTCGTCGACGGCGATCCCCTCGCCGACATCACGGTCCTGCAGGACAAGGACAAACTGCACTACATCATGAAGGACGGCCGGTTCCACAAGGAAACCCCCGACCAGCGCTGACGCCCGGCGTCCACCGGGCCGCCCGGCCTCCACGGCGGGCGGCCCGGCCGATCCCCACCGGACCACCGCTCACCCCAAGGGGTTCCATGCTGCTCGTCTGCCGCACCTGCCCCCGCTACGACAACCACCGCAGCGGAGAATTCAGCAAGGCCCTCGAAAACGCTTTCGCCGACGACCCCGCAACGGCCGGGATCGAGGTCCGCTTCGTCCAATGCCTCGGCGGCTGTCCCCGCGACGGCGTCGTCGCCGTCGACGGACCCGGCAAAGCACGCGTCCGATTTTCCGGCTTGGCACCCGAGGACGCCGAAGCGATCGTGCAGGCGGCCCGTGCGCACGCGGACTGCGTCAGCGGAGCGCCCGGGGACTGGGCGATCCCATCCGAACTCGCCGGCCGGGTCAGCTCGGTCACCCTCAAACGCGCACCACGCTGACGCGACCGCGGAAGGGTGCGGTCGGCGTTGTCCCACCACTGGGCGTGCGGCACCAGGGCCGGTGGTGCTCTTCGGGAATGGCGTGGACCGTTCCGCTCGCTGGTCGAACCCGTGCCACCGGTCGCCGCTGCCCTGGCCGTCCTGGCCATCGGCGCGACGACGGTCGCAGCGTCGACCTCGTCCGCGCACCCCGTTACGGCGAACAGCCACCAGGCGCCCGCCAACAGCCCCCAGGCGATGCTCGACGCCTGGCTTCGCGTCTGGAACGGCGACTATTCCGAGGCGGCCGGCCACCGGCACCTACGCCGGCGGCTTCCCCGGCGCCGAGGCCCAGCCCGGCACCAACGTCACCTTCACCGGTACCGACACCCTGCCGATGGACAACGGCAAGTTCGTGGAGTACTGGCTCAACTCCGACACCCTAGCCGCCCGGGGCGCCGCGGCCCGGCGAACGCCGTCACCGCAGATCTTCGGTGGCGGCGACCGCTTCCCACCGTGCGCCGAGCGCGTTGAGCAGCGCCGCGATGTCCACGTCGTCCGCGATGTCGTCGCCGGCCAGGAGCGCCCTGTCCAGCTTGCGCGCGCGGCGGTTGACCCGGGCGAGGACGGTCTGGCCCTCCTCGGTCAGCGACAGCAGCTTCCGCCGGGCGTCGCGGGGGGATTCCACGCGCCGGATGAGTCCCCGGCTTTCCAGCCTGCGGCAGAGGTCGGCCATGGTCGAGGTGTCGAGTGCGACGGCGCCGGCCAGTGAGCTCTGGTCGCTGCCGGGATAGGCGCGGACCGCGGACAGCACGGCGAATTGCGGGCCCGTCAGCACGGGGTCCACGTGCCGGTTCCAGGCGGCGAGGTAGGCCTGGTACAACCGGCGCGCGCCGTAGCCCGGGGCGGCCAGCAGGTCGGGTGGCGGCGCCGGCGTCACGGCGGGGACCCCCCGCTCACGTCGGCTCGCGCGCACCGGCTCACCCATCCCGTTCCTCCCACCTCGACCGTGCCCACTGCTCCGTCCGTCGCAATGCTACGTGCTCGGACGATCCGGAACTTCCCCGCCAACTCTTGCGTATCCGGATAGTACGTGTTCGGATTAATGGCGGAGGTGGTCACCGATGGACCAGAACCTGTTCAACGACATCTGCTTGCGCCAGCTGACGTTCTCCGGGGTGCACGAGGGCGAGACCGTGGTCGTGCTGACCCGCGGCGGCGAGCGAGCGGAGTACGCCGACGCCTTCCTGTGGGCCGCCCAGCAGCTGGGCGCCGCGACCTACCACATGCGGCTGCCCTCACCGGTCAGCGCGTCCGGAGCGTGGGCGGTCGGCGATTCCGGGCTCGGGAACATCCCCCGCGCGGTGGAGGCGCTCAAGGACGTGGACATGGTGGTCGACTGCACGTTCCTGCTGTTCAGCAAGGAACAGTTCGCCATCCAGGAGGCCGGCACCCGCATCCTCACCGCGGTCGAGCCGCCCGAGCTGCTGGCCCGGCTCATGCCCACCAGGGAACTGCGCGAGCGGGTGGAGATCGGCGCCGAGCTGCTCGCCAAGGCCAGCACCATGCGGATCACCAGCCCGGCCGGCACCGACGTCACCTACCGGCTCGGCATGTACCCGACGATGTCGGAGTACGGCTACACCGATACCCCCGGCCGCTGGGACCACTGGCCGGCCGCGTTCGTCTTCACCGGCGGCGCCGACGACGGTGTCGACGGCAAGATCGTGCTCTCGCCCGGCGACGTGCTGCTGCCGTTCAACACCTACGTGCAGACGCCGGTGGAGATCACCATCGAGGAGGGGTTCATCCGCGACATCCGCGGCGGCGCCGGATCATCCGGTTTGGACGCCGACCTGCTGCGCTCCTACATCGAAAGCTTCCACGACCCCCGCGGCTACGGGATGAGCCACGTGGGCTGGGGCCTGGACGAGCGCGCGCACTGGCACGGCCTGACCCAGTTCCCCGGCGGGATGGGCATGGAGCTGCGCAGTTTCTACGGCAACGTGATGTTCTCCATCGGCCCGAACAACGAGCTCGGCGGCCCCAACGACACGCCGTGCCACTTCGACATCCCCATGCGCGGCAACTCGCTCTACCTCGACGACGAGCTGATCGTCGACGCCGGTGAGCTGACCGTCCCGGAGATGCGCCCGGTGGAGAAGCGATGACCGACCACCACATCGGGATGATCGTCCCCAGCTCGAACCTCACGATGGAGACCGAGCTGCCCCGGATGCTGCGTGCCCGGGAGGAGGTCGAGCCGGGGGACCGGTTCGTCTTCCACTCCGCGCGGGCCCGCATGCAGCACGTCGACCCCGAGCAGCTGCGCGCGATGAACGCCCAGGCGGGGCGCGCGGCGGCCGAGCTCGCCGACGCCCGCCCGGACGTGGTCGCCACCGCCTGCCTGGTGGCGATCATGGCCCAGGGACCCGGCTACCACTGCACCGCCGAGGACGACATCACCCGCGTCCTGCGCGCCGAAGGGTGCGCCGCGCCGGTCGTGTCCAGCGCGGGGGCGCTGCTGTCCGGGATCGCCGCGCTCGGCGCTGCGAAGATCGCGATCATCACCCCGTACCTGAAGCCGCTGACACAGGCGGTGGCCGACTACATCGAGGACGCCGGCGTCGAGGTGGCCGACGCGCTGTCGCTGGAGGTGCCGGACAACCTCGCGGTGGCCCGGCTGGACCCGCACGACCTGCGCGAGCACTACCGCAGTCTCGATCTGTCCGATGTGGACGCGCTGGTGCTGTCCGCGTGCGTGCAGATGCCGTCGCTGCCGTCGATCCAGGCGGTGGAGGACGAGGTGGGCATCCCGGTGCTGTCGGCGGCGACCGCGACCACGTTCCGGATCCTGTCCGAACTCGGGCTCGAACCGCGCGTGCCCGGGGCCGGGCGGCTGCTCGCCGGAGCGGGCGTGGCGGACAGCGTGACGAGGAGGTCGGCGTGACAGCGAGCCAGTCGTTCGAAGTCGTGGTCGTCGGCGGTGGCCTGGGTGGCCTGTGCGCGGCGCTGTCGCTGCGGCAACGGGGCCTGCGGGTCACCGTGGTCGAAGCGGCGCCGCAGCTCGGCGAGATCGGCGCGGGCATCCAGACCGCCCCGAACGCCAGCCGCATCCTCATCGGACTGGGGCTGCGGGCCCAGCTCGAGCGGGTGCGGACCGAGCCGCAGGACCAGGTCCGCCGCCGGTGGGCCGACGGCAGCATCATCGCCCAGCTGCCGCTGGGGCAGCGGGTCACCGGAACCTACGGCGCCCCGTACTGGCACTACCACCGCGCCGACCTGCACCGCGTGCTGCTGGACGCGTGCGTCGACCCGGACGGCCACGGGCCGGTGGTCCAGGTGGCGACCGGTGCGCGGGTGGTCGAGCTGGACCGTGCGCAGCCGCACCGGCCGGCCGTGATCACGGCCGACGGCCGCCGCTTCGCCGGGGACGTGGTGATCGGGGCGGACGGCATCCGCTCCGCCGTGCGCGACCTCGCCGGGTTCGACGACACGCTGGAGTTCTCCGGCGAGATGGCCTACCGCGCCCTGATCCCCGGCGACCTGATCGCCCAGGACCCGGCCACCCGGTTCCTCGTCGATCGTTACCACTCCACGATCTGGTACGGCCCGGACAAGCACCTGGTGCACTACATGATCCGTGGCGGTGAGTACCTCAACGTGGTCGCGATCGTGCCGTGCAGCGAGACGATCGCCCGCGAGTGGAGCGGCCCGGCGACCGCCGCGGAGCTCGCGGCCGAGTACCAGGACTGGGACGACCGGGTCCCGACCGTGTTGTCGAAGGCCAAGGACGAGGACGTCTCGGTGTGGGCGATGTACCGGCGCCGGCGGGATCCGGTGTGGGTGGACGGCCGCGTCGCCCTGCTCGGCGACGCCTGCCACGCGATGCTGCCCTACCAGGCGCAGGGCGCGTCGCAGGCGATGGAGGACGCCGCCGTGCTCGCCGAGGAGCTGGGGCGCGTCACCCGCGACGGGATCGACGGCGCCTTGATCCGCTACGTCGACCGGCGCGCCAAACACGCGGGCATGGTCCAGGACGCGTCACTGCAGAACATGAGCTTCTACCACCTGCCCGACGGTCCGCAGCAACGCGAGCGCGACGAGAAGCTGCGCCGGTTCGACGGCGAGTCCGACGTGTCCTACGACTGGCTGTGGAACGGCAGCCCGCTCACCGATCCCGACACCGAGTCCATCCACTACCAGTTCGCGCGCTGAGGCGGGCGAACTGACCGACAATCGCAACGGAGCGATTCATGCGTACCGGAGATCAGATCGTCCAGGACCTGCCCTGGCGCTGGAGCGTGCAGGGAAAGATCTTCCTCATCGGTGGCCTCGGCTACATGTTCGACGCGTGGGACGTGGCGTTGAACGGGTTCCTCACGCCACTGGTCGGGGCCGATTTCGGGTTGTCGCCGGGGCAGAAGGGCCTGGTGGCGACCGCCAACCTGATCGGCATGGCGGTGGGGGCCGTGGTGTGGGGCACCGTGGCCGACCGCATCGGCCGGAAACGGGCGTTCAGCATCACGCTGCTGGTGTTCGCGTTGTTCTCCGTGTTCGGGGCGTTCGCGCCGAACGTGGCGGTCTTCCTGCTCCTGCGGTTCCTCGCCGGTGTCGGGCTCGGCGGGTGCATCCCGGTGGACTACGCGATCGTCAGCGAGTTCTCGCCGCGGCGGCACCGCGGCCGGGTGCTGTCGGCCATGGACGGCTGGTGGCCCGTCGGCACCACGCTGGCCGCGGTCACGGCGACGTTGCTGGTGCCGGTCTCCGGGAACTGGCGGTGGATGCTCGTGCTGATGATCCTGCCCGCGCTGCTGCTGTTCTGGGCGCGGCGCGGTGTCCCGGAGTCGCCGCTGTACCTGGTCCGCAAGGGCCGCGACACGGAGGCGCGCGCGGTCATCGACGATCTCGTCCGCCGCACGGGAGCGCCCGTCGAGCCGTACTCGATCCCGCCGGCGGTGGTGGAGGACACCCGCGGGGGCGCGATCACGGCCGCCTTCGACCAGTTGCGCCGGGTGTGGGCGTTCAACCCGCGGATCACGGCGGTCGCGTGGTCGTTGTTCATCACCGTCATGCTCGTCTACTACGCCGCCCTGAGCTGGATGCCGTCGATCCTGCGCGCCCAGGGCTTCGGCGAGATCGCCGCGTTCGCCTCGACCGCGCTGATGAACGCGCTGGGCATCGTGGGCGTCGCCGTGGCGGTGCTGCTGGTGGAGAAGGTCGGCCGGAAGCGGATCGTCGCGGTCGCCGGGCCGCTCGCCGCGCTCTCGCTGGTGGTGTTCTCGCTGCTGCTGGGCACACCCACCGCGGCGGTGGTGGCGATCGGCGCGTTCGGGCTGCTGTCGCTGGTGGTCATCCCGGTGATGTACGCCTACGTCTCCGAGCTGTACCCGACCGAACTGCGGGCCTCCGGTTTCGGCTGGGCGTCGTCGTCGAGCCGGGCCATCACCGGTTTCGCGCCGCTGGTGTTCGGCAGCCTCCTGTGGCCGGTGCTCGGGTTGCCGCTGACGTTCACCGTGCTGGGCGGTCTCGTGGTGGCCGCGGTGGTGTTCATGATGGTGGGGGCGCCGGAGACCCGGGGCCGCGAGCTCGACCGGATCACCGTGGCGGCCGAGCCCGTGGTGCCCGCGAAATCCACGCAGGTGCCGTGAGCGTGACTGACAGGAGGTCGACACCGTGAAGCCCGCCGCGTTCGCCTACCACCGGGCGCACGACGTTCCCGACGCGGTCGGCCTGCTCGGCGAGCTCGCCGCGGCGGGCGAGGAACCGAAGCTGATCTCGGGCGGACAGAGCCTGATCCCGATGATGAACTTCCGGCTCGCCCGGCCCAGCGCCCTGGTCGATCTGGGGCCGCTGCGCCGGGATCCCGCCCTGACCCGGCTGCGGCGCGAGGGTGGGCAGCTGGAGATCGGCGCGCTGGTCACACATCGGGCGGTCGAGGTGGCCGGAGCCGAGCTCGGGCCGGACTTCGACGTGCTCTCCCGCGCCATGCGGTGGGTCGGGCACCTGCCGATCCGCTCCCGCGGCACCGTGGCGGGCAGCATCGTGCACGGCGACGCCACCGCCGAATGGTGCCTGCTCGCCCTCCTGCTCGACGCCGTGATCGTCGCCGAAGGCCCCGGCGGGCGGCGGGAAATCCCGGCCGCGGAGATGTTCCACGGGTTCTACACCACCGCCGTCGAACCGGACGAGGTCGTCACGGCGGTGCGCTTCACCCGGCCCGCGCCCCGGGCCGCGCTGACCGAGTTCGCCCGCCGCCACGGCGACTTCGCGCTCGTCGACGTCGCCGTCAGCCTCGGCGATGACGGCGGCCGGGTGGTCGTCGGCGGGGTCGCGCCCGCGCCCATCCGGGTCCCGGAAGCCGAGGCCGTCCTCGCCGGGGGCGATCACGGGCCGGACCTGTTCGCCGCGTGCGCCGACGCCGCCGCGGCCGCCGTCGACCCACCCGGCGACGACGCCGGCAGCAGCGCCTACCGCCGCCGGCTCACCCGGACCCTGGTCGTCCAGGCCCTGCACCAGGCCTGGCAGAAAGGAGTGACGCGATGAGCGACGCAGCTCCGCAGTTCGACGGGCGAGGCGGACGCTGGGTCGGCGCGTCGGTGCCCCGGCGGGAAGACCCGCGGCTGCTCACCGGCCGGGGACGCTTCGTCGACGACATCCAGCTGCCGGGCACGCTGCACGCGAGCTTCGTCCGCTCGACGGTCGCGCACGCCCGGATCACCGGGATCGACCTGTCGGCCACCCTGGCGGTCGACGGGGTCGTCGCCGCCTACACGGCGGCCGACCTCGACCTCGGCGACATCGTCGCGCTCCTGGACCGCCCGCCCGAGGAGTTCGCGCCGACCGCGATGCCGATCCTGGCCCGGGAGAAGGTGCGGTTCGTCGGCGAGCCGGTCGCGCTCGTCGTCGCCCGAGACCCCTACCTCGCCGAGGACGGCGCCGAACTGGCGGTGGTGGACTACGAACCCCTTCCGGCGATCGTCTCGGAGGAGACCGCGCTCGCCGAGAACGCCCCTCTGGTGCACGAGGAAGCGCCGGGCAACGTGCTGCTGGATGTGTCCATGTTCGACACTCCCGGCGTCGACGAGGCCTTCGCGGACGCGAGCGGATGCGTCGTCGAGGTCGTCACCCGTAGCGGACGCCAGAACGCCCTCCCGCTCGAAACGCGCGGGGTGATCGCGTCCTGGGACGACCACGACGACCAGCTGCTCGTGCAGATGTGCACCCAGGTCCCGCACCAGGTGCGCACCGCGCTCGCCCGCTCGTTGCGCGTCCCCGAGCGGACCGTGCGGGTCACCGTCCCGGACATGGGCGGCGGGTTCGGCCAGAAGTGCGTGGTCGGCCGCGAGGAGATCGCGGTGGCGGCCGCGGCCCGGCGCCTGAACCGGCCGGTGAAGTGGATCGAAGACCGCCGCGAGGCGCTGACGGCCGGGTTCCTGGCCCGGGAGCAGCGCTACCGCACCCGCGCGGCCTTCGACGCCGACGGGCGGATCACCGCGCTGGACGTCGACATCGTGTGCGACATGGGCGCCTACTCCTGCTACCCGTTCACCGCCGGGATCGAGCCGCTGATGGCGTCGGCGGAGATGCCCAGCGTGTACCAGGTGCCCGCCTACCGCGTCCGGGCCCGCGCCATCACCAGCAACAAGGCACCCACCGCGCCGTACCGCGGCGTCAGCCGGCCCCAGTACGTGATGGCGATCGAGCGGGTCATGGAGCGCGCCGCCCGCGAACTCGGCGTCGACCCGCTCGACATCCGGCGGCGCAACCTGATCACCCGGTTCCCCTACACCGGGGTCAACGGCATCACCTACGACCCCGGCACCTACCGGGAGTCGCTCGACCTGGCCGAAGCCACGCTGCGCGACGAGGGGTGGTACGAACTCCGCGACAGCGCGGCCGCCGAGGGCCGGCACATCGGCATCGGGTTCTGCTGTTTCTCCGAGCGGACCGGGTACGGGTCGGAGGCCTTCGCGAAACGGAAGATGACCGTGGTGCCCGGGTTCGACATCTCCGAGATCCGGATGGACACCACCGGCTCGGTCGTCGTCACCAGTGGCACCGTGAACCACGGGCAGTCCCACGAGACGACGCTCGCGCAGATCGTCGCCGACCGGCTGGGACTGCACGTCGACCAGGTGAAGCTGCGCCAGGGCGACACCGAGCGCATCGCCTACGGATGGGGCACCTTCGCCTCGCGGTCGGTGACCATCGGCGGCTCGGCCGTCGCGCTGGCGGCCACGCGACTCGGTGAACTGCTGTGCCGGATCGCCGCGCACCTGCTCGACACCAGCCCGGACAACGTCCGCCTCGACGGGGACGGGGGCGTGGTCCAGATCGACGATCCGGGCCGCCGGGCGTCGTTCGAGGAGATCGCCGACGTCGCCTACCTGCGCAGCCACCTGCTGCCCAAGGACGTCGAACCGACGCTGACCGCCACGGCGAGCTTCGACGTGCCCGGCGACGGCACCTTCTCCAACGCCACGCACGCCGTCGTCGTGGAGGCCGATCCGGGCACCGGTGGCGTCACGATCCTGCGCTACGCGTGCGTGGAGGACTGCGGGGTCGTGATCCACCCGAAGGTCGTCGACGGACAGTGCCGCGGCGGGATCGCCCAGGGCATCGCCGGCGCGCTGTTCGAGGAGGTCACCTACGCCGACAACGGCGAGCCGTCGGCCGCCAGCTTCATCGACTACCTCGTCCCGACGGCCACGGAGATCCCCGACATCACCGTGTCGCACTTGGAAACGCCGTGCGCGTTCACCGAGAACGGCGCCAAGGGCGCCGGCGAGGGCGGCACCATCGGCGCGCCGGCCGCGGTGCTGAACGCGATCAACGACGCGTTGCGCCACACCGGTGTGGAACTCGACACCACGCCGGTGCACCCGCAGACCGTGCTCGCCGCGCTCGACGCGGCGGCCGACCGAGAAATGAGCGTCCCGTCATGAACGATCGGCACCTGATCGTCCTGAACGTCAACGGCGAGGACCACGAGGCCCTCGTCGAGCCCCGCAAGACCCTGCTCGACGTGCTGCGCCACGACCTCGGCCTCACCGGCGCGCACGCCGGGTGCGAGCACGGCGTCTGCGGGGCGTGCACCGTCCTGGTGGACGGCGAACCCGTGCGGGCCTGCCTGGTGTTCGCCGTGCAGGCGGAGGCGGCCGACATCCGCACGGTCGAGTCGCTCGGCCGGGACGGTGAGCTGTCCGATCTGCAGGAGGCGTTCCGCGAGCACCACGGGCTGCAGTGCGGCTTCTGCACGCCGGGGTTCCTCATGCTCGCCGAGGGCTTCCTCGCCCAGCAGCCGGACGCGGGACGGGAGGAGATCCGCGAAGCGCTCTCGGCGAACCTGTGCCGCTGCACCGGCTACCAGACGATCGTGGACGCGGTCGCGGCCACCGCGGCCCGCCGCCTCGACACCGAGAGGGAAACTGCACCGTGATCCTGGAAAACCAGCTGTCCGTTCCGGCCGACCCCGACGCGGTGTTCGCCCTGATCAACGACGTCGAGCGGGTGGCGGGCTGCCTGCCGGGTGCCACCCTCGACGGGCAGGAGGGCGACGCCTACCTGGGCCGGGTCAAGGTCAAGGTCGGCCCGATCACCGCCGCCTATTCCGGCAAGGTGCGGTTCACCGAGGTCGACACCGCCGCGCGGCGGCTGCGGCTGTCGGCGCGAGGAGCGGACACCCACGGAAACGGGGACGCCGAAGCGGACGTGACGCTGACCGTGCGCGAGGCTCCCGGCGGCGCCGCCATCGACCTGCGCACCGACCTGTCCCTCCGGGGCAAGCTCGCCCAGTTCGGCAAGAGCGCGATCGGAGCCGTCTCCACCCGGCTGCTCGACCAGTTCGCCCGCAACCTCGCCGGCCAGCTGCGCGCACAGCCCGCCCCGGCCGGTGGCGCCGGTCCCGCACCCGCGGCGCCGGTCCCGTCGGGCGGTGGGGAGTCGCTCGACGGGCTGGCCATGCTGCTTCCCCCGGGCGCCAAGCGGTACGCCGCCATCGCGGCCGCCGCCGCACTCGGACTGTTCCAGGGCTGGCTGCTGGGCCGGATCCGCACCCAGGACAAACTGATCAAGGAGCTGCAGCGTGCCCGTCGATGACCACCACGGCCTGCACGGCGCGCAGACCGACGCCGTCTACGACCGGGCCGGGTTCGGCGCCACCGTCCCCCGTGGACAGTCCCCGGCCCTGGTCGTGGTCGACCTGACCCGCGGCTTCACCGAACCCGGCTTCCCGTCCGGAGCCGAGCTGACCGCCGAGGTGACCGCGGCCGCCGCGCTCGTCGCCGCGGCCCGGCCGCGCCACGTCCCGGTGATCTACACGGCGATCAGCTACACGCCGGCCGAGGCCGGCGGCGATGCCGTCGCCTGGCTCCGCAAGGCGCCCGGGATGCGCGCCCTGCGCGAAGGAAGTGAAGCCGTCGCGCTCGATCCCCGGCTGGACCGCCGCGACGGTGACCACCTCGTGCTGAAGAAGGGCGCGTCGGCGTTCCACGGAACCGGGCTGGCGGCGCTGCTGACCGGGCTGGGCGCGGACACCGTGCTGGTGTGCGGCGCCACCACGTCCGGGTGCGTCCGGGCGACGGCCGTCGACGCCGTCCAATCCGGTTTCAACACCCTCGTCGTGCGCGAGGCCTGCGGGGACCGGGCCCGCGGGCCGCACGAGGCCGCGCTGTTCGACCTGCACGCCAAATACGCCGATGTGATCGGCCTGGAGGACGCCGTGGCCTACCTCGGCGCGGTGGATCGGGCCGGCAGAAGGGTTTCCTGACATGATTTCCGCGATCCCGGCCGAGTCCCCGGCTGAGCGCACACTGGGCCAGCCCGCACTCGCCGACCTCGGCGACATCCCGGCGACCAGCCGCTGGGTCCGGTCCGGGCAGGTGCGGCTGCACCTGCTCGACTACGGGCCGGACGACGGCGTCCCGGTGCTCGTGCTGCCCGGCATCACCAGCCCGGCGATCACGATGGACTTCGTCGCGCGCGAGCTCGCCGACCTGGTGCGCCCGATCGTGCTCGATGTCCGGGGCCGCGGGCTGTCCGACAGCGCGGACACCGAGCCGGAGGGCTACGACCTGGCTACCTATGCCACCGATGTCGCTGCCGTCGTCTCGGGGTTGGGTCTGGAGCGACCCGTCCTGCTCGGGCACTCGATGGGGGCGCGGATCGCGGCCGCGGCCACCGCCGGCTGCGAGGTGCGCGGCACGATCCTGGTCGACCCGCCGATGAGCGGCCCCGGCCGCGGCCCGTACCCCACCACACTCGAGGCGTTCCTCGGGCAACTCGAGCAGGCCCGGCGCGGCACGGACGCCGACGAGGTGGCGCAGTCCTGGCCACGGTGGCCGCGGCGGGAGCAGGAGCTGCGCGCCCGGTGGCTGTCGTCGTGCTCCCGCACCGCCATCGCCGCCACCCACGCGGGCTTCGAGTCGGAGGACTTCTTCGACCACTGGCCCCGCGTGCCCGCCCCGGCGACCCTCCTCTACGGCGGCGACAGCCCGGTCGTGACGGCCGAAGGCGCAGCGGAAGCCGCCCGGGCCAACCCGTCGGCCGAGGTCGTGGAGGTCCCGGACGCTGGGCACATGGTGTTCTGGGACCAGCCCGAAACCGCACTCACCACGCTGCGGGAGGCACTGCGGAAACTGCTCTGAGGCACCCGCCCGCGAACCTTCGACGAAGCCGCCACTCTCGGTCGTCATGTGCCAGCCGGTGCCGCATCCGGCACTTGACACAGCGGTTGCCGTTGCGGTCCCAGCCGCCGTCGTTGTCGAGCATGCGAGAACCCTGGGTTTTCGGCGACAACGCCGTGGTCGGCTGGCGATGCCCCTCTCGGAAGGTCTACGCCGGCGCGAGCCCGGTCCGGGTCAGCGACGCCAAGCCAGGTGCTGATGCCGCTGTCCAGCCTGCCGAGGTACTTGCTGTGCGACGCGGACATTCAGCACCTGGACCGCGAGCTCGCCGAGCGGCGCCCCGCCTGCTGCACGGTGCCTGCTCCGGCGCCGGCGCAACCGGTGTTTGGTCCTTCACCGAGCCGCGTCCCGCGGCAGCCCGCTCTCGGCCGGTTGGGCCCGTGGCGTTCTCCGGGAAGGCCGTGCTCGATGGCGCGGCCCGCCACTCGGGATGCCCGATCCTCACCAGCCCGATGAGCGGGTGGGCGCGCACCAAACCCCTGGCCGGATCACGCTCGTGCGGGCACGAGTTCGTCGAGCAGGGCGCGCACGCGCCGGTCGATCTCGTCGCGGATGGGACGTACCGCGTCGACGCCTTTGCCGGCGGGGTCGTCGAGTTGCCAGTCGAGGTAGCGCTTGCCGGGGAAGACGGGGCAGGCGTCGCCGCAGCCCATGGTGATCACGACGTCGGCCGCCTGCACGGCCTCGGTGGTCAGCGGCTTGGGAAATTCCTTGGACAGGTCGAGACCGAGTTCGGCCATGACTTCGACGACGGCGGGGTTGACGGTGTCGGCGGGGGCGGATCCGGCGGAGCGGACGGTGACGCGTCCGGCGGCGTGGTGGTCGAGCAGGGCGGCGGCCATCTGGGAGCGGCCGGCGTTGTGGACGCAGACGAAGAGGACTTCGGGTGTGGTCATGGGGTGGGCTCCGGCTGGGTGAATCGGCGGCGCAGGGCGAGCGAGACGTAGACGAGCGCGACGAGGACCGGCACTTCGATGAGCGGTCCGACCACGCCGGCGAGGGCTTGGCCGCTGGTGGCGCCGAAGGTCGCGACAGCGACGGCGATGGCGAGCTCGAAGTTGTTGCCCGCCGCGGTGAAGGCGAGCGTGGTGGTGCGCTCGTAGTTCAGGCCGATCGCCTTGCCGAGGGCGTAGGAGCCGGCCCACATGAGTCCGAAGTAGACCAGCAGTGGCAGCGCGATGCGGGCGACGTCGAGCGGACGGCTGGTGATTTCGTTGCCCTGCAGGGCGAACAGCACGACGATGGTGAACAGCAGCCCGTACAGGGCGATGGGCCCGATGCGCGGCAGGAAACGGGACTCGTACCACTGGAGCCCGCGGGCGCGTTCGCCGAGGCGACGGGTGAGGTAACCGGCCACGAGCGGGATGCCGAGGAAGATCAGCGTGCTCTTCGCGATTTGCCAGCCCGGCACGCTCAGCGCGGTGGTGTCCAGGCCGAGCCAGCCGGGCAGCACCGAGAGGTAGAACCAGCCCAGCACGCCGAACATGATCACCTGGAAGACCGAGTTGAGCGCGACCAGCACCGCGGCGGCCTCGCGGTCGCCGCAGGCGAGGTCGTTCCAGATGATGACCATGGCGATGCAGCGGGCCAGGCCGACGATGATCAGGCCGGTGCGGTACTCGGGCAGGTCCGGCAGGAGCAGCCAGGCCAGCGCGAACATCAGCGCCGGGCCGACCAGCCAGTTCAGCACGAGCGAGGGCCAGAGCAGTTTCCGGTCGCGGGTGACCGAGTCCAGCCGGTCGTAGCGGACCTTGGCCAGCACCGGGTACATCATCACCAGCAACCCGAGCGCGATCGGCAGCGAGATCCCGTCGATGGCCACCGCATCGAGGGCAGTGCCCAGGCCGGGGATCCAGCGTCCGGCCAGCAACCCGAGGACCATCGCCCCGCCGATCCACACCGGCAGGAACCGGTCCAGCGTGGACAGCTTGCCGACAACCCCGGCGGGCGCCGTGTCGGTGGTCGTCACGCCGTCACCACCGAGCCTTCCGCGGGGGTGAGGACGGCCGAGAGCCGGGCCAGGGTCTGGGGCTGCACGCGGTAGTAGATCCAGGTGCCGCGCCGCTCGCCGGTGATCAGGCCGGACTCGCGCAGCACCTTGAGGTGGTGGGAGATGGTCGGCCCCGTCAGGTCGAAGGTGCCGGTCAGATCGCACACGCAGGCTTCGCCGCCGTCGTGGGAGGCGATCAGCGACAGCAGCCGCAACCGCACCGGGTCGCCGACGGCCTTGAACACCTTGGCCAGGTCCGCGGCCTGTGCCGCGGACAGGGGCTCTCGCACCAACGGTGAGCAACACTCGGTCCCGGCGTCCACCATCGGCAGCTGTTTCGACACGCCCCTATCTAAACAAACTTCTATCTTGACGTCCATCGATTCAGGGGTTGTCATCGACGGGCATCGATATTCGGGTGTGGAGGTGTTTCAAGTGAGTGAGCAGACGCGGGAGCTGCGTGAACAGGTGCGCGAGCGGTACGCGGAGGCGGCGGTGCGGGCGAGCACCGGAGCGGCGGCGTCGTGTTGTGGCGGCGGATGCAACAG
The DNA here is from genome assembly GCF_030814215.1 of Amycolatopsis thermophila. NCBI lineage: Bacteria > Bacillati > Actinomycetota > Actinomycetes > Pseudonocardiales > Pseudonocardiaceae > Amycolatopsis > Amycolatopsis thermophila. The sequence continues at coordinate 6,762,579 of NZ_JAUSUT010000001.1, read as the reverse complement.
CGAGGTGCCCGACCTGACTGGCGGCTTGTACGACGCGGCGGCGCGGTCGTCATTGCCGGCTGAAGCGGTGCTGGCCAGCCTGGGCTGCGGCAACCCAGTGGCCGTCGCGGAGCTGCGCGAGGGCGAGACGGTGCTCGATCTCGGCTCCGGCGGCGGCATCGACGTGCTGCTGTCCGCGCGGCGGGTGGGCCCGGCGGGCAGGGTGTACGGACTGGACATGACCGAGGAGATGCTCGCGCTCGCACAGGCCAACGCGCAGCAGGCCGGAGCGGCGAACGTGGACTTCCTCAAGGGGCACATCGAGGCGATCCCGCTGCCGGCGAACCGGGTCGATGTGATCATCTCCAACTGCGTGATCAACCTGTCGGTCGACAAGCCCGCGGTGTTCGCCGAGATGTTCCGCGTGCTCAAGCCCGGCGGGCGGCTCGGCATCTCCGACGTGGTCGCCGAGGACCAGCTGACCGTCGCCGAGCGGGCCGAGCGCGGCGAGTACACCGCCTGCATCGCGGGTGCGCTGAGCTTCGCCGAGTACCGGTCCGGCCTGGCCGAAGCGGGGTTCACCGACATCGAGATCACGCCGACGCACGAGGCGGCCGAGAACATGCACTCGGCGATCGTGCGCGCGGACAAACCCGCTGGCCGGCTGACCGGCGTCGTTGGGCCAGCTGCGCGAGTTCGGCGAGCTGGTTGACGAGCGCGTCGCCGGCGGCGGCCCGGTCGGTGAGCCGGGTGCCGTCGCGCAGGGTGAGCGCGAACGCCTCGCCGCGGGTGGGCGGCACGGTCACCGCCGCGCGCCGGGTGTCGGCCAGTCTTTCCTCGAGTTCGGGCACCCGGGCACGGGCGTCCTCGACCTGCCGGTGCAGCCGGGCCCGGTTCTGGTCATGGGAGCGCTGCAGCCGTTCCAGGCGGGTGGGTTCGGCCTTGGCTTCGGCGTGCTCGATGACCTCGGGCCGGCCGGTCGCCAAGGCCTTGACCTCGTTGTAGGACAGCGCCGCGTCGCCGATGTCCTCGATCTCGCGCACATCCAGGCGTCCGGCGCATGACCTGGGCGATGAACTCGGCCTTGCGCGACACCGTCTGCCAGGAGTAGGCGTCGAAGCTCTTCTCGGTGATGTGGCGCAGGATCCGGACGCTGTCGTGGGCGTTGACATAAACGTGGCCCCCGTGCCGTCTCAGCGCGGGGGCCACGTCCTCTCGGATCCCGGACGAAGAGTTCGGAGAGAGCTTGGGGCCAGCCAGAGCGGGCGTTTGAGGGAGCAGTCGGCATACGCACATCCCGGCGCCCGCTCTCCGGCCGGATACACCCGCCTCGCCGGGGTGGTCGTCGACGAAGAAACAGCAACCCGACCGACCTGGGGCAGGTGGGGGCGACCGTGGTTGTCCCCACCGTGCCTACTCGTCGTCGGCTTCGAGGTGGGCGATCGGCCGGTCGGCGACCTGTGGTTCGGTCAGCTGGGCCAGCTCGTCGGGTTCGAGGACCAGGCTGTCGGCGTGGTGTGAGGCGGGTTCGCCGTAGCGGCCTTCCAGCGCCCGGCACAGGAACTCGTGGTCGTCGCCGAGCTCGGCGCGGGCCTTCTTCACGGCAGCGGTGTTCATCGGATCTCTCCTTGGTCTTCGAGTTTGTGGGGCTGGTGGCCCGCCCGCTGCGGGGCGTGCCACCTGCCGGTCAGGCCGCGAGGGCATTGAGGTCGCGCGCGGCGGGCGGGGTGACGGCGTTTCCGGCGAGTTTGACCTGCTCGCGCTTGTTGCCCAGGAGCACGAAGTCGTGCCGGAAGGCCATGGCGAGCTTGATCTCGTCGGGCATGAGCATCCGGAAGTAGCAGTCCTCGACCTCGATGTCGGCTTGCAGCAGCGCGTCGCCTTCGACGGTGGCCTGGGTGGGCATCGGCTCGGCGATCCGGCGGGCGGTGCCGGTGTCGTAGGCGAGCAGAGCTAGGCGCCTCGCCCGCGCAGCCTGCCTCCAGCAGCGCATCCAAACACGACCCGGAGGGGGCGGGCGAGGCCGTGGCAGCCTAACAGCGCGTTCCTGAGCGTCCGCCGAGTTTTGGACCATTCGAGTGAAGTTGAACGTCGATCAGGAGCGCTCTGTGATGGATCATCATGGGAAAAGATCCCATGATCCACCTGCTGGTATCTGCCGGGTGAAGATCGAATACCGCCGGTTTGTTGCCGATTTACGAGGTTGAACGCCGTTAACGTCCGATTCTGTGGCGGCGATGAAGGGGCTGACACAGCGAACAAGATCGCTGTCAGCGCATCCAGGGGAAGTTCATGACCTCTGTCCTCCTGCCCCAATCAGGTGATCGATCTGATGGGGTTCCTGTCACGCTCGACTCCGTGGCCATCGTCGGCCTCGGGTACGTCGGGCTCCCCACGGCGCTCGCCTTCGCCGAAGCCGGTCGCCAGGTCGTCGGCTTCGACATTTCGGAGAGCCGCCTGGCAGATATCAAGGCTGACCGCGCCGATCTGTTGGCCAGTGACCACCAGCGTCTTGCCCGGCACCTGAGCGAGCGGCTGGAAATCACCAACGAGCCGACGCGGCTCTCCGAGGTGGGCGCGATCGTCGTGTGCGTTCCCACGCCCGTGGACGAGCACCTCGTCCCGGACCTGGGGCCGCTGCACGATGCGTGCGTCATGGTTGCCGAGGCTGCGATGCCCGGCCAGACGATCGTTCTGACCTCCACCACCTATGTCGGCTCCACGCGCGATCTGCTCGTGGCCGAACTGGAGGCGCGCGAGCTGTTCGTGGGCCGCGACGTCTTCGTGGCGTTCAGCCCCGAGCGGATCGACCCCGGTGATGCCAACCACGTGCCGGAGCGCACCCCTCGGGTGGTGGGTGGCGTCACCGACGAGTGCACCCGTCGAGCAATCGGGCTGCTGGCCGACTCGGCGCCGGTGGTGCACGTGGTCTCCTCGCCGGAGGCGGCCGAGGCCACCAAGCTCCTGGAGAACACGTTTCGGGCCGTCAACATCGCCTTCGCCAACGAGTTCGCCAGCGCGGTCCGCTCCCTCGATCTCGACCCGATGGAGATCATCACGGCGGCGGCCACGAAGCCGTTCGGATTCATGCCCTTCTATCCTGGCCCCGGTGTCGGGGGGCACTGCATCCCGTGCGACCCGCACTATCTCCTCTGGGAGCTGCGCCGTCGCCGCGTCAGCTCCCCGATCACCGAGGCCGCGATGACCGCCATCGCGCACCGGCCGCTCGACGTGGTGCGTCGCGCCCAGGAGGTGCTGGCTGACAACAGCATCGCGCTGTTCGGCGCTCGCGTCCTCGTGGTGGGTGTGGCCTACAAGCCTGGCGTGGCCGACGTCCGCGAGTCTCCGGCCCTGGAGATCATCGCGGAGCTGAACCGGCGCGGCGCCGACGTCCACTTCACGGACCCCTTGGTCGACCAGATCCGCGTCGGCGAGCACGTGATGACCGCCGATGCGCCGGAAGGGTCGTGGGATCTGGTGATCGTGCACACCGCCCATCCCGGCCTCGATCTGGACTGGCTCGCCGACGAGGAGCTGGTTCTGGACGCCACCTACCGACTCACGCTTCCGCACCTCCAGGTGCTCTGACCCGAGGAGAATCGTGTACACCCCTAAGCTCGCCTACACCGGCGCCGCTGGCTTCACCATTGCCGGCATTCACTTCGGCCTGGAATGGATGGTGGCCATCGCCGTCGCCCTCATCGTCCTCGGGATCGTGCTGTACCGCTTCGGCTCTCGACGGAGGCACCGTGTCGACAGCAAGTAAGTCCGGCCGGTTCTGGCCGCTGCTGGCCTGTGTCGTCTCCGTGCTCGCCGCGACGGCATGGACGACCTACTACCACTTCGTGTGGGGGCACTCAGAGCCCACCAGCGTCACCTTCTGGTTCTACACGGTGGCGACCGCGATCATGATCTACTACCTCGGGGCGGCGGTGATCGGCCGCAAGTTCACCCACCTGCCGGTTGCGAAGGGGTGGGTGGTCGCGATCGTCCCCACCTACAACGAAGAGGCCGAGCTGCTGCGCCGGACCGTCATGGCCCTGGTGCAACAGACCCGGCCGCCGGATGAGATCCACGTGGTCGACGACGGCTCCGCCGTCCCGGTCGAACCGTTCCACCACCCGCTGGTCACCTGGCACCGCCAGACCAACCAGGGCAAGCGGCACGCCCAGGCCAACGTGCTGAACAAGCTCGACCGGCGCAAGGTCGACTACATCGTCACGGTGGACTCGGACTCCGTGCTGGACAAGCACGCCCTCGCCCACGTCCTGCGGGCAATGTCCAACGATCGGATTCAGGCGGCCACCGGCCTCACGCTCGTGGAGAACCGGCACCGGAACCTGCTCACGCGGATCGTGGACCTGGAAATGGTCACCTGGTGCATGGTCACCCGGGTAGCCCGGTCCATCCTCGGCGCGGTCGCACCGACGTCGGGCATCCTGGCCATCTACCGGGCCGACCTGGTCTACGACAACCTGGAGGACTACGTCACCTCCGGCACCGCCGGGGACGACCGGCGCCTGACCCACTACGCACTCCTGCGCGGGCAGGTGGTCGCCGTCAACGAGGCCCTGGTGCACTCCGCACTGCCCGAGCACCTGGGGCAGATGTGGCGGCAGCGAGTCCGGTGGTTCAAGAGCTACTGGCGCTACGTCGGCTGGGAGATCGAGCACTTCCCGCTCATCCCTCTGCTGTTCCGCGCATACGGCATGATCTTCACTCTGGTCAGCCCGCTGGTGTACGCCTGGGTGCTGATCCTGCTGCCCGGACAGAGCAAGCTCGTGCTGATACAGGGCTTCGGCTACTGGGTGATCATGACCTGGGCACAGACCGCGATGTACGCGGCGATGCGGCCGGAGATGAAGCTCGGCACCCGCCTGACGGCGTGGATCTTCCTCACGCCACTGGTGTCCCTGGTGAACCTGCTGCTGATCCGCCCGGCCATGTACTGGGCGATTTTCAAGGCCAAGGACCAGAGCTGGATGACTCGCACGCCCGAGGACCTGGCCACCGCGATCGAAGACGAACCGACCCGGCAGCTCGCGCCCGTTGTCTCGACCAAGCTGCCGACGCGGATCGTTGCCGCAGTCGAACTGGCGACCGAGGAGACACGCATTCTGCCCGCAGTCGGCTACCTACCCAAGCATCCCTTGGTAGAGGCCAAGTCGTGATTGGACAGCCCGTGAAGTAGCAAGCCCACACCGGCCCTCGTGTCCTCGCGATACGGGGCCCGCTCTCATCGAGCACCACGATAGTCCATTCGAGTGGATCCGAGTGTCGGCACTACTTATGTCACGGGAGAAAATTCCAGCGCAGAGCCTGTGGACGCTCGGAATCGGACAGTCAGGCAGAGATTTCTCCACACCGGAGTGTTCCTCCTTTCGTTCGCATCGGTCGCATGTGGACGTCTCCCACTTGCTGATAGCTGGCGCCCCGCGTGACACGCCAGCAGTCCAGGGGAGTTGACTGCATACACGAAAGTTGCGAGCCCTCCAGGCCTTTTGGCGCACGATGCAGCAGCACCGGCCGATTGTGTGATCACTGGCCCTACGTGGTACGCATGCCCAGACACTCAAATGGAGCAGCCAGTGGCAGAGCGTTTCGCCCGAGTCCCTCGCCGTGTATTTCAAGAGGCGCGAGGCGGCGGTGCGCAAGCGCCCGCCTGACCCGGTCACGCTGACTCGGCTGGCGAATGCCATGGGGTGCCACCCGCATGTGCTGTACGAGGCCTTCATGCGCGATCTCGGCTACCCGTTCCCCGGCGAGTGGTCGCTGGACAAGGTCGCCGTGGAGGCGGTGAGCGAGGAGCTGGACGACCACGCGCTGGCCAGCCTGCGCCGCTACGCCGAAGAGCGGTGGGTGTCGGAGAAGAACGACCCGTTCCACGAGAGCCTGCCGGACCGGCCTACCATTCGCGCGATCATGGAAGGGCTGACTTCGCGCCGCCGGGAGATGGTGCGCCGCTACGCTGAACGGCTGTGGTGGCGCCTCGGGTCTCGGTGCTGAAACGAGCAGGTAGATGGGGCGTTAGCGTCTTCCAGAACCGGCAGGATCCGGGCTCGACGTGGACCAGGCGTAGCCGCGGCCGCGGGACAGCGCGGCGAGCACCAGCAGCCGCCCCAGGTGTCCCACCGGCGGTCGAACCGAACCTCGATCCGGCCTGGTGTGCGCCGGGCGAAGCCCGAGCTGGTCGTGGAGGTGGAGCCGAGGGTGCGACGCGGTCAGCGCTCGGCCTGCTTTCGCGGCACTCTCGGCAGCCCGGCTGCAACGCCGCAGCGTCGCAGCCGCGCGCGAGCGCGGCTCCCTTCGCTGGGTACCCCACCTCGCAGGGTATTCGAACGCCTCCGCCTCGCGGCGCCGACCGTCCGCGCTGGTCAGTCGCGCATCCACTGAGGCTACTGGCGCCGGGTTGGATTCATCTGTGTCGTGTTCGCGGTGACCATCCACGATGGTCTTCGGGCTGTCCGGATAGCTGCTGCCAGAATCTCTCCTTGAGCGTGGACGATCGACCCCGCAAATAGGACATCGGACGGCTGGCACGGACTGGGGAGACATGTGGGATCTGCTACACGCATGGCGTGAATGGCTCGCAGGCCAGGACACCGCCCAACTCCGGGTGTTCGGGATCGTGGTTCTGTGGTGGGGGCGGCTCGGGAAGACACTCGAGTTCCTCGGCGGCCTCACCGTCGTGATCGACCTACTGGGCCGGACAAGGATGGAAGCCGTCCACACGCACCTGCGGAACAGGCGTATCCGGCTCGTCTCGACCATGCGGCGCTGGCGCACTGGACGCCGGAGATCCGCGCGGTCGGTACCGGCGAAGCTCGTCCACCCTCCTGGCCTCATCGCGTTCCACCGCATCGGCGCCATCGCGTTGGTAGTTTTCGCGGAGATAGAGTATTGGGACGTTACCGGTTCGGCCGCGGCGCAGACACTAGGAAAGCTGTCTCTCGTATTCGTTGGCTGGATGCTCGGCGTGGGTTTCGGCGAGGTCGCGTATGTGATCAGCCTGGTGCTCCTCAACGGGCTCGTGGGAATGACGCTCCACCTGCTCGCATCCAGCAAGGCGCCGGCGATCACGAAGCTGACGGCGTTGCATGTCACGCTGCGGGACTGGCGTGCCCAGTTACGCGCCCGATGGCAGGGCGAACACGTTCCGGCCACGGGACCTCCCAAACCGCCCCCACCGCCGCCGGGCGACCCAGCAGGTTTACGGGCGTTCGTCATCGCGGGCGCTGTCGTGGCGGGCTTTCTCGTGTTCGCCGCCGCGCACTACGAGGACACCTCACCCAACAACGACCCGACGCCAATTTTTGTTGTCGTGGTAACGATCGCCGTCGGGGTCATCATCGGTGGACTCCTGGGTGCCGTCGGATATCTGGTGTGCCTGCTGCTGCTCGAAGGGCTAGTGGTGACCACGCTCGGGAACCTGAAAACCCGCGCGGGCCTGGAGACCCGGTTGAAATGGATCGGTCTCACCCTGTTCGCCGTCGGGTTCTCGATGGACCTGCTCTCCTCGTGACGGCGCCTGCCCGGTCCTCGATGCCGCGCACCGGCGTTGGAACCCAGCCACCCGAGCTGTACCGGCCGCCCGCGCTGGACGCTGGAGTGGCCTCACCCGACGAACCGGCACCACATGGACCGCGGCGCCCATCAGGCCCTCGGCTTGTCGCGCCACCCGGAAGTTGGTTGCGCGGTCCACCCGCGGCCATCGGCCGCGCTGGGGCAGGCGTCGAGTTCAGCTGGCCAGAGGTCCGCAGCGGGCAGCAGGCTCTTCCACCGGGTTGGGTTTAGGGGATTGCTTGGGCGAGTACCGCATCCCGGCGGGGGAGTTCGTCCCCCAGTGGGGACTCCGGTGGTGGCGGCATGACCAAGGCTCAACCGCCGATCCGGGGACGTCGAGCGTTCACGAGGTGCTGATCGGTGTGGCCGTGCAAGCTATTACCCCACGTGCCCCCGCCGCTGTTCGCCCGGTGGTTCGAGACGTGGGCGCTGCGCACCGGCAAGCTGGACGGCCCGGAGCGCCTCACCTACGGCGGCACCGGCCTGATCGTCCGGGACACCGTCTCCGCCTGATCTTCACCGCTTCGTGCTGTCACGGGGTCTCGTAGAGCCCGACCGCTGAGCGGACGAGTGCGGCGACCGCAGGTGAGCGGCTGCTCGCCGGCCACGCGAGCACGGTCGTGACCTCCGGCGCGTCGACGACGGGCACCGCCACGTGCTCGGGCCACTGCCAGGCGCGGCTGGATGCGGGGATGACGAGCAGCGTCCGTCCCAGTGCCACGAGCTGGGCCAGCTTCGACTGCGTGCGCACCTCCGGCCCGGGGCCGGGCGGATAGGTGCCGTCGAGCCGGGGCCACCGCGCGATCGGCAGGTCCGGGACGTCGCTGACGTCGGCGAGCGTGAGTTGCTCGCGTGCGGCGAGCGGGTGCGCCGCGGGCAGGATCGCGACCTGGCCTTCGACGACGAGGTCTTCGGTGTCGAAGCCGGCGAGGTCGTCGAACGGGCGGTGCATGATCGCCACGTCGGCCTGCCCGTCGCGCAGCAACCCGGCCTGCTCGCCCACTTCGCACAGGAGGACCTCGACCGGCGGCGCGCCCGGTTCGGCCGCGACGGCGTCCAGGAGCCTTTGCAGGAGTTCGTGGGACGCCCCGGCTTTCGTCACGAGCACCAGCGGCCGGTTCGGGCCCGCGGCGCGGCGCGTCCGGCGCGCGGCGGCCGTGACCGCGTCGAGGGCCACCCGCGCCTCGCGGAGCAGCACCCGGCCGGCGTCGGTGAGCGCCACCCCGCGACGGTCGCGGTCGAGGAGCCGGGCGCCGAGCCGCTGCTCCAGTTGCCGGATGGCGCGGGAGAGCGGCGGTTGCGCGATCCCGAGCCGCTCCGCGGCGCGGCCGAAGTGCAGCTCCTCCGCGACGGTGACGAAGTACCGGAGCTCGCGGGTTTCCAGATCACGCACGATTCCGAGTCTACGGTGTGATACCTGGGGAGTATCAGAAGATAGTCAACTGGTCTTGGACAGCGCGTTCCCGCGCGCCGAGCATGGGCCGCGTGAACGACACGAAGATTGCGCTGGTCACCGGCGCGAACAAGGGAATCGGTTACGCGATCGCGCAAGGGCTCGGCGCGATCGGCCACAGGGTCGCCGTCGGAGCCCGCGATGACGCCCGCCGCGAGGAGGCCGTCGAGCGGCTGCGCGCCGTGGGCGTCGACGCGTTCGGGGTGGCCCTCGACGTCACCTCCGACGACAGCGTCGCGGCGGCCGCGGCGACGATCGAGCGCAGAGCGGGACGGCTCGACGTCCTGGTCAACAACGCGGGCATCGGCGGCCGGACCGACGACGGCGCGCAGGACCCCACCACGCTTGACCTGGACGTCGTCCGGACCGTCCTTGATACCAACGTGTTCGGCGTCGTCCGGGTCACGAACGCGATGCTCTCGCTGCTGCGCCGCGCCGGCGCGCCCCGCATCGTCAACATGTCCAGCAACATGGGCTCGCTGACCCTGCGGACCGGCCCGGTCATGGCCGCGTACGCGCCGTCGAAGTCGATGCTCAACAGCATCACCGTGCAGTACGCCCGCGCGCTCGCCGACACGAACATCATCGTGAACGCCGCCTGCCCCGGTTATGTCGCGACTGACTTCACCGGCTTCGCCGCGCCTCGGACTCCCGAACAGGGCGCGGCCATCGCGATCCGGCTCGCCACCCTGCCCGACGACGGGCCGCGCGGCGGCTTCTTCGACGACGAGGGCGTCATCCCCTGGTGAGGGGGCCTCCCCGCGCCGCCACCTCGCGGCGCGGGGAACGCCGTCTCACAACAGGGCCGACGCCAGGTTCCGCCGCGCCGCCGCGCCGCGGTCGTCGGCCGGGTCGAACAGGTCGAACAGGCCCACCAGGTGCTCGCGGACGCGGTTTCGGTCCGGGCCCGCCGTGCGGCGCACGGCCTCGACGAGCCGGGAGAAGCCGTCCTCGACCTTGCCGGCAAGGACGTGCTTCTCGTCTATGCTCGCTGCGCCGCCGTGGCGGCGAAGCCGCGCGCCAGCGCGGCTTCCTCTGGTGGGTATCCCGGTGAGCCGGGCGCGCGAAGCGGAAGCTGGTAACCGCCTGCTGGCGGCTGGCTGGGAGCGGCCGCAGCCACTGACCGCACGTGGGAAGCCTTCTGCCGGTCGGCGTCGGGGTTGAGCGTGGCGCAGCGGGAGGCGATCGCTGTTGAGATTCTGGGGGTGTCTCGGCTGCTGCGGCGGGCGGGGGGAGAGAGAACCTGAACCGGTTGACGCGGATCGCGCAGGCGCAGGGCAGCGTGCCGGCGGAGGTGCCGGCCGCGGCGGAGGTGTCCGCCGGGCCTCGCCCCCCGCCTGTTTCAGCGGCCTTGTAACCCTGTGACAGGAGATTAGTGTGGGGAACTGCTGTCACACCTGGTGTCACTCGAGTGTCACAGCTGTTTTCCCAGGTCAACTGGCCTTTAGTGAGAGAGTGACAGAAGTGACCGGTGCGCCGGATGATCTCGGTCAGGGGCGGTTCGGCGGCACTGAGCGAGGACAGGACCGTGCGACAGAGTGCGGGAACCCGCCCGAGGGTTGCCCGCACTCGGTCTCGTGTGAGTGTCAGACCCTGGCCTCTTCGGTGCTGGCTTGCGCGGCCGGGGTCGGCTTCGGTGTCCGACGGCCTGGCATCCACCAGTTGGTCTTGCCGCACAGTTCCATCACCGCGGGGACGAGGATCATCCGGACTATGGTGGCGTCGATGAGCACGGCGACGGCCATGCCCAGGCCTCCCTGTTTGACCGCGATGTCGGGGCCGAGCAGGGAGGTGGTGAAGACGGCGAACATGATGGCGGCCGCCGCGGTGATGACCTTGGCGGTCCGCGCGAGCCCTCGGGCGACGGCCGTGCGGGTGTCGCCGGTTCGTTCGTACTCCTCGCGGACCCGTGCGGTCAGGAAGACCTGGTAGTCCATGGACAGGCCGAACAGGACCGGGAACATCATCATCGGGACCCAGGTCGTGACTGGCATGGCGGTGGGGAACCCGAGTGTGGGGCCGAGCCATCCCCACTGTACGACCGCGACGATCACACCGTAGGCGGCGCCGATGGACAGCAGGTTCATCACGGCGGCCTGCAGGGCGATCGTGACCGACCGGACGAGCGCGATCAGCAGGACCATGGAGATCGCGATGACGACCGCGATCATCAGGGGCAGGCGCGAGCCGGTCTCGTCAGCGAGATCGATGGTGGCGGCGTTCGGTCCGCCGACGAGGACCTGTTGGCCGCCGGGTGCGTTGGGCAACACGGTGTCGCGGAGCCTGTGCACCAGGTTCGCGGTTGCCTCGTCCTGGTACCCGGTCGTGGGGAAGGCGGTGAAGGTGACGGCGTGCCCGTCCTCGCTGACCCGGGGTGGCGTAGCGGACGCGATGCCCTCGGTCATGCTCACCGCGTCGACGACCGGCCGCAGATCGGCGTAGGTGGAGTCGACCCGGGTGGCGAAGATCAGGGGCGCACCGTAGCCGGGCCCGAAGCCCTCGGAGAGGATCTCGTAGGAGATGTAGCTGCTCCTGTCGCGGGGCTGGACACTGGCGTCGGGCTGGCTGAGCCGCATCGACAGCATGGGAGCGGCCAGCAGCAGGAGAACCGCGCCGGCCAGCGCCGCGGCGACCAGCGGCTTGCGCTGCACCACGCCGGCCCACCGCTCGGCGAGGGTGCGGCGAGGCTGGGTCGGAGCACTGCCCGGCTGATACCGGCGGGACGTACGACGGGGTAGGCGCAACGAGTTGATCTTGTAGCCGATGAAGCCCAGGAACGCGGGCAGCAGCGTCACTGCGGCGATCATCGTCACCAGCACGATCACGGACGTGGCGACGGCCACCCCGGTCATCAGCCGCTGCCCCATGACGACCAGGCCCAGCAACGCGATCACGACGGTCGTGCCGGCGAACAGCACCGCGCGACCGGCGGTGGTGATAGCCGCGACCGTGGCGCTCTCGGGCGCATCGCCATCCTGCAGGCTGTCCTTGTAGCGGGTCACGATGAACAGCGCGTAGTCGATGCCGACACCGAGCCCGATCATCGCGCCGAAGATCACTGTGAAGTCCGGGCCGGGAACCACGTGTCCGACCAGCTTCATCAGCGCGAGGCCGCCAACGATTGCCAGGATGGCGGTCACGATCGGCAAGCCCATTGCCACCAGGGATCCGAAGGCGATGAACAAGATCACTGCTGCTGCCAGGATGCCCACGCTCTCGGCCGAACCCTGCGGGGGCGTCTCGGCCTTTTCCGCCATGTACCCGCCCAGCCCCAGGGTGACGCTGTCGTCGGAGGCGCCCTTGACCATGTCCACCAAAGGCTTGACCTCGGCCTTGTCCGCGGTTTTGTCGCTCAGGGGGATGGTCGTACGGGCGATGCGGCGATCCTCGGTCACCAGGTTCTTGTCCTGGTACGGTGAAATCACCGGTCCGGTGATGGATGAGGCGGCGAGGTCGGCGATGATCTTCTCGATCTTCTGCCGAACGGCGGGATCGTCGATTCCGCTTTCTGCCTTGATCGCGAGGGTCAGCGTATCCCCTTGCTGCTGCGGGAAGTGCTGCTCGAGCAGCTCCTGTGCCTTGGCGGACTCGGCGTCTCCGCCGGTGAAGTCGTTGTCCGCGGCCGCGCCGTACCCGAAGCCGACCACGGCCACCGCGATCACGCCGACGATCCAGGTCAGCAGGACCAGACGGCGGCGCCGGTAACAGAACCGCGCCAGTCTCGCCAGCGCTCCACCAGCATTGGAGGTCTCGGTTCTCAATGCTCCTCCTCGTGTCCTTCTTCGTGAGTTCCGGTGATGCCGTCGTAGCGGAGCCGCAGCATCATTCCCTGATGCATGTGGGGCAGGTTGTGGCAGTGGTTCATCCAGATCCCGGGATTCGTGGCCTGGAACACGACTTCCCACACCTCTCCCGGACGAACATCGAAACTGTCCATCCACAGTGGACTACCAGTTGCCGGGACCCCGTCCTTGGACAGGATCAGCACGGGATGGCCGTGAAGGTGCCAGGGGTGGGTCTCCAGGCTTCGGTTGACCACGGTGAACCGGACGACGTCGCCCTCCGCGACGAGCTGGTCGGGGATCGACGGGTGAGCATGACCGTTGACGGTCTGCGCGTACGCCGGCGAGCCGTCCACCATGGCCACCCCACGGTCCAGGACCATGGTGAAGTGCCGGTCGGCATCATCGGGGTCGAACGGCACGGCGGCCGGGGTTCCGTACCGCAGCAGGTCGAGCTCCGGCCAGTCGGCGGGGTCCGCGATGGACCGATCGGGTGGACTGCCGGGCGGGCGCAGCCACAGGCCGCCGTCGCGGTCGTTGTCGAGCACGAGCACCACGGGCGTGTCCGGCATGGTGAACACCAGGTCGTATCGCCCGCCCGCGGCCAGGCGTAGTGCCACGCCAGTGACCTCACCGGGCTGGTTGAGGTCTCGGCCGTCGACCGCGGCCACCCGGAACGGTGTGCCGGCCAGTGCGAACCGGTGCGGGTCCGAATCGGTGTTGATCAACCGCAGCCGCACCGGTCTGCCGGCTGGTGCGGTGTGCTCGGTGCGCCCGTCTTGGTCGGCGATCACCACGGTGCCGTCGAACGTGTGCACGGGCAGCGTCAGATTCAGTTGTTCCGCGGCGGCGTCGCGGGGTGTCACGACGAGGGGCCCGTACAGGCCTCGACGCACGCCCTCGTGAGACGCGTGGTGGGTGTGGTACCAGTAGGTCCCCACCTGGTCGGCGCGGAACCGGTAGACGAAGTCCGCACCAGGTGCCACGACGTCCTGGGTCACGCCCGGCACACCGTCCTCACCACACGGCACGTCGTAGCCATGCCAGTGCAGGGTCACACCCTCGGCGATGTCGGCATTACGCAGCCGCACTTCGACGAGATCGCCCTGGGTCGCGGTGATCGCCGGGCCCGGTAGCTCGCCGTCGAAGGTCCACGCGTCGACCACACGTCCGGACGGGAGGCGGACGGTGGCCGTTCGCGCGGTCAGCACGTGCTGTCGGAGAGTGCCGCCCGGTGCCGGTGCGCCTGCGCCTCGCAGTTCGGTCACCGGCACGCTGGCCCGTAGCGACGGCCCGGGACCGCCGCCGGTGGTCACCGGTTCGGGTGGCAGGAACGACAGGCCGACGCCGGTACCGGCGGTGCTCGCCACGATCGCCCCACCGGTCAGACCGATGAAGCGGCGGCGCGAGATCCCGGGGTGATCGGGCGTGTTCTCGACCGGCGTCGCGAGCACACGCCGGGTCAGCAACGCTCCGGCATACACCAGGGAGATCGCGATCAGCGCCGCGCTCCAGGTCAGCGGGTACCCGACCACGAAGGTCACCACGAGACCGGCCAGCGCCGCGTAGGCCGCGGTGAGCAGGACGACGACGCTGGTCGCCGGCCGGGCCTCGCCGGGCGCCCGCCTCGCCGCCAGCAGTCGCGGGCCGGCGACCAGTCCGGCCACTAGCCCGGCGATCGCTTGCATCGGCAGCACCAGCAGCGCTTTCTCCTGCCCGAACCACCAGCCCCGGCTGGTCAGCACCACCACCGTGGCCACCCGGGTGAGCGTCACCAGCAGGGCCGCCACCAGGAGTGCGAGCGCCACCCGGGTGCGCCGGCGGGCCGCTGCGATACCGGCACCGAGCCACGTGGCAATGCTCAGCAGCGCAACCGCATGGTCCAGGAGGATCAATCGACCCGTTGTCATGACACCGGCACGGCAGACACCGGCAGCGCGCGCGCCTGCTGGATGACCGTCCTGATCACCGCCACGATGACCAGGGCGTTGACCGCGTGCAGACCGAAGACGATCGGCCCGCCGGTGTCGCCGAACGCCTTGGCGATGGCACTGATCACGCCCTGGACGGCCGCCAGCCCGGCGACCAGCCCAGTCATCCCGATGAGTCGTCCGGGCATCCGGGCTATCGCGGCCACGATCGTCAACACGAGCGCGAACAGGACGATCCCGTACCCCAACGCCCGGTGCGGCCGGAAGGACTCGTCGACCGGCGCCGGGTCGAACGCACCGCTCGCGGCCAGGAAGAACTGTGCTACTACGGCCAACATCAGCAACATCGCCAGGCCGGTGAACGCTTTACGCATGACGATGATCGTCGCGTCGTCGAGGCAACGTTCGCCTCGGACAGCGGATGGCAGCGGTTACGCAATTCCGCGTAGCCGACCGGGGCCCGGCTACGCCCGTCGACGTAGGCGGTCGCGCTTCCGGGCGGAGGGTGTCCGCGGTGGGCAACCGTATGATCGCGACATGAACCACCGCGCGGCATCACCACGCCTGCCCGCACGGGTGCAGGACGTGTTGCTCGCGCTGTTCCTCACCGCGATGCAGGTCCAGGGCACCCTGGTCCGGGGTGTCGAGGGAGCCGAGCGGCCCCTGGCTGACTTCGGACACCTGGGCTACATCCTGCTGATCGTGAGTGGGTTGGCCGTCGCCGCCCGTCGCAAGTGGCCGGTGCCGGTGTTCGTCGCCGTCGCGCTCGTCAGCCTGGTCTACTACGGCCTCGACTTCCCGGACGGGCCCGGATGGCTCGGGCTGCTCGTCGCCCTGTACACCCTCGCCGCGTACGGCGACGGGCGCCGGTCGCTGGTGACCGCCGGCGTGGGGATCACGGTGCTCGCCACCGGCTGGCTGGTCGCCGCGGCCGACGTCGAGCCCCGCGCCGCGATCGGCTGGGTGTTCTTCCGGATCGGTGTGTCGGTCATGAGCACGGCCCTTGGTGAGTCCGTCCGATCGAGACGGGTCATCGCGGCTGAAGCCCAGGCGCGAGCCGAACTCGCCGAACGCACTCGCGAGGAGGTCGCGCGGGCACGAGCCGACGCCGAACGCCTCCGCATCGCACGCGAGGTCCACGACACCGTCGCCCACGCCATCGCGATCATCAACGTCCAGTCCGGAGTCACCGCGCACGTGCTCGACAAGAAGCCGGAACGCGCCCGCGAGGCACTGCGCACCATCGAGCAGACCAGTTCCCGGGCACTGCAGGAGATGCGGACCATCCTCGGAGTACTCCGCGACGACAGCGATGGAAACGCGCCTACTCCCGGCCTGGCGCAGCTCGACGAACTCACCACCAAAGCACGCGACGCCGGACTCGACATCCAACTCGAGCAGGCCTCGCCCGCGGCGCCGTTGCCGAGCGCCGTGGAGAGCGCCGCCTACCGGATCGTTCAGGAATCGATCACCAACGTGATCCGCCACGTCGGTCCGACCCGCGTGACGGTGGTGCTCACCCCCGGGATCGACGCCCTGCAGATCCGCGTGACTGACGACGGCCGCCGAGTACCAGCCCAGCAGCCGACGAGTAACGGCGCCAATCCCGGCCGCGGGATCCTGGGCATGCGCGAGCGTTGCCAACTGCTCGGTGGAGACCTCAACGCCGGACCACAGCCGGGCGGCGGGTTCGAAGTCAGGGCACACCTGCCCCTCGCGCCGACCGGACCACGCCCGTGAACGCTCCGATCAAGGTGCTGCTCGCCGACGACGAGGGACTCGTGCGATCCGGGTTCAAGGTCCTACTCGACCTCGAAGACGACATCACCGTGGTGGGCGAAGCCACCAACGGCGCCGAGGCCGTCTTGCAGGCCCGCCTCACCCGCCCCGACGTCGTCCTCATGGACATCCGCATGCCCAAAATGGACGGCATCCAAGCCACCACCCGGATCGCCGAGACCAACGGGCTGGAGCAGGTCCGAGTCCTCATCCTCACCACCTACGACACCGACGACAACGTCGTCGAGGCACTGCAGGCCGGCGCGAGCGGCTTCCTGCTCAAGGACGCCGGCCCGGCCGAGCTCCTCCACGCCATCCGGGTGATCGCCGCCGGAGAAGCACTGCTCGCCCCGCGGATCACCCGCCGCCTCATCAGCCAGTTCACCGCGCACCGCACAGCCACCCAGGCCGCGGAGGACCGACTCGCGGTGCTGACCGAACGCGAACGCCAGGTACTCACCCTGGTGGGACAGGGCCTGAGCAACGACGAAATCGGCACCGCATTGTTCCTCAGCCCAGCCACCGCACGCACCCACGTCAGCCACGCCATGGCGAAACTCGGTGCGCGCGACCGTGCCCAACTGGTCGTCATCGCCTACCAAACAGGACTGGTCAGCCCACACACGTGACCTTGCGCTGAGTAACCGCGGACTCAATCGCGTCGACGGGAGCGACGTCCTCCCCAGTCAGTCCGAAGGTCCAGGTCACGGTGGTGCGGCCCCTGGTCGAGTACCCGTCGGGAGGGGCGGAGGGGCCAGGCTTGGTGCGATAGCCGCAGTGCGGGTCGGGAAACCACTGGTAGTCGTCCTTGTGCGCGACGATGCCGGTGACACCGGTCCGGGGGCGGCCGTGCCGGTCAGCGCGCAGTACCTCGACGCCGTCGTAGTCCAGCTCCACGGCATAGCGCCACAACAGGGCGTCGCGCCGGTGCTCGGGCAGGTCATCCAGCGACATCGCGACAACGGAATGCTCGTCCACGCGCGCATTCTCGGCGTCGTGGGCGACATTTCCCGGCCTCAGGTGGTCAGTCGAGTTCGGCTGGAGGCAGGTCGCGTGGGAAGTCGCCGTTGTTGAGCTGCGGGCGGCGGCGCGCTGGGCTCGCTCCGCGCCGTTGCTCACCGCGGTGCTGGACAGCGGCATCGGCGGGGGGACCGGCCGGGGAGCGGGCGCGGCGGAGGTCTCGGCCCGTGCCGCCTCCAGCACCGCCTACCCGGCGGCGAGGGCGAGCGCGGCGAGGGTGGTCCAGCAGGCCTGTCGGTGAAGACCGGAAGCAGCGGAGCGAAGCGGTGCCACGCCCGCACCGTAGCGAGGACGGGCCGTCCGGATGTCGCGGAAGGATCTTGAAAGATCCCCGGGGAAGGTTTGAAGCGGCGAAGGGGGCCGTGATGGTCACATCCGTCGGCCGGCGTCCGTCAGGGCAGTGTCACCGACTTGACGGAGGAAAACATGACTACGCGGATGAAGAACCCGGCCTACGTGCTGCCCGAGGGGATGAAGGGCATCGGCGGGCTGCTGAAGGCCATCGAAGGCAGCGGGCTGTCCGCCGCCGTGCGTGCGTTCGCCGGGCTGCGGGTGAGCCAGATCAACGGCTGCTCCGCCTGTGTGCACGGGCACGTCGAGGAGGCCCGCAAAGCGGGGAGAGCGACGAGCGCATCTTCAACGTCTCGGCCTGGCGGGAGGCCCCGTTCTACACCGGCGCCGAGCGGGCCGCCCTGGCGCTGGCCGAAACCGCGACGCGCCTGGCGGACCGCACCGGGGACGGCGTGCCGGACGAGATCTGGGACGACGCCGCGGACCACTTCGACGAGCGGCAGTTGTCCGGGCTGATCCTGACGATCGCGTTGACGAACCTGTTCAACCGCATCAACGTGACGATCAAGGAGCCCGCCGGTACCCGGTGGTGACGACCGGAGGTCCGGCACCGCGCGGTGCCGGACCTCCACCTCGTCCCGCGAACGGCGCCCTGCCGGACACGGCGAGGGGAATCGTGGTCGGCGCAACCCGGTCGACCGGGAAATGCCCGGCGGAGTTGGCCGCGCCGACGACCACGACGCGCTGCCCGGGCGAAGGGGCTGGGCTCGCGGTATTCGCCGGAGTGCAGGACGGTAAGCACAGGCATGACGAAGCCCTTTCAGTACCACGAAACGTGGCTACCGGGTGATCCGGCGGGGGATGCTCGCCAGGGAGATCACCACGGCCGCCACAGCAACGAGAGCCAGCACGAGGAAGGTGTTCGAGTAGCCGCTGAGCCCGTCGGCGATCGCGGCGCCCGCCCACGGGGCGAGCGACACCGTGATCGTCAAGGGAGCGGACAGCAGCCCGGTGAGCCGTCCATAATGGACCGCGCCCCAGCGGTCGGTGATCGCGGTGGCCTGCAACAGCGTGAACACGCCGCGGGCGATCCCGGCGACCACGGCGGCGATCACGAGTGCGGGTGCGGTGGTCAGCAGGCCCAGGACCGCTGTGGTGGCCGCGACCGCGGCGAGGATGATCGCTGTGCGGACCCGGACGCTCGTGTGACGGCTGAAGGTCGTGTAGCCGAGGCGGCCCAGCACCTGGCCGGCCCCGCCGAGTCCGAGCGCGACGGCGGCGGCGCCGGGACTGAGGCCGCGCTCGGTGAGCAGCGGCACCAGGTTGATCACCACCGCGAACGCCGCGAACGCCGACAAGCTCAACGCCAGCACCAGTGCCACGAACGCGCGGCTGCGCGCGATGCGTCCCGGACCGGTCTGCTCCACCTGCGCGGGGTGCTCGTGCGGCTCGGGATCGGGCCAGTGCCCCCGCAACCCCCAGATGTGTCCCGGCATCGTGACCACGGCCAGTACGACGGCGAGCACGAGGTAGGTCCGCCGCCAGTCCAGGTGCGCGGCCAGCGCGGCCGTCAGCGGGGCGAACACCGTCGACGCGAGCCCGGCCGCGAGGGTGAGCACCGTCAGCGCTCCCACCCGGCGAGGCCCGTACCAGCGGGTCAGCGCCGCGAACGCCGGCGGATACAGCGTCGCGCCCATCGCCACCCCGGCCAGCAGCCAGGCCGCGACGAACCACGCGGTGTTTTGCGCGGTCGCGATCGCCACCACCGCCGGCACCGCCAGGGCCGAGCCGCCGGTCATCAGCCAGCGCGGGCCGTGCCGATCCAGCCACCGCCCCACGGGAATCCCGGCGAGCGCGGCGGCCAGCTGCCCGGCTGAGAAACCCGCGGTGATCGACGTGGACGACCACCCGGTCGACGTCGCGATGTCCGTCGCGAGGACGGGGAAGGCGTAGTAGAGCACGCCCCAGCTGGTGATCTCGGTGACGCACAAGGTCACCAGCACCCGGCGCATCCCGGCCTTCGACAGGGAGCCGGGCTGCGCGGAGGCATCGACCGTCACCGGTCTGCCGGAGGGGCGGACAGCGGAATCAGCTCCGGCTCGGCCGAACCGCCACAGCACCCGCCGGCCGAGGCGTCAGCAGCGGGCTCGTCGAACAAGCCCGCCCCGCCGCACACCCCGGTCTCGGCCAGCACCAGCTCCACGCGCGCGGCGGCTTCGTGGTCACCGGCGAGGGCGGCGGCGATCGAGCGAACCTGCTCGTAGCCGGTCATGGCGAGGAATGTCGGGGCGCGGCCGTAGCTCTTCATCCCGGCCAGGTAGACGTTCGGCTCGGGGTGGGACAGTTCCTTCGCGCCGTGGGGGTAGACGGTGCCGCAGGAGTGCACATTGGGGTCGATCAGCGGCGCGAGCGCGACCGGCGCCTGCAGGGTGGCGTCCAGCTCCAGCCGCAGCTCCGACAGCCAGGACAGGTCCGGCCGGAACCCGGTCACCACCACGACCTCGTCCACAGCCTGGATCGTGCGACCGTCCGGCGAGCGCAACACCAGCAGTCCCTGCGCGTCCCGCTCCACCGCCTCGGTCCGGAACCCGGCAACGACCTGCACCGATCCGGCATCCACGGCCTCCTTCGCGCGCAGACCCAGTGCCCCGCGCGCCGGGAGCTGGTCCGCCTCGCCGCCGCCGAACGTGCTGCCCACCGAGCCTCGACGCAGGATCCAGCTGATCCGCGTGCCGTCGCTGCGGGCGAGCTCGGTCAGGGCGACCAGCGCCGTCAAGGCGGAGTGTCCGCTGCCCGCCACCGCCACGTGCTTGCCGGCGAACCGGGCGCGCACGGCCGGGTCCTGGAGATCGGGCACCTGGTAGGTGATGCGGTCGGCGGCAGCCCGCTCGCCCAGCGCCGGGAGACCGTCGCCGCCCAGCGGGTTCGGGTTGGTCCACGTGCCCGAGGCATCGACGACCGCGCGTGCGGTGATCAGCTCCTCGCGGCCATAGCGGTGCCGGACGTGCACCGTGAGCGGCTCGGTGTCGCGACCGTGGTCGACCACGCGGTCACGACCGCGGCGCGCCACCCCGACCACCTCGGCACCGAACCGCACCCGCTCGCCCAGCGCGGCGGCCAGCGGGGCGAGGTACCGGGCCACCCAGTCCTGCCCCGTCGGGTAGCCCTCGGCCGCGGGGCGCTCCCATCCGGTCGCCTCCAGCAGGCGGCCGGCCGCGGGGTCCACCAGCTCCTTCCACTGCGAGAACAGGCGCACGTGGTTCCATTGCGCCACCGACGCGCCGGCCTGCGATCCGCGTTCGAGCACCAGCGGCTCCAGACCCCGCTCCAGCACCTCGGCGGCAGTCGCGAGCCCAATCGGTCCGGCCCCCACGACTACGACGGGCAGTTCGCTCATCCCGGCCCCTTTCATCGATCCAGCTCGATCGAGCGTCGTTGAGGCAGACTGTATCGACAGTCATCGATCGAAGCAATGATCGATTCGGGTCGATATACTCGGCTCGTGACCACGACCGCCGCGCCCCAGGCCCAGGTCCTGCCTGACGGCGAAGCCGCCACCTACGCGGGCTGGTTCGCCTGCCTGGCCGAACCCACCCGGGTGCGGCTCCTGCACGCGGTGGCCACCGCGCCGCGCGGCATCACGGTCGGTGCCCTGACGGAACTACTCGGCATCAGCCAGTCCACGTGCTCCCACCACGTGCGGAAACTCGCCGACGTCGGGTTCGTGCGGGTGCGCAAAGAAGGCACCGCCACGATCGTCACCGTCAACGCGGCCTGCTGTGCCGGCCTTCCGCAGGCCGCCGACGCGGTCATGGGTCTGCTCGCGCCGCGTCCGTGCTGCCCGGAAGGCGTCCCGGCCGACGTCACCGTCCGGGCCCTGCGCGACGACGACTGGCCCGCGGTCTGCCGCATCTACGGCGAAGGCATGGACACCGGCGTCGCTACTTTCGAAACCGCCGTCCCCAGCAGCGCCACCCTCGACGCGAAGTGGATCACCGGGCAGCGGTGGGCCGCCGAGATCGACGGCACTGTGGTCGGCTGGGCCGCCGCCACCCCGGTTTCCACTCGCGAGTGCTACTCCGGCGTCGCCGAGACATCGATCTACGTCGCGGACGGCTACCGCGGCCGCGGTATCGGCAAGGCCCTCATCCGCCGGCAAGTCATCGCCCTCGACGAGGCCGGCTACTGGACCCTGCAAACCTCCGTCTTCACCGAGAACCGCGCCAGCCTCGCCCTGCACCACTCGGCCGGCTACCGCACCATCGGCATCCGCGAACGCATCGCCCAGCGCGACGGCACCTGGCACGACACCGTCCTCCTCGAACGCCGCAACAACATCAACTGAAGGTCGATGGACGGGATGACCTTGCCCCCGTTCGCCGGACACGTTGTCGTTGCCCGGGTCTTCCTGCCCTCGCGAGCGGACTCGCGGTTTTCTGCGTCGGGCTGATCTAGACTCCCGAGACCGACGGACGGAAAGGCGTGGCGCCATGCGGAAGCTGGTCTACGGCATGAACGTGTCCCTGGACGGCTACGTCGCCGCGCCGGGCGACGACCTCGGCTGGAGCGCGCCGAGCGACGAGCTGTTTCAGTGGTGGCTCGACCAGGAGCGGGCGATCGGTCTGTTCCTGTATGGGCGCAAGCTGTGGGAGACCATGAGTTCCTACTGGCCGACCGGCGATCAGCAGCCGGGCGCCACCCCGGCGCAGGTCGAGTTCGCGCGGAACTGGCGGGATACGCCGAAGGTGGTGTTCTCTTCGACGGTCGGCAAGGTCGACTGGAACACCCGTGTGGTCACCGGCGACGCGGTCGAGGAGATCACCCGGCTCAAGGCCGAGGACGGCGAGCCGATGAGGGTCGGTGGGGCAACGCTCGCCGGCGCGGCCATGCGGGCCGGGCTCGTCGACGAGTACGAGATCGTGACCCATCCGGTGCTGCTGGGCGGCGGCACACCGGTTTTCACCGCGGTGGACGGCTGGGTGAACCTGAACCTGGTGGAGACGCGGACGTTTCAAGGCGGGGTGGTGCTGACCAGGTACGAGACGAGGCGGTGAGCGCGATGCCCCCCAATAGTCGGTCCGCTCGGTTCTCGAGTCGGGTTGTCGATGGGTGTTCAGGCGATGTCGCAGGGCCGCGGCGGAGGCGGTTGTGATCACAGCGCAGAACGCGCTGCGGATGGCCGAGGACATGAACCTGCCGATGACCGCGGCGTCCGCGGCGGCGATCTTGTTGCTGGCCCCACCGACGATGAAGCCGAGGACCACTTCAGGGCAACGTTGACCTCACAAGAGCTGCAGATCGCTCAGCCGGCCGCCTCCGGATTGACCAACCGCGAGATCGCCGACCGGATCTCCGTGTCGCACCGGATTGCGGCCGCACACCTGTACAAGGTGTTTCCGAAACTGGGAACTAGTCGGGCCCTGGTCGATCGTCCGCGCAGTGCCCGGCGGTCAGGCGAACAGGCGCGGCAGCAGGTCGCGGGCCCCCTCGCGGAGGTCGTCCAGCGCCGTTTCGGAACCGGCGAGGTGGCGCAGCAGCGCCTGCTGGAACAGCCCGTCGAACAGGGCGTAGGCCTGGGAGGGTGAGCACGTCGGGGAGATGCCGGCCAGGTCGGCGTAGGCGCAGACGACGCGCCAGATCATGTTCTGCAGGCTGCCGTCGATCTCCGCGACGTCGTCCCGGAAGGCCTCCTCGAACATCGACTGCGAGCGCAGGTCGTACCAGAGCCGGTGCATCAGTGGCGCTTCGGCGAGTGTGGCGGCCAGTCCGGCTCCGCAGGCGGCGGCCAGGTCGTCGACGGTGGACGCCTCGGCGAGGAGGTTCTCGTAGCGCTGCACACAGGACGTCTTGTAGCGCCGCACGCAGTACGTGATCAGCTCGATCTTGTCCGCGAAGTAGTAGTGCAGCAGCCCGTGCGAGAACTCGGTGTTGTCCGCGATCGTGCGCAGGCTGGTGCGGGCGTATCCGAAGTCGGCCAGGGTGGCCAGTGCCGCGTCCGCGAGCTCGCGGCGGCGGTCCTCGAACTTGTCGACGCGGGTTCGCCGCCGCGCGGCTGCTGAGCTGCTCACGCCATGACGATACCCATCGAGCGTTTTCCTGACCAACTGTCCAAAGAAATCTTGACAAGTGTCCAAAGATGAGAAACAGTCCTGCCAGGCTCCGACGACGGTGGCCGCACTCCCGAACCAGCCCCTTCCCGCGCCCCAGCGACCGACGGAGACAACGGTGTCCCTGACCTTCTACCTGGACAAAGGCGCTTCCCTCGATCCGGGCGCGCCCTGTCTGACGCTCGACGGGAAGTCACTGACCTACGGTGAGGTCGCCGACCTGTCGCACGCGGTTGCCAGGGCGCTGCGGCGCTCGGGTGTCGCGCCCGGGGACAAGGTGGGCATCCTTTCGGCCAACGATCCGGTCGCGTTCAGTTGCGTGTTCGGCATCGCGCGGGCGGGCGCGGTGTGGTGCCCGATCAACCCGCGCAACGCGGCGGGGGAGAACGCCGAGCTCCTCGACCTGTTCGACTGCTCGGCGCTGATCTTCCAGCCGGCTTTCGACGAACTGGTCGCCACGATCGCGCCGCGCCTGCCGAAGCTGACCGCACTCGTGCGGCTGGGCGATGGCGACGAGCTGGCGGCGGGCTTCGGTGCCTGGCTCGATGCCGCGCGCGACGATCCCTCAGCCGAAGCAGCGCCGCCCGGCGACGTCGTGGCGCTGGTCGGCACCGGAGGCACCACGGGACGTCCCAAAGGCGTCATGCTCACCGACCGCAATCTCGAGGCGATGTCGGCCATCACGCTGATGAGCTACCCGTTCGACGGGCGCCCGGTGTACCTGGCCCTGGCGCCGCTGACCCACGCGGCCGGCGTGCTGTGCTTCCCGGTGCTGGCCCGCGGGGGCGAGGTCGTGATCATGGCCGAGCCCGACGTCGGCCGGTTCCTCGAGCTCATCGAGCGCCACCGCGTCACCCACACCTTCCTGCCGCCGACGCTGATCTACATGGTCCTCGGCCACCCCGCGCTCGAGGAGACGGACCTGTCGTCGCTGCAGTGCTTCTGGTACGGCGCGGCGCCGATGTCGGCGGCCAGGCTGTCCGAGGCGCTGGACCGCATCGGGCCCATGGCGCAGCTCTTCGGCCAGTCCGAGGCGCCCATGATGATCTCGACGATGTCGCCCGCCGAGCACCGTGATGCCGACGGCGCGATCAACACCGCGCGGTTGTCCTCCGCGGGCAGGCCGTCGCCCCTGGTGACCGTCGCCATCCTCGACCAGCAGGGCCGGCCCGTCGCGCGGGGGGAGCGGGGGGAGATCTGCGTGCGCGGGTCGCTGGTGATGGCCGGCTACTACCAGAACCCGGACGCGACCGCGGAGGTCTCCGCCCACGGCTGGCACCACACCGGGGACATCGGGTTCCTCGACGAGGACGGCTACCTGCACATCGTCGACCGCGCCAAGGACATGGTCATCACCGGCGGGTTCAACGTCTACTCCGCCGAGGTCGAGCAGGCGCTGATGGCCCACGACGCCGTGCGCGACTGCGCGGTGGTCGGCCTGCCCGACGAGAAGTGGGGCGAACGGGTCACCGCGGTGGTCCAGCCCCAGCCCGGCGCGGAGATCGACCTCGACGAGCTGATCGCCTTCGTCAAGCACCGCATCGGCAGCGTCAAGGCGCCCAAGCAGATCGAGATCTGGCCCGATCTGCCGCGCTCCACCATCGGCAAGGTCCTCAAGACCGAGATCCGTTCCCGGCTCAGCGCCCGCTGAGGTACCGACCGCCAGTTCACGCAGCCGCAAGGAGGCCGCACCGTGAAGCTCGCCCTCTACCTGCCCAACTTCCGCGAAAAGGTGACCGTCAAGGAGCTGGAGGACCTCACCGCCCTCGCCGAGGACCTCGATTTCGACTCCGTCTGGACGCTGGACCGGATCGTCGTTCCCGAGGCGTCGGACCGCCAGGAGATGCAGTACGCCTTCGGGATGATCGAGGGCTTCCCCAAGGGGCTGCCGGTGTCCTCACGGGGGCAGTGGTTCCAGGGCATGCCGCTGCTCCCGTGGCTCGCGGCGAAGACGTCCAAGGTCCGGATCGGCATGAGCGTGATCGACACGCCCTACCGCGCGCCCGGGGTGCTCGCCGCGGAGCTGGGGACCATCGACCACCTCTCGGGCGGCAGGCTCAACGTCGCGCTCGGCGCGGGCTGGATGCCCGAGGAGTTCGCCGCCTCGAGCGCCTCGCACATCTTCCCCAAGCGCAACAAGCACGTGCGCGAGACCCTCGAGGTGATCCAGGGCATCTGGAACAACGAGGTCTTCGAGTACCACGGCGAGTTCGCCGATTTCGAGCGGTGCGGGTTCGGCGCCAAGCCGCTGCAGCAGCCGCACCCGCCGATCTTCTTCAGCGGTCTGAAGGACCCCAAGCGGGCGGCGAACCGGATCGCGAAGTACGGCCTCGCCGGCTGGATCGGCATCCAGGACTCGCCCGAGGACATCCAGCGGTGGCGCGGCGAGATCCAGCGCGAGCTCGATGAGCTCGACACCGCGCGCTCGATCGACGACCTCGAGATCAGCAGCATGATCTGGTTCGTCATCACCGACCAGGACATGGACCAGACGCCCCTGGGCAAGGGCACCAACCTCCTGGCGGGCTCCGCCGCGCAGATCACCGACATGCTCAAGCGCTACCGGGAGGCCGGCATGACTATGCCGATGCTCTGGCCTCCGTTCGCGGACGTGCCGGTCACCAAGACGCTGGACGACCTCAAGCGTCTCAAGGAGGAGATCATGCCGAAGGTCGAGGCCATGTAGCCGACCGCGACGACCGAGAGCCCCATCCCGAGGTTCCGCGCCGCGGCGCCTCCCGCACAACGAAGTGAGAGGAAGACAGATGTCCGAGCTCGAGGGTAAGCGGGTCTTCGTCACCGGGTCCGGTGCCGGGATCGGCAAGGCGATCGCGAAGCTGTTCATCGAACGGGGCGCGCGGGTCGTGGTCAGCGACATCGACGCCGACGCGGCCAAACGGGCGGCCGACGAGATCGGCGCCGCGGGCGTCGCGAACTGAGACGTCACCGACGAGGGACAGGTCCAGGCCGCGATCCAGCAGACGGCCGACCTCCTCGGCGGCCTGGACGTCCTGGTGAACAACGCCGGGATCGAGATCTCCTCGCCGCTGCTGCAGCAGTCGACGGAGAGCTTCGACAGGATCTACGCGGTCAACGTGCGCGGGCCGTTCGTCGCGATGAAGGCGGCAACCCCGCACCTGGTGGCGTCCAAGGGGAACGTCGTCAACATCGCCTCCATCGCCGGCATCGGCGGCAGCCCGCTGCTCGGCTCGTACTGCGCGACGAAGGCGGCGCTGATCCAGCTCACCCGGGTCGCGGCGGTGGAGATGCGGCCGGCGGGCGTGCGGGTCAACGCGGTCTGTCCGGGTTTCGCCGACACCGCCATGGTCGAACGGCTGGTGCCGGACTTCGAGGCGGCGACCCAGATCCCCTTCGGCGATCTCGTCGCGATGAAGCAGGGCAGGCTCGGCACCCCCGAGGACATCGCCGAGGTGGCGGCCTTCCTCGCCTCCGACCGGGCGACGTGGATCACCGGTAGCCACTACGTCCTCGACGGCGGGCTCACCGCGTCGCTCGTCTGAACGCCACCTGCTGGCGGGCCTGCGCGGCGGGCCCGCCAGCCGGCCCCGCACACGGTCTTGCGATGGGCGGCGGCGGTGGCGATCAGGGCGTCGGGCGGGTCCGGCGTGATCGACCGGCGCGGTCCAGGTCACCGGGACGTCGGAACTGCAGCGCGCCGCGCCGGCGATATCCCGCCGCACCGGTGACCGCGGGCGGAGTCAGCGCGTCGTCAGGTAGCTGACGAGCATGTCGGCGAGCATGCGCCGGTGGTGGTCGCGGAAGGCGGGGTCGAGCATGTCGCGGTCGAAGATGGCGTTGAACGTGTGGCGGTTCGCGGTGCGGAAGACGCAGAACGCGCTGATGGCCATGTGCACGTCGAGCGCGTCGACGTCGTCGCGGAACTGACCGGTTTCGCGGCCGCGCGCGAGGATGCGGGTGAGCACGTCGAGCGCGGGGTTGGCCAGGTTGGACAGCGCGTTCGACCGGGCGATGTGCTCGGCGCGGTGGATGTTCTCGATGCTGACCAGCCGCACGAAGTCCGGGTGCGACTCGTGGTGGTCGAACGTCAGCCCGGCGAGCTGCCGGATCGCCTCGGCCGGGTCGAGGTGGTCGACGTCGAGGTTCTGCTCGAGGGACCGGATGACCGTGTAGGCCCGTTCGAGCACCTCGACGAACAACTGGTCCTTGTTGGTGAAGTAGTAGTAGATCATCCGCTTCGTGGTGCGGGTCTTCGCGGCGATCTCGTCCACCCGGGCGCCGTCGAAGCCCTTCTCGGCGAATTCGCGGGCGGCCATGTCGAGGATCTCGGCACGGGTCCGGTCGGCGTCACGAATGCGTTCGGGGGTGCCCTTCGTGACGACGTTCGACACCTCGTCCGGCGATGGTGCTGCCACGTACATCCTTCCCCGCGTCGGCTGATGGGGCCCACTCTAGGACGTCGTCGCGGATCGAAGCCCCGGCACCGCTCCAGCTAACGTACTGGTTCGTACCTTAGGGGAAGGGGTTGACATCGTCCATGTCGTCGACCACGATCCCCAACTAACTAACCGGTACGTTCAACGTCCGGTTCTCGCATCGCCGCGATCAAGGGAGGCCGACGTGGACGACGCCGTCACGCGCCTGGAGCAGGATCCGCCCACCGTGGGCCGCACGCCCGGCCGGGCTGCCGTGTCCTCGTGGATCGGCAGCGCGCTGGAGTACTACGACTTCTTCATCTACGGCACCGCCGCCGCGCTGATCTTCCCCAAGGTCTTCTTCCCCGCGGGCGACGCCACCGCCGCGACGATCGCGTCGTTCGCCACCTTCGGCGTCGCCTACGTCGCCCGCCCGGTCGGCTCCTTCATCCTCGGTCACCTCGGCGACACCCTCGGCCGCAAACGCGTGTTGCTGCTGACGCTGTTCGGCATGGGCATCGCGACGTTCCTCATCGGCGCCCTGCCCGGCTACGGCACGATCGGTGTCGCCGCCCCGATCCTGCTGGTCGTGCTCCGCCTGGTCCAAGGGGTCGCGGTCGCCGGTGAGCAGTCGAGTGCGGGCTCGACCACCCTGGAGCACGCGCCGCCGGGCCGGCGCGCGTACTTCACCAGCTTCACGCTCGCGGGCACGCAGTTCGGGCTGATCGTGGCGACCGCGGTGTTCATCCCGGTCTCCGCGATGCCGACCCAGGCGTTGCTGTCGTGGGGCTGGCGAATCCCGTTCCTGTTCAGCGCCGTGGTCACCGTCATCGCCTGGTGGATCCGGCGGTCCCTGCACGAGAGCCCGGAGTTCCTGAACGCGCGGGAGAAGCGCGCCGCGGCCAAGGCGCCGCTGGCGGTGTTGCTGCGGCACTACCCGCTGGACGTGCTCAAGGTCGTGTTCGCCGCGCTGGTGTCGGTGGCCAGCACGATCGTCAGCATCTACTCGCTCACCTACGGGGTGTCCACGATCGGCCTGTCCCGCAGCGCGATGCTGTGGATGATCATGCTGAGCAACATCGTCGCGCTCGCGGCCATCCCGCTGTGGGGACGCCTCGGCGACCGGTACGGCCGCAAACCCGTCTACGCCACCGGTGCGCTGGGCGTCGCGGTGTTGATCTGGCCCTTCATCTGGGCGGTCAGCCAGGGCAACGTCGCACTCGTCTTCGTGATCGGCATCCTCCTCTCGGGCGTCGTGTACAGCGCGTACGGCGGGGTCGGCTTCGCCCTGTGGACCGAGCAGTTCGGCACCGACGTCCGGATGTCCGGGGTGGCCGTCGGAACCCAGTTCGGGTTCGCCCTGGGCGGGTTCGCGCCGTCGATCGCGGCCGCCCTCGCCGGCCCGGGGCTGGTGAACTGGGTGCCCGTGGCCGCGCTGACCACCGGGGCGAGCGTCGTCGCCTGCCTCGCGATGCTCACCATGCGCGAGACCTACCGCACCCCGCTCGCCGAGCTGGGCCGGCGCTCCCGCCCCACCACGAGCGACGAGCAGCAGACGACCACCGCCTGACCGCGAGGGAGCCAGGCCGTCGGCCCGTGGCAGGAGGCACCGGGGTGGCCGACCTCCGGCACCTGGGAGAATTGCGCGCGTGACGGCGAGTACCAGTGACATCGACAAGGCGGCCGGTCTGCTGCGCGCCGGGCGCCTGGTGGCCTTCCCCACCGAGACGGTCTACGGCCTGGGCGCCAACGCCGAGGACGCGTCCGCCGTGGCGCGGGTGTTCCAGGCCAAGGGGCGGCCCCCGTCGCATCCGTTGATCGTGCACATCGGCGGCGCGGACCAGCTGGGGGACTGGGTCGCGGAGGTGCCCGCGACGGCGCGTCTGCTGGCCGAGCGCTTCTGGCCCGGGCCGCTGACGCTGGTCCTGCGGCGTGCTCGCCGGGTGCCGCTCGAAGCGACGGGCGGCCTGGAGACGGTGGCGGTGCGCGTGCCTGATCATCCGGTCGCGCTCGCGCTGCTGTCCGCCTTCGGCGGGGGAGTGGTGGCCCCCTCCGCCAACCGGTTCGGTTCCGTCAGCCCCACGATGGCCGATCACGTGCGGACCGAGCTCGGCGATGCCGTCGACTTCGTGCTGGACGGCGGTCCGTGTCACGTCGGGGTGGAGTCGACCATCGTCGACGTCACGGGCGAGACTCCGAGCGTCCTGCGGCCGGGCGGGGTGACGCGCGAGGACCTCGAAGCGGTGCTGGAGCGCCCGGTCGCGGTCCCGTCGACGAGCCACATCCGGGTGCCGGGTCAGCATCCCTCGCACTACGCGCCGCGGGCGCGGGTCGTGCTGGTCGAGCCCGAGAAGGTCGTCGTCGAAGCGGAGCTGGCGCAGGAGCGCGGGCACAAGGTGGGCGTCCTGCTGCCCCCTTCGTCCGGCGATGGCCCGGCGACGGCGCACGCGGTGGTGCCGGTTCCCGGTTCGATGGCCGCCTACGCGCGCCAGCTCTACGGATTCCTGCGGGAGCTCGATCAGCGGGGGTGTGACCTCATCGTCGCGTCCCTGCCGCCGGAGGAGGGGCTCGGACTCGCGATCGCCAACCGGCTGCGCCGCGCCGCCGGGCCCCGCCATGCGGAATGATCAGCGCTCCCTGATCCGTAACGCGGGCACGGCCGCCGCCGTCTCCGGGTAGGTACACGGCGAACGCCGGTCAACCGCGGAGGCACGGTTCAGCCACGACCGGTTCACAGCCCTCGGGGCGCTCCGCGCATCTCAGAGAGAGCCCTGCGATGAGCCAGCAGCCGATGCCGCCTGCGCCCGGAACCCCGACCACCTCCACCGCCCGCGCGGCGCGACGCTGGCCCTGGATCGTCGGCGTGGTCGCTGCGTTCCTCGTCGGTGTCGGCGCCGCCGGCGCGACCGTCCAGCGCCCGGTCGTCGACCAGACGTCCGCGGCAGGCCCGGCCACCGTCACGCGCACCGTGACCGTGCCGGCTTCGACCACCGCCGCCGCACCGGTCACGATCGTCAGCACGGTTACGGCCCCGCCGGTGACCGTGACGCGGACTGTGACACCGTCCGCCGCCGCGGCGGCTCCCGCCACCGGCGGGAGCGGCACCCTGAGCGACGGCGTGCACCGCATCGGCACCGACGCGAAAGCCGGCCGGTGGAAGACCGCCGGTCCCCGTGGCTCACTGGGCTGTTACTGGTCCCGCAACAGCAATGACTCCGGCGACTTCAGCGCCATCATCGCCAACGGCATCGTGCAAGGGCCGACCAGTGTGACCGTCAAGAGCGGCGAGTTCTTCGAACTCTCCGGCGGCTGCACCTGGGCCCACGAATAGCGCGCACCAACCACGCCTGCCGGGCTTCGGGTCGGCCGGAACTGGGCAGCAGGTCGTCGATCAAGCCCAGCCGTACTCTCGCGACACGGGCAGGAACTGTCTGCCGGTCAGTGCCCGGCCGGCTGCACCGTCAACCGCAGGTAGTCCTGCAGGGGCCACCGTCGGGCGAGTTCGCGGCGCAGGCCCGAGGTGCTGGCCAGCACCTCGTCCTTGCCGGCGAAGGCCGGCTCTGCGACGGCGAACGTTTGCCCCTTCCACACGAGCGTGCCGCCGCCGGCTTGGAGGTTGCGGATCCAGTCCGTGTGACGCCCCCAGGGCAGTCCGATGTAGACGGAGCTCGGCGTGGACCCGACGATCGCGATCGGGGTCCGGTACGCCCTGCCCGACTTGCGTCCCCGGTGCTGCACCAGAGCCCAGAGCGGCACCAACCGGTGACCCGCGAGCCGGGCGGCGATCTTGTTGAACCCTTGGGCGAAGGCCGGTGGACGGCGATTCTGAATGGTCATGCGTCCCAGTGTGCCAGATTTCCACAGCTGTTGAAATGAACGCTGAGGGCACTCTCAGCTACGACGCGCGCTCGCCGGAGAGCGTGCACGACGACGCGTGCGGCGGCAGCCGCCGGGCCACTCGCAAGGTCACTCGTCGATCGTGTTCTGCAGCCGGTATTCGATCCGGACGTCGCGATAGGGGACTCCCGCCTCGACTTGGTCCGGGAGGTTGGTGCGGTCGCTGCGCGTCGCTGACTGGTGGTCCGGCGTGCCGCTGAACCGGATCTCCGTGTGCGGTGTTCCGGCGAACCGCAAATCGTCGGCGCGCACGGTGGCGGAGAGTTCGATCTCGGGCGCACCCTCAGTTCAGGGCGGCTGCTCCTCCCGTCCCCGCAGCCGCTTGGGCCGGTCGGCGCGGGAACCGGTCGCCTTCCGGCCGCCGCCGCCGAGAACGCCTTCGACCAGCCGGCCCGAGGTGTCGAGGACCTTGTCCACGCCCTTGACGGCTTCCCCGGCGACGTCGGGGAAGCCCGCCACGGTCCCGGTGCCGCCACGTTCGGGTCCGGTCTCCGCTCCGCCCTCGCGGTCGGGTTCGACGAGGCCCGCCGCCTGCGCGATGATCTCCGGATTGCGGTCGACGGTGGTCAGCACCCTGTCGATGATCTGGGCAACGGTGTCCAGCCGGGCCTTGAGCAGCACCTCCGCGTCCACGCCCTTGATGTCGAGGTGGACCCCCGTCAATTCGGCGTCCACGCCCACGCCGAGCTTGAGCAGATCGAGGACTTCGGCCCGCAACGACACCCGCGCGCGAAGTGTCTCCACGTCGAGGGCGATCTCTTCGACCGCGAGGTGCGGCACGTCGAGCAGAACGTCGGGTTCGGCGTTGTCGGCGTAGTCCGGTGGCTCCTCTGGTTCTTCGGTGTCTTCGATCTCGTCCGCCATGCTGGCGCTCCACGGGTGAGGCGACGAACTGGAGTGTCACGTCATCGTAGGTCGGAGGTATGCCGGCGACACCTCGGCTTTCCTTCCGGTTGAACCGTTTGCTCCGGTGACTCTGCCGGGTTTTTCGGCCTACGCTGGGGCGTGCCGGTCCGTCACCGGGCCCGGCACGAGTGGCGAAGCCGAGGACGCACGACGCGGTGCGCAGCCGGTCGCGGGCGACAGCCGTGGCGCGGGAGGGCACGTACGCCGCCGGGCGTTGGGGAGGGACCGAGGGCGGTTTCCACCATGAGGGATGTACATCGGGTTGACGCCTTGCCGGGGAGCCCGGGCAGCGGCACCGTGCTGGCGGCGTGGAAACGGTTCGTGCAGGGCGAGGACCAGGTTCCGGGTGTCCGGCCCCTGGTGGCGATTTCGTGGTATCGCTGCCGGGACCAGTACCGGGTCGACCCGCACCTGACCGAGGTTCCGATGGCGGTCGAGGAGGCCGGGCATTCGCCCGAGCACGACGTCGTCTTCGCCGAGCTGGGTTTCCGTGCCGCGTCCGTGGCTTCTGAAGTGGCCAACGTGGCCGGGCTGGTCACGGTCACCGATGCCACCGGCCGGGTCCTGGCCGAGTGGGGCGACCAGGCCACGCTGTCCCGGGCCACCGAGGCGAACCTGGCGCCGTGGGCCTGCTGGTCGGAGTGCGCGGCCGGCACCAACGGGATCGGCACCGCGCTCGAGGCGCACGGTCCGGTCCTGATCAGGGGGCCGGAGCACTGGTGCCAGGCGTTCCACAACTGGGTTTGCGCTGGGGTGTCGGTTCGTGACGTGGTGACCAGGGCGCCGATCGCGGTCCTGAACGTGTCCTGCTGGCGCGGCCAGCTCCCGGCCGCCGCGGCGAGCTGGCTGGCGAACGCGGTCACCAGGGCCCAGTCCAGGCTGACCAGGCGCGCCCGGAACAGCGGCGCGGAGCTGGTCGCCGCGTTCACCCAGGCCAGGCCGCGCTCGCGGGCGGCGCTCGCCGCGCTGGACACCGCGGGCAAGGTGGTGATCGCGGACGAGACGGCGAGTGTGCTCATGGGTGTCCCCGCCTTCACCCCGGCGGTCGACCCGACGCTGCGGTGGAAGCCAGGGCTGCCGGAATTGATCGGAGCGGTCCGGTACGCCAGCCGGCAGGCGGATCGCAATCCCGACTGGGTCGGCTCGACGCAGATCTTCACCCACCTCGCCGACGAGCCGACCTCGCTCAGCATCCGGCCGGTCTTCCTGGCCGGGCACCTGATCGGCACCCTGGTCTCCTTCGGTGCCGCCGAGGGGGCTCAGTTGCCCTCGGCGGACGGGCCCGCGCACCCTCCAGCGCACCCGCGGCGGGTGGTCGCGACGCGGGGCAACCGCGTGGTGTTGCTGCCGCTGCCGGAGGTGTCGTTCGCGGAATCGGAGGGAAACGACGTGTGGTTGTCCACCGACCAGGGGCGGTTGCGGGCCGCGTCGGCGGGCCTGGACAAGTTCGAGGGCGAGCTGGCGGATGCGGGGTTCCTCCGGGTGCACCGCCGCTATGTGGTCAACCTCAGCCGAGTCCGTGAGATCGAGCGCGGCGGCAAGGGCGAGCTGTCGCTGGTGATGGACGACGGCACGAACCGGATGGTGCCGGTTTCGCGGCGGAACGTACCGGCCGTGCGGCGGGCCCTGGACATCTGAACTCCGCCGCACCACCATCGTTTCGGGAGGGTTCCCATGTCTGTCAGCCCGGACGCCGTCGCCGGCGGCACGCAGGTGGGGAACGCGGGCGGCCTCGGCCTCTCCGCCCCGGCCGAACCCCGCCGCCACCCTGCCGTGGGCGTGCGCCTGCGCGATTGGTGGCCGGACCGGCTGGACCTGTCGGTCCTGCGGAAACCGAGTGCCGTGGCCGGCCCCCTGGGCGAGGAGTTCGACTACGCCGCGCAGTTCCGGACGCTCGACCTCGATGCTCTGGCCAAGGACGTCGACGCGGTGCTGACGACGTCGCAGGAGTGGTGGCCGGCGGACTTCGGCCACTACGGGCCGCTGGTGATCCGGATGGTGTGGCACTGCGCCGGGACGTACCGCGCCCATGACGGGCGGGGTGGCCCGGCCGCCGGCCTGCAGCGCTTCGGGCCCGTGAACAGCTGGCCGGACAATCGCAACCTCGACAAGGCTCGACGGCTGCTGTGGCCGGTGAAGCAGAAGTACGGCCGCAAGATCTCCTGGGCCGACCTGATGGTCTTCGCGGGCAACCGCGCGCTGGAGACGATGGGCTTGCCGACCTTCGGTTTCGCCGGCGGCCGGGCCGACGTCTGGGAGCCGGACGAGGTCTACTGGGGGCCCGAGCGCGCCTGGCTCGGCGACGAACGCCACCGCGGCGTCCGGGAGCTGGACACGCCGCTGGCCGCCGTGCAGATGGGCCTCATCTACGTCAACCCGGAGGGCCCGAACACCGTCCCGGACCCGCTCACCTCGGCCCGCGACATCCGCGAGACGTTCCGGCGCATGGCCATGAACGACGAGGAGACCGTGGCGCTGATCGCGGGCGGGCACACGTTCGGCAAGACCCACGGCGCGGCGGATCCGGAACGTCATCTCGGCCCCGAGCCCGAGGGCGCCCCGATCGAGGAGCAGGGCCTGGGCTGGAAGAGCACCTACGGCACGGGAAAGGGCCGCGACGCCATCACCAGCGGCCTGGAGGGCACGTGGACGCCCACGCCGACGAGCTGGGACAACAGCTTTCTCGAGACCTTGTTCGGCTACGAGTGGGACCTGGAGCTGAGCCCGGCCGGCCTGTGGCAGTGGATTCCGCGGGACGGTGCCGGGGCCGGCACCGTGCCGGACGCCCACGACCCGGCGAAGCGACGCGCACCGACGGTCCTGACGACGGACCTCGCGCTGCGGTTCGACCCGGCCTACGAGCGGATCGCGCGGCGCTTCCTGGCGAACCCGGATCAGCTGGCCGACGCGTTCGCCCGGGCCTGGTTCAAGCTGACCCACCTCGACATGGGCCCGATCCACCGCTACCTCGGCCCGCTCGTCCCGCGGGAGCAGCTGCTGTGGCAGGACCCGGTTCCGGCCGTGGACCACCCGCTCGCCGGAGCGGACGAGGTGGCCGCCCTGAAATCCACGATCCTCGGTTCGGGGCTGTCGGTCGCCGATCTGGTGTCCACGGCGTGGGCGTCGGCTTCGACGTTCCGCGTCAGCGACAAGCGCGGCGGGGCCAACGGGGCGCGCATCCGGCTCGAGCCGCAGCGCACCTGGCGCGTCAACGACCCGGACCGGCTGGCGCGGGTGCTGCGCATCCTGGAGGGGATTCAGGAGTCGTTCAACGGTGCCCGGGCAGGGGGCACGAAGATCTCGCTGGCCGACCTCATCGTGCTGGGCGGGTGCGCGGCGGTCGAGCAGGCGGCCAAGATCGCCGGGTACGACATCGTGGTCCCGTTCACCCCGGGACGCACGGACGCCTCCCAGGAGTGGACCGACGTGGCGTCCTTCGCGGCGCTCGAGCCGGCCGCGGACGGGTTTCGCAACTACCGCGGGAAGGGCAGCCGTCTGCCGCCGGAGCACGCGCTGATCGACCGGGCGAGCCTGCTCGGCCTCACCGCGCCCGAGATGACCGTCCTGGTGGGCGGCCTGCGCGTGCTGGGCGCGAACTTCGCGCAGTCACCGCTGGGCGTGTTCACCGCGACGCCCGGCGCGCTGACCAACGATTTCTTCGTCAACCTGCTCGACGTGGGCACGCACTGGTGTGCGGCGGCCGGGTCTGGTGCGGAACCGGACACGTTCGAGGGCCGCGACCGGGCCACGGGTGAGGTCAGGTGGACCGGCAGCCGCGTCGACCTCGTGTTCGGCTCGAACTCCGAGCTCCGCGCGATCGCGGAGGTCTACGCGAGCGATGACGCCGAGGAGACGTTCGTCCCCGATTTCGTGGCCGCGTGGGACAAGGTCATGAACCTCGACCGGTACGACCTCGCCTGACCCTCCTTCCCGCGGTGGCGAATCCGGCACGAACGGCGGGCGCGGCGGGACGAACGGCAGAACGCGCCCGACGTCGCGCTCGCTCTTGTCGGCGCGATTCGGCCCGGCGTAAAGTTCTTCCTGATCGGTGATCTTGCATTTCCTGGGTTCAGTTTCGATGTTGTTTCAGGCGATCACAATCAGGTTCGCGCCTTCGAAATCTGCTACCGCGCGCGGCGGCCGGGGCAGTGCCGTGTCGCGCCGCGTGCTGCGTGTGCGAAGGAGATTCGGTTTTTCGATGAGGAGGTGAGCCCGATGACCACCGCGCAGGAGCGCGCCGACCTGTTGGACGAACTCGGGCTGGATGCGCAGAACAAGGCGGCATTGGGTCAGGTGCTGGGGACCGGAACCATCGGGCAGGCCACGGAGAGGGCCGATGGAAGCATGGAGGCGACCGTCCGGATCCGGCCCGACGAGATCAGCTGGGATCCTTCGATCCTGGTGCTGCCCCACGGCGGCGATCTCGAGCTCGAGCTCGTCAACGACGACCTCAACACGCATTGCGCGCTCCTGCCGAGCAATGGTGACCGCAAATTCATCTGGCTGGTCAACCATTCGAAAGGAAAGGCGAAGCTCAATCTCGACGGCCCCGGCTACTACTGGTTCAGTTCCCCCACCGGTAACGACGAGGGCCGCGGATTGACCGGTGCGATCGTCGTGCTCGGCGACGTGCCACCGGAGGCCCGCCTAGACCGTCCCGACCAGCCCCGGCCTTAGAAAGGAGCAGGCACCATGACCGTCGAATACGTCGACGCGGGCGAGGCCATCGACCAGGGCCGGCTCAGCGGCAAGGTCGCGGGTGGCGAAATCGCGCCGCCGGTGGTCCGCGACGTCAATTACGAGCGCATTCTGAACGCGCGGTCGGAACCGCAGAACTGGCTCACCTACTACGGCGCCTACAACGGGCAGCGCTACAGCCCCCTGGACCAGATCAACACGGAGAACGTCAACCGCCTCGGCCCCGCGTGGGTCTTCCAGGCCGGCACGACCGGGCTCATCGCGGGCGCGTCGACCTACTCGTTCGAGGCCGCCCCGATCGTGGTCGACGGGGTCATGTTCCTCTCCGGGTGGGACGGCTGGGTCTGGGCCCTCGACGCGAAGACGGGTGTCGAGATCTGGCGGTACAAGCACGCGGTCCCCTTCGACGTGTCGCTGTGCTGCGGGAACGTCAACCGCGGGGTCGCGGTGGCCGCCGGGAAGGTCTTCGTCGTCACGGCCAACGCCCATGTGCTCGCGCTCGACGCCACCACGGGCAAGAAGGTGTGGGACCAGACCTACGGTGACGTGCGCGCCGGGGAGAGCGCCACGGTCGCCCCACTCGTGGTGAAGGACAAGGTCATCGTCGGCAGCTCCGGCGGGGAGTTCGGGGTGCGCGGCCACCTGGACGCGTTCAACCTCGAGACCGGCGAGCACCAGTGGCGCTGCTACACGGTCCCGAAGCCCGGGGAGCCGGGCTCGGACACCTGGCCCGCCGACGGCGAGGCGTGGGCTCGCGGGGGCGCGAACTGCTGGATCACCGGCACCTTCGACCCGGAGACCAACCTGTTGTACGTGGGGACCGGCAACCCGGCGCCCGACTTCGACGGCGCAGTCCGTGAGGGCGACAACCTCTACACCGACAGCATCATCGCCGTCGACGTCGATTCCGGACAGATCCGCTGGCACTACCAGTGCACGCCGCACGACGTCTGGGACTACGACAGCATCGGCGAGTGCATCCTGTTCGAGTCGGACGGGCGCAAGCTGCTCGGGCACTTCGACAAGAACGGCTACTTCTTCGTCTTGGACCGCACGAACGGCGCGCTGGTCCAGATCACCCCGTTCGTGGACCGGATCACCTGGGGGGCGATCACGCGGGACGGCCAGGTGACGGCGAAGGTGTATCCCGACGAGGAGGGCGTGCCGGTTCACTTCTACCCCGGACCGGCCGGTGCCAAGGAATGGACCCACGCGGCCTACAGCCCCCGGACCGAGCTCTTCTACGTCCCCGTCCAGGACGTCGGGGCCACCGCCACCCGGCGGCGGCGGGAGTTCAAGGAGAGCATTCCGTACTGGGGCGCCGGTGTTCAGGTGGACATCGAGGACATGACGGGGAGCATCAGCGCGTTCGACGCCACCGGTGAGGAGAAGTGGCGCTGGCGCAACGAGCTCCCGATGTGCGCCTCGGTGCTGGTCACCGGCGGTGATCTGGTGTTCGCCGGCGAACCGTCCGGGGAGTTCAACGCGCTCGACGCCCGGACCGGGGAGCTGTTGTGGCAGTTCCAGTGCGGAAGCGGTCACCACAGCAACCCGACGACCTACATGGTCGACGGCAGGCAGTACGTCGCGGTGCCGGTCGGATGGGGCGCTTGGTCGGAGGGGTTCCTCCCGGGCATGCTCGGCGCCGGCCACGGAAGCGCGCTGATCGTGTTCGCCCTCCCGGAAACGTCGTAGTGCGGCGGGACGGCCGGCCGGAGTCTGGCGGAGAGGAGGTGGATCCGTGGAGTCTCAGCTCGGTGCGTGGGAGACGCCTGAATTCGAGGAGATCGCAGTCGCGCCGGAAGTGACGATGTACGTCGCTCAGATGGAGGACTAGCAGGACGCGGGACGGCGCCGGACACCCTCCGGCGCCTTCCAGCGGATGGAGTGCCATGGTGTTGCTGCGGGTGCTGGGCTCGGCCGCGGGAGGTGGCTCCCCGCAATGGAACTGCGGCTGCCCCGTGTGCGCCGCGGTCCGGTCCGGCGCCGGCCCGGCACGCACCCAGTCCTCGGCCGCGGTCAGCGCCGAGGGCCGGCGGTGGTTCCTGATCAACGCCTCGCCGGACGTGCGCACCCAGATCGAGGCGTTCCCCGCGCTGCGCCCGCGCGAGGACCGGACGACGCCGATCGAGGGGGTGCTACTCACCGACGCCGAGCTGGACCACACGCTCGGCCTGCTGTTGCTCCGCGAAGCCCGCGACGGCCTGGTGGTGTACGCCACCCCGGCGGTCCACAAGACGCTGCGTGCGGGCTCGGGGCTGTGGCGGATCCTCGAGCGTTATTGCCCGGTGGCGTGGCGGGCGGTGGTCCCCGGCGCCGACATGCCCCTGGCCGAGGGACTGTCCTGCCGCGCGTTCGACGTGCCCACCACGAAGCGGACCCGGTTCGGCCCCGGCCTGGACGACGGCCGTGTCGTGGGCTACCGGTTCACGGACGTGCGCAGCGGGCGGACGCTGGTGTACCTGCCGGGGGTGCAGGCGCTCACGCCGGCGGTGTGCGCGGAGATCCGGGGCTGCCACTGCCTGCTGATCGACGGGACCTGCTGGCGTGACGACGAGCTGGTACGGCTCGGTGTGGCCGGCAGAACGTCCCGGGAGATGGGCCACCTGCCGATCGACGGGCCGGACGGCAGCCTGGTGCAGCTGCCCGCGCTCGGTGCCGGGCGGGCGATCTTCCTGCACCTGAACAACACCAACCCGATCGTGCTGCCGGACACGCCCGAGCGGCGCATCGTGGAGGACCGTGGCGTGGAGGTGGCCGTGGACGGCCTCGAGGTCGAGGTGTAGGGCCATGACGGTGACCAGCGGGACGGCCGGCACGACGAGAACCGATGCCGACGGCTTCGTCGAGAGGTTGCGGGCCCACTCACAGCGCTATCACGACCAGCACCCGTTCCACGTGCGGATGAACGCGGGCGGCTTGAGCCGCCGCCAGATCCAGGGCTGGATCGCCAATCGCTTCTACTACCAGGAGAACATCCCGCGCAAGGACGCGGCGATCATCTCCAACTGCCCCGACATCGACGTCCGGCGTCGCTGGATCCGTCGGATCGTCGACCACGACGGCACGGCATCCGGCGAGGGCGGGATCGAGGCGTGGCTGCGCCTCGGCGAGGCCGCCGGGTTGACCCGCGCGGAGGTCCGGGACCACCGGCATCTGGTCCCCGGGGTGCGGTTCGCCGTGGACGCCTACGTGAACTTCGCGCGGTCCAGACCGTGGGTGGAGGCGGTGGCCTCCTCGCTCACCGAGCTGTTCGCGCCCGACCTGATGGCGCAGCGACTGGCCGCGTTCGAGCGGTGGTACTCGTGGATCGACCCGGCGGGCCTCGCGTACTTCCGCGCCCGCCTCGACCAGGCCCCCCGGGACTGCGAGCACGCCCTCGAGGTGGTCACCGCGTACTGCCGGTCGGCCGAGTCCCAGGCGCGCGCCGTCGAGGCGCTGTCGTTCAAGTGCGACGTCTTGTGGAGCCTCATGGATGCCATCGACCAGAGCTACCCG
The DNA here is from genome assembly GCF_030814215.1 of Amycolatopsis thermophila. NCBI lineage: Bacteria > Bacillati > Actinomycetota > Actinomycetes > Pseudonocardiales > Pseudonocardiaceae > Amycolatopsis > Amycolatopsis thermophila. The sequence continues at coordinate 6,721,281 of NZ_JAUSUT010000001.1, read as the reverse complement.
GAGTGAGCGCCATGGACCCGGTCACCGGGCACGAGGTGTCCACATCGGACCGTCCGCGGCTGGCGCGCCACGTCCGGCTGACCTTCAGCCGGGCCCGGCAGCGGCACGTCCTGCTGCACCCCGAGACGGTGGTGGTGCTCAACGGCAGCGGCGCGGCGATCGTCGAACTGTGCGACGGCGAACGTACCGTGGCCCAGATCGGGGCCGAGCTGAGCGCGCGCTACCACGAAGTTCGCTGCGACGAGGTGCGGCAGTTCCTGACCCGGCTCGTCGCCCGGCGTTGCGTGGAGGTCGGTGATGGATAGCCCCTTCGGTCTGCTGGCCGAGCTCACCTACCGCTGCCCGCTGGCCTGTTCGTACTGCTCCAACCCGCTGAACATCGCCGAGTACTCCGACGAGCTGGGGACCGACGAGTGGCTGCGGGTGCTGGCCGAGGCCAGTGAGCTGGGGGTGCTGCAGTGCCACCTGTCCGGCGGGGAACCGCTGCTGCGGCGCGACCTGGTGGACATCGTCGCGGGCGCCCACGACGTCGGGCTCTACACGAATCTCGTCACCAGTGCGCTGGGGCTCTCACGTTCCAAGGGCGAGCAGTTGCGCGCCGCTGGTCTGGACCACGTGCAGATCAGCATCCAGGCCGACGAACCCGCGGCGTCCGACGCGATCGCCGGGACCCCGTCCTTCCACCGCAAGATCGAGGCGATGCGCCTGGTCAAGGAACTCGGCTGGCCGCTCACCGTGAACGTGGTGCTGCACCGGTACAACATCGAGCGCATCGCCGCCGTGATCGGGCTGGCCGAGGAGGTGGGTGCCGACCGGGTGGAGCTGGCCAACACCCAGTACTACGGCTGGGCCTGGCGCAACCGCGACGCGCTGCTGCCGAGCCGGAGTCAGCTCGAGGCAGCGGAAACCGTCGTGCGCGCCGCCCGCGAGCGGTTGCGGGACCGCATGGAAGTCGTGTACGTCATCCCCGACTACTACAGCCGCTACCCGAAGCCCTGCATGGGTGGCTGGGCCTCCCGGCAGCTGACGGTGACGCCGAACGGTGACGTCCTGCCCTGCCCGGCCGCGCAGTCCCTGCCGTTGCCGCGGGCGAGTGTGCGGGAGGATCCGCTGGAGCGGATCTGGACCGGGTCCCCGGTGATGACCGCGTTCCGGGGGACCGGCTGGATGCCGGATCCCTGCCGGAGTTGTCCCCGGCGGGAGGTCGACTTCGGAGGGTGTCGTTGCCAGGCGTTCCAGCTGACCGGTGACGCCGCCCGCACCGACCCGGTCTGTCACCTGTCACCCGACCACGACCTGGTCGTCCGGGCCGTCGAGGCGGCCAACCTTCCCGCACGGGCGCGAGGTGTCCCGCTGATTCCCCGCCCACATGGCGTTGCCCGCCGGGCCCGTCCCGGGAGTTAGCCGCCGAACACCAACGGCAGCGCGGCGGCGGCGATGATCAGGGTGACGCCGCTCACCAGGTCCGAGCGGATCCGGATGAGGCGCGCCGCGGCCCGCCCGACCTGCAGTCCGATCAGCGACAACACGGCCGTGATGGCGCCGAAGACGGTGGCGGAGATCCACGGCGAGAGACCGAGGATCCCCAGGCTCGCCCCGGCGAACAGGTTGTCCAGGCTCAGGGTCAGCGGGATGCCGAACAGCGCCCACGGATGGTCCACTTCGTCCGGTGCGGGTTTCCGCAGGGCCGAGATGACGAGGTAGACCCCGTACGCGCCGAGTGCGGCGGCACCCAGCACGTCGGCGACGTCGCCGACGGACTCGCCGATCTGGTGACCGACCAACAGCCCGGCGAGGGGCATGACGGCGTCCCACAGCCCGAACGCCAGCGCGACCTGCACCGCGCGCTTGAGACCGAACGGGACGGTGCCGAGCGCGATCGAGACCCGGAAATTGTCGAGGCTGAGGACGAAACCGAGAGCCAGCACTTCCCAGATCATGGCGACGTCACTGCCCGACGACGACCGACGCGGGCAGGAACAACGCTGTGCCGGCTACCACCCGACATACCTGGAGATTGTAACGCAGACCGGTCCCGGGCCAACCCGCGAAAATCGTCCGGAACGGCCAGGTGTGCCACAACTTCGGCCAAGGGAAAACGGAATTCGAGAGATTGCTCTCCGCAGCCGGCGCTTCGGGACGATTCGGCTTCCTACGGTGGCGAAACAGCGACTGTCCGGTGGGCGAGTCCGACCCGCGGATGCGGACCGCGACCGGCGAGATCCGCGCCACCGTGGTTCACCGAGCCGGGCAGCTCAGGTGATCGATGCGCTTCCGGGCCGCGACCAGCCGCGGCGTTCACCCTCGTCGATCAACTCCTGGCCGGCCGCCCACAACGCCGCCGAAGCGTCCCCGATCACGGCCTTGCGCGCGCGGATGTCGTCGGCGGTCACGCCCGGGGTCCGCCACGTCCCGCCGCGTGCCATCCAGTTCAGCAGCAGCGGCTGGAGCCGGTCCACGGCCTTGGCGAAGCGGGCTTCCGGGGTCTGCCTCGCTTCGAACTCGTCCCACAGCGCGCGGAACCGGGCCGCCTGGTCCGCCGGCAGCAGCCCGAACAGCGTGCCGGCCGCGGCCGCCTCGCGTTCGCGCTGGTCGAGGCCCTTGCCGGCGTCGTAGAGCGGAGTGTCGCCGGCGTAGATCTCGACGAGGTCGTGGATCAGGACCAGCTCGATGGTGTGTCCGATGTCGACGTTCTCGTCCGCGTACTCGGCCAGGATCGCGACCATCAGGCCCAGGTGCCACGAGTGCTCGGCGTCGTTCTCCCGGCGGTCCGCAGCCGCCAAGGGCGACTGTCGCAGGACGGTTTTGAGCCGGTCGATCTCGATGAGGAACGTGAGCTGCTGCGCTAGCCTCGCGTCGATCGTCTCGGGTAACGGGTTCGTGTCGGCCAGCAGTCGCGGGGTGTCCTCATCCATGGCCTCACTGTCGCATCCAGCCTCAGGGACGCCGTTCCGGCGGTGCTTCCTCACGATTCGAGGATCGTGGTGAGAGCTGCGGTGAAGGGGGCTGGGTCGAGGTCGCCGCGCACGGCGAGTTGCTGGGTGTAGCCGTGGCAGAGGGCCACGAATGCTTCGGCGATGCGTTCGGCGTCCACCGGCTCACGATCGGGCAGGCGCGCGACGACCGCGGCGCGCAGGTCGTCCAGTTGCCGGCGGACGAGCGTGGCGAGCAGCGGGGAGACGGCGGCCTCGGCGTAGATCTGCGCGACCAGCCGGGCGTGGTCCTCCTCGCGGGCCAGGGTGCGGATGTGCTGGAGGAAGTCGCGCGCGGATCGGGCCGTCAGCTCGGCGGGCAGCTCCTGGCCGGCCTGCTCGCAGATGGCGGCGACGATCTGGTCCTTGCTCTGGAAGTACCGGTAGATCGCTCCGACGGACAGGCCCGAGGCTGCGACGAGGTCGGTCATGGACGTGCGCGCGAAACCGTGGGTGGCGAAGCGGGCGCGGGCCGCGTCGATGATCTGCTGCCGGCGTGCGTCGAGATGGGCTTGGCTGACTCTTGGCATAAAGAACGACCATTCGTTTTTTCTGGTAGCGTCCAGACCATACCCCAACGCCCACGTGCTTCAGGAGACTTCGTGCGTTATCAGATCTTCGGACGACAGAGCGGGTTGCGGGTCTCGGAGTACGTGCTGGGCACGGCCAACTTCGGGTCGGCGCCGGCGGCCACCGGCCTGGCGGGCGCCAAGTCGATCTTCGAGGCCTTCGTCGCGGCCGGTGGCACCACCTTCGATGTCTCGAACATCTACCAGAACGGCGAGGCCGAGGCCGTCCTGGGCGATCTCCTCGGCCGCGAACGCGACGACTTCGTGGTGATCACCAAGTACACCGGGAGCAGGCACGCCCAGATCCGCCCGGGGACGACCGGCAACAGCCGCAAGACCATGATCCGTTCCCTGGAGGAGAGCTTGCGGCGGTTGAAGACCGACTACGTCGACGTCTTCATGCCGCACTTCCCGGACGGAGTGACCCCGATGCCGGAGATCCTGGCCGGGTTCGAGGACCTGATCCGGTCGGGCAAGGTCCGCTATGCCGGATTGTCGAACTTCCCGGCCTGGCGGGTCGCGGGTGCCGCGGTCCGGTCGGAGCTGGGCGGGCATGCGCCACTGGCCGGCATCCAGACCGAGTACAGCCTGGCCGAGCGCTCCGCGGACCGGGAGCTCCTGCCGATGGCGCAGGCCCATGGGCTGGGTGTCCTCCTGTACTCCCCGTTGGCGGGTGGTCTGCTGACCGGGAAGTACCGGCGCGGCGAGCAGGGCCGCCTCAGTGCCCAGGCGACGGAAGGGGAGGGCTCCGCTGTGCTCGACGCGGTCCTCGCGGTCGCCGAGGAGGTGGGGACGGGTCCGGTCCAGGTCGCGCTGGCCTGGCTCTGCCGGCGAGCCGCCGAGGCCACGACCTCGATGGTCCCCGTCGTGGGTCCCCGCACCCCGGCCCACCTGGAGGGATACCTCGACGCCCTGGACGTCGAGGTCGGCCCGCACCACTACCGGCTGTTGGACGAGGTCAGTGCGATCCGGCCGGGCGCTCCCCACGAGGACACGACGGCCGCCCTGGCCCACGGCGTCGACGGCGACCGCGGTCTCCTCGACGTCCCGCTCGTCCCCGTGGTCTGACCGCCGGCCAATTCGATCTTCCCTGGAGTGTCCGTGCCCCGTATCGCCGCGATCAACCTCGACTGCGCCGACCCCGTCGCCCTGGCCCGTTTCTGGGCCGCCATGCTGGACGGTGAGATGGCGATCGAGACACCGGGCTTCTGTGCGGTCAAGACCGGCACGATGTACCTCGGTGCCGTCCGGGTCGACGATCACCGGCCACCGACCTGGCCGTCGAACGAGCGGCCGCAGCAGCTCCACCTCGACCTCGCCGTCGAAGACCTCGACGCCGCCGAACGCGAAGCGATCCGGCTCGGGGCCACCGCGGAGACGTCACAACCCGGCCGGGAACGCTTTCGCGTGCTTCGTGACCCGGCCGGCCACCCGTTCTGCCTGCGGGCTTGACATCCGGATACCGGCCCCGGGGCCGCTGTCCACATCGGAGTCGCGCGGACGACAGCGACGGGTCCTGTCCCACCGGCGAGAGGTAGAACGTTCGGTCTTGACACGGCCCTCCGGTGGCCTCATGATGGACTGAGATAGAACGTTCGGTATCGCGAAGCGTTTCGCGATCGAGAAGGGACTTCCCGTCATGAGCAAACCCCTGTACCTCGGCATCGCGACCTCGACCGGTGACGGCAGGGCGGGTGGGCAGGCGAGGTCCGACGACGGCCTGCTCGACATCACCCTGGCGATCCCCAAGGAGATGGGTGGTCCCGGTGGCGCGACCAACCCCGAGCAGCTGTTCGCGGCGGGGTGGGCCTCGTGCTTCCACTCCGCGCTCAAGGCCGTTGCCGCGCAGCGCAAGACCCGGGTCGCCGACTCCGCGGTCGTCGCCGAGGTGCAGGTGCACGCCACACCGGAGGGCGGGTTCAGCCTCAGCGCCGCGTTGCACGTCGAACTGTCCGGTGTGGACCAGGCGACGGCTGACGAACTCGTCGAAGCCGCGCACGCGATCTGCCCCTATTCCAACGCCACACGCGGCAACATCCCGGTGACGGTCGACGCGACCGTCGCCTGACACTCCGGCCGGACCGACGTGGGGCATCGGTCCGGCCGGCCGGGTCGCCGCACGTCGCGCCCGGTGGGGGTGTGCGGTCGAGGCGGACCTATCATGGCGGCATGGTGAGGGATTCCGGCTCCGCGCCGGCTGGTGCCGAATTGGGCACCCGGGAGGTCATCCTGAACGCGGCTCGCGCCCTCGTCGGCGAAAAGGGCTACGACGGCATGGCCATCTCGGACCTGAGTGCGCAGTCCGGGTTCCCGCCCAGCTCGATCTACTACCACTTCGGGAGCAAACTCGGCGTCCTGGCGGCACTGCTCGACCGCACCTTCGACGAGCTGCACGCCTTGTTCCCCAGCCCGTCCTCGTTCGACGGCCTGGCGCCCCTCGAGCGTCTGGAAGCGTGGTTCTCGGCGGCCTGCAGGTCCCTCGACCAGCGGCCGGACTACCTTCAGCTCCTGGTGGCCATCAGCATTGGTCCGCAGAAGGATTCCGAAGCGGTCCAGGCGACCGTGCGCCGTGTCCGCGACTGCGCCCACGCCTCCTGGGTGGACGCGCTCACGCCGATCTTCGCGCCGAACGGCGGCAAGAACAACAAAGCCCTCGTCGAGCAGCTGGCCGTCCTCGGGCGAGCCTTGACGGACGGCCTTTCGGTGGGCAACAGCTTCGACGGCATGAGCTACAGCTCGCAGGTCGCCCCGTTCGTCGCCCTGATCCGCGGCCTGGCCGAGCATCGCGACGGCGGGGCGAAGCGGAAGCGCTGACGGCGCCCGTCGTACTCCGGTCATCCCCTGGCTGACAAGCCGGCCTTGATAATGCCGCCGCCCGTTGTATAGTGAGCGCTACATACAACGGGACGAGGACGGCACAGTGACGAGCACCTTGGATGTCGGAGACGCGCGTCTGGCCTACACCGATTCCGGTTCGGGCAGTCCGGTCGTGTGGCTGCACGGCTCGGGGCCGGGCGCCACCGGGATGAGCAACTTCGGCGGCAACCTGCCCGCCTTCGCCGACCACCGGAACATCGTGGTCGACCTGCCGGGCTGGGGACAGTCCTCGCGGCCGGAAACGGACGAGCCGTTGATCTTCCACGCCGCCGACCGGGTGTGCCGCGCGATGACGGCACTCGGGATCGACCGGGCCCACCTGGTCGGCAACTCCTACGGGGGTGCCGTGGCCATGCGGATCGCGATGCGCTACCCGGATCGCGTGGACCGGCTCGTTCTCATGGCGCCGGGCGGGGTTCTCCCGGCGGACGCGCCGCCGTGGCCCGTCGGGCTCGAACACCTTTTCGCGTACATGGCGGCGGAGAAGCCCTCGCGTGAGGCCATGGCCCGGTTCGTCCGGCTCATGGTGTTCGACGAGTCCCTGGCGACCGAGGCGCTCATCGACGAGCGGTACGAATCGAGCCTCCGGGCGCACCCCGAACTGCCGATCCCCCCGAACTTCGGCGACCTGACCCCCGACCTGGCCCTCATCCAGGCCCCCACGCTGCTCGTGTGGGGCCGGGAAGACCAGACCGTTCCCCTGGCCTGGGCCCCCAAGATCCTCAACGGGATCCCCGACGCCGAGCTGCGCGTACTACCGCACTGCCGGCACTGGGTCCAGTACGAGCGCGCGCCCGAGTTCAACCACATCGTTCGCGAATTTCTGCACGGCGGAGCAGCTGCCGCATCGGAGGGATGACCACGGTGGGTATCAGGAAGCTGGGCTACGTCGGTCTCAACGTCACCGACATCGACGCGTGGGTCGAGCTGCTCGGACGCACGCTGGGGGTCGGCGTCACCCACGCCAAGGTGGGCACGGACGAAATCGCCCTGGCCGAACTCGACGAGTTCAAGTACCGCGTCGCGCTGTATCCGTCTACCGAGGACAGCCCCCGGGAACTGGGGTGGATCGTCGATTCGCCGCGGGAGCTCGAGCGGCTCACACAGCGCCTGGGGGATGCCGGCTTCGCCGTCGCGGAGGGAACCGCGGAGGAGCGGGAGCTGCGCGGAGCCACCCACCTGCGCTGGTTCACCGACCCGGTGGGTTACCGGGTGGAGCTGGCGGTGGGTGAAGCGAAGGTGCGCGTCGGCGCCGACCGCCCGGCCGGTGGTCGCGGCGTCACCGGGCTGGGGCATTTCGTGCTGGCCGGCCCCAACCTCGAGGAGCTTCGCGAGCTGTACGAAACCGTGCTCGAGTTCAAGCTGACCGACTACCGCGCGCCCGGGCTGTTCTTCTTCCGCTGCAACCGGACTCACCACAGCATCGCCCTCGCGGCCGCGGAGACGCCGTCGATCCACCACCTGGAGTTCGAGCACGCCTCGATCGACGACGTCGGGCGGGCCTACGACCGGGCCAAGGCCAACGACGTGCCGATCTCGATCAGCCTCGGCCGCCACATGAACGACAAGGCGATCTCCTTCTACGTCCGCAACCCCAGCGGGTTCCACCTGGAGATCGGATGCGGGGGCATCGAGGTGGGCGACGACTGGGTCCCCCACGACTTCGGTCGCTCCGACGAATGGGGCCACCACCACGCCAGCGCCAATCCCTTCGCTTCCCCGAGGTCGTGATGAACACTCTTCCCGGGCCTGACCTGTCCGGTCGCCGCGCCCTCGTCACCGGCGCGGCGAGCGGAATCGGCGCCGCCGTGGCGACCCGGCTCGCCGCGCTCGGTGCCCACGTCGTCGTGTGCGACATCGACGCCGAGGCCGCGGCGCGGACGGCCGAGCGGATCGGCGGGGAGGCCCTGGCGATCGACTTGAGCCGGACCGCCGACCTGGCCGAGCGGCAGTTCGACGCCGACATCCTGGTCAACAACGCCGGCATCCAGCACGTCGCGCCCGTCGAGCGGTTCGAGCCCGAGCGGTTCGCCTTCATGCTGCGCCTGATGCTGGAGGCGCCGTTCCTGTTGAGCCGCGCCGTATTGCCGAACATGTACGAACGCGGCTGGGGGCGGATCGTCCACATCTCGAGCATCCACGGCCTGCGGGCGAGCGCCTACAAGTCCGCCTACGTCAGCGCCAAGCACGGGCTGCTGGGCCTGTCGAAGGTCATCGCACTGGAGGGCGCGGCGAAGGGCGTGACCAGCAACTGTGTGTGCCCCGGGTACGTGCGCACTCCGTTGGTCGAGAACCAGCTGGCCGACCAGGCGGCTGTGCACGAGCTGACCACCGATGAAGTGCTGTCGCAGGTGCTGCTGGCGAGGTCGGCGGTGAAACGCCTGATCGAGCCGGACGAAGTCGCCGGCGCGGTGGCGTACCTGTGCTCACCCGAGGCGACGTCCATCACCGGGACCGAACTGGTCCTCGACGGGGGCTGGGGCGCTTCGTGACCGGGGTGAAGAAGTTGACCAGGTTGCCGTCGGGGTCGCGGAACAGGAGTGCGCGGTTGCCCCAGGGCATCGTGGTGGGTTCGTTGAGGACGTCCGTCACGAAGCCGGTCAGGTTCTGGTGCACGCGGTCCACGTCGTCGACCTGGAACTCGATGATGACGCTGCGGTTGGCGGCCGGGTGGGCGGAGCCGGGCGCGAACAGGGGAACGGTGCGGGTGCCGGCGATCGCGAGGGTGGCCGAGGCCGTCCTGAGCTCGGCGAAGTCCTCGTTGGCCCAGTTCGCCCGCACCGCGGTGGCGCGCTCGTAGAAGTCGACGAGGCGGGCGACGTCGCCGGTGATGATGCGGATCGAGACGAAGTCCATGGGTTCACTCCTGGTCGGTCGGTGCTGCTGACCGCACGCTAGGACGAATACCGGGCAGAACCCGCCCGGTACAGGTGGCAGACTTCCGGGCATGTCCCGCCCCATCGCTCGCGTGCTCACCCTGCTGGAGCTCCTGCAGTCGGGGGGCACCCGGACGGTGGCCGAACTCGCCGGCCGGCTCGGTGTGGACGAGCGCACGGTGCGGCGGTACGTCGACCACCTCGTCGACCTCGACGTGCCCGTGGAGTCGGTGCGCGGTCGCTACGGCGGCTACCGGCTCGCCTCCGGTTACCGCATGCCGCCGCTCATGTTGAGCGACGACGAAGCACTCGCCGTGCTGCTCGGCCTGATCGCCGGGCGCCGGGCCGGCATGATGACCGCCACCGGCACGGCGAGCGAGACGGCGGCGGCCAAGATCCGGCGGGTGCTGCCCGAGCGGCTCGGCCGCCGGCTCGACGCCGTGCTCGGCTCCATCGCCTTCACGGCTCCAGCCGGTGAGCCGATCGCCCCGGAGGCCGCGGTCCTGCTCGCGATCGCCGACGCGGTGAGCCACCACCGGCCGGTCTCGATCCGGTACACCGCCGCCGACGGCCGGCGCAGCGAACGCACCCTGCACCCGTACGGGCTCGTCGCCCACTCGGGCAGGTGGTACGTGACGGGCACCGATCCCGCGATCGGCGAAGACCGGACGTTCCGGCTGGATCGCATCGCCGGCGCGCGGCCCCTGCCCGGCTCGTTCGACCCGCCGGGAGGGCTCGACCCCGCGGAGCGCGTCCTGACGGGACTCGCCACCGTTCCCTACCGCCACGAGGTGACTCTGCGGATCCAGGGGACTGCCGAGCAGATCCGCGCGCGGCTTCCCGCCGGCGTCGCGATCGTGGCGGAGTCGCCGCCGGTGAGCGGCGCCGACTCCGACACCGATCACTGGTCCCGGGTCGAACTGCGGGTGGAACGGCTCGACTGGCTGCCCGGCGTGCTCGCGTCGCTGGACCTGCCGTTCGTCATCGAACGACCCGACGAGCTCCGTGACCTCGTCCTGGCACTCGCCGGCCGGCTCACGCAGTCGGCCCGGCGAAGTTCGCCTCGGGCAGGCCCAGGACGCGGCGCGTAGCGGCGGGTTGAGCGCCCCTCGCGCTACCACTACATCAAGGGCAGGGACGACCTGCTCGGCATGCTCGTGTCGGGGCTGACCGAGACCGCGGCCGCCGATCTGGCCGCTCCTCGAAGCCAGTGACGGCAGTGCGCACGATCACGCTGCGGATCTGCGCCCACCCGAGGCTTTCCGCCGGCGGCACGAGACGTACCGGCTGTGTTGAGCGTTCCATAAGAGACGCGCGCCGGGTTTCGGCGTGGACGCCCGGCTCGTGGATCCAACCCGAGTGAGCACGGCGGAGTCACGAGGTCCGGACCCACCCGCTCCGGCCACTGTGGATCGTCTGCGTTGAACGCCTCGGCGGCGGCACCCGGGGAGCCGCGGGTTCCCCTGAGCGGTAGCCAACGGTTTTTCGATGTTGTAGAGTGAGCGCTACATACAGAACAGGATGGGTCCCGGCTCCCGCGCGCTTCCAGCGGTGTCCCCAGGGCCCTCTCGGGGGGCTGCCTGACCGCCGCAACGAAGCGAGGTTTCCCTTGAACGTCCTCGAACAGGTGAAGAATTCACCGATGAGCCGCGCCCAGGTGAGAGCGGTCGCCCTGTGCCTCGTGATCAACCTGATCGACGGGTTCGACCTTCTGGTCACGTCCTACGTCGGGCCGGCGATCACCCGTGAGTGGAGCCTGTCCCCGTCGGCGGTCGGCGTGCTGCTCAGCGGCGGGCTGGCCGGGATGGCCATCGGCGGGCTCGTCCTCGCCCCGCTGGCCGACCGCGTCGGACGCCGGCGGCTCACCCTCGGGTGCCTCGCCCTGGCCGCGCTGGGCATGCTCGCCGCCGCCGTCTCGCAGGACTTCGGCCAGCTGCTGGCCTGCCGGCTCGTGACCGGCGCGGCGGTGGGTGCGATGGCGGCCAGCCTGCCGGTGCTCACCTCCGAGTACGCGAACCACCGGCGCAGGGGGCTCGTGGTCGCGTTGATCACCACCGGCTACGGCCTGGGCTCGGTCATCGCCGGGATCGCCTCGAGCGCTCTGCTGGGTGCGTTCGGCTGGCGATCGGTCTTCGTGTTCGGCTGCGTCGTCACGGCGATCCTCTTCACCGTCGCGCTGCGCTACTTGCCCGAGTCGATGGACTACCTCGTCGCCCGCCGGCCGCGCCAGGCGCTGGACAAGCTCAACCGGATCCTCGGCTCGATGGGCCGTGCTCCGGTCGCGGACCTGCCCGCGGCGCCGCCGGCGTCGCGGAAGGTCGCCCTCGACGCGCTGTTCCGCGGGAGCAACGCCGTCCGGACCCTTCTCGTCTGGGTGGCCTTCATCGCGGCGCAGCTCATGTTCTACTTCGCCAGCTCGTGGACGCCGAGCTTGCTGTTGAAGGCGGGGATGTCCAACCAGCAGGGCATCAGCGGGGGCGTTCTGTTCAGTCTCGGCGGGGTCACCGGCGCGGTCCTGTTCGGACTGCTGGCCGCCCGCGCCGGGACCCGGCGGCTGACCGCCGCCTACTTCGGCGTCGGCGCCCTCGCTCTCATCCTGTTCTCCGTTTCCCTCGGCACGCTGGCCACCGCGCTGGTCGTGGCGGTGCTCGTCGGGCTGTTCCTCAACGGCACGGTCTCCGGGATGACCGTCATCATCCCGAGCCTGTACCCGGCCGAAGCCCGCGCGACGGCTCTCGGCCTGGCCGTCGCGGTGAGCAGGCTCGGCGCCGTCCTGGCGCCGCTGATCGCCGGCTTCCTGCTGCAGGCCGGCTGGGCCCCCGGGTCGATGTTCCGGGCCTTCGCGATCCCGGGCGTGATCGGTGCGCTCGTGACGATCCTGCTCATCCGGTTCGGGCGTGCGTCCCGGAATGCCACGAACCAGCCTGTCGAAAGTGCGGTGGCGGAAGCATGAGCAGCCCGGTGATCGACGTGGACCGCACCGCGGTGCTGGTCATCGACATGCAGAACGACTTCGTCGAGGAGGGCGCACCGCTGGAGTTCCCCGAAGGGCGGCGCGTGGTCCCCGCGATCCAGAAGGTGCTCGGCGCCGCGCGCAGCCGGAAGATGCCGGTCCTCCACGCCGCGCACGTCCACCGTCCCGGCGGGGCCGACATGGGCGTCCATCGCGAGCTGTACCCGCCGGTGGCGGCGGGGGAGGCGCTGGTCGACGGAGAGCGCGGGGCGGAGATCCATCCCGGACTCACCCCGCTTCCCGGGGAACCGGTGATCAAGAAGCACCGCTACAACGCCTTCTACGCCACGGACCTGGAGCTCATCCTGCGTGGGCTCGGCGTGGAGACGGTGGTCCTCACCGGGATGACGACCGAATGCTGCGTGCTCGGCACGGCCCGCGGGGCACTGGAACGCGGGTTCCGCTCCGTGGTGGTCTCGGATGCGTGCGCGTCCTGTGACTACCCGGACCTCGGGGCCGGCCCGATGCCGGCCGCGGAGATGCACCTGGCCGCGTTGCGGGTGATGGCGCTGACCTCCTCGCAGCTGATCGCCACCGGCGAGTTCCTGGCGCGGCTGTCGTGACGAGCGGCCCGACGTACCATCCAGCGAGGAGGCGGTAGGTGCCGGCCACATCAGATCTCGTGCTGCTCCACGGCGGTGGGCCAGGCGTGGATGCCGCGAGCAACTGGGCGAGCGTGCGCCCCAGGTTCGCCGGCGGGTTCCGCTGTCTGGCGCCGGATCTGCTCGGGTTCGGCTCGCAGATCGCCGGGACGGGCGGGCTCAAGGGGCCGCAGGCGTGGGCTCTGGCGCGGGCCGGGCAGGTCGTGGACCTCCTCGACCAGCACGGGCTGGACCGCGTGCACGTCGTCGGCAACTCGGCGGCGGGCGGAGCCGCGGCACTGGCGTTGCTGTCGGTGGCGCCCGACCGGGTCGACCGCGCGGTCGTCATGGGGGGAGCCGGGACCGGGCCGCCGCCTCCGGCGGTTCCCTTCTACGACAACCCGACCAGGAAGTCCATGCGGGCCACCCTCGGCCGGCTGGTCGCGGACGAGAGCGTCCACGAAGAACTGCTCGACGAGCTCACCGGGCTGCGGCTGCGGCAAGCCCTTCGCCCCGGCGCCGAGCCGGCCTTCCGGTCGATGTTCGCCGACGGCGCCGGCGGCCCCCCGCCGGTCGATCTCACCAAGATCGCCAACCCGGTCCTCGCGCTGCACGGGGAGCGCGACCGGGTCTCGCCGGTGGAGGTTTCCCAGCGCCTCGTCGACGCCCTGCCACACGGTCGCCTGCAGGTGGTGGCGGGGGCCGGGCACTGGATCCACGTCGACCGGCCGGATGAGTTCTGCAGCCTGGTGGAGGAGTTCCTGAACGCATGACACAGCACACTGAAGACCGGACCGGGGTCCTGGTCGTCGGCGCCGGCCCCGCCGGCCTGACCCTGGCCATCGACCTGGCCCGGCGCGGCGTGGCCTGTCACGTCGTGGAGGCCACCGAAGAGCGGGGCGTCAACCCGCGGTGCAACACCACGTCGGCGCGGTCGATGGAGATCTTCCGGCGGCTCGGGCTGGCCGACGAGATCCGCCGAGCCGGGCTGCCCGAGGACTACCCGACGTCGATCCACTACCGGACGACGTTGACGGGCGAGGAGATCTTCCGCATCGACCTCCCGTCGGCCGGCGACGTGCTGGCCGGTGCGGGCAAGGAGACCTGGCCGACGCCGGAGCCGCAGCACCGGATCTCGCAGCTCTACCTCGAGCCCGTTCTGGAGCGGCACGCGAGCCGGCTGCCCGGGCTGACGCTCGAGCGCGGTACCCGGCTGGTCGAACTGCGGCAGCACGACGACCACGTCGAGGCCGTCGTGGAGACCGCCGGGGTGCGTCGCACCGTGCACTGCGCCTACGTGGTCGGCTGCGACGGCGCCCACAGCACCGTCCGCCGTCAGCTGGGCATCCGGTACGAAGGCGTCGACGCGATCCAGCGGTTCGTGTCGACCTTCGTCCGCTCGCCGGAGCTGGGGCGGCTGACCGCGGGGGACCGGGCCTGGACCTACTGGACCTACGGCCGCCGGATCGCGTCGTTGATCGCTATCGACGGGGAATCACTGTGGCTCAACCACGTCGCCTTCGCCCCGGACCACGACACCGAGGGCGAGGACCCGGAACAGCTGCTGCGGGAGTCCGTGGGACAGCCCGTCGAGCACGAGGTGCTCGGCGTGGTGCGCTGGACCGGTCGCCGGCTCGTCGCCCAGCGGTACCGCGCGGGGCGGGTGTTCCTGGCCGGCGACGCCGCCCACATCTGGATCCCGGTCGGGGGGTTCGGCATGAACGCCGGTATCCAGGACGCGGCGACGCTCAGCTGGATGCTGGCCGCCGTGCACCACGGCTGGGCTCCGCCGGAGCTGCTGGACGCGTACGAGCTGGAGCGCAAGCCGGTCGGTGAGCAATTCGCCGCCGCCGTGGGCTCCCAGGCGCGCACGGCGTTCGCGGACGTCTCGCCGGACATCCACCTGCCCGGCCCGGACGGCGAGCGGGCGCGGGCGGAGTTCGCCGGGCGGCTGGCCGAGACCGAGCCGCGGCGGTATTCCCCCGACGGGTTCAGCTTCGGCTACCACTACGCGCGTTCGCCCTTGGTGGTCGGCGGCGAAGACCATGCCGAGATCACGATGGGGGACTACCAGGACCGCGCGCGGCCCGGGTTCCGGCTGCCGCACGTCTGGCTCGACGACGGCCGGCCGGTGCTCGACGTCCTCGGCCCCGGCTTCACGCTGCTGCGGACGGATCCGGGCGTCGCCGTGACGCCGTGGACGCTGGCGGCGCGCGAGCTCGGGATCCCGCTCACCGTCGTCGACCTGCCCGGCGGGTACCCCGCCGAGCTGCTGCTCGTGCGCCCGGACCAGCACGTCGCCTGGATGGGCGGTGCGGACGCCCGTCCCGAGGAGCTCCTCCACACAGCCACCGGGCGCGTCGCGGCCCGCCAGCGGTAGAGACCACCAGGAGAAACGCATGCCATACGCACTGGGCATCGACGTGGGCGGCACGTTCACCGACGCGGTCGCCTCCGACGGCGCCGGCCGGATCGTGTCGGCCAAGACGCCGACGACCCCGCCGAACCGCGAGGCCGGTGTCATGCGCGCGATCGAGGACCTCGCCGCTGAGCTGGGTATCGACGTCGGCGAGCTGCTCGCGCAGACCGACTACATCGCCCACGGCACGACGGCTTCGATCAACGCCCTGGTCCAGGGGCAGGTGGCCGACGTCGGGCTGATCGCCACCAAGGGCCACCGGGACGCGATCTACATCATGAACGCCGAGGGCCGCACCCTCGGCCGGTCGGCCCACGAGATCCAGGACACGCTGCGCCAGCGCAAGCCCGCGCAGCTGATCCCGAAGTACCGGGCCCTGGAGGTCACCGAGCGGATCGACCATGCCGGGAAGGTCCTGGTGCCGCTGGACGAGGACGAGGTGCGCCGCGTCGCGCGGTCCCTGGTGGACCAGGGCGTCGAGGCGATCGCGGTCTGCCTGCTGTGGTCGTTCAAGAACGGGGCCCACGAGCAGCGCGTCCGCGAGCTGATCCACGAGATCGCCCCGGACATGTACGTCACGTTGTCCTCGGAGGTCAGTCCCCGCATCCGCGAGTTCGCGCGGACCTCCACGACGATCATGAACGCCCAGGTGGGGCCCCGGTTGCGCACGTACCTGCTGCCGCTGCAGAAGCACCTGGAGGCAGGCGGGCTCAAGGGGCCGCTGCTGGTCATGCAGAGCGAGGGCGGCACCATCACCGCGGACCGGGCTCCGGAGCACGCCATCACCACCGTGGGGTCCGTGCTTTCCGGCGGGGTCGTCGGCGGGATGCGCCTGGCCGGGCAACTGGGCCACCGCAACGTGATCACCACCGACGTCGGCGGCACGACGTTCCTCGCGGGACTGATCGTCGACGGCGAGCCGGTCATGGCGCCGGGCTCCATCGTCAACCAGTTCCCGATCAACGCGGCGACGATCCGCGTGCACACCATCGGTTCGGGCGGCGGCGCGCTCGCCTCCGTCGACGAGGGCGGGAACCTGCGGCTCGGCCCGCAGAGCGCCGAAGCCGTCCCCGGCCCGGCCTGCTACGGCAACGGTGGCACGCGGCCCACGAACACCGACGCCAACCTGGTATTGGGCATCCTGAGCGAGCGCGGCCTGCTCGGTGGCCGCAAGCCGCTGCGGCTGGACCTGGCGCGGGAAGCGATCCGCGAGCACGTCGCCGAACCGCTCGGCCTCACCGTCGAAGAAGCCGCCATCGCCATCCACGAGGTGCAGAACGCGCAGGCGGGCGACCTGCTGCGCCGGGCCGTGGTGCAGGCCGGCTACGACCCCCGCGACTTCGTCGCCTACGCCTTCGGCGGCGCCGGGCCGGCCCACTGCGCGGGCTATTGCCAGGACCTGGGCGTGAGCGAGGTCGTCGTGCCGCTCGGTCCGGTCGCGTCGGCCTTCTCGGCGTACGGCCTGGCGGCTTCGGATGTCGCGTTGAGCGCCGAGCTGTCCGATCCGTCGTCGTTCCCCGTCGACCACACCGTGCTCGAATCGCACTTCGCGCAGCTGGAGGCCGATCTGCAGCGCGCGCTGGAGGCGCAGAAGGTGAAGTTCCACGACGTCTCGCTGCACCGCGAGATCGATCTGCGCTATTCGATGCAGGTCACCGAGCTCGCGACGGCCGTCCCGGACGCGGAGTTCACCGAGCACACCGGGAACGAGATCCTCGCGCGGTTCGAGGAGCAGTACGAGCGCATCAACGGCAGCGGTGCCGGTTACCGCGAGGCCGGCGTGGAGGCGATCACCTACCGGGTGCGGGCGAAGGCGGGCCTCGGCTTCCCGGTCAGCCTTCCCGTCGTCCCGGAGGCGGACAGCCCCGATCCGGCGGACGCTCTGCTCGGGGAACGCTCCGTGTGCCTCGACTCGCAGATCGGCTTCGTGCCGACCCCGGTCTACGACTACGCACGGCTGCGGGCGGGCCACGAGCTCGTCGGGCCGGCCATCGTCGATGTGCCGACCACGGTGGTCGTGGTTCCCGCCGGGGTCACCGGCCGCGTCGACCACCTCGGCAACCTCGTGCTGCGCTACCAGTGGGGACAACTCCCATGACATCCAAGATCCCCGGGGCCGACGAGTTCACCAGCCGGCCCATGCCGCGCGAGGAGCTGCTGCGGCAGATCTCGCCCACCCTGCCCCTGCACCAGGTCGACGCCGGGCAGGCCGACCAGGTCGACGCCCTGACCTACGAGGTCGTCCGGCACCGGCTGTGGGCGATCACCCAGGAAATGGGGGAGACGCTGCGGCGGATGTCGGGCTCGCACGTGGTCACCGAGTCCAACGACTTCAACTTCTCCATCTGCGACGAGCTCGGCGAGCAGGTCCAGGTCGGCACCTACAACATCGGCCTCATCGGCTCGATGGACCTGGCCATCACCTGGACCCTGCGCAACCGCAGCGACAACCCCGGCATCGCCGAAGGCGACATGTTCCTGTGCAACGACCCGTGGATCGGTGGCGGGCTGCACCAGAACGACGCCGCGATCCTGGCGCCGGTCTTCCACGACGGCAAGCTGTTCGGCTGGACGACGGCCATCGCCCACCAGGTCGACCTGGGCGGGCCGCGGCCCGGCTCCTTCAGCCCGTCGGCCCAGGACGTGTTCGGCGAGGCCGTGCCGACGCCCCCGATGAAGGTCGTGCGCGGCGGGGTGCTGCAGCGCGATGTCGCCGACGCCTGGGTCCGCCGGTCGCGGCTGCCGCACCTGGTGGGGCTCGACCTCCGGGCCAAGATCGCGGCCAACAAGAACGCGGCCGAGCAGATCCTCCGGCTCATCACCAAGTACGGCGCCGACACCGTCAAGGCGGTGATGCACCGGATGATGGACGACGCCGAACGCCGGCTGCGGGCCAAGCTCGAGACCCTGCCGGACGGGACGTGGTCGGCGGTCGGCTACCAGGAGCAGTCGCAGACCGGCGACCGCGGCCTGCACGCCATCAAGGTCGCGATGACCAAGGAAGCCGACCGGCTCGTCTTCGACTTCCGCGGCACCGCCGGGCAGACCGGCATCATCAACTGCCCCTACCCGGGGCTGCGCGCGGGCATCGTCTTCACGATGCTGCCGCTGCTGGCCGGGGACATCCCGTGGGCCGCGGGCGGGCTGATGCGCTGCTTCGAGATCGTCACCGACGAGGACACCATCACCAACGCGTCCTTCCCGGCCGCGGTGGGCAAGGGCCCGTTCGGCCCGGCCTGGGGATCGGGCAACCTGGTCGCCGAGGTGCTCGCCAAGATGCTGGACGCCGAACCCGCCCACCGCACCGACGTGCAATCCATCTGCAACGGCACCACCGACCTCTGCGTGGTGTCCGGTGTGGACACCCGCGGCGGGGGCAGCAAGGGCTTCGTCTCACCGGTCTTCGACGTCATGGCCGGTGGCTACGGAGCACAGGTGTACCACGACGGCGTCGACACCGGCGGCCGGTTGATCATCCCCTCGGCGCGGGCACCGGACGTCGAAATGACCGAGTACCTCTACCCGCTCGTGGCGCTGTGGCGCCGTGAGCAGACCGACTCCGGCGGGCCGGGCCGGCAGCGGGGCGGGATGAGCGGCTCGGTCTGCTACGTGCAGCACCCCGACCAGAACGGGACGATGTCGCTGGTCGTCTCCGGAACCGGCAAGGTCGCGAACCAGAACGTCGGCCTGGCGGGCGGGTATCCCGGCAACTCCCAGCTCGACCTGGTCGTGCGGGGGGTGCACGAACCCCAGTTGGCCCAGGCGGTCACCATCCCCGCCGACCTGGGCGAGCTGGGCGGGGAGATCGAGGTGCTGCCGTGTGAAGGGGAGTCGGACCTGGGCCCCGGCGACGCGCTCTACCTGCACTGGCAGGCCGGTGGCGGGTACGGCGACCCGTTGCTCCGCTCGCCGGACAGTGTGCGCGAGGACGTGTTGCAGGTTCGGGTGTCGGCAGAGGCGGCGCGGGACGTCTACGGCGTCGTGCTCCGCGACGACGGCGAAGTGGACGTGACCGCGACCGGCCGAGCCCGCCAGACGTTGCGGCAGCGGCGAGCATCCGACGCCGAAGTTCCCGGCCCCCGCTTCCTGCCGACGGGCACACCGGACCTGAGCCAGGTGCGCCGGCTCGACGACAACCTCGCCGTCCGGGAATCGCCGGATGGCGGGACGGTGATGTGCGTCCACTGTGGCACCGAGATCGGGCCTCTGGCCGGGGGCGAGTTCGTCACGGCGCTGGCTCGCCGGGACGCGGCGCCCACCGAAGCGGGCCCCCACATCTGGCCCGACCCGGAGGAGTACGTCGACGCGGAGATCGTCTTCCGGCAGCTGCTCTGCCCCGGCTGCCTGACCGCGGTCCACTCCCGCGTCGTCCCGGCCGACCACCCGCTGCCGGCCGACGAATACCGGGGCTGGGCATGAGTTCGCGCACGCTTCGCTGTTCACCGGAGGAGAGGGGGTGAGGCTCACGGTGATCCGATCCGCGACCGAGGAAGTTCTCGGGAGACCCATCCGATGAAGTAGAACGTTCGGTATTGACAACGGCCGGTCACCCGTCCATGCTGGATCGAGATAGAACGTTCGGTCTTGTTGGAAGTTCTCCGCAGTCTCGAAGGGATCATCGTGACCACCGTTGACTCACCCGCCGCCGGCGGAATCGCACATGCGCTGCGCCGGCTGTACTTCGTGCGGTTCGCCTTCGCCATCGTGTGGGCGGTTCTGCTGTTCGTCACCACCAAGTCGGAGATCGGGGCGGTCGGCGTCGTCCTGGTCGTCCTGTACCCGCTGTTCGACGTCGCCGCCGCGATCGTGGACGCCCGGTCGTCCCGCGCCACCGGGTCGGCTCGCGGTCTGTACGTCAACATCGTGATCAGCCTGGCCGCGGCCGTCGGTGTGGGCGTGGCCGCCTCGTCCGGCGTGCCGGCGGTGCTGAGGGTGTGGGGTGCCTGGGCGATCGTCGCCGGGCTGGTCCAGCTGATCGTGGCCATCGTCCGTCGCAAGATGGGTGGTCAGTGGCCGATGATCCTCAGCGGCGGGATCTCGGTGCTGGCCGGCGCCAACTTCGTCATCGGCGCCTCCGCGGCGAACCCGTCGTTGTCCACTGTGGCCGGTTACGCCGTTCTCGGTGGCATCTTCTTCCTCGTCTCGGCGATCCGCCTCGGCGGCGCCGCCAAGGGCAACTGACATGAGCGCCTACGACGTCATCGTCATCGGTGCCGGCCCGGTGGGGGAGAACGTGGCCGACCGGGTGGTGCAGGGCGGGCTGACCGCCGCCATCGTCGAGCGGGAACTGGTCGGCGGTGAGTGCTCCTACTGGGCGTGCATGCCGACCAAGGCGTTGCTGCGCAGCGGGGCGGCGCTCCGCGCGGCCCGGCAGGTTCCGGGAGCGCGGGAGGCGGTGACGGGTGAGCTGGACGTGGCGGCGGTGCTGCGCCGTCGTGACTCCTTCGCGTCGAACTGGCAGGACGACGCGCAGGTGTCCTGGCTGGAGTCGGTGGGTGTGCCGCTGTACCGCGGGCACGGCCGGATCGCCTCCGACCGGGTCGTCGCGGTGACCGGCGCCGACGGCACGACCACGACGTTGACCGCGCGGCACGCGGTCGTCGTCGCCACCGGCAGTGGCGCGCTGGTCCCGGACATCGAAGGCCTCCGCGAGGCGAAGCCGTGGACCAGCCGGGAAACGGTGGCGGCCGAGTCCGTGCCGGCCCGGCTCGCGGTCATCGGCGGTGGGGTGGTGGCCTCGGAGATGGCGACGGCGTTCAGCGAACTGGGGTCGTCGGTGACCATGCTGGCCCGTGACGGTGTGCTGCACCTCCACGAGCCGTTCGTCGGCGAGCAGGTCGCGGAGTCGTTGCGGGACAAGGGTGTTTCGGTGCGGGCCGGTGCCGAGGCCGGGTCCGTCGAACGCAACGCCGACGGCACGGTGGTCATCACGCTCACCGACGGCGAGCGGATCGAAGCCGACGAGCTCCTCGTCGCGATCGGGCGGACGCCGAACACCCAGGACATCGGCCTGGAGACGGCCGGCCTGAAGCCGGGCGCCTGGCTCACGGTCGACGACACCATGCGGGTCCTCGGGGAGGGCGGTGCCCCGGTCGGCGACGGGTGGCTCTACGCCGCCGGCGACGTGAACCGGCGCGTGCTGCTCACCCACCAGGGCAAGTACCAGGCCCGTGCGGTCGGGGACATCATCGTGGCCCGCGCCAAAGGAGAGCCCGTCGACGACGCCCCCTGGGGCCGGCACGCGGCGACCGCCGACGAACGCGCGGTGCCGCAGGTGGTCTTCACCGACCCGGAAATCGCGTCGGTGGGGCTCACCGCGGCCCAGGCCGAGGCGGCCGGGCTGCGGATCCGGGTCGTGGACCACGACCTGGCCGCCACCGCCGGGTCCGCCCTGCACGCCGAGGGTTACCGGGGGCACGCCCGGATGGTCGTCGACGAGGACCGCGAGGTGATCGTCGGCTTCACCCTCGCCGGCCCGGACGTCGCGGAGATGCTGCACGCGGCGACGATCGCCGTGGCCGGCGAGGTGCCGCTGGACCGGCTCTGGCACGCGGTCCCGGCTTTCCCCACTGTCAGCGAGGTGTGGCTGCGGCTGCTGGAAGCCTACGGCCGCTGAACTCGCCCGGCCGGTGCCCCGTCCCGCCGCGATCCGGCGGGGCGGGGCACCGGCGCATCGCGGATCCGGGCCGGGCCGCGGCCGGGATCGGAAGAGTGGAGTCGACGGCCGCAGGGTGCGGGTCGCGGTCAGCGCCGGCGGGCCTTCACCGCGGCCTTGTCCACGACGGAAGCGTCGCGGTACTTCAGGATCCCTTCCACGCCGAGCAGGAAGGTTTCGCAGATCGGTTCCGGGTCGGACAGGCAGCCCGCCGCCATCGCGCCGTCCCGCAGCATGACGAAATGCCTGGCGTGGGGCTCGGGCTCCGTCTCGCCGGTGTCGGCCATCAACTCGGTCACCGTGTCGAGGAACCAGGTCCGGTGGTTGAGGACGGCTTGGTGAACCGGGTGATCGGGGTCGGGGTACTCGGCGGCCGCGTTGAGGAACGCGCACCCGCGAAACCCGTCGGAGCGGATGCCGTCGGCGATCGTCCCGGCGACGGCCCGGACGGTGTCGGCCGGCGAATGCCCCGCCGTGCGAACGGATTCGACCTGGGTCCGGATCAGTTCGTCCGCCGCGGTCAGGTAGGCGACGACCAGGTCGTCCTTGCTGGGGAAGTGCCGGTACAGCGTGGCCCGTGTCACGCTCGCTTCGGCGACGATCCGGTCGATGCCGACGGAGTGCAGTCCCTCCGCGTAGAAGAGCCGGCTGGCTGTGCCGAGCAGCCGGGATCGTGCTTCGGACACCTGGTCACCCGCTTTCTGGTCGGTTCCAGTGTACAGGGAGAACGTTCGGTCTTGAAGCGTCGAGGTGGCCGGGTGCGTCACCTGAACCGCGCTCGTCCTGCCCGTGCCGGGACACGGCTCGGGCACGGACTCCCAAGCGCGGCTTTCCGGGGCGTACAAAGGAACCCAGAGGTGGTGGTGCCCTTGTCCGTCGTGCGGCGTGAGAGACGGCACCGGTGGACGGTGGTGGCCGCGGTGGCCGCGGTGCTGCTGTCGGTGCCCGCGATCGTCGCCGCGCTGCGGCCGGCCGGGCGGGTGCTCGACCCGGCCGGTCTGCGCGACCTGGTGCTGCGCTCGGACTCCGTGCCGTACCAGGGATATGCGCGCAGTGCCGGTGCTCTCGCGCTGCCCGATCTGCCGGACCTCTCCGATGTCGCGGCCCTGTTCGCCGGTACCACCACCATGCACGCCTGGTACGCCGGGCCCGATCGCTACCGCGTCGCCGTGCTGACCGCGACCAGCGAGCGCGACGTCTACCGGCTGCCCGACGGCGAGTACAGCTGGGATTACGGAACGAACACGCTCACGGCGTTCACCGGGACCCCTTCGCTCCGGCTCCCGCGGGCGAGCGACCTGCTGCCGCCCGATCTCGCGCGGTGGCTCCTGCGATCCACCGCGGGAGACGCGGTCAGCGCCCTGCCCGGGCGGAACGTCGCCGGCGTGGCCGCGTCCGGTCTCCGGATCGTCCCCGCCGACCCGGACACCGCGATCGGGCAGGCCGACGTGTGGGCGGACCCCGCCTCCGGGCTGCCCGTCCGCGTCGAGGTGACCGCCCGCGGGCAACGCGCGCCCGGCTTGGTGACCGCGTTCGACGAACTCGACCGGACCGCCCCCGTCGTCACCGCGCCGGAGCGGGCGGCGGGAACGAGACTGACCGTGACGAGCGCCCCGGACGTGGCACAAGCGTTGCGCGCACTGGGCCGGTCCCGGTTGCCGTCGGCTCTGCACGGCCGCCCCGCGCGCGTCTCGGGCGTCGACGGCGTCGCCCTCTACGGATGGGGTCTGGCGACGTTCGCCGTCGTCCGGGTGCCGCCGGACGCGGCCTCGTCGGTGGCCGATGCCGCCGAACGGGCCGGCGGGGCGAAGCTGGTCCTGACGGCGGGCCGGGCCGTCGTGCTGTCGATCACGCCGCTGTCCCTGGCGGTGGTGCAGCCTCCCGACGGCGGTCGCGGCTACCTGGTGGCCGGCCTGGTCGTCCCGGAGGTGCTCGGCGAGGTCGCCGGTGAACTCGTCCAGCGGAGCATCCGGTGATCACCACCCGCGCGCTGACCAAGCGGTTCGGCCGCACCGTGGCCGTCGACGCGGTGGATCTGCGGGTGCGCGAGGGTGACCGGTACGGCCTGCTCGGCCCGAACGGATCGGGCAAGACGACGCTGGTGCGGATGCTGCTCGGCCTGGTGTACGCGACCAGCGGGGAGATCGAGGTGCTGGGCCGGCCGGTGCCGCGGCGGATCGCCGAGGTGTTGCCGCAGGTCGGTGCGCTCGTCGAAGGGCCGGGCGCCTACGCGCACCTGTCCGGGCGCCGCAACCTGGCCCTGCTCGACGCCGCGGGCCGGGGCGGGGGGCGGCGGACCCGGCAGCGCCGGATCGAGGAGGCGCTCGAGCGGGTCGGGCTGGCGAAGATCGACCAGCGCCCGGTCAAGGCGTACTCGCTGGGGATGCGACAGCGCCTCGGGCTCGCCGCCGCCCTGATCCGGCGGCCGCGGCTGCTCGTCCTGGACGAGCCGACGAACGGCCTGGACCCGCAGGGGATCAGGGAGATCCGGGAACTCCTCGTCGACCTGAACCACGACGGGACGACCGTGTTCCTGTCCAGCCACCTGCTCGCCGAGGTCGAGCAGCTGTGCACGCGGGTCGGCGTCGTCGACCGCGGCCGCCTCGTGCTCGAGGACGCCCTCTCCGCGCTCCACACGCCGACCGGCCGGGTGCTGGTCGCCACCCCGGACGCGGCCGCGGCCGCGGCGGTGCTCGACGGGCGGGTGGAGTCCCGCGACGGCGAAGCCCTGCTCGTCCGGCACGACGACCCGGCCGCGCTCAACGCCTGGCTGGTCGGGTCCGGGGTGCGGGTGCGGTCGATCCGGGCCGAGCGGCGCACCCTGGAGCAGGTCGTCCTGGACGTCACCGGGCCCGGCTCCGACCGCTTCGGGGAGCCCGGATGATCGGGGTGGAGCTGCGCAAGCTCGTGTTGCGGCCGCGGATGTGGGTCAGTGTCGGCCTGCTGTGCCTGCTGCCCGCGATCGTCGCGGTGTTCCTGGCGACGGCGGACTTCCCGCCGCCGCCCGGGCAGGGCGGGGCGTTCCTGTCCGCGGTGGTGAGCGACGGCTCGCTCTACCCCGCCGCCGCGCTCGCGCTGGTGCTGCCGCTGTTCCTGCCGATCGCGGTCGCGGTGGCCGCCGGGGACTCGATCGCGGGGGAGGCGGCCGGCGGCACGCTGCGTTACCTCCTCGTCCGCCCGGTCGGGCGGACCCGGCTGCTCGTCGCGAAACTGGTCACGGTCGCGGTGTACGTGACCGCCGCGATCGCGTTCGTGGTGCTCACCTCGCTGGTCGTCGGAGTGCTGTTGTTCGGCACCGGCGGCCAGGGCGGCGTGGTGGGCGGTGGCCCGGCGGCGGGGGTGGTGTCGATGTCGGGCACGGCGCTGAGTTCGACCTCGCTGGGGTGGCGGCTGCTCGGCGCGGTGGCCTACATCGTGGTGTCCATGGTGGGCTTCGCGGCGATCACGGTGTTCCTGTCCACGACGACGGATTCCGCGCTCGCGGCCGCCCTGGGCGGGCTCGCCGTGCTGATCACCAGCTCGGTGCTGGAAACCCTGGACGCCGCCGCGTCGCTCAAGCCGTACCTGCCCACGCACTACTGGCTGTCCTGGATCGACTTCTTCCGGGATCCGGTGCTCTGGCGCAACATCGACCAGGGGTTGCTGTTGCAGGCCGGCTACATCGTGGTGTTCTTCGGCGCGGCGTGGGCCAACTTCGCCACCCGGGACGTCACCAGCTAACCGCAGGTGGCGGGCGCGGACAGCGGCGCGGTGCCGAGCGCACGGAGGACGAGGGCGGTGACCTGGGGATCGGTGGGGAGGTCGCTGTGGGTGGCCTGGTTGCCGGGGCACGCCTGCTGCAGCGGAACGTTGACCGCGCCGGTGAGCCGGGCCGAGTCGGGCGGCACCACCACCTCGTCGCGTTCGGTCCACACCGACAGCCAGGGGAGGTCCTCGGGGACGGGCTGGTTCTGCAGCTGTTGCAGCAGCGAACTGCCCGGCGCGAGCTGCCGGCACGCGGTCGGGCAGGCGGCCGGATCGAGCACGGTGGCGGTGGCGGCGAGCTGGGTGCCGTGCAGGGGCGCGCCGAGCGTGACGACGCGGCGCGCCTGGTGGGCGCCGCCGTCGCGGGTCACCCACCACGCGGCGACGACACCACCGGCGGAATACCCGATCACGTCCACCGAGGGGGCCCCGCGGGCGTGTGCGCGTTCCGCGGCGTCGTCGAGGACGGCGACCTGGTCCAGGAGGTCACCGGTGCCGTCGCCGGGCAGTGTCAGCACCTCGGCCGGGCGGCCGGTGACCTGGTGGATCCGCTCGGCGAGCCGCGCGAGCGCTGCCTGGGCGCCGCCGTAGCCGGGCACCAGCAGCACCGGGCCCGGCTGGTCCTGCGACGGTCGCCCGCTGCCGGGCGCGTCACCCCGCACGGCGGCGACGACACCCGCGACGACGCCCGCCGCCGCCAGCAGGGCGATCGCGGTCACCAGCAGGCGACGGCGCGGGCTGATGCCGCGCCACCAGGCGGGAAGGCGCACCGGTCCGGTCATGCCGGTGGGGCGCCGATGAGCCGGCCGATTCCGAACGTGACAGCGACGGCCAGCCCACCGAGGGCGAGCTGGCGCAGTCCCGACCGCAGCAGTGGACGGCCGGTGAGCTTGCCGACCGTCATCCCGCCGGTCAGCAGCGCGACCGCGGTGATGACGAGCGACGCGACGAGGGTGCGACCACCGGCCAGGTAGGGCAGCAGGGGCAGCAGCGCGCCGATCGAGAAAGCGGTGAACGACGCCATGCCGGCCATCGATCCGGACGGCAGATCGTGCGGATCCACGCCGAGCTCTTCGCGGGTGTGCAGGCGCAGTGCCTGTTCCGGGTCACGTGCGACGGCTTCGGCCATGCGCGAGGCGGTCTGGTGGTCGGCGCCGTAGGAGACGAACCGGGCGACGAGCTCGTCGTGTTCCTGCTGCGGGAACCGGGCGTGCATGTCCGCTTCGAGGGCGACTTCCGCGTGCACGAGCTCGTTCTGGTTGGTGACGGACACGTACTCGCCCGCGCCCATGGAGAACGCGCCGGCGACGAGTCCGGCCAGGCCGGTCAGCACGATCGTGTGCGGCGCGACACCGCCACCGCCGACCCCGGCGATCAGCGATGCGTTGGTGACCAGGCCGTCGACGGCCCCGAACACCGTGGGCCGCAGCCAGCCCCCGGACACGTCGCGGTGGCGGTGCGCCCAGCCGGAACCGGTTGCCGGCCCCGGCGCGCGCCGAGCCGGGTCACGTCGAGCCATCACATCGTGATTCTGGCCGGGGTCGCCTCGTCTCGCGCGCCGAAGCGCTGCGGGTGCCGGGGAGCTACGTCGCGTCCCACGCCGCGCCGAACGCGAGGAGTTCGTCGCGGTGTTCCAGGCGTGCGGTCCACGGCTCGGGCCATGCGCCGGCGCCGTGCCGGGCGCCCGCGAACGCGCCGGCCAGTGCGGCGATCGAGTCCGAGTCGCCCGAGGTGCAGGCTGCCCGGCGCAGCGCGAGGACCGGTTCATCGGGGAAGAGCAGGAAACACAGCAGTGCGGTGCCCAGCGCTTCCTCGGCGACCCAGCCCGCGCCCGTCGCCGCGCACGGGTCGGCCTCCGGGTCGGCCCTTCGCACGGCCTCGTCCACGCGGTCCAGGACGGCGAGGCACTCGTCCCAGCCGCGGGCGATGAACCGCCGTGGGGAGGCGTCACCGGCGCGGGTCCACAGGTCGCCGAGCCACCGCTCGTGGTAGGTCTCCCGGTTTTCCCAGGCGTAGGAGCGCAACCGGCCGGCCAGCACGTCCGGCTCCGTGCCCTCGGCGAGCAGCCGGACGGTGTGCGCGGTGAGATCGGCGGCGGCGAGCCCGGCCGGATGGCCGTGGGTGAGACCCGCCTGCAGCTGAGCTCCGCCCGCGCGCTGTTCGTCGGTGAGCCCGGGAACGAGACCGAGCGGCGTGACCCGCATGTTCGCCCCGCACCCCTTCGAGGTGATCTGACTGGCGTCCGCCCAGGGGCCACCGTCCTCCAGGATCCGGCAGGCGCGCAGGCAGGTCATGCCGGGCGCGCGGTTGTTCTCGGGCGAGTGGAGCCAGTCGACGAACTCCGCGCGCAGCCGGGATTCGAACCCCGACGGCTCGAGCCGTCCAGTGGTCCGCAGGGCGCGCGCGACGGCCAGCGCCATCTGCGTGTCGTCGGTGATGCGGGCCAGTGGGCCCGGCAGCTCCATCTCCCGCCAGGGCCCGCACCGGGCGAGGATCGCCGGCACGTCGATGAACTCGGTCGGCGCGCCGAGCGCGTCGCCCAGGGCGAGGCCCAGCAGTGATCCGGTGGACAACGTGCTCACGAGGGTCCTTCCGTCGAACCGGGACGCGGTTTGAGCAGCGGGGGGTGCAGGGTCGTGGCGCCGCCGGCGCGGTACAGCGCGGCGGGTTTGCCGCGCCCGCCGGTGAGCCGGGATTCGCCGGGGACCTGCGTGACGAACCCGGGGGTGCCGAGGACCTTGCGCCGGAAGTTCGCGGGATCGAGGCCGGTGTCCCACACCGCTTCGTAGACCTGCCGCAGCTCGCCGAGCGTGAATTCGGGCGGGCAGAACGCCGTGGCCAGGCTGGTGCGCTCCAGCTCGACGCCGATCCGGTGGTGCGCGTCGGCGAGGATGCGGTCGTGGTCGAAGGCGAGCGGCCCCTGCTCCCCGAACGGCAGCCACGCGGCCTGGGCCGCATCCCCGCCGCCCACCGCCTGTGGAGCGTCGGGGACGAGTGCCGTGAAGGCCACCGACACGACCCGCATCCGGGGATCGCGGTCCGGTTCGCTGTAGGTGCGCAGCTGCTCCAGATGCAGCCCGGCCACGTCGGCGAGCCCGGTCTCCTCGGCCAGCTCCCGCCGCGCGGCGGTTTCCGCGGACTCGTCGGGTTTCAGGAATCCGCCGGGCAGCGCCCAGGACCCCGCGTACGGTTCCTCGCCGCGTTCGACGAGGAGGATCCGCAACCGGCCCGCGCGCAGCGTGAAGACGGCGAGGTCGACCGTGACCGCGAACGGCTCGTAGGCGTGCCTGTCGTACCCGTGCATGCACACCTCCTTAATAGTCATGGTGACTATAAAAGGGCCCGTGTGTGCGGTCAACCCCTGTCCGGGTCTCGCCGAGGCTCGATCGCCGGACCCGGCCGTCTCAGTCGAGCGCGGCGTCGAGTGTGACGGTGGTGCCCGCGAGAGCCGCCGAGACCAGTCACCCGGTGAGGAACTCCCGGACGAGGTCGCTCGCCTCGGGGCGGCATTCCTCGAAGTAGGCGTGGCGGGCGCCGGGGAACAGGTGCACGCGGGAGTCCGGAATGCGCTCGGCGAGGAGTGCGGCGTTGGCGGCGGGGGTGAGCTGGTCGTCGTCGCCGTGCAGGATCAGGGTGGGTGCGGTGATGCGGGGAAGGGCGTCCCACGCGTCGTGTTCGTTGCTGGCGGCCAGGTGGTGTTTGCGGGCGTGCGCCGGCATCGCCGGATCGCCGAGTGTCCGATGAGGACCGTGGTGGCGCGCCCGGAAGGCCGGGGTGTACATGAGGTCGGCGAGGGTTTCGGCCGCGTCGGGCCGGATGAGGGCGCGCCGCACGTCGCTGGAGCGTTCGACGGCGTGCGGCCCGCCGGGCGAGGTGCACCCGAGCACGAGGCGGCGCACCCGTCCGGGGTGGTTGATGGCGACCCACTGGGCGGTGCGGCCACCCATCGACGTGCCGTAGACGTCGGCTTCGGCGATGCCGAGGTGGTCGAGCACGGCGATGACGTC
Organism: Amycolatopsis thermophila; assembly: GCF_030814215.1. NCBI lineage: Bacteria > Bacillati > Actinomycetota > Actinomycetes > Pseudonocardiales > Pseudonocardiaceae > Amycolatopsis > Amycolatopsis thermophila. The sequence goes on along the minus strand of NZ_JAUSUT010000001.1, from coordinate 6,691,568 downwards.
GTCGGCGAACTCCTGAGTGGAGTAGGGCTCGTCGGGTTTGTCGCTCGCGCCGGTGCCGCGGTAGTCGAAGGTGATCGTGCGGTGCGTGGTGTGGAAGTCCCCGCGGACGGCGTCCCACCAGGTGTGGTTGTTGGACTGGCCGGGCAGCAGCACCAGCGGCCGCCCGGCCTCGGCGGTCTGCACCGCCAGGCGGGTGCCGTCCGGGGCGCGGGCAACGGTCTCGTGGTTCATGGTCCCTCGTTCCCGGTGGTCGCTTCGGCCGAGGGCCAGCGGCCCTCGCGGACGGAGAGGTGCACCTGGCGGGTGAGTTCTCGCGCGACGACGTCCACCGCCGCGGGGACGCGGCCGGAGCGCGGCGTGGCGAGGACGATGGACCGCCAGACCTCCGGCGCGGTGACGGGAGCCGCGCTCAGGATGCCCGCGGTCACGTCGTCGGCGATGCCCACAGCCGGCAGGATCGTCCAGCCGTGCCCGGCCAGCACGAGCTGTTTCTGCAGGGTCATGGAATTCGTCTGCACGGTGCTCGTGAGGTCGGTTCCGGCCTTCGCGGCGGCTGCCTCGATCAACGCGCGCAGGCCGTGTCCCGCGGCCGGCATGACGACGGCTCGTTCGGCGAGATCGGCGAAGGGGACCGGGTGGTCGGCCCGCAGGCCCTCGGCCGGGGGAGCCACGACCCACAGGCGTTCCCGCACGAGCGGGGTGACGTTGAGCGTGGGTGAGCTGGTCAGGTTGTACAGCAGGGTGAGGTCGAGGTCGCCGTCGTCCAGCCACCGCTGCAGGTGGCCGGAGTAGGCGGTCTGCAGGCGCAGTTCGATGCCGGGGTGTCGGCGCAGGATCGCGGCCACCAGCGGCTCGGCGATCAGCGCGGCGGTGCTCTCCAGGAGCCCGAGGGTGACGATGCCGGTGACCTCACCGGGCGCGGGTGACAGCTCGGCGCGGGCCCGTTCGAGCTCGGCCAGGGCCCGCCGGGCGCGTTCGGCGAGGCTGACACCGGCCTCGGTGGGCCGCATGCCCTGCCGGGTCCGCTCGAACAGCGCCACGCCGAGCTCCTGCTCCAGCGCCTTGATCTGCCGGGTCACGGCGGGCTGCACGAGGTGCAGCAGCTCCGCCGCGCGGGTCACGCTGCCCACCTCGACGACCGTCACCAGCGCCGTGAGCTGCTTGAAATCCATCGCGTCCTCGGGTCATCGCGATCAGGCATGGCGAGATCAGGAAATGGTATTTCACGACCCCGGTCATCACCTCTCATGATAGAGCAACGGCGACGTGAGAGGAACCGGTATGGACTGGCTGAGCGCGGACGAAGCCGCGATCGTTCGTGTGGTGCGCGACTGGGTGGACCGCGAGGTCAAACCCGTCGCGCAGGAACTCGACCACACCGACACCCATCCCGAGAAGCTCATCGAGGCGATGAAGCAGATGGGTGTGTTCGGACTGGCGATTCCCGAGCCCTGGGGGGAGGCTGCGGTGTCGGCCCAGTGCTACGCGGCCGTGACGGAGGAGTTGGCGCGCGGCTGGATGAGCCTGGCCGGCGCGATGGGCGGGCACACGGTGGTGTCGAAGCTCCTGGTCACCTTCGGCACGCCGGAGCAGCAGGAGCGCTACCTGCCGAAGATGGCGACCGGTGAGATCCGGGCGACGATGGCGCTGACCGAACCCGGCGGCGGTTCCGACCTGCAGGCCCTGCGCACGTCCGCCCGTCGCGACGGCGAGGACTACGTGATCAACGGGTCGAAGACCTGGATCACCAACGCCCGGCGGTCGCAGCTGGTGGCGCTGCTGTGCAAGACCGACCCGAAGGCCACCCCGGCGCACCGGGGCATCTCGGTGCTGCTCGTCGAGAAGGGTCCCGGGTTCCACGTCTCCCGCGACCTGCCCAAGCTGGGCTACAAGGGCGTGGAGAGCTGCGAGCTGTCCTTCGACGACTTCCGCGTGCCGGCCACGGCGGTGCTGGGCGGCGCGGAGGGGCAGGGCTTCGCGCAGATGATGCGTGGACTGGAGATCGGCCGCATCCAGGTCGCCTGCCGGGCGCTCGGTGTCGGCCGGGCCGCGCTCGAGGACGCGTTGCGCTACGCCCAGGAGCGGGAGAGCTTCGGGAAACCGATCTGGCAGCACCAGTCGATCGGCAACTACCTCGCGGACATGGGCACCAAGCTCGAGGCCGCCCGCCAGCTCGTGCTCCACGCCGCCCGCCGTTACGACTCCGGTGTCCGTGCCGACATGGAGGCCGGGATGGCGAAGCTGTTCGCCTCGGAAACGGCGATGGAGATCGCCTTGAACGCGGTGCGCATCCACGGCGGCTACGGCTACTCGACGGAGTTCGACGTGGAGCGCTACTTCCGCGATGCGCCGTTGATGATCGTGGGCGAGGGCACGAACGAGATCCAGCGCGGCGTCATCGCCAAGCAGCTGATCCAGCGGAACCGGATCTGAGGCGTCACGAAGGCGGCGGTCATCCCCGGTTCCTTGGTGCGGGACGCGGTCTTCGGATGCGGCGCGGGCGTTGCGTGCTCACACGCGGCATTGCATGATGGCGCGATGAGCGGCCCCCGGCCCACCGGCTCCGCCGGAGTCTGGTCCACTTCGGCGGTCGCCGCGGCGCGCGCGTTCGAGTACTGGCGAGACCTGATCTGCGACACGTTCGTGCAGCTGGCGGCGGCACCGACGAGGCCGGGCCGGTTCGACGGCAGGCTGGTGCACGCCGATCTGGACTCCTTCGAGATGACGACGGTGCACGCGAGCGGGCAGCGGGTCCGGCGCACGCCCCAGCTGATCGCCCGGGCGGGCGAGGAGTACCTGCTGGCGAGCATCCAGACCCGCGGCCAGGGCCGGATCGAACAGGACGGCCGGGTGGCGGAGCTGGCGCCCGGTCAGATGGCCCTCTACGACAGCACGCGGCCGTACACCCTGCACTTCGACGGCCCGTTCGAACAGGTCGTCGTGCAGGTGCCGCTGAACGGGATGCTCGCCGAGACCGGGTTGCGCGACGCCCGGGGCGTCACCGCGGTGACGCTCGGTGTGGACAGTCCCGCCGGAGTCGTCGCGCAGTACTTCCGCGGCCTCGCGCGCCTGCAGGAGACCGACCCGCTCGGTGCGGCCACGCTCGCGACGCAGGGGCGTGCGCTGATGGCGTCCGCGCTGTCCCTCGCCGCCGGCCAGACGCCGCGGAACGACGTCCTGACCCGCCGGCGCATCGAGGCCTTCCTGCACGCCCACCACGCCGACCCGGACCTCACCGTCGACGACGTGGCGCGCGCGTTCCTGATCTCGAGGCGGACCCTGTACCGGTTGTTCGCCGGCGCCCCGGGCGGGGTGGGCACGGTGTTGCGGCGCATCCGGGTGGAGCACGCGAAGTCGTTGCTGCGGGCCGATCCCGGGCGCCCGCTCGACTCGGTCGCCGTGGCGTGCGGGTTCGCCGGGGAGCGCCAGTTCTACCGGGTGTTCCGGCAGGAGACCGGTCTGTCCCCCGGGCAGTTCCGTGGCACGTCCGGTCAGTGACGCGGCACGCGTTGTCGGTCCGCGCGCACGCCTGAGCATCGGATAGTGAGCCGGTAGCAGTTGCGACTCACCCCGGAGGCTTGCCGTGACAGAACAGGTTCGCGTTGCCGTTGTCCAGGCGGAACCGAGGTGGCTGGACCTCGCCGCCGGTGTCGACCAGGTGGTCGGCCTGATCGCCGAAGCCGCCGCGGGAGGTGCCCGGCTCGTCGCCTTCCCGGAGACCTTCCTGCCGGGCTACCCGTGGTGGATCTGGCTCGACTCGCGCCTGGGGCATGCGGTTCGTGCCGCGGTACAGCGAGAACTCGATGACCCGCGACGGCGCGGAGATGGCGCGGATCGCGGCCGCCGCGGCCGAGCACGGCGTGCACGTCGTCCTCGGTTTCAGCGAGAGGGCGGGCGGCAGCCTGTACATGTCGCAGGCGTTCGTCGACGACACCGGCCGCGTGCTGTCCGTGCGCCGCAAGCTCAAGCCGACGCACGTCGAGCGCAGCGTGTTCGGCGAGGGCGACGGCAGTGACCTCCAGGTGCACGACACGAAGCTGGGCCGGCTCGGCGCGCTGAACTGCTGGGAGCACTTCCAGCCGCTGACCAAGTACACGATGTACAGCCTGGGGGAGCAGATCCACGTGGGCTCGTGGCCGAGCTTTTCGGTGTACCGCGGCGGGGCGAAGGCACTGGGTCCCGAGGTGAACACCGCCGCGAGCCTGGTGTACGCCGTGGAGGGCCAGACGTTCGTGCTCGCGCCGTGCGGCGTGGTCGGCGCCGCGGCGCACGAGGTGTTCTGCGACGACGACGTGAAGAAGCAGTTGCTGCTCCAGGGCGGCGGGTTCGCGCGGATCTACGGCCCCGAGGGCAGTGAGCTGGCTGCTCCGCTCGCCGAGACCGAGGAGGGGTTGCTGTTCGCGGACCTGGACTTCTCGCTCATCGCGATCGCCAAGTCCGCCGGCGACCCGGTCGGCCACTACTCGCGCCCGGACGTGTTCCGCCTGCAGGTCAACCGCGCCGCCACCCCGCGCATCGTCCATAGTGGAGTGGAGCGGCCGGAGCCGGAGTTCGAGGACGTCGACCTCGTGACCGCGGACGGGGCGTGACGCCGACGCCCAGCGGTGCGTTGACATGGGTCACAGCTCGGCCCGGGCGCGGCCGGGGCGAGCGGCTGACGGGCGGGGATTTCGGCGTCGCCGGCACGGACCTGTGCCGATCACATTCGGCTCGACGCCGGCCACCGCTCAGGAGACGAGCCGCACGAGCGGAAGCAGGCGGGTGTGCGGCACCGTCGGTCCGGGAACAGGTGCTCGGCCGCCGATTGTCGTCGCACTCGCGCACCGCGGCCACCACCCAAGCCGGGTTCGGGCTGGAGGGCTTCTTCGACGGTGGGCATCCGGTTCGGCCTCAGGACTCCACGTACAGCACGCCGGCCGCGACGAGTTCGTCGATCTCGGCGTCGTCACAGATCTCGGACGCGACCTCGCGGCTGTGCTGCCCGACGCGGGGGGCGTCGCCGCCACGGTCCGGGCGGGAGCCTTCGAATCGCCAGGGTGGCCGGACCAGCGATACCCCGTTGCGCTCCGGCTCGATCAGATCGAGCCATTTCACCTGCGGGTGCTCCAGGTAGCCGGACATGGTCAGCACCGGTGCGAAGGGGACGTCGAACTCGGTGAGCCGCTTCTCCCACTCGTCCTTCGGTTTCGTGGCGAACTCGGCCTCCACGATCTTGACCAGTTCGAAGTAGTTCCGCTCACGGTGGCGGAACTCGGCGAACCGCGGGTCCTCGGCGAGGTCCGGCCGGTGCATGGCGGCGCAGAGCGATCGCCAGAACTTCTGCGACGACGACAGGTGGATCGCGAGAAACTCGCCCGAGGCGGTCTTGACGCAGAAGTTCTGGGCCTGCGGGTGCCTGCTCTGCCGGTCCGGGTCCGTCCCGGTCTCGAAGTACTGCGTGATGGCGTCGGTGGTCAGGGTGCTGACCGCCTCCATGATCGAGGTCTCGACGTGTTGTCCGGTGCCCGATGAAGCGCGACCGACCAGGGCGGCGAGCACACCGGTCGCGGTGGCGAGGCCGGTGACGAGGTCGGCGCACAGCCCGCCCGCGAGCTGGTAGTTCCCGGCATCGCTGAACAGGGAGTAGAGGCCACCGAAGGCGTGACCGATCGTGTCGTAGGCGGGGCGCGAGGCGAGTGGCCCGCCGTTGCCGAACCCGGTCACCGATCCGTAGACCAGGTCCGGCCGCAGGGCGCGGCAGTCGTCCGGCCCGAGCCCGAGCGCGGCCAGCTTGCCGGGCCGCATGTTCTCCAGGACCACGTCGAACCGCGGGATCAGCTTCTTCACCAGGGCCACGCCCTGCGGGTGCTTCAGGTCGACGGCCAGGCTGCGTTTGCCCGCGTTCACCTGGATGAAGTACACGCTGCGGTTGTTGTCCCGCCGCCGGAAGTCCTCGCCGTCTCCCGGCTTCTCGACCTTGACGACCTCGGCTCCCAGGGCGCACAGGAGTGAGGTGCCGTAGGGAAGGGAGATGTAACCGCCGATCTCCAGGATCCTGATGCCCGTGAGCGGCTTGTGCTGCATGGTGGTGACCTCGCTCCGCTGAGAAGTTCGACGCTCATCAGCAATACTAAGTAAAATATATTTGAGCGACAAGGGTGGCCGCCTCCCTCCGTCGCGGTGTGCGACGCGGGTCGTCGTCGAGCCCCGCCGGGGAGCCCCGGAGGTCTTGGTGTCATCGTGAGTCGCCCTCGGCGGGCCCTGCCGGGGACCTTGTCGTCATCGTGAGCCGGCTCGCGGATCCGCCGGTGGCCACCATCCCTTGACAGTCACCACGGGTTGAGTTTACATAAAATATATTAAGAGAGAACGGAGAAGCGATGTCCCAGACCCTCGTCGAGCGCCTGGCGGAGTTCAGCAGCCGTAGCGGGTTCGCGGCCCTGCCGGACGACGTGGTCGAGGAGTGCAAGCGGATCCTGCTGGACTCGCTCGGATGCGCGCTGGCCGCGGTGGCCGAACCCGGCGCGCGCAAGGCCGTCGAGTTCGCGTCGCTGCTCGGCGGCGCGAGTGGCGACGCCACGCTGATCGGTGCCGCCGACAAGGTCTCGATCTTCGGCGCCGCGTTCGCCAACGCCGACCTCGTCAACGCCCTCGACATGGACGCCGTCGTCCCGCCGGGCCACGTCACCCCGTACGTGGTGCCCGGTGCGCTGGCCGTGGCCGAAGCGGGCCACAAGTCGGGGAAGGACCTGATCGCGGCCCTGGCCGTGGCGCACGAGATGTCGTACCGGATCGGCAAGGCGACCGACTACCTGCGCGACATCAAGGACGGCGAGGTGACGATTCCGCCGGTCTACGGGTACAGCAGCACGGTGTTCGGCGCGACCGCCGCGGTCGCGATGGTGAAGGGCCTGTCCGAGGGGACGCTGGGGCACGCACTGGGCATCGCGGCCAGTACCGCCCCGGTCAACGCCATGCGGGCGTGGATGATGCACACGCCGAGCACGACGATCAAGTACATGCTCGCGGGGACCCTCCCGCAGACGGCGCTGACCGCCGCGCACCTGGCCGAGTTCGGGCACCGAGGTGACCTGCGGATCCTCGACGACGCGGAGTTCGGCTGGCCGCGCTTCATCGGCACCACCCGCTGGGAACCCGAGCGGATCACGGTGGGTCTGGGCAGCGACTGGAAGTTCGTCACCGAACAGGCCTACAAGCCCTACCCCCACTGCCGGATCCTGCACGCCCCGCTCGACGCGCTGCGGGAGATCGTCGAGACGCACGACCTCGCTCCGGAGGAGATCGACTCCATCAAGACGTGGGGCGAGCCGTTCGTGCAGCAGCCGGTGTGGCTCAACCGCACGGTCGCCGAACCCCGGGACGCCGAGTTCAGCATCGCGCACGGGCTCGCGGTGGGGGCGCACCGGGTACCGCCGGGCAGGGACTGGCTGGACCCGGAACTGGTGCACAGCCGGTCGGTCCTCGAGCTGATGGAGAAGGTGTCCTACGAGCCGCACGCGGACTACGTCTCGGCGATCAGCGGCCACCCCGCGGCGCGCCCGTCCCGGGTCGAGGTCACCGCGCGCGGGAAGACGTTCGTCGGGGAGCGCAGCTACCCCAAGGGCGTGCCGTCACCCGACCCCGCCACGCGGATGACGACCGAGGACCTGGTCGCCAAGTTCCGGCACAACGCCGACGGTGTCCTGCCCGAGTCGAACGTGGCGGCCGTGGTCGACGCGGTCCTCGGACTGGAGGCGGTGGCGGACGTCAGCACGCTCATGGACTGCGTGCGCCCGCCCCGGTAGCAGTTTGCACACATCGGTACGTCACGACAGCAGCGCGTGGTGCGTTGCGAAGGAAAGTGAGAAGCCCATGCCGGAAGCCCCGCCGCTCGAAGCAGCCGTGGTGCACCTGGTCGACGAGCTGCGCTACGTAACACTCCCGGCCGACGCGGTCCGCGGCGCGCGGCGGCTCCTGCAGGACCAGCTGGCTGTCCAGGTGGGTTGCGCCGCGCTGCCCTGGAGCCAGACGGTCCTGCGGCTCACGCGGGCGTCGCACGCGCCCGGATCGGCCCGGGTGACCGTCGCCGGTGACCGGATGAGTGCCGCCGACGCGGCGTTCGTCAACGCCTCGTTCGGCCACGGCTTCGAGTACGACGACGCCCACCGCGCGAGCTCGAGCCACCCCGGCAGCTGCGTGGTGCCCACCGCGCTGGCCGTGGGGGAGGAGATCGGCGCGACGATGCGCGAGGTGCTGGTGGGCATCGTCGCCGGGTACGAGGTCTACACCCGGCTCGGTACGCTCGCCGCGCCGGACCTGCTGGAGCGCGGGTTCCACCCGCACGCGGTGCTCTCCGCGTTCGGTGCCGCCGCCGTGGTCGCGAAGATGCGCGGCTTCGACCGCGAACGGATCCACCACGCGTTGTCGATCGCGACGAGCCACTGCGCCGGAAGCACCGAGTACACCTCGTCCGGTGGGTCCGTGAAGCGGGTGCACGCCGGCATCGGTGCCCGCAACGGCATCCGCTCGGCGGAGATGGCCGAGGCGGGCATCACCGGTCCCGCGGAGTTCCTCAGCGGTGGCAAGGGCTTCTACCGCACTTTCGTCGGGCGTTCCGCGGGAGACGACGCCGCCGCCGCGTTCGCCCCGGACCGGCCGTTCGAGATCACCCGCATCTGGATCAAGCCGTACTGCTGCTGCGGCATCAACCACGCCTACATCGACGGCGCGCGCCGGCTGGCGGACCGCGCCGCGGAGATCGACACCGTCGAACTGGGGATCCAGACCGGCGGGAACATCATCGTCGGCGACCGGAACGCGCACGCGTACGCCCCGCAGACCATCGAAAACCTGCAGTACAGCCTGCCGTTCCAGTTCGCCCTCGCGGTGCTCGGCCAGGGCAACGGCTTCACCACCCACCACGACTTCCTGGCCGGACGGCTCGACCTGTCCGACGGCAGCGAGGTGGACAAGCTCGCCCGGCGCGTCCACATCACCCCGCGGCCGGACCTCGATGCGGCCCACCGCGGCAAGTGGGTCGCCGACATCACCGTCACCTACACCGACGGCACCCGGGAGAACCTGTTCGTCGACAGCCCGCTCGGCACGGCCGAGAACCCGATGTCGCAGCACGACCTCGACGCCAAGTTCCGGGATCTCACGCTGTCGGCCCTGGGAGCTGAGCGCAGCGCGGCGCTGCTCCGGGCGATCACCGAAGACGATCCGGCGATGCCCGCGGCGACGCTGGCCGCACTGTTGATCGCCTGACCCGCCCGGCCCGGCCCGTCCTGACGCCGGGCCGGGCCGCGGCCGGCTCACACCACGGGCGGTTCGATGACGCCTTCGCGGACGAGCCGGTCTATGTCGCGCTCGCGCAGCCCGATCTCCTCGCGCAGCAGCTCGTGGGTGTGCTCGCCGACCGCGGGGGCGGGCACCGCCGGCGCCCGGTCGCCCCCGACGACCAGCGGCGATCCCGGAGCGAGATGGCGCCCCACGCCCGGCTGGTCCAGCTCGTTGAACAGGGGGTTGTCGCGCAGGAGGCCGGACTCGGCGAGTTCGGTGAAGGTGCGGAACCGCGACCACACGACGCGGGTCTCGCTCAAGGCGGCTGCCACCTCCGCGTAGGGGTGCGTCGCGAACCAGTCGCCCAGCACCGCCGCCAGGAGGTGCCGATGGCGGTACCGGTCGCCCTCGTCGTCGAAATCGGCCGACCGAGCGGTCTCGATCGCCTTGATCACCTCGGCGGATTGGGTCATGGCGACCAGATCGCGCCAGTGCCGTGGGGTGAGCGCGACGACCATGACGCGGATGCCGTCCGCGGTGACGAAGTCCTTGCCGAAGGTGCCGTACACGAAGTTGCCGTCCGGCTCGCGCGGTTCGCCGGTGATCTGGGCCTGGGCGAGGTAGCCCAGGTTGCCCGTGATGCCCAGGGCCACGTCCTCCAGCGCGACGCGCACGTTCTGCGGCCGGCCGGTCCGCGCGTGTTCGCGGACCGCGCTGAGCAGGCCGACCGCCAGGTACAGTCCGGCCGCGACGTCCCACGCGGGCAGCAGGTGGTTCACCGGCGAATCGCCGCCCGCGGGGCCGGTGGCCAGCGGGAACCCGCACTCGGCGTTGACGGTGTAGTCGACGGCCGAACCACCGTCCTGGCGTCCGGTGAGCAGGACGTGGATGAGGTCGGGACGTCGCGCGCGCAGATCCGCCGGTGGCACGACCCGTTCGGAGTTCGTGAGCACGATGCCGCGTTCGGCCGCCAGGCGGGCGACGAGATCCTTGCCGGCCGGTGCCGACAGGTTCACCGCGATCGCCCGCTTGCCCTTGTTCAGGCCGGTCCAGTAGAGGCTCGTGCCGGTCGGCGCCAGCGGCAGCCGGGTCCGGTCGGCCGCACCGCCGAGCGGTTCCACCCGGATCACGTCGGCGCCCAGCTGGGCGAGCGTCATTCCGCACAAGGGCGTCGCCACGTAGCTCGACAGTTCCACTATCCGCAGTCCGGCGAGCGGGGCGGGGTTCGGGGTGCTGCTCGGGTTCGCTGCGCTCACTGCGGTGACCTCGCGTTCGGGTGCAGGACTGATGACGCCATTCTGGCATACTATATATTATGTATAAAAACCCGGGAAGGCTGAGTGTCCTACGGCACGCGCTGGTCGAGGAATTCGCACAGGCGCGCGGTGAAGACGTCGTTGTCGTCGCCCGCGATCATGTGTCCCGCGGCGACCTCGACGAGCTCGGCCGAGGGGATCAGCTCGAGCAGTTCGGCGGCCGCGGCCGGCGGCACGATGTCCGAGTGCCGGCCCCGGACGAGGAGGGTGGGGATGGTGACGTGCCGCGCGGCCTCCGTCAGGCGCGCCTCGTCGGAGTTGCGGGCGTCCGCGGCGAACCCGAGGAACCCGGGGTCCCAGTGCCAGTACCAGCGACCGTCCGCGCGCCGGCGGAGGTTCTTCCGGAGGCCGTCGAGGTTGCGGCGGGTGCCCGGGCGCGGCCGGTACGCGTCGACCGCGGCCGCGGCCTCGTCGAGCGAGCCGAACCCGTTCGGCGCGCTCTCCAGGAACCTGCGCACTCGTGCCTGGCCGGTCCGGTCGACCCGGTGGGTGATGTCCACCAGCACCAGGCCGGCGAGCAACCCGGGGCTTTCGCCCTCGGCCGCCAGCGCGGTCCGGCCGCCCAGCGAGGCGCCGACGACCACCGGCGGCGCGCCCAGCTGGTCCACGACGGCGTGCAGATCGGCGACGAAATCGTCCAGCGCGTACGCGCCGGCGGGGGACCATTCGCTGTCGCCGTGGCCGCGCGCGTCCATGGCGACAGCCGGCCAGCCCTCGGCGGCGAGTCGCTCCGCCGTCCTGCTCCAGGACCGCCGGGTCTGTCCGCCGCCGGGCAGCAGGAGCACCGTCCGCCGCTCGGCACCCGAGGGCGCCCAGCGATCGGCGGCCAGCGTGACGCCCTGGTGTCCGGCGAACCGCAGGTGCTCGCGTCGAACGGTTTCCCCTGGTGTCACCGCGCCGCCTCCCGCTGCCGACATCACTCCTGCGATACCAAAAATATTAAGTATTCCGGAGTCGAACGGGGGAGAGGTTCTTCCCTCCCGTGGCGCCTTCGCATCCGCCACACTGGACGACATGCCACGGAATCCTCGGGCGAGCCAGCTGGGCGAGTTCCTCAAAGCGCGCCGTGCGGACCTGACGCCGCGCGCGGTGGGGCTGCCCGCCGGCGGCCACCGCCGGGTCCGGGGACTGCGCCGCGAGGAGGTCGCCCACCTGGCGTCGATCAGCGTCGACTACTACAGCAGGCTCGAGCAGGGCCGGATCCAGGCGTCGGTGCCGGTGCTGGACGCCCTGGCGCGCGTACTGCAGCTGGGCGACGACGAGCGCGCCTACATGTTCGAACTCGCCGGCAAGGAAGCGGCCCGGCCGCGCCGCCGCAGTGCGCAGAAGGTGGAGCCCCAGCTGCGGCGCCTGCTCGAGGACCTGCCCACCACGCCGGCGATGGTCCTCGGTCGCCGGATGGACATCCTGGCCTGGAACCCGATGGCGGCCGCCCTGGTCATGGACTTCTCGAGCATCCCCCCGAAACGGCGCAACTACCTGCGTCTGGTGTTCACCGAACCGTCCCTGCGCGCGCTGTACCCGCGGTGGGAGGACGTCGCGTCCATGTGCGTCGCGCAGGTGCGCATGGAGGCCGCGCGGCATCCGAACGACCCGCAGCTCGCCGAGCTCGTCGGTGAACTCGCGGTGCGGGACGAACAGTTCCGCCGGTGGTGGGCCGGGCACCACGTGGCCACGCGGACCGTGGGCACGAAGCTCATACGGCACCCGGTGGCCGGTGAACTCACCCTGGACTGGGACACGCTGACCTGTACGACCGACCCCGACCAGCAACTCGTCGTCTGGACGGCCGAACCCGGCACACCGTCACACGACGGCTTGCGGATCCTCGCGTCCTGGGCCGCGGATGCGCGGCACCTCACGGCCGGGCAGCCGGAGTGACCCACCGGCCTGGCCGGGGCTGTCCCCGTGGCCGGATCAGGCGCTGGAGGTCTCGGCCCACACCCCGCGCTTGCGCAGCATCTCGACCAGGTGTTCGCCGCTGTCGAGGATGTGCTCGGCCATCAGCGACTGCGCCTTCCGCGCGGCACGCTTGCGAATGGCCTCGAGGATGAGTGGATGGGCCTCCTGGCTGCCCGTCACGGTGCCTTCGATCTCGGCGTAGAAGCGGTTCGGCAGGTGCTTGACCACGGAGTTCAGCAACCTGGCCAGGCGGTGCGAGTCGGCCGCGAGGTTGATCTCCCGGTGGAACTGGTGACCGAGCTCGGCCACTCGGTCCTCGCGTCCCTCGGCGCTCGCCTTCGTGAACTCGTCGACGTTGGCCTCCAGGCGCGCCATCCCGTCCGCGGTGATCTTGCGAGCGGCGCGGGCGGTCAGCTCGCCGGCGAGCTGCGCCTGCGTCCAGAACAGGTCCCGCACGTCCTGTTCGGTGAACGGCGCGACCACGAACCCGCGGCGCGGGACCAGCTCGACGAACCCCTCGCTGCGCAGTGACAGCAGACCCTCGCGCACCGGAGTGTTGCTCACTCCGACGGCTTCCGCGATGGGCTCGAGCCGGAGGAACTCGCCCGGCCGCACCTCGCCCGAGATGATCAGCTCCCGCACGTACGAAGCCACTTCCTCGGGCAGTTGCTGCCTGGCCGGCCCTCGTCCGCGCATCGGCATCACGTTCTCCGTCATCGTCACTCCCGTCCGGCCACCGGAACACGCACCTGGTCGATGGTAACGCACCGGCGATACATCATACTCAATACGCGATGTTGTCCGGCCTCCCGCCGCTGAGGGGGACGGTTCTGTCCCGGGATGACGTTGGTCCTTTTCCCGTCCAGCCGGATCGGAGACCGTGGAACCAAGGGCGCTGCGAACCGGCAGCCGCACGAGATCCAGACCCGTCACCCGGAGGTGACTTCTGCCATGAAGACCGATGTGCGTTTTCCCAGCAACGGCCTGATGGTCGCTGGGCACGTCTACACGCCGGACACCGCGACGCGGGAGCAGCGGCCGGCCGTCGTGGTCGGTCACCCGACCACGGGGGTCAAGGAACAGGCCGCCGGGCTCTACGCCCGCCGCCTGGCCGAGCAGGGCTTCGTGACCCTGGCGTTCGACGCCGCGTACCAGGGGGAGAGCGAGGGGGAGCCGCATGGCCTGGAAGATCCCATCCAGCGCGCGGACGACTTCCGCAACGCGGTGTCGTACCTGACCACCCGCGACGACGTCGACCCGGCGCGGATCGGCATTCTGGGCATCTGCGGTTCCGGTGGTTACGTGGTGTACAGCGCCCAGACCGACCGCCGCATGAAGGCGGTGGCCACGGTCAGCGCCGCCGATGTGCCGGCCTGGCTCACGGGCGGGGACGACAAGGCGTTCGACCAGCTGCTGGACGCGGCCGCGGAGGCCCGGAACGTGGAGGCCGCCGGTGGCGAGGCGCCGACGATCTCGCTGCTGCCCGAGGCTGCCGACGAGTCGACGCCGGAGGCGATCGCCGAGTTCATCGACTACTACAAGACCCCCCGTGCCCAGCACCCGCGGGCGACGAACACGATCGCGGTCCGCAGCGCCGACAAGCTGGCGCAGTTCACGGCGTACCGCGATGTGGACAAGATCGCGCCGCGCCCGCTGCTGATGATCGCCGGCACCAGGGCGATGACGCTGCCGGTCAGTCAGGACGCGGTGTCGCGTGCAGCTGACAACGCGGAGCTCGTCCAGATCGAGGGCGCCAGCCACGTCGATCTGTACGACAAGGAACCGTACGTCACCCAGGCCATCGAGAAGCTGGCCGAGTTCTTCACCAAGAACTTGAGCGAGGGCTGAACGCGGGTCACGAGCCCGTACCGTGATCACGGCGACCGCGGCACCATCGCCGCGGTCGCCGTGAACCACGCCGGGCCCGGCGCGTTCGGCAAGCGTCTGTGCGCCCTGTGGTCACCGCGCTGCCGGCAACGGGTGCAGAGCCGGGGTTGCCCCTCGTCGGCTCGCTCGATAAAATATATTATCTTGCACCGGCGTCGGAGCGGAGGCGATCGTGAGCCCGGGAACGTGCCAGGACGAGGCCCTGAGCCGCCGGGCGCTCGCCATGCTGCGGGCGGCCGCCACCGGTCGAGCCGAGATGGTCTTGAGCAGTGAGCCCGACATGTTCTTCGACGGGCTGCCGTGCTGCGATCAGTACACCGCGCACCTGCTGGCCCGTCGCGCTCTGGTGGCACCTGCGCGTCCAGGACGTGTCGGGCAGCGGGTCCGCGCCCTGGTGACTTCGGCGGGCATGGCCGCGCTGGAGTCCGTGCGCGACGCCGCTTGACGCCGATCGCCGGGTGCCGGTTCGGCGCTCCGCTCCGTGTGGAGGAATCGCCGCGATCCCGGCCGCTATGTGCGCAAGGTCTTCGGCAGACTCGGCGGTACCCACCGGGCCGACGCCTGGTGGGTACCGCCGAGGGGACTACTTCAGGGCGACCTTCTCGGCCGGCTGGTCCATCTCGGCATGCCGGGTCTCGCGCAGGGCGAGGGTGCATCCCAGGCTGATCAGGCAGAGCACGGCGAGGAACAGGCCGAACGCCCATCCTCCGAAGGACGCCGTGAGGGCGGCCGCGACCAGCGGGGGCACCGCGCCGCCGAGGACGCCGGCCACGTTGTAGGTGAAGCCCGTCGCACTGTAGCGGTACCGCGTGCGGAAGAGCTCCGGCATGAACGCCCCCACCGGGCCGTAGGCGAACCCGGCGATGAAGGTGGTCACGCACGACCCCACGGCGAACGTGACCGCCGAAGCGTTGTCCAGGACGGGGAACAGCACCAGGGCCCACACGAGGGCCGCGGCGTTCCCGGCCAGGATGATGCGCCGCCGGCCGGTCCGGTCCGAGATCGCCGCACCCAGCACGATCGCGATCCCGAACATCGCGCCGGAGAGGATGCCGATCGACAGGACCGTGGGGCGGCTCAGCTTCAGCACGGCGGTGCCGTAGTTGATGAGGTACCCGACGGCCAGGTAGTAGAACGCGAACACCATCACCAGGACTCCCGACGCGAAGACGATCTCGCGGGGCTGGCTCCGGAGAGCCTCCACGAACGGGGCGCCGGAGGTGCCACCCCGCGCGACCTCACCCTTGAACACCGGCGTCTCGTCCACCGCGAGCCTGACGAACAGCCCGACCGCCACCAGGATGAAGCTCGCCAGGAACGGGATGCGCCAGCCGTAACTGGCGAACGCGTGCTCGCTCATGGTCGCCCCGGTCAGCAGGAACGTCGCACTCGCCAGGACGAAACCGATGGAGCCGCCCAGCGAGCCGAACATCGACCAGAAGCCGCGCCGCCCCGCGGGAGCGCTCTCCGCCGCCATCAGTGTCGCGCCCGTCCATTCGCCCCCGAGCGCGAGTCCCTGCAGGACCCGCAGCGCCACGACGAGGATCGGCGCGGCAACCCCGATCTGGTTCGCTGTGGGCATCAACCCGACCAGCGCCGTCGCCACACCCATGATGAGCAGCGTCGTCACCAGGGTCCGCTTGCGGCCCAGCCGGTCGCCGAAGTGTCCGAAGAGGATCGATCCGAGGGGGCGGGCCACGAATGCGACCCCGAGCGTGGCGAACGAGGCGACCGTGCCGGCCGCCGAACCCAGCGCGGGGAAGAACACCTTGGGAAAGACCAGGGCAGCCGCGGTCGCGAAGATGAAGAAGTCGTAGTACTCGATGACCGTGCCGGTACCGCTGGCGATCGCGATACGCCGCATCGTCCGGGCCGGCACACTGCCTTCGGTGGCCGTCATTGGACACCTCTCTCACGGTGTTGGGAGTGGGGCGGGCGGAGTCGCCCGATAGGAGGAACGATCGTGCATGAAATTTCATATGTCAAGGCCGGAGCGCCTGGTTGGAACAGTTGACAATATAATATTTCATGCACGAACATGACGGTCGGTGCAGGACGACACCGCGAGGGAGCAGATGATGACACCCGACCCCTACGCCCGTCGCGAGGACACCCCGGTGAGCGGGCCCCTGTCCGGTCTGCGGGTCGTCGCCCTCGCCGGGATGGGGCCGACGCCGTTCGCGAGCATGCTCCTGGCCGATATGGGAGCGGAGGTCGTGCGGGTCACGCGGCCGCCGAACCGGCGCGGCCGCGCCCTCGGCCAGACCGACGGGCTGCTCCCCGAGCACGACCTCGCCAACCGGGGTGTCGGGGCGGTCGCGGCCGACCTGAAGAGTTCCGAGGGCGTCGAGGCCGTGCTGCGCCTGGCCGGCGCTGCGGACGTGTTCATCGAGGGCTACCGGCCCGGGGTGGCCGAACGCCTCGGACTCGGCCCGGCGGTACTGCTGCGGCGCAACCCGGCGATCGTCTACGCCCGGTTGACCGGCTACGGCCAGAGCGGCCCGCTCGCGCGCGAGGCGGGCCACGACATCAACTACGTGGCGCAGACCGGTGCGTTGCACGCGATGGCGCGGGCCGGCGAGGCGCCGCGGCCGCCGATCAACCTGCTCGGCGACTACGCGGGCGGGGCGCTGGTCGCAGCGTTCGGCATCGTGTGCGCCGTACTGGAGGCGCGATCCTCGGGGCGTGGCCAGGTGGTCGACGCCGCGATGGTCGACGGTGTGGCGCTGCTGACCGCGAAGATCCAGGGCCTGCGTGCGGCCGGGCGCTACAGCGACGACCCGGGTACCAACTACCTGGATTCGGGCGCGCCGTTCTACGACACCTACCGCTGCGCGGACGGGCGGTATCTGGCGGTCGGGGCGCTCGAAGCCGACTTCTACCGCGAGTTCCTCTCCCGGCTGGGCGTCGACACGGCGGACTGGCCCGCCCAGGACGACCGGGGCGCCTGGCCCCGGTTGCGGGAGCTGATCGCCGCCGCGGTGGCGAGGAAGTCCCGCGACGAATGGGCGGAGATCTACGCGGGCACGGACGCGTGCGTGACCCCGGTGCTGACCTTCGACGAGGCGGCGAACCACCCGCACAACGCCGGGCGCGGGGTGTTCGCCCGGGTCGGCGACGTGCTGCACCCGCGCCCGGCACCCCGGTTCAGCCGGACACCGGCCCGCGAGCCCCAGGCGCCGTCAGCGGACGAGCTGGACCTGCGACAGCTGGTCCACGACTGGTCGGCCGCGGCACGCGGGCTGGGGGACCGCTCGGCCTGACCGCCGGTCACCGCCGGACGGTGTCCGAGGGCAGTTGCCCGAACCGCTCGCGGTACTGCCGTGCGAAGCGGCCGGGGTGGTAGAAGCCCCACCGGGCGGCGATCTCAGTGACCGTACCCGGGCTTCCGCCGAGCAGCTCCAGGTGGACCCGGTCCAGGCGGACGCCGCGCAGGTACGCGGTCGGGGACATGCCGACCACCTCCTGGAACCCGGCCTGCAGGGCCCGGGCGCTGACACCGGCCATCGCGGCGAGGTCGGCCGTGGTGATCTCGTCCCCCGGGTGGTTGTCGATGTAGTCCACGACCTCGCGGATCTTCGACAGCCGGGTGTGCGCGGGCTTGCTGTGCAGGGCCGGGCTGATCTGGCTGGGCAGCGTCATCAGCAGCTGGGTCATGAGGGCGGACTCCAGCTCGTGGCACGCGGCCGGGATCGTCCCGATCCCACCCGGGCGGGTGAGTTCGGCGTACAGGAAGCCCGCCGTGGCGACGAGCGCCTGGCCGGGACCGGAACCGAGCCCGAAGGTGAGGTCGAAGCGGATCTCGCCGCCCGCCGCGTGCCCGGTGAGCTTGGCGGCGTGCGCCTCGAGGAGGTCCTTGGGGAGCTTGACGTGGTACTGCCAGGAATCGGCGCTCCACTGCACCAGCACCGGCGCCTGGGGGACGAACGCCACGCCGGCCTCACCCGCGACGAAGCTCCGGCGAACGCCGTTCTGCTCGACCGTGCTCCGGCCGGTCACCGGGAGGTTGACGTGGTAGCAGAGCCGCATCGGGGGCCCGAGGATCGTGGTGTCGGCGCCGTAGGACATCCGCCCGATGGTCAGGCGCGGTGACGGCGCGAGCTCGAGCCGGAAGTTCAGGTCTCGGCTGTTCGCCACGTGGACGTCGTGACTGGCGAAGGTCCGGCTCACCTGCTCACGCGCGATGTCGAGGTCGTCCGTGTGGAAGGTGAGGGGAGCCTGGCCGTCCTGGGTGTCGGGCACGGTTTCCTCCTCGCACTCCGTCGTGCAGTACTTCTGAATATATCATATTCTGCCGACGTCACCGGCCGCTTCGGAAAGTGGATGCCCGCCTTCGCGCAGGGGATGGTGGTCCGCATCACCCCGGTCCTACGTTCTCCAACGAGCGCGAGGACGCGCGGTCACCACCGAGCACACCAGCGGAGTTGTGCGGATATGAATGAAATTCGAGAGAACCCGGTTCTGGAGCGGATCCCGGTCGACGGTCCCTGTCCCCGGTGCGGAGCCGAGGAGCTGCGGCGCTACCCCGTGGTGTCCGAGGGTGGCTGGTTCCAGGTCGTCAAGTGTCAGAGCTGCCTGTACTCGGTCGATCGCGAGCCGTGGTCACGCCTCGGTCCGATCCAGCTGCTGTCCGATTCGCTGTAACGGAGGAGCCGACGATGATCGCAGTGGATGTGGGCGGCACGTTCACCGACGTGGTGGCCCTGCAGGACGGGCGGATCCGGACCGCGAAGGTGTCCACCGACTACACCGACGTCTCCGGGCCCGTCCTGGCCGGCGCGGCGACGCTCGGCGTCGAGGGCGCCACGGTCTTCAACCACGCCAGCACGCACGGCTTGAACGCCGTGATCACCCGGCGGCTGCCCAAGATCGGGTTCCTCACCACCGAGGGGCACCGGGACATCCTCGACATGGGACGGGTGTGGCGCCCGGCGGCGGCCATCCTGGACCCGCGCTGGCGCCGCAGCTTCGGCGACGCCGCACGCCCGCTGGTCCAGCGGTACCTGCGCCGGGGCATCCGCGAGCGCATCACCGCCGACGGCGGGGTGCTGTTCGAACTGGACGAAGCCCAGGCGCGCACCGAGCTGGACGTGCTGCGGCGCTGCGGCGTCACGGGCGTGGCGATCTGCCTGATCAACGCCTACGTCAACCCGGCGCACGAGGTGCGCCTGCGCGAGCTCGTGCGCGAGGTCCTGGGTGATGTCCCGTGCTCGATCTCCAGTGACGTCTCCCCGCTGGCCAAGGAGTACGCGCGGGCCTCCACGACGGTGATCGACACCTTCATGAAGATCATCTACTCGGACTACACGGCACGACTGGAGAAGGGGCTCGCCGAGCTCGGCTTCACCGGGCAGCTCAACTTCGCCGACTGCGCGGCCACCCTCGTCCCCTCCGGACGGGCGATGGAGCACCCCTTCCGCATCGTCTTCTCCGGGCCGGCGGCGGGCACCGTCGCGTGCGCGCACTTCGGCGAGCTGATCGGGGAGAAGGACCTGCTCTGCGCCGACGTCGGCGGCACCTCGTGCGACATCAGCGTCGTGACGGGCGGGGAACCGTTCGTCAACACCACCTTCGAGCTCGAACACGACCTCGTCGTCAACGCGCTGGCCAACGACATCTCCAGCATCGGCGCTGGCGGCGGCAGCATCGTCGCGATCGGACCGGCCGGCGAGATCCAGGTGGGGCCGGACAGCGCGGGAGCCGCGCCCGGCCCGGCGTGCTACGGCCGCGGCGGCACCCTGCCGACCACCACCGACACCTGCCTGATGATCGGCATCATCGACCCGCAGGGGTTCGCCGGCGGCGAGATGACGCTGGACCCCGCGCTGTCCCGGCAGGCGTTCGAGGCGCTGGACTCGGAGTTCACGCTCGCGCAGCGCGTCCGCTACGCCTACGAGATGGCCGTGAACAACATGGCCGAAGGCGTGTTCAACATCGCCATCAAGAACGGCGTCGACCCGCGCGACTACAGCCTCGTCGCCTACGGGGCGGCCGGCCCGATGCTGCTGCCCGCGGTGCTCGACACGGTGCACTGCAAGCAGGTGATCGTGCCGCCCAACCCGGGCCTGTTCTCGGCTCTCGGCCTGCTCTCCGCCGACCAGGTCTTCACCGCCAACCGGAGCGCCTACCTGGTGCTGACCCCGGAGGCCGCGCCGCGGATCGACGCCCTCTTCGCCGAGATGGAGGCGCAGCTGGCCGAACGCCTCGACCCCGGGACCCGGGTGACGTTCCACCGCAGCATGGACGCCCACCTGGTCGGCCAGAGCTGGGAGACGCCATTCGTCCCGGTGCCGGAGGGCACCATCGACGGCGCCGCGATCGGCACCATGATCTCTTCGTTCCACGACACCTACGGGGCCCGGTCGGGCAACCGGTTCGAGATGCTGCCGGTCGAGGGAGTGACCTTCCGCGTGCGGGCGGTGCTGGACACCCCGAAGGTGACCTACCCGGAGATCCCCGGACGCGACGGCGAACCGCTCGCTCCGGCCCGCACGACCGTGCTGCGCTACCTCGGCGACCTCGACGCCGACGGCGAGGGCGCGCAGGAGGCCGCGGTGTACGACCGGGCGGCGTTGCGCGCCGGTGACGTGCTCGACGGTCCGGCGGTCGTCCACGAGGGACTGTCCACGACGCACGTGGGCGCGGGTCAGCGGGCCACCGTGGGCCGGTACGGCGAACTGATCATCCGGAGGAAGTGAGTCCCATGACCGAGCCCGCGCGCCTGCGCGAAATCTCCGACGACGAGTTCACCGCCGCCTACGGCAGTGACCGCTTCACCTCGGCGGTGATCCTCAACCGCCTGCGGTACGCGGTCGAGCACATGTCCACCGGCTTCATGCGGGAGGCGTTCTCGCCGATCATCCGCGACTGGTACGACTTCGCCTGCACGATCAGCGGTCCGCCGGAGCGCGGTTACCCGATGGCCGTGGTCAGCAACAGCCTCGTGGTGTTCCTCGGCACGCTGGGCGACGCCGTGCGCAACGCCGTCGAGGAGTACGGCCCGGAGAACCTGTCCCCGGGCGACGTGCTGATCTGCAACGACCCCTACCGCGGGGGCACCCACGTCAACGACGTCTGCTTCATCCGCCCGGTGTTCGCCGGCGGGAAGATCGTCACGTTCGTGAACATGCGCGCCCACCAGCTCGACATGGGCGGCACCGTCCCCGGCGGGTTCTCCGCCACCAAGTCCAATGTGTACGAAAACGGGCTCGTCATCCCGCCCGTGCTGCTGTGGTCGCGGGACCAGCCGGTGCGCTCGACGTTCAGCCTGATCTTCGACAACACCCGCTGGGGCGGCATGCTGCTGCCCGACTTCAAGAGCATCCACCAGCAGCTCAAGCTCGGCGAACAGCTGGTGCTGGAGAACATCGAGCGGTACGGGCTGGACGCCTACCTGGGCACCCTGACCTACGCCTGTGACACCTCGGCCGAGCGGATGCGCGACGCGATCGCGCTCGTGCCCGACGGCGACTACACCGGCTCGGCGCTGATCGACGCCGACGGCCTGGACGACACCGTCGACTACACGGTGCGGGTGACCCTGCGCAAGCGCGGGCAGCACATCGAGGTGGACCTGTCCGGCACTTCGCCGCAGGCGCGCACCTGCATCAACTGCGGGGTGCTGGACGCCAAGACCGCCGTCGGTGTGGCGTTGACCATGCTGCTGGACCCCGAGGTGCCGTTCACGTCGGGCACCTGGCGCACCATCGACCTCGCCACGCCACCCGGCACGCTGGTGTCGTCCCTGCCCCCGGACGGCGGGATCATGATGTTCTGGGAGGCCTCCGGCGCCGTGGTGTCGGCGATCTTCGACGCGCTCAACCCGGTGCTCGGTGAGAAGGGCGTGGCCGGCGACTACGGCTCGACCAACACCCACAACGCCTCCGGGGTGACGGCCGGTGGAACCCCGTGGACGAGCGCCACCCAGTGCGGTGGCGAGCACGGGCCGTGGGGCGCGACGAAGGAAGGCGACGGCGACAGCTACACCGTCCTGTTCTTCCTGAACAACCTCGACCCGGCCACCGAGACCATCGAGCACGACGCGCCGGTGGTCATGCTCCGCAAGGAACACGCGATCGACACCGGCGGGGCCGGTGAGTTCCGCGGCGGTGCCGCGAACCTGAAGGACACGTTGTGGCTGTCCGCGGCGAACCACTACCTGTCGCCGTTCCGGACGAAGGTGCCCAGCGGGGTCGGTGCGAACGGCGGCAAGGCCGGACCGAACGGCGCCATGTGGTTCTTCCCGCCGCGGGAGGGCGCACGGGAGCTGCTCGGCACCTCCGCCGAGGTGTACGCCGGGAGCATCCCGGTCGCCGGGGTGCTCGATCCGGACAGCAAGGCGCCGGACCCGGAGGGCGTCTACCACTACTTCGCCAGCCGGCCGGTGTGGCGGACCGAACCCGGCACGGTCCTGCGCTGCCTGACCAACGGCGGTGGCGGGTGGGGCGACCCGCTCGCCCGCGACCCGCAACGCGTGCTCGCCGACGTGCGCAACGCCTACGTCAGCGTCGAAGGCGCGGCACGCGACTACGGCGTCGTGGTCGTCGGCGACCCCCACCACGACCCGGAGGGCCTGCGCATCGACGAGCAGGCCACCGCGGAACTGCGCGCCCGGCGCTGAAACCCGGTGCACCCCAACGACGACGAGGATCGACGATGACTGCAACTGTCCCTGCTTTCGACGACCGGAACCTGTTCTTCGCCTTCTCCACCTTCACCGGCGAGCGCGCCACCTTCGACAAGTGGTACGACGAGGAGCACATCCCGCAGGTGATGGACTCGCCGGGGATGGTCGGCGCCCAGCGGTTCGTGGTCGCGGACACCAAACCGCTGCCCGGCACCGAGCCGGTCGACTTCGGGCACGCCGCCCTGTACGAACTCGACGGCAGCCCGGCGCGCTTCCGCGAGGAGGTGAAGCGGATGCTGATGTCGGGGGAGATGGTGCTGCCGGACTTCATGGTCCAGCCGTTCACGGCGCTGTTCCTGCGCCCGGTCAGCGAACCGCACCACTCGGAGCGCTACGCGGCGCTGGACAGCCTCGACGACCGGCACCTGTGGCTGGTGTTCAGCCACCGGCCGGAGGACGCCGCCGCCTACGACAAGTGGTACGACGAGGAGCACATCCCGCAGGTCCTGTCCGCGCCCGGTTTCGTGCGCGCCCAGCGGTTCGTGCTCTCCGATGTCAAACCGCTGCCCGGGGTGGTGACGCCCGAGGTCAGCCACCTGGCGATCTACGAGACCACCGGCCCGCTGGACCCCATGCGGGAGTCGGTCAAGCAGCAGCTGATCTCCGGTGAGATGGTGCTCCCGGAGTTCATGCGGCCGCCGTTCGGCTCGATGTTCCTGCGCCCGGTGAGCCCGTTCTTCCCGGCGGCGGGTGCGTGATGGACGTCGCCGGGGTGACCGTGCCGCACGCCGACGAGGTGTTCGTGGCGGGGGAGTGGGTGCCTGCCGTCGGCGAGTACCGGATCGTCTCGCCGAGCACCGGGCAGCCGGTCGCGACCGTCGGCCTGCCCTCGGTCAAGCACGCGCAGGCCGCGGTCGACGCCGCCCGCACCGACGGGCTGGCGTCGTGGGCGGAGATGCCCGTGGCTGGCCGGGTCGAGATCTGCGACCGGTTCTGCGCGGCCATGGAGGCGCGCCTAGACGACATGGGCACGGTCTGGGCGGTCGAGTCCGGGATGCCGGTCCGCTACAGCCGCACCCTGCACCGCTTCGCCGCGGTGGGGGCGTGGCGGACCCTGCTGGACAGCGCCGAGAACGTCCTGCGCGACACGGTCCGCGGATCGGCGCTCGGCGACGTCGTGGTCCGGCGCGAGCCGGCGGGCGTGGTGGCCGCCATCATGGCCTACAACGGGCCGCTGGTGACGATGGCGAGCAAAGCGCTGCCCGCGCTGCTCGCGGGCTGCCCGGTGGTGGTGAAGGCTGCGGTCGAGTCGCAGCTGATCATGCGGATCATCGCCGAGTGCGCGGCCGGCGCCGGGTTCCCGGCCGGCGCGCTGAGCATCCTCTGCGGCGACGTGGAGATCGGCCGTGAGCTGAGCGCGAACCCGCACGTGGACATGGTGTCGCTCACCGGCGGCCGGGCCGCCGCCCAGCAGATCATCGAGTCCACGCGCCACCGGTTCGCCCGCACGCACCTGGAGCTGGGCGGGAAATCCCCGGCGCTGATCCTCGACGACGCCGACCTCACGGTCGTGCTGAAGACGCTGGTGCCCGGCGCGACCAGCGGCGCCGGCCAGATCTGCGCCGCGCTGTCCCGGATCCTCGTGCCGGAGCGGCGCCACGACGAGGTCGTCGAGCTGCTGCGGCAGGCGTGGGAGGGGCTGCGCATCGGGGACCCGCTGGACCCGCGCACGCAGATCGGCCCGGTGGCCGCACCCTCGGTGGTCGAGCGTGCCGAGGGGTTCGTGGCGCGGGCCGTCGCCGACGGCGCGCGCGTGGTGGCGGGTGGCCGGCGGCCCGCGGGGTTCGACGCCGGGTGGTACTTCGAGCCGACGCTCGTGACCGACGTGGCGCGGGACTCCGACCTGGCCCGCAACGAGGTGTTCGGGCCGGTGACGGCGGTGCTGACCTACCGCGACGACGAGGACGGCCTGCGCCTTGCGAACGACACCAGCTACGGCCTCGCCGCGAGCGTCTACACGGCGGATCGTGACAAGGGCGTCGCCTACGCCCGCCGGATCCGGGCCGGCTCGGTCGCGGTCAACGCGTTCGGCCCGGCGCTCACCGCCCCGTTCGGGGGGATGAAGGGGTCGGGCTGGGGGCGCGAGGCCGGGCCGGAGGGGATCTGCGAGTTCACCGAGCTCAAGCAGATTCTGATCGGTCCCTCCGGCCGAACGGGGAGTGCGGGATGAACTTCAGCTGGATCCTGGACTCGGTGGTCGCCCGGGTGCCGGCGGCGGGCCCGGGCCGGATCGCGTTCAGCTTCGACGGCCGGGACCGGATCACCTACGGCGAACTGCACGACAAGACGCTGCGGTACGCCCGGGCGCTGCGGGAACTGGGTCTGCGCAAGGGCGACCGGCTCGGTCTGCTGCTGTTCAACGACGCGGAGTACCCGCCGCTGTTCCTGGCGGCCGCGCGCCTGGGCGTGATCACCGTCCGCCTGAACTTCCGGCTCGCTCCGGCGGAGCTGGCGTTCGTCCTGGCCGATTCCGGGACCTCCGTGGTCGTCGTCCACAGCAGCCTGACCGGCCGGCTCGACCCGGTGCGCGACCAGGCGGGCGTGGGCACGTACGTGGTGCTGCCCGACTCGGGCGACCCGGTGCCGGACTGGGCGCGGCCGTTCGAGGTGTTCCGCGAGGCGGAGCCGCTCACCCCGGACGAGCTGCCCGAGGTGACCGGGGACGATCCGATGAGCCTGCTCTACACGTCGGGCACGACCGGCAGCCCGAAGGGTGCGGTGTGGACACACGGCAACACCGTGGCCATCGCGACGGCGCAGGCGCTGCGGTGGCAGTTCGGCGAGGAGACGGTCTCGCTCGTGCCGGGTCCGCTGTACCACGCCGGCGGGTTCGAGGCGTTCGTCGCACCGGCGCTGCTGATGCACGGCACGGCGGTCTTCCTGCCCTCCGGGAACTTCACCGTCGACCGGCTGCTGGCGGTGCTGCGGGCGGAGCGGGTGACCGACTGCCTGCTGTTCCCGTTCATGCTCAACGAGCTGCTGCACCGGGACGACCTGGAACGGGTGCTGCCGCCGTCGCTGCGGCGGTTCATCCTCGGCGGCGACATGGTCATGCCCTCGGTCGCCGAGGAGGTCAAGCGCCGGCTGCCGGAGGTCAAGCTCACCCAGGTCTACGGGCTCACCGAGGGCGGCGCCATCGCCACCACGCTGGAGGACCGGGACTTCCTCGCCCAGCCGAAGAGCATCGGCCGCCCGCTGCCGCTCGCCCAGGCGCGGGTCGTCACGCCGGAGGGCCGGGAGGCCGCGGCGGGCGAGGTCGGCGAGATCGAGGTCCGGTCCCCTGCGGTGAGCCAGGGGTACTGGAACCGCCCGGATGCCACCCGCGCCACCTTCCACGACGGGTGGTGCCGCACGGGCGACCTCGGGTACGTCAACGCCGACGGTTTCCTGCACCTGTCCGGCCGCGCCAAGGACATGATCCGCAGCGGCGGGGAGAACATCTACCCGGCCGAGGTGGAGAAGGTCCTGGCGGCCCACCCGCAGGTGCTGGAGACGGCGGTCGTCGCGGTCCCGGACTCCCGCTACGGCGAGGTCGGGTGCGCGATCGTGGTGCCCGAGGCCGGGCAGCTGCCGGAACCGGACGCGCTGCGCGCCTTCTGCCGGGAACGGCTGGCCGGCTACAAGGTCCCCAAGTACTTCCTCATCTCGGACGAGCTGCCCCGCAACGCCTCCGGCAAGATCCTCAAGTACCGGTTGCGCGAGGCGTTCGCCCACATCGAATCCGAATTGGACGGAGAGAAGACGCCGACATGAGCAGGAAACCGGAACTGGTCCTGGTGAGCGGAGCCGCCGGGGGCGTGGGTTCGGCGACGGCCCGCCGCTTCGCCGCGGACGGGGCCAAGGTCGCCCTCACCGACATCAACGCCGACCGGCTCAAGGAGGTGGCCGACGAGATCGGCGGCCTCGCACTGCCCGCCGACGGCACCCAGCGCGACGCCGTGCATGAGGTGGTGCAGCAGGCCGTCGCGGACCTGGGCGGGCTGGACGCGGTCGTGGCCGCGCAGGGCGCCGCGATCTCCGGCGGGGCGAGCCCGAAGGGCGACCCGGCGTGGTTCTCGGCGTTCGACGTGAACCTGCACGGCGGTTTCTTCCTGGCCGGCGAGGTCATGCCGCACCTGGTGCGGCGCCGCGGATCGCTGGTGATGATCGCCTCCACGGCGGGGCTGTTGTCCGGCCCGCCCGGCACCGCCGGTTACAGCGCCGCCAAGGCCGGGGTGATCGGGCTGGTGCGGTGGCTGGCCCGCGAGTACGGGCCCAAGGGCGTGCGCGTGAACGGGGTGTGCCCCGGCTGGGTGCGCACCCCGCTCGGTGAGGGAGCGATGACCTACCTCGCCCAGCGCGAGGGGATCACCCTGGAGCAGGCCTACGAGCGCGTCGCCGCGCACGTTCCGCTGCGCCGGGTCGCCGAGCCGGCGGAGATCGCGTCGGTGTGCGCGTTCCTCGCTTCACCGGACGCCTCGATCGTGACCGGGCACGTGCTCGTCGCCGACGGCGGGGGAGCGGTGGTCGACCCGGCCACGATCGAGTTCGACCCCGCCTGAGCGGCGCCGGCGGCAGCAGTTCGCCGGGTTCGACCGGGCGTGCCGCAGCGGGGCGAGCCGGGTGAACGTCGGCAGTTGCCGTCGGTCAGGGTCGCCGCCAGCGGGATCCCGCTGCCTTCGGTGATGACACGGTGCTCGAAGCCGATGCGGGCACGGCCTGCCGGGCTCGACCCGGCGACGATCGAGTTCGACCCCGCCTGAGCGGCCCTCGCCGCAGCAGTTCACCGAGTTCGACGGGCGGCACGCCGGTCGACGGGCGACGTTGACATGCGCTCGCAGGACATAATATATTTAATTTGAGACAGCGGCACAAAGGAGTGGGCGATGGCTGGTGAACACACGAACGTGCGGGCGCGCCGGGTCGTGACCGGGGTCGACGAGAACGGCCGGTCGGCCATCCTGGTGGACGAGGACACCGCCACGCGCGTGGCGCTGCCCGGGTTCACCGTGAACGACGTGTGGCGGGTGGACCGCCTGCCGTCCCATGTGGACGACGGCGACACGCTGACCGGGGAGGTGGAGCTGGACCCGCCGGCGAACGGCCTGGTGGTGCGGCTGGCCACGTTCCCGCCGGACAGCGAGATCGACCCGGAAACCTACAGCGCTTCCATCGACGCGTTGCACGGTGAGGACGCCAACGCCGGCGACGCGGAGGTCATGGGCATGCACGCCACCGAGACGGTCGACGTGGTCACGGTGGTGTCGGGCGAGCTGTACGCGGTGTTCGAAACCGGCGAGACGCTGTTGCGGCCCGGTGACACGATCATCAACCGGGGCAACAAGCACTCCTGGAGCAACCGCGGTGACCAGCCGGCCACCGTCGTGACCACCATGCTCCCGGCCAAGCGCTGACCAGGGGCGGCGCAGTGCACACCTTCCCCCGCCAGCCGCACTCCGGCGAGCACTGGAGCGCGGCCGAGACGCTCCCCGCGGCGCAGGCGCGGCGCGTGCAGGACGAGCGGCTCGGCGAGCAGATCGCCTACCTGGCCGCGCACAGCGAGTTCTACCGGGCCAAGTTCGCCGAGCACGGCGTGGACCCGGACGGCATCACCACCGTCGACGATCTCCAGGGCCTGCCCTTCACCGAGAAGCAGGAGCTCCGCGACAGCCTGGCGGCCGCACCTCCGCTGGGCCGGCACGTGGCCGCGCCTGCCGCGGAGATCGTGCAGATCCAGGCGTCCTCGGGCACCACGGGTAGCCCGTCCTACGTCGGGCTGACCGCGAGCGACGTGGGCACGTGGTGCGAGCTGGGGGCACGCGCCCTGTACGCCAACGGGTTCCGGCCCGGCGACCGGGTCCTGCACGCCTTCGGGATGAGCAAGGGGTTCGTCGGGGGCCTGCCGATCGTGCAGATCCTGCAGTACATGGGTGTCGTCGACATCCCGATCGGGGCGGAGGCCGGCGCCGAGCGGCTGCTGCGCGTGCAGGCCGACCAGCGCCCGTCCGGGATCATCGGCACGCCCTACTTCCTGGCCCACCTCGCCGAGCAGGCACCCGGCGTCGTCGGCCGCCCGGCCACCGAACTCGGCGTCCGCACGATCAGCGTCGGCGGTGAACCCGGCGGCGGGCTGCCGAGCGTGCGCGGCAACCTGGAACGCCTCTGGGGCGCCACCGTGCGCGAGATGCTCGGCGGCACCGACATCGCCTGCACCTACTGGGGCGAGTGCGAGGCCGGCGACGGGATGCACTTCCTGTCCCCGGACCTGATGATCGCCGAGCTGATCGACCCGGACACCGGACAGCGCGTCGAACCCGTCGAAGGGGCCACCGGCGAGCTGGTCTACACCGCGCTGCGGCGGCGGGCCTCGCCGTTGCTGCGCTTCCGCACCCGCGACCACGTGGTCGTCACCGGGACCGGCTGCTCGTGCGGCCGCACCGGCTACAAGGTGCGCTGCGTCGGCCGCACCGACGACATGCTGATCGTGCGCGGCATCAACGTGTTCCCCTCGGCCGTCAAGGACCTGGTGCAGCGGTTCGTCCCGGCGGCGACGGGCGAGATGCGCATCCGCGCGGACTTCCCCGGGCACACCACGCAGCGGCCGCTGCCGCTGGTGGTCGAGCACGCCGCGGACCTGCCGCCGGCGCGTCAGGAGGAGCTGCGCGCGGACCTGGAAGCCCGCCTCCGCTCGGCACTGAACGTCAAGTGCCTCGTCGAGCTGGTGCCCGAGGGCTCGCTGAAACGACCGGACCACGTCAAGGTCGCCCTCGTCGAACGCGTGGCGACCCGGAAGGACTGAAGATGCGCGGAGTGGTGTTCAACGGTGAACGCGAGCTGGAGATCGCCTCGTTCGACGACCCGGTTCCTGGGCCCGGCGAGGTCGTCCTGGAGATGAAGGCCTCCGGGATGTGCGGCAGCGACCTCAGGTTCTACCGCGCGCCCGCGGGCGAGGCGCTCGCGGCGTTCGGGCTCTCCGGCGACGGGGCCCGGATCATCGCCGGCCACGAGCCGTGCGGGGTCGTCGCGGCGGCCGGCCCGGACGTCACGCGCTTCCGCGAAGGCGACCGGGTCATGGTCTTCCACTACGACGGGTGCGGTTTCTGCGACCTGTGCCGCACCGGCTGGACGCAGATGTGCGAGCGGGGTGCGGCGATCTTCGGCGCGACCGCGCACGGCGGCCACGCCGACTACCTGAAGGTCCCGGCGCGCACGCTCGTCCCGCTCCCGGACGAACTGAGCTTCACCGCCGGCGCCGCCATCTCCTGCGGGACCGGCACCGCCTTCGGCGCACTGGTCCGGCTGGACCTCACCGCGCGCGACACCATCGCGGTCTTCGGCCAGGGCCCGGTCGGGCAGTCCGCGGTGCAGCTGGCCGCCGCGATGGGGGCCGAGGTGATCGCGGTGGACATCGCCGCGGAGCGGGTGGCCAAGGCGACGGAGTTCGGCGCGGCCCACGCCATCGACTCCAGCGCGAGCGACCCCGTCGAGGCCATCCGCGAACTCACCGGCGGCAAGGGCGTGACCCGCGCACTGGACTGCTCGGGCGCGCCGGCGGCCCGCGCCGCCGCGGTCCGCGCCGCCGCGCGGTGGGGCCGGGTCGCGTTCGTCGGGGAAGGCGGTGAGGTGACGCTGAACGTCAGCCCCGAGGTCATCCGCAAGCAGCTGACCATCCTCGGCTCCTACACCTTCTCCATCGCCGGGCAGGCGGACTGCGCGCGGTTCGTCGCCCGGCACGGCGTCGAGGTGGACAAGCTGTTCACCGACCGGTGGCAGCTCGCCGACGCCGAGCGGGCCTACCGGGAGTTCGACAAGCAGACCGGCGGCAAGGCGGTCTTCGAGATCTGACCCGCCCCACCACCCCATCCGGACACCATCGAGGAGAACCCGTGCGACGCGCCGCGATCGTCAGCCCCCTGCGCACCCCCGTCGGCTCGTTCGGCGGAGCGCTGCGCGACCTGCCCGTCGAAGACCTCGCGGCCGCCGTGGTCCGCGAGGTCGTCGCCACCTCGGGCGTCGATCCGGAGCGGATCGACGACGTGGTCTTCGCCCAGTCCTACGCCAATTCCGAGGTGCCGTGCGTGGGCCGCTGGGTGGCCCTGCACGCCGGGCTGCCGATCGGCGTGCCCGGCATGCAGCTCGACCGCCGCTGCGGCGGGGGACTGCAGGCGCTGGTGACGGCGTCGATGATGGTCCAGACCCGTGCGGCGGACGTGGTCCTCGCCGGCGGTGTCGAGTCGATGAGCCGGATCGAGTACTACTCGACCGCGACCCGGTGGGGCGCCCGGGCGGGCACGGTGCAGCTCTACGACCGGCTCGACCGGGGCCGGGAGCGGTCGCAGCCGGAGGCGAGGTTCGGCCGGATCTCCGGGATGATCGAGACGGCCGAAAACCTGGCCGCGGACTACGGCATCGACCGGGACCGGGCCGACGCCTACGCCGCCCGCAGCCATCAGCGCGCCGCGGCCGCCTGGAAGGACGGCCGGTTCGACGCGGAGGTGGTGCCGGTCGAGGTGCCGCGGCGCAAGGGCGACCCGCTGCTGGTCACCACCGACGAGGGCGTGCGCCCCGACGCCACGCCGGAGTCGCTGGCCCGGCTCCGCCCGGTGACCCCCGGCGGCACCGTCACCGCGGGCAACGCCAGCCAGCAGAACGACGCGGCCGCCGCGTGCCTGGTCGTCGCCGAGGACCGGCTGGAGGCGCTCGGCCTGGAACCACTGGGATACCTGGACGCGTGGGCGGCGGCGGGCTGCGATCCCGCCCGGATGGGCATCGGGCCCGTCCCCGCGGTCGCCAAGCTGGCGGCGCGCACCGGCACCGGCACCGCGGCCCTGCTCGACGGCGTGGACCTGGTGGAGCTCAACGAGGCGTTCGCGGTGCAGGTGCTGGCCGTCCTGGAGGGCTGGGGCTGGCACGACCACGACCGGCTCAACGTCAACGGCTCGGGCATCTCGCTCGGCCACCCGATCGGCGCGACCGGCATGCGCATGGTCACCACGCTGCTGCACGAGCTGCGCCGCCGCGGCGGCCGCCGCGGCCTGGCGACGATGTGCGTCGGCGGTGGGCAAGGCCTGGCGGCGACGCTCGTCGCCGCCTGAACGACGACCGAAGGAGACCATACTGTGCTGACCCGTGGGGCGATCGTGCGCGAGGCGCCGGGCGAGTACGAGGTCGTCGACCTCGAACTGGACGACCCGCAGCCGGACGAGGTCCAGGTGAAGGTGGTGGCGTCCGGGCTGTGCCACTCCGACGACCACATCGCGACGGGGGACATCCCCGTCGGCACGTACCCGTTCGCCGGCGGCCACGAGGGCGCTGGTGTGGTGACCAAGGCGCACCCGAACCGCAAGGGGATCAAGGAGGGCGACCACGTCGTCTTCCTCGCGGTGCCGGTGTGCGGGCACTGCCGGTTCTGTGCCTCGGGGCGGCAGGCCCTGTGCGACCTGGGGGCGGGAATCCTCGCCGGCCCGCGCTGGACGGACGGCACCTACCGGCTGCACACCGCGGACGGCACGCCGGTGGGGCAGATGTGCGGCATCTCCACGTTCGTCTCCACGACCACGGTGTCGCTGGACTCGGTGGTCAAGATCGACGACGACATCCCGCTCGACAAGGCCTGCCTGGTCGGCTGCGGCGTCGGGACCGGGTGGGGGTCGGCGGTCAACGCCGCAGCCGTGCAGCCGGGCGACACGGTGATCGTGATGGGCGCCGGCGGCATCGGCGTCAACGCCCTGCAGGGCGCGGCGCACGCGGGCGCGACGACGATCATCGCCGTGGACCCGGTCCCCTTCAAGCGGGAGAGCGCGCCGACCTTCGGCGCCACCCACGCGGTGGAGACGATGGACGAGGCGGCCGAGCTGGCCCGCCAGTTCACCAACGGGCAGGGCGCCGATTCGGCGATCCTCACCGTGGGCGTGCTCACCGCCGAGCACGTGGGGCAGGGGCTCGCTGCGATCCGCAAGGACGGCACGTGCGTGGTGACCGCGATGGCCCCGCTGGCCGAGGTCGGCGCGCAGGTGGCGCTCGGCGATCTCGCCCTGTCGCAGAAACGCCTGCAGGGCACGCTGTTCGGCCACTCGAACCCGACCTGGGACATCCGGCGCCAGCTGCAGCTGTACCGGGACGGCGCGCTCAAGCTGGACGAGCTGGTGACCCGGACCTACACCCTCGACGAGGTGACCCAGGGCTACCGGGACATGCACGAGGGCAAGAACATCCGGGGCGTCATCCGGCACGACTGACGGCGCGGCAGAACGGGCCGGGACACCTCGCGCGTCCCGGCCCGTTCGCGTGTTCAGGCGACCAGCAGGAGCATTTCGGCCACGCACGCCGGCTTGGCCGCGCCCTCGGCGGTGACTGCGTACCGCACCGTGAGGGTGGCACCGGCCGGGCCCTCGCGGACGTCGGTGAACGTCGCCGTCGCGGTCAGGCGCGACCCCACCGGCACCGGCGCGGGGAACCGGACCTTCTTCAGGCCGTAGTTGATCCGCGTGGTGCCGAAGTCCAGCCGGAACAGCCGCTGCCCGAACCACGGGAGCAGCGACAGCGTGAGGAACCCGTGCGCGATGGTGGTGCCGAAGGGGCCGTTCGCGGCACGCTCGGGATCGACGTGGATCCACTGGTGGTCGCCGGTGGCGTCGGCGAACGCGCCGATCCGGTCCTGGCCGATCTCCAGCGGCTCGCTGGGGCCGAGCTCCTCGCCGAGCGCGGCCTTCACCTCGTCGATCCCGGCGAACGCGCGCGTCACATGAACCGTCCGCCGGTCACTTCCAGCACCGTGCCGGTCATGTAGGACGACAGGTCGCTGGCGAGGAACAGGGCGACGGAGGCCACTTCGGACACCTCGCCGGCGCGCCGCATCGGGATCTCGGCCATCTTCTGGTCCCACACCTTCTGCGGCATGGCCTCGGTCATCGCGGTGCGGATCAGGCCGGGCTGGATCGCGTTGACCCGGACCCCGTGGTGGGCGAGCTCCTTGGCCGCGGCCTTGGTCAGGCCGACGATCCCGGCCTTGGCCGCCGAGTAGTTGGTCTGGCCGGCCATCCCGACCTTGCCGGACAGGGACGAGATGTTGACGATCGCGCCGCGCTTGCGTTCCCGCATGATCGCGGCGGCCTTGCGGGTGCCGTTCCAGCTGCCCTTGAGGTGCACGTTGATCACCTGGTCGAACTGCTCCTCGGTCATGGTCCGCATCGTCGCGTCGCGGGTGATGCCGGCGTTGTTGACCATGACGTCGACGGGCCCGAACGCCGCCTCCGCGGCCGCCAGCAGCGCGTCCACGTCGTCGGCCACGGTCACGTCGCAACGGACGCCGCGCGCGACGTCCGGGCCCCCGATGCGCTTGGCGGCGAGGACGGCCGCGTCGCCGTCGAGGTCGCCGATCACCACGCGGGCCCCGTGGGCGGCGAACAGCTCGGCGATGGCGAACCCGATGCCCTGGGCGGCGCCGGTGACGACGGCGGTCCGGTCGGTCAGCAAGGACATGTCTCTCCCTCAGATCCGGTTGCGGGCGATGAGCTGGGCGGCGATGACGTTGCGCTGGATCTCGTTGGTGCCCTCGCCGACGATCATCAGCGGAGCGTCGCGGAAGTAGCGTTCGACGTCGTACTCCTTGGAATAGCCGTAGCCGCCGTGCACGCGGATGGCGTCGAGCGCGACCTGCATGGCCGCTTCCGAGGCGAACAGCTTCGCCATGCCGGCCTCCATGTCGGCCCGCTCGCCGGCGTCGAGCCGCTCCGCGGCGTCCAGGGTCAGCAGCCGGGCCGCGCGCATGCGGGTGGCCATGTCGGCGAGCAGGTTGCCCACGGACTGGTGCTTCCAGATCGGCTTGCCGAAGGACTCCCGCTCCTGGGCGTAGCGCACGGCGGCGTCGAGTGCCGCCTGTCCCACGCCGAGGGCGCGCGCGGCGACCTGGATGCGGCCGACCTCCAGGCCGCGCATCATCTGCGCCCAGCCCTGGTGCGGGGTGCCGCCCAGGACCGCTTCCTCCGGCACCGTGCGGCCGTCGAACACCAGCTCGCACGCCTCCACGCCGCGGTAGCCGAGCTTGGGCAGCTTCTTCGAGATGGTCAGGCCCTCGCCCGGCTCGACCAGCAGCACGCTCATCCCGCGGTGGGCCGGTTTCGCCTCGCGATCGGTGATGCACAGCAGGCCGATCAGCCCGGAGTGGGCGGCGTTGGAGATCCAGGTCTTCGACCCGGTGATCGACCACCCGCCGTCGACCGCAACGGCGTGGGTGCGCATCGCCTGCAGGTCGCTGCCGCCGCCGGGTTCGGTGAGCGCCATCGTCGCGCGGATGGTCCCCTCGGCCATCTTCGGCAGGTACTTCTCGCGCTGCTCCGGGGTGCCGAACGTCTTGATCAGGTAGGTGATGACGGAGTGCCCGCCGATGGCGCCGGCCAGGCTCATCCAGCCGCGGGCCAGCTCCTCGGTCACGCGCGCGAAACAGGCGGTGCTGACGTCCACGCCGCCGTACTCGGCGGGCGCCAGGAGCCCGAAGAACCCCAGCTTCTTCATCTCGTCGATGAACTCGCCGGGGTAGATGTCGTCCTCCTCGAACTCGCGCACCCGCGGGCGCACCCGCTCGTCGACGAACTCCGAGACGAGAGCGACCATCTGCTCCTCGTCCTCGTTGAGCTTCATCGTCCCGTCCTTTCGTTGCGGATGAGGGCGCCGCCGATGATGAGGCGCTGGATCTCGCTGGTGCCTTCGTAGAGGCGCAGCAGACGCACGTCGCGGTAGATGCGCTCCACCGGTACCTCGCGCATGTACCCGGTGCCGCCGTGGATCTGCACCGCCAGGTCGGCCACCCTGCCCGCCATCTCGGTGCAGTACAGCTTCGCCGCGGAGGGGCCGATGCGGCGGTCCTCGCCGGAGACGTAACGCCGCGCGGTGTCCCGCACCAGGGCGCGGCCGGCCATCACGCCGGTCTGCTGGTCCGCGATCATCGCCTGGACCAGCTGGAAGTCACCGATCGGGGTGCCGCCCTGGGTGGCCGAGGCGGCGTAGGCGACGGATTCGTCCAGGGCGCGCTGGGCGGTGCCGACGGCCAGCGCGGCGATGTGCACGCGTCCCCGCGCCAGCGAGGTCATCGCCGCCCGGTAGCCGGCCGCTTCGTCCCCGCCCACGAGGGCCGAACCGGGCACCCGGACGCCGGAGAACACGACGTCCGCCGTCCAGGCGCCCTCCTGGCCCATCTTGCGGTCCTTGACGCCGACCTCGACCCCCGGCGTGCCGGCCGGCACCAGGAACACGGCGATGCCGGGCCCCGTCTCGTCGGCCGGACGGGTGCGGGCGAACACGACGAACAGGTCGGCGATGGGGGCGTTGGTGATGAAGCGCTTCTGCCCGTCGATGACCCAGTCGTCCCCGTCGCGGACGGCCCGGGTGCGCAGGCCGGCCGGGTTGGACCCGGCGCCCGGCTCGGTCAGGGCGAAGGAGGCCACCACCTCGCCGGAGGCGATGCGCTCCAGCCACTCCGCCTTCTGCCCCTCGGTGCCGAAGTTCACCAGCACCTGCCCGGCGATGCCGTTGTTGGTGCCGAACATCGACCGCAGCGACAGCGACGTGTAGCCGAACTCCATGGCCAGTTCCACGTCCTGGGTCAGATCCAGGCCCAGGCCACCCCACTCCTGGGGGATGGCGTAGCCGAACAGGCCCATTTCCGCGACTTGTTTGCGCAGGTCGTCCGGTATCGCATCGCTGTCGGCGATCTCCTGCTCGCGGGGCACGACCTTCGTCCGGACGAAGTCGCGCACCAGCTCCAGGATCGGTCGGAAGTCCTCGGGGCTCACGGCCGGGGGAGTGCTCATGGAAAATATTTTATCACGTCGCTCGGCTGCTGCTGAAGTAAAATATATTATGATGTGTATCCGCGGTGGTCGACGGAAGGCAGGGCGGACATGGTACTGGACAACTCGGTCTTCCCGAGGTCGCGGCGGGTGGCTCTCCCGGCCAGCCTCAAGGAAGCCGCCGCCCAGGAGATCCGGCGGCAGGTCTTCGCCGGGGTGCTGCGCCCGGGGGTCCGGATCGACCAGGACGCGGTGGCGGAGCGGCTCGGGATCAGCAAGCTCCCGGTCCGGGAGGCGCTGATCGCGCTCGAGGTCGAGGGGATCATCGAGGTCGTGCCACGCCGCGGGGCGTTCGTCGCCAGGCTGTCCCGGGAGGACGTCCGCGACCAGTACTGGATGCTCGGCGTGATCTCCGGCCTGGCGGCCGAGCGGGCGGCCGCGCGGATGTCTCCGGCCAGCCTGGAGGCGCTCGACGAGATCGCCGCGCGGATGGAGACGGAGGTGTCGAGCGAGCGGCTGGACGTGCTCAACTTCGAGTTCCACCGGGTGATCAACCGGGCCTCGCGCTCGCGCCGGCTCGTCTCGGAGCTGAAGGTGCTGGGCAGCGCGATCCCGCACGGGTTCTACGAATCGCACGCCCAGTGGTCGGCCGCGGCGCACGCCGACCACCGGGAGATCATCGACGCGCTGCGGGCGGGGGCCGGCGACGTGGCCCGCAAGCTCACCGAGGACCACTTCCTGCGCGGCGGGAACCGCGCGGTGGCGCTGCTCGAGGAGCGCGGGTTCTGGGACGACGCGGCCGGGTGAGCTCGGGTGTGGTCCAGCGCACTCGTCTAATCGTAAAATATATTATATGGTCAGGCGGCGAACGTGGCGAGGAACGGGGGTGCCGGCTTGGCGACCGACTTCTGCCGGCTGGACGAGGCGGTGGCCCGCCACGTCCGGCCGGGCGACGCGATCCACGTGATGATGGGCCACTCCCGGTGGAGCGCCCTGGTCCGGGAGATCGCGCGGCAGCACTGGGGCAGGCCGCCGGCCTTCACCCTGATCATGGCGAGCCTGTCCTCGCTCGGGGCTGTGCTGTTCCGCGCGGGCTGCCTGGAGCGGGTCGTCACCGTCTACTCGGGAGACTCGTTCCCCGTGTTCACGCCCAACCCGGTCTTCCAGCAGGCCTACGGCAGCGGCGCGGTGCAGGTGGAGAACTGGTCGTTCCTGAGCTTCATCCAGCGGCTGCGCGCGGCCGCCACCGGGGTGCCCGCGGTGGTGACCGGTTCGGTGCGCGGCTCGTCGATGGCC
This sequence comes from Amycolatopsis thermophila, assembly GCF_030814215.1. Classification (NCBI taxonomy): domain Bacteria; kingdom Bacillati; phylum Actinomycetota; class Actinomycetes; order Pseudonocardiales; family Pseudonocardiaceae; genus Amycolatopsis; species Amycolatopsis thermophila. Next base: position 6,653,454 of record NZ_JAUSUT010000001.1, on the reverse strand, counting down.
GCCAACGACGCCTACGACGAAGTGGACACCCGGTTCGGCCGGGTCGGCCTGGTCGCGCCCCTGGCCCCCGACATCGCGGTGGTGCACGCCGCGGTGGCCGACCGGCGGGGCAACCTGGCGATCGCCCCGCCGATGTTCGAAGGCTCGATCGGTGCGTTCGCCGCCCGGCGCGGGGTGCTCGCCACCGTGGAGAAGGTGGTCGACGATCTGCGTGCCTGGTCGCCGCTGGTGCGGATCCCCGCCCACCGGGTGCTCGCCGTCGTGGAGGCGCCGTTCGGTGCCCACCCCGGCGGCGTGTTCGCCGGTCCGGCGGGTGCCGCGCTGCCGGTGCGGGGTTACGCCGAGGACGTCCCCTTCTGGATCGACGTGCGCACCGCCACCCGCTCCGAGCGGTTCGACGACTGGATCCGCGAGTGGATCCTCGAACCCGCCGATCACGAGGCCTACCTCGCGAAACTCGGCGGCGACCGGCTGGCGGAGCTGGTGCGCGCGGCCGGCGGGCCGTCGCTGGTACCGCGCGGCGACGGCCACGGCGGACCGCCGACCCCCGCCGAGCGCGCGGCGGTCTGGCTCGCCGACCTGCTGGGCGAGCGCATCGCGGCCACCGGCGCGGACGCCGTGCTGGCCGGTGCCGGGCTGGCCAACCTCGCCGCGTGGGTCGGCGTCGCGCGGTCGAAAGCCGCCGGTCACGAGGTCGCGCTGGCCGCCGAACTGGGGCTGTGGGACTACACCCCCACCCCCGGCGACCCGTTCATCTTCAGCTTCGCCAACTTCCCGACCGCCTCGATGCTGCTGGACACCGAGCAGGTGCTGGGCACCCTGGTCAACGGGCCGCGCACCCGCTCGATCGCGTGCGTCGGCGCGGCCGAGATCGACCGCCACGGCAACATCAACACCACCAAGATCGCCGGCGGCCCCCACCTCGTCGGGTCCGGCGGCGCGAACGACGTCGTCACCAACGCCGACGAAACCCTGGTCGTCGGCACGCTGAGTCCCCGCCGGTTCATCGAGCAGTGCGACTACGTCACCAGCCCCGGCGCGCGCGTCCGCGCCGTCGTCACCGACGCCGGCACGCTGACCATGCGCGACGGCGACCTGGTCCTCACCCACGTCGCCCCCGGGCCGGAGGCGCTCGCCGAGCGGATCGCCGCGGTGCGCGCTCGCTGCGGCTGGGACCTGAAGGTGGCCGAGGACGTCCGCGAGCTGCGGCCGGTGACCGCCGAGGACGTCGCCGAGCTGCGCGACCACGACCGGGAGGGGCTCTTCCTCGGCCGGGACAGGAAAGGAAGCACATGAGCCGCTACGCACGTTTCCCCCACCTGCGGGTGGAGGGCCCCGACGAACACGGGGTCATCGAGCTGGTCCTCGACGCCCCCAATCTCAACGCGGTGAGCGAAGCCGCCCACGCGGACCTCGCCGAGATCTGGCGCGAGTTCGACCGCGACCCCGACGTGGCCGCCGTCCTGCTCCGCGGCGAGGGCAAGGCGTTCTCGGCGGGCGGTTCGTTCGACCTGGTGGAGAAGCTGTCCACCGACTACGACACCCGCACGCGCACCATGCGCGAGGCGCGGGACCTGGTCTACAACGTCATCGACTGCTCGAAGCCGACGGTCTCGGCCATCCACGGTCCCGCCGTGGGAGCCGGGCTGGTCGCCGGGGTGCTGGCCGACGTGTCCGTGGTCGCCCGGAGCGCGAAGATCGTCGACGGCCACACCCGCCTCGGCGTCGCCGCCGGTGACCACGCCGCCGTGTGCTGGCCGCTGCTGTGCGGCATGGCCAAGGCCAAGTACTACCTCATGACCTGCCGGCCCCTCACCGGCCAGGAAGCCGAGCGCATCGGCCTGGTCTCGCTCTGCGTCGACGAGGAGTCCGACCTCCTGCCCACCGCCAGGGAGATCGCCCGCGAGCTGGCCACCGGGGCGCCCACCGCGATCCGCTGGACCAAGCAGTCCCTCAACGCGTGGTACCGGCAGATCGCCGGGGCCATCTTCGACTCCTCGCTCGCGCTGGAGTTCTACGGCTTCGCCGGTCCCGAGGTGCGCGAAGGCCTCGCGTCTCACCGCGAGCGCCGCAAGCCCGACTTCTCCCGTCCCGTCAAGGAGGACATCCGATGAAGCCCTACCGTTCCCTGCTGTTCGTCCCCGGGCACAAGCCCACCTGGGCCGACAAGGCGCTCGCCTCGGGTACCGACGCGGTGATCCTCGACCTCGAGGACTCGGTGCCCGCCGGGGACAAGGCGGACGCCCGCAAGACCGTCGCGGAGACGCTGGACCGGCTGGCCGACGCCGCCCGGGCCGACCTGTGGGTCCGGCCCAACAGCTCCGTCAGCGGCCTGCTCGGGGCCGACCTGGAGGCCGTGGTGCGACCGGGGCTGGCCGGGCTGTTCCTGCCGAAGGTGTTCGACGCGCAGGAGATCGTGCGGATCGACGCCGTGGTGTCGCACCTGGAGGAGCGGGAGGGGCTCGCGCCGGGCTCGGTCGGACTGATCGTGAGCTACGAGACCGCGGTGTCGATGGCCCACTGCGAGGAGATCGCCACCGCCAGCCCGCGGGTGGCCAGCCTGCTCGGCGCGACCGGACCCAACGCCGACGTCGGGCGCGAGCTCGGGTTCGAGTTCACCCCCGCCGGGCTTGAGACCCTGTACCTGCGCAGTCGCATCGTCCTCGCCGCCCGCGCGGCCGGCCTGCACCACCCGCTCGCCGGCGTGTGGCAGGACATCCGGGACCTCGACGGGTTCCGTCGCTTCTGCGAGGACAACCGCGGGCTCGGCTACCGCGGGATGGTCTGCATCCACCCCTCCCACGTCGCGGTGGCCAACGAGGTCTTCACGCCGTCGCCGGAGAAGGTGGAGTTCTACCGGCGCATGATCGACGCGTTCCGCAAGGCCGAGGCCGAAGGCAGCGCGGCGGTGGACTTCGAAGGCCAGCACATCGACCTCGCCCACGTGAAGACGGCCGAAGGCGTCATCGAGCTCGCCGAAGCCGTGGCGCGGCACGGCTGATCCCACTCCCCACCGTTCAAAGGAGAACGACATGGTCTGGCAAGGAAACTACGCGAAGCTGTTCATCGGCGGCCGGTGGGTGGACCCGGCGACCGACGAGAAGATCGAGGTGATCTCCCCGTTCAGCGAAGAGGTCGTGGCGCGCGTGCCCGCGGGGTCGAGGTCCGATGTGGACCGTGCGGTGGCGGCGGCGCGGGAGGCGTTCGACCGCGGCCCGTGGCCCGGCATGAGCCTGGCGGAGCGCAGTGACGTGCTCCGGCGGGTCAGCGCCGCGCTTGCCGAGCAGCAGGACACCGTGGCCGCACTGGTCAGCGACGAGATGGGCTGCCCCATCAGCCTGTCCCGGACCATGCAGTCCGCCGGCGCGCGCCTGCTGCTGGACAGCTTCCTCGAGCTGGCGCCCCGGTACGAGTGGAGCACGGTGCGCCGCTCGGCCACCGGCAACGCGCTGGTGACGCGCGAACCGGTCGGCGTGGTGGGAGCGGTGATCCCGTGGAACGCGCCGCTGCTGGTGACGATGCTGAAGCTGGGGCCCGCGCTGCTGTCCGGGTGCACGGTCGTGCTGAAGCCGTCGCCGGAGGCGCCGCTGGACTCCTACCTGTTCGCGGAGATGCTGCAGTCGGCCGGGCTGCCGGACGGGGTGGTCAACATCGTGCCCGCGCACCGCGACGTGAGCGAGTACCTCGTCACCCACCCCGGCGTGGACAAGGTGTCCTTCACCGGCTCCACGGCCGCGGGGCGGCGGATCGCGGCCCTGTGCGGGCAGGACCTGCGGCGGGTGACGCTGGAGCTGGGCGGCAAGTCCGCCGCGGTCATCCTCGACGACGCCGACCTCGACCTGGCCGTGCAGCAGATCCGGGCGCTGTCGTTGCGCAACACCGGCCAGGCGTGCAGCAACAAGACCCGGATCGTGGTCTCGCGCGCCCGGGAGCGGGAGCTGCTGGAGCGGCTGACCGCGATGGTGGCGGAGATGCCGATCGGGGACCCCGCCGATCCGGTCACCCAGGTCGGCCCCCTGGTGAGCGCGCGGCAGCGGGCCACTGTGGAGAGCTACTTCGAGATCGGCCGCGGCGAGGGCGCCAAGGTGCTGGTCGGCGGTGGCCGCCCGGCGGGACTGGAGCGCGGCTGGTTCGTCGAACCGACCATCTTCACCGACGTCGCCCCGGACATGCGCATCGCGCAGGAGGAGATCTTCGGCCCGGTGCTGTCCGTGCTGTCCTTCGACACCGAGGACGAGGCCGCCGCCATCGCGAACAACTCCACCTACGGGCTCAACGGCTCGGTGTTCACCGCCGACCCCGAGCACGCACTGGCGTTCGCCCGCCGGATCCGCACCGGGACGGTCGAACTGAACGGCAACGTCGTCGGGTTCCACGCGCCCATCGGCGGGTTCAAGTGCAGCGGTATCGGGCGTGAGGCCGGTCTGGAGGGCTTCGACGCCTACGTCGAGATCAAGTCCTACGGCGTGCCGCCGGAGATGGCCGAGGCGCTGGCGTCCTGAACACGGGAAAGGGGCGGAACGGCCACGGCCGTTCCGCCCCTTTCCCGTGCCCGTGGGTCAGTCGTGCATGAGCGCGTCGCGGCCGGCGCCGGTGACGAAGTCGCCGTCACGACGGCCGCCCTGGACGAAGGCGCCACTGGCCACACCGGACAGCGCCCACGGTTCGAGCACGGTCGAGCCGCTCCAGTCGTGGATCATCTGGCGGTAGGCGATGCGCCAGGTCCCGTCGCGCCGCTCGACGCGGTCGACGTACCGGCCGCAGAACACGTTGACCTGGTCGCTGCCGACCTGCTTCTGGAAGGTCAGCACGATCGCCTCGGAGAACGCGCGGTCGCCGTCGACCTCGACGAGGTGGTTGGTGACCGCGTGCGTGGTCCACTCGGTCGTGGCGAGCTTCGCCGCGACGATCCGGTCGGCGAACTCCCACGCCGGGCCGGCGTCCGCGCCGTGGTTGTCGTAGGCGTCCGGCCAGAACGCCTCCTTGACGAGCGCGGCGTCGCACCGGTCGATGCCGCGGCAGTAGGTCAGCAGCAGGTCGGTGATCGCCTGCTTGGCCGACAGCTCCTCCAGTCGCGCGTTGGAGATCACGTCATGCCTCCTCGGGCCGGGGGGACAGCTCCGCCCCGTAGTAACCGGCGGTCCAGCCGCCGTCGACCGGGACGACCGTCCCGTTGACGAAGTCCGACTCCGGACCGCTCAGGAACACCACCGGCCGCGCGATCTCCTCCGGCCGCGACCAGCGCCGCATCGGCGTGTTCGCCCGGATCGAGGAGGTCATGCCGGGGCTGGCGAAGAAGAAGCTCGTCATCGGGGTCTCCACGACGCCGGGGGCGACGGCGTTGCACCAGATGCCCCGGTCACCGAACTCCACCGTGATGTTCTTCGTGAGCATGATCAGGCCGGCCTTGGCGGCGCTGTAGGCCGCGCGGTCGCGGAACGCGGCGAGCCCGGCCATCGAAGCGATGTTGACGATCTTGCCCCGGCCCTGCTCGGCCATCAGCGGGATCGCGGCCCGGCACAACACGAACGGGGCGACCAGGTCGACGTCCAGCGTGCGCCGCCACTGCGCCGGCGTGAGCTCGAGCAGCGGGGCGACCTGGCGGACCCCGGCGTTGTTGACCAGGATGTCCAGCGACCCGAACTCGTCCCGCACGCGCGCCGGCAGCGCCGCCGCGGCGTCGTCGTCGGCGAGGTCGGCCACGAAGGTGGCCGCACCGTCGCCGAGGCCGCTCGCAACCTCTTCCAGCGCGGTCCCGTCGACGTCGGTGAGCGCGACCCGCGCCCCGGCCTCCCGCAGCGCGCGGCAGATCGCCACGCCGACACCGCTGGCCGCCCCGGTGACGAGCGCGACCTTCCCGTCCAGCGTCATGACGCCACCCGCAGCGCCTGGCCGGTGACGTGCCGGCTGTCGCCGGAGGCGAGGAACAGGATCACGTCGGCGACCTCGTCCGGCTCGCCGTCCCGGCCCAGCGGCCGCCGCGCCCGGTAGGCGTCGACGTACTCGGCGGCGACCCCGGCGGTGAGGCGCTCGTTCCAGATCAGGCCCGGGATGACCGCGTTGCAGCGGATCCCCCACTGGGCGCCCTCCACGGCCAGCGCGCGCGTCAGCCCGAGCACACCGGCCTTCGCCGCGGCGTAGGCGACCTCACCGAAGGGCACCGGGGATTCGGCCGCGAGCGAGGAAATGTTGACGATGGCCGGGGCGGCCGACTTCCGCAGCAGCGGCCAGGCCGCGCGGGCGTGCAGGAAGTGCGAGGTCAGCGACGTGTCCAGGACCCGGCGCCAGGTGTCCAGGCCGGTGCCGGGGAACTCCGCCAGCAGGTTGAGCCCGACGCTGTTGACCAGGACGTCCAGCCGCCCGTGAACGTCCGCGACCTCGGCGACCAGTGCGTCGACCGCCTGCTCGTCGGCCGCGTCGGCGACGCGGGCGAGCACCCGGTCGCCGTGGCCGGACTGTGCCAGCTCCGCCTGGAACTTCGCCAGCCGCCGCTCGCTCACGTCGGTGATCACCACGGTGGCGTCCTCGGCCAGCAGGCGCCGGGTGACCGCCGCGCCGATCCCCGCCCCCGCGGCGGCGTTGACCAGCGCGACCGTGCCGGTGAACCGGTTCGTCATCGCGGACCTCCCGCTCCGGGGCCGTCGAGGTGGTAGTCCGACAGCGCCGCCTCCCTCGTCATCTGCCACCAGTCGATGACCCGCCACGGGTTGGCGACCACCACGCGGCCGCGGGAGTTGCGGTAGTAGGTGGTGAACCCGGGCTGGGTCCAGATCATCCGCTCGTGGGCCGCGTCCACGTCCTCGTTGTACTTGTCGCTGACCTCGGCGCGGACCTCGGCGACCGTCGCGCCCGCGTCGAACATCTGCCCGAGCAGGCTCAGCACGTACCGCATCTGGCACTCGAGGTAGAAGATCAGGCTGCCGCCGTGACCGGCCTGGGTGTTGGGGCCGTAGAGGCAGAACAGGTTGGGAAAGCCCGGCACCGTCGTGCCCAGGTAGGCGCGCGCGTCGTCGCCGTGCCACACGTCGCCGAGGGTGCGGCCGCCGCGCCCGGTCAGCTCCACCGACGACAGGAAGCGCACCACGTCGAACCCGGTGGCGAACACGATGACGTCCAGTTCCACCTCGCGCCCGGACACCAGCCGGATGCCGTGCTCGGTGATCTCGGCGATCGAGTCGGTCACCAGCTCGACGTCGTCCCGCTTCAGCGTGCGGTACCAGCCGTTGTCCAGCAGGATGCGCTTGCCGAACGGCGGGTAGGACGGGGTGACCTTCTCGACCAGGTCGGGACGGCCCGCCAGTTCGGCGGAGATGTACCGGGTGAAGAACCGGCGGTGGCCTTCGTTGATCGCGTTGATGGACCGGTCCTGGTGCGGCCAGTCCGGGTCCTTCTGCAACGCCTGGTAGAGGGTGTCGTTGAGCACCCAGGCCAGCCGCTGCCGGTACCACGACCGGTACAGCGGGACCTCACGGAGCAGGAACCGGACCGGATCCGGGACCGGCACCCGGAACTTCTCGAACGGCGCCACCCAGTGGGCCGACCGCTGGAACACGGTGAGGAACTCCGCGGTACCGGCGATCGCGGGGACGACCTGCATCGCGCTCGCGCCGTTGCCGATCACGCCGACGCGCTTGCCGGCCAGGTCCAGATCCTCCGGCCAGGTCGCGGTGTGGCACCACGTGCCGGCGAACCGGTCGAGACCCGGCACGTCCGGCAGCTTCGGCTTGCCGAACGCGCCAACCCCGCTGATCAGGATGTCGGCCCGCAGCACCTCGCGGGTGCCGTCCGGGCCGGTGATCTCCACCGACCACTGCCGGCCGGCCTCGTCCCACCGGGCCGCGGTGGCCCGGGTGGAGAAGCGGGTGCAGCCGGGGATGTCCCATTCGGCGGCCACCGATTCCAGGTAGGCGTGGATCTCGTCGCGGGTGGCGTAGTAGTACGGCCAGTCGGCGACGACGCCGGAGAAGGAGTAGAGGTGGCTCGGCACGTCCACGCCGCAGCCCGGGTACCGGTTGTGCCACCAGGTCCCGCCGACGCGTTCGCCGCTCTCGATGATCGTGCAGGCGATGCCGGCCTGCCGCAGGTGGTGCGCGGCGAGCATGCCCGAGATGCCCGCGCCGATGACGATCGCGGAGAACCCGTCGGGGGGCCGCGGCACGTCCGGCAGGGCGGGCGCGGCGTTCAGGGCGGTGCGCAGGTCGTCGGCGATCATCGGACCGTATTCGGCGGGGATCTCCTCGCCCATCGCCACGGACAGCATCCGGGTCAGCAGGGACTCGTCCGGCTCCGGGATCGCCATGGGGCGTCCGTCGTGCCAGGCGATGATCGCGTCCGCGGCGGCGTGCCGGATCTCCTCCTGCACGTTCTCGGGGAGGCCGCCGGAGTCGTTCTCGCTCAGCCCGCGGCCCCGCGTGGGCCGGTAGGGGTCCGCCAGCCACCGCGTGTCCCCGGTCAGCTGGACCAGGACCATCAGCAGCGTCGGCACATTCGCGTCGCGGACGGCTCGCCGGACCAGGTCCGCGAAGTCCTCCTGCGGCATGCGGTGCTCCTTCATCCGTTGACCAGCCGGGCCCGGCCCTGCCAGTACCGTTCCTTCACCGCGCGGCGCATGATCTTGCCGGTGCCCGTCTTCGGCAGTTCGCTGACGAACTCGACGCTGCGCGGGCGCTTGTAGGCGGCGATCGCGCGCAGGCAGGCCCGGTCGATCTCGTCCTGGGTCACCATGGCCCCGCCGCGCGGGACGACCACCGCGTGCACGGTTTCGCCCCACCGCTCGTCGGGGATGCCGACCACGGCGACCTCCGCCACGCCGGGCACCGTGTAGATGGCGTTCTCCACCTCGGCGGGGTAGACGTTGAACCCGCCGGAGACGATCATGTCCTTCTTGCGGTCCACGACGTGCAGGTAGCCCTCGGACATGCGCCCGACGTCGCCGGTGGCGACCCAGCCGCCGTCGAGGATGGCGGCCGCCGTCTCGTCCGGGAGGTTCCAGTAGCCGGCCATGCGGGCGTCGCCGCGCAGCTGGATCTCGCCCTCCTCGCCGTCCTCGGCGAGACGGCCACCGGGGGTGACCAGGCGCATCTCGATGAACGGGCTCACCCGGCCCGCCGACCCGAGGCGGGCGGGCAGCTCGCCGTCCGGGTCGAACACGTGGTCCGGTTTGGACAGCCAGGACGACCACGGCATCTCGGTGAGCCCGTAGGACTGGACGAAGACCGGGCCGAACAGCTTGATCGCCCGCGCCAGCCGGTCCGGCGCGATGGGGGAGCCGCCGTAGAGCACGGTGTGCACGCTGGAGACGTCGGCCTCGCCCGCCTCCAGGACCGGCAGCAGCATGTTGATCATCGTCGGGACCAGGGGCAGGACCGTCGCGCGGTGCTGCTGGACGACGCGGAGGTACTCCGCCGGCTCGAACCGGCCGAGGGCGATCTGGCGGGCGCCGCGCGTGAAACCGGCCAGCATCGCGTACCCGCTGAGGTGCGTGAGCGGGGCGGTGTGCACGAGGACGTCGCGATCGCCGAGCCCCGGCAGCTCGACCAGCACGTTCCGAATGATCGACAGCAGGCTGTGGTGGGTGTGGATCACGCCCTTGGGGCGCCCGCTGGTGCCGGACGTGTAGGGCATCCACGCGATGTCGGAGGGGGAGACCTCGGCGGGTTCGGCTTCCGCACCGGCGAACAGCGAGCCGTAGGGGACGCCCGGCTCATCGCCGTCGAAGTTCACCAGCGTGACGTCCGCGCCGACCGCGCCGGCGATTTCGTCGGCGCGTTCACCGTCCACGACGACGATGCGCGCCCCGGCGTCGGCGACGATGTCGGCGATCTCCTTCGGGTGCAGGCGGTAACTGAGCGCGACGCGCACGAACCCGCCGATCGCCAGCGCGTGGTCCAGGGTGAAGCACTCCGGCCGGTTCTTGGTCAGGACGACGATGCGGTCCCCCTGGCCGGCACCCAGGTTTCGCAGGCCGGTCACCAGTAGCCGCGCGTCGCGGCCCAGCTCCGCGTAGGTGGTCGTCGTCCCGGACACGTCCACGACGGCGGGCAGGTCGGCGAATTCGGTGTAGCCGCGGCGCAGCACCGAGGCGACGGTGGGGCCGGAGTCCATCCGGGCACCTCCTGTGTGTGAACGGGGTTTCCGGGCGCAGTGGGCCGTCCGAGGGGGAACCGTGCCGGAATGGCTCGATACTATATTTAATACTTTGTCAGAGCAAGATTGCCGGACGGTTCCGGGCTCGCGGGCCGGCGGGGTTGACCCAGGCGACGCCGCCATGTAAACATAAAATATATTTTCCGTAGGAGTGGAGGGTATCATGCCCGGCCTGTATTTCGAGGAGTTCGAGCCCGGCGCGGTGATCGAGCACGCGACCCGGCGGACGGTCACCGAGGCGGACAACGTGCTGTTCAGCACGCTGACGCTGAACCTCGCCCCGCTGCACCTCGACGCGGAGTACAGCAAGAACACCATCTTCGGCCAGCGGCTGGTCAACAGCCTGTTCATCCTGGGCCTGGTCTCCGGCGTCACGGTTCCGGACACCACGCAGGGCACGACGCTGGGCAACCTCGGCTTCCAGGAGGTCAAGTTCCCGAACCCGGTGTTCCACGGCGACACCATCCGCGCCCGCACCGAGATCGTGAGCAAGCGCGAGTCCCGCAGCCGCGGCGACTCCGGCATCGTCGTCTTCCGGCACCTGGGCATCAACCAGCGTGACGAGATCGTCTGCGACGCCACCCGCGTCGGCCTGATGCTCAAGCGGTCGGCCGCGGATCAGGCCGCCACCGCCGCGTCGTGACCGCCGCCCGACGAGGAGAACCATGCCAGTGACCGAAGACACGGGCACCGCGTACGCGTGGGTGCCCGGCGCGGCGGAACGCGAGCGCAGCCGCCTCCTGGCGGCGATGCGGCGCTGGGGATACGACAGCGTCGAGGAGTTGCACCGGGCGTCGGTCGAGGACCCCGAGTGGTTCTGGCGCGCCGTGGTCGAGGATCTCGGCGTCGCCTTCGACGAGCCGTTCGAGCGGGTCCGCGACGACAGCGAGGGCAAGCCCTTCCCGCGCTGGTTCCCCGGCGGCCGGGTCAACGCCGCGGAGCTGTGCGCGCACCGCCACGCGGTGGGCGAGCGGGCCGGCAAGACCGCCGTGGTCTACGAGGGTGACAGCGGGCAGCGACGCTCGCTGACCTACGCCCAGCTGTCCCAGCAGGTGCGCCGGTTCGCCGCCAACCTGGCGCGTCTCGGCGTCCGGGCGGGCGACCGGGTGGTGCTGTACGTGCCGGTCGTGCCGGAGTCGGTGGTGGCGTTCCTGGGCATCGCGATGATCGGCGCGGTGGCCGTTCCGGCCTTCACCGGTTACGGCGCCGAGGCGCTGGCCACGCGCCTGCGGGACTCCGAGGCGGTTCTCCTGGTCACCGCCGACGGCACCACCCGGCGCGGCAAGCGCGTGCCGCTGAAGGAGGTCGCCGACGAGGCGCTGGAATCGGCGCCCTCGGTCCGGCACGTGGTGGTGGTCCGCCACCTCGGGCACGGCGTGGAGATGCGTGCCGGGCGCGACGTCTACTGGGACGAGCTCGAGGCCGATCCGGAGCCGGTCGGCACGGCCGCCACGGAGTCCAACGACCCGCTCGCGATCGTCTACACCTCCGGCACCACCGGCAAGCCGAAGGGCATCGTGCACTCCCACGCCGGCCTGGCGGTGAAGGCCGCGGTCGACTTCGCCTACGGCTTCGACGTGCACGACGACGACGTGGTCTCCTGGATCACCGACATGGGGTGGCTCGTCGGCCCGCTGCTCATCATGGGGCCGCTCCAGCTCGGGGCCACGATCGTGATGATCGAGGGCGTGCCGGTCCACCCGCACCCCGGCCGGATGTGGGACATCGTCGAGCGAAACGGCGTCACCGTGCAGGGCATCGCGCCCACCGCCGCACGGGCGATCATGGCGAGCGGCGACGGGTCCTTCGCCGATCTGGGCACGTTGCGCTCCTTCGTGTCCACCGGGGAGGCATGGGACGAGCCGACCTGGTGGTGGTTGTTCAAGGAGGTCGGGCTGTCCACCCGCCCGATCATCAACTACAGCGGCGGTACCGAGGTCGGCGGCGGGCTGCTCGTCGGCTACCCGTTCCTGCCGATGAAACCGGCCTCGTTCAACGGGCCGCTGCCGGGCGTCGACGCGGCCGTCCTGGACGCCGACGGCGCCCCGGTGGTGGGTGAGGTCGGGGAGCTGACCGTGCGCAACACGTTCCCCGGTATGACGCACGCCTTCTGGCGCGATCGCGACCGGTACCTGGAGACCTACTGGAGCCGCTGGGACGGCGTCTGGCTGCACGGAGATCTGGCCAGTGTGGACGGTGATGGCACCTGGCGCATCCACGGCCGCTCCGACGACACGATCAAGCTCTCCGGACGGCGGGTCGGCCCGGCGGAGATCGAGACGGCGTTGCTGAAGGACAGCCGCATCGCCGAGGCGGCGGTCATCGGCGTGCCGGACCAGCGGCGCGGCCAGCGGGCCGTCGCGTTCGTGGTGCTGCGCGAGCGCGCCGTCGACCAGGCCGATCTGGAGGCGACCGCGCTGCGCAACGCGGGCCGCTCCTTCGCGCCCGTGCTGCACGTCGTGCCGACGCTGCCGAAGACCAAGAACGGCAAGATCATGCGCCGCGCCATCCGGGCCCGGCACCTGGGCGAGCCGGTGGGCGACCTGTCCTCGCTCGACCCGGCCACGCCGCTGACCGACATCCCCGTTTCCGCCGAGCAGGAGGACCACCGATGACCGCGGAAGAGAGCAGCGTCGACATCGTCCGGAAGGCCACGCGTGAGCTGGCGCGGAAGTTCGACAACGACTACTGGCTGGAGAAGGACCGCAAGCACGAGTACCCGTGGGAGTTCGTCAAGACCTTCGCCGAAGGCGGCTGGCTGGGCGCGATGATCCCCGAGGAGTACGGCGGGATCGGGCTCGGGCTGACCGAGGCCGGCGTGATGATGTCCGAGATCGCCGCGTCCGGCGCCGGCATGAGCGGCGGCTCGGCGATCCACTTCTACGTCTTCCCGCCGGCGCCCATCGTGCGGCACGGCTCGGAGGAGATGAAGCGGGAGTGGCTGCCGAAGCTCGCCAGGGGTGAGATCCTGATGGCCTTCGGTGTCACCGAGCCGACCGCCGGGGTGGACACCTCGCGCATCAAGACCAAGGCCACCAAGATCGACGGTGGCTGGGTGGTCAACGGCCAGAAGGTGTGGATCACCAACGCGCAGAACGCGCACAAGATCCTGCTGCTGGCCCGCACCTCGCCGCGCCGCGAGGACAAGCCGCTGCACGGGATGACCCTGTTCTTCACCGACCTGAACCGCGAGCGGATCACCGTGCGGGAGATCGAGAAGCTCGGCCGTGCCGCGATCGACTCCAACGAGCTGTTCATCGACAACCTCGAGGTCGGCGACGACGAGGTGGTCGGCGAGGTCGACAAGGGCTTCTACTACCTGCTCGACGGCCTGAACCCGGAGCGCACGGTGGTCGGGCTCGAGGGCGTCGGGCTCGGCCGGGCGGCGCTGGAGCTGGCCACCAAGTACGCCAACGACCGCGTGGTGTTCGACCGGCCCATCGGCAAGAACCAGGCGGTGGCGCACCCGCTGGCCGACGCGTGGATCCGGCTGGAGGCGGCCGAACTGATGTGCATGAAGGCGGCCGAGCTGTTCGACGCGCACCAGCCCTGCGGCCCCGAGTCGGCGGCGGCGAAGTTCCTCGGCGCGGAGGCGGGCTGGCAGGCGTGCGACCGGGCGCTGTCCACGCACGGCGGCTTCGGGTACGCGAAGGAGTACCACATCGAGCGGCTGTGGCGGGAGGTGCGGTTGCTGCGCAACGCGCCGTTCTCGCAGGAGATGGTGCTGAACTACATCTCGACGCAGGTCCTCGGCCTGCCGAGGGCCTACTGATGACCACGGCGCGGGCCGCGGTCCAGGTGGCCGACCGCCGCTACGAGATCCAGGAGTTCCCCCTGCCGCGGATCGGCCCGGACGAGGCGCTGCTGCGGGTCGACGCCTGCGGCATGTGCGGCAGCGACGTCGAGCAGTACGACGGCGGGTTCACCGCGCTCGGTGTCGCCTACCCTCTGATACCCGGCCACGAACCGGTCGGGACGATCGCCGAGATCGGGGCCGAGGCGGCGCGGCGCTGGCGGGTGCGGGTGGGCGACCGGGTGGCGGTCGAACCGGTCCTGGGCTGCGGTTCCTGCCGCGCCTGCCTGACCGGGAACTACCGCCGCTGCGTCAGTTCGCGCCACGGCGCCGCGATCAACGCCTACGGCTACCTGCCGACGAGCGCCGGACCGGGCCTGTGGGGCGGCTACGCGGAGTACCTGTACCTCGATCCGCGGACCGTGCTGCACAAGCTGGACCCGGACCTCCCGCTCGAGCTGGCCGCGCTCTACCAGCCGATGGCCGCCGGCCTGCGGTGGTTCGCGTTCGACTCCGGCCTCCGGGCCGGGGACACGGTCGTGGTCCTGGGCTGCGGGCAGCGCGGCCTGGCCGGCGTGGTCGCCGCACGGGAGGCCGGGGCGGGCCGCATCATCGTGACCGGGCTCGCCCGGGACGCGCACAAACTCGAGCTCGCCCGCAGGCTCGGTGCGGACGTCACCGTCGTCGCCGACACCGAGGACACCGTCGCCGCGGTCGCCGAGGCGACCGGGGGCGAGGGGGCGGACGTCGTCGTGGACGTGACCGCGGTGGCGACCCAGCCGATCGTGGACGCCGTCGAGATCGCCAAGCCTGGCGCGACGGTCGTGCTGGCGGGGGTGAAGGGGTCGGGCGCGACAGTGAGCGGGCTGGCCCCGGATCGGATCGTGACGAAGGAGCTGACCGTGAAGGGCCTGTGGTCACAGGACATCCGCGCGTTCGAGCCCGCGCTGCGGCTGATCGAGTCGCGGCGGTACCCGCTGGAGTTGCTGCACACGCACACGTTCGGCCTGGAGCAGGTGCCGCTGGCCGTCGAGACCCTCGCCGGCCGCGTGCCCGGGGAGGACGCCGTGCACGTGATGATCGCGCCGGGCGCGTGACCACGGTGGACGGCGTGCCGGCGCGCCTGCTGGAGTTCCAGCGCACGCTCAAGGTGCGCGACGGGGAAACGGTCCGTGACCTGCTGGCGTCCTTCGACGGCTACACCAACGCCGACGGGCCCCGGGTCGCGGCCGTCACGCGCGGCGTTCCCGTGCGGGAGATCGCCGGCTGGCGGGTGACCGCCGACGTGTACCTGCCGTTCGGGGATCCGCCGTTTCCCACGCTGCTGTTCCTGCACGGCGGCGCGTGGGTGCTCGGCGCGCCGGCCAGTCACCGCAGGCTGGCGGCCGATCTCGCCGCGCTGGGCCTGCTCACCGTCGTCCTCGACTACCGGCGTGCGCCGCGGCACCGGTTCCCGGCGGCGGTGGAGGACACTGTGCACGCCCTGGGCTGGGTGCGTGAACACGCCGCCGGTCTCGGCGGCGATCCGGCGCGGGTGCTCGTCGGGGGCGATTCCGCGGGGGCGAACCTGGCCGCCGCCGCACTGGCGTCCGGGCACGGGGCGGGGGTCGCGGCGGCCCTGCTGTGCTACGGCATCTACGACGTCCACCGCGCGCTGCCCGTGCTGGCCGACCTCCTCGGCGGTGCCGAGGCGGACACGCAGCAGTACCTGGAACCGGCCGACGCGCGGCGGCTGACCGACGATCCGCGCCTGCACCCCGAGCGGTACTGCGCGGATTTCCCGCCCTCGCTGGTGCTGGCCGGGGAGGACGATCCGCTCTTCGGCGAGTCGGTCGCGATCGCGGACCGGCTGGCCGAGGCCGCCGTCCCGCACCGGTTCGTCCCGGTGCCGGGCGCGCCCCACGGGTTCCTGCAGCTGCCCACCCACCCCGGGCACCGTCGCGGGCTGCGCGCCGTCGCCGGCTTCCTCCGGGAGCACGTCGAGCGGTGACGCGCAGTCACCGCCGGAATCCCCGCGATCGCCGGGATTCCGGCGGTGTCCACAATGGAACTGCGCGCGGCCGAGGTCCCACGTTCGGGTGTACCGCGCAGGGGTCGCTCCGACAGCCTTGACCATAAAATATTTTCCATATACCTTTCCCGGCAATCCGGCAGCGGCGACCGCGCCGCGAGTCCCCTCATCCGGAAAATCCACGCGACACGATTGGCAGGTCCACAATGGCAGTGGCTGCGGCGGACGCGAGGCCCGGCCTGTCCCTCCGTGACCGGCTCGCCCGCGCCGAACAGGGGTTCTTCGTCCTCGTCATCACGGTGGTGCTGTGCGTGGCCGGCGCGCTGACCACCGAGGGTTTCCTCACCGGTGGCAACTTCGCGAGCCTGCTGCGGTTGTCGGCCGCGTTCGGGATCCTGGCGATCGGCCTGGCCATCGTGATCCTCGGCAAGGGCATCGACCTGTCGGTCGCCGGCGTCGCACTCGGGTGCGCGCAGGCCACGCTGGCGTTCATGTCCGGCGGTATGTCGGAATGGCAGGCGATCCTGCTGATGGCCGGGCTCGCGCTGGTGATCGGCGTGGTCAACGGTCTCCTGGTCGCCTACCTCGAGGTGCCCGCGCTGTTCGCGACGCTGGCCACGGGCCTGCTGACGATCGGCGGCGTCGACATCTTCCTGCTGGACCAGAACTTCTACGCGCTGCCACCGGGATCGGCGATCTCCGCGCTCAGCAACGGTTCGGTTCTGGGCGTGCCCCGGCCGGTGCTGATCGCCGCGGCCGTCTTCCTGCTCGCGTGGTTGTTCGTGACCTTCACCGCGCCGGGCCGCCTGATCCGCGCGATGGGGGACAACTTCGCCACCGCGCGCTCGACGGGCGCGCCCGTCCGGCCGCTCCAGATGCTCACCTACGTGCTCTCCGCGCTGCTGGCCCTGCTGGCCGGGTACGTGACGGTGTCCATCCAGGGCAGTGTCCAGACCACGGTCACCTCGTTCGACCCGCTGTTGTTCACCGCGCTCACCGTGACCGTGATCGGTGGCGTTTCGCTGTCCGGCGGGCGGGGCACGATCCTCGGCGTCCTGGCCGGCGCGTTGTTCGTGGGCGTGCTCAACAACCTGCTGATCCTGCACGGCCTGAGCACCGCCATGCAGGACCTGGTCCGCGGCGGCGTGCTGATCGCCGCGATCGCGCTCGACGCCTGGCTGCACCCGCGGGACGAGGAGACCGCGAAGACCGACGAACTGTGAACCACCACCGATGATCAAGGAGCTTCAACGATGAAGAGGAAGATCACCGCCCTGCTGACCGCGGCCGCCGCGGCCGTCGCGATGACGGCGTGCACCACCGGCAGCAGCGGTTCGTCCGGGAGCGCGCCGGGCGGCGGCAACCAGGCCTTCGGTGACAGCGCCCAGCTCTTCGACGCGAACCAGAAGGCGCACGACGTCATGAAGGGAAAGCGGGTCGCGTTCGTGCCGATCCTGTACAAGGGCTACAACCTGACGCAGAACTGGGGCGCGTCGATGCAGCGCGCGTTCGACAACCTCGGCGCGCAGTTCCAGGTCTACGACGCCAACTTCGACCCCGACAAGATGGTCAAGATCGTCAACGACCTGATCTCGCGGAAGGAAGCCGACGTCCTGATCCTGCACAACACCGACGTCGGCGTGCTCACCAAGCAGATCGAGGACGCGCGCAAGGCGGGCATCTACACCATCGTCGTCAACATGATGTCCAGCCAGCTCGGTGACGCGTTCATCGGCGTCGACGTGGTGCACGCGGCGCAGGACATCACCAAGCGGGCCATCGCCGACTGCGACCAGCGCGGCGGTGCCAAGCGCCTGGCGATCATCGACGGCCCGGGCAACGACGCGGCGTCGCTGCAGTGGTCCAAGGGCGTGCACGACGTGGCCGACCCGGCCGGCTACGAGGTGGTCGCCACCGCCCACACCCAGTGGCAGAACGCGGCCGCGCAACAGGCGGCGGCGTCGATCACGCAGCAGCAGAAGGACAACCTGTGCGCCTACATGGTGACCTACGACCTCAACTCGGTGGCCGTCGGTGACGCCGTGTCCGAGGCGGCGGCCCACGGCGTGATCCGGCCGAACTCCATCGGCGTCTACACGATGGCCGCCGACACGCTGTGGTGCGACGCGCTGCGGGCGGGCAAGGTGACCGCCTCGGTCGCCTACGACGTCCAGGGCGTCGGCGCGGCGGCGGTCGTGACGGCGCAGCAGCTGATCCAGACCGGTGTGGCGCCCGGCAGCACGCACAGCGTCGCCTACGTCTCGCACGCGGTGGTGGACCGCTCGAACGTCGACAACACGACCATCGCCTGCTACAAGGGCCAGTGATCCGGGGACGAGGACCAGGCGGATGAAGATCAAATCCCGCTCGGGCGTGGACGCGTTCGCGCTCACCGGACAGGGCCGCGCCGCCCGGTTCGCGCCGCTGCGCACCCTGTCCGACCTGTTCGGAAAGCGCTGGATGGAGGGCGCTGTCCCGCTGACCCTGGCCGTGGTGCTCAGCATCATCGTGTGGGGTACCACGCCCGTGGGCGGGGTGGACGTCCCGCTCATCCTCGACGAGGCGACGGAGAAGGGGCTGCTCGCCATCGGGCTCACCGTCGTGCTCGTGGGCGGCGGGATCGACCTGTCGGTCGGCTCGATCGTCGGCCTCGCCTCCCTGGGCGCGATGGTCGCGTCGCGGGCCTGGAACTGGCCGATGGCGCTGGTGGTGCCCGCGACGATCGTGGCCGGGGCCGCGCTGGGCGCGGTGAACGGGTTCCTGATCGCCCGGCTCAAGATGCGGCCGTTCATCACCACCCTGGTGACACTGGTGGCCTTCGGCGGTGCGGCGGCGGCGCTGCAGAGCTCCTACAGCTTCGAGCTCGGCATGCCCAAGGACGACCTCGTGTGGGACTTCCTGGGCGAGGGCACGGTGGCCGGCATCCCGACCGGGTGGTTCATCTTCCTCGTCGTGCTGGTCGTCGTCCACGTGGGACTGACCCGGTCGCGCTGGGGCTGGTGGGTCATGGCGGTCGGCTCCGACCGGCGCTCCGCCCGCCGCAACGGCATCCCGGTGGACCGGGTCACGTTCTGCGTCTACCTCCTGTCCGGGGCGCTCGCCGGCACGGCCGGGCTGCTCACCGCCGCCCGGCTGGGCCGGACCGACGCCGACGTCGGGCAGGGCTGGGAACTGGTGGCGCTGACCGCGGTCGTGCTCGGCGGGGTCAGCCTCAAGGGCGGCCGCGGCTCGGTGCTGCGGGCGACCGTCGGCATCCTCGTCGTCGGCGTCATCCTGCAGGCCACCGTGGCGCTGGGGCTCGAAGGCTCCTACTACACCGCGATCCTCGCGGCGGTGCTGCTGCTGTTCGCGATCCTCGACCTGAAGTGGGGCAAGTACCGCGAGCGCACCGCGGAGAAACTCAAGATCGACCCGGGGCGGATCACGCTGGGACCGCTGGTGGACGTCACCGAGCCGGGCACCGTGTGGACGATCAACAACCGCCTCACGGACGCGCCGACCATCGGTCTGGGCAAGATCGAGGGCGCCGAGGACTGCGCGGTGGACCCCGCCGGCAACCTCTACTGCGGTGACCGCCGCGGCTGGATCTGGCGGTTCTCCGGCCCGGACCACGCCGAAGGCGAGATCTTCGCCCGCACCGGCGGGCTTCCGCTCGGCCACGCGTGGGACCGCGAAGGCCGCCTCGTGGTGGCGGTCGGCGGGATGGGCGTCTACCGGATCCACCCGGACGGCGAGCCGGAACTGGTCGCCAACAAGGTCCGCCGGAGCCGCCTGTCGCTGCTGGACGATTCGGGTCTGCGGGCGGTCGACGACCTCGACGTGGCCCCGGACGGCTCCCTGTACGTGTCGGACTTCTCGGCCCGGTACAACGCCGCCGAGTACATGGTCGAACTGGTGGAGTCCCGGCCGAACGGGCGCGTCGTGCGCGTCGACCCGGACGGCGGCACCGAGGTGGTCGCTTCCAACCTGGTGTTCCCCAACGGGATGTGCACCGCCCACGACGGTCAGTCGGTGCTGATCGCCAGCACCACGCTGTGCCGGGTGGACCGGCTGTGGATCGCCGGCCCGAAGCAGGGACAGCTCGAGCCGGTGCTGGAGAACCTGCCCGGCCACCCGGACAACATCAACCGGGCCTCCGACGGCAACTACTGGATGGCCTTCGTGTCGATGCGCACCCCGATGTCGGACCTGCTGGTGAAGTACCCCGCGTTCCGGCGCCGGATGACGCAGGAGGTGCCGCTGGACAGCTGGGTGGTCCCGCAGCTCAACGTGTCGTGCGTGCTGAAGTTCGACGAGCGCGGACAGGTGCTGAAGGTCCTGTGGGACTCGACGCTGGCGAACTACCCGATGGTCACCTCGATCAACGAGCGCGACGGCCGGCTGTACCTGTGCGGGGTCAACAACAACCGGGTCGGCCGCCTCACGCTCGACCCCGAGGACGTCGGTCCGATCGACCCGGCCGCGGTGCCCGGCACGGCCGGTGCCGGCCGGCCACTGGCGGAGGTGGAGCGGTGAACCGGACGGTCGCGGCGATCAAGGAATGGATCAACCCGGCGTGGGCGCGGCACCGCACGGTGCCGCCGATGGAGGCGGGGCTGCGCCCCAACAGCCGCCTGGACGAGAGCAGGGTGCTGCTGCCCGACGGCGCCTACGAGCCGGACGACGTGGTGCCCGCCTGGGGAGCGCTCGTGTTCTCCAGCGGCAACCGGGTCTGCGCCCTGCGGGACGGGCAGGTGCGGACGGTGGCCGAGCTCGACGGTGCGGTCGGCAGCCTCACCGCGGTGGGCGAGGCGGTCGTGGCCGCGGTCGAGGGAACCGGCCTGGTCGCGCTGGACGAGTCCGGGTCCGCCGAGGAGCTGTGCACGGACGACGCGGTGTCGTCGTGCGTCACGGACATCGCCGCGCTGCCGGACGGTTCCCTGCTGCTGACGGTCGGTTCGAGCCAGGAGCGGGCCGACGGGTGGGCCCGGGCCCTCGTGCGCGGCGACCGGTCGGGCCGGATCGTGCGGGTGGACGGTGCGGCGGCGCGGGTCGAGGCCGAGGGCCTGGCCTGGCCCTCCGGGATCGAGCCGGCACCCGGTGGCGACGTGCTGGTGTCGGTGAGCCTGGACCACCGGATCGAACGGCGGGCCGTGGCGTCCCTGTCCGGCCCGGCGCGACCGTTCGTGGCGAACCTGCCGGTCTACCCGGGCCGCCTGGTGGCCGCCGGTGACGGCTGGTGGGCCGCCGCGCCCTACGTGCGCAACCGCATCACCGAACTGCTGCTGGACGAACCCGAGGTCCTGGCGGACATGACGGCGACCGTCGCGCCGCGCGACTGGTTCGTGCCGCGGCTGCGCAGCACCAATCCCTACACGGACACGCCCCAGATGGGGCAGCTGCGGGTGCTCGGCGTGCTCAAGCCGTGGGCGCCGGCCCGCTCCTACGGGCTGGTGTTCCGGATGGACGCCGGCGGCCGCGTGGCGGAGAGCCTGCAGTCCCGGGTGGACGGTGAGCGGCACGGGGTCACCGGAGTGGCGGTGCGCGGCGGGGAACTGGTGGTCGCCGCTCGCGGCTACCGGAACCTGCTGGCGGTCGACGATGAGGAGTGACGAGATGGAGCCGGTCATCAGGCTCGACGGGGTGAGCAAGCGCTACAGCGGCACCTACGCGCTGCGCGACGTGAGCTTCGACGTCCGCCCCGGGGAAATCCACGCCCTGCTGGGCGAGAACGGCGCGGGCAAGTCCACCCTGGTGAAGATCATCTCCGGGGCGATCACGCACGACGCTGGCACCCTCACCGTCGACGGGGTGGAGCGGCGGTTCGCGACGCCGAAGGACTCCGCCGCGGCCGGGATCGCCATGGTCTACCAGGAGGGGTCGCTGGTCGAGTCGATGACCGTGGCCCAGAACCTGTTCCTGGGCCAGGAGAAGGTGTTCAACAACCTCTCGCACCTCAACATCGTGGCGCGTGAGCTGCTGGAATCGCACAACTTCCACATCCGGCCGGAAGTGACCGTCGGCGCGCTGGGTGTGGCCCAGAAGCAGATGGTGGAGATCGCGCGCGCGGTGCACCGCAGGGCCAAGGTCGTCATCCTGGACGAGCCGACGTCGTCGGTGACGCCGGAGGAGCGGCTGCAGCTGTTCCTGTCGATGCAGCGGCTCAAGCGGGACGGCATCGGGGTCATCTTCATCACCCACATGCTCGACGAGGCGTTCAGCGAGGCCGACCGGATCACGGTGCTGCGCGACGGCGCGGTGCAGGGCACGCTGTCCAATCCGGAGTTCGACCGGGAAGAGATCGTCCGGATGATGGTGGGACGCGACGTCGAGTACGGCCGGGTGCCGCCCGGCCGCGCGCCGGACCCCACGCCGGTGCTCGAGGTGGAGGACGTGACCCTGCTGCCGGTGGTGCGCAACATGTCGTTCTCGGCCTATCCCGGCGAGATCGTCGGGATCTACGGGCTGGTCGGCGCTGGGCGCAGCGAGGTCGCGATGATCGTCAGCGGGATCATGAAACGGCGGCGGCTGCGCGGTGGCAAGGTCCGGGTCGCCGGGCGCGAGGTCCGGTTCCGCACGCCGCGGCAGGCCCGCAAGGCCGGCGTCGTCTACATCACCGAGGACCGCAAGGCGTCCGGGTTCTTCAGCCACTTCAGCATCGCGGACAACATCCACCTGGGCCACATCTGCGGTTCGGCGCGACTGCCGTTCCTGTTGCGGCCGGGGGAGCGCAAGTCCCTCGCGAAGCGGTTCGTCGAGCGGTTCCAGGTGCGCACCCTGCAGCCCGACCGGGCGAAGCTCGTCGAGCTGTCCGGCGGCAACCAGCAGAAGGTGGTCCTGGCGAAGGGCCTGACGCGCAAGCCGCTGGTGGCGATCATCGACGAGCCGACCCGCGGCGTGGACCTCGGCACGATCGTGGAGATCCACGCGATGATCCGGGCGCTCGCCGACGAGGGCGTGGCCGTGGTGGTGATCTCGTCCTACCTGCCGGAGATCCGCGCGCTGTCCGACCGCATCCTGGTGGCGCGGCAGGGCAGCATTGCGGCCGAGTTCGACCCGGCCGAGGCCGACGACCAGCGGCTGATGTTCGCGGCGGTGCACTGACATGACGCGTACCGGTACGAACCCCGGCCTGCTCGTCGAGCCGGGACGGATGCTCATCGGCGGATCCTGGGTTCCGGCGGCTTCCGGGAAGACCTTCCCGGTCCTCGACCCCGGCACCGGTGAGGTCGTCGCGGAAGCCGGTGAGGGCGACCTCGCGGACGTCGACGCTGCGGTGCGAGCGGCCCGTGGGTCGTTCGAGGACGAGCGCTGGCTGCGGTTGTCCGGCGCGCAGCGGGCGGTGGTCCTGTGGCGCGTCGCCGACCTGATCGAGGCGAGCGCCGACGAGCTGGCCCGCCTGGAGAGCCTGGACGTGGGCATGCCCGTGTCCCAGGCGCGGATCATGGCCGGCGAGGCGGTCAACCAGTTCCGGTACTTCGCCGGTTGGGCGGACAAGATCGACGGCCGGAGCGTCCAGGTCGGCACGGCCGAGCGGCGCCTGCACGGGTACACGCTGCGTGAGCCCGTCGGCGTCGCCGGTCTGATCGTCCCGTGGAACGCGCCGATGATCGCGGTGTCGCAGAAGCTGGCTCCGGCTCTGGCCGCCGGGTGTTCGTGCGTGCTGAAGCCCTCGGAGGATGCGCCGCTCACCACGCTCGCGCTGGGACGGATCCTGCTCGAGGCGGGCGTGCCGGACGGGGTGGTCAACATCGTCACCGGGTACGGGCTGCCGGTCGGGGCGGCGATGGCCGCCCACGACGGCATCGACAAGGTGAGCTTCACCGGTTCGACGGAGGTCGGCAGGCAGATCGTGCGCGCCGCCACCGGCAACCTCAAGAAGGTCTCCCTCGAACTGGGCGGCAAGTCCCCGGTCGTCGTGCTGCCGGACGCGGACCTGGCCGCGGCGGTTCCGGGCATCGCCATGGGCGTGTTCTGGAACTCCGGGCAGATCTGCACGTCCGGCACCCGGCTGTTCGCCCATCGGGACGTGTTCGACGAACTCGTGCACGGAATCGCGGAGTACGCGGGCACTCTCAAGGTCGGGTACGGCACGGACCCGTCCGCGGATCTGGGGCCGCTGATCTCGCAACGCCAGCTCGCCCGCGTCAGCCGGTACGTCGAAGGGGGGATCGAGGCGGGCGCACGGGTGCTGACCGGCGGATCCCGCATCGGGGACAAGGGCTTCTTCTTCCAGCCCACGGTGGTCGCCGACGTCGACCAGTCGATGCGCATCGTGCGCGAGGAGATCTTCGGGCCGGTGCTCGGCGCGATGGCGTTCGACGACGTCGACGCGGCGGTCGCCGCGGCCAACGACAGCGACTACGGGCTGGCGGCCAGCGTGTGGACACGGGACGTCGCGCGGGCCCATTCGATCGCGCGCCGGCTGCGGGCCGGCCGGGTCGGCATCAACGTCCATCGCGCCGGCGGGGTGCAGATGCCCGTCGGCGGCTACAAGCAGTCCGGCTGGGGCCGGGAGAACGGACCCGAGGCGATCGGGGAATACCTCGAGACCAAGTCCGTGGTCACGCTTCTCGACGCATGAAGGAGGTCAACCGGTGTACACACGTGGAGCGGTGATCCGGCAGGCGCCCGGTGAGCTGGAGGTGGTCGACCTCGAGCTGGACGACCCCCATCCGGACGAGGTGCAGGTGCGGCTCGTCGCCTCGGGGCTGTGCCACTCGGACGACCACCACGCCACGGGGGACATCCCGGTCGGCACCTACCCGTTCGCACTGGGGCACGAAGGTGCGGGCGTGGTCACGAAGGTGGGGCCGAACGCCAAGGGCATCGAGGAAGGCGATCACGTCATCTTCTCCGCGATTCCCTCGTGCGGGCACTGCCGCTGGTGTGCCGCCGGAGCGTCGAACTTGTGTGACCTGGCCGCGGGCATCCTGGCCGGCCCCCGGTTCACCGACGGTACCTACCGCCTGCACACCACCGATGGCACGCCGGTCGGCCAGATGTGCGGTATCTCCACCTTCACCGAGACGACGACGGTGTCGCTGGCCTCGGTGGTGAAGATCGACCCGGACATCCCGCTGGACAAGGCGTGCCTGGTCGGGTGCGGGGTCAGCACCGGCTGGGGCTCGGCGGTCAACTCCGCCCGCGTCCGGCCGGGGGACACGGTGATCGTGATGGGCATCGGCGGGATCGGCGCGAGCGCGCTGCAAGGTGCCGTCCACGCGGGTGCGTCGAACGTCATCGCGGTGGATCCGGTGGCCTTCAAGCGGGAACAGGCGCCGGTGTTCGGGGCCACCCACGCCGTCGAGTCGATGGCCGAGGCCGCGGAACTCGCCAAGCAGTTCACCAACGGGCAGGGTGCCGACGCCGCCGTCATCACGGTCGGGGTCATGCGGCCGGAGTACGTCGGCCAGGCGCTCGGGGCGGTCCGCAAGGCGGGCATCGTCGTGGCCACGGCGGTCGGGCCGCACCGGGTCGGCGACATGCCGCTCGACCTGTTCGAGTTGACGCTCTTCCAGAAGCGCCTGGAGGGCACGTGTTTCGGTGCCACGAGCGGGAACCGGGACGTCCACCGGCTGCTCCGGCTCTACCAGGAGGGCACGTTGAAACTCGACGAGATGATCACCCGGACCTACGCACTGGACGACATCGCGCAGGGGTACCGGGACATGCACGACGGCAAGAACATCCGGGGAGTCGTGCTGTTCGACTGAGAGCCCGGCGAGTGGCGCTGCGAAGGGAAACGCTGTCCGATGGCACCGGAACACCGAGGACTGCGGGAAAAACTGGCCGTCGTCGGTGAGGTCGTCCTACCCGGGCCGGCTGCCGACGTCCCCGGCGAGGACGTGATCGCGGCGATGCTCGCGCGCTCGCCGGGCATCGTGGAGTCCGCCCTGCGAGCGGTTCCCGCCGAGGACACCGAGGCCTACCTGGCCACCCTGCGCGAGGCGCGCCCGGAGGAGTTCGACGTGCTGCGCTCGTTCGTCCTCGGCGCCTACCTGACCTGCCCGGCGGCCTGGCGGGTGCCGCCCCGCCCGGCTGTGCCCACCGCGCGGTGCCCGCATCGGACGGCAGCGGAGAAGCCGGTGACTCCTCCGGTTCCGAGGCACCGCGTCGGTGTCGAGCGGTGCGAGTGCTTGTGTGCTCCGCTGGGGCACAACCCGTCGGCGTGCCGCGGGATCGCCGCGGACGGCTTCCGGCTGCCGTTGCCGGGCACGAGGGGCGCCGTGGTGCCGGCGTGCCCGGCCTGCTGGGCAGCCGCCTCCCGCTCCGCACGGGGCGAGCGGACTTCGCCGGCCGGCCGTTCCGCGTGGCGGCGGAGACGGTGATCACCGGGGAACAGCCGGCCGGCGTCCGCGATGCGGTCCCCATCGCGTGCCCGCGGCCCGCGTTTCCTCGGTCTGTCAACCGTGACCAGTGCCATATATTATATGGCCTGGCAAGGGGTGCCGAACGTCGAGGTGGGCCCACCATGGATGCGAACACGGCTGTCCAGGCGGCGGAGCGAACGGGCGTCGCGGAACGGTACCGCGAGCTGTGCGCGGACGCCTCCGCGGCGCTCGGCATCGACGTCCCGTCGCCCCGGCTCGACCTGCCGTGGGAGAACCACGCGAGACCGGTCCTGAGCAGGATCTGGAACGCCGCGATGGGGGAGACCCTGCGGTCCCTGGACGGTACCGGGTCGGCGCGGCAGCGGGAGCTCGTGGACCTGCTGGGCCGGATCCGCGAGGTCGAGGCCGAGCTGGCCGAGGCCCGGCTCGCCGAACGGCACGTGCTGCTGCGGCGCGTGGCCGGGGCGCTGGCGTCCGTCCGCGACGCGCGCACCGTGGACGAGCTCCTCGGCCGGGTGCCGGAGGCCGGCTGCCGCCTGGGCTTCGACCGCGTCCTCGTGTCGCGGGTGGAGGATTCGGTGTGGCGGCTGCACACGATGTGCGTCGTGCGCGAGCCGCGCTGGGCGGACGAGATCGTGGCCGTCGGCAAGGCCTCCCCACCGCAGCTCGACGGCCGGCTCGTCGAAGCGGACGTGGTCCGCCGCGCCGAACCGCGCCTGATCTTCGACGCGCAGCACAGCGACCGGGTCGACCGCGACCTCATCCGGGTCACCAGGTCCACCTCCTACGGTGTCGCGCCGCTGACCGTCCACGGCGAGGTCGCCGGACTGCTGCACGGCGACTGCTACCACCAGCGCCGCGACGTCGACGCCACCGACCAGGCGCTGCTGTCCGTCATGGCCGAGGCGCTGAGCCACTCGCTCGGACGGCTGATGCTGATGGACGGCGTGGCCGTCCTGCGGGGCGCCGCGGAGGCCCTCATGACCAACCCGGCCGCGGTGCGCCCGCCGGTGCCGCCCGCGCCACCCGCCGCGGCGGATCTGACCGCGCGCGAGGTCCAGGTGATGGAGCTGCTCGCCGCCGGGCACTCCAACCGGCACATCGCCCGGCAGCTGGTGATCTCCGAGCGCACGGCGAAGACCCACGTCACCCACATCCTCCGCAAACTCGGCGTCACCAGCCGGGCCGAGGCCATCGCCTGCTGGCTGACTGCCCGAAGGTCGTAGGAAACCTCCTTCCCCCGGACGATGCCCCCGGTGTGATCCCGGTCGCAGACTGGGCGCCTCGGATCGGACGAGGCCTGGAGGCAAGACGTGACCGAGCAACGAAGCTCAGCCGACTGGCTGGTCGGGATCGACGTCGGGGGAACCTTCACCGATGTCGTCGGGCTCAACCGCGACACCGCCGAGATCCGCGACGGCAAGGTGCTTTCGACGCCGGAGCAGGAGAAGGGCGTGCTGCAGGCGCTCGCCGCGATCGACGTGGACGTCCCGGGTGTGGCGGAGATCGTGCACGGGCACACCGTCGGCATCAACGCCCTGCTCAGCCGTGCGGGAGCGCGGACCGGCCTGCTCGCCACACGGGGACACCGCGATCTGCTCGACATCGGGCGGATGCACCGCGAGTTCGGCGACCGGTTCTACGACCCCACCTGGTTGCGGCCGCACCAGGAACGCCCCGTCGTCGAGCGGCACAACCGGCTCGGCATCCCGGAGCGGATCGCTTACGACGGCACGGAACTGCTCGCCCTGGACGAGGACGCGGTGCGGGAGGCGGCCCGCGCGCTCGCCGCCCGGGGCGTCGAGGCGGTCGGCGTGTGCTTCCTGAACTCCTACCGGGACCGCGGGCACGAGCGCCGCGCCGCGGAGATCCTGGCCGAGGAGATCCCGCACGCCTACGTCCAGACCTCGGACCTCTACCCGGTGACCAAGGAGCACGAGCGGACCACGACGGTCGCCCTGGACGCCTACGTCGGGCCCGCCGTCGTCGGGTACCTGCGGCGCCTCACGGTGGCGCTGGCGGAGCGCGCGTTCGGCGGGACGCTCTGGATCATGATGACCAACGGTGGTGTCGCCACCGTTGCCGATGCCGGCCGGGCACCGGTCTTCCAGCTGGTGTCCGGACCGGTGGGCGGCGTGACCGGCAGCATCCGGCTGGCCCGGGACGCCGGCCGCGGGAACCTGCTGACCATGGACGTCGGCGGGACCAGCACCGACGTGGCCGCGATCGTGGACGCGCGGACCCCGCTGACCGACCTGTGGACGCTGGAGACCGGCCTGACGCTCACCATGCCGCTGGTCGACGTCGAAAGCGTCGGCTCCGGTGCGGGCAGCATCATCGGCCCCAACGCTCTCGGCCGGATCGCGGTCGGCCCCGCCTCGGCCGGCTCGAACCCCGGCCCCGCCTGCTACGGGCGCGGCGGCACGGAGGCCACGCTCACCGACGCCTGCCTGGTGCTGGGGGTCCTGCAACCCGACCTGTTCGCCGGCGGCCGGATCACCCTCGACGTCGACGCCGCCCGCGCGGCGCTGGCGCGCGCCGGCGAACGGTGGAACCTCTCCGCCGAGGACCTGGCCGAGGCCGCCTACCGGGTCGCGTGCGAGGACATCGCCGCCAAGATCCGGACCATCTCCGTCTACCGTGGACTGGACGTGCGCGACTTCGCCCTGCTGCCGTTCGGGTCGGCCGGGCCGATGCTCGCCGACCGCGTCGCGCGGATCCTCGGCGTGGGCACCGTCGTCGTCCCCACCACGCCCGGGCAGTTCTCGGCACTCGGACTGCTGCAGAGCGACCTGCGCACGACGCGGGCGCAGTCGCTGATGATCCCGCTCTCCCCGGACAACGCCGCGGTGATGGAGGACGGGTTCGCCGCGATGGAACGCGCTCTCACCGAGGAGCTGACCGCGCAGGGGGTGGACATCCAGGGCCTGACCTTCGACCGCGCCCTCTTCGGCATGTACCGCGGGCAGACGTGGGACAACCGGCTCCCGCTGCGCCGGGACCGGGTGACCGCCGAGGGCGTGGCGGAGATCGTCGCCGACTTCCACGCCTTCTACCAGGAGTCCTACGGGTTCTCCGCCGCCGAGATCCCGGTCGTCGTGTCGACCCTGGAGGTGACCGCGGTGATCCCGCGGCCGCACAAGGTCCCGCCGTCGGCCGCCGAGGACGGCGAATCCCTGCTAGGACACCGGGACCTGCGGATCCCCGGCGCGGGGGACACCGTGCGCGTGCCCGTGCACGTCCGCGAACGCCTCCAGCCCGGAGAGGTCGTGACGGGCCCGGCGATCGTGTCCGAGAAGTTCGCCACGACCGTCGTCCTGCCCGGCCGCCGCGCCCGCATCGACGACGACCGCCTGCTGATCATCGAGAACCACGGCTGAGGAGCGCGACGAGCATGACCACTTCCACGGAACCGGCGGCCGAGTTCGAACTGGACATCCTGCGGTACGGCCTGATCGAGGTCGCCCGCGAGATGAACGAAGCCCTGATGCGCAGCGCGTTCTCGCCCGTGTGCCGGGACATCCTGGACTGCACCACCGCGATCCACATCCGCAGCGGCGACGCGTGGGAGACGGCGGCGCAGTGGGAGGGCTGCATGCAGCACGCCTTCACCTCGCCGCACATCGTGAACTTCGTGGTGGACGAGTTCGACCTCGACACACTGCAGCCCGGCGACGTCATCTTCGTCAACGACCCGTGGCGCGGGACGATCCACCAGTCCGACGTGAACCTGCTCCGCCCCGTCTTCGTCGACGGCCGGGTCGAGTTCATCCTGCACTCGACCTCCCACCTGGTCGACCTCGGCGGGCCCATCCCCGGCGGGTTCTCCAACGGCACGCAGACCGCGTTCGAGGAGCAGATCAAGCTCCCGCCGTCGCTGCTCTACGCCAACGACGTCCCGGTGCGGCCGTTGTTCAACTACATCCTGGAGAACAACCGGGTGCCCCAGCTGGTGCTGGGAGACCTGCGGGCCCTGCACGGCTGCCTCGTGGTGGGGGAGCGGCAGCTCCAGGCGCTCGTCGCCCGCGGCGGCCTGGACCGGGTCAAGGCCGCCGGCCGGTACGCGATCGAGGCGACCGAGGCGAGCATGCGGCGCGGCATCGCCGCCATCCCGGACGGTGACTACACCGTCGAGGACTTCCTCGACGAGGACGGCGTGACCGACGAGCCCATCCCGGTGCGGGTCACCGTGAAGGTCCGCGGGGACAGCATGGAGATCGACTTCTCCGGCTCGGGACGGCAGCCGCTGGGCAACTGCGGGACCGCGTGGTGCGAGGCGGTCCGCTGCATCGAGGCCGTCAAGCTCATGGCCGATCCGGGCACGCCGGTCAACAGCGGCACGCTGCGGCCGATCGAAACGCTGCTGCCCCAGGGCAGCGTGGTCTGCGTGCTCCCGCCGTCCAGCTGCTCCAACCACGCCGACATCGGGGCCCGGTGCATCAACGCCGTCGCCAGCGCGCTCAGCGAGGCCGTCGGCGACCGCTCGATCGCCTGCGACACCGGCACCGCGCTGGTCATCAGCCTGGGCGGCATCGACACCCGGCCCGGCCACGGCGGCACGCCGTGGGGCGCGTTCGCCCTCACCGGCGGTGGCTGGGGCGGCACGTGGAAGGAGGACGGGATCTCCTTCTGCGTCACGCCGATCGGCAACTGCCGCACCTCGGTGCAGGAGCACGTGGAGATCGAGAGCCCGCTGATCGTCGCCCAGCACGAGATGGTCGCCGACACCGCGGGCGCCGGGCAGTACCGGGGCGGTCTGGGCTCGGTGTACACCCTGACCGCCCAGGCCGACACGATCGTCACGGTCACCTGCGACCGGGTCCGGGTCGGCGCGCCGGGCGCGGCCGGGGCTGGTGCCGGCGCACCCGCGTTCGGGTGGTACATCAAGGACTTCGACCTCGCGCGGCACGCCGACCCGCTCGACCTCCGCCCCGCGGAACCGCTGTTCGGCATGTTCGACGACGACGGCAGGCCCGATCCCAACCACGGCGGGTTCTGCCGCGGCGCGCGGTA
Source organism: Amycolatopsis thermophila (assembly GCF_030814215.1). Classification (NCBI taxonomy): domain Bacteria; kingdom Bacillati; phylum Actinomycetota; class Actinomycetes; order Pseudonocardiales; family Pseudonocardiaceae; genus Amycolatopsis; species Amycolatopsis thermophila. Next base: position 6,622,178 of record NZ_JAUSUT010000001.1, on the reverse strand, counting down.
CTCCACCGGCAAGTTCTCCGGGCTCGTGCTCAAGGCCGGCGACGCGATCCGCTTCCTCATCGGCGGCGGCGGTGGCTGGGGCGACCCCCTCGCCCGCGACCTCGGCCGGCTCGAACGCGACCTCCGCGACGGTCTCTACAGCCCGGAGTTCGCCGCTCTCGCCTTCGGTGCCGTGCTCGAGGGCGAGCGGATCGACCGCGACGCGACCGCCCGGCGCCGGGCCGAACTGGCGGCGCTGCGCGCGGCGGGCACCTGGAGCGTGCCCGTCGCCACCCCCCTGAACTGGATCCTCTAGGAGGCACCGCACATGTCCGTCGACCGACTCCTCTTCCCGCGCCCGGAGACCGAGCGGGTCTCCGTGGCACGGCAGCCCGTGGACGCCACCTGCCCGTCGTGCGGGAGCGGCGACGTCGCCCGCTACCCCGTGGCCAACTACCTCGGACCGCGCATGGTGGTGAAGTGCCAGGACTGCTTCACCCACCTGTCGGTGACCCGGCCCGAGCCGGAGGACCACTGGCCGGCCTGGCGGTCGCCGACGCGCGACTGGGCGCCCTCGCGGCTGGGGTGACCCGATGTCCCCCACCCCACTGGCCCAGGTCTACGCGCGCGCCTACCGCGAGCACGCGGACCGCCCGGCGATCCGCGACGAGCGCCGGACGCTGACCTACGGCGAACTGGGCGCCCGGGCCCGGCGGATCGCCCAGGCGTTCCGCCGGCTCGGCGCGGCCCCCGGCTCGCGCGTGGTCATCGTGTCGCCGAACCGTTGCGAATGGACCGAGGCCTACCACGGGATGGCGCTCGGCGGGTACGTGCGGACTGGGCTGCTGACCCGCCTGCACCCGGCCGAACTGGCCCGCATCGCCGCCGACGCCGAACCGGTGGCCGTCCTCGTGGACGGCGAATGGCTGTCCCGCAACGGCACGGACTGGGTGCCGCCCGGCGTGCGGGACGTCGTGGTGCTGGGGGAGGGCGACGTTCCCCCGGGGTGCATCCCGTTCGAGGAGTTGGTCGCGTCCGGCACCGACGACGAACTGCCGCTCCCGGAACCGGAATCCGACGCCTGGCTGCTCTACACGTCCGGCTCGACCGGGCAGCCGAAGGGGGTGCGGGTCCCCCATCGGGCGGTGGGCGCGCTGATCCGCAACGCCCGCGAGGTCCTGCCCGGCCTGGGACCCGGGGACGCGGCTCTGCACACCGCGCCGGTGAGCCACTTCAGCGGCGGTATCGCCGACGTCGTCACCGCCTGTGGCGGGCTGAACATCCACGAGCGGGGGTTCGACGCGGCCCGGGTCGCCGACGCGGCGCTGGGCGGCGAGGTCACCGTGCTGCCGCTCGTGCCCACGATGATCACGATGCTGGTGGAGGAGCTGTCGGCCCGGGACGCGCCGCGCGGCCGCGTCGGCGGCGTCCGGGTCCTGCCCTACGCCGGCTCGGCCATCCAGCCCGGCGTCGCGGCGCGGGCCCGCGCCTGGTTCGGCGACGCGATGCAGCAGCTCTACGGCGCCAGCGAGGCGCAGCTGCCCATCACGACCTTGCGGCCGGAGGACCACGTGGAGACCCGCAACGCGCGGGGCCTGCCGCGGTTGGCGTCGGCCGGCCGGGTCACGCCGCACGTCGAGCTGGAGATCGTCGACGCGGCGCGGCGGCCGGTGCCGCCCGGCGAGACGGGGGAGATCCGCACCCGTGGCGACCACGTCAGCGCCGGTTACTGGCGCCGGCCCGAGGAGACCGCGGAGACCTTCGCGGGTGGGTGGGCGCACACCGGTGACGTCGGGTACCTCGACGAGGACGGGTTCCTGTTCATCCTCGACCGCCGCAAGGACATGATCATCACCGGCGGGTTCAACGTGTACCCGCGGGAGATCGAAACCGTCATCTCGGACCTGCCCGGGGTGCGGGAGGTCGCGGTGGTCGGCGCCCCCGACGACCGGTGGGGTGAGGCCATCACCGCCTTCGTGTCCCCCGGGAACGCCCTGTCCGCGGCGGAGGTGCTGACCCACTGCCGGGCCAGGCTGGGCGGGTACAAGGTCCCGAAGTCGGTGATCTTCCTCGACGAACTGCCCAAGACCGGCACCGGGAAGATCGAGAAGCGCCTGCTGCGGGAGCAGCTGTGGCACGGCCGGGAGCGGCGGGTCTGACTCACCTCGCCCGGGCCCGCACGAGGTGGGCGGCCGGCACGACGAGGACGACGACCAGGAGCGTCACCACCCCGTACGCCGGCAGCCAGTACGCGGCCGCGGCGACGATTCCCAGGGCGGCGGCGCCGAGGGCGCGCGGCAGCCACCCGGTGCCCGGTTCGGCCCGGAAGTAGACGGCCTGCGCCGCGAGGTAGACGAGCGGGCCAACGGCCACCAGCACACCGGCGATCCCGGCGGCCGGGTGGTGGGCCTGGACGAGGACCAGCTCCATCCCCGCGGCGAACACGACCAGCCCGGCGACCACCCCGTAGACCACGTTGATGCCCAGGTGCACCGACCGGATCGGGTCGGCGCTGCCGGTCGCGTGGCTGACCACCTCCTGCTCGGACCGTCCGAAGTAGATCGCCCACAGGCAGACCAGCGCGACGAAACCGCCCAGGGCCAGCAGCGGGGTCAGCGCGTCCTGGGCGTGGTCGGCGAGCACCCGTCCGAGGGTGAGCACGGTTTCACCCAGCAGGATGATGAGGAACAGCCGCAGCCGTTCGAGCATGTGCTTGGCGTCGAACGGGAGGCGTTCGGTCCGGGTCGTGCGACCGGGCATCGGGTGCGCGGTCCAGGTGCCGAGCAGATCGATGAGCGCGCCGCCCGCCCACCACCAAATCCGGGCCCCGGGGCCGGAGGCCGCTCCGGCCACCCAGAAGGGCGCGGACGCCCCGATCCAGATCAGCACGCGGACGAAGTGCCGCCGCAGTTCGGGCGCGGGTGAGGTCGCCGCGGCGTGGGCGCCCGGACCGGCGAGCGCGAGCAGCATCGGCACGACGAAGAGCCACGGACCCGTGTCGAACGCGTGTTCTATCCCGGCGTTCATGAACAGGCCGAGACCCATCACCAGGAGGGTGATCGCGCGGGTGGCCGTGCGCTCGATGTCGAGCAGGGTGACCTCGAAGGACGTGAACGCCCAGACCCCGCACACGGCCACCAGGGCGATCAGCGTCTCACCGGCGCCCCGCCAGGTCAGGTGCTCGATCAGGTGGTGCGTGAGCTGGCCGATGGCCAGGACGAACACCAGGTCGAAGAAGAGCTCCAGTGGTGAGACGTCCCGGTGGGCCCGTGCGGTCGGCGCCGGCATCCGGTCATTGTCGGTCAGTCGGCGCGGGCGCGCTCGCCTGGCGGTGACGGCGCGGTCGCGATCCAGCTCGCGAGGAGTTGCAGCGCCTCGGCCGAGGGGGACCCGGGCTCCGCGGTGTAGCCGATCAGCGTCAGGTTGGCTGCGCTGGTGATCTCGAGCGCTTCGAAGCGCAGGGTGAGGTCGCCGACGACCGGGTGGCGGAACTGCTTCGTGCCGCGCCGGTGGGCCCGCACGTCGTGGGCGGCCCACCGCGCGCGGAACTCCGCGCTGCGCGTGGCCAGCTCCCCGACGAGACCGGTGACCACCTTGGAGTAGGGCGAGCGGGCCGCTTCGACGTGCAGCAGCGCCACCGAATCGTCGGCCGCCTTCTCCCAGTCCGGGAAGACTTCCGCGGCGCGCTCGTCGAGGAAGATGAACCTGGCGAGGTTCGGCGTCCCGGAGGCCCGCTCGAACACGCCGGCGTACAGCGCCCGCCCCAGTGCATTGGTCCCGACGAGGTCGAGGTGGCCGTTCTGGACGATCGCCGGGGCGGCGACCATCGAGTCCATCAGCGCCTGCACGCCGTCGGGGACCCGTTGCCGCGGCACGCGCGGCTTCGCCGTGCGTGGCCCGGCGCGGCGGGTGGCGGCGCGTACCAGGTCGAACAGGTGGGCCGTCTCGACGTCGTCGAGCTGTAGTGCCCTGGCGATGGCGTGCAGGACCTCGTCGGACACGCCGGAGATCTGACCGCGTTCGATCTGCACGTAGTACTCGGTGCTCACGCCGGCCAGGCGTGCCACCTCCTCACGCCGCAGCCCGGGTACCCGCCGCCGTGGCCCGGGCACGAGCCCGGCCTGCTCCGGGGTGATCTTCGCGCGGCGGGTCATCAGGAAGTCCCGGATGTCCTTGGCGATTTCCATGACTCCAGGCTAGGTGTGTTCACCCGGGTGATGGAGGGGCTGCCGGTACCCCCATAACCGGCCTCTGCCACGGGCGCGCGTGGGGCCGCATCGTGGATGCCGGAGCCCGGAACCGCCGGGCGGAACCGAATCCAGGGAGTGTCCAGTGGAGACGATCACCTTCCCCAACGGCCCGATCAGCATGGCGGGCAACCTGTACCTGCCGTCGGACTTCGACCCCGAGGGCAGCTACCCGGCTGTGGTCACCGTCCACCCCGGCGGCGGGGTGAAGGAGCAGACCGCCGGCCTGTACGCGAGCAAGCTGGCCGAGCGGGGTTTCGTCGCGCTCGCGTTCGATGCCTCCTGCCAGGGTGACTCCGGCGGACAGCCGCGGTTCCTCGAGGACCCGGCCGCCCGCGTGGAGGACGTGCGCGCCGCGGTCGACCACCTGCAGACCCTCGGTTACGTCGACGCCGGGCGCATCGGTGTGCTGGGCGTCTGCGCCGGCGGCGGGTACGCCGTCACCGCGGCGATGACCGACCACCGCATCAAGGCCGTCACGACCGTCAGCGCGGTCAACATCGGCTCCGCGTACCGCAAGGGCTGGTTCGGCGCCGACCCCGACTCGGCGGCCGTGGCCACGCTGGAAGCCGCCGCTCAGCAGCGGACGGCCGAGGCGAAGGGTGCCGAGGCGGCGTTCATCCCGTACGTGCCGCCGGCCCTCGACGAGAGCACCCCGCGCGACATGGTCGAGGCGCACGACTACTACCTGACGCCGCGCGCCCAGCACCCGAACGCGCAGAACAAGAAGCTGTTCACCAAGAGCGTTTCCCGGATCTTCGCCTACGACGCCTTCCACCTGGTCGAGGACCTGCTGACGCAGCCGATCCTGATGGTCGCCGGGAGCGCGGCCGGCTCCCTATGGCACACCACGGAGCTGCACTCGCGGGTGCGGTCGGCGAAGAAGCTGGTGGTCGTCGAGGGCGGCACCCACATGGACTTCTACGACGTGCCGGAGTACGTCAAGCGCGCCGTCGAGGAGGCCACGCCGTTCTTCGAGGAGAACCTGGCCGGGTAGTGGCGGCGGTCACGGGACGAATTGCCAAGCATAATATATTATGTTGCCGATGAGGAGTTCCGTGACCACCACCGGGTTCGACCGGCTGCTCGGGCAGCGCCGGAGTTGCCGCGCCTTCCTGCCGGATCCGGTCCCGGACGCCGTGATGCGCGAGATGTTCGGGACCGCCCAGCGGACCGCGTCGTGGTGCAACACCCAGCCGTGGCAGGTGCACGTCACCTCGGGCGAGGCGACCCGGCGATTCGCGCGCAGTCTGACGGAGTACGCGAAGACCCACGAGCCGGCGCCGGACCTGCCGATGCCCGCCGGATACCACGGGGTGTACCAGGAGCGCCGGCGCGGCGCGGGGTACGCGCTCTACCGGAGCCTCGGGATCCGGCGGGAGGACCGCGACGCGCGGGAGGAGCAGCGCCTGAGGAACTTCGAGTTCTTCGGCGCCCCGCACGTCGCGGTCGTCACCACCGACCGCGAGCAGGGCGTCTACGGCGCGATCGATTGCGGCGGCTACGTGGCGAACCTCCTCAACGCCGCCACCGCGCTCGGCGTCGCCACGATCCCGCAGGCCGCGATCGCGATGCACGCCGACCACGTCCACCGGTGCCTGCGGATCCCGGCCGAACGGCTCGTGGTCTGCGCGGTCTCCTTCGGCTACGCCGACACCGAGCACCCGGTCAACGGGTTCCGCACCGACCGCGCCCAGCTCGACGACGCGGTGGTCTTCCTCGGCGGCGACTGACCGGGCGGCCGCCCTCAGCCGCCGCGCGCCGGGGAGCCGGCGGGAATCAGCAGTGACGGGCCGAGCCAATGGCATGCCGTCAGGGCGAGTTCGACGTCGAGCCGGTCGTCGCCGATGGGGGCGCCCCGTTCTTCTTCGGCCTTCAGCACGCGGTACTTCACCGAGTTCTTGTGCAGCATCAGGCGTTCGGCGGCCGCGGTGTAGCTGGATCCCGCGGTCATGAAGCTGAGCAGGGTCTCGCGGAGGCGAGCGTGGTAGGGGTCGTCGAGGGCGAGCTTGCCGAGGGTGGCGTGCACCAGGGTCCGGGCCTGGTCCAGGTCGGCGCACATCAGCGCGGCCGCCCGCACCCCGGGATCGCCGTAGGAGGTCACGGTGTGCGCCGCGGGGCCGGCGACCAGCGCCACCCGCTGCGCCAGCAGCGCCTGCCGGTGCGTCTCGCGAAAGCCGTTCACGTCCGCTGCCGGCCTGCCGAGCGCCGCCGCCACTCCCGGCGCTGTCCCGCGCAGGATGCCGGTGACGGTGGCCGGATCGAGCGCGGGCACCGGGCCGTCGAACGGCAGCCAGCCCCAGCCGCTGGTGCGGTCGCAGGCGGCGAACAGGGGGCGCCCGGTGCAGCGCAGCGCCCGGCCCAGCGCGCTCACCGTGCGCTCCAGCCCGGACAGGTCGTTGTCGCCGCTCTCGCTCTCGCCCTGGCGCCAGACGACGACGCCGAGGTGGTGCTGGCGCAGCGGGTGCCCGATCGCGGCTTCGGCGGATTCGAGGTCGAAGTCGCGGCCGTCGAGCAGCTCGCGGATCCGCACGGCCCGCAGCGTGCTGCGGTTCTCCAGCCACCGTTCCCGCTCGTCCTCGTAGACGGTGGTGACCTGCTGGGAGATCCAGTCGATGTAGCTGAAGGTCACCTCGACGAAACGCTGTGACACGCGGAAGGCGATGCCGGTGTCGGCGATGCGGCGCTCGATCTCGGCGAAGCACAGCTTGAGCAGGTGATCCTGCCCGAGCCGGTAGGCCCGGACGAGAGCGTAGACCGGCACGCCGCGCTGCGCGAGGCGGCGCGCGTACTCCACCGCGGCCGACGGCGGTTCGACGTTGGCGACGGGGATGTCGTGCTGCAGGATGTGCAGGATCGTGTCGACGTTGCTCTCGATGCTCGCCCGGAGCAGGTCGACCAGGCGCTGATCACCGCGCAGGACGTCGATCCGCTCGGCCAGCTGCACCCGGATGCTGTCGGTGATGTCACCGAGCCGCGGGTTGAGGTCCGTGGCGACGGTGACCACCCACCGCGCGACGTCCCCGTCGGCGGTCCCGCTACCCGACGGCCCGGACCTCGCCGCATACCTTCCTCCCAGGTGGTGGGAGACACCATTATGCGGCAACGCGGCCGTCCCCGCGGCGCAGGTCGCGCAGCGCACGCGCCGCGGCGTGGGCACCGCACATGCCGTGCGCACCCGGACCGGGTGGAGTCGCGGCGGAGCAGAGGTACACGCCCGGGATGCCCGTCGCATAGGGGTCGAGGCCGATCCGGGGACCGAAGACCAGCTGCCGGACGTCCTTGCTGCCGGTGATGATGTCACCTCCCACGTAGTTGGGGTTGTACGCGGCGAACCCGGTCGCCGACCGCACCGCCGTGCCGACGATCCGCTCGCGGAACCCCGGCGCGAACCGCTCGATCTGCGCGACGATGGCCTCGGTCGCGTCACCGGTGTACCCGTGCGGCACGTGAGCGTAGGTCCACACCGGATGGACATCCCCCGCCGACCGCGCCGGGTCCGCCAGGTACTGCTGCCCCACCAGGACGAACGGGCGCTCCGGCATCCGTCCCGCGTGGATCTCGCGTTCGGTGGCGGCGATCTCGCGGTACTCCCCGCCGAGGTGGACGGTGCCGGCCCGGCGGGCGTCCGGATTGGTCCAGGGCACCCCGCCGGCGACGGCGAAGTCGGCCTTGAACGCGCCTGGCCCGTGCCGGAACCGCCGGTAGGACCGGGCGACACCGGGCGGGAGGCGGTCGCCGAGGATGTCGGCGACCGCGCCCGGTGCCAGGTCGAAGACGGTGATGTCGGCGGGCGGCAGATCACTCGCCGCGGACACCCGGACGCCCGTCTCGATCTTGCTGCCGAGGTCGGCCAGCAGCGCGGCCATGGCCGCGGTGATCGACCGCGACCCGCCCGCCGCCACCGGCCAGCCGTACCGGTGCCCCGCGGTGATGATCCCCACCCCGATCGCCGAGGTGAGCGGGAGGTGCAGCGGCCGGAACGCGTGCGCCGCCACCCCGCCGAACAGCGCCCGGGCCCGTGCGGTGCGGAACACCCGCGCGAGCAGGGAGGCGGGGAGCAGGGTCGGCGCGCCGAACCGCGCCATCCGCAGCGGGTGCTCGGGCAGCCGGACCAGGGGCCCCATGATGTCGGAGGACCAGTCGTCGAACGTCTCGGACGGCCGGAACAGCATCCGCCATCGCGGCCCGTCGGCGCCCAGACCCTCGGCGGTGCGCTCCAGCGAGGTGTGCAGGACGCCGGCGTCGCCGTTGTCCAGCGGGTGCACGCAGTCGATCTCCGGCCACCGCCACTCCAGCCCGTACCGCTCGAGGCCGAGCTCCCGCAGGAACGGCGAGCCGGCCGCCATGGGGTGGAACGCCGAGCAGTGGTCGTGCAGCAGGCTGGGCAGGATGGCCTCACTCGACCGGGTACCACCGCCGATCTCCGGCGCGGCTTCCAGCACGGTGACGTCCACACCCGCCCGCGCGAGGGCGGTCGCGGCACCGAGCCCGTTGGGCCCGCTGCCGACCACGACGGCGGTGGTCATGCCGGCGTCCCAGTGCGGTGCTGCGGGGTGCGGCGCTGCGGGGTGGCCTGCGCCGTCTGGTCGCCGTTCGCGGCCCGTGACCACTCCACCTGCAGCGGGATGGGCCCGTTCGGCAGCCAGGGCTGCTCGGCGACGGCGTCGGCGACCTTCCACGTGCCGCGCTCGATCAGGCCGACGGCGACGTCGATGACCTTGTAGTGCTGGACCCGGCTGTGGATGGCCTGGGATTCCACCCACACCACGAGGAACTCGCCGGGTGAGAACCCGCATCGCCGTTGCAACGCGGCCAGCATGTCCTCGTTGTGCATGTGCCCGTCGCCAAAGTTGAAGCCGAGCAGCGAGTTGCACGCGAACTCGGCCTCCCGGATCGTCCACCGGTCGATGTCGGGCAGGTGCTTGTACAGCAGGGAGAACAGACCGCGTCCCTGGCTGTGCATCGAGCGCCACGCGATGGTCTGCTGCATCGTGATCTCGGAGATGGCGGGGGCGTAACCCATGCCCTTGAGCTGGTCGATCTGGTTCCGCGTCGGACGGCGCACGGCGTCGAGCTTCTCCTCGGCGCCCGGTGCGAACGCCCACAGCGCCGACGCCCAGTTGCCCGCGTACTGCCGCATCGACGGCAGGAACGACACGAGGTCGGGCCGCAGGTTGCCCAGAACCGGGAAGAACAGCAGGCCGGCGGCGATCGCGGCGGTCAGCCAGGGCGAGGACATGTCGCCGATCCCGTAGCCGGCCTCGTTGGGGAAGCCCCAGAACAGGAAGATCGCGGCGAAGGCGAACAGGATGTTCCACTCCAGCGGGACCGCCAGCGGGAACGTCGAGGTGATGAACAGGTGGAACAGCACCATCATCGCGACCGCGGCGAGCGTCAGGACCCGGTTGGTCGACAGCAGCAGGATCAGCGGCGTGATGATCTCGACGCAGGTGCCGCCGACGTGGGCCAGCAAACCGGCCACTTTGGACGGACGGATGTCGCGCGGGAAGTCCCGGTAGTGCGCGCGCTTGAACCACTTCGCCGGGATGCACGGGCTGTTGCTCACCATCGGCGGGACGACGTTGGAGAAGTGCTTGCCGAACTTCGACACCCCGGCGCCGATCCACACGACCACGATCAGCAGCTTCAGCGCGACGATCATGTCCACGAAGGGCAGGGCGACGAAGAACACCATCGCGGGCAGGTACTGCTCACCCCGAGCCGCCAGGAAGATCACCTTGTCCCGCAGGCCGAGCAGCACCAGCGCGGCGATCGCGACGGCGACCGGCACCGGGTTCACCAGGCCGGACGTGTTGCCCGGCAGAGCAGCCGACAGCGTCGCGCTGGGATGCCCGGGCGTGAGGATGGCGGCCAGCAGCGCCCCGAGCACCGTGAGGTAGAGCAGCACGTCGAACACGGTGCGGCGATCGCCGGAGGTGAACGGGACCCGGCGCCAGGGGCGGACGCGGATCGTGCCGGGGCGGGTCCAGAACAGCACGCCACCGGTCATCGGCTTGAACTTGCCCGCGAGCGGCCCCCACGAGCCGGCCACGCCGACGGTCTCCAGCAGCACCGTCCACAGGATCAGCTTCTGGTACACGATGGGCTCGTTCCACCAGGTCGCGACGTCCCAGAACGGACCGAGACCGGACGACCAGGTCGCCGCCGCCGCGCCGGCGACCATGTGCAGCACGAACACCTTCACGGCGTAGATCAGGTGGAACAGTTTGGGGGAGCCGAAGCCGTACTCGACCCAGTGCAGTGACAGCGCCTTGATGCGCTCCCGCAACGGTTCGCCGAGAAAAGTCTCGACGTCGACCGGCGGGAAGTCCGGTTTGGTGAGTCCCACGTTTCTCTCTCCTTTGAGCGAATTCCTATCGGGCGACCGGAAGTGCGCTGCGCAGCGCGGGTTTGTCGATCTTTCCGACCGGGTTCTTCGGCAGGGCGTCGACGATCGAGATGCGCGCCGGGAGCTTGACCTTCGTGAGGTCGCGCCGGCAGTGCTCGAGCAGTTCCTCCGCGGTGGCGGACGCGCCGGGGTAACGGACGACGAAGGCCACCGGCACCTCGCCGTAGACCGGGTGGGGTTCGCCGATGACGGCGGCTTCCAGCACGGCGTCGTGGTGGCACAACGCCGCCTCGATCTCCTTGGGGTAGATGTTCTCGCCACCCCGGATGATCATGTCCTTGATGCGGTCGACCAGGACGAGGTAGCCGTCCTCGTCGAGGTATCCGACGTCTCCGGTGTGCAGCAGGCCGCCGCGCACGGTTTCCGCGGTGGCCTCCGGGCGGTGGAGGTAGCCGCGCATGACGTTCGGTCCCGCGATGACGACCTCGCCGGCCTGTCCGGGGGCGCACTCCCGGCCCGACTCGTCGACGATCTTCACCTGCTGCCCGGGCAACGACGGGCCGACCGTGCCCAGCTTGCGGGGACCGTCCAGGGGGTTGCAGGTCGACGCGCACGTGCCCTCGGTGAGCCCGTAGCCCTCGACGATGACGATGCCGAACCGGTCGGCGCACCGTTCGAGCAGCTCGCGTGGCATCGGCGCGGCCCCGCACACGGCGAAGCGCACCGACGTCAGGGCCGTCCGGACGTGGTCCGGGAGTTCGGCCAGCCGCGCGTAGACCGTCGGCACGGCAGAGAAGTAGGTCGGCCGGTACCGTCGCACGGCCGCCAGGAAGGTGTCCGGCGCGAACCGCGGCAGGATCGTGATCTGGGCGCCGACGAGCATGGGCGCCAGGAAGCTCACGCACAGCGAGTTGACGTGGAACAGGGGCAGCACGAGCAGGCAGTGGTCGTCGGCGCCCAGGTGCAGGTGGGCGGCCAGCATCGACGTCATGGCCCGTAGGTTGGCGTGGTCGAGCATGACGCCCTTCGGCCGGCCGGTCGACCCGCTGGTGTAGATCAGCAGCGCGATGTCCGCGGGATCGGAGCGCCCCGGCGACCCGGCGCCGGCCGGCACGGTGGCCAGGTCCCGCACGTCGAGGACCGGCACGTCGTAGCCGGCCGGGTCCCGGTCCGTGACCAGCAGGGCGGCCCCGGAATCGTCGAGCTGGTACCGCGCTTCGGTCACCGTGAACGCCGGGTTCAGCGGAGTGGCGAGCGCGCCGATCCTCCAGGCCGCGAGGACGACGAGGAGCAGTTCGACCCGGTTGGGGAGCATGATCGCGACGACATCCCCGTTCCCGATGCCGCGCCCGGCCAGTTGCTCGGTGATCGCCTCGACCCGGAGGTTCACCTGGCCGTAGGTCAGTTCCGTCTCGGGATCGCGCAGGCACGGCCGGTCCGCCGCGGCCGCAGGCCGGTTCCACGGGAAGTAGCCGATGCTCACCGAAACACCTCACAGTCACGTCTTCGTGTGAGGCAAGACACTAGGAGCGGATCCGAGCCGCACGACATGGCTCGTGCCGACCAAGTTGCCCGCGGCCTTTGTCGATCAGAACCAAAACGGCCCGTCGCGGGCGGGCAGGGCCGCGGCGAGGTGGCCGCGACCGACAACGGCGGGCCGCGGCGTTGTCGGTTCGAACCGTGGAGGCCGCCCGACGGCGGCCCCATGATGGTGGAATCGCAAGGAGAAGGAGGAATTCCGTGCCGCGTGACTTGTCGGGCCAGACGGTGATCATGTCCGGTGGCAGCCGGGGCATCGGCCTCGCGATCGCGGTCCGGGCCGGGCGGGACGGCGCGAACGTCGCACTGCTGGCGAAAACCGGTCAGCCACACCCCAAGCTGCCGGGCACGGTCCACGCGGCCGCCCGGGAGATCGAACGGGCGGGCGGCAACGCACTGCCGATCGTCGGGGACGTGCGGGACGACGACGCCGTGCTCGAGGCGGTGGAACGCACGGCGCTCGAATTCGGCTCGATCGACGTGTGCGTCAACAACGCGAGCGCGATCGACTTGTCGGCGACCGCTGATCTGACGATGAAGCGGTACGACCTCATGCAGGACGTCAACGCGAGGGGAACCTTCTTGCTCAGCAAGGCGTGCCTGCCGCACCTGCGCAAGTCGGCGAACCCGCACATCCTGAACCTGTCGCCGCCGCTGAGCCTGTCGCCGCGGTGGGCGGGCCGGCACCTCGGGTACACCATCGCGAAGTACGGCATGAGCCTGTGCACCCTGGGGCTCGCCCACGAGTTGGCCGGCGACGGCATAGCGGTGAACTCGCTGTGGCCGCGGACGACGATAGCCACCGCGGCGGTCGAACACGTCGTGGGCGACAACGCGATGATGGAGCGATCACGTTCCCCGCAGATCATGGCCGACGCCGCCTACGCGATCCTCACCCGTGACGCGCGGAGATACACCGGAAACTTCTACCTGGACGACGCCGTCCTCGAACAAGAGGGCATTACCGACTTCTCCCGCTACGCCCTCGGCCCGAGTGAGGACCTGGCGCCCGACCTGTTCCTCGATTAGTCCGGTAGCCGTGTCCACCTTCGCCCGTTCGCCGGACACCGTGGTTGATCCGACCACCTCACGCGGTCGGGCTGGTGATGCCGGGCGGTACGAGGACGGGGACGGCGTCGTCTGGTCCGTGATCGAGCAGGTGTGCAGCAGCACCGAGCCGGACCGGGCCCGGCACAGCAGCGGCGCCCCCGCTGCTCGTCGTCGCGCTCGCGGACCCCGATCGTCCCCGTATGCATCGCGCCGGATGCCGGGCGTGCCCGCCGCATCGGTGTCGTGTCGAGTGCACGGATTTCCGCGTGCGTCAGCGGCGGCGGACGAACCTCACGTGTCGCAGACCGTCCCGCCGCAGGTTGCGTCCTCCGAGGGGGCTCAGATCGCCGGGGGAGTGAAGACAGGCGACAGCGCCGCCGCCGGTGGGGCGGTGGTGGCCGGTCGCGAGGCGAGGAGTGGGCCGGCGAGGGCGTTGCGGATGAGCCGCTGCGCGGTCGCGAGGATTTCCTTCAGGCTGCCGCGCTCGGGGTTCCACCACTCGCTCGCCCAGTTCACCGCGCCGAGCAGGAACATCCGGGCGGCGCGTGGGTCGAGGCCGGGGTCGATCTCGCCGGCTTCGACGCCGGCCTGGATGAGTTCCCGCCACATCCGGCCGCTTGCGCGCTGGCGCTCCAGCTGGCGCGCCCGCATGTCGGCCGGGAGCTGGCCCATCGTGCGCATCGCGGCCGCGGTGTAGGCCGACTCCATCAGCACCATCTCGAGGTGGGCGGCGAACGCCGTGCAGATCCGGTCCAGCGCCGAAGCGGCCGGCGACAGCTCGGCCAGCCGCCGCGTGACGTTCTCGTGGGCCAGCCGGTCGCCGATGTTGACCACCTCTTCGAGGATCGCTTCCCGCGAGTCGAAGTAGTAGTAGATGGCGGGCACACGCAGCTCGGCCAGCGTCGCGATCTCGGAGAGCCGGGTGCCGTCGAAACCCTTGCGGTTCAACAGGTCCGCGGCCGCGTCGAGGATGCGCCGCCGCGTCTTGTCGGACTTGCGTTCACGCCGCCCGGCATCGGCTGCCTTCGTCACCTGATCGTCCTTCCCCGGTAGTCCCACTGGAAATCTACAGGGTGTTCGAAGAAGTGACCAACGCCGGCTCAGGTGTTGCCAACTTTTCGAGGAAGTGTTAGAAAATACGAACTCGCCGCGCTGTCCTGGGTGAACAGGGCAGACGTGAGCAAATATTAAATGTATCCGGATCTTGATTCGCTCCGTGCCCGGACCCCGGGCAGGCCACTCGAGGAGGACCCATGCCGCCGATCCTGCGGACCCCGATCTGTGAGCTTCTGGGGATCGACGTGCCCCTCATGCAGGCAGGCATGGGCAACGTCGCCTACGGCCGGCTGGCCGCCGCGGTCTCGAACGCGGGCGGTCTCGGCTCGATCGGTGGTATCGACATCACGCCGGAGCAGGTCGACGAGGAGATCCGGTTGTTCCGCTCGCTCAGCGAGGGGCCGCTCTGCGTGGACCTCGGCTTCCCGGCGAATGCCCCGAAGGGACTGTCCGATGTCGAGGTGCCCGAGCTGCCGGGGCCGTTGCGGCAGCTGAAGTCGGAGCTGAACGAGCGCGGCGTCGAGATCAAGCCGACCACTGACCAGGCGATCAGCCTGGCCGACAACAAGAAGAAGCTCGAGATCGCTCTCGATCACGGAGTCGAGGTGATCGCCTGCGCCCTGGGCACCCCGACCTGGGTCGTCGAGGCGTGTCACGCCAAGGGCGCGAAAGTGATGAGCATCGTCGGGCTCGCCAAGCACGCGCGCAGCGCGATCCGCAACGGCACGGACGTCGTCATCGTCCAGGGCACCGAGGGCGGCGGCCACACCGGCGACGTCGGGCTGATCACCCTCCTCGCCGAGGTGCTGGAGTTCGCGACGGTGCCGGTCGTCGCCGCGGGCGGGCTGGTCAAGGGCTCCCAGATCGCCGCGTGCCTGACCGCCGGTGCGCAGGGCGCGTGGGTCGGCACCCGGTTCCTGGCCACCCGGGAATCCGGTTCGGAGGACGTCTTCAAGGAGGCGGTCCTCGAAGCCGGATACGACTCGACGCTGCGCTCAGTGCTGTTCGACGGCCTGCACGTGCGCATGTTGCGCAACCGCTTCACCGAGGTCTGGGAGGGTCACGAGGACGAACTGCGCCCGTACCCGGTCCAGCGGGTGCTGACCATGCCGTTCAAGTACGCCGCCATGCGCGCCAACCTGAAGTCGCACATGAGCCTGCCCTCCGGATCGGGTGCCGGCATGATCACCGATCTCCCCGGGGCCGCCGACGTCCTCCACCGGCTGGTCGAGGAGACCGTCGAAGCGTTGCGCCGGGTGGAGAAGACGGTGGAGTTCCGCTGATGCCGGGCCCGCTGGAAGGCGTCAAGGTGGTCGAGATCGGCTCGATCGGGCCCGGGCCGTGGTGCGCCATGATGCTCTCGGACATGGGCGCGGACGTGCTCCGCGTCGACCGCGCCGGGCACGTGCGCGAGCACCTTCCCGGCGAGCGGTCCTACGAGTTCGCGACCCTGCGCGGCCGGCGGTCGGTCGGCGTCGACCTGAAGCGCCCCGGTGGCGCGGAGGTCGTGCTGCGGCTGGCCGAGCAGGCCGACGCGCTCATCGAGGGCAGCCGGCCCGGTGTGGCCGAGCGGCTGGGCATCGGGCCGGAGAAGTGCCTGGCCCGCAATCCCCGGCTGGTGTACGGCCGGATGACCGGGTGGGGCCAGGACGGCCCGCTGGCGCACCTGCCCGGACACGACCTGAACTACCTCGCACTGAGCGGTCTGCTGCACGCCATCGGGCCGGCGGACGGCCGCCCCACCCCGCCGCTGAACCTCGTCGGCGACTACGGCGGCGGCGGGATGCTGCTGGCGTTCGGGATCGCGGCCGGGCTGATCGAAGCCGCCCGCTCCGGCCGCGGCCAGGTCGTCGACGCGGCGATGCTCGACGGCTCCTGCCTGCTCGGCACCCTGATCCACGGGCTGCGGCAGGTCGGCGAGTGGCAGGACCGCCGGGAGTCGAACCGGCTCGACGGCGGCGCCCCGTTCTACGGCACCTACGAAACCGCCGACGGGCGCTGGGTGGCGATCGCGGCGAACGAGCCGCGGTTCTACGCGGAACTGCTCGACGCGCTCGAGCTGGCCGGCGAGAACCTGCCGGACCAGTTCGACGAACGCCGCTGGCCGCAGCTGCGAGCCCGGTTCGCGGAGACCTTCCTGACCCGCACCCGCGCCCAGTGGGTCGAGACGTTCCGGGCCCGGGACACCTGCTTCTCCCCGGTGCTGACCCTCGACGAGGCACGCACCCACGAGCACGGCGTCGCGCGCTCGTCGTTCGTCCCGGTCGACGGGGTGCTGCAGCCGGCACCCGCGCCGCGGTTCGGGCGCACGCCGGGAGCGGTGGCGGGGCCGGCCGCCGTTCCCGGTGAACACACCGAAGAAGCCTTGCGGGACTGGGGATTCAGTCCCGCCGAGATCGCGGGACTCGCCGCGGCGGAAACCGTCGTCCAGGCCGAGGTCCGGAAGGAGAGGGCGATCCGATGAGCCTGGTGGACAACCGAGAGCAGCTCGTGGTGGACGGTGACCTGCGCGTACCACGGCCGGACGCGCTCTTGATCGGCGGCGAGTGGCGGCCCTCGGCCGGGCACGAGCGCACGACGGTCGTCTCGCCGACGACCGAAGAGATCGTCGCCGAGGTCGTGGCGCCGTCGGCCGAAGACGCGGATGCCGCGGTGGCGGCGGCCGCCGAAGCCTTCGCCGGTCCGTGGCCGCGGTGGCCGGTCAGCCGCCGGATCGAAGTCTGCGGCCGGTTCTGCGACCTCCTGGAGGAGCGGGCCGACGAGATCGGTCTCGTGTGGGCAGTGGAGACCGGGATTCCGGTGCGCTGGAGCCGCACGCTGCACCGCTTCGCCGCGAAGACCGCCTGGCGGACCGCGCTCGAGGTGGCCGAGGACGCGCTGGCGCCCGAGACCCGGACGACCCCGGTCGGCGAGGTGCGGATCGACCGGGACCCGGTCGGGCCGGTGCTGGCGGTGATGCCGTACAACGGTCCGCTGACGACCGTGGGCAGCAAGGTCGTCCCCGCGCTGCTGGCGGGCGCCCCGGTGGTGGTCAAGTCGGCGCCCGAATCGGCGCTGATGATGCGGATCGTGGCCGAATGCGCTGCCGCCGCGGGGTTTCCGCCCGGGGTGCTGAGCGTCCTGTCGGCCGGCGTCGAGGTTTCGCGGCGGCTGGTCGCCGATCCGCGGTTCGAGATGATCTCGTTCACCGGCGGACCCCGGACTGCCTCGGAGATCCTCCGGCAGAGCGCCGATCTGCTGCCACGCACGGTGTTCGAGCTCGGTGGCAAGTCCCCGGCGGTGCTGCTGGAGGACGTCGACCTCGGCCGGGCACTGCGGCCTCTGGTGGCCGGGGCGATGAGCGGCGCCGGTCAGGTGTGCGCCGCGCTGTCGCGGGTGCTCGTCCCGGCGGCCCGGCACGACGAGATCGTCGAGGCGCTCGCCGGGGCCTATCGGGCGCTGCGGATCGGCGATCCGCGGTCGACGGACACCGACCACGGTCCCCTCGCCACCCGCGCCGCGCTCGACCGGACCCGTCGCGTCGTGGACCGGGCTCGCGAGCAGGGCGCGACGGTCGTGACCGGCGGGGGCCGTCCCGAGGGGTTGCGCACCGGCTGGTTCCACGAACCCACGCTGCTGACCGGCGTCGCCGAGGACCACGACGTCGCACGGCACGAAGTCTTCGGCCCGGTCACCGCCGTCCTGGCTTACGACGACGTCGACGACGCCGTCCGGATCGCGAACGACAGCGAGTACGGCTTGGCCGCGAGCGTGTTCTCGGCGGACCGGGAGCGTGCGCTGGCGGTCGCCCGCCGGATCCGCGCCGGGTCGGTCGCGCTCAACACCTTCGGGCCCACGATGGCCGCGCCGTTCGGCGGCGTGAAGCGCTCCGGCTGGGGGCGCGAATGCGGTCCCGAGGGCCTCCGCGAGTTCACCGACACCAAGCAAGTGCTGTTCGGCTGACAGCACCGGAAACGGACGAGACATGGGCAACGAAGTGGCACTGGTGACCGGTGGGGCGAGCGGCATGGGCCGCGCGTCGGTGGCCCGGTTCCTCGGGCGCGGGTTCAGCGTGGTCATCGCGGATCTCAACCGCGAGGTCGCCGAGCGGACGATCGCGGAGCTGGACGCGGGCGACCGGGTCCGGTTCGTGCACACCGACGTCAGCGACGAAGCGCGGTTCGAGGCCGCGATCCGCGAGACGGTCGAGACCTACGGCCGGCTCGACGTGCTGGTCAACGCCGCCGGGGTCGGTGGGGCGTTCGGCCCGCTGACCGAGATCGAGGCCGATGACTGGGACTACACGTTCGACGTCGTGCTGCGCAGCGTGTTCCTCGGGATCAAGCACGCCGGCCGGGTCATGCGCGCCCAGGGCACCGGCGGCGCGATCGTCAACTTCGGCTCGGTGGGCGCCTTCGCGGCCGGAGCCGGGGTGCAGGCCTACTCGGTGGCGAAGGCCGGGGTCCAGCACCTCACCCGGATCGCCGCGCTCGAATACGCGCCGGACCGGATCCGGGTCAACGCGGTCGCCCCGGGCATCATCACCACACCCCTGATCGGCCTGACCGCCGAGGATCTCGAGCCGGTGCTCGGCACCGTGCAACCCCTGCCCTACGCGGGCGAGCCGGACCACGTCGCCGCGGTCGTGTCGTTCCTGGCCAGCGACGACGCGCGGTTCATCACCGGCGAGATCGTCACGGTCGACGGCGGCATGATCGCCGCCGGGCCGCAGCTGGGGAACCTGGTCAACAACAACCCCGCGCTGCGTGGCCTGGTCGGCGTCAACCGGGGCAGCACCGGGGTGAAGTCGACCGTGCACCGCACGGTGGATGTCGCGGGCGGCACCCGGTGACCGCGGACGGGCCGTCGATCGCCGAGCGGCGGGCGGATCTGGAGCGGGAGTTCGCACCCTGGCGCCCGCGGACGCTCGACGAGCACTTCGAGCACGCCGCGGCCCGCTTCGGGCCACGGCCGTACGTCATCGCCGGCGACCGCGTGCTCACCTACGACGACGTGCTGCGCCAAGCCCACCGGTTCGCCGATGGGCTGGCCGCGCTGGGCGTGCGGCCCGGGGACCACGTGGCCGTGCTGATGGCGAACTACCCCGAGTACGCGCCGCTGAAGCTGGCGATCTCCCGGGCAGGGGCGGTCGCCGTGCCGCTGAACTACCTGTACCGCACCCACGAGCTCGGGTTCGTGCTCCGCCAGTCCTGCGCCCGCGTGCTGATCACGATGACGTCCTACCGCGACCTGGATTACCTGGCGATGCTGGACGAGCTGGCGCCCGGCTGGTCAGGGACCGGGTCGATCGGGTTCGGCGACCTGGAGCGCGTCATCACCTTCGACGCCGAAGGGCGGGGCGAGGGCCGGGAGTGCGTGGCCGACGTCCCGGAGCTGGCGCGGATCGGTGAGCAGAACCCGGGTGCGGCGCCGGGCGGCCGGCGAAGCCCGGAGCAGATGTCGGACATCATGTACACCTCCGGGACGACCGGTGAGCCCAAGGGCGTGCAGCTGAGCCACGACGCGCTGCTGCGCCAGGAATACGGCTCGGCGTTCTGCCGGGCCCTCCCGGACGGCAACCGGGTCGTGTTCGCCTTGCCCTGCTACCACATGTTCGGCTACGAGCACGGGGTCCAGTCGACGACCTTCGTCGGCGGGGCGATGCTGCCGCAGCCCCGCTTCGACGCGGGGGAGTACCTGCGCGCGATCGAGCGGCACCGGGTCAACGACGTGCTCGCGGTCCCGACGATGAGCGTCGCGCTCGTCGAGCATCCCGACCGCACCAACGTCGACCTCTCCTCGCTGACCAGGATGCTCTCGGCCGCGGCGGTCGCGCCGACGTGGCTGTGGCAGCGGATCCGCGACGACCTCGGGGTCCGCGAGCTCACCACCGCGTACGGGATGACCGAGGTCGCCGGGGCGACGGTGATGACGCAGCCGGACGACCCCCTCGAAGTGACCGCGTCCACCGTCGGCCGGCCCAAGCTGGGCGGGGCCGCCGCCGGGGCCGCCGGGACGGTCGCGGAGTACCGGATCCTGGACCCCGTCACCCACGAACCCGTCCGGCCCGGGGAAACCGGTGAGCTCGTGTCGCGCGGGCCGACGACCATGCTGGGGTACTGGAACCGCCCCGACGCGACCGAGGCCACGCTCCGGGACGGCTGGCTGTACTCCGGCGACCTCGGCCGGGTCCTCGACGACGGTTCCCTCGTCATCACGGGCCGGTCGAAGGACGTGTTCAAAAGCGGCGGCGAACTCGTGATGCCCAAGGAGGTCGAGGACTTCCTGACCACCCGCCCCGGTGTCAGCCAGGCCTTCGTCGTCGGCGTGCCGGACGACCGCTGGGGCGAGGCCGGGTGCGCGTTCGTCGTCCCGGAGCCGGGCGCCACGCCCGATCCGGGGCAGCTCCTCGAAGCCTGCCGGTCGGCGCTGGCCCGGTTCAAGGTGCCCCGGCACGTCTTCGTGCTCGACACCGGCGCCGTGCCGCAGACCCCGACCGGGAAGGTCCAGAAGTTCAAGCTCGTGCCGATGGCACAGCGTCTGCTCGGCGCGGACGCGTCGGCCGTCCGGGCCCTGAGCCCGGCCGATCCGGCCTAGTACCGAAACGGATCCAGTGAGGAGAGATCAATGGCGATCACCAATCCACGCCCGGCCGAACCGACGTTGTCGGTGAACCGGGAGAGCGTCGAGGGCACGTGCCCGGGCTGCGGCGCGCGCAAGCTGCAGGCCTACCCGGTGCTGTCGGAGGCCGGCTGGTTCGACGTCGTCAAGTGCGCGGAGTGCCTGACCGACGTGCGGCGCACGCCCGGGCCGAAGCTGGGCCCGATCGAACTGCTGGCGGACCGGATCCGAGGTGGCGGACATGGCTGAGCGCAAGGGGATGATCGGCGTCGACGTCGGCGGCACGTTCACCGACATCGTCTCGATCGCCGACGGCCGGATCGAGACCGTCAAGGTGGCCACCAACGTCACCGAGAGCTACAAGGCGGTTCTGGAGGGAGCGTCCGAAGTGGACGTCGCCGCCGCGGCCGCGTTCAACCACGCCAGCACGCACGGCCTCAACGCGATCATCACCCGGCGGCTGCCCAAGATCGCGTTCCTGACGACCGAAGGCCACCGCGACATGCTGGACATGGCGCGGGCGTGGCGGCCGGCCGAGGCCAACACCGATCCCCGCTGGCACCGCAGCTTCGGCGACGTGACCGCCCCGGTGGTACCGCGCTACCTGCGCCGCGGCATCCGCGAGCGCCTCGGCGCCGACGGGTCGGTGGTGATCCCGCTCGACGAGCGGCAGGCCCGCGAAGAGCTGCGGATCCTGGCCCGCTGCGGGGTCGAGGGCGTCGCGATCTGCCTGCTCAATTCCTATGTGGATGGAAGCCACGAGCGGCGCCTGCGGGAGCTGGTCGCCGAGGAGATCGGCG
Organism: Amycolatopsis thermophila; assembly: GCF_030814215.1. Lineage (NCBI taxonomy): Bacteria > Bacillati > Actinomycetota > Actinomycetes > Pseudonocardiales > Pseudonocardiaceae > Amycolatopsis > Amycolatopsis thermophila. The sequence continues at coordinate 6,600,555 of NZ_JAUSUT010000001.1, read as the reverse complement.
ACGTCGCGTGCTCGATCTCGAGCGAGGTCTCGCCGCTGGCCCGCGAATACCCGCGGGCTTCGACGACCGTCGTCGACGTGCTGATGAAGCGCATCTACGGCCCCTACACGCGGGAACTGGCCGCCGGGCTGACCGGCCTCGGGTTCACCGGGGACCTGAACTTCGCCGACTGCGCCGCCATGCTCGCCCCGGTCGACGTCGCGATGGAGCGGCCGTCCCGCATCGTCTTCTCCGGCCCCGCCGCGGGGACGGTCGCGTGTGCGCACCTGGGCGAGCTGATCGGCGAGCCGAACCTGATCTGCACCGACATCGGCGGCACCTCCAGCGACATCAGCGTCGTCACCGGCGGCAAGCCGTTCGTCAACACGACGTTCGAGCTGGAGCACGATCTGATCGTGAACACGCTCTCGAACGAGATCGTGAGCGTGGGGGCCGGCGGCGGCAGCATCGTCAGCATCACCCCGACCGGCGAGGTGAAGGTCGGCCCGGAGAGCGCGGGCGCCGACCCCGGGCCGGCGTGCTACGGCCGCGGCGGCGAGCAACCCACCACCACCGACACGTTCCTGATGCTGGGGATCCTCGATCCGGACCGGTTCGCCGCCGGGCGGTCACGGCTCGACCCGGACCTCGCCCGGGCCGCCTTCGAGAAGCTCGACACCCAGGCGACCCTGGCCGAACGCGTCCGGTTCGCCTACCGGATGGCGCTGAACAACGTCGCCGAGGGCATCGTCGACGTGCTGGTCAAGAACGGCGTCGACCCGCGTGACCACGCGATGGTCGCCTACGGCGCGGCCGGGCCGATGATGCTGCCGGGACTGCTGGAGCAGATGCACGTCAAGAGCGTGATCGTGCCGCCGCACCCCGGGCTGTTCTCGGCGCTGGGCCTGGTCAGCGCCGACCAGGTGTACGCCGACAGCCGCACCGCGTACACGGTCCTCACGCCGGAGGCCGCCGACGAGATCGACGCCGTGTACGCGGGCATGGAGGAGGCGATGAGGCGCTCGCTGGGCGCGGACGCCGAGCGCGTCACGTTCACCCGCTCGTTCGACGGCCAGCTCATGGGGCAGGTCTGGGAGACCCCGTTCGTCGAGGTGCCGAACGGCAAGATCACCCCCGAAGCCGTCGAGACGATGATCGCCAACTTCCACGACGGCTACGAACAGCGCTCCGGCAACCGCTTCGAGGGTATGCCGGTGCAGGGCGTCACCTACCGGCTCACCGCGGTCGTGCCCACGCCGAAGGTCGAGTACCCGGAGCCGCCGGCGCGGCCGGCCGGGGAGTCCGTCCGGCCGGCCGGGACGATCACCATCCGATACCTGGAAGAGACCGACCTGACAGCCGGCGAGTACGAGCGCGACAGCCTGATGCGCGGCGACGTCATCGAGGGCCCGGCGGTGATCCGGGAGCCGATGTCGACCACGTTCGTGCCGCCCGGCCTGATCGCGACCGTCGGCCGGATCGGCGAGATCGTCATCACCCGCGTCGAAGGAGCAGGAAAATGAGCACGACATTGCTGCGGGACCTGACCGACGAGCAGTTCCTCGAGCGCTACGACTGCGATCGGTTCACCGCTTCGGTGCTGGCCAACCGGCTCCGGTACTCGGCGCAGCACGTCACCACCGGCCTGCTGCACCGGGCCTTCTCGCCGATCATCGCGCTGTGCTACGACTTCGCGGCCTGCGTCTGCGCGCCGCCCGAGCAGGACTACGCGATGAGCGCGGTGACCAACGGGTTGTCCATCTTCCTCGGCACCATGTCCGCCGGCGTGCGGGTCGCCGTCGAGGAGTTCGGGCCCGAGAACCTGGTGCCCGGCGATCTGCTGATCTGCAACGACGTCTACCGGATGGGCAATCACTACAACGACGTCTGCTTCATCCGGCCGGTGTTCCACGACGGGAAGATCGCCGGTTTCATCGCGTTGCGGGCGCACCAGCTCGACGTCGGCGGCATCGCCCCGGGCGGGTTCTCCGCCGCCAAGCACAACATCTACGAGGACGGCATTTCGATCAGCCCGCGGCTGCTCTACCACGCCGGCGAACCGGTGCGGGAGACGTTCTCGCTGATCTTCGACAACGTGCGGATGGCCGAGCTGATGCTGCCGGACTTCCACACGATGCAGAGCTGCTGCGCGCTCGGCGAAGAGCTCATCCAGGAGATCATCGAGCGCTACGGCATCGAGGCGTACCTGGGCAGCCTCCGCTACGCCTGCGACGCCTCCGCCGAGAGCATGCGGCAGGCGTTCGCCTCGATGCCCGACGGTGATTACTCCGCGAGCGGTTCCCTGGACGCCGATGGCGTCGACGACAGCGAGGAGTACACGGTCGCCCTCACGCTGCGCAAGCGGGGGGAGCGGCTGGAAGCCGACTTCAGCGGCTCGTCCCGGCAGGCTCGCACCTGCATCAACGCCGGCGCGCTCGACGCCAAGACCGCCGTCGGCGTGGGCCTGAAGATGCTGCTGTCGCCCGAAAGCGAGTTCACCTCCGGCACGTTCCGTGACATCGACCTCGTGATCCCGCCCGGCTCGATGGTCAGCGCGCTGCCTCCGGACGGGGCGGTCTTCTGCTACTACGAGGTTTCCGCACTCATCAACACGGTCCTGTGCGAAGCGTTGGGCTCGGTCCTCGGCGAAGCCGCCCTCGGCGGCGACTTCGGCGCGGCCTACGTGCACAACGCTTACGGCGTGGGCCCCGACGGTGCGCCGTGGATGTGCTCCGCGATGGCCGGCGGCGAGCACGGACCGCGAGGCGGGTCCAGTGCGGGCGACGGCGACGGGTTCTCGTGCAGTTACATCTTCAACCTCATGTCGCCCTCGAGCGAGTCCCTGGAAGCCGACTTCCCGCTGCGGATCATGCGGCGCGAGTTCCTGCCCGACACTGCCGGGCCGGGCGCGCACCGCGGCGGCGCCGCGGTCGCGAAAGACGTCCTCTACACGCGGCCGGGTGAGCACCAGACGATCCCGCTGCGGTTCCGCCACGCGAGCGGCGTCGGTGTGCGCGGAGGAGGTGACGGTGCGCTCGGCGGAGTCTGGGTCTTCGGCCGGGACGGCGCTCCGACGAGCGGGCCGGAGACCCTGCTGCCCACGGACGACTCCGGCTACGCCGCGGCGGTCGCGGTCGCGGGCACCCTGGATCCCGTGACGCGGGCCCCGCGGGTGGACGGCGAGTTCTTCTACTACGGCCGGGACCCGGGCTGGGCCACCGAGGCCGGTGCGACCTGGCGGTACGTGACCAACGGGGGCGGCGGCTGGGGCGACCCGCTCGAGCGCGACCCGCAGCGGGTACTGCGCGACGTCCGCGACGAGTACGTCACGCTCGCCGCCGCCAAGCGGGACTTCGGGGTCGTGATCACCGGCGACCCGCACGCCGATCCGGAGGGACTCGTGCTCGACGAGGCCGCCACGGAGAAGGCGCGGGCCGCGCGGCGATGACCAACCCGTCCTGGGGCGCTGCGCCGCCGGGACCGCGCACGGCCACGTCACCGCCACGCCGTCCGGCTACCCGATGGCGATGCCCGAAGAGCCGTCACGTCGTGACCGCCGGGGCGGACGGGAGTGACCCGGCCGCGTTGACGTTCGCGGTCGACCGGGCCGGGTCCGAGCCCGGTCGACCGCGCGATCGCCGGACGGGCATCGTCGGGTTCGGTCCGCGGACGATGAGCGGGTGCGGTGACCGGGTACGCGGCATCGAAGCGGGGATCCTGGCCTACTGACTTGCGCCGCCGGGGCATCGACATCACGCTGAGATGCTCCCATCCAGGCCGCGCCCAATGGTGATCGGTTGATTTCTGAAGTTGTTTTCGCTGCTGAGAACCGGTGGGCGGGCGGGAGTACCGCAAGAAGGTGCGGGGGCCGAACGGATCCGCCCCCGCATCGCGCGCCGCGGCCAACCTGGATCCGCTCCGGGCGAGTACAGGTGGCTGGTCGGGCGCACGATCACGTGGTACGACGTGAGGCAACGCGTGCGCATCGGCTGGGAATGCCGCGACGACATCCACAAACTCTCCTCGACGTCACCACCTGTATCTGAGGTTGGCCCCCGGTCGTCCGGACACCTCGGGTCTGGTGGGAGAGTTGATGGGATCATGCCTGCACGTCCGCCGGAGTTTCGGCAGCGCGCGGTGGAACTGGCACGGCGTCGGGAGACGCGGATCGCGTTGCCGGCGAAGGATTTGGGGATCAGCGTGAGCTGTTTGCGGAACCGGGTGGCCGCGGCTGGTGCTGACGAGCGGCCGGACGGACCGCGGTTGACGACCCTCGAGCGGCGTGAGCTTGCGGAGTTGCGGAAACGCACCCGGCAGCTGGAGTTGGAAGTGGGGATCCTCAAACGCGCGGCGGTGTACTTCGCGCGGGAGAACGTGCGCCCGTGCGATCCCGGTCGCAGTGACCTCCGAGTGCTTGGGGATCGGACAGATTCGCGAGGACTCCCGTGGCACATACGGCTGGCCACGGGTGCGTGCCGAGTTGGTGCTGGGATACGGTGAGCAGGTCAATCACAAGCGCGTCGCGCGGTTGATGCGCGAGGCGGGACTGCAGGATGTCTCCCGGCGTAGACGTCGGAAGAACCTGGTCGGTGGGCCGACCGCCGAGGACCTGGTCAACCGGCAGTTCAGCGTCGACGCTCCTGACTTCCTGTGGCTGACGGATATCACCGATCAGCCGACCCGCCACGGCAAGCTGTACTGCGCCGTGGTCATGGACGCCTACTCCCGCCACACTCCTCGGTGAAACGCGGCATCGCAGCCGAGACACCCACGGACGGCAGCGCACCGAAGTGGGCATCGTCGTCGGTCTCACCTTCATGTTCGGGTTCGGCAACGTCCTCCAAGCTCGCACTCGGGGCAGGGCTGTCTTGGGGCCTGTGACCAACCGGCTGGTGGAATCGACGCCCGAGGGTGGACGGGGATGTCAGCGTCGAGCCGAAGATCGTGATCAAGCGGCAGCGGGGGCGGATCACCGAGGTGGACGAGATGGTGATCTCCCTGGCCGCGAAGGCCTGGTGACCTGGGAGATCACAGAACTGGCCTTGGACGTGGTGTATCCGGGAATCTTCATCGGCCCGGGGAGTGTCAAGATCCGCGACGGGCAAGCTTCCACCCATCTACGTCGCGTTCGCGGTGACCCGGCTTGGGCAGTCCGGCTGAGAGGTCCTGACGGAATCGACGTCCCGGGTGAAATCTCTGATGTTTTCTGGGTGCTCTGCGAAGCGGCGGGCGGGAGCGCCTAAGATGGTCGGCATGGTGTCCGGCGCCCGGGTTCCCCAGTATCAGCAGCTTGCCGACACGCTGCGCAGCCAGATCATGAGCGGCGACCTGGCGGCAGGGGAGCGCCTGCCCCCGGAACCGGAGCTGATGGCGCGCTACGGCGTGTCGCGCAGCACTTGGCGCGAGGCGCTGCGCACGCTCGCCGCGGAGAAGCTCGTCATCGCCACACGGGGCGTCACCGGCGGCACGTTCGTTGTCGAGCCGTCCACCGACGACATCGAGGCCTACTTGCGCAACTCGCTCGTGATGCTGGCCCGCAGCCAGTTGAGCGCCGAACAGATCCTCGAGGCCCGCCGCTTCCTGGAAATCCCCGCCTGCGGGATCGCGGCCGAGCGTCGTTCCGACGAGCACATCGCCGCCCTGCGGCAGTCTATCGTGGACCTTGACGCTACTGTGGATGATGCGACCTGGAGTCCCAACAACGAGTTCCACAACACGCTTCTTGATGCGACGGCGAATCCGCTGCTGCGGGCTTTGCTGTCGCCGATCAGCGCGGCGTTGCACAGGAACATCGAACGCGATCACGCCGGCGCTGGATTCCGGGACCAGGTGTCGCGAGAGCACCGGGAAATCCTCGAGGCCGTCGAGGCCCGAGACGCGACGGGGGCCGAGGAAGCCATGCGCCGCCACCTGGACAGTCTCCACCCGGTGTACGTCAAGCTCGGCCGGCGCGGCAAGAAGCAGACACCGCGCTGATGTGGGGCCGCGGGATTCCGCCCGCGACCCCACACCGGTCACTGGATCACGCCGCGCTCGCGGAGTGCGCAGATCCTGGACGGGCTGATGCCCAGCTCCGTGAGCACCTCGCCGGAATGCTCACCGACCAGCGGCGGCCCCAGCCGGTTCACCGAATCCAGACCGGAGATTTGCGGCGCGAAGTCGAACGTCTTGACCGGGCCGACCGCGCTGTCGACGTCCTTGACGAAACCGCGGTGCGCGATCCGCGGATGCGAGAGGCCCTCGGAGAACTCGTTCACCGCCCCCGCCGGGATCCCGACCTCGTGGAACCGCTCCGTCCAGTGCTTCAGCGGGCGGGCCAGGATGGCGTTCCGCACGATCGGGTCGAGCTTCACCTTGTTCTCGATGCGCGCGCGGTTGGACGAGTACAGCGGGTCGTCGACCAGTTCGAGGTGCTCGATCGCGGTGCAGAACTTCAGCCACTGTTCGCGGCTGCCCGCGCCGGCGGCGACAATGACTTGCCGCTCGTCGGCGCAGTCGTATGCGCCGTAGGGGAACATCGTGTGGTGGTTGAGCCCGACCCGCCCCGGCTCGGTTCCGCCGTACCACCACATATACGGGAAGTATCCCGTCCACGTCATCACCGCGTCGAACAGCGCCAGGTCGATCTGCTGGCCGTCGCCGGTGCGCTCCCGGTGGTACAACGACTCCAGGATCGCGGTCAGCGCGTACATCGAACCGGCGATGTCGCACAGCGACACGGAGATCTTGGCCGGCTGCTCGGGCGTGCCGTTGGTGCTGATCAGTCCAGTTTCCCCCTGGATGATCAAATCGAGGGCCGAGCGGTCGCGATACGGGCCGTCCTGGCCGAATCCGGAGATACGGCACACGATCAGACGCGGGTTGTCGCGCCGGAGTTGATCGAAGTCGATGCCGAAGGATTCCATGGTGCCGGGCACGAAGTTCTCGATCAGCACATCCGCCCCGGCGACCAGCTCGAGGAAGATCTCGAGCCCCTCCGGGGATTTGAGATCGAGAGCGAGGCTTCGTTTGCCGGGGTTGACCCAGGCGTGCCCGGACGCCATCCCGTTGACGATGTCATCCCACAGCCGGACGGGGTCGCCGTTTCCCGGGCGCTCGACCTTGATCACGTCGGCGCCCATCTGCGCCAGCAGCCGGGTCGCCATAGGCCCGGCCACGCCCTGCGTCGCGTCGATGACCCGGATTCCGTCAAGCGCTGATGGCATCCAGCTCACCCCCGGCCGCGTTCCCGTCCGCCTCTGCCCAGTGCGAGCGCTTCTTCAGCATGACCGTCCGCAGGCCCGTCGCGACCTCCGTACCGTCGGCCTTCCGGCCAGTGAAGCGGTACGTCATGAGCCCGGCGTCTTCGCGAGTGGATTCGCGCACGTCCACGACCTCACTGGAGGCATAGAGCGTGTCCTCTCGGTACACCGGGTTGGTGAGGCGGATCTCGGTCATCCCGACGTCCGCGATCGCGTTCTCGCTCATGTCCTCCGTCGTCAAGCCGATGATGATCGCCAGGTTCACCGCTCCCATGACGAGCCGCTCTTCGAAGGCGCCATCCATGAGGCCACTCAGGAAGTCGAGGTTGAAGTGTGCCTGCGCGGTGTTGAGGGTCTGGTGTGTGATCGCGAGGTTGTCCTCGTTGCTCACGGTGCGGCCGCGGGCGTGCTCGTACCGGGTGCCGACAGCGAAGTCTTCCCAGTAGTTGTCGTGACTGGTGCAGGCCATGATCAGCGTGTGCTCCGTCCCACGATCGAGCGCGCGATGATTTCGCGCTGGATGTCGCTGGTTCCTTCGCCGATGGGCAGCAGCCCGCTGTCGCGCCAGTACCGGTTCACCGGCGTGTCGATGGCGTACCCGTTGCCACCGTGGATGTACAGCGCGTCCCAGCAGACCTTGTGCGCCATGTCCGCCGCGAACAGCTTGGCCATTCCGGCCTCCAGATCGGCGCGCGCGCCGGAGTCGAGCTTCTCCGCGGCTTGCGTCGCCAGCGCCCGCGCCGCTTCGATCTGCGTCCGCATGTCGGCGAGCCGGAACCGGACGGCCTGGAACTCCTTGAGCGGCTTGTCGAACTGAACCCGCTCCTCGGCGTGGCGAACGGCGGCTTCGTAGGCGGCCTGTGCGAGGCCCACACAGCGGAAGGCGAACCCTGTCCGGGCGATTTCGTAGCCCGCCATGAGTTGGGCGAAGGCGTGGCCTTCTTCGCCGCCGACGAGGTTGTCCGCCGGGACGTCGAGATCATCGAAGTAGAGCTGGAACGACTTCATTCCCCGATAGCCGGCGGTCGCGAGATGGGTGCCGTCCAGCTTCGGGGGCAGGAACCCATCCCGCGGCTTGTCGACGAGCAGGAGGCTGAGGCCGCTGTGTTTGGACGTGTCCGACGTGCGCACGTAAAGGAAGAGCACGTCAGCCACGTCGGCGTTGGTGCACCACTGCTTGGTGCCCTTGACGACATAGTGGTCTCCGTCGCGGCGTGCGGTCGTCTGGATGTTCGCTGCATCGGAGCCGGCATTGGGTTCCGTACCGGCGGACGCCGACTGTAGTTCACCGCTGGCGAGGCCCGGCGCGTACCGGCTTTTCTGGTCCTCGGTGCCATGGTGGGCGATGATGCTTCCGGTCACCACGTTGCGCTGAATGAGGCTGCCGACCGAAAGGCTGGCGCGGCACAGCTCCTCGGTGACGACCCCGAGAGCTCGTGCGTCGAGCCCGAGTCCGCCGTACTCCTCGGGCGCCATGATCCCGAAGTAACCGATCTTGCCCATTTTCTCGTAGAGGTCGACCGGGATGCGCGCGTCCTCGAGATCGAGTTGCGCCGCGATCGGCACGACCTCGCGATCGGCGAACTCACGCGTCGCCTCCCTCAGCTCGTCGTAGTCGATCTTGACGGCAGCAGCCATGTGGGCACCTGCTTCCTTGAGGTTTTCCAGGCTGTTCAACGGTTTCCCGTGCAGCTAAAACATCAGAGGTATTGACCGTAAGCAACGCGGGCGAGCCTCGGCAAGGGGCTTGACAAAAAACCTCTGATATTTAGAGTGGGGACCACTCCGACGGCGGCGACGCCCCGGCGCACGCCCCGAGACGACCCGATCGGGAGAGTCATGACCACTGTCGTTCGCACCCGCGGCCTGTCCTTCGAGGACTTCGAAGTGGGCCGGGAGTTCGTCCACCACTGGGGACGGACCTTCACCCTGGCCGAGAGCATCGCCTACAGCACTCGGATGATGCACCACAATCCGATGTACTTCGATGAGCCGTACGCGCGGCGCCTCGGCTACCGCACGATCCCGATCAACCAGTTCCTGGTCTACTCCACTGTGCTCGGGCTGTCGGTCGAGGACCTGTCCGAAGCCGGCGGGCCGTTCCTCGGCATCGAAGACCTGGTGTACGGGGCGGTGACCTACGCAGGAGACACCGTCCGTGCCCGTTCCGAAGTCCTGACGACGAAGGTGACCCGCTCACGGCCCGGCTGGGGTGTCGTGGAATGGCGCACCACGGGGTACAACCAGCGGGACGAGGTCGTCGTCGAGTACCGGCGCACCAACCTTTCGAAGATGCGGGCAGCATGAGCGCCGGTGCGACCAGGCAGCTGAGCGAACTCGCAGCCGGCGTTACGGCCGGTGGGCCGCCTGCTGCGGTGATGGACGTGACGGGACTGTGCCTCGCGGACTTCCTGGCCGTCGCGACCCTGGGGGCCCGCCTCGAGTCGTCGGAGCCGGTGCTGCGCACGGTCCGCGCGCTGGGCGACGACGGCGGACCCTGCACCGTGATCGGCAGGCGCGGCACGGCGTCTCCGGAACACGCCGCACTCCTGAACGGGATGTTCGCACACAGCCTCGATTTCGACGACACCAACATCCCGGCGTGCTCGCACCCCGGCGCACCTGTCATTCCCGCAGTGCTGGCCGCCGCGGAGCACGCGGGCGCGGCCGGACCCGACGTGCTGAGCGGGCTGGTGGCCGGGCACGAGGTCTGCTGCCGGGTCGGCCGTGCGATCGGCGGGGGCGCGTACGACCGCGGATTCCACCCCACGGCGATCGCCGGCACGTTCGGCGCCGCGGCCGGGGCGGCGAGAGTGCTGGGCCTGGACGCCGCCACGACCGAATCCGCGCTCGGGCTGGCCGGGTCGATGGCGTCGGGGTCGATGCAGTATCTCTGCAACGGTGCGTGGAACAAGCGCCTGCATGCGGGTCTCGCCGCGCGGAACGGGTTGACCGCGGTGCTTCTGGCGGCGTCGGGGTTCCGTGGTTCTGCGGCCGCGATCGAAGGCGACGCCGGCGCTTTGATCAACTTCGGCACGGTACCGGATCCGGGCGCGCTGACCGCGGATCTGGGCAGCGCCTGGTACTTGCTCGACACCGGGTTCAAACCCTATCCGTCGTGCCGCCTGACGCACGCCGCGACGGACATCTGCCTGGATCTGCATTCTGAGCTGGGCATGCGACGCGCCGATTCGGTCACGGTCGTGATCAGCCCGCGGGCGGACTCGATCGTGGGTGGGGATGCGCCGCACAAGGTGCGTCCGGCCAATGTCGTCGACGCGCAGTTCAGCGTCCGGTTCCAGTGCGCGGTGGCGCTGCTCGACGGGCAGGTGACGTGGGCGTCGTACGGGCGCCTGGACGATCCGGCTGTCCAGGCGCTCGCTGCGCGGATCATGGTCGCGATCGATCCGGATCAGGGCCCGGCAGCCGCCACCGTGTGTCTCCAGACTGGCGATGGTGTCAGGCTGGAGCGCCACCGCGACCTGCCGCGCGGCGAGAGCGGCGATCCGGACAACCGCCGGGTCGTCGACGACAAGCTGATCCAGGCAGCCACCGCAGCCGGGTGGCCGGCCGAAACGCTCGGTCGCCTGCGTGATCTCTGCCAGGTGCCGCGAACGATGCCGGCCGCCCGGGCCTGGATCCCGTGGCTGGTTGCGGGAGGCGGTGATCGCGCATGACCCGCCGCCACCGCAGTTACCTGGTCACCCCGGCGACGTCGACGAGGATGATCGGCAAGGCCGCCCGCAGCGCCGCCGACGTCGTGATTCTCGATCTCGAGGACGGCGTCAGCCCGGACCGCAAGGACGAGGCACGCCGCATCGCGGCCGAAGTGAGCCGCGATCCCGTCTGGTCGGACCGGCTGCTCGCCGTCCGGATCAACCAGCCCGGCACCGGGATGGCGCTGTCCGATCTGTCCGCCGTCGTGGGAAGCAGCGGGAGCCAGGTGGATCTCGTGGTCGTGCCGAAAGTGGTGGCCCGGCGTGACGTGTGGTGGGTCGACACCACGCTGACCGAACTCGAATCCCAGCTGGGCATCGAACACCGGGTGGGAATACAGGTGCTGGTCGAAGACGCCGCCGCGATCGAGCGGCTCACCGAGATCGCCCGCAGCAGTGACCGGATCGAGTCGCTCGTGTTCGGTCCTGGCGACTTCTCAGCGTCGATGGACGCCGATCTCGCGGTGGCGGGCAACGACCGCCAGGACCTGTACCCGGGAGATGTGTGGCACTCGGTGCGCACGGCCATCTCCCTCGCTGCGCACACGGCAGGCGTCGCCGCCGTCGATGGTGCCTACGGTGACATCGGCAACCTCGACGGCTACCGGCGGGAGTGTGTCTGGTCGCGGACACTTGGGTTCACCGGAAAGTGGGCCATCCATCCCGCGCAGATCGAGATCGCCAATGATGTCTACGCCCCGAGCCGGGAGGCGATCGCGGCCGCGGAACGGATGGTCGCGGCCTATGACGCGGCGCTCGCTGGTGGCGATGGGGCCGCCGCACATGACGGGCACCTCATCGACGCGGCGACCCTCCGGACGGCCCGTGCCGTCCTCGATACGGCGGCCGCGCTCGGACTGCGCGGCCGCAACCCCCAGGAGAAGCTCACCGAAAGCCGGCGACCATGACGCACCAGACCTACGCCGAGGAAATCGCGGCCTTCACCGCGGACCTGACGATCGACGATGTACCAGAGGAGGTGACGGAGCGTGCCCGCCTCCACGCGCTGGACGCCCTCGGCATCGCCCTGGCCTCGTCCACGACCGATTTCGGCACCGCGATTCACCAAGCGGCCCGGCAGCTCGGGACCGGCGACGATGCCGGGGTCGTCGGCTTCGGCACGCGCCTGCCCGCGGCATCGGCCGCACTGGCCAACGGCACGCTGATCCACGGCCTGGACTTCGACGACACGCACATCCGGGCCGTCCACCACGCCAGCGCACCCGCGCTGGCCACGGCCCTGGCGGTGGCGGAGGAACGCGGCTCGACCGGTCAGGAAGCGCTGCTCGCGTACGTGATCGGCCTGGAGATCGGCTGCCGCCTGGCCGGCGCGGTGCCCGGCGAGCTCCACGACCGCGGATTTCATCCGACGGGCATCATGGGCACGTTCGCCGCCGTCGCCGCAGCAGCTCGCCTCCGCAAGCTCGAGCCCGCCGCGACGGTCCGCTCGCTCGGCCTCGCCGGCAGCCAGGCCGCCGGCATCCTGGAGATCAACGGGTCCTGGCTCAAGCGCCTGCATCCGGGGTGGGCGGCACACAGCGGCATCGTCGCGGCGACGATGGGCGCGGCCGGCTTCGCCGGCCCCGGCACCGTGTTCGAAGGCGTGCACGGCGTCTACCAAGCGCACGTGGGCCGCGTGCCGGACCGGGCCGAAACCGGGCTCGACACGCTGGGGTCGCGGTGGGCGACCACCGAGATCGCGCTCAAGCCCTACCCGTGCTGCCATTTCACCCACGCGTTCATCGACGCGGCCCTGGCTGTGCGCGACGAACTACACGGACGCGGCGTGCGGGTGAGCGAGATCGCCTGCATCGAAGCCCCGACCAGTGAACGGCTCCTGCACCAGGTCACCGAGCCGCGAGAGAGCAAGATCGCGCCGCGCACGATCTACGACGCGCTCTTCAGCATCCAGTACGCGACCGCGCTCGCTCTCGTCACCGGCCGGGTCGACCTGGCCGCCTTCTACGACGAACGCTACGACGACCCCGAGGTGCTTTCGCTGGCGGCGAAGGTGACCTGCCCGGTCGACCGCGACAGCGACTACCCGGCCCACTTCCCCGGCGAGGTGATCATCCGGCTTGGTGACGGCACCACCGTCGCCCGCCGGGTGCCGGCGAGCCGCGGGACCCCGGACAACCCGCTCACGACAGCCGAGGTGGTTGCGAAGTTCACGACCACGGCGGGGCGGGCGGTGCCGCAAGGCCAGGCGGACACGATCGCCGCCATCGTGCTCGCCCTGGACAAGGAGCCCGATCTCGGCAGCCTCGTGAAGGCACTCACCCGCTCCTGAACCCTCCCCGGGGAGATAGATGGATGACAACGACGTCACCCACCACGTTCGCGGGGGTGGTGGAAACCGTGTTCAGCGAATGCCTCGCCGGGTACCGCACGACCGGGTCTGGTGCGGCGGGGCAGGTGGAGCATGCGGGCGGGCCGGCGGAACAACACGCGCACGGCATCGTGGGATCTGCCGACCTGCGGCCGGGTGTGGCGGCGTGTCCCGAGCATCTGGGGCACCGTCCCGAGCACTTCGCGGTGCGGGAGCGGGGGTTCGCCGAGGTCGCCCGGCGCACGAAGGCCGCGTCCAAGATCGGCGCGCTCGTGGCCCGGCTGGCTGCCGTCGACTACCTGCAGGCTTCCGCCCGGCCGGGGTGGCCGAGTGTGCACGGGCCTGGCGGCCCTGGGCTGGAAACCTGCATCGAGACGTTCGGCCCCAGCCGGTGCACGGCCGTGCGCAACTACCCAGTGGACAAGCCAGGACTTGCGTACCGGAGGGTGTGGAACGTCGCCGAGCCGCTGACCGCGAACGCCTTCGGGCAGGAACCGGCGGCCGTGCTACCGGAAACGCCACGGCGTGTCCGCGGGCTATGGGTCGCGCGGCGTGTTGACACTGGTGACGCGAGCGAGGGGAGCACCAGACATGAACGCAGAGCAGGCCACCGCCACGCAGCCGGACCTGTTCCGGCGCGGTCTGCGGCTGCTCGAAGTGCTGGCCGGAATGGAACAACCGGCGAGCCTGCACGCGATCGCGGACGCGGTGGGCTTGCCGAAGGCCAGCACCTACCGGGTGTTGCGCAGCTTGCAGAGCGACGGCTACATCGACCACAGCGGTCGTCGCGGTTATCGGATCGGCAGCCGTTCACTGGCCCTCGCGTCGCTGATCGGCCCGCGTCCTGCGTTGTTGCAACGTGCCCATCCCTTGCTCATGACGCTGGCCGCACAGGCCGGCCACACGGCGACGCTGCACCTGCGCAGCGGGTCGCATCGGGTGCTGGTCCTCAGCGCCGCGCCAGCGGCGAACCCGCACCGGCGCGACTTCGACGCCGGCGAGCGCGCCCCGCTCACCTCCGGGTGCAGCGGACGCGCGATCCTCGCCCACCTGCCAGGGGAACACGCCGCGACCGTCATCGCGGCGCACGCGCGGCGCAAGCGGTCCTGGCTGGAGCACGAGCTGGCGACCATCCGCGCCGTCGGGTACGCGATGTCGTTCAGCGACAACCACCCGCACCTCAACGGAATCGGTGCCGCCTTGCTCGACCCCGAAGACGGCTACCCGCTAGGGGCCGTCGCCATCGCCGGCCCCGAGGAGCAGTTGCCGGAGGCGGGACTGCGGCGACTGGCAGCACCGCTCACCGCGGCGGCCGCGAAACTCGGCCCGCTGCTGGCGGCGGTCACCGGGCCGCACGCGTGGATGCGCTTCGGTTCGCTCGATGTCACCATCCAGCACCTCATCAGAACACAGGTTGCGCGAGGCGAAACTTAGATTGCCGCGGCGAAACGGGTTCAGCACAGTGGCATCCATCACGCACGCATGCGCAGGCGCCCCCTTCTCCCGCCGGCGTCAGCCCCGATCACGAAGAGCGGATCACATGACGATACCCGAGCACGAGGCCACCAATCAGCGGAATTCCTATTCGGCACCGGCACGACTGAGTTCGTTGCCGATCGTCACCCGTTCACAGAAACTGTGGTGCGCGGTACTCGGCGCACTGTTCGCGTTCGACCTCGTCGATATCAACTCGTTCTCCTATGCCGCGCCCGCGATCAGCCAGGAATGGGGCCTGTCGCTCAAGGACGTCAGTGTCGTCACCTCGGTCACCTTCCTCGGGATGTTCGCCGGCGGTCTCGTCGGGGGCCGGGTGTCCGATCGCTTCGGGCGGAAGCGGACGATCATCGGCGCCGTACTGGCGTATTCGTTGTTCTCGCTCCTGACCACGCTGGCCACGACGCTCCCGGCCCTGCTCGCGCTGCGGTTCTTCACCGGATTCGGTGTCCAGGCAATGACCGGGGTGCTGATCGTGTACGTCGCGGAAATGTTTCCCAAGCGCTCGCGCGGGCGGTATCAGGCCGTGCTGCTGGCGGTGGGGCTGATCGGGGTCCCGGTGGCCGCGTGGTTCGCGCGCCTGACGATTCCCGCGGGCCCCGGGATGTGGCGCTGGGTGTTCGTCCTCGGCGCGGCTGGGGCCGTGGTCGGCATCGCCGGCATCCGGATCCTGCCGGAGTCCGTGCGATGGCAGAGCATGCACGGCGATCACCTCGGCGCCAAGGCGACCGTCGCCCGCCTTGAAGCGGAAGCCACGAGCAAGGTCGGCGGCCGGTTGCCCACTCCCGTCGAGGAACCGGCCGTGCGCCCCGGCAGGGCAGCGGAACTCCTGCGCGGCCGCAACCGGCGCAACGCGATCGTCATGAGCGTCAGCACGATCCTGATCGTCATCGCGTTCTACGGCTACAACGCCTATGTCCCGACCCTGCTCGTGCACCAGGGATACAGCACGACGCAGGCACTGGGCTTCACCTCCTACTTCTCGATCGCCGCGGTTCCGGGTGCGCTGCTCGCGTGGCCGGTGGTGGACCGGTGGGAACGCAAGGTGCTGCTCCCCGTGATGACGGTGATCGTCGGGGCGCTGGTGGTCGCGTTCGGGGCCGCCGGTCAGCCCGCGATCGTGCTCGTCACCGGATTCCTGGTGACGATGTTCCTGCAGACCCAGACCGTGTTCCTGTACGCGTACCTGCCGGAGATGTTCCCGACCCCGCTGCGCGGCCTGGGGACCGGATTGGCCAACGGGCTCGGCCGGATCGGCGTGTTCGCCGCCGGATTCGGCACTGCCGGCCTTGTCGCCGTGCTGGGCTTCGGCGGCTATTTCGCGGTGATCGCGGGTGTGCTGGTGCTGGGGGGTGCCACGATCGGCCTCTTCGGCATGCGCACAACCAACCGTCCCCTGCTCGAAGACCAGACTTCTACCGGCGAGCAGCACAAGGACCCGGCATAGGAGCTGTTTCCTCAGCGACGGAGCGGCTTGCGGTGGGCCGTCAACCAGCGCCGCCACCCCCAGCACCGGGTCGCCTCCGGCGCTGCGGGTGGCGGCGCCGCACAGCGAGCTCAAAACATCGATCATCGAGGCGTTCCCTGCTGCCGACCATGGTCGCGACCACGGCTCGTCGGCCGGGAGGATCGACGGGTGGCGGGTTCGGGTGCGGGCGGGGATTCCGGCGTCGTGATCGAACGCCCCTCGCCGAGTGGGGGTGCCGCGTGAATGTGAATTGCGCCGTAGCTCAAGCAGGACCACCGGGCGCTCAATTCGGAGTTCTCGAACCGCTGCTTCGGGTTTGCGAAATAGGATTGCCGCGATGGTCCGCGTAGCATCCGGCTGATGGGAGTGTTGACGAAAGGGCCGAATTCCGGCGGACCGCTGACCGGCCTGCGGATCGTCGAGCTCGGCGGCGTCGGGCCGACCCGGTTCGGCTGCATGCTGCTGGCCGACCTCGGCGCCGACATCGTGCGCATCGAGCGGCCGCCCGGGTACGACGGTGGCGCTCCGATCGATCCCCGGTACGACCTGATGAACCGGAGCCGCCGGAGCGCGACGATGGACCTGAAACACCCGAAGGCGGTCGACGTGGTCTTGCGTCTGGTCGAGCGCGCCGACGTGCTGGTGGAGGGCTTCCGGCCGGGAGTGGCCGAGAAACTCGGGCTCGGGCCGGACGAGTGCCTGGCCGTCAACCCCGCGCTGGTGTATGCCCGGATGACCGGGTGGGGACAGGACGGGCCGCTGGCCCGCGCGCCCGGCCACGACGTCAATTACGTCTCGCTGACCGGTGTCGTGCACTCGATCGGCGAAGCGGGCGGGCCGCCGGTCATCCCGCTGAACCTGGTCGGCGATTTCGGTGGCGGCGCGCTCTACCTCGCCCTGGGCGTGGTGTCCGCTCTGCTGGAGAGCAGGCAGTCGGGGCACGGGCAGGTCGTGGACGCGGCCATGGTGGACGGATCGGCATCGCTGATGACCGCGCTGTACGGCTTCCGCGCGGCCGGTTACTGGACCGACGAACGCGGCACGAACCGGCTCGATTCCGGCGCGCCGTGGTACCAGGTTTATGAGACGAAGGACGGCGGCTGGGTCAGCATCGCCGCGAACGAGGCGCGGTTCTGGCGGGCGACGGTGGCGCTGCTCGGCTTCGCCGAGGACGAGCTGCCGGACCAGCACGACCGCGACCGCTGGCCGGAGGTGAAGGAACGCTTCGCCGCGGTCTTCCGCACGCGGACCCGCGACGAGTGGTGCGCCCTTGCCCAGGGCCGGGAGGTGTGCCTGACCCCGGTGCTGTCCATGGCGGAGGCGCCGGAGCATCCCCACCTGCGGGCCCGCGGGACCTTCGTCGAGGTGGACGGCATCGTGCAGCCCGCGCCCGCCCCGCGGTTCAGCCGCACTCCGGGAGCGATCCAGCGGCCGCCCGCGGCGCCCGGCGACGAGGTGCTCGGCGACTGGGGCTTCTCGCCGGACGAGCTTGCGTGCCTGCGCGCAGCCGGCGCGTTCGGCGGAAACCGATTCGGATCGACCGAACCGCGAATTCGAGAATCGTCAATTGATTTACCGGTCCGGCCGGATTAGCTTGGGGGAAACCGCGATGGGAGCACGAACAATGCCCAGGAATTTCCTCAACGAGTCGCAGGCCGCGTGGCTGGAAACCGTGAACGACTTCATGGACAACGAGATCACCGTCGAGTACGTGCGCAAATGCGATTTCGAGCGCCGGTACCCGTACGAGGCCTACGAGAAGATCGCCAAGCAGGGCTGGCTCGGCATCCTCATCCCGGAGTCCGAGGGCGGCTCCGGCGGGGACATCTTCGACTACTCGCTGATGGCCGAGGGGCTGGGCAAGTTCGGGTTCGACTTCGCCTGCTCGGTGCTCGTGCCGACCTTCACCGCGATGAACATCATCAAGTACGGCACCGTCGAGCAGAAGGCCCGCTACGTCAAGCCGTTCATCCACGGACAGATCCGGTTCTCCGTGTCGATCTCCGAGCCGGACGCCGGTTCGGACGCGGCCAACACCAAGACCCACGCCCGGCAGGAGGAAAACGGGGACTGGGTCGTCAACGGCTCGAAGCTGTGGTGCAGCGGCGCCGCGGCGAAGGACACGGTCATCGCCATGCTGGTCCGCACGGGCAGGGAGGACAAGCACAACGACCTGTCGGTGCTGTTGATCCCGAACGACACGCAGGGCCTGGAGATCCGCAAGCTGCCGACGCTGTCGCGGCACGCGACCGGCACCACCGAGATCTTCCTCCAGGACGTGCGCGTGCCGGCCGACGCGCTGCTCGGCGAGGTCGGCCAAGGCTGGCAGATCATCACCGAACACCTGGAGCTGGAGCGCTGCGCGGTGGCCGCTGCGTACGTCGGCAACGCCCAGGAAGCCGTGAACAACGCCAACCGCTACGCCCACCAGCGGATCCAGTTCGGCAAGCCGATCTACGAGTTCCAGGTGCTCAAGCACATGCTGGCGGAGAACCAGACACGGGTCGACGCCGCCCGGCTGCTGTGTTACCGCGCCGCGCAGATGAAGGCGGACAACCTGCCCGCCGCCCGCGAGACGTCGATGGCCAAGCTGTACGGCTCGGAAACCCTGAAGCAGTGCGCGCTCGACGGCATGCAAATCCTCGGCGGCTACGCGAACCTGCCCGAAGGCGACATGGAACGCTACCTGCGCGAGAGCATCCAGTCGACGATCGGCGGCGGCACCTCGCAGATCCAGCGCACCATCATCGCCAAGTCGATGCGCCTGCCCGCCTGAGCGGCCGCGATCCCGAGGAGAACGAGGTCAATGGAGATCAACAACCGCATCGACATGCCCTACGACGAGCTGGAGATCGGGCAGACGTTTCGCTCGGGCGGGCGGACGGTGACCGAGGCCGACGTCGTCAACTACTGCGCGTTGACCGGCAACTGGATCGAGATCCACTCGAACCGGCACTACGCCGAGCAGACCCGCTTCGGCAAGCGCCTGGTGCAGGGCTCGCTGACGTACTCGATCATGACCGGGCTGATCCAGTTCGGCCCGTCGATCCAGGCGAACTACGGCATCGACAACCTGCGCTACCTCAAGCCGGTCGCGATCGGCGAGACGATCTACGTGACCGCTGAGGTGACCGCGAAGAAGGAGAAGGACGACCGCTCCGGCGTCACGACCTTCCTGATGAAGGCCCTCAACCAGGACGGCTACGTGGTGCAGCGCAGCGAGTGGAGCCTGCTGATGCTGCGCCGTCGCGAGGACCTCGAAGAGCTGCTGGCGGCGTCACTGCCCACGGAGAAGCAATGAGCCCGGTCGCCGCGATCGTCGGGATGGGCGACGCCTACGCGTCGAAGGCCGACCGGAAGGACCCGCTGCAACTGGCCACCGAAGCAACCATGGCCGCACTGGCCGACGCCGGGATCGGCAAGCACCAGGTGGACGCGGTGTTCACCGGGCGCTCGCCGTGGGCGGACAAGCGGTCCCAGTGGAGCAACATCTTCATCTCGCACCTGCAGATGCCGGTGACGCTGAACAGCGAGATCACCCTGCACGGCGCCGGCCTGACCTCCACGATCGGCGTCGCGGCGCAGATGATCGCGGCGGGCGCCGCCGAGTACGTGCTGTGCGTGCAGAGCGACGCGACCGAGTTGTTCGTGGACGCGGTCGCGATGGGCTCGGAGGCCGACGCGGACCCGCAGTTCGAGGTGCCCTACGTGCCGACGATCCCGTCGCTCTACGCCCAGGCCGCCTGCCGGTACTTCCACGAGTACGGGCTGACCGAAGCCGACCTGGCCGACGTCGTGGTGGCCAACCAGCGCTGGGGCGCGCACCACCCGCACGCCGCCAAGCGCAAGCACGGCGAGATCGACCGGGAGAAGGTGCTGGCCTCGCCGTATGTCGCGACCCCGCTGCGGCGGTGGATGTGCTCGACGTGGGGTGGCGGCACCGGCGGCGCGCTCGTCGTGACCTCACCGGAACGCGCTCGCGAGGCCCACGATCCGGTGTGGGTGCTGGGCTACGGCTCGGCGACCACGCACGAGTACCTGACCGACCGGGTGAACATGCGCGACGGCCGGTTCGCCGGGCTCGGCGAGTTCCCGAACCTCACGCACACCGCGACCGTGGAAGCGGCCCGGCAGGCGTACGCGCGATCGGGGCTCACCCCGTCCGATGTGGACATGGTGCAGCTGTCGGTGAACTTCGCGCACATGGGCCCGATCATCCTGGAGGACCTCGGGTTCGCGAAGAAGGGCCACGGCATCGACGTCTACCGCGAGGGCCGCACGGGCCCGGACGGCGACCTGCCCGCCGACACCAACGGCGGCTGGCTGTCCTTCGGCCAGCCCGGGATCTCCTGCAACATGGACAGCCTCGTCGAGGCCGTCCGCCAGCTCCGCGGGACCGCGCTGGGGCTGGCGCCGGCGCGGAAACCGCGCACGGTACTGGTGCAGGGCGCGGGCGGAATGCTGGCCGCGGCTGGCGTGATGTTGTTGTCCGGCCACGACGGGAGGCCGTGATGAGCGAGGACTGGCCGCAGCCGTACCGGCTGCTCGACGCCGAGCCCTACTGGGCCGCCCTCGACGAGGAACGACTGACCTTCCAGCGCTGCGATTCGTGCGGTGAGGTCGTGTGGCCGGCGCATTCGTACTGTCCGCACTGTTCGTTCCGGGGCTTGCGCTGGGAGGAGTCCGGCGGTCGCGGCACGGTGTGGTCGTTCAGCACCGTCATGCGCGGACCGACGCCGGTGTGGACCGCGATCGTGCCCTACACCGTCGGGTTCGTCGAGCTGGCCGAGGGGTACCGGTTGTTCGGCCAGATCGAGGCCGACCCCGCCGTCGTCGAGATCGGCATGCCGGTCGAGGTCCGGTTCGTCCGGCGCGGGGCGCAGACGCTCCCCGTGTTCGCCCCCACCTCGGGAGGGTGACGTGGCCGGACCGCTCAACGGCGTGCGGATCCTCGACCTGACCTCGAACTTCATGGGGCCGTACGCGTCGCTCCTGCTGGCGGACATGGGCGCCGACGTCGCCAAAGTGGAGTCCCCGGAGGGGGACACCACCCGCGGCGTCGGACCGCGCCGCAATCCCGGGATGTCCGCGATCTTCCTGCACCTCAACCGGAACAAGCGCAGCCTGGTGCTGGACTTGAAGCAGCGCGCCGGACGGAGCGCTTTCATCCGCATGCTGCGGTCGGCGGACGTGTTGCTGCACAGCCTGCGGCCGGCGGCCATGAACCGCCTGGGCCTGTCCTACCCCGAGGTCCGGGAGATCAACCCGCGGCTGGTGTACTGCGGTTGCTTCGGATTCGGCCAGAACGGCCCGTACGCCGACAAGCCCGCCTACGACGACCTGATCCAGGCCGCCGTCGGCATGCCGGTGCTGCAGAGCCGCGGACGGGGCGAACCCGCGTACGTGGCCACCGCGATCGCGGACCGCGTGGTCGGGATGGCCGCCTCGTCAGCGATCGCGATGGCGTTGTACCACCGGGAACGGACCGGGCGCGGGCAGGAGGTGCAGGTCCCGATGTTCGAGACGTTCGCGCACTTCGCGATGGGCGACCACCTCTACGGGCACACGTTCGTGCCGCCGATCGGGGACTGGGGTTACGCGCGGATGATGAACCCCGACCGCAAGCCCTACCGGACGCTCGACGGCTACCTCGGCGTCAACATCTACACCGACCGGCACTGGCAGCGCTTCTTCACGGCGGTCGGCCGGCCGGACCTGGCCGCCGACCCCCGGTTCGCCGACATTCACGGCCGCACCGAGCAGATCGGTGAGCTGTACGCGTTCCTGGCGAAGGAGTTCGCCACCCGGACCACCGCCGAGTGGCTCGAACTGCTCGGCGAGGCCGACATCCCGGTAATCCGGATGCACACCCCGGAAACCCTCCTCACCGACCCGCACCTGACCGAGGTCGGGTTCTTCGCCGAGGAGGACCACCCCTCGGAGGGCAAGCTGCGCACCATCGGTATCCCTCAGCGCTGGAGCGAGAGCACCCCGGAGCTGAGGTACCCCGCGCCCCGGCTCGGCGAGCACACCGAGGAGCTGCTGCGGGAATTCGGCTTCGGGGACGACGAGATCGGCGAGCTGGTCGCCTCGGGCGCGGCCGGGAACGGAGTGCGCGATGACGCGTGAGCTGCCCCTGACGGGCATCGTGGTGGTGGAGCTGAGCGACAGCGCGTCCGCGCCGTTCGCCGGCAAGATCCTGGCCGAGCTCGGCGCCGAGGTGTGGAAGGTGGAGCGGCCCACCGGCGACTCCGCGCGGGGCTGGGGCCCGAGCCAGTGGAAGGGCGACGGGGCCGCGTTCCACGCGCTCAACCGCGGCCGCCGTTACCTCAGCCTTGACATCAAGGACCGCGAGCAGCTCACGACGCTGCACCGGCTGATCGCCGAGCGAGCCGACGTCTTCCTGCACAACCTGCGGCCGGGGACCGCGGCGCGCTACGGCCTGGACGCGGAAAGCCTGCGGGTGACCAAGCCGGAGCTGATCCACTGCGAGATCGGCGCGTTCGGCAAGGCGGGCCCGCTGCGCGAGCTGCCCGGGTACGACCCGCTGATGCAGGCGTTCTCCGGGATCATGGACGTCACCGGCGAGGAGGACGGCGAACCCGTCCGCGCCGGGGTGTCCATCGTGGACTTCGGGACCGGGATGTGGGCGGTGATCGGCGTGCTCGCCGCGTTGCACCGCAGGCACGTCAAGCACACCGGCGCGAACGTGGACGCCTCCCTGCTGGAGACGGCGATCGCGTGGATGTCCGTCGGCATCGCCGGCTACGAGGCCGACGGCAACCCTGGCGGGCGGCACGGCTCCGGGGTGGCGTTCATCGTGCCGCACCGGGCGTTCGCCACCGCCGACGGCGCGCTGGTCGTGAGCTGCGCCAACGACGCATTGTTCGCCCGGCTGTGCGCCGCGCTCGACCGGCCGGAGTGGGCCGGCGACCCCCGCTTCGCCACCAACGCCGCGCGGCTGGCGAACCGGGCCGAGATCGACCGGCTGATCGGGGAACGCCTCGCCACCGGCACCCGGGCGCAGTGGCGGCACCGCCTGGAGGCCGCGGGGATCCCGTGCGCCCCCGTCCAGACGACGGCGGAACTCGTCGCGCACGAGCAGACGCGCGAACTCGGCATCATCGGCGCCCCGGAACCGGGCGAGATCGGGGTCGTCGGTCTCCCGCTGTCCTTCGACGGCCTGCGGCCGCCGCCGCTGCACGCCGTCCGCGAAGTCGGCGCGGACAACGACCTGCTCGGCGCGGTCCTGCCGACGCGCGCCTGACCCCTCAGCAGAAAGAAGACGTGTCATGGTCGCCCTACTCCGCGAACCACTGGAGCGCGATCGAGTCCGCGCGGCCCGGCGAGGCACGGGCCGTGCAGGACGCGCGGCTGCGGGAGCAGATGGCGTACCTCGTCGAGCGAAGTGCTTTCTACCGGGCGAAGTTCGCCGAAGCCGGGGTGGACCCGGCGAAGGTCCGCACCGTCGAAGACCTGGCCGGCCTCCCGTTCACGGAGAAGCAGGAGCTGCGCGACAGCCTGGCGGCGTCCCCGCCGCTGGGATCGCACGTGGCCGCGGCCCCGGGGGAGATCGTGCAGATGCAGGCTTCCTCGGCACCAGGGCAGCCCGTCCTACGCCGGGCTGACCGCGAGTGACATCACGACCTGGTGTGAGCTGGGCGCGCGGGCCCTCTACGCGAACGGTTTCCGGCCCGGTGACCGACTGCTGCACGCGTTCGGGATGAGCAAGGGCTTCGTCGGCGGACTGCCCATGTTCCGGCGCCGGGCCGAACGGGTCGGCCAGCAGGGTGTTGCGGTGCCCGCTCGCGGCGATCTGCGCCGGGATGTCCGTCCGCACGTGATACCCCGCGGCGAGGAACGCCGGCACGACGATCGCCTGGTTGCCGCGCACCGAGTCGAGCACGGTGCGGCGAGCAGGTCGCCCCGGTCGAGGGGGCGCGGGGCGAACTCGTCTACACCGCTCTCCGGCGGCAGGCCTCGCCGTTGCTGCGGTTCCGGACCCGCGACCACGTCGTCGTGACCGGGACAGACTGCCCGTGCGGCCGGACCGGCTACAAGATCCGCTGCGTCGGCCGCACCGACGACATGCTCATCGTCCGCGATATCAACGTCTTCTCCTCCGCCATCAAGCAGCTGGTCGCCGAGCTGGTCCCGGCCGCGTCCGGGGAGATGCGCATCCGCGCCGACTTCGACGGCCACTCCACCCAGAAGCCGCTGCCGTTGGTCGTCGAATGCGCCGCCGGCTTCACGCCCGAACGGCAGACGGACCTGCGCGCCACGATCGAGCAGCGGGTCCGGTCCGCGCTCAACGTCAAGACGATCGTCACCCTCGTCCGGGAGGGCACCCTCAAGCGCCCTGATCACGTCAAGGTGAACCTCGTCGAGCGGGCCGCGCCCGCCTGACTTGTCGGCCGCCGGCCGACGAGGTTGAATCCGGGGAAGGAGGTGATCGGTGGGCACGTTCAACAGGGTGCACCTGATCCGGCAGGTCGACCTGCTCACGCTGCGGTTGTTCCTTTCCGCGGTCGAGGAGAAGCAGATCGGCCTGGCCGCGATCCGGGAGAACGTGTCGGCATCGACCGCCACCAAGCGGATCCACGACTTGGAGCACATCGCCGGGCTCGAGCTGCTGGAACGCACTCCGCGCGGGGTCATGCCGACGCCCGCCGGCACGGTGCTGGCCCGGCACGTCCGCAAGATCTTCGGCAGCCTCGAGGACATCCGCTCCGAGATCGCCGCGTTCACCGAAGGAATGCAGGGCGACCTGACCGTGGCGTCTGCGCAGTCGATCATCGCGCCGTTCCTCGCGCGAGAACTCGGTGAATTCGGCCGTCAGTATCCGAAGATTCGGTTGATCGTCCACGAGGTCGAAAACCTGGAGATCGTGCAGCAGGTCGCGCGCGGGGATGCGGATCTCGGCCTGTTCGCCGCTGCGCACGAACTCGACCTCACGGGCCTCGACGTCACGCCGTACCGCCGGGACCGGATCGTGGTGGCCCTGCCGCGCGACCACCGGCTCGCCGACCGGCTGAGCGTGACGTTCGAAGAACTGCTCCCGGAGAACGTCATCGCCGTGGGCCCGATGGTCGATGCGTTCCGCGCGGCCGCGCGCCGGCTGGGCCGCGAGTTCGAGCCCGGCCAGCGCGTGCGCACAGGCGTTGTCGCGCTCAGTCTCGTCCGAGCCGGGCTCGGGGTCACCGTGCAACCGGAAAGCCTGGTGGGCAAGGAATTCCTGGACGGAGTCGCGGTCATCGACCTGGCCGAACCCTGGGCGGAACGGAAGATCCACCTCGCCACGGCGGCGGGCAGGCGGCCGGGCCCGGCCTGCCGTGCGCTGGTGGAACAGTTGCTGGACCGTCCGGCCGACGATCCGAGCTGAGCTCCGCCGGGCCTTTCCGGTTCGGGAATTCCAACTTTTTAGTGGCCTGCCTAACCTTCTGGCATTCCCACGGTTCACGCAATGCTGCGGTGGTCGCATGCCGACCCCGGTGCGGTGCCGCGGGAGGTTTCCGGCCGCTATGGAGTTGTCGAGCTGGGCGAGATCCGGGTGAAGCTTGCCGCCGGCGGCATGTGCCACTTTGACGACCACTTCGCCGCCGGCGACCAGGCCGCCCCGATCCTGCCGCCGGCCGGCGGGCACGAGGGTGCCGGCGATCGTCGAGGCCCTCGGCCCCGGACCCGTGACTTCGCCGAGGGGACCACGTGGTGTCGTGGTGGCGCCCATGGTCACCGGGTAAAACCACGATGGGCAGTCTGTCGCCGTGAGCGGGCGCGAGGAGGCGTCGGCGTGCCCGGTGGCGGTGAGGGTGTCGCAGATGATCGGGGTGCCGACGAAACCGGTCGAGATGTGGTACCCGAACGCGCGGACCAGCGCCGTCCACGTGAGCGGCGTGCCCACGACCAGCCCCGCTCTCGCGTCCTGTGCGATCCGCGGAGATGTGCGTGAGCGCCGCCCGCTGGTTCCGCGGAGGCGGACGGCTCACCCCCGGCGAGGTCGCGGAGGAATACGGCCGCTGCGCGCCGGTTTCAGGAGCGCCGTCGACGTCCCTGGCGGTTCTTGCCGGAGTGCCAGACCACGCGGATCTCGGAGAGGAGTTCCAGCGGTTTGGCCGAGACGGTCTTGGGCAGCGAGCCCGCGAACCGGAGCGGGTCCTTGCGCAGGCGGCGCAACATGCGCTTCGGTTTGGTGGCCAGCCGCTGACGGAGATCGGCCAGGTACTCGCCGCGCACGTCCCGGCCGAACGTTTTGCCGCACGTGGTGCAGGTGACCTGGACCAGGAGACGGCCGGCGTAGACCACCTCGTGCACGGTGTCCGTGCCGCACCGGGAGCAGGTCAGTTCCGCGTGCCTGACGGTGTCCATGGTTGCCTCATCTCCGGTAGTTCGCCGAGGCCAGGACCTGTTCGGCGATCACCAGGTCGTGCGCGTAGGTGACCTTGATGTTCTCCTGCTCCCCGGCGACCCAGTGGATGGGCAGCGCGGAGAAGCGTTCCATCACCGACGAGGTGTCGGTGCCCTCGAACCGTTGCCGCGCGGCCTCTTCGTAGGCGTCGAGGAGTGGGCGGGCGTGGAACGCCTGGGGGGTCTGGGCCCGGATCGCGGTGCCGGACGGCAGGTTCTCGAGGCCGTCGTCCGCGATCGCCATGATGTCGTCGGCCGCGAGGCCGGGCACCGCGCCCCCGTGCCGCCGCGCGGCCTGCAGGACTCCGGCGATCAGCTCCGGGCTGGCCAGGGGGCGGGCGCCGTCGTGCAGGAGCACGGTGTCGATGGCGCCGCTGTCGATCCGCTCCGCGAGGTGGCGCAACGCCCGCAGCTCGGACTCCTGGCGGCTCCGGCCGCCGTGCACCACCTCGACCTCGGCGCCGTCGACCTCGCGTTCCAGCACCCAGTCGACGAGGTCGTGGTCCTGCGGCCGGGACACCAGGACCAGCACGCCGATCCCGGGGACCCGGGAGAAGGCACCGAGCGACCAGGACACCAGGCGCCGTCCGGCCAGCGGCAGGTAGACCTTGTTGACGTCGGCCCCGACCCGGGTGCCGGACCCGCTGGCCAGCACGACCGCGGCGGCGTGGGAGCGTTGCGCCATACCGCCGATCATAACGTCAGCATGTCCTGGATCGTGCTGAGCAGACGGGCGGCATCGGCGCCATCGCCGACCCGGTGGTCGATCGTGAGACCGACCGTGCACCGCAAGGACAACCCGATCCCGCCGGGTACCGGAACCACCTTCTCCTGCACCCGCCCCATCGCCAGTGCCGTCGCCTGCGGTGGACTGAGCAGCGCGTGGAAGGCGTCGACGCCGAACCCGCCGAGGTTCGACAACGTGGTGGTGCCGCCCGACATTTCGGCGAGGGTGAGCTTGCCGGCCCGTGCCCGCCGGACGACGTCCCGGACGCGCTCGGCGAGAACGTCGGCGTCGTCCAGATCCGGATCGCGCAGCACCGGAGCGAGCAGCCCGCGCTCGGTGTCCACGGCCAGCGCGACGCCGACGTGGTCGTGCCGTCGCACGTCGCCGTCGGCCCACTCGGCGTTGAGCCGGGGGTGCTCGCGGAGAGCCCGGGCGAGTGCGCGCACGAACACCGTGGTCCAGTTGCGGCCGGTCGCGGTCAGCTCGAGGTCGCGGTAGACGACGAACTGGGGCACCTGCGTGCTGGCCGACATCCGCCGGGCGATGACCGCGCGCGGGCCGCGGCGGGGCTTCACCTCCAGGGGCGGCAGGTCGGACAGGCGGATCGTGGCCGCCGGACCGGTGGGGGTGATCGTGGCGAGGTCGATCCCGCGTTCGGCCGCGGCCCGCCGGGCGGCAGGCACCGCGGGAACCCAGGAGGGCGGTCCGGCGGGCACGGCCACGGGTTCCGCGGCAGGCTCCGGCTCCGGCTCGGTCTCGGGGGTGGGGGTGTCGAAGAGGCCTTCCAGCAGATCGTCGGTCGCGGTGGCGAGGTAGGCGATCGGCTCGCCGACGGCGACGACGTCCTCGGGTTGGGCGACGATGCGGGCGAGGGTCCCGTCGGTGGTCGCCTCGACCTCCATGTCGACCTTGTCGGTGGTGACCTCGCACACGACCTCGCCGGCTCGCACCTCGTCCCCTTCGGCTTTGTGCCAGGTGACGAGCGTGCCCTCGGTCATGGTCATGGACATCTTCGGCATGACCAGCGGCGATTCCTTCATCACCACCTCCGCACCAGGTCCGTGGCTTCCCGCACGATGCTGTCGACCTGCGGCACCGCGGCTCGTTCCAGCTGGGGCGCGTAGGGGATCGGCACGTCGAGTCCGCAGAGCCGGGTGATCGGTGCGCGCAGGTGCCCGAACGCCGGGGACTCGCCGATCACCGCGGCGATCTCGGCCATGAACCCGGCGGTCCTGGGCGCCTCCTGCACCAGCAGCGCGCGCCCGGTGCGGATCACGTCGTCCACGATCGGCTTCGCGTCGAGCGGTTTGAGCGTGCGGGGATCGATGACGGAGGCGTCGATGCCCTGCCCGGACAAGGTTTCCGCCGCCTCCAGCGATCGGGGCACCATGACGCCGGTCGCCACGATGGTCAGGTCGGTGCCGGTCCGCCGCACCGCCGCTTCGCCGAGCCGGGCGGGTGTGGCCTCCTCGGGCACCGGCCCGCTCTGCTTGTAGAGCAGCTTGTGCTCCAGCACGATGACGGGGTTGGGGTCGTCGATGGCAGCCAGCAGCAGGGACTTCGCATCCGCCGGAGTGGCCGGCATGACCACCTTCAGTCCGGGCACGTGCGCGAACCACGCCTCCAGGCTCTGCGAATGCTGCGCCGCGGCGCCGGTGCCGGAACCGGTCGGCGCCCGCAGCACCATCGGCACGGTCGCCGCGCCGCCGAGCATGAAGTGGATCTTCGCGGCCTGGTTGACGATCTGGTCCATCGCCTGCGCGGTGAAGTCGGAGAACTGGATCTCCACGACCGGGCGCATCCCGGCGAGCGCGGCCCCCACCGCCGCGCCGACGATGCCCAGTTCGCTGATCGGGGTGTCCCGGATGCGCTCCTCGCCGAAGCGGTGCACGAGATCGCCGGTGACGCCGAACGCGCCCCCGTAGGTGCCGACGTCCTCACCGAGCAGGAACACCCGGTCGTCGGCCGTCATCGCCTGGGCGAGCGCCTCGCGCACCGCCTCGGCGTAGGTGAGGGTGCGGGTCTGTTCCGCCACTGCCGTCATCGCGCGTACACCGCCTCCGTGAGCGAGTCCGCCGAGGCGTCCGGAGCGGCGTTGGCGGCGCGGATCGCCGCCCGCACCCGCTCGCGTGCTTCGTCCCGGCAGGCCTGGATTTCCCGTTCCCCGAGGGTGTCCGCAACCCGCTGTTCGAAGCGGGCGATGGGGTCGCGTTCGCGCCACTGCTCGATCTCTTCGCGGGTGCGGTAGAGGTTCTTGTCGCTCTTGGAGTGGCCCTTCCAGCGGTAGGTGGTCGCCTCGATCAGCGTCGGGCCTTCGCCCGCCCGTGCCCGGGTGACCGCGTCGGCCACTACGTCGTGCACGGCCTGCGGGTCATTGCCGTCCACGGTCACCCCGGGGATGCCGTAGGCGGCGGCGCGCTCGGACAGTTGCTTGACGCGGAACGCGCGGCTGACCGACATGGACATGCCGTAGTGGTTGTTCTCGCACACGAACACCACCGGCAGGTCCCAGATCGCGGCGAGGTTGACGCCCTCGTGCCAGGCACCCTCGTTGACCGCGCCGTCGCCGAAGAAGCTCACGACGACCTCCGGCCCGCCGCGCATCTTCACCGCCAGGCCCGCGCCCGCGGCGATCGGCACGCCGCCGGCGACGATGCCGTTCGCGCCGAGGTTGCCGGTCGCCACGTCGGCGATGTGCATCGACCCGCCGCGGCCGCGGCAGTAGCCGGTCTCCTTCGCCAGCAGCTCGGCCATCATCTCGTCCAGGCGGGCACCCTTGGCGATGCAGTGCCCGTGACCGCGGTGGGTGGAGGTGATGTAGTCCCCTTCGGACAGTGCGAGGCAGGTACCGACCGGAACCGCCTCCTGCCCGATGGACAGGTGCATCGTGCCGTGCATGAGGCCCCGCGCGAACAGGTCGTCCACAGCTTCTTCGAAGCGCCGGATCGTCCACATCGTGACCAGTGTCTTCCGGGCCGCTCCCGCGTCCCCGATCAGATCCATCCTCATCTCCTTCAGGCCGCGACCAGGTCCCGCACGGGCTCGCCCTGCAGGAGCCGGTCCTGCAGCCGCCGCAGGGACGCGATCGTGGTGGTCTCGTCGATCGCGACGTCGGCCGAGGTCAGCACGGTGCCGGCGGGCACGTCGCGCAGCACGCGGGCGCCGCTGACCAGGCCGAGCGGCACGTGGCCGCCCTCCCGGGCCGCCTCGGCGGAATCGGTGATGCCGTAGACGGTCTCGCCACCGATGCCGTCGACCAGCTCGCCCGCCACCAGGTCCCGCTTCGCCACGGCCAGCACTTCCGCGTTCCACGCGACGGGGGCGAGGCTGGGGGTCCGGTCGAGCACCGCCTGCGCGACCGACAGCGGCGCCTCCACGCTGGCCAGGTGGTAGGGGCGGTAGAAGGTGTAGTACGGGCCCGGGCCCATGCCGAGGTAAGCCATCTCCTCGACGACCACCGGATCGTCGCAGTGCCCGATCACGAACACGCCCGGCGCGACCGGACCGGTGCAGTAGTCGACGACACCGGCCTCCGGCAGCTGCCCGCCGTCGGCCTCGGGGCGGAAGATCTTGCCCAGATCGTCCACAGTGGAGTACGGGCCGGTCATGCCGCGGCGGCTCACCCGCAGGTCGACACCGTTGGCGAGGGCGGCCATCTCGATCATGGTCTTCGAGCCGTCCACGAAGCTGGCGAGCATGTGCGGGTTCATGCCCTTCGCGGCGGCCTCGGCGGCGACCGAGTCCGGCGTGGCCGTCGGGTCGAGCGGGTTGTTCTTGCCCTTTCCGGCGCACACCACCGTGAAGCCGATGTCGCGCGCGTAGTCCACGAGGGCCTTGCACTCCACGGGTTCGTCGCCGCGGCAGACCGTGTAGACGCGGCCGAGACCGGCGGCCATCCGGGACAGCAGCAGGCCGACGGTGACGTCGCATTCCACGTTGAGCAGCGCGATGTCCTTGCCCGCCAGCAGGCCCGCGAACGCGACCCGGGCGCCGACCTCGGGCACGCCGCTCGCGTCGACGATCACGTCGACCGGCAGGTGGGTCAGGGCCAGCGCGTCGTCGACCACGACCGCCTGTCCCCGCTCCACCGCGCTCGCCAGGTCCCCGTCCGTCCGGACGTCACCGCGGCCGGCGCGCGCGAAGGCCCGCACCCCGCGGTCTGGGGCGATGTCGGCGATGGCGGCGACCTCCATGCCGTCGATCCGGGCGGCCTGCACGACGAAACCCAGCCCCATCTGGCCCGCGCCCACCAGCCCGATGCGGACCGGCCGGCCCAGTTCGCGTTCCCGGGCCCGCAGCCGATCGACGTAGCTCATCTCGACACCTTCCCCGTTTGCACAAATGTGCACGTCATATGCACTTCAGTGACATCTTGGTACCACGGCGCCGGGAATCAGCACAAGTCTTCGCAATATCTGCACATTCGTGCAGAACCGGAAACGGAAAAGGGGCCGGCTTCCAGGTGGAAGCCGGCCCCTTTTCCCGGAGAATCAGGCGGCCGCGCGTTGCCCCGCGGTCAGCCGGGACACCATCGTCAGCGCGTCGGCCGCTGCCTTGGCCACGGCCTTCGAGGGAGCCCGGTCGGCGAGGGCGCCGAGCGGGCCGGTCAGCTCCGGACGTTCCCGGAACCTGGCGAACACCGAGGCGCCCTCCATGGCCAGGGCCCTGGTCACCGTGTTCCGCCCCCGGTCGACCACGAGCAGGACCACCGCGCCGCGCAGTTTGCCCTTGGCCCGCCCGGTCACCAGCAGTACGCCGGCCCGGTTCTCCTCCGTCGCGACCTGGTTGACCACCCGGGCGTACCGCACGTGCTGCCGGTAGCTGAAGAAACCCGCCACCACGAACCCGGCCACCAGGAACGCGGCGGCCTGCCAGGTCACGTCGGACTCCCGCCGCTCAGCGACAGCGTCGCCCCGGCGGCCGGCAGCGACACCGTCCCCTTGCCGTGCACCGCGCCGGGCAGCAGGGTCGTGCCCTCGTCCGGGTTGAGGTACACCACGATGTGCCCGAGCGTCTGCAGGTTCTCGTGGGCGCGCTCACCGACCGCGGTCAGTTCGATCTCCGCGTCACCGAGCCGGAAGATGTCGCCGACGCGCACCTCTCGTTCCGGTTTCGCGGCGGGGGAGTGCACGACGCTGACGCTTTCCAGCGCGTCCGGGATCGGATCGGCGTAGAGGATCACCACGCCGCCGTCCACCATGTCCTGCGCCTCTTCGCCGGCTCGCAGGATCGTGCTCTCGTAGTACACAGTCATCGTCGACACCTCACAGTCCGAAGCTCGCGCCCCAGGCGATGATGACCGCCAGTGGCGCCGTGATCAAGCGGCTGATCAGCACCGCGGGGGTGCCGACCGCGACGGTCTCGGGTTTCGCCTCGCCCAGCGCGAGGCCGACCGGGATGAAGTCGCAGCCCACCTGGCCGTTGATCGCGAACAGCGTCGGCAGCGCGTACTGCACCGGCAGCGCGCCGATCGCGATCTGGCTGCCCATCAGCGTGCCGACCACCTGCGCGATCGCCGCCCCCGGTCCGAGGATGGGGGACAGGAACGGCAGCGACACCACGAGCGAGATCACGACCAGCCCGAGCGGGTTGCTCGCGATCGGGGACAGCACGTTCGCGATGCCGCGGGCGATGCCGGTGTAGTTCACGATGCCCAGCAGCAGGCTGACGTAGGCCATGAACGGCAGGATCGTGGTGAGGGTCAGCTCCACCGTCTGGCGACCGGAGGCCAGCATGGTGTTCACGAACGAGCCGACGGCCGACCCGAACTTGACGAACACCCCGGACACCGAATCGAACGCCCGCCCGAACCCGGTCGACTGCCCGCCGGTGACCGTCGCCGCGACATCGCGGGCCGACGGGCGTTCTTCCCGTGGCGGCACCTTCGGCGGCGTCCCACCGGCGGCCGGCGCGTCGCTGTCCGCCTCGGTGATCTCCTTGACGCCGACGGCCGAGACGAACAGCTCCTCGGTGATGAACTTCGCCAGCGGACCACCCGGCGCGCCCGGGTAGACGTCCACAGTGGGCAGTCCCTTGCGCGGGTAGACCCCGATCCGGGCCGTGCCGCCGCAGTTGATCACCGCGGCGACCACTTCGTCGTCGGGCACGGACGTGCGGAACCCGTCGACGGCCTCCGCGCCGATCAGCTCGGCGATCCGGGCCGCCACCGGGTGGATGCCGCCGCCCGTCACGGACAGGACCTTGTCGCGTTTGCCGTCGGTCCGCAGCAGCAGGCCCTTGCCCCAGCCGCCTTCACCGGCGCGGACGAACACCGCGCGGGAGGTGTGGGTTTCGGTCATTTCGCACCCCCCTTGGCCGCCTCGAACTGCCGGTCGAAGTCCGCGAACACCTCGGTCCGCCCCGTCCGCTTGATCATGAACGCGGTGATCCGCTCGGTCACCACGCCCCGGATGAAGATCACCACGATGCCGACCAGGAAGTACCGCAACGCCAGCGGCACGGTCGACTGTCCCAGTTGGGCCACCCCGTTGGCCACGCCCAGCCACACGAACAGCTCGCCGGCGTTGGCGTAGGGGAAGAACGTGGTCACCGGGTGCACGAACGACACCGCCGAGTCGTAGAACGCGGGCTTGTGCCGTTCCGGCAGGAACCGGCCGAACGAGTAGGCCATCGGGTTGGTCAGCATCAGCACGGCCAGGATCGGCATGATCGTGTAGCGGGTGATCCACCACCGCGCCGACCAGCGGACCGCCCTGGTGACGCGCTGCTCACCGATGAACGTCGTGATCGCGTACATCGCGGTCAGCAGGACGATCAGAGTGGGCAGGATTCCGGTCACCAGGCTCACGAACTGCTTGCCGGAGGCGTTGAACAACCCGATGAAGTGGCTGCCGAGCCACTCGAGGACACCGAGGGGACCGGAACTGGACCCGGTGTCCGCCTGCTGCGCCATTACAGCAAGCTCCTCCATAATTTCCTCCTTGTCGGCCCCCTGAGCAAACGCGTGCGCACATTTGTGCAGTTCTTCTTCACGTTTGACAGTGATGTGTGTAACATGCCGGTCCAGCGGCTCACAACCCCCAATGCGAAGGAGCGACATGCCTGAGATCACAGTCCGGATCGCCTCGCCGGTCGGTCTGCACGCCCGTCCCGCGAGCCAGTTCGTCAAGGCCGCGGCCCGGCACGGCGGACCGGTCTCGATCGCCCGCCCCGGTGCGGACCCGGTCGACGCGCGCAGCATGCTTTCGGTGCTGGGCCTGGCGATCGGGCACGGCGAGGAGGTCGTGATCAGCGCCGAGGGCGACAACGCCGAGGCGACACTCGCCGAGCTGTCCCGGCTGGTGTCCACTGCGGACGCCTGATGCCGCCGCCCCGCGAACAGCAGCTGCTGGTCAAGGCCGCGCGGCTGTACTACGAGGAAGGCCGCTCCCAGCACCAGATCGCCGAGACACTCGGCGTGAGCCGCTCCAGCGTGTCCCGGATGCTGACCGCGGCCAGGGAACGCGGCATCGTGCAGATCCGCATCAACGACCCCGCCGGACGAGACCTGGACACCGAGGGCGAGCTCGCCGCCCGGTTCGGGTTGCGCGACTGCCGGGTCGCGGAAAACGCCGCGGGGGAGCGCCCGCTGCCGCGCGTCGGTGAGCTGGGCGCCCGCTGGCTGCTGGAGAACCTGCACTCCGGGCAGCGGGTCGGGGTGTCGTGGGGGCGCAGCCTGCAGGCGGTCGTGCAGCAGGTGCCCGAGGAGAGCGTGCTCGACGTCGAGGTGCTGCCGCTGGTGGGCGGCCTGTCGTCGGTCGAATCCGCGATCACCGGCGAGGAACTGGTCCGCGACCTGGCCGCGCGCCTCGGCGGTCGCTTCCAGCTCCTGCACGCGCCCGCGCTGTTGACTTCCAAGGCGGGACGGGACATCCTGCTCGCCGAACCGTCCATCCGGGACGCGCTGGACCGGGCGCGCAAGGTGCACGTCGCGGTCGTCGGCATCGGCAGCGTGGGTGTGGGGTCCTCAGCGGCCCTGCTGGAGGCCATGGAGCTGACGCCGGAGGAACGTGACGAGTTCGAAGGCCACCACCCGGTGGGCGACTTCTGCGCCCGGTTCTTCGACGCCGACGGGCATCCGGTGCCCGGACCGGTGGACGACCGGGTGATCAGCACGTCGTTCGCCGACCTGGCCGGCATCCCCACGGTTGCGGGTGTCGCGGCCGGGACGGAGAAGGCGCGCGGCACGCTGGGTGCGTTGCGCACCGGTGTGCTCGATGTGCTGATCTGCGACCAGTCGCTGGCCGGTGCACTGCTCGACTGAAAGGTGTTGTGCATGCTGGAAACGAGGCTGTCCGGGGTCGCGGTGAGCCCGGGGCGTGCGAGTGGTCCCGCGGTGCGGGTCACCGAATCGCTGGGCGAACCTCCGCGCACCCCGGCGCCCGCCGATCCCGCGGCCGAGGCGGCCCGGATCGCGCCCGCCGCGGCGGCTGTCGCGCAGCGGCTCGAGAAGCTCGCCGCCGCGGCGAACGGCGAACCGGCGGACATCCTGTTCACGACGGCGGCGATGGCGAACGATCCCGGACTGGTCGCTGAGGCCGAACGGCTGGTCACCGTGGAAGGCGTGCCCGCGCCGCGTGCGGTGTACGAAGCCGCGGACGGGTTCGCCCGGTCGCTGGCCGCCGCCGGTGGATACCTCGCCGAGCGGGTGCGCGACATCCAGGACGTGCGGGACCGCATCGTCGCCGAACTGCTCGGCGTCGAGCCACCGGGCGTGCCGGAGGTGTCCTCGCCGAGCGTGCTCGTCGCCCGCGATCTCGCCCCGGCCGACACGGCGGGGCTCGACCCCGACAAGGTTCTCGCGCTGGTGACCGAACAGGGCGGGCCGACCAGCCACACCGCGATCCTCGCGCGGGCCCTGGGGATCCCCGCGGTCGTGGCGGTGCGCGGCGTGCTGGAACTCGACGCCGAGGCACTCCTCGTCGACGGGGACAGCGGGATCGTCGAGCCCGCCGATCCCCGCGCGCCGGTGCTGGTCGCGGGTCGGCCGGCGTCGGCGGACTGGAACGGTGTCGGTGCCACCGCGGACGGGCACCGCGTCAAGATCCTCGGCAACGTCGGCTCCGTCGCGGACGCCCGCGCGGCCGCGGCGGCCGGGGCCGAAGGTGTGGGGTTGTTCCGCACCGAGTTCTGCTACCTGGACGCACCCGCCGAGCCCTCCGTTGCCGAGCAACGGGCTGCCTACACCGCGGTGCTGACGCCGTTCGCTGGCAAGCCCGTGGTGGTCCGGACGCTCGACGCCGGGGCGGACAAACCGCTCGCGTTCCTCGTCCCGGAGCCCGAACCGAACCCGGCCCTGGGGGTGCGCGGACTGCGTGTCGCCTTCGAACGGCCGGACGTGCTGGACCGCCAGCTGGAAGCGATCGCCGCCGCGGCGGCCGATTCGGGTGCCGAGGTGTCGGTGATGGCGCCGATGGTGGCGACCCCGCAGGAGGCGGACTGGTTCACGCGGCGGGCCCGGGCCGCGGGGATCGCGCGGGCCGGGGTGATGATCGAGGTTCCCGCCGCGGCCCTGGCCGCCGGGGAGATCCTGGAGGTGGCCGACTTCGTCTCGGTCGGCACCAACGACCTCGCGCAGTACACCTTTGCCGCCGACCGGCAGCTCGGTGCGGTGGCGAGCCTCAACGACCCGTGGCAGCCGGCTCTGCTCCGGCTGATCCAGCTGATCGGCGACGCCGCCCGGGCAGCTGGCAAGCCGGCCGGGGTCTGCGGGGAAGCGGCCGCGGACCCGCGGCTGGCGCGCGTCCTGGTCGGCCTCGGGATGACCAGCCTGTCGATGAACCCGGCGGCGATCCAGACGGTCGGAGCCTCCCTGGCGACAGCCACGACGTCCGACTGCGAGGAGGAGGCCAGGCGGGCACTGGCGGCGGGCTGAACGTCCAGCGTCCGGTGGCTGGGTACCACCTGGGTCCCGGGTTCGGTCGTCATCCCGGTACTGCTGGGGACGCTGGCACGGTGAACCGTTGGTGGCTCGGTGGTTTGTGCAGTTACGCGCCGGACACCCCGCCGGGCAGGTGCCGCGGGTCGGCGAGCTCGCCCGGTTAACGCCGGTTCGTGATCGACACCAGCACGCTCGCCGCTGGAATCACCACCGAAACGAGGAGTGATACCGATGCCGGGCACTGTCATGTGACCCGGCGTCGGCGACGGTGGTGGTGCTGCTCGCGCTCTGCCGGTTGTCGGGCCGGGTTGGGGCCGCGGTCGTCCTCGTCACGCTGCTGGGCCTGGTCGGGTTGACCGCGAACCCGGTGCTCGTCGGTCTGGCTGTGCGGTTTGGTGGTTCCGCGCCCACTCTCGCCTCCGCGCCGAGCACGTCGGCGTTCGACTTCGGGAACGCGGTGGGGACGCGCGGACGGACGCAGGGACGCCCGCGTGTCGGTGTGCGTCTCGTCCGACGACTGGAACGGCCGTACCTGCAGGCCGACGGCACAGCCGAGGTTCTGGACCTGCCCGTCGCGCTCGACAGGCTGGTCGAGTACTTCCGCGTCATCTCGGGGGAGCACCCGGGCCGGGACAACTACCGCGAGGCCAGGGCGCGGCGAATTTGTCCACCGCGTCCTGGTACTGCTCCTGCAACAGCTTCGCGGCGGACTCGCTGGACATGGGACCGAGGTTGCGGAACCACCTGGGGCATTCGGCAGCTGCTCGAGCGGGACCGCGCACATCACCGCCTCGACCACCACGAACATCGGTCATCACCGGCCTGACACCGAGGTGACCAACGTTGACTAGTCTTGGTTGGTCAAGTAGCGTGGGTGGCGTGGAGCGGACGGTGAAGGTGCAGGAGGCCAAGACGCGGCTGTCCGCGATCCTGGCTGACGTCGAGCGGGGCGAGGAAGTCGTCATCGCGCGGGGGGACGTCCCGGTGGCCCGGCTGGTGCCGATTCAGGAGCCGCCGGACAGGGAATTGGGTTTCGTGCCGTACCGCGTTCCGGACTCGTTCTTCGAGCCGCTTCCCGACGATGAGCTCGCGGCGTGGGAGGCGTGACGCGCCGACGATTGATGCTCGACACGCACGTGCTGCTGTGGGCGTTGACCGAACCCGACCGGCTTTCCGACCCGGTCCGCACCGCAGTCGCCGATCGGCGGACGGAGTTGTTCGTCTCCGCGGCCTCGGCTTGGGAAATCGCGACCAAGCAGCGCCTGGGCAAGCTGCCCCAGGCCGAGGTCCTGGTGCGCGCCTACCGGCAGCACCTTGAGCGGCTGGCGGTGGAGAGCGTTCCCGTGACCGACGAGCACAGCCTCCTCGCGGGGTCCATGGAATGGCAGCACCGGGACCCGTTCGACCGGATGATCGCCGCGCAGTGCATGGTGGAATCACTGCCACTGGCCACCGCCGACGAGGCCTTCCAAACCCTGTCAGGAGTTCAGGTTCTGTCGTGACCTGGATCGCCGGCGCCACGGGTGGCCCAGTGCATGCTCATCAGCCGCTGCCGATCATGGTCAGATCGGTCACGTACCGGACAGCGGCCAGTCGCGCGGTCTTCAGCAGCATCTCGAGCAGTTGCAGGCGCAGGGTGTCGCGGGAGACGATGCCGGCCTCGATGTCCGCAGTCAGCCGCCGGTACCGCCCTCTGCTGAGATTGGGTTGCACGATCACCACTTCGGTCCGCCCCTGCGCCCCGGCAGCTTCGAGCTTCTCCAGAAAGCCCGCCCCTTTGTCGTGAACCCGATCGCCGTCGATCCAGCTCGCCGGATCGGCAAGTGAAGGGCGGCTGAGGCGACCGATCAGCCGGCGCCGATCCAGGTACATCAGGTTCTTCAGCGCCTGGCTCACCACGACCTCGTAGTCGGTCACCGTCACGCCCCGGCGAGGGGAGCCGTTCGTCCGCGTCGAGATGGAAGAAGTCGGCCGCTTCGCCTGAACTGTCGTCACAGATCAGCCATCCTTCGCAACAGTAGTCGACGATCCAGGCAAACAGGGAATCGTCGCCGTTCTCGTGGATCGCATCGTGGATGGCTTGTGCCCCTTCGACGCTAACGGGCTTCTCCCCGGTGAACCGGTAGCCGTCGAAGTCCTTCGACAACCAGCCGGAAAACCGCATCGGGCTGAAGTTCTGCTTCCAGACCTTCCCGGCTGAGTACTTGTGTCCCGAGCCGAAGTGGACTTCGAGCATGTCCCCGGTGTTCAGTGCGTCGAGAACCTGCTGCGCGGCAGGCGAGACCGCAGTCTCAAAGGTGAGGTGTCAACCAAACCTTGAGCAAACCCATGCAGCCGACGGGGTGGGTACAACTTGGGCCTGTCCTGGCAACCTTTCAGGGGTGTGATTCAGGCTTGGGGGATGCTCGGCCGGCATGAACTCACCGACACCGCTTCGGCCCACATCGAACCACTGCTGCCCGCGACCGGCCGCCGGGGTGGCCGGTGGCGGAATCACCGGCAGGTGAGTTCGGCAGCAAGATGAGTTGGTGGGTATGAAGGCCTGGGCATTCGAACGCCGATTCCCCCGTGAGAGCACATGGGGGGAGTTGGCGGCAAGTCGCGGGCGCCACCTCACCCCCGAAGTGAAGGGGTGTCCCCAGCAGCCCGGACCGCTGGTCAGGAAGGCCGGTCTGCTGACGCCCCACGGCGGATGTGCGTGCGCTACCGCTCGGGCGGTGCCGGTCGGCCCTTCGCGTGTGTGCGGTGCTCATCGCGGCCGGGGCCGCTTTCGAGGCCGGACAGCGGCCGGCCGTAGTTGGAGAACGCGTCACCGGTGAGCTCCTCACCGGCCAGGACATCCTCTGCGTCCTCGGCGCTGTCTGCGTCTGGCACTCCGTAATGCGCGAGGACCCGCTCGCGGAGCTTGAGTCCCTGCTCCCGGTTGGCGTTCTGCGCGTCGGCCATCATCGTGGTCCGCTGCGCCAGAATCCGGCGGACCTCCCGTCGCTGCCGGAACGGCTTGCCGATCGCCATGAGCACCACCCCGGCCGCGGCGTAGCAGAGGATCTGCAGCAGGCCGAAGGCGTAGGGCTGGCCCACCCCGTACAGCGTCCGCTTGATCATCTCGGTCATGCCGTAGCCGACGACGTAGTGCTGCAGATCGCCGAAGAACGACGGGAGCATCCAGGTCGGGTAGGCGGCGCCGCTGGAGGGGATGGACAGGAAGACGAACAGCAGGATCGCCGGCAGGGTGATGAACCGGCCGGCGAAGTAGCTCAGCCCGTTGACGGTCAGCCCGATCGCGATGATCCAGCCGATCGCGATACCGGTCAGCTGCCAGAAGTGGCCGTGGAATGCGCCGATCGCCGGACCGGCCAGCAGGTTGGACACGAGGGACAGGACCACCGCGCCGCCCACGATGATCGCGACCCGGGTGCGGTGCAGCAGCGGGGCGCCCATCATCCCGATGAACATCGAGACCATGTAGCCGCCGATGCACCATGCGAGCATCAGGTACATCGTCGTCATGCCGAAGGAGTCCCACGGCGGCAGCGGGGCGAGGTCCTGCACGGTCAGCTGTTTGCCCTGCGCGGCGAAGACCGGCGTGAACAGGCTCTGGGCGATCGTCGCCGTCTGGTATTGGTGGGCACTGGCCACGTACAGCGTCGGGTGCGCACCCGTAGTGTCGACCAGGGCGCCGATGACCGACCCGTCGCGGACTTCGGCCTGTGCTGCGGCGGCGTCGGCGACGGTGCGGTAGTCGACGGCGGTCCCGGTCGCCTGCTGGAGGGCGGCCACCGCCGGGGCCGGGGCGGCCACCGCGGCCGGGGCCTGGTGGATCTTCGGCGCGTGGAAGGCGGCGATGTAACAGAAGCAGAACAGGACGATGAAGGCCACCGGCAGCCATAGCTGCAACCCGACCAGCTGCACCGGTGGCGGCAGCCGGCCGTAGACCCGGCGGTACGCGCCGGTCAGCCGCCGGAGGCCGGTCCGGTCCGTTTCGTCGTCGTCCATCGGCTCTCCCGGGGGCCGCGCCCGACACGATCCGCCCCCGGGGTTCGGGGGGAGCAGCCCGCCCGCTGCAACTACCACCAGGCCGCCGGCCGCCCGCCGAGTTTACCCCACAAGCGCGACGGAGAACTCGGGTCAGTGCGCCGTGGGCGAGCAGCGGTAGCGTCGCCGCACTCCCGTCGTCGTTGTCAGCAGGCCGACCGACACGACCAGGGAACCGGTACACCCAGGTGCACTTGGCCGTGAGGTTGGTGACGGCGTGTCGGTGCGGTGGTGATCGCGAAGTCAGTCACCCTAGCCGGAGGCCTCTGTGGGACACGCTGACGCTCGTTTGACCGTTCATGCTCGTCTGCTGCTGGTCACGCGGGTCGCTGGCCGGGTTGGCCAACCGATCCAGCCGCCGCAGCACACTTCCGCCGCACCACGGCCGAGACCGGGCGGCGGGTCATCGAAACGAGGCTGGGGTTGCGCTGCGGCCCCGCGCGGATCACCCGAGAGACGGGTGTCCCGGTGCGCACGGTGTCACGCATCCTGGCCCGGCATGGGCCGCCCCGGCTGGCCGAGTGTGATCCGGTGACCGGGCAGCGTATCCGCGCCACCCGCCGTACCGGCCGCTACGAGCACCCCGCACCCGGGGACCCGGTGCATCTGGACGTGAAAAGGATCGGCAAAAACCCACCCGGCGGGGGCTGGCGCGCCCATGGCCGCGGCACCTGCCCCCCGCTCGGCACGCGGCCCGGGCTATGACTACGTCCACGCCGCCGTGGATGACCAATCCGGCTCGCCTACGCCGAAATCCACGCCGACGAACGCGGCTCCACCTGCGCCGGGTCCTGCTACGCGTCGCGGCCTGGT
The DNA here is from genome assembly GCF_030814215.1 of Amycolatopsis thermophila. Lineage (NCBI taxonomy): Bacteria > Bacillati > Actinomycetota > Actinomycetes > Pseudonocardiales > Pseudonocardiaceae > Amycolatopsis > Amycolatopsis thermophila. The sequence continues at coordinate 6,558,469 of NZ_JAUSUT010000001.1, read as the reverse complement.
TCGCCACCCACGCTTCAACCGCACCCTGCAAACCGAGTGGGCCTACATGATGGCCAGGTACATCTAGGCGCTGGGCGAGCCGCCGTGGAAGGCCGCTACCAGCTCGTCGATAGCCGGCTCGAGAGCGACGTGCTGCCTGCTTCGCTCGCGCGCCCACGCGATGGCCAGCTCGCCGGCCTCCCAGCTGTCTTCGTCGATCGGGATCAGCGTGAACTCCGGCGGCGAGAACACCCGGCCGAGGAAAGAAGTCGGCGCGTAGCTGATCATCACGGCCAGGTGGCGCGAACGGACCTGCGCGGCCACCTCGATCTCGCTGCCCCTTCCGGTCGGGCTGGCTTGGACGAGCTTGGTGATCCCGCGGGCGGTGAGCCGGCGGGTCACGTTGGCCAGGATGAACGGGTTGGCGCCGGCGAAGTCGACGGCGACCTCCCGGTCGCGCAGGTCGTCGAGGACGATGAGGTCCTTTTCGGCCAGCGGGTCGTCGCTGCGCACCGCGATGCCGCTGCGGTACTTGGCGATGACGCGGTAGTCGATGCGTTCGTCGGTGGGCGGCAGGTGGATCAAGCCCAGGTCGAGGTGCCCCGCGACGAGGTGGGCGGCCACCTCGGCCGCGGAACCGGGGATGCTGAAGACGGTGGGAGTCGAAGTCAGGCTCGCCACGGCGTCTTCGAACGCGTTGACCAGGTCCGACGGGGCGTAAGCGGTGGCGCCGACGCGCAGCGGTGCGACCTGCTTGATGACGGTGTCGGCGGTGACCTTCAGTTCGGCTACCTGCTCGAGGATCCTCCGGACCGGTTCGACCAATGCTTCGCCGAGGGGTGTCAGGCGGACCTCGTGGTAATCGCGTTCGAACAGCGCGCCGCCGAGCTCCCGTTCGAGCAGCTTGATCTGCTTGCTCAGCGGCGGTGGCGTGATGTGCAGCCGCTCGGCGGCGCGCTTGAAGTGCAGTTCGTCCGCGACCGCCAGGAAGTACTTCAGGCGGGTGAAGTCAATCTCCATCTGGCCGTCCCACGTGTCCTCGGTGACTCGCTGTCACCGATCATAGGCCGGTTCAGCGCGGGTCGGCCGTGACGCTGCCCGGCGCCGGCTCGACCCGCGTGCTGCTGGCTTCGAGCACTCCCCGCCGCACCAAATCGTCGACGTGGGTGGTGTCGAGGTCCAGCAGTTCCCGGGCGATCTCGTAGGTCTGCTCACCGAGCAGGGGCGCGGGGCGCAGTGGCGGATCGGTGATTCCGTCGGCATGGATCTGCACGTTTTCCAGCACATAGGGCTCCGCGCTGAGCGGGTGGGGCTCGTCGCGGAAGGACCGGCGTGCGCGGTAGTAGTCCCACTCAGGCAGGTCGATTCCACGCAGCATCGCGCCGGCCGGGACGCCGGCGGCCTGCAGGGCAGCCATCGCATCGGCAGGAGAGTGCAGCGCGGTCCACGCCGCGACCGCTTCGTCGACGCGATCACGTTGGCCGTCCCGACCGGCGGCGTCGGCGAGCGACCGGTCGGCCAATAGGTCGGGCCGGTCGATCACCGAACACAGTGCGGTCCAGTCCGCGTTGTCACGGATGGTTACCGCCACCCATTCGTCGTCGCCCGCGGCGGGGAACAGGCCCCATGGCGCGTCGTGCTCGGGCCCGTCCGCGCGTGCACCGGCGGCGATCCTCGTGGCGAAGTGGCTGAGCATCACCTCGGACTGAGCGATGCTGACCGAGCCACCGCGTCCGGTCCGCCGGCGCCGTACGAGCAGGGCGAGCGCGGCGTAGGCACCGATCCGGGCGCAGACGTGGTCCGGGTAGACGGTGACCGCATCACTGAAGCTACCCGGTTCGCCCGGGTAGACCCACTGGTCGGTGCACCCGGCGGCGGCCCGGACGAGCGGGCCGTAGCCGAGGCGCTTGGCCCAGGGGCCGGTCGGGCCGAACGCCGAGCTGTCGACGACGACGATGCCGGGGTTGACGTCCTGGAGCGAGGCGTAGTCGAGGCCGAGAGAGGTGATCACTCCCGGCTTGAAGTTCGTCAGGACGATGTCGGCGGATCGGGCGAGCTCGCGCAGGAGCCGGTGGCCTTCGGGATCGCGCAGGTTGATCCCGATGCTGAGCTTGTTGCGGTGCCCGGCGGCGAAGCCGGGCGCCATCCCGGTCGCCCCTTGCGCGGCGCGGGCGCCGTCCGGAAAGGCGGAGTTCTCGACCTTGATGACATCGGCGCCGAGGTCGCCGAAGAGGCGGCCGGTGTCGCCGCCGACCACGATGACCCCGAGGTCGAGGATCCGCAGTCCCGAGAGCGGAAGGCCGCTGGGGCGACCGCTGGTGCGCTCCACCGTGCGGCTCGGTGCAGGGGCGGCGGGGACGTCGTCGACCCACGCACGGGCGCCGTCGATCTCGACGACACCGGCTGGGACCGGGCCGGTGACGCCCGGAGCGAGTTCGACGTCGCGCAGGAACGCCCGTGCCTTGATCTGTTCGGTCTGCAGCGCTTCGTCCAGCGTCAGGACGGCGGCGGTGGGAACGCCGTGTTCCTGGCCCTGCTGTTCGAGCTCGGCACGGGTCTTGTCGGCGAAGAACCCGGCGATCGCGGGCAGCAGCGTCGGTGAGCCGAACCTGACCATGAGGTTGTCGTACTTCGCGTCGGCGAATTCCTCGGGCCGGCCCATCCATGCGAACATGCCGCGCCACTGCCGCTTGGCCAGCACGCAGATGCGGACGAACCCGTCTTTGCACGGGATGATGGGGTACTTGTACCGCTCGTCGGCCCGGCCGCGGGGCGCCTGACTGGGCGGGACGCCGGCCGCGGCGCTGCCGGCCATGCCGTAGGCGGGGTCGAGCGTCTGCATCGCCCCGTCGAGGACGGAGAAGTCGATCCGGTTTCCGGCTCCGGTGCGCAGCCGGTCGAGGTAGAGGCTCAGCAGCTGGAACACGGCCTGAGCCGACGCGACGTCGTAAGGCAGCTCGGCAGGCGGGATGAGCGGCGGCCGGCCGGGCAGACCGGAGCGCGACAGTTCGCTGGTCAGTGCGTGGAAAACCGGTGAGGTGGCCTGCCAGGTGCTGAACGCGTTGCCACGGCCGAAGTCGCTGACCGACAGGATCACCAGCGATGGGTGCGCCCGGCGAATCGCCTCGACGTCAAGTCTGCTTTCTGCCGCACTTCCCGGCGCCGTGTTCTCGATGAGCAGGTCGGCGTCCGCGAGCAGGTCCTGCCAGGTCTGCGAGTCCGGAGTGAGCGCCGACTCCGTGGCGCCGCGGGCGGCGAGCACGCTGCCGAGCGCAACACCGTCGACGACGGGTCCGGAGCCGGCGTCGCTGGTCACGCCGCTCAGACGCACTCGGTGCACGGAGGCCCCGAGGTCCAGGAGGTGCCGGCCGACGGCCTGCATGGGACCGGACACGAGATCGACCACCTGGACACCGAGCAGCGGCGGGTCGTAGCTGGGGGTGTTGTCGGTCAAGACCAACCTCCTTGTCGGCGGACGAAATGCGGACACCCGGGTCCATGAGGACATCTGGATGGTCGGGAAGAGCTGTCCCGCAATCGATGTTGGCGCGGCATCTGTGTTGCTGTACATCACAGATCACGACACCGGTGCGTTTCCCAACGGCTCACGTGGTCGTGAGCGGGCTGATCGTTTACGCCCTGCTCGAATGGTGCGACCGTGGATGGCAGAGCACGCGAAAGCACAACGAAGTGAGGAAGCGATGACCGATCCCGCGACGGCGACCGTCGTGCCGACCGCCGGCGGCGACGCCGTCCGGGTCGAGCTGCACGGGCACGTCCTGCTCGTGACGATCAACCGCCCGGACGCCCGCAACGCCGTCAACACGCAGGTCACCCTCGGGATCGGCGAAGCACTGGACTACGCGGAAGACCAGACCGACGTGTGGGTCGTGATCGTCACCGGCGCGGGCGAGAAGGCTTTCTGCGCCGGGCAGGACCTCAAGCAAGCCGCGGCCGGCGTTCACCTCGACGATCCCCGCGTCGAACGGTGGGGCTTCGCTGGGTTCGTGCGGCACGCGATCTCCAAGCCGGTCATCGCCGCCGTCAACGGTTTCGCCCTCGGCGGTGGCACGGAGATCGTGCTGGCCAGCGATCTCGCGGTCGCCGTGGACACCGCGTCCTTCGGCCTTCCCGAGGTGAAGCGCGGCATCTACGCCGGCGCCGGCGGGGCGTTCCGCCTGGGCCGGCAGATCCCGGTCAAGATCGCGATGGAAGCGATCCTGACCGGCGAGCCGATCTCCGCGCAACGAGCCTCGGAGCTGGGCTTGGTCAACCGGGTGGTGCCGGCCGGAGAGCTGCTGGACGCGGCCTTCGAGCTGGCCGGCCGGGTCATGGCCAACGCCCCGGTGGCGGTGCAGGCGAGCAAGCGCATCGCCCGCGGCATCACCAACGGTGCCGTCGTGGCCGAGCAGCCGGACTGGGAGCGCTCGCAAGTCGAAGGCAAGAACGTCATCACCAGCGCCGACGCCCAGGAGGGCATGCGGGCATTCGCCGAAAAGCGCGTGCCGCGGTGGCAGGGAAAGTAGAGGGACCACCATGTCGTTCAGGGAGCCGGCGATCGCCGGTCTGGGCATCACCGCACAAGGCAAGGTCTACGGCCGGACTGCGCCGCAGTTCGCCGCCGAGGCGGTCCGCCTCGCCGTCCACGACGCGGGGCTGAATCTGACCGACGTCGACGGGCTGCTCATGTCCGGCGGTGTCACCGGTTCGATGGGGATCCACCTGCAAGGTGACCTCGGCCTCACCGATCTCAAGCTGCTGACCTACATGCAGGGCTACGGTTCTACGGCTGCGCAGATGATCCAGTACGCGTCGATGGCCGTGCAGTCCGGCATGGCCGACACCATCGCCGTCGTGTGGGCCGACGACCCGCTCAAGGACAAGACCCGGGTGTCGGAATCCTACGCGGCCAGGTCGGTGGCCACGGGCTGGCGCGGTATCACGGCCGCGAGCGGGATCTCCTCGGCCAACACCATGTACGCACTGGCGGCCCGCCGCCACATGAAGAAGTACGGCACGACGCAGGACCACTTCGGTCACATCGCGGTGGCGCAGCGGGAGTGGGCGCAGCTCAACCCGATCGCGCAGTTCTACGGAACCCCGCTGACGCTGGAGGAGTACCACGCCAGCCGCTACATCGCAGAACCGTTCCACCTGTACGACTGCTGCCTGGTCAGCAACGGCGGGGTCGCCGTCGTCGTCACCTCGCTCGACCGCGCTCGCGCCCTGCGGCAGCCTCCGGTGCGGGTACTGGGCTGGGCGCAGGCACACCCGGGGAACGCGGGGCTCCGCAACGACGACTTCGGCCTCGTCAGCGGAGCCGCCTCGGCCGGCCCGCGGGCACTCAAGATGGCCGGGGTCACGCTCGACGAGATCGACGTCGTCGAGGTCTACGACTGCTACACCTTCACCGCCCTGCTCACCTTGGAGGACTACGGCTTCGTGCCCAAGGGCGAAGGCGGTCCGGCGCTGTCCGAACCGGGGATGCTCGGCCCCGGCGGAAAGCTGAAGGTCAACACCGGCGGCGGCGAGCTGAGCGCCTTCTACATGTGGGGCATGACGCCGGTGCACGAAGGCGTCGTCCAAGCCCGCGGTCAAGGCGGTGACCGCCAGGTCGAGCGGCACGACCGCGTGCTCGTTTCGGGCAACGGCGGGGTTCTCGACTACCACTCGACGCTGATCCTCGGCACCGACGACTGAGGGGGAGACCATGCTCGGAATTCCAGTGCGCCGCGACGCGGCGACCGCGGCTTTCCTCGACGGGACCGCGCGGGACCAGTTCCTGCTCGTCCGCGACACACAGACGGGCACGCTGCTCGCGCCCCAGTTCGACACCACCATCGATCCCGATCGCTACGAACACGTGCCTGCCGCCGGCACCGGCACCGTCGTCAGCTGGTCCGTCGTGCACCGGCGCCAGGCCGACGGCACCACCAGCCGGCACCCCGTCGGCATCGTCGAGCTCGACGAAGGCCCGTGGTGGTGGACCGCCCTCGACGGCGTCGACCCGGACGCCGACCTCCTCGGACTCCGTGTCCAAGTCGCGTTCGCCGAAGCCGGCGACGAAACCATCCCGTACTTCACCGCGATCGAGAGGACCGCGCTATGACCATCGAACAAGAGCGGGCAACCGGCGAGCTCGCCGATGAGGTGCGTGCCTGGCTGGCAGCCAACTGGCACGGCACCGACGACGCCGACTGGCGGCGCCGCGTGGTCGAGGCCGGCTGGGCCGCCCCGACCTGGCCGCGGGACGCGTTCGGGCGCGGCCTGTCCCGCGCGGACGCGAAGACGGTGGCTGCGGAGTTCGCCGCCGTCGGGGCGCCCGGCGCGGCGGTCGAGACCCGCGCCTTCACCGCGCTCGCCGGCAACACGATCGTCGAATTCGGCTCGCCCGAGCTCAAACGCGACATTCTGCCGAAGCTGCTGTCCGGCGAGCTGACCCGCGGATGCCTGCTCTACAGCGAGCCGGGCAACGGCTCGGATCTGGCCGGTTTGCAGACCCGCGCCGAGCGTGACGGCGACGTGTTCGTCGTCAACGGGCAGAAGATCTGGACCACCGGCGGCCACGAGGCCCAGTTCGCGCTGTTGCTCGCCCGGACGAACTGGGACGTGCCCAAGCACGCCGGCATCAGCTTCTTCATCATCCCGATGGACCTCCCCGGCATCGAGGTCCGCCCGATCAAGCAGATGACCGGCGAATCTGACTTCAACGAGGTCTTCCTCACCGACGTCCGCATCCCCGCCGGCACGCTCGTCGGCGAACTGAACGACGGCTGGCGCGTCCTGCAGACCGCGCTGAAGGAAGAACGCCGCACGATGGGCTTCGAGCTCGGCGCTCGCGCGCAGGGGGAAGGCGGCCGGGCGCCGATCTTCACCGCGTCCGATGACCTGATCGAAGCGGCCCGCGCCGCCGGGAAGCTCGGCGACGAAGCGGTCCGGCAGAACATCATGCGCATCCACTCGTGGCGGCTGGTGAACGACTGGAACGCGGTCCGAGCGAAGAAGGAGATCGAAGCCGGCGGCGGATCCTCGCTGGCGTCGCTGGGCAAGCTGGCGAACTCGCGCATCCTGCACGAATCGTGGGCGCTGAAGTTCCGGCTCATCGGCGCGCGCGGAATGCTCTACGACCCCGCCGACAAGGCCGCCTACGAAGTCGACCACCAGATGATGTGGTCGTTCATCAACTCCATCGGCGGCGGCACCGACCAGATCCAGCGCAACATCATCAGCGAGCGCATCCTCGGCCTGCCCAAGGGGTACGAACCCGACCGGGGCGTGCCGTTCCGCGACGTGCGCAAGGGCGGCACCGCCCGCCCGGACGGAAAATAGGAGGACCACCGTGTTCGGATCGTTCACCGAAGACCAGCTGCAACTGCGTGAGCTCGTCCGGGACTACTTGCGCGACAAGTCGCCGGAATCCGAAGTGCGTCGCCTGATGGCCACCGACGAGGGCTACGACCCGGCCGTGTGGACACAGATGGCCCGCGAGGTCGGCTTGCAGGGCCTGGCGATCCCCGAGCAGTACGGCGGCCAAGGGGCCGGCTGGACAGAGCTCGGCATCGTGCTCGAGGAGATGGGCCGGGCCCTGCTGTGCGCGCCGTTCTTCTCCACCGTCGTGCTCGCGGCGACCACCCTGCTCGAGTCAGGCGACGAGGAAGCGAAGCAGCAGTACCTGCCCGCGATCGCCGACGGCAGCCTGATCGCCACCGTCGCACTGACCGAAGAGGACGGACGCTGGGACGACAGCGGCATCACGGTGCCGGCCACCCACACCCCCGACGGCTGGACACTCAGCGGCGCCAAGCACTTCGTGCTCGACGGCCTCACCGCCAACCTCGTCATCGTGCCCGCCCGCACGGCCAGCGGCATCTCGTTGTTCGCCGTCGACCCGGCGGCCGCCGGGGTGACCAGGCGGCCGTCGATCACGCTCGACGAAACGCGAAAGCTCGCCGTCGTCGAGTTCGACACGACTCCGGCGCGGCTGATCGGGGCCGAGGGCGGTGGCGGCCCCGTGCTCCGGCGAGTGCTGAACTTCGCCGCGGTCGCATTGGCGGCCGAACAGACCGGCGGTGCGCAAGCCGCGCTGGACATGTCCGTCGAGTACCTGAAGACCCGGGTCCAGTTCGGTCAGGTGATCGGCGCGTTCCAGGCGCTCAAGCACATGGCCGCCGACGTCCTCATCGAAGTCGAATCGGCCCGGTCGGCGGCCTACTACGCGCTCGAAGCCGCGGCGCAGGACAACGACGAACTGCCCGTCGCCGCGTCGCTGGCCAAGGCGTACTGCAGCGAAGCCTTCGTCACCGCCGCTCACCAGAACATCCAGTTTCACGGCGGCATGGGCTTCACCTGGGAGGTGCCGGCGCACCTGTACTACAAGCGCGCCCGCTCGTCCGAGGTCTTCCTCGGCGACGCCTTCGCCCACCGCGAAGCGCTGGCTCAGCGCATCGGCGTCTGACGGCTTCGACGAACGAGGCCAGCATCCTCCGATCGTGGAGACCTGCTCGTGTCCACAAGGTACTGCGGACCCGGCGGCTCGGGCGCGGATCACGTCGCGACTCCACCTGTACACCCGCTCAGGAAGCGCATGGCCAGCTCGCGATGGGGTGTCATCGTGCCCAAGCCCTATCCCCGTGGGTTCCGTGACGACGTGGTCGCGGTGGCCCGCCGTGGCGAGGTCGCATTGACGCAGGTCGCGAAGGACGTCGGGATTTCCGAGGGGTGTTTGGCGAACTGGTTGCGCACGGCTGATGTCGAGGACGGCATCCGCCCTGACCTGACCCGTGAGGAGTCCGCTGAGCTGCGGGAACTGCGTAAACGCAGCCGGCTGCTGGAGCGGGAAAACGAAGTCCTGCGCACAGCGGCTGCTTATCTGGCGCAGGGCAATCTGCCGGGAAAATAGCCTTCCCGCTCGTCCGTGAACTGGCCGCGGCCGGCGCCCCGACAGGGTGCCGGCCGCGGTGACGTGCGCGGTGCCGGGCATCTCCCGGCAGGCCTACTACCGGTGGCGATCGTCCCGGTCTCCCAGCGGGTCAGGGACGACGCGCACCTGAGCAACGCCGCGCTCGACATCCACGCCGACGACCTGGCCGACGGGTACCGGTTCATCGCCGCCGAACTGGCCCGGCGCGGATTCACCGCCTCGAAAGCCCGGGTGTGGCGGATCTGCTCCATGCGGCAGATCTTCGATGTCGGCGGTCTTGAGCCATTCCTTGATCGCGTAGGACCGCGTCCCCGAAGAAGCGGGGCCGCGCTGGCGGTCGACCTGTGCCTGCAAGCGCGTCATGACTTTCTGCGCCCGGCGGTGTGCGGCCTTGTCGGTCCCACTGAGGTAGCTCTGACCGGGTGGCTCATGACGTAAGCGTGGGTCGGAGCCGCGGAGCGTTTCTAGGGACAAGCCGCAAGAAGAGGATCAAGCAATGACCCATAACACCTGGTCAGAACCGGTGGGCCGGGCGGGGCTCGAACCCGCGGCCAAGGGATTATGAGTCCGTGACGCATGTGCGGCGTGCTCACCAGCGCTTTTGCTGGTGACCGGCGAGTGTCAGGGGCCTAATCCCTTGGCGTCTACGGCCGGAGAATCCGTCCAGACAGGACGGCCCCGGACGCGGTGACTGCAACACCGGCCGGGGCCTTGATCGGAAAACGAGGTTCCGACCCATGCATGAAGGTACTGCTCTGTCCACCCCTGGGCGCAAGGCCCTGGTGGCGGTGCTGCAGGTTGCTTGCGCCTATCCGAGTGGTGAGCTCGACACGCTCGTCGGGCGGATGACCCAGTCGGTTGCCGACGCGGAGGGCATCCCGGTCGAGAAGCTGATGCTGGAGATGATCGCCCCGGCGCGGCCGGCGCGGCCGCGGTTCCACGTCGTCTCGGGGACGGCGCGGCGCCGGACGAAGCGGCGCGGCAAGCTGCAGCTGGTGGCTGGGGGTGCGCGATGAGCGGGCGCCGGCCGTTCTGGCAGACGAAGCCGTGCCCGGAGTGGTGCGATGAGGAGCACTGCGAGGCGACCGACCCGGAGGAGCGCTACCACTTCCATCGGGGTCCGGTCGTGTCGGTGGTGATGACGAAGCTGCGTGCGGTGCCGCGTCAGCTGGGTCCGCGTGTGAGCGGGTGGGATCCGGTGGTGGTGGACGTGTCGATCGATCAGCACGTGGACGCGGCGGAGCCGACGATCACGCTCGGCGATGGGCTGTACGACATGACGCCGGCGGAGGCGTACCGGCTGGGGATGGGGCTGGTCGAGGCCGCTCGGATGGGTGGGTTCGAGCCCGTCGAGGGGGAGTGATCGGGTGGCGCGCGGAGTGGGTTTCCACTTCGCGCGTCACTTCCGCTGTCCACTCCGGTTGACCTGCGAAAAGTGACCGAAGTGAGCGAAGTGAGCGGCCACCCCTAGAGCCCTAGATCCCAGCTCAGGCGGCGTGTGGGGCCCTAGGGGTGGCCCCTAGAGCTAGGGGCGCGGGGGCCTAGGACTCGTGCGGTGGCGGCCGGACAGCGAGCCGCTCCCCTGCCCGCTGGCCGGCCGCTGGCCTTTCACCCCGTTCACCCTGGTCACCCTGCGCTTGTTTCCGCAGCTCACCGGGGGTGAGGCGGCTAGGTGACTCGCCGGGTGGGTTTCCACCCCGCCGGGGCGCGTTCACCCGGCTCGTCACCCTCGGGTCACCGTCCAACCAGGTTGTCGCGGGTGGCCTGGCGGGACAGGGACAGCACGCCCTGCCGGTCGATCTCGAGCGACCAGCTGGACAGGGCCCGCTCCACCGCCGCATCGATCCCGCCGCCCTGCGTCGGGTACACGGCCGTCAGCGACCCACCGCCCGACGCGTGCAACTGGTCGGCGAGGGCGCCCGCCGCGCGCCCGCCCGCACTGTCCAGCGCAGCCCACAACGCCTGCGACACGGCGCCGTAGTCGACACCAGTCACCTTGCGGCGAGCGGTGGACACCAGCTCGTCGGCCACGTCCCGGACGGCGCCGACGACCATCCTCTCGTTGCTGGAAACGCCGAGCTTCCAGCCGGCCATCATCTGCTTGCCGACCTCGTCGCGGAAGGCGCGGGACGGCGAGTGGATACCGATCGCGTTCTTGGCCGCGGCCAGCGCGTTCTTCGCGGCCTGCGCCGCCTCGCGGGCCAGCGCACCCGACGTGGCCGCGATCCCCGAGCCGATCCCGGACACGATGCCCGACCCGATGCCGAACCAGCCGCCATCGGAGAACGCGCCCCGGACGCCGCCGGCGCCCCGGTGCGCGGCCCCGATCATGCCGTCCGCGCCCGAGTTCGAGGACCCCACGATGCCGGCCCAGCCGGAGCCGACCACGCCGATCGACTCGACCATTTTCCCGGCGAGCGCGTCTTTCGCGGCCTGCGCCTTCGCTCGCGTGGCGTCGGCCATCTGCTGGCCGCCGGCGTTCGTGGCGCCCACGATCCCGGCCCAGCCGGCCAGTGTGGAGTCCTGCATCTGGCCCATGCCGGACCAGATCGACCCGGTCATGCCTGCGACACCCGTGCCCACCGCGGCGGTGCTGCTGTTCGCGAAGTCCCACGCGCTGGTGGCCATGCCGCGGAAGGTGTCACCGAACGCCTTGCCGCCTTCGTCGGCCTTGAACTTGGCGAAGTCGATCGACATGCCGAACAGATCGACCGAGGTCTTCACCTCGGGCAGCAGTCCCAGAGACTCCCGCATCTGCGGGATGATGTCGTCGAAGATCGTGTGACCCGGGTTCGACAGGGCCTTGACCGTCTCCTCGGCACCGGTCTTGAACAGCTTGAACGCGCCGGAGATCGCGCCGTCGTCATCGTCGAGGCCGAGCGCACGCGCGAACGAGTTGTTCGTGTGGCCCTTGTAGATCCCGCTGGTCAGCTCTTCGACGATGGTGGCGCCCATCGCGACGAACCCGATCTTGCCCAGTGCGCCCTTGAACTTGGCGCCGAACCCGGACGCGGCCCGCGTGCCGGACGCCGCGACGTCCTTCTCGGCCTTGCCGAGGATGCTGGGCAGGCCACCGAACGACGACGCCAGCGACTTCGCGATCTTCAGCCCGCCGAACTTCTTCAACGCCAGGTACAGGACACCGGCCTTGATAGCGGCGTCGACCATGCCGTCGGGCAGGTCGTCGATGATGCCCGCGACGAAGGACATGATCTTGCCTGCGCCTTCGAGCGCGTCGCCGACGAGGTCGATCGCAGCGGGCAGGTGCGGGCCGACCGCCTCGACGAGGTCCTGGAACCCCTCCAGGCCGTGCTGCAGCGGCGGCCCCAGCGTCTCGAACGCGTAGGCCAGCGTGTTCTGCACGGTGTCCGACAGGAGCTTGATCGTGTCCGCGAGCGTGCGGATCGTGGCGTGCCCCTCCGCGGACTGCACGAACTCCTTCACCGTGGTCACGGCCGGCCCGAGCCCGCCCGTGACGCCGATCCCCGCCTCGCGGAAGACGCCGATCACTTCCTGACCGATGTCGACGACATCCCCGGCGATGTCCCACAGCTCGTGGAAGGCGTCGACACCACCGCGGATCCACATCTCGATCTGCTTGGTGCCCTCCGCGGACGCCGTCCAGTCACGGAACCGGTCAGCGGCCGACCCGGCGCCCCGGGTGAGCTGCACGAGCGTGGGAATGCCGATCGACGCGATGTTCACGAAGCCCTCGACGACCGGGGTGAACGCCTTGCCGAGATTCTGCGTGACCCGCGATCCGTCGACGAGCAGGTCGTTGACCTGGCGGATCTTCTCCGGCTTGCTGAAAGCCTTCGTGGCCTGTGTCGCGATGCCGCCGAGCGCGGTCGCGGTCGACTTCAACCCCGTCGTCAGGCCGGGCAAGATCTTGTTCACGTTCCGCACGGCGGGTTCGAGGGACTTCTCGAAGCTGGACGACACCTCCTTGCGGAGGTCCGCGACGGTGCCCTTGGTGCCCTCGAACGCCTTCTTCGCGCCGTCCGCGCCGAGTTTCACCGCGGCCAGGATGCCGACCGCGGGCACGATCGCGGCCGGCAGCAACGCACCGACACCCGCCGCGGACGCCAGCAGCGGCCCGACCGTCGCTGCAGCGTTGGCCGCACTGACGATCTGCGTGGACGCCATCGCGGCCGACGTGGCGAGCCGACCGAACGAGGCCACCCCACCGGCCAGGTCAGACAGCCCGTCGCGCAGCTTGTCCCGGTCGATCCTGACTTCCTGCGTGATCGTGCCCCGGCTGCTCTCAAGGGCCCGCCACGCGGCCAGATCCCGCGACGCCGCCCCCGTATCGAGGTCAGCGCGGACGTTGATGCGGAAGTCGTCGTCGATCCGCGCCAACCCGGCGCGCAACTCCTGCCGGAAGCCGGTCAGATCCGGGCGGACACGCACCCCAGCTACATCAACGATCGCGACCATGAAAAACCGCCCTCTCAAACGTCTGCCGCTGGGCGGGAGCGGCAGAAAAGATCATCGTGATGGTACCTGCGGGTACCGACAAAACAGGTGACGCGGCAAAGGGGGGTGGGCGCGTCCGTCGCCACACCCGCCCCCCATCACCACCCCGTCACCAGGTCTGACCGACTCCGGGATCGTGAGGCCACGGCGGCGAAGACGCACCGAGCCCACGGGCCAACTCCTCCGTGAAGCCGCCCCGCGGCGAGCCCTCGGTGTCAGGCTGATACCCGACGCCCTGCGAGGGGTCGACGTAGCCGCCGCGTTCGCGCTTAGGGGCGTCGGAGCCATCCGCGCCGAACGAGCGAGAGAACAGGCCGGCGAGGCCATCGTCGAGCGTGTCGGCGGCCCGCTGCGCCGCCGTCCGCGGGTCCGCGAACGCCGAGCGGATCGCGTTCTCAAACTCGCTGGTGTTCAGCCCCGGAACGCTCATCACTCCGCCCCCGTCCAGTAGTAGACGGCGGAATCGGCGTAGGGGGCCCCCGCCATCTTCGCGATCATCGTCACCAGCGGGTCCTCCGGCTGCTCGACCACCTGCGAACCCATCCCCTGCGACGGATCCGTGTACCGGGCCACAGGCGCCGGGTGCTGGACTGGCACCGTCCTGCCTGCGCCCGGCAGCATCTTCACGAACCCACTGACGAACGGGTCCTCGTTTGAGTGGCCGTGGTTCAGCTTCTCCACGACCTCTGCGGTGAAGGTGGGATCGTTCAGCGGCCTTGCGTTCACGCCGCCACCTCCTCACGCTGCTCGTCGAGCTCCAGCCCACCATCCGGGCCGAAGAAGTGCTCCGGGTGCACCTGCCGTACCTGCAACTCCGTGCTCCGGCGCACCAAGCGCATGCCCTCGGCGAGCGCGGCACGGTGCAACGGCAGGTACTCATCGAACAGCTCCGAGAACTGCGCGGCTGCCTTCCGCGTCGCCGTGAACGACGGCGACCGGAACTCGTTCGCCGACAGACCAGCACCCAGCTCGGCGAGCCGCGGCAACATCTCCTCGAGCTTGCGCCGCAGATCCGCGATCCGTTCCTCCCGCGTCGCGTTGATCGCAGCGTGCGTCGCGTCGTTCAACCGCTCACACAGCGGACGGTCCGCCCGCGACAACGCCGCCATCCACACGTTCCGGATCTCCTCCGGGCTGTGATTCGCCAGGAACGCGATCACGCCGAACGCCGCCGGGTTCGTCGGCTCCGACACCACCAACTGCCCCAACGATTCCGGGCTCGGGGGCGGCGGCCAAGCGGCCCGGAACTCGTCCAGCGCCTTCCGCGCAGCCCGCATCTCAGGCGAGATGCGCTTGTTCGCCTCCAACCAGTGCAGGCCGTGCGCCTCGTACGCCGAAGGCGTGTGCAGCGACGCTGTCGCCTCGAACCACTTACTCATCCTGATCTCCATTCCTCATCACGTGACGATCACTGCAGCTCTTGAGCGAGCTGCAGGTGTGACACCGGCGCCGGACGCGGAGCGTCCAGGTCGGCCCGCTGCACCTCGATCTGCAGCCGCCGACGCGCCGACTCCGTCACCAGCAGATCGCCGAGGATGCCGCGCAACTCAGCCGACTTCAGCGCCGACACCGTGCCGCTCCGGATCGTCTCCTTCAGCAACGCATCCGCCCCGACCAGCAGCATCACGGCACCGACCCAGTCGGAATCCGTGAAGTACTCGTCGAACCCCGACGTGGACAGCGACGCCCACAGGTTCTCGATCAGCTTCAGCGGCGGCTCCTCCGCCGGCCACAGATCCATCAGGCGAGGCTGCCTGCCATCACCTGACGCAACCGGCCGGTCGACCCGGTTCCGCGGGTCGTCCTGCGCGTAGTGCGGATTCCCGAGCCGCTGCTCCGCGCGCTTCCTGTTCTGGCCGCCTGAGCGGCCCTTGACACCGGGCACATCAGCTCCTTTCGCCCTTGATCCATTCGGTGAGGCCACTGTCAGACGGGATGACAGCCGTTAGGGGGAGGGGGAGGGGGTGGGTCACCCCCCACCCCCTCTGGGGTGCCGCCGCGGAATGGCCTCTCATTCGGCCGCTCGCGGCTTTTCGGCCATGTTCATGAGTGCGATTCCGTCGGGAAGGTCTGTGAAGACTTAGCTCGGTGCTGCACCGGATCGGTCTGACCCTGGTCAAGGTATGACCTATCGATAGTGGTGGTGTCCTGCGTTCGATTTGTCGGCCGGCTCCGGTGCAGCACTGTGGTGCGCACCGGCCAGGCGGAGCTGACCTGATAGGAGCTTGGGCTAGAAGCCCCCGTCGCAGACTTGTCGCCCCGCCCGGCCGGTTCGCTCCATCCGTGAGATCAGCCCTAACGGAGGAGCACATCCAGCATGACAACCCAGATGGCTATAGAGCCAGCAGCTGGTGCCGTGATCGGCGGCGTCGATACCCACAAGAACACTCACTACGCGGCGGCGGTCGATGACCACGGCCGCCTGTTGGGTCATCGGGAGTTCCCCGCCAATGACCGCGGCTACGCCGACCTTCTGGCATGGGTTCAGGAACACGGCGAGGTAGGCGCGATCGGGGTCGAGAGCACCGGATCTTTCGGCGCCACGCTGACTCGGTTCCTTACCGCCCGGGAGATTCGCGTGGTCGAGGTCAACCGGCCCAACAGACTGGCACGGCACATGGACGGCAAGTCCGATCGGCTCGATGCCGAGCAGATCGCCCGGGCTGTCCTCGGCCAGACTTCGACGGCCACCCCGAAAGCCAAGTCCGGCCTGGTCGAGGTCATCCGGACCCTTCGGGTGACTCGTTCCAGCGCAGTCAAGGCACGCACCAGCGCATTCAACACACTGTGGGGCGTCATGATCGGGTCACCCTCTCCGTTGCGCGACGAACTTGTCGTGCTGAGCAAGAAGACGCTGGTCAACCGATGCCTGCGGCTGCGGCCGGAGACGGAGGACCTGCTCGGCCTGGCAACAACCCCAGGCCGGCTATTGATGGCCGGAGTCAAGGCCACCCTACGGGGCCTGGCACGCCGCTGGAAGCAACTCGATGATGAGATCAAGGCCCTCAACAAGCAGATCGGGGCCCTGGTCCACGCAGCGGCACCCGAACTGGTCGAACTGCACGGTGTCGGCGTCGAGATCGCGGGCCAGTTCCTCGTCACCGCAGGCGACAACCCCGAACGCATCCGCAACGAAGCCGCCTTCGCCAAGCTCTGCGGTGTCGCGCCCCAGCCGGCCAGCAGCGGACGCACCACCGGCCGACACCGACTCAGCCGCGGCGGCGACCGCGCCGCAAACAGTGCCCTCTACATCGTCACGATCGTCCGGATGCGTCGCCACCAACCGACCCGCCACTACGTCGAGCGGCGCACCGCCGAAGGCCTGCGCAAACGCGAGATCATCCGCTGCCTGAAGCGCTACATCGCCCGGGAAATCTATGCCAACCTTCCCCGACCATCCACGGCCTCCGTCACACCCCCTCCGACAGCGGCTTGACGAACATAGGAGCATCGATCGGTGTTCCTGGGCCCGCTTGGTGGACCACGGTGGTGTAGCCCAGCCCGGCGATGACGCCGAGCAGGAAGTCGTGGAGTCGGGATGGGATGAGCAGGATGCCGGGTGCGTCGAGGGGCTGGGTGGCGAGGTGTCGTGCTGCGGCCGTGAATTGCTCGGGGTCGGTTCCGGTGATGCCGCTGACGGCGGCCTGGTGGCAGAGGATGGCGAGGCGTTCGCTGGTGGCGGCGAAGGCCCATTGTCCGATGGGGACCTCGATCTGTCGGGTCATGCGACCTCTCCTGATGCGAAGGGGCCGTAGTGGGTGGCGTCCGGGTGGTAGACGCGGGTCTTGTTCGACAGGTCGGGGACTTCTTCGGCGAAGCCCTCGGGGCCGCCTGTGAAGGCGACTGCGTGCCCGGAGCGGGTGAGGCCCCAGCCGACGAGTGGTTCGTCCCATCGCTCGCCGTTGGTGCCGATGATCTCGACGCGCCATCCGCCGGCGGGGATGAACGCGACGAAGTTGGCATCGCTGTCGGAGGTGGTGGCAGTCATGCGGCTTCTTCCGTTTCTGACTCTTCTGACACTTCTGACACGGGTCCGTAGAGACCTCGCTTGAACTTGCTGATCAAGCCGTCGTCGGTCAGGCGGGTGAGGTACTTGTAGGCGTCGGGGCCGAACCTCTCGGCGACCTTCTTGGCCTGGACACCTGCCGGGTGCTGGCGGACGAACGTGGCGATGTCGATCGTTCGGTCGCTGCGGTCCGCGGTTTCTTCGCGGTGCTGGGCGGTTTGCGCGGCCTCGGCGAGGTTGGCGCCGTCGAGGACCCATTCGCCGTTGGTCATCGTCAGGGCGTACTCGGCCTCGGGTACGTCGCGGCCGGTGACCTTGAGGACAGCTTCGGACGATTGCCGCTTCCGGGCGAGCACGATGATCGTGTCGGCGGCTCCTGCGAGGCCGTGGGTGCCCGATACGGCGTCGACGAAGTCGTCGGCGATCGCCTTGCGATCGTGGTGCAGAACACTGACCGCCAGTCCTGGGCGCATGTCGGCGATGACCTTGAGCCGTCCGGCGACGCGGTAGTCGCGCTGGTACGCCGACTCGCCGGGCTGGGACGGCGGCATGACCTTCCCGAGGGTGTCGACGACGATCAGCGCCGTGTCCGGGTGCTGTTCGAGGAACGCCTCGATGGTGGCGACGACGCGGCCGGGCTGGACTTGGGTCAGGTAGTGGAACAGCGGCGGGATCGGCTCTCCATTGAGCAGGTTGCGGCACCGGTCCTGCATGCGCCGGTCGCCGTCCTCGAGCGCGAGATACAGCACGCGACGCTTGGTGCTCATCGCGATTCTCCCGACTGCGGGTCGGCCTCCGGCGATGGCGAGGAGCAAGCCGAGAGCGAGCCACGATTTTCCGGCCTTGGGCGGTCCGATGAGGAGTGAGAATCCCTCGGGCAGTAGGCCGTCAACCGCGTACTGCAGTGGTGGGAATTCCTGCGCGTCGAGCCATGCGCCGTCCCGGAGGCCGGCGAGCAGGTTCTCCGCGTCCTTCTGATCGGTGTCAGAAGTGTCAGGAGTGTCATAAGCGCTGGTCACGCTGCCTCCTGAATCTGACGTTCGAAGCGTCGCCAGGACCACGCGGCCTGTGCCCGGATCTGTTCGGGGGTCCGGGGTGGCCGGTCGTAGTGGTTGCGGCGGCGCTCGAGCTCGTCGTGTGTGGGTCGGTTCGCGACCTGGCCCCATGCCTCGGCTGCGCTGATGGCGTGCGAGGTCTGGACCTGGTCGCGTCGCTGTTCCCAGTGGAGCCGTTCTGCGACGAGTACGAGCAGGTGTTCGGCGGTTGCAGGGCAGTCGGCGAGGTAGCGCCAGCGACCGGCGTCGAGCGTGAGCCGCTCGTACTCGTCGCGGGACAGCGTCACGGCGTCGGTCATGACGCCTCCCGGATGCACGCCTGCAGGGTCTCGACGACGGTCTCGGAGATCAGGCCGTGCGCCTTGAGGTGCGCGTAGGCCTGCGCACAGGCCTTCAGTGTTGCGGCGCGGCGTGATCGGGCGCCCGTTCTCGGGCGCGATCGCGTTATGCTGGTGCGGTTGGTGGTGTTGGTGGCTGGGCGGCTACCACTCGTGGACGGGGCGGGTCGGCTTGACGGAGCCGGACCGCCCCGTTTCTCGTTACGGGTCACGGTCGGCGTCCCACCTTCGCTAGTGGGTTGCCTGCGTGGGGGCGCCCGGTGTGGGCCGACTGGCCTTCGCGCGGCGCGCCTGCGCGGAGCGGAGCGCGAGCCTGGCGAAGTAGGCCTTCCGGAGATGCAGGGCGCGTCGCTGGCGCTCTTCGGGGCTCAGCTTGTTGTCCGGGTCGGCTTCGCGCTCGAACCGCTCGAGGAACTTCGCGGTGCCGGCCGCGGTGTTGGTCTTGCCCTGGCCGTGCATCGTGTACGCGGCGAGACGCGCGCGGAGGCTGCGCTGGTCGGGGGTAAGTGGGTATGCCACGATGGGCACGCTCCCTTCGCAAGAGGTGAGTAGGTGCCCGGCCCCGGAAGTTTCCTAGGCCTCATGGGGTCGGGCGCCGTTCTTCTTTCGTGCTGATGCCATTTCTAGCACGCCGCACTCGTATGTGAATCACATGGGGGCGACATTTTCTGTGCGTGTCGTATCGAGGGTGTCTTCGCAGGTCAGCCGCAACCTCTTCAGATCGCTTCGGGGTCGCGTCTTGGAATGTCTTGCCAATTCTTGCCTGACGTCACCTAATTTGCCGGAATGGATCTGGTGTGGCCTGCGGAAATGTGTGAATCAGTGGTTCTTGACCAGTCTTCCCTGAGGGCCTTGGAACGTCTTGGGGCCACCTCTTCAGGTCTCTTCACAGGCGGTCGCCGAGCCCGGCGCGGCGGTGGGCCTCCCGGGCGCGTTCGTCGGCTGCGGATGCGCCGTAGCGGCCGACCATCTCACGGGACCGCCAGCCGGCGAGTCGCATGAGGTCCTGTTCCTGGCCGCCCTCGGCGAGCCAGCGGTGCGCGAAGCTGTGCCGGAACAGGTGCGGATGCACGTCGGGCACCTCGGCCTGCTGGGCGCGCCGCTTGAGCGCCTGCCGGATGCCCCACTCGGTCAGTGCGCCCTTGCGTCCGAGCCACAGGGCGTCGGTCTTGGCCGCGTGCTTGTTGCGGGAGCGGGCGCGGAGGTAGCGGCGCAGGGCCTCGCCGGTCTTCGCGCCGAACGGGACCGCGCGGCCGCGGCGCCCCTTGCCCATCACGTGCGCCACGTCGGCATCGAAGTCGAGGTCGTCGAGCGTGAGCGGGGCGATCTCGCCGCAGCGGGCGCCGGTGTCGATGAACAGGCGGATCAGCGCGGTGTCCCGCAGCGCCTCGAACGTCTTGCCGCTGCAGGCCTTGAGCAGGGCCCGGAGCTGGTCCTCGGTGAGCACCGGCACCGGCTGCTCGGGCACGGCCGGCGGCGACATCTTGGCGAACGGGTTCGACGTAATCTCGCCCTCGACCTCGTCGAGCCAGCGGAACAGCTGCTGCAGCGACCGGTAGTGCTTGGCGATGTTCGCCGCGGAGAGCGGCTTTCCGGTGCGCTTGTTCGGGCGTTCCTGCAGGTGCACGAGGTAGTGCTCGATGTGCTCCCGTGTGATCGACGCGGCGCCGGTTGGCATGCCCCGCTCGAGCAGGAATGCGACGAACTCCTCGGCTACGCGCAGGTAGGAGCTGATGGTGTTCGGCGCCTTGTTCGCGGCGCGGAGGTGGCGTTGCCAGTCGGGCAGCAGCTCGCGGAGGTCGTCGAGAGGCGGGCTGTCGGTGTCGACGCTCATGCCTCGGAAGAGTAGAGGCCAGTCCCTTGCTTTACAAGCGGCGTGCGGGATAGAGTCCCTTGGTATTCCCTGGTTGTGGGCCGGGCGGGGCTCGAACCCGCGGCCAAGGGATTATGAGTCCCCTGCTCTAACCAGCTGAGCTACCGGCCCCAGGCGGGCACACCAGCACGGCGCCCGCACCCACGGAGGGGTGAACGACAACATAGCGCACGCCGGTTCCCCGCCCCGGTGGTGGGCGCCTCACCCGAACGGCCGTGCGGCAGTGCATCAGTGGTGCACCTGCGCGAGGAAACCGGCCGGTAGGTCCGCTTTCCCGCCTACGATGGATCCATGGCGGGCGTCGCGGTGGTGTGGTGGGGGTGCGGCGCCGGCCGGATCCTCGTGCACGTGCACGCCCGGAGGTAACGGCGCCGGGAGGGTTCGTGAGAGGTCGGTTCGCGGAGAAGCTGTCGGAGCGGGTTCTGGTGTTCGACGGGGCCATGGGCACCGTCCTGCACGTGGCCGGCAATTCCCTCGACCGGGCTTTACCCGAACTCAACCTGTCCAACCCGGAGCTGGTCAGCACCATCCACGAGGGCTACGTGGCGGCCGGTGCGGACGTGCTGCTCACCAACACCTTCGGCGCGAACCGGCTCCGGCTGGCCGAGCACGGCTGCTCCGTGAGCGTCCGCGACATCAACCTGGCGGCCGTCCGGCTGGCGCGGCAGGCCCGCCGCGGCGTGCACCGCACCATCTACGTCGCCGGGTCGGTCTCGCCGGCGGTCAGCGCCGGCCAGCGGAGCGGGGTGCGGGCCGACGAGCGGCTCGACGTGGTCCGCGAGCAGGTCACGGCCCTGGTCGACGGGGGAGTGGACCTGCTGGTCCTCGAGACCTTCGGCCACCTGGAGGAACTGACCGAGGCCGTCGAGGCGGCCGCGGACCTCACCGACCTGCCGATCGTCGCCCACGCGACCTTCACCGCCGACGGCCTGACCCCGGGCGGCGAGACCCCGAGCGAGGTGGCCAAGGCGCTGTCCGGCCTGCCGGTCACCGCGATCGGCGCGAACTGCACCCTCGGCCCGCAGCACATGCTCACCGTGCTCGACCAGCTCACCGACGCCACCGACCTGCCCGTCGGGGTGCACCCCAACGCCGGAATGCCCCGGCGCACCGGACGCCGCTTCACCTACCCGGTCGCCCGCGCCCACTTCGGCCGCTACGCGCGCCGCTACGCCGAGCACGGCGCGGCGATGATCGGCGGCTGCTGCGGCACCACCCCGGGCCACATCCGCGAGGTCGTCGCCCGCCTGGCGGACCTGCGTCCGCGCGAGACGAGACCGGTCACGGCCGTGCCGCAACCGCGCCCGGCGCCGCCGCAGAGCCCGCTGGCCCGCCGCCTGGCACAACCCGGCTTCGTCCTCGCCGCGCAGGTCACGCCCCGCGGCGAACCGGAGGACGCCCAGCTCGTCCGCGACAGCGGCCTCGACCTGGTGCTGGTCCGCGGGCACTTCGGCGACGCGCTGCACCTGGAGCGGGAGACCGGGGTCGACACCATCACCACCGTCGAGGCCTGGGACCGGTCACTGGCCGCGCTGCAGGCCGACCTCCTGGGCGCCCACGCGTTCGGCCTGCGGACGGTGGTCTGCGAGACCGGCACGCCGCTCCCGCTGGGCGACTACCCGGGCGCCGACGGTATCTGGGAGGTCGACTCGGTCGGCCTCATCGGGCTGCTCGCCGGTCTCAACGCCGGCCGCGACCACACCGGGCTCACCCTGGCCACCCGCACCGCGTTCCACATCGGCGCGCGGATCAACCCGGGCGCGGAGGACGCGGACGTCGAACTGTCCCGCACCAAGGCGAAGATCGCGGCCGGCGCCCAGTTCCTCATCACCCGGCCGGTGTACGACCTGGCGGGGCTTTCCCGCATGGTGACCGAACTGTCCGGTGTGGACATCCCGGTCCTCGTCGCGATCGAGCCGTTGTCCGGCTACGCCGAGGCCGAATACCTCGCCTACGAGGTGCCGGACGTGACGATCCCGCCGAGCACACTGTCCGCCTTGGAGTCCGCGGGGGACCGCGAGGCCGAGGTGGGGCTCGCCCTCGCCGCCGAGGTCCTCGACGGTGCGCGAAGCCTGGTGCGCGGTGCCGTGGTCGTGGCGGGGAAGCGCACCGGCAAGATCGAACCCCTTGTCCGGCAGGAGAAATCGTCGGCCTGAGGGGGTTTGTCCAGGTTCGCCGCGGTGCTAGTCTCGGCCGATGTCGCTGCGGCGCAGGACGGTCCTGAAGGTGGGGGCACTCGGCACGGCCGGGTGGAGCGCCGTCGCGGGCCGGGCCGTGGCCGGTGAATCACCACCCGTCCACAGCGCACTCCTGACCGCGATGCGCGACCTGGCAGGCAAACCCGGCGGCCCACCGGCCCTGACCGTCGCGATCGGACGCGACGGCGGGTCGGCGTTCCACAGCGTGGGGGTGTCCGATGTGGTGTCCGGCCGCGCGCCCCGGCCCGACGACCACATGCGCGTGGCCAGCGTGGCCAAGGCGTTCAGCGCCGCGACGGCGCTGTCCGTGGTGAGCCGCGGGGAACTGGGACTCGATGACACGGTCGGCCACCGGCTGGACGGTTTCCCCCGGCAGTGGTCGCCGGTGACACTGCGCCAGTTGCTGGGCCACACCAGCGGGATCCCGGACTTCAGCAAGTCCGGGCGGTTCCGGGACGCGCTGCTGGCGTCGCTGCAGGACCCGCCGCCGCCGCGCGCTCTGCTCGGCTACCTCGACGACCCGGACCTGCAGTTCCCACCCGGCACCCGGTACTCCTATTCCAACTCGGACAACATCCTCGTCGGGCTGATGTGCGAGGCGGCCACCGGCATCCGGTACGAGGACCTCATGCGGCGCCTGGTCGCCGGGCCGCTGAACCTGACCCGCACGAGCCTGCCCCGCGGCTCGGCGCTGCCCGATCCGTACCTGCACGGCTACGACGGCGCCGACGACGTGAGCACCCAGGTCGCGGCGGGCTGGAGCTGGGCCTCCGGGGGAGTGGTGTCCACCCCGGCCGATCTGGTGCGGTTCATCCGCGCCCACGCCGCCGGAACGCTGCTGCACCCGGCGGTGCGGGCCGCGCAGTTCCGCTTCCGGCCGGGCGGCTCGGAACCGCCGGGGCCGGGTGTCAACGCGGCCGGCCTCGGGATCTTCCGCTACGACACCCGCTACGGCCGCGTCTACGGACACACCGGCAACACCGCCGGGTACACCCAGTTCGCCGCGGCCACCCGGGACGGCCGGCGCGCGGTCGCGGTCAGTGCCACCGCGCAGATCACGCCGGGCACCAACGCGGCGCTGTTCGAGCAGCTGCGCGCGATCTACGAACTCGCCGTCGGCGCCGCACTGGCCCGCTGACTCACACCAGCGCCAGGTCGTGGGCCACGACGCGCCCGGCGTGGATCACCGTGCGGTGCGGCAGCCGGTCCTGCACCGCGGCCGCGGGCGCCTCGCCGTCGAGGAGCACGAGATCGGCCGGGTCGCCGGCCGCGACGCCGGGCCGGTCGTCCACGCCCCGCAGCGCCGGCACCGACGGGTCGATCACCGACGCGCCGCCCCACGTGGCGACCGCCAGGGCGTGCTCCACCTGGGGATCGTTGCGGAAGCCGTTGGTGAACGCCAGTTGCCAGGTGCGGTCCAGCAGGTCGGCGTTGCCGTAGGGCGACCAGTAGTCCCGCTGGCCGTCGTCGCCGAGGCCGACCCGGATGCCGGCTTCGGTGAGCCGGGTGAGCGGGAGCGTGCCGCGGCCGGGCGGCGCGACCGTGGCGACCGAGATGTCCAGCTCCGCCATCTCGGCCAGCACGTCGTCCAGCTGGGGTGGCGGGGTGTGCGCGAGCGTGAAGGCGTGCGAGATGGTGACCTTGCCCCGCAGGTCCAGGGCTCGCGTCCGCTCGATGATCAGGCCGAGGCTGAACAGGCCCAGCTCGCCGGGCTCGTGCAGGTGCACGTCCACCGCGACGCCGTACCGCTCGGCGAGCCCGAACACGATGTCGAGGTGCCGCACCGGGTCGCGGTCGAGGGCGCACGGGTCGATGCCGCCCATCACGGTCGCGCCCTCGCGCAGCGCAGCCTCCACCAGGCCGGGCACGCCGGGTTCGCGCAGGAGCCCGGCCTGGGGGAACGCGATGATCTCCACGTCGGCCCGGGCGGCGTGGGTTTCGCGCGCGGCCGCGACGGCTTCGAGCCGTTCCAGCTTGCAGTCGGCGTCGATTTGCGCGTAGCCGCGCACGCGGGTGACGCCGTGGGCGATGAGCAGGCCGAGCATGTGCGTGGACCGTTCGCGCATCGGCACCGGGCCCTCGCGCCAGTGCGCGCGGTCGTGCAGCATGTTCGACCACACGCCGCCGGGCGAGTCGTTCGGCCGCCACGGCAGCCCGAGCCGGGTCGAGTCCAGGTGGACGTGGACGTCGGAGAACGACGGGACGAGCTGGCGCCCGTCGCCCTCGACCACCTCGACCCCGGTCGGCGCGGGGCCGCCGGCGGGGTGCACAGCGGCGATGCGGCCGTCCCGGATCTCCACGTCCGACAGCTCGGCTCCCCAGGGGTGCACACCGGTGATGTACAGGTCGCTCACCGGTTCAGCATCGCACGCCGCCCCGGCGGGCGAGGGTGCTGCCGGGGCGGCCGCGCCGGTGTCACCGGCCGTGCGGGTCGGCCGCGTTGAGGGTGGCCACGACCTGGTCGTAGTCGCCGCGGGCCTCGCCGTACCGGAGGAACTTCACGTTCTCCACCTGGATCTCCTTGGCGTCCGGCTGGGATTCGAAGAGCTTGATCACCTCGTCGGCGAACTCGTCGAGCGGCATGGCGAAGTCGCTGTCCTCCTGGCCGGGCAGCAGCGCGGTGCGCACCGACGGCGGCTCGAGCTCGACGACGCTGACCGAGGTGTCCGCCAGCTGCAGCCGCAGCGACTCGCTGAGCATGTGGATGGCCGCCTTGCTCGCGTTGTAGCTCGGCGTGGCCCGCAGCGGCGCGAAGGCCAGGCCCGAGGACACCGTCACGATCGTGGCGCCCGGCCGCGTCCGCAGGTGCTCGATGAACGCGGCCACCAGCCGGATGGGGCCGAGCAGGTTGGTGGTCACGACCTCCTCGGCGGAGGTCAGGAAGCCGTCGGGGTGGTGCCAGTCCTCCACGCGCATGATGCCCGCCATCGCCACGACGACGTTGAGGTCCGGGTGTTTGCCGATCACCTCGGCGGCCGCGGCGCGGATGCTGGCGGCGTCGGCGGTGTCGATGCGCACGGTGTCGAATCCGTGCTCGGCGGCCAGCTCGTCGAGCAGTTCGGTGCGGCGGCCGCCGATGATGACGGTGTTGCCCTTCGCCTGGAGCCGCCGCGCGAGCGCGAGGCCGATGCCGCTGGTGGATCCGGGGATGAAGATGGTGTTTCCGCTGATGTTCATGACCCTGAGTCTGGGTATCCGTCCGGGCCGGAAGAAGAGAGTGCTCATCGGGGGATCGGCGGTCCCTGGTTCGCGCGGCCCGGTCGCGGATACTGGGGGCGTGGACCGTGTAGAGCTGGCCGCGTTCCTGCGCCGCCGCCGTGAGCAGTTGCGGCCCGAGGACGTCGGGCTGCCGGCCGGGCCGCGCCGCCGCGCGGCGGGCCTGCGCCGGGAGGAGGTCGCGGCGCTGGCGGCGATGTCGACCGACTACTACACGCGGCTCGAGCAGCAGCGCGGGCCGCAGCCGAGCGAGCAGATGCTGGCCGCCCTGGCCCGCGCGCTGCGCCTGACCGGCACCGAGCGCGACTACCTGTTCCGGATCGCCGGCCGCAACGCCCCCACGCCGATGGTCGCGGCGGCGCACGTGGCGCCGGCGTTGCAGCGCGTGCTGGACCGGCTGTCGGACACGCCCGCGCTGATCCTGTCGAACCTCGGCGAGGTGCTCGTGCAGAACAGCATGGCCGAAGCCCTCTACGGCGACCGGTCCCACCTCACCGGCTGGGCGCGCAGTGAGATCTACCGCTGGTTCACCGATCCGGCCGAGCGCCTGATCTACCCCGAGCACGACCGCGCCCGCCAGGGCCGCGCCCTCGTGGCCGGCCTGCGCGCCGCCCTCGGGTCGATGGGTCCGCAGTCCCGGGCCGGGGAGCTGGTGCGGGTGCTGACCAAGGCCAGTCCGGAGTTCGCGCAGCTGTGGGACCGCCACGAGGTGGCCAAACGCTTCGAGGACCACAAGGTCCTCGTGCACCCCCAGCTGGGCGAGATCGAGGTGGACTGCCAGGTGCTGTTCACCGAGGACCAGTCGCAGGCGCTGCTCGTGCTCACGGCCCCGCCGCGCACGGAGGCGGCCGAGAAGCTGCAGCTGCTCGGAGTGGTGGGCACCGAGCGGTTCGACACGGTCCAGTAGGCACCGCGGACCTCAGGCGAAGCGCTCCCGCACCTCCTCGGCCGTCAGGCCGAACTCCTCCAGCGTGTAGCGGTGCGACGGGCGTCCCGCGCCGGTGGTGCTCTCGGTGTACACCGCCCGCATCGCCGACTCCGCTTCGGCTGTGAGCGACAGTCCGAAGTGGTCGTACACCTTCCCGACCACGCCCAGCGGATCGGCGACGAACTCGCCGTAGTCCACGTCGTAGAACCGGGCCGGGTCGTGCTTGGCCCGCTCCCGCTCGAACGTCGCCGCGCCGCGCGACCACAGGTCCAGTTGCGTGCGGCCCACCACGGGGCCGTGGAAGATCGTCGACCAGCCCGCGGAGGCCTGCTGGTTCAGGCTGCACACCGAGGCGATGATCGTCTCCGGGGCGCGGTGGGTCTGGATCACCAGCGCGTCCGGGTACACCTCCAGCAGGGCGTCCAGCGCGAACAGGTGCGACGGGTTCTTCAGCACCCACCGTTTGCCCGCGTCCGGCAGCCCGATGAGCTGCAGGTTCCGCCGGTGCCGGGCGTACGCGTCGGTCCAGTCCTGCGCCGCCAGCCACTGCGAGTACGTCGGCACGTGGGCCAGGCACTCGTAGGACACCGATTTCGCCGACTGCCGCAGCAGCTGCCAGCACTCCTCGACCTGCTCGGCCGAGCTGTGGTGCACCCCGAGGAACTCCGGGTGCTCGACGTGGTGCCGCTCGTACCCGGCCTGGATGCCCTGGAACACCGGGTTGCCGGTCCACGTCTCGCGCGGCGGGCGCGGCTGCGGCACCTCCGCCAGCCACGCCTCCAGCCCCTGGTGCGCGGGGTCGGCGGTGAGCAGCCGGTGCAGGGCCGTGGTGCCGGTGCGCGGCAGGCCGGTGACGAAGATCGGCCGCTCGACCGGCACGTCCGCGTACTCGGGGAAGCGTTTCCAGGCGTCTTCGCTCAGCAGCCGCGCCACGAGCGCCTGCCGCAGGAACGCCCGCTTGATCTTGTTGCCGAACGGTGTCAGCCCGGCGTCGCGGGCGTAGGACTCCAGCAGTACCGCCAGGCCCTCGCGGTACTCGTCGCCGCCGAAATCGGACAACCCGCAGAACCGGGTGGCCGAGTCGTGCAGGTCGTCGACCGTGCCGACGCTGTCGCGTCCCGTGGACATGGCAGAAGGCCCCCTCAGTGGTGGTACTCGCCGCAGTTGACGTCCAGGCACTGCCCGGTGACGGCCCGCGCCATCGGCGAGGCCAGGAAGATCACCGCGTCGGCGATCTCGTCGGGTTCGGGCAGCCGGCGCAGGTCGATCGCGGACGCGGTCTCGGCGTAGACCTCGTCCCGGGTGATCCCGCGCTTCTCGGCGAGGTAGCCGAAGTACCACTTCAGTGAATCGGCCCAGATGTAGCCGGGTGCCACCGTGTTGACGCGGATCCCGCGCGGCCCCAGCTCGCTGGCCAGGCTCTGCGCCAGTGCCAGGAGGCTCGCCTTGGCCATCTTGTACGGGCCGTAGGGCTGCCGGGAGTGTCGCAGCACCGCCGAGTTGATCATCACCACCGACCCGCCCGTGGTCTCCAGCGCGGGCAGGAACAGCCGGGTCAGCCGCAGTGCCGCGATCGAGCTCGCCTCGAACCCGGCGCGCACGCCGTCGAGGTCGACTTCGGCGAGATCGGTCATCGGCGGGACCGCGAAGGCGTTGTGCACCAGGGCGTCCACCCGGCCGAAGGCGTCCACAGTGGCCTCGACGAGGCGCGTTGCGTCGGAGTCGCTGGTGATGTCCGCCGCCACCGAGATCGACCGGCGGCCCAGCTCGTCGATCTCCTTGGCCACCTCGGCCAGGCGGGACTCGGTGCGCGCCGCCAGCACCACGTCGGCGCCGGCCCGCGCGCTCTCCACGGCGATCGAGCGGCCGAGTCCCGGGCCCACCCCGGAGACCACGACGACCTTGTCGCGCAACAACATCAGCCCAGCATCCTCGCGGCCGTGGCGGCCTGCCGGGCCGCGATCCGGGCGGACCACTCCGCGGGGGTCACCGTCGCCTGCTCGTAGTACGCCAGTTTCTCCGGCAGCTGTGCCACCGGCACGACCTCGACCTCCGGCCCGTCGTCCGGCTTGAGGTCGCGCGCGGTGCGCTGCCACCGGATCTGGACGTACCCGCGGCGGTGACCGGTGCGCTCGAGCCAGTTCGCCACGCCGGGGTCGCGCTCGCTGATGACGAACCGCATCCTGCCGTCCGGGTCCACGCGTGCCTGGTCGGCGGTCAGGCTCGTCTGGTGGTGTGCGTAGTCCAGCGAGACGTACCACATGCTGCCCAGCTGGATGCCCTGGTAGGGCGCGTCGGCGCAGCGGGGCACCGTCACGACCATCGCCTGCTCGTCGTCGAGGTCGTAGTGCCCCACGGAGGAGAACTGGGTGCTCAGGCCGCCGGGCGTGGTGCGCGGCTCGGTCAGCGTGTTGACCGGCAGGTCGAGGTAGAACCACTGGGGGAAGGCGAGGAACGTGCGCAGCCGGGAGAGCAGGATCTTGCCCGCCACGCCGTACCGCTTGGCCAGCGCGTCGTGCGACAGCGGCGGGGGAGCTTGGCCTTCCGCGCCGGCGCGGTGGATCCGGACCATCCCGGGGCGTTCGCGTGCCCAGTCGCTGAACACCTCGCGCACGATCAGCATCGCCGAGCCCGGCCCGAGCGTGAAGCGGTTGCGACCGCTCAGCCCGGGCCCGAACCGGATCTCGAACCGGCCGTCGTCGTCGATGTCGAACGCGCGGTCGTCGAAGGCGGTGAGGCTGTCCGGTACCTCGACCGGCGAGTAGTCGCCGCTCAGCACCTGGAAACTCAGGTCGGCGGTGGTGCCGCGCTGCCCGGTGACCACGTACTCGGCGTCGTCGCGCAGGTAGGAGTGGAAGTAGAGG
Organism: Amycolatopsis thermophila; assembly: GCF_030814215.1. Classification (NCBI taxonomy): domain Bacteria; kingdom Bacillati; phylum Actinomycetota; class Actinomycetes; order Pseudonocardiales; family Pseudonocardiaceae; genus Amycolatopsis; species Amycolatopsis thermophila. Next base: position 6,528,616 of record NZ_JAUSUT010000001.1, on the reverse strand, counting down.
GTGTCCGGGTTGTCCAGGCCCATCTTCGTGTACGGGCCGGTGGAGCGGACGAAGAACGGGAAGTCCTTCTCGTACGCCCAGGCCATCTGCAGCGAGGCGCGGATGCTGCCGGCGAGGTAGTCCAGGCCCTCGACGAGGTCTTGCTCGCCGGCGATGTGCGGGGCCTCCCGGATGATCTTCTCGGCCTCGGCGAGGGCGTCGGCGAACGGCTGCGTGAGCACCGGCAACTCCTAGAACGGGTTCTAAGCGGACGGGACGGCCCACCGGTTCGCGGTGAGCCGGAAGCTCTTCAGGTCGGCCAGCGAGAGCATCGCCTCGTAGGTGCGGACGTAGCCGGTGTGGGTGATCCGCCAGGCGCCGTCGCCCTCGCGGCGGTAGCGGTCTTCGTAGAAGGCGGCACCGACGATCGCGACGTTGTGCTCGGTGGCGATCACCTGGTCCTGGAAGGCCCACCTGCCGGTGGCGGTGTCGCCGTCGACGTCGATTTCCGGCTGGGTGGCCAGGTGCACCGTGATGATCTCCGGGACCAGGCGTTTCCGCAGGAAGTCCACGATCGCGGTGCGGCCGGTCAGGCGGATCGGGTCGCCGTAGGTGGGGGTGCCGTAGTCGGCGGTGGCGTCCTCGGCGAGCGTGCCGGCGAGCTCGTCCCAGCGTTTGAGGTCCACGCAGCGCAGGTAGGCGTGCTTGGTCCGGCGGATCGCCTCGATCGCGGTGAGGTCCATGCGCACCAGCATGCTCGCCCGGTTGACCGCTGGCAAGAACGTGTTCTAATTTTTGCGGGTGTCCACGGTCTACGAGCTGTCCCACCTCGATGCGCTCGAGGCGGAGTCGGTGCACGTCTTCCGCGAGGTGGCGGCCACGTTCGAGCACCCGGTGCTGCTGTTCTCCGGCGGCAAGGACTCGGTGGTCATGCTCGCGCTGGCGGCCAAGGCGTTCTGGCCCGCGCCGCTGCCGTTCCCGGTCCTGCACGTCGACACCGGCCACAACTTCGACGAGGTGATCGCCTTCCGCGACCGTGTGGTGGAGCGGATGGGGCTGTGCCTGGAGGTCGCGCGGGTGCAGGACGACATCGACGCCGGCCGCGTCACCGAGGACACCGGCCCGCGCGCCTCCCGCAACCGCTTGCAGACCGCCACCCTGCTGCGCGCCATCCGCGAGGGCGGGTTCGACGCCGTGTTCGGCGGCGCGCGCCGCGACGAGGAGAAGGCGCGTGCCAAGGAGCGGGTGTTCAGCTTCCGCGACGAGTCCGGCCAGTGGGATCCGCGCAACCAGCGGCCCGAGCTGTGGAACCTCTACAACGGGCGGCACCGGCGCGGCGAGCACATCCGGGTCTTCCCGTTGTCGAACTGGACCGAGCTCGACATCTGGTCCTTCATCGCGGCCGAGCGCATCGAGCTGCCGCCGATCTACTACGCCCACCGCCGCCCGGTCGTGCAGCGCGACGGGATGTTGTTGGCGCACACCAGGTTCCTGCGGCTGCTCGGCGGCGAGGAGCCCTACGAGGCGAGCGTCCGGTTCCGCACGGTCGGGGACGCCACCTGCACCGGCTGCATCGAGAGCACCGCGAGCACGGCCGACGAGGTCGTCGCCGAGGTCGCCGCGACGCGGGTGACCGAACGCGGGGCGACCCGTGCCGACGACCGGATCTCCGAGGCCGGCATGGAGGACCGCAAGAAGGAGGGCTACTTCTGATGCCCCAGCTCCTGCGCCTGGCCACGGCCGGCAGCGTCGACGACGGCAAGTCCACGCTCATCGGGCGGCTGCTGTTCGACTCCAAGTCCCTGTTCACCGACCAGCTCGCGGCGGTGGAGCGGGCGAGCAGGCAGCGCGGCGAGGACTACCCGAACCTGGCGCTGCTGACCGACGGCCTGCGCGCCGAACGCGAGCAGGGCATCACGATCGACGTGGCCTACCGCTACTTCGCCACGCCACGGCGGAAGTTCGTCATCGCCGACACCCCGGGCCACATCCAGTACACGCGCAACATGGTCACCGGAGCGTCCACAGCGGACCTCGCGCTGATCCTGGTCGACGCCCGCAAGGGCGTGGTGCAGCAGTCGCGGCGGCACGCGTTCCTGGCCTCCCTGCTGGGCATCCCGCACCTGGTGCTCTGCGTGAACAAGATGGACCTGGTGGGCTGGTCGCGGGAACGGTTCGCCGAGATCCGCGAGGACTTCCGCCGGTTCGCGATGAAACTCGACGTCACCGACCTGTCGTTCATCCCGGTGTCCGCGCTGCACGGTGACAACGTCGTGCACCGGTCGGCCAGCATGCCCTGGTACGAGGGCACGTCGCTGCTGCACCACCTGGAGGAGGTCCACGTGGCCTCCGACCGCAACCTGATCGACGCGCGGCTGCCGGTGCAGTACGTGATCCGCCAGGCGGGGCGGGACTTCCGCGGGTATGCGGGAACCGTGGCGGGCGGGGTGTTCAAGCCGGGGGACGAGGTGGTGGTGCTGCCCTCCGGGCTGTCCAGCCGGGTCGCCGCGATCTGGGGGCCGGGCGGGCTTCCGGTCACCGAGGCGTTCCCGCCGCAGGCGGTGACGGTGCAGCTGACCGGGGACCTGGACGTCGGGCGGGGCGATCTGATCTGCCGTCCGGCGAACCGGCCGCACACCGGGCAGGACCTCGACGCGATGGTGTGCTGGCTCGCCGGAGCCGGGACGCTGACGCCGGGCGCGACGTACACGATCCGCCACACCACGGCGGAGACGACCGCGGCCGTGCAGAAGCTGGAGTACCGGCTCGACGTCGACACGCTGCACCGGGACGAGTCCGCGCGAGCGCTGGCGCTCAACGAGATCGGGCGGGTGCAGTTGCGGACCCGCAAGCCGCTGCTGTTCGACGCCTACCGGCGCAACCGGGCGACGGGCAGTTTCATCCTGGTCGACGACACGACGGGCAACACGGTGGCGGCCGGCATGATCACCGGCCCGGCGCTGCCCGCGTCCCGGGTCGTCTGGCACGCGGCGGCGGTCGGCCGGGAGGAACGCGCGACGCGCGGGTTGACGGTGTGGCTGACCGGGTTGTCGGCGTCGGGCAAGTCGACGATCGCGGTCGAGCTGGAGCGGCGGCTGGTCGCGGCGGGGCGGCCGGCGTACCTGCTCGACGGGGACAACCTGCGGCACGGGCTCAACGCCGACCTCGGGTTCAGCGCCGAGGACCGGGCCGAGAACGTGCGGCGGGTGGGGGAGGTCGCGCGGCTGTTCGCCGACGCCGGGGTGGTCGCGGTGGCGTCGCTGATCAGCCCCTACCGGCAGGACCGGGAGCGGGTGCGCCAGGCGCACGAGCGGGCGGGGCTGCCGTTCCTGGAGGTGTTCGTCGACACGCCGCTGCCGGTGTGCGAGGCGCGCGACCCGAAGGGGATGTACGCCAAGGCCCGCGCCGGGGAGATCCGCGGGTTCACCGGCATCGACGATCCCTACGAGCCGCCGTCCGCGCCGGATCTGGTGCTGCGGCCGGACGACGAGGATCCGGCGGCGCGGATCCTGACCCTGCTGAACAGGAGTGCGTGGTGGGAGTGAACCAGCGGGCGCGGATCCGCATGACCGGCGCGGAGATCGCCGCGTTCGTGGCGGGCAGCCGGACGGCGACGATCGCGACGGTCGGCGCCGACGGCGGTCCGCACCTGGTGGCGATGTGGTTCGCCGTGCTGGACGGCACGATCTGGCTGGAGACGAAGGCGAAGTCCCAGAAGGCGGTCAACCTCCGCCGCGACCCGCGGATCACCTGCCTGATCGAGGACGGCCTGACCTACGACGAGCTGCGCGGCGTGTCGATCGAGGGGCGCGGCGTGATCAGCGAGGACCCGGACGAGATCTGGGCCGTCGGGGTGAACGTGTTCGAGCGCTACTACGGGCCCTACTCCGACGACCTGCGCCCGGCGGTGGAGATGATGCTGCGCAAGCGCGTCGTGGTGCGGATCGACCCGGTGCGGACGCGCTCGTGGGACCACCGCAAACTCGGCCTCGACCCGATGCCGCTGGGCGGGACCACGGCCCCGGCGCCGCGCTGATCCGCCGCGCCGGGTGAACCAGCCCTGCGCCGCGGCGCGGGCGCCCGGCATCCGGACGGACGTGCCCCGACGATCCGCGCCGCGCCCGGCCTCACCGGTCCCGGAGCTTGCTCCGCAGCGCCGCCACGTCGGATTCGCCGAAGCCGTGCCGGGCCAGCCACGCCGGCACGCCCCCGTAGCGCTCGTCCACCTGCTCCAGGAACAGTTCCATGCTCTCCGGCTTCGGGCGGTGGTCGTCGTCATCGGGGCGCCTCTCCAGGTCACCCGCGTACGTCTCGGACCCGCGCAGCCGCGCCAGGATCTCCCGGATCCGCTCGCCGCTGGCGGCGTAGTCGGCGATCACGGCGTCCCGGCGGGCACCGGCCACGGTCAGGGCGAACGCCGTCACCACGCCGGTGCGGTCCTTGCCCGCCGCGCAGTGCACCAGCGCCGCACCCGGCGCCGTGGCGATCGCCCGCAACGCGCCGACGATGCTCTCCGGCCGGTCCTCCAGGTAGCCCAGGTACAGCGCGGTCATCACGTCGTCCGGAAAGCGCTCCAGCGTCCGTTTCCGCCGGTTCAGGTACAGCGCGTCGCCGACGTCGCCGGCCGCGGCGTCGGTGGCCTCGCCGCTTTCCGGCAGCACCGAGAAGTGGTGGTGCCGCACCGACTCGACGCTCCGCAGCGGCCCCGGACCTTCCCGCGTCACCTCGGGCGTGCCGCGCAGGTCGACCACCGTCGTCAGGCCGATGTCGTCGACGAGCACCTTGACGTCGGCCGGTGTCAGGCCCTGCAGGTTGTCCGACCGCAGCAGCCGCCGCTCCGCGATCGCGCCGCCGTCCTCGGTGGGCGTGCCGCCCACATCGCGGGCGTTGGCCGCGCCCTCCAGTTCGAGCCAGTGCATCTCCCCATCGTTCACCGCGCCGCCGATCCCGCCAAGGGGCGAACCCGATCACCGGGCTCGGCCGGACGGGGGAGCGTCCCGGCCACGCCGTGCCGCCGCAACCACCGCGACCAGCCCACCATCCCGATGTGCGCGGCGATCAGGTGCCCGGCCAGGGTCACGATCGCGCCCAGCGTGCCGGGCGCGTCTATGAGGTAGATCACGACGATGCCCGCCTCGATGGCCAGCACCGCGATCGCCCGGAACCGGCGAGCCAGCACCGGCACGAGCGCGCCCGCCGTCGCGAAGAACCCGTAGCTGACGCCGATGTCGAGCCACCGGCCGTCGGTGTGGGGCAGCGCGCCGGCGCCGATCGCCCACATCACCGGCAGTTCCGTCGCCAGCGTCGCGAGCACGTGACCGCTGGCGAACACCGCGAACGTCCACCCCGCCCCGATCCGGCGCTCCAGCGGCGCCACGGCGAGCGTGAAGATGATCACGTACACCAGCCAGCCGTCGTCGCCCAGCCACAGCGCGCTGCTGACCAGGCTCATCACCGGCCGGTGCCACAGGTTGTGCGCGTCGGTGCTCGCCAGTTCGAGCAGCCGCGCCGAGATGCTTTCGCCCAGCAGGCGCTGCAGGCCGGTGGTGGCCAGCAGCACCGTCAGGTACCAGAAGGTGAACGGCGTGCTGACCGGGCTGGGCAGGCGGAAGCGGATCCGGGGCACCCACGCAGTCTTCCCGCTGCTCCTGTGAAAACACTGTGACCACCCGTTCGGGGTCGGTTAGCGTCCGGGCATGCGCACAGCCTTCGGAGCCGATTTCGCCGTACCGCAGGGATATCTGAACACCCCCAGCATCGGTGTGCCGCCGGCCACAGTGGCCGAGGAGGTGGCCGCCGCGGTCGCGCGCTGGCGCTCCGGCGGTGACCAGCCGGGCGACTTCGAGCCCTACGTCGAGCGGGCGCGGCGCGCCTTCGCGGACCTGGTCGGCGTGCCGGCGGAGCGGGTGGCGATCGGCTCGGCGGTGGCGCAGATGCTCGCGATGGTCGCGGCCGGGCTGCCCGAGGGGGCGCGGGTGCTGACCGCCAGCGGCGAGTTCACCAGCACCACCTTCCCGTTCGCCGCCCGCGGCGCGCGGATCACGGAGGTGCCCCTCGCCGAGCTGCCCGGCGCGGTGCGGGGGCACGACCTGGTCACGGTGAGCGTCGCGCAGTCCGCCGACGGCGCCCTGGCCGACCTGGACGCCCTGCGCGCGGAGTGCGAGGCCGCGGGCGTCCCGGTCGCGCTCGACGCGACACAGGCCGCCGGGTGGATGCCGCTGGAGCTGGACTGGGCCGACTGGGTGGTGGCCGGCGGCTACAAGTGGCTGCTGTCGCCGCGCGGCTGCGCCTGGCTCGCCGTGCACCCGCGGGTCGCCGAGCGCACCACGCCCGTGGCCGCGAGCTGGTACGCGGGGGAGGACCCGTGGCAGACCACCTACGGCATGCCGCTGCGCCTGGCCCGGGGCGCCCGCCGGTTCGACCTGTCGCCGGTCTGGTTCTCCCACGTCGGGGCCGCCGCCGCGCTGCCCTACCTGGCCTCGCTCGACCTGGCCGCGGTGCGCGCGCACGACGTCAAACTCGCCGACACCCTGCTGACCAGGCTCGGGCTGCCCGAGCGGGGCAGCGCGATCGTCGCGCTCGACGCGGACCCGCAAGCGCTCACCCGCGCCGGGATCGTGGCCAGTGCCCGCGCCGGCAAGGCGCGCGTGGGCTTTCACCTCTACAACACCGAAGACGACGTCGAACGGCTTCTGGACGCTTTGCGGTAGGTCACTCACAGGAGTGAGCTACGGTGTCCACCCGTGGTTGGTGCGCAGTTCTCTCCCGGCCGCGGCGACACCGCGCCGATGCCCCGGGTGCCCGCGGAAGCGGCGGCGCCCCGGCGAACGGGCGGTCCGCTGCTCAAGGGGCTCGCCCTGCTGGCCGTCGCCGTCGTGGCGGGGCTGGTGTGGTGGCTGGTCCGGCACGACTCCGGCGGCACGCCACCCGTGGCCCAGGCGCCTGCCCGGGAGTTCCAGTTCGTGATGACCGACGGCCCGGTCGCCGCGACCGACTGCGCCGCCAACGCCTACGCCGACGTGAAGAAGTGGTTCGGGCAGCATCCGTGCCAGCGGCTGTCCCGCGCCCTGTACACGACGAGCGCCGGGTCCTCGCGCGCGCTGGTGTCGGTCGCGGTGGTCGCGATGCCCTCGCCGGAGGAGGCCCAGCAGCTCAAGAAGCTCGTGGACACCGACGGCACGGGCAACGTCAACGACCTGGTGCGCGACGGTACGGCGAAGATCCAGGGCGCCCCGAAACTCGCCGACGGCGACTACCTGTCCCGGGCCACCGGCAGCTCGGTGACGATCGTGCTGTCCGCGTTCTTCGACGGGCGCACCGACGACGCCACCCTGCGGCGGATCAGCCGGGAAGCGCTGGACCTGGCGCCGGGCGCGTAGCGCGCAGGTAGCCGACCAGGGAGTCGATCAGCAGGAACGCCGGCTCGCCGAGGCCGGGCACCGCGGGTGAGGCCGGCACGTGCCGGTCGGCGAGGACCAGGTCCTTCGTGCTGCGCAGGTCCACCGGCCGGTGCGTCTCGTCGACGACGATGACCGCCGCGGTGTGGTCGACCAGCCGGGTGATCGTGGTCGCCGCCCCCGATCCGCCGAACCGGGCGCACGTGCCGACGTAAACACCGCGACGGCCGGGGTCCACAGCCTCCCAGCGCCCGCCCGCAGCGGGCAGCAGGCGGGGGTCGCCCCGTGCGGTGAGGAGCTCGCTCAGCGCCCGGCCCTGCACCTCGTGCAGCGGCGCGTCGACCAGCGTCTGGGGTGCCTCGTAGAGGGTGTAGCGCGTCCCGCCCGGGGCCGGTGGGACCAGGAACAGGTGCCGGACGACGGGTTCGCCCGACGGTCCCAGCCGGAGGCGGACGAGCTGGCGCAGCAACAGGCCGCGCAGGCGGGCCGCCCGTTCCTCGGTCATGCCGGTCAGGGTGCGGGTCAGGGTCAGCACGTGCCGTCCTCGCTCGAACGTGTCCGCGGGGTCCCGGGGAAGGCTACGTCCTCTCAGCTCTGGGCGGACCCCGGCAGCACGATCGCCACCGGGTGCTCGCCCGCGGCCTCCCGCCAGCGGGTGCCGCGGCGGGCCGAGGCCAGCAGCGCCTTCAGCGCCACCGCGCGCAGCGCCGCGTCGTCGGTCTGCTCCAGCACGCCCCGCCAGGCCGTGGCGGCGTCGGCCTCGGCGGTGGCCACCACGCTCTTCGCCGAGGTGGCGTCGGTGACCGGCTTCGGCGTGATGTACGCCGGCTCGGCCACCTCCGGCTCCACCCCGGCCGCGGTCAGCATGCGCACGCACGCGTCGCGCCGGTCCTGGTGCTCGGCGGTGCCCTCGGCGACCCCGGCGGTGTAGGCGTCCGGCAGGAACGCGCTGACCAGCCCGTAGATCCACAACGCGGCGTGCTCGGCGGACAGCGCCTGCTGCAGCGGCCCGGCCGACTCCGGCGGGACGGCCGACGAGGGCGCGCTCACCTGGCCCGGGTCGGTGCCCGGCCCCAGGTTGCTGCCGACCTGCTGCAGCCCGGCGCACCCGCCGGCGACCGCGGCCACCAGCCCGGCCCGGTACCGCGGCAGCCCGCCGACCAGGGCCTCCGCCTGCGCGCGGGCCGTCGCCAGCCGCTGCTTGAGCCCGGCCATGCCCTGCTGGGCGGCCACCACCGGCTGCGCCGTCGACTTCGGCCGGTTGAGGCGGTCCACTTCGGACTGCAGGGCGCGGGCGTGCGCGGTCCGGGCGGCGGAGTACTCGCGCGCCACCGCCGCGTCCGCCGACGAGGACGCGGCCACGGCGTCGGCGGCGGCCGCGTCGGCCCGCGCCTGTTCGGCCAGCAGGGCCAGCGGATCCGGTTCGTCGGAGTAGCCGGTCTGGCACGCCGCGAGCGGGACGGCCAGTGCCGCCAGGGCGCTCGCGCGCAGGACGTCACGACGGGTACGGGGTCTCACGTGCGCCCATCCTGCCAGGGGGCCGGTGACCACGGGCGGTGACCGGGGGCAACAAGATAAGCTGGTTCCCCACCGACCGACAGCAGACCAAACAGGAGAGCGCCAAGGTGCCTGGAGAACTCGCCGCCCGGCTCGAGCCGATCGTGGCCGAAGCCGTGTCCGGCGCGGGTTTCGACCTCGACGCGCTCGACGTCCAGCAGGCGGGCCGCCGCAAGCTCGTCAAGGTCGTCGTCGATTCCGACGACGGCGTGGGACTCGACGAGGTCGCCGACATCAGCCGTGCCGTCTCGGCCGCGCTGGACGAGCACGAGCAGCTGATCGCGGGCGCCTACACGCTCGAAGTGACCTCGCCGGGCGTCGACCGCCCGCTGACCCGGCCCCGCCACTGGCGCCGCTCGCGGTTCCGCCTGGTGCGGATCACCCCGAAGGACGGCGCCGAGTACGTGGGCCGCGTCGGCCACGCGGGCGAGCACTCCGTGCGCGTGCTGGTGGCCGGGGAGATCAGGGACGTGCGCTACGCCGACGTGGCCAAGGCCGTGATCGAGATCGAGTTCAGGCAACCACCGACCGAGGAGCTGAAGCTGCTCGACCAGGACGCCTCGGGGAACAACACCACCGAGCCGGAGGAGGATCCGAAGTGAACGTGGACATCGCGGCCCTGCGCGCGATCGAGCGGGACAAGGACATCCCCTTCGAGACGGTGCTCGAGGCCATCGAGACGGCCCTGCTCACGGCCTACAAGCACACCGAGGGGCACCAGCCGCACGCGCGCATCGACATCGACCGCAAGACCGGGGTCGTCCGGGTGCTGGCGCACACGCTGACCGAGGACGGCGAGGTCGACGAGGAGTGGGACGACACCCCCGAGGGGTTCGGCCGCATCGCCGCCACCACCGCCCGCCAGGTCATCCTGCAGCGCCTGCGCGACGCCGAGCACGAGAAGACCTACGGCGAGTTCTCCACCCGTGAGGGCGAGATCGTCGCCGGCGTCATCCAGCGCGACGCGCGGGCCAACGCCCGCGGCATGGTGATCGTGCAGGTCGGCGACACCGAGGGCGTGCTGCCGCCGGGCGAGCAGGTGCCGGGGGAGAACTACGAGCACGGCGCCCGCATCAAGGCCTACGTGGTGAGCGTGTCGCGCAGCTCGCGCGGCCCGTCGATCACGCTGTCGCGCACCCACCCGCACCTGGTGCGGCGGCTGTTCGCGCTGGAGGTCCCCGAGATCGCCGACGGCACCGTCGAGATCGCGGCGGTCGCGCGCGAGTCCGGGCACCGCTCCAAGATCGCCGTCCGCTCCACGGTGCCCGGCGTCAACGCCAAGGGCGCCTGCATCGGCCCGATGGGTCAGCGGGTACGCAATGTGATGAGCGAACTCGGGGGTGAGAAGATCGACATCGTCGACTACTCCGAGGACCCGGCTCGCTTCGTCGGGAATGCGCTGTCGCCGGCGAAGGTTGTGTCGGTCAAGGTGGTGGACGAGCGTGCGAAGACGGCCCGCGTGGTGGTGCCGGACTTCCAGCTGTCCCTGGCCATCGGCAAGGAAGGCCAGAACGCCCGCCTGGCCGCCCGGCTCACCGGGTGGCGCATCGACATCCGCAGCGATGCGGCAGCCGGTGCCGAGCCGGAGGACGCGGCCCACGCGACAACCGGTTCGGCTGAGTGACAGGCCAGGAGTTAAACTCGACGGTGGTGCGGAGTTCGCGCTCGGTTACCCCTCGCTCGGACCACCCGGGGCACACCCCGGTACGGACGTGTGTGGGATGCCGGAAGCGGGCTACGGCCGGTGAGCTACTGCGAGTGGTCGTGCGGGACGGGCGGCTGGTCGCCGACACGCGTCGGCGGCTGCCGGGACGGGGTGCCTGGGTGCACCCGGCCCCGGAGTGCCTGGCCAAGGCCGAGCGGCGGCGGGCGTTTCCCAGGGCCCTTCGGGTCCACGGGACGCTCGACGCGGCGGGGCTGCGCGAGCACCTCGGGAAGCTCACCGGGAAGCATGGAGCGGGGGAAGGCCCCGCTCCGGATGGAATGAAGGAAGCAGGTCGACCCGTCATGAGTCAGCCGTGAAGCTGAAGCCATGAACGCGCGACGATAGGACGAGGTCGAGCGGGTTTTGCCGCCCGGCCTCACCAGTTGAGGAGAGCAGTGGCAGGCAAGGCCCGTGTGCACGAGCTCGCGAAGGAGCTCGGGGTTACGAGCAAGGAAGTTCTCGCCAAGCTGAAGGAGCAGGGCGAGTTCGTGAAGTCGGCGTCGTCGACCGTCGAGGCACCCGTTGCCCGGCGGCTGCGTGACGCCTTCGTCACCAAGGACAGCAAGCCCGCCGGCCGGTCCGGCGGCGCCCGGCCGGCCCCGCCGTCCGGGAACGGCAACGGCGCGGCACCCAAGCCGGGTGCGCCGCGCCAGCAGCAGCCGCAGGCCCGCCCGGTCCCGGGCGCCAAGCCCGGCCCGCGTCCCGGCCCGCAGCAGCAGGCCCCGGCGCCGCAGGCGCCCGAGGCCGCGCAGCCGCAGGCCCCGCAGCAGCAGCGTCCGGCCCAGGAGCCGGCCCCGCAGCAGCAGGCCCCGGCCGCGAAGGCGCAGCCCCAGACACCGAAGCCCGCACCGCGTCCCGGTGCCGGCGGGACCGGCCAGTCCGGTTCGGTGGTACCGCCCAAGCCGCAGGGCCCCAAGCCCGGGCCGAAGCCCGGTCCGCGCGCCCCGCGGCCCGGCAACAACCCCTTCGGTGTCGGCTCCGGCTCGCCCGCGCCGCGGCCGCCGGCACGTCCCGGCGGTCAGGGCGGCGAGCGCCCGGCCGAGCGGTCCGGCGGCGATCGTCCGGCTCCGCGTCCCGGTGGCGGCAACCGCCCGAGCCCGGGCAACATGCCGCCGCGCCCGAACCCGGGGATGATGCCCGGCCGCGTGCAGCGGCCCGGCGGCGGTCCCGGTGGTGCGGGCCGTGGTGGTCCCGGCGGCGGCCGTGGTGCCGGTGCCGGCCGTGGCGGACCGGGTGGTCCCCGCGGTGGCGGCGCCCCGCGCGGTGGTCCCGGCGGCGGTGGCGGTGGCGGCGGTTTCCGCCCCGGTGGCGGCGGCGGCGCCCCGGCCGGTGGTGGCGGCGGCTTCCGCGGCGGTCGTGGCGGCGGCGGTGGCCGCGGTGGCACGGCCGGTGCCTTCGGGCGTCCCGGTGGTCCCTCGCGCAAGGGCCGCAAGTCGAAGCGGCAGAAGCGCCAGGAGTACATGGAGAACATGCAGGCGCCGTCGGTCGGTGGCATCCGGCTGCCCAAGGGCAGCGGTGAGACCATCCGGCTGCCGCGCGGTGCCTCGCTGACCGACTTCGCGGAGAAGATCGACGCGAACCCGGCCTCCCTGGTGCAGGTGCTGTTCCACCTGGGCGAGATGGTCACCGCGACGCAGTCCGTCTCGGACGAGGTGCTGGAGCTCCTCGGCTCGGAGATGAACTACAACGTGCAGGTCGTCTCCCCCGAGGAGGAGGACCGCGAGCTGCTGGAGACCTTCGACATCACCTACGGTGAGGACGAGGGCGGCGAGGAGGACCTGCAGGTCCGCCCGCCGGTGGTGACCGTGATGGGTCACGTCGACCACGGTAAGACCCGCCTGCTCGACACCATCCGCAAGACGCGGGTGCACGAGCGGGAGGCCGGTGGCATCACCCAGCACATCGGTGCCTACCAGGTCGAGACCGAGCTCGACGGCAATCCGCGCCTGATCACCTTCATCGACACCCCCGGTCACGAGGCGTTCACCGCCATGCGTGCCCGTGGTGCGAACTCCACCGACATCGCGGTGATCGTGGTCGCCGCCGACGACGGCGTCATGCCGCAGACGGTGGAGGCGATCAACCACGCCCAGGCGGCCAAGGCGCCGATCGTGGTCGCGGTGAACAAGATCGACAAGGAGGGTGCGAACCCGCAGAAGATCCGCCAGCAGCTCACCGAGTACGGCCTGGTGGCCGAGGAGTACGGCGGCGACACCATGTTCGTCGACATCTCCGCCCGCGAGAACATCAACATCGACGGGCTGCTCGAGGCGATCCTGTTGACCGCGGACGCCACCCTGGACCTGCGGGCCAACCCGGACATGGCGGCACAGGGCGTCGCGATCGAGGCGCACCTCGACCGCGGCCGCGGCCCGGTGGCCACCGTGCTGGTCCAGCGCGGCACCCTGCGGGTCGGCGACTCGGTCGTCGCCGGCGACGCGTACGGCCGCGTACGGCGGATGGTCGACGAGTACAACGAGGACGTCACCGAGGCGCTGCCCTCGCGTCCGGTGCAGGTCATCGGCTTCACGTCGGTGCCCGGCGCCGGCGACACGTTCCTCGTCGTCGAGGAGGACCGGGTGGCCCGGCAGATCGCCGAGCGCCGTCAGGCCCGCATCCGCAACGCGCAGAACGCCGCCAAGCGCAAGCGCGTCAGCCTGGAGGACCTGGACTCCGCGCTGAAGGAGACCAACAGCCTCAACCTGATCATCAAGGGTGACAACTCGGGTACGGTCGAGGCGCTGGAAGCGTCGCTCGTGCAGCTGGACGTCGGCGACGAGGTCGAGCTGAACGTGGTCCACCGCGGCGTCGGTGGTGTCACCGAGAGCGACATCGACCTGGCCACGGCCTCCGACGCGATCGTCCTGGGCTTCAACGTGCGGGCCGAGGGCAAGGCGACCGAGCGGGCCAACCGCGAGGGCGTCGACGTCCGGTACTACACGGTCATCTACCAGGCGATCGACGAGATCGAGCAGGCCCTCAAGGGCATGCTCAAGCCGGAGTACGAAGAGGTCGAGCTGGGCCGCGCCGAGGTGCGCGAGGTCTTCAAGTCCTCCAAGTTCGGCACGATCGCCGGTTGCCTGGTGCAGTCCGGGGAGATCCGCCGCAACGCCAAGGCGCGCCTGCTGCGGGACAACGTGGTCGTCGCCCAGAACCTGCCGGTCAGCTCGCTGCGGCGGTTCAAGGACGATGTGGTCGAGGTCCGGGAGGGCTACGAGTGTGGTCTCACGCTCGGGTCCTACAGCGACATCAAGGTCGGCGACATCATCGAGACCTACGAGCAGCGCGAGAAGCCGCGCGTCTGAGTCGGGTAGTGGTTCGCGGGGCCGGTCGGGTGACCGGCCCCGCGGCCTCACCTGGGACAGGGAACTGATGTACGTAGGTGCTCTCGAGCTCGACGTGCTGTTCGGCGACGTCCAGTCGCTGAAGCAGAAACGGTCGCTGGTGCGGCCGCTCGTCGCCGAGGTTCGCCGCAGGTTCGAGGTGTCGGTCGCCGAGGCCGGTCATCTCGACCTGCACCGCCGTGCCCTGATCGGGGTGGCGGTGGTGGCGGCCGACGGCGAGCATGTTCGTGATGTGCTCGACGGCTGTGAACGACTGGTGGCGCAGCGCCCCGAACTGGAGCTGCTGTCCGCCCGCCGCCGGCTGGTCGGGCCGGAAGACTGAGGGGAGTGCGTGATGGCCGATCCGGCTCGCGCCCGCAGGCTGTCCAAGCGGATCTCGCAGATCGTCGCGTCGGCGATCGAGCACGAGATCAAGGACCCGCGGTTGAAGAACGTGACGATCACCGACGCGAAGATCACCGCGGACCTGCACGACGCGACCGTGTACTACACGGTGCTGGGGGAGAACCTGGAGTCCAAGCCGGACTTCCCGGGCGCGGCGGCGGCGCTGGAGTCGGCACGGGGCGTGCTGCGCAGCCGGGTCGGGCAGGGTACCGGGGTGCGGTTCACGCCGACGCTGACGTTCGTCGCGGACACCATCCCGGAGGAGGCCCGGCACATCGAGGACCTGCTGGCCAAGGCCCGCGAGGCCGACGCCGAGCTGGCCCGCCGCGCGACCGGCGCCAAGCACGCGGGTGACCCCGACCCGTACAAGCAGCCGCGCGAAGCCGAGGACGACGAGGACACCGAGGAGTAGGTCCGGTCGGTCCGGCTGTCCGTGCCCCGCGCCCGCCGGCGCGGGGCATGTTCGTGTCGCGGGCACCTTGACGGGTGGTGCTTGGATCTCGGGAGCGCTGCCGCTGAGCCCGGATCTGAGGGGGTCCACGTGAGGTCGATGGGATGGCTGTACCCGTTCCGGCCACGGCCGTGGGCGGACATCGCCGCGGAGTTCCGCCAGATCGCCGCCGCCCGCCCGGCCTACGACCACATGGCCGAGGTGGTGGACAGCGTGCTCGACTCCGGCGCCCCCCTGCTCGGGACGACCTCGCTGGGTGACCTGATCGTGGTGGACCGGCCGGTGCCGCGGGCCCCGTGGGGTGCCGTGGTGGTGACCGGGCCGTGGTCCCGGCGGGTGGTGATGGTGCCGGGCTGGGTGCGGGTCGAGCACGTCGGCACCGGTGGCGAGGTCGCGGAGCGCCCGGTCGCCGAGGCGGTGCCCCTGTTCTGGCGGTTCGTGGCGGGCACGTTCGGCGTGGTGCCGGCGGCGCACGTGTCCTGAGGTCCGCAGCGACGCGCCGGCTCGGGTTCAGGCGGGCTTGCGGGCCACGATCAGGTCCCGCAGGATCGCCTGGTCCACGCGGTGCGCGAACTCCTCGAACGGGCCGCCGGTGCGGACCTCGAGCCCCGCGCGGCCGAGGATCGCGGCGATCTCGTCCCGCTTGGCGACGTGGGTGTTCCACGACAGGCCGAGCGCGCCGCCCGGCTTGAGCACCCGCTCCCACACCGGCACGGCCGCCGCGAGCAGGTCGCGCGGGCTGCGCGCCAGCTCGTCCGGCTGGTGGCTGCCGTGCTGGACCCCGTAGGGCGCGTCGGCCACCACGATGTCGGCCGAGGCGGCCTTGAGCAGCTCGTCGGTCGTGAGGGTGTCGGCGTTGAAGAACATGACCCGGCGCGCGTCGCCGGCCTTCCAGCGTTCCTTGTCCAGCGCGTAGGAGATCTCCAGGCGCTGCCCGAGCCGGTGCTTGTGCCGCCGCAGCGGGCCGGAGTCCGCGGTGTGCTTGATCCGCTTCTGCCGCAGCCAGGTCTTGACGAACCGTTCGTAGGCTTCGAAATCCCGCTTGTCCACGTCCAGGCCGGTGGCGTCCAGGCCGTACATCATCGCCTGGTTGAGCGTGGTTCCCCGTCCGCACAACGGATCCACCACGTGCAGCGGCCGGGTCAGGAACCCGGCCGGCTCCGCCCGCGACAGCAGCGTGACGTTGAGCAGCAGCTTGGTGAACAGCTCGTTGGTCTTGCCCGGGTACTTCTGGATCGTGAGCAGGTCGGAGTCCAGCTTGTCCAGCGGCGCGATCTCCAGGGGGCGCAGCAGGTCGCCGCTGAACTCGAACAGCGCGTAGAGCGACGAGAGGTTCGACAGCAGCGCGATGTCCTCTTCGGACAGCGGTGTCTCCGTGGCGAACGTGACGTAGGTGACGCCACCGACCCGGCGCTCGCCGATCCCGGACAGCGGCGTGCGCAGGGCCTCGCCGAAGACCGTCAGCTCGGCGCGCAGCAGACCGGCGGAGGCGTCGGCGTAGACGCGGTTGGCGCCGGGGTAGAGGAGGATCCCGTAGTCGAACATCGGGAAGGAGCGTAGCTTGCCCGCATGAGCACCTCCGCCCCGCTCGACTTCCCGCGTGCCGCCGGGCTGCTGCGCGAAGCGACCGACGTCACCCTGCTGGCCCACGTCCGCCCCGACGCCGACGCGCTCGGCAGCGCACTGGCCCTCGGCCGCGCGCTGTACCTGCGCGGTGCGACCGTGCGCGTGTCCTTCGGCGAGCCGGCCGAGGTTCCGGAGAGCCTGCGCGGCCTGGACGTCGACGGGCTGTTCGTGCCGGCCGGCGAGGTGCCGCCGTCGGCCGGGCTGCTGGTCTGCCTCGACACCCCGAGCCCGGCGCGGCTGGGCGGGCTGGCCGACCGGGTGGCGGCGACTCGCTCCGGCGGGGGCGAGGTGCTCGTCGTCGACCACCACGCCTCGAACCTGCGCTACGGCTCGGTTCACCTGGTCGACGACACCGCCGAGGCCACCGCGGTGCTCGTGCTCGCGTTGCTCGACGAGATGGGTGTGACGCTGGACGAGCCGATCGCGCGGTGTCTCTACGCCGGGCTGGTCACCGACACCGGCGGGTTCCGCCGCGCCCGTCCGTCGACCCACCGGGCGGCGGCCCGTCTGCTGGAGGCCGGGGTGGACCCGGACCGGCTGGCCCGCGAGGTGATCGACGATCACCCGTTCGCGTGGCTGCCGATGCTGTCCGCCGTCCTGGCCACCGCGCGGCTGGAGCCGGAGGCGGCGCAGGGCTTCGGGCTGGTCCACGCCGTGGTGACGGCGGACGTCGCCGCCACGGTGCGCCTGGAGGAGGTCGAGGGCGTGGTCGACGTGATCCGCTCGACGCGGGAGGCCGAGGTCGCGGTCGTGCTCAAGGAGCAGGGGCCGGGGGAGTGGTCGGTGTCGTTCCGGGCGATCGGCAAGATCGACGTCTCGCAGGCGGCGCGCAGCCTCGGCGGCGGCGGGCACCGGCTGGCGGCCGGGTGCACGATCCACGGCACCGCCGAGGAAGGGCTGGCGATGGTGCGGCGGGCGCTGGCGGAGGCGCCCCTGCTCGGCTGATCCCGTCGGACCCCCTCGTTAACCTGCAGGGGTGTCCGAAACCGTGGAGTCCGCCGGGGAGAAGGTGCCGGCCCGGCGCGTGCTGGGTCTGGCGGTCCCGGCGCTGGGGGTGCTCGCCGCCGAACCGCTGTACGTGCTGGTCGACACGGCCGTCGTCGGGCACCTCGGTGCGCTGCCACTGGCCGGGCTCGCGCTCGGCGGGGTCGTGCTGTCGCAGGTGTCGACCCAGCTGACGTTCCTGTCCTACGGCACCACCTCGCGCACCGCGCGCCTGCACGGCGCGGGCCGTCGGGCGGAGGCGGTCAGCGAGGGCGTGCAGGCCACCTGGCTGGCGGTGGTCGTCGGCCTGCTCATACTGGTGGCCGGGCAGGTGCTGGCGGGGCCGGTCGCGCGGGTGCTGTCGGGCAGTGACGAGATCGCCGGCGCCGCGGTGTCGTGGTTGCGGATCGCGCTGTTCGGGGCGCCGCTGATCCTGATCACCATGGCCGGCAACGGCTGGATGCGCGGGGTGCAGGACGCGGTCCGGCCGCTGCGGTTCGTGCTGGCGGGCAACGGGATCTCGGCCGTGCTGTGCCCGGTGCTGGTCTACGCCGCGGACTGGGGGCTGGCGGGCTCCGCGGTCGCCAACGTGGTGGCGCAGGTGATCAGCGCCGGGTTGTTCCTGCGGGCGCTGGTGGCCGAGAAGGTGCCGTTGCGCCCGCGGCCCGCGGTGATGCGTGCGCAGCTGGGTCTGGGGCGCGATCTGGTGCTGCGCAGCCTGGCGTTCCAGGCGTGCTTCGTGTCGGCGGCGGCGGTCGCGGCGCGCACGTCGACCGCGGCGGTCGGGGCGCACCAGATCGTGCTGCAGCTGTGGACGTTCCTGTCCCTGGTGCTCGACTCGGTCGCGATCGCGGCCCAGTCGCTGGTCGGGGCCGCGCTGGGGGCGGGCTCGGCGCGGCAGGCGCGCGGGGTGGCCGGGCAGATCACCGGGTACGGGCTGGTGATGGGGTGCGTGCTGGGGGTGGTGTTCGCGGCGGTGTCGCCGGTGCTGCCGCACGCGTTCACCTCGGATCCGGGTGTGCTGGGGGAGGTGCCGCACGCGTGGTGGTTCTTCGTGGCGCTGCAGCCGATCGCCGGGGTGGTGTTCGCGCTGGACGGGGTGCTGCTCGGCGCGGGTGACGCGGCCTTCCTGCGCACCGCGACGCTCGTCAGCGCGGCGCTGGGGTTCCTGCCGCTGATCTGGGCGTCGCTCGGCCTCGGGTGGGGGCTGACGGGGATCTGGACCGGGCTGTCGCTGTTCATGGTGCTGCGGCTGGCCGCGGTGGTGGCCCGGTGGCGCTCGGACCGCTGGACGGTGCTCGGCGCCGTGCGGTGAGACGCCCGGCCGGGCCGGGGTCTACCCCAGCTGGTCGCGGCGGCGGGTCAGGTGGGCGGTCTCGGCGGTGTTGCCGGCCAGCTCGATGGCCTTGTCGTAGGCCGCGCGGGACTCGTCGACGCGGTCCAGCCGGCGCAGCAGTTCGGCGCGGGTCGCGTGGTAGGGGTGGTAGCCGGCGAGTTTGTCGCCGAGACCGTCGACAGCCGCCAGCCCCACCGCCGGGCCCTCCAGTTCGGCGACCGCGATGGCCCGGTTGAGGGCGACGACCGGGGAGGGGTCGAGGCGGACGAGCTGGTCGTAGAGGGCGACGATCTGCGACCAGTCGGTGTCGCGGAAGTCGCGGGCGGAGGTGTGCACGGCGTTGATCGCGGCGAGGATCTGGTAGCGGCCCGGGGCCTGCCCGGTGGCCAGGCGCTCGCGCACCAGCCGGTGCCCCTCGGCGATCAGCGCCGCGTCCCAGGTCCCGCGGTCCTGCTCGTCGAGGGCGATCAGGTCACCGCCCGGTGACACCCGGGCTGCGCGGCGGGCCTCGGTGAGCAGCATCAGCGCCAGCAGCCCGGCCACCTCACCGTCCTCGGGCAGCAGGGCACGGAGGAGACGGGTGAGCCGGATCGCCTCGGCGGTCAGGTCCTGGCGGACGGGATCGGTGCCGGGGCCGGTCGCGAGGTAGCCCTCGTTGAAGACGAGGAACAGGACCGTGAGCACGCCGGAGACGCGTGCCGGCAGATCCGCCGCCGACGGCACCCGGTACGGGATGCGAGCGGCCTTGATCTTGGCCTTCGCGCGGGTGATGCGCCGACCCATGGCGGTTTCCTGCACCAGGAAGGCGCGGGCGATCTCCGGCACGGTCAGGCCGCCGACCAGGCGCAGCGTCAGCGCCACCCGGCTGTCGAGCGCCAGCGCCGGGTGACAGCAGGTGAAGATCAGCCGGAGGCGCTCGTCCTCGAGGGCGCCGGCGGGCTCGGGCGGGTCGTCGTCGTGGACGAGCCGAGCCTCCTTGTGCTTGTCGTCGCGCTTGCTCTCGCGCCGGAGCCGGTCGATGGCCTTGCGGGTGGCGGTGGTGGTCAGCCACGCGCCGGGGCTGGGGGGTACGCCGTCGGAGGGCCATCGTTCGACGGCGGTCGCGAACGCCTCGGCCGCCGCCTCCTCGGCGACGTCGAGGTCGCCGAACCGCCTGGTCAGGGTGGCGACCACCCGGGCCCACTCCGCGCGGTGGGCCCGGGCGACCGCCTCCCGCGCGTCCACCACGCTCACCGCATCGGCCGCGCCTCGACCGCCCGGTTGCCGGTGACCGCCCCGTCGATCAGCCGAGCCCGGTACTTGCATGTCCGGTCCCCTCCCGTCGGTCCGGAACCTACCCGCTGAGCGGGCCGGCCGTGCCTGTTTCGCAGCGGCACGTCCGGTCCGGGCGGCGAGCAGCCGCGTGCCGTCCGTGCGTGGGCTGCTGTCCGGGTTCTGTGCGTCGGCGGCAGGGCCGGTGCGCTGTGCTGGACCCGCTCGTGCGGGGCTCGTCCGGCCGGGCGCCGCGGCACTGCGCCATGTGGCTGAAAACACCCCGGTAACAGGTAAGTTCCAGCCTTGCATAGGCGATACAACTTTCGGGACGGCGACGCGGGCGTCCCCGTATCCGTTGCCGCCTACTCCGCCTGGGAGGAATCCTTCGTGCCGCCGCAGCAGGCACCCGTGACCGGCAAGGCCAGCCGCCGGTCGTGGCTCATCTGGTTCACCGCCGCCATCGTCTACCTCCTCTCCGTCTTCCACCGCACCTCGTTCGGGGTCGCCGGGCTGGAAGCCGCCGACCGGTTCGGGGTCGGCGCCGCCGCGCTGTCCACCTTCACCGTCCTGCAGGTGGGCGTCTACGCCGCCATGCAGATCCCCACCGGCGTCCTCGTCGACCGCTTCGGGCCGCGCAAGGTCCTCACCGCCGCGCTGCTCTTCCTGGGGCTGGGCCAGATCCTCGTCGCGGTCGCCGACACCTACGCGCTGGGCCTGCTCGCCCGCGGTGTGCTCGGCTTCGGTGACGCCCTGACCTTCGTCAGCGTGCTGCGCCTGGTGGCCGCGCACTTCCCGGGCCGCCAGTACGCGGTCGTCACCAGTTTCACCACCGCGATCGGATTCCTGGGCAACCTGGCCGCGACCGTCCCGCTCACCCTGCTGCTCGCCGGCCCCGGCTGGACGCCGACCTTCCTCGCCGCCGGCCTGGTCACCGCGATCTACGCCGCCGTCGTCGCCGGCCGCGTCCGCGACACCCCCTCCGGCGCCGCCCCGAAGGCCGGCCCGGTGCGCGCGGGAGCCCTGGCCCGCCAGGTCCGCACCGCGTGGCGCGTCCCCGGCACGCGGCTGGGGTTCTGGGTGCACTTCGCGACGATGTTCGCGCCCAACGTGCTCACCCTGTTGTGGGGTGTGCCGTTCCTGGTGCAGGGCCAGGGTCGCCCGGCCGCGACCGCCAGCGCCCTGCTGACCGTGTTCGTGTTCGGCTCGATGATCGGCGGCCCGCTGGTCGGCAGCATCATCTCGGCCCGTCCCGGCACCCGGATGCCGCTGGTGCTCGGCTACCTCGCCGGCGCCGCCGCCGTCTGGGGCGTGCTGCTGAGCTGGCCGGGGCAGATCCCGGTCGGCGTGCTGGTGCCCGCGTTCGCGTTCCTGTCCCTGGGCGGTCCGGCGTCGATGATCGGGTTCGCGCTGGCCCGCGACTACAACCCGCTGTCGCGGGTGGGCACGGCCACCGGCGTGGTCAACGTCGGCGGGTTCGTCGCCACCACGCTGACCGCCCTCGCGGTCGGGGTGCTGCTGCAGCTCACCGGCGGGCAGTTCCGCCTGGCGCTGCTGGCGATCGTCGTGGTGCTGGCGCTCGGCACGTTCCGCATGCTGGTGTGGTGGCGCCGCGCCCGCGCCGAGCTGTTCGCCGCGCAGGAACGGGGCGAGCGCGTCCCGGTGCAGGTTCGCCGCCACGTGTGGGACGCCCCGGCCCGGAAGGTCGCGGCGGCCGCGTGACGGCGCCACCGTAAGGTGTCCAGCCGTGTCCCAGCCGAAGACTCGACGCCCCGCGCCCCCGCCCGGCCTGCTCGTGGTGGACAAGCCACCGGGCATGACCTCCCACGACGTGGTGGCCCGGGTGCGCCGGATCATGGGCACCCGCAAGGTCGGGCACGCCGGCACGCTCGACCCGATGGCCACCGGCGTGCTGGTGCTGGGCGTCGAGCGGGCGACCAAGCTGCTCGGCCACCTCGCGCTGGACCGCAAGACGTACCTGGCGACACTGGCCCTCGGCGTCTCGACCACCACCGACGACGCCGAGGGCGAGCCGGTGTCCACCGCGGACCCCGACGCGCTGGCCGCCGTCACCGACGAGCGGATCGCGTCCGGCATCGCCGCGCTGACCGGCGACATCCAGCAGGTGCCGAGCGCGGTGAGCGCGGTCAAGATCGCCGGCAAACGCGCCTACGCGCGCGTGCGGGCCGGCGAGGAGGTCGCGCTCAAGCCGCGGCCCGTCACCGTCCACCGCTTCGACCTGCTCGCCACCCGCCGCGTCGCCGACCGCATCGAGCTGGACGCCGTGGTCGAGTGCTCCTCCGGCACCTACGTCCGGGCGCTGGCCCGCGACCTCGGCGCCGGGCTCGGCGTCGGCGGGCACCTGTCGGCGCTGCGCCGCACCACCGTGGGCCCGTTCGGCATCGCCGCCGCGCGCACGCTGGAACAGCTGGAGGACCAGCCCCGGCTGTCCCTCGATCTGGACGAAGCCGTGGCCACCGCCTTCCCGCGCTACGACGTCGACGCCACCACCGCCCGCGCCGTCCGGTATGGACAGCAGGTCCGCGCGTCGGGCATCGAGGGCACGTACGGGGTGTTCGGCCCGGACGGGCGCGCCCTGGCACTGGCGGTGGACGCGGGCGGCGTGGCCCGCTCGGTGGTCGTCCTCGCTCCCGCATAAGGTGAAGGCCGTGCAAAGGTGGCGAGGACTGGCGGATCTCCCCGGGGGCTGGGGACGGTGTGTGGTCACGATCGGCGTGTTCGACGGGGTGCACCGCGGACACCAGGCGCTGATCGCCAGAACGGTCGAGGTGGCCAAGGCCCGCAACCTGCCCGCGGTGATGCTGACGTTCGACCCGCACCCGTCGGAGGTGATCCGGCCGGGCAGTCACCCCGCGCAGCTGACGACCCTGCGCCGCAAGGCCGAGCTGGTCGAGCAGCTGGGCATCGACGTGTTCTGCGTGCTGCCGTTCACCGCGGAGCTGTCCCGGCTGAGCGCGCACGAGTTCGTGCACGAGGTGCTGGTCGACCGGTTGCACGCGGCCGCGGTGGTGGTGGGGGAGAACTTCACCTTCGGCCACAAGGCCGC
This sequence comes from Amycolatopsis thermophila, assembly GCF_030814215.1. Classification (NCBI taxonomy): domain Bacteria; kingdom Bacillati; phylum Actinomycetota; class Actinomycetes; order Pseudonocardiales; family Pseudonocardiaceae; genus Amycolatopsis; species Amycolatopsis thermophila. The sequence goes on along the minus strand of NZ_JAUSUT010000001.1, from coordinate 6,505,535 downwards.
CGGTGACGTCGCACTGCTCAAGGAGCTGGGGCGGCGCTTCGGGTTCTCCACCTACGGCGCCGAGCTGCAGGGCGGCAACGTGCCCGACGGGGAAGCCGCGGAGATCACCTTCTCCTCGACCTACGTGCGGTCGTGCATCGACGCCGGTGACGTGGTCGCGGCCGCCGACGCGCTGGGCCGCCCGCACCGGCTGGAGGGCATCGTCGTGCGCGGGGACGGCCGCGGGCACGACCTGGGCTACCCGACGGCGAACCTGTCGACGCCGCGGTTCGCCGCGGTGCCGGCCGACGGCGTGTACGCCTGCTGGTTCGTGCGCGACAACCAGCCGGACCGCCTGCTGCCGGCGGCCGTGTCGGTGGGCACGAACCCCACGTTCTCCGGCCGCGAGCGCACGGTGGAGGCGTTCGTGCTCGACGTGGACGAGGACTTCTACGGCCAGCACGTCGCGCTGGACTTCGTCGGCAGGCTGCGCGACATGGTCCGGTTCTCCAGCGTCGAGGACCTGGTCGAGCAGATCGCGGACGACGTGCGCCGCACCCGGACGATCTTGCGCACGGGCGGCTGACCGCGGCCGGTGCGAATGCGAATCGTCGGGTGATTCCGCCCCGCGTGCCCGGTCCCACCTGGCAAGATGGGTGCGCGGTGGCCGGGTCTGTTTGGGGAGAGCAGGGAGCACAGGTGGATGACCACAAGATCGTCCAGCGGAACATCGCCCTCCAGAGGGAGTGGTACGGGGAACCGCTGGGTGACCGGGTGCGCCGTCTCGTGGTCGCGTTCGACGTCTCGCAGGCCTACCTGGCCGAGGTGCTGGGCATCAGCGCGCCGATGCTGAGCCAGGTGATGAGCGGCCGCCGCGCCAAGATCGGCAACCCGGTCGTGCTCGCCCGGATGATCATGCTCGAGCGCAAGTGCCTGGTCCCCGAGGTGGCGGCCGGGCACAAGGAAGCCCTGATGGCGGCGCTGGAGGACGTGCGCGACGCGCGCCCGACGGTGGGCCGCGACACCTTCCCGGTCAACGCGCTGTCCGAGGAGCGGGCAGTGCTGTCCGCGCTGCGCGACATCGCCGAGGACGAGGACCTGATCGAGGCGGCCAAGCGGCTCGACGACGACTTCCCGGCGCTGGCCGACCTGCTCCGCCGCGCCGGTCAGCAGGGTTAGCGCCGTGGCGGTGTTCTCCGCGATCCTGCCGCCCGCCCCGGTCGTCGAAGCGCTGGCGGCCCGGGTGGCCCGGCTGCCCCGCACCGACGGGACGCGGTGGAGCGCGCCGGAGAGCTGGCACGTCACGCTCGCCTTCTACGGCGAGGACGACCCCGCCGGGCGGGCCGACTGGCTGCGGCCGCGGCTGGCGGGAATGCCCGCCCCGCGGATCTGGTTGGAAGGAGCAGGGACCTTCGCCCACGTCCTCTACCTGGGGGTGTACGGCGAAGGGATCACCGAGCTGGGCCTGGCCGCCGGAGCCGGCGACGAGGGCCGCCCGTACCTGCCGCACCTGACCCTGGCGTGCACGCGCGGGGAGGTGCCGCGGGAGCTGCCGGCGCGGCTGGCGGACTACCGTAGCGAGATGTGGACGGCCGCGGAAGCGGTGCTCATGCGTTCGCAGCGCACCGCCGAAGGCGCCCGGTACGTGGTGGTCGAGCGCTTCCCGTTGTCCCAGCAGGCCAGGTAGAACACTCCCTGATACCCTGAACCACTGGGTCCGGCTGCAGTCCGTGGCGGCCGCGACCGACTACCCGTGCACTCGCGGTGCCCGGGCCTCACGGCACATCACAACAACGAGGAGATACTCAGTGGCGCTGTCCACCGACGAGAAGAAGTCGATCCTGACCGAGTACGGTCTGCACGAGTCCGACACCGGGTCCCCGGAGGCCCAGGTCGCGCTGCTCACCAAGCGGATCATCGGTCTCACCGAGCATCTCAAGACGCACAAGCACGACCACCACTCCCGTCGCGGCCTGTTGCTGCTGGTCGGCCGTCGCCGCCGGCTGCTCAACTACGTGATGAAGGTGGACATCGAACGCTACCGGTCGCTGATCCAGCGACTCGGCTTGCGCCGATGACGTGATCGACAGGGGGAGTGACCACGGTCGCTCCCCCTCGGTCCATCAGAACAGAACCAAAGAGGAAGGGCAGGCGCTCGAGGGCAAGGACGCCGGTCCTCGGTAGTGGCTTACGGGACGTTCCCGTGGGCTTCGATCGAAGACCGGCTCGTTCCTCGGACGCCGCTCCGCACGGGCGGAGCGCGTGCTGCCCGAACGAACGAGGAGTCAACTACACATGACCGAAGCAAGCGGACCCGTCGTGCACGAGGCCGAGGCCGTCATCGACAACGGCAAGTTCGGCACCCGCACGATCCGCTTCGAGACGGGCAGGCTCGCCCGGCAGGCCGCCGGCGCCGTCGTCGCCTACCTGGACGAAGAGACGATGCTGCTGTCGGCGACCACCGCCTCCAAGCAGCCGAAGGAGCACTTCGACTTCTTCCCGCTGACGGTGGACGTCGAGGAGCGGATGTACGCCGCGGGCCGGATCCCGGGCGCGTTCTTCCGCCGCGAGGGCCGTCCCTCCACCGACGCGATCCTGACCTGCCGCCTGATCGACCGGCCGCTGCGCCCGTCGTTCGCCGACGGCCTGCGCAACGAGATCCAGATCGTCGTCACGGTGCAGAGCCTGCACCCGGAGGACCCCTACGACGTGCTGGCGATCAACGCCGCGTCGGCCTCGACCCAGATCGGTGGCCTGCCCTTCTCCGGCCCGATCGGCGGCGTGCGCGTCGCCCTGATCGACGGCCAGTGGGTCGCGTTCCCGACCTGGTCGCAGCTGGAGAAGGCGACCTTCAACATGGTCGTGGCCGGCCGCGTCGTCGGTGACGACGTCGCGATCATGATGGTCGAGGCCGAGGGCACCGAGAACACGCTCGACCTGATCGACGGTGGCGCCCCGGCGCCGACCGAGCAGGCCGTGGCCGAGGGCCTGGCCGCCGCCAAGCCGTTCATCCGCGTGCTGTGCGAGGCGCAGCAGCGGCTGGCCGATGCGGCCGCCAAGCCGACCGGCGACTTCCCGGTGTTCCCCGCCTACCAGCAGGACGCCTACGACGCGGTCGCCGCGATCGCGAGCGAGGACCTGGCCAAGGCGCTGACCATCGCCGGCAAGCAGGAGCGCGAGAACGCCACCGACGAGGTCAAGGCCGCCGTGCTGGCCAAGGTCGGCCTCGGCGAGGGTGAGGCCTTCGAGGGCCGCGACAAGGAGATCGGCGCCGCGTTCCGCGCGCTGACCAAGAAGCTGATCCGCCAGCGGATCCTGCGCGACAAGGTCCGCATCGACGGCCGTGGCCTGACCGACATCCGCCAGCTGGCGGCCGAGGTCGCGGTCATCCCGCGGGCGCACGGTTCGGCGCTGTTCGAGCGCGGCGAGACCCAGATCCTGGGTGTCACCACGCTGAACATGCTGCGCATGGAGCAGCAGATCGACTCGCTGTCGCCGGAGACGACGAAGCGGTACCTGCACCACTACAACTTCCCGCCGTTCTCCACCGGCGAGACCGGCCGCGTGGGCTCGCCCAAGCGGCGCGAGATCGGCCACGGCATGCTCGCCGAGCGCGCCCTGGTGCCGGTCCTGCCGAAGCGGGACGAGTTCCCCTACGCGATCCGCCAGGTGTCGGAGGCGCTGGGCTCGAACGGCTCCACCTCGATGGGGTCGGTGTGCGCCTCGACCATGTCGCTGCTCAACGCCGGTGTGCCGCTCAAGGCGCCGGTCGCGGGCATCGCGATGGGCCTGGTGTCCGACGAGGTCGACGGGGAGACGCGCTACGTCGCCCTGACCGACATCCTCGGCGCCGAGGACGCCTTCGGCGACATGGACTTCAAGGTCGCCGGCACCAAGGACTTCATCACCGCGCTGCAGCTGGACACCAAGCTCGACGGCATCCCCTCGGAGGTGCTGGCGGGTGCGCTGAACCAGGCCAAGGACGCCCGGCTGACCATCCTCGAGGTGCTGGCCGAGGCGATCGACAGCCCGGACGAGATGAGCCCGTACGCGCCGCGCGTCACGAGCGTGAAGATCCCGGTCGACAAGATCGGCGAGGTCATCGGGCCGAAGGGCAAGATGATTAACTCGATCACCGAGGAGACCGGCGCCGACATCTCGATCGAGGACGACGGCACGATCTACGTGGGCGCGGCCGACGGCCCGTCCGCGGAGGCCGCGATCGGCAAGATCAACGCGATCGCGAACCCGCAGCTGCCGAAGGTGGGCGAGCGCTTCCTGGGCACCGTGGTGAAGACGGCCGCGTTCGGCGCGTTCGTCTCGCTGCTGCCGGGCAAGGACGGTCTGATCCACATCTCGAAGCTGGGCAACGGCAAGCGCATCGGCAAGGTCGAGGACGTGGTCAACGTGGGCGACAAGCTCCGCGTCGAGATCGCCGACATCGACAACCGCGGCAAGATCAGCCTGGTCCTCGTCAAGGACGAGGACGAGGGCGAGAAGAAGGCCGAGGAGCAGCCCGCCGAGGGCGCCGAGGCCAAGTAGGACAAGCGGTAGCCGGGAAACGGCCCGTCCCCGGGCGGGGCGGGCCGTTTCCCTGTTCACGCACACGAGTTGGGATTCGATGGCGCGACAGATTGCCGGGCACGAGCAGGCCGTGGGCACCACGCGCACGCTCGAGACCGGGGCGAACGGCCTCCTCGTCAAGCGCACGGTGCTGCCGGGCGGGCTGCGGGTGGTCACCGAGCACGTGCCGGGGGTCCGGTCGGCGACCGTGGGCCTGTGGGTCGGGGTCGGCTCGCGGGACGAGACGCCGAAGGTCGCCGGTGCGGCGCACTACCTGGAACACCTGCTGTTCAAGGGCACCACGAACCGGTCCGCGGTGCGGATCGCGGAGGAGATCGACGCGGTCGGTGGTGAGCTGAACGCGTTCACCGCGAAGGAGCACACCTGCTACTACGCGCAGGTGCTCGACGAGGACCTGCCGCTGGCGGTGGACCTCGTCACCGACGTGGTGTTCGAGGCGCTCTGCGCGGACTCCGATGTGGACACCGAGCGCAGCGTGGTGCTCGAGGAGATCGCGATGCGCGACGACGACCCCGAGGACCTGCTGCACGACACGTTCGTCACCACCGTGCTGGGCTCGCACCCGCTGGCGCGGCCGGTGCTGGGCACCCACGAGTCGATCACCGGCATGTCGGCGGCCGGGCTGCGCGGGTTCTACCGGCGCCGGTACACGCTGCCGAGGATGGTGCTCGCGGTGGCCGGCAACGTCGAGCACGCCCAGGTGCTGCGCCTGGCGCGCAAGGCCCTGGGTGGTCGTCTGTCCGGTTCGGACACCCCCGTCGCGCCGCGCGCGGGCAAGGCGCGGGTGGCAGGGGAGCGGCGGCTGGTGCTGCACGGCGACGACACGGAGCAGGCGCACGTCATGCTCGGCATGAAGGCCCTGTCGCGACACGACGAGCGGCGCTACGCGCTGTCGGTGCTCAACGCCGCGCTCGGCGGCGGCATGAGCTCGCGCCTGTTCCAGGAGATCCGTGAGCAGCGCGGGCTGGCCTACCAGGTGTACTCGTCGGTGGCGGCCTACTCCGACACCGGGCACTTCTCCGTCTACGCCGGATGCCAGCCGGAGCGGCTGGGCGAGGTGTCGGCGGTGCTGCGGGACGTGCTCGGCCAGGTCGGCAAGGACGGCTTCACCGACGCCGAGGTCGTGCGCGCCAAGGGGCAGCTGCGCGGCGGGCTGGTGCTGGGCCTGGAAGACACGGCGTCGCGGATGTCGCGCATCGGCAAGCAGGAGCTCAACTACGGCGACCACGTGACCGTCGACGAGGCCGTGGAGCGCATCGCCGCAGTGACCACCGAGGAGGTGTGTGAGCTGGCCCGCACCCTGTTCGGGACGCCGGGTGGGGTCACCGCCGCCGCGGTCGTCGGGCCGTACGCTCACGAGCAGGACCTACCGGAAGATCTGCACGAGGTGATCGCGAAATGAACGCCCGCGGCGAGGACAACCCCATCCGGGTCGGTGTGCTGGGCGCCCAGGGACTCATGGGGGCGCAGGTGGTCAAGGCCGCCGGGGAGGCGCCCGACACCACCGTCGTGGCGACGGTCGACGCCGGGGACGACCTGGCGCGGCTGACCGGGGCCGGGGCGGAGGTCGTCGTCGACTTCACCCACCCGGACGCGGTGATGGGCAACCTGGAGTGGGCGGTGGCCAACGGCCTGCACGCGGTCGTCGGCACCACCGGGTTCACCGACGAGCGTCTGGCGCAGGTGCGGTCGTGGCTGTCCGCCAAGCCGGAGGTCGGGGTGCTGATCGCGCCGAACTTCGCGCTCGGCGCGGTGCTCGCGATGCGGTTCGCCCAGCAGGCGGCGCGGTTCTACGACTCGGTCGAGGTCATCGAGCTGCACCACAACCGCAAGGCCGACGCCCCCTCCGGCACCGCGGCCCACACCGCGCGGCTCATCTCGCAGGCCCGCCGCGAGGCCGGCCGCAAGCCGGGCGCGGACGCCACCACGAGCGAGCTGGACGGCGCCCGCGGCGCGCGGGTGGACGACGTGCACGTGCACTCGGTGCGGCTGCCCGGTCTCGTCGCGCACGAGGAGATCCTGTTCGGGCAGGAGGGCGAGACGCTCACCATCCGCCACGACTCGATGGACCGCACCTCGTTCATGCCGGGCGTGCTGCTCGGCGTGCGGGAGGTGCTGAAGCGGCCGGGCCTGACCGTCGGCCTCGAGAACGTGCTCGACCTGTGAAGGCCCGCAACACCGCCCTGGTGCTGACCGCCGCGCTGGTGGTCTACCTGGTGCTGCTCGGGCAGCGGGCGATCGCCCTGATCGCGACCGGCACCGGGGTGGGCATCGCACTGGGGATCGGCGTGCTGGTCCTGCCGCTGCTCGGGCTGTGGATGGTGCTCGCGACCTGGCGGTCCGGGACGCGGATCCAGCACCTCGCGCGGCGGCTCGACGCCGAGGGCGGGCTGCCCGACGTGGCCGGCCTGCCGCGCCGTCCGTCGGGCCGGGTGGACCGCGCCGCAGCCGACGCGTGGTTCGAGGAGCGCCGCGCGGAGCTCGAGGAACACCCCGGGGACTGGCGGTACTGGTACCGGCTGGCCCACGCGTACGACCTCGCGGGCGACCGGCGCCGCGCCCGCGCCACCATGCGCAAGGCCCTGGAGCTGGAGTCGGCCGAGTCCGCTCGCGGCTGACGCCCGTCCGGGGACCGCAGCGTCCGCGGCGCGAGTCCGGTGTACCGGGCTGGGACCGTCAGTGGTGGAACCAGCCTGCGAACACCGCCGGGCAGGCGGCCAGTGCGCTGTAGCGGATGAACCGCCCGGCCAGGCCCGCCGTGAGGAACGTCGACATCCGCATGTCGGCCAGTCCCGCCAGCACGGTCGTCGCCATGAACGGGGGCAGCCCGATCACCGAGCTGACCCCGTAGGTGCCCGTCATCCAGTGCGGGTGCCGGTGACAGCGTTCGCGCAGCGCCTCGACCTTGCCGCGCAGCCACTTGGTGCGCAGGTGCCACTTGTCGCGGCGCCGGCTGGGCGGGCGCCGGCGGTGCAGCCGGTCGTGCAGGAACCGCGGCAGCCCGATGGACCCGCGCGCGGCCAGGTAGTAGAGCAGCTTGCCGCCGATCTGGCCGATCGACACGGCCGCCCCGATGAGCAGCCAGTGCAGTCCCGGTTCGCTGGCCACGAGCCCCAGCACGAACACCTCGACGCTGATGACGGGCAGGATCGCGGACCCGAAGGCGACGCCGAGCGTCACCCAGAACCAGGCGAACAACCGCGCCTCCTGACGGGGGGCTGGGGGCATGCGGGGCGGGACGCGGGGGCGATCCCGATCACACGGGCGGGGGGTCTGTCGACGATATCAGCTACAAGTGTGATCTCCGTGGGCTCCGGCGTACTTTCCGCCGTCTGCCGACCACCCTCCGCTCACCTTCCCGTCACCCGGTTCTGCCACGGTGGCGCCCGTGCAACGGGACATCCGGGTGACGCGCTCGCCCGCGGAGAGGTTCGCGTCGTTCTGCGCGACGGTCGTGCGGTACCTGCCCCTCGGGCTGAACACGCTGGTCCCGCCCAGTTTCGTGGGGTTCGCGCTGATCAACGGGTTCACCTTCGCCGTCGACCTGGTCCTGCTCACGCTCGGTCACGGTGTGGCGGGCCTGCCGCTGCCGGCCGCGATCACGATCGCCTACGTGTGCGCGTTCGCGCTGAGTTTCGTGCTCAACCGCGTGTTCAACTTCCGCTCGCACGCTCCCGTCGGCCGTCAGGCCGTGCTCTACGCCGTCGCCGTGGCCGTCAACTACTTCGCGTTCATCCTCGGCGCCGGGGCCGGCCTGGCCGCGCTGGGCCTGGAATACCACCTCGCCCGGATCCTCGCCGGCGCGTGCGAGGCCGTGTTCCTCTACAGCGTGCTGCGCTGGATCGTGTTCGCCGAGCGCGGCCGGGAGTAGCCGAAGGGGGACCCGCTCGTAACATCGATCACGGGGGCAACGAAGATAGGCGGTGCGGCGTCTGTTCCGTGAGATCGCGCCTGGCCGGGACTGGGAGAACGAGTGAGAGCTGTCATCGCGACGATGAGGCACGGGAGTGCCGCCGAGCGGGTGCGCCTTGGCCTGGAGCTGCTGCTCGCGCTCGGCCTGTTCGCGGCGCTCGCGTACTACGCCCACGGCATCCGGAAGTGGCCGACGGACGTCGACGTCTACCGGCTCGGCGCGGACACCTTCCTCAAGGGGCACTCGATCTACTCGGAACTGCCGGTCTCGGCCATCGGCGGCGCGCTGCCCTACACCTACCCGCCGTTCTCGGCGGTGCTGTTCACGCCGCTGGCGATCATCCCGCCGCCGATCGGCTACCCGCTGCTGACGGCCGCGACCTGCCTGGCGCTGTTCCCGATCGTCCTCGCCTACCGCAAGGCCTCCCCGGAGCTGCGCGGGCTGCTGGCCAAGCCGTGGATGGTGGTCGCGGGCGCGTGCGTCATGGTGGTCGCGCACCCGGTGTCGAACACGATCTTCTGGGGCCAGATCAACGTCCTGCTGATGATGCTGGTCGCGGTGGACGTCCTGTGGCCCAACCCACGCTGGCCGCGGGGCGCGCTGATCGGCATCGCCGCGGCGGTGAAGCTGACCCCGGCCGGGTTCGTGCTGATCTTCCTGCTGCGCAAGGACTTCCGCGCGGTGGTCACCAGCTTCGTCAGCTTCCTGGTGATGTCGGCGATCGCGTTCGTCCTCATGCCCGGTGACTCGTGGACCTACTGGACCGACCGCGTCTTCCACGCGACGGGCATGAACATCGGCCCGATCCACGCGAACGAGTCGGTCACCGCGACCTTCGAGAAGCTGCACCTGACCGGCACGACGCTGACCGTGGCCGGCGGGCTGGGCGTGATCGCCGTGGTCGTGATGACCTTCCTCGGCACGGCGCGCGCGCTTCGGGACGACAACCTCGCGCTGGCGCTGGGCGTGAACACCGCCGGGGTTCTGCTGATCTCGCCGATCTCGTGGTCGCACCACTGGGTCCTGGCCCTGCCGACGGCCGCGCTGGTCCTGGTGATGGGCGTGCGGAAGAACAACAAGTGGCTGATCGTGTCCGGCTGGGCGGCGGTGGTCATCCTGTGGCTGGCGCCGCACTACTGGGTGCCGCTGGAGTGGCAGCACTGGAGTTTCGCGCAGCAGGTGGCCGGCAGCAGCTACCAGATCGTGGCCGTGGTGTTCCTGGTCGTGATGGCGGCGCGGTGGTTCCGTGGGCGCGGCAAGCCCGCCCCGGCCGATGCCCTGGACTTCGAGCTGGCCAATGAGCTGACCGGTCCGGCGATGGCGGCCGTCGAGCGTGCCGGTGGCGGGGTCCGCACACCGGCCCGCGCGGGCGACGAGGCTTGATTCCGGGGTCGACCAGTTCGGGGCTCGTGGCACCGGCCTCCGCGGTGAGCAGTACCGGGCCCAGGCGGCCCGGCCGGTAGGCGGGCGCATCGGCCATGCCTCGCGCAACCATCCAGGCCCCCGCGGCCGGCGGGATGCCGATCAGGCCGGTGGGCTCACTCGACCAGCGGGATCTCGAGAGCGCCGGTCAGGCGGAGTTCCCGCAACCGCCCCTCGCCGGTGTCGAGGGTGCGCACCGTGCCGTCGGGGTGCCAGCCGGCGCGGCGGAAGAAGCTCAGCGTCGCCGCATCGGTCTCCGCCGCCCACGTGATGCCCCGGTCGGCGCCCAGCTCGCGCAGCCCCGCGGCCGCCGCGGCCAGCAGGCGGGCGCCGTGCCCGCGCCGGGCCCAGCGGGGTTCGACCAGCAGGGTGCCGATCAGGCCGGTGCGGCCGGCGTCCGCGGGCAGGGCGCCGTGCGCGTCGGCGACGTCGTCGCGCGGCGCCGGTCCGGCCACGCAGAACCCGACGACGAAACTGCCCTCGACCGCGAGGTGCACGCGGGAACCGGGGTGCGCGATCGCCTCCGCCCACCGCGCCTCGGTGTCCGCCGAATCCAGCTCGGCCAGCGCCTGCTCGCTCAGCACCCCCTGGTAGGCGGTCCGCCAGGTGACGCGCTGGATGCGCGCGATCTCCGCCGCATCGGTTTCGACGGCTTCACGGACGGTCACGGTGCTCATGGCGGGAGAACCTACCGGTTTTGTCGGTGGGTGCTGGCACCATGAGCTCCGATGGAGACGATGAGTGTGGCGGCCGCACGACGGGCCGCGCTGGCCGCGCAGGGGTTCGCCGACCCCCGGCCGGAGTCCGCGCCCACGAGGCGGCACCTGCGGCGTGTGCTGTCGCGCGTGCAGCTGATCCAGCTGGACTCGGTGAACGTGGCGGTCCGGGCGCACTACGCGCCGCTGTTCGCGCGCCTGGGCGCCTACGACCAGGCGCTGATCGACGAGGCCGCCTGGACGCACACCAGCCGCAAGCCGCGCATGCTCGTGGAGACCTGGGCGCACGAGGCGAGCCTGATCCCGGTGGAGGACTGGCCGCTGCTCCGCTCGGGCGCGAAGCGGCCCGGGTGGTGGCGCAACTACCAGCGCCTGGCCGACCGCTCGCCCGGGCTGGTGGAGGACGTGCTGGCCGTGGTGAAGGAGCTCGGGCCGATCGGCGCGGGCGGCATCGAGCGCGAGCTGGAGGGCGAGTCCAAGCGCACCCCGGGGTCGTGGTGGGAGCGTTCGGAGGTCAAGAAGATCTGCGAACTGCTGTTCGGGCTGGGACAGCTCACCACCGGCACGCGGCGTTCGTTCGAGCGGCTCTACGACCTGACCGAGCGGGTCGTGCCGGCCGAGGTGCTGGCGCGCCGGGTGACGGCGGAGCAGGGCGCGCGCGAGCTGATCTCCCGGGCGGCGACGGCGCTGGGCGTGGCCACGGAGCCGGATCTGCGCGACTACTACCGGCTCGGCCCCGACGTCAGCCGCCAGGCGGTGGCGGAGCTGGTCGAGGACGGGGTGCTGGAACAGGTCGCGGTTCGCGGCTGGCGCGGCCCGGCGTACCGGCTGGTGGGGGCGCGGATGCCGCGCAAGGTCACCGGGCGGGCGCTGCTGTGCCCGTTCGACCCCCTGATCTGGGAGCGCGCCCGCACCGAGCGGCTGTTCGGGTTCCGGTACCGCATCGAGATCTACGTGCCGGAGCCGCAGCGCGTGCACGGCTACTACGTGTTCCCGTTCCTGCTCGACGGCGAGCTGGTGGCGCGGGTGGACCTCAAGGCCGACCGGGAGGCCGGGGTGCTGCGGGTGCCGGGCGCGTTCGCCGAGCCGGATGTCGAGGTGCCGCGGGTGGCTGCGGAGCTGGCGGGGGAGCTGCGGGTGATGGCGTCGTGGCTGGGGTTGGACGGTGTCGTGGTGGGGGAGCGGGGTGATCTGGCGTCGACGTTGAAACGCGCCTGAGCGCGGGGGCTGGGGCGGTGACGATCTGGAGCCGGGGTGGTGCGGGGCCGGGCGCCGCTGAGCTGGATGTCGAGGTGCCGCACGTGTGGAGCTGGCGGGGGAGCCGCCGGTGCGGGGGCGGCGCGGGTGCCGAGCGCCTTCGCCGAGGCGGACGTCGAGGTGCCGCAGGTGGCGGCGGAGCGGGTGGGAGCGCGGTGATCTGGTGCCGGCGGTGAAACGCGCCTGAGCGGGTCGGTCTGGGGCGGTGACGATCCGTGGGCCGGGGTGGTGACGCGCAGGTGGCGATCCGTGGGCCGGGGTGGTGTGACACGCCCCCGTGCCACACCACCCCCCACCCCCTCGGGCGGCGGACGCCGCCCCTCCGGTGGCTCTACTGCGCCGCGCGCGTCACGAGCGCCGTGCCGGACCCGGTGCGCGCCCGCAGGTTCAGCGGGACCTCGCCGTCGGGCGGCTCCAGCGACAGGTCCAGCTCGCTCGACACCTTCCCCGCGCTCGCCGTCAGGTCGACCTCCGCCGAAACCCCCGGCCGGATGCCGACGCGGATGTCACCGGACCCGGTGACCAGCTCCAGGTTCCCGGCGGCCGCCTCGGCGACCGACACGTCGCCGCTCCCGCTGCGGGCCAGCACGGACCCCGACACAGTGCCCAGCCACACGTCACCGGTGCCGGTGGCGAGCGTCGCCGAACCGGTCAGGGACGCCACCTCCACGTCACCGCTGCCGGTGCGCAGGTGCAGCCCCGCCAGGGTCGGCCCCAGGCGGATCGCGCCCGAGCCCGTCCGCACGGTCGCCGCGCCCTCGGTCCGGTCCAGCCGGATCTCCCCGGTGCCGGTGGACAGGTCCGCCCGCCCGGCCGGCCCGGTGACGGTCACGTCCGCCGAACCGGCCTTGACCTCCAGGCCCGTCCCGGCGGGCGCGATCACGGTCACCGACAGCGGGATGTTGCGCAGCGGCAGCGCCTTCGGCGCGTGCACCGTCAGCCGGTTGCCGGTCTGCTCCAGCCGCGTCTGCTGCACCGCGTCGGCCGGGGTGCCGCTGAGGTCGGCGCCCAGCTGGTCGCCGAACCGCTCGTTCACCCAGCTCAGCAGGTTCGAAATCCCCTGCGCCCACGGCTGCTGCGCGTCCGGGTCGTGCCGGATCTCGACCGTCGCCTCGGTGGCTTCGGCGTCCAGCTTCACCTCGACCTTGCCCTGGGTGACCGCGATGTCCAGCTCCAGCGGCCCCGGCAGCGAGAACGTCTGCGTGCGCACGAGCTCCGGATCGGTCATGACTATCCCTTCACCCAGCCGTGCAGGTGCGACTCGGACTGCGAGCCGCTCTGCTTCTCGGCGCGGAACGACTGCGACCCGTGCAGCGCGCCCTGCACGGCCTGCGAGATGAACGTGTTCAGCGAGACGCCCTGTGCGGCCGCGGCCCGTTCGGCCTGGTCCTTGATGCGCTCGACCATCCGCAGCGTCATCCGCGAGATGTCGCCGCCCTCCATGACCGGCGGCGGCGGGGGAGGCGGCGGAGCCGGACGCTCGGCCCGCGCACGCTCGCCGGGGGTGCCGGTGACGACCACCCGCACCTCCCGGCCGTCCAGGCGCACCTCCACGACGTGGTCCGGCAGTTGCGCGGTCGCCTCGGCGGCGAGGTCGGCCAGCGCGTTCATGAGCACCAGCCGGGTGGCGGGTTCGAGCGCGCCGGACAGCAGCGCGGCGGCCCGCCGGATCTGCTCGTCCCCGGCGGAGGCCGTCGCGGTCAGATCCTCGCGGAGGCTCGTGATGTACGGCGTCAGGTCCATGACACCACTATGACGTCACAGGTGGTGTCAGTCAAGACCGACGATGACACCATGCGGTGTCCGCGGCGGGATTGTCGGACTCGGCGGTTACGCTGCCGGGGGAGCCGCGAGGGGAAGGAGTGCGAGCGTGGCCGAGACCGTGTCACCGAAGGTGCAGCTGATCGCGAAGACGGAGTTCTTCCCGCCGGAGGACGTCCCGTGGTCGACCGACGCCGACGGGGGTGAGGCGCTCGCCGAGTTCGCCGGCCGGGCCTGCTACCAGTCCTGGAGCAAGCCGAACCCGAAGACGGCCACCAACGCCGGGTACATCGACCACATCATCGAGGTCGGTCACCTGTCGGTGCTGGAGCACGGTTCGGTGACCTTCTACATCAGCGGGGTGTCGCGCTCGCTGACCCACGAGCTGATCCGCCACCGCCACTTCTCCTACTCGCAGCTGTCCCAGCGGTACGTGCCGGAGCGCGACGCGGAGTTCGTCGAGCCCGAGGTCATCGCGAACGACCCGGAGCTGCACGAGAAGTTCCGCCAGGCCACGCGGGCCAGCGTCGACGCCTACACCGAGCTGCTCGCCGGGCTGGAGGAGAAGTTCGCCGACGCGCCCAGCGCCACCCTGCGCCGCAAGCAGGCCCGGCAGGCGGCCCGCGCGGTGCTGCCGAACGCGACCGAGACCCGCATCGTGGTCACCGGCAACTACCGCGCCTGGCGGCACTTCATCGCGATGCGCGCGACCGAGCACGCGGACGTGGAGATCCGCGGCCTGGCCGTGGAGTGCCTGCGGCAACTGCAGAAGGCGGCGCCGAACGTCTTCGCCGACTTCACGATCTCGACCTTGCCGGACGGCACCGAGGTCGCCACGAGCCCGAAGGTGCTGGAAGGGTGAAGCGGCTCGCGATCGACCTGCAGCCGGGCGAGTACGCCGTCGCGCGGCTGGACCCGGGCGGCCAGGTGCCCGTGCTGGACGCGGTGGACGGTCTGGTGTCGATCACCCGCACCGCGACCGAGACGTCGGTGATCTGCCCGGCCGGCCGGGTGCCCGAGGGTGCCCGGGTCGAGGCGGGGTGGCGGCTGCTGACGGTGCGCGGCCCGCTGGCCTTCACCCTCACCGGGATCATCGCCGCGCTGGCCAGCGAGCTGGCCTCGGCCGGGGTCGCGCTGTTCTCGGTGTCCACTTTCGACACCGACCACGTGCTGGTGAAGGAGGGCGAGCTGGAGCGCGCCGTCCAGGCCCTCCGCGCGGCCGGCCACGAGGTGTCCACCGCGAACGCCTGAGCTCGGGGCCTCCCACTCCCCTTCCCCGGCCATCGGCCAGCCGCACCGTTGTGCACTGGGCGGCGTATTCCGTCGCCGGTTCGTCCCCGACGCGGGCCCGCCATGGCCCTCACCATCGCCGACGTCGCCCGGTCCCGGGCCGTCCGGGCGCGATTGAGCGCGGGGCGGCGGTGAGTGCGCCACGGTCACGATGAGCGGCCCGCTCGCTCGTCGGGCCAGCCCGGCCCCGGGTTTCCAGAGCCGGCCGCACGGGGTACTCCCACGCATCGTGTCGGCGCGGTGCAGACCACATTTTGATGCTCTGTACATCGAAGTTCGGTGCACCTAAACTCGGGGTTCGGCACGGTCGCAGGAGGGCGGATGGCGCTGACGGAACAGATCCGGCCACGGCTCAAACGGGTGCGGTCGGGTTCCCTGCTGCTCGGGCCTGCCTTCGTCGCGGCGATCGCCTACGTCGACCCGGGCAACGTCGCCTCCAACATCAGCGCCGGCGCCCAGTTCGGCTACCTGCTGGTGTGGGTGATCGTGGTGGCCAACCTGATGGCCGGGCTGGTGCAGTACCTGTCGGCGAAGCTGGGCCTGGTCACCGGGCTGTCCCTGCCGGAGAACCTGCGCGAGCGCATGCCGCGGCCGGCCCGCCTGGGCTACTGGGCGCAGGCCGAGCTGGTCGCGATCGCCACCGACCTGGCCGAGGTCGTCGGCGGTGCGATCGCCCTGAACCTGCTGTTCGGCCTGCCGCTGCTGCTGGGTGGCGTGATCACCGGCCTGGTGTCGATGGCGCTGCTGGTGGTGCAGGACCGGCGGGGCCAGAGCGCGTTCGAACGGGTCGTCACCGGCCTGCTGGGGGTCATCGCCATCGGGTTCCTGGCCAGCGTGTTCGTCGAACCGCCGTCCGCGGCCGACGCGGCCGCCGGGCTCGTGCCGAAGTTCGCCGGCAGCGAGAGCGTGCTGATCGCCGCCGCGATGCTCGGCGCGACCGTGATGCCGCACGCCGTCTACCTGCACTCCGGGCTGGCCCGCGACCGGCACGGCCGGATCGAGGGCGCCCGCCGGTCCCGGCTGCTGCGCATCACCCGCGTCGACGTGGGCCTGGCGATGCTGCTGGCGGGTGCGGTGAACATGTCGATGGTGCTGCTGGCCGCGACGAACCTGCGGGGCCTGGACGGCGTGCACTCGATCGCGGGCGCGCACTTCGCGGTCGGGCAGACGCTCGGCCAGGGGGTGGCGCTGCTGTTCGCGCTCGGCCTGCTGGCCTCCGGCCTGGCCTCGACGTCGGTGGGCGCCTACGCCGGCGCGATGATCATGCAGGGCCTGCTGCGCAAGCGGATCCCGCTGCTGGTGCGCCGGCTGATCACGCTGATGCCCGCGATCGTCGTGCTGGGGATCGGGGTCGACCCGAGCCGCGCGCTGGTGGTGTCGCAGGTGGTGCTGTCCTTCGGCATCCCGTTCGCGCTGGTGCCGCTGGTACGCCTGACCAGCGACCGCGACCTGATGGGCCCGTCCGCCAACCACCGGGTGACCACCACGCTGGCCTGGGTGATCGCGGCCGTCATCATCGTCCTCAACGTCGCGCTGATCTACCTCACCTTCGCGGGCTGATCCGGAACCGAACGGCGGCGGAGGGGGTCGGACTAGCATCCAGCTGTCCCGACCGACCTGATCCCCGGAGCCACGGTGACCGAAGAGCAGACCCAGCAGACCACGCCGCGCCCGGCCGGCCCCCGCGTCGTCGCCGGCCGCTACGCGCTCCTGGGCGAGCTCGGCCGGGGCGGGCACGGCCTGGTGTGGCGGGCCCAGGACCAGGTGATCGGCCGCCAGGTCGCGATCAAGGAGCTGCGGCTGCCCGACGGCGCGGAGGACAGCGTCTTCACCGAACGGGTGCTGCGCGAGGTGCGCACCGCGGGACGGCTCAACGACCCGGCGATCGTCACGGTCTTCGACGTGGTGTCCGAGGACGGCGCCACGTTCATCGTGATGGAGCTGGTCGAGGCGCCCACGCTGGGTGAGCTGGTGCGCCGCCACGGCGCGCTGCCGCCGCAGCAGGTGGCCACGATCGGGCAGCAGGTGCTGTCGGCGTTGCGGGCCGCGCACGACGCCGGGATCGTGCACCGGGACGTCAAACCGGGCAACATCATGGTCGGCGCCAACGGCCGGGTGAAGCTGACCGACTTCGGCATCGCCACCGCGATCGACGACCCGCGGCTGACCGCCAGCGGGATGATCGTGGGCTCCCCGGCGTTCATGGCGCCGGAGCGGCTGGAGGGCCACGAGGCGATGCCCGCCTCGGACCTGTGGTCGCTGGGCGCGACGCTGTTCCTGGCCGCCGAGGGCGTGATGGCCTTCGACCGGCCGACCACCGCGGCCACCCTGCACGCGATCGTCAACGAGGTGCCCTACCTGACCCGCGTCCAGGGGCCACTGGCCTCGGCGATCATGGGGCTGCTGGTGGTCAAGCCGGAGGGCCGGATCTCCTACGGGCAGGCCGGGCACCTGCTGGGCATCGCCGCGCACAACACCCCGCCGGGCGGGTTCGGCACGGCCGTCCACCCCGGCCCGGCGCCGACGCACGCCGCGCCCGCGCCGCCGCGCAAGAGCCGCCGCGGGCTCCGGATCACCGCCGGCGCGGTGGCCGGGGCCGTGCTGCTGGCCGGCGGTTTCCTGGCCGGCCAGTGGTGGGCCGGACAGCCTGCGGACGACGCGATGCTGCCGACCATGACCTACGGCGACGGCGGCGACCTGGAGTTCAGCGCGACCAGCTCCTACGCCTGCTACAACGGCCGCCTCCAGCCCGGTTACAACCTCGGCTCCGACAACGCGGTCGACTGCGACAAATCGCACGAGCTGGAGGTCTACGACGCCAACGGCAGCCTCGGCAACTCCAGCTCCGGCGACGACGAGGCCGGGTTCGTCGGCTACCCGGGCGCCGACGCGCTGCGCCGCTACGCCGAGTCGTTCTGCGCGATGAGCTTCCACTCCGGGACGCTCGACGAGAAGGCCCGCGGCACGCTCGACTACCGCGCGCTCGTGCCGTCGCAGGCGCAGTGGGAGGCGGCACCCAAGGAGTCCTACGACGACCCGTCCCGCACGGTCTACTGCCTGGTGTCGAAGCGGGGCGGCGGGCAGCTCACCGGATCGGTGACCCGCAAGGTCCGCTGACGCGAAAGGTTGCGGCCGGAGATCGCCTGGTCCAGCGATTCTCCGGCGGGTGACCGTGCTTTCCTGCGGATCATGCCGTTTGGGCAGGTCGACGGGAATATTGTCGGCGCAACGAGGTACCGTCAGAGCATGTCCACCCCACCTACGGCAGCGCCCGGGAGGCCCTTCGGGCGCGTGCTCACCGCGATGGTCACCCCCTTCGACGCGGACGGCGCACTGGACGTCAAGCGGGCGCAGGAGCTCGCCGAGCACCTCGTGGAGCTGGGCAACGACGGACTGGTCGTCAACGGCACCACCGGCGAGAGCCCGACCACGACGGACGCGGAGAAGGCCGACCTGATCCGTGCCGTGGTCGAGGCGGTCGGCGACCGCGCGACGGTCGTCGCCGGCGCCGGGACGTACAACACCGCGCACAGCATCGAACTGGTGCAGCAGGCCGAGAAGGCCGGCGCCCACGGTGTCCTGCTGGTCACGCCGTACTACTCCCGCCCGTCGCAGGCCGGTCTGTACGCGCACTTCACGACGGTCGCCGACGCCACCGGCCTGCCGGTGATGCTCTACGACATCCCGCCGCGCTCGATCGTGCCGATCGAGGTCGACACCCTGCGCCGGCTGGCCGAGCACCCGCGCATCCTGGCCGTCAAGGACGCCAAGGGCGACCTGCTGGCCGGCAGCGAGGTCATCGCCAACACCCACCTGGCCTACTACTCGGGCGACGACGCGCTGAACCTGCCGTGGCTGTCGGTGGGCGCGACCGGCGTCGTCAGCGTGATCGGGCACGTCGTGGCCGGGCGCATCCGCGCGATGATCGAGGCCTACGAGAACGGCGACACCTCCACCGCCCGCACCAACCACCGCGGCATGCTGCCGGTCTTCCGCGCCATGTCCCGCGTCGGCGGGGTGGTGTTCTCCAAGACCGCGCTCGCGCTGCGCGGCCACCCGGTCGGCGGCCCACGGCTGCCGATCGTGCCCGCGACGCCGGAGCAGACCGAGGCCATCGCGACCGATCTCGCCCAGGCGGGGGTCCCCCTCGAAGAGTCGCCGTCGCCGGACTGGCACAGTTCCCGGGTGGCGCAAGCCGACTCCGCGGCGGCCTACGTGGCGCCGACCACTCACACCAGCGTTGGGACCATTCACAGGTGAGCTTGGCAGGACCCGGACCGACCAACACCCCACCCGCACTGCCCGAGGGCGGCCTGCGCGCAGTCGCCCTCGGCGGAATCGGCGAGGTCGGCCGCAACATGACCGTGTTCGAGTACGACGGGCGGCTGCTCATCGTCGACTGCGGGGTGCTCTTCCCCGAGGACGAGCAGCCGGGCGTCGACCTGATCCTGCCCGACTTCCGGGCGATCGAGGACCGGCTGAACGACATCGAAGCCCTGGTGCTGACCCACGGCCACGAGGACCACATCGGCGCCGTGCCGTTCCTGCTCCGGATGCGGCCCGACCTGCCGGTCTACGGGTCGCGGTTCACGCTCGCGCTGCTGGAGGCCAAGTGCAAGGAGCACCGGCAGCGGCCGAAGCTGATCGAGGTGACCGAGTCCGAGCGGCGCACGGTGGGCCCGTTCGACCTGGAGTTCTTCGCGGTCAACCACTCCATCCCGGACGCGCTCGCGGTCGCGCTGCGCACGGCGGCCGGGGTCGTGCTGCACACCGGTGACATCAAGCTGGACCAGCTGCCGCTGGACTCGCGCCTGACCGACCTGGCCGGCTTCTCCCGGCTCGGCGACGAGGGTGTGGACCTGCTGTGCATCGACTCGACCAACGCCGAGGTGCCCGGGTTCGTCACGCCGGAGCGTGACATCGGCCCGGTGCTCGACGACGTCATCGGCCGCGTCACCCAGCGCGTCATCGTCGCGTGCTTCGCCAGCCACGTGCACCGCGTGCAGCAGGTGCTCGACGCGGCGGTCAAGCACGGCAGGCGGGTCGCGTTCGTCGGCCGGTCGATGGTGCGCAACATGGGGATCGCGGCGGACCTGGGGTTGCTGAACATCCCCGAGGGCCTGCTGATCAACCTGGACGAGGCCATCAACCTGCCCGAGACCAGGGTGCTGTTCGTGTCCACCGGGTCGCAGGGCGAGCCGCTGTCGGCGCTGTCGCGGATGGCGCGCGGCGAGCACCGGCAGATCTCCATCCGGGCCGGTGACACGGTCGTGCTGGCCAGCTCGCTGATCCCGGGCAACGAGACCGCGGTGTTCGGCGTGGTCAACGGCCTGGTGCGGCTCGGCGCGAACGTGGTGCACCAGGGCAACGCGAAGGTGCACGTGTCCGGGCACGCGTCGGCGGGGGAGCTGTTGTTCCTCTACAACGCGATCCGGCCGAGCAACGTGATGCCGGTGCACGGCGAGTGGCGGCACCTGCGGGCCAACGGTGCGCTGGCGATCCGCACCGGTGTCGCGCCGGAGAACGTGGTGCTGGCCGAGAACGGTGTCGTGGTGGACCTGGTCGACGGCCGGGCCCGTACCTCGGGGCGGGTCGAGGTCGGCCACGTCTACGTCGACGGCCTGTCCGTGGGTGACGTCGGCGAGTCGACCCTGTCCGACCGGCTGGTGCTGGGCGAGGGAGGGTTCATCGCGATCAACGTCGCGATCGATTCGACCACCGGGCGCGCGGTGAGCACCCCGACGGTGTCCGGGCGCGGGTTCTCCGACGACCCGAAGGCACTCGATGCGGTGGTTCCGCTCGTGGAGATGGAGCTGTCCCGCACCGAGGCCGAGGGCATCACCGACAGCCACCGGATCGCGCAGGCCGTGCGCCGGGTGGTGGGCCGATGGGTCGCCGAGACCTACCGCCGCCGCCCGATGATCGTGCCGACCGTCATCCCCGTGAGTTACGGACAGGCCGGAACGACAGCGTAGGTAATCCCGGTCACACCCCTTAACCTGGATCGCGTCAGCTTCACGGGCGATCCGGTGGAGGCGGTGCGAGGTGGGCCGACACTCGTCACCCGCCCGGCGGCGACGGCCGCGGCGGGCGTGGGCGGTGGCCGGTGTCCTCGTCGTGCTGGCCGGGGCGGGCTGGTTCGCCGCCGATCTCGTGCATAACCGGTCCGGGTGTGACGAGCCCGTCGTGGTGCGGATCGCCGCCGCGCCCGGCGTGGCGCCCGCGATCGCGCAGGTCGCCCGCCGCGTGGCGCAGACGGAGTGCGCGGCGTTCGAGGTGAACGCGGTCGATTCGGCGTCGGTGGCGCAGTCGCTGGCCCTGTCCGACGGCGCCGACCGGCCCGACGTGTGGGTGCCCGAGTCGACGTTGCAGCTGCGGCGCGCGAAGGGGGTCGGCGCCGAGGAGGTCACGGCGGGCACCAGCATCGCCAGCTCGCCGGTGGTGTTCGCGCTGACCGAGGAGGCCGCGACCGGGCTCGGCTGGCCGGGCCGGATCCCCTCGTGGGCGGACGTGCTCGCCGCGCCGGGCCTGACGCTCGGGGTGCCCGATCCGGGGCGCGACCCGGCGGGCCTGTCGGCGCTGGTCGGGATCCGGGCCGCCGTGCCGGGGGCCGACACGTACGCAGCGGCGTTGCGCCGCCTGTCACCGAACGCGCTGTCCACATCGGACGAGTTGTTCGCGCGGCTGTCGGACCCGGCGCAACCGGTGAACGGGTTCCCGGCGTCGGAGAACGCGGTGCTGCGCCACAACGTCCGCAACGGCGTGGCCGGCTCGCGGACCGGGCTGGTGGCGACCTACCAGGCGGAGGCACCCGCGCTGGACTACCCGTTCGCGGTGCTGGGCGGCTCGAGCGGGGACGAGCGCGCCGCGGCGGGGGCGCTGCTGTCGGCGCTGCTCGGCCTGGAGGGCATGAACGCCCTGGCCAACGCCGGGTTCCGCACGCCGGACGGCCGGTACCTGCGGGACGGGTCGGCGCAGAACGTGAGCGGCCGGACGGTGCCCTCCGCGGCGGTGCCGACGGATGCCGAGGTGGACGCGCTGCTCGGCCAGTGGGCGCGGATCAACACGAGTTCGCGGGCGCGGGTGCTGATCGACGTGTCCGGGTCGATGAACGAGGTGGTGCCCGGGACCGGGCAGACGCGGATGGAGCTGACGACGGAGGCGGCGGCGCGCGGGCTGGGGTTGTTCAAGTCGACGTCGGAAACCAGTGTGTGGGAGTTCGCGACGCGCCTGGACGGCGACCGGGACTACCGCGAGGTGCTGCCGATGCGGCCGGTGAGCGAGCAGCTGGCGACCGGGGCGGCCGACCGGCTGCGCGCGATCCGGGCGACGCCGGACGGGGACACGGGGTTGTACGACACGGTGCTCGCGGCCTACCGGGTGGCGTGCGCGGAGTGGCAGCCCGGGCGGCTCAACCTGGTGATCGTCCTGACCGACGGCCGCAACGACGACGCGGACGGCGTCACCCGGGACGCGCTGCTGGCCGAGCTGGCCCGCCTGGCCGACCCGGGCCGCCCGGTCGCCATCATCGGCATCGGGATCGGCCCGGACGCCGACCTGGCCGACCTGGCGGCGATCACCGCCCCGACCGGCGGGCAGAGCTTCGCGGCCCCCGACCCGTCCCGGATCGGCGACGTGTTCTACGGCGCGCTCGCCCGCCTGAGCGGCTCCTGATCCGGCGCACGACGCCGCCGTCGCTGGGCATCGGCCCGGGTGCGGTGAGCCCGTCTGGGCGGCGGCTGCCGTGGGTGTTGCGCCCGGGGCGCCGCGGTAGGGCGAGCTCTCTGCCCCTCTGAGCGGCGTCGAGGCCTGCCCGGGGTGCCGCTGCGTCAGCACCGCCTCCTCTGGGTGGCGGCTGCGGCGGGTGCCCCGCCCGGGGCGCCGGGTAGGGCGAGCGGTCCGCCTCTCTGGGTGACGCCGGTGCTCGCCGGTGGCGCCGCTGCTGCTGGGGATCAGTGGCGTGCGGCAGGCGCGCTGCCCCTTCTGGGTCGCGGCTGCCCTGGTGCCCCACCCGGGGCGCGGGGATGGCGAGCCGTGCGCGGCGACTGAGCGGCGCGCCGCTGCTCGCCGGTGGCTGGGGATCAGTGGAGTGCGGCGGGCCGGCTCAGGCGGGGGCGATGCCGACCAGCATCATCAGCGTCCCGGTCACCTCGTCGATCGCGCGGCTGCGGGCCGGCTCCGGGAGGTCCGAGCACCACAGCGGCGCCTGGCTCATCGCCGCGTGCATGCACTGCAGCACGGTCCCCACGCTGGTCACGGTGAACTCGCCGGCGGCCACGCCCTCTTCGATCAGCGTGCGGAACAGGCGGTTGTGCTCCTGCCGCAGCGTCTTGATGCGCTCGTGCTGGGCGTCCGGCCACTCGCGCGGCACCAGGAACACCCGCAGCGCGGCGGGGTGGTCCCGGACGGCGATCGTGACGTGCTCGTGGATCAGGGCGCGCAGCCGTTCCGCCGGTGTGCCGCTCATGCCCGCCAGCAGCGCCTCCAGACGCGCCGTCCATTCGCGGCCGAGCGTCTCGATCGCGGCCGTGGCCAGCTCGTCCTTGCTGGAGAAGTAGTAGTACAGCGAGCCCTTGGTCACGTCCAGCCGCTCGGCCACGTCCTCCAGGTTCACCGCGTCGTAGCCGCGTTCGCCGAACAGCTCCGCGGCCGTGGTGACGATCGTCTGGATGCGCCGGCCCCGCTTGCGCTGCACGCGCGCCGACGCCGGCCGTGTCTCCTCCGCCGCCTGCTGGGCGCCCATGCCGGTCCTTTCCTCGAACTCCCGACCGCACGATACAGGTTTGACTCCAAAACCAACTATTGACTCAGCGGTCAAAATTCGTCACGCTGGTCAGCACCCAACGAAGGAGGCGAGCGATGCAGGACTACGAGGACATCCGCTACGAGGTCGACGGCCCGGCCGCCGTCATCACCATCAACCGGCCGCACCGCTACAACGCGTTCCGCGGCCGGACCGTCGAGGAGCTGATCAAGGCCTTCCGCGCCGCCTGGGCCGACCGTCAGGTGCAGGCCGTGATCCTCACCGGCGCCGGCGACAAGGCGTTCTGCACCGGCGGTGACGTCAAGCAGCGCGCCGAGACCGGCGACTACGGCCCGACCGAGAGCGGCATGTTCGAGATCGGGTACCTGCACAAGCTGATCCGCGACATCCCCAAACCGGTGATCGCCGCGGTCAACGGGATCGCCGTGGGCGGCGGGCACGTCCTGCACGTGCTCTGCGACGTCACGATCGCCAGCGAGACGGCCCGCTTCGGCCAGGCCGGCCCGAAGGTCGGCTCGTTCGACGCCGGGTTCGGCACCGCCTACCTGGCCAGGGTCGTGGGGGAGAAGAAGGCGCGCGAGATCTGGTTCTGGTGCCGCCAGTACGACGCCGCCGAGGCCGAGCGCATGGGGCTGGTCAACGTGGTCGTCCCGCCGGGTGAGCTGCTCAAGACGGCGAAGGCGTGGGCCGAGGAGGTCGCGGAGAAGAGCCCGACGGCGATCCGGTTCTGCAAGCAGTCGTTCAACGCCGACACCGATCACCAGGCCGGACTGTCCAATCTGGCCATGTCCGCCCTGGACCTGTTCACCGCCTCGCCCGAGGGGCTGGAGGGTGCGCAGGCCTTCGCCGAGAAGCGCAAGCCGGACTTCAACTCCCACGTGAACTGGCACTGAGCATGGACTTCACGTTTTCCGCGGACGAGGAGGCCTACCGCCAGGAGCTGCGGCGGTTCGCCACGAAGGTCCTCGCCCCGCACTACCAGTCCGACGACAAGGCGGCGAAGCTGCGGCCCGAACTGGTCGCGGACCTGGCCGCGATGGGCCTGACCGGTCTGCGCATCCCGGAACGCCACGGCGGCCAGGAGGCCAGTGCGGTGATCGCCGGGATGGCCGCCGAGGAGGTCGCGCGCGGCGACTTCAACGCGAGCTACCTGATCATCGTCAGCGCGCTGGTCAGCGACATCCTCACCCGCAATGCGACCGAGGAGCAGCAGGCCGCGTGGCTGCCGCCGATCGCCTCGGGGGAGGTCGTGCCCGCCTTCTGCATCACCGAACCGGGGCACGGCACCGACGCCGCGAAGCTGGAGATGAAGGCAGAGCCCGACGGCGACGGCTGGCGCCTGACCGGCGAGAAGACCTCGATCACCCTCGGCGCCTCCGCGGACGTCGCGCTGGTGCTCGCCCGCACCGGCGGGCCCGGCGCCCGTGGGGTGAGCGCCTTCTGGGTGGACCTGGACGACCGGTACACCTCACGCGCGCCGTTCGACGACCTGGGCAGCCGGGCCATCGGCCGGGCCTCGCTGCACTTCGACGGTCTGCCCGTGCCGCGCGAGGCGCTGGTCGGCGGCGAGGGGCAGGGGTTCGTCTCGGTCATGCAGGGCTTCGACTACTCCCGCGCCATCATCGGGCTGGCGTGTCTCGGCGCCGCCCAGGTCTCGCTCGACGAGGCGCTGCAGTGGTCCCGCGACCGCGAGGCGTTCGGGGCCCCCATCGGCCGGTTCCAGGGTGTGGCGTTCCCGCTCGCCGAGCACGCCACGTACCTGCGGGGCGCTCGTCACGTCTGCTACGAGGCGTTGTGGCGCAAGGACAACGGCCTGGAGCACAGCACCGAGGCCGCGATGGCGAAGTTCTGGGCGCCCAAGCTCGCCGCCGAGACGATCCACCAGTGCCTGCTCACGTTCGGCCACCTCGGCTACTCCAGTGAAAGCCCCGTCGGTCAGCGGCTGCGGGACGTGATCGGACTGGAGATCGGCGACGGCACCGCGCAGGTCTCCAAGCTCGTCATCGCCCGCAACCTCCTCGGCCGCGCCTACGCACCCTGAAAGGACCAGACATGGGAAAGCTCACCGGCAAGATCACCGTCGTCACCGGCGCGGGCCAGGGGATCGGCCGCGGCATCGCGGAGAAACTGGCCGCCGAGGGCGCGACCGTGGTGGTCACCGACATCAACGAAACCACCGCCAAGGAGACCGCGGACCGCATCGGGGGCGGCGCGATCGGGGTGCGCACCGACGTCACCTCCCGCGAGTCGGTCGCCGCGATGGTCGGGCAGGTGCACCGCCAGTTCGGCCGGATCGACGTGCTCGTCAACAACGCCGGCTGGGACAAGGCCGGCCCGTTCGTCGAGTCCGATCCGGACGACTGGGACCGGGTCGTGCGGATCAACCTCTACGGCGTGCTGAACACGTGCCGGGCCGTGCTGCCGATCATGGCGGAGCAGGGTTCCGGCTCGGTGGTCAACATCGCCTCCGACGCCGGCCGCGTGGGTTCCTCGGGTGAGGCCGTGTATTCCGCGGCCAAGGGCGGGGTCATCGCGTTCACCAAGTCCATCGCCCGCGAGATGGCGCGCAGCCAGGTCAACGCCAACGCGGTGTGCCCGGGTCCGGCCGACACCGCGCTGTTCGCCTCCATCGGCGGGGACAACCCGAAGCTGCGGGAGGCCCTGACCAAGGCCATCCCGTTCCGCCGCCTCGCCCAGCCCAGCGACCTCGCGAACGTCGTCGCCTTCCTGGCCTCCGACGAGGCCGACTACGTCACCGGCCAGACCGTCAGCGTCAGCGGCGGCCTCACCATGAGCTGACCCGGAGCCTGTCATGCCCTTCGCGACGATCCTCGACGACGAGCTGATCGAAGCCCACACCCGCGCCGGGTTCTGGGTCGACCGCACCATCACCGACCACCTCGACGAGGTGGCCGCCGCGACGCCGGACAAGACCGCGTTCGTCGATTCGCGGCGCAGCGTCACCTACGCGCAGTTGAAGCACGAGGTCGACCGCTGTGCGCTGGGGCTGCTCGAACTCGGGGTGCGTCCCGGGGACGTGGTGTCGTTCCAGCTGCCCAACTGGATCGAGTGGATCGTGGTCCACTACGCGGCCAGCCGCATCGGGGCGATCTCCAACCCGCTCATCCCGATCTACCGCGAACGCGAGGTCGGGTTCATGGTCGGGCTGGCGAGGTCGAAGGTCATCGTGGTGCCGGAGTCCTTCCGCGGGTTCGGCCACGCCGCGATGGCCGAGCGGCTCCGCCCACAGTGGCCGGATCTGGACCACGTGCTGGTGGTCGGGTCGACGTGGGACTCGTTCGCCGCCACGCCGTGGGAGGAGCGTCGCGACCCGGCGGAGCTGGCGGCACTGCGACCGGACCCGAACGACGTGACGCTGCTGATCTTCACCTCGGGCACCACGGGCGAGCCGAAGGGCGTGATGCACACCCACAACACGGCCATCGCCGCCAACAACCCGCTGCCGGAGCGCCTGGGCATCACCGCCGACAGCGTGTTCCACATGGCCTCGACTCTGGCCCACCTGACCGGTTTCCTCTACGGCGCACGGCTTCCGGTGCAGAACGGCGCCACCTGCGTGCTGCAGGACACCTGGGACGCGCGGCGGTTCGTCGAACTGGTCGCCGAGCACGGCATCACCTACACCTCGGCGGCCACCCCGTTCCTGCACGACCTGCTGTCCGCGCCGAACCTGGCCGGGCACGACCTGTCCTCGCTGCGGCGGTTCTGCTGCATGGGCGCGCCGATCCCGCGCGCCCTGGTGCGGGAGGCCCGGCGGAAGCTGCCCGGCATGGTGGTGCTCGGCGGGTGGGGGCAGACGGAGGACGCGCTGGTCACGCTCGGCATCCCGGGGGATCCGGACGAGAAGGTCATCGACACCGACGGCTACCCGTGGCCGGGCATGCGCATCCGCGTGGTCGACGCGGACGGGACCGAGCTCCCGCCGGACACCGAGGGGCGGCTGCAGGTCACCGGGCCGTTCCTGTTCGTCGGCTACGCCGAACGGCTGGAGATGACCCGCGCGAGCTTCGACGGCGAGTGGTTCGACACCGGCGACCTGGCCACCATCGACGCCGACGGCTACCTGCGCATCGCCGGCCGCACCAAGGACGTGATCATCCGCGGTGGCGAGAACATCCCGGTGGCCTACGTGGAGAACGTGCTCTACGAGCACCCCGACGTCGACGAGGTCGCGGTCGTCGCGGTGCCCGACCCGCGGTTGCAGGAACGCGCCTGCGCCTGCCTGGTCCTCAAACCCGGCGCGCCCGGCCTCGATCTGGAGAAGCTGCGCGCGTTCCTGGCGGAGAAGGGCGTGGCGAAGCAGTACTGGCCGGAACGGGTCGAGGTGCTCGACCAGCTGCCGCGCACCGCGAGCGGCAAGATCCAGAAGTTCCAGCTGCGGGCGCGGGTGGGAGGACGACGATGACGGTGCTCACCAGCGTGGCCGACGGCGTCGCCGTGGTCACCCTCAACCGGCCCGATGTCCGCAACGCGATCAACGACCAGGTCCTGGACGATCTGCGGGCGGCCCTCGGCGAGATCCGGGACGACGACAAGGCCGGCGCGGTCGTCTTCACCGGCGCCGGCGAGCGGGCTTTCGCCGCCGGCGCCGACATCGCCGGGCTGCGCGACTACACCCTGCACACCGGTCTGGACGCCCGGATGCAGCGGCTCTACGACGAGATCGAGGCGTTCGAGAAACCCACGATCGCCGCGGTCAACGGCTACGCCCTGGGCGGCGGGTGCGAGCTCGCGATGGCGTGCGACATCCGCATCGCGGCGCCGTCGGCGAAGTTCGGGCTGCCCGAAACGGCGTTGTCGGTGCTGCCCGGCGCGGGCGGCACCCAGCGGCTGGCGCGGCTGGTCGGCGTCAGCCGGGCCATCGAGCTGATCCTCACCGGGCGGACGGCCGGCGCCGCCGAGGCGGAGCGGATCGGCCTGGTCTCCGGGATCGCCGAGCACCCGGTCGCCGCCGCCCGCGACCTCGCCCGCACCATCCTGGCCCGCGGTCCGCTGGCCGTTCGGCTGGCGAAGCTGGTGGTCCGCACCGGCATGGACGCCGGACGGCACACCGGCCTGGTCGTCGAGCGCCTCGCCCAGGCACTGCTCTACACCAGCGACGACAAACGCGAAGGGGCCGAGGCGTTCCTCGCCAAGCGGCCCGCCGACTTCACCGGGAGCTGAGATGGACCTGACCCTGACCGACGACCAGCGCAAGTTCCGCGAGTACGCGCGGGACTTCCTGGACAACGAGGTCGTCGCCCACCGCGCCGAGTGGGACCGCGCCGAGGCGGTCGACCCGGCGATCGTGCCGAAGCTCGGCGAGATGGGCTTCTTCGGGCTGACCATTCCGGAGTCCTACGGCGGGCTCGGCGGCGATTACGTCACCTACTGCCTCGGGATGGAAGAGCTCGGCCGCGCCGACTCGGCTGTGCGCGGCATCGTGTCGGTGTCGATGGGCCTGGTGGGCAAGGTGATCCTGTCCCACGGCACTGAGGAGCAGAAGCGGCGGTGGCTGCCGGGGATCGCCACCGGCGAGGTGCTCGCCTGCTTCGGCCTCACCGAGCCCGACACCGGGTCCGACGCCGGGAACCTGCGCACCCGCGCGGTCCGCCACGGCGACGACTACGTCCTGACCGGGCAGAAGATGTTCATCACCAACGCCACCTGGGCCGATGTGTGCCTGGTGTTCGCGCGCACCGGCGGCCCGGGCCCGAAGGGCGTGTCGGCGTTCCTGGTGCCCACGGACACGCCCGGGTTCGCGGTGCGCGAGATCAAGGGCAAGCTCGGGCTGCGCGGCCAGGCGACCGGCGAGATCTCGCTGACCGACGTGCGCGTGCCGGCCGACGCCCGCCTCGGCGAGGAGGGCCAGGGTTTCACGATCGCCATGCACTCGCTGGACAAGGGCCGGGTGTCGGTCGGCGCGGGGTGCGCCGGGATCATCCTGGGCTGCCTGGAGTCCGTGGTCGCCTACGCCGGCGAGCGGCAGCAGTTCGGGCGGCCGCTGGCGTCGTTCCAGCTGATCCAGGACATGATCGCGGACATCTCCGTCGAGCTCGACGCCGCGCGGCTGCTGGTGTGGCGGGCCGCTTCGCTGATCGACCGCGGCGAGCCGTTCGGCGTGGCGGCCTCGAAGGCCAAGTACTACGCCAGCGAGGCGGCGGTGCGCGCGGCGAACAGCGCGATCCAGATCTTCGGCGGCTACGGCTACATCGACGAGTACCCGGTGCAGAAGTACCTGCGCGACGCCCGGGTCATGACGCTGTACGAGGGGACGAGCCAGATCCAGAAGCTGCTGATCGGCCGCGCGGAGACGGGGGTGAGCGCCTTCCTGTGACGGCTCGGGTGGTCACGGGGCGGCCGGCGCCTGGAACGCCCGGATCACGAGCGCGGCGAAGCGCCGCGAGGCCGCGATCCGGGCGGATGCCGAGGCGGCGTTGATGCCCCGGTTGGCCGTGAGCACCAGGACGAGGTCGTCCAGGACGAAGTCGGCACGCAGGTGCCCGGTGGCCTTGGCCCGCCGGGCGAGTTCGGCGATCGCCTTCAGGACGTGTTCCCGGCCGGCCGCGTCGGCCATGCCGGGCTGAGCGGACAGGAAGGCGTCGGTGAATCCGCGGTTGCGGGCGTGCTGCGCACAGATCTTCTCGATCAGGGTGCGAAAGCCCCGCCAGGGATCGGCATCCGCGAGTCCCTCCGCGACGATCGCGTGGCAGGCGCGCACCTCGCCGGCGAAGACCTCGTCCAGCAGCACCTGTTTGGCCGGGAACCGGCGGTAGAGGGTGGCGGGCCCGACACCGGCCCGCCGGGCGATCTTCCGCATCGGCACGTCCAGGCCTTCGACGGCGAACAGCGCGCGGGCTGCGCCGAGGATGCGTGCCCGGTTGTCCAGGGCATCGGAGCGCAGGTTCCGAGGCACATGATCGGCCACCGCTCTCACTTTAGCCGGCCCGGCCGGGGCGCCCGCTAGCGTCGGACGACGTGAAAGCAGTGGTGATCGAAAAGTTCGGCGGACCCGAGGGCTTGGCGGTCGTCGACCTGCCGGCCCCGGTTCCCGGCCGCGGGCAGGTGCTGGTCGACACCGAGGCGATCGGCGTCAGTGGCGCCGACGTCCTCATCCGCAGCGGTGCCCTGGCCGGTTACGGGTTCGCGGAGGGGCACATCCCCGGCGGCGAGGTGGCGGGCACGGTGATCGCGGCCGGTGACGGGGTCGACCCGGCGTGGGTGGGACGGCGCGTGTGGGCGTTCACCGGGACCGGCGGCGGCTACGTCGAACACGCGCTCGCCCTGGCCGAGGACGTCGTCCCGCTGCCCGCGGGGCTGTCCGGTGTGGACGCGGTGACGCTCGGGAGCTCCGGTGTGGTGGCGCACTTCGGCCTCGCCCACGCCCGCTTCGGCCCCGGCGAGTCGGTGCTGGTCCGCGGCGCGGCCGGGAGCATCGGGATCACGGCGGTCCAGCTCGCGGCCCGGGGCGGCGCCGGTGCGGTGGCCGTCACGACGTCGTCGGCCGAGCGTGGCGCGCGCCTGCGCGAGCTCGGGGCGACCGACGTGCTGGACCGCTCGGGCGCGGGCGGTGCGGGCTTCGACGTGATCTTCGACGTCGTCGGCGGGGCCGCTCTGCCGTCCTTCTTCGACCGGCTCAACCCCAACGGCCGCCTCGTCGCGGTCGGCATGGTCGGCGGGCAGCCGCCGGCGGACTTCGGCGCGAAGATGCTGGCGGATTTCCGCAAGTCGCTGTCGTTCGCCACCTTCAGCGCCGGCACCGTGCCCGCCGCCGATCTGCGTGCGGTGCGGACCGCGCAGTTCGCCGCCGCGGCTCGCGGTGAGCTGCAGACGGTGGTGCACGAGCTGCTGCCGCTGGAGCGGGCCGGGGTGGCGCACCGGAAGATGGACAGCGGCGAGGTGTTCGGGCGGATCGTGCTGACGCGTTAGGGACTTTCCGGCACCTGCGGGCGCGGCGAGTTGAGCTGCACGAGCAGGGCCCCGGCCAGCAGGACGACCGCTCCCGACAGCTGCGGCCAGGCCAGGGTTTCGTGCAGCAGCGCCCACGCGGTCGCCGTCGCGACGACCGGCTCGAGCAGGCCGATCACGCTCGCGACGGAGGCGGGGAGGTGGCGCAGCGCGGGCAGCCCGAAACCGTAGGCCAGCACGGTCGAGAACAGTGCGACGGCCACCAGCAGCAGCCACACCGGCGGGTGCCACGGGCCGAACTCGCCCGGGGCGGTGAGGATGTCCGCGGGCAGCCGCCACGGCGGCGCCACCGCGCACACCGCCACCGCGCCGACGATCATGCCCCAGGTCACCATGCCGAGCGGGTGACGGGTGCTGACGCCGTGTTCGCCGAGCAGGAAGTACGCGGCCGAGCACAGCGCCGCGCCCAGGCCGGCGAGCAGGCCGACCGCGTTCAGGCTGAGGCCCTGCCACACCTGCGCGACCCCCGCGAGCCCGGCCATCGCCAGTGCGATGCCCGCCCACATGCGGCCGGGCAGCCGCACGCCGCGCACGAATCGCGTCCACAGCGCGATCAGCACCGGCGAGGTGAACTCGAGCAGGATCGCGATGCCCACCGGCAGCCGCCCGGCGGCGACGAAGTAGCACAGCTGCACGCCCGCGACGCCGAGCAGGCCGTATCCGAGCAGCAGCGGCCACTCCGCGCGGCGCACCCGCAGCAGCGACGGCCGGACCACCGCCACCCCGGCGGCCAGCACCAGCGCCGCGAGACCGATCCGGGCCGCCGCGACCTGCTCGGCGGACAGGCCGGCCAGCATCGCGGGCTTCGCGATGGTGCCGGAGCTGCCGAAACAGACCGAGGAGACGAGGATCAACGCCGTGCCGCGGCCCCGGTGGGGGACGAAGGCGCGGGCCGGCGCGGGAGCTTCGGTGACCACGACGCCCACCCTAAGCGGCGCTCCGGTACGGCGGTACCGGAATTCCGTCACGCCTCATCTAACCGATCAAACTCGCTTGCCGGTTACGGCGGGACGGCGGGGGATGCGGCCGGACCGCGCCGGTCAGGCGCCGCCGCGCCCCACCCGGACGTACCCGGCGATCGTCGCGAGCCGGGTGCCCTGGATGCGCAGCGCCTCCAGCGACTCCTTGTCCGGCTCGGCCGACTTGCGCGACACGAACGAACCCCCGTAGGGGTTGCCGGACTCCAGCAGGTGCGGCTGCCCGTAGCCGAGCGGCAGCACGATCGCGCCCCAGTGGTAGAAGATGTTGTTCATCGCCAGCACGGTCGCCTCCAGGCCGCCGTGCGCGGTCGAGGCCGTGGTGAACGACGTGGCGACCTTGTCGACCAGCTTTCCCTTGGCCCACAGCCCGCCCGTGGTGTCCAGAAAGGACTTCAGCTGGCTCGCCGGACCACCGAACCGGGTCGGGCTGCCGATCGCGAGCCCGTCGGCCCACTCCAGGTCGGCCAGCGTGGCCTGCTCGTCGTGCGGACCGGAGTCCACCCACGCCCGCCAGCGCGGATTGCCGGCGATCGCCTCCGGTGGCGCGGTTTCGGCGACCGTGCGCACGCGCACCTCGGCGCCCGCCCCGGTGGCCCCCTCGGCCAGCGCGGCGGCGAGCTTCGCGGTGTTGCCGGTGGCGCTGTAGTACACGACGAGAACGCGAGTGGTCACGATCACCACCCTAGGCGATCGGAACACCGGTTCCAGTATCTGAGAGCTTGCGCACAGCGACGCCCGGATCCCTACCGTGCGAGGACATGACGACGACGGTCCCCACCCCGCCGCGCACGACGCCGCGCAGTGCCGCGGCCGGCAGCATGATCGGCACCACCATCGAGTGGTACGACTTCTACCTCTACGCCACCGCGACCGCGCTGGTGTTCAAACCCCTCTTCTTCCCCAACGTCTCCGCGACGGCGGGCACGCTCGCGGCGTTCGGCACCTACGCGGTCGGGTTCGGCGCGCGGCCGGTGGGCGCGGTGATCTCCGGTCACCTCGGGGACCGCGTCGGGCGCAAGGCGGTGCTGGTCGGTGCGCTGCTGCTGATGGGGATCGCCACGACCGCGATCGGTGTGCTGCCCACGTTCGCGCAGGCCGGGATCGCCGCCCCCGCTCTGCTCGTGGTGTCGCGGCTGTTGCAGGGCCTGGCCGTGGGCGCCGAGTGGGGCGGCGCGGCGCTGTTGTCGGTCGAGCACGCCCGGCCGGGCCGGCGCGGGTTGTCCGGCAGCTTCACCCAGGTCGGGTCCTCGACCGGGATGCTGCTGGCCACCGGGGTCTTCTACCTGGTGCGCACCCTGGCCGGTGACGAGGGGTTCCTGTCCTGGGCGTGGCGCCTGCCGTTCCTGCTCAGCGTCGTGCTGGTGGTGATCGGCCTGGTGATCCGGCTGCGGCTGACCGACGCGCCGGTGTTCGCGCAGCTGCGCGCCGTCGGCGGGACCGCGCGCCTGCCGGTCGTGGAGGTGCTGCGCACCCAGCCGCGCAACGTCGCGCTGACCACCGGGCTGCGGCTGTCGCAGATCGCGTTGTTCGTGCTGCTGACCACGTATTCGCTGACCTACCTGCAGACCACGTTCGGCAAGAACAGTGCCGTCGGGCTGGTCGCGGTGATGATCTCCTCGGCGATCGGCTTGGTCAGCACGCCGCTGTGGGGCTACGTGTCGGACCGGTTCGGGCGCCGCCCGCCGTACCTGTTCGGCGCGCTCGCCGGGATCGTCGCGCTCGCGCTGTTCTTCTGGGCGGCCGGTTCCGGGTCCGCGGTGGCGGTGGTGCTGGCGATCGTGTTCGGCGTCAACGTGGTGCACGACGCGATGTACGGCCCGCAGGCCGCGTGGTTCGGGGAGCTGTTCGACACCCGCGTGCGCTACAGCGGCGCGTCACTGGGCTACCAGATCGGGGCCGTGCTCTCCGGCGGGTTCGCGCCACTGATCGCGGCCGCGCTGCTGGTGGCGGGGGATGGCGAGCCGTGGCTGATCGTCGCCTACTTCGCGGGGCTTGCGGTGCTGACGTTCGCCTCCGCGTGGTTCGCGCGCGAGACCAACCGGGAGGGGCTGGCATGAGCCGCATCTACCTGAACGCGTTCCACATGAACTGCGTCGGCCACCAGTCGGCGGGGTTGTGGAAGCACCCCGCCGACGAGGGACACCGCTACACCGATCTGTCGTCCTGGCTGGACCTGGCGCGCACCCTCGAGGAGGGCGGGTTCGACGCGCTCTTCCTGGCCGATGTGCTCGGGGTGTACGACGTGTACGCCGGATCGAAGGACGCCGCGGTCGCCGACGCCACACAGATCCCGGTGAACGAGCCGACCGTGCTGCTGCCGGCGCTGGCGGCGGTGACCGAACACCTCGGGTTCGGTGTCACCGTGTCCACGACCTACGAGCAGCCGTACTCGCTGGCCCGCCGGCTGTCCACGGTGGACGACCTGACCGGCGGACGGGTGGCGTGGAACATCGTGACGTCCTATCTGGACAGCGCGGCCCGCAATCTCGGCCTGGACAGCCAGGTCCGGCACGACGAGCGGTACGACATCGCCGAGGAGTACCTCGAGGTCTGCTACAAGCTGTGGGAAGGCTCGTGGGAGGACGACGCGATCGTGCGGTCCGGCGGGGTGTACGCGGATCCGGCGAAGGTGCACGACATCGGGCACCGGGGCCGGTACTTCTCGGTGCCCGGGCCGCACCTGTCGGAGCCGTCGCCGCAGCGCACGCCGGTGCTGTTCCAGGCGGGCGCCTCCCCGCGGGGGGTGCGGTTCGCGGCCCGGCACGCCGAGGCGGTGTTCGTGTCCGGGCCGTCGCCGGAGGTGGTCCGCCGCTCGGTGGAGGCGATCCGCGCGGGCGTGGCCGAGCACGGGCGGGACCCGCGGGCGGTGAAGATCTTCACGATGCTGACGCCCGTGGTGGGCGCGACGTCCGCGGAAGCCGCGGAGAAGCTGCGGTCGTACGAGTCGCTGGTGTCGGTGCCCGGCGCGTTCGCCCTGTTCGGCGGCTGGACGGGAGTCGACCTGGCCGAGCTGGACGTGGACGAGCCGCTGACCTACGCCGACGGCGACGCGAACCGGTCGGCGCTGGCGTCGTTCACGACGGGCGGGCGCGCCTGGACGCCCCGCGAGCTGGCCGGGTTCATCGGCCTGGGCGGCCGCGGTCCCGTGGTGGCGGGGTCGGGCCCGGAGGTGGCGGACGAGCTGGAGCGGTGGGTCGAGGAGGCGGGTGTGGACGGCTTCAACCTCGCGTACGCGACGACGCCCGGCACCTTCGCCGACTTCGCGCGCTGGGTGGTGCCGGAGCTGCGCCGCCGCGGGCGCGTCCCGGAACACCCCGGGGCCGGCACGCTCCGCGAACGCCTCGGGGGCGCGGGCCCCCGCCTGGCGGCAGACCACCCGGGGGCGGCCTACCGTCGCTGACGCCGGCACAGTGGCCGGAGCCGTGGGCGCTCAGGGCCGTCGGGTGGTCAGGGCCGCCAGGGGCTGATCGTGTCCGTGGGCCGCGTCGGGTCGTGGAATTTCGGCTTGTCGGGCTCGTCCGCGCGCAGCGGCACCAGCCCCGCCGTGATCGCGCGCATGATCTTCGCGTGCGCCCGCACGCCCGCGCCCGGGCGAGCGGGCTCGATGTCGCCGAGGTCGACGGGCTCGCCGAAGTGCACGCGGTAGGTCGGGCGGCGCAGGGGCGCCGTCAGACCGGACCGGGCCAGCGGCAGCAGGTCCGCGGGCCCCTCGACGCGCTCCGTGCCCCAGTACACCGCCTCGTGCGCGCCCCACTGGCTGATCGGCACCACCGGCACGCCGGCGGCGATCGCGAGCCGGGCGGCGCCGGTTTTGCCGCGTTCCGGCCACAGGCCAGGGTCGTGGCTGATCCGGCCCTCCGGGTAGACGATGATCGGGTCCGGCGTGGTCCGCATCTCCTCCACGGCCTGCGCGAACTGCTCCAGCGCGCTGGCCTTGCCGCGGTCGATCCGCATGTGCCCGCTGACCTTGAGCGCGGGCCCGATCACCGGCGCGTCCAGGATCCCGCCGGCCAGCAGGAACCGCGGCGAGATCCCGATCCGGCGGCACGCGGCGATCAGCACGAACGGGTCGAACACGCCGATGTGGTTGGCGGCCATCAGGAACGGACGGCCGCGCAGGCCGGGCGCGATCCGCCCGGTGATCCGCAGCCGGCCGGTCAGCGACACCAGCCCCTGGTCCAGACGGGTCATCGTCCGCCACACGGCCGGTGGCCTGCGGCGTGTCTGCCCGGTGTCGTCGGAGTGCAGCGCGAACATGGCGCCAGCATGGCAGATCACCGTGATGGCGGATCAAGGTCTGCCCGTGCGGGGAAAGTTCCTGCTGTGCCGAGTGTGGCTGCTGGGGCTGGTGAGCCCAGGCGGTTACCGTAGGAGGCATGGCTAGCGGGTCGGCGACGAGGAGCAGCGGCACGAAACGGACCGGCGGCAAGGGCGGCACGGCGCGCAAGTCCACGCGCGGCGCCACCCGGTCGCGGCCCGCCGCTTCGCGCTCCCGCAAACCGGCCCCGCGCAAGGCCGGCACGTTCAGCAAGGCCGTCCGCGGCGGCTGGACCCTGCTGGCCAAGGGCCTGGGCAGCGTCGTGCGCACCGTCGGCCGCGGACGCGAGCTGGAGGCGGAACACCGCCGCGACGGTCTCGCACTGGGTTACGTCGCGCTGGCCGTGCTGATCGCCGCCGGCGTGTGGTGGCGCGCGGCGGGACCGGTCGGCGGTTACGTCGAGCTGGGCACCCGCTCGATCCTCGGCGCCGGGGCCGTCACGCTGCCCCTGGTCCTGGTGGTCACCGCGGTCACGCTGATGCGCTCGGAACCCCAGCCCGAGGTCCGCCCGCGCATGGTGATCGGCAGCGTCCTGGGCGTGCTCGCGCTGCTGGGCCTGCTGCACCTGTTCAACGGCCGCCCGCACGACATCGAGGACCAGCGCTACGCCGGCGGCGTGCTCGGCTACCTCTCCGGCGACCTGCTCGCGCAGGGCGTCACCGCCTGGGTCGCGGTCCCGCTGCTGGTCATCGCGCTCGCGTTCGGCGTGCTGGTGTTCACCGGCACCCGCATCCGCGACATCCCGCACCTGGTCCGCACGTGGGGCCTGGACCCGGAGGAGCTGGCCGAGGAGGAGGCCGAGCGCGAGAAGCGCGCCGCGGAGCGCGACAAGACCGAGGCGCTCGAGGCCGACCCGAAGGCCGTCCGCCTGCGCAAGCCGTCGCGCCGCCGCCAGGCCAGCGGTGCCGAGGACGCGCCGCAGCAGCTGGACATCGAGTCCGCGCTCGCCGAGCCGCCGTCCCCGGCCAGGCCGCCGCGGCCGGTGCCCGCCGAGGTCCCGGAGAAGAAGCCGAAGAAGGCCGATCCGCCGATGACGGTCACCCGCACCGTCGAGGGCGACTACGAGCTGCCGCCCGCCGACCTGCTGCAGCTGGGCGACGCGCCGAAGACCCGCAGCAAGGCCAACGACGCGATGATCGAGGCGATCACCGGCGTGCTGGAGCAGTTCAACGTCGACGCCCAGGTCACCGGATTCACCCGCGGCCCCACGGTCACCCGGTACGAGGTCGAGCTCGGCCCGGGCGTGAAGGTCGAGAAGATCACCGCGCTGACCAAGAACATCGCCTACGCGGTGGCCACCGACAACGTGCGGCTGCTCGCCCCGATCCCGGGCAAGTCCGCGGTGGGCATCGAGGTGCCCAACTCCGACCGCGAGATGGTCCGCCTCGGCGACGTGCTGCGCTCGCCGACGGCGGGCAAGGACAACCACCCGATGGTCATCGGGCTGGGCAAGGACATCGAGGGCCACTTCGTCACCGCGAACCTGACGAAGATGCCGCACCTGCTGGTCGCCGGGTCCACCGGGTCCGGTAAGTCGAGCTTCGTCAACTCGATGCTGGTGTCGCTGCTGTCGCGGGCCACGCCGGACGAGGTCCGGATGATCCTCATCGACCCCAAGATGGTCGAACTGACCCCGTACGAGGGCATCCCGCACCTGATCACGCCCATCATCACCCAGCCGAAGAAGGCCGCCGCGGCGCTGGCCTGGCTGGTCGAGGAGATGGAGCAGCGCTACCAGGACATGCAGGCCAACCGGGTGCGTCACATCGACGACTTCAACAAGAAGGTGAGGTCCGGTGACATCCAGGCGCCGCCGGGGAGCGAGCGGGAGTACCGCCCGTACCCCTACATCATGGCGATCGTCGACGAGCTGGCCGACCTGATGATGACCGCGCCGCGCGACGTCGAGGACGCGATCGTGCGGATCACGCAGAAGGCCCGCGCCGCCGGGATCCACCTGGTGCTGGCCACGCAGCGGCCGTCGGTCGACGTCGTCACCGGCCTGATCAAGACCAACGTGCCGTCGCGGCTGGCGTTCGCGACCTCGTCGCTGACCGACTCGCGGGTCATCCTGGACCAGCCGGGTGCGGAGAAGCTGATCGGCATGGGCGACGGGCTGTACCTGCCGATGGGCGCCGGTAAGCCGGTCCGCATCCAGGGCGCCTACGTCGGCGACGACGAGATCGCCGCGATCGTCAACTTCACCAAGGACCAGGCGCAGCCGGAGTACCAGGAGGGCGTCACCGCCGCCAAGGCCGGCGAGAAGAAGGACATCGACCCCGACATCGGCGACGACCTCGACGTCCTGCTGCAGGCCGCCGAGCTCATCATCACCTCGCAGTTCGGGTCGACCTCGATGCTGCAGCGCAAGCTGCGCGTCGGCTTCGCCAAGGCCGGGCGGCTGATGGACCTGCTGGAGACCCGCGGCGTGGTGGGCCCGTCGGAGGGCTCGAAGGCCCGCGACGTGCTCGTCAAACCGGAGGACCTGGAAGGCACGCTGATGCTCATCCGCGGCGGCTCGACGCCGGACGACGACGGCGGGGACTAGGAGCCCCCGAACCTCCGGACGGCCTGGTAGTAGGTTCACGCGGTGCCGTTGCAGCTCCAGTCGCCACCGCAGATCTTCTTCAGGTCGGTGTAGAAGTTGTCGTCGATCTTCTTCCGGTTGGCCGACGTGAAGCGGTCCTGCCGCTTGTAGTTGCGGTAGCCGAAGTCGTGGCGGTGGCAGGCGGGGGAGAAGTCGAACCCGAGCGGCTTGTCCGGCGACCACGAGCAGGTGTCCGACGACCAGTCGAGCACCGACGCGTAGGGCCGGTCCGCGCGGATCTGCTCGAACCGGCTCAGCGAGGTGCCGAACAGGTAGGTGTCGGTGACGGACCGGAGGTCGACGGCCTGCGCGGTGCCGGGCCCGGCGACCAGCGCGGTGGCCAGGACGGCGGTGGACAGCAGTCGGGCGGTGGCGCGCATCGGGGCTCCCTCGCTGATCGTGACCGGGCATGATCAGCTTCGGGGCCCGCGGTGGTGACCACCAGACCCGAAAGGCGGACAACGGTGAACTTCACCCGCAGGGCGCAGTGCTACAGCTCCAGCAGCATGCGCGTGTTGCCCAGCGTGTTCGGCTTGGCGTAGGGGAGTTCGAGGAACTCGGCCACGCCGGGGTCGACCGAACGGCGCATC
This sequence comes from Amycolatopsis thermophila, assembly GCF_030814215.1. Lineage (NCBI taxonomy): Bacteria > Bacillati > Actinomycetota > Actinomycetes > Pseudonocardiales > Pseudonocardiaceae > Amycolatopsis > Amycolatopsis thermophila. The sequence continues at coordinate 6,465,406 of NZ_JAUSUT010000001.1, read as the reverse complement.
TCCTCGTACACCGTGCTGGGCACCGGCGTCCCGTCGATCTCGGTGAACCCGTGGCGGGAGAAGAAACTCGTCTCGAAGGTCAGCACGAAGACCCGGCGCAGTCCCAGCTCGCGCGCCAGCGTGATCAGCTGGTCCACCAGCTTGTGCCCGATGCCCTGCCCGCGCATCCGCTTGTCCACCGCGACGGTGCGGATCTCCGCGAGGTCCTCCCACAGCACGTGCAGCGCGCCGCACCCGACGATGTCACCGCTTCCCCCGCCGGCATCGGCGACCCAGAACTCCTGCATGTCCTCGTAGAGGGTGACGAGCTCCTTCTCGAGCAGCACCCGTCCCGCGTCCGCGTCCACCAGGGCCTTGATCTTTCGGACATCCGAGATCCGGGCTCGCCGGATCTCGACGGAACTGGGAGGATCAGCGTGCACCGATCGACCGTATCGGGCCGCGCGTGCGCTGTCGCGGTGGGTTCGGCCACGTCCCGGCCCGCCAGCTACCCTGAGTGGCGTGTCTTCTGCCGTCACCGGGTCCTCCAACCGCCGCGTCTCCCTGTTGACCCTGGGCTGTGCCCGCAACGAGGTGGACTCCGAGGAGCTGGCCGGCCGGCTCGCCGAGGGGGGCTGGGAACTGGCCGACGAACCCGAGGGCAGCGACGTCATCGTCGTCAACACCTGCGGGTTCGTGGAGTCGGCGAAGAAGGACTCGGTCGACACGCTGCTGGCCGCCGCCGACACCGGCGCGAAGGTCGTGGCGGTCGGCTGCATGGCCGAGCGGTACGGCGCGGAGCTGGCGGAGAGCCTGCCGGAGGCCGACGCGGTGCTCGGGTTCGACCACTACGCCGACCTCGCCGCCCGGCTGGACGACATCGCCGCCGGCCGCACGATCGCCTCGCACGCGCCCGGCGACCGCCGCAAGCTGCTGCCGATCACCCCGGTCGAGCGTTCCGCGGCCACCGAGGACGTCGCGATCCCCGGTCACGGCTGGGGTCCGCGGGTCCTGCGCAGCCGGCTGTCGGACGCGCCGGTGGCGGCGTTGAAGATCGCCTCGGGCTGCGACCGCCGCTGCTCGTTCTGCGCGATCCCGTCCTTCCGCGGCTCGTTCGTCTCCCGCCACCCCGACGAGATCGTGGCCGAGGCCGCCTGGCTGGCCGGGCAGGGTGTGAAGGAACTGTTCCTGGTCAGCGAGAACTCCACGTCCTACGGCAAGGACCTCGGCCGCGAGCTGGGCGGCACCCGCGCGCTGGAGATGCTGCTGCCGCGCCTGGCCGGCGTCGACGGCGTCGAGCGGGTCCGGGTGTCCTACCTGCAGCCCGCCGAGACCCGCCCGGACCTGGTGCGCGCGATCGCGACGACGCCGGGGGTCGCGCCCTACTTCGACATGTCGTTCCAGCACTCCAGCGAGACCGTGCTCCGCCGGATGCGCCGGTTCGGGTCCACCAAGTCGTTCCTCGCGCTGATCCAGCAGATCCGCGAGTACGCGCCGCAGGCGGGCATCCGCAGCAACGTGATCGTCGGCTTCCCGGGTGAGACCGAGGACGACGTCGCCGAGCTGGAGCACTTCCTCACCGAGGCCGGCCTGGACGCGGTCGGCGTGTTCGGCTACTCCGACGAGGACGGCACCGAGGCCGAGACCCTCGACGGCAAGGTCGACCCGGAGGTGGTCGCCGAACGGGTCGCCCGGGTGTCCGCGCTGGTGGAGGAGCTGACCGCGCAGCGCGCCGAGGACCGGATCGGCGAGATCGTCGACGTCCTCGTCGAGGAGGCCGACGAGGACGAGGTGTCCGGCCGGGCCGCGCACCAGGCGCCCGAGGTCGACGGCGCGTGCATCGTGCTCGACGGCGACGGGCTCGAGGCCGGGCAGATCGTGCGGTGCCGGGTTGTCGACACCGAGGGCGTCGACCTGCTCGTCGAGCTGGACGCCGGCAGATGAGTGCCTCGGCGGAGGAGTCGGCCCAGGCGGGCGGGGAGGCCCGCCCGCCGCATCGCGAGCCCGAGCCGACCCCGGTCCCCACGCTCAACGTCGCGAACCTGCTGACGCTGTCCCGGCTCGTCCTGGTCCCGCTGTTCGTGCTGGCGCTGTTCGCCGGCGGCGGTGCGGACGCCGGCTGGCGGATCGGCGCCACCGTCCTGTTCGCGATCGCGTCGCTGACCGACCAGGTGGACGGCTGGGTCGCCCGCCGCTACGGGCTGATCACCGACTTCGGCAAGATCGCCGACCCGATCGCAGACAAGGCCCTGATCGGCGCCGCCCTGGTGGGCCTGAGCGTGCTGGGTGAGCTGCCCTGGTGGGTCACGGTGGTGATCGCGGTCCGCGAGATCGGCGTGACCCTGCTGCGGTTCTGGGTGATCCGGCACGGTGTGATCCCGGCCAGCCGCGGCGGCAAGGCCAAGACGATGACCCAGATCCTGGCGATCGTGACCTACCTGCTGCCGCTGCCGGACGGCGCGCTGCCGGTGCAGTGGGCCCTGATGGGGCTGGCCGTGCTGCTGACGGTGGTGACCGGCGCGGACTACGTCGTGCGCGCGGTGCGGCTGCGCGCGGCGGCGCGGGCATGACCTCGGCTCGTCCGGTGGTGGCCGCGTTGCTGCGGCTCGGGCAGACGGTGGCGGCCGCGGAGTCGCTGACGGCGGGCCTCGTGACGGCGGCCCTGACGGAGGTGCCCGGGGCCAGCGCGGTCGTCCGCGGGGGTCTGGTGGTGTACGCCACCGACCTCAAGGCGAAGCTCGCCGGCGTCGACCCGGCGCTGCTGGCGGCCCACGGCGCGGTGCACCCCGAGGTCGCGGCGCAGCTCGCCGAGGGCGCGCGGTCCCGCTGCGGGGCCGACTGGGGGCTGGGCCTGACTGGCGTGGCGGGGCCGGACCCGCAGGACGGCGTGGCGCCCGGCACGGTCCACATCGGGCTGGCCGGCCCGGGTGACCGTGACGTGCGCACCCACTGGTTCGAGGGCGACCGGGCGGCGGTCCGGCGCGCGTCGGTCGGGGCCGCGCTGGACCTGCTGGGGGAACATCTGGCTTGATCGCCGCGTTCGCCCTGGGCGTACCACCGTGTCAATCGCTGCGGGGAGGTGCCCGAACTGGGTAACGTGGTCGGTATCAGGAAGGGAGGCGCGCGATGACCGTGCTTCTGCGCGAGGCGATCGGCGACCGGCTCCGGCACGCCCGCACCAACAAGCGTCGCACGCTGCGCGACATCTCCCGCGCCGCCAAGGTCAGCCTCGGCTACCTGTCCGAGGTGGAGCGCGGGCAGAAGGAGGCGTCCAGCGAGCTGCTGGCGTCCATCTGCGAGGCGCTCGAGCTCCCGCTCGCCGAGCTGCTGAGCAACGTCGCCGCCGACATCTCCGCGCTGGACAGCGTGGACGTGCCCGCGATCGCCGAGACGCCCGAGGGCGAGGGCCGTGCCCGCCACGCCGAGGAGCCCCGCGCGGCCACCGGCCGGCTCGAGGGCGGCCGGCTGATCGACGGCATGATCGGCAACGACCTCACCGACCTGCGGGTCTCCGGCCAGCGCGTCGGTCCGTCGCTGCGCACGACCATCCGCGCGCCGAAGATGGTCGCGGCCTGATCACCTGCTGAAACACGACCCCGGAGGCCACCGCCCGGCTGCTGCGCGCGCCGGCGGTGGCCTCCGGCGCGTCCGGGGTCCGGGATGCCGGTCAGGGTCGTCCCTGAAATCCCCCGGGGTCGCCTGGAACACACGGCCGCGACCTGACACGATGGAACCCACTCCGGGGTCCCGGCGTTGCTCAGACAGGGGAGAGCGACGGCGGACGATCATCCGGCGACACCCAGGCAGGGATCTAGAAGGCAGGCGGAGGAGATGGCCAACCCTTTCGTGAAGTTCTGGAAGTACCTCATGGCGTCGTTCTCGTCGAAGATCGACGAGCACGCCGACCCCAAGGTGCAGATCCAGCAGGCCATCGAGGAGGCGCAGCGCAACCACCAGGCGCTCTCCCAGCAGGCCGCCGCGGTGATCGGTAACCAGCGGCAGCTGGAGATGAAGCTCAACCGCCAGCTCGCCGAGGTCGAGAAGCTGCAGGCGTCGGCACGCCAGGCGCTGGTGCTGGCGGACGAGGCGCGCGCCAAGGGGGACGAGGAGAAGGCGCAGCAGTACGAGACGGCCGCCGAGGCGTTCGCCACGCAGCTGGTGACGGCCGAGCAGAGCATCGAGGACCTCAAGACGCTGCACGACCAGTCGCTGCAGGCCGCCGCCCAGGCGAAGCAGGCGGTCGAGCGCAACTCGGCGATGCTGCAGCAGAAGCTGGCCGAGCGCACCAAGCTGCTGTCGCAGCTGGAGCAGGCCAAGATGCAGGAGCAGGTGTCGGCCTCGCTCAACCAGATGTCGCAGCTGGCCGCGCCGGGCAACACCCCGTCGCTGGAGGAGGTCCGCGACAAGATCGAGAAGCGCTACACCACCGCGCTGGGGCAGGCGGAGCTCGCGCAGAACTCGGTCCAGGGCCGCATGCTCGAGGTGCAGCAGGCCTCGACCCAGATGGCCGGCAGCTCGCGGCTGGAGCAGATCCGCGCGTCCATGCGGGGCGACTCGGTGGCACAGGTGACCTCCGGTGACAAGAAGGCGGCGCCAGGGGCGGACATCCAGCGCGAGATCGAGTCGCGCGTCCAGGCCGAGCAGCAGAAGAACCAGGCCTGAGCGGGACGGCGGGATGACGTCGGGCAGGCGGGACTTCTCGGAGTTCCAGGCGAAGCTGGAAAAGCACATCGAGCGCCTGCCCGACTACGCGCAGCGCGCCCAGGCCAAGTTGCAGCGGTACCTGCCGCCGGACCAGCAGGGTTCCGGCGTGCCACGGCCCCGGGTCGTCGCGCAGGCGATGCCGGTGCTGGCGGAGGCCCGCAACAAGTGGGTGGCGTGGAACTCGCCCGAGGCGAAGCTGGCGCGGCGGAAGAACCGCACCTCCCGCGCGCTGACGCTGTGGATCATGGCCGCGGTGCTGTGCGTGGTGTGGGCCGTCATCGGCGGGCTGGGGCTCGCCGGGGGCGGCGGGATCCCGGAGGCTGCGCCCGGCATCGTCGGCGCGGTCGTGTTCACCACGCTCGGCGTGCGGTCCGGGTTGCGGTTGCGGCAGCTGAACCGGGTCGTGCTGCCGGTCAGCACCACGCCGCCGCCGATGCCACCGGCCGGTTCGGCGGCGCGCGCCCCGATGCAGCGGCTCGCCGAGTGCGAAGCGACGCTGGCCGACCTGCTGCGGCAGCTGTCGGAGCCCTCGTCGCTGGGCACGGCGCCGGTGCCGGAGATGTCGGTGGCCGACGCCCGTGCCACGGCCGCGGAGGCCGCCACGGCGCTGCGCGCGCTCGCGATGCGCATCCAGTCGATCGAGCGGGCCCGCAACGCCGCCCCGGCCCGCGAGCGGGCCGCCCTGGACTCGGCGATCGCGACGCTGCGCGAACAACTCGAGGACGGGGTGGAGAACTTCGGGAGCCTGGTCGCCGCGGCGGGGCGCGCGGTCGCCGCGAGCAGCCACGGCCTGGCCGATTCACGCCTCTTCCTGACCGACGCGACCGACCGCCTGGCGGGATTGGCGCTGGCGCTGCGCGAGCTCTCCTGACGGGGGTCTTCGCGCGACACCTGCCATGGGGTGCCCCGGGTGGGCTGATCAGAGGTACGCGACCGCCCGCAGCCGGGGGACCGCGGCCGGTCCGGGGCCAGTGGCCGGACCACGATCGGCAAGGCGACGCTGCACGGGCTCTCCTGTCTGGGGGCCTTCACGCGACACCCGCGTTGTGCCCAGGGTGGGCTGACGCGGTGATCAGAGGTACGCGAGCGCCCGCAGCGGGGGACGGCTGCCCGGTCAGGGGCCAGTGGCCGGACCACGATCGACAAGGCGACGCTGGGCGGGCTCTTCTGACCGGGGGCCTTCGCGCGACACCCGCGGCGGCGTGCCCCGATGGGCTGAGGCGGTGATCAGAGTTAGGCGAGCGCCCGCAGCGGGGGACCGCGGCCCGGTCAGGGCAGCGGCCGGACCACGATCGGCAAGGCGACGCTGCACGGGCTCTCCTCACCGGCGAACGCCGGGCGCCGTGGTCCGCCGTGCCGCGCCGTTGGACCAGCGCAGTCCACTGGGGACCGGTCCGGTCAGGACAGTCGGCCCCGGAGTCAGCTCTCCGCGCGGGAACCGGCCAGGGTGCGGTTGATCTCGCGCACCCGGCCGGGTCCGTGGAGGGCGAAACCGGTGTAGAGCTGGATCAGGCTGGCGCCCGCGTCGAGCATGCGCTGGGCGTCCTCGCCGCTGGAGATGCCGCCCACGCCGATGATCGGCACCGTCCCCTCGGTGTGCGTGTGCACGAACCGCACCACCTCGCGCGCCCGCTCGGTCAGCGGCCGCCCCGACAGGCCGCCCGGTTCGGCGCCCACCGCGGCCTCACCGGCGGCCAGACCGTCCCGCGCGAGGGTCGTGTTCGTGGCGATGATCCCGGACACCCCGTGCTCGTCGCACACCTCGAGCAGCTCGGCCAGGGCGTCGTCGGTCAGGTCCGGCGCCACCTTCACCAGCAGCGGCGTCGCCGGCTTCCCCGCCGCCTTCGCCAGGTCCTCACCGGTCCGCCCCAGCTCCGCCAGCAGCTCGGCCAGCGCGGAGCGGTCCTGCAGCGTCCGCAGTCCCGGCGTGTTGGGCGAGCTGACGTTGATCGCGAAGTAGTCGGCCCACGGGTACAGCGCCCGCAACGACTCCTGGTAGTCGGCGACCGCGTCCTCCAGCGGGGTCACCTTCGACTTGCCGATCGAGATGCCCAGCGGGATGTCCGGCTTCCCCTTGGCCGCCAGTCGCTGCGCGAGCGCCGCCGCGCCGGAGTTGTTGAACCCCATGCGGTTGATGATGGCGTCGCTGTGCGGCAGCGTGAACAGCCGCGGCTTCGGGTTGCCGGGCTGCGCCAGCCGGGTCACGGTGCCGATCTCGGCGAAGCCGAACCCCAGCGCCGGCCACGCGGCGAGCGCCCGCCCGTCCTTGTCCATGCCGGCGGCCAGGCCGACGCGGTTGGCGAACCGCAGCCCGAACAGCGTCACCGGGTCGGCGACCGCGAACCGGCGGCGCGCGGCGGCCAGCGCGGGCGGCACGTCGGAGAGCCGGGTGAGCACCCGCAGGGTGCGTTCGTGCACCTTCTCGGGGTCGTTGTCGTTGAGCCGGTAGAGCGCGGGACGGATCAGCCTGTCGAAGAGCACGGTCCCATCTTCGCTCAGCGCCGTTTCCACTCCGACGACAGCATGGCGTAGACGAGTTCGTCGGTCCATTCACCCTTGACGAGCTCGTTCTCCCGCAGGTGCGCCTCGCGCCGCATGCCCAGGCCTTCCATCAGGGACGCCGACGGCACGTTCCGCGCGTCGCAGCGGCCGTAGATGCGGTGCAGTCCCAGCTCCTCGAAACCGAGCCGGAACAGCTCCGTGGCGGCCTCGGCCGCGTAACCCTTGCCGTGGTGCTGCGGGTGGAACACCAGCCCGATCTCACCGCTGGCGTGCTCGCGGCTGGTCCACCACAGCGTGAGGTCGCCGATCAGCTCACCGGTGTCGATCAGCTCGACGGCGAGCGACAGGTAGTCGCCGGGTTCGGTGAGAACCGACCGGGCGATCTTGTCCTTGAGGACGGCGGCCGTCTCCTGCCGGGTGCGGGGCTCCCAGTACAGGTACCGCGTCACGTCCGGCCGGGACTGGAACGCATGCAGTGCGCTCAGATCCGCCTGCGTGAAGGGCCGGAGCATCAGCCGTGCGGTCTTGATCGGGTACGCGGGCTGCAGCACCGGCGAAGGATAGCGCGCCCCGGACGATCTACGGGGGCTTTTCCTCCGGATTAGGGGATGGGGGGGAACCCCCGGCGCGACTCCCGACCGTCGTCAGCCGTTCGGGCCCGAGCCGGACCAGTGCTCGGAAACGCCGGGGGGCGGTGGCTGTCTGGTATTCACCAGCAGTCCAGGGTGTGGCATCCGCTAGCGGACAGCCACCTCACGAGTCCCGTTGCTACACAACTTTGGACCACCTCCTTTCCCGTGTACCGGCAACGTTAGGCGCGTCCCGGCTCGCCCGGCAACTGCATTTCGGCCGGTCCGGCGTGGCCGTTCTCACGCGCGGAGATCGCCCGGGACGGGAATTTTTCCGTCGCGCGCACGGCGGCCGGCTGGATCGATCCACGCCGTGCGCAGGGGCTTCGGTCCTCATGATCGGGTTTACCCGATCGGGTGACCGGAGGCTGGACATCCGGCCCGTGCCGGATTTCGTTCGTCGGCGATCCACAACGGACACCGCGGGACGCCGGCCGGCTCGTCGCCGACGTCGTCACCCAAGACCGGCGGCCGGCGCCGCGCCGCTATCGCACGTCCTTCACCGAGCTGCTGCGCGGCTGAGGCGAGGGCCCGTGCTGACAGCGCGGGCAGAACCAGGTGGGGCGCGCCTGGACGTCGTGGGGGTCACGGCCCTGGGATTCCACCCGGAGCCGGCCCCCGCACCGGAAGCAGCCCTGCCTGGTTCGTTCGTACACCCAGTTCCGGCGTCCCCGGGTCAGGTCGCCGGTGGTGCTCTGCTCGTGCCGCCACGCGTTGGCCAGCAACAGCTTCCGCGCCAGCCGCACCACCTTCGCGCTGTCCACCGCCGACACCGGGGTCCACGGCGTCACGCCGAGCAGGAAGCAGATCTCGCACTTGTAGAGGTTGCCCACGCCCGCCATCACGCGCTGATCGAGCAACGCGAGCCCGAGTTCCCGGCCGGGCTCGCGCTCCAGCGCCGCCACCGCGCGCGCCTCGTGCTCCTCGCTCCACTGTGGATCGAGCAGGTCCGGGCCGAGGTGGCCGACCAGCCGGGACTCCTCACCGGTGGGCAGCAGTTCCAGGTCGTGCACGCGGAACCCGACGACCTGGACGCCCTCGGCCTCGAGCACGACCCGCGCGTGGTGCGCCGGATGCCGCCAGCGGGAGCCGGGCCGGTAGATCTCCCACGAGCCGTCCATCTTCAGGTGGCTGTGCAGGCTCAGATCCCCGGAGAAGCGCGTCAGCAGGTGCTTGCCGACGGTCCGCACGCCGAGCACGGTCGAGCCGGTCAGATCGGTCGTGGCCAGCGCCGGGTGGCGGAAGTCGGTGCGCGTCAGCACGCGGCCGGCCAGCGCCCTGCCGACCTTGTGGCCCGCCAGGAAGACGGTGTCACCTTCGGGCATCGTCCGCGGTCCGCGCTACCCGCCCGATCGGGCCGGTGGTCTCGGCGGGCGGCTCGGCCTCGCGGTCGATGCGGTGCCGGCCGGCCCGGTTCGAGCGCAGGATCTTGGCCAGCACCATGTTGAAGGTCAGCGCGACCTCCTGGGCGCCGGGGGAGTGCCACTCGTGGATCGGGCTGCACGCGCCCTGCGCCTGCTGCACCGCCAGCCGGTCCGGGATCGCGGTCGGCATCACCAGGCCGCCGAAGGACTCGCGCAGCTCGGCGATGCGGAACTGGTGCTCGTGCGAACGCGGGCGCAGGCGGTTGACCAGCACACCCACCGCGGCGAGCTCGGGGTTGTGCTCGTCGCGGATCCGCTCGATCGCCTCCAGCGCCCGCTGTGCGCCGCTGACGGCGTACATGGTCGGCTCGGTGACCAGGATCGCGCTGTCGGCGGCCACCAGTGCCGACTTCGTCAGCCGCCCGAGCGAGGGCGGGCAGTCCAGGATCGCCAGCTCGTAGGGGCGGCCGCGCAGCGGGTGGTCGTGCAGCTCGTCCAGCGCGCGGGAGAGGTTGCCGACCTTGTCGTCGTCCGGCCCCGGCTCGTTGAGCAGCTCCAGGTCCTCGGCCCCCACCAGGACGTCGACCTCGGGGCTCCACGCGCTCGGCGCCACGGCCTGCCGCAGGACCGGACGGACCGGGGTGGCGAGCACGTCGGCCAGCGTGGCCTCGGTGTACGGCGGGTCCAGGGTGGCGGTGGCGTTGCCCTGCGGGTCCAGGTCGGCCACCAGCGTCCGGGCGCCCCTACGGAGCGCAGCCGAAGCGATGCCCAGCGCGACCGTCGTTTTGCCGACACCACCCTTGAGGCTGAGTACGGCGACCGTGTGCACGGAGTCGAGCGTAGCCGGAGTGCCACCCCGAGCGGTCCGGACCGGGCTCACTACGCTGTCCGCCATGCGAACGGACACCGGGACAGCACGCGGCTCCGGCACGGTCTGGCGGGCACTGCGGGCCGAGCTCGACCGGGCGCGCGAGCGGGGCATCGACCAGCCCGCCGTCGTCGACGTCGGCGGCGGTAGTGGCGTGTGGGCGGTCCCGCTCGCCGTCGAGGGCTGCCGCGTCACCGTCGTCGAGCCCAGCCCCAACGCGCTGGCGACGCTGCGGCGCCGCGCGGAGGAGGCCGGCGTCGCCGGGGCGATCACGGTCGTGGCCGACGACACCGACGCGCTCGCCGCGCGCGTGCCCGCCGGATCGGCCGACCTGGTGCTGGCCCACGGGCTGCTCGAGGTGGTCGACGACCCGGCGGCGGTGGTCGCCGCGATGGCCGGGATCGTCGCCGCCGGCGGCGCCGTGTCCCTGCTGGCCACCAACCGGCACGCCGCGGTCCTGCACCGCGCGCTGGCCGGACGCGTGCGCGAGGCCCACGAGCTGCTCACCAGTTCCGACGGCGTGCTCGCCGATGACGGCGAGACGCTGCTGCGCCGCTTCGACGCCGACGGCCTGCGCGGGCTGATCGCCGGTGCGGGGCTGCGGGTGGAGCTCATCCAGGGCGACGGCGTGGTGTCCGACGTGCTGGGCGAGGTCGAGTCGGAGCAGTACTCGGCCGACGACCTGGCCGACTTCGAGGCCGCCGCGGGCGCGATGCCGCCGTTGCGCGATCTCGCGAGCCGGCTGCACCTGCTCGCCCGCCACTGACCGGAACTGTCGGACCCCCTGCGTAGGCTCGTCGGCGATGGGAAGGAATGCGGCCCTGCCGGCCGGGTACGAGCGGTTCCGGGCAGGCGCGGGGCACACGCCGGACGACACCGGGTGCGGACTGCTGCACGTCGACATGGACGCGTTCTTCGCGGCCGTGGAGCTGCGCACGCGGCCGGAGCTGGTGGACAAGCCGGTCGTCGTCGCGGGTGCCGGCCCGCGGTCGGTGGTGACGTCGGCGAACTACCCGGCGCGCGAGTACGGGGTGCGCGCGGCGATGCCGGTCGCCGTCGCACGCCGGCTGTGCCCGCACGCGGTGTTCATCCCGCCCACCCACGGGCTCTACGGCGAGGTGTCCCAGGGTGTGATGGCGATCTTCCGCGAGCTGACGCCGCTCGTCGAGCCGCTGAGCCTGGACGAGGCGTTCCTGGACGTCAGCGGCGCCCTGCGGCGCCTCGGCCAGACCCCGGCGGGCATCGCGGAGCTGATCCGGCGGCGGGTGCGGGCCGAGCACGGCATCACCTGCTCGGTGGGTGTGGCCGGGGTGAAGTTCGTGGCGAAGCTCGCGTCGGGCATGGCCAAACCGGACGGGGTGGTCGTGGTGCCGGTCTCGCGGACGCTGGAGTTCCTGCACCCGCTGCCGCTGTCGGCGCTGTGGGGTGTGGGGAAGAAGACCGAGGAGAGCCTGCGGCGGCTCGGGCTGACCACGGTCGCGGACATCGCGGCGGCGCCGCTGCCCCGGTTGCGCAAGGCGGTCGGCAACGCGGCGGCCGAGCACCTGCACGCCCTCGCGCACGGGCGCGACGAGCGTGGCGTGGTGGTCGACTCGCCGGAGAAGTCGCTGGGCGCCGAGCACACCTTCGACACCGACCAGCGCGACCCGCGGGTGCTCGAGCGCGAGCTGCTGCGGTTGTCCGAGCGGGTGGCGGAGAGCCTGCGGCGGCGCGGGCTGCGCGGCCGCACGGTGTCGATCAAGGTGCGGTTCGCCGACTTCCGCACGATCACCCGCGCCCGGACGCTGCCCTCGGCGACGGACGTGGCACGGGTGATCCACTCGACCGCGGTGGGGTTGTTGTCGGAGGCGGTCGCCGGGGCCGACGTCCGGCTGATCGGCGTCCGCGTCGAGGGCCTGAGCGGGGAGGCCGAGCCCGAACAGCTGACGTTCTCCCAGCCCGAGCCGCGGTGGCGCGACGCCGAGGTGGCGGCCGACGTGGCGCGGTCGAAGTTCGGTGCCGCGGCGGTTCGCCCGGCGTCGCTGCTCGACCCCCGGCGGGGGGAACCCACCGGGGCGTGAAACGTTGTGCCAGGGGAAGGCGACACCACCGCAGAACCACCAGCGCCCAGGCCGGCGGGGAGATTTGAGCCAAACGGGGCACAGGTTGGAGTGGGATCGGGTAGTCCTGATCGCGAAGGACTCGTATCCTGGAGGGTGACACCACCAGGGGTGTCTGTTGGGTCCAGGACGTTGCGCGGCCCGGCGCCCGCGACAGCTGTGCCGGAGGAGGAAAGATGCCACTCTCCGAGCATGAGCAGCGGCTGCTCGACCAGATCGAGCGCGAGCTCTATGCCGAGGACCCCAAGTTCGCGTCAACGGTGCGCGGTGCCCGGTTCCGCCGGCCCGCCCGCCGCCGCCGAATCCAGGGGATCGCGCTGTTCGTCGTCGGTGTCGCCCTGCTCGTACTGGGTGTGATGGTACGGGCCCTGTGGGTCGCGGACGTACCGTTGATGAGCGTGTTCGGTTTCGTCGTCATGTTCGCGGGCGCGATGCTCGCGCTGTTCTCCGGCCGCGGCGGGGCCGAGGGCAAGCCGGGCGGCGGCAAGGCGGCCAAGTCGAAGAGTTCGTTCACCACGCGGATGGAAGAACGATTCCGCCAGCGCTTCGAAGAGCAGTAGCTCCCCTTACCGCGAAGTGCCTACGCCCGCGAGGGGCGTAGGCACTTTCGCATGATCAGCGGGTGACGGCCGAGCGCCTCATCGCATGGGGCTGGCCTTCCGGAACCTCGGGGAACAGGCGTCCCGGTGACGTGACCGGTGCCGTGCGCCCCGGTGGCGCTACACCTGCGACAGCATCCGCCCGGACGATGCGGCGCCTGTGGTCGCACCGGATCAGGGACCAAGTTGCCGGAGCACCGGGTGCGGTGCTCGCGCCCGGGGGACGTGATCGATGCCGTGCGGTTCAGACGGCGCTGGGCGCCCACGCGCGGCGGGTCGTCACGACGACGCGGCGCCTGGCCGCCACCGCATCGGGGCGACCAGGCGCGCCGTGCTCAGTGCTTCCGGAACACCGATCGCGGGAACAGGCGCCCCCGCCAGGACATCGGCGCGGTGCGCTCCAGGCTGCGCCGCAGGCCCTCGAACGCGGAGGACAGGTCCTCACCCGGCGAGGAGTCCGGCGAGTACCACGACCGCTCCACCACGCCGACCACGGTGCGCAGGTCGGTCTGGCCGGCCTCGTCCAGGTTGTGCTGCGCCGCCACCTTCTGGGCCGCCGCCCGTACCGTGTCGCTGGGCGGGATCGGGATTCCGCGGTCCGCGCACTCGTCCATCAGCTCCGCCCACGCGGCATCCGCCGCGCCCGGCCGGCGCGCCGTGATGGCCGCGAGGCGACGGCGGCGGTGGATCTCCCGCACCACCGCCGGCGCCAGCCCGACCACCGCGAGCAGCAGCAGCACCAGCGCCAGGATCCAGTGCACCAGCCACGCGGTGAGCACCACGGTGACCAGCCACGCCCCCACGGCGGCCAGCGGCAGCCACGACGCCGGCCGGCCCCGCAGCTTCCGGATCGCCACGAACGCCGCCCCGGTCAGCGCCAGCGCGACCAGCACCAGCGCCAGCGCGGTCCACCCGGTCCAGCTCGGCGCCGATCCCGCCGGGGCGGCCTGCGCGCCACCGGTGTTCGCCGTGCTGTCCTGCGGCGCGGGCGCACCCGTCGGGGCCACCCGGGTCGTCGACACGCTCGGCACGTCCTGCTCCTCCGAGTCCGACGAACCACCCGAGGTGGTGCCGGACTGCAGGTACGGCGGGACGTAGCCGCGGCCGTCGGAGCGCGGGGTCGGGTCGAAGCTGACCCACCCCAGATCGGCGAAGTACACCTCGACCCACGCGTGCGCGTCCTGCGAGGTGATCATGCGTGAGTCACCGTCGGCGTAGCCGGAGGTGAACCCGACCGCCACCCGCGACGGGATGTTCAGCACCCGCAGCATCACCGCCATCGCGGAGGCGAACTGCTCGCAGAACCCGCGCTTGCCCTTGAGCAGGAAGTCGGCCAGCGCGTCGCTGTCGGTGGCGGCCGCCGTCTGGGTGTCGTAGGTGAACCCGTTCTCGGCGCCGAAGTACCGCCAGATCGCCGTCGCCCGGTCGAAGTCGGTCGTCGCGCCCGCCGCGAGGCTCCGCGCGAGGCTCGCCACCCGCGGGTCGACGCCGGTGATCTGGCTGTAGGAGGCCGGGATGTCGCCGCCGGCCTTGGCCGACTCCAGCTGCTCCTTGCTCGGCTCGGCCAGCGAGGCGGTCTCGACGTAGGCGGGGATGCGCTGCTTGCGCTCGCTGAACACCGCACCGCTGGTCGGGTCGTAGTACCAGCCCTGCGGCACGCCCTGCAGGCCGCGCAGCTGCCCGTACACCGGCATCCACACGTCGACCCAGTTCAGCGGTTCGATCGTGATCTGCCGCGCCTCGCCGGTGCCGTTGTCGCCCGGCGCGGCCGGGAGCGGCTGGCCGGCCGGGAACCCGGCGGGCATCGGCCCGTCCGGCAGGCTCCAGCCGTGGTTGGGGCGGTAGGTGTCCAGTGTGAACGCGCGCAGCAGGCGCTTGTCGTTGCCCAGGCCGCGGACGCGGAACAGGTCGACGGTGCTGCCCTGGTCGAGCATCCCGCGCAGGGAGGTGAACGGGTTGACGCCCAGGCCGCCGGACCCGGTGCCCGAGCCGTTGCCGCCGCTGCCGGGCAGGCGCCCGACCGTGCCGACCGCGGTCAGCGTCGTGCCGGCGACCAGGCCGAGCACCAGCGCGACCGCGACCACGGCCACCGGCGCGGAGGCGGCGGCGGGCGCGTTGCCCAGACCGGGGGCGTCGCGGTTGCGCCAGCGGCGGTGGCGGTGGTTGCCGTCCACGGCGAGGAGCCCGGCGAAGGCCGCCGCGCCCAGCAGGAACGTCCACCACGGCAGCATGGAGTCGGCCAGCGAGGCCGGCACCGCGTAGACGCACAGCAGCACCAGGCCGGTGGCCGCGGGCGCGGAGGCGGCGACCGCGAGTGTGTCGACCAGCACCGCGACCAGCCCGATCGCGATCGTCACCAGGCACAGGATCGGCGGCGTCGCCTCGACCGGCGGCAGGCCGGTGCGGATCTGCTCGAACGCGGCCGTCAGGACGCCGTTGAGCTCGTCGAAGGCGGCCGGGCCGGGGATCACTCCGAGGATGCCGCGGCTGGTGAACACCCCGGTGATCAGCAGCAACAGCACGACCAGCTGGGCCAGCCCGACGACGGCGGTCGGCGTGCGCACGGCGCGCAGCGCCAGCCCGGTCGCGGCGACCAGCACGACGGCGACGGTGACGTAGCCGAACCAGCTCAGGCCGCCGACGACACCGGTCAGCGAGGTCGAGGCGCACAGCGTGGCGACAGCCGCGGCCACCGGCGCCAGGATCGACACCCGCCACTGCGGCGGCGGCTCCACGACGCGCTGCGTGGGGCGGTGCAGTTCCGGTCTGCCGGGCGGCGGCGCGTCGGGCTGCTGCCCGGGGCGGGGCGGTCGGCCGGTCAGCGTGGTCACAGCGTTCCCCCGGAGTTCAGGTGGCCGGATGCCCGGCCGGTGGTCGGCGGCGTCCTCACAGTGCGCCCCCGATCAGGGTGCCCCGTCCCGCCGCGGTGCGGCACAGGTCCGCCCACACCCGCGGCATCGGGGTGTCCGGGCCGGCGACGACCACGCCCCAGCCCGCGGCGCGCAGCAGCGCGGCCGACTCTTCGGTCGCGGCCGCGCGCTGCTCGGGTGCACTGACCCCGCCGGACCAGGCCGGGGTGTCCAGCAGCACGGCCAGGCTGCGGATGCCGCGCGGCCGGAACCGGGCCAGCTCGGTGACGGCCTGGTTGGACACGGTCCCCAGGACGGCGATCAGCTCCTGCCCTTCGGCCGGGTCGTGGCCGGTGGTCAGGTCGCGCTGGTGCGCGGGCTGCAGCGCGGCGAGCGCGTCCAGCACCACGTTGTCGTAGCCCTCGCCGCCGTCGCCGGGGACGTCGGCCAGCGGTTTGCCGTGCTCGGTGACCAGGCGGACCCGGTGCCCGGCACGGCGGACGTGCAGGCAGACGCTCGCGGCGAACGAGATCGCCCACTCCAGGCTCGCGGCCGGGCCGGTGCCGTGGTGGGCGGCGGCGCGGTGGTCCAGCAGCACGGTGGTGCCGCCGCGCCACGGCCGCTCCTCGACACGGACCATGATCTCGTCGCGGCGGGCGGTCGAGCGCCAGTGCACCTTGCGCAGGTCGTCGCCCTGGCGGTACTGGCGCACGATCACGTCGTTCTCGCCCTGGCCGGCGTGCAGCCGCACGCTCCCGTCGTCGCCCGCGCCGATCCCGGCGCCGCTGGGCAGGCCCCACAGGCCCACCACCTTCGGCACCACGACCAGCCGCGAGTGCGCGATCAGCTCGCGGTCGAACTCGCACAGCCCGAACGGGTCGGTCAGCGTCGCGCGCAGCGGGCCGACCTGCTGGATGCCGCGCATCATCGGCTGGATCGGGTAGCGCAGCGCGATGACCCGGCCGTGCGGCAGCCGCTCCACGACGAACCGCGGGCGGGACCCCAGCGCGTACGGCACGCCGTCCTCGAGCAGCACCTCACCGGCGGGCAGCTTGCCGTTGAGCCACAGCGCCAGCTCCACCTCGCCGGCCGAGCCGGCCGAGACCCGGTCGGGCAGCAGCTTGCGGGACGCGCCGATGCGCACCCGCGAGGCCGCGATGAACAGCGCGACCAGCAGCGGCAGCGCCACCACGAACACGGCGACGCGGAGCAGGTCGCGCTCGTTGAGCACCACCGCGCACACCGCGGCCGCCACGCCGGCGGCGAGGAGGCACCGCCCCCGCGTGGTGAGCCCGGACAGTGAGCGGAACATCCCGGCCGTCACCGTCTACCGGCGTCCGGCGGTCTGCGGGTGACCGCCCTGCGGCACCGGCACCCGGTGCAGCACCGCGCGGACCACGTCGGTCGCGGAGCGGCGGGCCGCGTGCGCCTCGGTGGTCAGCACGAGCCGGTGCGCGAGCACCGGGACGGCCACGGCGTGCAGGTCGTCCGGGACGACGAAGTCGCGGCCGGACAGCGCGGCCTGCGCGCGCGCGGAGCGGACCAGCTGCAGCGTGGCGCGCGGCGAGGCACCCAGCCGGATCTCCGGCACCTGGCGCGTGGCCGCCACCAGGTCGACGGCGTACCTGCGCACCTCCGGCGCGATGTGCACCGCGCGCACCGAGTGGATCAGCCGCTGGAGGGTGGCCGCGTCGGACACCGGCTGCAGGTCGGCGAGGGGGTCGTGGCCGGCGTGCTCGTCGACCATCGCCAGCTCGGCCTGCTGGTCGGGGTAGCCGATCGACACGCGCGCGGTGAACCGGTCGCGCTGCGCCTCGGGCAGGGCGTAGGTGCCCTCCATCTCGATCGGGTTCTGGGTGGCGATGACCATGAAGGGATCGTCGAGCCGGTAGGTCGTGGTGTCGACCGTGACCTGCTTCTCCTCCATGCACTCCAGCAGCGCCGACTGGGTCTTGGGCGAGGCGCGGTTGATCTCGTCGCCGACCACGATGTTGGCGAACACCGGGCCGGGCCGGAACTCGAAATCGCCGGTCTGCCGGTTGTAGATCGACACGCCGGTGACGTCGCTGGGCAGCAGGTCGGGCGTGAACTGGATGCGGCTGACCGTGCAGTCGATCGACCGGGCCAGCGCCTTGGCCAGCGACGTCTTGCCGACGCCCGGCACGTCCTCGACCAGCAGGTGGCCCTCGGCCAGCAGCGTCACCAGCGCCACGCGCACCACCTCGGGCTTGCCGACCAGCACGCGCTCGACGTTCGAGGCGATGCGGCGCATCGTCTCGTGCAGCTCACCGTGGCCGTTGTGGCTGATCGGCACGCCCTGCGCCGGGCTCGCGCCGGAGGGGTGGTACGGCGCCTGCTCGCCGGTGTACTCCCCGGGCGTTGCCGGCTGTGTCCTCGACGTCACTCGACCTCCTGGTGCCGAAGCCCTATCTCAAAACCGGAACACGGGTGCGGCCCTCGTTCTGGACCGTGCCGCGGCGCGGAAGGATCTCACAGCCGGGTTTCGCCCGCGGTGGCCCGCCCCGGCACCCAGCCTCGCATCCAGTGTGTCAAACGCGGGCCAAGTCGGTCGAAGAACCCTGAATTCGATTCGGCCGGTATGCTGCGGTGCGGAACCGGCCGGCTACCGAGAGGTGCGAACACAACCGATGACCGACACGCACAGCGGCCTGGACGTGAACGCGGGGGCGTTCGCGGTCTCGCCCGAGCTGGCGGCCGGTGCCTATCAGCAGATCAGCCGGTTGCAGGACACCGTCGGCGAAATGGTGCGCGAAGCCCGCGTACTCGGCCGCACCGTGCCACTGGGCGCCGGGTACGCGGGGGAGATCGGCGAGTTCATGGCGCGCTACGGCCTGGGCGGGCCCGGCTCGGCCGCCGACTCGCTCATCGCGTTCGGGCAAGAGCTGGAGACGCTCAAGACGAACATCAGCCGCGCGCTGAAGCGGTACTCCGACAGCGACGACGCCGCCGCCGAGGGCGTCGACTGCAGCGGTGGCTGAGCGGATGCGCGCGACGGTCCTCGTGCTGGCCGCGGCCGGGCTGCTGCTCGCCGCGTGCGGGCAGTCCCCGGGGGCCGGGTCCGCGCCGACCACCGGGCCGGTGCCCCCGAGCGCGCCCGCCAGCCCGCCGCCGGCCGGGCTGGCCGCGCTGAAACCGTGCGACCTGCTCTCGGCGACCGACCGCTCGACCGCGGGCCTGACGTCGCTGGGCAAGGAGAAGACCATCGGCCCGGCGCGCGCGTGCGACTGGAGCGAGCCCGCCACGTTCGGCGTCACCGTCACCCTCGCCGAGGACGCGCCCCTGACCGCGCTGGAGATCGACAAGGGGACCGGCAAGCGGGTCACCGTCGGCAGGCACAAGGGTTTCCGGGTGTCCGATCGCAGCGCCGGTGACGGCACGTGCGCGGTCCTGCTCGGCGTCGGGCAGGAGGCCAGCGTCCAGGTGGACGTCACCAACGCCGGGTTCACGGACACGCAGCTGGCGTGCCGGCGGGCGGACACCGTGGCCGCGCTGATCGAGCCGAAACTGCCCTAGGAGCGAGTGCGTGAACCAGGTGCCCGAACCGGTGCGGCGGTACGAGTCCTACAGCCACGAGGCGATGGCGGCCGAGGTCGCCGACGGCAACGACCCGGCGACCGCCGGGCAGATCGGCGAGCAGTGGGCCGGGCTGGCCGCGCGGATGCGCGAGGCGGCGCAGGTGCTGGGCGCGATCTCCGGCCAGGCGGGCGAGGCGTTCGCCGGGCCCGCGGGCGAGGCGCTGCGCGCGACGCTGGCGAAGGCGCGGAACTGGTCCGGGCACGCGAGCGAGTTGTCGCTGGCCGTGTCGGACGCGGTCGGCCGCCAGGCCGGGATCGCCGCGCGGGCCCGTGACGAGATGCCGCCGCCGGTGGTCTACGACCCGGTGGCGATGATCCGCGAGGCCGCCACGGGCGGGGACCTCGCGGCGCTCGCCGGGTTGTCGGAGGCGATGGAGCGGCGCCGCGCAGCCGCCGAGGAGGCCCGCCAGAAGGCGATCGACGTGCTCAACTCCCGCGACGCCGCGTTGCGCGAGTCGGTGCCCGGCCGGTTCTTCGACGAGCCACCGGAGCTGGGGGAGCGGTGATCCGGGTCTCGGCGTCCGCGTTCGACATCCTGTGGCACGACCTCGGGCACACCCGGGTGCCGGTGCCGCTGGACGTCCGCAGCGTCGGCTCGACCGGGGCCGAACGCGCCGAGATCCGCCGCGCCGTGTACGCGAACCTGGCCGAGCGCAACCTCGCCGACGGCGACAGCCTCGACCCCGCCCTGGCGGACCGGCTGACCACCCTGGCATCGGCCGAGGTGTACGTCGAGTGCGAGGCGCTGCCCGAGCTGGACGCCGAGACGCCGTTCCGCGCCGTGGCGGCCGCCGGGGGCAGGCGGGGTGTGCTCGCGGCGCAGCCGAGCAGGACGATCGGGCTGTCCGGCATCCGCGACAGCGAGATCTGGGCCGCGGTGGTCGGCCTGCTGCCGCCGCTGGCGCCGGGACCGGGGTACGGGGTACGGGGTGAGCCTGCCCGTCGACGCGCTCCCCAGCGACGCGGGTTCGCGGGGCACGGAGTGTTCGAGCGGCGCGGAGTGGTCGCGGGGCACAGGGTGTTCGCGGGGCACGGGGCTTTCGCGGGGCACGGGGCATTCGGGAGGCAGGGGGCATTCGCGAGGCACGGAGCAGCAGCTGGCCGAGCTGCGCGCGATCCGGTCCCGGCCGGTGCTCGGTGCCGGGCAGTTCTCGGTGCGGGTGCGCGAGGGCGGGCGGCTGCGCCGGGTCGGCGGGGTGAGCTGGTTCCGCACCGACCTCGGCGCCTACCTCGCGACGGTGGCGCCGGGACGCGGGGGAGCGGACTGGATGAACCTGGTGCCCACCGACTCGGCCCGTCTCGCCGCGAGGCTCGCCGAGCTGCTCGGCTGAGCCGGACCCGCGTTCCGCCGGTTTCGGTGACCGCATCCCCGCGGACGGCGGCTGCGGCTTCGCGCCACGCTGCCGCTTCGCGCCATGGGCCAGCTGTAGTTGCCGCCGGCGGCGCAGGCCCGTCGCGGTTGCCGCTCGGCGGCACCATCCCACCATCCACCACCGCGCCCCCCGGGCTCGGAAGGGCCCGTCACCGGGCCTCCACTTCCCACCACCCGCGTTCTCGGCGCCTCCACCGCGCCGCAGAGTTGCCGCTGCGCCATCGAGGCCTCCGCTGCGGTCCCGCCTGCGCTCACCGGCGCCGGCGCTGGGCGCGCGCGGAGGTTCCCGCTCGGTGCTGCCTGCATGAGCCCGGCTCGCGGGGCCGTCGGGGTGCCGCCCCCCGATAGCGGCCCCGCGCCGTGGCTCGCCACCTCCGGTGCCGGTGCTGGGCGCGCGCGGAGGTTCCCGCTCGGTGCTGCCTGCATGGGCCCGGCTCGCGGGGCCGTCGGGGTGCCGCCCCCCGACAGCGGCCCCGCGCCGTGGCTCGCCACCCCGCTCCACCCGCGTCCTCACCCCCGGCGACCGGCACCCCACCGGCGCCCACCCCCGCGCCATCGGTGACCCCACCCTCCACCACCGGCGCCCCCCCACTCCGCACCACCGGCGCCCCCACCGTCCACCACCGCGCCCCCCACTTCCGCCCACCCACCCCCCGGAGGGGCCCGTCACGGGGTCCGGAGGGGCGCCTGAGCTAACCGCCGCGGGGGAGGGGCCCGGGCGCCCCCCACCGTGTCCCCACTTCGCCCCCCGGTCGCTGACCTGGGAAAACGTTCGGAGGATCGCCCGGAAGGGCACGTCTTCCACGTTGACTGTGGGGAAAAGTGGGGTACGGTGGTGGCCAGTGGGGCGGAAGGGAGGCCCCCGGGGCCGCGACCGGTGGGATCACCGGGGGCGGTGGGGAGGTGAGTGCCGGTGTTCCTCGGCACCCACACCCCGAAGCTGGACGACAAGGGGCGGCTCACGCTGCCCGCGAAGTTCCGCGACGCGCTGGCAGGTGGGCTCATGGTCACCAAGGGGCAAGATCACTGCCTCTTCGTCTTCCCGCGCGCGGAGTTCGAGCAGCTGGCCCGCAAGGTCGCGGAGGCGCCCTTCACCAACGAGTCGGTGCGGGCCTACCAGCGGTACCTGTTCGCCGGCACGGACGAGCAGCGTCCGGACGGCCAGGGGCGCATCGCGATCGCGCCCGAGCTGCGGCGCTACGCCGGGCTCAACAAGGAGTGCGTGGTGATCGGGGCCATCACCAGGCTGGAGATCTGGGACGCCCAGCGGTGGGAGTCCTACCTGGAGGAACACGAGGACAGCTACGCGAAGGCCCAGGAAGAGGTCCTGCCAGGGGTCTTCTGAACGGGGTACGGTGACCCGCGCCGTCGGGGGGCGCGGGCCCGGGAGCAGCAACGCAGTGGGGGCGGCATCCGGCGGCGGATGTCGTGAGGCCTCTGTCCGCTCAGTGGCCCTGGTGCACCTTCCCCGGCACCAGGTTCGCAGCGGGCGGGCGGGGACCTGACGGCATCCGGCACGACGGTTTTTCAGGGGGTGGGACAAGTGGCAGCCGAGTTCGCGCACGTACCGGTCATGACCGGCCGCGTGCTGGAGCTGTTCACCCCCGCGCTCGAGGGCCGCCCGGCCGTCGCGGTCGACGCGACCACCGGCCTGGGCGGGCACTCCGAGGCACTGCTCACCGCGTTCCCCCAGCTGACGCTCATCGGGCTGGACCGCGATCCGCACGCGCTCGAGAAGTCCGCCGCGCGGCTGGCCGAGTTCGGCGACCGCGTCCAGCTCGTGCACGCGGTCTACGACACCCTGCCCGACGTCCTCGCCCGGCTCGGGCTGTCCCGTGTGGACGGTGTGATGTTCGACCTCGGGGTCTCCTCGATGCAGCTGGACGAGGAGGAGCGCGGGTTCTCCTACGCGCGCGACGCACCGCTGGACATGCGGATGGACCCCACCACCGGACGCACCGCCGCCGACGTCCTCAACACCTACGAACCCGGCGAGCTGGTGCGAATCCTGCGCGACTACGGCGAGGAGCGTTTCGCTCAGCGGATCGTCAAGGCGATCGTCGCGGAGCGGGCGCGCGAGCCGTTCGACCGCAGCGAGCGGCTGGTGCGGCTGCTCTACGACGCGGTCCCGGCCGCCAGCCGGCGCACCGGCGGGCACCCGGCCAAGCGCACGTTCCAGGCGCTGCGGATCGAGGTCAACGGCGAGCTGGAGGTGCTGCGGCGGGCGATCCCGGCGGCGCTGGGCGCGCTGCGCGTCGGCGGCCGGATCGTGGTGGAGTCCTACCACTCGCTGGAGGACCGGATCGTCAAGCAGGCCTTCGCGGAGCTGGCGAAGTCGCGCACCCCGCCCGGCCTGCCCGTCGAACTCCCCGGCCACGGGCCGGAACTGAAGCTGATCACCCGTGGCGCCGAGAAGGCGTCCGAAGCGGAAATCGAAGAGAACCCGCGGGCCGCGTCCGTGCGCCTCCGGGTCGCCGAACGGATCAAGGAGGCGGACGCATGACAGCGCCCACGCGCACGCGCAGGCAGGCCGGTGCCGAGCCGCGACGGCGCCCCCGCCGTTCGGACGTCCCCGCCGAGGAGGGCCTGGGCACCCCGGTACCGGCGAAGCGCCGCCGCCGTCCCCAGCAGCAGCCCCGCCAGCAACCCCAGCGCAGCACCGCCGCCGAGCGCGCCTACGCCCGGCGCGCGCAGCGGGCCGAGGGCCTCAAGGCGAGGCCGGAGCCGCAGCGGCGGACGACCCGGCTGAAGCTGCGGATGCCGCGGTCGCGCGCGACGTTCGTGATGCTGGTGATGGTGCTGCTCGGCGCGGGCGTGGTGACCACGTTGCTGCTGTCCACCCAGGCGATCGCGGACTCCTACCGGCTGGAGCAGCTGCGCGAGAACAACGCGACCCTGGCCGAGCGGGTCGAGCAGCTCCAGCAGGACGTCAGCGGCGCCGAGTCGCCGTCGTCGCTGGCCGAGCGCGCCAAGGCGCTGGGCATGGTGCCCGCGGGCGACCCGGCGCACCTCGTGCAGAACCCGGACGGGTCGGTGACCGTGGTCGGCCAGCCGAAGAAGGCCGAGGGCGCTCCCGTGCAGCAGGCGCCGGCGGCGCCGGTCGTGCAGCCGGGCACCCCGGCCGGCGGCCGCCCGATCGAGGGTGACGTGCCGCAGGGCGACAGCCAGGTGGCGCCGCCGGCGGATCCGCAGGCCCCGCCTCCCGACCCGCAGGCCCCGCCGGCCGATCCGCAGAACGCGGCGCCCGGGCAGCAGACCACGGGAGGGCAGTGATGGCGCGCGCCGGACGCCGCAGCTACGGCGCCCGGATGCGCCAGGTCGCCGGCCAGCCCAACGCCGCCACGGGCAAGGGCCGCTACGTCGGCGTGCGCGTGGCGCTGGTCGCGGTGCTGGTGCTGGCCGGGCTCAAGCTCGTGCAGGTGCAGGGCTTCCAGGCCGCCGCGCTGTCGGCCAAGGCGGAAAGCCAGCGCAGCACCATGATCCCGATCCCGGCCAAGCGCGGGTCCATTGTGGACCGCAACAACGTCAAGCTCGCCTTCAGCGTGGAGACGCGGGCGCTGTCGGTGAACCTGCGCGCGATGCGCAAGGCCTGGGACGAGGTCGCGGCGAAGAACCCGGCGGGGGGCCAGAACTACGAGACGCGCGCGGCGGACGCGGCGAGGTTCATCGCCGCCAAGCTGCCCGGCCGCGTCACCGAGCAGGAGCTGCTGGCCGACTTCCACAAGACCACGTCGTTCACCTACCTCGTCGACGGGGTCGAGCCGTCGATCGCGCAGGAGATCACCACCGAGTTCCCGGAGATCGCCGCCGAGGTGCGCGCCGCCCGCGAGTACCCGGGCGACACGCTGGCGTCCAACGTCATCGGCCTGGCCAACTGGCGGATGGACGACCCCGACGTCAGCAAGCACACCCTGCAGGGCCTGTCCGGGCTGGAGTACACGCTGAACTCCGACCTGTCCGGCAAGCCCGGGCAGTACGTCGCGGACACCAAGCAGGGCAACGACAACGTCATCATCCCGGGCACCGAGCGGGACGTGCAGCCGGCGACCCCGGGCAACGACGTCGTGCTCACGCTCGACTCCGACGTGCAGTACTTCCTGCAGAACGCGCTGGCCGGCTACGTCAAGGAGTCGCACGCCAAGGGCGCCAGCGCGGTCGTGATGGACTCGAAGACCGGCGAGATCTACGGCCTGGCCGACGACTCGACGTTCGACCCGTACGACAACAAGACCTACACGCAGTCACTGATGGACCTGGAAGCGGTCTCCACGCCCTACGAGCCGGGCTCGGTGAACAAGATCGTCACCGCGGCCGCGGCCATAGACCAGGGCCTGGTGACCCCGGAGTCGGTGCTGCAGGTGCCCGGCCAGCTCAAGGTCGCCGACCACGTCGTGCACGACGCGTGGAGCCACGGCACCCAGAACTACTCGGTCACCGGCATCTTCGCCAAGTCCTCCAACATCGGCACCCTGCTCCTGGCCCAGCAGCTCGGCCCGGACAAGTACCTGGACTACCTCAAGCGCTTCGGCGTGGGGCAGAGCGCCGGGCTGGGCCTGTCCGGGGAGAGCCGCGGGTACGTGCCGCCGCGCAACACCTGGACCGGCACCACGTTCGGCAACCTGCCGATCGGCCAGGGCCTGTCGATGACCGTGGTGCAGATGGCCGCGATGTACCAGGCGATCGCGAACAACGGCCTGCGGGTGCAGCCGAGCATCATCAAGGAGGAGATCCGGCCGGACGGCACCGTCGTGCCCAAGGCGGCGCCGCAGACCACGCAGGTGGTGAGCCCGCAGACCGCGACGACCGTGCGGAACATGATGCGGGCGGTCACCCAGAGCGGGAAGAACGGCAACAGCGGGACGGCGCCGACGGCGGCGCTGGAGGGCTACCAGATCTCCGGCAAGACCGGCACCGGCCAGCAGGTCAACCCGGCCACCGGCGCCTACAGCGACTCGCTCTACAACATCACCTTCGCGGGCATCCTGCCCGCGGACAACCCGCGGTTCGTGGTCGGCATCCGCCTGGACGCGCCGGACACGACCCTGCCGGCGGGGCACTCGGCGGCGCCCCTGTTCCACGACATCGCCTCGTACCTGGCGCAGCGGTTCCAGATCCCGCTGTCCAACGGCGCGGCGCCGTACGTGCCGCTGGTGCTGCCGTAGAAACCGCTGTCCACTCGAGACACAGGCGCTAGGAGTACCGGCCGCCGGGCGGGAACACCACCTGGGTAACCTTCCGTGCTGTGTCGGTGAAAGCGTCTGGAAGCAGCACCATGTCGCAGGAAGCGAAGGGGCGGGTACCGGACAGCCCGGTGAAGGCGGTCGTGGCGCCGCCCCGTCCGTCCCGCATCGAGCCGGTCCCGCTCACCACCCTGGTCGCGCGCGCGGACGCGCGCCTGGTCGGCGAGCCGCACTGGCCGGGCGACACGGTCGTCACGGGCGCCACGCTGCGTGCCCAGCACGTCCTGCCCGGTGACCTGTTCGCGGCCCTGCCGGGCGCGCGGGCGCACGGCGCCGACTTCGCCGCGGAGGCCATCGCCGCCGGGGCCGCGGCGGTGCTCACCGACGAGGCCGGCGCGGACCGCCCGGCGCTGCGCGAGGCGGGCGTGCCGGTGCTGGTGCACCCGGACCCGCGCGGCGTGCTGGGCGCGATGGCCGCCTGGATCTACGGCGAACCGTCGCTGGAGCTGGCCGTCCTGGGCATCACCGGTACCTCGGGCAAGACGACCACCACCTACCTGGTGGAGTCGGGCCTGCGCGCCGCCGGGCACGTGACCGGCCTGATCGGCACCATCGAGACCCGCATCGCGGGTGAGCGGCTGGCCAGCGCGTTCACCACGCCCGAGGCGCCCGACCTGCAGGCGCTGCTCGCGGTGATGGTCGAGCAGGGCGTGACGCACGTGCCGATGGAGGTCTCCAGCCACGCGCTCGCGCTGGGCCGGGTCAACGGCACCCGGTTCGCGGTGGGTGCGTTCACCAACCTCTCGCAGGACCACCTGGACTTCCACCGCGACATGGAGGAGTACTTCGCCGCCAAGTCGCTGCTGTTCGACGGCCGCTCCACCACCGAGGTGGTGTGCATCGACACGGCGTGGGGCCAGGCGCTGGTCACCCCGCACACGATCACGGTGACCACCGAACCGGGGGTGGACGCCAGCTGGACCGCCACCGACTTCGCCACGACACCGACCGGCGAGCAGTCCTTCACGCTGCACTCGCCGTCCGGCCGCACCGCGCGGGCCACGCTGCCGTTGCCCGGCACGTTCAACATCGCCAACGCGCTGCTGGCCGCGGCGATCCTGGAGACCTGCGGGGTGACGCTGGAGGAGACCGTCACCGGTCTCGCGCACGTCGAGGTCCCGGGCCGGATGGAGCGGGTCTTCGAGGGCCAGGACTTCACCGCCGTCGTCGACTACGCCCACAAGCCGGCCGCGGTCGCCCAGGCGCTGGACGCGCTGCGGGCGCGCACGCAGGGCCGCATCATCACCGTGCTGGGCTGCGGCGGCGACCGCGACACGGCCAAGCGGCCGATGATGGGCGAGGCCGCCGCCAAGCGCAGCGAGGTCCTGATCGTCACCGACGACAACCCGCGCTCGGAGGACCCCGCCGCGATCCGGGCGGCCATGCTCGCCGGCGCCCGCGCGGCCGGCCACGACGCCGGCGAGGTACTGGAGGTCGGCGACCGTCGCGAGGCGATCGTCAAGGCCGTCGAGCTGGCCGGCGCCGGGGACGTCGTGCTGATCGCGGGGAAGGGCCACGAGACCGGCCAGGAGGTCGCGGGCGTCGTGCACCCCTTCTCCGACCGCGACGAGCTGGCGTCGGCGATCCGGCACCGGCTCGAAGAGAACCAGGAGACCCGTTGATCCCGCTGACCCTGCAGCAGATCGCCGCCGTCACCGGTGGCCGTCTGCACCGCACCGACGGCCGTGAGACGGTCACCGGCAGCGTCGAGTTCGACTCGCGCCGCCTGACGCCCGGCGGGCTGTTCGTCGCCCTGCCGGGGGAGAAGGTCGACGGGCACACCTTCGCCGCGAAGGCGATCGAGAGCGGCGCCGCCGGCGTGCTGGCCGCCCGCGAGGTCGACGCGCCCGCGGTCATCGTGCCGCCGCTGCCGCCCGGCGAGGCGCACGAGCGCTCGGTCGCGCTGACCGGCGACAAGGACGGCTCCGGCGCCGCCGTGCTGGCCGCGCTGGCCGAACTCGCCCGGTACGTGGTGATCGAGCTGTCGCGCGGCGGCCTCACGGTGGTCGGGGTGACCGGGTCGTCCGGCAAGACCTCCACCAAGGACCTCATCGCGCAGCTGCTCGAGCCGATGGGCGAGACGGTCGCGCCGCCCGGGTCGTTCAACAACGAGCTCGGCCACCCCTGGACCGCGCTGCGCGCCGACGAGCACACCCGGCACCTGGTCCTGGAGATGTCCGCCCGCGGGCCGGGGCACATCGCCCACCTGGCGCGGATCGCCCCGCCGCGCATCGGCGCCGTGCTCAACGTGGGCAGCGCCCACGTCGGCGAGTTCGGCTCGCGCGAGGGCATCGCGAAGACCAAGGGCGAGCTGGTCGAGGCGCTGCCCGCGGCCGGCGAGGGCGGGGTGGCCGTCCTCAACCTGGACGATCCGCTGGTCGCGGCGATGGCGAGCCGGACGACGGCGCGCGTCGTCGGTGTCGGCGAGCACCCGGACGCGCAGGTGCGCGCCGAGGACATCACGCTCGACGAGGCGGCCCGCGCGTCGTTCCGGCTGGTGACCCCGGCCGGGCAGGCGCCGGTGACGTTGTCGCTGCACGGCGAGCACCACGTCGGCAACGCGCTGACCGCCGCCGCGATCGCGCTCGAGCTGGGCGCGAGCGTCGAGGAGGTCGCGCAGCGGCTGTCGGCCGCCCAGCGCCGCTCCGCGCGCCGCATGGAGGTCACCACCCGCGCCGACGGCGTCGTGGTCATGAACGACTCCTACAACGCCAACCCCGAGTCGATGCGCGCCGCGCTCAAGACGCTGGCCTCGGCCAGCCGCGGGAAGCGCTCCTGGGCGGTCCTCGGTGTGATGGGCGAACTCGGTGCCGATAGCGTGTCCGCGCACGACGAGATCGGCCGCCTCGCGGTCCGGCTCAACATCAGCAGGCTCGTGGTGGTCGGAGACGAGGCCGCCGCGATGCACCAGGGCGCCAGCCACGAGGGTTCGTGGGGTGAGGAGTCCGTGCTGGTGCCCGACGCCGATGCCGCGATCGCCCTCCTGCGCGAGCAGCTGGAGCCCGGTGACGTCGTGCTGGTGAAGGCTTCGAAGGTCGCCGAGCTCTGGCTCGTCGCTGACGCACTGCTCAAGGAAGGTGTTGCGTGATCAGCATTCTGATCGCGGCCGCGATCGGTCTCCTGGTCTCCATCCTGCTCACGCCCTACCTGATCCGGGTGTTCTCCCGGCAGGGCTTCGGCCAGGAGATCCGCGAAGAGGGCCCGCAGGGCCACAAGTCCAAGCGCGGCACGCCCACGATGGGCGGGGTCGCGATCATCATCGCGATGGTGGTCGGCTACTTCGCCGCGCACGTGATGAACTGGATCGGCTCCGGCAGCACGGGCAACGACGGCCCGTCCGCGTCCGGCCTGCTGGTGCTGTTCCTCGCGGTCGGGCTGGGCGTGGTCGGGTTCCTGGACGACTTCATCAAGATCCGCAAGCAGCGCAACCTCGGGCTGAACAAGACCGCCAAGCTGGTCGGCCAGCTCGTGGTCGCGGTCGCCTTCGGCATCCTGGCGCTGCAGTTCGCCGACCGCTACGGCCTCACCCCGGCCTCGCGCAACCTCAGCTACGTGCGCGACCTGGCGCTGATCACCTTCCCCGCGGTGATCTTCGTGATCTTCTGCTACGTGGTCATCTCCGGCTGGTCGAACGCGGTGAACTTCACCGACGGCCTGGACGGGCTGGCCGGCGGCACCTCGGCGATGGTGCTGGCCACCTACGTGGTGATCGCGTTCTGGCAGGCCCGCCTGTCGTGCGTGGTGACCCCGCAGGCCGCCTGCTACGACGTGCGCGACCCGCTGGACCTCGCGGTCGTCGCGGCCGCCGCGGCCGGCGCGTGCGTCGGGTTCCTGTGGTGGAACGCCGCACCAGCGAAGATCTTCATGGGCGACACCGGCTCGCTCGCGCTGGGCGGCCTGGTCGCCGGGCTGTCCATCCTGACCCGCACCGAGCTGCTCGCGATCGTCATCGGCGGCCTGTTCATGGTCGAGATGATCTCGGTGGTGCTGCAGATCGCGGTGTTCCGCACGACGCGGCGGCGGCTGTTCCGGATGGCCCCGTTCCACCACCACTTCGAGCTGGCCGGCTGGGCCGAGACCACGGTGATCATCCGGTTCTGGCTGCTCGCCGCGATCTGCTGCATGTTCGGCCTCGGTCTCTTCTACTCCGAGCAACTGGGCGCGGGGGGCTGACAACCGTGTTCGCCGGACGGAACGTGCTCGTCGCCGGCGCCGGGGTGACCGGCAGGTCGGCGGTGCGGGCCCTGACCGAGCGCGGCGCCCGCGTCACCGTGACCGACGGCAACGCCGAGCGGCTCGCCGAGCTGGCGGGCCTGGGCGCCGACCTGGTCCCCGGCCTGAGCGAGCCGCCCGCCGGGACCGACCTCGTGGTCACCAGCCCCGGCTGGCGGCCCACCGCGCCGCTGCTGGTCGCGTCGGCCGCCGCGGGCATCGAGGTGATCGGCGACGTCGAGCTGGCCTGGCGCGCCTCCCGGGATCTGCCGAACCCGGCCACCTGGCTCGCGGTCACCGGCACCAACGGCAAGACCACCACGGTCGGCATGCTCGAGTCGATGCTGCGCGCGGGCGGGGTGCACGCGCTGGCCTGCGGCAACATCGGCCTGCCGGTGCTGGACGCGGTGTTCGAGGGGTACGAGGCGCTGGCCGTGGAGCTGTCCAGCTTCCAGCTGCACTGGTCCTCGACGCTGGCGCCGCACGCCTCCGTCGTGCTCAACCTCGCCGAGGACCACCTCGACTGGCACGGCACGATGGCCTCCTACGCCGCCGCCAAGGGCACCATCCACGCGCACTCGGCCGTCGTCGTGCACAACGCCGACGACCCGTGGTCGGTGCGGCTGGCCGACTCCTACGCCCCGGCCGGCGCGAAGCGGGTCGGGTTCCGGCTCGACACCCCGCGTCCCGGCGAGCTCGGCCTGGTCGAGGACCTGCTGATCGACCGCGCCTACGGGCCGGACCCGCGGCATTCCGCCGAGGAGCTGATCTCCGCCGCCGAGGTGCGCCCGGCCGGCCCGCACAACCTCGCCAACGCCCTGGCCGCCGCGGCGCTGGCCCGGGCCTACGGCATCGACCCCGGTGGTGTCGCGAAAGGGCTGCGCGAGTTCCAGCCGGGCGCGCACCGGGCCGTCGAAGTGGGGGAGTTCGGCGGGGTCCGCTACGTCAACGACTCCAAGGCCACCAACCCGCACGCCGCCGCCGGGTCGCTGCTCGCGCACCCCAGCGTGGTGTGGATCGCCGGCGGCCAGCTCAAGGGCGCCGCGGTCGACGAGCTGGTCGAGGTGGTCGCCGGGCGCCTGCGCGGCGCCGTGCTGATGGGTGCCGACGCGCCGGTGATCGCGGCCGCTCTCGCGCGACACGCGCCGGATGTCCCCGTTCATCGGGTCGCCTCGGGTGACGATGAGGCCATGAACGAGGCGGTCTCGGTGGCCAGCGACCTGGCCCGGCCCGGTGACGTGGTGCTGCTGGCGCCCGCCGGCGCGTCCCTGGACATGTTCCGCAACTACGCCCATCGGGGCGACGCCTTCGCCGACGCGGTCCTGGCCCGTGCGACGGGGTCTGCCGATGACGGTCGTTGAGGAGCCGGACCAGAAGCAGGACCGCGAGCAGCGCAGGCGCGACCGGCAGAGCCCGGCCCGCGCCACGTTCACCGCGCTGACCGCGTGGCTGTCCCGGCCGCTGGCCGACTTCCACCTGGTGCTGGCCCTGACCGGCCTGCTCACCTCGATCGGCATCGTGATGGTGCTGTCGGCGTCCTCGGTCGCCTCGGTCGACCCGGACACCGGCTCGGGCGTGTACTCGCTGTTCAAGAAGCACCTGATCTTCGTGCTCACCGGGGCCCTGGTGTTCTGGGTGGCGTTGCGGATGCCGCTCAAGCGGACCCGCGCGCTGTCGTCGATGGCCGTGGTGGTGTGCCTGGCGATGCTCGCGCTGGTGCTGACGCCGCTCGGTTCGGCCGGCGGTGGCGCCCAGCGGTGGTTCGTCGTCGGCGGGTTCTCCGTGCAGCCGGTCGAGTTCACCAAGGTCGCGTTCGCGCTGTGGGGTGCGCACGTGCTGGTCACCAAGTACCACGTGCTGCACCAGTGGCGGCACCTGATGGTGCCGGTCGTGCCGGTGGCGCTGCTGATGTTCGCGCTGGTCATGGCCCAGCCGAACCTGTCCGGCACGATCACGCTCGGCGTGGTGCTGCTGTCGCTGCTGTGGTTCGCCGGCGCGCCGAAACGGCTGTTCGCGGTGATCCTGGCCGGTGGCCTCGCCGCGGCGGTGGTGCTGGCGCTGACCGCGTCGTACCGGCTCTCGCGCGTGTTGTCGTTCCTGTCGCCGGGGTCGGACACCAGCGGTGCGGCCTACCAGGCGACCCAGGCCAAGTACGCGCTGGCCGACGGCGGCCTGTTCGGCAAGGGGCTGGGGCAGGGGCCGTCGAAGTGGTCCTACCTGCCCAACGTGCAGAACGACTTCATCTTCGCCGTGATCGGCGAGGAGCTGGGCTTCATCGGGTGCATCGTGGTGATCGGCCTGTTCGTCGGCCTCGCCATCGTGGGCCTGCGGATCGCCATGCGTAACCTGGACCCGTGGATCCGGATCACCGCCGGCACGCTGACGGTGTTCACGGTGTCCCAGGCCGGGATCAACATCGGCTACGTGGTCGGGCTGCTGCCGGTCACCGGCGTGACGCTGCCGCTGATCTCGGCGGGCGGCACGTCGATCTGGGTCACTATGTTCCTGATGGGCCTGCTCGCCAACGCCGCCCGGCACGAACCGGAGTCGGTGGCGGCGCTGCGCTCGCAGGGACCGGGTAAGTTCGGCCGTCTCCTGCGCCTGCCGGCGCCCGACGTCTACCGGCCGCCCACGCGGCGCCGGGGCAGCGGCCGTGGGGCACCCCGCGGTGACCGCCCGTCGGCGCGCGGGGCACGATCGGCGCAGGCGCCCGAGCGCCGGCGCGCGGCGCCGGGCGGACGGGGAAGTTCAGTGCGGAGAGGGACGTAGGAGCAAGTGAGCAAGGCGGTAACCGGCGTGGCTCCCACCGTGGTGGTGGCGGGCGGCGGCACGGCCGGACACATCGAACCCGCGCTGGCGCTGGCCGACGCCGTGCGGCGGCTGCGGCCGGACGCGACGGTGGTCGCGCTGGGCACGTCCCGCGGCCTGGAGAACAAGCTGGTCCCGGCACGCGGTTACCCGCTGGAGCTGATCCCGCCGGTGCCGCTGCCGCGCAAGCCCACCGCCGACCTGCTGCGGTTGCCGCTCAAGATCCGCGACTCGGTGAAGCAGACCCGCGCGGTGCTCGACCGGGTCGGCGCGGACGTGGTGGTCGGGTTCGGCGGGTACGTGTCGCTGCCGGCGTACTTCGCCGCGCGCGGCCGGGTGCCGATCGTGGTGCACGAGGCCAACCAGTCGCCGGGCCTGGCGAACCGGGTCGGCGCGCGGTTCGCCGAGCGGGTCGCGGTCGCCGTGCCGGGCACGCCGCTGCCGGGTGCCGAGGTCGTCGGGATCCCGCTGCGCCAGTCGATCACGTCGCTGGACCGCGCGGCCCTGCGCGCGCAGGCGCGTGAGCACTTCGGGCTGGACCCCGACGCCCCGACGCTGCTGGTGTTCGGCGGCTCCCAGGGCGCGCAGTCGATCAACGCGGCGGTCTCCGGCGCGGCCAAGGAACTGGCCGACGCGGGTGTCGGCGTGCTGCACGCGCACGGCCCGAAGAACAGCCTGGTCGTGCAGGAGTTCCCGGGACGCCCGGCGTACGTGCCGGTGCCCTACCTGGAGCGGATGGACCTGGCCTACGCGGCGGCGGACATGGTGCTGTGCCGTTCGGGCGCGATGACCGCCGCCGAGGTGTCCGCGGTGGGGTTGCCCGCGGTGTTCGTGCCGCTGCCGCACGGCAACGGCGAGCAGGCGGTCAACGCGCGCCCCGCGGTCCAGGCGGGTGCGGCGCTGATGGTCGACGACGCCGACCTGAGCCCGGCGAAGGTGGCCGAGCTGGTCATCCCGCTGGTCACCGACCCGGCGAAGGTGGCCGGGATGAGTGCCGCGGCGGTCGGGCTGGGCCACCGCGAGGCGGACGAGGTGCTGGCCCGGATCGTCCTGGAGGTGTGCGGGAAATGAGCGACGTCCCCGCCGAGCTGAGCCGGGCCCACCTGATCGGGATCGGCGGCGCCGGCATGAGCGGCATCGCGCGGATCCTGCTGGCGCGCGGTGCGCGGGTGTCCGGTTCGGACGCCAAGGACTCCCGCGCGTTCCTGACGCTGCGGGCGCAGGGCGCCGAGATCGGTATCGGGCAGCGGCCGGAGAACCTGGACGCGCTGCCCGGTGGCCCGTCCGCGGTGGTCGTGTCGACGGCGATCAAGGAGAGCAACCCGGAGCTGGTGGCCGCCCGCTCCCGCGGCATCCCGGTGCTGCACCGGGCGCAGGCGCTGGCCCTGCTGATGGCGGGCCACCGGGTCGCCTGCATCGCCGGCACCCACGGCAAGACCTCGACCACGTCGATGCTCACGGTCGCGTTGCAGCACTGCCGCCTGGACCCGTCGTTCGCGATCGGCGGTGATCTCAACGAGTCCGGTGCCAACGCCCACCACGGCGAGGGCGGGTTGTTCGTCGCCGAGGCCGACGAGAGCGACGGCTCGTTCCTGAGCTACTCGCCGTCGGTCGCGGTGGTGACCAACGTCGAGCCGGACCACCTGGACCACCACGGCACCGCCGAGGCCTACACCGCGGTGTTCACCCGGTTCGTGCAGCGGATCGAGCCGGGCGGACTGCTGGTGGTGTGCGCCGACGACGAGGCCGCGAACGCGCTGGGCGACCACGCCGCGTCGCAGGGCGTGCGGGTGCGGCGGTACGGCCGGTCGGTGACCGATCCGGGCGACGCGAAGGTGCTGGACTACCGGCCCGCCGACGGCGGCGGGGTCGTGCGGATCGCGCTGGACGGGGCGCAGACCGACGTACGGGTCGCGGTGCCGGGCGAGCACATGGCGTTGAACGCGGTGGCCGCGCTGCTGGCGGGGCTGGAGCTGGGTGCCCCGCTGGACGGGCTGGCCGAGGGGCTGGCCGCGTTCGGGGGTGTGCGGCGGCGGTTCGAGTTCAAGGGACGTGCCGGTGACGTGCGGGTCTACGACGACTACGCCCACCACCCGACGGAGGTCGCCGCGCAGCTGCGGGCGGTCCGCCACGCCGCGGGCGGTGGCCGGGTGGTCGTGGTGTTCCAGCCGCACCTGTACTCGCGGACGAAGCTGTTCGCCGGCGAGTTCGCCGACGCGCTCGGGCTGGCCGACGAGGTCGTGCTGCTCGACGTCTACGGCGCGCGGGAGGAGCCGGAGCCGGGGGTCACCGGCGCGCTGATCGCGGAGAGGATCACCGGGGCGGGGGTGCATTACGAGCCGGCGTTCGACCGGGCCGTGGCACTGGCGGCGGATCTGGTCAAGCCGGGAGACCTGCTGGTGACGATGGGTGCGGGTGACGTGACCCAGCTGGGCCCGGAGATCCTGGCCGAGCTGGACCGGCGGGCCGGGGGCTAGGTGGCCACGCGAGCGCGGAGCGAGGAGCGCAGCCGGCCGTCGACGAGGCGGTCGTCGTCGGCGGTGCGCAGCCGCCGGGGCCGTCGCCCGCTGACCGCCCGGCGCCGGACCGGGACCGGGATCTCGCGGCGCCGCGCGTTGCGGCGGCGGTGGGTGGCGTTGCTGAGTGTGCTGACCGTGGCCGGGCTGGGCTACGTCGTGATGTTCACGTCACTGCTGGGCGTCCGCTCGGTGGAGGTGCACGGGGCGGCGAGTGTGCCGTCGGACCAGATCCTGGCGGCCGCCGCGGTGCCGGACCTGAAACCGATGCTGTTACTGGACACCGACGAGATCGCCGCCCGGGTCACCAACATCCCGGGTGTGGCCACTGTGGACGTGTCCCGGTCGTGGCCGTCCACTGTGGAGATCACGGTGACGGAACGGGCGCCGGTCGCGTTCGTCGCCGCCACCAACGGTTTTCACCTGGTCGATTCCGGTGGGCTGGACTACAAGGTGGTGCAGAACAAACCGGAGGGCCTGCCGGAGATGCAGGTGGCGAAGGTGTCGCCGGAGGACGCGGTGACGCGCTCGGTGGTCGCGGTGCTGGCGTCCGTGCCGCAGCCCTTGAAGGGTCAGATCACCGTGGTGCGGGCCAGAACCCCGGGCGGCGTGGAATTCTCGCTGAACACCGGCAAAACCGTCCGGTGGGGCGACGCGGGGAACGCGGAACGCAAGGCGCGCGTGCTGAGCGTGCTGTTGACGCGCGAGGGCCAGACCTACGACGTCGCCAGCCCCGAACTGCCCACCGTTTCGTAGCGGCGCGCGGCGCCCGTGCCTGACACGAGCTGGGTGGTCATCCCGCCAACGCACAACAGGCAGGGGTGGTCACAACGCGGTGGTGTGTGTCAGGAGGGTGGCGAGGTCGTGGGGTGTGTGGTGGGAGAGGTCGCTGCCTGTGGGCCCGCTCCCGCAGCGACCTTCCGCACCCGCCTCCCTCCCCGGCGGCGTCAGGCGAGGGCCGCATCCAAGGTGATCGTCGTCCCGGCCAGGGCCTTCGACACCGGGCACGTCCGCTCCGCGGTCTCGGCCAGCTCGGTGAACTTCTCGGGGTCCACACCGGGCACCTTCGCGCGCAGGGTGATCGCGATACCGCTGATCTCGAAGCCGCCGCCCTGTGCCGGGCCGAGCGTGACCTCCGCGCTCACGTCGATGGACTCGGCGGTCAGGTTCGCCGACTCCAGGACACCGGACAGGTTCATCGCCAGGCACGAGGAGTGCGCGGCGGCGATGAGTTCCTCCGGGCTGGTCTGGCCGTCGGGGTTGCCGGCGCGGGTCGGGAACGAGACGTCGAACTGGCCGGCGTTCGACGAGTCGAGCGTGACGTGACCCGTGCCGGCCTGCAGGCCGCCTTCCCAGTGGGTCGTGGCGTCGCGGCTGGGCATGGTGTCCACCTTTCGTCGCGGGGTGAAGCTCCTTCGACAAAACTAGCGCGCTATTCAATTGCGCGCAACTCATCGCCGTGAGAAGCTGCACCGGTGATCAGAACCGAGCCGGCCTTCGACGGCGAGGAGCGCGAGCAGCTGTCCGGATTCCTGGACTTCCTGCGCGAAGCCGTCGTGCTCAAGTGCGAGGGTCTGACCGACGAACAGGCCCGGCGCAGCCTCGTTCCGAGCGGGCTCACCACGATCGCCGGCCTCGTCGGGCATCTGACCTATGTGGAGCACTACTGGTTCGAGGTCGTCCTCGGCGGTCGCGCGAACCGGTGGACCGCGAGACTCGAAGCCGACCGCGATGCCGACTTCCGCGAGGCCCTCACGATCCCGCTCGCCGACCTGGTGGCCGGTTACCGGGCGCAGTGCGGCACCAGCCGGGAGATCGCGGCGCGCCTCGAGCCCGCCACCCGGGTGTCCTACCGGGACGGCTTGGTCAACCTCCGCTACGTCCTGATCCACCTGGTCGAGGAGACCGGGCGGCACGCCGGTCACCTGGATCTGCTCCGGGAGCTGACCGACGGCCGGACCGGGGAATGACGCCTCCGGCGCGGAGATTTTGCAACGGCCGGGCCGACACGCGGCGTGGCTACTGGATTCCGCTTCGCCGGATCCCTACCTTCGGCGGACGGAGCGGGGAGTTGACATAACTCTGAACCTTGAGTTTAGGTTGAGAGTTTTGGGCTCCCGGTGAGCGGTACGAGGGAATTCACGATAGGAAGGCGGACCCGATGACGCCCCCGCACAACTACCTCGCGGTGATCAAGGTCGTCGGCATCGGCGGTGGCGGTGTCAACGCCGTCAACCGCATGATCGAGGTCGGCCTCAAGGGTGTCGAGTTCATCGCGATCAACACGGACGCGCAGGCGCTGCTGATGTCCGACGCCGATGTCAAGCTCGACATCGGCCGCGAACTGACCAGGGGCCTGGGCGCGGGCGCCAACCCCGAGGTGGGGCACAAGGCCGCCGAGGACCACCGCGAGGAGATCGAGGAGGTGCTCAAGGGCGCCGACATGGTCTTCGTGACCGCGGGCGAGGGCGGCGGCACCGGCACCGGCGGCGCGCCCGTGGTCGCCTCGATCGCGCGCAAGCTCGGCGCGCTCACGATCGGTGTGGTGACCCGGCCGTTCACCTTCGAGGGCAAGCGGCGCGGCAAGCAGGCCGAGGACGGCATCCAGTCGCTGCGCAACGAGTGCGACACCCTCATCGTCATCCCCAACGACCGGCTGCTGCAGCTCGGCGACATCGGCGTCAGCCTGATGGACGCGTTCCGCTCGGCCGACGAGGTGCTGCTCTCCGGTGTCCAGGGCATCACCGACCTGATCACCACCCCGGGTCTGATCAACCTGGACTTCGCCGACGTGAAGAGCGTCATGTCCGGTGCCGGCAGTGCGCTGATGGGCATCGGGTCCGCGCGCGGTGAGGGCCGGGCGGTGCAGGCCGCGGAGAAGGCGATCAACTCGCCCCTGCTGGAGGCCTCGATGGAGGGCGCGCACGGCGCCCTGCTGTCCATCGCGGGCGGTTCGGACCTCGGCCTGTTCGAGATCAACGAGGCCGCCTCGCTGGTGCAGGAGGCCGCGCACCCCGAGGCCAACATCATCTTCGGGACGATCATCGACGACTCGCTCGGCGACGAGGTCCGGGTCACCGTGATCGCCGCCGGGTTCGACTCCGGCTCGCCCACCCACAAGAAGCTCGAGCCGCCCGCCGTGGGCACCCGCTCGGCCACCGCGTCCGCCACGGCCGGCGAAGTCCGCCCGCCGGCGCCCCCGGCGTCGGCGCAGCCCCCGGCCCCGCCCGCGGGTGGTGGTTTCCCGGTCACGCCGCCGCGGACGCCGCCGTCGGGCACCAATTACGGCGCGCAGCCCAGCGGGCTCCCGCAGGCGGGTGGCGGCAGCCGCAGCTACCCGGCGCCGCGGACGAGCACGACCCAGGGCAGCCTGCCCAGCCGGGCCGTCCCGGTGACCGACGACCCGTCCGACGACGACGTCGACGTCCCGCCGTTCATGCGGCGCTGACGCGCGAACCCCGGGCCTGGCCGAGCGGTCAGGCCCGGTGGTACTGCTCGATCTCCTCGATGGCGCGGGACAGCGTCCACCGTTCGTCCTCGGTCAGGTCCCACGGGTTCTCCTCGCGCAGGGCCAGGTCCAGCCGCTCGGAGACGACGATCTCGAGGATGTCCGGAACCCCGGTCCCGATGAGCGTCTCGACCAGCGGCGCGGCCCAGTGCGGGTACGGGAAGTGCGCGGCGTGCCGGCTCGCCTTCGCCTCCCGCCAGATCCGCCGCGTCGCTTCGGGTCCCTCGTGGTGCGCCGCGTCGGCCAGCAGCCGGCACCACCCGATGTCCGACCGGTGGCCCGCCCCGCTGAACTCGCCCCAGATGTCGGCCTCGGCGACCTCCCGGAACAACGCCAGCGCGGGAGCGCGGTCACCCGATTCGTAGAGCGCGTGCGCCCGTTCCAGCTTCGCGTTCAGCCGCTGCTTGGCGGTGGCGCCGTGCTCGGCGACGTACTCCTCGTGCTCCCGCGCGTAGTGCGCGGCGTCCTGCACCTGGTGGGTGAAGTCCCACAGCTCGGCGGCCTCGTCGTGCGCCACGCCGTGCGCGACGGCCTCCTCGAGCAGCTCCCGCGCGCGCTCGTTGCGTTCGGTCATCTCCGTGGAATCGAGGAACTCGACGTCGTCGAGGTACCCGTAGGCCGCGGCGAGCGCGAGCGGCCCGCGCACGTCCGGCGCCACCTCGCGGGTCAGGTGGGTCTCGGCCAGTTCGGCGATGCGCGACCACTGCTCCTCCCCGGCGGGGGTGAACAGCCCGGCCAGTTCGGGCGGCAGCTTCCCGGGTGCGGCGAGTGCGGTGACGCTGTCCGGCGGCGGGGGGAGGTCCATGGTGCTGAGACCGTCCGAGGGCGCCATCCGGTTCCCAGTAGGCTCGGGAGGAACCAGGCGAGTGGAGGTAGTGGACTTGCGCATCCGTCGGGTGGTCACGACCAGGGCGGGCGGCGTTTCGGCGCGGCCGTACGACACGTTCAACCTCGGTGACCACGTCGGTGACGACCCGGCCGCGGTGGCGGCCAACCGCAAGCGGCTGGGTACCGAGCTCGGCGTCGAGCGGGTGGCCTGGATGGAGCAGGTGCACGGGCGGACGGTCACCGTCGTGGACGGCACCGAGACCGCCCCGGCCGAGGCGACCGACGCCCTGGTGACCACGACGCCGGGCCTGCCGGTGGCCGTGCTCGTCGCCGACTGCGTGCCGGTGCTGCTGGGCGACCCGGAGACCGGGGTGGTGGCGGCGGTGCACGCGGGCCGCGTCGGCGCCCGGGTCGGTGTGCTGCCGGCCGCGCTCCAGGCGATGGTCGAGGCGGGCGCCGAGATGGGCCGCATCGAGGTGCTGCTCGGCCCGGCGATCTGCGGCGAGTGCTACGAGGTGCCGGCCGAGATGGCCGCGGACGTGGACGCGCACCTGCCGGGCTCGGCGACCCGCACGAGGGCGGGCAAGCCCGGGCTCGACCTGCGCGCCGGGTTGTGGCGCCAGCTCGCCGAGGCCGGTGTCGGCAAGGTGGGCGTCGATCCGCGGTGCACGGCCGAGGACCCGACCCTGTTCAGCTACCGGCGCGACGGCACCACCGGGCGCATCGCGGCGCTGACCTGGGCCGAGCCGGAATGAGCGACGAGCAGCGCCGGGACGGGATCGCCCAGGCACTCCAGGCCGTCGAGGCCCGGATCGCGAAGGCCTGCGCGGCGGCCGGGCGGCCTCGATCGGAGGTCCGGCTGATCGCCGTCACCAAGACGTTCCCCGCGGTCGACGCGGCCCTGCTCACCGACCTCGGGCAGACCGACCTCGCGGAGAACCGCGACCAGGAGGCCGGGCCGAAGGCCGAGGAGGTGCGCCGGCTGCGGCCGGGCGCCTCGCCGCGCTGGCACATGGTCGGCCGGTTGCAGCGCAACAAGGCGCGGTCGGTCGTGCGGTGGGCCGACGAGGTGCAGTCGGTCGACTCGGTCCGGCTCGCCGATGCCCTCGCGAAGGCGGTGCGCGCCGCCGTCGAGGCGGGGGAGCGGCCGGGCCCGCTCGACGTCCTCGTCCAGGCGAGCCTTGACGACGATCCGTCACGAGGCGGATGTCCGCTCACCCAGCTGGGTGAGTTGGCCGATCACGTCGCCGGGCTCGAGGGCCTGCGGCTGCGCGGCGTGATGGCGGTCGCCCCGCTCGGCGCGGACCCCGCGGAGGCGTTCGCGCGCCTGGCCGGGGCCGCTTCCGGCCTCCGCCGGGACCACCCGGGCGCGGTCGAGCTGTCCGCCGGGATGAGCGGTGATCTGGAACCCGCCATCGCGCACGGTTCGACATGTGTGCGTGTCGGAACCGCGTTGCTCGGCGCCCGCGGTTTAGCCTCGCCGTAGCGAGATCACCCGGAAGTGAGCGATCGCGTCCGGGTAGTCAGGTGAGGGAGCGGCTAGGGAGAGGCATGAGCGCGCTGCAGAAGCTGAAGGCCTACTTCGGCATGATCCCGGCCGACAGCGGTGGTTACGACGGCTACGACTCCTACGAGGCCGCGGACCGCTACGACGACGACTACCGGCGGGACTACGCCGACGACGAAGCTTACGACGGCTTCGACGAGGAGCCGCTGCCGCGTGCCCGCCGACGGTACCGCGCCGGTTCCGAGTACGAGGAGGAGGCCCCGCCGCGGGCCCGTCCCCGCGTGCCGGAGCCGTCGGTGCACGGCGCGCTCGCGGTCGAGCGGCAGCCGGAGCCGGTGGCGAGACTGCGCCCCGTGCCCGAGCCCGCCCGCGCCTCGGCCCGGGACGCGCTGGGGCGGATCACCACGCTGCACCCCACGAGCTACGTGGAGGCGCGGGGGATCGGCGAGGCGTACCGGGAGGGCACCCCGGTGATCATCAACCTCACGCAGATGGAGAACGCGGACGCCAAGCGGCTCGTGGACTTCGCGGCGGGCCTGGCGTTCGCGCTGCGCGGGTCGATGGACAAGATCACGAACAAGGTGTTCCTGCTGTCGCCGCCGGATGTGGAGGTGACGGCGGAGGAGCGCCGTCGCATCGCCGAGGGCGGACTCTTCCTTCGTCACTGAGAGCGACGTCGAGTTCCGGAAAACGGGGGTGAACCGTGTGATAGCACCACTACGATCGGTGACGATTTAGGCCGAACGGGTGAAACCGTTGGCTAAATCACAGTTCGATTACGTGACCCGGACACATTGGGTGTTCCGGGTGCTCCGGGGGTCACGGTGATGTGGCAGAGTGGTGTTCGTGGATGCGGTCCGGCTAGTCCTCTACTACGTGCTGTTCGTCTTTTGGCTGCTGCTCACAGCGCGTGTCGTGGTGGAGCTCGTGCGTGCCTTCGCACGCGATTGGCGCCCCGCCGGCGGGGTTGCGGTGACGCTGGAGACCATCTACACAGTGACCGATCCTCCGGTCCGCGTGGTGCGGAGGATCATTCCGATGGTTCGCGTTGGCGGCGTCGGACTGGACTTATCGATTATGGTGCTGCTGTTGGTTGTGTTCATACTGATGCAACTGGCGCTTCCCGGGTGACTTCGGGGGAACCCGGGTGACGGAGCAGGCCATGGAGTGCGTGAGGTGATCTGATGTCGTTGACCCCCGCTGACGTGCATAACGTCGCGTTCAGCAAGCCACCCATCGGCAAGCGGGGCTACAACGAGGACGAGGTGGACGCGTTCCTCGACCTGGTGGAGACCGAGCTCGCGCGGCTCATCGAGGACAACAACGAGCTGCGCCAGCAGGTCGAGCAACTCGACGCCGAGCTGGAGGGCACCCGCGCCGACCTCGAGGCCGCCCGTGCCGGGGCCGGCCCGCAGGAGCGCCGCCTGGCGCCTGTGCCGCCGCCCTCGGCTGCCGAGCAGACCCAGGCCCACCCGATGTCGGACGGCGGCGAGCCGAACGTGCAGGCGGCGAAGGTCCTCGGCCTGGCGCAGGAGATGGCCGACCGGCTGACGGCGGAGGCCAAGACCGAGTCCGACGGCATGCTGGCCGAGGCCCGCGCCAAGTCCGAGCAGGTGCTCTCCGACGCCCGCACCAAGGCCGACTCGATGGTCAACGAGGCGCGCACCCGCGCGGAGAACATGCTCAACGACGCCCGCACCCGCACCGAGACGCTCGAGCGTCAGGCGCGCGACAAGGCGACGACCATGGAGCGCGAGGCGCAGCGCAAGTACACCGAGACGATGAACACGCTGAACAGCGAGAAGACCGCGCTGGGCAAGAAGATCGAGGAACTGCGGACCATCGAGCGCGAGTACCGGACGCGTCTGCGCGGGTTCCTGGAATCGCAGCTGCGCGAGCTGGACGACCGCGGGTCGGCGGCTCCGGCGTCGGCGTCGTCGAACTCGGGCCAGGCGACCTCCGGGTCCGGCAGCGGGCAGGGCTACTCGTTCGGTCCGCGGGCCGAGGCGGGCTGAGTTTCCCGGTGACGGTTCCGGCGCTCCGCGTGGGAGGGTCGGAACCGTTCCGGGCGTGGTCCGTGTTGTAATTCACCGTGCTCTTCATCGTTCTGGTCCTGGTTCTGGCCGCCCTGGGGTTGCTGATCACGGCCCTGATCACGGCGAGCTCGCTGTGGGCGTGGATCTCGATCGGACTGTCGGTGGTCGCCGGGCTGCTGCTGGTCGTCGACTGGGTGCGGCGCCGGGTCGGCCGTCGCCGGCAGGCGGCTGTCGCGGAGCCCGAGGACGAACCCTCGGCCGAAGCGGCGACGTCGGCCGGCGATGATGATGTGGCCGACGAGCCGGTGACGGCGGAGACGGCGGACGAGCCCGCCGAGCAGGCGACCGCGGTCGCCGAGGCGGGGGAGCCGGCGGACCAGACCGCGCTCATCCCGGCGGCCGGTGAGCTCGTCGGTACGGCCGAGGAGGGCGAACCGGGCGAGGAACGCACCGACGAGGCCGACGCGAAGATCGTCGACGAACTCGACGTGGAGGTCGTGGTCGTCGACGAGCACCCGCGATACCACCTGACGGACTGCGGCTGGCTCGCCGACCGGGACGTGATCCCGATCTCGGTCAGTGAAGCGCGCGACCTCGGGTTCACGCCGTGCGCGCGGTGCACGCCGGACGCGCACCTGGCGCAGGCTCACCGCGCGAAGAAGAAGTCCAAGGCCTGAGCCCTCGCGCCTCGCCGCGGACGGTGACCGGTCTCGGGCGGCGAGGCGCGCCGGACTCCCGCGCGGCTGCCCGCG
The DNA here is from genome assembly GCF_030814215.1 of Amycolatopsis thermophila. Taxonomy (NCBI): domain Bacteria; kingdom Bacillati; phylum Actinomycetota; class Actinomycetes; order Pseudonocardiales; family Pseudonocardiaceae; genus Amycolatopsis; species Amycolatopsis thermophila. Next base: position 6,421,438 of record NZ_JAUSUT010000001.1, on the reverse strand, counting down.
CCTTCCGGTGGGGCGACCGGCGTCAGGCGGCGAGCCGCACCCCGAGCAGGTCGGCCAGGGCGTCGGCGCCGTGGTCGGTCAGGCGGAGCGCCCGGTGTCCGGGGCGGCGGCGCGTGAGCCACCCCTGGTCGAGGAACCGTGCGGCGAGCGCCGCGCCGAGGGCGCCGGCCAGGTGGTGCCGTTGTTCGGACCAGTCCAGGCAGAACTTCAGCATCGGCCGCCGCCCGCGGCCCGCGTCGACCGCGTCCACGGACAGCCCGAGGGCCCCCAGCACCTCCGGCGCGGCCGGGCCCACCGCGTACGGGTGCTCGGCCATCGGTTTGGACAGCTGGTCACCCGGCCGCCGCCCGGTGCCGGGCACGCCGTCCGTGGTGACCAGCGCCCCGCGCTCCACGAGCGCCGCGGTGACCTCGACGCCGAGCCGTCCCGCCAGGTGGTCGTAACAGGTCCGGGCGAAGCGCAGTGCCTGCGCCCGCGTTCCCGCCCGCAGCGACGTCACCGGCTGCGCGGGCGAGAACCGCGCCAGCGTCTCGAGGATCTCCGCCGCGCCACCGGCGAGCCGGTAGAACCGGTGCCGCCCGGACCGTTCCGCCTCGACCAGGCCCGCCTCCCGCAGCTTGGCCAGGTGCGCGCTGACGCCCTGCGCCGACAGCCCGGCCTCCGCCGCGAGCACCGACGCCGCCAGCGCCCGCCCGTCGCCGAGCGCCGTCAGCACCCGCACCCGCGCCGGATCCGCGAAGAGCGCCGCGGTGCGCGCGATGTCGACATCCCCACCGGTCATGCCCCCCAGCATGCCCCCGGGACACTTCCACCGCGGCCGAAGCGTCCGGAATCCGCGCGACGCGGCGACCCGCTGCGCCCGACACTTCCACCCACGTGGAACCGATTCCGCGGTTCGGTGTCCCCATGCCCGACAACCGCAGCACCGTCCTGCTCACCCAGTGCGCCGGCATGTTCCTGGTCCAGCTCGACGTCACCGTGGTCAACGTGGCGCTGCCGACCATCGGTGCCCGCTTCCAGGCCGGCGTCCCCGCGCTGCAGTGGATCGTCGACGGCTACACGGTCGTGCTCGCCGCCCTGCTGCTGTCCGGCGGGGCGCTCGGTGACGCGATCGGCCACCGGCGGGTCGTGCTCGCCGGGCTGGGCGTCTTCGGCCTGGCCTCCGCCGGGTGCGCGCTGGCGCCGGGCACCACCGTCCTCGTCGTTTTCCGCGTGGCGCAGGGGATCGGCGCCGCCCTGCTGCTGCCCGGCACCCTGGCGGTGATCACCCGCACCTTCCCCGGCCGCCGCGAGCAGGCCCGCGCGCTCGGCATCTGGGCCGGGGTCTCCGCGCTGGCACTGGCGGCCGGCCCGCTGCTGGGCGGTCTGCTGGTGACCGCGGTGGGGTGGCGATCGCTGTTCTGGATCAACGTGCCGCTGACCGCGCTCGCCGCCGCCGGCACCCTGCTGGTGCCGGCGGATCCGCCCGGCGGCAGGCGGATCGACGTCCGCGGCACCGTGACGGGCGCGATCGCACTGGCGTCGCTGGTCTACGCCGTCATCCAGTCGAACATCCCGGCCGCCGTCCTCGGTGTGATCGCCGCCGTGGCGTTCGTGGCCGCCGAACGCACCAGCCCGGCGCCGATGCTGCCGCTGACCCTGTTGCGGTCCCGCACCTTCGCCGCGGCCAACGTCGTCGCCGGCGCGATGAACTTCGTCGGCCTCGGCACGATCCTGCTCGCCACCCTCTACCTGCAGGGCGTCCACCACGCCGGCCCGCTGACGGCCGGGCTGGCGATGCTGCCGGGGTTCCTGCCGTTGTCGCTGCTGGCCCCGGTCACGGGGCGGCTCACCGCGCGCTTCGGGCCGCGCCCGGTCATGATCGCCGGCCTGGTCACCGGCGCGGCCGGCCTGCTCGGCCTGCTCCGGGTCACCCCGGTCAGCGGCCTCGGCACGTTCCTGATCGCGTTCTTCTTCCTCGGCGTGGGGCTGGGCCTGCTGACGGCGGCGGTCGTGGCCGCGGCGGTCGGCGGGGTGCCGGCCGGGCAGGCGGGTGTGGCCAGCGGCGTGAACAACACGGCGCGGCAGGCGTGCGGCGCGCTCGGGATCGCGACCTTCGGTGCCCTCGCGGGCAGCCCGGCGCAGCCCGCGTCGTTCGTGCACGGGCTGCACACGGCCGGTGTCCTCGGTGCCGCGCTGTACGGGGCCGCGGCCGTGCTGACCGCTGTCGCCGTGCGCCGACCCTCCGGGAACGCGGTTGCGGGAGGCCGCTAACCTGGAAGGACACGGCGTCGATCCGGCCATCACCGGGGAGCCTCCGGAAGAACAGGGCCGTCGCGGCCCCCAGTAGAACCGGACGGGTACGGCCCGTCACAGCCGTCAACGAAGTGGCCCGCTCCGCGGAGCGGGCAAACGGGGTGGTACCGCGGAAGCGCGCCCGGACGGCGCTTTTTCGTCCCCGTGCTGGATCGCACCGATCCACCACGAGCAGTGACGAGCACCGCGAGGAGCGCACCGATGTACCCGAAGGTTCAGCTCGGCGACGGGCCGGCCGGCCAGGTCCCGTCCCAGCCGTCCTTCCCGGCGCTGGAGACCAGCGTGCTGGCCTACTGGGAGTCCGACCGGACGTTCCGGGCCACCATCGACGCGCGCGAGCCGGGAGCGAACGGCAGCAACGAGTACGTCTTCTACGACGGCCCGCCGTTCGCCAACGGCCTGCCGCACTACGGCCACCTGCTGACCGGGTACGTCAAGGACATCGTGCCGCGCTACCAGACCATGCGTGGCCGCCGCGTCGAGCGCCGCTTCGGCTGGGACACCCACGGGCTGCCCGCCGAGCTGGAGGCCGAGCGGCAGCTGGGGATCACCGACAAGTCCCAGATCGACGAGATGGGCATCGCCGCGTTCAACGAGGCGTGCCGCAGGTCGGTGCTGCGCTACACCGGTGAATGGCGCGAGTACGTCACCCGCCAGGCCCGCTGGGTCGACTTCGACCACGACTACAAGACGCTCGACGTCACCTACATGGAGTCGGTGATCTGGGCGTTCAAGCAGCTGTGGGACAAGGGCCTGGTCTACGAGGGCTACCGCGTGCTGCCCTACTGCTGGCGCGACGAGACGCCGCTGTCCAACCACGAGCTGCGGATGGACGAGGACGTCTACGCCAGCAGGCAGGACCCGGCGCTCACCGTCGGGTTCCGCGCCGAGGGCAACGGGTCCGATCTGGACGGTGCGTATCTGCTGATCTGGACCACCACGCCGTGGACCCTGCCGTCCAACCAGGCGGTCGCGGTGCACCCGGACGTGGACTACGTGGTCGTCGAAGCGGACGGCAAGCGGTTCCTGCTCGCCGAGCCGCGCGTGTCCGCCTACGCCAGGGAGCTGGGCGAGGAGCCCGCCGTCGTCGCCCGCTACCGGGGCGCGGACCTCGCGGGCGTGAAGTACGCGCCGCCGTTCCCCTACTTCGTGGGTGCCGAGAACTCCCACCAGGTGCTGCTCGCCGACTTCGTCACCACCGACGACGGCACCGGGATCGTCCACATGGCACCCGCCTACGGCGAGGACGACAAGGCCGCCGGTGACGCGGCCGGCATCGTGCCGGTGACCCCGGTCGACGCGCGCGGCCGCTTCGACGCGACCGTGCCGGACTACCAGGGCCAGCAGGTGTTCGAGGCCAACCCGGACATCATCCGCGACCTCAAGCACGGCACCGGGCCGGTCGCGCAGCAGGGCCCGGTCCTGCTGCGCCACGAGACCTACGAGCACTCCTACCCGCACTGCTGGCGCTGCCGGAACCCGCTCATCTACCGCGCGGTGTCGTCGTGGTTCGTCAAGGTCACCGCGTTCAAGGACCGGATGGTCGAGCTGAACCAGCAGATCACCTGGTACCCCGAGCACGTCAAGGACGGCCAGTTCGGCAAGTGGCTGGAGAACGCCCGCGACTGGTCGATCTCGCGCAACCGCTACTGGGGCACGCCGATCCCGGTGTGGATGTCGGACGACCCGCAGTACCCGCGGGTGGACGTGTACGGCTCGCTGGACGAGCTGGAGCGCGACTTCGGTGTGCGGCCGGACGACCTGCACCGCCCCCACATCGACCAGCTGACCCGGCCCAACCCGGACGACCCGACCGGGCGGTCCACCATGCGCAGGGTGCCCGAGGTGCTCGACGTGTGGTTCGACTCCGGGTCGATGCCCTACGCCCAGGTGCACTACCCGTTCGAGAACGCCGAGTGGTTCGAGCACCACTACCCGGGCGACTTCATCGTCGAGTACATCGGGCAGACGCGCGGCTGGTTCTACACCCTGCACGTGCTGGCGACCGCGCTGTTCGACCGGCCGTCGTTCCGCACCTGCGTCTCGCACGGCATCGTCCTCGGCTCCGACGGCCAGAAGATGTCGAAGTCGCTGCGCAACTACCCGGACGTCAACGAGGTGTTCGACCGGGACGGCTCCGACGCGATGCGCTGGTACCTGATGGCCAGCCCGATCCTGCGCGGCGGCAACCTGATCGTCACCGAGAAGGGCATCCGCGACGCGGTGCGCCAGGCCGTGCTGCCGCTGTGGAACTCCTACTACTTCCTCGCGCTGTACGCCAACGCCGAGGGGGTGGAAGGCACCTGGCGCACGGACTCCCGGCACGTCCTGGACCGCTACATCCTGGCCAAGACGGGCGAGCTCGTCACCGACGTCGGGTCCGCTTTGGACACCTGCGACGTCGCGGGCGCGTGCGCCTCGGTGCGGGACTTCCTCGAGGTGCTCACCAACTGGTACGTGCGCCGCTCGCGCGAGCGGTTCTGGGCCGGTGAGCGCGACGCGATCGACACCCTGCACACCGTGCTGGAGGTCGTGTCGCGCACGATGGCGCCGCTGCTGCCGCTGACCACCGAGGCGGTGTGGCGCGGGCTCACCGGCGGCCGCTCGGTGCACCTGCAGGACTGGCCGCTGGTCGACGAGCTGCCCGCGGACGCGGCGCTGGTGACGGCGATGGACCGGGTGCGCCAGGTGTGCTCGTCGGCGCTGTCGCTGCGCAAGGCGAACAAGCTGCGCGTGCGGCTGCCGCTGGCGAAGCTGCTCATCGCGGCCGACGACGCGGAGCGGCTGGCGGACTTCACCGACATCATCGCCGACGAGGTCAACGTCAAGGCGGTCGAGCTGAGCACCGACGTCGCCGCGCACGGCCGGTTCGAGGTCGCGGTCAACGCCCGCGCCGCCGGTCCGCGCCTGGGCAAGGACGTGCAGCGGGTGATCAAGGCCGTCAAGGCGGGCGACTGGACGACCACACCGGAGGGTGCCGTCGTCGCGGCCGGGATCGAGCTGGCCGAGGGCGAGTACGAGCGGCGCCTGGTCGCCAAGGACGAGGGCGCGACCGCGGAGCTGCCCGGCGGCTCGGGTCTGGTGCGGCTGGACACCGACGTGACGCCGGAGCTGGCCGCCGAGGGCGTGGCGCGCGACCTGGTCCGCGTCGTGCAGCAGGCGCGCCGCGACGCCGGTCTCGACGTGGCCGACCGGATCGCGCTGACCGTGGACGCGCCGGAGGACGTGGTCGCCGCCGCGACGCTGCACCAGGAGTTCCTGGCGGGCGAGACGCTGGCGAACGAGGTGTCCTTCGGGCACGTCGACGGTGGTTTCGCGGGTGCCGTCGGAGACGGCGACAAGGTCACCGTGGCGGTAACGAAGGCCCCCTGACACCCGACAGACCGGGAAACACCAACAGGGGGTATCGCCGGTGGGGTGGCGCAAGTGGGTCCTGGCCGGGGGTGCGACCGCGGTCGTCGCGATCGTCGCGGCGGCCGTGGTCGTCGTGTGGGGCGGCTCGTCGCCGGACGAGCCCCGGGCCGGCGGGACGGCCACCGCGGATTCCGGCACGGTGGCCGCGCGCTTCCTCGCCGCGTTCGCCCGTGGTGACGCGGACGCGGCCGGCGCGCTGACCGACGCGCCGCGCGAGGCGAGCGTCGTGCTGGCCGACGTGCGCCGCGGCCTGGCCCCCGCGGCGGTGTCGGCCCCACTGGGCCAGGTGAGGCCGGGCGGCGCGCGGGCCACGGCGACCTTCCACGTCACGTGGACGATCGCGCCCGGACAGGAGTGGACCTACGACAACACGCTCGACCTGGTCGCCTCCGGCGGGCAGTGGCTCGTGCACTGGAGCCCGGCCGTCGTGCACCCCAGGCTGCGGGCCGGGCAGCTGCTCGCGGTGCGCACGCGGGCCGGGAAGAACGCCCTGGTGGACCGCAACGGCCGTCCCGTGCTGGTGTGGCAGGCGGCCGGGCCGCCGGCGGGCCCCGGCGCGGGGCCGGTGCTGACACCCGCGCTGCAGCGGGTGGTGTCGGGCCGCGGGGCAGGCGGCTGGTCGGTGGTGAGCACCGACGCCGAGGGCGCGGTCCAGGAGACGCTGTCCGGCCAGGGCGAGGTCGAGGTGGAGCCGCTGACCACGACGCTGAGCCTGCCGACGCAGGACGCGGCGCAGCGGGCGGTCGATTCGGCCGGGGTGCCGGCGATGCTGGTCGCGATCCAGCCGTCGACCGGTGACCTGCTGGCGGTGGCGCAGAACGCGGCCGCGGGCACCGATCCGAAGGCCCTGAACGGCCTGTACGCGCCGGGGTCGACGTTCAAGATCGCGACCGCCGCGGCGCTGCTGGAGTCCGGGGCGGCGACCGCGGACACGGTGGCGGACTGCCCGGGGACCGTGCGGATCGGGGATCGGACGATCCCCAACGACGACCAGTTCGCCCTGCCGCCGCTGCCGTTGCACTCCGCGTTCGCGCACTCGTGCAACACGACGTTCGCCCAGCTGGCGGCGGCGCTGCCGGCCGACGCGCTGGCCTCGGCGGCGAGCGAGTTCGGCCTCAACGCCGACTTCACCATCCCGGGCATCACCACCGAGGCCGGCAAAGTGGTCGCCAGCACGGGGGAGGCCGAACAGGTCGAGTCGGCGATCGGGCAGGGCACCGTGCAGGCCAGCCCGTTCGGGCTGGCGCTGATGGCGGCGACGGTGGCGCACGGCGGGGCGGTCACGCCGGAGCTGTGGCAGGGCATGGAGACCCAGGTCAACACCGGGTACCGGGCGCCGCCGGGGGAGGTGATCGCGGCGCTGCGGTCGATGATGCGGGAGGTCGTCACCGGTGGCACGGCGACCGGGCTGCGCGGCCGCGGTGCCGTGTCCGGCAAGACCGGCACGGCGCAGTTCGGCGACGGCAGCCAGGCCAACGGCTGGTTCGCCGGGTACCGGGACGACGTGGCGTTCTCCGTGCTGCTGCTCGGATCGGACTCGTCGAAGCCGGCGGTGGAGGTGTCGTCGGTGTTCCTGGGCGCGCTCGGCTGACGTTTCGGCGCACGCCGAAAGGTCGCGGGGCTACCGTGGGCGTGTGGAGACGATCGCCCTCGCCGAGGTGGCCGCGGTGCTCGCCGACCCGAGCCGGGCGGCGATGTGCCTGGCCCTGCTCGACGGCCGCGCCTGGACCGTGGGCGAGCTGGCGCGCTCGGCGGGGATCGCGCCGTCGACCGCGAGCGAGCACGTGACCCGGCTGAAGGAGGCGGGGTTCGTCGCCGGGGTGAAGCAGGGGCGGCACCGGTACGTGCGGATCGCCGATCCCCGGGTGGCGGAGCTGATCGAGCACCTGGCCCAGCACGCGGAACACCGGGCGGCCACCGGTTTGCGGGATTCCCTGCGCGTGCGGCGGCTGGCGTTCGCGCGCACCTGCTACGACCACCTGGCCGGCGCGGTGGGCGTCGCGCTGCGGGAGGGGATGGTGCGGACCGGGCTGGTGGACGCCTCCGGGGGGCTCACGCTGACCGGCCGGGGGCGGGAGGTGCTGACGTCGCTGGGGGTCGAGGTCCCCGAGGGCGGGCGCCGCCCGCTGCTGCGGGGCTGTCTGGACTGGACCGAGCGACGGGACCACCTGGGCGGCGCGCTCCCCGCGGCGCTGTTCGCGCGGGGCGTGGCGGCCGGCTGGTTCGACCGGCGCGCCGACCGCGCGGTGCGGCTGCTGCCGGCCGCGGAGGAACCCCTGGCGCGCCTGGGGGTCGAGCTCCCGGACCTCGGTTCGGGCGCCGCCTGACCGGGGCTGCACCTCCGCTCCGAGGTGCCGCCGCGTGGTGCCCCGCGCGGTGCCGGATCGCCCACGAGGCGTGCCCAGGCTGCCCGCCGCGCGCAATCGCGGTTGCGCCGGGCGCCCGGTCACCACGCAAGACCACGACCGTGCGACAGTCACCCCATGCGGTTCGCTGTGCGGGTCAAGCCGGGGGCCAAGCGGGACGCCGTCGGGGGTTCCTGGGACGGCCCGCTGGGGACGGCGCTCGTCGTCAGGGTGCGGGCGCCCGCCGTCGAGGGCAAGGCCAACGAGGCGGTGCGCGAGGTGCTCGCACCGGCACTCGGGGTGCGTGCCCGTGATCTCGTTGTCGTGCAAGGGGAACGCGGCCGCGACAAGTTGATCGAGCTCACAACCGACCCGCCCGGCGCGGCGGACCGCCTGGCCTCCTTATTCTGAGAGCCTGACAAACCGGGCAGGGGAGGTGCGGGTGGGCGAGCTGCCGGTCGTGCTGGGGATGGGCGCGGCCGTGCTGCTGGCCGCCGTGCTCGCGGTCCGGTTCTCCACCCGGCTCGGCCTGCCGTCGCTGCTGCTCTACCTCGCGATCGGCGTGCTGCTCGGCGAGGTGGGCTTCGGCGTCCGGGTCGCCGACCCGTTCCTGACCCAGGCGCTGGGGCTGGCCGCGCTCGTCATGATCCTCACCGAGGGCGGCCTGACCACCCGCTGGACGGCGGTGAAACCCGCGTTGCCCCAGGGGGTGGCACTGTCCACGGTGGCGGTGGGGCTGAGCATCGCGATCACCGGCCCGGCCCTGCACTGGCTCCTCGGTCTGGACTGGCGCACCGCCCTGCTGTGGGGCGCCGTGCTGGCCCCGACGGACTCCGCCGCCGTGTTCTCCGTGCTGCGCAGCGTGGGCCTGCCCAAACGGCTCGTCGGCGCCCTGGAGCTGGAGTCCGGCATCAACGACGCCCCGGCCTACATGGCGGTCGTCGTGCTCGCCGAGGGTACCCGCGTCGACTGGTCGCTGCCGCTGCTGGTGGTCTACGAACTGTCCGCCGGGCTCGTCCTCGGCCTCGCGCTCGGGTTCGCCGGCGCGTGGGCCCTGCGCCGCGCCGCGCTGCCGGCGACCGGCCTGTATCCACTTGCGACGGTCGCGGTCTGCGTGGTGGCCTACTCGTCCGGGCAGCTGCTGCACGCGTCCGGGCTGCTGGCCACCTACGTCGCCGCGGTCGTGCTCGGCAACTCCAGCCTGCCGCACCGCTCCGACACGCTGTCCTTCGCCGAGGGACTCGGGTGGCTCGCCCAGATCGGGTTGTTCGTGCTGCTGGGCCTGTTCGCCTCGCCCGAGCGGCTGCTGGAGGCGGTCGTGCCCGGCCTGATCGCCGGGGCGGTGGTGCTGCTGCTCGCCCGGCCGTTGTCGGTGCTGATCACGCAGCTGCCGTTCCGCGTCCGGGCGCGCGAGCAGGTCTTCCTGTCCTGGGCCGGGCTGCGCGGCGCGGTGCCGATCGTGCTCGCGATGATCCCGCTGTCCCGGCAGCTGCCCGGCGCGCAACGGCTCGTCGACGCGATGTTCGTCCTGGTGATCGTGCTCACCCTGGTGCAGGGGCCCACGCTGGGCCCGCTGGCGCGCCTCCTCCGGCTGCCCGCCGACACCGAGCCGAAGGAGATCGCGGTCGATGCCGCGCCGCTGGACGAGCTGCAGGCCGAGCTGCTGCAGGTGCGGATCCACCGCGATTCGCGGTTGCACGGCGTGTACCTGTCCGAGCTGCGGCTGCCGCACGGCGCTTCGCTGAGCCTGATCGTGCGCGACGGCCGCAGTTTCACCCCGGAGCGCACCGACCGTCTCCAGCGCGGCGACCAGATCCTGATCGTCACCACCGAATCGGCACGCGACGCCGCCGAGCGCCGCATCCGCGCGGTCGACCGGGCCGGCCCGCTCGCGCGCTGGAAGGGCGAGTCCGGGACGTGAGACGCGCTGGCGCGCGGCCGCGGTCATCGGCTACGGTGTGCCGGTAGGTCATGAGTGCCAGCGTCAAGCCCCGGCTCGCTGGCCGGCAACCCTCCTTCCGCGGTGGGGTGCCCCGGGTGAGGACCTGGCTCGTCGCGAGGTGCGGCGGGCAAGCGCGGACCCCCTGGCGGGTCCCTGGACCCGAGGAGCCTTCGATGACTCTCGCTCTCGATCGTGTCGCCGCCCCCACCCTGCCCGCCGTCACCGCGACGGCGACCGTCCCGCTGGTCACCGGTGGCGCGCTGGGCTACGCCAACCTCGACCACGCCGCCAGCGCCCCGTGCCTGGAGGACGTGCGGCGCGCGGTGGACGAGTTCCTGCCCTACTACGCCAGCGTGCACCGCGGCGCCGGGTTCGCCTCGCAGGTGTCCACAAAGGTCTACGAGCGCACTCGTGACGTGCTGCGCCGCTTCGCCGGCGCCCGCTTGTCGGACGCGGTGGTGTTCACCCGCAACACGACCGACGCGCTGAACCTCCTGGCCCGCAGCGTGCCGCGGCACACCTCGGTGGTGCTGTTCGACACCGAGCACCACGCCGCGCTGCTGCCCTGGCGCGGCCCGAACGTGCACCGGATTCCGTTGCCCGCCACGCGACTGGCTGCGGTGTCCGCTGTGGACAGTGCGCTGCGGGCCTGCCCGGAGGGGCCGCGGCTGGTGGTCGTCACGGGGGCGTCGAACGTGACCGGCGAGCTGCTGCCGGTGGCCGAGATCGCGGCCGCGGCCCGGCGCCACGGCGCGCGCATCGCGCTGGACGGCGCCCAGCTGGCCCCGCACCGGCCGATCTCGCTGCGCGAGCTGGACGTGGACTACGTGGCGCTGTCCGGGCACAAGCTGTACGCCCCGTTCGGGGCCGGCGCGCTCGTGGGCCGGGCGGACTGGCTGCGCGCGGCGGACCCGTACCTGGCCGGTGGCGGGGCGACGAAGGCGGTGCGCCGGGACGGCGACGGCATCGGCGTGGCGTGGCAGTCCGGCGCCGAACGGCACGAGGCCGGTTCGCCGAACACGGTCGGCGTGTACGCGCTGGGCGTGGCGTGCGAGCGGCTGGCCGCGTCGTGGGACGCGGTGGCCGAGCACGAGCGCGCGCTGCTGGAGCGGCTGCGCCGCGGTCTGGCGACCGTGCCGGGCCTGGCCGAGCTGCGCCTGTTCGACGGCGCCGCCGAGCGGGTCGGGACGGTGAGCTTCGTGCTCGACGGCTTCGACCCGGGCTGGGTCGCGGCGGTGCTGTCGGCCGAGTACGGGATCGGCGTGCGCGACGGGGCGTTCTGCGCGCACATCGCCGTGCGGCGGCTGGTGCGGCGCACGGGGCGGGAGGGGCAGCAGGCGCTGCGGGTGAGCCTCGGCCTGGGCACCACGACCGAGCACGTGGACCGGCTGGTGACCGCCCTGCGGCAGATCGTCGCGCGCGGCGCCCGGTGGACCTACGCGGTGGTCGACGGCCGGTGGGCGCCGGCGCCGGACCCGCGGCCGCTGCCGGGGTTCCTGGCCTGAGCGGGGACCGCGACCGGGCGGGCGGGCCTGACGTGGACAATGGCGGGGTGAGCAGTGACCCCCAGCCCTCCCCGGACACCGTGCCGGACGAGCAGCAGGTGAGCCCGCCCCCGAAGCGGCGCGCCCTGCTGCTGGCCGTGATCGCCGTCGTCGTGCTCGCGCTCGACGTCGTGACCAAGTCGGTCGTCGTGGCCACCCTGGCGGGGCACGAGCCGGTCCGGATCCTCGGTGGCCTCGTCTACCTGCAGCTGATCCGCAACCCCTTCGCGGCCTTCGGCATGGGGCCCACCGGCGGCACCTGGATCTTCGGCATCGTCGCGATCGGCGTCGTCGTCGCGCTGATCTGGTTCGCCGGGCGGCTGCGGTCGGTCGGCTGGGCGGTCGGGCTCGGGCTGATCCTCGCCGGCGCGGCGGGCAACCTGGCCGACCGGCTGTTCCGCGCCCCCGGCGTGCTGCGCGGGCACGTCGTCGACTTCGTGTCGCTGTTCGCGCCCAACGGCGACGTCTGGCCCGTCTTCAACGTGGCCGACTCGGCGATCTGCGTCGGCGGCGTGCTGATCGTGCTGCTGTCGCTGCTCGGCCGCGAGTACGACGGGACCGTGAAGGGCAGGGCGAAGCGGTGAGCGCCCGGATGCTGCCCGTCCCCGACGGGCTCGACGGCATGCGCGTGGACGCGGGCCTGGCGAAACTGCTCGGCCTGTCCCGCACGGTGATCGCCGAACTGGCCGAGTCCGGTGACGTCCTGCTGGACGGCCGGCCCGCCGGCAAGTCCGACCGCCTGTCGGCCAACTCGCTGCTCGAGGTGACCCTGCCCGAGCCGGACAACCCGGTCGAGGTGGTCGCCGAGCCGGTCGACGGGCTGCGCATCGTCCACGACGACGACGACATCGTGGTGGTGTCCAAGCCGGTCGGCGTCGCGGTGCACCCCAGTCCCGGCTGGACCGGTCCCACCGTGGTCGGCGGGCTCGCCGCGGCCGGGTTGCGGATCTCGACCTCCGGCGCCGCCGAGCGCCAGGGGGTCGTGCACCGGCTCGACGCCGGGACCACGGGCGTCATGGTGGTGGCCAAGAGCGAGCACGCCTACACGGTGCTCAAGCGCGCGTTCAAGGAACGCACGGTCGACAAGGGCTACCACGCCGTGGTGCAGGGCCACCCCGATCCGACGCGCGGCACCATCGACGCGCCCATCGACCGGCACCCCCGCCACGACTACAAGTTCGCCGTGGTCGCCGGCGGCCGCCCGTCGGTCACGCACTACGAGGTGATCGAGGCCTTCCGCGCCGCGTCGCTGGTCGACGTCAAGCTGGAGACGGGGCGCACCCACCAGATCCGCGTGCACTTCTCGGCGCTGCGCCACCCGTGCGCGGGGGACCTGACGTACGGGGCGGACCCGGTGCTGGCCCGCAAGCTCGGCCTGACGCGGCAGTGGCTGCACGCGCGCACGCTCGGGTTCGCGCACCCGGCCGACGGCCGGTGGGTCCAGTTCGAGGCGCCCTACCCGGACGACCTCGCGCACGCGCTGGACGTGCTGCGCGCGGAGAGCTGACGCCCGCGACGGCGCCGGCCCCAGCGGGGCGGAAGCGCGGTAGCGCCAGAGCGTGTCTAACACTGTCTTTGTCCAGGTGATCAGGACATGCAGGACGACTGCTGATCGGTAGACGATGGCCAACGTGTCGTAACGAGTAGCCGGGGGCCCGCCACGGTTCGGGCAGGGTGAACCGTCGTTCGACGACGCTGCGACCTCGGTGGTCCGCCGCGTCGAAGGCAGGCGGTCGCCCGCGTGCCGGAACCGCGGCGTTTGCGGTGCCTAGGCTGGTCAGCTGGCTCGGGGATCACTGTGGTGACGCCGCGGGCGCGCAGATGTCCCCGGTTCGTCGCCGACCATCCGGCGAGGCCGCATCCGACAGCAACTCGCACCGCCACACCACCAGCAGCATCCCAACAACCAGCCGAAACTGGTGTCAGACACGCGCTAGTCCTCCAGGGACCAGGTCAGCGAGCGCTCGTCCGGCTCGGGCCGGGGGCTCCAGCGCACCGACACCACGCGGGTCGACTCGGCCAGCACGTAGACCGTGTGCCCGCCGGCCGTCTCGCCGGGCTGGACGCCGATCTTGTGCGGCGGCCGTGAGGTGAGCGACACCGCCGCCTTGGCGATCGCGGTTCCGTCGGCCGTCAGCAGCTCCAGGTAGTTGTCCGGCAGCGACACGAACGGCACCGGGCCGGTGTTGGTGACCTCGGTGTGCACCACGACGGCCCGCTCGCCCGGCTCCAGCCGGTACCCGGCCGCGCCGAACAGGAAGTCCGCCGGGTCCTGGACCTCCAGCAGCTGCACGGTCAGCTGTTCGCCCTCCAGGCCCTGGCTCGCCAGGCGGTCGCCGATCCGGCCGGTCCGCGGGCCGGGCGGGGGAGCGGGGCGCTGGTCGCCGCGCGCCCACGACGCCGTCTGCGGCGGGCCCCACGTGCTGATCACCGGGTCCGGCGCGGGCGCCGGATGGGGGCCCGAGGGCACGCCGCCGGGACCGCCCGGCTGCTGGTGCGCGGGGGCGGGCACCGCGTACGGTCCCGACGGCGCGTTCTGCGCGGCGCCCGGTACCGCGTACGGCCCGGACGGCATGCCGTGGGCACCGTTCGGCACCGGGTACGGCCCGGACGGGACACCCTGCGGGGCACCCGGCGCCGGGTACGGCCCGGACGGCGGGTTCGGCGCCGGGTGGCCGGGCACGCCGGCCCCGCCGGGTGGCGCGAACCCGGCCGGCGGCGGAGGGCCCGCGGCCGGGCGCCCGGGGTGGCCGGCGGGCACCGCACCCGAGGGATGAGCCTGGTAGGGCGCGGGCGGGGAGCGGAACGCGAGCGCGGCGCGCAGGCCCTGCGGGTCGCTCTCCACGCCGACCAGCAGGGGCAGCCCGCTGCCGGACAGCGCCACCAGGCGGTAGGCGGCCTCGCGCGGATCCATCCCGATCCGGGCGGCGAGTTCGTGCACGGCCACCTTGCCCAGCTCGGCCAGTGCGGCGAGCAGGCGGACGTCGGCGGGATCGGTCACGGCCACAGCAGGAAACGCTACCGCCTGGCCCTCGTGGCCGGAGTGTTCACCCCGGCCGACGTTCTAGGCTGGCGGCAGCCGTGACCCGACGACACTGGGATGGATGCATGACCGAGGTCGTGAAGCTCGCCGACGAGTTCGTGGAAGCCCTGTTCGACGCCGAACCGTTGTGGCCGGCGGTGCTGGGCCTCGACTCGGACCGGGACGGGCTCGGGGACCTGAGCGAGGAGGCCGAGGCGGCCTACCGCGAGCGGCTCGAGGATTTCGTCCGGCGCGCCGGGGCGCTCGACCCGGCCACGGTGAGCGGCGAGGACCGGGTGACCCGCGACGTCCTGCTCGACCAGGCGCGCGGCTACCTCGACCGGCTGGACGCCCACCTCGTCGAGTACACCGTCAGCGACATCTTCGTCGCGCCCGCCGTGGGCCTGCTGACCATCCTGCCGATGGTCGGCGTCGCGGACGACGAGCAGGGCCGGCGGCACCTGCGGCGGCTCGCCGCGATCCCGCGGTACCTGGAGCAGGCCGCGGACCGGCACCGTGCCGGCGTCGCCGCGGGACGCGTGCCGGTCGAGCACCTGGTGCGGGCCGCGATCGCGCACCTGGACCGCTACCTCGCCGCCCCGGACGCCGATCCGCTGCTGCGCCAGCCCGCGCCCACCGAGGACTTCGGCCGGGAGCGCGAGCGGGTGCTGGCCGAGGTCGTGCGCCCGGCCTTCGCCGCCTACCGGGACGCGCTGGCCACCGACATCGCGCCGCACGGACGGCCGCCGGAGAAGCCGGGCGTGTGCTGGCTGCCGGACGGTGAGCGGATCTACGCCGCACTGGCCCGCGCGCACACCACCACCGACCGCACCCCGGACGAGCTGCACGAGACCGGGCTGCGGATCATCGCCGACCTCGCCGGCGAGTACACCGAGATCGGCAGCCGCGTGTTCGGCACCGCCGACCTGGCCGAGATCTTCCGGCGGCTGCGCACCGACCCGGACCTGCGCTGGCGCAGTGCCGAGGAGCTGCTGGACACCGCCCGGGCGGCCATCGGCCGCGCCGAGGAGGCCGCGCCGGCGTGGTTCGGCCGGATCCCGCCGCACCCGTGGCGGGTCGAACCGGTGCCGCCGGCCGAAGCGCCGGGCGGGCCCGCCGCGTTCTACCTGCAGCCGTCCGTCGACGGTTCGCGCCCGGGCATCTACTTCGCCAACACCCACGAGGTGACCGAGCGGTTCCGGCACGCCGCCGAGGTGATGGCCTTCCACGAGGCCATTCCCGGGCACCACTTCCAGCTCTCGACGGCACTGACGCTGACCGATCTGCCGCTGCTGCGCCGGATCGGGGACTTCAACGCCTACGCCGAGGGGTGGGGCCTCTACAGCGAGCGGCTCGCGCACGAGATGGGCCTGTACTCCGACGACGTGGCGCTGCTGGGCATGCTCACGATGGACTCGATGCGCGCCGGGCGGCTCGTCGTGGACACCGGCCTGCACGCGAAGGGCTGGAGCCGCCGTCAGGCCGTGGACTACCTGCGGGAGAACACGCCGATGCCGCAGGTGGAGATCGAGTCCGAAGTGGACCGGTACATCGCCTACCCCGGACAGGCGCTGTCGTACATGGTGGGCCGGCTGGAGATCCAGCGGGTGCGGGCGCGGGCCGAGCGGGCGCTGGGGGAGCGGTTCGACATCCGCGCCTTCCACGACCTGGTCCTCGGCGGCGGCGCGCTCCCGATGTCGGTGCTGGAAGCGGTGGTCGACGAGTGGATCGCGCGGGCATGAGCCGGGTGGACGCGCTCGCCGGCGAGCTGACGGACCGGCTGTTCGAGGCCGACCCGCTGCGGCCGTCGGTGCTGGGCCTGCCCGGCGACCACGACCGGCTGCCCCGCCTCGGCGCCGCGGCGGAGGCGGGCCACCGGGCGGCCTACCTCGACATCGCCGCCCGCGCCGAGGCCGTCGACGTCACCGGGCTCGACGAGTCGCTGACCCGCGACGTGGTGATCCAGCAGGCCCGCGCGGCGGTCGACCTCCTCGACGCGAAGCTGCCCGAGTTCGCCGTCAGCGACGCCTTCACCGCCCCGATGCAGCTGCTGCTGATCACGCTGCCGATGGTCCCGCTGACCGACCAGGCGCGGGTGTCGGGTTTCCTCGCCCGGCTGGCCGCGATCCCGTCCTTCGTGGACGAGGTGATCGAGCGCCAGAGCGGTAGCCTCGTCCCGCCCGGGTTCCTCGTGGACGCGGCGATCGGGTACTTCGACCGGCTGCTCGCCACGCCGGGAGTGGCACCGCTGAGCCTCGACGTCGGATCGCGGGCCGCGGAGCGGGACACCCTGCTGGAGAACACCGTGCGGCCCGCGCTGGCCCGGTACCGCGAATTCCTGGTCGCGGAGCTGAAGCCGCGTGCCCGCCCGGCCGAGGAGGCCGGCCTGTGCTGGCAGCCCGGCGGCCTGCAGCGCTACGCCGGGCTGATCCGCGCGCACACCACCACCGAACGCTCCGCGCAGGAGCTGCACGACATCGGGCTGGCCCTGATCGCCGACCTGGCCGGGGAGTTCCGCGCGCTCGGCCGCCGCGTCTTCGGCACGGGCGAGCTGGGCGAGGTCTTCACCCGCCTGCGCACCGATCCCGCGTTGCGCTGGGACAGCGGCGAGGAGCTGCTGGCGGCGGCCCGGACCGCCATCGCGCGGGCGGAAGCCGAGGCGCCGCGGTGGTTCCGCACCGTCCCACCGCAACGGTGCGAGGTCCGTGCGGTGCCGGAGACCGACGCCGACGCGGGCACCATCGCCTACTACATCGAACCGGCGCTCGACGGTTCCCGGCCCGGCACCTACTACGCGAACACCACGCACGCCGGTGAGCGCTTCCGGCACGTCAGCGAGGCGGTCGCCTACCACGAAGCCGTGCCGGGGCACCACTTCCAGCTGTCGCTCGCGCTCGGGCTCGACCTGCCGTTGCTGCGCCGGATCGCCGAGGTGAACGCCTACACCGAGGGCTGGGGCCTCTACGCCGAGCGGCTGGCCGACGAGATGGGCCTGTACACCGGCGACGTGGCGCGCTTCGGGCTGCTGACCCAGGACGCGATGCGCGCGGCCCGTCTGGTGGTCGACACCGGGATGCACGCGCTCGGCTGGAGCCGGCAGCGGGCGGTGGACTACCTGCGCGAGAACACCCCGATGGCGCCGGTGGAGATCGAGGAGGAGATCGACCGCTACGCCGGATGCCCGGGCCAGGCGCTGTCCTACATGGCGGGACGGCTGGAGATCGAGCGGATCCGGGCGGGCGCCGAGCGGGCGCTGGGGGAGCGGTTCGACCTGCGGGACTTCCACGACGTCGTGCTGCGGCACGGGATCCTGCCGCTGCCCGTCCTCGACCGGGTGGTTTCGGAGTGGATTACCAGCCGGTAGTGTGGCAGCGCAGGTAAGCGCACGCTTAGAACAGAAGGTGGGATCGATGCGGATCGGCACCCAGATCTCGTACTCCGGCGGGTTCGCCGAGAGCGTCCGGGACGTCGTCGAGCTGGAGAAGGCCGGGCTCGACGTCGTCACCATCCCCGAGGCCTACTCGTTCGACGCGGTCAGCCAGCTCGGGTACGTCGCCGCGAAGACCGAGCGGGTCCAGCTCGCGTCGGGCATCCTCCAGATCTACACGCGGACCCCGACGCTGACCGCGATGACCGCGGCCGGCCTCGACTTCGTCTCCGGCGGCCGCTTCATCCTCGGTATCGGCGCCTCCGGGCCGCAGGTCGTCGAGGGCTTCCACGGCGTGCGCTACGACGCGCCGCTCGGCCGCACCCGTGAGATCGTCGAGATCTGCCGTCAGGTGTGGCGCCGCGAGCGGGTCGTCCACGAGGGCAAGCACTACCAGATCCCGCTGCCGGCGGACCAGGGAACCGGCCTCGGCAAGCCGCTCAAGCTCATCAACCACCCGGTGCGCGAACGGATCCCGGTGCAGATCGCCGCGATCGGCCCGAAGAACGTCGCCCTCACCGCGGAGATCGCGGAGGGCTGGCAGCCGATCTTCTTCCACCCCGAGCGCGCGGCCGACGTGTGGGGCGACGCGCTGGCCGAGGGCAAGGCCAAGCGGGACCCGTCCCTGGGCGAGCTCGACATCGCCGTCGGCGTGCCGGTCGCGATCGGCGAGGACGTCGGCCACATGCTCGACTGGGTCCGCCCGGTGGTCGCCCTGTACGTCGGCGGCATGGGCGCACGCGGCAAGAACTTCTACAACGAGCTCGCCTGCCGGTACGGCTACGAGGCCGAGGCCAAGCTGATCCAGGACCTCTACCTCGACGGCAAGAAGGAGGAGGCCGCCGCGGCGGTGCCCGCCGACCTGCTGCGTGCGATCTCCCTCGTCGGCCCGAAGGGGTACGTCAAGGAGCGGCTGGCGGCCCTGCGCGAGGCCGGGGTGACCACCCTGCAGGTCACCCTCCTCGAACCGGCCCCGGAACGCCGCGCCGGCGTGGTCGGCGAGCTGCGCGAACTGCTCAGCTGACCCGGTCCAGGGCCAGGAAGTCCGTCACACCGATCACCGACAGGATCTGTCGGACCCCCGGCGGCATGCCGGAGCGGCGTTCGTCGTGCACGAGCCGGGGCCGGGTCGCCTTGACGACCCGGCCCCGGGTCTCGATCTCGCAGCCGTCCGCGGCGAGCACGTTGCGCACCCAGTCGGCGTCCGGGCCGTAGGTCAGCGCGACGACGAACCCGCCGGGCGTGCGGAAGACGTTCACCGGAGTCCGGTACGTCTTCCCGGACTTCCGTCCCCGGTGGACGATCGTGCCGAACCCGGGGAGCCGCTTGCTGAACGGTCCGGTCACCCGGTTGGTCGCGACGCGGTTGAACCTGGCCACCTTCTTCGACAGCACCATGCCTCCAGGATGCCCGTGCCGGGGACAGAAATCAACACGTGATGAATTGACGTTTGGCGGGGTCGCGGGTGTGGAACGCTCGGGCATGCCCGAGTTGCCGGACGTCGAGGGGTTCCGCCGGGTCCTGGCCGCGCACGCGGTGGGGAAGCGAATCGAGGACGTGGTGGTCCTCGACGACGGTGTGCTGCGCGGGGTGGGTGCCCGCCGGCTCCGCGAGGAGCTGCGGAACCAGCGGTTCGCCGAGCCGCGGCGGCTGGGCAAGTGGCTGATCGCGCCGGTGGACGGCGGGCCGGTGGTGGTGCTGCACTTCGGCATGACCGGGTCGTTCGACTGGGCCCCGGGTGCGGACGAGCGGCGCAAGCACGACCGGGTGATCTTCGTGTTCGGCGACGGTGAGCTGCGGTACCGCGACATGCGCAAGCTGCAGGGGCTCCGGCTGGTGGACGGGGACGCCGAACTCGAGCGGCTCCTCGCCGACACCGGCCCGGACGCGCTGGCGGTCTCCCGGGACCGGTTCCGCGAGCTGCTCGACGGGCGGCGGCAGCTCAAGGCGTTGCTCACCGACCAGTCGGTGCTCGCCGGGCTGGGGAACCTGCTGGTGGACGAGATCCTGTGGCGCGCCAAGCTGAACCCGCACGTGCCCGCGGCTTCGCTGGACGCGGAGGTCGTGGACGCGTTGCACCGCGAGATGCGGAAGGTGCTGCGGTCCGCGGTGAAGGCCGAGCGGGTGCCGCCGCGCACGAGCTGGCTGACCGGCCGCCGGGACGAGCCGTCCGGGTCGTGCCCGCGGTGCGGGACGACGCTCGAGCACGGCCGGGTCGGCGGGCGCGGCACCGTGTGGTGCCCGCGGTGCCAGCCCGGTTGACGTTTCGCGGAATCGGGGTAAGCCGGTGCCATGACCGACAAGGACGAGAAGAAGAACCCCGAGCCGCCGCTGTCGCCGGATTTCCCCGAGGTGCGGCACCCGGATCTGGACATCGGGCCGACCGAGGACGTCGAAACGCCGCCCAACTCGGAGGAAGTCAAGCCCGACGAGGGCCTGCCCGAGCCACCCGACTGACACCCCGGCACACCGAGGCCGCGGCGGTCGCGGCGGGGGTGGTGCTGGCGTCGGCGGTCGCCACGCCGGCCCCCCGGGGCTGCGGCGGCCGCATTACGGGAGGTGTGCCGGTCGCCGCATTACGGGAGGTGTGCCGGTCGCCGGGGAATGGGTGGCCGTGGCCGTCTCGGGTGATGCCCTGGCCGGCGGGCCTGCGGTGGTGGTGGGACCGTGTCGGGTGCGCGGCGGGTGGGTGTGGCGGTCCGCCTCGCACAGCCGGTGCGTGCGCGCCGCTCTGGCCGGCGGGCCTGCGGTGGGGGTGGTGACCGCGCCGTGTGCGGCGGGTGGGTGTTGCGGTCCGCCTCGCACAGCCGGTGCGTGAGCGCCGCCGCGGCCGGCGGGACGGTAACCCGGCCGCGCCGAACGCGGGTGCGGCCCCAGTGCGAGCCCGGCTCCGGCGGCTGCCCGCGTAGCACCGGTGCGGCCGGTAGGAATCCACTGTGGATTGATCCGGGATGTCACGCTGTACCTCATGTCTTCGACTCTGCTCCGCGCACCCCGCCGCGGGCAAGGAAATCGCCCGAGATGCCCAGCCGTGCGCCCGCGAGATGGGCCTGTCGTGAACCTCGCGCGTCACCAGCCGGCGAGGTCGAGGATCTGGAACGCCAGCCGCGCCTGCAGGAGACAGTCCAATCCGGACGGATCACGCTGGATCAGCCTGCGGATCTTGCCCAGTCGGTACCGGATGGTGTTCTCGTGCACGCCCAGGTCGGCGGCCGTGGCCTGCACCCGCCCCTGCGCGGCGACGAACGCCCGCCAGGTGTCCAGGAGCGCGTCGCTGTCACCGTCCTGCAGCGGGCGGATGAACTCGTGCGCGAAGTGGACCGCCTCCTTGACCCGGCCGGTCGCGGCGATCACCCGGAACACCCCCAGCTCGTCGGCGGTCAGCACACCGCCCGGCCACCCGAACGACCGGGCGAGCTCGTCGATCTCGCGCAGTTGCCGGTGCGCCATGGGGAAATCCTCGGCGCTGCGGCAGACGGCCGAGATCGTCGCGGTGCTCACGCGCAGCCGTGGCGCCACCGCGGCCCGCACCTGGCCGACCGCGTCCCGCAGGTCCTCCGGAACCGCCCCGTCGGGCAGTCGCACCAGTGCGATCACCGCCCCGGGCAGGCTCACCGCCGCCGGGTCGGGAACGTCCAGCGCCCGCGCGAGCTGCTCCACCACGAGTTTGCGTCCCACCGACACGCTCACGCTCTGGTTCGCGCTGTCCAGCGAGAACCGCACCAGCACGTGCGGCTGTGACAGGTCCACCCCGAACTGCGGCCCGCGGCGCACCAGCTGCTCGGCGTCCCGGGTGCGGTGCAGCAGGTCCGAGAGGTAGTCCTCGCGGGCCTGGCCCTCGGCCTCGGCCTGCCGCCGTTCGGACAGGATCTGCAACGACAACACGGTCGCGCCGTGTTCGGCGAGTTTGCTGTCCCGGTGTTCCAGGCCGCGCCCGACCTCGACGATGCCGAGGTACCCGCTGACCTGCCCTTCGATGATCAGCCGGCACATCAGGTGCCGCCGGCCCAGTCCGACGGCGAGCGTCTGCGGCACCACCGCCGACGGGCGGCTGGCGCTCAGCGTCGCCAGCGTCTGCCGCACCGAGGGCATCTCGCGGATCCGCGGCGGCAGGACCGGCGGTTGCGTCATCTTCAGCGCGGGCGGCGCCGACCACGCGAGCACGTTGAAGTCCTCGTTGTAGAGCACCACCGGTTTCGCCGACAGCTCCGACAAGAGGCTCACCACGGCCTGGATGCTGGCGCCGTCGAGCACGGCGTTGGTCAGCTTCTGGTGCACGTCGGCGAGGTAGGCCAGCGTGTTCTTCTGCCGCACGACCTCCGCGGCCTTCCGCTTGAGGTGGGCGTTGAGCATCGCTTGGCGCAGGAACAGCGCGCCCAGCCGGGCGAACAACTCGGCCAGCGCCACGTCCTCGCCGGTGTAGACGTGGTCCTGATCCACGTTGTCCACGAAGATCAGGCCGATCACCTCGTCGTCGAACACCAGCGGCACGCCCAGCATCGCCCGCACCCGCCAGTGCTCCATCGTGCGGTGGTGCGGCCGCGGGTCGCTGGTCACGTCGCTGATCAGCACCGGCGCGGCCGTCTCGATCACCTCGCGGCTGAAGTGGTCACCCGGGATACCGGCCTCCTGCGTCTGCACCGCGGCGGAGATGTCACCGTCGCGTTCGCAGTACCCCGCGGCACCCCGGAACCGCCCGTCGTCGCAGCGCAGGTAGACCGAGCACCGCATGACACCGAGCAGGTGGCACAGCTTGCGGCCGAGGAGGCCGAGCAGGCCCTCCAGCCGGGTCGCGGTGATCGCCTCCGTGGTGACCTCGCTGAACGCCGCGATGACGTCGCGTTCCCGGTGGCCGGTCTCGTTCGCACCATCGCAGGACCAGGCCGGGCCCGTCGCCGGCCGCGCCGGCGGCAGGGCACTCACGATGGATTCGCGCATCGAAACCGCCTTCGTCGTCGAACGCCGGTCACCTGCAGCCGCCTCTACGTTGCCTTACGG
This sequence comes from Amycolatopsis thermophila, assembly GCF_030814215.1. Classification (NCBI taxonomy): domain Bacteria; kingdom Bacillati; phylum Actinomycetota; class Actinomycetes; order Pseudonocardiales; family Pseudonocardiaceae; genus Amycolatopsis; species Amycolatopsis thermophila. The sequence continues at coordinate 6,398,451 of NZ_JAUSUT010000001.1, read as the reverse complement.
TGGCCCGTCGGGTCCATACCCCCGACCGGGTGTGGTCGCGGCTCGTCGAACCGGTGTCCCATCCGGTCCCGCTTGGTGCGCAGGTAGCGCACGTTGTGCGGGGACGCGGCCACCGGCAGGGCGACCCGGCCCGCGATCTGGAGGCCGTGACCGTCCAGGCCGCGGTACTTGGCCGGGTTGTTGGTGATCAGCCGGAGCCGGCGAACGCCCAGGTCGGCGAGGATCTGCGCGCCCACACCGTAGGTGCGGGAGTCCACCGGAAGCCCCTGGACGAGGTTCGCGTCCACGGTGTCCAGTCCCTTTTCCTGCAGTGCGTAGGCGCGGATCTTGTGCGCGAGGCCGATCCCGCGGCCCTCGTGCCCGCGCAGGTAGACGACCGTGCCGCAGCCCTCGTCGGCGATCGCCCGCAGAGCCTGTTCCAGCTGAGCTCCGCAGTCGCAGCGCAACGAGCCGAGGATGTCGCCGGTCAGGCACTCGCTGTGCACCCGGACCAGCACCCCGGCCTCGGTGTGCCCGGCGGCGGCGACGTCACCCAGCACCAGCGCGAGGTGCTCGGTGCCATCCAGCGTCGACCGGTAGGCCACCGCCCGGAAGTCCCCGAAGACGGTCGGCATGGACGCGCTCGCCACCGGTGTCACCAGCTGCTCGGTCGCGCGCCGGTACCGGACGAGGTCGGCGACGTGCAGGACCGGCAGGTCGTGGGCCTCGGCGAACGCGCGCACGCCGTCACCGCGCAGCATCGAGCCGTCCCCGGCCACCAGCTCGCTGATCACGGCGACCTCGCCGGCACCGGCCATCGACGTGAGGTCGACGGCCGCCTCGGTGTGCCCGGCCCGCACCAGCACACCACCGTCCCGGGCGCGCAGCGGGAAGACGTGCCCCGGGCGCCGCAGGTCAGCGGGTCGCAGCGCGTTGTCGGCCAGGGCGCGGACCGTCGCCGCCCGGTCCGCCGCCGACACCCCCGTGCCCGTCGAGACGTGGTCCACGCTGACGGTGAACGCGGTGCCGTGACGGTCGGTGTTGTCCGCGACCATCAGGGGCAGGCGCAGGGCGTCGGCCCGCTCACCGGGCATCGGGGTGCACACGATGCCGGTGCAGTGGCGCACCATGAAGGCCATCTGCTCGGCGGTGACCGAGGCGGCCGCGGCCACCAGGTCCGCCTCGCCCTCCCGGCCCGGGTCGTCGACCACCACGACCATCCCGCCCCGGGCGAGCGCGGCGACGGCGTGCTGCACGGCCTCCCCGGGGGAGGAGGGGGTCATGCCGCCTCACCCCCCACGGCCGTGTGCGTGCCGAACGACCGCGCGTGGTAGGTCAGCGGCGGCACCTCGCCGCGCCCGGCGCCCAGCACGCGCCCGAGCACGATCATGTGGTCACCGCCCGCCACCAGGCTGTCGACCGCGCAGGCCAGGAAGCCCGCCGTGTCCGGCAGCCGGGGCACGCCGTGCTCCGGCCGCCACGGCACGCCGTCGAACTTGTCCCGGCCCTTGCCGGCGAAGCGCACGGCCAGCCCGGCCTGCCCGCTGCCGAGAACGTTGAGGCCGAACCGCCCGGTGTCGCGCACCAGCGCCAGCAGGTCCGACGCGCGGTCCAGCGCGACGAGCACCATCGGCGGTCGCAGCGACAGCGACGAGAACGCGCTCACCGTCGTGCCGTGCGGTCGTTGTCCGTCCAGTGTCGTCACCACCGAGACCGGTGTGCACACGCGGGCCATCACTTCCCGGAAGTCCTCTGCCAGTGACGGCGAGATCGTCGTGTCCATTCCAGCTCCCGCCTGGTCGGGCGCGGTCCGGAGCCCTCGCCCGGGCCCCGGACCGCACCGGGCTCACACCCCGGCCGGCGTGCGTGCCTTCATCTTGTGCAGCTCGGGCACGACCTTCTCGCCGAACAGCTTCATGCTGGCCTCCGCCTGGTCCAGGGGCAGGCCGCCGAAGCAGAACGCCGCGTTGGCCATGAAGTCGCCGATGAGCTCGCGGCGCTCGGCGTACTTGGCCACGATCTGCTCGGGCGTGCCGTAGGCGTTGGCCTCGACGTAGGCCTGCGCGGCGGCTTCCATGCCGGCCTCGCGGATCATGTCCGCACCGGCCTGGTAGGCCTCATAGCCTTTGGTCTCGCGCCAGTGCGAGCCGGCGAAGTCGTAGTGCTTGATGACCGACAGGAAGTACCGCGAGATGTGCTCCTGGGCGACCCGCTTCGCCTCGTCGGGGTCCTCGTGGCAGTAGACGAAGTCCTGCAGCAGCGGCGGCCCCGGCTCGGTCCCGTGCGCCTCGCGGTGCAGGTTGCGCCAGCGGGTGATCGCCTCGGCGTGCTTGGGGAAGTCGTACTGCATGAACGTCATCATCTGCGCGCCCAGGTGAGCCACGGCCGGGATGGAGTCGGGGGACATCGCGACGCCGAACAGACGGCCCTCCCACGAGTGCGGGCCCGGGGCGGGACGGATGTCGACCCGCGGCTGCCGGTAGAACGGGCCGTCGTTCTCCACGTGGCCGTTGCGCAGCCCGCGGATGATCATCTCGGCGGCCTCGTCGAACCGCCCGCGCGACTCGTTCATGTCGACGCGGAAGCCCTCGTACTCCATCTTCGCCAGGCCGCGGCCCATGCCGAACAGCACCCGGCCGTTCGACATGTGGTCGAGCATGACGACCTTCTCCACCACGCGCAGCGGGTCGTTCCAGGGCAGGATGACCGCTCCGGTGCCCAGCTTGATCCGCGACGTGCGGCCGGCGAGGTAGGCCATGATCTGCAGGTTGTCCGGGCACATCGAGTAGTCGTCGAAATGGTGCTCGGCCGACCAGACCGAGTCGAAGCCGTACTTCTCCGCGAGCACACCCATTTCCAGCTCGCGCGTGAACACCTCCTCGTCACTGACGTTTTCGAACCAGTTCTGGAAGACCAGCAGCATGCCGACGTCCATCGGGAATCTCCTCACTGATGAATTGATGGCGTCACTCACGGGGCCAGGAAGACCGCGCGGGTGTGTTCGGTGTCCAGGTACTCCTTGATGCTCTGGATGCGGCCGTCCCGCACCTCGAAGACGAAGTGGTAGAGGTTGTTGTAGACCCGGCCGTTGCGAAGCTCCGAATAGGACTCGGTCTCCACGGCGACCCGGTCGCCCTCGGCGGTCCAGGCCAGCGGCGTCAGCCTGATCGCACCGCTGACGGTCAGCGCGGACAGTCCGGCGAGCATTTCGCCGAATTCCTTCTTGTTCTTCGTCCCGGAGATTCCCTCCAGGGTCCCGGCGACCCACCAGGTGGCCGACTCGGACAGCAGCGACAGGATCTTCTCGACGTCACCCGTGGAGAAGACCTCCATGAACGACGCGACGATCTCCTTGTTCCGCTCCTCGACCGTCTGGGTCGCATTTCCGGCAGTCATGATCGGCTCCTCGTTGAACGCGTTCGCGCCGGATCGCACGTGCCTCCGACGCTAGTGACAGCCCGGGTGGGGGAGAACACTCACCGCGGCGGCTCGTTGGAGGGCGGCACAACACCGGACGGCCGGCCGCCCCCGAACGTGGCGAGCAGGCCGCCGTCCACCGGCACCGTCGCGCCGGTCATGTAGGTCGAGCGCGCGACCGCGGCGACCACGTCGGCGATCTCGCCCGGCGTGCCCGTCCGTCCGGCCGGGATGGTGTCGGTGATGCGGCGCCGCGCCTGCTCTGTCAGCCCGGCGGTCATGTCGGTGTCCACAAAGCCCGGCACGACGAGGTTGACCCGGATGCCGCGCGGGGCGAGCTCCACCGCCAGCACCTGCGTCATCCCGCTGAGCCCGGCCTTGGCCGAACCGTAGGCCACGTCGCCGGGGAAACCGCGCAGGCCCACGACCGCGCCGACGTTCACGATCGCCGCCCCGGGCCGCAGCACCGGCACCACGGCCCGGCAGACCTCGAACGCGCCGGTCAGGTTGGTCGCCAGGACCTCGTCCCACGCCTCCCGGCCGAGGGAGTCGATGCGGCCGCCGCAGTGCACGCCCGCGCTGTTGACGACCACGTCGATCGACCCGTACCGCTCCAGGACCGTCTCCACGCCGCGGCGGATCGACTCCGGGTCGGTCACGTCGGCCTTCACCTCGAGCACCCGGTCCGGGTGGGCGGGTGCGACGGCCGAGGCCGACCGGGAGAACGACGCGACCGGGTCACCGGCGCCGGCGACGTGGTCGACCACCGCGCGCCCGATACCCCGGGAGCCGCCGGTGACCAGCCACGTGCTCATCGGTTCAGGAAGCCGGTCAGTTCGGCCAGGTAGGTCTCGCGGTCCTCGAGGAACGGCGCGTGGCCGCACCCCGGGAAGGTGACGAGACGACCGTCGGCGCACAGCTCCACAGCGGCCTCCGCGCCGGAGAACGGCACGAACGCGTCCTCGGTGCCGTGCAGGGACAGCACCGGGACCTCGAGCGCTCCCAGAGCTTTGCGCTGGTCCACATCGGCCAGATCACGCAGGGACCCGTCGCCGCGCGGCCCCATCTCCAGGAACATGCCCCACAGCCAGGAGATCACCTGCGGGCTCACCGGTTTCGCGCAGACCGCGTCGGCGACGCCCTGCAAGGTCGTGGCTCGGTCGGCGGCCAGCCCGGCGAGCACGCCCTCGACGTCCTCGACGGTCCCGCCGTGCGGCCAGTCCGGTGCGGCCGTGTACCGGGGCGTGGCGCCGCCGGTCAGGACCAGCCCACCGGCCTTGCCGCCCAGGCGCGAAGCGGCCTCCACGGCGACCGCCCCGCCCAGCGACCAGCCGTTGATCACCGGGTTGCGCAACGACAACGCCTCGCACAGCCGCACGACGTCGCCGCCCAGTGCGCTGATCGACACGTCGGCGAAGTCGTTGTCGGACCGCCCGCAGGCGCGCTGATCGAGGATGACGACCTCGTTGCCGTTGTCCCGCAGGGCGGGGGCGACGGTGTCCCAGCACCGGCCGGTCGCGCCCCAGCCGTGCACGAGCACGATCGGCCTTCCTGGCCCGGGGTGGTGTTCGAAGTAGATCCGGCGGCTTCCTTCGACCTCGAGATGTGCCATTGTGTTTTCACCCTTCTCTCGTCAACTCACGTGTCACCAGACGGGGGCGACCTCGTCCCGCAGTGCGCGCGGCACGACCGGTGGCCGGTCCCGGAACAGCGGCATCACGTGCTCGGCGAACAGCTCCATCGAGCGCAGCACCTTGTCGTGGGCCAGGCCGCCGAACCGCATCCAGCAGATCAGGTGCTGCAGCCCCGTTTCCTGGTGCAGCGCGTCGATCTCGGTGGCCAGCCCGGCCGGGTCGCCGACGTAGACCACGCCGCTTTCGCGCAGCCCGTCCAGGGTCAGCCCGCCCGCCTCCTCCGACGCGGCCGCCAGCTCGGCGTACCGCTCGTAGGTCCGCGGCACGTCGGGCCCGCTCGGCACGAGGTCCAGGACGTTGCGGTAGTACCAGGACAGCGGGCCGGCGGCGTCCCGGACCGCCTCGCCGGTGGTCTCGGCCAGGTGGATCTGCCAGTTCATCGGGAAGTCCAGGGAGAGCGGGTCGCGCCCGCCCGCGATCAGCCTCCGCTTGATGTCCACCACCAGCCGGTTGAGTTCCGGCAGGGTCATCAGCGTGGGCGTGACGAGCAGGTTGCACCCCAGCGTGGCGACCAGGTCGAAGGTTTCCGGGCTGATCGAGGCCACGTACACCGGTGGGGTCGGACGCTGCACCGGCATCGGGTGGCAGGACACGCCGTCGATGTGGAAATGCCTGCCGTGGAAGAAGAACGGCTCGCCCGGCCGCCTGCTCCACAGTCCCCGGACGATCTCCAGCGCCTCCTCGAAGACCTCCCGGCTGACGGCCTGCCGGTCGCCCACGCCCATGTTGCGGAACTCGCCGGGCTGGTACCCGCGGCCCACCCCGAAGTCGAGCCGGCCGCCGGAGAGCACGTCGACCATCGCGTAGTCTTCGGCGACGCGCACCGGCCAGTCGAAGGTGAGGTTGCTGACCGCGATGCCGATCCGCATCCGTTCGGTGCGCTGGGCCACCGCCGCGGCGGCGACCTGCGGTGAGGGCATCGAGCCGTACTCGCTGCCGTGGTGCTCGGCCAGCCACACCTCGTCGAACCCGAGGTGTTCGGCGTAGCCGATCTGCGCGAGCATCTCGCGGTAGGCGCGGCTGAAGTCGTGGTCGGGGCACTCCAGCACGTAGAAGACGCCGAACCTCATGTCCGCCCCCGCACCTCGTCGAACAGGCCGCCGGCCACCTGGTCGCGCAGGGCGCGTTTGTCGATCTTGCCGACGCTGGTGCGGGGCAGCGCGTCGACGACGGCGATGCGATCCGGCAGCCACCACCGCGGCACCCGCTCGCGCAGCCAGGCCAGCAGGTCGGCCGGCTCGGCCACCGCGTCCGGGGCGGGGACGACGAGCGCGAACGGGCGTTCCTGCCAGCGCTCGTGCGCCACCGCGACCACGGCGGCCTCGCCGACCGCCGGGTGCGCGACCAGGGCCTGTTCGAGCGCGAGCGAGCTGATCCACTCGCCGCCGCTCTTGATCAGGTCCTTGGCCCGGTCGACGATCTCCAGGTAGCCGTCCGGGTCGATGGTGGCGATGTCGCCGGTGCGCAGCCAGCCGTCGGTGAAGCACTCCGGGTGCTCGTCGCGGAAGTAGGCGCTGGCCACCCACGGGCCGCGGACCAGCAGTTCGCCGCGGGCCACCCCGTCGTGCGGCTGGTCCCGCCCCTCGTCGCCGACCAGCCGCCACCGCAGGCCCGGCAGCAGCCTGCCCTGTTTGCGGATCTGCCGGCGGCGGGCGGTCGCGTCGTGTTCGGAGGAGGGCAGCGGACGGGAGAAGGTGCCCATCGGGGAGACCTCCGTCATGCCCCAGCCCTGGAAGACCGGGACGCGCAGCCGTTCCTCGAGCTCGCGCACCAGGTCCTCCGACGGCGGCGACCCGCCGAGCACGAGTGCGCGGAGGCTGTCCAGGCCGGTGCCGGCGGCGGTCGCCTCCCGCATCAGGTCGACCGCGACCGTGGGCACCATGCCGGTGTAGGTGACCCGCTCGGTGGCGATGATCCGCGCCAGGTCGGCCGGGGCGGGGTGCGGTCCGGGCAGGACCTGGGAGGCACCGGACATCAGGGCGGCGAAGGGGATGCCCCAGGCGTTGGCGTGGAACATCGGCACGACGTGCAGGACCGTGTCGCGTTCGCTGATCGCGTGCCCGTCGGCCAGGCAGGCGGCGAAGGTGTGCAGGTACAGCGCCCGGTGCGAGTAGCCCACGCCCTTCGGGAAGCCGGTGGTGCCGGAGGTGTAGCACAGGGCGGCCAGGTCGTCCTCGGCCACCGGGGGCGGGTCGGTCAGCGGCGGGGCCGCCTCGATGAGCGCCTCGTAGTCCAGCACCCCGGGCCCCGCGCCGTCCGTGCCCACCACCAGCATGTCCGGCCGGTCCGCCCGCGCCTGCTCCAGGGCGGCCAGCAGGGAGGTGTCGGCGACGACGACGCGATCGTCGGCGTGACCGAGGATGTAGGCGATCTCCCCGGGTTCCAGGCGCAGGTTGACGGTGTGCAGCACGGCACCGGCCAGCGGCACGGCGAGGTACAGCTCGAGGTGGCGGTGGTGGTTCCAGGCGAGCGTGGCGACGCGGTCACCCGGCCGTATCCCGAGCTCGCGCAGGGCTCCGGCGAGCCGCAGCACGCGGTCGTGGTAGTCGCGGTAGGTGTAGCGGTGCGCCGTCTCACCACCCCGGTACTGCACGATCTCCCGCCCGGGGAAGAACTCCCGTGCGCGGTGCAGGAAGTCCGTCACCAGCAGCGGGGTGCTCACGGCGCCGCCTCGACGGCGAGGCGCTGCCGCACCTCCGGGATCACCTTGGACGCCAGCAGCTCCACCCGGGCCGAACCGCTGTCCACCGGCTCCCCGGGCAGCTGCGCCCAGAAGTGGACGTCCTTGATCTGCGGGCGTTCCCGCAGCAACGTGGTGAGCTCGTCGACGGCGGTCGCCGGATCCCACAGCTGGAACGCGCCCGCGGCGACGATCTGGTCCGCGTCGGCGAACACCGGAACCTCCTCCGGCGGCCCGAACGCACCCCACGAGATGTAGTTGTTGAGCTGGTACAGGGCGTGCTGCCCGATCCGGGCCCACTCCCGTTCCGGGTCCTCGGCGATCACCGCCCACTGCCCGGCGAAGATCTCACCGGCTTCCCGCGGCTTCCCCACCCGCTCCAGTGCGTCCAGATAGGACGGCTGGTGGGCGTTCTGGGTGCTGAGGAATCCGTCGCCGATCCGGGCCGCCCGCTCGATCGCCGGGGCGGCCATCGCGCCGACCAGCAGTTTCGGGGCCCGCTCGGGAACCGGGGTCACGCGGACGGCGGGCAGCCGGAACCGCTTGCCCTCGAACGGTTCGTCCGATCCGGACCAGGCCCGGCGGATCAGCGCGACGCTTTCCTCGAGCAGGCTGGGACGGTTGCGCACGGTGCGCCCGAACGCGGCGAACTCCGGTGCCCAGTAGCCCTGGCCGACGCCGAGGTCGAACCGGCCACCGGTGAGCAGGGAGATCGTCGCCGCGTCCTCGGCGAGACGGACCGGGTTGTGCAGCGGCGCGACGATGAGGTTCGTCCCGATCCGCATCGTGCTCGTCCGCTCGCCGATCGCCGCGGCGAGTGTGAACGGCGAGGGCGTGTACCCGTCGTCGCAGAAGTGGTGCTCGGTCAGCCACACCGACCCGATGCCGAGGCTTTCCGCCCAGGCGATCTGGTCGAGCGCCTCCCGGTAGAGGGTGCTGAAGGGGCGGTGCCACTGCGGCGGGTTGCGGAAGTCGTACCAGAGGCCGAAGGTGCGTTCGCGCTGATCGTTCACGTCGTCTCCTTTGTCGACGTTCCTCCTGCGCCGACCATGCCGGAGCGCAGAGGTGCGCGACCAGAGCCGCGCGAGCGGGGTGTTGTCGGAAACTCCAGATCCAGGGCGTGTGGACAGTGGCTTGCGGGGCGGGGCGCGTAGCGGAACCTAGCCGCGCAGGCCGGCGAGGGTCGCAGCTTCCTCGAGCAGCGCCGGTACGTCGTGTTCGAGCGCCCGCGCGTAGGGCGTGTCCAGCTCGCCCGCCAGGTGCTGCGACCAGGCGGCCTCCACGATGGTGGCGAGCTTGAAGAACGCCAGGCACTGGTAGTACTCGATGTGCTCGGCAGGTCGCCCGGTGGCGGCCTCGTACCGGGCCAGCAGGTGGTCCCGGCCCGGCGCGCCGGGCGTGCGGGAGACGGCCTGGATGGCCGGCATCGCGGGCCGGGCGATCGGGCGCGGACCCCAGAAGGCGAGCAGCAGACCGAGGTCCAGCAGCGGATCGCCGATGGTGGCCATCTCCCAGTCGATCACCGCCCGCAGCCGCGGTTCCCGCACCGACACCAGGCAGTTGTCGAGATGGAAGTCGCCGTGCAGCAGGGCCGGCGGCGAGCCGGGCGGGCGGTTGCCCTCGAGCCATTCCGCGACCTCGTCCATCGCGGGCAGGGGACGCCGGGCGATGGCCGTCCACTGGCGATGCCAGCGCGGCACCTGCCGGGCCAGGAACCCCTCGGGTCGCCCGAAGCCGTCCAGGCCCACCGCCTGCCAGTCCAGGAGGTGCACGGCCGCGAGCGCGTCGACCATCGCGTCGGCCAGGCGGATGACCGCGTCCTCCTGGCCGGCGTAGGCGGCGGGCAGCTCGCCGGTGACCGACACCGCGTCCGGAACGTGCTCCATCACCAGGAAGGGCGCCATCGGCACCGCCGGGTCCTCGCACAGCACCACCGGCCGCGGTGCCGGGACACCGGATCCGGCCAGCGCGGTCAGCACCCGGTGCTCGCGGGCGACGCTGTGCGCCGACGCCGACAGCGCGTGCCGCGGTGGTCTGCGCAACACGTACCGGGCCTCGCCGCAGGCGAGCAGGCAGGTTTCGTTGGAGTTGCCGCCCGCCAGCCGGCGTAGCTCCCAGGGCCCGCCGCGCCCGGTGTGCTCGGTGAGCCAGCGGGCGAGCGTCCGGTCCAGCAGCTGGGCGGGCGCGTTCACCGGGCCGCCAGTGCGAGTTCGAGGTGATCGCGGAACCGTTCCAGCGCCGCCGCCCGCCGGGTGGGGACGTGCTCGGTGGGCACCGGCACCGGCTGGTAGCCCTTGAGCAGCCGGCGGGCCACGGTGACGCGGTGCACCTCGTCGGGGCCGTCGTAGATCCGGGCCGCCCGCGCCCACCGGTACATCTGCTCCAGCGGCATGTCGGTGGAGAACCCGAGCGAGCCGTGCACCTGGATGGCGCGGTCGATCACGTCGTGCAGCACGGTCGCGCCGTGGTACTTGATCATCGCGATCTCGGTGCGGGCCGCCGACGCGCCCACCTGGTCGATCTTCCACGCGGTGTGCAGCGTGAGCAGCCGGGCGGACTCGATCGCGGCCGCGCAGTCGGCCACCCAGTTCTGCACCGTCTGCTTCTCCGCGAGCGGCCCGCCGTGGACGCTGATGCTCACCGCCCGCTCGCAGAGCATGTCGAACGCCCGCCGGCACACGCCGATCCAGCGCATGCAATGGTGGATCCGGCCGGGACCGAGCCGCTTCTGGGCGAGCGCGAACGCCTCGCCGCGCGCGCCGAGCAGGTTCTCCGCCGGTACCCGCACGTCCTGGTAGGCGACCTCGCAGTGCGACCACACCGGGTTGCGGTGGTCCGGGTCGTTCATCAGCCCCAGCTCGCGGGTCTCGATCCCGGGCACGTCCGCCGGCACGATCAACATGGACATCCGGTGGTGCGGTGGCGCGTCCGGCTCGGTGACGGCCATGACGATGTGGAAGTCGGCGCGGGAGGCGTTGCCGACGAACCACTTCCGCCCGGTGAGCACCCATTCGCCGCCCTCGAGCCGGGCGGACGTGGTGAACTGGCGCGGATCGGATCCGGTGCCCTGCTCGGTCATCGAGAACGCGCTCAGCAGCCGGCCCTCCAGCAGGGGGTGCATCCACCGTTGCCGTTGCTCGTCGGTGCCGGCGATGGCGAGCAGTTCGGCGTTGCCGGAGTCCGGCGCCTGGCACCCGAACACGTACGGCGCCAGCTCGCTGGTGCCGAGGATCTCGTGCAGCAGGCCCAGGCGCAACTGACCGTAGCCCTGGCCACCGAGGTCTGGCCCGAGGTGGGCGGCCCACAAGCCGTGCTCCTTGACCTGCCGCTGCAGCGGCGCGGCGAGCCGCCGGAACTCGGTGTGGTCGAGGTCGAGCACCTCCAGCGGGTAGATCTCGTCGCGGACGAAGCCGCGCGCCCAGTCCAGTTTCGCCTCGAATTCGGGTTCGGTGGAGAAGTCCCAGGTCATCTCAGTCCTCTTCGGCTGATGTCGCGTCCGAGGGTCCGTGCGGACGCGACACCAACGCTAGGAACCGGCGGCCGGCGCGGGCCAGATCCGGCCACGCGTGCCGTTGTGGGATTCCACAGCCGCCGGCCCGGGAGGCCGGACCGGGACCGGTCGCGGGGTCAGCCCGGACCGGCGGGGCGGCCGGCCCCGCCTCACCTCGGGGCGAGGTTGCGCCGCACGCGCTCCGGGTCCCGGTGGGCCGGCGCGCGGCCGCTCGGCTGGCGGGGCACCGGCCCGGGGTCGATCGCGGGGATGGGCAGCGTCACGGGGCGCTCGCGGACCGACAGCGGCTCGCCGTGGTGCCTGATCTCCACCGGCTTGCCCGCCAGCAGCCGGTAGGTCGCCGACTCGCGGTGGATCTCCACCGCGAACCGGCTCTCCCGGAAGCACATCCGGAACTGGATGCGGTCCAACGCGGACGGCAGCCGCGGCGCGAAGGTGAGCTTGCCGTCGTGGTCGCGCATCCCGCCGAAACCCGCCACCACGCTCATCCACGCCCCGGCCAGCGAGGCCATGTGCAGTCCGTTGCGGACGTTGTTGTGCACGTCGTGCAGATCGGTCAGCGCCGCCTCGCCCAGGTAGTCGTAGGCCAGGTCGAGGTGCCCCACCTCGGCCGCGATCACCGACTGCGTGCCCGCCGACAACGACGAGTCGCGCACCGTCCGCGCCTCGTAGTAGGCGAAGTTGCGCTGCTTCTCCTGGAGTGTGAACGCGTCCCCGCGCAGGTGCAGCGCCAGGACCAGGTCCGCCTGCTTGACCACCTGCTTGCGGTACAGGTCGAAGTACGGGTAGTGCAGCAGCAGGGGGTAGTTCTCCCGCGGGGTCCCGGCGAAGTCCCAGTCGACGTGCTCGGTGAAGCCCTCCGACTGCGGGTGCACCCCGAGCTCCTCGTTGTAGGGCACGTACATCGATTCCGCGGCCTGGCGCCAGGTCCCGAGCTCGGATTCGTCCACACCGAACAGTGACGCGACATCCGGCACGCGCTCGCACGCCGCCGCCGCCTCGCGGAGGTTCCGCTGCGCCATCAGGTTCGTGTACACGTTGTTGTCCGCGACCGCCGAGTACTCGTCCGGCCCGGTCACGCCGTCGATGCGGAACCGCCCGTGCCGGTCGAAGTGCCCCAGCGACATCCACAGGCGGGCGGTCTCCAGCAGCAGCTCGGTGCCGCACTGGCGCTCGAACTCCGCGTCGTTCGTGGCCCAGTAGTAGCGGGCCACGGCGTCGGCGATGTCGGCGCTGACGTGGAACGCCGCCGTCCCCGCCGGCCAGTACGCCGAACACTCCGCGCCGTTGATCGACCGCCACGGGAAGGCCGCCCCGCGCAACCCGAGCGTTCGCGCCCGTTCGCGCGCCTTCGGCAAGGTGGAATGCCGCCACCGCAACGCGTCCCGGGCCGCTTCCGGCACGCTGTAGGTCAGCACCGGCAGCACGAACGACTCGGTGTCCCAGAACGCGTGGCCGTCGTAACCCGGCCCGGTCAGGCCCTTGCCGGGAATCGCGCGGCTTTCACCCCGCGCCCCGGCCTGCAGGATGTGGAACAGCGCGAACCGGGTCGCCTGCTGCAGTTCCGGATCGCCGTCGATCTCGACGTCGGCGGTCTCCCAGAAGTCGTCCAGGAACGCGCGCTGCTCGGCCAGCAGCCCGTCCCACCCGGTCTGCAACGCCCCGGCCAGCGCGGCGTGGACCTGGGCGCGCAGGGCCGGCACCGACCGCTGCGCGGACCACCCGTACCCGACGTACTTCGTCAGCCGCAGCACGCCGCCCTGCGGCACGTCCACGGCGACGGTCAGCCGGGCGAGGTCCTCCTCGACGATCATGTCGGTGCGCAGCCCGTCCGGGGATTCGATCTGGTGGTCCATCGCCGCGGCCAGCCGCAGCCCGGACCGCCTCGTCTGGTGCACCAGGACCGCGCGGTAGTCGTCGGCCATGAAGAACTCCGACTCCAGCGGCGACTGCAGCGCCGCCGCCACCCGCGGGTCCTTGCTGTCGAACTCGATCGGCTCGTTGGCCAGCAGGTCGGACTGCAGCACCAGCTGCATCTTCCCGTCCAGCGGCTGGACCTCGTACCGGATCGCCACGACCGCGCGCTGTGTGAACGACACCAGCCGCTGCGTGCGCACCCGCACGTGACGGCCCGTCGGCGACGACCACTCGGTCTCCCGGCTCAGGGTGCCCGAACGGAAGTCCAGCACCCGCTCGTGCGAGGTCGCGGTGCCGTAGCGCATGTCGAACGGCTCGTCCTCCACCAGCAGGCGGATGATCTTGCCGTCGGTGACGTTGACGATCGTCTGCCCGGCCTCCGGGTAGCCGTACCCGGCCTCGGCGTAGGGCAGCTCGTGCTCCTCGTAGAAGCCGTTGAGGTAGGTGCCGGGCAGGCCGCGCGGCTCACCTTCCTCGAGGGTGCCGCGCAGGCCGATGTGCCCGTTGGACAGGGCGAAGGTCGACTCGGTGCGCTGCAGCTGGTCGACCGCGAGACCGCGCCACCGCAGCTCCCACGGCGCGCACTCGTAGCCGCGCGTGATCGGGTTCATCCGTTGTCCCCCAGCAGTTCCGCGAGATCGTCCACCACCACGTCGGCGCCGTGCTCGCGCAGCGCCTCGGCCTGGTTCGCCCGGTTCACGCCGACCACGAACCCGAACTTCCCGGCCCGCCCGGCCTCGACCCCGGCCAGCGCGTCCTCGAACACCGCCGCCCGCGCCGGTGCCACGCCCAGCGCCTGCGCCCCGGCCAGGAACGAGTCGGGGGCCGGTTTGCCGCGCAGGCCCCGCCCGGTGATGACCAGCCCGTCGATGCGGGCCTGCACGAACGGGGTGAACCCGGCGGCGTCCAGCACGGCCTGCGCGTTCGCCGACGAGGTGACCACCGCGATCGCCAGCCCGGCGTCGCGCGCGGCCTCCAGGTAGCGCCGCGAGCCGTCGTAGGGGTTGGGGCCGCGCTCGTCGATGATCCGCAGCACGAGGTGGTTCTTGCGGTTGCCGAGCCCGTTGACCGTGTGCTCGGTCACCGCGTCGTCCGGCTCGCCCTCGGGCAGGCTGATGCCGCGCGCGGACAGGAACGTGCGGACCCCGTCCAGCCGTGGCCGCCCGTCCACGTAGTTGGCGTAGTCGGCGTCGGTGAACGGGCTGAAGCCGTCCCCGTCCCGTTCACGCAGGAACTCGTCGAACGTCTTCTTCCAGGCTTCCCGGTGCAGCGCGGCGGTGCCGGTGAGGACACCGTCCAGATCGAACAAGCACGCGGTGATGCCGTCGGGCAACCCGATCATGTCTGCACCGTACCCGCCAACGGCGGGGCGTGCCGTCCACCCGGACCGTATAACGACCTATACGGCGCGTCAGTGGGGCGCGGCGCCGGGGTGCGGGCGGACGTGGTGGATCAGGTCGTGGACGGTCGCGTCCGCCAGCCGGTACCGCACGATCCGCCCGGTGCGGTGCGCGGTGACCAGACCGTGGGCCCGCAGCAGCCGCAACGCCTGCGACACCGCGGTGTCGGTCATGCCCGCCACCATCGCCAGGTCCGACACGCAGATCTCGCGCGCGTAGTGGATGCACACCAGCAGCGTCAGCCGCGACGGGTCGGCCAGGAGCGAGAACCGCCCGGCCCACTCGCGCACCACGCCGGGGTCGCCGAGACCGCTCGCCGCCGCCTCGACGGCCGGGCCGTCGATCGCCCGTCGCTCCGCCGCACCCGCCACTCCGGCATCGTCTCACCGAACCTGGCGGGGGGAGCTGGCAGGATCATCCTCGTGACCGACATCTGCTTCCTGTCCGCCCGCGAGCTGCGTGCCGCGCTGGGTGCCCGCGACGTGTCCGCCCGCGAGGTCGTCGAGGCGCACCTGCGGCGGATCGAACGCGTCAACCCGGAGGTGAACGCGGTCGTCACGCTGGTGGCCGAGCAGGCCCTCGCCGACGCAGCCGCGGCCGACGAGCGCGCCGCGCGGGGTGCGGAACTGCCGCCGCTGCACGGGATCCCGGTCGCGCACAAGGACACGCACGAGACAGCCGGCATCCGCACGACCTTCGGCTCGCCCCTGCACGCCGACTACGTGCCCCGGCGCGACGAGCTGGTGATCGAGCGGATGCGGGCCGCCGGGGTGATCACGCTCGGCAAGACGAACGTGCCGGAATTCGCCGCCGGTTCGCACACCTTCAACCCGGTCTTCGGCGCCACGCGCAACCCCTACGACCCGGCCCGGTCGGCGGGTGGGAGCAGCGGAGGCGCGGCGGCCGCTCTCGCCTGCGGCATGCACCCGCTGGCCGACGGCAGCGACCTCGGTGGTTCGCTGCGCAACCCGGCGTCGTTCTGCAACGTCGTCGGCTTCCGGCCGTCCACCGGGCGCGTGCCGTCGTGGCCGGCGCCGCTGGGGTGGACCGGTCTGGGCACCGCGGGCCCGATGGCCCGCACGGTCGCCGACGCCGCGCTGCTGCTGTCGGTGCTCGCCGGCCCGGATCCGCGCTCGCCGATCGCCCTGGACGAGCCGGGGGAGGTGTTCGCGCGGCCGCTCGACCGGGACGTGCGCGGGCTGCGGGTGGCGTGGTCACCGGATCTGGGTGGCCTGCCGGTGGAGCCCGAAGTGGCGCAGGTGGTCGAGGCGTCGGCGCGGGTGCTGGCGGACCTGGGCTGTGCGGTGGAGCGCGCTTGCCCGGACTTCAGCGGGGCCGACGAGGCGTTCCGGATCCTGCGGGCGTGGCAGTTCGCGGTGACGTTCGGGCCGCTGCTGGAGACCTCGCGGGACCGGCTCAAGGAGAGCATCGTGTGGAACACCGAGGAGGGGCTGCGGCTGTCCGGTACCGATGTCGGGCGCGCCGAAGTGCTGCGCACGGAGCTGTTCCACCGCGTGCGGGAGTTCTTCGGGCGCTACGACTTCCTGCTGCTGCCGGTCAGCCAGGTGCCGCCGTTCGACGCGGCGCTGGAGTACCCGTCGCGGGTCGCCGGGGTGGAGATGGAGACCTACCTGGACTGGATGCGCTCGGCCTACTACGTCACGGTCACCGGTTCGCCCGCGCTGTCGGTGCCCGCCGGGTTCACGCCGGGCGGGCTGCCGGTGGGGCTGCAGATCGTCGGGCCGCACCGGGCGGATTTCGCCGTGCTACAGCTGGGGCACGCGTTCGAGCAGGCCACGCAGGTGGCGCAGAAGCATCCGGAGGTGGCGGTATGACAGCGGGACGGGCGCGGGCGCTGTGGGTGGTGCTGGAAACGCTGCACGACGTCACGTACTTCGCGCCGCAGGCGCGGGCGGCGCACGAGGCCGCCGGGCTGCGCGGGTTCTGGCGCGGCTACGTCGGGACGCGGGCGGCGCCGCTGGGGGCCGCGGGGCTGGGCGCGGTCACAGCGGTGTTCTACAACTTCGCGCCGTCGTTCCTGGCGCGTTCGGTGCCCGCGATCTGGGAGACCGTCCCGCCGGAACAGGCGCTGGCGGCGCGCAGCGCCGGCGCGGTCGCCGCGTTGCGGGAGCAGGTGGGGGAGGTGCCCGCGGAGGCGCTCGCGGTGCTGCGGCGGGTGGTGGAGGCGGTGGACTGGGCGGGCCGGCCGCTGGGCGCCGCGAACGCCGCGCTGCCCTGGCCGGACGAGCCGCTCGCCGCGCTGTGGCAGGCGGCGACGACGTTGCGGGAGCACCGCGGGGACGGGCACGTGGCGGTGCTGGCGGCCGAGGGGATCGACGGCCTGGAGGCGCACGCCCTGCGCGACGCGGCGGACGGCAGCCGGAGCGTCGTGGCGCCGAACCGCGGCTGGACGGACGCCGAATGGACCGCGGCGCGGGAGCGGCTGAGGGCGAGGGGGCTCATCGGCCCGGACGGCCTCACCTCGCGGGGCGCCGACCTGCGCACCCACATCGAGCAGCGCACGGACGAACTGGCGGCCGCCCCCTACGCGGCGGCGAGCGAGGAGGAACTGGCCGCGCTCGACGCCCTGCTCCGCCCCGTGGCGCGCGGGCTCGTCCCGGCGCCGGTGCCGCACCCCAACCCCGTGGGGGCGCCGACGCCGTGACCGGCGCGAGGGGCTCGCACCAGTAGCGGCCCGGGGCCGCGCCGTGGGGTCAGAACTGCAGCCAGCCCACCGCGGAGGCGATGATCAGCGCGGCGATCAGCACCGCGAGCACCACCGCGATCACGATCGTCACCACCGGCATCGCCTTCGGAGGTTTCTGCTGGTGGTGCGACAGGCCGGACGTCTGGCCCGAGTCGGGCGGCGTGTCGCCGGGTGCGACGCCTCCGCCGGGTTCCAGTCCGGGCGTGGTGGCCGGGTCCGGGTCGGGCGGGGTGTCGCCCGGCACGACGCCACCGCGCTCCCTTCCGGGTGTGCGGTCGGACCGGGGATCGGGACTGCTCATCGGACTCACCCTCCAACTGGGGCCGGGGTAGTCAGGACTACCCGCCGGCCGCGGCCGGCACGCCAGGAAGCGCCCGGCTCAGCCGCCCACCGACGCCGACACGTCGAACGACAGCCCCTTGTCGCCGGCGCCGATCCGCACCCGGCAGCCGGGACGCAACTCGCCGCGCAGCATCATCCGGGACAGCGGGTTGTCGACCTCGCGCTGGATCGTGCGCCGCATCGGGCGCGCACCGAACTCCGGCTGGTAGCCGGCCCGCGCCAGCCACGCCACCGCCTCGGGCGTGAACTCCAGCGTGATGTCCTGCGCGTGCGCGCGCCGCTTCGTCTGCTCCAGCATCAGCTCGGTGATCCGCTCCAGCTGCCGGGCCTCCAGCTTCCGGAACACGATGATCTCGTCGATCCGGTTCAGGAACTCCGGCCGGAACGACTCCCGCAGCCGCCGCATCAACCGGTCCCGCAACGGCCCCTCGCCGCCGGTCTCGCGCGCGGGGGCGAACCCCAGCGCGCCCTGCGTGCTGCTCGCGATCAGCTCGGAACCGATGTTGCTCGTCATGATCAGCACCGTGTTGGTGAAGTTCACCGTGCGCCCGCGGCCGTCGGTCAGCCGCCCGTCCTCGAGGACCTGCAGCAGCACGTTGAAGATCTCCGGGTGCGCCTTCTCGATCTCGTCGAACAGCACCACCGAGTACGGGCGCCGCCGCACCGCCTCGGTCAGCTGGCCGGCCTCCTCGTACCCCACGTAGCCGGGGGGTGCGCCGATCAGCCTGCTGACCGTGTGCCGCTCGCCGTACTCGGACATGTCGAGCCGGATCATCCGCTCCTCGTCCCCGAACAGCGCGGACGCCAGGGCCCGCGCCAGCTCGGTCTTGCCGACCCCGGTCGGCCCCAGGAACAGGAAACTGCCGTAGGGCCGGCCGGGCGGCGCGAACCCGGCCCGCGACCGCCGCACCGCCTCGGCCACCGCGTCCACGGCCTCCTCCTGCCCGATGACCCGCTCGTGCAGGTGCTCCTCGAGCCGCAGCAGCCGGTCGCGCTCGTCCTCGGTGAGCTGGCTGACCGGCACCCCGGTCAGGCGGGAGATGACCTCGGCGATGTCCTCCGGCGTCACCTCGAGCACGCCGCTGGACAGCCCCCCGGTGTCGGCGGAGCGCAGCTGCTCCCGCAGCTCGGCGATCTCGTCGCGCAGCGTCGAGGCGCGTTCGAAGTTCTCTTCGGCGACGGCCTGGTCCTTGTCGCGGGACAGTTCCTCCAGCCGGTCCTGCATCTCGCGCACGTCGTTGGGACGGCGGCCCGACCGCAGCCGCACCCGCGCGCCGGCCTGGTCGATCAGGTCGATCGCCTTGTCCGGCAGGAACCGGTCGGTCAGGTAACGATCGGACAGCTCCGCCGCCGCGGCCAGCGCCTCGTCGGTGAAGCGGACCTGGTGGTGCGCCTCGTACCGGTCGCGCAGCCCGTGCAGGATCGCGATGGTGTCGGCGACCGAGGGCTCGGGCACCAGGATCGGCTGGAAGCGCCGCTCCAGCGCCGGGTCGTTCTCGATGTGCTGCCGGTACTCGTCCAGCGTGGTCGCGCCGACGATGTGCAGCTCGCCGCGCGCCAGCGCGGGCTTGAGCATGTTCCCCGCGCCCATCGACCCCTCCGACGCGCCCGCGCCGACCACGGTGTGCAGCTCGTCGATGAACACGATCAGCTGGTCGCGGTGGCGGCGGATCTCGTCGAGCAGGGTGGTCATGCGCTCCTCGAAGTCGCCGCGGTAGCGGGTGCCGGCGACCATCGCGGTCAGGTCGAGGCGCACCACCTTGCGGCGGGCGAGCAGGTCGGGCACGTCGCCGTCGGAGATGCGCTGCGCCAGTCCCTCGACGATCGCCGTCTTGCCGACGCCCGGCTCGCCGATCAGCACCGGGTTGTTCTTGGTGCGCCGGGACAGCACCTCGATGGTCTGCTCGATCTCGGTGTCCCGCCCGACGACCGGGTCGATGTTGCCCTCCTGCGCCTCCTCGGTCAGGTCGCGGCCGTACTGGTCGAGCGTCGGGGTGTCGGTGCGCACCTGCTGCCGTTGGTCCGGGCGGCCGCGCGCGGGGCCGGGCGGCCCGGCGCCCTGGAAGGCCTCGGGGGTGACCCCGGCCTGGGCGAGGATGCGCCCGGCCGCGGAGTCCGGGTTGGCCACCAGCCCGAGCAGCAGGTGCTGGGGGCCGATGTAGCTGGAGCCGAGGGTGCGGGCGATGCCGTGTGCGTCCAGCAGGGCCCGCTTGGCGCCCGGGGCGAGCATCGCGGGCGTGCTGCGTTTCCCGGTGCCGCCGCTGTGGCGGTCGATCTCGCGGGCGATCTCGTCCGGTTTGGCCCCGGCGCTTTCCAGCAGGTGGCGCGTCGGCGAAGCCTGGGTGGCCGCCCACAGCAGCTGTTCGGTGTCGACGTCGCCGCGGCCCTGCTCGGCGGCCTTCTCGGCGGCGCGCGCGACCAGCTCCCTGGCCTGGTCGGACATCAGTCGGGTGATGTCGACCGCGTTCGGCCGCCTGCTGGGCACGGCGTTGCCGAAGAACTGCGCCAGGAACTGGTCGAACGGACTGCCGGGCCCGCCCCCGAAAAAGCCGGTCATCTCCAGGTCGCTCCTCAAGCCGGGTATCGCGTCAGGTGTGGCTCCGGGCGCGCTCGGTCGTCCACTTCGGACGGTTCGCGCGCCGGGGCCGGGCACCGTGCTCGGCTACCCGTGTGCGGGCGGGGCGAAACGACGCGTCAGGGCTCTTCGGTGAGCTTGTCCCGCAGCTGCTGCAGGGTTTGCGCGAGCAGGCGCGACACGTGCATCTGGGAGATCCCCACCCGCTTGGCGATCTGGGTCTGCGTCATGTTCCCGAAGAACCGGAGCATGAGGATCGTGCGCTCGCGCGGGGCCAGCTCGCGCAGCAGCGGTTGCAGGGCCTCGTGGTTCTCCACGGTCTCGATGCCGTAGTCCTCTTCGCCGAGGGTGTCGGCCAGTGAGGCGGCCTCGTCGTCCTCACCGGCGGGTTTGTCGACGGAGACGGCGTAGTAGGCGTTGCCCGCCTGCAGTCCCTCGCTGACCTCGTCGGGAGTCAGGTCCAGCTCGCGCGCGATCTCGGTGGGCGTGGGCGCGCGGCCCAGGCGCTGGCCGAGCTCGTTGCTGGCCTGCCCGATCTGCAGGTGCAGTTCCTTGAGCCGCCGGGGAACCCGCACCGACCAGCTCGCGTCCCGGAAGTGGCGGCGTACCTCACCCATGATCGTCGGCACGGCGAAGGACAGGAAGTCGGTGCCCCGGTCGGGTTCGAACCGGTCGACGGCGTTGATCAGGCCGACGCGCGCGACCTGCAGCAGGTCCTCGTAGGCCTCGCCGCGCCCGCTGAACCGGCGCGCGATGTGCTCGGCCACCGACAGGTACTGGGTGACCAGGGCGGTGCGGAGCCGTTCCCGGCGCGGGTCGTCCGGCGCGGCGGCAGCCAGGTCGGCGAAGGTGGGCGTGTCGTCACCTGAGGATTCGTTGTCCTCGACGGTGCCCGCGAGGCGCGTCTCAGTCAACGTCCCCATACCCCCCGCTGCCTCGTGCCGACCTGGTCATGGCCCGGACTACCCCGTCGCGCCGTTCGCCACACCTGGTTGCCTCCCGCGCCGCCGGGGAACACCGGTGACCACGAGTCCGATCAAGGAGGTCCGCAACATGGCTGAGCACACGACGGGGCGGGCGCCGCTGGCCCAGGGTTTCGCGCTGCTGGTGGGCGTGGTGTTCCTGGTGCTGGGGATCGCGGGGTTCGCCACGTCCGGGGAGCTGCTCGGATTCCACACCGGGACACTGCTCGACGTGGTGCGCACCGCTGTCGGGGTGCTCGCGCTGAGCGCGGCGCGCAGGGGTCCGTCCGCCCGGATCATCGGGCTGGTGGTCTTCTTCGGACTGCTGGGCGTCACGGTGTGGGGCCTGCTGTCGGCGGGCACCGGCGATCCGGCGGACGTGCGGCGCATCTTCGACCCGAGCTGGGCGGACAACGCCCTGCACGCCGTCGTCGCCGTGCTCGGGCTGGTGATCTTCCTGATCCCCGCCCGGACGAGGAAAGCCGAACGAGTGTGATCATCACCGACAGTAGCAGTGCTGCGTAGCGTGTTTAGTTCCTCTGCCAGGGTGAAAGAACTTCTCCATGAGACGGGCAGAGGACGATCCGCTGCGGATCCTGCTGTGGCACGTGCACGGGTCGTGGACCAGTTCGTTCGTGCGCGGGGGGCACGAGTACCTCCTTCCGCGACTGCCGGAGGGCGGCCCCTGGGGCCTGGGCCGTGGTGGCCGGGACTGGCCGGGCGCCCGGGAGATGGGCCCGGACGAGCTGCGCGATGCCGGCATCGACGTGGTCGTCCTCCAGCGCCCGGACGAGATCGAGCTGACCGAGCGGTGGACCGGGCGACGGCCCGGCCGGGACGTGCCCGCGGTGTTCGTCGAGCACAACACACCGACCGGTGACGTGCCGCGCACACGGCACCCGCTGGCCGGCCAGGACGCGATCCCGCTGGTGCACGTCACCCATTTCAACCACCTGATCTGGGATTCCGGCCGGGCGCCCGCCACGGTCATCGAGCACGGCGTGGTCGACCCGGGCGAGCTCTACACCGGGGAAGAGGCGGCCGTCGGGCTCGTGATGAACGAGCCGGTGCGGCGCGGCCGGGCGGTGGGCACCGACCTGCTGCCGGCGTTCGCCGAGGCCGCCCCGCTGCACGTGTGGGGCATCGGCGTGGAGAAGCTCGCGGAGCACTTCGCCCTGGGGGAGCGCCTGCGGGTGCGGGGCGACCTCGGCCAGGACGCGCTGCACGCGGGGCTGGCCCGGTGCCGGGTGTACGTGCACACGCCCCGCTGGACGTCGCTGGGCCTGTCGCTGATCGAGGCGATGCACCTGGGGATGCCGGTGGTGGCGGTGGCCAGCACCGAAGCGTCGCGTGCGGTACCCCCCGAGGCGGGCTTCGTCTCGGCGGATGTGAACGAGCTGGTGCGAGCGGTCCGGGACCTGGTGGCCGATCCCGAACTCGCGCACCGGATGGGCAAGCAGGCGCGCGAGCACGCGCTCGCGCGCTACGGCCTGGACGGGTTTCTGCGGAACTGGGACGTCCTGCTCGGCCGGGTGACGAGTGGAGGTAGCGCATGAAGATCTCGATGGTGTCGGAGCACGCCAACCCACTGGCCGTGCTGGGCGAGGTGGACGCGGGCGGGCAGAACCTGCACGTCGCGGAGCTGTCGGCGGCGTTGTGCCGCCAGGGCCACGACGTCACCGTCTACACCCGGCGGGACGATCCGGCGCAGCCGGAGGAGGTGCGCGCGCCGGGCGGGTACCGGGTCGTGCACGTGCCCGCGGGACCGGCCGAGTACGTGCCCAAGGACGAGCTGCTGCCGCACATGACCGAGTTCGGCCGCTACCTGGCGCGGGCGTGGGCGCGCGAGTCGCCCGACGTGGTGCACGCGCACTTCTGGATGTCGGGTCTGGCGTCGCTGCTGGCCACGCGCGGCACCGACCTCCCCGTGGTCCAGACCTTCCATGCGCTCGGCGTGGTCAAGAAGCGCTACCAGGGTGCCGCGGACACCAGCCCGGCCGAGCGGGTGCAGCTGGAACGGCTGATCGGCAAGCACGCCTCGCGGGTGGCCGCCACCTGTTCCGACGAGGTGTTCGAGCTGGCGCGCATGGGGCTGCCGCGGTCGCGGATGTCGGTGGCGCCGTGCGGGGTGGACCTCGAGCGGTTCACGCCGGACGGGGAGGTGGCACCGCGCGGGAACCTGCACCGGATCGTGAGCGTCGGCAGGCTGGTGCCGCGCAAGGGTTTCGCGACGGCGATCACCGCGCTGCCCGCCGTGCCGGGCGCCGAGCTGGTCATCGCGGGCGGTCCCGAGCGGGGGCGGCTGGCCGACGACCCGGAGGCGCGGCGCCTGCTGGAGCTGGCCGAGCGGGTCGGGGTCGCCGACCGCGTGCGGCTGATGGGGCAGGTGTCCCGCGACGAGATGCCGGCACTGCTGCGCTCGGCGGACCTGGTCGTGTGCACGCCGTGGTACGAGCCGTTCGGGATCGTGCCGCTGGAGGCCATGGCGTGCGGCGTCCCGGTGGTGGCGGCCGCGGTCGGCGGCCTGATCGACACCGTGGTCGACGGCGTCACCGGTGAACTGGTGCCGCCGCAGCGGCCCGAGGTGCTCGCGGCGACCCTGCGCCGTCTGCTGGGTGACCCGGCCCAGCGCGAGGCCTACGGCATCGCCGGCTGCGACCGGGCCCGGTCGCGGTACTCGTGGGACCGCATCGCGATCGACGTGCTGCGCATCTACGAAAAGACGCTGGGGGACAAGGTTCCGGCCGGCGTCGCGGCCGACGCCGCGATCAGCCAGGCCTGAGCACACCCGGGAACAGGCCCCTCGGGAGCGATCCCGAGGGGCCTGTTCGCACACCTCAGGTGAGCTTGTTGACCGCGGACTGGGCCTTGCCCTTGACCGTGCCCACAGCGTCCTGGGTGGGCGAATACGTGCCGTAGAGCCGGGGGTCGGGTTTGGGCGCGCTGCCGGGGCCGCCGAGGGGCTGGGGGTCCATGAGGTAGTCGATGCGGTCTTCGCCGCTGGACCAGGAGCCCTTGTTGCCGTCGGGGCCGTCGGAGAGGTGCCAGATGGTGTTGTTGTGGGTCTGGTCCTCCTCGTCGAGCAGGGCGTTGGGGGCGATGTCGGATTCGAGGCCGTCGGCCTGGAGTTCTTCGATGGCGCGCAGCCACTGTTTCTGGTGGACGGTGTCGCGGGCGAGGTTGAACTTGAGCATGTCCTTCACGCCCGGGTCGTCGGTCATGTTGTAGAGCCGGGCGGTCTGCAGGCGGCCCTGGGCCTCGGCGGCGGCGTTGGCGCGGAAGTCGGCCAGCAGGTTGCCCGAGGCGACGATGTACTTGCCGTTCCACGGGGTGCCGTTGGAGTCGGCGGGCAGTGCGCCGCCGCCGCCGACGATGGCCTGCTGGGGGTCCATGCCGCCGAGCACGGCGGCCATCACCGGGTCCTTGGCGGCCTCGGCGGTGGCGGTGGCGGGGGCGCCCTCGAGCAGGCGGGCGACCATGGTGGCCAGCATTTCCACGTGACCGATCTCCTCGGTCGCGGTGTCCATGATCAGGTCCTTGTACTTGCCCTCGATGCGGCAGTTCCAGCCCTGGAACAGGTACTGCATGGTCACCGTCATCTCGCCGAACGCGCCGCCGATCAGTTCCTGCAGTTTCCGTGCGAAATAGGGGTCCGGACGTTCCGGCTTCGCCTCGAACTGCAGCAGTTTCGTGTGTCGGAACACAGAGATCTCCTTGGGAAACGAAGGAAAGGTGCTTGAGTACGCGTACGCAAGCGGGGGCTTCCCCGGCGGGGGCGGGTTATTCGTGTTCACTTCCCCGGTTTGCGAATTCCGGCCGGGTGCACTATGCATGAGTCATGCATGATGAACGCCTGGCAAACCTGCTGGGGGCGCTGGCGCTGACGGTCAACGATCTCGCGCTGGCCGACGCCACCGCGGCGGCGGGCACGAGCGCGAGCGGCTCGGCGGCGCTGGTCGTGCTGTCCACGGCGCCCGGCCTGTCGGTGACCGAGCTGGGGCGGCGGGTAGGGCTCAGCCAGCCCGCGGCCGCGCGCATGGTGGACGGGCTGGAGGGGCGGGGCCTGGTCGAGCGGCGGCCGACGCTCACCCGGTCGGTGGCGGTGCACCTGACGGCCGCGGGCGCGGGCGCGGCGTCCCGCATCCTGGGCGAACGCGGCGGCCGGCTCGGCACGCTCACCGCGGCGCTCGACCCGCGGGAGCGGAAGCTGTTCGCGGACCTGGCCGGCAAGCTCCTCGCGGCGGCCTACGAGCAACTCCCGGAAGCCGACCGCCTGTGCCGGCTGTGCGACCGGGCCGCCTGCGTCGCGCAGGGGCAGGTGTGCCCGGTCGGGGCGGCCTGCCGGGCCCGGGAGGCCGCCGATGAGCCGCGCCACCGGCACCGGGGTGACCGATGACCGGTGAGTTGCTCGCCCTCGCCTCGGCCGGGTGTTTCGGCGTCACCCACTTCGTCAACGGCGTCGTGGCGCGCCGGGCGCCCGGCCTGACCGTGTCGCTCTACGCGCAGCTCGGTGGCACGGTCGTCACCCTGCTCGTGGCGCTCTTCTGGTCGCACCCGGGCACCGGCGGCCTCCTCTGGGGCGCTCTCTCCGGGGCCGGCACCGGCATTGGCGTCGGGTTCCTCTACCGGGCCATGAGCCGCGACGCGCTGAGCGTCGTCGTGCCGGTCAGTGACGTCGGCGCGGTCGCGCTGCCGGTCCTCGCCGGGCTCGCCGTCCTGGGTGAACGGCCCTCCCCGGCGGCGATCGCCGGCATCGTGCTCGCCCTGCCCGCGATCTGGCTCGTCTCCGGCGGCGGGCGTCCGGGCGGGCCGGGCGTCCGGGACGCGCTCATCGCCGGCACCGGGTTCGCGCTCCAGTTCCTCGCCATGAAACCCGTGCCGCTCGACGCGGGGTTGTGGCCGATCGGGGTCAGCCGTGCCGCCTCCGTCGCCGTCATCCTGCCGCTCGTGCTCACCACCCGCAGCGCCCTCGCGCTGCGGCCGCGCCTGGCGTGGCCGGCGGCCGCCGCGGGCGCGCTCGGCAGCGTCGCCATCGTCCTCTACTGGGTGGCCACCCACCAGCAGCTGCTCGCCGTCGCCACCGTGCTCGCCGCGCTCTACCCGGCGATCCCGGTCGTGCTGGCATTGCTCTTCCTGGGTGAACGCCTCACCCGGAGGCAGACGGTCGGTATCTGCGGGGCGGCCGCCGCCCTGGCGCTGCTCGCCCTCGCGTAGGAAGTAGTCCCTCCGTAGCGTTTCGAAGTGACTCCGCCGGGTAGGAGAAGTGCATGCGCGAGCATGCCGTCGTCACGGGAGGAGCGGGCTTCGTCGGCTCCCACGTGTGCGACCGCCTGCTCGCTGCCGGTGCCGACGTCACCTGTGTCGACAACTTCTCCACCGGCGACGCCGGCAACATCGCCCACCTGAAAACCGAGCCGCGGTTCCGCTTCGTCGAGGCCGACGTCTCCCGTGGCTTCGACGTGCCGGGCCCGGTCGACCTGGTGATGCACCTGGCCAGCCCCGCCTCGCCCCGTGACTACGAGCGCCTGCCGGTGGAGACCCTGCAGACCGGTGCCGCGGGCACCAACCACGCGCTGGACCTGGCGCAGGCGCACGGTGCCCGGTTCGTGCTCACCTCGACCAGCGAGGTGTACGGGGACCCGCGGCAGCATCCGCAGCGCGAGACCTACTGGGGCAACGTCAACCCGGTCGGCCCGCGCAGCGTCTACGACGAGGCGAAACGCTACGCCGAGGCCCTCACGACGGCCTACCGCCGGGCAAGGGGCGTGAACACGGGCATCGCGCGCCTGTTCAACACCTACGGTCCGCGCATGCGTGCCGACGATGGGCGAGCGATCCCCACCTTCATCCGGCAGATCCTCACCGGCGAGCCGGTCACCGTCGCCGGTGCGGGCACCCAGACCCGCTCCCTGTGCTTTGTGGACGACACGGTCGCGGGCCTGCTGGCGCTGGCTGAGAGCGATTTCCCCGGCCCGGTGAACCTGGGCAACCCGCGCGAGCTGGAGATCCGCGAGCTCGTGGACGAGATCCAGCGGCTGGCCGGGACGAGCGTGCCGGTGCGCCACATTCCCGCCCCGGTGGACGATCCGCAACGACGCTGCCCCGATATCGGCCTCGCGCAACGGGAGTTGGGCTGGCAGCCGCGGGTGGAACTGCACGACGGCCTGCGCCGGACCCTCGAGTGGTTCGCCACCCGTCTCAGTCCCGTTTAGACGCGGAGTAGCAGGGGTAGCGCTAAGTAGCAGTAGCGACCGATCGGCGGAGGTAGGAGCTTGCGGGTTCTCGGGATCAACGCGGTCTTCCACGACCCGGCCGCCGCGCTCGTGGTGGACGGCCGGATCGTCGCCGCGGCCGAGGAGGAGCGGTTCAGCCGCCGCAAGCACGGCAAGCGCCCGGTCCCCTTCTCCACCTGGGAACTGCCCGAGCAGGCGGCCCGGTGGTGCCTCGCGCAGGCCGGGCTGGAGCCCGGCGATCTGGACGCCGTCGGCTACTCCTACGACCCGGACCTGGTCGACCACGGCCTGGACGGGGTCGACCCGGGCTGGGAGGAGCTGCGCACCACGTTCGCCCGGCGTGCCCCGAACTTCCTCAAGACCGCGCTGCCGGGCCTGGACCCGGACACGGTGCGGTTCGTCCGCCACCACGTCGCGCACGCCGCGTCGAGTGGTCTCGCGGCGCCGTTCGGTGACGCCGCCGTGCTGGTCGCGGACGGGCGCGGCGAGGCGACCTCCTACCTGGCGGGGGAGTACCGCGACGGCAAGCTGGTCGAGCTGGCGGCGCAGCGGCTCCCGCATTCGCTCGGGCTGCGCTACGAGGACCTCACCGCGCACCTGGGTTTCGCGCGCTCGAGCGACGAGTACAAGGTGATGGCACTGGCCTCGTACGGGAAACCGCGGTTCGCCGGCGCCTTGGGCGAGGCGATCGCCGCCGACGGCGCGGGCGGTTTCCGGGCCGCCCCGGTCGATTTCGGCGCGTTCGCGCCGCGCCGCGAGCCCGGCGAGGACTTCCGGCCCGAGCACGCCGACCTCGCCGCGAGCGTGCAGCAGCGCATCGAACAGGTGCTGCTCGACCTCGCGCGGTGGCTGCGCGAGCACACCGGGCAGCGCAGGCTCACCATGGCCGGCGGGATCGCGCTGAACTGCGTGGCCAACACGCGCCTGCTCGCCGACGGGCCGTTCGACGAGCTCTGGGTGCAGCCGGCGGCGGGCGACGCCGGCACGGCGCTGGGTGCCGCGCTGCACCTGGCCGCGGAGCTGGGAGAACCGGCCGCGCGGATGACGGGCGCGGATCTCGGACGGGGGTTCACCGACGCCGAGATCCAGCACGCCCTCGACGTGGCCCGCCTGCCCTACGAGCGGCCGGACGACCTCGCCGCGACGGTGGCCGAAGCGCTCGCGAACGACCGGATCGTGGCGTGGTTCCAGGGCCGCGCCGAGTTCGGGCCCCGCGCGCTGGGGCACCGCTCGCTGCTCGCGCACCCCGGCCACCGGAAGAACCTCGAGCGGCTCAACGACGTCAAGGGCCGCGAGCAGTTCCGCCCGGTCGCGCCGATGGTGCTCGCCGACCGCGCAGGGGAGTTGTTCGAGCGCGGCCCGATCCCGAGCCCCTACATGCTGTTCGTGCACGACGTCCGTCCGGAGTGGAGGGACCGCATCCCGGCGGTGACGCATGTGGACGGTACCGCGCGGATCCAGTCCGTGGACCGCGCCACCGAACCGCTCGTCGCCCGGATGCTGGCGGAGTTCGACGCGCGCACCGGGATCCCGGTCGTGGTCAACACCAGCCTGAACACGGCGGGCCGCCCGATGGTCGACTCGCCGCGCGATGCGCTGGAGTGCTTCGGTTCCAGCCCGGTCGACCTGCTGGCGATCGGCCCGTTCGTGCTGCGGAGGCCGGCATGACGGCCTACACCGTGGTTGTCCCGACCACCGGCCGGGACAGCCTCCGGACCCTGCTGTCCGCGCTGGAGCACGGCATCGGGCCGCGCCCGGCCGAGGTCGTCCTCGTCGACGACCGCCCGGAGCCCGGCGACCTGCCGCTGCCCGAGATGAGCGTGCCGGTGCGGGTGCTGCGGACCGGCGGCCGCGGCCCGGCCGCCGCGCGCAACGCGGGCTGGCGGGCGGCGGGCACCGGCTGGATCGCCTTCCTCGACGACGACGTGCGCCCGACCGCGGACTGGCCGTCCCGGCTGCACACCGATCTGGCGGCACTGCCGGACGACGTGGCCGCCTCGCAGGGCCGGATCGTGGTGCCGGCGCCGACCGGCGGCCGCCGTCCCACGGACTCCGAACGCGACACGGCCGGGCTGGCGACCGCGGAGTGGATCACAGCGGACATGGCCTACCGGCGCGAGGTGCTCGCCGCCGTCGGCGGGTTCGACGAGCGGTTCCCGCGCGCCTTCCGCGAGGACGCCGATCTCGCCCTGCGCGTGCGGCAGGCGGGCTGGCGCCTGAAGCGCGGCCTGCGCACCACCCTGCACCCGGCGCGCCACGGCGGCTTCTTCGCCAGTGTGCGCGCCCAGCGCGGCAATGCCGACAACGCGCTGATGCGCCGCAAGTTCGGTCCACAGTGGAGGGAACTGGTGGGCGAGCGGCCGGGACGGCTGGGCCGCCACACCCTGACCACGCTCGGCGGCGCCGCCGCGCTCGGGTTCGGCGCCGCCGGGAAGCGCTCCGCCGCCGCGGCCGCGGGCGCGGTCTGGCTCGGCTTGACCGCGGAGTTCGCGCTGCGCCGCATCCTGCCGGGGCCGATGACCCCGCACGAGATCGCGAAGATGGCCGTGACCAGCGTGCTGATCCCGCCGGCCGCGGCGTGCCACCGCCTCGCCGGCGAGGTGCGGGTGCGCCGTCCGCGCCCGGCGGCCAAGGCGATCCTGTTCGACCGCGACGACACCCTCATCCGCGACGAGCCGTACAACAACGACCCGAAGCTGGTCCGCCCGGTGCCGGGGGCCGAGGAGGTGCTGCGCCGCTTGCGCGCCGCGGGCGTGCCGGTCGGCGTGGTGAGCAACCAGTCCGGTGTGGCGCGCGGGCTGATCACGCCCGAGCAACTGGCCGCGGTCAACGCGCGGGTCGAGGAACTGCTCGGGCCGTTCGGGACCTGGCAGGTGTGCGTGCACGCCGAGGGCGACGGCTGCTGCTGCCGCAAACCGAAACCCGGCCTGGTGACCCGGGCCGCGCTGGCCCTGGGGGTGCGGCCGCGGGATTGCGTCGTCATCGGCGACATCGGTGCCGACATCGAGGCGGCGCGCGCGGCGGGCGCGCGGGCGGTGCTGGTGCCGACCCCGCGGACGCGGGAGGCGGAGGTCGCGGCGGCCCGGCGGGACGCGGCGGTGGCCGGTGACCTGGCCGAGGCGGTCGGGCTGGCGATGGGGGACCGGGCATGGTGAGGTCACGGGTTCTGGTGGCGCGCCTGGACAACGCGGGCGACGTCCTGCTGTCCGGGCCCCTGGTGCGGGCGGTCGCGGCGCAGGCGGATTCGGTGACGTTCCTGGCCGGGCCGCACGGGCGCGCCGCCGCCGAGCTGCTGCCCGGTGTCGACGAGGTCATCGAGTGGTGCGCGCCGTGGATCGACCCGGACCCACCCGCGGTGACCCCCGCGTACCTGGCCGAGCTGCGCGCCCGGATCCGTGCCGCGCAACCGGAGTCGGCGCTGATCGTGACGTCGTTCCACCAGTCCCCGTTGCCGCTCGCGCTGGTCCTGCGCGAGTGCGGGGTGCCGTGGATCGGCGCGATCTGCGAGGACTACCCGGGTTCGCTGCTGGACCTGCGGCACCGCGTCGAGGGCGATCCACCGGAGGCCGAACGCGCGCTCTCGCTGGCGCGGGCCGCCGGGTTCGAGCTCCCGCCGGGCGACGACGGGCGGCTGGCCGTGCGACACCCGCTGCCCGACGTTTCGGACCTGGTCGGGGAACCCGGCTACGTCGTGGTGCACCCGGCGGCGTCGGTGCCCGCGCGCCAGTATCCCGCCGAGCGCAACGCGGAGGTCGTCCGGCTGCTCGCCCAGTCCGGATACCGGGTCGTCGTCACCGGCGGCCCGGCCGAGCGCGAACTCACCGCCCGGGTCGCCGGGGACCACGGTCTCGACCTGGCCGGCCGGACCGACCTGCGCGGCCTCGCCGCCGTGCTCGCCGGTGCGCGGGTCACCGTCGCCCCCAACACCGGACCGGCGCACCTGGCCGCGGCCGTGGGCACCCCCGTCGTGTCGATGTTCGCCCCGGTCGTGCCGGCCGCGCGGTGGGCGCCCCACGGGGTGCCGGTCGTCCTGCTCGGGGACCAGGACGCGCCCTGCCGCGACACCCGGGCCCGCGTCTGCCCGGTGTCCGGGCACCCGTGCCTGGGCCGGGTCGCCCCCGAGGAGGTCCTGCGGGCCGTGGAGAAACTAGGAGGTGCAGCGTGATCGAAGAGCGGTTCACGGCTCTGGCCGCGACCATGCAAGACCTGACCGCGCTGGCGCCGAGGATCGAGGCGTGGGGTCGTCACCTCGCCGACGTGCTCGGGGCCGGCGGGCGTCTGCTCGCCTGCGGCAACGGCGGCAGCGCCGCCGAAGCCCAGCACCTGACCGGTGAGCTCGTCGGCCGGTTCGTCAACGACCGGCAGCCGCTGTCGGCGATCGCGCTGCACGCCGACACGTCGGCGACCACGGCGATCGTCAACGACTACGGCGACCACGAGGTGTTCGCCCGCCAGGTGCGCGCGCACGGCCGCCCCGGTGACGTGCTGGTGGCGCTGTCGACCAGTGGTCGCAGCCAGAACGTGTGCGCGGCCGCGAAGACCGCGCACGAGCTGGGCATCACGACGTGGGCGCTGACCGGACCGGCGCCGAACGCGCTGGCCTCGATCTGCGATGACACGCTGGTGATCGACGCGCCGAGCACCGGCACCGTGCAGGAGGCGCACCTCGCGGTGGTCCACGGCCTGTGCGCGGCGCTGGACGAGGCGCTGGGAGTGCCCTCGTGACCGGCCCCCTGGTGGTGGTCGGCGACACGCTGCTGGACATCGACGTCGACGGCAACGCCGAACGGCTGTGCCCGGAGGCGCCGGTCCCGGTGGTCGACGTCGGCCGCGAGTGGCACCGGCCCGGTGGCGCGGGGCTCGCCGCCCGCCTGGCCGCCCGGTCCGCCGCGGACGTCGTGCTGGTCACGGCGCTCGGCGAGGACGAGGGCGGCGCGCGGCTGGCCCGCCTGCTGGGTGGCGAGGTGGAGCTGTGCGCGCTGCCGCTGGAGGGCGAAACCGTCCGCAAGACGCGCATCCGCGCGGCCGGGCAGTCGGTCGTGCGCCTGGACCACGGCGACGGCCGCGCCGCCCGCGAACCGCTCGACGCGCACACGGTGTCCGTGCTGCGCAGCGCGTCGGCGATCCTCGTCGCCGACTACGGGCGCGGCGTGGCGAGTCATCCGCGGATCCGGCAACTGCTCGGGGAGAGCGGCGCCCCGATCGTCTGGGACCCGCACCCGCGGGGCGGGCCGCCGGTGCCCGGTGCCGCGCTGGTGACGCCGAACGAAGGCGAGGCCGCGAAGTTCGCCGGCGAACCGGGCACGCCCGGGGACCTGGCCGAGCGGCTGCGCGTGCAGTGGTCGGCGGAGGCGGTCGCGGTGACGGTGGGTGCGCGAGGTGCCGTGCTCGCCGACGGTTCGGCCACCCGCACGATCCCGGTTCCCCACGCCGCCCGCGTACCGGCCAGCGTGCGCCCGGACACCTGCGGTGCGGGTGACCGGTTCGCGAGCGCGGTCGCTGCGGCGCTGTTCGAAGGCGCGCGGCTGGACAACGCGGTCGCCTCGGCCGTCGAGTCGGCGGCCCGGTTCGTCGCCGCGGGCGCCGCGACCGCCCTGTCCGAACCCGCCGAGCCGGTCGCCCGGGAACCGGGGCTGTCCGGTTTCGAACTGGCCGAGCGGGTCCGCCGCCGCGGCGGTCGCGTCGTGGCCACCGGCGGGTGCTTCGACATCCTGCACCCGGGTCACGTGACCCTGCTGCGGCGCGCCCGCGAGCTGGGTGACGTGCTGATCGTGTGCGTCAATTCCGACGAGTCGGTGCGCCGCCTCAAGGGACCGGGACGGCCGGTGGTGACCGCCGCCGACCGGGTGCGCGTGCTCAGCGCGCTGGAGTCGGTCGACGCCGTCGTGGTGTTCGAGGAGTCCTCGCCGGTGGAGGTGCTGCGCACGCTGCGGCCGGACGTGTGGGTCAAGGGCGGCGACTACGAGGGCACCGACCTGCCCGAGGCCGAGGTCGTGCGCGAGAACGGCGGCCGGGTGGTGCTCGTGCCGACCGTCGAGGGCTACTCCACCACGCGGCTCATCGAGACCGTGTCCAACGGATAGAAGGGGAGACATGGCTGCATCGCCAGGCAAGGTTCTGATCACCGGGGGCGCGTCCGGGCTGGGCGCGGCGACGGTGAAGGCGGTGGCGGACGCGGGCGGGACCCCGCTGGTGCTCGACCGCAAGCCCCCGGTCGCCGGCGTGCCCTACGTGCCGGTCGACCTCACCGACACCGCCGAGACCGAGCGGGCCGTGACGGAGCTGGCCGAGCAGGCGGGCGGGCTGGACGCGGTGTTCACCGCCGCCGGCATCGACTTCCCCGGCAAGCTGGACGGGGTGTCCACAGCGGACTGGGAACGGGTGGTCAAGGTCAACCTGTTCGGCACGGCCGCGGTCGTCCGGGCCGCGCTGCCCTACCTGGAACGCTCGCACGGCAAGGTCGTCACGGTCGCCTCGACGCTGGGCATCAGGGCGGTCAGCGACGCGACCGCGTACTGCGCCTCGAAGTGGGGTGTCGTCGGGTTCACCCGCGCGCTGGCCGCGGAGACCGCGGGCCGCATCGGCGTGACGATGCTGGTGCCGGGTGGCATGCACACCGCGTTCTTCGACGCGCGGGACGAGCAGTACAAGCCGCCGGCCGACGCGAAGCTGAACGACCCGGAGAACGTGGCGCGGACCGTGCTGTTCGCGTTGTCCCAGCCCGCCGGCTGCGAGGTGCGCGAGCTGGTCGTGGCGCACTCGGAGGAGGGCTCCTGGCCGTGACCGGCGACGTTCTGGTGCTGCGGGCGCTCGGGGTCGGTGACCTCCTGGTCGCCCTCCCGGCGCTGCGTGGTCTGCGCGCCGCGTTCCCGGATGCGCGGATTACGCTCGCCGCGCCCGCGGCGCTGGACGAGCTCGCCACGCTCACCGGCGCGGTCGACCGCGTGCTGCCCACCCCGCGCCTGGGTGCGCTGCGCTGGGACGGCGCGCCGCCCGCCGTCGCGGTGAACCTGCACGGCAGCGGCCCGGAAAGTCTTCTCGATCTGCTCGCCACCCGCCCGGAGCGTCTGCTGGCCCACCGGCACCCGGACTTTCCGGGCCTGCGCGGCCCGGAGTGGCGCGACGACGTGCACGAAGCCGAGCGCTGGTGCCGGCTGCTGGCGTACCACGGCATCGAAGCCGCCCGCCACGACCTCGCGCTGGCGCGTCCCGCCGTGCCGAGCCCGGTGCCGGAGGCGGTCGTCGTGCACCCCGGCGCGGCGTTCGGGTCGCGGCGCTGGCCGCCGCGGCGCTTCGCGGAGGTGGCGTGCGAGTTCTCCCGCGAGGGTCACCGCGTCGTGGTGACCGGTAGCGCCGCGGAGCGTGACCTCGCGGGGCACCTCGCCGCCGCGGCCGGGCTGGGCCAGGACGCGGTGCTGGCCGGCCGCACCGGGCTGACCGAGCTGGCCGCCCTCGTGGCGGGGGCGCGGCTGGTGATCAGCGGGGACACCGGCATCGGGCACCTCGCCACCGCCTACGGCACGCCGTCGGTGCTGTTGTTCGGGCCGACCCCGCCGTGGCGGTGGGGTCCGCCGCCGGGCACCGAGGACCGGCACGCCGTGCTGTGGGCCGGCGAGGAGGGCGACCCGTTCGCCGACGAGCCGTCGGCCGGGCTGCTGCGCATCACGGAGGGCGACGTGATCGCGGCGGGCCGGAAGGTGCAGCGGCCGCCCGTGGGGGCCTGAGGTGGCCGCGGTCGGGGTCGTCGGGGCCGGCTACGTTGGCCTGACCACCGCCGCGTGCCTGGCCGGGCTCGGGCACGACGTGGTCTGCGCCGAGGTCGATGAGTCCAAAGTGGAGTGCCTGTCGCGCGGCGAGGTGTCGCTCGGCGAACCGGGCCTGGCCCCGCTCGTCCGCGAGGGCCTGGCCGCCGGGCGCTTGCACTTCACCACCGACGTGTCCGCGGTGAACGGCCGCGAGTTCGTCTTCACCTGCGTGCCCACGCCCACCGGGCCGGACGGCACCGCCGATCTCGGCGCGGTGGAGGCGATGCTGGACGCGATCACCCCGGCGCCGGACACGGTGCTGGTGGTCAAGTCGACCGTGCCGGTCGGCACCTGCGCCCGGATCGAGCGCGCCGCCGGTGTCGCCGTGGTCAGCAACCCCGAGTTCCTGCGCGAGGGGCACGCGGTGCACGACTTCGCCCACCCCGGCCGGGTCGTCCTCGGCGGGTCGCCGGGCGCGGTGGAGCGGGTCGCCGCGCTCTACGGCGAGCTGGACGCGCCCGTCGTGCGGACCGACCACGCCAGCGCCGAACTGGGCAAGTACGCCAGCAACGCGTTCCTGGC
This sequence comes from Amycolatopsis thermophila, assembly GCF_030814215.1. NCBI lineage: Bacteria > Bacillati > Actinomycetota > Actinomycetes > Pseudonocardiales > Pseudonocardiaceae > Amycolatopsis > Amycolatopsis thermophila. The sequence continues at coordinate 6,362,707 of NZ_JAUSUT010000001.1, read as the reverse complement.
GCTCAAGCTGTCCTACGTGAACCTGCTCGCCCGGTTGTGCGAGCGCACCGGCGCCGACATCGGCGCGGTCACCCGCACGATGGGCCTGGACGAGCGGATCGGGCCGCACTTCCTGCGGCCGGGCCCCGGCTGGGGCGGCTCGTGCCTGCCCAAGGACACCCGCGCGCTGGAGTGCTTCGCGGCCGCGGCCGGCGTCGACCTGGCGGTGCTGCGCGCGGCGATCGACGCCAACGACCGGCAGCACGACCACGTCGTCGCCCGGATCCGGGACGCGGCGGGCGGGTGCCTGGACGGCGTCCGGATCGGGCTGTTCGGGCTGACGTTCAAGGCCGGCACGCACGACCTGCGCGACTCGCCCGCACTGGCCGTGGCCGCGCGGCTGGCCGCCGCGGGCGCCGTCCTCACCGGCTACGACCCCGGCGTCGGCGAGGGTGACCCGGTCGGCCCGGTCCACCCGGTGGACGACCCGGTGCTCGCCGCGAAGGGCGCCCGGGTGCTGGTGGTCCTGACCGAGTGGCCCGAGTTCGCGCGGCTCGACTGGAGCCAGCTGGCCGCGGTCGCCGACGGCGAGGTCGTGGTCGACACCCGGGACGTCCTCGATCCGGAGGTGGTGCGGGGCAGTGGGCTGCGGTGCGTGCGCCTGGGCCGGCCCGCCTAGCGGCCGGCCGCGGGGGCCGCGAGGAGGTCGCGCACGGCGACCGTGACGCTCGGGTACCGGGGGAGCTGCTCGTCCAGGCCGGTGACCTGCAGGGGGCGGACCACGGCCCGGTGGCTGCCGGCCAGCGCCCAGTGCACCGACCGGTGCCGGGCGGACTCGGCCGTGTCGACCAGGGCCTGCAGGCCCGCGGAGCCGAGGAAGGTCACCGCCTCCAGGTCGACGACGAACACCCGCCCCGACTCGAGGCAGGCGGTGAGGCAGTCGCGCAGCGCCGGTGCGGCGGCGAGGTCCAGTTCGCCGGTCACGCGGGCCAGCCGGATGTCGTCGGGGCGGTCGGTGAGGTCGATGCGAAAGTCGTGAGCTTCGTACACGGGTGTCTCCCCGGGGTTGTGGTGAGCACAGCGGGGACGGTTCACACACGCGCCCAGGAACCCGAAAGATCGAGAACTTCGAAGCCTCCAACCGGGCGTGTCCGGCCCCGGCACGGCTGGTCACTCAACCGCTCTCCTCCGACCGTACGGACCAGGCCGGGCCGTTGGCAACCCGCTTCATCCCGGTTGGGGGACGGCCGGGCGGGGTAGCCCGTCCTGTCGGCCCGGCCCGGCGCCCCGGCTCCGGGGTGCCGCGTGAGCCGTCTGTGGTGGGGTGGAGGTCCGGCGGGGCGGGGCAGCGGTGGTCCCGCACCGCCGGGCCGCGGTTCAGCGCAGCGTCGCCCACACCGTCTTCCCGCCGGCCGGCGCCTGCTCGCACCCCCACCGCCAGGACGTCTGGGCCACCAGCAGCAGCCCGAACCCGGGCGGGGACCCGCTCTCCCGCACGACCGCCCGTCGCGGATCGTCGTCGGTCACGGTGATCGTCAGCTCGTCGCGGTGCAGTTCCAGGCCCAGGCGCGGGGCCACCCGAGTGTGGCGCAGGGTGTTCTCCACCAGCTCGGTGGCGATCATGGCCGCGTCCTGGGTCAGCCGGTGCACCCGCCACGCCGCGCAGATCTCGCTCGTGAACCGGCGCGCCCGACGCCCGGCGTCCGGTGTCCGGGGCAGCTTCAGTTCGGTGCTGCGCCGCATTGTCCCGACTGCTCCCAACCCTCGCGAACGGGACGGGAGGTACCCCGCCGCCGCGGCCCGAAACGCCGCCCGCACGTGCTCGTTTGCCCCGGTCGGGCACGGGTACCCGCCGCGCATGGACGAGCAGTCGTTGCTGCGCACGCTGACCAAGGTGGTCACCACGCTGACGGCTCACGAGATCCCGTTCACGGTGTCCGGCGGCTGCGCGGTCTACGCCCGCGGCGGCCCGCCCTCCGATCACGACGTCGACCTCTTCCTGAAGGAGGAGGACGTGCCCGCCGCCACCGAGGCGCTGGTGGCCGAGGGGATGCGGGCGGAGGACCCGCCGGAGGACTGGCTGAGCAAGGTCTGGGACGGCGACGTCCTCGTCGACCTGATCTTCCGGCCCAACTACCGCCCGGTCACCGACGAGACGCTCGCCCGGGCCGAGATGATGCGCGTCGGCTCCACGATGGCGCCCGTCATGAACGGCACCGACATCATGGTCGACAAGCTGCTCGTCCTCGACGCGCACCGCTGCGACTTCGCCCCGCTCCTGCACATCGCCCGCGACCTGCGGGAACAGGTGGACTGGGAGCGCGTGGCGAAGGAGACCGCCGAGTCCCCGTACGCGCAGGCGTTCCTGACGCTGCTGGACTCGCTGTCGGTCGCCGACCTCGGAGGAGCACCGTGATGGCAGGCGAGCAGGAGACACCCCAGTACCGCGCGGCCCACCTGCGCCGCGCCCTGGCCGAGGACCCCCGCACGGCGGAGATGGGTGTGCGGGTCAACGTCCGCGGCGACGACGTGCACCTGTCCGGGGAGGTGACCTGCGACGAGCGGCGCGCCGAGCTGGAGAACGTGCTGCACGAGGTCGCGCCCGGGGTGCGGGTGCACAACGACGTGCGGGTGGCCGACACCCGTGAACCGGCCCGGAGGGAGGACCTGCGGTGATCCGCGTGGCGGCGGTGGGGGACGTGCACCTGGGCGAGGACGCCCGCGGGCTGCTGCGCCCGGCCCTGGAACACCTCGGCGACCTGGCCGACGTCCTGCTGCTGGCCGGCGACCTGACCCGGCACGGCGCGCTGGAGGAGGCCGAGGTGGTCGCCGACGAGTTCAGCGGCCTGGCGCGGCCGGTGGTGGCGGTGCTGGGCAACCACGACTACCACAGCGACCGGCAGGACGAGATCACGAAGCTGCTGGAGGACCACGGCATCCAGGTGCTGGAGGGCGCTTCCACCCGGATCGAGGCCGGCGGCCAGAGTCTCGGCGTCGCCGGGGTGAAGGGCTTCGGCGGCGGGTTCGCCGGCAAGTGCGCCAGCGCGTTCGGCGAACGGGAGATGAAGGCGTTCGTCGAGCACAGCATCGAACGGTCCGACGCGCTGCGGCGGGCGATGATGGAGCTGGACGACGTCGACCACCGCATCGCGCTCACCCACTACTCGCCGATCCCGGAGACGCTGCGCGGCGAGCCGCCGGAGATCTACCCGTTCCTGGGCGCCTACCAGCTCGGTGAGGTGATCGACGAATGCGGCGCCGACCTGGCGATCCACGGCCACGCGCACTTCGGGTGTGAGCAGGGTGTCACGCCCGGTGGCGTGCGGGTGCGCAACGTCGCCCAGCCGGTGATCCGCAGCGCTTACGCCACGTACGGGTTGGGGGCTTGATTCCCCGATGTGATCGGGAGCACCCTGGGTTGGTCCAGTCGGCACCGGGAGGGCCGTATGACGGAGCTGAAGGCACGCCCCATCGTCCTGGGAAACCGGTACGAGCTGCCGGCCAGACACCGCCGGGGCAGCCTGCTCGTGAAGATGGCGAGGACGACCGATCACAAGCTGATCGGCCTGATGTACCTGTACACCTCGCTGGCGTTCTTCGTCATCGGCGGGGCGCTCGCGCTGCTGATGCGCGGCGAGCTGGCGCAGCCGGGCCTGCAGTTCCTGTCGCAGGAGCAGTACAACCAGCTGTTCACCATGCACGGCACGATCATGCTGCTGCTGTACGCGACGCCGAACGTGTTCGCCTTCGCCAACCTGATCCTGCCGCTGCAGATCGGGTCGCCGGACGTGGCGTTCCCGCGCCTGAACGCCTTCTCCTACTGGCTGTTCCTGTTCGGCGGGACCATCGTGCTCGCCTCGTTCCTCACCCCGGGCGGGGCCGCCGACTTCGGTTGGACCGCCTACGCGCCGTTGTCGAACGCCATGCACTCGCCGGGCATCGGCGGGAACATGTGGATCTTCGGGCTCATCGTGTCCGGTCTCGGGACGATCCTCGGCGGGGTCAACATGCTCACCACCATCGTCACCCTGCGCTGCCCGGGCATGACGATGTGGCGGATGCCGATCTTCACCTGGAACATCCTGTTCACCAGCGTCCTGGTGCTGGCGGTGTTCCCGATCCTGACCGCGGCGCTGTTCGGGCTGGCCGCCGACCGGATCATCGGCGCGCACGTGTTCGACCCCGCCAACGGCGGCGCGATCCTGTGGCAGCACATGTTCTGGTTCTTCGGCCATCCCGAGGTCTACATCGTCGCGTTGCCCTACTTCGGGATCATCACCGAGATCATCCCGGTGTTCAGCCGGAAACCGTTGTTCGGGTACCGGCTGATGGTGTTCGCGACGATGGGCATCACGGCGCTGTCGTTCGCGGTGTGGGCGCACCACATGTTCGCCACCGGTGCGGTGCTGCTGCCGTTCTTCTCGTTCATGACGTTCCTCATCGCGGTCCCGACCGGGATCAAGTTCTTCAACTGGATCGGCACGATGTGGAAGGGCAGGCTCTCCTTCGAGACGCCGATGTTGTGGTCCATGGGGTTCCTGGTGACGTTCCTGCTCGGCGGCCTGACCGGGGTCATCCTCGCGTCGCCGCCGCTGGACTTCCACATCACCGACAGCTACTTCGTGGTGGCGCACTTCCACTACGTGCTGTTCGGCACCATCGTCTTCGCGACCTTCGCCGGCGTGTACTTCTGGTACCCGAAGATGACCGGGCGGATGCTCGACGAGAGACTCGGCAAGCTGCACTTCTGGACCACGTTCGTCGGGTTCCACACGACGTTCCTGGTGCAGCACTGGCTGGGCGACATGGGCATGCCGCGCCGCTACGCCGACTACCTGGCCAGCGACGGGTTCACGGTGCTGAACACGATCTCCACGATCGGGGCCTTCATCCTCGGTGCGTCGATGCTGCCGTTCATCTACAACGTGGTGCGCAGCTACCGGTTCGGCGATCCGGTCGAAGTGGACGATCCGTGGGGCTTCGGCAACTCGCTGGAGTGGGCCACCACCTGCCCGCCGCCGCGGCACAACTTCCTGGAGCTGCCCCGGGTGCGGTCGGAGCGGCCCGCGTTCGAACTGCACTACCCGCACCTGGTCGAGCGGTTGCACGAGGAAGGGCACATCACGCTCACCGGCAAGACCATCCCGCACTCGGAGGCGGTCAAGACACCGTCGGAGACGGCCACCGAGCGGATCAGCGAGGGTGGCTCGCCCGCCGCCCACGATTAGTGCCCGGCACCCGGGGGTAGCCGGTTCGCGAGCTACCTCAAGGGAGGCGAGGCATGAGTGAGGCAACGGGCCGCGGATCCACCGCGGTCGAGGACCGCTCGATCGCGCAGCTCGTCCAGGACATGTCCCAGCAGGTGCAGCGGCTGGTCCGGGACGAGCTGCGGCTGGCGACGGAAGAACTGCGGGCCAAGGGCAAGCACGCCGGCACCGGTGCGGGCCTGGCCGGTGCGGCGGGTGTGCTCGCGCTGTTCGGCGGGGCGACGCTGGTCGCCGCCGCTGTGCTCGCGCTGGCCCTGGTGCTGCCCGCGTGGGCCTCGGCCCTGATCATCGGCGGCGCGCTGCTGCTGGTCGGTGGCCTGGCCGGGCTGATCGGCAAGAAGCAGCTGACGGGCGCGGTGCCGCCGGTGCCCGAGGAGGCGGCGGCCGGGCTGCCCAAGGACGTGGCCGCGGTGCGGGAGGGGCTGCGGCGATGACGACGAAGAAGGACACCTTCCCGCACGACGCCGAACAGGCGCGGCTGGACCTCGAACTGACCCGCCAGGAGCTGGGCGAAACCGCCGAGGCGCTGGCCGGGAAGGTCCGGGAGACCGCGCACACGACACAACGGATCGCGATCGGCACCGGCGCCGGGGTCGGAGTCCTGGCGCTGATCTTCGTCATCGTGCGAATGCTGACCGCCCGGAGGTGACACGATGGCGACACAGTCGCATGTGGACGAAGCATTGTGGGACGAGTTCCACCGCGTGGTGAACATGACCTCGCGGGAGCTGGCGGAGTGGCTGCGGGTGCGGTCCGCGGGCACCGACAGCGAACAGCTGCCGGACCAGGCGGGCACGCGGACCGGTCAGCACGTCCTGGAGATCCTCGGCAAACGCCGCACCGACCTCACCGCGGACGACGAGCGCGTGATGCGCAAGGTGGTCGACAAGGTCCACGCCGAGCGGCGGGACGACCTCGAACCGACCGCGGGGCAGGAGAACTGGCGGCACCGGCTGATGACGATCGGGCACGACCCGCTGAAGGGGGTCAGGTAGATGGAACGCGGCAGCGAGAAGCACAGCCCGCGCGAGGACGACGCCATGAAGGCCGAGTTGCGCGGCACGTTGCAGGGCAACCGCTCCAGCCGCGCCGAGGAGTGGCGTGACCCGGAGCCCCCCGCGGACGACGACCCGGACGTCCCCTTCGCCGGCGAACGCCCCGAGGGCCAGTAGAAGCGGCGGACGGCCCGTGGTGTCATCGATGAGGGGGCATCACGGGCCGTTTCGCGTCCCGGGTGTCGAGGGCGGGCGCCGGGCCGGGCGCGTCCCGGCTGCACGCGCCGCGCCGCGGAGGACCGTCCCACGGCGTCGGGGGCTCCCGGCATCACCCGCGCTGGGTCAGGCGTAGAGCTTGTTCGCGTACTCCGGGCCGTAGTAGCGCTCCAGCTCCTCCAGCGAGTCGTCCGGGCGTTCCAGCGTCCGCGCGATCAACGCGCGCGGCGCCATCTCCTCCGGCGCCCACGTCGCGGGGTCCCACAGCTTCGAGCGCAGGAACGCCTTCGAGCAGTGGTGGAACACCTCCTCGATCTCCACCGGGATCGCCAGACGTGGCCGGTGGCCCCGCACGACCATCCGGTCGAAGAACGGCGCGTCCCTCAGCAGACGGGCGCGGCCGTTGATCCGCAGCGTGTCCCCGCGGCCGGGGATGAAGTACAGCAGCCCTACGTGGGGGTTGGCGAGGATGTTGCGGAACCCGTCGGCGCGGCGGTTGCCCGGCCGCTCCGGCACCACGATCGTCCGGTCGTCGAGCACGAGTGTGAACCCGGCGGGGTCGCCCTTGGGGAGACGTCGCAGCGGCCGTGTGGGTCGGAGGTGGCGATGAGGCAGAACGGTGAGCACGCCGGCCACTGCCGGTCCAGCTCGTGCAGAGCCGCCCGCTGCTTGCGCACCGCGTTCGGCAGCGGATGGCCGATCAGCTCCCGCAGCTCGTCTTCGGTCGACATTCCGGTCACCCCGGTCAGATCCATGCTCGCAGGCTAGCGCGGCGCCACCGCGGCCACGGTCACCTCCGGACGGCCGCGGGCGGGGTGAAGTGGATGGTCTCGCGGCTCACCCGGTAGCGCCGGCCGGGTCGGCGTCCTCGCCGAGGTAGGTACCGTGGCCCTCGCGCACCAGGTCGCCGTCGAAGTGCAGCACCTCGTTGACCAGGCCGCCCTTCTGGTTGCGGTAGTTGATGACGAGCGTGCCCGCTCCGGTGTAGACCCCGACGACCTCGAACGCCAGGTCCGGGATGCGGCGCCGGTTCGCATCCATGTCCCGACCCCCAGCGGGATGCCCGGCACCGACGCTGCCGCCGGCCCGGTCAGTGCTCGAGCCGGTACTCGGCGTGGACGAGCTCGAGGAGCTCGGCCACGGAGGTGTCCCGGGACGGCTTGTCGAACGTGATCTCACCGTGCTGGAGCAGGTTCACCCGGTCGCACACGTCCACGACCTGGCTGTAGTTGTGCGCGATCAGGATGATCGCCAGATCGCCGCGCTGCTTGAGCTGGGCGAGCAGGCGCAGGATCAGCGCGCCCTCCTTGGCGCCCATCGCGGCCAGCGGCTCGTCGAGCAGCAACAGCTTGGTGTTGCGGGTGAACACCGAGCGGGCCACCGCGATCGCCTGGCGCTGGCCGCCGGAGAGCTGCCCGACCTCGGCCGTGACCGACGGGATGTCGATGCCGATCTCGTCCAGGGCCTCCCGCGCGCGCCGCTTCATCTCCCGTCGTTTCAGAAACGGCAGCGGCCGGTGCACCAGCTCCTTGTTCAGGTGCAGGTTCAGGTACACCGGCAGGTCGTTCACCATCGCCAGGTCCTGGAAGACCGTCTCGATCCCCAGCGACCGGGCGTGCGTCACCGATTTGAGCTGCACGGGCCGGCCCTCGAACAGCAGACGGCCCGAATCGGGCTGGTGGAACCCGGTCAGGATCTTGATCAGCGTGGACTTGCCCGCGCCGTTGTCCCCGATCAGGCCGAGGATCTCGCCCGCGGACACGTGCAGCGAGACGTCCCGGAGCGCGCGCACCGGTCCGAACCGCTTGCCGAGGTGCTCGGCGCGCATCACCTCGTTCACGACCGCCCCCTCGAGCCGAGCCGCTTGCGCATCACGGTCACGTACACGTTGAGCAGCGCGGCCACCAGGATCGCCACGCCGAGCACCAGGTAGAACGCGTTGGCGCTGACGCCGGTGAGGTTGAACCCGTCGTAGACCAGCCCGAGCAGCAGCGCGCCGAGGAACGCTCCGACGACCGTGCCGGATCCGCCCAGCAGGGCGGTGCCACCGATCACGGCGGCGGCGACGGCGTAGAACATGGTGTTGAACCCGCCGTTGGTCGGGTCGTAGGAGCCCACCCGGGTGCCCTGCAGGATGCCGGCGAGCCCGGCGAGCGCGCCGAGCACCGCGAAGTTGACGACCTTGATCCGGTTGGTGCGGATGCCGGATTCGGCCGCCCCGACGGGGTTGCCGCCGGTGGCCTGGGTGGCGATGCCGAACCGCGTGGTGGACAGCACCACCTGCATCACCACCACGATCGCGACCGCCCAGAGGAACTCCGACCAGCCCCAGCCGCCGAAGACGGACATCACCCACCCGCCGGACGGCGCGCTCACCGGGGAGCCGCCGGAGATGACCAGCGACAGCCCCCACAGCAGGAACGCCATGCCCAGCGTCGTGATGAACGACGACAGGCCGAAGACGGTGTGGATCAGCCCGTTGACCATCCCGATCAGGCCGCTGACGACGACCGCGCCGATCACCGCGAGCAGCAGCGGGAACCCGTTGTTGTGGAACAGCACCAGCACGAACGGCGACAGCGTGAAGACGAACCCGGCGGACAGGTCGATCTGCCCGCAGATCAGCACCATCACCTCGCCCGCGGCGACGATCGCCCACGGCGCCACGTACTGCGCGATCGTGTGGTAGTTGTCCGTCGTGGTGAACCCCGGGCCGCTGGTGAGTCCGAAGTAGACCGCCGCGGCGATCGTGACCAGCAGGATGCTCAGTTCCTTGACGCGGATGAGTCCGGGCAGGAACCCACCGCCCGTCCGGGCCCGGGGCGGCGCTGTGAGGCGGTCGGGAAGCGCTTTCGTCATCGTCGCCTACCGGGGTGTCCCGGACGGCGCCGGCAGCGGGATCGACGACGGCATCGGCACCGGTTCGGTCTTGCGGCCGCCCTCGAACTTGCTGTCCGCGGTCAGGTAGGGCCCCACGTTGTCCTTGGTGACGAACGTCAGCCCGGTGTCGGTGAACGGCGGGGTGACCAGGGTGCCGGACACCCGGTACAGGTAGAGGTAGAGCACCGACAGGAAACCCTGCAGGTAGGCGGACTGGTCGATGGTGAAGTCCAGCGCGCCGGACTGCACGCCCTTGAGGGTGTCGGTGAGGGTGTCGTACCCGCCGGCGTGCACCTTGCCCTGCAGGCCGCGGGTGGTCAGCAGCTGCGCGATCGAGGCGGTGCTGCCGGCGTCGACGGCGTAGACGCCCTTGGCGTCGGTGTGCCCGTCGTAGGCGGCGGCGATGGCGTTGAGCTCGGCGGCCTGCTCGGCGCCGGTGTTGACGGGCAGCACGGTCACGCCCGGCGCGGCCTGTTTGAGCGCGTCGGTGATGCCGTCCAGGCGCGGCTGCACGTTGTTGCCGCCCGGCTGGGAGATCCCGACGAGGATGAGGCCGTCAGCGACGTCCCGCGCGATCCGCCGGCCCATCAGGAAACCGGACTGGTAGAGGTCCTGGCCGACGTAGGTGAGCGGGTGGTTGCCGGCGGCGGTGGCGTTGTAGGCGATCACCGGGATGCCCTTGGCGAACGCCCGTTTGGTCGGTTCCACGAACGCGTTGTCGTCGGTCAGGGCGACGGCGATGCCGTCGGCTCCGCCGTTGACCGCGGTGGAGAACGCGTTGGCCATCTCCGAGACGTTGCCCTCGGCGGAGCCGGTCCACTGTGGTTCCGGGATCCCGACCATTTTCGCCGCGTCCGCGAGGCCGGTGCGGGTCGGCACGAAGAACGAGTTGGTGGTCACGTGGTTGACGAACACGAACCGCCAGGCGGGTGTGCTGCCGAACGCGCCGCCGGCCGGGCCCGATCCGGGTTCGTCGCGGACCCCCTGGCACGCGGCGAGCAGGGCGGAGGCGGCCACCGCGCCGCCGCCGGCCCCGAAGTATTTCAGGGCCCTGCGCCGGGAGGGGAGGCTGATCTGGTCGTCGTCGCTCATGGGGGACCACCCATCCACGTCGTCGGGGAGCCGGGTTCGAACAGCGGAGCGTGCGTGAATCATTGGATGATTCGTCGATACAGTCAACCCCTGTCGGGCGATGTGTCCATTGACTTTATGGATCAATGATTTGAGGATTACTCCGTGAGCAGGAGTCAGGCCGGGCCACTCGGGCGGCACCGCACCCTCCACGGCCAGGTGGTCGAGTGGCTGGGCCGGCGCATCGTGTCGGGCGAACTCGCCCACGGTAGCCAGCTGCCCAACGAGGCCGACCTGGCGGCCCAGCTGAACGTCAGCCGCGGCGGGGTCCGCGAGGCGGTCAAGGCGCTCGCCGCCAAGGGGCTGGTGGAGCCGCGGCCCCGGCTGGGCACCCGGGTGCTGCCGCGCGAGCAGTGGAACCTGATGGACCGCGAGGTGATCAGCTGGCACGGGCAGCTCTCCGACGCGGCCTTCCTCGGCGACCTGCTCGAACTGCGGCTCATGGTCGAGCCCGGCGCCGCGCAGCTGGCCGCCGAGCGGGCGACCGAGGAGCAGCTGGCGGTGCTGGAGAGCGCGTGCGCCCGCATGGCGGAGGAGGCCGGGCGGGTCGACGCCGACGTCGCCGCCTTCGTCGAGGCCGACCTGGCGTTCCACCTGACCCTGCTGCGCGCCAGCGGCAACCAGCTCATCGAGCAGCTGGGCCGTCTGCTGGAGGCGAGCCTGCACCACGGCCTGGCGGCCAGCTCGCACGCGCCGGGCGGGGTGGCCGCGACACTGCCGCTGCACCAGGCGGTGCTCGTCGCCGTCCGGGCCCGCCGCCCGACCGCCGCCTCGCGCGCGATGCGGCGGCTCATCGAGACCACGACCGAAGCGGTGCACCGGATGACCGAGGAGTAGCCGCGATGTCTGATGTGGACCAGATCACCGCCCCGGTGGCGGAGCACGGCGAGGGGCCGGTGTGGGCGCCGGAGTGGCCCGGTGTGCGCTGGGTCGACATGCTCGCCGGGGACGTGCTCGAACTCGACGGCGGCGAGGTGCGCCGCCACCACGTCGGCACGGTCGCGGCGGCCCTGCGGCCCGGCGAGAACGGTGGCGTGGTGCTGGCCGTCGAGCGCGGGTTCGCCGTCGCCGACACCGCCCTGACCGACGTCCGGCCACTGGGGGAGGTGTGGACCGACCCCGGCGTCCGGATGAACGACGGCGGGTGCGACCCCGACGGCCGCTTCTACTGCGGCTCGATGGCCTACGACGAGAGGCCGGGCGCGGCCGCCCTGTACCGCCTCGACCCGGACGGCACGGTCACCACGGTGCTGACCGGTGTCACGATCTCCAACGGCCTGGCCTGGAGTCCGGACGGCGGAACGGCGTACTACATCGACACCCCCACCGGCCGCATCGACGCGTTCGACTACACCGCCTCGGCCGGGCTCACCGACCGTCGTCCCGCCGTCACCATCCCCGCCGAGCTGGGTTCCCCCGACGGTCTCACCGTCGACGCGGAGGGCAACCTGTGGGTCGCGCTGTGGGGCGGTGGCGCGGTGCACTGCTACACCCCGCAGGGGGAGCAGGTGGCCCGCGCGGAGTTCCCGGCCACCCAGGTCACGGCGTGCACCTTCGGCGGGCCGGACCTGGCCGAGCTGTACGTGACGACCTCCCGGCACGGGCTCGAGGAGGGCACGCAGCCCGAGGCCGGGGCCCTGTTCCGCCTGCGGCCCGGCGTGCGCGGGCTGCCCGCCCACCGCTATTCCGGCTGCTGACATCTCGGTAGCGTCCTACGTATTTTCCCGGTGCTCCCCGGGTGCCGGCACACGGCAGGGTCATCGTGTCGTGGTTTGCGCACCGGAGGAGGGACATGCGCGCGGTGAAGGCGGTGGAGCTGGGCCTGGCGGCCGGGCTCGTGCTGACCCGGACCGCCCTGCGTGCCGCCACCGGGGGACTGGTCGGTCCCGGCAGCCGCGGCGCGCCGGCCGTCCCGGTCACGCGGCCGCGGGGCGAGAGCCGGACGGTGATCGCGGACGACGGGGTGGCGCTGCACGCCGAGGTCCAGGGCGACGCGGGCGCGCCGGTCACCGTCGTGCTGTGCCACGGCTACGCCCTGTCCGCCGCGAGCTGGAGCTTCCAGACCCCGGACCTGGTCCGGCACGCCCGCGTGGTGCTGTGGGACCAGCGCGGGCACGGCCGGTCGCAGCGCGGCCCGGCCGAGCACGCCACCGTCGACCAGCTGGGCCGCGACCTGCGCGCGGTGCTGGAGGACACCGCACCGCACGGGCCGGTCGTCCTCGTCGGGCACTCCATGGGCGGCATGACGATCATGGCGCTGGCCGAGCAGTACCCCGAGCTGTTCGGCACCCGGATCGCGGCGACCGCCCTGCTGGCCACCAGCGCCGAGCCGGTGCTCGGCGACCTCGGCCTGCCGCGGCACGGCATGCGCGCGGTGCACCGGCTGACCCCGTGGGCGCTGGCGCTGCTGCACCGGCTCACGCCGCTGACCGGGCCGGTGCGCGAGCTGACCGGCGCGCTCGTGCCCCGGCACGCCTTCGCCTCCGAGGTGCCGCCGCACGTCGCCGACTTCCTGGTCGGCCTGATCGGGGCCACCCCGCTGGACGTGCTGGCCGACTTCTTCCCGCAGTTCCGCGTCCACGACAAGGTCGCCGCCCTCGCCGCGCTGGACCGCGCCGAGTGCCTCGTCCTCGCCGGGGCGGACGACGTCGTCACGCCGCCGTCCCACAGCGAGGCCATCGCCCGCGCCGTCCCGGGTGCGGAGCTCGTGGTGCTGCCCGACGCCGGTCACGCTTTTCCCCTGGAACACCCCGGGCAGGTCAACGCCCACCTGGTGGGCCTGCTGCGGCGGCACGGACGCCTGCGCACCGCCTGATCAGGGAGGAACCGGGCATAGAATCGTGGGATGCCCGACTCCTCGCGCGGTGCCGGCAACCTGCCCAGCGAGTTGACCAGCTTCGTGGGACGGCGCCGTGAGCTGGCCGAAACCCGGCGGCTGCTGGCATCGGCCCGGCTGGTGACCCTCACCGGGGCCGGCGGCGTCGGGAAGACCCGGCTGGCTCTGCGCGCGGCCGCGGACCTGCGGCGGGCGTTCCCGGACGGCGTGTGGTTCGTGCCGCTGGCCGAACTGCGCGACCCCGGCCTGCTGGCGCACACCATCGCCGCCACGCTCGGCCTCACCGACGAGGCCGGGTCGCAGGTCAGCGGCCTGGCCGACTACCTCGAGGACAAGCGTGTCCTGCTCGTCCTGGACAACTGCGAGCACGTGCTCCAGGCGTGCGCAGTCCTGATCGCGAAGCTGCTGTCGGCCACCTCGTCGGTGCGCGTGCTGGCCACCAGCCGCCAGCTCCTGCGCGCCGACGGTGAGCAGGTGCTCGTGGTGCCGCCGCTGCCGGTGCCCACCGACGGGGAACCCGCCGTGGAGGCGGTGACGTTGTTCGCCGAGCGGGCCGCCGCCGTGGTCCCCGGGTTCACGGTCGACGCGTCCAATCGCGACACCGTGGTGCGGATCTGCCGCCGTCTGGACGGCATCCCGCTCGCGCTCGAACTGGCCGCGGTGCGGCTGCGGGTGCTCTCGCTCGACCAGCTGCTGCAGCGCCTGGACGACCGGTTCCGCCTGCTCACCGACGGCAGCCGGACGGCGCCGGACCGGCAGCAGACCCTGGAGGCCGCGATCGCCTGGAGCTTCGACCTGTGCAGCCGCGCCGAGCAGGCGGTGTGGGCGGCGGTGTCGGTGTTCGCCGGCGGCTTCGACCTGGAGGCGGCCGAGGCGGTGTGCGCCGGGGTCGGTATCGGCCAGGGCGAGGTGCTCGACCTGGTGGCGGGCATGGTGGACAAGTCCATCCTCGTCCGCCGGAACGGGACGTTCGGCCGGACCGCGTGGTACGGGATGCTCGAGACGGTCCGCGAGTACGGGCAGCTCAAGCTCGTCCGCTCCGGCCGTGAGGACGCGGTGCGGGCCCGTCAGGTCGCCTACATCGTCCGGCTCGCCGCCCGCTACCGCGAGGAGAGCTTCGGCCCGCAGCAGCTGGAGTGGATCGAGCGGTTGCGGCGCGACCAGCCCAACATCCGGGTGGCGCTGGAGTACTGCCTGCTGGACCCGGCCCGGGCGGGCGACGCGGCCTTGATCGCCGGGCCGCTGTGGGACTTCTGGTTCGCCGGCGGGTTCGTGGCGGAGGGCTACCGCTGGCTCAAGTCCGCGGTGACCCTGGACCCCGAGCGGGGCACCCACCGCCGCGGTCTGGCCCTGCAGGCCGCCGCGTTCACCGGTATCCAGCTGCGCGACGCGGAGCAGGTGCGGGTGATGCTGGCCGAGTTGCACGACCTCGCGGAGGAGCTCGACGACGACGAGTTGCGCGCCGGCTGGGCGTTGTGCGCCGGCTCGGCCGATTTCTACGGTGGCGACCTCGTCGGCGGGCGGGCGCTGCTGGAGGAGGCCCTGGAACGCTACCGGCGGATCGGGAATGCGCGGCACGTGACCAACACACTCCTCGTGCTCGCCGCCGCGCTGTTCTTCCTCGCCGACCCGGCGGGGGAGCGGGTGGCCGAGGAGGCGCTCGCGCTGTGTGACGAGCACCAGGCTGCCTGGGTCAAGACCTACGCGCTGTGGGCGGTCGCCCTGCAGTCGTGGCGCAACGGCGATTACCGCAGGTCCGCCGCGCTGCTGCGCGAGTCCCTGACACTGCAGAGGACCGACCGCTCCCAGGTCGCGTTCGCCCTCAGCGGCCTGGCCTGGTGCGCGACCGCGGCCGGGCGGCACGAGCGGGCGGCCGGCCTGTTCGGCGCGGCACGTGCGGTGTGGCGGCTGAGCGGGTCGAAGACCTACGTGACCAGACCGCACGTGGCCTTCGACGAGGCCTGCCGGGCCCAGTCCGAGCAGGTGCTCGGCGCCGAGGTCTTTCAGCGGGCCTACGCCGCGACGCTGGACCTGGACCTGGACGAGGCGGTCGCGTTCGCCCTGGCCGAGAAGCCGGCGGCACCTGGTGCCCAGGTCAAACGGCGCGCCGAACTGCCGGGCGGGCTGACCCGGCGGGAGCGGGAGATCGCCCACCTGGTCGCCGAGGGGCTGAGCAACAAGCAGATCGCCACGCGGCTGGTGATCGCGCAGCGGACCGCCGAGACGCACGTGGAGAACATCCTGACCAAGCTGGGTTTCACCTCGCGCGCGCAGATCGCGGCGTGGCTGACCGAGCAGCGGGCGGCCGCCGAGGACGGTACGTAGCCCGGTCTACGTACCCAGATGCGTAGGACTCCCGGTTTCCCGGGCGCCTCGCGCAGGCACTCTGGTAGTCGCGACCGGAACCGAGAACACCGGAGGGGTGATCATGCAGGTCGATTCGCCGCCGCAGCCCTGCTCGCGGTGCCACCGCCAGGTGGTGCTCGCCGGGTACAGCTGGGGACGGCAGTGGGTGCACCTGGGCACGTGGCGGCCGCAGTGCGGTCCCCCGTCCTGGGCCCTGGCCCGCTCGGCCGAGACCACCTCGACGGCGGCTTCCTGACGCCACGACCAGCCGCCCGGCGCCGCCCTCCCCCTCGCGTGCCGGTCGGTCGAGCGCGGCGGGCAGTGCCCAGCCTGCCCGCGAACTCCGGCACCCCGCCGCGCTCACTCCAACCTCGAAGCGCCGCCCCCATCCCCCGGGGGGCGGCGCTTCGTTGGGGAACGGGTCTTGTGCCGGCCCGGCGATCCCGGGCTCGTCGAGGCCGCTCCGGCCCCGCCCGGTGGCTCGCTGAGCGGCGGCTTCCGGCCCCCGCCCCCGGCCTGTAGAGGCCCCGCCCCTGCCCGGTGGCCCCGAGGGGCCGGCCCCGGCCCGCCCTCGGGGCCTGACCGAGAAGCCCGCCGCGCCCCGCAGGGCCCACCGGCCGGCGGCCGTCGATGCTCCGGCCGCTGGGCGCCCCACCGCCTTCCGCCGCCGTCCCTGCTGTGCGTGATGAGAACGTCACCGGCCCCAGCGCGGAATTCACAGCAAACTGTCAGATTTCTGGTGGATCCTGGCCTTAGCTGGAACGAGTGAAATCTGAGGTGGAGCAGGCGTGTTACGCCGACAGGGAGTGACGACCCCGCCCGCCCGCGGTAGCCGGTGGAGATCGGTGCGCTACACGGCCGCGGGGTTGGCGTCACTGCT
The DNA here is from genome assembly GCF_030814215.1 of Amycolatopsis thermophila. Taxonomy (NCBI): domain Bacteria; kingdom Bacillati; phylum Actinomycetota; class Actinomycetes; order Pseudonocardiales; family Pseudonocardiaceae; genus Amycolatopsis; species Amycolatopsis thermophila. Next base: position 6,346,177 of record NZ_JAUSUT010000001.1, on the reverse strand, counting down.
CGTGCTCGGCGCTACCGGCTACGCCTGGACCCAGCTGTCCCGCCTCGACCGCGACCTCGCCACCGCGGACGTGATCGCCCCGTCGGCCCAGCTCCCCACGGGCCGCGAGAGCCTCGCCGCGGCGCAGAACATTCTCCTGGTCGGTCTCGACTCGCGCACCGACGGGCAGGGCAACCCGCTGCCGCAGAGCCTGCTCGACCAGCTGCACGCCGGTGACTCCGGCGACGGCGGCGACACCGCCGACACGATGATCGTCGTGCACATCCCGGCCGGCGGCGGCTCGGCGACCGCGATCTCCATCCCGCGCGACTCCTACGTGCAGATCGCCGACGGCTACGGCAAACACAAGATCAACTCCGCCTACACCTACGGCAAGAACGCGGCGCTGACCGCGCTCAGCACCCAGGGCGTCACCGGCGCCGAACTGGACCGCGAGGCCGCGGCGGCGGGCGCCCGCACCGCGATCGAGACCGTCGAGGACTTCACCGGTCTCGCGATCAACCACTACGCCGCCGTCAACCTGGCCGGCTTCTACGAGCTGAGCAACGCCGTCGGCGGTGTCCCGGTGTGCCTCAAGGCGCCGGTGCACGACAGCTACTCCGGCGCCGATCTCCCGGCGGGGGAGCAGACGCTGTCCGGCGCGCAGGCGCTGGCGTTCGTCCGCCAGCGGCACGGGCTGCCCAACGGCGACCTGGACCGCATCGCCCGCCAGCAGGCGTTCCTGGCCGGGATGGCGCAGGTCGTGCTCGGCTCGGGCACCCTCACCGACCCGGGCCGGCTGGCCGGCCTCGTGAGCGCCGTCTCCCGCTCGGTCGTCATCGACCAGGGCTGGGACGTGCTGACCTTCGCCGAGCAGATGCACAACCTGAGCTCCAGCTCGCTCACCTTCGCCACCATCCCGGTGCAGAGCCTGAGCCTGCAGACCCCCGGCGACGGCGACGCGGTGGAGGTCGATCCCGTCCAGGTTCGCGATTTCATGGACGCGTTGCTGGGTGACTCCGGCGGCCACAGCTCGGCGAGCAGCACCACCTCCTCGACGCCGACGACCGTCGCGAGGGCCGCGGCCGAAACCGCCGGCGCGGCGACGACCACCCCGTCCCCGACGGTTCCGGAATCAGCGAGCACCGACCTGTCCGGCTGCGTGAACTAGCCGCTGACGGCCGGACCCCCGCTCGGGGGAGAAAATCACCAACCTACTTTCGCCGGGTGACAACCTGACGGCACGATGACCACACTGCTAGGTGAACCGGTCCCCGTCGCCAAGGAAGTGCCCGATGAAGCGATCACCCCTCGTCAGGACGTTCGGCCTCACCGCGCTGGCCGTGGGCTCCGTCCTCGCCACCACGGTCAGCGTCGCCGGTGCCACGCCCACCTCGCCGCTGCTCGGCGCGATGCAGCGCGACCTCGGGCTGACCGCCGAGCAGGCCGGCACCCGCCCGGCCCAGGAGGCCGCCGCCGCCGGAATCGCCCCGGCCGCCCAGGCCGCCGCCGGACCGGCGTTCGGCGGCGCCTGGTACGACGTCGCCTCCGGCAAGCTGGTCGTGGGCATCACCGATGCCGCCCGTGCCGAGGCCGTCAAGGCCGCCGGCGCGGACACCGCCCTCGTCGCCCACACCGAGTCCGCCCTGGACGCCACCAAGGACGCCCTCGACAGGCTCGCCGGCCGCGCCGCGCCGCGCCAGGTCACCGGGTGGTACGTCGACGAGCAGGCCGACCGCGTCGTGGTGACCGTCGTGCCGGGCGCGCACGGCGCCGACGTGCAGGGCTTCCTCGACCGGGCTCGCGCGGCCGGGCCGGTGCAGGTCAAAGAGGCCACCAGCACGCCGCGCCTGTTCGCCGGGGACATCGTCGGTGGCGACGCCTACTACATCAACGACGCCGCCCGCTGCTCGGTCGGGTTTTCCGTGCAGGGCGGGTTCGTCTCGGCCGGGCACTGCGGCAACGCGGGCGACTCGGTCAGCGCGCCCGACGGTTCGGCGATGGGCACGTTCCAGGGCTCGTCGTTCCCCGGCAACGACTACAGCTTCGTGCGCACCGGCTCGTCCTGGACGCCATCGCCCATTGTGGACGGTTACGGCAACGGGGACGTGACGGTCACCGGGCACACCGCGGCGCCGGTCGGCTCGTCGGTGTGCCGCTCGGGTTCGACCTCCGGCTGGCACTGCGGCACGATCCAGGCCACCAACCAGACCGTCAACTACGCCGAGGGCGCGGTGTCCGGCCTGACCAGGACCAGCGCGTGCGCCGAGCCGGGCGACTCGGGCGGCTCGTGGGTCAGCGGCAGCCAGGCGCAGGGCGTCACCTCGGGCGGTTCCGGTGACTGCACCAGCGGCGGGACGACGTATTTCCAGCCGGTCGACGAGATCCTGTCCGCCTACGGGCTGACGCTGGTCACCGGCTGACGACCGGGACGCGAAGCCCTCGCCGACGCGGCGGGGGCTTCGTCGCGTCTCAGGTGACCGCCGGTGCCCAGGCGCGCTCGAGCGCGGCCGCGCGGGCGCGGCGCTTCAGCCCGGCGAGGCTGTGCTTGGCGGGGATCAGCAGAGCGGTCAACCACGTGCGCCGGTACTCCTCCAGCGCGACCGCCACGGGACGATGCAGGACGCAGTGCACCAGACCCGGCGTGCCGAGCCGGTGCCTCCCGGTGTGCTTGCTCTGCGGCATCGTTCCTCCGTGTGGGCTACCTTTCCCGCCGCGCACCGTACGCAACGAGCGGTCGGAAGCGTAGTAGCGACCCGGCGTGTCACCCGTCTCGTTTGGATTACAAGCCCATCAGGGAGTAAAGAACACCCGATCGTGGCGTCTGGTCTAATGCGAACCATGCTGCGGGTGGGGTTGTCCGGAGGAATCGGTGCGGGGAAGTCGACCGTCGCCGCGCGGTTGGTGGAGCACGGGGCCGTGCACGTCGACGCCGACGCGATCGCGCGGGAGGTCGTCGAGCCGGGCACGGAGGGGCTCGCGAAGGTCGTCGAGGCCTTCGGCGCCGACGTCCTGGGCGCGGACGGGGCGCTGAACCGCCCGGCGCTGGCCGCCAAGGCGTTCGCGGACGAGGAGTCCCGGCAGCGGCTCAACGGCATCCTGCACCCGCTGATCGGTGCCCGCACCGCCGAGCGCATCGCCGCCGCCCCGCCGGACGCGGTCGTGCTGCACGACGTGCCGCTGCTGGTCGAGGGCGGGTACGCGCCGAACTACCACCTCGTGCTGATCGTGGACGCGCCCGTGGAAACGCGGCTGCGGCGCCTGACCGAGCTGCGCGGGATGTCCGAGGAGGACGCCCGCGCGCGGATCAAGGCGCAGGCGAGTGACGAGCAGCGGCGCGCCGTCGCCGACGTGTGGCTGGACAACTCGGGCGAGCCGGACGCCGTGCTGGCCGAGGTGGACCGGTTGTGGGCCGAGCGGCTGGTGCCGTTCGAGGCGAACGTGCGGCTGCGCCGCCCGCGCCCGCCGGTGCCGCCGAAGCTGGTGCCCTACGACGAAACCTGGCCGGCTCAGGCCGCCCGCGCGCTCGCCCGGCTGCGGCTGCTGACCGCGGGCCGGGCGCTGCGGGTGGACCACATCGGGTCCACGTCGGTGCCCGGGCTGCCCGCGAAGGACGTGCTGGACCTGCAGGTCACCGTCTCGACCCTGGAGCAGGCCGACGAGTTCGCCGACGTCCTGTCCGACGCCGGGTTCCTGCGCGCCGAGGGGGAGTGGTGGGACGACCCGCAGGGCGGCGGCGAGCGGTGGCTGAAGCGGTTCCACTACGGTGCCGACCCGGGCCGGGCGGTCAACGTGCACGTCCGCAGCACCGCGACGCCGGCCTGGCGGCTGGCGCTGTTGTTCGCCGCGTGGCTGCGGGCGAACCCCGGCGAGCGCGACGCGTACGCGGCGGTGAAGGCGAAGCTGGCGCAGGCCCACGCGGACGACGGTTCCGTGGAGGCCTACGCGGAGGAGAAGCAGGGCTGGGTCAACGCGGCCTTCGAGCGGGCCGAGGAGTGGGCGGGCCGCACCGGCTGGTCGGCGTGACCGGTTTTTGTCGGACACCGCACGTAGCCTGCGGCGCATGGCACTGTCGAGGGAAGAACGGGAACAGTTCCTGGCCGAGCCGCACGTCGGCGCGCTGTCGGTCGTGGAGAAACGGGAGCGGGCGCCGCTGACGGTGCCGATCTGGTACCAGTACCGCCCGGGCGGTGAGCTGTGGGTGCGCACGCTCCCGGGTTCACGCAAGGCGCGGGCGATCGAGGCGGCCGGGCGGTTCAGCCTGATGGTGCAGCGCACCGAGCCGACCGTGCGGTACGTGTCGGTCGAGGGACCGGTGACGGGCACGGCCCCGGACAGCGACGAGCGGGCGCGGGAAATGGCGCGACGCTACCTGCCGGAGGACAAGGTCGCCGGCTACCTGGAGTTCGAACGCACCCGGCTCGGTGAGCACGTGGTCATCGCGATGCGGCCGGAACACTGGCTGGGGGCGGATCTCGGACCGGCCTGACCGGGGCCGGACAACAGCGTCCACCGGGGGCTGCGCGGCGGAGCCGCCCTGCGGTTCGTGTGTGCAGCCACGCGCGGAATTCGCCGCTGGCTGCCTGGCCGGTGGTGGCAGTGTCCGGGAGGCCGTGCTCCCGGGGAGCCGGCCCGGCCTATGCCGTCGGCGGTCGCCTGTCCGGCCGATGCCGCTCGTCCGGTCTCGTGCCGTCGGCCATGCTCGTGCCCGCCGCCCGGCCGGGCCCCGAGTCAGCCGCCCGTCGGGGCGGCGTGCGGACGGTCCGCGATTCGCCGCCGTGCCCCGTGCCCGCCCGGCCCGGCGTATGCCGTCGGCGGTCGCCTGTCCGGCCCCATGCCGCTCACCCGGCCAGGAGCGCGCGACGTCCATCCGACGCGCGCCGCCCGGCCCTGGTGTCGCCGCTTGCGGCGGGGCCCGCGCGCGTGCCGCCGGGCGCTCGTCACCGGGCCAGCAAACCACGCGCCACGACGTCCGTCGCGGTGCGGAGGAGCTCCCTCAGCTCGCCTTCGGTGCGGTGCAGGGCGTCCGGCCGCCATCCGAGGCTGATCACCCCGTTCCAGGACGCCCACAGGATCGTCGCGACCTGTTCGGGGTCGACGTCGCGCAGGGTGCCGTCCGCGATGCCCGCCCGCAGCGCCTCCACCATCCGCCGGTTCTGCTGGTCGACCGACCGCGCCAGCCGCCCGGCGAGGTCCTGCCCCGCCGGGTACTGGCCGGGTGTGCCCGGGAACGCCAGCATGCGGAAGTACTCGGGGTAGGCCAGGTAGAACTCCAGGTACTCCTCGGCCGCCGCGAACAGCTGCTCGACCGGGGTGCGCCCGGCCGTGTAGGCCCGGTCCATGTGGTCGCGGTCGGCGCTTAGCGCGCGCTCCACGATCGCCGCGTGCAGGCCGGCCTTCGAGCCGAAGTGGTTGTAGATCGAGCCGACCGCCACGCCCGCCTTCCCGGCGATCTGTTCGACGGTGACCTCGTCCACCCCGCGGGAGGCGAAGAGCTCCTCGCCCGCCTGCAGCAGGGCGTCGATCGTGCGTCGTTTCCGGGGGTCCATTCCTGCAATGGTTGCAAAAAAACCGCCGCGAGCGCTACCGTACTTCTTGCAATCATTACAAGAAGGAGGGCGCGGTGAACGACTGGCGAGATCCGGAGCTCGGCGAGTCCCGCGAGGTGCGGCTGCCGTCGGGCCGGCTGCGGTTCCACGACCGGGGCGCGGGGCCGGTGATCGTGTTCGCGCACGGTTACCTGGTCAACGCGAACCTGTTCCGCAAGGTCGTCCCCCTGCTCGCGGCCCGCTTCCGCTGCATCACCCCGGACCTGCCGCTGGGCGCGCACACCGTGCCGGTGGACCGCGACGGCGACCTGACCCCGCCCGGCGTGGCGCGCCTCCTCGCGGACCTGCTCGCCGAGCTCGACCTGCGCGAGGTGACCCTGTTCGGCAACGACTCGGGCGGCGCCTACAGCCAGCTGGCCGCGGTCGCCCACCCGGAGCGGATCGGCGGGCTCGTGCTGTCCTCGTGCGAGACGCCGGAGGACACCTGGCCGCCCAGCCCCGGCGGGTTCGGCCTGCTCAAGGCCACCGCCGCGAACCCGGTCACCTACCGCGCGCTCTACCAGGTGCTCCGCCTGGAACGGACGTGGCGGTGGCGCAACACCTACGGCTGGCTGGCGAAGCACCCGATCGAGGCGCGCGTGATGAACAGCTACGTGCGCCCGGTCCTGGAGCGGGCCGACATCCGGCACGACGGGCGCAAGGCGATCGGCTCGGTCTCGGCCCGCTACACGCGCGCCGCCGCCCGGCGCCTCGTCCGGGACTTCGGCAAGCCGGTCCACCTCGTCTGGGCGGCCGAGGACCACGTCTTCCCGCTCGCCCACGCCACCCGCTACGCCCGTGAGCTGGGCGCGGACCTGCACACCGTCGAGGACGCCTACACCTACGTGACGGAGGACCAGCCCGAGGCTGTCGCGAAGCTCGTCACCGGCTGCCTGGCCGGGTGACCGGGCCGGGGTCGATGAGCCCGAGCCGCAACGCGGTGGCCACCGCGGCCGCGCGGTCGTTCACGCCGAGTTTCGCGTAGGCGTGCAACAGGTGCGTCTTCACGGTGGCCTCGCTGATGAACAGCTTCGCGGCCGCGTCGCGGTTCGTGCCGCCGCGGGCGATGAGGGTCAGCACCTCGATCTCGCGCCGGCTCAGCTCCTCGCGGGCCGGCGCGCGCATCTGCCCCATCAGCCGGCTCGCGACGGCGGGGGAGAGCACCGCCTCGCCGCGGGAGGCCGCCCGCACGGCGCGGAACAGCTCCTCGCGCGGCGCGTCCTTGAGCAGGTAGCCCGTCGCGCCGGCCTCGATCGCGGGCAGCACGTCCGAATCGGTGTCGTAGGTGGTCAGCACGAGCACCCGCGCCCGGTTGCCGCGCCGCGCCAGCTCGGCGATCGCGTGCACCCCGTCGGTGCCGGGCATGCGCAGGTCCATCAGCACGACGTCCGGCCCGACCCGCTCGGCGAGCGCGACCGCCTCGGCGCCGTCGCCCGCCTCGCCGAGCACCTCGAACCCGTGCTCGGGGGTGAAGATCCCGCGCAGGCCGTCCCGCACCACGGGGTGGTCGTCGGCGATGACCAGGGTGATCATGTGGCCCCGATCGCGGGCAGGCTCGCCGAGATCGCCGTGCCGCCACCGGGTTCGGACTCCACGGCGAGCGTCCCGGCGAGCCGTTGCACCCGTTGCAGCATCCCGGTCAGCCCGAACCCGTCACCGCGCCGCGCCGGGTCGAAACCGGCGCCGTCGTCGCGCACGTCGAGCGTCACCTGATCCTCCATGTAGGACAACGTGAGTCCGACGCGACGAGCGCCCGCGTGTTTGGCCACATTGGACAACGCCTCCTGGGCGACCCGCAGCAGCGTCGCCTCGATCTCCGGGTGCACGGGCGCGGTGAGCCGGTCGCGGTGAACTCGACGTCCACCGCGCAGCGCTGCGCCCACCGGGCGGCGACGGCGTTGAGCGCCTCGGGGAGCCCGGCTTCGTCGAGCGGGCCCGGCCGCAGCGCGTGCACCGACCGGCGCGCCTCGGTCAGGTTCTCCCGCGCCAGCGCGAGGGCGGTGGACAGGCGGCGCCGCCACTCGGCCGGGTCGCGTTCGGCCAGTTCGGCGGCTTCCAGCTGGGTGATGATCCCGGTGAACCCCTGCGCCAGCGTGTCGTGGATCTCGCGGCTCAGCCGCTGCCGCTCCTCCAGCACCCCGGCCTCGCGCGCCTGGGCGAGCAGCTGCCGGTGCAGGCCGGCGTTCTCCTGCAGCGCCGACTCCAGTTCGGCCAGCGCCGCGCGCCGCGCCTCGTTCTGCTCGCTGATCTTCCGCGACGCGATCGTGCCGCCGCAGATCGCGGTGGTCTGCACGGCCACGATCGTCAGCCACAGCACCGGCTGCTCCGCAGTGCCGGCACCGGCCCGCCGGAGCCGATCGTGTTGATCAGCAGCGACGTCGCGGCCAGGCCCAGCACGCCGAGCGCGGCGGGCTTGAGCTTCAGGGCGGTGAAGAAGCAGCTGATCATGAACACCAGGAACAGCGGGTCCCGGTACATCAGCAGCGCGGCCATCGTCAGCGTCCCGGCGAAGGAGACCGCGAGGGTGATCCCGTGGGACCGCCACCGCCGGGGCACCGCGAGGTCTTTCACCAGCAGCCAGACGAGGGCGGCGCCGGCCGGCGCCAGCACGTCGGCCCGGTGGCTGAGCACGACCCCGAGGCCCAGCAGCAGGTAGGGCAGGCGGTGCCCGGCCCAGCGGTCCCACTTCTCCGACCACGCGCCACCGGACCCGACGGCGAAGTCGAGCGACGAGGACCAGAAGGGACGGTTCACGAGACGCATTATCCGGTGCCCGGTCCGAAGTCCCGCAGCTCCGGCCACAGCGCCGTACCCTGGCCGGAGGCCGGGCCGTCGTCGATCCGCCCCGCCGGCGTCACGCTGGTGAACCGCCCGGCCAGGATGCCGGGATCGTCGCCGACGAACAGCACCTCCAGGTGGGCCGGCAGGGGGTGTACTGGCGGCTGGTCGGCATACCCCCAAGCCAGATGCCGACCAGCCGCCAGGAAAGACAGCTCGTCGCCGAAGTAGCCGTAGCGGCCGCTGGTGACGAGCAACAGCACCGCCACGGCCCCCGCCATGCCGAGCGCGGGAACGCGAGCGAGCTTCGCCTCTGTGACGCCGTCCGCGCCCGATCGGTTGCCCACGAACGTCAACTTCTTCAGCTCCACCGGAACACCCGCGTCGCCACGGCACCGCAGACCAGGGCGAACACCGCCAGCGCGGCCAGCTGCAGCGGCTCCGGCCGGCCGCCGGTCCACGTCGCGCGCAACGCGTTGAGCGTCGCGCCGAGCGGGAGCACGTCGGCCACGTGCTGCAGCGCCCCGGGCAGGTCCTCCTTGGGCACCCACACCCCGCCGAGCGCGAGCATCGGGAAGAAGGCCGCCGTGCCGATGCCGCTCGCGGCGCGCCCGGTCGGGGCGAGCGCGGCGATCAGCAGGCCGACGCTGAACAGGGCGACGACCCCCAGCACCAGCGACAGCAGGAAGCCACCGGGGTTCGCGGGCAGCGCGAGGCCGAGCACGAGGCGGCCGCCCACGACGATCACCAGCACGACCACCAGCGCGGCCGCGAGGTTGACCAGCAGCTGCGCGACGATCAGCCGGGACGGCGGCACCGGACTGGCCGCCAGCCGGCGCAGCACCCCCTTCTCCCGGTGGGCGGCCATCGCGGCCGGGAACAGGGTGAGGGCCAGCATCCCGAGCAGGATCGCCACCGAGAGCGGCGCGATGAACGCCGACAGCGGGATCTGGCCGCCGAAGTCCTCGCTGGGCCGGTTCGCGTCCGGCATCAGGCCGAACACCAGCAGCAACGCGACCGGGATGCCGATCACGGTCAACGGCGCGCCCGGGTCGCGCAGGAACAGTTTCGCCTCGACGGCGGTGAGCCTGGTCAGCATCACACCCCCCGCTCGATCGTGCGGCCGGTGAGCGCGACGAACGCCTCGTCCAGCCCGGCCTGCTCCACCCGCAGCTCGCCCGCGACGACCTGGTTCCGCGCGAGCACCGACGTGACGGCCTGCACCAACTCGCCGGTGCCGGTGATCACGATCCGCCCCCCGTTCCGCTGCACGCGCCGTACCTCGGGCAGGGCCGTGAACAGGTCGTCACCGACCGGGCGCGAGGGCCGGAACCGGACGGTCTGCTCATCGGTCACCCGCGCGACCAGCCCGCCGGGCGTGTCGATCGCGGCCACCCGGCCGGCGTCGATCACGGCGATCCGGTCGCACAGCCGCTCCGCCTCCGCCATGAAGTGCGTGACGAGCAGGATCGTCACCCCGCGGTCGCGGATGCCCTCGATGACGTCCCAGGTGTCGCGGCGTGCCTGCGGGTCCAGGCCGGTGGTGAGCTCGTCGAGCACCGCCACCTCGGGCCGCCCGATCAGCGCGAGCGCGATCGACACCCGCTGTTTCTGCCCGCCGGACAGCTTGCGGTAGGCGGTGCCGCGCACCCCGGTCAGGCCCAGCTCGTCCAGCAGCTCGCCGGGATCGGCGGGAGCGTCGTAGAACGATGCGTACAGCTCCAGTGCCTCGCCGACGCGGAGCCGGTCGGGAAGCTGGGTCTCCTGCAGCTGGACACCCAGCCGGCGGCGCAGTTCCGCGGTGTCGCGCCGCGGATCCAGGCCCAGCACCCGGATCGTGCCGCCGTCCGGGCGCCGCAGCCCCTCCAGGCATTCGACGGTCGTGGTCTTCCCGGCGCCGTTGGGGCCGAGGATCCCGAAGATCTCGCCCCGTTCGACGGTGAAGGACACGTCCGCCACCGCCACCTTCTCGCCGTAGCGTTTGCTGAGGTGTGCCACCTCGATGATCCCCATGGCGACCATCGTTCGCGGGACCGGGCCGCTACGGATCGACCCGGCGGCCACATCCCGCTCCACCGGCCGGTGATCTCGTCCATCAACCGATCGGTGGAGTGCGGCGGCGCCAGCTCAGCTGAATGCCGTGCGCGGACAGCCACCGGTCCACGTGGTAGCCGTGCGCGGCGAGCCCGTCGACGGTGGCGTAGGTGATCTCCAGTGCGCGTTCGGCCTGGGCCGGGGTCAGCAGGCCGGCGCCGGCCGCGGCGAGCAGCTCGTCGGTGTCGACCACGTCCACCCGTTCGCCCTCGCGCACCACCAGGTCCAGGTACCAGTCGGTGGTGCGCCACGTGTCGCCGTCCCTGTCGACGGATACGACGTCGAGGTAGAAGTCCTGGTCGCGTTCGTGGCCGGGGCGGAACCAGTAGTCGGTCAGGCGGAGGCCGAGGCCGGGCAGCAGCCAGGACTCGAGGTAGTGGAACTGGGTCCGGCCGGGGGTCGGCCGGGCGCAGTACAGGCCGAAGGGTTCGACCCGGAACTCCTCGACCACGCGGGCGATGCCCTTGGGGTCGGTGTTCGTCCGGTTCGCGACGTCGAAGGTCTCGATCTTCGGGGGGTGGATCGTCCCGGCGTGCGCGGTCATGTCTCCATTCTGCGGGTTTACAGAAGGAAGGAAACTGTCACGACGGTAGGGTGATCACGTGGCGGACGCAGACGCGATCGAGGGAGTGGCGAAGGTGGCCGCCGCGCTGGCGGAGCGGGCCACCGAACTGACCGGCGAGCTGGTCCAGTTGTACGCGCGCGAACTGCCCCATCTGGTCAACGACGACGAGAGCGTCCTGAGCCTGCTGTCCGCGAGCGTCTACCAGAACGTCGACACCGCGCTGCGGATCTTCCAGCACGGCATCGATCCGTCCCGGGTGGAGGCGCCGGCCGCGGCGATGGAGTACGCGCGCAGGCTGGCCCAGCGCGGCACCCCGGTGGTCGACCTGATCCGCGCCTACTACCTGGGGCAGACCGCGATCCTGGATTATTCCCTGCGCGAGGCGGTCGAGATCGAGTCCGATCCGCGGCTGCTCGGCGCCATGATGGGGCACGCCCTGACCGGCGCGTTCGCGTTCATCGACCGCGTCACGCAGCAGGTCGTGTCCGCCTACCAGGAGGAACGCGACCGCTGGCTGGTCAACCGCAGCGCGGTGCGCGCCGCTCGGGTGCGGGCGCTGCTCGACGGCGGGACGACCGACACCAGCGAGGCCAGCCTCGGCTACCGGCTGCGCGGCACCCACCTGGCGATGATCGTCTGGCAGGCGCCGGTGCCCGGAGCCGGGCACGTTCTGGGCGCGCTGGAGGCGGTCGCGACCGAGCTCGCCGGGGGGTTGCCGAGCGCGGGCGGGCCGCTGTTCGTGCCCAACGACGAGGTCTGCGCGTGGGTGTGGTTCCCGCTGGAGCGGGCCGCGATGCCGGACGAGGAGTGCGTGCGCAAGGCCCTCGACAAGGCCGATCCGGGTATCCGGTTCGTGCTCGGCGATCCGGGGGAGGGGCTGGACGGGTTCCGGCGCAGCCACCGGCAGGCGCAGCGCGTGTACAACCTGGCCTTCGCCGCGGGCGAGCACTGCGACCGGGTGCTGACCTTCCGCGAGGTCGGCGCGATGGCCCTGATGGCGGGCGACATGAGCGCGGCCCGCGGCTGGGTCGCCGACACGCTGGGCGATCTGGCCACCGACGACGAGCAGCACGCCCGGCTGCGCGAGACGCTGCGGGTCTTCCTGGCCGCCGGCGGCAGCTACACGGCCGCGGCCACGCAGCTGACGATGCACAAGAACTCGGTGCAGTACCGGGTCCGCAAGGCGGAGGAGATGCTGGGCCGCCCGGTGTCGGACAACCGCCTGGACGTCGAGCTGGCGCTGCGGTTGTGCCACCGGCTCGGCGGGGCGGTGCTGACCGCGCCGTAGCAGCGGGCTCGGCTGCCGCGCCTGTGCTGGCGCGCGCAGTGTTGCTGCCGACGGCGGTCGGGCGAACTGCGCCGCTGCGCGGTACCCCCGCGGCGGTCTGTTCGGGACGCCCACCTGGCCGGGCTCGTCGCGCTGCCTTGCCGCTTGTCTCTTTCCGGGGGGTCACGTCCCCCGGGTCGATGGGGCGGTGGTGACCGCGCCGTAGCAGCGGGCTCGGCTGCCGCGCCTGTGCTGGCGCGCGCAGTGTTGCTGCCGACGGCGGTCGGGCGAACTGCGCCGCTGCGCGGTACCCCCGCGGCGGTCTGTTCGGGGCGCCCACCTGGCCGGGCTCGTCGCGCTGCCTTGCCGCTTGTCTCTTTCCGGGTGGTCACGTCCCCTGGGTCGATGGGGCGGTGCTGACCGCGCCGTAGCGGTGGGCTCGGCTGCCGCGCCTGCGCTGGCGCGCGCAGTGTTGCTGTCGACTGCGTTGGGGCGAACTGCGCCGCTGCGCGGTACCCCCGCGGCGGGCGGTTCGGGACGCCCACCTGGCCGGGCCCTTCGCGACGTCGCCCGGGCCGATGGGGCGGTGCTGACCGCGCATGGCGGCGGGCCGGAACCCCTCGACTGGCGCGCAGTGTTGCTGGCAACTGCGCTTGTCGCGAACTGTGCCGCCGTGCCGTACCCCCGCGCCGGGCGGTTCGGGAGCTGCGCTGTGGCGCCCACGCGGCCGGCCCGACACGCCCGACGCGCCGACCTGCCAATTTGTCTCTTTTGGGTGGTTCATGAGAACCCCGGCGGCCCGCGTCCCTGCGCTTTCGTCCTTCAGGACCAGTCCCGGCCCCCAGGATTGGGCCGAGGGCACGAAGATTCCACGATTATTCCGGTTTACGATTCGCACATGGGGAACGTCGTCCACGCCGAACCGACCGGAGTGATGGCCCTCGTGCGCCTGCGCCGGGGTGTGGCGGGGGAACGCGACCGGGTGTGCCACCTGGTGCCGATCCCGGAGACCGGCCCGATCCCCGAGGTGCTCGTCGCCCGCTGCGGCGCCCCGATCGTGTGCGGCAGCGCCGAGCTGCTGGAGCGCATCTGCGGGATGCCCTGCGAGGCCTGCCTGGCCCGCGCCGCCCGCGACCGCCGTCTGGCCTGCTAGAACCCGCCTCGCTGAAAATTGTCGGTGGGCGCGCCTACTCTGGTGGACGTGGCTTTCGCAACCGAACACCCCGTGCTCGCCCAGTCCGAGTTCCGGCCCGTTTCCGACATCCCGCGGACGGGCGGCCGGTTCGAGGTGGTCAGCGAGTACCAGCCGGCCGGTGACCAGCCGGCGGCCATCGACGAGCTGGCGAAGCGGCTCGAGCGGGGCGAGAAGGACGTCGTGCTGCTGGGCGCCACCGGCACCGGCAAGTCGGCGACCACGGCCTGGCTGATCGAGCGGGTGCAGCGGCCGACGCTGGTCATGGCGCCGAACAAGACGCTGGCCGCACAGCTGGCCAACGAGCTGCGCGAGCTGTTCCCGCACAACGCGGTCGAGTACTTCGTCAGCTACTACGATTATTACCAGCCGGAAGCCTACGTCCCGCAGACCGACACCTACATCGAGAAGGACTCGTCGATCAACGACGACGTGGAGCGGCTCCGGCACTCGGCGACGATGAACCTGCTGTCGCGGCGCGACGTCATCGTGGTCGCCTCGGTGTCCTGCATCTACGGCCTCGGCACGCCGCAGTCCTACCTGGACCGGTCGACGCGGCTCGCGGTGGGCATGGAGGTCGAGCGCGACACGTTCCTGCGGGCACTGGTCGACGTCCAGTACACGCGCAACGACCTGGCGTTCTCGCGCGGCACGTTCCGGGTCCGCGGCGACACGGTCGAGATCATCCCGGCGTACGAGGAGCTGGCCGTGCGGGTCGAGTTCTTCGGCGACGAGATCGACAAGCTGTACTACCTGCACCCGCTCACCGGCGAGATCGTGCGCGAGGTGGACGAGGTGCGCATCTTCCCGGCCACCCACTACGTCGCGGGGCCGGAGCGGATGGAGAAGGCGATCCGCGGCATCGAGGAGGAGCTGGCCGAGCAGCTCGCGCGGCTGGAGAAGCAGGGCAAGCTGTTGGAGGCCCAGCGGCTGCGCATGCGCACCAGCTACGACATCGAGATGATGCGGCAGGTCGGGTTCTGCTCCGGCATCGAGAACTACTCGCGGCACATCGACGGCCGCGGGCCGGGCTCGGCGCCGGCGACCCTGATCGACTACTTCCCGGAGGACTTCCTCCTGGTCATCGACGAGTCGCACGTGACGGTGCCGCAGATCGGCGGCATGTACGAAGGCGACGCGTCCCGCAAGCGCACCCTGGTCGAGCACGGGTTCCGGCTGCCCAGCGCCCTGGACAACCGGCCGCTGACGTGGGAGGAGTTCACCGACCGGATCGGCCAGACCGTGTACCTGTCGGCGACCCCGGGTCCGTACGAGCTGGGCCAGACCGGTGGCGAGTTCGTCGAGCAGGTCATCCGCCCGACCGGCCTGATCGACCCGAAGGTCGTGGTCAAGCCGACCGAGGGCCAGATCGACGACCTGGTGCACGAGATCCGGCTGCGGTCCGAGCGCGACGAGCGGGTCCTGGTCACCACGCTGACCAAGAAGATGGCCGAGGACCTCACCGACTACCTGCTGGAGCTGGGCATCCGGGTGCGCTACCTGCACTCCGAAGTGGACACGCTGCGGCGGGTCGAGCTGCTGCGGCAGCTGCGGTCGGGCGATTTCGACGTGCTCGTCGGCATCAACCTGCTGCGCGAGGGTCTCGACCTGCCCGAGGTGTCGCTGGTGGCGATCCTCGACGCGGACAAGGAGGGCTTCCTGCGTAGCGGGACGTCGCTGATCCAGACGATCGGCCGCGCGGCGCGGAACGTGTCCGGTGAGGTCCACATGTACGCGGACAAGATCACCGACTCGATGCGGTTCGCGATCGACGAGACGAACCGCCGCCGCGAGAAGCAGATGGCCTACAACGCGGAGCGGGGCATCGATCCGCAGCCGCTGCGCAAGAAGATCGCCGACATCCTGGACCGCGTCTACACCGAGGCCGAGGACTCCGAGCAGGCCGTGCCGGTGGGCGGCTCGGGACGCAACGCCTCGCGCGGCAAGAAGCCCGAGCAGGGCGGGCGCAGCTCCGGGGTGCTGGTGGACCGCGACGTGGCGGGCATGCCGCGCGCCGAGCTGGCCGATTTGATCCAGCAGATGACCGACCAGATGATGCAGGCCGCGCGCGACCTGCAGTTCGAGCTGGCGGCCCGTCTGCGCGACGAGGTCGCCGAGCTGAAGAAGGAACTGCGCGGCATGGACGCCGCCGGCGTGAAGTAACCAGCGGCCCTGTCGCGTCGCGCTGCGGCCCCGCGGGCCGCAGCGCCTCAGCGCGGCCCGGTGAGGGCCGGTGGGCGAGGGCCGGTGGGCGCAATCCGATGCGCCGGGGTTCGGTGAGCCGGGACTCAGCGCGCTGGGCCGGATCGGCGCCGGCCAACGCGCGGGCCAGGACGACCGGCGCTGGGGCGAATCGGTGCGCCGGGGGGATTGGTGCGCCGGGATGGATTGCTGCTTGCCGCGCCGGCCGGCCGGCGGCGCGCGCCGCCGCCGGGCGAGCGCGCGCCGCCGGCGCTCTCCACGCCGCACGCGCGCCACCGGTGACGGGCGCTGCCATCGGGGCGACGACGCCGCCCTACACCAACTCCGCCATCACTTGCCGAGCGTGTTCCGCACGTACTCGTCGATCGCGGCCAGCGTCTCCGGCGCGGACCACATCCGCTCGACGTGCACGTCGTCGCCGGCGCGCTGCTCGCCGATCCGCTCGTCGAACGGGCGGTGGATCTGCGCCTTGGTGTGGCGGAACGTCTCGGCCGGCACCGCCGCCAGCCGCGTCGCCGTGTCGATCGCCGTGGACAACACGGCGTCCGGCTCGGCCAGCTCGTCGACCAGGCCCCGCGCGAGCGCGTCCTCACCCGCGTACGTCTGGCCGAGGAACGTCAGCCCCGCGAGCCGCTCCGTGCCGTAGGCGCACCGCAGGATCTCCAGCGCCACCAACGGGAACGGCACCCCGACGAGCAGCTCGGTGACGCCGACCCGCCCCTGCCGCGCGTTGAGCACCCGCCGGTCGCACGCCGCGGCCAGCACCGCGCCGCCCGCGATGGCGTGCCCCGTCATCGCGGCCACGACCGGCCCGGGGAACCCGAACACGGCCAGGAACGCGTCGGACAGCGCGGGCAGGAACTCGCGCACGTAGGCTGCCCCGCCCGACTGGATGCGCCGCAGGTCCACGCCCGCCGAGAACATGCCGTCCCGCCCGGTCAGGACCACGGCCTTCGCACCGCCGAGCTCGGCGTCCTCCAGCCGCGCCGCCAGCTCCCGGCACAGCTCGGTGTCCATCGCGTTCGCCTTGCCGTGGGCCAGCCTCAGCACGGCCACGTCGCCGGCCTTGTCCACCTCGATCGTCGTCATCGGCTCACCGTAGCCGGATCAGCTGGTGATGTCCTTGGTCGCGAAGCGGCGCGCGGCCAGCACCGTGAACACTGTCGCGTAGATCACCGCGGACAACACCCCGGCGGCCATGTTCGTCCAGTCGATGTCGCTCGCGATGAGGTCCATCCACCCGTACGAGTAGTGCGTCGGCAGGTAGTTGCGCAGCGTGCCCAGCGCGGTGATCTGGTCGAGGATCTGCGACAGGATCGCCGCCAGCACCGCGCCGCCGACCGCGCCGAGCGGCGCGTCGGTCAGCACGGACAGCAGCAGCGCCAGCCCGGCCACCCACCCCAGCTGGATCACCACGTACACCGTGGACAGCCCGAGCGCGATGAGGCTGCGCCCGAACGGGATGGCGTCGCCGGTGGGGCTGACCGCGTCCCCGGCGCCGTAGAAGATCAGCCCGGCCACCAGCGACACCAGCGGCAGCAGCACCAGCGCCACGATCGACAGCAGCCCGGACGCGATCGCCTTCTGCCGCAGCAGCCGGTGCCGCGGCACCGGGATCGCCAGCAGGTACTTCAGGCTCGACCACGACGCCTCGCTCGCGATCGTGTCCCCGAAGAACAACGCGACGATCGTCGGCAACAGGAACGTCCCGGACACGAACAGCGCCAGCACCACGAAGTTCGGCGCGCTCGCCGTCGCCAGGTCGACGAACCCGCCGGAGCGCCGGTTCGGGCTCGTCTGGCCGATCTCGAACGCCACCACCAGGATGAACGGCAGCAGCACGACGAACCCGAGCACCAGCTGGGTGCGCCGCCGCCGCAGCTGGCGCCGCAGCTCGACGCCCAGCCGCAGTGTCCGCCGCGCGCGGTAACCCTCGACCGCGCCGTCCGCGCCCACCCCGGAGTGGGTGTGCTCGGCGGCGTCGGTCAGGTCGTCCAGCGCCGCGGGATCGGTGTGGACCCCGTTCTCGGTCATGACGTTTCCTCTCCCACGAGCTGGAGGAACGCGTCCTCCAGCCGTCGCCGCGGCCCGGCCTGCTCCACCGCGACCCCGGCCCGCACGAGCGCCGCGACCGCCTCGGCGCGCGGCATTCCGTCCAGGTCGGCGTGCACGAGGTCGCCCTCGACGTCCACACCGGACACCCCGGGCACCACGCGCAGGGCGTCGGCCGCCGCCTCGGGCCGGTCGACCCGGAAGGTGGCCTCGCCGCCGGCGGCCACGATGTCGCCGACCTCGCCCGCGGCCACCAGCCGGCCGCGGTGCATCACCACGACGTGCGTGCAGGTCTGCTCGACCTCGGCCAGCAGGTGGCTGGAGACCACCACGGTCCGGCCGGTCGCCGCGTAGCGCTGCAGCACCTCGCGCATCTGGTGGATCTGGGGCGGGTCGAGCCCGTTGGTCGGTTCGTCGAGCACGAGCAGCTCCGGCAGCCCGAGCATGGCCTGCGCGATCGCCAGTCGCTGCCGCATGCCCTGGCTGTAGGTGCGGACCTTGCGATGCACGGCGTTGCCCAGCCCGGCGATCTCCAGCGCCTGCTCCAGGTGTGCCTGCTCGATCGGGCGGCCGGTCGCGTCCCAGTACAGGCGCAGGTTCGCGGTGCCCGACAGGTGCGGCAGGAACCCGGAGCCCTCGACGAACGACCCGATGCGCGACAGCACCGGCGCGCCGGGCGCGACGCGGTGGCCGAACACCCGGATCTCCCCGGCGGTGGGGGTGATCAGGCCCATCAGCATGCGCAGGGTCGTGGTCTTGCCCGCGCCGTTCGGCCCGAGCAGGCCGAGCACCTGGCCGGGTTCGACGCGGAAGGACAGGTCGTTCACCGCGGTGACCCTGCCGGGGTAGGCCTTGGTGAGCCCGTCGATCACCAGCGGCACGCCGGCCAGCGCGGGATCGACCTGGTGCGAGCGGCGCCTGCGCACGGCGGCGAAGGCGGCGATCAGGGCGGCCACCGCGAGGCTGACGCCGATGCCGACGAGCGTGCTCACCGGCCACGCCGCGCCGACGGCGGTGCCCGGCACGACCGGCACGGCCAGTGCCGGGTCGGCCAACGCGACGCGGTAGGCGGCGGGCGCCGGCGGCGTCGCGTAAGCCTGGTCCGTCGTGGTGACGACCAGCTGCAGCGCGTGCCCGGTCTCGACCGGCCGCACGATGCCGGGCAGCGTCACGGTCACCTCGGCGGTGCCCGACGCCGGGATCGCGACCCGGATCGGCGCGATCGCGTTCGACGGGAGCGTGCGGGTGCCGTCCGGGTTGAGGTCGTAGAGCTTGACGAACAGCGCCGCCTCGCCGGTGCCGGAGATCCGCAGGCGGACCGTCGACGAACCGGTGACCAGCAGTTGCGAGTCGACCGGCGCGCTGGTGAAGCGCGCGGACTGGCCGGGCGGATCGGTGCCGAACAACCCGGACAGCCGCGACGAGCCGCTGACCGCGGAGTTGAGCCCGGGGATCCCGCTGACGGCGGCGGGGGTGCCGCCGGGCGGGTTGACGATCGTCTGCTCGCCGCCGGTCAGCGGGAGTGTGCGCCGCTGCGTCTGCGCCGGGTACTCGCCCGCGTCGACCGTGCGCACCGACGGCGAGCCGGAGGCCCGCAGCGAGCCCTGCACGTCGTAGGAGAACCCGCTGAACGGGTTGCCCCCCTCACCGGTGAGCTGGAACCACAACCAGTCGCCGATCTTGGCGCGCAGCTGCGGGCCGGGGCTGCCGCCGTCGTGCCCGCCGGTGTACCAGACCTGCTGCACGTGGCCGCCCGCCGCGGTGATCTGCCGGGCGGTGGCGTCGGACTGGTCCAGCCCGAACAGCGTGTCGTTCTCGCCCTGCACCAGCAGGGTCGGCGCGGTGATGCGGCCGGTGACGGCCGACGGCGACAGGCGCTGCAGCAGCGCCGCCACCGGTGGGCTGACGCGCCCGGTGGTGGCGAGGTCGGCGTAGGCCGCGCAGATCTCGGCGGTGAACCGGCCGCACGTGGTCGCGCCGGGCTGCCCCGGCCGGGGGGTCTGTTGGGGGAGCGGCGCCGCGCCGGCCGCGCCGCCCCCGCCGCTCCCGGTCGAGCCCGTGGACTGGCTGGTGTCGCCGGTCTCCTGACCCGGTTCGGGCGCCTCCGCGCCCAGCCCGCCGGTGCCGCCGGCGGACGTCCCCGCGGAGAAGAGCAGCCCGGCCCACGACTTCTTGAACACGCCGTCGGGCGAGAACGCGCCGGCGGCGGGCGTGCCGGCGGCCGGGGCGGTGGCCGCGGCCGCGTTGGGCGCCAGGCCCTGGGCGAGGTCGTTGTAGGTGATCATCGGCGCGATCGCGTCGATCCGCTTGTCCCGCCCGGCGAGCTGGAGCGCGAGCGCCCCGCCGTAGGAGGCGCCCAGCACGCCCACGCGCGGGTCGCCCGGCCCGTCCAGCCGCACCTCGGGACGGGTGGCGAGCCAGTCGACCAGCCGCGCCGCGTCGGCGACCTCGAAGTCCGGGTCGTTCAGCGCGATCTGCCCGGTACTGCGGCCGAACCCACGCGCCGAGTAGGTGAGCACGACGAAGCCGCGCCGGGCCAGTTCCTGGGCGTCACCGGCGACGCTGGTCTTGTCGCCGCCGAACCCGTGCGGCAGCAGGATCGCCGGTGCGGGTGTGCGGTCCGGCAGGTAGAGCGTGGTGTCCAGCCGGATCTGCTCGGCCGAGCCGGGCGCGGCGGGCACGTCGAGGACGGCGTCCTGCGTCGGCACCGCGGCGGGCTCGCTCGAGGAGCGGGTCCAGACGAGCACCGCCGCGGCGACGACCAGGACGACGACCACGAGGGTCACCATCCGGGTACGCCGGGTGTGCGGGAACGGAATTCGGGGCACACCGAAACGGTATGGGAGCTTTCCTGAGAACGCCGCGTCGCGGTCCCGATCTTGGGTTCCGCGGTGATAAGGGTTACCTAAGGTGGTGCTCGGCCGGTTGATCAGGAAAGATGGACACGACGTGGAGGGGAGTATTCCTTCGCGGCGGTGTCGTCAGCACGGCGGTCCTTCGGGGCACCCGGCACCGCCGGCCGGTTCGACCGGCGGAAGAGACCTCCGGCTAGCTGCTGCTGTGCGCTAACCGGAGGTATTGCGTAGATGACTGTTCCCGTGTGGCTGTGGGCTGCCACTGTCGCAGGCCTGCTCGTGCTGATCGCGATCGATCTGGTGATCGTCGACCGGAAGCCGCATGCCGTCACCACGAAAGAGGCGGCCAAGTGGGTCGTCTTCTACATCACGTGCGCCATCCTGTTCGGCATCGGAGTCTGGGTGCTGGCCGGGCACGACTACGGCGTCCAGTTCTTCACCGGCTACATCACCGAGTACTCGCTGTCGGTGGACAACCTGTTCATCTTCATGATCATCATGGCGTCGTTCAAGGTGCCGGCGATCCACCAGCACCGGGTGCTGCTGATCGGCATCCTGCTCGCGCTGGCCATGCGCAGCGTCTTCATCGCGATCGGCGCCGCGCTCATCGCCCAGTTCGTGTGGGTGTTCTTCCTGTTCGGCGCGGTGCTCGTGTGGACGGCGATCAGCCTCGTCCGGGGCGACGACCACGAGGACGAGTACCACGAGAACGCCGTCGTGCGCTGGATCCGCAAGGTCTACCCGGTCACCGAGGACTTCCACGGCCACCGGATGACCCTCAAGCGGGACGGCAGGCGGTGGCTCACCCCGATGTTCGTGGTGATCGTGGCGATCGGCAGCGCCGACCTGCTCTTCGCGGTCGACTCGATCCCGGCGATCTTCGGCATCACCCAGGAGGCCTTCCTGGTGTTCACCGCCAACGCGTTCGCGCTGATGGGACTCCGGCAGCTGTTCTTCCTGCTCGGCGGCCTGGTGAACAAGCTGGTGTACCTGTCCTACGGGCTGGCGGTCATCCTCGCGTTCATCGGTGCGAAGCTGATCCTGCACGCGCTGCACGAGTACCACGCGGCACCGGACTGGCTGGACATCAACAACTGGGTCTCGCTCGGCGTGATCGTGGTCGTCCTGACCGTCACCACCGTGCTCAGCCTGGCCAAGGCGAAGCGGGACGAGAAGAAGGCCCAGGCAGAAGCTCTTAGCGAGGCTAACGAAATCGGGTAGGTTCGGGGGCATGCGTTCCTCGGATCTCGAACTCCTGGCCGTGCCCGGTACGCCCGCGCTGCACGGCTCCCTGCTGCTGACCGCGGTCACCACCCCCGACCTCGATGGCAACACCTATCGCAGTTCGCTGTGGCGGGCCGCCCCGGACGGCGGGGCGGCCCGGCGGTGGACCCACGGCGAGCGGGACACCGACCCGGCGATCTCGCCGGACGGCCGCTGGGTGGCCTTTCTGCGGTCGTCCGGCGAGGACAAGCCGCAGCTGTACGTGATGCCCGCCGACGGCGGCGACGCCCGGCGGCTCACCGCGCTGCCGCTGGGCGCGGGTTCCCCCGTGTGGTCCCCGGACTCCCGCCGGATCGCCTTCACCGCACGCGTGCCCGAGGCGGGCCGCTACGGCGCGCCGGACGAGGACGGCGAGGTGCTCGAACCCGGTGCGGAGGCGCCGCGCCGGATCACCCGGTTCGACTACCGGCTGGACAACCTCGGGTTCCTGCGCGACCGTCCGCGGCGGCTGTTCGTCGTCGAGCTCGCGGACGCGGAGGAGCCGGGCGAGCCGCAGCCGCTGACCGACGACCGGGCCGACGTGTCCGACCCCGCCTGGCTGCCCGACTCCTCGGCCCTGGTTGTGGTCGCGCCACGCGAGTGGGGTGCGACGGACACCGAGGAGAGCGATCTCTACCTGGTCCCGGCCTCCGGGGGTGAGCCGGTGCTCGCGGTGCGCAGTGCGGGCAGCGCCGCCAAGCCGGTGGTGACGGCCGACGGGACGGTCTTCTTCTACGGCCAGGAATACACGTGGCCGCACGTCGTGGCCCGCAATCCCGGGCTGTGGTCGGCGGAGCTGCCCGCGAACGGCGAGCCGGCCAAGCCGCGGCGGCTCACCGACGCCGAATCCGTGTACTGCACGAGCGACGTGCCACCGGCGTCGTTCCGCGACGAGATCCTGGTGACCGTGCTCAACCGGGGCGCGGTCGAGTTGCGGGCCGTGCCGCGGGACGCCGACCGCACGCCCCTGGACGGGACGACCCGGTTGCTCGGCGGGCGCAGCGCGGTGCGGTCGTTCGCCGTGGACGGGGAGCGCATCGCGGCGGTCGTGGCGCGCCCGGACAGCTCCGGTGACGTGGTGCTGCTCGACGGCACGGGGTCGCGGGTGCTGACCGATTTCTCGAAGCCGGTGCGGGAGGCGGGGATCCGCCCGGTCGAGGAGCTGAGCACCACGGCGCCGGACGGCTACCCGGTGCACGGGTGGCTGGTGCGGCCCGAGGGTGCAGGCCCGCACCCGGTGCTGCTGGTGGTGCACGGCGGGCCGTTCGCGGCCTACGACTGGGGCCTGTTCGACGAGGCGCAGGTGTACGCCTCGGCGGGGTACGCCGTGGTGATGGGCAACCCGCGCGGGTCAGCCGGCTACGGGGAGAGCCACGGGCAGGCGATCGTGCACGGGATGGGCACGGTCGACGTCGACGACGTGCTGGCGCTGCTGGACGCGGCGCTGGAGCGGGACGACCTGGACTCCTCGCGGGTCGGCGTGATGGGCGGTTCCTACGGCGGGTTCATGACGAGCTGGCTGGCGGCCCACCACGGTTCCCGGTTCCGCGCGGCGTGGAGCGAGCGCGCGGTCAACGCGTGGGACTCGTTCACCGGGAGTTCCGACATCGGCTGGTTCTTCACCGAGGCCTACGTGGGGGCCGACCCGGTGGTGCAGCGCGAGCGGAGCCCGCTGAGCTACGCCGCGCAGATCCGCATCCCGTTCGCGGTGGTCCACTCCGAGCACGACTGGCGCTGCCCGGTCGAGCAGGCCCAGCGGCTGTTCGTGGAGCTCAAGCGCAACGGCACGGAGGTCGAGATGCTGCTCTTCCCGGGCGAGGGCCACGAACTGAGCCGGTCGGGCAAACCGCGCCACCGGGCCCAGCGCTTCGACGCCGTCCTCGAGTGGTGGTCCCGGCACCTGGCCTGATGCGGGCGCCGCTGGGGCGGGCCGGGTGCGGATCCGCCCCAGCGGCACATCCGGGCTTCGGGCCGCCGGCCGCGCCTGCGATCGGGACGGCTGATCACGCTGTGCTTTCAGTTGAGGAGCACGTAGTTCAGCTCCTCGCAGACCCGCCCCAGCGGCACGTCCAGACCGGGGTGATCGAGCGGCAGCAGCACGTCCGGCGCGAGCGGCAGCGCGTTCCCGGCCGGCGGGTCCCACAGGCACAGCGCGGGGTGCCCGCCGTCCATCGACGAGCGGTACCACAGGCCGTCCAGGTCGGTGAAGGCCGTCCGGATCGCCCGCGCCCACGCCTGCGTGATCTTCTTCGGCCCGCTGGAGATCTCCTGCGAGGCCCCGACCCGCGTCGGCCAGAGACCGGTCAGGTCGAGCAGCCTCAGCGACCGCGTCGGGCGCACCACGACCAGCCGCGGGCCGCGCGTGCGGCGGTCCACCAGCGACGTCGTCTGGAACACCTCCGCCACGCTCGTCCGCACGGTGAGCCCGAAGTACAGGACGCCGTTGGCCGGGTCGTCGGCGGGCCGACCGTCGCGGCGCGGCGGCTGCGGGTCGAACCGGCCGTGCGGCAGCGGGCCGGTGTAGCGGAACGTGTTCCAGCGCTGCGGGTGGTTGCCGCCGGCGCTGAAGATCCGGACCAGGCGCCGCGTCGGTGGCACGTCGACGATGTCGGGGTCCGGGCGCAGGGCAGCGAGGAGTTCAGCCCGCGACGGCGGGAGCGGCAACCGGGCCATGAGGGGCGATACGGCCTCAGAACGGGGTGCCGAGCGTGGCGGCCAGCGCGGCGACCGGCGCCGGGTCGCCCCCGGCCAGCAGCCACTGGCGCGGGGTGGCCGGGCGGCCACCGATCTCCAGGTCGTCCTGCGGGGTGTTCATGAACGCCGCGACGACCAGTGCCGGCTGGTCGCCCGGCACGGCGGCGAGCACGACGTCCAGCCCCGGCAGGGCCCCGCGATCAGCGAACTGCCACGCCGGCAGCCGCCACCCGCCCTGGTCCTTCCACCCGGTCAGGCGCCGGTCGGCGAGCTTGTGCCGGATCCGGCTGGGGTCGACCTCCAGCCGGCGGGCGGCCTCGGCCACCGTCAGCGCCGACTCGGCCAGCACGGCGTGCGCGGCCACCGCGGGCGCGCGCCCGTCCGGTTCGTCGTCCCGCCGCGGCGAGAGGTCGAGCCCGGTCTCGCCCAGCGCGGCCCGCTGCGCCTCGGACAAGGAGGACGACGGGTCCGGGCTCGGCGGGGACAGGCGGCGCGCGGCGTCCTCGACCAGGGTGAGGAACTCCGCGGCGTCGATCCGGAGGCCCGCCTTGGCGAGCACGTTCTCCAGGGCGACGGTCATGGGGTTCAGCATAGCCCTCAGCGTGCGGGTTCGTGCGCTCTGGGGAAAACTGTCCGGAGAGGACAGGCCCCGGTCAACTCTTGACATGTGCCGCGGGTCACTCTAGGTTCGGTCGGGTAATCGATTTCTCGCAGCGTGGCGAGGGGGTGCGGATGGCTGCGGACGCGGCGTCGCCCCTGGTCGAGCTGTCCGGTGTGGGCAAGTCCTACGGCGGTGTTCACGCGGTGCGTGACGTCGATTTCACCGTCCGGGCGGGAGAAGTGCACGCGCTGCTCGGGGAGAACGGCGCGGGCAAGTCCACGCTGATGAAGGTCCTCTCCGGCGAGGTGGGCGGCTACCGCGGGGAAATCCGCATCGACGGCGCGGCGGTGAAGTTCTCCGGGCCCGGTGACGCGCAGCGCGCCGGCGTCGCGATGATCCACCAGGAACTCGACCTCGTCCCGGCGCTGTCGATCGCGGAGAACGTGTTCCTGGGCCGCGAGCCGCGCACCCGCCTCGGCACGGTCGACCGCCGCCGGATGGTGCGGGAGACCGCGCGGCTGCTGGAGCGCATCGGCATCCGCATCGATCCGCGGCGCCCGGTCGAACAGCTGCGAACCGGGGAGCAGCAGCTGGTCACCATCGCCAAGGCGCTGTCGCTGGACGCCCGGATCATCGTGATGGACGAACCGACGTCGGCGTTGTCGGCGCCGGAGATCGACCGGCTGTTCGCGGTCATCGGCGAACTGCGCCGCGGTGGCGCCGGCATCGTCTACATCTCGCACCGGATGGACGAGATCGGCCGGGTCGCCGACCGGGCGACGGTGCTGCGAAACGGGGAGGTCGTGGCCGGGTTCGACGCCCGCGCGATGACGGCGCAGCAGGCGTCGGAGGCCATGGTGGGCAGGCCGGTCGAGGCGATGTTCCGCACCGGTGACGCCGGGGCGGCGGGGGAGGAGCTGCTGCGGGTCGAGGATCTCGTCGTGCCGTCCCGGCGGCCCGGCCGTCGCGACCCGGCGGGCATCAGCCTGCGGGTCGGGCGCGGCGAGATCGTCGGCGTGGCCGGGCTGCTCGGCTCGGGCCGCACCGAGCTGCTGGAGACCCTCTACGGCGTCGGGGGACGCTTCTCGGGGCGGATCGTGTTGCGCGGCAACGAGATCCGCCCGCGCGGTCCGCGCCGCGCGCTGGCGCTGGGCATCGCGTTCGTGCCGGAGGACCGGCGCATCGCCGGTCTGGCACTGGAGCACTCCGTCCTGGCCAACACCGTTTTGTCCATTGTGGACCGCATCGCGCGGGCCGGCGTGGTGCCCCGGCGCACGGAGCGCCGCGCGGCGGCCGACGTCGTCGAGCGCCTCGGCGTCAAGCTCGGTTCGCTGCGCGATCCGGTCGGGTCGCTGTCCGGCGGCAACCAGCAGAAGGTCGTGCTGGGGCGCGGCCTGCTGACCGACCCCGCCCTGCTGCTGCTCGACGAGCCGACCCGGGGCGTCGACGTCGGCGCCAAGGCCGAGATCTACCGGCTGCTGGGAGAGGCGGCGGGCCGGGGCGTGGGCGTGCTGCTGGCGTCGTCGGAACCGGCCGAGCTGATCGGCGTGTGCCACCGCGTCGTCGTGCTGCGGGACGGCCGCAGCGTGCGCGAACTGGACACCGCGAGCACCACCGAAGCGGAGCTGCTGGCGTTCTCGATGGGCGAGGGGGCCGTCGAGGACCTGGTGGTGGAAGGGACGTCATGACCGAGGCCAAAGCGGCGCCGCTGCCCGACCTGACCCGGCCGGGCGGCGGCCTGCTGGCGACCCTGTTCCGGTTCCAGAGCCTGTTCGGCCTGGTGCTGGTGTTCATCGCGGCGGTGGTGTACTCGCCCAGCAAGAACGGCGAGCTCGTGTTCCTCGACTCGGGCAACCTGTTCAACGTCGTCCGCTCGATGTCGGAGATCGGGATCCTGGCGGTCGGGATGACGCTGGTGATCCTGATCGGCGGCATCGACCTGTCCGTCGGGTCGGTGCTCGGCCTGGCCAGCGTCGGGTCGGCGGTGCTGCTGACCGGGAACGACCTCGGCCTGGTGCCCGCGGTGCTGCTGGTGCTGGTGATCGGGCTCGGGTTCGGCCTGCTGCAGGGGTTCGCGATCACCTCGTTCGGCATCCAGGCGTTCATCGTGACCCTGGCCGGCATGCAGATCGCGCGCGGGCTCGCGCGGATCTGGTCGGGCGGGCAGGGCGTGTCGATCACCTACGGGGACGGGCCGGGGCAGGCGCCGACGACGTTCTCGCTGCTGGGGGAACGCACCTTCAACGGGCTGGTGCCGATCCCCGCGCTGATCTTCCTGGTGGTCGCGGCGCTGGCCGTGGTGCTGCTGCGGGTCAGCGCGTTCTCCCGGCACGTCTACGCCATCGGCGGCAACGAGAAGGCGGCGCGCCTGTCCGGCGTGCCGGTCAAACGCGTCAAGATCGTCGTGTTCGGGCTGTGCGGCCTGCTCGCCGCGCTGGCCGGGATCGTGCACGCCGGGCAGCTCAACTTCGGCGGGCCCAACGACGGCGCGATGTACGAACTGGACGCCATCGCCGCGGTGGTCATCGGCGGCACCAGCCTGATGGGCGGGCGCGGCTCGGTCGTCGGCACGGTCGCCGGCGCGCTGCTGGTGGGCGTGCTGCGCAACATCCTCGGGCTGAACAACGTGGACTCCAACGTCCAGCTGCTCGTGATCGGCCTGGTCATCGTGCTCGCCGCGGGACTGCAGCGGCTGCGCCCGGCATCGGTTTCCTGACGGAAGGGGTAAGGACCATGAGGAAGTCCCGGAGCCTGGCGGCGGTGGGCGCGTGCCTGCTGCTGGCGGCCTGCGGTACGACGCACGAGAACTCCGGCACGCAGAGCGCGCAGGGCGCGCCGGCGAAGTGCGGGGCGGACGGCAAGTACACGATCGGGATGAGCCAGGCCAACGTCGCCGAGCCCTACCGGCAGCGCATGGACGACGACATCCGGGCCGCCGCCGCGGCGGTCCCGCAGTTCACCGTGAACTTCGCCGACGCGGCGCAGGACAACTCCAAGCAGGTCGAGCAGGTCGACAACTTCCTGACCCAGCAGATCGACCTGCTGATCATCAGCCCCAACGAGGCGACCCCGCTGACCGCGCCGGTGAAACGCGCCTACGACAAGGGGATCCCGGTGCTGGTGCTGGACCGCAAGGTCGACGGCGACGCCTACACGTCGTTCATCGGCGCGGACAACGTGGACATCGGGCGGCAGGCCGGCGAGTACTTCAAGACCGTGCTGCTGCCGCGCGGCGGGAAGATCGGCGAACTGCGCGGGCTCGCCGGGTCGACGCCGGCGCGGGAACGGCACGACGGGTTCATGCAGGGCATCCAGGGGTCGAACATCCAGATCGTGGCCGCCCAGGACGGCGACTGGCTGCGCGACAAGGGACAGCAGCAGGCCGACGCGATCCTCAAGGCCAACCCCGACATCCAGGCGATCTACTCGCACAACGACCCGATGGGGGAGGGCGCGCGCATCGCGGCCGTCAACGCCGGGCGGCCCGACCTGCCCATCACCGGCATCGACGGGCTGCCCATCGAGTCCGGCGGGCTCAAGGCCGTCGAGGCGGGGCGCCTGTCGGCCACCTTCCTCTACCCGACGGGCGGCAAGGAGGCGATCGACGCGGCCAAGCGCATCCTGGTGGACTGCCAGCAGGTGCCCAAGACGCAGACGCTGCCGACGAAGCTGGTGACGAAGGAGAACGCGGCGGCGACCTACGCGGAGCTGAACGGCTCCTGACGGTCCGGCCCGGACCTGCCGCCCCGCCTCGGCCCGGGGAAGGGGCGGCGGGTCCGCTCGCGGGCGCGCCCGTCCCGGGGCTCAGGCGCGGGGCTGGGCGGGTGTTGCTCACCGGCGGGCACGCCGGCGACAACCCGCAACTGGTGCCGCTGCTCGACGGGATCGCGGCCGCCCCGACCGCGGTGCCGACCCGAGGTGGTCGTCGCGGACAAGGCGTACCCGCACCCGTCACCCCGGCAGGCGATGCGGGAGGCGGCGGATCCGCTTCGTCCGTCCTGAACGTGAGGATCAGATCCCCGCCGCATCGGCAAGGGCTCCCGCGGCAGGCGCCCGCCCCGCCTTCGACGCCGAGACCATCACCGCCACCATCCTCCGGCTCCGACGACTTACCGGACATGGCCTAGTCGCGGTGGCTGCTGCCCCGCTCGATCAGCTTCGCCTCCAGGGTGGTGGCTGTCGGGGGCAGCGAGCCGTCCGCGATGCGGGCCAGCAGCAGCCGCGCGGCTTCGGCGCCGATCTCGTACGCCGGCTGCGCCACGACCGTCAGCGGGGGGTCGACGAGCGTCGCCCACGGGACGTCGTCGAAGGCCACCACCCCGACGTCCCGCCCCGGCCGCAGACCTTGCGCCCGCAGCGTCTCCAGCACGCCGATCGCCATCGCGCTGTTGGCCACCAGCAGCGCGTCCGGCGGATCGGGCTCGGCCAGCAGTTCCCGGGTGGCCGTCTCGCCGCCGGAGGCCCGGTACCCGGCCCGCCGTTCACGTCGTTTCCGCCGCCCCATCCCGTCCCGGTAGCCGGCCAGCCGGTCGTCGGCCGTGCGGATGCCCGCCGGTCCCGTCACGCACGCGACGCGCCGGTAGCCCGCCGCCAGCAGGTGCTCGGTGGCCGCGCGGGCCGCCGCGCGCGTGTCGACCAGCACCTGGTCACCCGTACCCGCCCGCAGCGGCCGGTCCACCGCCACCACCGGCGTCCCGCGCCGCAGCAGCCGCTCCACCCCGGCCCACTCGTCGGTCGGTGACAGGACCACGCCCGCGACCCGCTCCTGCAGCGCCACGTCGATGTAGCGGCGCTCCTTCTCCGCGCTCTCGTCCGAGTTGCACAGCACCACCGAGTACCCGGCCGTCTGCGCCACGTCCTCGACGCCGCGGGCGATCGCGGTGAAGAACGGGTTCTCCACATCGGAGATGATCAGCGCGAGCACCGCGGTCTCCTGGCGGCGCAGGTTCCGCGCGAGCCCGTTGGGCTGGTAGCCGAGCTCCTCGGCGGCCGCGCGCACCCGGGCGACCAGCGCCGGGTCCACTGTGGACACGCCGTTCAGCGCCCGCGACACGGTGGCCGTGGACACCCCGGCGCGCCGCGCCACATCGCTGATGGTCGCCACCGCGACCTCCCGTCTGCCGTGCCGCTCGCGCGGTGGACCCCCGGTGCTATTGACACCGTCCGGGGGCCAGAATAGCGTCTTGAGTAATCGATTACCCGCGCTAGGAGGCATCGTGGCCCGCATCGGCGTGATCAGCATTTCCGACGGGCGTGGACATGTGCACGCGCGCAACGCCGGCTTCATCCGGTCCAAACAGGACGCGCTGGTGCGGTCGCTGACCGCGGCCGGGCACGAGGTGGTCGCGGGCAGTGACATCGTGGCGACCAACACGCTGGCCACGTCGGTGGCGCGGGAGGTCGACGCCGCCGGGGTGGACGTCACCGTCTTCTACTACGCGGTGTGGAGCTTCCCGCACTTCACGATGCTGGCCGCCGACGCCACCCGCAGCCCGCTGATCCTGGTCGCGAGCACCGACCCGACCGAGCCGGGCCTGGTCGGCATGCTCGCCGCCGGCGGCGCGCTGGACCAGATCGGCCGCACCCACACCAGGCTCTGGGGCGCCCCGGACGACGCGAGCCTCGCCGAGCAGGCCGGCGCGCACGCCCGTGCCGCCGCCGCGGTCGCCTCCCTGCGCGGGTCCACCTTCGGCCGGTTCGGCGGACGGCCGATGGGCATGAACACCGCGGTCGCCAACACCGATCAGTGGATGCGCCAGTTCGGCGTCGACGTCGAGGAGATCGACCAGTACGAGCTGGTGCTGCGCGCCGAGCGGGCCGACGGCAAGGAGGCCGCCAAGGCGCGCGAGTGGATCGAGGCCCACGCCGCCGGTGTCCACTACGACGGCGACAAGCTCACGCCCGAGCTGCTGGAGCGGCAGATCCGGTCCTACCTCGCCATTCGCGACATCATCGCCGAGCGCAACCTGGACTTCTCCGGCATCAAGGGCCAGCCGGAGCTGACCGAGCACTTCGCCACGATGGACGTCACCGAGGCCTTCCTCAACGACCCCTACGACTGGAACGGCCCCAAGCCGGTGCACGTCACCGCCACCGAGGCGGACATGGACGGCGCGCTGACCATGCAGCTCATGCACAAGATCTCCGGCGATCCGGTGCTGTTCGCCGATGTGCGCCACTACCACGCCGACCGCGACATCTGGGACCTGTGCAACTCCGGTCAGCACGCCACCTGGTACGCCGCGCGCAGCGACGATCCGGCGGAGAACCTGGCGAAGGTCCACTTCTATCCGGAGGTGTTCTTCTTCCCCGCCGGCGGCGCCTCGGTGCAGCACATCGCGGCGCCCGGTCAGATGACGCTGGGACGGCTGACGCGGCGGGCGGGGGAGTACCGTCTGCAGCTGATGCTGGGCGAGTTCGAGAGCTACGACGACGACACCAACGAGGCGCTGATGCGGCAGTCCACCCCGGAGTGGCCGCACGCCTTCGCACGGCTGGACGCGCCCGCGGAGAAGTTCCTGTCCGAGTTCGGTGCCAACCACATCCACGCCATCCCGGGCGACCGGCGCGCCGAGCTGCGGGCGGTGGCGGGCCTGCTCGGCATCGAGCTGCACGAGTGGTCCCGTGGCTGATCTGCTGCTCGGCATCGACATCGGGACGTCCAGCTCCAAGGGCGTCCTGGTCACCCGTGACGGCGAGATCGTGGCGCGCGCCTCGCGCGCGCACGACACCTCCTACCCGCATCCCGGGTGGGTCGAGCACGACGCGGAAACCGTGTGGTGGGCCGACTTCCTCGCGCTGACCCGCGAGCTGGTCGCGGCGGCAGGCGACCGCACACTCGGCGCGCTCGCGGTGAGCGGCATCGGCCCGGTGCTGCTGCCCGCCGATGCCGGCGGCGCGCCGCTGCGCCCGGCCATCCTGTACGGGGTGGACACCCGCGCCTCCCGCGAGATCGCGGAACTGACCGCGGAACTCGGCGCGGACGCCATTGTGGAGCGTGCCGGTACCGCGCTGTCGTCCCAGGCGGTCGGGCCCAAGTGGCGGTGGCTGGCCCGGCACGAGCCCGAGGTGTACGAGCGCACCCGGCTGTTCCTGATGTGCAGCTCCTACCTGGTGCACCGGCTCACCGGCGAGTACGTCCTGGACCACCACTCGGCCAGCCAGTGCGATCCGATGTACGACCTGCGGGCGGGTGACTGGGCCGCGGACTGGGCTGCGCTGTGCGCACCCGGCGTCGAGATGCCCCGCCTGATCTGGCCGACCGAGGTGGCCGGCACCGTCAGCGCGGCCGCCGCGGCGGAAACCGGCCTGCCGCGGGGGCTTCCGGTCACCGCGGGCACCGTCGACGCGTGGGCCGAGGCCGCGAGCGTGGGCGTGAGTGAGCCCGGCGACACGATGGTGATGTACGGGACGACGATGTTCCTGATCCAGGTGCTCGCCGACCCGCGACCGCACACCGGTCTGTGGACCACGTGCGGCGCGTTCCCCGGCACGTACTCGCTCGCCGCCGGGATGGCCACCTCCGGCGCGATCACCGACTGGCTGCGCCGCCTGGTCGGCGGCGACTTCGCGGCACTCGTCGACGAGGCGGCGAAGGTCCCGGCCGGCAGCCGGGGCCTGCTGATGCTGCCCTACTTCGCGGGGGAGCGGACGCCGCTGTTCGACCCGGACGCGCGCGGGGTGCTCGCCGGGCTGACCACCGCGCATGGCATCGGCGACATCTACCGCGCGGCACTGGAGGGCATCGCATACGGGGTGCGGCACAACCTGGAGGCGATGCGCGACTCGGGCGGCGCGGCCGGACGGCTGGTCGCGGTCGGCGGCGGCACCCAGGGCGGGCTGTGGACGCAGATCGTCAGCGACGTGACGAGCTCCGACCAGCAGGTGCCGGCGGAGACGATCGGCGCGGCGTTGGGCGACGCGTACCTGGCCGCGGTGGCGGTGGGCGCGGACCCGGACATCGAGCGCTGGAACCCGGTGGCCGGCACGGTCCGCCCGGATCCGGACGCCGTGGAGGTCTATGACGAGTTCTACGCGCGGTACCGGGAACTCTACCCCTCCACAAAGGACATAACGCACTTTCTGGCCGCGCGTCAGCGGGCGAGCGAGCACTAGCCTGTCCGGATGTTTGCCGAACCTTCCGGCCAGGGCTGGCAGCAGATCGGCGAGCTGGTGCTCGCGCTCGTGCTGTGCTCGCTCATCGGCCTCGAACGGGAGCTGAAGCAGAAGAGCGCCGGGCTGCGCACCCACACCCTCGTCGGGGTGGGCGCGGCGCTGTTCCTGCTGGTGAGCAAGTACGGCTTCACCGACGTCCTCGCCGAGGGGCGGATCGTGCTCGACCCGTCACGGGTGGCGGCGCAGATCGTGTCCGGGATCGGGTTCATCGGCGGCGGTCTGATCTTCGTCCGCCGCGACGTGGTGCGCGGGCTGACCACCGCGGCGGTGGTGTGGATGAGCGTCGCGGTCGGGTGCGCGTGCGCCGCCGGCCTGCCGCTGCTCGCGCTGGTCGTCACCGCGGCGCACTTCCTGGTCGTCTACGGCTACCCGCCACTGGTGCGGCTGCTGACCCGCCGGACCGCGGCGACCACCACGGTGCGCCTGGCCTACCGCGACGGCGAGGGCGCCTTGCGGCGCATCCTCGAACTGGCGACCCGCTCCGGGTACTCGGTGGAGCAGGCGCTGACCGCCCGCCGCGACGAGGACCGGGTGATCGATCTGCGGATGCGGCTGCTCGGGCCGCGCGGCGTCACCGACCTGCTCGCCCGGCTCGCCGACCAGCCCGGGATCCTGGCGGTCGAAACCGGTGACATCGATGACGCCAGCGAGTAGAAACCGCAGGTCATCGACGCCCTACTACCCCGGTCGGGTGAAAAGCGGGCGGTAATGTTCCCGGAAGGTAACGATTGGCGCTCGTCTCGCGAGGAATGGTTGACGCGCTCGACGGAAGCGCGGTGAGTCGGGAGAAGACGACGCCATGGGTGTTGTTCCCACGGTGGCCCCGGGCCGGGGTCCGCGGCGGCCGCTGTCCAGTTCGCTGGCGGTGTTCGCGGGCCTCGGAGTGCTGCTCACGGTGGGGCTGACCTCGATGCTCATCGCCGGCGCGCGGGGCACCGACCCGGCAGTGGGCTCCCTGAGCGGGGCCGGGGCGCCCGTCGAGGCGCCGGTCGCGGCGGTGCCGCAGGTGTCCCACGCGGTCACCTACGAGCTGACCGGGGGAGCCGGGGCGCTCAACGTCACCTACGTCGCGCAGGGCTCCGACATCGCCCAGGTGCTCGACGCCGGCACGCCGTGGTCGGTGTCGTTGACGCGCACCGGGCCGCGGGGCGGCGAGCAGTACTTCAGCCTGTCCGCGCAGAACGCCGGCGGCGGCACGCTCATCTGCCGGATCACGGTCGACGGTGTGGTGGTCAGCGAGCGGTCGGTGTCCACGCCGCAGGGCATGGTCCGCTGCTCGAAGTCCCTGCCCTGACGCCGGTCCTGAGGCAGGATCGTCCGCGTGAGCGGAGCGACCCTGAACGCCGGGCCGATGCTGGCCGTCGTCCTCGCGGTGCTCGTCGCGGTCGGTGCTCTCGCCATGGGGCTCGGCGGGCTCGGGCCCGGCTGGGCGGTCGCGGCGGCCGCGGGACGGGCCGTCGCCCAGCTGGCGGTGGTGTCGCTGCTGATCACGGCGGTGCTGCGGTCGGGGTGGTGGACCGGTCTGTTCGTGCTGCTGATGTTCACCATCGCCGCGTTCACCGCGTCCCGGCGGATCGGCGCCCCCCTGGCGGGGCTGCCGTGGATCGCGGTCGCGCTGGCGTCCGGGGTCCTGCCGGTGCTCGTGCTGGTCCTCGGGCTCGGCGTCGTACCGCTGAAGCCGGTGGCGGTCGTGCCGGTCGCCGGGATCGTCATCGGCGGCACCATGACGGCCACCTCCCAGGCGGCGCGGCGCGCGCTCGACGAGCTGACCGCCCGGCACGGCGAGTACGAGGCCGCGCTCGCGCTGGGGTTCCTGCGCCGGGCGGCGGCGCTGGAGATCTGCCGGCCCAGCGCAGGCCAGGCCCTGATCCCCGCGCTGGACCAGACCCGCACGGTCGGCCTGGTGACGCTGCCCGGCGCCTACGTCGGCGTGCTGCTGGGCGGCGCGAGCCCGGTGCAGGCCGGGGTGACGCAGGTGCTGGTCCTGGTGGGCCTGCTGGCGGCGGAGGCCGTCGCCGTGCTGGTGACGGTGCAACTGGTCGCGGCGGGACTGATCGAACGCCGCTAGCGTGGGGGACATGACTGTTGCGGACTTGGTGATCGACGGGTTCGGCCGCATCCAGGAGGTCGTGCACGAGGCCGTCGACGGGCTCAGCGAGGACCAGCTGGCCGAGCGGCTGGATCCGGGCGCCAACTCGATCGCGTGGCTGGTGTGGCACCTGACGCGCGTGCAGGACGACCACATCGCGGACCTGGCCGGCACGCCGCAGGTGTGGACCGCGCAGGGCTGGCACGAGCGGTTCGGGCTGCCGTTCCGGCCTTCCGCCACGGGCTACGGCCACCGGCCGAAGGACGTCGCCGCGGTGCGCGCGCAGGCCAAGCTGCTCACCGGCCACCACGACGCGGTGCACGACCAGACGGTGTCGTGGCTGGGCGGCCTGCGCGAGGACCAGCTGGACGAGGTGGTCGACGAGGCGTGGGACCCGCCGGTGACCCTCGGGGTGCGGCTGGTGAGCGTGCTGTCCGACGACCTGCAGCACGCCGGGCAGGCGGCCTTCGTGCGGGGGATCCTGGAGCGCCGGTAACCGGTGTCAGGGCGGGGGGAACTCGGCCGCCACCTCGGCGGCGTCGTCCATCGTGGCGGCGTCCGGGTGCCCGCCCGCCGGCGCGGCCTCGGCGATGACGACGAGGGAACCGCTGCGCCGGGAGCCGTAGTGGTCGCCGGTGAACCGCACGCCGGTGAGGTCGAGTGCGGTGGCGGCGAGGGGCTCGACGTTGCCGGTGCCGTCGGTGTCGGCGAGGTTCTTCAGCTCGGCCGCGGCGCCCGAGGTGGGCATCCGCACCCACGCGATCGAGAGGACGACCGTGTTGCCGCGGGTGTCGCCGAGCGCGAGGAGGAGACGGTCCAGTTTGCGGCACGGGTGCGTGGCGAAGAACCGCTGCACCTCGCCGTAGGCATGGGCGGTGCAGGTCAGCTCGGCGCGGACGGTCTGCTTGACCGCGCGCAGGCCGAGGCGTGACCAGGCCTGCTGCCGCTGCCCCTTGCGGGCCGCGTCCTTGCTCGCGGTCTTGCCCTGCACAGACGGCGCGGAATCCACCGCGGCGCCCCCGCCCGAGGTGAGGCCCGCCCCGCCGGCGGCCAGCGCCCCCACCACCACCGCGGCGACCGCCGCCGCCCGGCCCTGCTTGGGGCGGTCCTCGCCGAACGCGAGCGTCTTGCCATTCATGGTCCGCACCATGAGCCGGAATGATCGCCCGATCACTCCATCGGTTGCGGCCGTTTCTCCCGGAATCGCTCGAACGGCCCAGTCCCGATTTTCACATTCTCCCGGAATCTCCAGGGAATCCACCGGCCGGAGCGGAACCGTCCGAAAAGGACCAGCGGCTGGCCGACCACATCCGGGTCGCCGCCTCTCCGGTGCCATGCCGCGAGAGGCGGCGCACTGAGGGACGGCCACCGGCCCGGGGCGTTCGCTGGATCTCCGGGCGCTTCGCGCCCAGCAGCCTCACGCCGCGCCCGAGGGGCGAGACGGGAGGGCACTACTGCCACCGGTGCCGCGGCCGGACCCCGGGTAACGGCAGGGGTGGCCTCGGCGGCTACTGGCGGGCCGGGCCGCTGCGGGGCTGCAGAGCCCCGGCCCTGTGGGGCCCATCGCCCGCAGGCTCAGCCTCCTTGCGGCCTTGCGGCCTTGCGGCCTTGCGGCCTTGCGGCCTTGCGGCCTTGCGGCCTTGCGGCCTTGCGGCCTTGCGGCCTTGCGGCCTTGCGGCCTTGCGGCCTTGCGGCCTTGCGGCCTTGCGGCCTTGCGGCCTTGCGGCCTGGCGGCCGCTGCGCGGCCTTGCGGCCTGGCGGCCTGGCGGCCTTGCGGCCTGGCGGCCGCTGCGCGGCCTTGCGGCCTGGCGGCCTGGCGGCCTTGCGGCCTGGCGGCCTGGCGGCCTTGCGGCCTGGCGGCCTGGCGGCCTTGCGGCCTGGCGGCCTTGCGGCCTGGCGGCCTTGCGGCCGCTGCGCGGTCTCGTGCCTCGTCCGCGCCTCAGCCCCGCTGCCCGGCTTCTTTGGCGCCGCGGACGGCCAGCCGGTCGGCGCGTTCGTTGTCGGGGTGTCCGGCGTGGCCCTTGACCCAGTGCCATTGGACCTCGTGCCGTCCGATGGCTTCGTCGAGTCGTTGCCAGAGGTCGGCGTTCTTCACGGGTTCGCGGGCGGCTGTCTGCCATCCGTTGGTCTTCCAGCGGGGCATCCATTGCATGACGCCGTTGCGGACGTAGCTCGAATCGGTGTAGACGCGGACCACGGAGGGCCGTGTGAGGGCTTCCAGCGCGCGGATCGTGGCCATCAGTTCCATGCGGTTGTTGGTCGTGGTGCCGGGTTCGGCGCCGTACATCTCCTTCTCGTGGCGTCCGTATCGCAGCACCGCGCCCCATCCGCCGGGGCCGGGGTTTCCGCTGCACGCGCCGTCGGTGTAGATGTCCACGACCGGCCCGTCCTCCTGCACGCGCGCAGCCTAACAGCGGCCCTCGGCCGGGCGGCGGAGGATCAAGTAACTTCCGCGCCGCGGTGGCGACTTCCACGGCGAGGCCCTCCGGACCCACCGCGGGAGTGATCATGCGTTATCGCCCCATCGGCAGCGACCCCTTGGACGGGCGGCTCGGCCGCTACATCCCGGACGACTGGAGTCATCTCGAGAGCTACCCGATCACCGCACTACCGGAGGCGGACCGCCCGACGGCCGTGCCCGTGGTGATCGGCGTCAACTGGTACGAGGCGTTCGACGGGCCCGAGCGCGACGAGCGGTCCGGTGAGATGGTCGTCGGCGCGGGCGGGGACCTCGGGCGGATCCGCGGTGGTCACTGCGTGTGTCTCGAGCCGGGCGGGGAACCGGACCAGCAGGACTGGTACCACTTCTACAACCAGGGCCACGAGGGCGCGTGCGTCGGTTTCGGCTGGTCGCGCTGCATGACCTTGCTGAACAAGGGCCTGTACACGGCGCGGTGGTTGTGGGACCGCGCGAAGGAACGCGACGGGTGGCCGCAGACCAATCCGGGTGACGGCGGGGGCACCTCGGTGCGCGCCGCCGCGGAGGTGCTGGTCGCGGCCGGTCACGTCGACTGGGATCCGGCCTACGCCGACGACACGGTCAGCGAGCGTGCGGCCTACCAGCCGGACGCGGCGGACGGCATCCTCGCCTTCCGCTGGGCCACCTCGGCCGCGGAGGTGCACCAGGTGCTGGGCAACAGTCGCGCCGACGAGCTGAACGCGGTGCCGATCCTCAACTCGTGGGGCGAGAACTACCCGCACCGGGTGTGGCTGCCCGACGCCGTCCTGGACCGGCTCATCGGTGAGGACGGCGAAGTCGCGATCCCGACGGACCGCTGACATGACGTCCCTGCCGCACCGCGACGCGGTCGAGAAACGCGTGCACGAACGCGAGGACGAGCGGCACCGCAAGATCGCTCTCCTCGCCGAGCCGTGGGGGATCGCGCGTGCCGACGACCCCGGCCGGGTCGCGACCCGCATCGACCGGCTCAGCCGCACCCGACCGGACGTGCGGCCGGTCAGCCCGGTGGCCATCGCGCGGGGTGAGGAGGACGCCCTGCGGGACGCGGGCACCGTGCTGGAGCGGATCATCCGCACCGACGACCTGCTCGGCGTGGGCTACCTGGAGGGCGGGGTGCGCGCGGCGAAGGCGGTGGGCCGCGTCTCGATCCGCGACGACCGCGGCCGTCTCCAGGGCTACGGCACCGGTTCGCTGGTGTCGCCGGAACTGTTGCTCACCAACCACCACGTGCTCGGCGACCCGGCCGTCGCGGCGTCCAGCGTCGTCGAGTTCGACTACCAGGACGGCGCGGACGGCCTGCCGCTGCCGGTGAAGCTGTTCGCGCTCGACCCGGGCCGTTTCTTCGCGGCGGACCCGGGGCTCGATTTCGCGCTCGTCGCGGTGCGGGCCACGGCGGCGGATCTGGCGGTGTTCGGGTTCAACCGGCTCGTCGAGGCCGAGGGCAAGGCGATCGTCGGTGATTTCGTGACGATCGTGCAGCACCCCGGCGGGGAGCGGAAGCAGATCGCGTTGCGGGAGAACCGGATCGTCGACGTGCTGGAGCTCTTCCTGCACTACGAGACCGACACCGAACCGGGGTCGTCGGGCTCGCCGGTCTTCAACGACCAGTGGGAGATCGTCGCGCTGCACCACGCGAGTGTCCCGGCGCCGCAGCAGGGTGAGCTGGGCGGCGTCGTCAACGAGGGGGTGCGGGTCAGCCGTCTCGCGGCGGCGCTGCGGACGCGCGCGTTCCCTCCCGGGCAGCAGGCGCTGCTGTCGGCGGTGTTCGGTGAACCCGCGCCGGTGACGGCCGCCCCGGTGACCGAGGCGATCCGCATCGACCCGGACTACTCCGACCGCGGCGGCTACGACCCGGATTTCCTGGCCGGGCACCGCATCCCGCTGCCGGCGCTGTCGCCGGACCTCGTGCCGCTGGCGGCGGTGAACCGGCAGGCGGCCGCCGAACCGAAGTACGTGCTGCCCTACCACCACTTCAGCGTGGTGCTGAACAAGCAGCGGCGGCTCGCGTTCTTCACCGCTGTCAACATCGACGGCACGACGAGCGCGAAACTGCGCCGGGAGACGGACAACTGGTCGTTCGACCCGCGGGTGCCGCAGGAGGAGCAGACCGGTGAGGAGGTGTATGCGGACAACCCGCTCGACCGCGGTCATCTCGTCCGCCGTCTCGATCCCGCCTGGGGTGCGACGCGGGAGGTGGCGAAGTCGGCCAACGACGACACGTTCCACTTCACCAACTGCACGCCCCAGCACGAGGACTTCAACCAGAACAAGACGACGTGGGCGGGGCTGGAGGACTACGTCCTGGAGAACGCCGACAACCGCGACCTGCGCGTCAACGTCTACACGGGCCCGGTACTGGCCGCCGACGACGACCAGTACCGGGGTGTGCGGCTGCCGCGGCAGTTCTTCAAGGTCGTGGCGATGGTCCGGTGGGACGGCAGCCTGTCGGCCACCGGTTACCTGCTCAGCCAGGAACAGTTGCTGCAGGGCCTGGAGGTCGCGCCCGCCGAGTTCGACTACGGCGCCTACCGGACGTTCCAGGTGCCGGTGCGCCGCATCGAAGGGCTGACCGGGCTGTCGTTCGGAGCGCTGACCGACGCCGATCCCTTGGGGCAGCGGGAAACCACGACGACGATCGCCAAGGAGGTCGGCAGGCCCGAGGACCTCGTGCTCTAGGTCCACCACCGACGGGGGTTGCCGGCTCCGGATCCGGGCGCGGAGGGACAAGGGCCTGGTCAGGCGGGCGACCGGCGCCTCGCCGTGCTGCGGGGTGCCGATGGGGTCAGCGGCTCGCTGGTGTCACCAGCGAGCCGGCATGGTGTTCTGCTCGGCGACGTGCCGCAGCACGACGTCCTCGGCGGGCTCGTCCGCGGTGGGCAAGCTGTGCAGCATTCCCGCGGCGCGCAGCGCGCGTTCGACGGGCCGGGTGCCGGTCCCCGTGACGCGCAGTGCGGTGCCGCGGCGTGCGGCGGCCTGCTGGGTCTCCACCAGCACGGTGAGCCCGGCGGTGCCGAGGAAGGTCACCTCGGACAGGTCGAGCACGAGCAGGGTCACCGGGCCGCGCAGGCGGTGTTCGACGATCTCGGCGAGCCGGGGCGCGGTGACCAGGTCGACGTCACCGCCGACCTCGACGAGCAGGGTGTGGCAGGCGGGCTGGGACACGTCGACGGCGAACGCGGCCGGCCCGGCGGCCCTGGTGGACCGCGGGCCGGGGATGCCCCGCTGCGTCGTCGGGGCGGAACGAGTTTCGGGAGAAGCCATGACCACGGCCTCCAACTGCGCGGCGAGCGCCTGTCGGGATCATCTGACGGCTACTTGCTCAACCGTGGGCACAGCCTACCCGCGCCGCACCTTTTCGGCGAGCGGCGTGGCCGCGGTCAGCGGCCGTCGAGCCGCTCTGCCGCCGCGTGCAGGTGGGTCAGCGCGCTCTGCTCGTCGAGGCGGCCGGCGACGAACAGCACGCTGGCGCTGGCGACCCGCCCGGCCCGCAGCCGGACGGGCACCGCGAGCGCGCTGATGCCGGGCACGACCTCGCCGGTGGTGCGCACGTGACCGAGGTCACGGGCCAGTGCCACCTCGGGTCGTTCGTCGGGCCGCGGCGGGAGCGCGGCGAGGATCGCCAGGCCGGGCGCGCCGCGGGTGAGCGCGTGGCGCACCCCGGGCCGGTAGGAGACGGGGGTGGCGGCGGCCGGTGGCTCGGCCGTGACCAGCGTGAGGGCCTCGTCGCCGTGGGGGACGGCGAGGAACGCGACCGTCCCGGTCGCCTCGGCCACCGTGGACAGCTCGGTCTGGGCGAGGGTCTGCAGGTCGGAGCGCACGGCCGAGGCGACGGTGAGCACCGCCAGGCCGACCTCGTAGCGGCCGGACCGGTCGCGCTGCAGGTAGCCGCGCGCCTCGAGGGTGCACAGGA
This sequence comes from Amycolatopsis thermophila, assembly GCF_030814215.1. NCBI lineage: Bacteria > Bacillati > Actinomycetota > Actinomycetes > Pseudonocardiales > Pseudonocardiaceae > Amycolatopsis > Amycolatopsis thermophila. Next base: position 6,304,412 of record NZ_JAUSUT010000001.1, on the reverse strand, counting down.
CGCGGTAGGCGATCGACCGGTGCAGGCCGGTGACCTCGGCGACCGTCGCCGTCGTGCACGGCGCGTGCTCGGCGACCGCCTCGAGAACGGACAACCCCCGTTCGAGTGTTTGCAGGCCCGCGCCGCCGACGACCTTGCCCTCCGCCATGCGCCCCTCGTACTGTTCACTCAGAAATAGAACTGGCTGCTCGATAATAGAGTAAGGACAGGGTTGTGACCACGGTCGGCATCCTCGGGGCGGGCATCGCCGGGCTCCACCTCGGCCTCGCGCTGCGTGCCGCCGACGTCGACGTCACGCTCTACGCGGAGCGGTCGATGGACGAGCTCGCCGGCGGGCCGTTGCTCAACACCGTCGCGCACCACCACCCGCTGCTGGAACGCGAGCGCGCGCTGGGCGTGCACCACTGGCCGGCCGCGGAATTCGGTTACCGGGCACATCACCACTGGATCGGCGGTCTGCGCTTCACCGGCCGGTTCACCCACCCGTCCTGCGCCGTCGACCACCGGATCTACCTGCCGCGCCTGGCCGAGGACCTCGCCGAGCGCGGCGGGCGCGTCGAGGTGCGCGCGGTCGGGCCGCGCGAGCTGGGCGGCCTCGCCCGCAACCACGACCTGCTCGTCGTCGCGTCCGGGCGGGGCCCGCTGAGCGGCCTGTTCCCGCGCCGGCCGGAGCACAGCCCGCACGACGCGCCGCGGCGGCTGGTGTGCGCGGGCCTGTACACCGGGATCGCGCCGGCCGAGCCCGCCGCGGTCACCATCGGGGTCGCGCCCGGGCAGGGCGAACTGCTGGAGATCCCGCTGCTGTCCCGCCACGGGCCGGTCACCGCGCTGCTGTTCGAGAACGTGCCGGGCGGTGAGCTGGCGGTGCTCAACGAGCTGTCCCCGGCCGCCGACCCGGCGCTGTTCCGCAAGACGGTGCTGGCGAAGCTGCACGAGCACCACCCGGCCACCGCCGAACGGGTGCTCGACGCCTTCGCCCTCACCCACCCGCGCGATCTGCTCCAGGGCGCGGTCACCCCGGCCGTGCGGGAGGACTTCCGGCCGCTGGGCGGGGACAAGTTCGCCCTCGCGCTCGGCGACGCCCACGTCGTGGTGGACCCGGTGATGGGGCAGGGCGCGAACATCGCCTCCTACAGCGCCGCGGTCGTGGCGCGGGAGATCGCCGCGGAGACGGTGTTCGACGAGCTGTTCTGCCGCCGCGTCGCGCGGGCCCGCGAGGAGGTCCTGCTCGCGGCGTCGGCGTGGACGAACCTGGTGCTCGACCCGCCGCCGTGGCTGGACGAGCTGTGGCGGGGGCTGGCGCGCGATCCGCGCCGGGCCGACGAGTTCACCGACAACTTCGACCACCCCGAGCGGCAGTGGCGGCTGCTCGCGACCCGGAGCCGGGTGCGGGCCTTCCTGAACTCCTGACACGCAGAGCGGAGGACAACGTGGTCCAGACAGCAACGCGGATCCTGAGCACGCGCTCGGTGTCCGGCGGCGAGAGCGTCGAGTACTGGCGGCACGTCATCTCCGACGCGTTCGTGCCGCTGGACGCGGACGCGCCGGAGCCCGGCTTCCGCGGCGAGGTGCGGATCGACCACCTCGGCTCGACCCTGGTGTCCCAGGTGGACGCCGGGCCGCACCGGGTCCGCCGCACCAGGGCGATGATCGGCGCGAGCGAACGCGGCTACTACAAGCTGGGCCTGCAGGTGCGCGGCAGCTGCCTGCTGGTGCAGGACGGCCGCGAGGCGATGCTCGGCCCCGGCGACTTCGCGGTGTACGACACCGACCGGCCCTACACGCTGGCGTTCGGCGAACCGACGTCGATGGCGGTGTTCATGTTCCCGCGCTCCCGGCTCCGCCTGGGGGCGGGTGCCGGGCAGATCCTGGGGCGCGCGATCCGCGGCGACGACGAGCCGGGATCGCTGCTGTCCCCGCTGTTCCGGCGGCTGGTGCACCAGCTGGGCCGGGACGGCTCGCCGATCCCGCTCGCCGACGCGGTGCTGGATCTGCTGTCGGCGCTGCTGGCCGAACAGGCCGGCGCCACACCGGGCGAGGTGGGGCACGACGCGCTGGTCCTGCGCGCCCGGTCCTACATCGACGCACATCTGTCCGAAGAGGACCTGTGCCCGGACGCGGTCGCGGCCGCGCTGCACATCTCGACGCGGTACCTGCAGAAGCTCTTCGCCGAGCAGGGCACCGGTGTGGCGGGGTGGATCCGCATGCGCCGCCTCGAACAGTGCCGCCGCGACCTCGCGCGCCCGGACCTGACGCGATCGGTGAGCGCGGTGGGCGCCACCTGGGGCCTGCCCGACGCGGCCCACTTCAGCCGCGCGTTCAAGGCCGCCTACGGACTGAGCCCCCGCGAGTTCCGCGCACGGGCCCTGTCCTGAGGGGTTCGCGAATCGTCAAGAAACGTTCGCCTGAGGGAAAGACCCGCGCGGCGCCGGGCAGCAGGATGGGGACGACGAGATCACCGAGCGTCCGGACCCACTGTGACGAGAGGAGCCACCATGCCGAACATCGGCATCATCGGTGCCGGGATCGCCGGCCTGCAGCTGGGCCTGATGCTGCGCAAGCACGACGTCCCGGTCACCGTCTACACCGACAAGACCGCCGCCCAGCTGGCGAACGGGCGCCTGCTCAACAGCGTCGCCCACCACGCGCCGACGCTCGAGCGCGAGCGCCGGCTGGGCATCGACTTCTGGCCGGTCGGGGAGTACGGCTACTCCTGCCACCACCACTACATCGGCGGCCCCGAGCCGATGATCTGGCGCGGCGACTTCGCCGAGTGGTCCAGCGCCATCGACTACCGCCTCTACCTGCCCAAGCTCACCGAGACCTTCGCCGAGCGCGGCGGGCGGCTGGAGATCCGCACGCTGCAGGCCGAGGACATCGAACCCATCGCCGGCCGGCACGACCTGCTCGTCGTCGCCGCCGGCCGGGGCGCGTTCGCCGCCCTGTTCCCGCGCCGGCCGGAGCTGAGCCCGTACGACCGGCCCCAGCGCATCCTGTCCGTCGGCCTGTACCACGGGATCAGCTACTCCGAGCCCAAGGGCGTCACGATCAGCGTCTCGCCCGGGCACGGCGAACTGCTGGAGATCCCGATGTACGGCCGGGACGGCTTCACCACGGCGCTGCTGTTCGAGAACGTGCCGGGCGGCGACCTCGAGGTGCTCGGCCGGCAGCGGTACGAGGACGACCCGAAGGCCTACGAGCGGCTCGTGCTGGACAAGCTCGCCAAGCACCACCCGCGCACGTTCGAGCGGGTCGACCCGGCGACGTTCGCGCTGACCGGCCCGCTGGACATCCTGCAGGGCGCGCTGACCCCGACGGTGCGGCAGGACTACGCGAAACTGCCGAACGGCAAGTTCGCCCTGGCGATCGGGGACGTGCACACGGTGGTCGACCCGGTCGTCGGGCAGGGCGCCAACTCGGCGTCGCACTCGGCGTGGGTCACCGGGCGGGCGATCCTGGAGGACTACGGGTTCGACGAGCTGTTCTGCCAGGACGTGGCGGCGCGGCGCGCCGACGTCGTGCTGGGCGCGGCGAACTGGACCAACCTGATGATCGGCCCGCCACCGGAGCACCTGCTGCGCCTGTTCGGCGCTATGCACGCGGACAAGGCGGTGGCCGACGAGTTCACCGACAACTTCGACTACCCGGACCGGCAGTGGCGCATCCTGGCCACGCCCGAGCGCACGAACGAGTTCCTGGCCCGCCACGGCCAGGCCTGAGAAAGGGGTTTCACGATGTACCGTCTGACCGTTCTGTACCCGCCGCCGGCCGACCCCGAGCACTTCAAGCAGTACTACGTGAACACGCACCTGCCGCTGGCCGCGAAGCTGCCGGGGCTGCGCGCGATGCGGTACAGCTTCGACGTGTCCGCGATGGCGGGGGAGAGCCCGTACTTCGCGATCTTCGAGGCCGAGTTCGACTCGGCGGAGGCGATGGCCGCGGCGATGGCGTCGGAGCAGGGCCGGGCCGTGGCCGCGGACGTGCCGAACTACGCGACGGGCGGGGCGCAGATCCTGCACTACGCGCCCGTCGAAGGCTCGTGACCGCCGCGACGGCGACCGACCCGCGCCGTTTCCGCACGGCGATGGGCCGGTTCGCCACCGGGGTCACGGTGGTCACCACCCGCACGGCCGGCGGCGTGCACGGCATGACGGCGAACGGCTTCCTGTCGGTGTCGCTGGACCCGCCGCTGATCCTGGTGTCACTGGGCGCGTGCACGATGGCGCGGCACCTGCACGCCGGTGACCGGTACGCGGTGACGGTGCTGTCCTCCGACCAGGAGGAGGTGTCGCGCCACTTCGGCGGCCGTCCGTCCGTGGACGTGCGCTTCGACGTGCGGGGCCGGTTCGACTTCATCCCCGGCGGGCTGGCGTTCGTCGGCTGCCGCATCGTCGACCGCCACCCCGCCGGCGACCACACCCTGTTCCTCGGCGAGGTCGAACACCTGGACCACCGGGACGGCACACCGCTGCTCTTCTACACCGGTTCGTACCGCACGCTGAACGTCGGGCTGACCGAGGACGTGTTCTTCTACTGACACGCCCGCCGCCTGTGGTCCGTGGTGCCAGGGCGTGCGCGATCCGCCGGTCCTGCCCGCTGTGCCGGAACTCACCCGCGATCATCGCGGCCGAACTGCACCAGGGCGTAGCGATGGCCGGGGATCCCGCCGTCCGGGCCCCCGCGGACGGAGCAGGTCGGTGCGGCCGCTCCACACCAGGAACGCGGACGACTTCCCCGGGCCGGACGGGACGGTCGAGATCGTCCCCGTCCAGGAGCGAGCCACGCGCACGCCGGCTGTGACGTCGGCACCCGTGCGCCACGCGGGGCCGCCCGGAGACCGGGCAGCCCGTTCCGCGGCCTCGATCACCAGCCGCGTTCGCGCCACTCCGGCAGCTTCGGGCGCTCCGCGCCGAGTGTCGAGTCGTCGCCGTGGCCGGGGTAGAACCACGTCTCGTCGGGAAGCCGGTCGAAGATCCGCGATTCGACGTCCCCGAGGAGCGACCGGAAGTCCTCCGGCGAGCCCGTCTTGCCGACCCCGCCCGGGAAGAGCGAGTCGCCGGTGAACAGGTGGGTGCCGCCGTCCGGGTCGCGGTACAACAACGCGATCGAGCCCGGAGTGTGCCCCCTCAGGTGAATCACCTCGAGGGTGCAGTCACCGACCGTGAGCGTCGAGCCGTCCTCGACCAGGAAGTCCGGGGGTACGGGCAACACCGAGGCGTCCAACGGGTGGGCCGCCGTGTTCGCTCCGTAGGCGCCCGCGACGGCACCCAGCGCCTGCCAGTGGTCGGCGTGCTGGTGCGTCGTCACGATCGTGCGCAGCGCCGGACGGTCCGGCCCGTGCCCGATGAGATCGGAGATCCGCTCCGGGTCGGCCGCCGCGTCGATCAGCAGCGCCTCGTTCTGCGCACGGCAAACCAGCAGGTAGGTGTTGTTGTCCATGGGCCCGACCGACAGCTTGGTGATGGTCAGCGCCCCCAGCACCCGTCGGGCCGCGTCCCCGCCCGGCTCGACGTGGCCGGTGTAGTCCTCTACGACGTTCACGCCACCAACCGTAGTCGCCGGGCGTCAGCGCGTTCCACCCGTTCAGGTTGGTCTCAGAAAGGTAACGTAGGCTCCGCTGCGTCCCCGACCCGATCTTGTGAGACGCCCCGAGACAGTGCCGAGTTCCCTCCCCGAACATCCCCGATCCCAGCGCCGCATCAGCTGGGACGCCGTGCGCGTCCTGGCGGTCCTGTCCGTGATGCTCGGCCACATCACGCACCAGGGCCCGTTGGCGCACCCCGAGCTGGACGACTACCCGGTCAAGATCACGGCCCAGTTCGGCGCCGCGATCCTCATGGTCGTCTCGGCCTTCTTCGTCTGCCAGACGATCCGGCGCGGCGACTGCGGCCGCTGGATGTGGAAGAAGACCGCGCGACTGGTCCCGCCGTACCTGGTCGCCGTGCTGGTCACCTACTTCGTCATGCGCGCGGCCGGCGCCGCCTTCAACGGCCAGGGGTTCGGCGGTCACTGGTGGGACAAGCTGTTCGGCCCGACCACCGACGGCGTCGCGTGGGCGAGTTCCTGGTACGTGCCGGTGGGCTGGGACCTGCTGGTCAACCTGACCATGGTGCAGGGCTGGCACCAGGGGTTCATCTGGCTCGACGGCTCCTACTGGACGCTGCCGGTGCAGCTGATGGTCTTCGCCGGGGCGGCGCTGCTGTGGTCGCGCACCCGGTGGTTCCGCTCACCGCACGCCGCCCGGCACGCGGTGGTCCTGGCCTGGGCGATGACGCTGGTGCCGCTGGTCGTCCGCTTCTGGGTGCTGGGGCCGGACAACCCGTCGCCGTGGGCGTTCGCGCTCGTGTTCGGCTTCGGCCTGCACCGGCTGCACGCGTTCGCCGCCGGGATCGCGGTGTGGCTGTGGTCGCGCGGCCGGATGTCCACCGCGCACCTGGTCGTGCTGCTGGCCGCCGTGGTCGTGGCGCAGGACCTGCACCTGTACCCGCACCACGTGGCGTTGCCCACCGACCCGGCGCGGCTGCCCTCCGACCTCGGGTTCGCGGTCGTGCTCGTCCTCGTGTGCGCCGCGGCGAAGGGGCCGGACTGGACGTTCCTGCGCCCGCTGGCCCCGGCGATCGGCTGGATCGCCGGAATTTCCTACGGTGTCTACCTGTTGCACCAGGAACTGGGTTACATCCTGGCCAAGGCGCTGCTGCTCGCGGGACTGCCGGGCTGGGCGCGGCTGCCGCTGGTGCTGGGGGCGGCGATCGGCGCCGGATGGCTGCTCACGAAGTTCGTCGAACGGCCGGCCCACCGCTGGCTGACCAGACCGCGCGCCGTGACGGCGCCGCCGCCCCGCACGCCCCCGGACGACTTCGTCACGGGGGAGCCGAGCGGTCCGGCTCCGGTTTCTGTCGGTGGGTCGTCCTAGCATGGATGCGGCTGGCTGATCCGGCCGTCACATTCCAGGGAAGGGACCTCATCCGTGGCTGATCGCCTCGTTGTTCGCGGTGCGCGCGAGCACAACCTCCGCGGCGTCGACCTCGACCTGCCCCGGGACAGCCTGATCGTGTTCACCGGCCTGTCCGGGTCGGGCAAGTCGAGCCTGGCCTTCGACACGATCTTCGCCGAAGGCCAGCGGCGCTACGTGGAGTCGCTGTCGGCCTACGCTCGGCAGTTCCTGGGGCAGATGGACAAGCCGGACGTCGACTTCATCGAGGGCCTGTCGCCCGCGGTGTCGATCGACCAGAAGTCCACCTCGCGCAACCCGCGGTCCACCGTGGGCACGATCACCGAGGTCTACGACTACCTCCGGCTGCTCTACGCGCGCGCCGGCAAGCCGCACTGCCCGCAGTGCGGCGAGCCGATCAGCAAGCAGACCCCGCAGCAGATCGTCGACCAGGTGCTGGACATGGAGGAGGGCACCCGGTTCCAGGTGCTCGCGCCGGTGGTCCGCGGTCGCAAGGGCGAGTACGTCGACCTGTTCGCCAACCTGCAGCAGCAGGGCTATTCACGGGCCCGCGTCGACGGTCAGGTGTACCAGCTGACCGACCCGCCGAAGCTGAAGAAGCAGGAGAAGCACCACATCGGGGTGGTGGTCGACCGGCTCACCGTGAAGGCGTCGGCGAAGCAGCGGCTCACCGACTCGGTCGAGACCGCGCTGCGGCTGGCCGACGGCCTGGTCGAGCTGGAGTTCGTCGACCTGCCCGAGGGCGACCCGCACCGCATCCGCGGGTTCTCCGAGAACCTGGCCTGCCCCAACGGGCACCCGCTCGCGATCGAGGACCTCGAGCCGCGCTCGTTCTCGTTCAACTCGCCCTACGGCGCCTGCCCGGAGTGCACCGGCATCGGCATCCGCAAGGAGGTCGACCCGGAACTGGTGGTGCCCGACGACGAGCTGTCGCTGGCCGAGGGCGCCATCGCGCCGTGGTCGGGTGGCCAGAGCGCCGAGTACTTCCAGCGGCTGCTGGAGTCGCTGTCGGAGACCATCGGGTTCCGCATGGACACCCCGTGGCGCAAGCTGCCCGCCAAGGCGCAGAAGGCGGTGCTGCACGGCGTCAGCGACCAGGTGCACGTCCGCTACCGCAACCGCTACGGCCGCCAGCGCAGCTACTACGCCAGCTTCGAGGGGGTCATCCCGTTCCTGGAGCGGCGCCTGGAGCAGACCGAGTCCGACTACATGCGCGAGCGGTACGAGGGCTACATGCGCGAGGTGCCGTGCCCGGCGTGCCAGGGCACCCGGCTCAAGCCGGAGATCCTCGCGGTCACCCTCGAGCACGCCGAGCGCGGTGACCGCTCCATCGCCGAGGTGTGCGCCCTGTCCATCGAGGAGGCCTCGGAGTTCCTCGACGGCCTCAAGCTGGGGCAGCGCGAGGCGATGATCGCCGGCGCGGTGCTCAAGGAGATCCAGGCGCGGCTGCGCTTCCTGCTCGACGTGGGCCTGAACTACCTGTCGCTGGACCGGGCCTCGGCGACGCTGTCCGGCGGTGAGGCGCAGCGCATCCGGCTGGCCACCCAGATCGGCTCCGGCCTGGTGGGCGTGCTGTACGTGCTGGACGAGCCGTCGATCGGACTGCACCAGCGGGACAACCGCCGCCTGATCGACACGTTGACCCGCCTGCGTGACCTGGGCAACACGCTGATCGTCGTCGAGCACGACGAGGACACCATCCGCGCCAGCGACTGGGTGGTCGACATCGGGCCGGGCGCGGGCGAGCACGGCGGGCACATCGTCCACAGCGGACCGTTCACCAAGCTGGTGAAGAACCGCAAGTCCCTGACCGGCGCGTACCTGTCCGGGCGTGAGGCGATCCCGGTGCCGGCGATCCGGCGGCCGGTGAACAAGAAGCGGCAGCTGACCGTCGTCGGGGCGCGCGAGCACAACCTGCGCGGGGTGGACGTGTCGTTCCCGCTGGGGTGCCTGGTGTCGGTCACCGGCGTGTCCGGGTCGGGCAAGTCGACGCTGGTCAACGACATCCTCGCGACGGTGCTGGCGAACAAGCTCAACGGCGCCCGCCAGGTGCCCGGCAGGCACACCCGGGTGCGCGGCCTCGACCAGGTGGACAAGCTGGTGCGCGTGGACCAGTCGCCGATCGGCCGGACCCCGCGGTCCAACCCGGCGACCTACACGGGTGTGTGGGACCACGTGCGCAAGTTGTTCGCGGCCACCACCGAGGCGAAGGTGCGCGGCTACCAGCCGGGCCGTTTCTCGTTCAACGTCAAGGGCGGCCGGTGTGAGGCGTGCGCCGGTGACGGCACCATCAAGATCGAGATGAACTTCCTGCCCGACGTGTACGTGCCGTGCGAGGTCTGCAAGGGCGCCCGGTACAACCGCGAGACGCTCGAGGTGCACTACAAGGGCAAGACGGTCTCCGACGTCCTCGACATGCCGATCGAGGAGGCCGCCGAGTTCTTCGAGCCGATCAAGGCGATCCACCGCCACCTGCAGACGCTGGTCGACGTGGGCCTGGGCTACGTCCGGCTGGGCCAGCCCGCGCCGACGCTGTCCGGCGGCGAGGCGCAGCGCGTGAAGCTCGCCAGCGAGCTGCAGAAGCGGTCGACCGGCAAGACGGTGTACGTGCTCGACGAGCCGACCACCGGTCTGCACTTCGAGGACATCCGCAAGCTGCTCGGCGTGATCAACGGGCTGGTGGACAAGGGCAACACGGTCATCGTGATCGAGCACAACCTCGACGTGATCAAGACCTCGGACTGGGTCATCGACCTGGGTCCGGAGGGCGGGTCCGGTGGCGGCACGATCGTCGCCGAGGGCACGCCCGAGCACGTCGCCACCGTGGGGGAGAGCTACACCGGCAAGTTCCTGCAGGACCTGCTCAACTGACGAAGGCGATCGCGCGGCCACCGGCACCGGCGGCCGCGCGTTCCCACGCCGGGCCGGGTGAACCGTCCGGCCGCCCGGTTCGTGTCATGAGGTATCCCCGGCAGCCGGGGCTCCCACCGGGGGAGGTGCCCATGACCCGCCTGCTCGTCGCGCTCGCCGCCGTGCTCCTGGCGGCACTCGTGTCCGGCTGCGGTCCGGCAGCGCCGCCACGGCCGCCCGCCGACCTCCGGGTGACCAGCGCCGACGTCCTCGGCGATGTCGTCACCGACGGTCAGGGCCGCACGCTCTACCGGTTCGACCTGGACAGCCCGTCGGCGTCGAACTGCTTCGGCGCCTGCGCGTCGCGCTGGCCGCCGGCCGTCGCGGGTGCCGCCGCGCCGGCCACCGACGGGATCGCCCCGGGGCTGGCCGGGGTCCTGGTCCGGCCGGACGGCGTCCGGCAGCTCACGCTCGCCGGGTGGCCGCTCTACCGCTACCTCAACGACACCGCGCCGGGCCAGGCCAACGGTCAGGGCGTCGACGGCACGTGGTTCGCCGTCACCCCGGCCGGTGCGAAGGCGACCGCAACCCCGCCCGCCACGAGCGGCGACAGCGGGTTCGGTTATTGATCTCGGCGCATACTCGATCCATGCGGGTCAACACCTACCGGTTCCGGGACACGTGGCTGCTGTCGGCACCCGTGCCCGCGGTGTTCGACGCGGTCGTCGATGTCGCCGGCTATCCCCGCTGGTGGCCGGACGTGCGCGAGGTCAGCCGCCTGGACGACGACACCGCTGTGCTGGTCTGCCGCGCCGCGCTGCCGTACGCGTTGACGATCCGGATGCGCCGCGCGGAGGAGGATCCGCGCACCGGCCGCATGCGCGTGCACCTGAGCGGTGATCTCGAGGGTTCGCTCGCCGCGGTGGTGCTGGGGCAGCCGGGCGGCACGCGGCTGGAGATCACCCAGCAGGTGCTGGCCACGAAACCCTTGCTGCGCACGCTGTCGCCGCTCGCGCGGCCGGTGTTCCGCGCCAACCACGCCCTGATGATGCGGCGTGGCCGGCGCGGGCTCCAGGCCCACCTCAACGCAGCGGGTGCGCGCTGAGAACCGCATGATCACCGGTGTCGCGTCGAGGACCGGCGGGACGTCCGAATCCGGTTGGGCGTGGTGCTCGGCCAGCCCTTCGAGCCGGTGGTGCACGACGTCGGCGCCCCGGTCGCACCCGCGCCACCGGGAGACCCCTACCTCGTCCCCGGACACCCCGGGTGCCGCCGAACAGCCGTTCCGCGCGGCACACCCCGCCGGCCGGTCCGGAATGGACGGTAGCCCCGCGGGCGGGATCACCGGCGTAGGGGATCGTGGATCTACGCGACGGGCACGTCCAACGGGGCGGGTTCACCGGGGTGCTGGCCTGCCGGCTGAGCGGCCGGATCGCGGCGTTCGCGCCGGTGTCCGGGGCGGCGATGACGGCGGTCGCCGCGAAGCCGGACAGGACCGGCGGAACCGGCCGGTCGGGCCGGTAATCCGCCGGAACGTGCAGCAGGTAGCTGCGCGTGAGACCGCCCGAGGTGACGGTGCGGGTCACGCTCCGTCCCGCCGGCACGGGTGCGGGGTGGCCGCAGCCGGCGGAAGGCACGGGGGACGTTCAGCACGGCCCTGCGCGGTGGCGGCGGGCGAGCCCAGGAAGGGGCTGGTGATCGCGGCGACCACCGCGATCACCAGCCCGCGGGCACGCCTCAGACGCCCGCCTTCACGAGCTCAGGCTCCGCCTCCCGCTCCGGTCGCGTGGCTTCGTCGAACGGGTCGTCGCCGCGGAACACGCGCCGCGCCTTGTCCCGGTCGAACTCCTTGGTCCAGGCCCCGATGACCACGGTGGCCACCGCGTTGCCGGCGAAGTTGGTGACCGCACGGGCCTCGGACATGAACCGGTCGATGCCGAGGATGAACCCGACCCCGCCGACCAGGTCCGGCCGGTGCGACTGCAGCCCGCCGGCCAGGGTCGCCAGGCCCGCGCCGCTCACGCCGGCCGCGCCCTTCGACGCGATGATCATGAACACCAGCAGCGAGATCTGCTCGCCCACCGACAGCGGGCTGCCCTGCGCGGTCGCGATGAACAGGGTCGCCATCGTCAGGTAGATCGCGGTGCCGTCCAGGTTGAACGAGTACCCGGTCGGCACCGTGATGCCGACGACCGGCTTGCTGACGCCCAGGTGCTCCATCTTCGCGATCAGCCGCGGCAGCGCCGACTCCGACGACGACGTCGACACGATCAGCAGGAACTCGCGCGCCAGGTAGCGCAGCAGGCTGAAGATGCTGACCCGCGCGCCGAGCCAGAGGATCGCGCCGAGCACGATCGTCACGAACAGCACGCACGTCACGTAGAACCCGATCATCACGACCGCGAGGCTCTTCAGCGCGTTCCACCCGGTGGCTCCGACCACCGCGGCGATCGCGCCGAACGCGCCCACCGGGGCGGCCCACATGATCATGCCCAGGATCCGGAAGACCAGCTTCTGGAGGTGCTCGATGCCGCGCAGGATCGGCTTGCCCGCGTCGCCCATCTTCTGCAGGCCGAACCCGGCCAGCAGCGCGACGAGCAACGTCTGCAGCACCGAACCCTCGGTGAACGACGACACCAGCGACGTCGGGATGATGCCGAGCACGAAGTCGGTGGTGCCCTCGCTGGTGCCCTTGCTCGCCTGTTCCTGCGCCTTCGCGATCGACGACGGGTCCAGGTGCAGGCCCGAGCCGGGGTGCAGCAGGTTGCCCACGACCAGGCCGATGGCCAGCGCGAACGTGGACATCACCAGGAAGTAGCCGATGGCCATCAGGCCGACCTTGCCGACCTTCGCGGCCTTGGCCACCGAGCCGATGCCGAGCACGATGGTGCAGAAGATGATCGGCGAGATCATCATCTTGATGAGGTTGACGAACGCGGTGCCGAGCCAGGCGAGGCTCTTGCCGAAGTCCGGGAACACCAGCCCGACGACGACGCCGAGCACCACCGCGGCGACGACCGCGAGGTAGAGGTAGTGCATCCGGTCGCGACGCGGTTTCGCGCCGGTTTCTTGTGCCGTAGGCAACGTTGCCTCCTGTGGGGACGAGGCGCGCCGTCCTCGGCGCAGCTTCGACGACTATCGGCCACGGTTATGACCGGGGTCACCGTTGTGTTCATAGAGTTCCCCGGCCGTGAACCGCCTGCGCGCTCGTCCGGGCCGGTGTGCTGGGATGGCGGGGTGCGGATGACGAGCCGGCGCTGGAGCCTTGCGCGCCAGTTGCTCCTGCTGCAGGTCACGGGCGTGGCAGTGCTGGTCGCGGTGGGGGCGTTGCTGGCCTATGTGGACGCCGCCCGCACGGTGGACGACCGCGCACGGGACAAGGTGACCGCGATCGCGACCACGATCGCCGACTCCCCGGCCGTGCTGTCGGCGCTGGCGCTGCCGTCACCGAGCACCGCGCTGCAGCCCTTCGCCGAACAGGTCCGCCACGACACGGGTGTCGACTTCATCACCATCATGGATCCCGGCGGCATCCGCTACACCCACCCGGATCCGCGGCTGATCGGACAGCGCTTCCTGGGCACGATCGACGTCGCCCGGCAGGGCCGGGTCTACACCGAGACTTACACCGGCACGCTCGGCCCGTCGATGCGCGCCGTCGTGCCGGTCTTCGACGGCGAGCGGCGGGTGGTCGCGCTCGTGTCGGCCGGGATCAAGGTGGACGCGATCGCCGCGACGCTCGCGCAGCGCATCCAGACCCTGGCCGCCGTCGCGGGGGCCGCGCTGGTGGTCGGGACCGCCGGCAGTTACCTGGTCAGTGCCCGGCTGCGCCGCCAGACCCGTGGACTCGCGCCGGCCGAGCTGAGCAGTGTCTTCGCCTACTACGAGGCGACCCTGCACGCGGTGCGCGAGGGGCTGGTGCTGGTCGGCGCGGACGAACGGGTCGTGCTGTGCAACGACGCCGCTCGGGAGCTGCTCGGGCTGGCCGGGGACCCGGCCGGCGCCGCCGTGGGCGACCTGGGCCTGCCGCCGAGCCTGGTCGAGGCCCTGCGCGGCCAGGAGCCGCGGCGCGACGAGATCCACCTGACCGACGTGCGGGTGCTGGTGGTCAGCACCGCGCCGGTCCGCTCCCGCGCGCGGGCCCGCGACCACGGCACCGTCGTGACCCTGCGGGACCACACCGACCTGCAGCTGCTCACCGGGGAGCTGACCACCGCACGCGGCCTGGCCGAATCCCTGCGCTCGCAGGCGCACGAGGCGGCCAACCGCCTGCACACCGTGGTGTCCCTGGTGGAGATGGGCCGCTCGCAGGAGGCGATCGAGTTCGCCACCGCCGAGCTGGAGATCGCCCAGCGGCTCACCGACCAGGTGGTGGGTGCGGTGTCCGAACCGGTGCTCGCCGCCTTGCTGCTCGGCAAGACCGCCGAGGCCGGCGAGCGCGGTGCCGAGCTGGTGCTCACCGACGACACCGCGATCGAGGACGCCGACACCGGCTTGGAGTCCCGCGACCTGATCACCGTGCTGGGCAACCTGATCGACAACGCGATCGACGCGGCCATCGAGGGGGCGGGGGAGCGTCCCGGGCGGCCGAGGGTCACGGTGACCGCGAAGATCGAGGACGACGACCTGCTGCTGCGCGTCGCCGACAGCGGGCCCGGCGTGCCCGACGAGGTGCGACGGCACGTGTTCGAGCGCGGCTGGACGACCAAACCGGACGGTCACGGGCTCGGTCTGGCCCTGGTCGGGCAGGTGGTGCGGCGCAACGGCGGGAGCGTGGACGTGACCACCGACGGCGGCGCGGTGTTCACGGTGCGGCTGCCGGTACGACGGGAGGCGGTGCGGTGATCCGGGTGCTCGTGGTCGAGGACGACCAGGTCGCGGCCGAGGCCCACCGGACCTACGTGGAGCGGGTTCCCGGGTTCGCGGTCGCCGCGGTCGTCCACTCCGGAGCGGAGGCGCTGCGGTTCTTCGACCGGGACAGCGCGGACCTGGTCCTGCTCGACTTCTACCTGCCGGACACGCACGGTCTCGCGGTGTGCCGGGCGTTGCGCGCGGCGGGCAACCTCGTCGACGTCATCGCGGTGACCTCGGCACGCGACCTCGCCGTGGTCAAGGCCGCGGTGTCGGTGGGCGTCGTGCAGTACCTCATCAAGCCGTTCACCTTCTCCTCGCTGCGGGACAAGCTGGAGCGCTACGCGGAGTTCCGGGACAGCTTCGGCGAAGGCGAGGTGCTCGGACAGTCCGAGGTGGACCGGGCCCTGGCCGCGCTGCGCTCGCCGGTGGCGCAGGCGCTGCCGAAGGGGATGAGCGGGCAGACGCTGGACGCCGTGGTGTCCGCGCTGCGGGCGGAACCCGACGGACTCTCCGCGGGCGCGGCGGCGACGGCGACCGGCGTGTCGCGGGTGACCGCGCGGCGCTACCTGGAGTACCTGGCCGACAACGGGCTGGCGCGGCGCGAGCCGCGATACGGACAGGTCGGGCGTCCGGAGGTTTGGTACCGGGTCCAGACCTGAGCACCGCTACGATCCGCGCATGAGCCAGCCATACCAGCAGCAGCAGCCCCGGTTCCCGATCCTGCTGTCGACCATGAACGATCTGCCCGGCTACCGCGTGGTGCGCGTCTACGGCGAGGTGTTCGGGCTGACCGTGCGCAGCCGGAACATGTTCTCCACGATGGGCGCGGGTTTCAAGGCGATGGCGGGCGGTGAGCTCAAGGGATTGTCCAAGCTGCTGTCCGATTCGCGCTACGAGGCGCTGGGCCGGCTCTGCCAGGAGGCGATGGCCTTCGGTGCCAACGCGGTGCTGAGCATGCGGTTCGACTGCAACGAAATCGCCCAGACCGCGAGCGAGATCGCCGCCTACGGCACGGCGGTGTACGTGGTGCCCGACGGCGCCGACCCCGGCGCCCAGCAGGCCGGCCAGCAGGCCGCGCAGCAGCAGTACCAGCAGCAGGGGCAGCAGCCGCAGGGCCAATTCCAGCAGGGCTACGCACCGCAGCAATGACCTCACCGTCCCGGCGCTTTCCGCGCCGGGACGAAATGAATTGTCACTATCGGCCAAAGATCCGTTACTGTTGATGATTTGATCTGTGTCATATCGCACCGGGTCTTCACATATATGGGGCCCGGTTCGTAACGTTTTCTGCGCTCTCGCGGCAACCAGTGATCTGTCCCCGAAAGATCGCGGCCGCGGGCCACCGCCGTTTTTCGTGGTTCCCCCGCCACGGGCGGTGGAAAGCGAAAGGAAACGCTCGACATGGGACAACATTCCGCGCACCCCAAGTCCGGTCGAAAACTCCTGCGCGCCGGCGTGACCGGCGCCGTTCTGGCCGCCGCCGTCGCCGGAACCGCCGGCCCCGCCTTCGCGAGCACGGCCGCTCCGGTCGACAGCGCCCCGGCCGTCGCGCCGGCCTCGGTGGCCGGCACCAGCGTCGGCGCGACCGCGCTGCGCAGCGCGCTCACCCAGCAGGGCAAGCCCTACGCCTGGGGTGCGGCGGGGCCGAACGCCTACGACTGCTCGGGTCTGGTCCAGTGGGCCTTCAAGCAGGCCGGCGTGGACCTCCCGCACAGCTCCAGCGCCCAGTCCACGCTGGGCACCCCGGTCGCGCAGTCCCAGCTGCAGCCCGGTGACCTGGTGTTCTTCTACACGCCGGTCAGCCACGTCGGCATCTACGTCGGCGACGGCAAGATCGTGCACGCCAGCACGTCCGGGCAGCCGGTGAAGGTGTCCTCGATGGCCGGCATGCCGTTCCACAACGCCAGCCGGCTCTGACCGGCTGGTGACCGGGACGACGGTCACGCTCCACCGAGGTAGGCGTCCGCCCATTCCGGCCACGGCCGGAACTCGGCGGGAATCCACTGCAGGAGCGCGGCCGTCGCCTCGGTGAGGTCGAGGCGCCGCGTCGGGTCGGGCTCCAGCAGTCCCGCGAGCATCGGGGAGGACCGCCCGCCCGCATCCGGCCGGTGGCCTGTCACGACCGCGTGCAGGGTCGCCCCGACCCCGTAGACGTCCATGGCCGGTGACACCGTCAGGCACGCCTCCTGCTCGGGGGATGTGTAGCCACGGGTCCCGATCGGACGTCCCGGCGGTTGGGGCGACCCGATCGCGCGGGTGCTGCCGAAGTCGATGAGGAGCGGTTTGCCGTCGCGCAGCACCACGTTGCCCGGTTTGACGTCCAGGTGGGCCAGACCTTCGTGGTGCACCGCCGCCACCGCGGACAGCAGCTGCACCCCCAGCAACGCCGCCTCGCCCTCCGGCAGCGGCCCGATGTCGTCTCCGACGTCGTCGAGGTCGGGCCCGTCGAGGTACTCGAACAGCAGGTGGGGCAGGGCTTCGCCGCTACCGTCGGCGATGAGCCTCGGCAGGCCGGGGTGCGGCGGCCCGGACAGGGCCGTCACCTCCCGGCGCAGCGCGGTCACCGAACGCGGGTGCTCGCGCAGGTGCGGACGGGGCAGTTTCAGCACGACCGGGCACCACAGCGGGACCGACCACACGAGCCACGTCTCGCACCGCCACCCCACACCCAGCCGCCGCACCGCGCGGGTGCCACCGGGGAACTCACCACCTTCGGCGGTGTCCCACACGGGTTGGCCGTCGTCGTCGAGATCGGGTGCGCTCATGGGCCGTCCTCCCGGCAGAGCCCGGTGACCCGCGCGGAACGCGGGCCACCAGGGTGATCGATGGCGTCGTCAGCAGCGCGACCGGCTGGTGCGGCTGGTGCGAGTGGTCCGGCTGGTGTGCTTACCGTGCCGGTGTCCGTGCTTGCGGTAGGACATCGGGCCTTTGATCAACAGCATGGGGTTCACCTCCTTCCGCGGTCTCGTCGGGTCGTTCCGGGTCCCGGTCTAGCACGACGACCCGGTCGGCGATGGCCGCCAGGTCCCGGTCGTGCGTCACGATGAGGACGGTCCGGTCCGCCGTGGCGCCGCGAATGGCCTGGACGACGGTCGCGGACGACACGGGGTCGAGCGAGGCGGTCGGCTCGTCCAGCAGCACCAGCGGCGCGGTGGACACCGCGGCCCTGGCGAGCGCCACGCGCCGCCGCTGGCCGCCGGACAGGCGGACGCCCCCTTCGCCGAGCGTCGTGTCGTACCCGTCGGGCAGGGTGTGGACGAACTCGTCGACGAGCGCCTGCCGTCCCGCCTCCTCGACGGCCGCACGATCCGCGCCGGCCGAGCCGAACGCGATGTTCTCCGCCACCGTCGCGTCCAGCAGCCACGGGTCCTGCGGCACGAACGCGATCCGCCGCCGCAGGCTGCGCCGTCGCAGGTCGCGGATGTCCGACCGGTCGACCGTGATCCGTCCGGTGTCGACGTCGTAGAGCCTGAGCAGCAGGTGCAGCACCGTGCTCTTGCCCGCGCCGCTGGGGCCCAGCAGGCACACGGTTTCGCCGGCGCGGACGACCAGGTCGAAGTGGCGCAGCACCGGGTGCCCGGGTTCGTAGGCGAAGCCGACGTCGGCGAAGCGGACCTCGCCGATGCGCTCGGGGAGCGGCCGCGCCCACGGCGCGTCGGCCACCGATTCCGACGCCGCCATCACCTCGTCCACGCGCTTGGCGCTCGCCCCGGCCTTGGCCAGCACCGAGGACAGGCGCGTCAGGCTGCGCACCGGCGAATACATGTCGCCCAGGTAGGCCAGGACCACCAGCAGGTCACCGGTGCTCAGCGAGCCGGACAGCACCGCGCGCCCGCCGACGACCAGCACCAGGCCGGCCCCCAGGGACAGCACGACGTCGGCGATCGGGCTCCACCGGGCCGACACCGCGGCCGCCTTCACCTCGGCGTCCCGCAACCGCCCGTTGGGACGGGCGAACAGTTCCCGCGCCCGGTCGCCGCGGCCGAAGGCCTGGACCGCGCGGACGTTGCGCAGCAGGTCGTTGGTGACGGCGCTCAGTTTTCCCCACGCGTCACGGGCTTCGTGCTGCGCGCGGCGCACCCGGCGCCGCTGCCGCACCGCGAGGACGACCAGCAAGGGCAGCACCGCCACCCCGATCAGCGCCAGACCGGGGTCGAACACGGCGAGCACGGCGAGGACGACCAGCAGGACGAACGTGTCCGGGATCAGGATCGTCGCCACCGCCACGACCGCGGCCAGCATCCGCGCCACGTCGCTGGTCAGGCGGGACAGCAACTCGCCACTGGGCATCCGGTCGTGCCAGCGCAGCGACAGCTCCATCGTGTGCTCGAACACCGATTCCCGCAAGCGGGCGCCGATCCCTTCGGCCGCGCGCTGAGCCGACACCGTCGACACGAGGTTCAGTGCACCGGCGGCGACGCTGAGCGCCACCGTCGCCGCGCCGGCCAGCAGCAGCACGTATCCCGGCGAGAAACCGTTGAGCCAGCGCAGAAGCCCGGTCGCTGGCCGCCCGGCGATGGCGTGGTCGACGGCCAGGGCCAGCGGCCACGGGCGCAGCAGGGACACCCCGGCGCCGAACAGCTCCAGCACCGACGTCGCGGCCAGTGCCGGAAGGTGCGGGCGGGCCACCGGTGCCGCCACGGCCAGCGCCTGGGGTAGCGCTCTCCGGCGCCGTTTTCCCAGGGGCGGGTCCGGTTCGCCATCGAGCTGGCCGGGCCGCGCGCCGGTCGTGACCATGAGCTGCTCCCCACTCCGCTGCTCCCTCAGCGACCCGGGCCATGCTACGACCGGAGCAACATCGACTGAAGGGCTTGGCGGGGAAGGTTTTCCACCGGGATGGGCGCTAACCGGTCCGTAGTGGACGGTTCTCCTCCCGTCCGGTCCGGGTCTTCGCCATGCGTGCAAGAGCACACCCGGTGGGTGACGACCGGTCGGTCGTCCCTTCTGCCCGGAAACTGACCGACGGCCCTACACCACGGCCATGAGGATCGCCGCCATCGCGAACCCGGAGACGGACAGGATGGTCTCCAGCACCGTCCACGTCTTGAGCGTCTCGCCGACGGTCATCCCGAAGTAGCGGGACACGATCCAGAACCCGCCGTCGTTGACGTGCGAGGCGATGATCGACCCCGCGGAGATCGCGACAACGATCAGCGCCAGCTGGGCCTGGGAGTACCCGAGGCCGGTCACGCTGGGGGCGATGATGCCGCCGGTCGTGACGATCGCGACGGTCGCCGAGCCCTGCGCGATCCGCAGACCACAGCTGATCACGTAGGCCGCGGCGATCACCGGCAGCCCGCCGGCCTGCAGCGAGTCGGCCACCGCCTTGCCGATCCCGGTCGCCGACAGCACGGCGCCGAAGAACGCGCCCGCGCCGACCACCAGCAGCAGCATCGCGACCGGCCGCAGCGACGCGGCGGACAGTTCGGACAGTTCCCGGCCGGTCATCCCGCGACGGGTGCCCAGCAGCCACGACGCGAGCAGCACCGCGATCGTCAGCGCCACCGCGGGCGTCCCGGCGAACGCGGCGATGCCCGCGGGCACCGAGTTCTTCGGCAGCCAGATGCTGCCGAACGTGCCGGCCAGGATCAGCACCAGCGGCACCGCGATGATCGCCGACACCAGGGCCAGCGAGGGGCCCGGCCGCTCCTCGTCGTCGTCCTCGGCGTCGACGAGCATCTCGGCGGGCACCGCCACGTGCATCCGCTTGCCGATCCAGGACGGGAACACCACGCCCGAGAGGAACCACGCCGGGATCCCGCACGCCGCGCCCATCAGGATGATCCAGCCGAGGTCGACGTGCAGCAGCCCGGCCGCGGCGACCGGTCCCGGGTGCGGCGGGATGAACGCGTGCGTCATCGACAGGCCGGCCAGCAGCGGCAGGCAGTACAGCAGCAGCGAACGTCCGCCCTGCCGCGCCGCGACGTAGACCAGCGGCGCGAGCACGAAGATCCCGATGTCGAAGAACACCGGGACGCCGAAGATCAGCCCGGCCAGGCCCATCGCCAGTGGCGCGCGCTTTTCGCCGAACGCCCGCAGCAGCGCACCGGTGAGCACCCGCGCGCCACCGGAGCGTTCCAGGATCGCGCCGAGCAGCGTGCCCAGGCCGATGATCGCGGCGATGTGCCCGAGGATTCCGCCGAACCCCTTCTCCAGCAACGAATCCGAGGTCTTCTGCGCGGTGCCGACGATCGTGCCCACCGGCAGGCCCGCGGCCAGCGCGGTGAGCAGCCCGACGACGATCAGGGCGATGAACGGTTCGGTCTTGAACCGGATGATCAGTACCAGCAGGACGGCGATCGACACCGCCGCGAGCGTGAGCAGCCCCCCGGTGGAGTGCTGCAGCCAGTCGATCAAGCGGACCTCCGGAGGGAGTGGCCGGCGAGCGCGCCGGTGGGCCTGCCGTCGTCGATGGCCGCGACGCCGTTGACGAAGACGTAGGGGATGCCCGCGGCCTGCTGCCGCGGCTCGTCGAAGGTGGCGGTGTCGGCCACCGTGGCGGGGTCGAACAGCACGAGATCGGCCGCGTAGCCGGGGCGCACGAGCCCGCGATCGGTCAGCCGCAGCCGTTTCGCCGGACGTCCGGTCAGGTGCGCGACGCAGTCGGCGAGGTCGAGCACACCCAGTTCGCGGACGTAGCGGCCGAGGTAGCGGGGGAAGGTGCCCCAGGCCCGCGGGTGCGGGCGGTCGCCGACCAGGAGCCCGTCGCTGCCAGCGGTGTGGGTGCGGTGCCGCATGATGGCCCGCACGTTCTCCTCGTGCCCGACGTGCATCAGGCACGACGTGCCGAGCCGTTCGGACACCAGGACGTCGAAGTACAGCTGTGCGGCGGGAACACCCGCGCGCCGGGCGGACTCGGCGACGGAAAGGCCGACCAGGTGGGCGTTCTCGGCCCGCCGGACCCCGTTGATCTCGATGCTCTCCCAGTCGATCGGCACGCCGTGCGCACCGTCCGACCCGGTCTCCTCGATCGCGACCCGCATCCGTTCCCGGGTGTCCGGATCGGACAGACGCTCGAGCGTCGCGGCCACCCCGCCTTCGGCCGCCCAGCTCGGCAGCAGCGCGGACAGGTACGTCGCGCCGGGCAGGTAGGGGTAGGTGTCGAGCGTGATGTCCATGCCCTCGTCGAGCGCGGAGTCCAGCAGCCGCAGCAGATCCGGCGCCCTGCCCCGGTTGACCGAGAAGTTCATCGTGGCGTGCGCGAGGTGCAGCGGGCACCGCGCGCGGCGGCACACCTCGACCATCTCGGCGAACGCGTCCAGCGCGCCGGCACCGTAGCTGCGGTGGTGCGGGCTGTAGTACCCGCCGCGCGCGCCGACCACCTCGCACAGCGCGACCAGTTCGTCGTCGTCGGCGTACATCCCCGGCGTGTAGGTCAGCCCGGAGGACATGCCGACCGCGCCCTCGTCGAGGCCGGTGGCGACCAGCTCGCGCATCCGGTCCACTTCGGACTCCGTGGCCGGGCGCGCGTCGAACCCGACGGCCAGCATCCGCACCGTGCCCTGCGGGACCAGGTAGGCGGCGTTGACCGCGACGCCGCGGTCGAGCCGGTCCAGGTACTCGCCGACGGAGCGCCAGTCCCAGTCGAAGCCGGGCGGGTCGTCGTTCCAGCCGGCGAGCTGCTCGCGCAGCGCGGCCAGCGTCGTGTCGTCGGCCGGCGCGTAGGACAGGCCGTCCTGCCCGAGCACCTCGGTGGTGACGCCCTGGGAGACCTTGGCCAGGTGGCCCGGGTCGGCGAGCAGCTGCAGGTCGGAGTGCGCGTGCATGTCGACGAACCCGGGTGCGAGCACCAGCCCGTCCGCGTCGATCACGCGGGTGCCGGTGACACCGTCACCGATGTCGGCGATCCGGCCGCCGTCGATGCCCACGTCGGCCCGGAACAGGGCAGCACCGGTGCCGTCGGCGATCCGCGCGCCCCGCAGAACGAGGTCCATCCCCGCCTCCTAGAAGTACGTGCGCACGAAGCCGACGACGGTGTCGCCGTCGACCACGGGCAGCAGCGGCCATTTGTCGAACACCGTGCACGGGTGGGACAGGCCCAGCCCCACCCAGTCGCCCACGCGCAGCGGGGAATCCGGGGGCAGCGCGAGGAACGCGTGCTGGTCGTTGAGCGCGGTCACGGTGTGGCCGGCCAGCTTCTCCGGCTCGCCGCCGGGCCGGCGGTGCCATTGCGGCTCGGGCAGCCCCTCGTCGAAGGAGGCGTCCCGCTTGCCCAGCGTCAGCAGCGCCAGCTCGTCGGTGGGCCGGGAGGTGACCTGGGCCCAGGCGCGCAGCGCGGAACGGAACGGCGGTGTGCCGTCGATGCGTGGGTGCTCGCCCAGCGGCGAGATGCCGCGGTAGAAGCCGTCGTCGTGCGTCACGTAGGCGCCGCTGCGCAGCACGGGCACGACCGGCAGGCCGCCCCAGTCCTCGGTGAGGGCCGCGGCGACCTGGTCGAAGTAGGCGCTGCCGCCCGCGGTCACGATCACCTGGTCCAGCCGGGCGAACAGGCCCCGGTCCGCGATCTCCCGCGTCAGCTCCCGCAGGTTCCGCAGGTAGGCCGCGACGACGTCCCGCGAGCGCTCGCCCGGGTCGTGGGCCAGGGCGCCCTCGTAACCGCCGGTGCCCGCCAGCCGCAGCGCCGGGCTCGCGTGCGCGGCTTCGGCCACCGCCAGTCCGGTGGCCAGGTCGCGGACGCCGGTGCGCCCGCCGTCCCCGCCCAGCTCGACCAGCACGTCGACCGGGCGGTCCACGCCGGCGAGCGCCTCGGTCATCAGCTCGACCGAGGTGACGGAGTCCACCCAGCAGCTGAACTCGAACTCCGGGTGCGCGTCCAGCTCGGCGCCCAGCCAGCGCAGCGCCGCCGGGTCGACGAGCTGGTTGGCCAGCAGGACCCGCGAGACGCCGAAGGCCCGGTAGACCCGCAGCTGGCTCGTGTTGGCCGCGGTGATGCCCCACGCGCCGTGCTCGGCCTGGCGCGCGAACAGCTGGGGTGCCATGGTCGTCTTGCCGTGCGGGGCGAGGCGGACGCCGGCCCGGTCGCACCACTGCGCCATCGTGCGCAGGTTGTGGTCCAGTGCGCCGGCCTCCAGCACGACGACCGGTCCCACGAAGCCGTCGGTGAACAGGTTCGGCCGTCGCGCGGCGGCCTCCGCCAGGGTGAGCCCCCACAGGCCGGCGGGGATGGATTTGAACCGCCAGTCGAGGCGTTCACCGGCGATCGAGGCCAGCGCGGCGGGGTCCAGGGTGCAATCGGACGAGACCATGTGTGCTCCGTTGCGTATTGCGCAATGTGCGTTGCGCAGAGTGAATGCGATAGGTGTAGCATCCGGTCCGTGACCGGTCAATGGAGCGAACGTGAGCCAGAGTCTTGAGCGCGGGCTGAGCCTGCTCGGCGCGCTCGCCGGCGGCGCGACCACGCTCGACGAGCTGGCCGGCGAGCTGGGGGTGCACAAGTCCACGGTGCTGCGCCTGCTGCGCACCCTGGAGGGCCAGCACTTCGTGCAGCGGGAGGGAACGCGGCACTACCGGCTCGGCAGCGCGCTGTTCGACCTGGCGAACCGGGCGCTGGAGGACCGGGACGTGCGGCGCAGCTCCGCGCCCGCGCTGGCGGCGCTCAACGAGCGCACCGGGCACACCGTCCACCTCGCCACCTACGAGGACGGCGAGGTCGTCTACGTCGACAAGTACGAGGGCCGCCACACGGTGCGGATGTACTCGCGCGTCGGCAAACGTGCGCCCCTGCACTGCACCGCCGTCGGCAAGGTCCTGGTGGCCGCGCGGCCGGCGGCCCAGCGCGCGGCGATCGCGCACGACCTGGACTACCCCGCGCTGACCGCCAACACCATCACCACGGCCGAGGCCTACCTGGCCGAACTGGAGAAGGTCGCCGAGCAGGGGTACGCGGTCGACGACGCCGAGCACGAGGACTTCATCCACTGCATCGCCGCGCCGGTGCGCGGTCAGGGCGGGGAGGTGCTCGCAGCCGTGTCGCTGTCCGTGCCGCGCGTGCTGCTGGACCACGACGGCCTGCTGGCGCTGCTGCCGCAGCTGCGGGCCGCGGCCGAGGACGCGTCCATCCACAGTGGATGGAGCAGGTGAGAGAGGGAGCGGTACATGGGCAAGGTCTCGATCAGCACGGAGAACGCCCCGAAGCCGGCGGCGAACTACTCGCCCGCGGTGCGCAAGGGCAACATCCTGCAGCTGGCCGGGCAGGTCCCGTTCGATCCGAAGACCGGGGAGATCGTCGGCACGACCGTCGGCGAGCAGACGCGCCAGGTGTTCGCCAACCTCGAGGCGCTGCTGCGCGAGGCGGGCTCGGGGTGGGAGGACGTCGTGATGGTGCGGGCCTACCTGACCGAGCGCGACCACTTCGCGGCCTTCAACGAGGTCTACAACGAGCTGATGCCGGAGCCCTACCCGGCGCGCACCACCGTGTACGTCGGCCTGGCGGCCGGTCTCCTGGTCGAGATCGACCTGCTGGCCGTCGTGGACTGACACCCCCGCTGCGGGCGGTGGAAGCCCGCGCTTCCACCGTCCGCGACGTCAGATCACCGGGCCGGTGTACTTCTCGCCGGGGCCCTGGCCGGGCGCGTCGGGCACGGCGGAGGCCTCGCGGAAGGCCCGCTGCAGCGACTGCAGGCCGTCACGCAGGGGAGCGGCGTGCACACCGAGGTACTCGGCCGACGCCGTGACCAGGCCGGCCAGCGCGGTGATGAGGCGCCGGGCCTCGTCCAGGTCGCGGTGCGGGCTGGTGTCCGGGTCCTCGTCGGCGAGCCCGAGCCGCTCGGCCGCGGCGGACAGCAGCATCACCGCGGCCCGGCTGATGACCTCGACACTGGGGATGTCCTGCAGGTCGCGGACGGGCGGGGAAATATCGCCCGGGTCGGGCGCGTTGGAACCATCGTCAAGCACGTCTGGTACCCTTCCACGTGCGACCAGTCCCCGAGGAATCGGGGGCGGCAAGTGGAGCCCCGCTCCCACCCGAGTCGCCGCTCGAGGCGGCCGGGTCCGGTCCCGTCACCGGGTGTACCCGATGGCGGCGGAACGTTCGTCGTAGCCGTCGGACGTGATCGGAAAGCAGGGCCCCGCATCCCGGCAGACATGCCCGGGACGGGGCCCGTGGTATGTGGGCACCAGGTCGAGCAGGCTAGACATTGAAACTCGGACCAAGGAGGCCACATCAGCTCCGAGACACGCATCAACGAACGCATCCGCGTTCCCGAGGTCCGGCTCGTCGGACCGAACGGCGAACAGGTCGGCATCGTCCGGATCGAGGATGCGCTCAGGCTCGCCCAGGAAGCGGATCTCGACCTCGTCGAGGTCGCCCCGCAGGCGCGCCCGCCGGTCTGCAAGCTCATGGACTACGGCAAGTTCAAGTACGAGAGCGCGCAGAAGGCCCGCGAGTCACGCCGTAACCAGCAGCTCACCGTCATCAAAGAGCAGAAGCTGCGCCCGAAGATCGACCAGCACGACTACGAGACGAAGAAGGGCCACGTGTCCCGCTTCCTCTCCGCCGGGAACAAGGTCAAGGTGACCATCATGTTCCGCGGTCGTGAGCAGTCGAGGCCGGAGCTGGGTTTCCGGCTGCTGCAGAAGCTCGCCGAGGACGTGTCCGAGCTCGGTTACGTGGAGGCGTCCCCGAAGCAGGACGGCCGCAACATGATCATGGTGCTGGCGCCCCACAAGAACGCCAAGCCCAAGCCGAAGGTCAAGGAACCCGTCGAGTCCTGACGGCCGCCGCGACCGACGCAGTTTCGCAGCACACCGGAACTCCGGTGTGCTGCACCATGAAAGAGAGCACTCAATGCCGAAGATGAAGACGCACAGCGGGACCTCGAAGCGCATCCGGGTCACCGGCACGGGCAAGCTCCGCCGTCAGAAGGCGGGCCGCCGCCACCTGATGGAGAAGAAGTCCAGCCGCGTCACCCGCCGCCTGGAGGGCACCGCCGAGGTCGCCAAGAACGACGTCGGCCGGGTCAAGCGGCTGCTCGGCCGCTGAGCCCCTCCTCTTCCGCCGTAAACCCCCGGGGCGCCGATCGCGCCCCCTGAGAACGACAGGACGGACCCGTGGCACGCGTCAAGCGGGCGGTCAACGCCCAGAAGAAGCGTCGCGCAACTCTCGAACTGGCCAGCGGCTACCGCGGCCAGCGCTCGCGGCTGTACCGCAAGGCGAAGGAGCAGATGCTCCACTCGCTCAACTACGCCTACCGGGACCGCCGTGCCCGCAAGGGTGACTTCCGCCAGCTGTGGATCACCCGCATCAACGCGGCCGCGCGGCAGAACGGCGTGACCTACAACCGCTTCATCCAGGGCCTCAAGGCCGCTGGTGTCGAGGTCGACCGCAAGATCCTCGCCGACCTCGCCGTCAACGACGCCGCGGCGTTCACCGCGCTGGCCGAGCTGGCCAAGCAGCACGTGACGACCGGGCCGAGCGACGAGAAGAAGTCGGCCTGAGCGAGCGCACCGATCTGACCCGGCCCGGGGCGGCTCCGTTCACCGAACGGACCCCCCGGGTCGTTGCTGCGCGGCGCCTGACGCGCCGCGCGGAGCGCGACAAGACCGGCCGGTTCCTGGCCGAGGGCGCCAACGCGGTCGGCGCGGCGCTGGCGCGTGACCCCGCCGGGGTGCACGAGCTGTTCGTGACCGACCGTGCCGCTCAGGCGCACCCGGACCTCGTCGCCACCGCGCGCGAGGCGGGCGTGCGCGTCTCGCGCATCACCGACCGGGCGGCCGCCGGGCTGTCGGAGACCGTGACCCCGCAGGGCATCGTCGCGGTGTGCACCGTGCTCGACCGGCCCCTGGAGGGCCTGCTCGGCCCGTCCGCCCGGCTGGTCGCCGTGCTGGACGGCGTGGCCGACCCCGGCAACGCGGGCACCGTCATCCGGGTGGCCGACGCCGCGGGTGCCGACGCGGTCCTCCTCACCGGTGACAGCGTCGACCCGCACAACGGCAAGTGCGTCCGTGCCTCCGCCGGCAGCCTCTTCCACCTCCCCCTCGCGCGTGTGCGCGACACCGCCGCCGCTCTCGGCGCCTGCCGCGCCGCCGGGCTGCGCCTGCTCGCCGCCCACGGATACGCCGACACCGAGCTGGGCGCCCTCGACGCGGCCGTGCCGACCGCCTGGGTCTTCGGCAACGAGGCCCACGGGCTCGCGCCCGAGGTGCTGTCCGCGGTGGATCTCCCGGTGCGGATACCGCTCTACGGCGCGGCGGAGAGCCTCAACCTGGCCACGGCGGCCGCCGTGTGCCTCTACACCAGCGCGATGGCGGCCCGTCGTCCGGCCGGGTGAGGCGCCGGCGCCGGATCGCGATCGCCTAGAATCCACCGGTAATCGTCACGTGTGCACCTCGCACGGCGGATCCCGTCCAGCGGACACCGAGGAGTTATGTCCGGAGCCACCGAGAAGCAGGAACTGACCCCGGCCGAGGCCACCTCGCCCGAGACCCTGGGGGCGGCGGTCAAGCACGCCGAAGCCGAGTTCCAGGCCGCGGGCGACCTGGACGCCCTGGCCGCGGTGAAGCCGGCCCACCTGGGGGACCACTCGCCGCTGATGCTGGCCCGCCGCGCCATCGGCGCGCTGTCCAAGCAGGAGAAGGCCGAGGTCGGCAAGCGCGTCAACGAGGCACGCCAGGCCATCCAGTCCGCCTTCGACGCCCGCCGTGCCACGCTCGTCGCCGAGCGCGACGAGCGCGTCCTGCGCGAGGAGGCCGTCGACGTCACGCTGCCGTGGGACCGGATCCCGCGCGGCGCGCGGCACCCGCTCACCACGGTGAGCGAGCGGATCGCCGACGTCTTCGTGGCGATGGGCTGGGAGGTCGCCGAGGGTCCCGAGCTGGAGGCCGAGTGGTTCAACTTCGACGCCCTCAACTTCGCCAAGGACCACCCGGCCCGGCAGATGCAGGACACCTTCTACGCCGGTGAGCCGGGCTCCGGGCTGGTGCTGCGCACGCACACCTCGCCGGTGCAGGCCCGCACGCTGCTGCACCGCGACCTGCCGGTCTACGTCGTCTGCCCCGGCCGCACCTACCGCACCGACGAGCTGGACGCCACGCACACCCCGGTGTTCTCCCAGGTCGAGGGTCTCGCGGTGGACAAGGGCATCACGATGGCCCACCTCAAGGGCACCCTGGACGCCTTCGCCCGCGCGATGTTCGGCGAGAAGTCCCGGACCCGGCTGCGCCCGCACTTCTTCCCCTTCACCGAGCCCTCCGCCGAGGTCGACGTGTGGTTCGAGGAGAAGGCCGGTGGCGCGGGCTGGGTCGAGTGGGGTGGCTGCGGCATGGTCCACCCGAACGTGCTGCGCGCCTGTGGTGTGGACCCGGACGTCTACTCCGGCTTCGCGTTCGGCATGGGCATCGAGCGGACACTGCAGTTCCGCAACGGCATTCCCGACATGCGTGACATCGTCGAGGGCGATGTCCGCTTCACCCTTCCCTTCGGAACGGAGGCCTGAGTGCGAGTCCCCGTCAGCTGGCTGCTCGAGCACCTGGACGCCGGCGAGGTCGGACCGCGGGAGCTGGCCGAGGCGTTCATCCGGATCGGCATCGAGGTCGACGAGGTCCGCTCGCTGGACCAGGTCACCGGCCCGCTCGTGATCGGCCGCGTCGCCGAGATCGAGGAGCTGACCGAGTTCAAGAAGCCGATCCGGTACTGCCGCGTCGATGTCGGCGAGGAAGCCTCCGACGACGAGCCCGCCGACAACGAGGGCCCGTCCGGCATCCGCACGCGCGGCATCGTCTGCGGCGCCACCAACTTCGCCGAGGGCGACCTGGTGGTCGTCGCGCTGCCCGGCACCGTGCTGCCCGGGCCGTTCGAGATCGCCTCGCGCAAGACCTACGGCCGGATCAGCGACGGCATGATCTGCTCGGCCCGCGAGCTGGGGCTGGGGGACGACCACACCGGCATCCTCGTGCTCCCGCCGTCGACGGCCAGCCCGGGCGATTCCGCGTACGAGGTCCTCGGGCTCGCCGACACCGTGCTGGAGCTGACGCCCACCCCCGACCGCGGCTACGCGCTGTCGGTGCGCGGGCTGGCGCGTGAGCTGGCCGCCGCGCTGGACGTGTCGTTCGGCGACCCGGCCGCGCTGGATCTGCCCGCCGCCGAGGGCGAGGCCTGGCCGGTCGAGATCGAGGACCCGACCGGCTGCGACCGGTTCGTGGTGCGCCGGGTGACCGGCCTGGACGCCGGCGCCCCGACGCCGTGGTGGATGCGCCGCCGGCTGCTGCTGGCCGGTATCCGGTCGATCTCGCTGGCCGTGGACGTCACCAACTACGTGATGCTCGAGCTCGGCCAGCCGTTGCACGCGTGGGACACCGCGTCCCTGCAGGGCGGCCTGGTCGTCCGGCGCGCGAAGCCGGGGGAGAAGCTGACCACCCTCGACGACGTGGAGCGCACGCTCGACGCGGACGACGTGGTGATCGCCGACGAGCGCGGCGTGGCCTCGCTGGCCGGCACCATGGGCGGCGCGAGCACCGAGATCAGCGCCGAGAGCACGGACGTCCTGCTCGAGGGCGCCCACTGGGACCCGCCGTCGATCAGTCGCACCGCGCGGCGGCACAAGCTGTTCTCCGAAGCCGCGAAGCGGTTCGAGCGGTTCACCGACCCGCAGGTGTGCGCGGCCGCGGTCGAGCGTGCGGCGCGGCTGCTGCGCACCTACGGCGACGGCAGCATCCAGCCCGGCCGCACCGACGTCGGCAGCGTCGCGCCGCCGGCCCCGATCACCATGCCGATCAGCCTGCCCGACCAGATCGCCGGCGTCCGCTACGAGCGCGGTGTCACCGTCCAGCGGCTGCAGCAGATCGGATGCAAGACCACGGTCGGCGCCGGTGACGACGGCGTCGCCCTGGTGCACGCGACCCCGCCCAGCTGGCGTGGCGACCTCGAGCAGCCCGCCGACCTCGTCGAGGAGGTGCTGCGGCTCGAGGGCTACGACAGCATCCCCTCGGTCCTGCCCACCGCCCCGGCCGGGACCGGCCTCACCGCCGCCCAGCGGCGGCGCCGCACGGTCTCCCGCGCCCTCGCCGAGGCCGGCTACGTCGAGGTCCAGCCGTTCCCGTTCGTGGGGGAGCAGGTGTGGGACGCCTTCGGCCTGCCCGCCGACGACGTGCGCCGCAAGACGGTGAAGGTGCAGAACCCGCTCGAGGCCGACAAGGACCGGATGGCGACCACGCTGCTGCCCGGTCTGCTGGAAACCTTGCAGCGCAACGCCTCCCGCGGGTTCAAGGACCTCGCGTTGTTCCACATCGGACAGGTCGTGCTGCCGGGTGCGAACCCGGTGCCGGTGCCCGACCTGGGTGTCGACGGCCGGCCGTCGGACGAGGAGCTGGCGCAGCTGGAGGCGGCGGTGCCGGCCCAGCCGCAGCACGTGGCCGTGGTGCTGGCCGGCCAGCGTGAGCACGCGGGCTGGTGGGGCAAGGGCGAGCAGGCAGGCTGGGCGGACGCCGTCCAGGCCGCGCGTCTGGTCGGCCAGGCGGCGGGGGTCGAGCTGCGGGTGCGCAACGCCGAGCTGGCGCCGTGGCACCCGGGCCGCTGCGCCGAGCTGCTGGTCGGCGATTGGCCGGTCGGGCACGCCGGCGAGCTGCACCCCAAGGTGGTCGAGGCGCTCGGGCTGCCCAAGCGGACGGTCGCGATGGAGCTCGACCTCGACGCGATCCCGCTGCAGGACCGCAGGCCGGCGCCGGTGATCTCGCCGTACCCGCCGGTGCTGCTGGACGTGGCGCTGGTCGTCGACGAGAAGGTGCCGGCCGCGGACCTGGCCGAGGCCCTGGTCGCGGGCGGTGGTGACCTGCTCGAGGCGACCTCGTTGTTCGACGTCTACACCGGTGACCAGGTCGGCGAGGGCAAGCGGTCGCTGGCCTACAAGCTGCGTTTCCGCGCCGCGGACCGCACGCTCACCGTGGACGAGGCGACCGAGGCGCGTGACGCCGCCATCGCCGAGGCCGGCACCCGGTACGGTGCCGAGCTGCGCGCGTAGGCCGGTTCTCAGCCGCCGAGATGCTTGAGCGCTTCCCGCACTGACAACGGCGACAGTGCGGGATGCGCCTCGACGAAGGCGCGCACCCACCCGGGCGCCGTGCGCGAGTAGTCGCGCAGCGCCCAGCCGATTCCCTTGCGCAGGAAGAAGTCCCGGTCGTCCTGGTTCGCCTCGACGGCGTGGGTCAGCAGGTCGCGGTGGGTGTTCTCCTTGGCCCCCACCTGACAGATCACCGCCGTGCGCCGGCGCCAGGTGTCGGCGTCGCGGGCCCATTGCCGCATCACCGGTGTCAGCCGTCCCGGTTCGGCCCGCAGGATCGGCCCGATGCGGCGGATGGCGATCTCGTCGACGTAGTCCCACCAGGCACCGGTGACGATCATCTCCTCGTAGAGCGGCACCAGCGAGTGGTCCTGCCAGCGCGCGTACGCCCGGTGGCCCGTCAGGTCGATCGCCAGGTAGCGCTCCTCCCGGTACGCCGCGTCCCGCCACAGTGTCCGGACGGCCGCGACGAAGGATTCCCGGTCCGGCAGCGGGTGTTCGGTGAAGACGCGCCGCGCCAGGCGCGCCCGTTCCGGCTTGGGCACCCCGCGGAAGTCCATGTCCGACTTCATGTAGCGGCGCATCTGCGGCGCCTTCACCGGGTCGGCGAGGTCCGCCAGCCCGGAGCGCGCCGCCTGGACCAGTTCGTCCACTTCGTCCATTCGACGATCCTTCCCCGTCGGGTGGCATCGTGCCGTGCGCCGCGCGTCGGCTGGCGGAAACCAGCGTGATCCACGATCTTGTGGTGAGGTCCTGACCGCGCAGCCGACGAGAAGGAGCACTGTGAGCAGGCTCGTGCCCGCGACCCTCGCGGCCGGTGTGCTGGCGAGCTGTCTGGTGGCCGCGCCCGCGGCCGCCGCGCCTCCCGCGCCGCCGGAGTTCACGCCCGCCCCGATCAGCTGGGGGAGTTGTCAGTCGAGCGGGCTGGTGCGCGCCGGCGCCGAATGCGGCTTCCTCGACGTTCCCCTCGACTACTCCGATCCGGCCGGTGCGAAGATCTCGCTCGCCGTGTCGCGGGTGCGGCACACGAGCGCCGACTACCAGGGCGTCATGCTGGTCAACCCGGGCGGGCCGGGTGGTTCGGGCCTCGGGTTGTCCGCGCTCGGCCGGACTGTGCCGCACGACGCCGGGGCTTCCTACGACTGGATCGGCTTCGACCCGCGTGGCGTCGGGTCCAGTCGCCCCGCGCTGTCGTGCGATCCCGGTTACTTCGGCTACGACCGGCCCGCCTACGTGCCGCGCACCGCCGACCTCGAGCGGGCGTGGCTTGACCGCTCGCGCGGTTACGCGGCGGCGTGCGAGAAGAACGGGCCGCTGCTGCGGCACCTGCGCACCACCGATGTGGCCCAGGACCTCGACAGCCTGCGCAAGGCGCTGGGCGCCGAGCAGATCAACTACTTCGGGTTCTCCTACGGCACCTACCTCGGCCAGGTGTACGCGACGCTGTACCCGGAGCGGGTGCGCCGGATGGTGCTGGACAGCAACGTCGATCCGCGGAAGGTCTTCTACCGGGCGAACCTGGACCAGGATGTCGCCTTCGGCCGCAACATCAAGGTGTACTTCGACTGGATCGCCCGGCACGACGCCGCGTACCACCTCGGCACGACCGGCGAGGACGTGGAGAAGCTGTGGTACGCGCAGCAACGTGAGCTGGACGCCACCCCCGCCGGCGGGGTGATCGGCCCGGACGAGTGGACCGACATCTTCCTGCAGGCCGGGTACTACCAGTCCACGTGGGACGAGCTGACTAAGTTGTTCGCCGGGTGGGTGCACCAGCGGGACTGGCAGACGCTCAAGGACCGCTACGACCGGACGAACTCGCCCGGCGACGACAACGGGTTCGCCGTCTACAACGCCGTGCAGTGCACCGACGCCCCGTGGCCGCGGAACTGGACGGACTGGAAGGTGGACAACTGGATCACCTACGCGAAGTCGCCGTTCGAGACGTGGGGCAATGCCTGGTACAACGCGCCGTGCCTGACCTGGCCGGTGCCCGCGGGCAAGCCGGTGGACGTCGACGGCCGCCGGGTGGCGGGTGCGCTGCTGATCGGTGAGGAGCTGGACGCGGCGACCCCGTTCGCCGGCAACCTCGAGGTGCGCCGCCGGTTCCCGCGGGCGAGCCTCATCGGCGAGCCGGGCGGCACCACCCACGCCGGTTCGCTGTCCGGCAACGCGTGTGTGGACGACCGGATCGCGGACTACCTCGCCACGGGCGCGCTGCCACCCCGCCAGAAGGGCGACGTGCCGGACGCCGTGTGTGACCCACTGCCCGAACCGGAGCCGGAGGGCACGCCGGACGCCCGCGCGGACCGCGCGGGCAGCGGTCAGGCCCCTGAGCTCCGGGACGCGCTGCAGGCTGTCGTGCGCTAGCTGCGGGGCGCTCGGTCGGCTGCCGCCCGGTCGCCGCGTGGTGTCCGACGGCCTGGCGTGCGGTTGTTGCGTCGCGAGTGGCTGCCTGGCGCGCAGTTGCTGCCTGCCGCCCGGCGGCTTGTCCAGCGGTTGCTGCCTGGCGCCCGGCAGCCTGTCGCGCGGTTGCTGCGTGGTGCCCGGCGGCCTGTCGCGCGGTTGCTGCGTGGTGTCCGACGGCCTGGCGTCCTGTTGCTGCGTGGCGCCTGGCCGGCTGGCGTGCTGTTGCTCCCTGCCGCTCGGCAGCCTGTTCAGCAGTTGCTGCCTGCCGCCCGGCGGCTTGCCAGCGGTTGCTGCCTGGCGCCCGGCAGCCTGTCCTGCGGTTGCTGCCTGGCGGTCATCGGTCGCTCCGCCCGCCCGGGACGGCCCGTCGCCGATACGGCCCGCCGGATGGGCTGGGCCAGGGCCCCGATCCCGCGGAGGCCGTTCCGCCGCGGGTGGCCGCGCGTCAGGTTGTCCTGCGGCAGCTGCATTCTGCTCACCGGCTCGTCCGTTCCACCGGGGCGAGTTGGCGGATGGGTTCGGCGACGATCCCGTACCGGGCGGTCAGCCGCGGGTAGCAGCGCGCCAGCGTCTCGGCGTCGAGGGCGGGCCGTTCGCCCGGCGGGGCTTCCCGCGGGCCGGCCTCACCGAGGATGGCCGCCATGGCCTCGCGGTACGCGGTGGCGACCTCACCGGAGCCGGGCGGCGCCAGCAGATCGTGTGCGAGGTGCGCGAGTTCACCTGCTCGAGTGATCTTCAGGGGATCGGCCCCGAGCGCCGCGAGGGTGTCGGGATCCACGAGGGCGCGGCGGTAAGCGCCCCGACCGCGGAGGATGAGCCAGCAGACGCCCGCGCGCAGCTCGCCGGCCCCCGCACCGCCGAGGACCAGCCCGAACGCCGTCCACACATCCCACCGGCAGGCGCGCAGGTGAAGGCGCCTGAACTGGTGGTGGAACCGGATGACCTCGAGTGCGGTCCGTCCGCGCAGGACCGTGCCGATTTCGCTGACGGTGCGCCCCGTGACGAGCCGCCAGAACTGGTGCTCCCTCATGTCTCCCCCAGTGCTGTGTGATGACCGGGATCACGGTAGGGCGGGGGTACGACAATTCCGGTCCGCAATCGACCGGCGACCGTCCGTGAACGAAAAGTGTCGGTGGGTGCCGCTAGCGTGCCGGGCATGAACATCATCGAAGAGCACCGGAGCACGCTCCGCGCTGGTGAGACCACTTTTTCCATCGACGTCACGACCCTGCCCGCCGGCGACGAGGCCGGCCGTCTCGTGATCCGCATCGGCGCGGCCGGTGCGGAGGGCGAACCCGTGGCCGACGGCCAGATCGAGGTGACGCCGACCGCGGCGGCCACCCTCGGTTCGATGCTGTCGGAGACGCTGCGACACCACGCCGCGCTGGCGGATCCGGGCGGGCGAAGAGCACGCCCGGCCAGTCAGGGCCGCCCGTGGACCGCGGAGATGGACGCCGAACTCGAACGACGCTGGATCGCGGGCGACAGCGTGGCCGACATCGCCCGCGACATGGAGCGCAGCCCGGGCGGCATCCGTGCCCGGCTGCCCAGGGTGGGCTGCGACCCCGAGCGCCGCGGTGAGTACCTGCCCGACCCGCCGAGCATGCGCTCCCCGGACACGCCCGCCGCGCCGACGCCCGGAGCCACGGATGACGACTGACCACCCAGGTGGGAGCCGGCCGGTGCCCCGCTCTCTCGGAGGTGCCGATGCTCGCTGAGCGCTTGGGTGGGAGTCAGCCGGTGTCTGCCGCCTGGACGTGTCAAGGACGGCGGTCCAACGCAGGTGGGAGCCGGGCCGACCCTCGGAGGTACCGATGACGATCGGCGGCTGACCGGGCAGTGCAGGCGGCACGCGCCTGGTTCACCGACCGTTGAGCCGAACCGGGGCACGGCGCGCCCGGCCCGGTGCGGGACGCCGCACCAGGTCGGGTGACACGCTGGTCTCCACCTGGGCTGCCGACAGGGCGAATACGGAACCTGCGGGTCACTGGCAGCGCTCGGTGGGTTCGGTCGAGTGACCGGCGCCGGTAGCGCTCGGCCGAGCCCCCCGGTCCGCCCGGGGCGACGACTCGAACCAGCACCTCGCCCGTCCGCCACCCGCGTGTCGGCCCTCCCGCCACTCGCCCAGGGCCGTCCGGACCCGGACTTGGGCCCAGGCCCAGGAGCAGGCCCAGGAGTAGGCCAGGGCTTCGGCTCGCCCGAGGCCGGCCCGAGCCCGAGCCCCAGGCCGGCCCGAGCACAGGCCCAAGTGCGCGCCCAGGCCCGCCCCAAGCCCGCACCCCAAGGCCCGCCCCGAGTGAGCGCCCCCACGCCCGCCCGAAACCCGCCCCGAGCCCGCCCGAGACTCCAGTCCCTAGCCCGCCCCAAATCCGCGCCCAGATCGGGGCCCAGCCGGAGCACCAGGCCCGCCCGAAACCCAGCGAAGATCCGGCGCGAGCCTGGCCTGGCCTCCGCGCGCCCGCCCGAAACCCGGCGAAGGCCCGGCGCAAGCCTGGCCTCCGCGCCCGTCCGTATCCCAGCCAGGACCTGCTCCGTGCCCGGCCGCGCCCGCCCGAGGCCCAGCCCTAGCCCGCGCGCCCCGAGTCCGCCCCAAATCCGCCTCAGGTCGGGGCCCAGGTCCGGGCCAAGCCCGCGCCCCAGGAGCCCGCGCCCCACCCCTCCGCCCCAAGTCCCCGAACCCCCGGCGCGTTGTGACTCCAACCCGATCCGTTTGATTGATCTTCCGTCGCAATGCATAATCATTCGTATGACGGTGAAGGTCGCGGTGGCCGGGGCGAGCGGGTATGCGGGCGGGGAAGCCCTCCGCCTGCTGCTGGCGCATCCGGAGGTCGAAATCGGCGCGGTGACGGCGGCGAGCAGTGCCGGCACCCCGCTGGGTCAGCATCAGCCCCACCTGGTCCCGCTGGCCGGGCGCATCCTGCAGGAGACCAGTGCAGACACCCTGGGCGGCCACGACGTGGTCTTCCTGGCGCTGCCGCACGGGCACTCGGCGGAGATCGCGGCCCAGCTGGGGCCCGACGTGCTGGTCGTCGACCTGGGGGCGGACCACCGGCTGCACAACGCGGCGGACTGGCAGCGCTGGTACGGCGGCGACCACGCCGGCACCTGGCCCTACGGCCTGCCGGAGCTGCCGGGCGCCCGCGAGAAGCTGGCCGGCACCAAGCGGATCGCGGTGCCGGGCTGCTTCCCGACGGGCGGCACCCTCGCGCTCGCCCCGGCCCTGGCGGCCGGGCTGGTGCGCCCCGAGGTGACCATCACGGCCGTCACGGGCACGTCCGGCGCCGGCAAGAGTCTCAAGCCTCACCTGCTCGGGTCGGAGGTGATGGGGTCGGCGAGCGCGTACGGGGTCGGCGGCGCGCACCGTCACACGCCCGAGTTCGTGCAGAACCTCAGCTCGGTCGCCGGGGTGCCGGTGACCGTGTCGTTCACGCCCGTCCTGGCCCCGATGCCGCGCGGCATCCTCACCACGGCGAGCGCCCCGCTGGCGGGGGAGCCGGAAACAGCGGCCGTGCGCGCGGTGTACGAGAAGGCCTACGCCTCCGAGCCCTTCGTGCAGGTGCTCCCCGAGGGCAGCTGGCCGGTCACGTCAGCGACGCTGGGCTCGAACAACGTGCAGCTGCAGGTCACCGTGGACGCCGACGCCGGGCGCCTGGTCGTCGTCGCCGCGATCGACAACCTGACCAAGGGCACCGCGGGCGGTGCCATCCAGTCCATGAACGTCGCGCTCGGTCTTCCCGAGACCACCGGCCTTCCGACAGTAGGAGTCGCACCGTGACCGTGACCGGACCGAAGGGGTTCCGCGCCGCAGGCGTGGCCGCCGGGATCAAGGCGTCCGGCGCCCTGGACCTCGCGCTCGTCGTCAACGACGGGCCGGAGCAGGCCGCGGCCGGTGTCTTCACCCGCAACGCCGTCAAGGCGGCGCCGGTGCTCTGGTCGCAGGAAGTGCTGCGGCACAAGCGGTTGCGCGCGGTGGTGCTCAACTCCGGCGGGGCGAACGCGGCCACCGGCCCGGGCGGGTTCCAGGACACGCACGCGACCGCCGAGAAGGTCGCCGAGCTGCTCGAGGTCGGCGCGATCGACGTGGCGGTGTGCTCGACCGGCCTGATCGGGGAACGCCTGCCGATGCCGGCCGTGCTGTCCGGTGTGGACGCCGCGGTCAAGGCGCTCGACACCACCGCCGACTCGGCGCTGGCCGCGGCCAGCGCCGTGATGACCACCGACACCAAGCCGAAGCAGACGCTGCGCCGTCACGACGGCGGCTGGAGCGTCGGCGGCTTCGCCAAGGGCGCGGGGATGCTCGCCCCGAACCTCGCCACGATGCTGTCGGTCCTGACCACCGACGCGGTGGTCGACCCGGACGCGCTGGACGCCGCCCTGCGCGCCGCCACCCGCGTCACCTTCGACCGCCTGGACGTCGACGGTGGCACCTCCACCAACGACACCGTCCTGGTGCTCGCCTCCGGCGCCAGCGGGGTCACCCCGGGCCTCGACGAGTTCACCGACGTCCTCACCGCCGCCTGCCTGGACCTGGTCCAGCAGCTGCGGTCCGACTCCGAG
Organism: Amycolatopsis thermophila; assembly: GCF_030814215.1. NCBI lineage: Bacteria > Bacillati > Actinomycetota > Actinomycetes > Pseudonocardiales > Pseudonocardiaceae > Amycolatopsis > Amycolatopsis thermophila. The sequence continues at coordinate 6,265,799 of NZ_JAUSUT010000001.1, read as the reverse complement.
GGCGTCACCAAGGAGGTCGACGTCGTCGTCCGCGGCGCCGCCAGCGAGCAGGACGCGATCAACGTCGGCCGCACGGTCGCCGAGGACAACCTGGTCAAGACCGCGCTGTTCGGCTCGGACCCGAACTGGGGCCGTGTCGCGATGGCCGTCGGCCGCGCCCAGGCGGAGGTCGACCCGGACACGTTGTCGATCACCATCAACGGCGTCACCCTGTTCGCCAACGGCACCACGGCGGCCGACCGCTCCGCGGCGGACCTGTCCGGCCGCGCCATCGAGATCGTGATCGACCTGGGCATCGGCGCCAGCGAGGCCACCATCTTCACCACCGACCTGTCCCACGCCTACGTCGAAGAGAACAGCGCCTACTCCTCATGACTCCTCCCGAACTGGTGGCGGCCGACGACCGGATGGCCACCGCGGCCGAGAAGGCCGGTGTGCTGATCGAGGCGCTGCCGTGGCTGCAGCGGTTCCACGGCGCGACCGTCGTCGTCAAGTACGGCGGCAACGCGATGATCGACGACGAGCTCAAGCGCGCCTTCGCCCAGGACATGGTGTTCCTGCGGCTGGCCGGCCTGCGCCCGGTCGTGGTGCACGGCGGCGGCCCGCAGATCACCGCGATGCTGGAACGGGTCGGGCTCGTCGGTGAATTCAAAGGCGGCCTGCGCGTCACCACCCCGGAAACCATGGACATCGTCCGCATGGTCCTGGTGGGCCAGGTCAGCCGCGAACTGGTCGGGCTGATCAACGCCCACGGCCCGTACGCGGTCGGCATCTCCGGCGAGGACGCGCAGCTGTTCACCGCCGAGCGCAAGCACGCCACGGTCGACGGCGAGACGGTCGACGTCGGCCTGGTCGGCGAGGTCGCCTCGGTCAACCCGGACGCGGTCCTCGACATCGTCAACGCCGGCCGCATCCCGGTCGTGTCGACCGTGGCCCCGGACGCCGACGGCGTGGTGCACAACGTCAACGCCGACACCGCGGCCGGCGCGCTGGCCGCCGCGCTCGACGCCGAGAAGCTGGTCGTGCTGACCGACGTCGAGGGCCTGTACGCCAACTGGCCGGACCGCTCGTCCCTGATCGACCGCATCCGCGTCGACCGGCTCGAGGCGCTCCTCCCGACCCTGGCCAGCGGCATGATCCCGAAGATGGAGGCCTGTGTGCGGGCGGTGCGCGGCGGCACGCGCCGCGCGCACGTCATCGACGGCCGCATCGCCCACTCGGTCCTGCTGGAGGTCTTCACCTCCCGCGGGATCGGCACCATGGTCCTCCCCGAACAGGAGTCCTGATGGACGCGCTCACCTCCAATGTGGACGGCCGGCAGCACTGGCAGTCGGCCCTCATGGACAACTACGGCACCCCGAACCTGACCCTGGTCCGCGGCGAGGGCGCCCGCGTCTGGGACGCCGAGGGCACCGAGTACGTCGACCTGGTCGGCGGCATCGCGGTCAACGCGCTCGGTCACGCGCACCCCGACGTCGTCGCGGCCGTCACCGAGCAGATCACCAAGCTGGGCCACACCTCGAACCTCTACGTCAACCCCGTCGCGGTGGAGCTGGCCGAGGCGCTGCTCGACGTCGCGGGTCTGGCCGGGCAGGGCAAGGTCCTCTTCGTCAACTCCGGCGCGGAGGCCAACGAGGCGGCCCTGAAGATCACCAGGCTCACCGGGCGCACCAAGGTGGTCGCCTGCGAAGGTGCCTTCCACGGCCGCACCATGGGGTCGCTGTCGCTGACCGGCCAGCCCGGCAAGAAGCAGCCCTTCGAGCCGCTGGTCCCCGGTGTCGTGCACGTGCCCTTCGGTGACGTCGACGCCCTGCGCGCCGCCGTCGACACCGACACGGCGGCGGTCTTCCTCGAGCCGATCCTCGGCGAGGCCGGCGTGATCCCGGCGCCCGACGGCTACCTGCAGGCCGCCCGCGAGATCACCAAGGCCACCGGCACGCTGCTGGTGCTCGACGAGGTCCAGACCGGTATCGGCCGCACCGGCGACTGGTTCGCCTTCCAGCGCGCCGGGATCATCCCCGACCTGATCACCCTGGCCAAAGGGCTCGGCGGTGGTCTGCCGCTGGGCGCGGTGATCGGTGCCGGTGAGGCCGGCGAGCTGTTCAAGCCGGGCCAGCACGGCACGACCTTCGGCGGCAACCCGGTGTGCTGCGCGGCCGGGCTCGCGGTGCTGCGCACGATCGCCCGTGACGGCCTGAACGACCACGTCTCGCGCGTGGGCAAGGACATCGCGGCCGGTGTGGAGGAGCTCGCCCACCCGCTGGTCAAGGGCGTGCGCGGCGCCGGCCTGCTGATCGGCATCATGCTCACCGAGCCGGTCTCGCCCGCACTCGCCCAGGCCGCCCAGTCCGCCGGCTATCTGGTCAACCCGGTCGCCCCCGACACGATCCGGCTGGCCCCGCCCCTGATCCTGAGCCAGGAGCAGGCCGGCGGCTTCCTCGCCGCGCTGCCCGGCGCGCTCGACACCACCACCACGAAGGACTGACTGCCCGATGCTCCGCCACTTCCTGCGCGACGACGACCTGACCCCCGAAGAGCAACTCGCCGTCCTCGACCTGGCCGCCGAGCTGAAGAAGGACCCGCTGGCCAACCGCGCGCTGGCCGGCCCGAAGTCGGTGGCCGTGCTGTTCGAGAAGAACTCCACCCGCACCCGCCTGTCGTTCGAGGTCGGCATCGCCCAGCTGGGCGGGCACCCGATCATCGTCGACGGCCGTTCGATGCAGCTGGGTCGCGAGGAGACGATCGAGGACACCGCCCGGGTGCTCTCCCGCTACGTGGACGCGGTCGTCTGGCGCACCTTCGCTCAGCAGCGGATCATCGCGATGGCCTCGGTGGCGAGCGTCCCGGTGGTCAACGCCCTCACCGACGAGTTCCACCCCTGCCAGGTGCTGGCGGACCTGCAGACGATCCGCGAGCGCAAGGGCAGGCTGGCCGGGCTGACCCTGACCTACCTCGGCGACGGCGCCAACAACATGGCGCATTCCCTGCTGCTCGGCGGGGTCACCGCGGGCCTGCACGTCCGGGTCGTCGCGCCGGAGGGCTTCCAGCCGAACCCGGAGGTGGTCACCGACGCCAAGAAGCGCGCGGCGGACACCGGGGGCAGCGTGAACCTGTTCACCGACCCGCGCGCCGCGGTCGAGGGCGCGGACGTGCTGGTCACCGACACCTGGACGTCGATGGGCCAGGAGAACGACGGCATGGACCGGGTCACCCCGTTCCGGAAGCTGCAGATCAACACCGAGCTGCTGGCCGAGGCCGGGGACGACGCGGTCGTGCTGCACTGCCTGCCCGCGCACCGCGGCTGGGAGATCACCGACGAGGTGATCGACGGCCCGGCGAGCGCGGTGTGGGACGAGGCCGAGAACCGCCTGCACGCCCAGAAGGCGCTGCTGGTCTGGCTCCTGGAGCAGGAGGCTTCGCGACGATGAACCGCGCCGCCCGGCAGGCCCGCATCGTCGAGCTGGTGTCGTCGATGGCGATCCGCAGCCAGACCGAGCTCGCGAAGCTGCTGGCCGCGGAGGGGGTCGAGGTCACGCAGGCCACCCTGTCCCGTGACCTCGACGAGCTGGGCGCGGTCAAGCTGCGGGGCGCGGACTCCGGTGCTCCGGTGTACGTGATCCCCGAGGACGGCAGCCCGGTGCGCGGGGTGCAGGGCGGAACGTCCCGGTTGTCGCGGCTGCTGGCCGAACTGATGGTGTCGGTCGACGCCTCGGGCAACCTGACGGTGCTGCGCACCCCGCCGGGCGCGGCGCAGTTCCTGGCCAGCGCCATCGACCGGGCCGCACTCGAGGAGGTCGTCGGCTCGATCGCGGGCGACGACACGGTGGCGGTCATCGCCCGCGAACCGCTGAGCGGCAAGGACCTGGCCGACCGGTTCGCCGCACTGGCCCGGCGCTCCTCTACTTTGGACCTGGACCACGAGTAAGCCGCGACGCGGGATCAGAAAGGCTGAGACGAACACATGGCAGACAACGGCCAACCCGGGATCGCGCTGTGGGGCGGCCGCTTCAGCAGCGGCCCGGCCGAGGCGATGGCGGCGTTGAGCGCGTCGACGCACTTCGACTGGCGGCTGGCGCCCTACGACATCGCCGGGTCCAAGGCCCACGCGCGGGTGCTGAACAAGGCCGGTCTCCTCACCGAGGACGAGCTCACGGGCATGCTCACCGCCCTCGACACGCTGGCCGCCGACGTCGAGTCCGGCGCGTTCACCCCGACCGTCGCGGACGAGGACGTGCACACGGCGCTGGAGCGCGGGCTCATCGAGCGGGCCGGGCCGGAGCTGGGCGGCAAGCTGCGCGCCGGGCGGTCCCGCAACGACCAGGTCGCGACCCTGTTCCGGATGTGGCTGCGCGACGCCGGCCGCCGGGTGGCCGCGGGCACCCTGGACGTCGTCGACGCACTGGTCGCGCAGGCCCGGCGGCACCCGGACGCGGTCCTGCCCGGCCGCACGCACCTGCAGCACGCCCAGCCGGTCCTGCTGGCGCACCACCTGCTGGCACACGCGCAGTCGCTGCTGCGGGACGTCAGCCGGCTGCGCGACTGGGACGCCCGCACCGCCGAGTCGCCCTACGGGTCCGGCGCGCTGGCCGGGTCGTCGCTGGGGCTGGACCCGGAGGCCGTGGCCGCGGAGCTCGGTTTCACCACGAGCGTGGAGAACTCGATCGACGGCACCGCCTCCCGCGACTTCGCCGCCGAGTTCGCGTTCGTCCTGGCGATGCTGGGCGTGAACCTGTCGCGCATCGCCGAGGAGGTCATCATCTGGAACACGGCCGAATTCGGCTACGTGACCCTCGACGACGCGTGGGCGACCGGCAGCTCGATCATGCCGCAGAAGAAGAACCCGGACGTCGCCGAGCTGACGCGCGGCAAGTCCGGCCGCCTGATCGGCAACCTGACCGGTCTGCTGGCCACGCTCAAGGGCATGCCGCTGGCCTACAACCGGGACCTGCAGGAGGACAAGGAACCGGTCTTCGACTCGGTCGAGCAGCTGGAGCTGCTGTTCCCGGCACTGGCCGGGATGATCGGCACGCTGACCTTCCACACCGATCGCCTCGCCGAGCTGGCCCCGGCCGGGTTCACGCTCGCGACCGACATCGCCGAGTGGCTGGTGCGGCAGGGTGTGCCGTTCCGCCTCGCGCACGAGGCGGCGGGGGAGTGCGTCCGGGTCGCGGAGGCGCGAGGCGCCGGCCTCGACGAGCTCACCGACGAGGAGCTGGAGAAGATCAGCCCGGCGCTGACCCCGCGGGTGCGGGAAGTGCTCACGGTCGAGGGCTCGGTGAACTCGCGCGACGCGCGCGGCGGCACCGCCCCGGCGCGCGTGGCCGAGCAGCTCGAGCGTCTCGTGGCGCGCGTCGCCGAGCACCGGCAGTGGATCGCGTGACACTCGACCACCTGGTCTACGCGACGCCGGACCTGCCGGGGACGGTGGCGGACCTGCGCGGGCGCGGGGTCGAGCTCGTACCCGGCGGTCCGCACCCCGGCCGCGGGACCCGCAACCACCTCGCGGGTCTCGGCGACGGCGCGTACCTGGAGGTCATCGGGCCCGATCCGGACCAGGCGGCGCCGGAGGGGCCGCGCTGGTTCGGCATCGACGAGCTGACCGGCCCGCGCCTGGTCACTTGGGCGCTGCGCGTGCCGGACCTGGCCGCGGCGCGGGAGACGTCGGCCGCGGCCGGGTATCCCTTCGGCGAGCCTGTGCCGATGTCGCGGCGGCGGCCGGACGGCGTGCTGCTCAGCTGGTCGCTGGCCGCCCCGCGCGAGGAGGGCGGAGTGGTGCCGTTCCTCATCGACTGGCAGGACTCGCCGCACCCGGCGGACGCCCTGCCCGAGGGCACCACGCTCGAGTCGCTGACCGGCGTCCATCCCGAGCCGGGGCTGGTCGCGGGTCCGCTCGCCGCGATCGGCGCCGTCCTCACGGTCGTCACCGGCCCGGAACCCCGCCTGGAGGCGGTGCTCCGCGCCCCCGGCGGCGAGGTCGTGCTGCGATGACCGGCCGCCTGTTCAAGCGCGAGGAGCTGGCCATCGACCCGGTCGACCTGGCCCACGTGCTGCTGGGCTCGGTGCTGGAAAGCACCGGACCGGGCGGGACGGTGCGCGCGCGGCTGGTCGAGGTCGAGGCCTACCGCGGGGAGGACGACCCCGCGTCGCACTGCTACCGCGGCCGGACGGCGCGCAACACGGTGATGTGGGGTCCGGCCGGTCACCTCTACGTGTACTTCGTGTACGGCATGCATTTCTGCGCGAACGTGGTCGGCCGGGAAGACGGCGAAGCAGGCGCGGTCCTGCTGCGCGCCGCCGAGGTCATCGAGGGCACGGAGCTGGCCCGCTCACGCCGGAAGGCCGCCCGCAAGGACGCCGAACTGGGCCGCGGTCCGGCGCGGCTGACCTCCGCCTTGGGCATCGGCCCGCAGCACAACGGTGCCGACCTCGTCGACCCGGACTCGCCGGTGCGCCTGCTGACGGGGGAGGAGATCCCCGCCGGCCGCGTTTCCTCCGGCCCGCGCGTCGGTGTCGCGGCCGGGATGGACACCCCGTGGCGGTTCTGGATCTCCGGCTCGCCCGCGGTGTCGGCCTACCGGCGGGGCGGGCGGGTCCGACCCCCCACATAACCGGTTGACCTCGTACGGGAGTATCGAGACGTGAGCGAACACATCCTCGACGAACTGTCCTGGCGCGGACTGATCGCGCAGTCCACCGACCTCGATGCGCTGCGGAAGGATCTGGACGCCGGTCCGCTCACCCTCTACGGCGGTTTCGACCCGACCGCGGAGAGCCTGCACGCCGGTCACCTCGTCCAGCTGCTGACGCTGGCGCGGTTCCAGCGGGCCGGTCACCGCCCGATCGTGCTGGGCGGCGGGGCCACCGGGCAGATCGGCGACCCGCGGGACGTCGGCGAGCGGACCATGGTGAGCCGGGAGGTCACGGCCGCCCGGCTGGAGAAGATCCGGGTGCAGCTCGAGAAGTTCGTGACCTTCGACGATTCGCCGACCGGTGCGGTCATCGAGAACAACCTGAACTGGTTCAAGGACTTCTCCGCGCTCGACTTCCTGCGCGACGTCGGCAAGCACTTCTCGGTCAACGTCATGCTGGCCCGGGAGACGGTCAAGCGGCGCCTGGCCACCGACGGCATCTCCTACACCGAGTTCAGCTACCTGCTCCTGCAGTCCTACGACTACCTGCAGCTGCACCGGCAGTACGGGACGAAGCTGCAGATCGGCGGCTCCGACCAGTGGGGCAACATCGTCGGCGGGGTGGACTACATCCGCAAGGTCGACGGGGCCGCCGTGCACGCGCTGACCACGCCGCTGGTGACCGACTCGGAGGGGCGCAAGTTCGGAAAGTCCACCGGCGGCGGAAACCTCTGGCTCGACCCGGAGATGACCTCCCCGTACGCGTGGTTCCAGTACTTCGTCAACGTCGCGGACGCCGAGGTCGTGCCCTACCTGCGCATGCTCACGTTCGTCCCGCGCGAGGAGATCGACGAGATCGCCCAGCTGACCCAGGAGAAGCCGCACCTGCGCGCCGGCCAGCGCCGGCTCGCCGAGGAGCTGACCACCCTGGTGCACGGCGAGGAGCAGACGCGCCAGGTGATCAACGCCAGCCAGGCCCTGTTCGGCCGGGGAGAACTGACCGAGCTGGACGCGCGCACCCTCGAGTCGGTCATGGGCGAGGTGCCCACCGGCGAGGTGCGCCTGGCCGACGACCCCACCATCGTCGACCTGCTCGTCGCCACCGGTCTCGTCGACAGCAAGGGCGCGGCCCGGCGCACGGTGAAGGAGGGCGGTGCGTACGTGAACAACGCGAAGATCGCCGACGAGGAGTGGCGGCCGGAGCGGACCGACGCGCTGCACGGGACGTGGCTGGTCGTGCGCCGCGGCAAGCGGAACACCGCCGGCGTCCGATTGCTGGCCTGACCTGGGGTTTCGCGGTTTAGGGACCCCCCTGTTCGAGGGGGGTTTCCGACCATGTAATCTTCTCTTCGTCGCCAGGGAGACCGGGCCGGAGCCGCGAGGCCGAGGAGCACGGGGTACCGGGCGGGGGGTCACGAACCAAGCTCCCACCTCGGGTGGTAGAGTGGGTGACCGCCGCTAGACGAAACCGCTGCGAATTGGAGTCGCGAGGCTCTGTGTTGCTGGTCGGGGTCGTCGGGTGACACAACAAAACGTGTTGTTTGAGAACTCAACAGTGTATTGATGAGCTAAAGCCAGTTTGATTAGCTAGAACCCTTTGTGGGTTCCTTTGAGGCTATGAATCATAGCCGGGTTTGATTTTCTGACATTGTTGGAGAGTTTGATCCTGGCTCAGGACGAACGCTGGCGGCGTGCTTAACACATGCAAGTCGAACGCTGAACCGGTTTCGGCCGGGGATGAGTGGCGAACGGGTGAGTAACACGTGGGTAACCTGCCCTGTACTTTGGGATAAGCCCTGGAAACGGGGTCTAATACCGAATATGACCTTTGTGGGCATCCGCAGGGGTGGAAAGTTTCGGCGGTACGGGATGGGCCCGCGGCCTATCAGCTTGTTGGTGGGGTGATGGCCTACCAAGGCGACGACGGGTAGCCGGCCTGAGAGGGTGTCCGGCCACACTGGGACTGAGACACGGCCCAGACTCCTACGGGAGGCAGCAGTGGGGAATATTGCACAATGGGCGGAAGCCTGATGCAGCGACGCCGCGTGAGGGATGACGGCCTTCGGGTTGTAAACCTCTTTCGCCAGGGACGAAGCGTAAGTGACGGTACCTGGAGAAGAAGCACCGGCTAACTACGTGCCAGCAGCCGCGGTAATACGTAGGGTGCAAGCGTTGTCCGGAATTATTGGGCGTAAAGAGCTCGTAGGCGGCTTGTCGCGTCTGCTGTGAAAATCCGGGGCTTAACTCCGGACCTGCAGTGGATACGGGCAGGCTTGAGTTCGGTAGGGGAGACTGGAATTCCTGGTGTAGCGGTGAAATGCGCAGATATCAGGAGGAACACCGGTGGCGAAGGCGGGTCTCTGGGCCGATACTGACGCTGAGGAGCGAAAGCGTGGGGAGCGAACAGGATTAGATACCCTGGTAGTCCACGCTGTAAACGTTGGGCGCTAGGTGTGGGTGACTTCCACGTTGTCCGTGCCGTAGCTAACGCATTAAGCGCCCCGCCTGGGGAGTACGGCCGCAAGGCTAAAACTCAAAGGAATTGACGGGGGCCCGCACAAGCGGCGGAGCATGTGGATTAATTCGATGCAACGCGAAGAACCTTACCTGGGCTTGACATGCACTGGAAACCGGCAGAGATGTCGGCCCCCTTGTGGCCGGTGTGCAGGTGGTGCATGGCTGTCGTCAGCTCGTGTCGTGAGATGTTGGGTTAAGTCCCGCAACGAGCGCAACCCTTGTCCTGTGTTGCCAGCGCGTAATGGCGGGGACTCGCGGGAGACTGCCGGGGTCAACTCGGAGGAAGGTGGGGATGACGTCAAGTCATCATGCCCCTTATGTCCAGGGCTTCACACATGCTACAATGGCTGGTACAGAGGGCTGCGATACCGTGAGGTGGAGCGAATCCCTTAAAGCCGGTCTCAGTTCGGATCGCAGTCTGCAACTCGACTGCGTGAAGTCGGAGTCGCTAGTAATCGCAGATCAGCAACGCTGCGGTGAATACGTTCCCGGGCCTTGTACACACCGCCCGTCACGTCATGAAAGTCGGTAACACCCGAAGCCCATGGCCCAACCCCGCTTGCGGGGAGGGAGTGGTCGAAGGTGGGACTGGCGATTGGGACGAAGTCGTAACAAGGTAGCCGTACCGGAAGGTGCGGCTGGATCACCTCCTTTCTAAGGAGCACAACACATCCACGCTCACTGTGGTGGGACGTGGAGTGGCCAGGCTGAACGCCCGTGTGTGGTGTTGTCTGGTTGCTCGAGGAATTGTGGACGGCTGGCTGATGCTCATCGCTTGTACCAAGGGTTCGTTTAGTACTGCCGGCTTCGGTTGGTGTGGAACGAGGGTCCACGGTGTGGGTGGTGGGTGCTTGTTGATACGCTGTTGGGTCCTGAGGCAACACGTGTGTTGTTTCTGGGTGTGGTGTTTGAGAATTGCAGAGTGGATGCGAGCATCTTTGTGGTCAAGTTGTTAAGGGCACATGGTGGATGTCTTGGCATCAGGAGCCGATGAAGGACGTGGGAGGCTGCGATAAGCCTCGGGGAGCTGTCAACCGAGCTGTGATCCGAGGGTGTCCGAATGGGGAAACCCAGCACCTGTTATGAGGTGTTACCCGCATCTGAATATATAGGGTGCGTGGAGGGAACGCGGGGAAGTGAAACATCTCAGTACCCGTAGGAAGAGAAAACACTAGTGATTCCGTGAGTAGTGGCGAGCGAAAGCGGAGGAGGCTAAACCGTGCGCATGTGATACCTGTCAGGGGTTGTGTGTGCGGGGTTGTGGGACCTGCCTTCCAGGAGCTGACACTCCTGGCATGATGCCGCGCAGTTAGTGGAACCGCCTGGGATGGTGGACCGGAGTGGGTGAGAGTCCCGTACGCGAAAGCTGTGTTGGTGTTGTGTGGTGGTGTTCCCGAGTAGCAGCGAGCTCGTGGAATTTGCTGTGAATCTGCCGGGACCACTCGGTAAGCCTAAATACTTCCTGGTGACCGATAGCGGACGAGTACCGTGAGGGAAAGATGAAAAGTACCCCGGGAGGGGAGTGAAAGAGTACCTGAAACCGTGTGCCTACAAGCCGTCAGAGCGAAGCTTTGGTTTTGTGATGGCGTGCCTTTTGAAGAATGAGCCTGCGAGTTAGTGCTGCGTGGCGAGGTTAACCCGTGTGGGGTAGCCGTAGCGAAAGCGAGTCTGAATAGGGCGTGTGAGTCGCGTGGTCTAGACCCGAAGCGGAGTGATCTACCCATGGCCAGGCTGAAGCGAGGGTAAGACCTCGTGGAGGGCCGAACCCACCAGGGTTGAAAACCTGGGGGATGAGTTGTGGGTAGGGGTGAAAGGCCAATCAAACTCCGTGATAGCTGGTTCTCCCCGAAATGCATTTAGGTGCAGCGTCGCATGTTTCGTGGTGGGGGTAGAGCTACTGGATGGCCTAGGGGCCTTACCGGGTTACCGAAGTCAACCAAACTCCGAATACCATCACGTGAGAGTGCGGCAGTGAGACGGCGGGGGATAAGCTTCGTCGTCGAGAGGGAAACAGCCCAGAACACCGGCTAAGGCCCCTAAGTGTGTGCTTAGTGGGAAAGGATGTGGGGTCGCCGAGACAACCAGGAGGTTGGCTTAGAAGCAGCCATCCTTGAAAGAGTGCGTAATAGCTCACTGGTCAAGTGGTCCTGCGCCGATAATGTAGCGGGGCTGAAGTACACCGCCGAAGCCGTGTCAATGACACATATACATCCGCGCAATGCTTTGAGTGTTGTGTGCAGTGGTGTTGTTGGGTAGGGGAGCGTCCTGCATCCAGAGAAGCGGCCGCGGAAGCGAGTCGTGGAGGGTGTGGGAGTGAGAATGCAGGCATGAGTAGCGAATGCAGAGTGGGAAACTCTGCCGCCGGATGACCAAGGGTTCCTGGGTCAAGTTAATCTGCCCAGGGTAAGTCGGGACCTAAGGCGAGGCCGACAGGCGTAGTCGATGGACAACGGGTTGATATTCCCGTACCCGCGTATGTTCGCCCATGACGAGGCGCATGATACTAACCACCCGAGCTGCCGGCGGCCTTCGGGCCAATGGTGGTGAGCGTGGGGCCTGAGTGTGTAGTAGTCAAGCGATGGGGTGACGCAGGAAGGTAGCTCCGCCAGTGAGTGGTTGTACTGGTGTAAGCGTGTAGGACGAGTGGTAGGTAAATCCGCTGCTCATAGAGTCTGAGACGTGATGCGTAGCCGTTGAGGCGAAGTAGGGTGATCCTCTGCTGCCGAGAAAAGCCTCTAGCGAGAACATGTGCGGCCCGTACCCCAAACCGACACAGGTGGTCAGGTAGAGAATACTAAGGCGGTCGGGTGAACTGTGGTTAAGGAACTCGGCAAAATGCCCCCGTAACTTCGGGAGAAGGGGGGCCAAAGCACTTGAAGCCCCGTGCGGGCTAGGGTGAGTTGGCCGCAGAGACCAGCGGAAAGCGACTGTTTACTAAAAACACAGGTCCATGCGAAGTCGTAAGACGATGTATATGGACTGACGCCTGCCCGGTGCTGGAACGTTAAGAGGACCGGTTAGCTCTCTTCGGGGGGCGAAGCTGAGAATTTAAGCGCCAGTAAACGGCGGTGGTAACTATAACCATCCTAAGGTAGCGAAATTCCTTGTCGGGTAAGTTCCGACCTGCACGAATGGCGTAACGACTTTCCGGCTGTCTCAACCACAGGCCCGGTGAAATTGCACTACGAGTAAAGATGCTCGTTACGCGCGGCAGGACGGAAAGACCCCGGGACCTTTACTATAGCTTGGTATTGGTTTTCGGTTCGGCTTGTGTAGGATAGGTGGGAGACTGTGAAGCTTGGACGCTAGTTCGGGTGGAGTCGTTGTTGAAATACCACTCTGGTCGGATTGGGAATCTAACCTAGGGCCCTGATCGGGTTCAGGGACAGTGCCTGGTGGGTAGTTTAACTGGGGCGGTTGCCTCCTAAAAGGTAACGGAGGCGCCCAAAGGTTCCCTCAGCCTGGTTGGCAATCAGGTGTTGAGTGTAAGTGCACAAGGGAGCTTGACTGTGAGACTGACGGGTCGAGCAGGTGCGAAAGCAGGGACTAGTGATCCGGCATCTCCTGGTGGAAGGGATGTCGCTCAACGGATAAAAGGTACCCCGGGGATAACAGGCTGATCTTGCCCAAGAGTCCATATCGACGGCATGGTTTGGCACCTCGATGTCGGCTCGTCGCATCCTGGGGCCGGAGTAGGTCCCAAGGGTTGGGCTGTTCGCCCATTAAAGCGGCACGCGAGCTGGGTTTAGAACGTCGTGAGACAGTTCGGTCCCTATCCGCCGCGCGCGTAGGAGACTTGAGGAAGGCTGTCCCTAGTACGAGAGGACCGGGACGGACGAACCTCTGGTATGCCAGTTGTCACGCCAGTGGCATGGCTGGTTAGCTACGTTCGGAAGGGATAACCGCTGAAGGCATCTAAGCGGGAAGCCTGTTCCTAGATGAGGTCTCCCACCCCTTTGTGGGTTAAGGCCCCCAAGAGACGATTGGGTTGATAGGCCAGACATGGACGCACAGTAATGTGTTTTTGAGTGGACTGGTACTAATAGGCCGAGGACTTGCCCACAAAGCTGCTACGCATCCGCTCTGCAACTCTGAAACACCACACCGGAAACTTCTGGTGTTGTTTCGGAGAGTTTCGGTGGTCATGGCGGTAGGGAAACGCCCGGTCCCATTCCGAACCCGGAAGCTAAGCCTGCCAGCGCCGATGGTACTGCACCCTCGCGGGTGTGGGAGAGTAGGACACCGCCGAACACCCTTTCCCAAGGGCCCGTTAGGATAGCCGATTGGCTCGCCTGACGGGCCCTTGGCGTGTTTATCGATCTTCACAACGTAGAAAGAGGAGGCCCAGGTGGCGGACTTCGGGCGGCGCGACTTCGACGACGCCGCATCCGATCGCCCCCGGCGCCGCGATTCGGCTCCCGGTACAGGGCGTTCGGGAGCGCAGCGAGGCACCCCGCGAGGCAAAGCGGGGCAGGGTGGCCGGTCGGGCGGATATGGCCGGCAGGACGACAACCGATCCAGCGGACGCGACGGCGGTGACCGCCGCGGAAGCGGATACCGCGAGCGCGGTGGCCGCGACTTCGGCGACCAGCGCAGCGGGCGCTCCGGCGGAGACCGCCCGGGCTGGAACCGCGAAGACGACCGCCGTGGAGGCAATCGCGCCTCCGGCGGCAGCGCGAACCGCGCCCGCGACGACGATCGCCGTGGCGGCAGCCGCGGCTTCGGCGACCGCGGTCGCGATGACGACTCGCGCGGTAACCGCGGCTTCGGTGCCCGCGGTCGCGATGACGACCGCCGTGGTGGCAGCCGCGGCTTCGGCGACCGGGGCCGTGACGACGACCGGCGCGGTAACCGCGGCTTCGACGACCGCCGTGGTGATCGTCCCGCGTGGAAGCGGGACGACGACCGCCGTGGCGGCCGCGGCGACCGGCCCGGCTGGAACCGCGGCAACGACCAGCGCGGCGACCGTCCCGTGTGGAAGCGGGACGACGACCGCCGTGGCGGCCGCGGCGACCGGCCCGGCTGGAACCGCGGCAACGACCAGCGCGGCGACCGTCCCGTGTGGAAGCGGGACGACGAGCGTCGTGGCTCCGACAGCCGCCCCGGCTGGAAGCGGGACGACGACCGCCGGGGCGCCGGCCGCGACGACCGGCCGGGCTGGAACCGCGACGACAAGCGCGGCAACCGCCCCACCGACGACCGCCGTGGTGGCGGCTCTGGCGACCGCCGCACCGGTGGATACGGCAACCGCGAAAGCCGCCCCTCCGACGACCGGCGCGGTGGCGGCTATGGCAGCCGCGAGGGGCGTTCCTTCGATGACCGCCGTGGGGGCTACGGCAGCCGGGAAGGGCGTTCGTCGGACGAGCGCCGTGGGGGCTACGGCAGCCGCGAGGGGCGTTCCTTCGATGACCGCCGTGCGGGCTACGGCAACCGTGAGGGGCGTTCGTTCGACGACCGTCGCGGGAGCTACGGCGACCGGCCGGGTCGTTCGTCCGGCGCCCGGGGTGGCTATGGCGACCGTGAGGGGCGTCCCTCCGACGACCGCCGTGGCGGCGGCTACGGCGACCGCAAGGGCAGTTCCTTCGGTGACCGTCGCGGTGCCGGCTATGGCAACCGGGAGGGGCGTTCCTCTGACGAGCGCCGTGGTGGTTACGGCAACCGCGAAGGGCGTTCGTCGGACGAGCGTCGTGGCGGTTATGGCGACCGCGAGGGGCGTTCCTCCGACGAGCGCCGCGGCGCCTACGGCAAACGCGACGACAGCCGGACCTCCGGGCGCGAGTACCGCCGCGACGATCGGCCGAGTGGCGAGGTGGACGGCACCGTCACCGGCCTCGACGAGACCGCGGTCGAGGAGCGGGCGGCCGACACGATCCGCGAGGACCCGGCCACGGCGGCCGCCGCCCGGTCCGGGCCTGCCCCCGCCGACGCCGGGGAAGCCGGCATCGCCGGCGAGCCGGGCGCACCCGGCGACACGGCTGAACAGCCCGCCGACACCGACGCCGAGAACCGCGCCAACGCGGCCGGGACCGGCGCCGCCGAGGCCGAGACCGGATCGGCCAGTGAGCCGCAGCCCCGCGCCAGCGAGGCCGAGACCCGCGCCGACGAGCGCGAGCTGCGAGGTGTCACCGAGCGCGAGACCCGCGCCGACGAGGCCGGCGCCCGCGCCGACGAGCGCGAACCGCGAGGTGCCAGCGAGCGCGACGCCCGCGCCAACGATGCCGACCTCCCCTCCGACGACGAGATCCAGGCGCTGGCCGAGGACGAGTACGCCGCCGTGACCGAACCGGTCGCCCGGGAGGACCACGTGGAGATCGCGGACGCCGAGTTCCGCGATCGGCGACGCGGCAACCGCGGCGAGGACCGCCGGCCCGGGCGGGGCCGCGACCTCGACGACGCCACCCTCGCCCGGGAACTCCTCGAAGCCCCCGAACTGCCCGAGGACATCGAGTTCAGCGACCTCGACCCGGACGCCCGCCGCGAGCTGCGCACCCTCCCGAAGTCGCTCGCGGAGACCGTCGGCAAGCACCTGGTCGCCGCGGGGAACCTCATCGACACCGACCCGGAGGCCGCCCTGGCGCACGCGAAGTACGCCAAGACCCGCGCCTCCCGCGTGCCGATCGTCCGCGAAGCGCTCGGCCTGGTGGCCTACCACGCCGGCCGCTGGCAGGAAGCCCTCGCCGAGCTGCGGGCCGTCCGCCGGATGACCCGCACCGACCAGCACATCGCCGTCATCGCCGACGCCGAACGCGCCCTCGGCCGGCCGGAGCGGGCCCTCGACCTCGCCAAGGAGATGCAGGGCCACAAGCTGCCGCGCGACGTCGAGATCGAGCTGAAGATCGTCGCCGCCGGGGCGCGACGCGACCTCGGCCAGGTCGACGCCGCCGTGGTCTCCCTGCAGGGCGACGACCTCGACCCGCGCAAACGCGACCCGTGGAGCGCCCGCCTGTTCTACGCCTACGCCGACAACCTCGTGGCGGCCGGGCGCACCGACGAGGCGCTGCGCTGGTTCCTGCACGCCGCCGAGGCCGACGAGGACGACGAGACCGACGCCGCCGAGCGCGCCGCGGAGCTGGCGAATGGCTGACGCCCTCCGGACCGCCTACGACGCGTTCCTGCTCGACCTCGACGGCACCGTCTACCACGGCGCCCGGCCCATCCCGGGAGCCGCGGAGGCGATCCGCCGCCTGCGCGAGCAGGGCACCCCGGTGCGGTTCGTGACCAACAACGCGTCCAAGGCACCCGGGGACGTCGCCGCGCACCTGCGGGCACTCGACGTCGACGCCGCGCCGGACGAGGTCAGCACGAGCGCCCAGGCAGCCGCGAAGCTGCTCGGCGACCGGCTGCCCGCCGGCTCGGCCGTCCTCGTCGTCGGCGCACCCGCGCTCGAGGACGAGATCACCGCCGCCGGCCTCAAACCCGTGCGCGAGGCCGGCGACGACGGTGGCGACGTCGCCGCCGTCGTGCAGGGCCACAACCCCGCCACCGGCTGGGCCGACCTGGCCGAAGCCTGCGTCGCGATCCGCGCCGGCGCCCTCTGGGTCGCCTGCAACGTCGACACCACCCTGCCCACCGAGCGCGGCCTGCTGCCCGGCAACGGATCGATGGTCGCCGCACTGCGCACGGCCACCGGCGCCACCCCCGAGGTGGCCGGCAAGCCCGAGGCCCCGCTGTTCCACACGGCGGCGGCCTCGGCGAACGCGAGCCGCCCGCTGGCCGTCGGCGACCGGCTGGACACCGACATCGCGGGAGCCGTCACCGCCGGGGTCGACTCGCTGTGCGTGCTCACCGGTGTGGCGACCCCGGCCACCCTCGTCGCCGCGGCCCCGGCCGAGCGCCCCACCTACCTGGGCGCCGACCTCGGCGCCCTCGCCGAACCCCCAGGCGAGCTGCGCATCGCGCCGCAGCCCGGCTGGCAGGTGCGCCCGCACGGCGACACCCTCGTCGCGGACGGGGACGGCACCCCGCTGGCGCTCCTGCGCACCCTGTGCGCCGTCGCCTGGGACACCGGCGTCACCGCGCTGCGACCCGGGGGCGAGCGCGCCACGGCCGCGTTCACCGAGCTGGGGCTCCCCACCGGTGGCGAACCGATCCGTTAGCGTGGTGACCGTGCAGCACCAACCCAGTCCGCAGCCGCGCCCCACGCCCGGACCGCCGGTGCCCGGGCCGCCGCCGGGCGCCGCGCCCCCGGCCGACCCGCGGCCCGGGATCGCCGACGCCATGGCCGCGCTCGACGACCTGGACCAGGTCCCGCTCGCCGAGCACGTCGAACGTTTCGACACCGTGCACTCCGCGCTGACCGCCGCGCTGTCCAGCATCGACAAGGTGTGAGCCGATGCCCCGCAGGGCCCGGCTCGACGCCGAACTGGTGCGCCGGGGCCTCGCCCGGTCCCGCGAGCACGCCAGCACGCTGATCAGCGAGGGCAAGGTGACCGTGCGCGGCATGGTCGCCAGCAAACCCGCCACGGGCGTCGAACCCGGCGCGCCGATCGTGGTCAAGGCCTCCGACGACCCCGGCTGGGCCTCCCGCGGCGCTCACAAGCTCCTCGGCGCGCTCGAGGCCTTCGAACCGGCCGGCCTGTCGGTCGAGGGCAAACGCTGCCTGGATGCCGGCGCCTCCACCGGCGGGTTCACCGACGTCCTGCTGCGCCGCGGCGCCCGTGAGGTGGTCGCCGCCGACGTCGGCCGCGGCCTGCTCGACTGGCGCCTGCAGACCGACGAGCGGGTCGTGGTGCTCGACAAGACCAACGTCCGCACCCTCACCCCGGAGCAGACCGGCGGCCCCGTCGACCTCGTCGTCGGAGACCTGTCGTTCATCTCCCTGCGCCTGGTCCTGCCCGCGCTGCTGGCCTGCGCCCACCACGACGCCGACCTGGTGCCGATGGTCAAACCGCAGTTCGAGGTGGGCAAGGAACGCCTCGGCAGCGGCGGTGTGGTCCGGGACCCGCAGCTGCGCGCCGGCGCCGTCCTCGACGTCCTCGCCGCCGCGGCGGGGCTGGGCCTGCACCCCCACGGCGCGGTCGCGAGCCCGCTGCCGGGCCCGTCGGGCAACGTCGAATACTTCGTCTGGCTGCGGCGCGACCCGGCGCCCGGCACCGACGTCGAACAGCTGGTCCGCGAAGCGGTCGAGAAGGGTCCCCAGTGAGCGAAACCCGCGAGGTGCTGCTGGTCATGCACCCCGACCGCGAGACGACCAAGGACGCCGCCCGCGAGGTCGCCACCCGCTTCGCCGAAGCCGGCATCGGCCTGCGGGTCATCGACGACGAGGTCAAGGAGCTCATCGAGCACGAGTCCTTCGACGAGCTGTGCAGCCTGGTCGCGCCGCACGACGACCCGGCGCGGGGCGCCGAGCTGGTCCTGGTGCTCGGCGGTGACGGCACTCTCCTGCGGGCGGCCGAGCTGGCCCGCCCGGCGCGGGTGCCCGTGCTGGGGGTCAACCTCGGCCGCGTCGGGTTCCTCACCGAGGCCGACTCCGACGCGCTCACCGAAACCGTGGCCCGCGTGGTGTCGCGCGACTACACCGTCGAGGAGCGCATGACGATCGACGTCACGGTGTCGGTCGAGGACCGGATCGTGGCGCGGACGTGGGCGCTCAACGAGGCCAGCGTCGAGAAGAGCACCCGCGAGCGCATCCTGGACGCGCTGATCGAGGTCGACGGCCGTCCGGTGTCGGCGTTCGGGTGCGACGGTGTGCTGTGCGCCACTCCGACCGGGTCGACGGCCTACGCGTTCTCCGCGGGCGGGCCGATCATCTGGCCCGACGTCGAGGCGCTGCTCGTCGTGCCCAGCAACGCCCACGCGATGTTCTCCCGGCCGCTCGTCGTCTCGCGGGACTCGGTGATCACCGTCGGGGTCGATCCGCACGGCTCGCCGGCGGTCCTGACCTGCGACGGGCTGCGGCACATCGCGTTGCCCCGCGGCGCGCGGGTCGAGGTGGTCGCGGGGGAGGTGCCGGTCCGGCTGGTGCGCCTGCACCCGGGCCCGTTCACCGACCGCCTGGTCCACAAGTTCGCGCTGCCCGTCAAGAGCTGGCGGGAGCGGCACGCGCGCTGAGGCGAGTCCGTCACGGATTGTCGGAGCGGAGCGCTACGGTGGTCCCCGTGCTGGCCGAGATGCGCATCCAGGGCCTCGGAGTGATCGAGGACGCCCTGCTCGAACTGCACCCGGGATTCACCGTGGTCACCGGCGAGACCGGCGCCGGCAAGACGATGGTGGTCACCGGGCTGCACCTGCTGTCCGGGGGACGCGCCGAGGCGTCGAAGGTCCGCAACGGCTCCGGCCGGGCGAGCGTCGAGGGGCGGTTCGAGGGTGTGTTCGCCGAGCACGTCGCCCGCATCGTGGCCGACGCCGGCGGCGAGCCCGACGAGGACGGCAGCCTGATCACCCTGCGCTCGGTGGGGTCCGACGGGCGCTCGCGTGCCCACCTGGGCGGCCGTTCGGTGCCGGTGAGCGTGTTGTCCGACCTGGCCGACCGCCTCCTGGCCGTGCACGGGCAGAACGACCAGCTGCGGCTGCTGCGGCCGTCCGAGCAGCGTGAGGTGCTCGACCGCTTCGCCGGGGACGACGTCGCCGCGCCGCTGGCCGCCTACCGCGCGGTCCGCGACGAGTGGCTGGCGGTGGTCACCGAGCTGGCCGAGCGCACCAGCCGGTCGCGCGAGATGGCGCAGCAGGCCGACCTGCTCAAGCACGGCCTGGACGAGATCGCCGCGGTGGACCCGCAGCCGGGGGAGGACGCCGAGCTGGCCGAGCAGGTCAAGCGGCTGACCGCCACCGAGGAGCTGCGCACGGCGGCGAGCGGTGCGCAGGCGGCGGTGTCCGGTGCGGCGGACGGCGATCCGGACCAGCCGGGCGCGCTCGGCCTGATCGGCGAGGCCCGGCGGCGGCTGGCGAGCGCCGACGACTCGGCGCTGCGCGACCTGGAACCCCGCCTGGCCGAGGCCGAGATGCTGCTCAACGACGTCGGCGCCGAGCTGGGCGGCTACCTGGACGGGCTGGAGGCCGACCCCGCGCGCCTGGAGCAGGTGCTCGCGCGCCAGGCCGAGCTGAAGACCCTGACCCGCAAGTACGCGGCCGACGTCGACGGCGTGCTGGCCTGGGCCGAGGACGCGCGGACACGCCTGGAGTCGATGGACACCTCGGAGGAGGCGCTGGCGGCGCTGGCCGCCCGGCGTGACGAGCTGGCCGGGCGGCTGGCCGAACACGCCGCGGTCGTCTCGCGGGCCCGCGCGGTCGCGGCCGCCGAGCTGGCCGGTGCGGTCACCGAGGAGCTGGCCGGGCTCGCGATGGGCGCGGCGCAGATCGAGGTGACGGTGCGGCGGCGCGGCACGGATCCCTCCGACCCGCAGGCGCTGCGCGTCGAAGGCGAGCTGGTGCACGCGGGCAGCTCGGGTGTCGACGACGTCGAGCTGATGCTGAAAGCGCATCCGGCGGCCCCGGCGATGCCGGTGCACAAGGCCGCCTCCGGCGGTGAGCTGTCCCGCGTGATGCTCGCGATCGAGGTCGTGCTCGCCGACGCGGACACCGTGCAGACACTGGTGTTCGACGAGGTGGACGCCGGTGTCGGCGGCCGGGCGGCGATCGAGATCGGGCGCCGCCTGGCGCGGCTGGCGCGCACCCACCAGGTCCTCGTCGTGACCCACCTGCCGCAGGTGGCCGCGTTCGCCGACCGGCACCTGGTGGTCGACAAGGGCACCGCCGAGGGCGTCACGCGCAGCGACGTGAAGACGCTCGAGAAGTCCGAGCGCGTGGTCGAGCTGGCCCGCATGCTGGCCGGCATGGAGAGCACCGAGTCCGGCCGCGCGCACGCGGAGGAACTGCTCGCCGTGGCCGACGCGGACAAGCAGGCGGCGGTGAAACCCCGCAAGAAGGGCAAGCGCGCCAAGCGCTGACCGTCCACACGCACCGGTCGCGATCTCAAGATCACCCCGAGAAACCGGATCGCTTACGGCGTGTTGCGGCGCGGCAACCGGCCGGTGTTTGTCACCATCGGGCACATGAAGCTTCCCGGTCTGCTCTCGCGCACCACCGAGGCCCTCCCCGGCGTCGTCGGCGTCGCCAGGGTGGACCGGCGAACGCGGGACCTGCTGCGCCGCGTCGGTCCCGGCGACATCGTCGTGCTCGACCAGATCGACCTCGACCGCACCACGGCCGACGCGCTCGTCGAGGCCGAGGTCGCCGCCGTCGTCAACGCCTCGCCCTCGATCTCCGGGCGGTTCCCCAACCTGGGGCCGGAGATCCTCGTCAACGCCGGGATCCCGCTGGTCGACAACGTCGGCGGCGAGATCCTGCGGCGGCTCAAGGACGGCAGCCGGGTGCGGGTGCACGAGGGCGCGGTCTACGCCGGCGACAAGCAGCTCGCCAGCGGCACCGAGCAGACACCCGACAGCGTGGCCGACCAGATGATCGAGGCCAAGGCCGGGATGTCCACCCAGCTGGAGGCCTTCTCCGCCAACACCATCGAGTTCCTGCGCCGCGAGCGCACGCTGATCCTCGACGGCGTCGGCGTGCCGGAGGTCCGGGTGCCGCTGCGCGACCGGCACGTGCTCGTGGTCGCCCCCGGCAAGGGGCACGCCGAGGACCTCAAGGCGCTCAAGAAGTACATCGCGGAGCACCGGCCGGTGCTGATCGGTGTGGACGGTGGCGCGGACACGCTGCGCGCCCAGCGCTACCAGCCGGACATCATCGTCGGTGACCCGTTCGGCATCGACGCCGAGACGCTCAAGTGCGGCGCGGAGGTCGTCGTCCCGGCCCAGCCCGACGGGCACGCGCCCGGTGTGGCGCGCATCCAGGACCTCGGCATCGGCGCGGTCACGTTCCCGGCGTCCGGCAACCCCGAGGACCTCGCGCTGCTGCTCGCCGACACCCACGAGGCGGGGCTGGTCGTCACGGTCGGCTTCCAGGCGACGCTGCGGGAGTTCCTCGACCACGGCCGGTCCGGGTCGAACCCGTCGACGTTCCTGACCCGGCTCAAGCTCGGCACCCGGCTCGTGGACGGCAAGGCGGTCGCCGCCCTGCACCGCAGCCGCGTGTCCCTGGGCGCGGTGGTGCTGCTGGTGGTCGCCGCGCTCGTCGCGGTCGCGGTCGCGCTGCTCATGTCCGACGTCGGCGGGGCCTACCTCGACTGGGCGCGCTCCACCTGGGATTCCTTCGCAAGCTGGGTCAAGGGGCTCTTCACGTGATTTCTCTGCGGTACCACATCGTCTCGATCGCGGCGGTGTTCCTGGCACTGGCCGTGGGTGTCGTGCTCGGATCGACGGCGCTCAACGGGGCGCTGCTGTCCGGGCTGTCCGACGAGAAGGGCAAGCTCGCCGGCCAGGTGTCCGATCTGGAGGCCCAGCGCAACCAGCTCAACGCGCGACTGTCCGATGCGGACGCCTTCGCCGCCTCGGTCGGCCCCAAGGTCGTCGCGGGCGCGCTGGACCGCCGTTCGGTCGTGCTGATCACCACCCAGGAGGCGAACCCGGCCGACCGCGACGCGCTGCGGCAGCTCGTGGAGCAGTCCGGCGCGCGGGTCTCGGGGGAGCTGCAGCTGACCGACTCCTTCACCGACCCGGCCAAGTCCGACCAGCTGCGCCAGGTCGTGACCCGGCTGCAGCCCGCGGGCTCGACCTTCCCGACGGCCGGTGACCCGGGCACGCTGGCCGGGGCGCTCGTGGGTTCGGTGCTGCTGCTCAACAAGGACACCGCGCAGCCGCAGTCCACCACGGACGAGTTGTCCGCGGCGATCGCGGGCCTGCAGGACGGTGGGTTCGTGAACGCCAGCCCGGGCATCGGGCCGGGGCAGCTGGCGCTGGTGCTCACCGGCGGCCAGGCGACGGGCGACGGCGCGGGCGACAAGGCCGCCACCCTGGCGCGGTTCGCCGCGCAGCTGGACCGCTCCGGAGCGGGCACGGTGCTGGCCGGCGACCCGGCGTCGGCCGAGGGCACCGGGGCGATCGGCTTCGTGCGGGCGGACACGTCCGCCACGTCGATCCTGTCCACCGTGGACAACGCGAACACGGCCGCGGGGCGGATCAGCACCGTGCTGGCGCTGAAGGAACAGCTGGACGGCGGCACCGGGCGGTACGGCATCGCGGGCAACGCCCAGTCTCCCGCGCCGGGCGTGCCCCAGCCGGGCAGCTGACCCGGGTTCGGTGTATAACGACCTATACGGCACGGCTGTGACCGGCGGCGGGCAGGACCGGCGCGCCCGGGTGCTCAGGTGCCGGCGAGGGCTTCGACCACGGGTAAGGCCTGCTCGAGCGCGTGGGCGTTGATCGTCACGTAGGACAGTCCGAACTCGTCGCGCCGGCGGCGCAGCAGATCCACCACCTCGGCGGTGCCGCCGGTCAGGACGGACAGGTTCGCGTTGTCCCGGCTCGCCGACGGGTCGATGCCGAACTGCCGCAGCCACTCCGGGACTTCGCCGTCGCCGATGGCGAACACGTTCACGCTCAGCTCGAGCTCGTCGAACCGCGCCCCGGCGGCCTCCCGTAGCACGGGCAGCCGAGCCCGCAGCCCGTCCTCGGTGTTCTCCCGGCCCGCGTGCACGGCGACGATGTCGGCCTCCTCCGCGGCCAGTCGCAGCAGGCGGTTCCCGCCGCCGGCCACCAGGATCGGCGGCGCCGGCTGCTGGACCGGCGTGAAGGTGCCGTCCGCGAACAGCTTCCGCACCGCCCGGATGGCCTCACCCACCTGGCCCACGCGGTCACCGGCGCTGCCGAACGGCATCCCCAGCAGCTCGGCCGTGGTGCCGGCGTCGGCCCGCCCCGCCCCGAGACCGAGCTCGAACCGGCCCTCGGACAGCTGGTCGAGCGTGGCGGTCTCCCACGCGATCCGGCCGGGCGAATGCAGCGGCGCGGCCAGCACGAACGTGCCGATCCGCAGCCGGGAACCCGACGCGGCGACGGCCGCCAGCGCCGGGACGGACGCCTGCACCCCCGCGCCGTCGGGCACCAGCAGGGTGTCGAAACCGGCGTCCTCCGCGCGGCGGGCGAGGCCGGCCCACTGCCGCGCGGGACCGGGCCGCCCGCTGACGAGCCCGAACCGGAACCGGCGATCGGTCATGAAACTCGTTCCTTCCCCCGGTGATCTTCGGCTAGGATCGAACGTACTCCACGGGACCGTGCCTGCCACCGAAGTACAGCCGCAGAAGGCAGCACACGAACCGGTCCGGAGCGGGCGGCACCGTTGTCCGCCACGCCCGTTTTCTGGAGGAACTCAATGCACTACGGTCTCGGCCTGCCCATCGGCCGCCCGGAGAACCTGACCGACTGGGCCCGTCGCGCCGACGACGGCCCGTTCCGCACGCTCGGGCTCCTCGACCGGCTCGTCTACGACAACCCCGAGCCCCTGGTCGCCCTCGCCGTGCTGGCCGGCGCCACCACGCGCGTCCGCCTGCAGACCGAGGTCCTGCTCGCCCCGCTGCGCGAACCCGCCCTGCTCGCCAAGCAGGCCGCCACCCTCGACCGCCTCTCCGGCGGCCGGTTCACCCTCGGGCTCGGCGTCGGCGGGCGCGCGGACGACCACCAGGCCACCGGCACCGATCCCCGCCACCGCGGGCGCCGCCTGGACGAGCAGATGGCCCGCATGCGGCGGATCTGGTCCGGCGCCGAGCCGATCGGCCCCGCGCCGGCCCGGCCCGGCGGCCCGGAGGTCCTGTTCGGCGCCTTCGCCGACGCCGCCCTGCGCCGCGTCGCGCGCTGGGGTGACGGCTTCCTGTGCGCCGCGCCGCCGCAGTGGGCCGGCGAGCTGTTCACGAAGGTCGAGCGGTTCTGGGCCGAGGAGGCCCGCGACGGCAGCCCGCGCATGGTCGCGCAGGTCAACGTCGCGCTCGGCCCCGAGTCCACAGTGGACGACGCACGCGCCGCGATCCTGCACTACTACGCCTTCACCGGCGACTACGCGCGGCAGACCGCCGAGCGCATGCTCACCACGCCGGAACAGGTCCGCGAAGCGGCCAAGCACTTCGCGGACCTCGGCGCCGACGAACTCGTGCTGTACTGCTGGGGCACCGATCCGGACCAGGTGGAGCGCCTGGCCGACGTGGTCAGCTGAGCATCGCGTCCCACGCGGCGGTGAACCCGGGGAAGGTCTTGCCGACCGTCGCCGGGTTCTCCACCGAAACGCCGGGCACGCGCAGGCCCAGCACGGCTCCCGCCATCACCAGGCGGTGGTCGTCGTAGGTGCGGAAGTGCCCGCCGTGCAGGGGAGCCGGGGTGATCTCCAGGCCGTCCGCGGTCTCGCGAACCCCGGCGCCCAGCGCGGACAGTTCGGTGGCCAGCGCCGCCAGCCGGTCGGTCTCGTGCCCGCGCAGGTGCGCCACCCCGGAGATGACCGACGGCCCGTCGGCGAAGCACAGCAGCGCGGCGATCACCGGGGTCAGCTCGCCGACCTCGTGCAGGTCGAGGCGAGCGCCCGGAATTTCGCCCGTTCCGGTGACGCTGAGCCCGTCCGCGGTGAGCTCGGCGCGCTGGCCCAGCTCCGCCATCAGGCTGCGCAGCCAGTCACCCGGCTGGGTGGAGTACTCCGGCCAGCCCGGGATGCGCACGGTGCCGCCGGCGGCGGCCGCGGCGACCACGAACGGTGCCGCCGTGGACAGGTCCGGCTCGACCGCGAAGTCCGGGCAGGACAGCGCGGCCGGCCCGACGTGGAACTCCGCGCCGTCCCGCTCCGGCGACGCGCCGAACCGCGTGAGCATGCCCAGCGTCATCGCGATGTGCGGCTCGCTCGGCGGGGTCCCGCCGGTCAGCCGCACCGTCACCCCGGCGTCGAAGGCGGGCCCGGCCAGCAGCAGAGCCGACAGGAACTGGCTCGAAGCGCTGGAATCGAGGTCGACCTTCCCGCCCGGCAGCCCGCCGTGCCCGCGCACGGTGAACGGGGGAGCGCCGCGGCCGGCGTCGTCGATGTCCGCGCCCGCCTCCCGCAGCGCGGACAGCAGCGGCGCGATCGGGCGGCGGCGGATCGCCTCGTCGCCGTCGAAGGTCACCGGCGCCGACCCGAGCCCGGCCAGCGCGGGCGTGAACCGGGCGACGGTGCCCGCGTTGCCCAGCACCACGGAGGCCGGCTCGGTCGAGCCGTGCACCAGCGGCCGCACCAGGACGTCCTCGCCGCGGCGTTCCCAGCCGCCGCCGAGCGCCTCCAGCGCGCCCAGCATCAGCCGCGCGTCGCGGGAGTCCAGCGGGGCGCGCACCAGCGTCGGCTCCGCGGCCAGCGCGGCCAGCACGAACGCGCGGTTGGTGATCGACTTGGAACCGGGCACGCGCACCGTCGCGTCGAGCGGACCGGGCGCGACCGGGGCGGTCCAGGTGGGCTGGGAAGCGGGTGGCTGGGACACGGTGCCTCTTTCACGCGTGAACGTCGGACGTGACCCATCGAACTACGTGGGCGCGGCGAGCGAGCGTCCGGGGGCGGGTGCGATAAGGTGGAAGCCCGTGGGACTTCAGCCGCGGACAGCCAAGTACGTTTTCGTCACCGGGGGCGTCGCCTCCTCACTGGGCAAGGGCCTGACGGCCTCCAGCCTGGGCCAGCTCCTCACCTCTCGCGGCCTGCGGGTCACGATGCAGAAGCTGGATCCCTACCTCAACGTGGATCCGGGCACCATGAACCCGTTCCAGCACGGCGAGGTCTTCGTCACCGAGGACGGTGCCGAGACCGACCTGGACATCGGTCACTACGAGCGGTTCCTCGACCGGGACCTCTCCGGCTCGGCGAACGTCACCACCGGGCAGGTGTACTCCGAGGTGATCGCCAAGGAGCGCCGCGGTGAGTACCTCGGTGACACCGTGCAGGTCATCCCGCACATCACCGACGAGATCAAGCGCCGCATCATGGCGGTCGCGGAGTCCGACGGCACCGGGAAGCAGCCGGACGTGGTCATCACCGAGGTCGGCGGCACGGTCGGCGACATCGAATCGCTGCCGTTCCTGGAGGCCTGCCGCCAGGTGCGGCACGAGATCGGCCGGGACAACTGCTTCTTCCTGCACGTGTCGCTGGTGCCCTACCTCGCGCCGTCGGGGGAGCTGAAGACCAAGCCGACCCAGCACTCGGTCGCCGCGCTGCGCAACATCGGCATCCAGCCCGACGCGCTGGTGTGCCGGGCCGACCGGGACCTGCCCGAGGACCTCAAGCGCAAGATCGGGCTGATGTGCGACGTGGACACCGAGGCGGTCATCGCCTGCCCGGACGCCCCGTCGATCTACGACATCCCGAAGGTGCTGCACCGCGAGGCGCTGGACGCCTACGTCGTGCGCCGCCTCGGCCTGCCCTTCCGCGACGTGGACTGGACGGTGTGGGGCGACCTGCTCGACCGCGTCCACAACCCGTCCGAGACGGTCCGCGTCGCGCTGGTCGGCAAGTACATCGACCTGCCCGACGCCTACCTGTCGGTCACGGAGGCCCTGCGCGCCGGCGGCTTCGCCCACCGCGCCAAGGTCGAGATCGTGTGGGTCGCCTCCGACCGCGCGACCACCCCGGCCGGCGCTGCCGCCGCACTCGGCGACGTCGACGGCGTCCTGGTGCCCGGCGGGTTCGGCGTACGCGGCATCGAGGGCAAGATCGGCGCCATCACCTACGCCCGCACCCGCGGCATCCCGGTGCTCGGGCTGTGCCTGGGCCTGCAGTGCATGGTCATCGAGGCGGCCCGCAACCTGGCCGGCATCGAGGGCGCGAACTCGGCGGAGTTCGACGACACCACCGAGCACCCGGTGATCTCCACGATGGCCGACCAGAAGGACGTCGTCGCCGGCGAGCGCGACATGGGCGGCACCATGCGGCTGGGCGCCTACCCGGCCAGGCTCAAGCCCGGCTCACAGGTCGCCAGGGCCTACGGCGGCACGGACGTCTCCGAGCGGCACCGGCACCGCTACGAGGTCAACAACGCCTACCGCAAGCGCCTGGCCGACGCCGGTCTGGTCTTCTCCGGCACGTCCCCGGACGACCGGCTGGTCGAGTTCGTCGAGTTGCCCGCCGACGTGCACCCGTTCTTCGTCGGCACCCAGGCGCACCCCGAGCTCAAGAGCCGCCCGACCCGGCCGCACCCGCTGTTCGACGCGTTCATCAAGGCCGTCGTCCAGTACCGCACCGCGGACCGGCTGCCGGTCGAGCTGCCCGAACCCACCGTGAGCGCGCATTGAGCGCGCCCGGCGAGCACGAGTTCCGTGTGGTGTCCAGCAAGGACGTCCACATCGGACGCGTGGTGGGGCTGCGCGTCGACGAGGTCGCGATGCCCGGCGGCGGCACCGCCCGGCGCGAGGTCGTCGAGCACCTGGGCGCCGTCGCGATCGCCGCGGTCGACGACGACGGCGCCGTCACCCTGGTCCACCAGTACCGGCACCCGCTGGGACGGCGGATCTGGGAGCTGCCCGCCGGGTTGCTCGACCACCCGGGCGAGGACCCGGTGGAGGCCGCGCGGCGCGAGCTGGCCGAGGAGGCCGGGCTCGCGGCCGGGCGGTGGGAGACGCTGGTCGACGTGGCCGCCTCGCCCGGGTTCACCGACGAGGTCGTGCGGGTGTTCCTGGCCCGCGACCTGACGCCGGTGGACCGGGAGGTGCTCGGCGACGAGGAGGCCGACCTGGTCGTGCACCGGGTGCCGCTGGAGGAGGCGGTGCGGATGGCGCTGTCCGGGGAGATCGTCAACGGGGCCACCGTCGGCGGGGTGCTCGCCGCGCACGTGGTGATCCGCGACGGTGCCCCGTCGCGGCCGGCCGACGCCGAGTGGCGGGACCGGCCGCACAGCTTCGCCGATCGCATTTCCTGACCGCAGCCTCTAGGGTGTCGGCGTGCATGTTCTGCCGGCGTCCCGGGTGGTCACGGCCTATCTCGATCACCTCGCGGTCGAGCGCGGCACGGCCCGCAACACCCTGGACAGCTACGCGCGGGACCTGCGCCGGTACCTGGGGTACCTGGAGAAGGCGGGGATCACCGACTTCCGGCGGATCACCGAGACCGACGTGACCGGCTTCGGCGCGGCGCTGCGCGAGGGCGGCGAGGGGCACCCGCCACTGGCCGCGTCCTCGGCGGCGCGGGCGCTGGTGGCCGTGCGCGGGCTGCACCGCTTCGCGCACCTGGACGGCCTGACCGAGGACGACCCGGCCCGTGAGGTGCGGCCCCCGGCGGCGGCGAAGCGCCTGCCCAAGGCGCTGCCGGTGGACGACGTGCTGCGGCTGCTCGCCATGCCCCCGGCCGAGGGCGAGCGGCCGCTGCGCGACCGGGCGCTGCTGGAGCTGCTGTACTCCACCGGCGCCCGGATCTCCGAGGCCGTCGGGCTCGACCTCGACGACGTCGACCGCGAGGAGCGGACCGTGCTGCTCGACGGCAAGGGCGGCAAGCAGCGGCTGGTGCCCATCGGCCGTCCCGCCGTCGAGGCGCTGGAGGCGTATCTGGTGCGCGCCCGCCCGGTGCTCGCCCGGCGCGGGCGCGGCACCGCGGCGCTGTTCCTCAACGCCCGCGGCACCCGGCTGTCCCGGCAGAGCGCGTGGCAGGTCCTCAAGACCACCGCCGAACGCGCGGGGATCTCCACCGCCGTGTCCCCGCACACGCTGCGTCACAGTTTCGCGACCCACCTGCTGGAGGGCGGCGCGGACGTCCGGGTCGTGCAAGAGCTGCTCGGCCACGCTTCGGTGACCACGACCCAGGTCTACACCCTGGTCACCATGAACACTCTGCGTGAGGTATATGCTACGGCGCATCCTCGGGCGCTGGGTTGACCTGATCGCCTCCGGCGAGTTGCTTTGGCGACAAACGGCTCGCCGAATAGGCTGCGGCTACCCGTCGAACGAGGAGTCTTCGCGCCATGTCGACACCGCAGCCCTCGACCAGATCGGTCACGGCCCGCTCGGCCGCCGCGAACCTCGACCAGCTGACCATTGCGACAGAGGGGGAGCCCGACACCGTGGACTCTGTCGTGGCCACGGGCGCCGACACCGTCAACGGCAAGCCCAAACTCGGCCCGACCGGCAGACCGTTCCGTGAGATCCCGGAACCGCCCCTGGTGGACAAGCACGGCCCGGCGACGGTGCTGGCCATGTGCAACCAGAAGGGCGGGGTCGGCAAGACCACGTCGACGATCAACCTCGGCGCCGCGCTCGCCGAGTACGGCCGCCGGGTGCTGCTGGTGGACTTCGATCCGCAGGGCGCGCTGTCCGTGGGGCTCGGGGTCCAGCCGCACGAACTGGACCAGACGGTCTACAACGCGATCATGGAGCGGTCGGTGACCGCCCAGGACATCCTGCGGCACACCAGTGTCGAGGGCATGGACCTGCTGCCGAGCAACATCGATCTGTCCGCTGCCGAGGTGCAGCTGGTCGCCGAGGTGGGCCGGGAGCACACGTTGCTCCGGGTCGTGCAACCGCTCATCTCGGAGTACGACTATGTTCTGGTCGACTGCCAGCCATCGCTCGGGTTGCTCACGGTGAACGCGCTCACGGCCGCCGACGGCGTGATCATCCCGCTGGAGTGCGAGTTCTTCAGCTTGCGTGGCGTGGCTTTGTTGATCGACACGATCGAGAAGGTACGCGAACGCTTGAACCCCAAACTGGATATCACCGGCATCCTGGCCACCATGTTCGACCCGCGGACCCTCCACTCACGGGAGGTCATGGCGCGGGTCGTGGAGGCCTTCGG
Source organism: Amycolatopsis thermophila (assembly GCF_030814215.1). Lineage (NCBI taxonomy): Bacteria > Bacillati > Actinomycetota > Actinomycetes > Pseudonocardiales > Pseudonocardiaceae > Amycolatopsis > Amycolatopsis thermophila. Next base: position 6,235,056 of record NZ_JAUSUT010000001.1, on the reverse strand, counting down.
CGACACCGTGTTCGACACGGTGATCAACCGCACCGTGCGGTTCCCGGAGACCACTGTGGCCGGTGAGCCCATCACGCGCTGGGCCCCCAAGTCCGCCGGTGCGCAGGCGTATCGCGCACTGGCCCGCGAGGTGATCGCTCGGTGAGCAGGCGAGCCTCCCTCCCCGGGGCTTCGGAACTCTTCCGCCTGACCAGCAGCCCGGCCCTGGACGTGCCAGCGCCGCCCAAGCCGGCCCCGCAGCGCCCCGAGGCGCAGCGGCCCGGCCACGGGCACAACCAGGGGCACCGCGAGCAGCTGGAGCGCAGCGCCACCGCGCGCCGCGGCAGCGGACGGCAGAAGCACGACTCGAAGATCACCGTGTACGTCTCCGGCGAGGAGCTGGTGGCGATGGAGCAGGCGCGGCTGAGCCTGCGGGCCGAGCACGGCCTGGCCATCGACCGCGGCCGGCTCGTCCGCGAGGCGGTCGCGGTGCTGCTGGCGGACTTCGACGCGCACGGCGCGGACTCGGTCCTGGTACGCCGCCTGCGTGAGGGCGGCCTCGACTCCGAGGAAGCCGCCGGGCCGTGAGCGAGAACGGGGCTCCGGTCGACGGGGCCCAGCCCGTCGCGGGCGACGACGCGGCGGCGCCGAAGTTCAAGGTCCGGCTGGACAACTTCGAGGGGCCGTTCGACCTGCTGCTGCAGTTGATCTCGCAGCACCAGCTGGACGTCACCGAGGTCGCGCTGCACCAGGTCACCGACGACTTCATCGCCTACACGCAGGCGCTGGGGCCGGAGTGGGACCTGGACGAGGTGACCGAGTTCCTCGTCATCGCGGCCACGCTGCTGGACCTGAAGGCGGCCCGGCTGCTGCCGGCGGCCGAGGTCGAGGACGAGGACGACCTGGCCCTGCTCGAGGCGCGGGACCTGCTGTTCGCGCGCGTGCTGCAGTACCGGGCCTACAAGCAGGTCGCCGCGCTGTTCGCGGAGCTGGAGGCCGGGGCGCTGCGGCGGTACCCGCGGTCGGTGTCGCTGGAGGAGCGGTTCGTCGGGCTGTTGCCCGAGGTGACACTCGGGGTCGACGCGGCGAAGCTGGCGGAGATCGCGCTGGCGGTGTTCCGGCCCAAGCCGCCGCCGACGGTGTCGCTGGACCACATCCACGCGCACCGGGTGTCGGTGCGGGAGCACGCGGCGCTGCTGCGGCTGAAGCTGGCCGAGCGGGGCGACGCCACGTTCGGCGAGCTGGTCGAGGACTGCGAGCACACCGTCGAGGTGGTGGCCCGGTTCCTGGCGCTGCTGGAGCTCTACCGCGAGTCCAGTGTCCAGTTCGAACAGGACGAGCCGCTGACCATGCTGCGGGTGCGGTGGACCGGCGGGTCCGTGTCGGAGGCGGCCGCGGCCGCCGAGGAGGACCGCGCCCGCGTCGAGGAAGAGGAGTACGGGTGAATCCCGAAGTGGAGCCGGGCCGGCCCACCGCCGAGGACGGCGGCACACCGGAGGACGTGGTGCCCGCCGATCAGCGTGACGAGGACGGCCCCGCGGAGGCGGCTGCCGCTGCGGAGGGCGGGGAGCCGGCTGCCGCCGAGTCGGCTGCGGGCGAGCCGGGTGCGGCATCACCCGCGGAGGAAGCGTCCACCGGGGACGAACCCGACGAGGACGGCCCCGCGGACAGGGCTGTCGATGCGGGGGGCGGGGAGTCGGCTGCGGTCGAGCCGGCTGCGGAATCACCCGCGGAGGAAGTGGTGCCTGCCGACCAGGGCGCCGAGGACGGCCCCGTGGACGCGGCTGTCGCTGCGGCGGGCGGCGAGTCGGCTGCCGCCGAGCCGGGTGCGGCATCACCCGCGGAACCCGAAGAGGACGCGTCCACCGGGGACGAACCCGACGACGACGGCCTCGTCGCGGTGGGGGACGGGCTTCCGGATCTCACCGGGCACTCGGCGCTGGCCGCGGCGCTCGAAGCGCTCCTGCTCGTCGTCGACTCGCCCGTCACCGAAGAGGCGCTCGCCTCCGCGCTGGGCCAGTCCGAGCACCGCGTCACGCAGACCCTCCAGGTCATGTCCGCCGAGCTCACCGAGCGGCGCAGCGGCATCGACCTGCGGCGCGTCGGCGAGGGGTGGCGGTTCTACACGCGCGACACCTACGCGCCGTTCGTGGAGAAGCTGCTGCTGGACGGGCAGCGGTCCAAGCTCACCCGCGCCGCGCTGGAGACGCTCGCCGTCATCGCCTACCGGCAGCCCGTCACCCGCTCCCGCGTCGCCGCCGTGCGCGGCGTCAACGTCGACGGTGTGATCCGCACCCTGCTCGCCCGCGGTCTCATCGAGGAGAGCGGCGCCGACCCGGAGACGGGTGGCACTCTGTACGTGACGACCGAACTGTTCCTCGAGCGGCTGGGCCTGTCCTCGCTGACCGACCTGCCGCCGATCGCCCCCCTGTTGCCGGAAGTGGACTCCATCGATGACATCTGAGCCCGAAGCCGAGGGCGTGCGCCTGCAGAAGGTGCTCGCCAAGGCCGGCGTGGCTTCGCGCCGCGCCGCCGAAGAGCTGATCGTCCAGGGCCGGGTGAGCGTCGACGGCAAGATCGTCCGCGAACTGGGCCGCCGGGTCGACCCGGACAGCGCGGTGATCCACGTCGACGGCACCCGCGTCATCCTGCGCGAGGACCTCATCCACCTCGCCCTCAACAAGCCCCGCGGCGTGCACACGACCATGTACGACGACCAGGGCCGCCCCTGCGTCGGCGACTACGTCCGGGACCGCAGCGAACGCCTCTTCCACGTCGGCCGCCTCGACGCCGACACCGAGGGCCTGCTGCTGCTCACCAACGACGGCGACCTCGCCCACCGGCTGATGCACCCCTCCTACCACGTGCCCAAGACCTACCTGGCCGAGGTCGACGGCAAGGTGCCGCGCGGCCTGGGCAAGGAACTCAAGGCCGGCATCGAGCTGGAGGACGGCCCGGTGCGGGTCGACGCCTTCCGCGTCAAGGACAGCCAGGGCGGGCGCACCCTGCTGGAGATCGTGCTGCACGAAGGGCGCAAGCACATCGTGCGGCGCCTGCTCGCCGAGGTCGGGTTCCCGGTGCGCAAGCTGGTGCGCACCGCGATCGGCGACGTCCAGCTGGGCAACGGCAAGCCGGGCACGATCCGCAAGCTCAACCGCGACGAGGTCGGCGGGCTCTACCGGCGGGTCGGCCTGTAGCCGCCGGGCATGTCGTGTGGCACCGCCCGGCACCGCGGCGCACCCCCTAGGATCGCGGCGTGGCTTCCGCTGAGACGATCCCGGTGAGCGACGCGCTGCAAATCCTGCGCCGCGTCTTCGGCTACGACGCCTTCCGCGGCGACCAGGAAGCGATCGTCGAGCACGTCATCGGCGGTGGCGACGCCGTCGTCCTGATGCCGACCGGCGGCGGGAAGTCCCTGTGCTACCAGGTGCCCTCGCTGGTGCGCGAGGGCACCGGCGTGGTGATCTCCCCGCTGATCGCGCTCATGCAGGACCAGGTCGACGCGCTGCTGGCGGTGGGCGTGCGCGCCGGCTTCCTCAACTCCTCGCAGGACTTCGAGCAGCGGCGCGAGGTCGAGGCCGCCTTCGTCGCCGGCGAGCTGGACCTGCTGTACCTGGCGCCCGAGCGGCTGTCCATGGAGTCCACGCGCACCCTCCTGGACCGCGGCAAGGTCGCGTTGTTCGCCATCGACGAGGCGCACTGCGTGTCCCAGTGGGGCCATGACTTCCGGCCCGACTACCTCGGCCTGTCCGAGCTGCACGCCCGCTGGCCGGACGTGCCCCGCATCGCGCTGACGGCCACCGCGACGAAGGCCACCCACGCCGAGATCGTCTCCCGGCTGGGCCTCGGTGAGGCGCGTCAGTTCGTCGCCAGCTTCGACCGGCCCAACATCCAGTACCGCATCGCGCCGAAGGCCGAGCCGAAGAAGCAGCTGCTCGACCTGATCCGCACCGAGCACCCCGGCGACGCGGGCATCGTGTACTGCCTGTCGCGCAACTCGGTGGAAAAGACCGCCGAGTTCCTCGTGCAGAACGGGATCAGCGCCGTCCCGTACCACGCGGGCCTGGACAGCCGCACCCGCGCGCGCAACCAGGCGCGGTTCCTGCGCGAGGACGGGCTGATCGTGGTGGCGACCATCGCGTTCGGCATGGGCATCGACAAACCCGACGTGCGGTTCGTGGCGCACCTGGACCTGCCCAAGTCCGTCGAGGGCTACTACCAGGAGACCGGCCGCGCGGGCCGCGACGGCCTGCCGTCCACGGCGTGGCTGGCCTACGGGCTGCAGGACGTCGTGCAGCAGCGCCGGATGATCCAGACCTCCGAGGGTGACGACGCGCACCGCCGCCGCCTGTCGCAGCACCTGGACGCGATGCTGGCGCTGTGCGAGACCGTCGAGTGCCGCCGCGTGCAGCTGCTGAACTACTTCGGCCAGTCCGGCAGCCCGTGCGGCAACTGCGACACGTGCCTGACGCCGCCGGAGTCGTGGGACGGCACCATCGCCGCGCAGAAACTGCTGTCCGCGGTGTACCGGCTGCAGCACGAGCGGGGGCAGAAGTTCGGCGCCGGGCAGATCATCGACATCCTGCTGGGCAAGCAGACCCCGAAGGTGACGCAGCACCGGCACGACCAGCTGAGCGTGTTCGGCGTCGGCACCGAGCTGTCCGAGAGCGAATGGCGCGGCGTGGTGCGGCAGTTGCTGGCGCAGGGCCTGCTCGCGGTCGAGGGCGACTACGGCACGCTCCTGCTCACCGAGGCCAGCGGCGAGGTGCTCGGCCGCAAGCGCGAGGTCCGGATGCGCCGCGAGCCCAAGCGCGAACGCGCCTCCCGCGCCGCCGCGACCGCGAAGCGCAAGTCGGCCGCCGAGATGCCGCCCGAGGCGCAGCCGGTGTTCGAGCGGCTGCGCGCCTGGCGCACCGAGGAGGCGAAGAACCAGGGCGTGCCCGCCTACATCATCTTCAACGACGCGACCCTGCGGCAGATCGCCACCGAGCAGCCGTCCACACTGGACGCATTGTCCGGGGTCAGCGGTGTCGGCGAGAGCAAGCTCGCCCGCTACGGCGAGAAGATCCTGGCGACTCTGACGGAGGGCGAATAGTGGAGATCTGGGTCAACCCGCGGTGTTCGAAGTGCCGCTCGGCACTGTCCATCCTGGACGAGGCCGGGGTGTCCTACGAGGTGCGCCGGTACCTGGAGGACCCGCCGACGGCCGCGGAGCTGGACGCCGTGCTCACACGGCTCGGGCTGGACCCGTGGGACATCGCGCGGCTGCAGGAGCCCGAGGCGGCCGAGCTGGGCATCAAGCAGTGGCCGCGGGACGCGGCGAACCGCGGCCGCTGGCTGGCCGCGCTGGCCGGGCACCCGAAGCTGATCCAGCGGCCGATCATCACCGCCGACGACGGGACGACGGTGGTGGGGCGTTCGGAGGACGCCGTCCGCTCCGTGCTGCCGTGACCCGGAGCAACTGGAACCTCGTTCCGCTAACCTGGGGAACGGAGGGACCGGTGCGATGAACGACAGCGGCGCGGCCAGGACGGGCCGGACCAAGCGCGCGGACGCCCGGCGCAACGAGAAGATCCTGCTCGACGCGGCCGCCGCGGTCTTCGTGCGTTCCGGCGTGGACGCCCCGGTCCGGGACATCGCGGCCGAGGCCGGCGTCGGGATGGGCACGATCTACCGCCACTTCCCGACCAGGGCCGACCTGATCATCGCCGTCTACCGGCACCAGGTCGACGCGTGCGCCGAGGCCGGGCCGGCCCTGCTGGAGTCGAGCGACACGCCGTACGCGGCGCTGACGCGGTGGATCGACCTGTTCGTCGACTTCCTGGTCACCAAGCACGGGCTGGCCGCGGTGCTGCAGTCCGACCAGGCCGGGTTCGAGACGCTGCACACCTACTTCCTCGACCGGCTCGAGCCGGTGGCCGCGCGGTTGCTGGAGGCGGCGACCGGGTCCGGCGAGATCCGGCCCGGCATCGGCGCCTACGAGCTGATGCGCGGGGTGGGAAACCTGTGCATCGGTGCCGGCGGCGATGCCCGCTACGACGCCCGGCGCCTGGTCGGGTTGCTCGTCGCGGGATTGCGCCGGACGGGGAACTGAGGCCACCGACGACGTTGTCGCCGGCCCCGGGATCAGCCGGCGCGTGAGGTGGCCGGTTCGTGGCCGTGGCCCCGGCGGCGCTGCAGGCCCTTGGCCAGCGGTTCGACCACGCGGGCCGCGATCGGGCCGAGGATGGCCATCAGCAGCACGTACGCCGTCGCCAGTGCGGCCAGTTCGTCGGCCACCGCGCCGGCCGACACGGCCAGTCCGGCGATGACGATGGAGAACTCCCCGTGGGCCACCAGCGCCGCACCGGCACGGGCGCGGCCCAGTTTGCCCACGGCCTGACGGCGGGCGGCCCACCAGCCGGTGCCGAGCTTCGTCAGCGTCGTCGCCACCGCCAGCAGTGCGGCCCAGCCGAGCACCGGCGGGATCGCCGCCGGGTTGGTGTTCAGGCCGAACACCACGAAGAACACCGCCGCGAACAGGTCCCGCAGGGGCTCCAGCAACCGTGTCGCGTTGTGGGCGGTGGAACCGGAGATGGCGATGCCGAGCAGGAACGCGCCGACCGCGGCGGACACCTGCATGGCCGAGGCGAGCCCGGCCACCAGCAGCGCCGCGCCGAGCACCTTGAGCAGGAACACCTCGCGGTCGTCGGAGTCGACGATCGCCGACACGTAGCGGCCGTACTTCAGGGCGATCACCAGCACGACGGTGATCACCAGCAGCGAGACGCCGACGGCCTGCAGGCCGCCGAGGAAGCTCACGCCGCCGAGCAGCGCGGTGAGGATCGGCAGGTACAGGGCCATCGCCAGGTCCTCGAACACCAGGATCGACAGCACGACCGGCGTTTCCCGGTTGCCGAGGCGGCCCAGGTCGCCGAGTACTTTCGCGATGATCCCGGAGGAGGAGATGTAGGTGACGCCGGCCATCACGATGGCGCCGATCGGGCCCCAGCCCAGCAGCAGCGCGACGGCCGCGCCGGGCGCGGCGTTGAGCACGATGTCCAGCACGCCCGCCGTCCACGAGCGCTTCAGACCGGTGAACAGCTCGGCGGCCGAGTACTCCAGGCCGAGCAGCAACAGCAGCAGCACGACGCCGATCTCGCTGGCCAGGTGCGTGAAGCTGCCGATGTCGCCGAGCGGGATGAGCCCGCCCTGCCCGAAGGCGAGGCCACCGAGCAGGTAGAGCGGGATGGGGGAAAGACCGATCCTCCCGGCGAGGCGTCCCAGGGCGCCCAGCGCGAAGAAGACGGCACCGAGTTCGATCAGGGACAGTGCGGTGTGGTCCAAGGGCTCAGCCGTTCTTGAGGATCTTGAGGGCGCCCTCCAGGCCTTCGGACGTGCCCACCGCGACCAGCACGTCACCGGCGGTGAACGTGAAGTCGGGGGTGGGCGAGGGGTGCACCTGCCCGGCGCGCATCACGGCGACCACGGACACGCCGGTCCGGGTGCGCATCGCGGTGTCGCCGAGGGTGCGGCCGTCGAACGGCGAGTTCGCCTTGACGGGCAGCTGCCTGGTGTTGATGCCGGGCACCTCGCGGTGCTCCTCGGTGAGCTGGGCGACCAGCTGCGGGGCGCCGAGCAGGTTCGCCAGCGCGCCGGCCTCGTCGGCGGTCAGGGGCAGGGACGCCAGGCACGCGTCGGGGTCGTCGGACTTCGACACGATCAGCTCGATCTGGCCGTCGCGGTGCGTGACCACGCCGATGCGGCGGCCGTTCCGCGTCGCGAAGTCCTTCCGGACGCCGATGCCCGGTAAGGGCGTTACTTCCACGTTCACGACCGCCACGGTACCGGTGGACCCGTGCACGGGGGTGCCAGGCACAATGGAACACCGCAGGTACGCACACCCGACGAGACGGCGAGGAGAGCATCGGTGGCGGGAGCCCTACGCGGCGTGGTCGCTCTGGACGGACCGTCGGGAACCGGGAAGACGACGGTGGCGCGCAAACTGGCCGGCCGGTTGTCGGCCGGCTACCTCGACACCGGTGCGATGTACCGGGTGGTGACGCTGGCCGTGCTGCGCGCGGGGATCGACCCCGCCGACGCCCCGGCGGTGGCCGCCCAGGCCCGTGCCACGGACTTCACCCTGGGCACCGACCCCTCGGCGCCCAGCGTGCACCTGGCGGGCGAGGACGTCGCGGGCGAGATCCGCACCGCCGAGGTCAACCACGCGGTGTCGCCGGTGTCGGCGGTACCGCAGGTGCGGGAGCTGCTGGTGGCGCGGCAGCGGGCGATCATCGCCGAGGTGCTGGCCGACGTCGGCGGCATCGTCGTCGAGGGCCGCGACATCGGCACCGTCGTGGTGCCGGACGCGCCGCTGAAGGTGTACCTGACGGCGGACCCGGCGGTGCGCGCCGCGCGGCGCAGCGCCCAGGACACCGCGGCCGGGCGGCAGAGCACCCCCGCCGAGGCGCTGGCCTCGGTCGACCGGCGCGACCGGCTCGACTCGACCCGCGCCGCCTCGCCGCTCAAGGCGGCCGACGACGCGGTGCACCTGGACACCAGCGAGCTGTCCGTCGACCAGGTGCTGGTGGCCCTGTCGGAACTGGCCGGCCGTCGCGGCCTGCTGGGCACGTGCGCGCAGGTCACGCGGTGAGCCCTGCCGGTCTTCCCGACGGCGCCTCGGCCCGCCTGCACGACGCCGCCCGGCTCGTCGGGAGGTTCTGCTTCCGGCCGGCGTTCCGGTTGCGCATCCGCGGCCTGGAGCGCGTTCCGAAGACCGGCCCGGTGCTGGTGGTGGCCAACCACAGCTCGATGCTGGAACCGCAGATCATCTTCGGAATGTTGCCGCGGCGCGCGGTGTTCCTCGTCAAGGAGGAGATGTTCGGCGGCGCGCTGGGGTGGTTCCTCCGCCGCATCGGCCAGGTGCCGGTGCGGCGCGGCGAACCGGACCGCGCACCCCTGCTGACCGTGGCGAACGTGCTCAAGGCCGGCGGGCTGGTCGCGGTGTTCCCGGAGGGGACCCGCGGCGAGGGCGACGTGACGACCGCCGAGCGCGGCGCCGCCTGGCTGGTCCGGGCCTCGGGCGCGGTGGTCCTGCCGGTCGCGGCGCGCGGCACGCGGCGTCCCGCCGGCAGCGGGCGGCGGTTCCGGCCGCGCGTCGACGTCCTGGTGGGTGAACCGTTCACCCTCGAGGTCGGCCGGGGCCGCGCGGGCCTGGACAGTGCGACCGAACGGCTGCGGGACGAGCTCGCGGGCCTGGTCCGCACCCTCGACGAATGGCGTGCAGCGCAGGGCGAGCCCGTGCGCGGGAAGAAAGCGGAGTTATGACGGAGCTTGACGGGACCTGGTCGGACGAGGCGGAGTTCACCGCGCTCGAGGGCCAGGCCGACGACGGCGGTGGCGAGGAGGAAGCCGAGCTGAGCCAGCCCGTGCTGGCCGTCGTCGGGCGCCCGAACGTGGGCAAGTCCACCCTGGTCAACCGGATCCTCGGCCGCCGGGAGGCGGTCGTGCAGGACACGCCGGGCGTGACCAGGGACCGGGTGGCCTACGACGCGCAGTGGTCCGGGCGCCGGTTCACCGTGGTCGACACCGGCGGCTGGGAGCCGAGCGCGACCGGGCTGCAGGCCGCGGTCGCGGCGCAGGCCGAGCTGGCGATGAACACGGCGGACGCGGTGCTGGTCGTGGTGGACGCCTCGGTCGGCGCGACGGCGACCGACGAGGCGGTGGCCAAGGTGCTGCGCCGCTCGAAGCGGCCGGTGCTGCTGGCGGCGAACAAGGTGGACGACGACCGCCTGCTGTCCGACGTCGCGTCGCTGTGGTCGCTCGGCCTGGGCGAACCGCACGCGGTCAGCGCGCTGCACGGCCGCAGCTCGGGTGACCTGCTCGACGCCATCGTCAAGGCGCTGCCGGAGGCGCCGCGCGAGCGCGAGGCCGTCGCCGGCCCGCGGCGGGTGGCCCTGGTGGGCAAGCCCAACGTGGGCAAGTCCAGCCTGCTCAACAAGCTGACCGGCGAGGAGCGGTCCGTGGTGGACTCCGTCGCGGGCACCACGGTCGACCCGGTCGACTCGCTCGTCGAGCTGGACGGCCAGGTGTGGCGGTTCGTCGACACCGCGGGCCTGCGCAAGCGGGTGCACACCGCCAGCGGCACCGAGTACTACGCGTCGCTGCGCACCAAGGCGGCGATCGACTCGTCCGAGGTCGTCATCGTCCTGCTGGACGCCAGCGAGCCACTGTCCGAACAGGACCTGCGGGTGCTCACGTCCGTCGTGGAGTCCGGCCGGGCGTGCGTGCTGGCGCTGAACAAGTGGGACCTGGTCGACGAGGACCGCCGCCACCAGCTGGAGAAGGAACTCGACCGCGGCCTGGTGCGCGTCACGTGGGCCGAGCGGGTCAACATTTCCGCGCTCACCGGGCGTTCGGTGCGCAAGCTCGCGCCCGCGCTGCGGACCGCGCTGGCCTCGTGGGACCAGCGGGTGCCGACCGGTCAGCTGAACGCGTGGCTGTCCGAGCTGATCGCGGCCACCCCGCCGCCGGTGCGCGGCGGCAAGCAGCCGAAGGTGCTGTTCGCCACGCAGGCCGGCATCCGGCCGCCGACGCTGGTGCTGTTCACCACCGGGTTCCTGGAGGCCGGGTACCGGCGCTTCATCGAGCGGAAGTTCCGGGAGCGCTTCGGTTTCGAGGGCAGCCCGGTGCGGATCAACGTGCGGGTGCGGGAAAAGAAGCCGAAGCCCGGCAAGAAGGGCAAGTGACGCACCGGTTGTGACGCCGGCGACACCGGGCGGCGACCGCCCGGCCACCTGCCGGTCACCCCGGGTAGAGTGATCGTCCCGCGCGGGCGCCTCACACAATCGCGAGTTCCGGCCCGGCCGCTGGCGGAAGGTGAACTCGATGGGCGCGCCCGTTCTCGATCCGACGCTGCCCGGGGTACTGCCCCCGGAGCGCGCCCTGTTCCCCGGTGGGGCCGCCGCGGCGCGGCGGACGCTGCTCGACGTGCTGGCCGCCACCGCGGCGCGGCACCCGAACGCGGCGGCGCTCGACGACGGTGAGCGCGTTCTGAGCTACCGCGGGCTGTCCGAGGAGGCGCAGGCGCTGGGCCGTCGCCTCGCCGCCGAAGGCGTCGGGCGCGGGGACCGCGTGGGCGTCCGGATCTCCTCCGGCACCGCCGACCTGTACGTCGCGATCCTGGGCGTGCTCGCCGCGGGCGCGGCGTACGTGCCGGTCGACGCCGACGACCCGGACGAGCGCGCCGAGCTGGTGTTCGGCGAAGCCGGCGTGTGCGCGGTGCTGATGGACGACGGCCTGACGATGCTCGCCGAACCAGGCCGCCGCGCCGGTGCGCCGGCCCCGGACGACGACGCGTGGATCATCTTCACCTCCGGCTCGACCGGCAAGCCCAAGGGCGTGGCGGTCACGCACGGCTCCGCCGCCGCGTTCGTCGACGCCGAGGCGCGGCTGTTCCTCACCGACGAGCCGATCGGCGCCGGTGACCGTGTGCTGGCCGGGCTGTCGGTCGCGTTCGACGCCTCGTGCGAGGAGATGTGGCTGGCGTGGCGGCACGGCGCGTGCCTGGTGCCGGCGCCGCGGGCCCTCGTGCGCACCGGGGTCGACCTGGGGCCGTGGCTGGTGGCCCAGCGCATCACGATCGTGTCCACCGTGCCGACGCTGGCCGCGCTGTGGCCGGCCGAGGCGCTGGAGGACGTGCGGCTGCTGATCTTCGGCGGCGAGGCGTGCCCGCCGGAGCTGGCCGAGCGGGTCGCCGTCGAGGGGCGCGAGGTGTGGAACACCTACGGCCCCACCGAGGCCACCGTCGTCGCCTGCGCGGCGCCGCTGACCGGCGAGGGCCCGGTGCGGATCGGCCTGCCCCTGGCGGGCTGGGACCTCGCGGTCGTCGACGGCGCGGGCGAGCCGGTGGGCATGGGGGAGTCCGGTGAGCTCGTGATCGGCGGGGTGGGCCTGGCCCGTTACCTCGACCCGGTCAAGGACGCCGAGAAGTTCGCGCCGCTGCCCGCGCTGGGCTGGGCGCGCGCCTACCGCAGCGGTGACCTGGTGCGCGCCGAGCCCGAGGGCCTGCTGTTCCTGGGCCGCGCCGACGAGCAGATCAAGCTGGGCGGCCGCCGCATCGAACTGGGCGAGGTCGACGCCGCGCTGCAGGCGCTGCCCGGGGTCGCCGGAGCCGCCGCGGCGATCCGCACCACCAAGGCCGGCAACCAGGTCCTCGTCGGGTACGTGGTGCCGCAGGGCGAGTTCGACGCCGACTCCGCTTCGGCCCTGTTGCGCGATCGGCTGCCCGCCGCGCTGGTGCCGTTGCTCGCCGTGGTCGCCGACCTGCCGACGCGCACGTCCGGCAAGGTGGACCGCGCCGCCCTGCCCTGGCCGCTGGCCACGGTGGACAGTGCGGCGCCCCTGACCCCGACCGAGTCCTGGCTCGCCGAAGGGTGGGCCGAGATCCTCGGCGTGCCGGTGAGCGATCCCGGCGCCGACTTCTTCACCCACGGCGGCGGCAGTCTCACCGCGGCGCAGCTCGTGGCGCGCATCCGCACCCGGCATCCGCAGGTGTCGGTCGCCGACCTCTACCGCCATCCGAAGCTGGGCGCGCTCGCCCGCCTGCTCGACGGGCTCGACGGGGAGACCGCCCGGCGGCGGGACGTGCGGCCGGTGCCGCGCCGGGCCGGTGCGGTCCAGGCCGCGCTGCTGGTGCCGGTGCTCGCCCTGACCGGCCTGCGCTGGCTGACCGCGTTCGCCGCACTGTCCACTGTGCTCTCGTGGGCCGGGACCGGATGGGCGCCGGCCGTGCCGTGGTGGGCGCTGGCCGCGGCCTGGGTGGTGCTGTTCAGCCCGCCGGGACGCATCGGCATCGCGGCCGGGGGTGCGCGGCTGCTGCTGCGCGGTGTCCGGCCCGGCTCGTACCCGCGCGGCGGTGGTGTCCACGTGCGACTGTGGGCCGCCGAGCGGCTCGCCGAGACCGCCGGTGCGGCCGGGATCTCCGGCGCGAGCTGGATGACGCTGTACGCCCGGGCGCTCGGCGCGAAGGTGGGCAAGGACGTCGACCTGCACACCCCGCCCCCGGTCACCGGCCTGCTCAAGCTGGGCCGGGGAGCGGCGGTCGAACCCGAGGTCGACCTATCCGGGCACTGGGTGGACGGCGACGTCGTGCACGTCGGCAAGATCCGCATCGGTGCGGGTGCGCGCGTGGGCGCGCGCGGTGTGCTGCTGCCGGGCGCCCGCATCGGCAAGGGCGCGGAGATCGCGGCCGGTTCGACCGTGCTCGGCGCGGTGCCCGCCGGGCAGCGCTGGGCCGGTTCGCCCGCCCAGCGGGACGGCGAGGGCGCGCTGCGCTGGCCGTCCAGCCGCCCGCCGCGGTCGCGGTCCTGGGCCTTCGCCTACGGCGCCGCCTCGTTCGTGCTCGGCCTGTTCCCGCTGCTGGCCGCGGTGCCGGGTGTGCTGATCCTGGGGGCGGCGGTCATCGGCACCGCGACGCCCGGTGTGGCACTGGGGCACGCGTTGCCGGCCGTCCCGGTGGCCACCGCGGCCGCGTTCGTCACCTATGCGGTGCTGGTGCTCGTCTCGGTGCGGCTGCTGGGCCTGGGCCTGCACGAGGGCTACCACCCGGTGCACAGCCGGATCGCCTGGCAGGTGTGGGCCACCGAGCGGCTGATGGACCTGGCCCGGCAGGTGCTGTTCCCGCTGTACGCGAGCCTGTTCACGCCGGTGTGGCTGCGCCTGCTGGGCGCGAAGGTCGGGCGCGGCGCGGAGGTGTCGACCGTGCTCGCCGTGCCGCGGATGACCAAGGTCGACGACGGCGCGTTCCTCGCCGACGACACTATGGTCGCCACCTACGAGCTGGGGCACGGCTGGCTGCACGTGGCGCCGAGCCGCATCGGCAAGCAGGCGTTCCTCGGCAACTCCGGGATGGCGGCGGCCGGGCGCGCGGTGCCCAAGCGCGGCCTGGTCGGCGTGCTGTCCTCGGCTCCCCGCAAGGCGAAGAAGGGCTCGTCCTACCTGGGCATGCCGCCGATGCCGCTGCGCCGCGCGGTGGAGGCGGCGGACGAGACCCGGACGTTCGCGCCACCACCGCGGCTCAAGGTCGCGCGGGCCGCGGTCGAGCTGTGCCGGATCGTGCCGGTGATGTGCGCCGTGGCGCTGGCCGTGCTGGTGCTGGCCGCGCTCGCGGCCGTGTGGTCGGCGGCCGGGCCGCTCGTGGCGGCCGTCGCCGCGCCGGTCGTGCTCGTCGCGGCCGGGTTCGCCGCCGGTGCGGTGACGACGGCCGCGAAGTGGCTGCTCACCGGGCGGTTCCGCGCGGTGGACCACCCGCTGTGGAGCTCTTTCGTGTGGCGCACCGAGCTGGCCGACACGTTCGTCGAGACGCTCGCGGTGCCGTGGCTGCTGGGCTGGAGCGCGGGCACGCCGCTGCTGCCGTGCTGGCTGCGCACGATGGGCGCGAAGATCGGCCGGGGCGTGTGGCTGGAGACGTACTGGCTGCCGGAGACCGATCTGGTGCGGCTGGGCGACGGCGCGACCGTGAACCGCGGTTGTGTCGTGCAGACCCACCTGTTCCATGATCGGATCATGCGCATGAGCGAGGTGACCGTGGCCGAGGGCGCGACCGTCGGCCCGCACGGGATCGTCCTGCCGGGCGCGAGCATCGGCGCGCGCACGACCGTGGGCCCGGGTTCACTGGTGACCCGCGGCGACGCCGTCCCGGCCGACAGCCGCTGGCTGGGCAACCCGATCGCGGCGTGGCGGGCGTGAGGCGCGCCGACTACACGCTCGGCCACGGCAGCACCGGGTTCCGGGTCGCGCACTACGACCTGGAGCTGGACTACAAGCTCGCGCCGAACCGGCTCACCGCGCGGGCGGTCCTGAGCGCGGTCGCCGACTCGGAGCTGGCGCGGATCCCGCTGGACCTGGCCGGCCTGACGGTCAAGGGTGTGCGCGTCGACGGGCGCCCCGCGAAGTTCACCCACCGCGGCGGGAAGCTGGTCGTGCGGCCGGCCCGCCCGGTGCGCGGGGAGTTCACCGTCGAGGTGCGCTACGCGGGCAACCCGCGGCCGGTCGCGAGCCGCTGGGGTGAGATCGGGTGGGACGAGCTGACCGACGGTGCGCTGGTGGCGAGCCAGCCCACCGGGGCGCCGTCGTGGTTCCCGTGCAACGACCGGCCCGGCGACAAGGCGACCTACCGGGTCGCGCTGACCACGGCGTCGGCCTACACGGTGCTGGTGACCGGCGACCTGGTGGCGCGCCGCGCCGGCGGCAGCGCGACGACGTGGGTGTTCCAGCGGCGCGAGCCGACCGCGCCCTACCTGATGAGTGTCCAGATCGGACGGTACGAGTCGCTGGAACTCGGCCCGGGGCAACGGATCGCGGTCCCGAGGCGGCTGCGGGACGCGGCGGCGCACGACTTCGGGCGCCAGCCGGAGATGCTGCGCGTGCTGGGGGAGTGGTTCGGGCCCTACCCCTTCGGCGAGTACGTCGTGGTGGTCACCGACGACGACCTGGACGACCCGATCGAGGCGCAGGGCATGGCCATCTTCGGCGGGAACCACGTCGACGGGCGGCGCACCTTCGAGCGGCTGGTGGTGCACGAGCTGGCGCACCAGTGGTTCGGCAACAGCCTCACCGTGGCCGGGTGGCGGCACATCTGGCTCAACGAGGGCTTCGCGACCTACGCGGAGTGGCTGTGGTCGGAAGCTTCGGGCGGCGCGCCGGCCGAGGAGCACGCCCGTGAGTGGCGCTCGCGCGTGGGCACCGACGTGCCGATCGGCGACCCCGGCGAGGCGCACCTGTTCGACGAGCAGGTCTACAAGCGTGGCGCCCTGACGCTGCACGCGTTGCGCGGGCGCGTGGGGGACGCGGTGTTCTTCCCGATGCTGCGGTCGTGGGTGGCCGGGCACACCCACGGCACGGTCACGACGGAGGAGTTCATCGCCCACGCCGAGCGCGCCGCGGGTGTCCCGTTGCGGGAGGACTTCGCCGTCTGGCTGGGGTAGCGGTCGCTCACCGCTTGGCGTAGTCGGCGTAACCCGACCAGTCGACCACGACGCACGGCTCGTCGCCGACGACCCAGCCGTCGTGCCCGGGCGGGACCATCATGACGTCACCGGGACCGAAGTCGGCCTGGTCGCCGTCGTCCATCCGGATCGTCATGCGGCCGGACAGGACGTACCCCAGGTGGGAGGCCTGGCAGCTGTCGGTGCCCGCGATCGGCTTGACGTGCTTGGACCACTGCCACCCGGGCTGGAACGTGGCCCGGCCGATGGCGCCGCCGGCAACGTTCACCAGCTCGAGCTGCCCGGAGTCCTCCTCGAAGGGCCGGACCTCTTCGGGATCGTCCAGACTCAGCTTGCGCATGTCGGACATGACGACCTCCTTGCCGCCGCTTGCCGGACCCGTGGAATCCCTTCCGGTCAGGGTGCGCCGGCCCCCTTCTGCCCACTAGGGCCGGAAGGCCTGCCCGTCCGTCCGCCGGACTTGAGGATCGCGGCCCTTTTGTTACCGGAACGTGTCGGATCAGCCTTCCCTCACGCCGGGTTACGACGTATGTTGTCGGCCACAACATTCAAATGTTGTGAGTCACAACATTCCTGCCAAGGGGACGCAATGAAGCGGAGAAAGACCCTCGCGCTGGCCGCCGCGGGCACCGGGCTCGTCCTGGCGATGACCGCGTGTGGTGCGAACAGTTCCAACAACCAGAGCAGTGGCGGCGGCGGGTCCAACAACGGCGGCCCGAAGGTCGGCGTGATCCTGCCCGAGACCGCCACCTCGGCCCGCTGGGCCGGGTTCGACCAGCCGATGCTCCAGGACGCGCTCACCAAGGCCGGGCTCAACCCGATCATCGAAAACGCCCAGGGCGACAACCAGCGGTTCTCGCAGCAGGCCGACAGCATGCTCAGCCAGGGCGTGAAGGTCCTGATCATCGCCGCGCCCAGCGGTGACGTCGGCGCCACGGTGGAGCAGAAGGCCAAGCAGCAGGGTGTGCCGGTCATCAACTACGACCGCCTCAACCTCGGTGGCAGCGCCGACTACTACGTCAGCTTCGACAACGTCCAGGTCGGCCGCCTGCAGGGCCAGGCGCTCGCGGACGCGCTGAAGAACAAGCCGGGGGCGCAGGTCATCGAGATCGAGGGCTCGCCGACCGACAACAACGCGACGCTGTTCTACAACGGCCAGCAGGAGATCCTCGGCCCGCTCTACAACTCGGGCGCGCTCAAGAAGGTCGCCAGCCAGCGCATCGACAAGTGGGACAACGCGGTCGGCGGCGCGACCTTCGAGCAGTTCCTGTCCGCCAACGGCGGCAAGGTCGACGGCGTCCTCGCCGCCAACGACGGCATGGCCGGCGCCGTGATCACCGTGCTGCAGAAGAACGGTCTCGCCGGCAGCGTCCCGGTCACCGGCCAGGACGCCAGCGCCGCGGGCCTGAAGTCGATCCTCCAGGGCCAGCAGTACTCCACCGTGTTCAAGCCGATCAAGCAGGAGGCCGACGCCACCGCGCAGCTGGCCGCCGCGCTGGTCAAGGGCGACACCGCCACCGCGGACTCCATCGCCAAGCAGAGCTCCGACGACCCGACCGGACACCGCACGGTCAAGTCGGTGCTGCTCACCCCGCAGTCGATCACCAAGGACAACGTCAAGGTCCCGGTCGAGCAGGGTTACGTCAAGGCCAGCGAGATCTGCGGTGGCGACACCGCCGCGATCTGCCAGCAGCTGGGCATCTCCTGACGACACGCATCACGCTGGGGACGTGCGGGCCGGTGACCCCGGTCCGCACGTCCCCGGACGTGCGTCACTCCACGGATAGCGGAGGTTCATCCATGAACGAGCCCGTCCTCGCGCTGCGGGGCGTCAACAAGAGCTTCGGGCCCGTCCACGTCCTGCACGACGTGGACTTCGAGGTGCGCGCGGGGGAGGTGACCGCGCTCGTCGGCGACAACGGCGCCGGAAAGTCGACGCTGGTCAAGTGCATCGCCGGCATCCACCCGATCGACAGCGGCGAGATCCTCTTCGAGGGCACGCCGGTCCACATCCACAACCCGCGCGACGCCGCCGCGCTCGGCATCGAGGTCGTCTACCAGGACCTCGCCCTGGCCGACAACCTCGACATCGTCCAGAACATGTTCCTCGGCCGGGAACGCAACAAGAACGGCCTGCTCGACGAGGCGTCGATGGAGATGGCCGCGCGCAAGACGCTGGCCTCGCTGTCGGTGCGCACGGTCAAGTCCGTCCGCACGCCGGTGGCGTCGCTGTCCGGCGGGCAGCGGCAGACCGTCGCCATCGCCAAGGCCGTGCTGTGGAACAGCAAGGTGGTGCTGCTCGACGAGCCGACCGCCGCGCTGGGCGTGGCCCAGACCCGGCAGGTCCTCGACCTGGTCCGGCGGCTGGCCGAACAGGGCCTGGGCGTGGTCCTGATCAGCCACAACATGAACGACGTGTTCGAGGTGGCCGACCGGATCGCCACCCTCTACCTCGGCCGGCTCGCCGCCGACGTCGCCACCAAGGACGTCACCAACAGCCAGGTCGTCGAACTGATCACCGCGGGCCGGTCCGGCGACCTCGGCCTGGCCCGCCCCGAGACCGCGGCCGTGTGAGCGGAGAAGTGACCATGACTGAAACCCCGACGAAGCCCGACTCGGGCCAGCCCCCGGCGGCGATCTCCGACTTCGGCATCGACACCACCTCGCGGTCCACCCGCGAGGCGATCGGCGACTACTTCGGACGCCTGCGCGGCGGCGAGCTCGGCGCACTGCCCGCCCTGCTCGGTCTCCTCGTGCTGGTTCTGGTGTTCACCGGGCTCTCCGACACCTTCCTGACCCTGAACAACATCGCGAACCTGTTCGCGCAGGGCGCCGGCCAGACCATCATCGCGATGGGCATCGTGCCGGTGCTGCTGCTCGGCGAGATCGACCTGTCCGCCGGCACCGCGTCCGGCCTGGCGGCGTCGGTGATGGCGCTGCACTTCACGCAGAACGGCAACCTGCTCGGCAACTTCGGCAGCACGGTGTTCTACGGCTTCATCGTCGGCTCCATCGTGGCGGCCGCGCTGTGCGTGTGGATGCGCGTCTGGATCGGCGCGGTGCTCTCGCTCGTCGTGCCGGTCGTGATGCTGGCCGGGTTCTCGGCGAACCCGTGGGTCGAGATCGTGCTGGCGATCTGCGTCGGCGTCGTGATCGGCGCGCTGACCGGCACCATCGTGTCCAAGATCGGCATCCCGTCGTTCGTGGTGACCCTGGCGCTGTTCATCGGCTGGTACGGCCTGCTGCTGCAACTGGTCGGCGAGGGCGGCACCATCTCCATCCGGCAGAGCGACGTGCTGTACCAGGTGGCCAACGGCAACCTGTCCGGCCTGGCCGGCTGGATCCTGTTCGTCCTGGCGGCGGGCGGGTACGCGGCCGTCGTGCTGACCCGCCACTTCGGACGGTTGCGGCGCGGGCTGGTCGCGCAGCCGACGACGATCGTGCTCGTCAAGGTCGGCGCGGTCCTGGTGCTCGGCGCGGTGGCGACCTACCTGCTCAACACCAACCGCTCGCCCAACCCGAACCTGACCACGATCGCCGGCGTGCCCTACGTGGTGCCGATCGTGCTGGTGCTGCTGGTGGCCGGGACGTTCGTGCTGGACCGCACGCGCTACGGCCGGCACGTCTACGCGGTCGGCGGCAACAAGGAGGCCGCGCGGCGCGCTGGTGTGAAGGTCGACAAGATCCGGATGAGCGTGTTCCTGATCTGCTCGTCGGTGGCCGCGATCGGCGGGATCGTCTACAGCTCCAAGGTCGGCGCCGTGGACGGCAACTCCGGCGGCGGCAACACCCTGCTGTTCGCCGTCGGTGCGGCCGTCATCGGCGGCACGTCGCTGTTCGGTGGCCGCGGGCGGCTGCGCGACGCGGTGATCGGCGGCCTGGTGCTGGCGACCGTGCAGAACGGCCTCGGCCTGCTCGGATTCCAGGCGGCTACAGTGAACATCATCACCTGTCTGGTCCTTCTGGTGGCCGCAGCCGTCGACGCGCTCTCCCGCAGGCGCGCCGCGGCGGCGCGCTGAGGCGCGGGTGAGGAACGCCGACCACCGGCCAGCAGGGAAGCGCAGGTGACGACCACACCGACCGCGGGCACGCGCCCCGATGACGTGCGCCGGCACAACAGGGCTGCCCTGTTGCGCCGGCTGCACGTCCACGGTCCGTCCACCCGGGCCAGTCTCGCCACCGACCTCGGGCTCAACCGCAGCACGATCAAGGCGCTGGTGGACGGGCTGGCCGAGGACGGTCTCGTCGAGGAACGGGTGCCGGCCCAGCGCAGCGGCGCCGGCCGTCCGTCGCTGCTGGTGCTGCCGCAGCCGCACGCCGCGGTGGTGCTCGCGATCGACATCCGCGTGGAGCGGGCCGGGATGGCGCTGGTCGGCATCGGCGGCGAGATCCTCGGGCGGGGCGGGTGGAACATCCGCTCCACCACCAACGACCCGCGCGAGGTGTTCACCAAGATCGTCGACACCGCGGGGCCGCTGATCGACGAGCTCGGGGTGCGGCCGGTCGCGGCGGGGGTGTCGGTGCCGGGTGTGGTGCGGCACGCCGACGGGTTCGTGCACGAGGCGCCGAACCTGCACTGGACGGACATCCCGCTGGGCGCGTGGCTGTCCCGGGCGCTGCAGCTGCCGGTGCACATGGGCAACGACGCCGAGCTCGGTGCGCTCGCCGAGCACCTGCGGGGCGTGGCGCGCGGGTTCGACGACCTGGTCTACATCAGCGCGGACGTCGGCGTCGGTGGCGGGGTGATCTCCAACGGCGTGTCGATGCGCGGTGCCGGGGGTCACCACGTCGGCGAGGTGGGGCACATGGTGGTGCGGCCGCAGGGGCGGCAGTGCTACTGCGGGTCCTACGGTTGCTGGGAGACCGAGGTGGGGGAGCGGGCGCTGGCCCGCGCGCTGGGGCTGGACGAGGACAGCCCGGTCGGCGCGATCGTGCACGAGCTGCGGCTGCTCGGCGCCAACGGCGAGGTGCCGGAGAAGCTCGCCGAGTTCACCGACTGGCTCGCGCTCGGGCTCGCCAACGTGGTCAACCTGCTGTGCCCGCAGCTGGTCGTGCTCGGCGACCTGTTCACGGCCCTGCCGCCGGTGGTGGTGGAGGGGATCGAGAAGTCGGTGCGCGAGCGGAGTCTGATGAGCCGGGCGCTGGCGGGCACGCGGGTGGCGACCTCGGCGCTGGGTACGGACGCGAAACTGCTGGGGGCGGCGGAGCTGGCGTTCGAGACGGTGCTCGCGGACTGGTGAGGGCCGCCATCCGGCGGGCACGGAACCGGGTGCGCTGCGGGAAACGGTGCGGTTCAACGGACCCGGGCCGGGCGGGGCGCGTCGCTCGCGTGGCAGCCGATGCCGGCCGCCACGCCGTCCACACCAGGGGCCGCTGCGGCGCAGGACACGCGCAGGCACCGGCGGCTCCCGGGTTGTGACCGGGCGCCGCCGGCGGGTCAGGCGAACACGCCGGCTCCGGGGATCGCGTCCAGGAGTTGTTGCGTGTAGGCCTCTTCGGGCGCCTGGAGCACCTTCGCGACCGGGCCGCGCTCCACGACCCGTCCGGCGCGCATCACCACCACGTCATGGGCGATGGCGCGCACCACGGCCAGGTCGTGCGAGATGAACAGGTAGCTCAGCCCGAGCTCGTCCTGCAGCCGCCGCAGCAGGGTGAGGATCTGGTCCTGCACCAGCACGTCCAGCGCCGACACCGCCTCGTCGCACACGACCAGCCGCGGGCCGAGCGCCAGCGCGCGGGCGATCGCCACCCGCTGGCGCTGCCCGCCGGACAGCTCGTTGGGGTACCGGTGCGCCACCGACGCCGGCAGGGCCACCTGGTCCAGCAGCTCCCGCGCCTTCGCAGTACGGCTCGCGCGATCACCCACCCGGAA
The DNA here is from genome assembly GCF_030814215.1 of Amycolatopsis thermophila. Lineage (NCBI taxonomy): Bacteria > Bacillati > Actinomycetota > Actinomycetes > Pseudonocardiales > Pseudonocardiaceae > Amycolatopsis > Amycolatopsis thermophila. The sequence goes on along the minus strand of NZ_JAUSUT010000001.1, from coordinate 6,213,219 downwards.
GATCCGCAGCGGCTCGATGATCAGCTGCTCCACCGTGAACAGCGGGTCGAGCGAGGCGTAGGGGTCCTGGAACACCGGCTGCATCGCCCGCCGCGCCGCCTTCAGCCGCGCGCCGCGCAGGCCCGGCAGGTCCTCGCCGTCCAGCCGGATCGTGCCGCCGCTCACCGGGATCAGCCCGAGCACCATCCGCGCCGTCGTCGTCTTGCCCGACCCCGACTCGCCGACGATCGCGGTGGTGCGGCCGCGCTCCACGGTGAACGACACGTCCTCCACCGCCTTGACCACGCCCCCGCCGCCGCGGATCCGGAACTCCTTGGACACCCCGGACACCTCCAGCACCGGCGGCGCGGCCGCCGCCACGGCGAGCGGCTCCTTCAGCGACGGTGCGGCCGCGATCAGCCGCCGCGTGTATTCGTGCCCGGGCTCGGTCAGCACCCGCATCGCCGGCCCGGACTCCACCACCCGGCCCTGCGACATGACGACCACCCGGTCCGCGCGTTCGGCGGCCAGGCCCAGGTCGTGCGTCACGAGCAGCATCGCCGTGCCCAGCTCGCGGGTCAGCCCGTCCAGGTGGTCCAGGATCTGCCGCTGCACCGTGACGTCCAGGGCCGAGGTCGGCTCGTCGGCGATCAGCAGGTCCGGGCGGCACGCCAGGCCGATCGCGATCAGGACCCGCTGCCGCATCCCGCCGGAGAACTCGTGCGGGTACTGCCGCGCCCGCCGGGCCGGTTCCGGCAACCCGGCCTCGCCGAGGATCTCCACGGCCCGCGCCATCGCTTCGCGCCGGTTCGCCAGCCCGTGCGTCACCAGGGTTTCCGCGACCTGGCGGCCGACCCGCGCGACCGGGTTCAGGTTCGTCATCGGATCCTGCGGCACCAGCCCGATCTCCCGGCCGCGCAGCCGCCGCAGCCGGTTTTCGCCCGCGTGCGTGATGTCCTCGCCGCGCACCACGATCCGGCCGCCGGTGACTCGTCCGCCGCCGGGCAGCAGGCCCAGCACCGCGTGCGCCGTGGTCGACTTGCCGGAGCCGGACTCGCCGACGACCGCGACCCGCTCGCCGGGCATGATCGTCAGGTCCGCGCCGTGCACCACCTCGGTGCCGCCGAAGGACACCCGCAGGTCCTCCACCCGCAGCAACGGTTCGGTCATCGGGAGCTCCTCGGGTCGAGTGCGTCGCGCAGCGCGTCGCCGAACAGGTTGAACCCCAGGCAGATCAGGGCCAGCGCGATGCCGGGGAACACGCCCGGCCACACGGTGCGGAACAGGTACTGCTGCGCGTCGGAGAGCATGATGCCCAGGCTGGGCTCGGGCGGCTGGATGCCCAGCCCGAGGAACGACAGGATCGCCTCGCCCAGCACCGCCGCCGGCATGATCACCGTGGCCTGCACGATGATCGCCGACGCGGCGTTGGGCAGCACGTGCCGGCCGAGGATGCGCAGCGCCCCGGCGTGCATGGTGTGCGCGGCGAGGACGAAGTCGCTGTCCTTCAGGCGCAGCGTCTCCGCCCGCACCACCCGGATCATGGTCGGGATGTTGGCGATGCCCAGCGCGATCGCGGCGTTGGTCAGGCCGCCGCCGTTGATCGCCGCCAGCCCGACCGCCAGCAGCAGGAACGGGAACGCGAGCATCAGGTCGGTCAGGCGGGACACGATCGCGTCCAGCCACCGCCAGTACCCCGACAGCAGCCCGAGCGGTACGCCGACGACGACGGCGAGCAGCACCGACAGCAGCCCGACCTCGAGCGAGGTCCGGGTCCCGGACAACACGCGGGAGAGCACGTCCCGGCCCAGGTCGTCGGTGCCGAGGGCGAACCCGACGGTGGCCGGCTGCTGGAACGGGGTCGTGAAGTGCACTTCGGACGGTGGGTAGGGCGCCAGCCAGGGCGCGAAGATCCCGGCGACGAGCACGATCAGCAGCAGTACCCCGCCGGTCACGCCCATCGGGTTGCGCAGCAGGTTCCGCCACACCCGGCCGCGGACCCGGCCCGCCGCGACGGGGGTCTCGGTGATCGCGGTCATGAAGCCCTCCCGGAGACCCGGACGCGCGGGTCGATGACCGTGTAGAGGACGTCGACCAGCAGGTTGATGACGATGTAGGCGAAGGTGATCACCAGCACCACGGCCTGGATCACCGGGTAGTCGCGGCTGAACACCGAGTCGAGCGTGAGCTTGCCGATGCCCGGCAGGCTGAAGATCCGCTCGGTGACCACCGCGCCGGCGATCAGCCCACCGAGCTGGAGTCCGACGATCGTGGTGACCACGATCAGGCTGTTGCGCAGCCCGTACCGGACGATCACCGCGCCGCGGCCGAGGCCCTTCGCACGGGCGGTGCGCACGAAGTCCGCGGTGAGCGTGCCGACCATCGACCCGCGTGTCTGCCGCTGCACCACCGCGGCGTGCGACAACCCGAGGATCACCGCGGGCAGCGTCAGGTAGTACAGGCCGCGCACCGGATCCTTGAGCGGCGACACGTATCCCGACGCCGGGAACCATCCCAACTGGACGGACAGGTAGACCACGGCGAGGATGCCGAGCCAGAACGTCGGCACCGACAGCGCGAACAGCGAGAAGCCGTTGGCGGCCCACTCCGGCCAGCGGCCGCGGAACACCGCGGCGATCACGCCGAGCAGCAGGCCGGCCAGCACCGCGATCAGCATCGCGTACACCGCGAGCTGCACGGTGACCGGCAGGGTCGCGCCGATCATCTCCGACACCGGCGTGCCGGTGCGGGTCGAGCGGCCGAAGTCGCCGGTCAGGGCGTGGCCGAGGAACTTGACGTACTGCACCGGCAGCGGGTCGTCCAGACCCAGCTGGGCCCGGACGGCGGCGAGCGTCTGCGGATCGGCCTCCTCGCCCGCCATGGCCAGCGCCGGGTCGCCGGGCAGTGCCCGCACCCCGGCGAACACCACGATCGAGGCGAGCACCAGCGTCACGGCGGACTGCCAGAGGCGGTGGAACAGGTAACGCAGCATGCGGATCAGCCCTCCTGGTCCGCGCGGAACGCGGCCCTGCCGAGCCGGACCACGCCGTCGGAGTAGACCTCCACCCCGGCCACCCGTGCCGAGTGGACGGTCAGGTTGCGCAGCCGGTAGGTGTAGACGATGGGGTTCTCCCGCTGGATCACCTGCGTCGCCCGGCCGTAGAGGTCGGCGCGTTCGGCGGTGCCGGGCGCTCGGGCGGCGCGCGAGAGCAGGTCGTCCAGTTCGGCCGAGGAGAACCCGCCGTAGTTGCCGCCGGAACCGGTGGACAGGAACCGCGCGGTGTTGCCGTCCGGGTCGATGCGGCCGGACCAGCCCAGCTGCAGCAGCTCGAAGTCGCCGCGTTTCTGCACGTCCAGCAGCGTCGAGTACTCCACCGGCACGATCTTCAGGTCGAACCCGCCCTCGGCGACGCTGGCCTGCAGCGCCTGGGCGTAGCGGAGCTGGTCCTGGGTGTTGGACACCTGCAGTGTCACGGTGTAGGGCGTGGGCACGCCCGCCTCGGCCAGCAGCTGCCGGGACCGCGCCGGATCGTAGGCGGGACAGGCGTCACTGGCCGGGGTCGCGTACGGCGACTGCGGCGCGATGGGGGAGCAGGCGACGTCGAACCAGTTGTTGAAGACGGTGTCGACGAGCGTCTGACGGTCCACACTGGACGCGAATGCCTGCCGCACCCGCGGATCGCGGGCCAGCGGCGTGTCGATCGGCTTGGGCGGGGTGCCGGCGCCGTCGACGTTGCCGGTGTTGATCGTGACGCCCTGGTAGCCCAGCGACGGCGACTGCAGCACCTTCAGATCGGGGTCCTTGGCCAGCGCGTCCACGTCCTGCGGTGAGATCGTGTCGGCGACGTGGATGTCGCCCGAGCGCAGGTTCGCCGCGCGGATGTTGGCGTCCGGCATGATCCGGTACAGGATGCGGTCGAGGTGGACCTGCGCCGCGTCGTAGTACCGCGGGTCGCGCTCGACCTCGATCGAGGTCTGCGGCACGCGCTTGACGAACTTGAACGGCCCCACGCACACCGGGTGGTCGCCGAAGTTCGCGCCCTCGGCGGCCAGCGCGGCGGGGGAGAGGATCATCCCGGCGCGGTCGGCCAGGGCGGCGGTGATCGGCGCGAACGGCTTCTTGAACGTCATCACGACGTGGCTCGCGTCGGGTGCCTCGACGCTGCGGACCGGGCCCATCTCGCTGGTGCGCTGCGAACCCTTGAGCGTGAGGTGGCGCTGCAGGCTGGTGCGCACGGCCGCGGCGTCGAACGGGGTGCCGTCGGCGAAGGTGATCCCGGTGCGGACCGGGATGGTCACCGTCAGTCCGTCGGGAGAGGTCGTGGGCAGCCCGGTGGCCAGCTGCGGCACGATCTGCCCGGACGGGCCGAGGTCGTAGAGCTTCTCGCAGATCGTGCTCATGACGTAGCGGGTGTACAGCGAGCTGGACGTGGTCGGGTCGAGCCGGTCCGGCTCGGACGACAGGCCCATCACGAGCTCGCCCCCGGCCTGGACCGCCTGGGCGCCGACCGGCGTCCCGTAGTCGTCGGTGTGCTCGGCGGTGCTCGCCACGTGCTGTACCGGCACGCACGCGGTGAGCGCCACGGTGACCGCCGCCACTGACGCGAATGTGCGCCATCGCGAACTGTTGTGGGCCATGGGAAAACTCCAGCGCGTCGAATGTGTGCGCAGTTTACGGTAGTTTCCCGGAGTTTGTCATCGATTTCCGCGGGGTTGATTCTGGTGACATGTTCCGGGTGGGAAAAGGGCAGGAAAACAGCGGTCCGGGGGGATGGTCCGAACCGCTGCTTCCTTTTCCGAATGCCGCGGACCTACCGTCCGGCGGCGTAGCCCTGCATGCCGCGCGGGTTCGAACCCGCCGACAGGACACCGGTTTCCGGGTCGCGGGCGACCGCGCACAGCCGCCCTTCCGACCACGGTTCGCCGACCGTCACGTCATGCCCGCGGCGCCGCAGGGCGGCAATGGCGGAATCGCCGATGCGCGATTCGATGGTGACGCTTCCCGGTTTTGTCGCACGCGGGTAGAACGAGCTCGGGAAACTGTCGGTGTGCCAGTTCGGGGCGTCGATCGCGCCCTGCAGGTCGAGACTTCCGCGCACCGTTTCCCGGAGGGCGACGGCGAGGAAGAAGTGCACGCTCCACTGGTCCTGCTGGTCGCCGCCGGGCGTGCCGAACGCCATCACCGGCACCCCGTCGCGCAGCGCCATCGACGGCGACAGCGTGGTCCGCGGGCGGCGCCCGGGCACCAGCGAGTTGGGCAGGCCCTCGTCGAGCCACGCCATCTGCAGCCGGGTGCCCAGCGGGAAGCCCAGGCCGGGGATGACCGGGTTGGACTGCAGCCAGCCGCCGCTCGGGGTCGCGGCGATCATGTTGCCCCAGCGGTCGACGACGTCGAGGTGGCAGGTGTCGCCGCGGGTCGCGCCGTCGTTGGCGACGGTCGGCTCGCCGGCCCCGGCGGCCGCCGGCGGTGGAACAGCGCCGCCGGCGGACAGCTCGGCCTGCTTGCTCAGCCGCGGGTGCCGTCCGCCGGGCGAACCGGGCCGCAGGTCGGTCGAGGCCCGCTCGCCGATCAGGGCGCGGCGGGCGTCGTTGTACTCGCGCGACAGCAGCGTCTCCACGGGGACGTCGGCGCTGTCGCCGTACCAGGCCTCGCGGTCGGCCATCGCGAGCTTGGTGCCCTCGATGAGCGTGTGCAGGTAGTCCGGGGTGCCGTACTCGAGGCCGTCCGGCAGCAGGGCGAGCTGCTGCAGGAACGACGGGCCCTGGCTCCACATCCCGCACTTGGCGACGGTCCAGCCCTGCCAGTCGTAGGTGACCGGGTCCTCGTAGCCCGCCTCGAAGCGGGCCAGGTCGTCGGCGGTCAGGGTGCCGGTGTGCCGCTCGCCGGAGGTGTCCATGGTCGGGCGGGTGACGGCGTCGGCGATCGCCTCGGCGATGAAGCCCTCGCGCCAGATCCGGCGGGCGGCGTCGATCTGGGTCTCGCGGCCCGCTCCCGCGGCGCCGGCCTCGGCGATCAGGCGGCGCCAGGTCGCGGCGAGCGCCGGGTTGCGCAGCATCTCGCCGGGCGCGGGCGGACGGCCGTGCGCCAGGTAGATCTCGGCGGAGCTGGTCCACTCGGTTTCGAACAGCTCGCGCACGGTGGCGATCGTGGAGCCGACGCGCTCGACCGCGGGGTGGCCGTTCTCGGCGTAGGAGATCGCGTAGGCGAGCACCTCGGCGAGCGTCTTGGTGCCGTGGTCGCGCAGCAGCAGCATCCAGGCGTCGAACGCGCCCGGCACGGCGGCGGCCAGCGGACCGGTGCCGGGCACCAGGTCCAGGCCGAGCGAGGTGTAGTGCGCGACCGTCGCGCCGGCCGGGGCCGGGCCCTGCCCGCACAGCACGCGGGGTGCCTGGCCGGCCGGCGCGAGGATGATCGGCACCTCCCCGCCGGGGCCGTTGAGGTGCGGTTCGACGACGTGCAGCACGAACCCGGCGGCCACCGCCGCGTCGAAGGCGTTGCCGTCGTCCTCCAGCACGGCCATGGCGGCGGCCGAGGCGAGCCAGTGGGTGGACGACACCATGCCGTGGGTGCCCTGCAGCGTGGGACGGGTGGTGAACACGATCCGAGTAGACACCCTCGCCCCAGTGGACGTCCAAGACATGTGTGACACCATCCGGATAGCCGGCCGCTATGGGTGAGGAGCGCGATGGAACGCCGCCAGCTGGAGTACTTCGTCGCGATCGTCGAGCACGGCGGGTTCACCTCGGCGGCGAAGGCGCTGCACGTGGCGCAGCCGTCGCTGTCCCGCGCGATCGGCAAGCTGGAGCACGAGCTGGGGGTGACCCTGTTCCACCGCGTCGGGCGCAACGCCGTGCTGAGCACCGCGGGGGAGGCGCTGGCCGACCGGGCGCGCCTGGTGCTGCGGGACCTGGACGCGCTGCGGGCTGCGGCGGGCGCGATCGGCGACGGCGCGGCCGGGCGGGTGGACGTCGCGGCGACCTCGTCGTCCGGGCTGGAGCCGGTCACGTCGATCATCGCCGAGCTGGCCAAGCGGCATCCGGGTGTCACGGTGAGCACGTCGTCCGCGCTGTCCGCGGCGGAGGTGGTGGCGATGGTGCTGCAGGGCCGGTGCGAGGTCGGGGTGTGCGGCAGCGCGGAGCGGCCGGCCGGGCAGGGGCTGGTGACGCACCACCTGCGGGACGAGGAGTTCCTGCTGGTCGTGCCGCCCGGCGCGCTCGGCGAGCCCGGCCCGGCGGTCGGCCCCGAGGTGCTGCGCGGGATGCGGTTCGTGGTGACCAAGCCGGCGACGGCGGTGCGGGCGCTGTTCGACCGGCTGGCCGCGACCGTCGGGGAGATGACGATCGCGGCCGAGGTCGGGGACCGGGGCGTGGTGCTGCCGATGGTTCTGCGGGGCATCGGGGCGGGCCTGATGCCGGACGGCTGGTCCGACCTGGCGGTGCGGGCGGGCGCGGACGTCTACCGGTTCGACCCGCCCGAGCGGCTGCCGCAGTGGCTGGTGCACCGGAGCGGACCGCTGACGGCGGCCACGCGGGCGTTCATCGACACGACCCTGGCCGGCCGGGGTTAGCGCTTCGGCGGTGGGGCTGCTGCCGTTCCGTCGACGGCGCGTCGTCGAGGAGATCGCCCCGGTCCCGACCCCGGTCTGACACCCGCGTGAGCCCGTCCACCCGGGGTCATACTGTCGGGATGGACGCAGGCGAACTGAGGCAACGGCAGTCACCGCTCAAGGAGCGCTACCGCGAGGACCCGGGGCAGGCGTTGATCACCCTGCACGCCGACGCGGAGCTGGGCGCGGGCATCTCGTGCAAGGTGGAGACCGGGCGCGCCGTGGTGGAGGCCGGCCTGCACCCGGCGACCGGGGGCGACGGCAGCCTCGCCTGCTCCGCCGACATGCTGCTGGAGGCGCTGGCGGCGTGTTCCGGGGTGACGCTGCGGGCGGTCGCGACGTCGATGGGCCTGGACATCCGAGGCGGCCGGGTCCGGGCAGAGGGTGACCTGGACTTCCGCGGCACGCTGGGGGTGGACCGGTCGGCGCCGGTCGGGTTCCGGTCGATCCGGTTGTCGTTCGACCTGGACACCGACGCCTCCGCGGAGCAGCTCGCGTCGCTGGGCAAGCTCACCGAGCGGTACTGCGTGGTGTATCAGACGTTGCGCACGCCGCCGGAGATCGAGGTGCGGCTGGCCTGACGGGCCTCCCCGGCGTCGATGTCACCGACGCCGTGCAGGACGTGGGCGAGGATCTCGGCGCCGCGGACCACCCGCGGTCCGGGGCGGTTGAAGTAGGCCGGGCCGTCGAGGATCCACACCCGCCCGGTCCGCACGGCGGGCAGGTCCGCCCAGCCGGGGCGGCCGGTGAGGACGCCGAGCTCGGCTTCGGTCCGTTCCGGGGGCAGGCCGCAGGGGAGCAGCAGCAGGACGTCGGGCCGCGCCGCGGTCACCTCCGCCCAGTCGATCGCCCTGGTGTGTTCGCCCGCTCCGGCGAGCAGGGGTTCCCCGCCCGCGGCGGCGATCTGCTCGGGCACCCAGTGACCGGCGGGCCACACCGGATCGAGCCATTCGATCGCGGCGACCCGCGGCCGGTCCCGGTGTGCCGTCGCAGCCCGCACCGCGTCGAGGCGCTCCTGGAGTTCCCGCCGTTTGGCGCGGGCGACCTCGGGCACGCCCAGGACGTCGCCGAGGAGCAGGAGGCAGTCCAGCACCCCGGCCAGGGTGCGCGGTTCGAGGCTGAGCACCCGCGGCCCGGCGTCCATCACGCGGACCGCCTCGGAGACGCGGCGGTAGGACACCGCGCAGACCTCGCAGAGGTCCTGGGTGAGGACGACGTCGGGCTGCAGTTCGGCGAGCCTGGCGGCGTCGAGGGCGTAGAGCGCGGAGCCGGAGTGCGCGCCTCCGACCGCCGCGGAGATCTCGCGGCTGCTCATGTCCGCGCCGATCCCGCTGCCGGTGACCACGGGAACGTCGGCGATCCCCGGCGGCCAGTCGCACTCGTGCGTCCGCCCGACCAGCTGCCCGGCCAGGCCCAGTTCGGCCACGAGATCGGTAGCGGCGGGAAGCAGGGACACGATCCGCATGCCGTCGAGGGTAGAGCGCGCGCCCGGGGCCGGGCATTCTGGAGCGATGCCGGATCTGAGGTGGGCCGAGGTACGGGACCTGTTCGACCCCGGGGTCATGGGCGCCCTGCCGGACGGGTACGTGCCGGGCACGCGGCAGGAGGACTGGCAGGCACTGCTCGACCTGGTGGTGTCCCGGGGCTGGCCGCACTCCTACGCGGAGGATGCCGGTCCGCTTCCGCTCCCGGCCGCCGCGGCGGTGCTGGGCGCGGGCGGGCTGCTGCGGGTCTGGCCCGAGCCCGGGTTCCAGGTCAACTTCTGGCCGATCGAGGCGGGCACGATCGACTTCGACATCGACCTGCGCGAACTGCGCGGACAGCGCGGCGTGGACGCGGTCTGCCGCCTGTTCGCCGCGCTGGGACGGCACCTGGGCAAGCCGGTGCTGCTGGCCCCGGAGGGCGGTGGCCGTCCGGTCCTCGCGTTCGACGTCGCGGCGGACCGGGTGGTGGCCGTGGCCGCCGGGACCTGATCGGGCGGTCGTCCGTCAGGACCGGGCCTGCCGCGCCAGGATCAGGTCCTCGACCGCCTTCGGGATGGTCGTCTCGAAGTCCAGCAGCTTCGCCCAGTCGGGCTCGACGGTGATCACGACCATCTGCTCGTACAGGGCGCGCACGCCCTGCTCCCACGTTTCGAACTGCTCGGCCGGGGTCACCTTGCGGGACGCCTCGAGGTAGCCGTCGGGCACGCCGTCGACCAGGTCGAGCCGGGCCGCGCCGCGGATCAGCAGCACCCGCGGCGGCCACTGGTCCTGGGTGTCGATGGTGATGGCCACCCGCGGGTTGCGCCGCAGCGCCGCGACCTTCGCCGAGTTCGGCACGGTCGCCATGACCAGGTTGCCGCCGTCGGTCCAGAACCCGATCGGGATCACCCGCGGGTCGCCGTCCAGGCCGTCGTAGGCCAGCCGGGCCGGGATCGACGATTCCAGCAGCTGCCGCGAGATCGGCTTGGCCAGCACCTCGGCAACTTCGTCGCGCTCCATGTCCGTCTCCTCCACCTCGCGTGCGCCCATCGTGGCGCAGTCGAGGGTGGGACGGAGCCGTTCGCGCGGATTCGACATCGCTTACGCCAGAAGTGGTGCCAATTGCCCGGCGTGGTCGCGGACCAACGCGACCAGCTCGCCGTTCGGCTCGGCCACCCGCTCGGCGGGGCCGCTCACGGCCAGCCCGGCGACCAGCTCGCCGCTGACCACGTCCCGGATCGCCACGGCCAGGCAACCGCGGCGCTCCTGCAGCTCGCCGCACTGCCGGGCCAGGCCGGTGCGCGCCACCTCGGCCAGCTCGGCGCCCAGGTGGTCGGCCTCGACGATCGTGCGTCCGGTGAACGACCGCAGCTCGCGCACGATCGCCCGCCAGTCGGGCTGGTCGGCCAGCAGCAGCTTGCCCAGCGCGGACACGTGCGGGTACCGGGCGAGCAGCGCCGCGTCGGAGGGCGGGTGGTCGGGGTCCGGGTCGATCAGCGTCAACCGCCCGGCGGCGTAGGACGCCAGGTGCACGCCCCAGCGGACCCGCTGCCGCAGGTGCTCCACGATCGCCCGCGCGGCCGCCGGCGGGCGCACCGCCACCGGTGTCGCCAGGCGGCCGGCCCGGCGGCCGAGCGCGAACCCGCGCAGGTCCGGCAGCCGCACCAGGTACTCCTCGCCGACCAGCAGGTTCAGCAGCCGGTAGGTCGTCGCCGGGGGGAGTTTCAGCGCCGCCGAGATCTCCTTCGCGGTGACGCCCGGACCGGCGGCCACGACCTCCTCGAGCACGGCCAGCGCGCTGCGCACGGCCTTGGGCTGGCGGCCGGACAGCGGGGTTTCCGGGCTCACCGCTCACCGCCCAGCAGGTCGGCCTCCGACGTCTCGTCGTAGATCCCGATGCGGGCCAGCTGCGCCGGGCGGCGCGCCCGCAACCAGCCCAGCCACGCCAGCCCGGCCAGGACGAAGGCCCCGAACAGCGCCGGATAGGGCCCGCCGAGGTTGTCGAGTGTGAACACGACCAGCGCGGCCAGCAGCGCGGGCGCGGTGATGGCGGCCGCCGCCAGCGCGCCGCGGGTCAGCTCGCCGATCCGGTGGAGGAACACCGGCGCCGCCACGCACACCAGCAGGTAGGCCACCAGGTACCCGAACACCGCGGCGTTGAGCAGCGTGACGAACGCCGACGACGTGCTCGTCCCGGTCGCCACCAGCACCACCGGCAGCAGCGTGGCGAGCGGCAGCGCGACCAGGATCGCGACGTGCGGGGTGCGGTAGCGCGGGTGCGTCCGGCCCAGCGCCGCCGGGAGCACGCCCTCCCGCCCCATCGACAGCAGCACCCGCACCAGCGCGCTGCCGGTCGCGAGCGCGCACGCGAAGAACGACGCCGCGATCCCGAGGTCGAGCAGGTAGGACAGCCACGGCAGCCGTTGCAGCGCCGCGAGGGTGCTCACCGGTTCGGGTTGCCCGGCCAGCCCGCCCGGCAACCGGCCCAGCCCGACGACCTGGGTGTAGGCCGCGACCAGGTACAGCACTCCGCACAGCGCGGCCGTGCCCTGCACCGCGCGCGGCACCGTGCGGAACGGCCGCCGCGCCTCGACGCCGAACGACGCGGCCGCCTCGAACCCGATGAACGCGCCGAGCGCGGGCAGCACCCCGGCCGCGATCCCGGCCACGCCGCGGTCCGGCGCCGCCGGCGCCAGGTCCGGCCCGACCCGGACCAGCAACAGCCCGAACACCACCAGCATCAGCGTGATCGACACCGCCTCGGTCACGAGCACGACCTGCGCCGACAGCCGCACGCCGCGCAGCACGCACACGGTCGCCAGCGCGCCCAGCACGAGGACGATCCCGGCGACCAGGCCCCAGCCCACCTCGATCCCGGCCCGCCCCAGCAGGTCCTGCAGGTAGACGCCGGAGCCGGTGAGCGCGGCCGTGGTGAGCAGCCCGTACCCGACCAGCAGCGCGCAGCCGCAGGCGAACGCCGCGACCGCGCCCAGGCCCTTCGCGGTCAGGCTGTACAGCGACCCGGCGGCGGCCATGCGGCGGGTGAACTGCCCGATGCCCAGCCCGATGAGCAGCGCCAGCACGGTCGCCACGACGAACGACCACAGGACCCCCGACCCCGCGGCGGCCGCCGCGACCGCCGGCGCGGCCGCCATCGCCGCCGAGGGTGCCGCCGCCGAGATCGACTGCGCGAACACCTGGAGCGGGCCGAGGTTGCGCCGGTCGAGCCCGGACATCGGGGACTCGCGCCGCAGCGGCGGCAGCACCCGGGGTGGCAACGGCATCCGGTTCTTCCTCCTCTGTGGACGGTAACCTGGCACTGTAACTCCGGGGTTGCGCCTCCGAACATGCTCCGTGCGGCCGAATGAGAATTTCTCCCGGCCCGTTCCCGCGTTGCGAGAACGCCCCCGCCGGAGTTCCCGGTGCCGGAGACCGGGGTTTGACCGGTATGCGCCCGTGGCGCAACGTTGCTGCTCAACGCTGTGCAGCCGTCATCGAAATCCCGCTCCTCCCCCGGAGGTCTCATGGATTCGCCACGGTCCCTCGCCGGTTCACTGGGTGCCGGTTCCATCGTCTTCATGGTCGTCGCGGCCGCCGCGCCGCTGACGGTCGTCGCCGGCAGCGTGCCGCTGGGCCTCGCGCTCGGCAACGGCGCCGCCTTCCCCGCCACGTTCGTGCTGTGCTGCGTGGTCCTGCTGCTGTTCGCGGTCGGGTTCTGCGCGATGAGCCGTCACGTGCCGCAGGCCGGGGCGTTCTACGCCTACGTCCGGCGCGGGCTGGGCCGGGCGCCCGGGCTCGGCACCGCCTTCCTCGCGCTGGTCACCTACACGGCGGTGCAGCTGGCCGTCTACGGCTACCTCGGCGCCGCCGTCGACGGCCTGGTCCAGCACTACGGGGGCCCGGCGTTGCCGTGGTGGGTGTGGTCGCTGGCCGCGCTCGCCGTGGTCGGGTTCCTCGGCTACCGCCACATCGAGCTGAGCAGCAAGGTGCTCGGCGTGCTGCTGCTGTGCGAGGCCGGAATCGTGCTCGTCTTCGACGCGGTCGTCGCCGCGCGCGGCGGGGCCGGCGGCCTGTCGACGGCGTTCCTGCGGCCGGCGTCGATCGGCTCCGGGTCGGTCGGCATCGCGATCATGTTCGCGATCGCGAGCTTCATCGGGTTCGAGGCCACCGCGGTGTTCCGCGACGAGGCCCGCGACCCGGGCCGCACCATCCCGCGGGCGACCTACGCGTCGCTGCTGCTCATCGCCGGGTTCTACACCCTGTCCAGCTGGGCCGTGGTGTCCGCCTGGGGTGACTCCGCCGCGGTCGAGCAGGCCGGGGCCGACCCGGGCAGCATGCTGATCACCACGGTCGGGCGCTACCTGGGCACCGCGGGCGCGGACGTCGTGCAGGTCCTGCTGGTGACGAGCCTGTTCGCCGCGCTGCTGTCGTTCCACAACGTGATCGCCCGGTACGCGTTCTCGCTCGGCAACTCCGGCGCGCTGCCCGCGGCGTGCGGCCGCAGCCACGGCCGGCACGGTTCCCCGCACGTCGCGTCGCTGGCGCAGTCGGCGAGCGCGGTCGTGCTGATCGCGGTGTTCGCCCTGGCCGGGATGGACCCGGTCACCCAGGTGTTCTCGTGGATGGCCGGCACCGCGACCCTCGGCGTGCTCGTGCTCATGACGCTGACCTGCCTGGCCGTGGTGGTGTTCTTCCGCCGCACGCGGGTGGACCGGCGCGTCTGGCACACCTTCGCCGCGCCGGTGCTCGGCCTGGCCGGGCTGGGCACCTGCCTGGTGCTGACCGTGCTCAACTTCCCGACCCTCATCGGCGGCTCGGTCGGCCTGGCCGCCGTCATCGGAGCCGTGCTCGCCGGAGCGTTCGCGGCCGGCGCCGTCCTCTCGGCCGTCCTGCGCTCGCCCGCCACCGAACCCGCCCTCGCCTGACGGAAGGAACTGCTCATGACACTCGCCGAAGAACGCACCACCACGACGCACCCGCTGGACCCGATGACCGCCGGCGAGGTGGGCGCGGTGCGCGAGATCCTGGCCGCGGCCGGCCTGCTCGCGGAGTCCGTCCGGTTCGCCTTCCTGGCGCTGGAGGAACCGGCCAAGGCCGCCGTGCGGGCGTACCGGCCGGGCGAGGAGGTGGACCGCCGGTTCCGGGCGATCCTGCTGGACCTGGCCGACGGCTCGTCGAAGGACGTGGTCGCGTCGGTGACGAGGTCCACTGTGGACGCGGTGCGGGAGATCGACCCGGTGACCGACGGCCAGCCGCCGATCATCGACACCGAGTTCGAGCTCATCGAGGACATCCTCAACGCCGAACCCCGCTGGACCGAGGCCCTCTCGCGCCGCGGCCTGGACCCGGCGACCGTGCGGGCGGTGCCGCTGTCCGCGGGCGCCTACGACCACCCGGAGGAGACCGGGCGGCGCGTGGTGCGGGCACTGGGGTTCCAGCAGCTGCACGAGAAGGACCACCCGTGGGCGCACCCGGTGGACGGGCTGGTCGCCTACGTCGACCTGACCGCCCGCGCGGTGACCCGCGTGATCGACCACCGCGAGCTGCCGGTGCCCGCCGAGCCCGGCAACTTCGACGACCCGGCGCAGACCGGGCCGCACCGCACCAGCCTCAAACCGATCGAGATCACGCAGCCGGAGGGCCCGAGCTTCACCGTCGACGGCCACCGCGTGCGGTGGGAGAACTGGGACCTGCGGCTGGGCTTCAACGAGCGGGAAGGCCTGACACTGCACCAGATCTCCTTCCACGATCGTCCGGTGCTCTACCGGGCGTCGGTGGCCGAGATGGTGGTGCCCTACGCCGACCCGTCGCCGGTGCGGTTCTGGCAGAACTACTTCGACTGCGGCGAGTACATGTTCGCCCGCTACACCAACTCGCTCGAACTGGGCTGCGACTGCCTGGGCGAGATCCGCTACTTCGACGCGGTGGTCGCCGACGACCTCGGGCAGCCGCGCACCATCCGCAAGGCGATCTGCATGCACGAAGAGGACTTCGGCGTGCTGTGGAAGCACAGCGACATGTTCGCCGGCTCGCACGAGACGCGGCGGCAGCGGCGGCTGGTGGTGTCGTTCTTCACCACGATCGGCAACTACGACTACGGGTTCTACTGGTACTTCTACCTCGACGGCACGATCGAGCTGGAGGCGAAGGCCACCGGGATCACGTTCACCTCGGCCTACCCGGTGGAGGGACACGAGTACGCCACCGAGATGGCGCCCGGCCTGGGCGCGCCCTACCACCAGCACCTGTTCTGCGCGCGGCTGGACGTCAGTGTGGACGGCGACCGCAACGCCGTGGACGAGGTGGACGCGGTGCGGGTGCCGGTGAGCGAGGCCAACCCGTACGGCAACGCCTTCCGCGAGGCCCGGACGCGGCTGGGGCGCGAGTCCGGGGCGGCGCGGGCGGCCGACAACACGCGCGGGCGCGTGTGGCACATCGTCAACCCGGAGCGGCGCAACCGGTTCGGGCGCAACCCGGCCTACGTGCTGTACCCGGAGGGGCAGCCGACGCTGCTGGCCGACGAGTCGTCGTCGGTGCACGCCCGCGCGACCTTCGCGACGAAGCACCTGTGGGTGACCCGCTACGACGACGCCCAGCGGTACCCGGCCGGTGACCTGGTGAACCAGAATCCGGGCGGCGCCGGGCTGCCCGCGTGGACGGCGGCGGACCGGGACATCGACGGCGAGGACATCGTGCTGTGGCACACCTTCGGGCTGACGCACTTCCCGCGTCCGGAGGACTGGCCGGTGATGCCGGTGGACTACACCGGGTTCAAGCTGAAGCCGGTCGGCTTCTTCGACCGCAACCCGACGCTGGACGTCCCGCCGTCGGGCGGCGGGCACTGTCACGCGGGCTGAGTGTCAGGGCCGGCGAGCGGTGACGAGCCAGGCCCGGGAGCCGAACTCGACACCCGCGCCGGTCAGCCGCGCGGCGAGCGTCTCGCGCAGACGCTCGACCGCGCGGGCCGCGGTCGCGGGGTCGAGCCGCCGCAGTGTCCGGCTGGTGCAGGTGAACCCGCGGACCCAGTCGAGGGCGGTGGGCACGTCGGGGCCGTAGCAGACCGGCTCGCGGATGTCGGTGAAGGTGACGTCCGCGAGCCCGGCGGAGCCCAGGACCTGTCGCACCGTGGACGGCTCGCCGAGTGAGAACGGGTCCGGGCCGCCGGGTGGCACCTCGGCGTCGAGGGCCCGGCGGAGGGCGATGTCCCAGTCGTTGCGGTCGGCGGTCTGCCAGACCAGCATCACCAAGCGCCCGCCCGGGTGCAGGGCGCGCGCGATGTTGCTGAACGCGGCGGTGGGGTCGGCGAAGAACATCGTGCCGAACCTGCTGATCGCCAGGTCGAAGCGCTGCGGCGGAAAGGGGTGGACCTGGGCGTCGGCGTGCTCGAAGGTGACGTTGCCGAGCCCCTCGGCGCGGGCGAGTTCGCGGGCGCGCTCGATGGCGGGTGCGGAGATGTCGACCCCGAGCGCCCCGCCCGCCCGGGCGGCGCGGGCGGCCTGCCGGGTGGTCTGCCCGGCCCCGCAGCCGAGGTCGAGGACGTGGTCGTGGAGCTGGATGTCGCAGGCCCGGCGCAGGACCTCGGTGTGCCGTCGCAGTTCCGCGTCGTAGCCGGTCGGGTGCGCGTTCACCGGGTCATTGTGGGGCCTGGCGGGCTAGATTGGAGCGCGTGTCTGCCGGCGACTGGGTCCTGCACGTGGACCTGGACCAGTTCATCGCGGCGGTCGAGGTCGCCCGGCACCCCGAGCTGCGCGGGAAACCGGTGGTGGTCGGCGGGAACGGCGACCCGGGGGAGCGGGCCGTGGTGGCCACCGCGTCCTACGAGGCCCGCGAGTTCGGCGTCCAGTCCGGCCTGCCGTTGCGGCTGGCGGCGAAGCGCTGTCCGGACGCGGTGTTCCTGCCCGTCGACAAGGAGGCCTACGAGGAGGTCTCCGAACGGGTCATGGCGACGCTGCGCTCGTTCCCCGTGGTGGTGGAGGTGCTGGGGTGGGACGAGGCGTTCGTCGGCGCGCGCACCGATGACCCGGAGGGCCTGGCCGCGGACATCCGGCGGCGGGTCGCCGAGACGACCGGCCTGTCGTGCTCGGTCGGGATCGGGGACAACAAGGTGCGCGCCAAGATCGCGACCGGGTTCGCGAAACCGGCCGGTACCTACCGGCTGACCCGGGCGAACTGGGTCGAGGTGATGGCGGACCTGCCCACGGACGCGCTGTGGGGGATCGGGCGCAAGACGGCGAAGAAGCTGGCGGAGGCCGGGCTGACCACGGTCCGGCACCTGGGGCTCGCGGACCCGGACGAGCTGGCCGCGCGTTTCGGCCCGACGATGGGCCCGTGGTACCGGATGCTCGCCCAGGGCGCCGGCGACACCCAGGTCACCGCGACGCCGTACGTGGCGCGCTCGCGGAGCCGGGAGACGACCTTCCAGACCGATTTGACCGACCGCGCCGCGGTCGACGAGCAGGTGTCGGTGCTGGCGGCGCGCGTCGCGGAGGACGTGCTGGCCGAGGGCCGCCCGGCGGTGCGGATCGGTGTCAAGGTGCGGTTCAAGCCGTTCCTCACGTTCACCCGCAGCCTGACCCTGCCCGCGCCGACCCGGGAACGCGGGGAGATCGAGCGCGCGGCACTGTCGCTGTTGGACCGTTTCGAATGGACCCGGCCGGTGCGCTTGCTGGGTGTGCGCGCGGAGTTCGAGCGCGCGGACTAGGCGGTGTCCTGTAATTGATCCGGCTGTGGGTTCTGGTTTGATCTTGGGCGTGGTGGTCGGGGTGAGGTGACGGATCGGGTGTGGTCCGGGCGCACCGGCACGCGGCTGGGGCCCGGAAAATGGGGGCTGCACCCGCGCCGTCGACGCCCTCGCCCTCGCAGGGGAAGGACTCGGACGCTCCCGCGGCGGGCTGAGCACCACGATCCACCTCGCCGTCGACGGGCGCGGCCTGCCGATGCGTGCTGCTCACCGCCGGCCACGCCGGGGGACAACCCGCCGCTGGTGCCGCTGCTCGACGGGGTCGCGGTCGCCCGGATCGGACCGCGTCGACCACGGTGCCGAACCGACCCACGCCGAACTCACCGTCGCCGTCATCATCCTCCGGCTCCGACGACTCACAGCGCGCGGACTGGTTTGGCCGCGCCCAGCGGGCCCGGATCAGGCCCGGCCGCGGCGGTAGTGGCGTCGAGCCCGTTCCCGGTTGCCGCAGTCGGCGGAGCTGCACCAGCGGCGGGAGCCGTTGCGGCTGCGGTCGAGGAACAGCCATCCGCAGCCGTCGTCGGCGCACTGGCGCAGGCGGGTCAGGTCCTCGAACTGCAGCAGCCGCCACACCTCCAGCGCCAGCGCCGCGGGCAGGTCGCTCGTCGCGCGGACAGGGATCCGCCACTCCAGCGGCACCACCGACACGACCTCGGCCCGGGCCAGCGCGTCCAGTACCGGGCCCCGCAGGGGCTCGAAGTCCGCGGCCGCCCGCCGCCGCGGCGCGGAGCCCGCCGTCGCCATCGGGTGCAGCACCCGGTAGGCCGCCTCCCGCAGGTCGCGCACCTGTGCCACCCCGCCGGCCACCGCCGGGCCGGACGCGATCCCCGCGGACACCGCCCAGTCGCGCAGCGCCTCGTCGTCGCGGAGCCGGTCCTCCCGGCGTGACGGGTCCAGCCGCCAGGCCACCGTGTTCACCAGGTCCAGCGCCACGTGCCCACCGACGAACATCTAACGACCATAACCGCGTTTGGTCGTTAGGTCCAGGGGGTAGCCGGACGGGATGCGACCTGCCTGGGGAGTCGCGACGGGGGCGCTGACCGTCTCCGCCTCGGCCGTGCTGATCGAGCTGTCCGGGACCGCGCCGGGGACGGCGTCGTTCTACCGCTGCCTGCTCGCGCTGCCGCCGCTGGCGGTGCTCGCCGCACGGGAACGAGCCGGGGCGGCGAGCCGGGCCGACGTCGTCCGCGCGGCACTCGCAGGGGTGTTCTTCGCCGGTGACAGTCTGTTGTGGACACAGGCGATCGGCGAGGTCGGTGCCGGGCTGTCGACGGTGCTGGTGAACCTGCAGGTCGTGATCGTGCCGCTGATCGCGTGGCTGGTCGACCGGGAGCGGGTGCCGCCCCGCTACCTCCTGGCCGTGGTGCTCGTGCTGCCCGGGGTGGTGCTCGCGGCGGGTCTGACCGGCGGTTCGACCGGGCCGGCGCCACTGGCCGGGGCGATCCACGCCTCGCTGGCCGCGCTGTGCTACTCGGCGTTCCTGTTCCTGCTGCGGCGCGGCGGGCAGGACGGCCGCACCCGCCGGCCGTACTTCGTGGTGACCGCCTCCGCGGCGATCGTCTCCGCGATCGCCGGGCTGCTCGGGTACGGGCTCGACCTCGCGCCCGGC
The DNA here is from genome assembly GCF_030814215.1 of Amycolatopsis thermophila. Classification (NCBI taxonomy): domain Bacteria; kingdom Bacillati; phylum Actinomycetota; class Actinomycetes; order Pseudonocardiales; family Pseudonocardiaceae; genus Amycolatopsis; species Amycolatopsis thermophila. Next base: position 6,193,821 of record NZ_JAUSUT010000001.1, on the reverse strand, counting down.
TGGGCCGCGATCGGCTGGCTGGTGCTGGTCGCCGTGTCCGGGCAGGTCCTGGGGTGGCTGCTGGTCGCGGTCGGCGCGCCGCGGCTGCCCAGTCACGTCGGCGCGGTGCTGCTCCTGCTCACCCCGGTGGGCGCGGTCGTGCTGGGCGCGCTGGTGCTGGGGGAGCGGCTGTCACCGTCGCAGCTGATCGGCTGCGCCCTGGTCCTCACCGGCGCGGTGGTGGCCGCCCGCCGATGAACCGGTCCGCGCCCGATCCAGGGCACGGCCTAGACCACCAGCAGGGTCTTGCCCTTCGCGGCACGTGCCTCCAGCGCCCGGTGGGCGTCGGCGGCGCGGGCCAGCGGGAAGGTCTGCCCGATGACCGTGCGCACCTTGCCGCGGGCGGCCAGGCCGAGCATCCGGCGGGCCCGGTCCCGGCGGCCCGGGGCGTAGTCGTGCAGCTGGTCCAGCCCGTAGGCGGTCACACCGGGCTTCACCTCGTCCGCCCGCAGCGGTGCGCCCCCGGCGAAGCCGTAGTTGGAGTAGCGCCCGCCCGGCACCACCAGTTCCGCCGCCGCCCGGCCCAGCCCGCCGCCGACGCCGTCGAACACCACGTCCACCGGGCCGACCCGGGTGGCCCACCCCGGCTCGCTGTAGTCCACCACCGCGTCCGCGCCCAGCGCGCGTACCGTCTCCAGCTTCTCCGCACCGCGGGCCGCGCCGGTCACCCGCGCCCCCGCCGCGTGCGCGAGCTGCACGAGCAGGCTGCCCAGCCCACCCCCAGCGGGCTGGACGAGCACCGTCTCGCCACGCCGCACACCGGCCCGCTCGAACACCGCCAGCGCGGTGGCGCCGTCGTGCAGCAGCGCCATCGCCTCGCGCAGCCCCACCCCGGGCGGGACGCGGATCAGCTGACCGGGTGTCGCGAGGACCTGTTCGGCGTAGCCGCCGCCGTCGACGTCGGCCAGCACCCACTGCCCGCACCACGACCGGTCCACCCCGTCCCCGAGTTCGGCGACCTGCCCCGCCGCGCCGGCACCGGGCACGTAGGGCGGGGACACCGGGAACAGGTCGCCGGCTTCGCCGCGCCGGATCACCGTGTCGATCGAGAGCACCCCCGCGACCTTGACCTCGACCACGACCTGCCCCGGGCCGGGACGCGGGTCGGGCACCGTCTTGACCCGCAGCACCTCCGGTCCGCCGAACCGCTCCGCCTCGATCACGCGCATGCGCCCAGGCTGCAACCTCCACCGCGGTGGAGGTCAAGCGTGGGTAGCGTGGGGCACATGGCGGACGAGATCGTGGTGGGTGTGGACGGTTCGGCGGCGGCGCTGGAGGCCGTGCGGTGGGCGGCGGGTGAGGCGGCGCTGCGCAAGCTGCCGCTGCGCCTGGTCTACGCCGCCGACGTCACCGGCGGGCGGTTCGACGGCGGGCTGCCGGTGCCGCAGAGTTTCTTCGACGAGCTGGAGCGCGCCGGGCAGCAGCTGCTCGCCGACGCCGCGCGCGAGGCCGGCGAGGTGACGGTGTCGACGGAGATGCCGCTGGAGCCGGCGGCTCCGCTGCTGCTGGAGCTGTCGCGGACGGCGCGGATGATCGTCCTGGGCTCGTCCGGCCGGGGTGGGTTCACGGGGATGTTGGCCGGATCGACCGCGGTGTCGGTGAGCGCGCACGCGCACTGCCCGGTCGCGGTGGTGCGCGGGCGGCCGGACGCGAGCGGCCCCGTGGTGGCGGGGGTCGACGGCAGCCCCACCAGCGAGCGGGCACTGGCGGTCGCCTTCGACGAGGCGGCCTGGCGCGAGGTGCCGCTGGTGGCGGTCCACGCCTGGAGCGACGCCGACTACGGTGTCCCGCTGCCCGCCCCGGACCTCGACTGGGCCGAGGTGGAGCGCGAACAGCAGCGGCTGCTGGCCGAGCGGCTCGCCGGCTGGCGGGAGCGCTACCCGGACGTGCCGGTCGAGCGGGTCGTGGTGCGGGACCGGCCGCGGGACGAGCTGCTGTCCCGCAGCGCACGGGCGCAGCTGGTGGTGGTGGGCAGCCGCGGGCGGGGCGGGTTCCGCGGACTGGTGCTCGGCTCGACGAGCCAGGCGCTGATCCACCACGCGGAGTGTCCCGTGCTCGTGGTCCGGCCGGAGTAGTCGGCGGGTGGCGGGGTGGGGCAGGCCCCACCCCGCATCCGGTGGCCGGCACCGCTGTCCCCCGGCGTCCGTTCGCGGTGGGATCGTCCCTCTGACAACGCCACTGGAACCCGCGCCGCGCGGACCGCGCCCGCCCTGCCCGCCGTCGAGCTGCGGGCGGTCACCCGCACCTACGGCGCCGGGCACCACAGCGTGCGCGCGCTCGACGGCGTGAGCGTCGCGTTCCCCGCGGCGTCGTGACCGCCGCCGGGGACGCCGACCTCACCGCCCTGCGCCGCCGCGACATCGGGTTCGTCTTCCAGAGCTTCCACCTCATCCGCTCGCTCACCGCGGAACAGAACGTCGCCTTGCCGCTGCGGCTCGCCGGTGCCCGTCCGTCCACCAAGGATGTTCGCGCGGTGCTCGCCGCCGTCGGGCTGGACGAGCGCCGCCGGCACCGGCCGCGGGAGCTGTCCGGCGGCCAGCAGCAGCGGGTCGCGATCGCCCGCGCCATGGTCACCCGGCCCCGCGTGCTCTTCGCCGACGAACCCACCGGCGCCCTCGACTCCACCGCGGCCCGGAACGTCCTCGGGCTGCTGCGCGAACTCGTCACCGGCGGCCAGAGCATCGTGATGGTGACCCACGACCCCGCCGCCGCGGCCAGTGCCGAGTCGGTGGTGTTCCTGCGCGACGGCCGGATCGTCGACCACGCCACGGCACCGACCGCGCGCGAGGTCGCCGACCGCCTGGCCCGGCTGGAGGCCTGACCGTGCTGCGCCTGTCCTGGCACACCTTCACCGACCGCTGGCAGCTGTTCCTCGGCGCGATCCTGACCGTGTGCCTCGGCGTCGCGCTCGTCCAGTCGTCGCTGCTGATCCTCGTGTCCGCGGCGACCGCGGGCGGCGAGGCCGTCGAGGCGATCACCCTGCTCGGCCTGACGCCGGCCGTTTCCGCGTTCCTCGCGGTGTTCATCGTCAGCTCGACCTTCGCCTTCACGGTCGCCCAGCGCCGCCGCGACCTCGCGCTGCTGCGGCTCGTCGGTGGCGCCCGCGGCCAGGTGCGCCGCCTGCTGCTGTCGGAAGCCCTGCTGCTGGGCGTGATCGGCACCGGCGCCGGCGTCCCGCTCGGCCTGCTGGCGATGCGCGCGCAGACCTGGTTGCTGCACGACCTCGGGTTCGTCCCGGCGACGTTCACCGCGCGCCGGCAGGACTGGATCCTCGGCGTCTCCCCGGGTGTCGGCTTGGGTGTGGCGGTGGTGGGCGTGCTCGCCGCGTCCCGGCGGGCCGCGAAGGTCCGGCCGATGGAGGCCCTGCGCGAAACGCGCCGGCCTCCGCGGCGACCTGGTGGTCACCACGACCGGACCGTCGGATCTGGACGTTGGTGGGGTGGTGTCCCCGCAGAGCCGGGTACCGGTCTCGGTCATCACCCGCACCGAGGACCCCGACCCCGACTCCGGCGTCGACACCGAGACCGAGCAGGGGGTCGCCACTGTCGTCGACCCGGCCGCCTACACCGCCACCCACACCCGCGGCCCCGCGAGCGGATCGCTGGCCGACCTGACCGGCGCCAGCATCGCGGTCGCCGCCGGTTTCCCGCCGGCCGGCAGCTCCGTGACCGTGCGGATCGGTGACCGCGACTGGACCTGCGGGTGGTGGCCGTGCTACCGGAATCCCTCGGCGGTGCGGAATTCCTGCTGCCCCAGGGGGTCGTGCGGCTCGCCCCCGGAGCCGACGCCGCGGCGGTGCGCGCGCACCTCGCCACCCGCGGCGAAGTGACCACAGTGGACGACTACCTCGCCGCGGCCGGCTCCCGGCAGCAGGATACCGGCAACGGCATCATGACGGTGATCATGGGCCCGGCCGGGCTGTACGCGCTGATCGCGGTGATCAACGCCGTGGTCATCGCGGCCGCGGACCGCCGCCGCGAGTTCGCCGTGGCGCGGGTGACCGGCCTGACCCGCGGTCAGGTGGTGCGTTCGGCGGTGCTCGAGTCCGGTGCGGTCACCGGGATCGGCCTGGTCCTGGGCGGTCTCGCGGCCGCGCTGACGCTGATCGGCATCTCGTCGGCCACCGGCCGCGTCACCGGGCAGACGGTCCTGGTGGTCCCGTGGGGCCTGATCGCCGTCGTGGTGGCGGGCGCGTTCGCGGTGACCGGCGTGACGAGCCTGTGGACGGCGCTGTCCGCGACCCGGCCGAACCCGGTGTCGCTCACCGGCGCGGCGGAGTGAGGTGCAGCCGCATCGGCAGCGACTTCCAGGCCCGCAGGGTGTTGTTGAGGTGGCGGGTGCCCGGTCCGAGCAGCTCGAACCGGCGCACCCGCTTCGCCAGTGCGGTCAGCAGCGCCTCGGCCTCCAGCCTGGCGACGTGCTGCCCGACGCACTGGTGCAGGCCCATGCCGAACCCGACGTGCCCGGAGGGGTCGCGGCCCAGGTCGAAGACGTCCGGATCGGCCCAGCGCCGCGGATCCCGGTTGGCGGCGCCGAGGAACATGAGGATCTTGCGGCCCGCCGGGATGGTCACGCAGCCGATCCGGGTGCCGGTCGTGGCGGTGCGGAAGAACGTCTGCACCGGCGACTGCCAGCGCACCGCCTCGTCGAAGGCCACCCGGGCCAGGTGGGGCTGATCGCGCAGCCGGTCCCACTGCTCCGGATGGGTGGCGAAGGCGTAGAGCACCGCGGCCAGGCCGTGCACGGTGGTGTCCACCCCGGCGGTCAGCAGGGACCGGACCACGAGCGGCGCCTGCTCGGGCGTGATCTCGCCCCGGTCGGCGGCCGCCCAGATCGCGGCGCCGAAGCCGTCCGCGCCGAGCGCCTCGCGGGCGCACTGCTCGGTCACCCAGCCCGACCACCGCGGCATCCGCGGGGCGAGTTCGGTGACGAGGTCGTTGCGCGGGCCGAAGGCGTTGAAGGCGAAATTGCCGTAGGGCAGCAGGTTCTCCCGCCCCTCGCGGCCGATGCCGACCGCGTCCGGGAACACGCGCAGCGGGAACGCCTCGGCCAGCGCCGGGACGACGTCGAGTTCGGCGGTCAGGGTCCGCTCGACCAGCTCCTCGGCGGCGGCGAACCACTCCTGGCGCAGTTTCCGCAGCGCGCGCGGCCCGAGGATGCCGGACAGCACGCGGCGCGGCGCGTCGTGGTGCGGTGGATCGGCTTCCAGCAGCAGGCTCGGCGGGCGCCAGGGCTTCTCGGTGTGGAAGTCGGCCAGTCCCACGCCCGCGGCGGAGGAGAAGTCCTGCCAGTCCACCAGCGCGGCGTGCACGTGCTCGTACCGCGCGAGGGCGTAGACGTCGTAGCGGCTCAGGTGGACGACCGGCCCGGCGTCGCGCAACCGGGCGTGCAGGGGCCCGGGTTCGGCGAGGACGTCGTGGCCGAACGGGTCGGTGTCGTCGACGGGCGGGGCGAGGGTGCCGGTCATGGTGGCCTCCGTGGTCACAGGTCGAGGACGAGACGGTCGGTGCAGGAGCGGGACACGCACACGAACATGCAGTCGCCCGCGGCGCGTTCGTCGTCGCCGAGGATCGCGTCGCGGTGGTCCGGGATCCCGTCCAGGACACCGGTTTCGCACGTGCCGCAGGTGCCCTGGCGGCAGGAGGACAGCACGTCCACGCCCGCCCGGCGCACCGCGTCGAGCACCGACACCTCGCGCTGGACGGTGACCGTGGTGCCCGTGCGGCGCAGCTCGACCTCGAACGGCTCGTCCCGCACCGGCGCCTGTTCCCGCGCGGTGAAGCGCTCGACGTGCAGGGAGTGCGGCGGCCAGTGGCGGCAGGCGGCTTCCACCGCGGCCAGCAGCGGCGCCGGCCCGCAGCAGTAGACCTTGGTGTCCGGGCGCGGGGTGCCGAGCCAGGTGGCGAGGTCGAGCAGGCCGCGCTCGTCCTCCGGCACCAGGTGGACGCGTTCGCCGTGGACCGCCAGTTCGTCGGTGAAGGCCATCGAGTCGCGGCGGCGGCCACCGTAGAGCAGGGTCCAGTCGGCGCCGAGCAGGGCGGCCTGGGCGATCATCGGCAGCAGGGGGGTGATGCCGATGCCCCCGGCGATGAACAGGTACCGCGGCGAGGGGACGAGCGGGAAGTTGTTGCGCGGCCCGCCGACGCCGACGTGGTCGCCGACGCGCAGGTGGTCGTGCACGTAGGCGGAGCCGCCGCGACCGTGCGGTTCGCGCAGCACGCCGATCCGGTAGGTGTGCGCGTCCCAGCGGTCGCCGCAGAGCGAGTACTGGCGGGTCGTGCCGGCCGGGAGCACGAGGTCGATGTGCGCGCCGGGGGTCCAGTCGGGCAGCCGTCCGCCGTCGGGCCGGGCCAGGGTCAGGGCCAGTACCCCGTCGGCGCGTGGTTCTCGTGCGGTGACCCGCAGGGGCACGACTTCGCTCACCGGAACGCCTCCTCGCGCTGGTTCTGTCCGGCACGAGGATGCGGTTCGGCGGACGGCGGCGGCGAGCGGGTTCTCAATGAATGAGAGGTGAAGGCGGGAGGGAGCGGGTGACGCCGCGCGCGGCGGTCATCAGGATCCCGGTGACGGCCCGGCTTTCGGCGGTGTTGGGCACGATGACCGACAGGGCCGCGACGACGGTGCCGCGCGCGTCGCGGACGGGGACGGCCACCCCGAGGGCCTCCTCGTGGATGTGTCCGGGGCACCAGGCGAAGCCCTGCTTGCGGATGTCGGCGAGCGCGCGGCGCAGCCGGGCGGACGTGGTGATGGTGTTCGCGGTGTAGGCCTGCATGGGGGCGGCGAGGATGCGGTCGCGCAGGTCCGCGGGCCCGTGGGCGAGCAGGACCAGCCCGGAGGACGAGGCGTGCAGCGGCAGCCGTCCCGCGATGCGGGTGTAGTTGATGACCCCTTTCGGCGCGGAGAGGCGTTCCAGGAAGATCACCTCGTCGCCGTCGAGGACACCGAGCTGCACGTGGTGGCCGACGACCGCGTGGACGTCCTCCATGAACGGCATCGCGGTGTCGCGCAGCGTGGCGGTGGGGGAGGCGCGCAGGGCCAGCTCCCACAACCGCACGCCGATCCGCACCCGGCGATCGTCGTCCCGGGCGAGCAGCCCGTGCGCGGCGAGCTCGGCCACCAGCCGCGACGCGGTGGCCAGGTGCAGTCCCGTGCGCCGGGCGATCTCGGAGACCTGCAGCACGGGTTCCTCCGGCGTGAACGCCTCGAAGATCCGCACCGCGCGCGCGAGGACGGACTCCCCGGTCGGCTTCCTGGCCACGGGACGAGTGTCGCACGCCGTCCGGTGATCCCGGCCCACCCACCGGGACGCGATTGACCCACCCGCCCGACCCTGGCTCGATGGGGTCATGACGCAGTCCCTGACCCGGGTCGACCGACCGGACGGCGCCGTCGAACTGCACATCGTCGTGCACGGGGACCCGGACCGGATCGGGGCGCTCATCAGCGAAGCGCTGGACGCCCTGGAGCCCGCGGCCGCACTGCGGATCGACACCACCGCGCGGCGGGTCCTCTCGCACGGCACCGAGGTCGGGCTCACCCGCCTGGAGTACGAGCTGCTGCTGCACCTGGCCCGCCACCCTGGCCGCGTCTTCGACCGGGAGGCGCTCACCGCGGACGTCTGGCGCCTGCCCGGTCCGAGCCGCGGCCGCACCATCGACGTGCACATCCGCAAGCTGCGCTCGAAGATCGGCCGCTCCCTGATCACCACCGTCCGCGGCGTCGGTTACCGCTTCGACGGGCGCGCCGACATCACCTGAGCACGCGCCCCACCTCGGGCGCCGGCGCCTTGAACTCCAGCCACCGCCCGTCCGTCACGGCCGCCACCGTGTGCGGCACCCCGCGCGGGTGGACCGCCGTGTCGCCGGGCCCCAGCCGCACCGGTTCGCCGTCGATGGTGCCCGTCAGCTCGCCCGAGAGCACGTAGACGAAGCTGTCGTGGTCGTGCGAGTGCTCGGGCGACGCGACGCCCGCCGGGTAGCAGATCTCCAGCAGCAGTCCCCGCGGACTCTCCCGCAGCACCCGGAACCGGCCGGGGCCGCCGGTGAGCTCGAGTCCTTCGACGTGGGTCAGCGTGCGGAAGTCGGTCATCGGCCCACCTTCGCCGTGTTTGCCCCGGCTGTCAACGGTTTCCGGACACGGTGAAAGAAAGTCGGGGCTGTTCAGGGGAACCGGGTCCGGCATCCGGGACGGCGTTGACCCACCCGTTCGTGGCGGGAAGCATTTCTCCTCGAAATCCCCGAAAACTTGGGAGAAAGTCGTGTCGCTTTCCGCAACGGACGTTCTCGCGCGCCCCGAGGAGGTTTCCGGGTCGCCGCCGCGTCCGTCCCGGAGACGCCGCCTGCCCGACCTGCGCCGCTGGATCAGCCCGGTCGCGCTGCTCGTCCTGTGGCAGCTGGCCAGCTCGACGGGCGTGCTGTCCCCGGACCAGTTGAGTTCACCGTGGACGGTGCTGCAGGCCGGTGTCGAGACCGCGCGCTCGGGCGAGCTGGGTGAGGCGTTCGCCGTGTCGATCGTGCGGGTGGGTCTCGGGTTCGTCTTCGGCGCCGGCGTCGCGCTGGTCCTCGGCGTGGTCGCCGGTCTGTCGCGCTGGGGCGGTGTGCTCATCGACCCGCCGGTGCAGATGCTGCGCACGCTGCCGTTCCTCGGCCTGATCCCGTTGTTCATCCTGTGGTTCGGCATCGGCGAGGAACCGAAGATCGTCCTGGTCGCGCTGGGTGTGGCGTTCCCGTTGTACCTCAACGTCCACGCCGGGATCCGCACGGTCGACGACCATCTGGTCGAGGCCACCACGGCGCTCGGGTTCACCCGCTGGGAACGGCTGGTCCACGTGGTGCTGCCGTCCGCGGTGCCGCAGACCCTGGTTGGGTTGCGGCAGTCGCTCGGCGTCGCGTGGCTGGCGCTGATCGTCGGGGAGACCGTGAACGCCGACGCGGGTCTGGGCTACCTGATCAACAACGCGCGCGAGTTCCTGCGCACCGACGTGATCGTCGTGGGCCTGATCGTCTACGCCGCGCTGGGCCTGATCACCGACGCGCTGGTCCGCCTGATCGAACGGAGGGCGCTGCGATGGCGCGGGAACTGACCGCCCGGGTGCGCGGCCTGACCAAACGCTTCGGCGAGCGCACCGTCCTGTCCGATGTGGACGCCGAGATCGCGCGCGGCGAGTTCGTCGCCCTGCTCGGCCGCAGCGGCTCGGGCAAGTCGACGCTGCTGCGGATCCTCGCCGGGCTGGACGCCGACATCGAGGGCGAGGTCGTCGTCGACGGGGCGGTGTCGGTGGCGTTCCAGCAGCCGCGGCTGCTGCCGTGGCGCCGGGTGTGGCGCAACGTCGTCCTCGGCCTGCCGGGCCGCGGCCGCGACCGGGCGCTCGCCGAACAAGCCCTGGCCGAGGTCCGCCTGGCCGGTCACGCCGACGCCTGGCCGCGCACCCTCTCCGGCGGCGAGGCGCAGCGGGTCTCGCTGGCGCGGGCCCTGGTCCGCGAACCGGACCTGCTGCTGCTCGACGAGCCGTTCGGCGCGCTGGACGCCCTGACGCGGCTGGCGATGCACCGCCTCGTCGAGGACCTGTGGACCGAGCACCGGCCGGGTGTGCTGCTGGTGACCCACGACGTGGACGAGGCGCTGCTGCTGGCCGACCGCGTCCTCGTGCTGGGGGAGGGCCGGATCGTCGCCGAGCACGCGCTGGACCACCCGCGTCCGCGCACCCTGTCCGACCACATCGACGTTCGCGCCAGGGTGCTGGCCGATCTGGGAGTGACCGATCATGCGATTGCCTAGAGTTCTCACCGTCGTCGCGGCGCTCGCGCTGAGCCTCACCGCGTGTGGCGGCGGGACCGAATCGCCGGGCCCGTCCGTGCCGCCGCCGGTGAGCGCGGCCGACCTGGCGAAGGTGACCCTCAAGGTGGGCGACCAGAAGGGCGGCTCCCACGCGCTGCTCAAGGCCGCCGGCCTGCTGGGTGACCTGCCCTACCGGATCGAGTGGTCCACCTTCACCTCCGGGCCACCGTTGCTGGAGGCCGCCTCGGCGGGCGCGATCGACGTCGGCGGGGTCGGCAACACACCGCCGATCTTCTCCGCCGCCGCGAAGGCGAAGATCTCGATCGTCAGCTCGGCCCAGGGCGACGTCCGCGGCGACGCCCTGCTGGTGCCCGCCGACTCGGCCGCGCGGTCGATCACCGACCTCAAGGGCAAGACGATCGGCGTCGCCAAGGGCAGCTCCGCGCACGGCCAGGTGCTGCTGAACCTGCGCAAGGCCGGACTGTCCACGAAGGACGTCAAGCTGTCGTTCCTGCAGCCCGCCGACGCCTACGGCGCGTTCACCCGGCACCAGATCGACGCGTGGGCGGTGTGGGACCCCTACACCGCGCAGGCCAAGCTCGAGGCCGGTGCGCGCACCCTCGTCGACGGCACGGGCATCGCCAACGGCTACACGTTCCAGGTCGCCGGGAACGCCGCACTGTCCGACGCCGGGAAGAACGCCGCGATCCGGGACTACGTCGTGCGCATCGCCAAGGCGCAGCACTGGGCGGACGCGCATCGCGACGACTGGGGCCGGGCCTGGGCCGCCGACACCGGCCTGGCTCCCGAGGTGGCGCTGGCCGCCGCCCGCAACGGGCCGGACGTGCCGGTCGCCCTGGACGCGACCGTGATCGCCTCGGAGCAGGAGCTCGCCGACGCGTTCACCGACGACGGGGTCCTGCCCGGCAAAGTCGACTTCGCCGAGTTCACCGATACCCGGTTCGCCGCCGATCTGGCCGCCGTGAGGGGATGACGATGACGATCACACCGCACTGGTTCCTGCCCACGTCCGGCGACGGGCGCACGATCGTGGAACGCTTCCACGCGAACCGATCGCGCGGACCGGTCGCGCAACGCGACGCCGACATCGGCTACCTGGCGCAGGTCGCGCGCGCCGCCGAGCAGCTCGGGTTCGAGGGCGTGCTGACCCCGACCGGCACGTGGTGCGAGGACGCGTGGCTGACCACGGCCGCGTTGATCCGCGAGACCACGCGGCTGAAGTACCTCGTCGCCTTCCGGCCCGGCGTCATCTCGCCGACGCTGGCCGCGCAGATGGCCGCCACCTACCAGCGGATCTCCGGCGGGCGGCTGCTGCTCAACATCGTCACCGGCGGCGACTCGATCGAGCAGAAGCGGTTCGGCGACTTCCACGACCACGACCGGCGCTACGCCCGCACCGACGAGTTCCTCACGATCGCGCGCGGCGTGTGGAGCGGCGAGCCCTTCGACTTCACCGGGGAGCACCTGTCGGTCGAGGGCGCCACGGTGCTCGCGCCGCCGGACCCGGTGCCGCCGCTGTACTTCGGCGGCTCGTCGCCGGCCGCGCTGCCGGTCGCGGCCCGGCACGCCGACGTCTACCTGACCTGGGGCGAGCCCCCGGCGCAGGTCGCGGACAAGATCCGGCGCGTGCGGGAACTGGCGCAGGCGCGGGGCCGCACGATCCGCTTCGGCATCCGGCTGCACACCATCTCCCGGGACACCTCGGCCGAGGCGTGGGCGGAGGCGGGGAAGCTGCTCGACGCGCTCAGCCCCGAGCAGGTCGCGAAGGCACAGGCACAGCTGGCGGCCAGCGAGTCGGAGGGGCAGCGCCGGATGGTCGCCCTGCACGGCGGCGGGCTCGGCCGGGGAGTGCGCGGGCTGGAGATCCACCCGAACCTGTGGGCGGGGATCGGCCTGGTCCGCGGCGGCGCCGGCACGGCGATGGTCGGCAGCCACGCCGAGGTCGCCGACCTGGTCGAGGAGTACCACGCGCTCGGCATCGAGGAGTTCGTGCTGTCCGGGTACCCGCACCTGGAGGAGGCGTACTGGTTCGCCGAGGGCGTGCTGCCCGAGCTGGCGCACCGCGGGCTGCTGCGCGGCACGCGGGACCGGCGGGTGGGACTGCCGGAGGAACGGCACGTCGCCGCGCAGTAAAAGCAGGTGTGACGATCTCCTCCACCGGGCACGATGGACCGGGTGGAGGAGATCGTCGACGCGGTGGCCGCCGGAACCGGGTTCTCCGGTGTCGTCCGGGTGGACTCCGGCGGCCGCACGTTCGCGAAGGCCTACAGCTTCGCCCACCGGGGGCTGCGGGTGCGCAACACCGTCGGCACCCGCTTCGCGCTGGCCAGTGGCACCAAGGGGCTCACGGCGCTGACGATCGCCGCGCTGGCCGAGCGCGGCGTGCTCGGACTGGACACCACCGCGCGGTCGCTGCTCGGCGCCGACCTGCCGTTGATCGGTGACGAGGTGACGGTCGGGCACCTGCTCGCGCACACCTCGGGCATCGGGGACTACTGCGACGAGGAGGCCGGCCGGCCGGTCACCGACCACGTCCTGCCGGTGCCCGTGCACGAACTGGAGTCCACGGAGGACTACCTGGGCGTGCTCGACGGCCATCCGCCGAAGTTCCCGCCCGGGCAGCGGTTCTCCTACTGCAACAGCGGTTACGTCGTGCTCGCCCTGCTCGCCGAGCGCGCCGCCCGCCGCCCGTTCCCGGATCTGGTCCGCGAGCTGGTCTGCGAGCCCGCGGGCATGGCCGCCACGGCGTTCCTGCGGTCCGACGAACCCGCGGCCGGGGTCGCGCTCGGCTATCTCGGCCAGACGCGGACCAACGTGTTCCACCTGCCCGTCACCGGCAGCGGGGACGGCGGCGTCTACTCGACCGCCGCCGACGTCCACGCCTTCTGGGCCGCGTTGTTCGCGGGCCGGATCGTCCCGCTCTCGCGGGTGCGGGAGATGACCGCCGCCCGCAGTGGCGTGCCCTCCGAGGCCATGCGCTACGGCCTGGGGTTCTGGCTCGACGGCGACGCGGTCGTCCTCGAGGGCTACGACGCCGGCGTGTCGTTCCGGACCGCGTACCGCCCGGAGGTCACCTGCACGGTGCTGTCCAACACCGCCGAGGGGGCCTGGCCGCTCGCGCGCCGGCTCGCGGAGCTCACCGCCTGACCAGTGCCCGCAGGAAGAACGCGAGGTTCGCCGGGCGCTCGGCCAGCCGCCGCATGAAGTAGCCGTACCACTCGTCGCCGTACGGGACGTACACGCGCACGGTGTGGTCGCGGGCGAGCCGCCGCTGCTCGGCGTCGCGGATGCCGTACAGCATCTGGAACTCCCAGTCCGGCCGGCCGCGGCCCAGCTCCTCGGCGATGGCGATCATCCGCGGATCGTGCGTGGCGACCATCGGGTGCCCGTCGCCGGCCATCAGCACCCGCAGGCACCGCACGTACGAACGGTCCACTTCGGACCGCTCCGGGAACGCGACCGAGGCCGGCTCCGAGTAGGCGCCCTTGCACAGGCGGACCCGCGAGCCCGCGTGGGCGAGGTCGCGGCAGTCCTGTTCGGTCCGCCTCAGATAGGCCTGCAGGACCGCGCCGGTCCACGGGAAGTCCGCGCGCAGCTCGCGCAGCACGCCGAGCGTGGCGTCGGTCGTGGTGTGGTCCTCCGCGTCGAGCGTGACCGTGGTGCCCGCCGCGGCCGCGGCTTCGCAGATGCGGCGGGCGTTGTCCAGGGCCACCCGGTCGCCGTCGGGCAGCCGCTGCCCGACGGCGGACAGCTTCACCGACACCTCGGCGCCGCCGGCGAGGCCGTGATCGGCCAGCAGGGTCAGCAGTTCGACGTAGGCCTTGACGGTCGCCGCGGCCCTCGACGCGTCGGTGGTGTCCTCGCCGAGGTGGTCGAGCGTGACCGCCCGGCCAGTGCCGGCCAGGGCGGCGGTCGCGGCCACCGCTTCGTCCACTCCGGACCCGGCGACGAAGCGGCGGACCACCGGACGGGTCAGCGGGGACCGTTCGACGAGCGACCGGCACCCCGGCGACCCGGCGGCGGCGAGCAACGCGGTGCGCAACATGGCGGCCTCCTCAGCCCTGGTGGGGGTAGCCGACGGTGGTGGGCGGCACGAACGTCTCCTTGATCGAGCGCGGGCTCACCCAGCGGAGCAGGTTGTGGACGGACCCGGCCTTGTCGTTGGTGCCCGACGCCCGGCCGCCGCCGAAGGGCTGCTGGCCGACGACCGCGCCGGTCGGCTTGTCGTTGACGTAGAAGTTGCCCGCGGCGAACCGCAGCTCCTCGGTGGCGTGCGCGATCGCGGCCCGGTCGGTCGCGATGATCGACCCGGTCAGCCCGTAGGGCGCGACGCCTTCCATCTGCCGCAGCACGGTGTCGTACCGGGCGTCGTCGTAGACGTGCACCGCGAGCACCGGGCCGAAGTACTCGGTGGTGAACACCTCGTGTTCCGGGTCGTCCGAGCGCAGCACGGTCGGGCGCACGAAGAAGCCGTCGCTGTCGTCGGCGGTGCCGCCCGCGAGGATCTCCAGCCGGTCGTCGCCGCGGGCGCGGTCCAGCACCCCGGACAGCTTGTCGAACGAGCGCCGGTCGATCACCGCGCCCATGAAGTTGCCCAGGTCGGTGACATCGCCCATGGTGAGCGACTCGACCTCGGCCAGGAAGTCGTCCCGCATCCGGTTCCACACCGAGCGCGGCAGGTAGGCCCGCGAGGCGGCCGAGCACTTCTGGCCCTGGTACTCGAAAGCGCCGCGGATCAGCGCGGTGCGCAGCACGTCGACGTCGGCCGAGGGGTGGGCCAGGACGAAGTCCTTGCCGCCGGTCTCGCCGACGATGCGCGGGTAGGTGCGGTAGTTCGCGATGTTCGCGCCCACCTGCGACCACAGGTGCCGGAAGGTGCGGGTCGATCCGGTGAAGTGGATGCCGGCCAGGTCCGGCGAGGCCAGCGCGACCTCCGAGACGGCCGGCCCGTCCCCGGGCAGCAGGTTGATCACGCCCGGCGGCAGGCCGGCCTCCTCCAGCAGCCGCATGGTCAGGTGCGCGGCGAAGGTCTGCGTCGGGGAGGGCTTCCACAGCACCACGTTGCCCATCAGAGCGGGCGCGGTCGGCAGGTTGCCGGCGATCGCGGTGAAGTTGAACGGGGTGATGGCGTAGACGAAGCCCTCCAGCGGCCGGTGGTCGGTCCGGTTCCACACGCCCGGCGAGCTGGCGGGCTGCTCGGCGAGCAGGCGGCGGGCGAAGGAGACGTTGAAGCGCCAGAAGTCGGCGAGTTCGCACGCGGAGTCGATCTCGGCCTGGAACACCGTCTTGGACTGGCCGAGCATGGTGGCGGCGTTGAGCGTCGCCCGCCACGGGCCGGTGAGCAGGTCGGCGGCGCGCAGCAGGATCGCCGCGCGGTCGTCGAAGGACAGCTTCCGCCACGCCGGGGCGGCCGCACGGGCGGCGGCGAGTGCGTCACGGGTGTCCTGCTGGGCGGCGGAGCCGAAGGTGCCCAGGACGGCGCGGTGGTTGTGCGGCTGGACGACGTCGACCCGGGGCCCGCCGCCCATCCGCTGCTCGCCGCCGATCGTCGCGGTCAGCTCGACGGGTTCCTTCGCCAGCTCGGCGAGCGCTGCCTGCACCTCGGCGCGTTCCGGGCTGCCCGGCGCGTACTGCAGGACCGGCTCGTTGACCGGGGTGGGCACGGTGGTCACGGCGTCCACGGCTGCTCCTTCTCGTCGACGTGCGGGATGTCTCAACGCTAGGAGCGCGAAGACCGCGGAAGGTTGTCCGATCGGCTAAGCTTCGAGCCCTCGATTGGCTGATTGGACAAGATCGTGAGCCTGCGGCAGATCCTCATCGCGCTGGGCGATCCGCTGGTCGAGGTGGAGGTCGCACCGGACGGGCTGGAGGGCGAGATCACCGACGTCGTGGTGATCGAACCGGATGACCCGCCCGAGGTGCGGCCCGGCGACCTGGCGCTGGTGATCGGGGCGCGCGGCCGGGCAGCGGTGCCGTTGATCCGGGCCGCGGGCCGGCAGGGCGCGGCCGCGGCGGCGGTCAAGGTCGAGTCCGACTCCGCGTTGCCCCTGCTGCGGTCGGCGGCCACCGATGCCGGGATCGCGCTGCTCGCCGTCGCGCCCGACGTGCGGTGGGAGCAGCTGGCGACGCTGGTGCGCGGGGTGCTGGAATCGGCGCGGGGCGCGGCGGACGAGGACGCGGGGGAGACGCTCGGCGACCTGTTCTCGCTGGCCCAGACGATCGCCGAGCTGACCGGCGGGATCGTGAGCATCGAGGACACCGCGAGCCGGGTCCTGGCCTACTCCCGCTCCGACGACGAGGTGGACGAGCTGCGGCGGTTGTCGATCCTGGGCAGGCAGGGGCCCGCGCCGTACCTGGCGATGCTGCACGAGTGGGGTGTCTACCGGCGGCTGCGGGCCACCGAAGAGGTGGTGCGCATCGAGGAACGCCCCGACCTGGGCATCCGCACGCGGCTCGCGGTCGGGGTGCACGCGGGCGGGCGGCCGCTCGGGTCGATCTGGGTGCAGCAGGGCGCGACGCCGCTGGCCGAGCGGGCCGAGCAGGCGCTGGTCGGTGCCGCGCGCGTCGCGGCACTGCACCTGGTGCGGCAGCCCAGCGCGGCCGGCACCCGGTTCCGGGAGAACCTGCTGGCCGGGATGCTCGACGGGCGCAGCGACCCGGTTTCGGTGGCGCGGCAGATCGGCGCCGACCCGGCCAAACCGGCCGCGGTCGTGGCGTTCGCCCCGCGCGAGGCCGAGCCGGCGGACCGGACGGAGCTGGAACTGCGCCGCGCCGCGCTGGCCGCGGTGATCTCCGTGCACGCGGCGGCCTACCGGCGCAGCGCGCTGGTGACCCAGCTCGGCGACCGGACGTACGCCTTCCTGCCCGACCTGCCGCCGAACGGGGAACCGGCGCTGCTCGAGCTGACCCGCGAGATGGTGGCGGCCGCGCGGACCCGGGTGCGGGCCGCGGTCGGGTGCGTCGTGGCGGGGGTGGAGGACGTCGGCGTCTCGCGCCAGGAGGCGGACCGGGTGCTGGACGCGATGGCGCGCGGGCTCGACCTGGAGGTCGCGACCCTGGCCGACGTGCGCTCCCAGGTGCTGGTCAGCGAGACGCTCGCGATGCTGGCCGAGCAGCCCCGGCTGCGCGACCCCCGCCTGACGGCGTTGCGATCGCGGCATCCGGACCTGGCCGTGTCACTGCTGGCCTACCTGGACGCCCTGGGGGACGTCCGGCCGGCCGCGGCCCGCCTGCACGTGCACCCGAACACGCTGCGGTACCGGGTGCGCCGCGCGGCGGAGGTGGCCGGGATCGACCTCGGCGATCCGCTGGTGCGGCTGTTCGCGTCGTTGCAGCTCAGGCTGCCGCCCGGCGTATAGGCTGGGTTCCATGACGGACCTGCCCGCCGCCGTCCGGCGGATGTTCGACGCCACCAACCGCGGCGACAGCGAGGCGTTCCTCGACGCCTTCACCGAGGACGGTCAGGTCGACGACTGGGGCCGCACCTTCACCGGCCGCGACGAGCTCGCCGGCTGGAACGACCGGGAGAACATCGGCGTCCAGGCCCACTTCGACGTCACCGGCTCCCGGACCAGCGGCGACACCACGACGGTCACGTTGCAGGTCAGCGGCAACGGCTTCAACGGACCGGGGACGTTCGAGTTCGTCGTGCGGGACGACCGCATCGCCCGGCTGCGCATCCGCTGACCGTGCCATAACGGCTGGTTCTGGTCAGCAGACCCAGCAGCTCTTGGACTTCTGGCCCGCACTGGCCGAGGCTGGGGGCATGGTGGAGATGCTCACACGGGCCGACGACGGCTACGACGACGAGGTCCGCGGTTTTCAGACGGCCTACCGGCACCGGCCCGCGGTGGTCGTTCCGGCGCGCGACGCCGGGGACGTCCGGCGTGCGGTCGTCCACGCGGCGGAACGGGACCTGCCCGTCGCGGTGCAGGCGACCGGGCACGGGTTGTCGGTCCCCGCCGACGGCGGGGTTCTCATCAGCACGCGGCGGCTGACGGAACTGCACGTGGATCCGGTGCGCCGGACGGCCCGGGTCGGGGCCGGTGTGCGGGCGGGTGCGCTCGTGGAAGCGGCGGCCGCGCACGGCCTGGCGCCGCTGAATGGGTCGTCGCCGTCGGTCGGGGTGGCCGGGTACACGCTCGGCGGGGGAGTCGGGTTGCTGGGGCGGAGGTTCGGGTTCGCCGCCGACCACGTGCGGCGCGTCGAGATCGTCACCGCGGACGGGCTGTCGCGTTGTCTGGCGCCGGGCGACGAGCTGTTCGGCGCCGTGCTGGGCAGCGGCGGGAACTTCGGGGTCGTGACCGCGCTCGAGGTGGATCTGGTGGAGGTGCCGGCGGTGTTCGGCGGGCAGCTGGTGTTCGCCGCGCCGTTGGTCCCGCGGGTGCTGGAGGTGTGGCGCGAGTGGACGGAGTCGCTGCGGGAGGAGGTGACCTCGTCGGTGACGCTGGTGCCGGGGCCCGCCGGGCGGATCGCGTCGGTGCGGGTGGCGTCGCTGGTGCACGACGCGGGGCTGGTGGCTCCGTTGCGCGCGGTGGGGGAGCGGTTGAGCGACACGGTGCGGACGATGCCGTACGCGGAGACGTCGTCGATCCACCGTGATCCGGACGAGCCGCACGCCTACCGGGCGACGAACCACCTGCTGCGCGACCTGGCGCCGGAAGCGCTGGAGGCCGTGGCCGGGGTCGGTGCGGTGGTCGACATCCGCCACCTGGGCGGTGCGATGGGCCGTCCGGGCCCGGCGATGGTCGGCCACCGGGCGGCGCGCTACGCGGTGCGGGTGATCTCGGGCCCGGACGACCGGGACGTGCACGAGAGGGTCGCGCGGGACCTCGCGCCCTGGACGACGGGCCACAACCTGGCGTTCCTGTACGGCGGCGCCGACACGGCGAGCGAGGCTCAGACCCGGGCGGGTTACGAGCCGGAACTCTACGAGCGCCTGGCCACCCTCAAGGCCCGCCACGATCCGCGCAACCTGTTCCGTTTCAACCGCAACATCGCCCCCGCGCGGGCCGCGGCCCGGGTGGGGTGAGGGTGGGCGCCGAGGGTGGCCTCGGGGAACCTGTTTCGCTGCCGCTGAAAATCGCCCCCGCGCGGGCTGCCGCCCGGGTAAGGGTGTTTCGGTGGGCGCCCCCGGGACCTCGCGCCGCCGCAACCGGACCCTCGTTCCGGCGCGGGCGGCGCCTCGGGTGGGGTGGGGTTGTTTCGATGGGTGCGCCGGACCTCGCGCCGCCGCAATCGGGCCTTCGCGTCGGCGCGGGCCGGGGCCCGGGTGGGGCGAGGGTGTTTCGATGGGCGCCCCGGACTTCACGCCGCCGGAACCGGATCCTCACGTCGGCGCGGGCCGCGGTCCGGGCGGCCCGAGGGTGACCCTGGGAACCTGTTCCGCTGCAACCGCAACATCGCCCCCGGGAGCGGGCCGCCGCCCCGGTGAGGTTGTTTCGATGGGCGCGCCGGACCTCGTGCCGCCGCAACCGCAACATGCCCCGGAGCGGGAGTCGGCCGCGGGTGTTGTCAGATCCTGCGGAGCTCGCGCCGCCGGGGGCGCGCCGCCGCGCGGGCCGCGTTCGTCAGCGGTAGCGGCCCGCGGACCGGATGGCGGCCAGGACCGCCGTCAGGCTCGGCAGCCACCGCTGCTGCGGGTCCGGCGGCACGATCCAGCGCGCCAGGTCGGCCGGGCCGTGGGTGCCCGGCATCGGCACCGAGGTGCCGGCCGTCAGCACCCGCACGTCGCGCGGCAGGAACTCGGCGTCGCTGCCCAGGATGTCGGCCTCGACGAGGAAGATCACCACCGAACCGTGCTTGGTGGGCACACTCAGCGCCGGCCCGCGGCAACCCTGCCGCGTCAGGTGCTCCAGCACCTGCTCGGCCCGGGCCCGCGGCACCGCGACGGCGCCGATCCCGGCCCCGATCACGAAATTGAGGGAGCCGTTCTGCCAGTGGACCGGCCAGCCGAACACGCGGCGGTAGTCCATCGGCGTGGTACCCGGGCGCTTGGTGCCCAGGTCGTGATCGACACTCATGGCCGGTCCCCTTCCCGGTGAGGTGGGGCACCAGAGCGGCAGTGCCCGAAGCGGTGGTGGATGACTGTGATGCTAATGGCACTGCGTGCCCTTAGCAAGTCCGGCCTGTTAGGTTCGTCCTCATGTCCGACGAGTCCCGGCCCGCGCCGCGGCCGCGGGTGGGCAGGACCACCGCGGGCCGCCGGCGGCTGCGCCACGCCCTCACCGTCGCGGCGATCGAGAAGTTCTCGGAGCAGGGGTACGACGCCACGACGGTGGACGAGATCGCCTCGGCCGCCGGGGTCGGCCGGCGCACCTTCTTCCGGTACTTCCGGTCCAAGGAGGACGCGATCTTCCCCAACCACGAGGAGGTCCTGGTCCGCATCGAGCAGCTGTTCGCCAGCGCGGACGACCGGCAGAACCCCCTCGAGGTGGCCTGCGCGGGCGTGGGTCTGGTGCTCGACTCCTACCTCGCCGACCCGGACGTCTCGGTCAAGCGCTTCGCGCTGACCCGCACCGTGCCCTCGTTGCGGGACAAGGAGGTCGCGAGCGTCGACCGCTACCAGCGCGTGCTCGCGACGTACCTGCGCGCGCGGTTCCAGGCGGCCGGCGATCCGCTGTGGGACCTGCGCGGCTCGGTGGCGGCGGCGGCCGTCGCGGCGGCGCACAACCACGTGCTGCGGCGGTGGCTGCGCAGCGGCGGCGCCGAGGACGCCCACGCCCACGCCAAGGAAGCCTTCGCACTGGTCATCGACGCCTTCGGCGACACGACCGGACCCCCGCGGGACACCGGCGACGACGAGGCGGTGATCGCCGTGCTCAAAGCTTCCGCGCCGTTGTCCGAAGTGGTCCGGCAGATCAGCCGGGCGCTGCGGTCCGAGGACTGAAACGGCACGGGGTGCCACTCCGGGAGGAGTGGCACCCCGTGCCATTAGTGCTGGTGATCGTGGTCCGGCTCACTCGTCCGGGGTCAGCCAGAGCACCCCGTTCGGCGGGAGCTGCAGCACCGCGGACGCCGGCTGCCCGTGCCAGGGCTCCAGTTCGGCCTCCACCGCGCCGTAGTTGCCCACGCCGGACCCGCCGTAGATCCCGGCGTCGGTGTTGACCACCTCGCGCCACCGGCCGGCCACCGGCAGGCCCACGCGGTAGTCGTGGTGCGGCATGCCGGCGAAGTTCGCCACGCACGCCAGCCGCGACCCGTCCTCGCCGATGCGCAGGAAGCTCACCACGTTGCCGCCCGAGTCGTTCGCGTCGATCCACGCGAAGCCCTCCGGCGTGGTGTCCGCGCTGAACAACGCCGGCGTCGAGGCGTACACCCCGTTGAGGTCCCGCAGCAGTTTCTGGATCCCGGCGTGCAGCGGCTGGTCCAGCAGGTGCCAGTCCAGCGACCGCTCCTCCGACCACTCCTGCTCCTGGCCGAACTCGCCGCCCATGAACAGCAGCTGCTTACCCGGGTGCGCCCACATGAACGCCAGCAGCGACCGCACCCCGGCCGCCTTGTTCCAGTCGTCGCCGGGCATGCGCCCCCACAGCGAACCCTTGCCGTGCACCACCTCGTCGTGCGACAGCGGCAGCACGAAGTTCTCGCTCCACGCGTACACCAGCGAGAAGGTCATCTCGTTGTGGTGGTAGGACCGGTACACCGGGTCGTGGGCCAGGTAGTGCAGCGTGTCGTGCATCCAGCCCATGTTCCACTTGAACCCGAACCCGAGCCCGCCCAGGTGCGTCGGCCGGGTGACACCGGGCCAGGCGGTCGACTCCTCGGCGATCATCACCGCGCCCGGGTGTCGCTTGTAGACGGTGGCGTTGAGTTCCTGGAGGAACCGCACCGCGTCCAGGTTTTCACGCCCGCCGTAGGAGTTGGGCACCCACTGGCCCTCGGGCCGCGAGTAGTCCAGGTACAGCATCGACGCCACCGCGTCCACGCGCAGACCGTCCAGGTGGTACTCCTCCAGCCAGAACAGGGCGTTGGCGACCAGGAAGTTGCGGACCTCGTTGCGGCCGAAGTCGAACACGTAGGTGCCCCAGTCCGGCTGCTCGCCGCGGCGCGGGTCGGGGTGCTCGTACAGCGGCGTGCCGTCGAAGCGGGCCAGCGCCCAGTTGTCCTTCGGGAAGTGGGCGGGCACCCAGTCCACGATCACCCCGATGCCGCGCTGGTGCAGCCGGTCCACGAAGTACCGGAAGTCGTCCGGGTGCCCGAACCGCGCGGTCGGTGCGTAGTAGGAGGTGACCTGGTAGCCCCACGACCCGCCGAACGGGTGCTCGGCGATCGGCAGCAGCTCGACGTGGGTGAAACCCATGTCCTGGACGTAGTCCGCGAGCGCCTCGGCCAGCTCCCGGTAATCCAGGCCGGGCCGCCACGACCCGAGGTGCACCTCGTAGACGCTCATCGGCGCGTTGGCCCAGTTCGTCGCGTCGCGCTGGGCCAGCCACGCGTCGTCGGACCACTCGTAGGCCGACGCGGTGACCACCGACGCGGTCGCGGGCGGCTTCTCCGTCGCGAACGCCATCGGATCGGCCTTCTCGTGCCAGTTGCCGTCGGCGCCGAGGATGCGGAACTTGTAGTGCGTCCCGATCTCCACGCCGGGGATGAAGAGCTCCCACACCCCGGAGGAGCCGAGCGAGCGCATCGGGTGCGACCGGCCGTCCCACCCGTTGAAGTCGCCGATCACCCGCACCCCGCGCGCGGTGGGCGCCCACACGGCGAACGAGGTGCCGGTGACGACCCCGTTGGGCGTTTCGTAGGAGCGCGGGTGGGCGCCGAGCACGTCCCACAACCGCTCGTGCCTGCCCTCGCCGATCAGGTGCTGGTCGAGCTCCCCGACCGTGGGCAGCCACCGGTACGGGTCGTCGATCGTGCACACGTGCCCGTCGTAGTCGACCTCGAGCCGGTAGTCGCCGGGGTGCTCGGGCACCGAGCCGGCCCACAGCCCGTCGACGACGCGGTCGAGGTCGAACTTGTGGTCGGCGGCGACCACGGTGACCCGGCGTGCGCCGGGCCGCAAGGCGCGCACCACCACCGTCTCACCCACGGTGTGCACACCGAGGACCGAGTGCGGGTCGTGGTGCGAGCCGGCCAGCAGCCGGTCGATGTCGCCGGGCGGCGGGGCCGCGTCCGGCAGTTCGGCTGGGACCGCGTTCACGGTTGTTCGCCTCCTGCGGTGATCCGGGCGATGGACGTCAGCGGCACGGTCAGCCACTCCGGCCGGTTGGCGTGTTCGTAGGCCACTTCGTAGACGGCCTTGTCGAGCTCGAAGGCGCGCAACAGGTCCGCGTGCCCGCGCGGGTCGCCGACCGTGTCCGGCGCCGCCTTGGCGTAGCCGTCGCAGAACGCCGACCGGTTGCGCCGCGCCCACTCCAGCGCCCGCTCGGTGAGCTTCGGGTCGCCGTCCTGACCGATGAGCATCTGGTGCGCGGCGTAGTCGAACGAGCGCAGCATCCCGGCGACGTCGCGCAACGGCGAGCGCAGCGCGACCCGTTCGGCCGCCGGCGCGGCCGGCTCGCCCTCGAAATCGATCAGCAGCCATCCGGTGACCGTGCGCAGCACCTGCCCCAGGTGCAGGTCGCCGTGGATGTACTGCATGGACACCGGTCCACGGGCTTCACGCACCTTGTCGAACGCGGCCCGCAGCGCGGTGGCGTGCTCGGCCAGTGCGGGCACCGCGCGGATCACGGTGTCCAGACGATCCCGCATCGCCTTGACCGTGCGGTCGAACTCGCCCTCGTCGGCGATTTCGTCGCCGAGGGCCCGCCGCAGGTCGGAGTGCACGGAGGCGACAGCCTGGCCGAGCCGCTGCGCCTCCCCGGCGAAATCGCCGCCCACCTCGTCGGGGGGCAGCTCGGGATCGGCCATGAGATCGCGGACGCTGGTGGTGGCCATGGCCCAGCCGTCCACCGCGTCGGGCACGAACTTCTGCAGCATCCCGATCGTGGCCGGCTCGCCGCCGAGGTCCCCGGTGATCGAGCCGAGCAGCTCCGCGATGTGCGTGCAGCCCACCCCGTGCAGCGCGCGGTGCAGCCGCAGGTCCGGGTTCTCGCCCGGGGTGAGCTTGCGGAACAGCTTGAGGATGTAGTGGTGGCCGAACACCAGCGAGGTGTTGCTCTGCTCGGCGGTCACCGGCCGTGCCCGCAGCCCGCCGCGCACCTGCGCGCCGGGTTCGCGGGCGAACCGCAGCGACCCGATCCGCGCGTCCTCGACGATGAGGTCCAGCAGCGTGCCCGTGAGGTCGGCGTCGCCGGCGGCCTCGTAGCAGGGCAGGCCGCGCTCGGTGCCGATCCAGCTGGAGCCGAGGTACTCCGGCAGGTGCGCCTGGCTGCCGATCAGCAGCTGGTACGGCTCGCGACGGTCGTCCTGCTCCACTTCGACGACGAGGTGGAGCAGGAGCGGGTCGCCCTCCAGCAGGACCGTCGTGCTGAGCGGGCGGACCGCGGTGACCGGCCGGTCCTTCCCGGCGAACCACCGCTGCGTGGGCAGCCACTCCGGGAGTTCGGTCACCAGCGCACCGACCAGGTCACGGGGATCGGTCAAGTCACTCACCTCGCCTCGCCTTCGCGTCCGCGTCCAGCAGCTGGAACCAGTAGAAGCCGTGCCCGGGCAACGTCAGCAGGTACGGCAGTTCCCCGATGTCGGGGAACTGCACACCGCCGGTGAGCTCGAGGGGCGTGTAGCCGTGGTGTTCCGACAGGTCCAGCTCGACCGGTTGCGGGAATCGCGACAGATTGTTCACACACAGGACGATGTCGAGCCGCCCGTCCGGCCGGATCCAGGTGCGCTTGTACGCCAGCACGCTCGGGTTCGACCCGCCGAGCTCGACGAAGTCGCCCTCGGCGAACGCGTGGTGCTGCTTGCGGACCTCGATCATCCGCCGGGTCCAGTTGAGCAGCGACGACGCGCTGTCCCGCTGGGCCTCGACGTTGATCGCCTGGTACCCGTACACCGGGTCCATGATCACCGGCAGGTAGATCCGGCCCGGGTCGCAACCCGAGAAACCGGCGTTGCGATCGGGCGTCCACTGCATGGGTGTGCGCACCGCGTCGCGGTCACCCAGCCAGATGTTGTCGCCCATTCCGATCTCGTCACCGTAGTACAGAACGGGTGAGCCGGGCAGCGAAAGCAGCAAAGCCGTGAACAGCTCGAGCTGGTTGCGGTCGTTCTCCAGCAGCGGCGCCAGACGGCGGCGGATGCCGATGTTGGCCTTCATCCGCGGATCCTTGGCGTACTCCGCGTACATGTAGTCGCGTTCTTCGTCGCTGACCATCTCCAGGGTCAGCTCGTCGTGGTTGCGCAGGAAGATCCCCCACTGGGCGCCGTCGGGGATCTTCGGCGTCTGCGCCAGGATCTCCGAGATCGGGAAGCGGGACTCCCGCCGCACGGCCATGAAGATGCGCGGCATCAGCGGGAAGTGGAACGCCATGTGGCACTCGTCGCCGCCGGTGGCCGGGTCGCCGAAGTACTCGACCACGTCGGAGGGCCACTGGTTGGCCTCGGCCAGCAGAACCCGGCCCGGGTACTCGTCGTCGACGACCTTGCGGCAGCGCTTGAGGAACTCGTGCGTGCGGGGCAGGTTCTCGCAGTTGGTGCCCTCCTGTTCGAACAGGTAGGGGACCGCGTCCAGGCGGAACCCGTCGATGCCCAGGTCCAGCCAGAACCGCAGGACGTCGAGCATGGCCTCCTGCACGTCCGGGTTCTCGTAGTTGAGGTCGGGCTGGTGGGAGAAGAAGCGGTGCCAGTAGAACTGCCCGCGCACCGGGTCGTAGGTCCAGTTGGAGGTCTCGGTGTCGACGAAGATGATGCGGGCGTCGGAGTAGCGCGAGTCGTCGTCGCTCCAGACGTAGTAGTCACCGTAGGGGCCGTCCGGGTCCGAGCGGGACTGCTGGAACCACGGGTGCAGGTCGGAGGTGTGGTTGAGGACGAGGTCGGTGATCACCCGGATGCCGCGCCGGTGGGCTTCGTCGAGCAGGTAGACGAAGTCCTCGACGGTGCCGAACTCGGGCAGCACCGCGCGGAAGTCGCTGATGTCGTAACCGCCGTCGCGCAGCGGCGAGGCGTAGAAGGGCGGCAGCCAGAGGCAGTCGACGCCGAGCCATTCGACGTAGTCGAGCCGGCTCGCCAGACCGCGCAGATCACCGGTGCCGTCGCCGTTGGAGTCGCGGAAGGCGCGCACCAGCACCTCGTAGAAGACGGCGCCCTTGTACCACAGCGGGTTGTCCGGGGCCTGTTTCGCGTGCTTGAAGTCCTCGGCCTGCGGCTCGACGAGCATCCCGTCCGGAGTCATCGCCTCACCGGTGTGCGGGATGCCCTCCAGCCCGAGTGCCGAGTCGGGCCGGGCGTCTTCGTCCATGAACTCCACCTCTCCCCACCTCATCCGGGTGCGTTCGATCACCCCGGCGCCGGTCGGTGCGCGGGGTTGCGGGACAACATCTGTTGTGGCGTCAGCCGGCCAGCCGCCGTTGCACGCCCACCACGTGCGCGACCGATCGCCAGGGTTCGAGACGCACGAAGTTGGCCTGGCCCCAGTCCCAGGTCTCGCCGGTGACCTCGTCGTGCGCGATCAGCCGCTCGTGCCAGTCGAAACCGAGCGAGGGCAGGTCGAGCCAGAGGGTCCCCTCCTGGGCCTGGTGCGGGTCCAGGGTCACCACCACGACGACGGTGTCGCCCGTCGCCGGATCCTGCTTGGAATACGCCAGCAGCGCCGGGTTGTCCACGTGGTGGAACCGCAGCGTGCGCATCTGCTGCAGGGCCGGATGGGCGCGCCGCATCGCGTTGAGCCTGGTCAGCCACGGCTCCAGCGAGCGGCCCTCGGCGAGCGCCTTCTCGAAGTCGCGCGGGCGCAGCTCGTACTTCTCCGAGTGGAGGTACTCCTCGCTGCCCTCGCGCACCGGCTGGTTCTCGTACAGCTCGTAGCCGGAGTAGACGCCCCACGTCGGCGACATCGTGGCGGCCAGCGCGGCGCGCAGCGCGAACATGCCCGGGCCGCCCTTCTGCAGCGACTCGTGGAGGATGTCCGGCGTGTTGACGAACAGGTTCGGGCGGCCCGTGTCCCAGTGCTCGACCAGGTCGACGCCGAACTCGATCAGCTCCTCCTTGGTCGTGCGCCAGGTGAAGTACGTGTAGGACTGGGTGAAACCGAGCTTGGCCAGGCCCCACAGCCGCGCCGGGCGCGTGAAGGCCTCGGACAGGAACAGCACGTCCGGGTGCGCGTCCTTCACGGTCTTGATCAGCCACGCCCAGAAGTCCGGCGGCTTGGTGTGCGGGTTGTCGACCCGGAAGATGCGCACCCCGTGCGAGACCCAGTGCAGCACGACCCGCAGCACCTCGGCGTAGATGCCCTCGGGGTCGTTGTCGAAGTTGAGGGGGTAGATGTCCTGGTACTTCTTGGGCGGGTTCTCGGCGTAGGCGATGGAACCGTCCGGGCGGGTGGTGAAGAACTCCGGGTTCTTGAGCACCCACGGGTGGTCGGGCGCGGCCTGCAGCGCGAGGTCGAGGGCGACCTCCAGGCCGAGCTCGTGCGCGCGGGCCACGAAGTCGTCGAAGTCGTCGATGGTGCCCAGCTGCGGGTGGACGGCGTCGTGGCCGCCCTCGTCGGCGCCGATCGCCCACGGCGAGCCGACGTCGGTCTCGTCCGGGGTGAGCGTGTTGTTGCGGCCCTTGCGGTTCACCCGGCCGATCGGGTGAATCGGGGGCAGGTAGACGACGTCGAACCCCATGCGGGCGATGCGGTCCAGTGCCTTCGCGGCGGTGGCGAAGGTGCCGTGCACCGGGCGGCCCTCGGCGTCGACCCCGCCGGTGGAGCGCGGGAAGAACTCGTACCAGGAGCCGTACGCGGCGCGTTCGCGGTCGACCCAGATGCGCATCGGCTTGCCCTTGGTGACGAGCTCGCGCACCGGGTACTCGTGCATGATCCGCTCGACGTCGTCGGACAGCGCCGGGCCGACCCGTTCGGACAGGTAGCGGTCGGTGTCGCGCAGGGCGTGCGCCGCGCTGGCGAGCAGGGCCCGCTCGCGGCGGCGGTCCGGGCGGCGGGAGACGCGGTCCAGCAGGCGCGCGCCGGCCTCCAGGTCGTTGGCGAGCTCTTCGGCGTCCTGGCCGGCGGCCACCTTGACCTTGACCGTGTGCTTCCAGGTCGACCAGGGATCGCTCCACGCGTCCACGCGGAAGGTCCACAGGCCCTCGGCGTCGGGGACGATGACCGCGCCGAAGCGGTCCAGACCGGTGCCCTGCTCGGCCATCCGGGTGCGGCGGGAGATCCGGTCGTGCGGGCCGCGCCAGGAGACGGTGGCGGCGACCGCGTCGTGACCCTCCCGCCAGACCGTCGCCGAGATCGGAACGTGTTCCCCCACCACGGCCTTGGCCGGGTAGTGGCCACAGCTGACCGCTGGGGTCACGTCGTCGATGCCGAGCCGGCCGGTCATCGGCAGAGCCCCTCTCACCCGAGTTGTGTGGTAGTGCAGCCTCACCCGACGACCCGGTGGGGGACGTGCAGGTCTTCGAAAGGAAGTACCCAGCCGCGAACGTGCGCAAACTACCGCCTCGGGTGCCACTTTCCGTCGGGGGGCCACGTGTGTCCAGTGTGGTCATCGACTGGTAACCCAGGCGTCACGGCCCGGTTCGCTCCGGGGCCTTCCGGAGTGCACTTTCGGCCCTTCGACGGCGTTCAGGCAAGCCGGGTAACTCCAACGGGCGTCAGCTTGAAAGGGCTTGCCGCTCCGCGGGATTCGGGCCGGTGGGCGTACTGGCGGGTAACCGGGTTTGCGGATGCTGCCGGGATTGGCGGAAGGTCCGGCGGGTGCGTGCCCGGAGCGCGGCGGCGGGAGGCGTGCCCCGGGGTGCGGCGGGTGTGGGGAAGTTCGGAAGGTTCGGCGGGGCGGGGGCGCGTCCCGGGATGCGGCGGGTGCGGGGGAGGTTCGGAAGGTCCGGCGGGGCGGAGGCGTGCCCGGAGCGTGGCGGCGGAACGCGTGCCCGGGTGCGGGGGAGGCGTGCCCCGGGCAGGGGCGCCCGGGACAGGAAGACGGCGCTGTGCGTGGCGGGTCGGGTCGGGTCGGGTCGACGGAATTTCCGGCTGTGTCCTGCGCCGGGTGAGTGCCCGTGCCGCTCGCGGCGCGCCCCGCGTCTCCGGCGGACGCCGGGCGCGGCGCTGGCGGGCGGCGACCAGCCGGCCCGCAGGGTTCGCCCGGCTGGTTCGCGCCGGGTTCCGGTCGCGGCACCTTCGCGGGCAGCAGCGCGCGCCCCACCCACCCGGTCGGCCCGGCGCTCGCGAGCGGCGGCGCGGGCGCCGCCCGATGTGCCCGGCCGGGGGCGGCGCGCTTCGCGAGCCGCTGCTCCGCGGTGCGCCCGGAGATCGGGGGCCCGGCGATCGGGGAGCGGCCCGCAGCGTCCGGCGGTGTTCGCGGGAGCCGGTTGTCCGGGCGTCCGGGGTGTCAGCGCTCCGGGATGTCGCGGGGCGCTCGCAGCAGCAGGAGTGATCGCGGGCGCAGCGTCACGCGGCTGCCGGCCGTCAGCGTGCCCGGCGTGGCGGGGCTCCCGTCGGGGGTGGTGGTGTCCAGCGTCGGCTTCAGGGTGGCTCCGAACTCGGGCCCGGGGAGGACCACCTTCGCCGGTTCGTCGCCCGCGTGCAGGATCAGCAGCCACGAGTGGTCGGCGATCAGTTCGCCCTCGCGGGTGCGGGACTGGCTGTTCGACCCGTCGATCCACATCATCAGCGTGCGCCGGCCGCCGTCGAACCAGTCCTCCTCCGTCATCTCCTCCCCGTCCGGGCGGAACCAGATCAGGTCGGGGCGCCCGGTGGGTGTCGTGCGGCCCTCGAAGAACTCCGGCTGCCTCAGCGCGGGACTGGCGGCCCGCAGGTGCACCAGCCGGCGCGTGAACGCCAGCATCGCCGTCGCGTCGGGGTCGCCGGACCAGTCCAGCCACGACGTCTCGTCGTCCAGGCAGTAGGCGTTGTTGTTGCCGCCCTGGGTGCGCCACAGCTCGTCGCCCGCGACGAGCATCGGCGTGCCCGTCGACAGCAGCAGCGTGGCGAGCAGGTTGCGCGCCTGGCGGGCCCGCAGCGCGCGGATCTCCGGATCGTCCGTCTCGCCCTCGGCGCCGTGGTTCCACGACCGGTTGTCGTTGGTGCCGTCGCGGTTGTCCTCACCGTTGGCCTCGTTGTGCTTGTCGTTGTAGGACACCAGATCCCGCAACGTGAAACCGTCGTGCGCCGTCACGAAGTTGATCGACTGCCACGGGCGGCGCAGGTTGTGGTCGTAGAGGTCCGACGACCCGGACAGCCGGAACGCCAGGTCGTCCACGCTGACCGCGCCGCGCCAGAAGTCGCGCACCGTGTCGCGGTAGCGGCCGTTCCACTCCGCCCACTGGGCCCCGAAGTCGCCCACCCGGTAGCCGTGGCCGGTGACGTCCCACGGCTCGGCGATCAGCTTGCACCGGGACAGCACCGGATCGGCCGTGATCGCGGTCAGCATCGCCGAATCGCGGTCGAACGCGCCGCCGCCCGGCCGCCCCAGCGTGCTGGCGAGGTCGAACCGGAACCCGTCGACGCCCATCTCGGTCGCCCAGTACCGCAGCGAGTCGGTGACCAGCCGGATGACCGTGGGCGAACGCGGCTCCAGGGTGTTGCCGCAGCCGGTGAGGTCGATCGCGTGGCCGCGCCCGGCGTGCAGGTAGTAGGCCGGGGCGTCCAGGCCGCGGAAGGACAGCGTCGGCCCGTCCAGGCCGCCCTCGCAGGTGTGGTTGAACACCACGTCGAGGATGACCTCGATGTTGGCGGCGTGCAGCGCGGCGACCATGGTGCGGAACTCGGCCACCTCCCGCCCGGGCTCGGTGGCGTACCCGGCGTGCGGTGCGAAGTAGCCCAGCGGCGAGTAGCCCCAGTAGTTCTTCCGCCCGGTGCGCACCAGGTAGGGCTCCTCGGTGAACCAGTGCACGGGCAGCAGCTCCACGGCGGTGACCCCGAGCCGCACCAGGTGCTCGATCGCCGCCGGGTGCGCCAGGCCCAGGTAGGTGCCGCGCAGGTTCGGCGGGATCTCCGGGTGCCGCTGCGTGAAGCCCTTGACGTGCAACTCGTAGAGGACCGACTCCTCGAACGGCACCTCCGGCTTCGCGCCGGTGTCCGGCCCGCCGTGCGAGGTGACCACGGACAGCGGCACGCTGCCCAGCGAGTCGACCTTGGAGCGGCGGTGGTGCATGGGATCGCCCGCGTACCCCAGTGCGGCGTCGAGGTCGGTCAGGCCGCCCGAGATCCGGGTGGCGTACGGGTCGACGAGGATCTTGTTCGGGTTGCACCGCAGGCCGCGCGACGGGTCGTACGGGCCGTGCACGCGGTAGCCGTACTTCTGGCCCGACGTCACGCCGGGCACCAGCCCGTGCCACACCCCGAAGGTCCGCTCGGTCAGCTCGACCCGCCGCTCCGTGCCGTCCTCGCTGATCAGGCAGACCTCCACGGCGTCGGCGACGGTCGAGGTCACGGCGAACCGGACACCCCCGCCCTCGGGGTGCGCGCCCAGGGGGAAGGGGCGCCCGGCGAGGACGAGGCTGTCGGAGGCAGGTCGGGTGGCCATGCCCCGATTGTCCCAGGCACCCCCGACAGTTCCGTCAGGGCCGATCGGTGTCGATCAGGACGAAGGTGTCCGGCGGAAGGTGACCCGCCGTGGCCGAGCCCCACGACAGGACGACCTCACCGGCCTGTCCGCCCAGGTCGGCGGGGTCGGGACCGAAGTTGCACACCAGCCGCAGCGGGCCGCGGTCGAGCACCAGGCACGACCCCTCCGACCGCACCCGGAACCGGTCCAGCCACGGGTCGGCCAGCTCCGGCCGCTCCCGCCGCAGCCTGATCAGCGCCCGGTACAGCTCGAGCACCTCGCGGTGCCCCTCCTTGGCCGGCTCGGACCAGTCCAGGCGGGAGCGCTCGACGGTCTCCGGGTCCATCGGGTCGGGCACCTCGGCCTCGCCCCAGCCGTGCCGGGCGAACTCGCGCCGCCGCCCGGTGCGCACCGCCTCGGCCAGCTCCGGGTCCGGGAAGGACGCGAAGAACTGCCACGGCGTGCTCGCCGCCCACTCCTCGCCCATGAAGATCATCGGTGTGTAGGGCGAGCAGAACACGATGGCCGCGCCGCAGGCCAGACGGCCGGGGGAGACCGACGCGGACAGCCTGTCGCCGGTGGCGCGGTTGCCGATCTGGTCGTGGTTCTGCAGGTAGATCAGGAACCGGTGGCCCGGCAGGGTGCGGGTGTCCACGGGACGGCCGTGCGTGCGCTCGCGGAACGACGACCACGTGCCGGCGTGGAAGAACGCCTGCCGGAGCGTCCGCTCCAGGGCGCCGGGCGTGCCGAAGTCGGTGTAGTAGCCGCTGGTCTCGCCGGACAGCGTCACGTGCAGCGCGTGGTGCAGGTCGTCGCACCACTGGGCGTGCAGGCCGTACCCGCCGCCCTCGCGGGCGGTGACCAGCCGCGGGTCGTTCAGGTCGGACTCGGCGATCAGCGTCAGCGGGCGCCGCACGGCCGCGGACAGGGCCTCGACCTCGACGGCCAGTTCCTCCAGCAGGTGCGTCGCCCGCCGGTCGGCCAGTGCGTGCACGGCGTCCAGCCGCAGCGCGTCGACGTGGAAGTCCCGCAGCCAGCCCAGCGCGTTGTCCAGGACGTAGCGGCGGACCTCGTCGGAGCCCTCGCCGTCCAGGTTGAGCCCGGGGCCCCAGTCGTTGCGGCCGGCGAAGTACGGCCCGAACCGGTCCAGGTAGGCACCGGAGGGGCCGAGGTGGTTGTAGACGACGTCGAGGACCACGGCCAGGCCGCGGGCGTGACAGGCGTCGACGAACCGCTTGAACCCGTCCGGCCCGCCGTAGTGCTCGTGCGCCGCGCCCCACAGCACGCCGTCGTAGCCCCAGCCGTCCGTGCCGTCGAAGGAGTTCACGGGCAGCACCTCGACGAAGGTGACACCGAGGTCGGCGAGGTGGCCGAGCCGGTCGATCGCCGCGTCGAACGTGCCCTCCGGCGTGAACGTGCCGATGTGCAGCTCGTAGATCACCCCGCCGGGCAGTGCGCGCCCGGTCCAGTCCTGGTCGGTCCAGGGGAACGCGGAGTGGTCGTAGACCCGCGACGGCCCGTGCACACCCCGGGGTTGCCACGACGAGCGCGGGTCGGGAAGCGCTTTCTCGTCGTCGTCGAGCACGAAGGCGTAGTCGGTGCCCGGCGGCGCCGGGACGTCGGACAACCACCAGCCGCCGCCACCGGTGGTCATCTCGTGATCGGTGTCCCGGGTGCGTACGCGGACACGGGAGGCCGCGGGGGCCCACACGCGGAACGTCATGACTCTCCTCGCACCAGCAGGGCGACCGGGTAGCGCGCGAGCATCGCGGACAGCTCACCGGTGACGGCCGACCCGGTGATCGCGTCGGTCCACTCACCCGCCGGCAGCGGCAGCACGGTGTCACGCCAGCCGCCCGCCGCGGCCAGGCCCACGGGCAACCGGGTGGCCACCACGACGAGCCCGCTGCGCTCGTAGGCGATCGCGTGACCGGCGGCCGGGCCTTCGGCGTGCAGGCGGCGGTAGCCGGTGAACAGCTCCGGCCGGTCCCGTCGCAGGGTCAGCGCGCGGTGCACGACCAGCAGCTTCGCCGCCCCGGATTCGTCGACCTCGGGCAGCCACCCGCCCTCGATCTCGGCCAGCAGTGCCGACCGCAGCGCGTAGTCCACCGGCCGCCGGTTGTCCGGGTCGACCAGCGACAGATCCCACAGCTCGGTGCCCTGGTAGACGTCCGGCACGCCGGGCGCGGTGAGCTGGACGAGCTTCTGCGCCAGGGAGTTCGACCAGCCGGGACCCCGGACGCGCCCGACGAACGCCTCGACCTCGCCGGCCAGCTCGGCGTCGCCGAGGACCTGCTCCGGCCAGGCGGCGACGGCCCGCTCGAACTCCTCGTCGTGGTCGGTCCAGGTGGTGCGGAGCTTGCTCTCCTTGGCCGCCTTGTCCAGGTATCCGCGCAGGCGGTCCGGCGTGATCGGCCACGCGCCCACGAGCGTCTGCCACGCCAGCAGGTTCAGCGACGGCTCGTCGATCCCGCGCCGGCGCGTCCACCGGCGGACCGCGGCGGCGAACTCGGCCGGCACCTCGGACAGCACCGCCAGGCGGGCCCGCACGTCCTCCGAGCGCTTGGTGTCGTGCGTGGTCAGCGTGGTCATCGCCGCGGGCCAGCCGGCCTCGCGCGCGGCGGCCATCGCGTGGAAGGCGTCCACCTCGCCGCCGAAGTCGTTCGGCGAGCCGCCGACCTCGTTGAGCGCGGCGAAGCGCGTGTAGCGGTAGAAGGTGGTGTCCTCGGTGCCCTTGGCGACCACCATGCCGGAGGTCTGCTGGATGCGCGTGGCCAGTTCGCCGTGCGGGTCCTCGCGCACCTGGAAGTCCAGCGCGTCGATCGCCTCGGCCAGATCCGGCCGGGCGGCGCGGGCCTCGGCGATCGCGGTGGCCCAGTGCGACTCGCCCTCGGGCAGGTACGACCGGTACACCGGGAAGGCGATCATCGTCTCGGCCACCGCGCCCTGGGCCGCCTCGTGGTCGATGCCGCGCACCAGCGCCGCGATCCGCCGCACCTCGGCCACCAGGATGCCGTCGGTGACCAGGCGCCGGGCCCGCTGCTCGACCTCGTGGTAGTCCACCGGCTGGCCCAGCGACCGCGCCAGCTCGGTCAGCGGCGCCTCGCCCGCCGGGTCGACGAGCAGCCCGGTGATCTCGCGGAGCGCGTCGTAGCCGGTCGTGCCGTCCACCGGCCAGCTCTGCGGCAGGTCCTCGCCCGGGTGCAGGATCTTCTCCACCACCAGCCACGCCTCCGGGGCGCCCGCGCGCAGCATCCGCACGTAGCCGCCGGGATCGGCCAGCCCGTCCGGGTGGTCGACGCGCAGCCCGGTGACGTCGCCCTCGGCGACCCAGCGCAGCACCTCGCCGTGCGTGGCGTGGAAGACGTCCGGCAGCTCGACCCGCACCGCGGCGAGCGTGGTGATGTCGAAGAACCGCCGGTAGTTCAGCTCCGCGTTGCCGCGCCGCCAGCCCACGAGTTCGTAGTGCTGGCGGGCGTGCACCTCCCGCGGCGAGCCCTCACCCGTGCCCGGCGCGACGGGGAACCGGTGCTCGTAGTAGACGAGCTCGTCCCCCTCGACGCGCAACTCCGCCACGTCCGCGTCGTCGCCGAGGACGGGCAGCAGGATCTTGCCGCGGCGCCAGTCGATGTCGAAGTAGTCGGCGTACGCGGAGCCCGGGCCGTTTCGCAGTACGTCCCACCACCACGGGTTCGCCTGGGCGGCCTCGATCGCCATGTGGTTGGGCACGATGTCCACGACGAACCCGAGCCCCGCGTCGCGCAGCCGCTTCGCCAGCTCCCGCCGGGCCTCCTCGCCGCCCAGCTCGGGCCGCGCCCGCGTCGGGTCGACGACGTCGTAGCCGTGCGTGGACCCGGGGGTGGCGTCGAGCACCGGCGACGCGTAGAGCGCGCCGGCGCCGAGCCGGCGCAGGTAACCGATCTGGCCGGTGGCGTCGGCGAAGGTGAACTCCGGGCGCAGCTGGATCCGGTAGGTCGACGACGGTCTCATGCGTCGACTCGCTGCAGCACGACCAGGGACCGCGCGGGCAGGTTCAGCGTCCCGCCCGCCGGGACCGGCTCGCCGGGCTCCTCGGCGACCGTGCCCGCTTCGGTGTCCACCACGACGGCCCAGCCCGCGCCGTAGTCGGCGTTCGGCAGCGTCAGCTCGATGTCCTCGTAGTGCGCGTTGAACGCCATCAGGAACGAGTCGTCGACCACCTTGATGCCGCGCGGGTCGAGGTCGTTGATGCCCTCGCCGTTGAGGAACGCCACGATCGACTTGCCGAAGCCGTCGTCCCAGTTCTGTTCCTTCATCTCCTCGCCGGAGGGCGTGAACCAGGCGATGTCGCGCAGCTCCTCGCCCTTGCCGATGGGCTTGCCCGCGAAGAAGCGGCGGCGCCGGAACACCGGGTGCTTCTTGCGGAACGCGGCCAGCGCCGCGGCGAAGGAGACCTGGTCGGCGTTGGTCTTGGCCAGCGACCAGTCCATCCAGGAGATCTCGTTGTCCTGGCAGTAGACGTTGTTGTTGCCCTGCTGGGTGCGGCCCATCTCGTCACCGTGCAGCAGCATCGGCACGCCCTGCGACAGCAGCAGCGTGGCGAGCATGTTGCGGCGCTGGCGGGCTCGCAGCTCGAGCACCTCGGTCTTGTCGGTGGGACCCTCGACACCGCAGTTCCACGACCGGTTGTCGTCGGCGCCGTCGCGGCCGTCCTCGCCGTTGGCCTCGTTGTGCTTGCTGTTGTAGGACACCAGGTCCTGCAACGTGAAGCCGTCGTGCGCGGTGACGAAGTTGATCGAGGCGTACGGGCGGCGGCCGTCGTCCTGGTAGAGGTCCGAGGAGCCGGTGATGCGCGAGGCGAACTCGCCCAGCGTGGCCGGCTCGCCGCGCCAGAAGTCCCGCACGGTGTCGCGGAACTGGCCGTTCCACTCCGTCCACAGTGGCGGGAAGTTGCCCACCTGGTAGCCGCCGGGCCCGACGTCCCACGGCTCGGCGATCAGCTTGACCCGGCTGACGGTCGGGTCCTGCTGCACCAGGTCGAAGAACGTGGACAGCCGGTCGACGTCGTAGAACTCGCGGGCGAGTGTGGCGGCCAGGTCGAAGCGGAACCCGTCCACGTGCATCTCGGTGACCCAGTACCGCAGCGAGTCCATGATCAGCTGCAGTGTGTGCGGGTTGCGCACGTTCAGCGAGTTGCCGGTGCCGGTGTAGTCCATGTAGTACTGCGGCTCGTCCTCCACCAGCCGGTAGTAGGCCTGGTTGTCGATGCCGCGCATGGACAGCGTCGGACCGAGGTGGTTGCCCTCGGCGGTGTGGTTGTAGACCACGTCGAGGATCACCTCGATGCCGGCCTCGTGCAGGGTCTTGACCATGCCCTTGAACTCCTGCACCTGGCCGGCCTGCTCGGGCAGCGCCGCGTAGCCCTCGTGCGGCGCGAAGAACCCGATGGTGTTGTAGCCCCAGTAGTTGCGCAGGCCCTTTTCGGACAGCCCGTGGTCGGTGATGAACTGGTGCACCGGCATCAGCTCGATCGCCGTGACGCCGAGTTTCGTGAGGTGGTCGATGACCGCCGGGTGCGCCAGCCCCGCGTAGGTGCCGCGCAGCCGGGGCGGCACCTCGGGGTGGGTCATGGTGAGGCCGCGGACGTGCGCCTCGTAGATCACCGACTCGTTGTACGGCGTGCGCGGCGGGCGGTCGTCACCCCAGTCGAAGAACGGGTTGACCACCACCGAGTGCGGCACGTGCGCGGCGGAGTCGGTGTCGTTGCGCTCGTCCGGCGAACCGAACGGGTAGGCGAACAGCGACTCGTCCCAGTCGACGTGACCCGCGATCGCCTTGGCGTAGGGGTCGATCAGCAGTTTGTTCGGGTTGCAGCGCAGGCCGCGCGACGGGTCGTAGGGCCCGTGCACGCGGTAGCCGTAGCGCTGACCGGGACCGACACCGAGCAGGTAACCGTGGTGGACGAAACCGTCGACCTCGGTCAGGCGGTGCCGTTCCTCGGTGCCGTCGGGGTTCACCAGGCACAGCTCGACGTACTCCGCGACCTCCGAGAAGAGGGCGAAGTTGGTGCCCACACCGTCGTAGGTGGCGCCGAGCGGGTAGGGCATTCCGGGCCAGGGCGGCACAGGGTCTCCTCTTGCGTCGTGAGCCGTGACTTCCGATGTGTGCCCAATCTAGCGGTCTTCACGCGCTTCGCCGGGTCAGCGGGCGCGCGGCGCGCAATGCGCTCACGAAGTGGCGCAGTCGTGCGTCCGCGAAAAACGATTCCACGGTGACGGGCAAGGGAATCCGCCAGTTCGGGTACTCGTCGATGGTGCCGGGCAGGTTGGGCTGGCGCCGTTCGCCGACGACGTCGGCCGGTGTGGTCAGCAGCAGGCGCGACGCGGCGGACGCCAGCAGCGCGTGCAGCGCCGCGACCGGGTCGTCGACGGGGATGCCCCGCGCCGCGGCGAACGCCAGCAGGTCCGCGCGCTCGGCCGCGGCCGTGGCGTGCTCCTGCTCCGGCGGCTCGTGGAGAAGGCCCAGTTCGGCGCGCACGCGCACGTGCTCGCCCGCGAGCCAGCCGGCGGCCGTCGGCAGGTCGTGCGTGGTGATGCTCGCCATCGCGTCGCGGTCCCAGTCCGGCGGCGGCACGAACGGGTGACCGGGCGCGTCGTAGTCGCGCTGGAACCACAGCACGGCGGAGCTGAGCACGCCGCGCTCGTGCAGCGTCTTGGTCACCGCCGCCTCGACCGTGCCCAGGTCCTCGCCCACCACGACCGCGCCCGCGCGGTGCGCCTCCAGCGCGAGGATGCCGAGCATCGCCTCGGCGTCGTAGTGCACGTACGTGCCGCGCGACGGCGGCTCGCCTGGCGGGATCCACCACAACCGCCACAGCCCGGCCACGTGGTCGACGCGGATGCCGTCGGCGTGCCGCAGGACCCCGCGGACGACGTCGCGGAACGGCGCGTAGCCCAGCTCGGCGAGCCGGTCCGGGCGGAACGGCGGCAGGTTCCAGTCCTGGCCCTGCTGACTGAAGGTGTCCGGCGGCGCGCCGACCGTCACCTTCGCCGCGAACACCTCGCCCAGCGCCCAGGTGTCGGCGCCGCCCGGGTGCACCCCCACCGGCAGGTCGTGCACGATCCCGACCGGCATCGCCCGCGCCGCCTCCCGGGCCCGGCCCAGCTGGTCCTCGCACAACTGCTGGAGCCAGCCGTGGAAGGCGATCCGGTCGCCGAGTTCGCCGCGGGCGGCGGCGACCGCGGCGCCGTGCGGATCGCGCAGCGGTTCCGGCCACTCGCGCCAGTCCGGCCCGTGCCGCTCGGCCAGCGCGCAGAAGGTCGCGAAGTCGCGCACGGCCTCGTCCAGCGGCTCCGGCTCGTGCAGGGGCCACAGCAGGTCCAGCGCGCCGAGCTTGGCGTTCCAGATCGCGTCGTAGTCGATCAGGTCCGGGTTGTCCGGGCGCAGGGCGAGCACCCGGGCGCGCAGGTCATCGTCCGCGCGGGCGAACTCGGCCGTGTCGGTGACCCGGAGGTAGAGCGGGTTGGCGTAGCGGCGGCTGGCGGGGGAGTAGGGCGAGCGCTCGACCGGGTGGGTCGGGCTGATCGCCTGCACCGGGTTGACCAGCACCACGCCGGCGCCCAGCTCCGCGGCCGACCGGCGCGCGAACTCCGCGAGGTCGGCGAAGTCGCCGGCACCCCAGGACTCCGCCGAGCGCAGCGCGTACAACTGCAGCATCCAGCCCCAGGCCGGCGGCACCTCGGGCAGGCGGTGCGGCACGACGGCGAGGGTGATCTCGGCGTCCGCGGTCTCCACCCGGTGCCAGCCCAGCGGCAGATCGGCGGGAATCGTCCGTCCGATCTCCCGGCGGGTGCCGTCCTCCAAATGCAGGACAGCCGGGCCGCCCGCGTCGTGTTCGGTACCTTCTCGCAGCACGAGGGTCGGGGGCAGCACCGTGGTTGCCCGCCGCTCGCGGATCGCGGCCAGTTCGCGGCGGACCGCGTCCGGCCCGGACGCGTCCACGCCGAACTGCGCGAGCACGGCGACGACGACGTCCGGCTCCACCTCGACCTCGCGGCGCTCGGCGTTTTCGTACCGGGTGGCCACGCCGTAGGCGTGCGCGAGAGCGGCGAGGTCGGTGTCCACCCGTCCAGGATCGCGGTCCGGGGCGGGTGCCGCCACACGACGAGACGAGGAGAAGGCATGGCGCGCTGGGCCGACCACGCGATCTGGTGGCACGTGTACCCGCTCGGCTTCACCGGCGCGCCGCGCGAAGCGCTCCCGGCGGGCAGTGAGCCGCAGCACCGGCT
Source organism: Amycolatopsis thermophila (assembly GCF_030814215.1). Classification (NCBI taxonomy): domain Bacteria; kingdom Bacillati; phylum Actinomycetota; class Actinomycetes; order Pseudonocardiales; family Pseudonocardiaceae; genus Amycolatopsis; species Amycolatopsis thermophila. The sequence goes on along the minus strand of NZ_JAUSUT010000001.1, from coordinate 6,154,142 downwards.
CGCCCGGCTGGAGGGGTGGCTCGACTACGCGGTTGAACTGGGCTGTTCGGGTCTGCTGCTGGGGCCGGTGTTCGCCGCCGAGACCCACGGGTACGACACGGTCGACCACTTCCGGATCGACCCCAGGCTGGGCGACGACGCCGATTTCGACCGGCTGGTGGCCGCCGCGCACGACCGCGGGCTGCGGATCGTGCTGGACGGTGTGTTCAATCACGTCGCCCGCGGCTTCGGCCATCCGGAGTGGTTCCGGCGCGAGGGCGGCGACCACGCGGTCTTCGAAGGCCACCGGCACCTCGTCGCGCTCGACCACGACCAGCCCGCCGTCGCGGACTACGTGGCCCGCGTGATGAGCCACTGGCTCGCCCGCGGCGTGTCCGGGTGGCGGCTGGACGCCGCGTACGCGGTGCCGCCGGAGTTCTGGGCGCGGGTCCTGCCGGGCGTGCGGCAGCGGTACCCGGATGCCTGGTTCGCCGGCGAGGTGCTGCACGGTGACTACGCGGCCTACGTCGCGCGCAGCGGGCTGGACACGGTCACCCAGTACGAGCTGTGGAAGGCGATCTGGAGTTCCCTGCGCGACGGCAACTTCTTCGAGCTGTCCTGGGCGCTCGAGCGGCACGACGAGCTGCTCGGCTCGTTCGTGCCGCAGACCTTCGCGGGCAACCACGACGTGACCCGGCTGGCCAGCCAGCTGCCCGACGAGCGGCACCTGGCGCACGCGCTGGCCGTGCTGTTCACCGTCGGCGGCGTGCCCAGCGTGTACTACGGCGACGAGCAGGCCTTCCGCGGTGTCAAGGAGCAGCGGGCCGGAGGAGACGACGAGATCCGGCCCGAGTTCCCCGCCGACGCCACCCGGCTCGCGCCGCACGGCTGGCCGGTGTACCGGCTGCACCAGCGGCTGATCGGCCTGCGGCGGCGCAACGCCTGGCTGGTGCGCGCCCGCACGGAGGTCGAGCACCTCACGAACCGGGCGATGGCGTTCCGCTCCCGCGACGACGAGGGCAACCAGGTCCTGACGCTGCTCAACACCCGCGACGACCCGTATTCATTCCCGGTGGGCATCGACGGGCTGCGGGTGCTGGACTCCTCGTCGCCGGACGGGAAGGCGCCGTGGCCGACCGTGCCGCCGCACGGGTGGGCGATCCTCGGTCAGTAGAAGATCGGGCCCGGCATGCCGCCGCCGGCGGCGATCGCGTCACCGGTGATGGCCACGCTGCGCGGTGAGGCGAGGAAGGTGACGACGTCGGCGACCTCCTCGGCGGTGACCATCCGGCCGATCGCGCTGCCGCGGCCGAGGAGGGTCTCCGCCTCGGCCGCGCTGACGCCGTGGGAGCGTGCCACGCCCTCCACCATCCCCGGGGTGCGTTCGGTGACGGTGAGCCCGGGGTGGACGACCGTGACGGTGATGCCGTGCGGGCCGAGTTCGTCGGCGAGGTTCTTGGTCAGCGCGGCGACGCTCACGTTGCGGATCGACCCGAACGGGCTGCCGGTGCGGCGCGCGTTGAGGCCGGAGATGTTGACGATGCGGCCCCAGCCACCCGCGATCATGTGCGGCGCGGCGGCGCGGGCGAACCGCAGGTAGCCGAGCACCTTCGTCTCGATCTCGGCGCGCAGGTCGTCGTCGTCCAGGTCGGCCAGGGTGGCCGGCTTCGTCGGGTCGGCGGGCTGCGCGGCGGCGTTGACGAGGATGTCGACCCCGCCGAATCCGGCGACGGTCCGCTCCACCGCGGCGCGCACGGCGCTGTCGTCGGTCGCGTCCGCCGGCACGGCGAGGGTGTTGCCGCCGATCCGCGCGCGGGCGCGGTCGAGCGCTTCGGCGTCGCGCGCGACGATCGCGACGTCGGCGCCCTCGGCGGTGAGCGCCGCCGCGACCGCGAACCCGATGCCCCGGCTGCCGCCGGTGACGATGGCCCGTTTCCCGTTCAGCCGGAGATCCATTCCCGCATTGAATCAGAGGCGGACGCGGGTGCCGCGGTGCCGGCGGCGGCTCAGGCGGTTTCTTCGGGGCGGCGCCGCTCGATCATGGTGTCCGGGGCCGACTCGGGGACCTCGGTGCGCAGGTCGGAGTCCCGCAGCACCTCGCGGGCCTGCGCCCGCGGGTCGGCGCTGCCGGCGTGCTCCTCCTCGGGCAGCAGCGTCGAGCGCGTCTCCGCGCGGTCACCCACGGCGTTGCGCTCGTCGAACACCTGCGGCCGGTCCAGGTCGTGCTCGTCGCGGATGCGGTCCTCCTCGGCGCCGGACAGTTCCGTGGCGCCCAGGTCCAGTGGCTCGTCGTTGCGCGGTGTCACGACCGTGAGTTACCCGGACGGCGGAACCTTCACACCCACGCGCGGGCGTGGCATCGTGGGGCGATGTACTGGGGCCTCGAAGTGGTGATCGTGCCGGTGTCCGACCTGGACACCGCCAAGGCGTTCTACGCGGACCAGGTGGGCTTCGCGGTCGACCACGACACCGACGTCGGTGGCGGCAACCGGATCGTCCAGCTGACCCCGCCCGGATCCGGCTGCTCGATCGTCATCGGCCGCGGCGTGGTCCCGGACATGACGCCCGGGTCGCTCAAGGGGCTGCAGCTCGTGGTGCCCGACGTCCGCGCCGCGCACGATGAACTGGTCTCGCGCGGGGTCGAGGCGAGCGAGGTGCAGTTCGCCGGCCCGGAGGGGTTCCGCCCCGCCCGGGCCGACGACGACCTGCACAACACGGGATTCGTCTTCTTCGCCGACCCGGACGGCAATTCCTGGGCGGTGCAGCAGATCAACGGCCGCTAGCTGTGCTGCTGCTGTTGGTCGTTGACACCCGGGGATCGGGACTGGGTCTTCTGTAGGGGCTTCTCATCCGGGGTGTGGCCGCCCAGGCCGCCGTGTGGGCGTAGCGCTTCCACCGGTGGTGATGGCGTTTGTAGCGCTGGGAGGCGGGCAGCCGGCTCATGCCCACGCGGTTGAGGATGCGGTAGATCGTCGAGTGGCCGATCTGGTGATCGTGGTAGCGACGCAGGTACATTTCGAATCTTCAGTGGGCCGAATCTCACTCCACACTCGCCCAGCCATGAGCTCCCTTCCTGCATCAGGAGCCCAGACCGTCAACAACCTCTGGCAGTTTTCAGAGCGCACCCGCCACCCGGCCGGGTTGGTCTGTTGTGGACGGTGCGGCACCCGGCTCTCGGCGACCGCCTCGCCGACGGCGGCGCGGCGCTCCCGGGTCGCGGAACTCGCGAGCCGGGGCGAGTCCGGTGCTCAGCCGCGGGTCAGGCCCTGCCCGCCGGCGCCCCGGCTGAGCACGATCCCGTCCGTGCGCGCGACCGCTTGGGCGGCGCGGGCCGGGGCCAGGGCCGGGTCGTCGGCGGTGCGCAGCCGGATCGGCGGGCCCAGGTCGATCACCGTCGGCACGTACTCCGCGTGGTCGACGGTCCACCCGGTGCCCGAGCGGGTGAAGTGGAACCGCCCGATCAGGCCTTCCTCGGTGGTGCCGCGCGGCTCGTCGTGCTTGGCGATCGAATTGCCCAGCCCGTAGGCGACCCACTTGCCGTTGATCTTCTCGATGGGCTGCACGACGTGCGCGTGGTGCCCGATGATCAGGTCCACCGCCGGGTCGCCCAGCAGGCGCTGCGCGATCTGGCGCTGGGAGGCGGTCGGCTCGTGCTGGAACTCGGTGCCCCAGTGCAGGCTCGCGATCACGACCTCCGCCCCGGCGGCCCGCGCCGCGCGAGCCGAGGCCAGCACCGCGTCCGCGTCGAGCGTGTTCGACACCCACTGCTTGCCCGCGGGTGGCTTCTTGCCGTTGAACCCGAACGTGGCGGACACGTGCCCGACCTTCACCCCGTGCACGTCCAGCACCAGCGGTGTGGCCGCCTCCTGCCGGCTCCGCGCCGAGCCGGTGTGCCGGATGCCGGCCGCGTCGAGTTCGTCGAGCGTCCGGTTCACGCCCTCGACGCCCTGGTCGAGCGTGTGGTTGGAGGCGGTCGAGCAGTCGTCGTACCCGGTGGCGGCCAGCGCGCCGGCGATCTCCGGCGGCGCGCTGAACTCGGGGTAGCCCTCGAACGGGCCGTCCGCCGGCGCGAGCGGCGTCTCCAGGTGGCACACACCCAGGTCGGCGCTGCTGATCTCGGGGGCGATCGCGGCCAGCAGCGGCCGGTAGTCGCGCGTCCCGCCGCCGTCGGAGGTGGCCTGGTCGGTCAGCGCGGGGTGGATCAGCACGTCCCCGGTGGCGGCGACGGTGAACCCGCTGTCCGCCCGCGGCGTGACCGCGGCGCTCGTGCCACCGCCGGCCGGGTCGCCGCCGGATCCGGAGCAGGAGGCGAGCAGCGGGACCGCCGCGAGGGCCGCGAGAACCGAGCGGATGCGCATAGCGCCCGATGTTGCCAGTCCCGCCGGACACGGGAAGGGCCACCCTCGGTGCGTCCGTGCACCGAGGGTGGCCCTCGTATTCACCCGGTCAGGACTTCAGTGACTCCGACAGGGCGGTGGCGTCGCGACGGAGGGCCTCCGCGACGAGCCGGTCCCGGACCTTCGCCGGGTCGGTGGTGACCGCCGCGAAGTTCTGCAGCGCGTCCCGCGCGGCGTCGATCCGTCCCGCATCGGCGTGCTTCTGGGCCTGGTCGAGCGCGTTGTGCAGCTGCATCGCGCCCGTCCTGGTCACCAGGCCGGCGTCCCGGAACCGGTCGACCAGCGTCCGCACGTCACCGAACGACGTCCCGGTCGTGAAGGCCACCGTCCTGGTCGTGGTGAGACCGGCCTGGTCGGTGACGGTCACCGCCAGCCGGTGCGCCCCGAGCGGCAGCCGCCACAGCTCCAGCGGCTTGCCCGGTTCGGCCGGCTGCCCGTCGACCGTCGCGGTCACCGCGGCGACCCCGGACGTGGCGTCGGTCGCGGTGATCACGGGGGTCAGGACGGCGGAGTCGCCGAAGTTCTGCCCCTCGCTCACGCCGCCGACCGTCACCGCGGGCGCGGTCTTGTCGATCTTGACCGTCAGACTGCCCGGCTGGGACACGTTGCCGCCGCTGTCGGTCGCCCGGTACAGCACCGTGGTGGTGCCCTCGGCCGACAGGGTCACCGGGTTGGCCGCGTTGGCCCACGTCGCGCCGTTGTTCACCGAGTACTGCCGGCTGGACACGGTGCCGTTGTCGGTGGCCGACACGGCGAGCGTGACGTTGCCGGTGTACCAGCCGTTCGCGCCGGTCGGCGCCGGCGGCGTCAGCGACGCCGTCACCGCGGGCGGTGTCTTGTCGGCGACTCCGGCGCCCTGGAAGGTGAAGGCGTCGACGTCGACCCCGCCGCCGGAGGTGACGAACAGCTTCCCGGCACCGGCGGGCAGGCCGCTCAACGGTGTGGTCACCGTCTGCCAGCCGTCGCCGGCGGGCACGTCGATCGTCGCGAACGGTGCGGCGTCCGCGGCGTTCCACCGCAGCTGCAGCCGGCCCGCCCCGTGCGCCCGGGTCTGCACGCCCGTGATGCCGGTGAAGTTGACCGGGTCGTAGGCGAGCCAGTCGCCGGCGTCGAAGCCGGTGACCGAACGCAGCCCGGACGCGGACGTGTCGTCGGTGATGGTCACGCCGCTGCTGGCGTCGGCGTGCTCGCCCTGCATGAGCTTCGGGTTCAGGATCGCCTGCGCCTCACCGGTCGCGGCGGGAACGCCGTTCGCGCCGTTGTCGGTGTAGGTCACGTTGAGCACGCCGAAGACGTTCTCCGTCGCACCGTGGCCCGCGTCGGCCGGGGTGACCACCGCGCCGCTGCAGCCGGTGCCGCTGTTGACGGGGTGCCCGTGCTGGTTGTGGCCCAGGCCGAAGGCCCACGCCACCCGGCTGCACACCGGGTTCGCGCCGTCTTCCGGGTCGGTCACGGTCACCGCGTAGGGGATCGCGTCGCCCCAGTCGAAGAACCCGCCGTTGGCCGGCGCGGGCAGCCCCACGGTCGGCGCGGTGTTGCCGATCGTCACCTGCTCCGAGGTCAGCCCGTGCTTGCCCGCGTCGTCGGTGACCCGCAGCCGTGCCTCGACCTGACCGTTTTCGGTGTAGGTGTGCGAGGCCTGGACGCCGGTGGCGTCGAACGTGCCGTCGCCATCGAAGTCCCACTCGTAGGTGAGCGCGGACCCTTCGGGGTCGCTGGAGGTACTGGCGTCGAAGGACACCGTCAGCGGCGCCTGCCCGGAGGACGGGGTCGCCGTCATCCGCGCGGTCGGCGTCTTGTTGCCCTGCGCGAAGTCGATCCGGTACAGCCCGGCGTCCGGGTTCTGCCGGAAGAAGCCGTCACCGTACTCCAGCACGTAGAGCGAACCGTCCGGGCCGAACTCCAGGTCCATCGGGTTGTCCCAGATCGGCTGGCCCAAGGTGGACAGGTCCTTGTTGGGCAGGAAGTTCTCCAGCTTCGTCACCGGTCCGTCCGGGCCGGCCAGGGTGAACGCGGCGACGTAGTCCTGCGAGAACTCGCCGAAGAACGCCTTGCCGTCCCAGTAGGCCGGGAACTTCGTCGGCGACGGGTTGTTCGCGTCGTAGTGGTAGACCGGGCCGCCCATCGGGGCCTGACCGCCGCTGGAGCGGAACGCGGTCAGCTCGGGCCAGGGCTGGTCGCTGTCCTTGTCGCCGTACCACAGGGTGGCCGGGGTGGCGGGCGGCAGCGTGCGCAGGCCGGTGTTCCAGCGCGAGTCGTTGACCGGGGCGGCGCAGTCGAACGCCGGTCCCGGGGTGAGGGTGGCGAAGTCGAAGTCCCGGTAGGGCTGGGTGTTGTCGGCCGTGCAGTACGGCCAGCCCGAGTTCATCGCCTTCGTCGTGGTCTGCCATTCGACGTAGCCCATCGGGCCGCGGTTGGGATCCGCGGTACCGGCGTCGGGGCCGTAGTCGCCCCACATCACCGCGCCGGTGGCCTTGTCGACGGTCATCCGGTAGGGGTTGCGCAGGCCCATCACGAAGATCTCCGGCCGCGTCAGCGGGGTGCCCGGCGCGAACAGGTTGCCTTCGGGGATGGTGTAGCTGCCGTCGTCGTTGACGTGGATGCGCAGGATCTTGCCGCGCAGGTCGTTGGTGTTGCCCGAGCCCCGCCGCTCGTCGAGGCCGGGGTTGTAGCCGGGGGCGTCGTTGATCGGGGTGTAGCCGTTGACGTTCGGGCCGGAGGCGGGGGTGTTGCCGCCGGTGGACAGGTACAGGTTGCCCTGGGCGTCGAAGTCGACGTCACCGGCGACGTGGCAGCACTGGCCGCGGTTGGTGGTGACGCGGATGATCTCCTGCTCGGTGCTCAGGTCCAGCGCGTCGCCGGTCCACTTGAACCGGCTCAGGACGTCGTAGCCCTCCCACTGCTTCCAGTAGGAGTCGTCAGCGCCGGCGGGAAGCCGCTCCGGCGCCGAGCCGGCCGGGGTGTTCAGCTTGGGGGAGTAGTAGAGGTAGACCCAGTGGTTCTCGGCGAAGCCCGGGTCGAGCGTCACCGTCTGCAGGCCCATCTCCGAGTTCTGGTAGACGGGGATGGTGTTGACGACCTTCGTCACACCGGTCTTCGGGTCGGTCAGCCGCAGCTCGCCGCTGCGGGCGGTGTGCAGGACGCGGCTGTCCGGCAGCACCGCCAGGTCGATCGGTTCGCCCACGGTCTTGGTGAGCGTGATCTTTTCGTAGTTGGTCCAGTTGAGTGCGGGGTCTTCCTCGAGTGCCGACGCCGGCACGGCGAGGCCGAGCACCGGCAGGGCTGTCACCGCCGCGGCGGTGAGCAGCCGTCTCAGGGCAGCATGCATCGCGACATCACTCCGATGGGGTTTCGACGGGGAGGGTCAGCCGCGCAGGTCGGTGAGCGCCTGGTAGCTGCGCAGGGCGGCGGCGAACGAGCCGGGCGGGTTGGGCTGGGTGTTCGGGGCGGTGTCCTGCTCCCAGATGCCGTGGTAGCGGCCGCGTCCGTTCACGCGGCGCAGGAACTGGCTGTAGGGCAGGTCGCCGGCGCCGAACTCGACGATGTCGTAGCCGTTGGGGTTGGCCGGGTTGGTGTCGCCGTCCTTGAGGTGCAGCAACGGGTAGCGGTGCGGCGCGCGCGTGATGTAGTCGGCCGGTTCGAACCCGGGGTAGCGGTACTGGCCGACGTAGGCCCAGTAGACGTCCATCTCGAGGAAGACCAGATCCGGGTCGGTGTTGTCGAAGAAGACGTCGTAGAGCCGCACGTCCGGGCGGTCGGTGGCGAAGGCGAACTCGCCGGAGTGGTTGTGCTGGTAGAACTTCATGCCGCGGTCGGCGGCCGCGGCCCCGAACCGGTTGAACTCCTCCGCGGCCGCCTGGTAACCCGCCACGGTGTTGACGTTGCTGGGCGCGTTGGCGGTCCCGATGTGCTTCAGGCCGAGGATTTCGGCGTTGTCGAGCTCGCCCTGGAGGTTGGTGCGGAAGTTGCCCAGCCCGACGTGGCTGCCCACGGCCTTGAGGCCGAAGTCGTTGAGCAGCTGGGCGATCTCGGGCACGGTGATCTGCCGCCCGAGGATCGAGGTGCTCTGGGTGTAGCCGGCGAACTCGATCTCGCGGTAGCCGATGCGGGACAGTTGTTCGAACACCGCCCGGAAGCCGAGCTGCGTGACCTTGTCGCGGACGCTGTAAAGCTGGATGCCGATCTGGTTCTGCGGGACGAGGCGGCCGCCGCCTTGGGTCGCGGCGGCCGGCAGCGAGCCGGCGAGTGCCGCGGCGCTGACCGCGACGGTCGCGCCCGCCGCGGTACGCAGGAATCCGCGGCGGTCGAACGACGAGTGGGACACGGGTTTCTCCTTCAGCCGAGTAGGAACCGACCCCCCTTGCGCAGTGCGCGGGTCAACGTAGGAGCCTTTCGCCGGAAGTGTCCAGAGTTTCGAACTTCGCGGAACAAAGTTCGGCCGCGTGTGCTCAAAAGCCGGGTGAACGGGGTTAGGGTCGGAGCACGCGCGAGCTGCGAGGAGGCTGGTGCCCCATGACCACCAGCGGTTTTCCCCCATCGGCCGAGACCCGCGAGCAGGCCGGGCTGCTCGCCCTGCTGCGCGACGAGGGGCCGTTGGCGCGCGTCGAACTCGGCGAACGCCTGGGTGTGCCGCGGGCCCGCCTGGCCGCGGAGATCACCCGGCTGGCCGAAGGCGGGCTGGTGCTCGCGGGCGGTCCGGCGGCCAGCCGCGGCGGGCGGCGCTCGACGCTGGTGCGCCTGGCCGACGACGTGCGGTTCCTGGGGGTGGACGTCGGCGCGACGTCGGTGGGCGTGGCCGTCACCGACGGGCGGTGCGAGGTGCTGGCGCACGCGGTGGAGGACTGCGACGTGCGGCGCGGGCCGGTGCCGGTCCTGGACCGGGTGGAGCAGCTGGCGGCGAAGGTGCTCGGCGACGCCCCGGGACGGCTGGCGGGCGCCGGTGTCGGGCTGCCCGGGCCGGTGAGTTTCCGCGAGGGGATGCCGGTCGCGCCGCCGATCATGCCCGGCTGGGACCGGTTCCCGGTGCGCGACCGGCTGGCGGGGCACTGGGGTTGCGCGGTGACGGTCGACAACGACGTGAACGTGATGGCGCTGGGGGAGCGGCACGCCGGGGTGGCGCGGTCGCTGGACGATCTGGTGTTCGTGAAGGTCGGCACGGGTATCGGCGGGGGGATCATCGTCGGTGGGCGCGTGTACCGCGGGGTGGCCGGCACCGCGGGGGACATCGGGCACATCAAGCTGGACGACTACGGGCCGGCGTGCGCCTGCGGCGAGGTCGGGTGCCTGGAGGCGTACTTCGGCGGGGCGGCGCTCGCGCGGGACGCGATGACGCTGGCCCGGAGCGGGCGGTCGCCGTACCTGGCGGGGTTGCTGGCCGGGCGGGACCGGCTGACCGGACGGGACGTCGCCGAAGCGGCGCAGGCGGGCGACTTCGCGGCGGCGACCCTGGTGCGCGAGGGCGGGCGGCGGCTGGGGCAGGTGATCGCTTCGCTGGTGAGCTTCCTCAACCCGGGGATGGTCGTCATCGGCGGCGGGGTGTCGCGGCTGGGGCACGCGCTGCTGGCCGAGGTGCGGTCTGCGGTGTACCGGCGGTCGCTGCCGCTGGCGACCGGGAACCTGCCGATCGTGCTGTCGGAGCTGGGTGATCAGGCGGGGGTGGTCGGAGCGGCCTGGCTGGCCAGCGACCACGCGTTCAGCGTGCCGGGGTGAGTGGCCGGAAGAACTCCCGGATGTCGGCGACCAGGAGGTCCGGTGCCTGCAGCGAGGCGAAGTGACCGCCGCGCGGATGACTCGTCCAGCGCGTGACGGTGTTGGACAGTTCGGCGAGGCCGCGGATCGCCCGGTCGCCGAGGAAGTTGACCACGGCGGTCGGCACGGGTGAGCGCGCGGGGCGATGGCCCCACGCCTCGGCGCCCGCCTCGTAGTACAGGCGTGCCGCGGAGCCGGCCGTTCCCGTCAGCCAGAAGATCGTGACGTCGGTCAGGACGGCGTCCCGGTCGATCGGCGTCCGGTCGCTGCGGTCCGGGTCCCAGTCGGCGAACCACTCCAGGTTCCAGGCCAGCTGGCCGGCCGGCGAGTCGTTGAGCGCGTAGGCCAGGGTCTGCGGCCGGGTCGACATCTGGGTGGCGTAGCCGGAGTGGCGGTACCACCACCGCTGGTTCTGCCGGGCCTGCTCCCGCTCCTCCTCGGAGACCAGGTCCAGCTCGCCGGGGTGGATCGGGGTCGAGGCGTTGGCCAGCGCGTTGACGTGCACGCCGAGGACGCGCTCCGGCGCGATCCGGCCGAGCTCCGGTGAGACGATGCTGCCGAAGTCGCCGCCCTGAGCGCCGTAGCGCCGGTATCCGAGCCGCCGCATCAGCTCCGCCCAGGCCCGGGCGATGCGGCGCACGCCCCAGCCGGATTCGCGGGTCGGCCCGGAGAACGCGAATCCCGGGACCGACGGGGCCACCACGTGGAAGGCGTCGGCGGGGTCCCCGCCGTGGGCGCGTGGATCGGTCAGCGGGCCGAGGATGTCGATGAAGTCGTACACCGTGCTGGGCCACCCGTGCGTGATGATCAGCGGTGTCGCACCGGGCTCGGGCGAGCGCGCGTGCAGGAAATGCACGGTCTGGCCGTCGATGGTGGTGGTGAACTGCGGGACCTCGTTCAGGCGGGCCTCGTGCTCGCGCCAGTCGTAGCCGGTCCGCCAGTACTCGGCGAGGTCGACGAGGTAGTCCTCGTCGACGCCGTAGGTCCAGCCGGCGCCGGGGAGCTGGCCCGGCCAGCGAGTGCGCCCGAGCCTGGCGCCGAGGTCGTCCAGATCGGACTGGGGCACGGCGATGCGGAACGGTTCCGGTGTGGTCATGGGGTACACGGTGTCACCCCTAGCGGCCGGATCCTGACCGTTGCCGAGACGCCCTTACCGCTTCCACTCAGTGGAATCCCGTTCGAAGCTGAGCCGACTTTTGGCATCCTCGTTCGAAAGTAACGATCTCGTTGTTACTCCTTTTGCCGGATTGCGGCAGAAGTCGTCGGCCGGTCAGAGTAGGCCCGGTACGCAAGAGCACTGAGAACCGGCCAGTTTCCCAACGAAGTGGAGCTCCGCGGTGCCGCACACCCTCACCCGGCCGAGAGATCGCGCCGGTGTCCGCCGGGCGAACCTCGCCCTGCTCGTCCGGCTGCTGCGCCGCCACGGCGCCCAGTCCCGGGCCCAGCTGGCGGTCCGCAGCGGGCTCAGCAAGGCGACCGTCTCCAACCTGGTCGCCGAGCTGGAAACCCGGCAGCTCCTGCAGGCCGGCGGCCGCCACGAAGGCGGCCAGGGCCGCCCCGGCCAGCTGGTCGAACTCAAGCCCCGCGGCATCTGGGGCATCGGCCTCGAACTGGACTCCGACCACCTCGGCAGCACCGTCCTCGACCTGTCCGGCACCGCCACCACGCGCCGCCGCACCACCGCCGACGTGCGCGCGCTGGGCCCGGAACGCACGCTGGACGCCCTGGCCGCCCTCGCCGACGCCGCGATGTCCGAAGTGGACGGACACGTCGCCGGGATCGCCATCGCCGCACCCGGGATCGTCGATGCCACCACCGTGCGCCTCGCGCCGGGTCTGCGGTGGCGGGGTGTCGCCCTCGCCGACGGGCTCGCCGCTCGCACGGGCTTCCCCCTCGCCCGCATCGCGATCGGCAACGACGCCAACCTCGCCGCCCTCGCCGAGACCGACAACACCGGCGCCACCGACGTCGTCTACCTCCTCGGCGGCCTCGGCGTCGGCGCCGGGCTGATCACCGGCGGCACCCTGATCCGCGGCGCGGCGGGCGAGGCCGGGCACCTCTCCCTCGAACCCACCGGCCGGCCCTGCGTGTGCGGCCGCCGCGGCTGCTGGCAGACCGTCGTCGGCATCGACGCGCTCCTGCACTCCCTGGCCGCACCGGGCGACCTGCTCCACGACCCGGCCCTCGACCTCGCGCAGCGGACCGCGATCATCCGCCAGCGCGCCCAGCAGGGCGACCGCCGCGTCCTGGGCGCGCTCACCCAGCTGGGCGCGCACCTCGGGCACGGCATCGCGGTGCTGACCGACCTGCTCGACCCCGACACCGTCGTGCTCGGCGGCTACTTCGCCCCGCTGCGCGAGTGGCTGACCGAACCGATCCGCATCGAACTGGCCGCCCGCTCGGTGACCGCCGAAGCCGGTGGCCCCCGCATCGTGGCGTCCCGGCTCGGGTTCACCGCGGTCGGCACCGGCGCGGCCCAGGCCGCGATCCGGCCCCTGCTGGACGATCCGACGCTGGCCCCGGCCGGCACCCCGGTGAGCGTGGAGGCGTGATGACCGAAGACCTGCTGACCATGCACGGCATCGTCAAGACGTTCCCGGGTGTGCGGGCGCTGGACGGTGTCGAGCTGTCGGTGCGCGCGGGGGAGGTGCACTGCCTGCTCGGCCAGAACGGCGCCGGCAAGTCGACCCTGATCAAGGTCCTCGCCGGTGCCCACCAGCCCGACGCCGGCGAGATCCGCTGGCGCGGCGAACCGGTCACCCTGTCCTCACCGGTCGCGGCGCTGCGGCGCGGCATCGCCACCATGTACCAGGAGCTCGATCTCATCCCGGCGCTGTCGGTGGCCGACAACATCTTCCTCGGCCACGAACCGTCCCAGGCCGGGTTCACCCGCGACCGCCAGGCCCGCGCCAGGGCCACCGAACTGCTCGCCCGCCTCGGCCACCCGGAGATCCACCCGGACCGCGAGGTCGGCGACCTGTCCGCGGCCGGCCAGCAGCTGGTGTCCATGGCCCGCGCCCTGGTGCACGACGCCCGGCTGATCGTGATGGACGAACCGACCGCCGCGCTGGCCGCCGACGAGGTGGACAACCTGTTCCGCATCGTCGCCGAGCTCACCGCCGACGGCGTCGCCGTCGTCTACATCTCGCACCGGCTCGAGGAGATCCGCCGCATCGGCCACCGCGTCACGGTCCTCAAGGACGGCGCCACCGTCGCCGCGGGGCTCGAGGTCGGCGGCGTCACCACCGACCACCTCGTGTCGCTGATGTCCGGCCGCCGCGTCGAGACCGTCTACCCGGAACGCCTGGAATCCACAGTGGACGCCCAGACCGAACTGCTGCGCGTGGAGAACCTCACCCGCCGCGGCGAGTTCGAGGACATCAGCTTCACCCTGCGCCGCGGGGAGATCCTCGGCCTCGCCGGGCTCGTCGGCGCCGGGCGCAGCGAACTGCTGGAGACCATCTTCGGCGCCCGCAAGCCCGACGCGGGCAAGGTCTTCGTCGAGGGCGAGCGCCTCAAGCCCGGGAACGTGCCCGCCGCGGTCGCCGCCGGGATCGGCCTGGCGCCGGAGGAACGCAAGAGCCAGGCGCTGCTGCTGGAGATGTCGGTGGCGCACAACGTGACCCTGGCGAGCCTGCCCGCCTACAGCCGGTTCGGCTTCACCGACTCCGCCCGCGAGATCGGCGACTCGGCCGAGCGACTGAAGGAGCTGGACCTGCGCCCGGCCGACCCGCGCCGCGCCGTGGGCACCCTGTCCGGCGGCAACCAGCAGAAGGCCGTCGTGGCGCGCTGGCTCGTGCGCGGCTGCTCGATCCTGCTGCTGGACGAGCCGACCCGCGGCGTGGACGTCGGCGCGCGGGCCGAGCTGTACCGGCTGATCCGCGAGCTGGCCGCCTCCGGGGTCGGGCTGGTGCTGGTCTCCAGCGAGATGCCCGAGGTGCTCGGGCTCGCCGACCGCGTGCTCGTGCTGCGGGAGGGCCACGTGGTCCGCGAGGCGCCCGCCGGCGAGCTGACCGAAGCAGACGTGCTGGAACTGGTGATGGAGGGAAGTGCGGCATGACGAAGGACCCCTCGTCGGTGTTGCCGGAGGCCACGCAGGCCCCGCCGCCCCGGGCCGCGCCACCGGCGGCGAAGGCCCCGCGCGGGCGGTTCCCGGTGGACGCGCGGTTGGCCGGGCTGTTCGGCGTGTTCGTGCTGCTGTGCCTGGTCGGCTGGCTGACCCGGCCGGACGCGTTCTTCACCGAGGGCAATCTGTCGACCGTCCTGCGGCTGGCGGCGGCAATCGGTGTGGTCAGCGTCGGCATGACGTTCGTGATCATCAGCGGCGGCATCGACCTGTCCGTCGGCTCGATGGTCGCGCTGTCCAGCGTGTGGATGACGACGCTGGCGACGCAGTCGTTCGGCCCGGTCGTGATGGTCGTGTGCGCGCTCGCGGTGGGGCTCGTCTGCGGGCTGATCAACGGCGTGCTCGTCTCCTACGGGCGGGTGGTGCCGTTCATCGCCACGCTGGCCATGTACGCCTCGGCGCGCGGCCTGGCCGAGCGCATCAGCGGCCGCAACACCCAGGTGGTGCGTCAGGCCGACTTCCTCGCCTTCTTCCGCGGCGACTTCCTCGGCATCCCCGTGCTGATCTGGATGTTCGCCCTGGTGTTCGTGGTCGGCTGGATCCTGCTCAACCGCACCACGTTCGGCCGCCGCACGTTCGCCGTGGGCGGCAACACCGAGGCCGCGCGGCTGGCCGGCATCAACGTCAAGCGGCACACCGCGCTCGTCTACGGCGTCGCCGGCCTGTGCTGCGGCATCGCGGCGATCATGGTCGTCGCCCGCACGACCTCGGGCGCCTCGACCAACGGCCTCTACTACGAGCTGGACGCGATCGCCGCGGTGGTCATCGGCGGCACCCTGCTCTCCGGCGGCCGCGGCACCCTGATCGGCACGCTCATCGGCGTCCTGATCTTCACGGTGCTGGGCAATATCTTCACGCTCAACAACCTCGACACCGACATCCAGAACATCGCCAAGGGCGCCATCATCGTCCTGGCCGTTCTGCTGCAGTTCCGCACCAACCGCGCCCGCAAGTCCACCTAGGACCGACCACCCACCCGGAAAGATCCCCGACGACCACTGGAGCTCGCCATGTCCGGACCATCCTCCCTCGCGCGACGCCGGTTCCTCACCGGGGGCGCGGCCGTCGGTGCCGGCGCCCTGCTCGCCGCCTGCACCTCCAACGAGTCCCCCCAGTCCGCGCCGCAGGCCGTGGCCGGCGCCGCGGGCCAGAACGCTCAGCCGGGCAAGCACGTCACCATCGGCTTCTCCGCACCGGCCGCGGACCACGGCTGGATGGCCGCGATGACGAAGAACGCCCGAGCCCAGGCCGGCCAGTTCTCCGACGTCACCTTCACCGCCACCGAGGGCACCAACGACGTCAACCAGCAGATCGCGCAGGTCGAGACGCTGATCAACCAGAAGGTCGACGTGCTGGTGATCCTGCCCTTCGACGGCAAGGCGCTCACCGCCGCGGGCCAGGCGGCCACCGACCGCGGCATCCCGGTGGTCAACGTGGACCGGGTGTTCGACACGCCGCTGGCCTACCGCACCTGGATCGGCGGCGACAACTACCGGATGGGCGTCAACGCCGGCAACTACATCGCCGGTGAGCTGAAGAAGAAGGGCGTGAGCAACCCGGTGATCGGCGAGGTCGCCGGCATCGACTCGCTGCCGCTGACCAAGGAACGCAGCCAGGGGTTCCGGGACGCGCTGGCGAAGAACGGGTTCACCGTCGGCCCGCGCGTGTCCGCCCAGTTCACGCCGGAGAGCGGCGAGCAGATGACGTCGAACCTGCTGCAGTCGGCGAGCAAGCTGGACGCGCTGTGGAACCACGACGACGACCAGGGCATCGGCGTTTTGGCGGCGATCGACAACGCGCGCCGCAACGATTTCTTCATGGTCGGCGGCGCCGGATCGCGCAACATGATGGACCTGATCAAGGCCGACAGCGGGGTGATGAAGGCGACGGTTCTCTACAGCCCGTCGATGGCGTCCTCGGCGATCGCGCTGGCCCGCCTGCTGGGCCAGGCCAAGGGCATCGGCGACCTCGCCGAGCACGAGATCCCCGCGAACGTCACGACCTTCTCGGCCGTGGTGACCAAGGAGAACGTCGATTCCTATGCCGATGTCGCCTTCGACTCCTGACCGGCCGGGCGCCGTGATCGGCGTGGGCATGGTGGGCCACGCCTTCATGGGCGCGGTGCACGCGCACGCCTGGCGCTCGGTCCACCGGTTCTTCGACGTGCCCGTGGTGCCGCGGCTGACCGTGCTCGGCGGCCGCGACCCGGAGCGGACGAGGGCCGCGGCCGCCCGGCAGGGCTGGCCGGACGTCGAGACCGACTGGGCGGCGCTGGTCGCCCGTGACGACGTCGGTGTGGTCGACATCTGCACGCCCGGGGACTCGCACTGCGAGATCGCGCTGGCCGCGCTCGCCGCGGGCAAGCACGTGCTGTGCGAGAAACCGCTCGCCAACTCGGTCGCCGAGGCCGAGGAGATGGCCGCGGCCGCCGGCCGCGCGGCGGCCAACGGGCAGCGCGCGATGGTCGGGTTCAACTACCGGCGGGTCCCGGCGATCGCCCTGGCCCGCAAGCTGGTCGCCGACGGCAGGCTGGGCACCATCCGGCAGGTCCGCGCCGCCTACCTGCAGGACTGGCTGGCCGACCCGGCCACGCCGATGACCTGGCGGTTGCGGCGGGACAAGGCCGGATCCGGGGCGCTGGGCGACATCGCCGCGCACGCCGTGGACACCGCCCAGTTCATCCTCGGCGACCGGATCACCGGGGTGTCGGCGATGACCGAGACGTTCGTGCGCGAGCGGCCGCTGTCCGGCGAGCCGGGCAGCGCGCTGGGAGAGGTCGACGTCGACGACTGCGCGGTGTTCCTCGCGCGGTTCACCGGCGGCGCGGTCGCGACGTTCGAGGCGACCCGGTTCGCGCTGGGACGCAAGAACGCGCTGCGGCTGGAGATCAACGGATCGCGGGGCAGCCTCGCCTTCGACTTCGAGTCGATGAACGAGCTGTCCTTCTACGACGGTGACGCCGATCCGGCCGAGGCGGGGTTCCGGCGCATCCTGGTCACCGAGCCGACGCACCCCTACGTCGGGGCGTGGTGGCCGCCCGGGCACCTGCTCGGTTACGAGCACACCTTCACCCACGAGATCGCCGACCTCCTCACCGCCATCGGCGAGCGGCGCGACCCCGAGCCCTCCTTCTCCGACGGCCTGCAGGTCCAGCGGGTGCTGCAGGCCGTGCAGGACAGCGCGGGCAACGGAACGTCCTGGGTCGGCGTACCACAGTCGACCGAAAGGGTGATCGATGCCTGACCGAACTGGAGTGTGGCTGATCGGCGCCCGGGGCTCGGTCGCCACCACGGCGATCACCGGGCTGCTGGCGATGCGGTCCGGACTGGCCGGGCCGGACGGCTGCGTGACCGAGCGGCTGGAGGTCGCGCCCGGTGCGCTGCCGGGCTGGGACGAGCTCGTCGTCGGCGGGCACGACCTGGTGGACACCCCGCTGGAGAAGAAGGCCGAGCAGCTGACCGCCGCCGGGCTGCTCCCGGCCGGCCTGCTGCCGGCGATCCGCGACAGCCTGCGTGCCGTCGAAGCCGGCCTGCGGCCGGTCCCCGCCGGCCGCACCCAGGCCGAGACCGCCGCGCGGATGGCCGGGGATCTGCGCGAGTTCCGCACCCGGCACGGCCTGTCGGCCGTCGTGGTCGTCAACGTCGCGTCCACCGAACCCCCGGTCGCGGACGCGCCGGAGCACCACGACTTCGACGCGCTGGTGGCGGCACTCGACGAGCCGGGCCGGGAGGTCCTGCCCGGGAGTTCCCTGGCGGCGTACGCGGCGTTGTCGGCGGGCTGCCCGTACGTCGACTTCACCCCGTCGACGGGCATCCGCTTGCCGGCGCTGACCGGATTCGCCCGGCGGCAGGGCCTGCCCTACGCCGGTTCGGACGGCAAGACCGGTGAGACGCTGCTGCGTTCGGTGCTGGCGCCGATGTTCGCGGCGCGGGCGCTGAAGGTGCGCTCGTGGTCGGGCACCAACCTGCTCGGCGGCGGGGACGGCGCGACGCTGGCCGACCCGGTGAAGGCGGCCGGGAAGCTGGAGTCCAAGGCCCGCGGCCTGGCGGCACTGCTCGGCGACGACGTGACCGCGCCGCTGCACATCGACCACGTGCCGGACCTGGGCGAGCAGAAGACGGCGTGGGACCACGTGTCGTTCGAGGGCTTCCTCGGCGCCCGGATGACATTGCAGTTCACCTGGACCGGCTACGACTCGGCGCTGGCCGCGCCGCTGGTCCTGGACCTGGCGCGGCTGACCGCGGCCGCGTACCGGGCGGGGGAGACCGGGCCGCTGGGGCAGCTCGCGTTCTTCTTCAAGGATCCGGTGGGCACCGACGAGCACCGGTTCGCCGAGCAGGCGCGGATCCTCACCGAGTGGGCGTCGTCGCTGGGACGGCCGGCGTGAACGCCTACGTGCAGCTGGTGCGGGCACCGGCGGCGCTGAGCGTCCTCGGTGACACCGTCGCGGGGGCCGCCGCGGCCGGCCGTCCGTTGCGGGGGCGGCGGCTCGCGCTGCCGCTGGCCTCGGTCGCGTTCTACTGGTCCGGCATGGCGCTCAACGACTGGGCGGACCGTGAACTGGACGCCGTCGAGCGCCCGGAGCGGCCGGTCCCGTCCGGCCGGGTCAGCCCGCGCCGGGCTCTCGGGGTGGCCGCGGGCCTGACCGGGGCGGGCCTCGGCTTGTCCGCGCTCGCCGGCGGCCGGGACGCCCTCGAGGTCGCCGCGCCGCTGGCCGCGGCGGTGTGGGCCTACGACACCGTGCTGAAGAAGACGCCGCTCGCGGCCGCCGCGATGGCGGTGTGCCGCTCGCTGGACGTGCTGCTCGGCGCGGGCCGCGCGGGCGCGGCGAAGGCGCTGGTCCCGGCGGCGGTGCTCGGCGGGCACACGCTCGGGGTGACCGCGTTGTCGGCCGGGGAGGTGCACGGCGCCTCCCCGGCGCGGGCAGCGGGTGCGCTCGCGCTGACCTCGGCGTCGGCCGCGGCCGCGGTGTCCGGGCGCGGCGGACGGCCGCGGCACCGGGTGGCCGCCCTGGCCGCGGCCGCCGGGTACGGCGTGAGCGTCGGATCCAAGCAGTACGCGGCGGTGCGCACGCCGACCGCGGCGGTGGTCCGGACCGCGACCGCCGCCGGTATCCACGGCATGGTCCCGTTGCAGGCCGCGCTCACCGCCCGGCGCGGCGGTGTGCTCGGCGCGGGACTGATCGCGCTGGCGCTGCCGCTGGCCAGGCGGCTCGGCCGGAAGGTGAGCCCGACATGAGCGGATACCACCTCGGCTACGGCACGAACGGGTTCGCGAACCACCGGCTCGAGGACGCGCTGGCGATCATCGCCGGCCTCGGCTACACCTCGGTCGCGCTGACCCTGGACCACCAGCACCTCGACCCGTTCGCCGCCGACCTGGCGTCCCGGGTGGACCAGGTGGCGGCGCGGCTGGACCGGCTGGGCCTGCGGGTCGTCGTCGAGACCGGCGCGCGGTTCCTGCTCGACCCGTGGCACAAGCACGAACCCACCCTGGTCAGCGAGGACGCCGAGCGGCGGCTGGACTTCCTGGCGCGCGCGATCCGGATCGCGGAGGGGCTGAACGCGGACTGCGTGTCCTTCTGGTCCGGCGTGTCCACTGTGGACCGGGAGGTCGCGTGGGAGCGGCTGCGGTCGCGGATGCCCGTCGTGCTGGCCGAAGCGGACCGGCGCGGCGTGCGCCTCGGGCTCGAACCGGAACCGGGCATGCTGGTCGAGACGCTGTCCGACGCGCTGCGGCTGCGCGGCGAACTGGGTGACCCGGAGGCGCTCGGGATCACCCTGGACGTCGGGCACTGCGTCGCCGTCGAGCCCTCCGACGCCGCCGACTGCCTCCGGCAGGCCAAGGGACTGCTGGTCAACGTCCAGCTGGACGACATGCGGCCGGGCGTGCACGAGCACCTCGAGTTCGGCGACGGGCAGCTGGACCTGCCGGCCACGCTCGCGGCGCTGGACGAGATCGGCTACACCGGGGTCGCCGCCGTCGAGCTGCCCCGGCACAGCCACGCCGCACCGCAGGTCGCGCGCGCGGCGTTGACGGCGTTGCGGGCGGCCCGGCTCGACCAGTCCTGGCTGGCGCAGGCGCGGCGCCGGATCACCGACGATCCCGCGGCGATCCGGACGCTGTTCCCGGCCGCGGGACGGCACGTGGGGCGCGCGCCGCTGCACCCGGAGTCCGACCCGGGCGGCCTGGTGCACGGTACGGCCGACGACCTCGCCCGCACCCAGTTGCTGAGCGCGCTCGCCGCGGCCCTGCCCGCGGGCGAGTTCGCCGCGGAGCTGGCCGACCTCTACCGCTACGGCGACGGCGCCGAGCGGCGGGGCGTGCTGCGGGCGCTGGCCGCGGTCGGCGACAAGGCGGTCGCGACCGGTCTCGGCCTGGTCGAGGACGCCTTGCGCAGCAACGACACCGGGCTGGTCGCGGCCGCGCTCGGCCCGTTCGCGGCCCGGCACCTGGACCAGCACGGCTGGCGCCACGGCGTGCTCAAGTGCCTGTTCACCGGCATCCCGCTGGCCGCGGTCGCCGAGCTGGACCGGCGGGCCGACGACGAGCTGCGCCGCATGATCACCGACTACGCCGGGGAGCGCCGGGCCGCCGGCCGCGCGGTGCCCGCCGACGCCCTCCGCCTCCTGGAAGGGACTCCCTGATGCGCCTGTTCGATCCGCACATCCACATGACCTCGCGCACCACCGACGACTACGAGGCCATGTACGCCGTCGGCGTGCGGGCACTGGTCGAGCCCGCGTTCTGGCTCGGCCAGCCGCGCACCGGCGTGTCGTCGTTCACCGACTACTTCGACGGCCTGATCGGCTGGGAACGGTTCCGCGCCGCCCAGTTCGGCATCCGCCACCACTGCACCATCGCGCTCAACCCGAAGGAGGCCAACGACCCGCGCTGCGCCGGGGTGCTGGACGTGCTGCCGCGTTACCTCGCCAAGGACGGGGTGGTCGCGGTCGGCGAGGTCGGCTACGACTCGATGACCCCGGCCGAGGACGACGCCTTCGCCCGCCAGCTGGAGCTGGCGAAGGAGCACGACCTGCCGGTGCTCGTGCACACCCCGCACCGCGACAAGCTCGAGGGCACCAAGCGCACGCTGGCGGTGGTGGCCGAGTCCGGTCTCGCGCCGGAGCGGGTCGTGGTCGACCACCTCAACGAGGTCACCGTCGGCCTGGTGAAGGAGTCCGGTGCCTGGATGGGCTTTTCCATCTACCCGGACACCAAGATGGACGAGCGCCGCATGGTCGCGATCCTGCGCGAGTACGGCACGGAGCGGATGCTGGTCAACTCCGCCGCCGACTGGGGCCGCTCGGACCCGCTGAAGGTGCACAAGACCGGGCTGGCCATGCTCGACGGCGGGTTCACCTCCTCCGACGTGGACACCGTGCTGTGGGCCAACCCGGTCGCGTTCTACGGGCAGAGCGGGCGGCTGGTGCTCGACGAGCTGCCCGGGTTCGGCGCCGCCCCGGAGACCTTCGCGGGCAACTCCGTGCTGCGCGGCGGGCGGGACGAGGGGGCCGCGTGACGCTCCTGTCCTACTGCACCAACGTCCACCCGGCCGAGGACCTCCACGGGGTCCTCGGCCAGCTCGACGACTACGCCCTGCCGGTGCGGGAACGGCTCGGCGCGGACCGGCTCGGGCTCGGGCTGTGGCTGGCCGGCGACGTGGCGGCCGCACTGGCCGCGGACCCGGCGGAGCGCAAGCGGCTGCGGGCCGAGCTGGACGCGCGCGGACTGGAGGTGGTGACGCTCAACGCGTTCCCCTACGGCGGCTTCCACGATCCGGTGGTCAAGCAGAAGGTCTACCGTCCACGGTGGACGGACCGCGCGCGGGCGCAGTACACGCTGAACTGCGCGGCCGTGCTGGCCGGGCTGCTGCCCGACGACGCGGAGTTCGGCAGCATCTCGACCCTGCCGCTGGGCTGGCGCGAGCCGTGGACGCCGGAGGACGACGCGGCGGCGTCGCGGCTGCTCGACGAGGTGACCGCCGGGCTCCGGTCCGGCGAGCGGAGCATCCGGCTCGCCGTCGAACCGGAGCCGGGCTGCATCCTGGACACCGTGCACGACGCCGTCGGATGGCTCGCCGGGCGGGCCGACCCCGAGTACGTCGGGCTGTGCCTGGACACCTGCCACCTCGCGGTGTCCTTCGCCGACCCGGCCGGGGCGGTCGCCTCGATCACCGCGGCCGGGCTGGACGTGGTCAAGGTCCAGATGTCGGCGGCCCTGCACGTCCCGGACCCGCGGGACCCGGCGGCCCGGGAGGCATTGGCCGCGTTCGACGAGCCCCGGTACCTGCACCAGACCCGCGAGCTGGCCGGTGACGGTGTGCGGGCGGCCGACGACCTGGGCGAGGCGTTCGCGGACCTGCCGGGGGAGGGGCCGTGGCGCGTGCACTTCCACGTGCCGCTGCACGCCACCCCGGCCGCCCCGCTGTCGTCGACCACCGATGTGCTCGCGCGGGCCCTCGCCGCGCTGCCACCGAAGCCGGCGCACCTGGAAGTGGAAACCTACACCTGGACGGTGCTGCCGCCGGCACAGCGGCAGGACCTCATCGGCGGTATCGCGGCGGAACTGGAGTTCGCCGCGGGATTGGTGGCCCAGCGATGAACCCGCTCCTCGTGCTCGACGTCGTGGGCATGACCCCGCGGCTGCTCGAGCACATGCCGAACCTCGCACGCCTGGGCCGGCAGGGCTGGCAGGCGCAGCTGGACACCGTGCTGCCCGCGGTCACCTGCAGCGCCCAGTCGACGTTCCTGACCGGGCGCATGCCCCGCGAGCACGGCATCGTCGGCAACGGCTGGTACTTCCGGGAGCTGGGCGAGGTCTTCCTGTGGCGCCAGCACAACCGGCTCGTCGAGGGCGAGAAGGTGTGGGAGACCGCGCGGGCCGCCCACCCCGGGTACCGCGCGGCGAACGTGTGCTGGTGGTACGCGATGGGCGCGACCACGGACTTCACCGTCACGCCCCGCCCCATCTACTACGCCGACGGCAAGAAGGCCCCGGACTGCTACACCCGCCCGCCGCAGCTGCACGACCGGCTGACCTCGCAGCTGGGCGAGTTCCCGCTGTTCCAGTACTGGGGCCCGACCGCGTCGATCGCCTCGACCGACTGGATCGTCGGGGCGACGTCGGCGATCCTGCGGGCCGACCGCCCGGACCTGACCCTGGCCTACCTGCCGCACCTGGACTACGACCTGCAGCGGTACGGCCCGGACTCGCCGCAGGCGATCGCGGCCGCACGGGCGGTCGACGCGTCCGTGGGCCCGCTGCTGGACCAGGCGCGGGCCGACGGGGTGGCGGTGGTGGCGCTGAGCGAGTACGGCATCACCGGCGCGCACCGGCCGGTCGACGTCAACCGGCTGCTGCGCCGCGAGGGGCTGCTCGAGGTCTACACGCAGGACGGGATGGAGTACCTGGACCCGTGGACGTCGCGGGCGTTCGCCGTGGCCGACCACCAGGTCGCCCACGTCTACGTGAGCGACCCGGCCGACCTGCCGCGCGTGCGCGACCTGCTCGCGGAACTGTCCGGTGTGGACGAAGTGCTGGACCGGCGGGCCCAGGCGCGCTACGGGATCGACCACCCGCGGGCGGGCGAATTCGTGGTGACCGCCGAGCCGGACGCGTGGTTCACCTACTACTACTGGCTCGACGACGATCGCGCGCCGGACTTCGCGCGCGGGGTGGAGATCCACCGCAAGCCCGGCTACGACCCGGCGGAGCTGTTCTTCGACCCGGCCGATCCGCTGGTCAAGCTCAAGGCCGGGATGAACCTGGTGCGCAAGCAGGTCGGCCTGCGGTACGCGATGCGCACGGTGCCGCTGGACCCGGCGCCGGTGCGCGGCTCGCACGGGCGGCTGCCGGACTCGCCCGCCGACGGGCCGGTGCTGCTGTGCGGGGACGCGGGCGTGCCCGAGCGGGAGCGGCTGGCCGCGACCGAGGTGCGGGACCTGCTGCTGAGTGTGCAAGGCCTGAAGGCGACAGAAGGGAGCCGGCGATGAGCCGTCCGGTCACGCTGTTCACCGGCCAGTGGGCCGACCTGCCGTTCGAAGAGGTGTGCCGCCTGGCGTCCCGGTGGGGCTACGACGGGCTGGAGATCGCCTGCAGCGGCGACCACTTCGAGGTCGACCGCGCGCTCGCCGAGGACGACTACATAGCGGGACGCCACAAGATCCTGTCCTCCTACGGGCTCAAGGTGTGGGCGATCTCGAACCACCTCGTCGGGCAGGCGGTGTGCGACGACCCGATCGACGAGCGGCACCGCAACATCCTCCCGGGGCGGATCTGGGGCGACGGCGAGCCCGAAGGCGTGCGGCGGCGCGCCGCCGCCGAGATGGCCGACACGGCACGCGCCGCGGCGAAGCTCGGGGTGGACACCGTCATCGGCTTCACCGGGTCCAAGATCTGGAAGTACGTGGCGATGTTCCCGCCGGTGTCCCAGGCGGTGATCGACGACGGGTACGCCGACTTCGCGAACCGGTGGAACCCCATCCTGGACACCTTCGACGAGGTCGGGGTGCGGTTCGCGCACGAGGTGCACCCGTCGGAGATCGCCTACGACTACTGGACGACCAGGCGCGCCCTGGAGGCGGTGGGCAACCGGCCGGCGTTCGGGCTGAACTGGGACCCGTCGCACTTCGTGTGGCAGGACCTCGACCCGGTGGGGTTCATCCTCGACTTCGCCGACCGGATCTACCACGTCGACTGCAAGGACACGAAGAAGCGCTTCGACGGCCGCAACGGGCGGCTCGGTTCGCACCTGGCGTGGGCGGACCCGCGGCGCGGCTGGGACTTCGTGTCCACCGGTCACGGCGACGTGCCGTGGGAGGAGTGCTTCCGGGCGCTCAACGCGATCGGCTACGCCGGCCCGATCTCGGTCGAGTGGGAGGACGCCGGCATGGACCGGTTGCGCGGGGCCGAGGAGGCGGTCGGGTTCATCCGCGGTCTGCTGTGGGACAAGCCCACGGCGGCCTTCGACGCCGCGTTCAGTACCGGGAAGTGAGGAGCGGGCGCCCGGCGGGTGGTGGCCGGGCGCCCGCGCCCTCAGCTGAAGAGGGCGCTGTAGCCGTTCAGGGCCGGCTGGCCGCCGAGGTGCGCGTAGAGCACCGTCGAGTCCGCCGGAATCTCCTTGCGGGACACGAGGTCGATCAGCCCGGCCATCGACTTGCCCTCGTACACCGGGTCGGTGACCATGCCCTCGGTGCGCGCCGCGAGCCGCATCGCGTCCAGGGTCTGCTCGTCGGGGATGCCGTAGACGCCGGCGTGGTAGCGCTCGTCGAGCTCGACCTCCAGGTCGCGCTCCACGCCGAGCAACTGCGCGGTGTTCCGCGCGATGCGCGCGATCTGGTCGCGGGTCTCCTTCGGCTTGGCCGAGCCGTCGATGCCCAGGACGCGGCGCGGGCGGTCCTCGTTGAGCGCGGCGAACCCGGCGATCATCCCGGCCTGGGTGGATCCGGTGACCGAGCAGACGACGATCGTGTCGAAGTGCACGCCCAGTTCGCGTTCCTGCTCGGCGACCTCGGCGGCCCACCGGGCGAAGCCGAGCCCGCCGAGGCGGTGGTCCGACGCGCCGGCCGGGATCGCGTAGGGCTTGCCGCCGCGGTCGCGGATCTCCGCCAGGGCCTGGTCCCAGCTCTCCTTGAACCCGATCCCGAAACCGGCCTCGACCAGCCGCACCTCGGCCCCGGCCAGCCGGCTGATGAGGATGTTGCCGACCTTGTCGTACACCGCGTCCGGCCAGTCCACCCAGCTTTCCTGCACCAGCACGCACTTCAGCCCGGCCCGCGCGGCGACGGCGGCGACCTGGCGCGTGTGGTTGGACTGCACGCCGCCGATGGACACGAGCGTGTCGCAGCCCTGCGCGAGCGCCTCGGCGACGAGGTACTCCAGCTTGCGGGTCTTGTTGCCGCCGAACGCGATGCCGGAGTTGCAGTCCTCGCGCTTGGCCCAGACGTCGGCGCCGCCGAGGTGGGCGGTCAGCCGCTCCAGCCGGTGCACCGGCGACGGGCCGAACAGCAGGGGATAGCGGTCGAAGTCGGTCAGGGACATGGGACTCCAATCGGGGAGGTCAGTCGGCGAGGTCTTCCAGTTCGCGCCATATCTCGGTGGTCACCTCGGTGGCCCTGGCGGTGTCGCGGGCGCGGCAGGCGTCGATCAGGTGCTCGTGCAGCCGTGCCGACTGGCGGCCCGCCTCGGCGCTGAACCGCAGGCGTTCCAGGCGGCGGATCAGCGGGGTGTAGCGCTCGATCGTCGCGGCCACCGCGCGGTTGCCGCACACCCGGACCAGGACGTCGTGCAGTTCGTCGTCCGCGCGCAGGGCCCCGTCGACGTCGCCGGCCCGTGCCGCCGCGGCGAAGCGGTCGTTCGCCGCCGCCATCGCGTCGCAGTCCTCGTCCCGCAACCGCGGGACCGCGGTGCGCGCGGCCAGCTCGTGCATCGCGCGGACGACGGCCGCGGCGTCCCGGACGCCCCGCGACAGCAGGGGAGTCACCCGGGTGCGGCTCTGCGGTTTGGTCTCGATCAGGCCCTCGTCGGCGAGCCGGGCGAGCGCGTCGCGCACCGGCGCGCGCGACAGGCCCAGCTCCTCGGCCAGGTCCGCGTCGCGCACCACGCTGCCCGGCGCGAGATCGCCGCGCACGATCGCGTCCCGGATCACCTGGTGCGCGGTCTCCCGCAGCAGCGTGCGCCGCACTCGCTCCACAACTGACATGTTAGATGTCAATCGCCGGGGACGCCAGGTTTCGGGCCCACCCACGTGGGGCACCTTTCCGGCGTGGCGTCACCGGCGGATGCGGAAGAACCCGACGACCTGGTCGGCCAGCCCCGTGACGCCCTCGGCGGCCCGGTCGCCGACGCCGAAGCCGTCGCCGAGCGCATCAGCAGTGAGGAGCGCCCGCTCGGGCCGCCCGGCGAGCCGCTGAACAAGCGGTCGCCGTTCTTCATGGGCATGGCCGCGGCGGGCGGCGCGGCCGTCACCGCCGGGGCGGTCTGGTTCCTGTTCATCGCCAGCGGCACGCTGGTGCTGATCGGCGTCGCCCTGTTCATCGCGATCGGGCTCGAACCCCTCGCGTCCTGGCTCGTCCGCCGCGGGCTGCCGCGGGCGCTCGCCGTCGCGATCATCGTGCTCGGCGGGCTCGGCCTGGCCGCCGGGTTCTTCGCCGCGCTGATCCCGCCGCTGATCGACCAGGCCGAGCGGTTCATCCACCAGGCGCCGGACTACCTGGCCCGGCTGGGCGACCGCAGCTCCTGGCTCGGGCAGGTCAGCTCCCGCTTCCAGCTGCAGCAACGGGTGCAGAACACGTTCAGCAACCCCGACCCGGCGCTGATCAACGGGCTGATGGGCAGCGGCCGCGCGGTGGTCGGGACGCTCACCGACACCCTCATCGTGTTCGTCCTGACCATCTACTTCCTCGCCGACTTCCCGCGACTGCGCGCCACGATCTACCGCTTCGTGCCGCACACCCGGCGTCCCCGCGCGATCCTGATCGGCGACGAGATCTTCGCCAAGGTCGGCTTCTACGTGCTGGGCAACGTCGTCATCTCGATCATCGCCGGGGTGCTGGGGTTCATCTGGTTCACGATCTTCGGCATCCCGTACCCGATGCTGCTGGCGCTGCTGCTCGCCGTGCTCGACCTGATCCCGGTGGTCGGCGCGATCCTCGCCGGGGTGGTGGTCAGCCTGGCGGCGCTGACGGTGTCCTGGCCGGTCTGCCTGGCCACCGTCGGGTTCTTCATCGTGTACCGCTTCGTCGAGGACTACCTGCTGACGCCGAAGATCATCGGCCGGTTCGTCGACGTCCCGGCCCTGGTCACGGTCGTCGCGGTGGTGCTCGGCGGGGTGCTGCTGGGCATCGTCGGGGCGCTGGTGGCGATCCCGGTCGCCGCCGCGCTGCTGTTGTTCGTCCGGGAAATCGTGTTCCACAGAATGGATCACAGCTGAATGTGACCTGCGTCTTTCCGGTCGCGGCGAAGCGCGCGTTACGGTTCCCGCGTGTCAGGACCACGCGCCACCCTCCCCGCGGCCGACCTCGCCCGCACGGTCGTCTTCGCCGCGTTCATCGCCGTGCTCGGACTGTTCCCGGGCCTGTACCTCGGCGGTTCCGGCGTGCCGATCGTGCTGCAGAACGCGGGCCCGCTGCTGGCCGGCTGCGTGCTGGGCGCGCGCCGCGGGACGGCGTCGGTCGTGCTGCTGCTGGCGCTCACAGCGATCGGGCTGCCGCTGCTGTCCGGTGGCCGCGGCGGGATCGCGCCGTTCGTCGGGCCCAGCGGCGGGTTCCTGATCGGCTGGATTCCCTCGGCGCTGGTCGTCGGACTGATCGTGGCGCGGCTCAACCGGCCGAACGTGCCGGTGCTGCTGCTCGCCGCCGCGGCCGGGCTGATCGTCGACTACGTCTTCGGCATCACCTTCCTCGGCGTCTACACCGGCAACCTGGGCACCGCCGCGGTGCAGTCGCTGGTGTTCGTGCCCGGCGACGCGGCCAAGGTCGTCGCGGTCGCCCTCATCGGCGCCGTGGTGCACCGCGCGCTGCCCGGCAAACTGGTGGGATCGGCGTCCCGGAGCGAATGACGTGACGCGGGACGAACGTGTGTACGGCGCGGCCCGGTGGCTGGCCGGCCGCGGGATCCGCGACGGCTCCCGGGTCGCGCTCGACGTGCCCGACGTGCTCCCGTGGTTCCTCGGCGCGGATCTGCTCGGCGCCGCGACGCTGGTGGTCGAACCGTCCTGGACGCCGCGCGAGCGGGCCGCGGTCCTGGCGGACGCGCAACCGGACCTGGTCGTCAGCGGCGTGGCGGCGCCCGCCGGTGAGCCGTTGGAGCGCGCGGGCACCGGTGAGACGTTCTTCTACCTGCCGACGACCTCGGGCAGCAGCGGCAGCCCCAAGGTCCTGGTCCGCACCCGCGATTCCTGGGTGCGCAGCTTCGAAGCGCTCGGGGCCCTGCCCGGGCCGGTGCTGGTTCCGGGGCCGCTGAGTTCGTCGTTGTTCCTGTTCGGCGCGCTGCACGGCCGGTGGTGCGGCCGGGAGGTCCGGACGCTGCCGCGCTGGGATCCGGAGGCCGCGGCGGGGGTGGGGGCGGCGACCGTGCACCTGGTCCCCGCGATGCTGTCGGCGTTGCTGGCGGTGCTCGAGCGGCGGGCCGAGCCGTCCCCGCTGCGGACGGTGGTGTGCGGCGGCGCGCACCTCGGGGACGACGTGCGCGCGCGGTTCGCCGCCGTCCTGCCGCGCGCCGAACTGATCGAGTACTACGGGTCGGCCGAGCATTCGCTGATCGCCGTCCGGCGCGGCGGCGACGGGCTGCGTCCCGTGCCGGGCGTGGACCTCGACGTCCGTGACGGCGTGCTGTGGGTGCGGTCCCCGCTGGCCTGCAGCGGGCGGTTGCGGGACGGACGCCTGGTTCCCGCGGGCGAGTGGTCGACGGTCGGGGATCTGGTGTCGTTCTCCGCGTCCGGGGCGCTGACCGTGCGCGGCCGGGCCGGGGCCGTGGTGTCCAGCGGCGGACGGCTCGTGCCCGCCGAGGAGGTCGAGGCGGTGCTGCGGACCGCGCCCGGTGTCGCCGACGTCCTCGTCACCGGCACGCCGCACCCCCGCCTGGGCGAGCTGGTGACCGCGGTCGTCGAGGGGGACGTGCGGCTGCGCGAGTTGCGGGCCGTGGCCCGTGCCGCGCTCGCGCCCGCGAACCGGCCCCGGCGCTGGCTGGTCGCCAAGGAGCTGCCGCGCACCGCGTCGGGCAAGCCGGCCCGGGCGTTGATCGCGGAGCAGCTGGCGGCCGGGACCCTGCCCGCGGAGCCGCTGACGTGACCACCCCCGTCGTCATCGCCGCCCGGCGGACCGCGATCGGCAACGCACACGGGGCGCTGCGCGGCCTGTCAGTGGACGAGCTGGCCGCGCCCGTGCTGCGCGCCGCGCTCGACGACGCCGGGCTGGACGCGGTCGACGATGTCGTGCTGGGCAACGTGTTCGGACCCGGCGGCAATCCCGCGCGGGTGGCGGCACTGCGGGCGGGGCTGGCCGTGCCGGGCGTGACGGTCGACCGGCAGTGCGCCAGCGGGCTCGCCGCGATCACCCTCGCCGCGTCGATGATCCGGGCCGGCGACGCGGAGGCGGTGCTGGCGGGTGGTGTGGAGAGCGCCTCGACCGCGCCGTTCCGGGCGTGGCGGCGGGACGGGAGCACCGAGCCCGGCGAGTTCTACAGCCGCGCCCCGTTCGCGCCGGCCGAGATCGGTGACCCGGACATGGGGCCGGCCGCCGACCTGGTCGCCCGGGAGGCGGGAGTGTCGCGGGAGCGGCAGGACGCCTTCGCCGTGCGCAGCCACACCCGGGCGGTCGCGGCCCAGCGGGCCGGGCGGTTCGACGCCGAGATCGTGCCGGTGGCCGGGGTGGTGCGGGACGAGCGGCCGCGGGAGGGGTTCACCGTGGAGCGGCTGACGCGGTTCCGGCCCGCCTTCACGCCGGAGGGCACCGCGACGGCGGCGAACTCGTGCGGCATCAACGACGGCGCCGCGGCGGTGGTGGTCGTCAGCGAGCGGGTGTGGCGGCGGCTCGGGGTGCCGGGGCTGCGGCTGGTGGGGTCGGCGACGTCGGCCGTCGACCCGAACCGGCTCGGGCTGGGCGCGGTGCCGGCGATGCGGGCGGTGCTGGAGCGGGAGCCGGACGTCGTCGAGTTCAACGAGGCGTTCGCCGGGCAGGCGCTGGCGTGCCTGGACGCGGCCGGGATCGACGAGCGGATCGTGAGCCCGGACGGTGGTGCGATCGCGCTCGGTCACCCGTGGGGTGCCTCGGGCGCGGTGCTGGTGGTGCGGCTGTTCGGCACACTGGTGCGGCAGCGGCGGGGCGCTCGTGGCCTGGCCGCCCTGTCGGCCGGCGGTGGCGTGGGTGTGGCGACGATGTGGGAGACCGCGTGATCGAGTTCGAGGGCGTGGGGCACCGCTACGGTGAGCGGACCGTGCTGTCCGATGTGGACCTGCGGCTGCCGGAGCGGCGGGTGGCGTTCGTCGGCGCCAACGGGTCCGGCAAGTCCACCCTGGCGCGGATGATCAACGGCCTGGTGGCGCCGACCTCCGGCCGGGTGCTGGTGGACGGCCGGGACCCGGTGCGGTCGGGACGCGAGGTGCGCAAGCGGGTCGGGTTCCTGTTCACCAACCCCGACAGCCAGATCGTGATGCCCACGGCCGGTGAGGACGTGGCCTTCTCACTGCGCCGAAGTGGACTGTCCAAAGCGGAGCGCGCGCGGCGGGCGGCGGAGACGCTGGAGCGGCACGGGCTGGCCGGGTACGCCGACCATCCGGCGCACCAGCTCTCCGGCGGGCAGAAGCAGTTGCTGGCGTTGTGCGCGATGCTGGTGCTCGAGCCCGAGGTGCTGGTGTGCGACGAGCCGACGACGCTGCTGGACCTGCGCAACAAGCGGCGGTTCGCCGAGACGCTCGCCGGGCTGCCCCAGCAGGTCGTGCTGGTGACCCACGACCTGGACCTGCTGGGGGACTTCGAGCGGGTCGTCGTGCTGGACGGCGGCCAGGTCGTCGCCGACGACGAGCCCGAGCCGGCGTTGCGGCACTACCGGAAGCTGGTGGGGTGATGGGCTGCTCCGGCCCCGCCCGTCGGGTCCTGTGTCCAGGTGGCCCCACGAGCCCCTGCTCGCCCCCAGTGTGGCGGGGACGGGTCGTGCGCCACTCGTCGTTCGGTGCCGGGAGGTGGTGGTCGTGCTGGAGGCGGTGTTGCGGCACTACCGGGAGCTGATCGCACGACCTGCCACCACGTCCGCTGTGGGCGGTGGTTGCGCGGGCCGTGTGCGGTCGCGGGCGCATCGCCGCCCGGGCCCCGCTGCCGCGACCGGCTGGTCGTGCGGTGCCGGGAGGTGGTCGCGTGAACGCGTGGTATGAGCCGGGCGGCAGCGTGGTGCACCGCGCGCCGGCGGGGGTGAAGTTCCTCCTCCTGCTGGTCCTCGCGGTGGTGGTGTTCGTGCTGCGGTCGCCGCTGTGGCTGGCCGTGCTCGGCGTTGTGGCGCTGGCGGGGTATGCGGTGGCGCGCGTGTCGTGGGGCCGCTGCCGCCGGTTGTTGCGCTCGCTGGGGCTGCTGGTGCTGGTCGTGTTCGCGCTGCAGTGGTGGCTGCTCGGGCTGGAGCCGGCGGTGGTGGTGTGCCTGCGGATCGTCGCCGCGCTGGCGGCGGCGAACCTGGTGACGATCACGACCCGGATCGACGACCTGGTCGAGGCGGTGGAGCGCGGCCTGCGCCGGTTCGGGGTGCGCCCGGGCCGGCTCGGCCTGCTGATCGGCCTGACGCTGCAGGCCGTGGCGACGCTGACGGGCATCGCGGGCGAGGTGCGGGAGGCGGCGAAGGCGCGCGGGGCCGAGCGGTCGCTGGTCGCGTTCACGGTGCCGTTCCTGGTGCGCACCGTGCGGCACGCCGACGAGCTGGGCGAGGCGCTCGCCGCCCGCGGTGAGGGTGATCGCTGACGCGTCGCGGCCGCTGATCGCCGACCCCTATTCTGGGGCGGTGACCGATGAGAGCCGCCGCAGCAGGCTCGGCCAGGCGTTGCGTGACGTGGACCGGCGCGAGAGCTTGCTCCGCACCGCGCGCTTCGTGCGGCGGCTCGCGCCCGGGGACAGCGAGATGGGCGATCCGCTGTCCACCGCCGGCCGGCTGCCGTCTCACCGGCTCGCGAAGGCCCTGGCCGACACTCCCGAACCGAGCGTGCTGCGCGAGCTCGGCCTCACCGCCGTGCAGGTGTGGCAGGCCTTCACCGAATCGCGGCGGGCCACCGAGACCGCCGGGATCACCATTCTGTTCACCGACCTGGTGGGCTTTTCGACCTGGGCCCTGGAAGCCGGTGACGACGACGCGCTGCGGTTGCTGCGCGAGGTCGGGCGCGTCAGCGAGCCCGAGATCACCCGCCGCGGCGGGCGCGTGGTCAAACGCCTGGGCGACGGCCTGATGGCCGTCTTCGCCGACGCCGGCGCCGGGGTCGAAGCCGCGGTAGAGGCCTGCGCGCGGGTCGCCGAGCTGGAGATCTCGGGGCACCGGCCGAGCCTGCGGGCCGGCCTGCACAGCGGAACGCCGCGCAAGCTGGGGCGCGACTACCTGGGCGTGGACGTCAACGTCGCGGCCCGCGTGGCCGGCGCCGCGGCGGGCGGGCAGGTGCTGATCTCGGCCCCCGTGCGCGACGCGGTGGACCCGGAACGCTTCACCATGCGCCGCAAACGCTGGTTCCGCGCGAAAGGCACACCCCGGGACCTGGAGATCTTCGCGGTCGAGCCGGTGTGACCGGCCGGCCACCAGGTCCGGTTCGCGGTGCAGGCACTGGCCCGCACGCTTGTCGTGTCGGTCATGGCCGCCAGTCTGGGGAGGACGGGCCCGGCATCGGCGGGACCGCGTGTCGACTTTGGTCGCTGGTCGGCCCGGCACGCCGGCCCGTAGGCTCGCTCCGTGCACGGCGACCTGTTCTGCGAGCGGGGAAGGACAGCCCTGACCTGCGCCGCCGCCGGCGGGTTCGTCGCGACCGCCGTCGGCGAGATCCTCTCCGGGTTGCGCGGCCTGCCGCTCGCCGGCGAACTCGCGCTCGGTGTCCTCGGCTGCGCGCTGGTGCCGTTGCTGTTCCGCCGTCCCGTGCCGTCCGCGTTCGCGCTCATGGTGCTGACCGCCTTCGGCGCCACCGCGACGCCACCGGCGAGCATCGGTGTCGTCCAGATCGCGCGGCGCGGGCCGCTGGGCGTGGCGGTGGGGGTCGCCACGGCCGGCGTCGCCGGGCACCTCGTGCGCGGATTGTGGCGGCCCACGCCGGGCCTGCCGTTCGAGTGGTGGGTGGTGCTCGTGGTCCTCGGGCACGCGGCGCTCGTCGGCGGTGGCGCGCTCGCCGAGGCCCGGCGCGCGCTGATCGTGTCGCTCACCGAACGCGCCCGCCGCGCCGAGGCCGAACAGGGCCGCCGCGTCGCCGAGGCGCGCGCGGCCGAGCGGACGCGCATCGCCCGCGAGATGCACGACGTGCTGGCGCACCGGCTTTCGCTGCTGGCCACCTACGCGGGCGCGCTGGAGTACCGGCCGGACAGTGCGCCGGAGCGGATCGCCCAGGCGGCCGGTGTCATCCGGGCGACGGTGCACCAGGCGCTGGAGGAGCTGCGCCACGTGATCGCGTTACTCCGGGACAGCGACGAGGACCTGGAGGGCCCGCTGCCCACGCTCGCCGGACTGCCCGATCTGGTCGAGGAATCCCGTGCCGTCGGCACCCCGGTCGAGGTGCGGGACGGGCTCGCCGATCCGGCCGCGGTTCCCGGCGCCACCGGCCGCGCCGCCTACCGGGTGCTGCAGGAGGCCCTGACCAACGCTCGCAAGCACGCACCGGGCCGCCCGGTGCGGATCGAACTCGGCGGTGCGCCGGGAACGCGGCTGCGCATCGAGGTGAGCAACCCGGTCACCGACGGCGTCCGCGGGCCCGGCACCGGCACCGGGCTGGTCGGCCTGACCGAACGGGTGCGGCTGGCCGGCGGGCGGCTCGACCACGAGGCGGCCGCGGGGGAGTTCCGGCTCTCGGCCGAGCTACCGTGGCCGGCATGACGGTTCGCGTGCTGATCGTGGACGACGACGCCCTGGTGCGCAACGGGCTCACCATGATGCTCGACGGTGCCCCGGAGATCGCCGTCGTGGGACAGGCCGGCGACGGCGACGAGGTGCCCGCCGCCCTCGACGCGCACCCCGCGGACGTCGTGCTGATGGACATCCGGATGCCGCGCCTGAACGGGATCCTCGCCACCCACCGCACCCGGGCCCGCCCGAACCCGCCCGAGGTCGTCGTGCTGACCACCTTCGACACCGACGAGAACGTGCTGCGGGCCCTGCGCGCCGGGGCGAGCGGGTTCCTGCTCAAGGACGCGCCGCCCGGCGAGATCGCGGACGCCGTCCGCCGGGTCGCGGCGGGCGATCCGATCCTGTCGCCGCGCATCACGCGCCGGCTGATGGACCGGGTCGCGGTGGAGGCGGGCGCCTACGAGCGGGCCCGCGCCGCGTTCGGCACCCTGAGCCCGCGCGAGCGCGACGTGGCGCTCGGGGTCGGCCGCGGACTGACCAACGCCGAGATCGCCGCCGAGCTCTTCCTCTCCGTGGCCACGGTGAAAGCGCACATCACGCGCGTTTTGTCCAAATTGGACGCGGGCAACCGCACGCAGATCGCGCTGCTGGCCCACGACGCCGGGCTCTGCTGACGCCCGCGGGTCAGCGGGCCACCACGCGGATGGTTCCCAGCTCCGGGTCGGCCGGATCGGGCAGGTACGTCCCGGCGTCCAGACCACTGAGCAGGTAGTCCACGACCGGTCGCGTGATGACCTCGCCGGGCGCCACCGCCGGGACGCCCGGCGGGTACGGGCTGATCGTCTCCGCGCTGATCCGGCCGATCGCGTTCGTGGCCGGGACGTCTCGGTGGGGCCGAAGTAGGCGTCGCGGGGCAGCAGTGCTGTTCGAGCTCGAGCTCACCGGTCCGGGGAAGGTCGACCCGCTTCGCCGGGCGGATTTCCCCGGCCCGACCGGCGAGATCGGCGATCGCGGCGACCAGGCGGCCGGTGGTCTCCTCGTCGTCGGCGATGGTGATCTGCGCGGCCATCCGGCGGTGGTCGGGCAGGCCGAGGTCGAGGCGGTGGTGCTCGCGGGGCCATGTGCCGGCGTCGTACCCGGAGCGGTCCAGGCCGGCGAGGTTCAGCACGATCTTCAGCGGGTCGTGGTCGTTGACGGGGCCCGGCCCGACGAGGTCGTCCCGGCCCAGCACGCGGATCCCGCGCAGCGCGGCCAGTTCCGCGCGGACGGACCGGGCCAGGTCGAGCGCCCGGCCGAGCAGGTCTTCCCCGTGGTGCACGCGGTTGCCGGCCGTCCCAGCGCGGGTGCACCCACACCCGCCGAACGCCGCTGAGGATCAGGCCGGCCTCCACGGACTTGTGCGCGTTGCGGGACACCAGCAGCTCTCCCGGCCGACGACCCCGGCCCGGCGCGGGTCGATGCCGCGGCCCTGCCTGTGGCCGAATCCGAGGTGCCCGCGTTCGCGGTAGGTCCGGATGGCTTCGAGCACCGGTGCCTGGGCGTGGTCGACGGCGGTGTATTCCCCGCCCGGGGGAACGGAAAACTCCTCAGTGGACAGCCGTGCCCGTGAGCGTCCCCCGTTCATGGGATTCCGTGTGGCGGGTGCCGTGGGCCGCGTGTTAATTTCCGACCCCGAGGCTGTACACGACGCTGGAGGGGAACGTATGTGTGCCGAGCCGGTCCTGCTGGTCGCGCCATGAGCGACCGGACCCCCATCTTCGACGACGTGGTCGCCGCGATCGGGCTCGACTGGGCCGACCTGCAGGGTGACGAGGCCGCGCCGAGCGCCGAACCCGCCGCGGAGGAGGCCGTGTCGTGACCCGGCCGGGTTCCGATCGCGTGGAATCCGGCGTTGCGGTGGCGGCGGCAGGCGGGAGGCGCCATCCTGCGTGCATGGCGGACGGGACAGAAGCCGGGCCAGGGGAACTCTTCTGGCAGATCGTCGAGGTGCTCCACGTACCGCGTTCGCTGGCCGAGCGGGAGCTCGCGCGTTCCCGCTCCGACGTGGCGAACGGGGTCATCCGGCCGGGTGACCCGGCGGAACCCTACGCGCTGGCCTGGCGGCGGATCCGCACCCAGTGGGCGGGGCAGGAGCTCGCCTGACCGCGGCTCGCCGGGCGGCGCGGAGATCGACCGCACGCCCGCTTCTCATCGGCGAGCTGCGGTGGATCCGCGCGCCCCGTTGCGTCACCGGCCGAACGGCACGGCCGAACTTCTCCCGGCGCGGGCCTTCCGCCCGCGTCCGATCTCCCTTAACGTGCGCTAAGCAAGGTACCGGCCGCGACGGCCGGGGTGCGCAACGAAAGGGGTTTCCGGCATGGAGGTCGGCAACGCGGTCGCACTGGTGACCGGCGGTGCGTCGGGGCTGGGGCTGGCGACGGTCAAGGAGCTGCACGGCCGGGGCGCGAAGGTGGTCATCGTGGATCTGCCCTCGTCGCAGGGCGAGGCGGTGGCCAAGGAGCTCGGCGACGGTGTCGTGTTCGCCGCGGCCGACGTGACCGACTCGGACCAGGTCACCGCGGCGCTGGACCGGGCGGGGGAGCTGGGTGCGCTGCGGGTCGCGGTGAACTGCGCCGGGATCGGCAACGCGCACCGGACGGTCGGCAAGGACGGCCCGTTCCCGCTGGAGGGGTTCCTCAAGGTCATCAACGTCAACCTGGTCGGCACGTTCAACGTGATCCGGCTGGCCGCCGAGCGCATCGCGAAGGCCGAGCCGGTGGGCGAGGAGCGCGGTGTCATCGTCAACACCGCGTCGGTGGCGGCGTTCGACGGGCAGATCGGGCAGGCCGCGTATTCCGCGTCCAAGGGCGGCATCGTCGGGATGACGCTGCCGATCGCGCGCGACCTGGCGAGCCTGAAGATCCGCGTGGTCACGATCGCGCCGGGGCTGTTCCACACGCCGCTGTTCGCGACCCTGCCGGAGGAGGCGATCGCGTCGCTGGGGGCGCAGGTGCCGCACCCCTCGCGGCTGGGTGACCCGTCGGAGTTCGCGGCGCTGGCCCGGCACATCGTGGAGAACCCGATGCTCAACGGCGAGACCATCCGCCTCGACGGCGCCATCCGCATGGCCCCGCGCTGAGGGAGCGGGTGCGGCAGCGGTGAGCCCCGCTGCCGCGCCCCGTTATCTTTCCCGGGTGACCTCTTCGATGGGCTGGACATGACGCGACCCGAGGGCGCATGGCGGGAGTACGGGCCGCTGGAGCTGACCCCGATCCTGGCGGCCGCGCTCGAAGCCTTCTACGAGCACGGCTTCCACGGCACCCCGGTGCGGGACATCGCGCGGCGCGTGGGTCAGACGGTACCGGCGCTGTACTACCACCACGAGAACAAGGAGGGCGTGTTCACCGCCCTGGTCGAGGAGGCCACCAGCGACCTCGCCTGGCGGGTCCGCCAGGCCGTCGAGGAGGCGGGCGAGGCGCCGGAGCAGCGGCTGGTCAACGTCGTCGAGGCGATCGTGCTGCACCTGGCCCACCGCACCCGGCTCGCGGCGCTGGACTTCGAGCTGCGGCACCTGTCGCCGGCCAACCGCAAGCGCTACGCCGCCCGCCGCAAGGAGATCGAGGTCCTCGTCACCGGCATCGTCACCGACGGCGTGGAGCGGGGGGTGTTCGTCGCGAAGCGGCCGGCCGAAACCGCGCGGGCGCTGCTGGGCATGCTCCAGTCGATCGGCCGCTGGTACCACCCGGACGGCGGTCCGCTGTCGCCGGACGAGCTCGCCGAACGCTACGTCGACATCGCCCTGATGACCGTGGGCGTGCGGAAGCGGCCGCCGGTGCGGGTTCGCCGGAGCGGGGCGCGGTCGGCGTGACCGGGCCGGTGGGGATCTCCGCCCTCGCCGATGGCGAGGCGGGGGAGCCGGTCCTCGACGACGCCGGTCAGGTACGGCGCCCCCTGGTCGTGGTGGACCTCGACGAGGAGGTGCCCGCCGGGGTGGTCGCGGCGGCGGCCCGCGCGGCGCGGACGGCCGACCGGATCCTGGTCGGTGTGGCGACCCGCCCGGTCGACGGCGAGCGCTGGTTGCTGGCCGACGCGCTCGACCTGACCCTGGCCGCCGAGGGATGTGCCGACGGGCCGCAGTTCGCGCGGAGCGCGGACCCGGCGGGCGAGGCGCTCGTGCTGCAGCAGGCCGCGGAGGCGAACCCGCAGGCCGCGCTGGTGCTGGTCCAGGTGCTGCGGGCGACCGGTCGGCTGGACGTCGGCGCCGCGCTGGACCTGGAGTCGTTCGCCTACTCGACGCTGCTCGGCGGTCCGGAGTTCGCGCGGTGGCTGGCGGATCGGGGGCCGCGCCCGCTGCCGCCGCCGGCGACGGAGCCGCCGGTGCTGCTGCGCCAGGAAGGCGACGTTCTGCACGTGACGCTGAACCGGCCCGGGCGGCGCAACGCCTACGGACGCGAGGTGCGGGACGCGCTCGCCGACGCAGTGCGGGTGGCTGCCGCGCAGGACTGCCGGGTCGTGCTCGACGGTGCCGGCCCGGCGTTCTGCTCCGGCGGCGACCTGGACGAGTTCGGCACCACGCCGGACCTGGTGACCGCCCACTTCGTGCGGACCAGGGCAGGCGCCGCACGGGCGCTGCACGCGATCGCCGCCCGGACCGAGGTGCGGGTGCACGGGGCCTGCGTCGGCGCCGGGGTCGAGCTCGCCGCGTTCGCCGGCCG
The DNA here is from genome assembly GCF_030814215.1 of Amycolatopsis thermophila. NCBI lineage: Bacteria > Bacillati > Actinomycetota > Actinomycetes > Pseudonocardiales > Pseudonocardiaceae > Amycolatopsis > Amycolatopsis thermophila. The sequence continues at coordinate 6,114,690 of NZ_JAUSUT010000001.1, read as the reverse complement.
CGTGGTGGCGCACCCCGGCACGGTGTTCCGGCTGCCCGAGGTCGGCATGGGCTTGATCCCGGGTGCCGGCGGGACGGTGAGCGTGTCCCGGCGGGTGGGGAGGTGGCGGACGTTGTGGCCGGCGCTGTCCGGGCGGCCGGTGAGCGCCCGCGTGGCCCTGGCGTGGGGCTTGATCGACGCGATCGAGGACGGTTGCTGACCGCTTCCCGGTCTGGCGTCGCACCATGAGCGTCTCGTGGTCCGCGATCTGCGCGTGGCGGCTGCACCGGCACTTCCTGGACACGGCGACGGCGACACCGGCGGAGGTGACCGCGGCGATGTGCGGCGCTCACGCACAGGTCCTCGCCGCCGCCGAGGTCTCCGTCGCGCTGCGCACCGGCGGCACCGCCGCCCAGGTTCGCGGTGCGCTGTGGGACGAGCACGCCCTCGTCAAGACGTTCGGCCCGCGTGGGTCCGTGCACCTGCTGCCCACCCGCGATCTGCCGCTGTGGACCGGCGCCCTCGCCGCGGTTCCGCACCGGTCGGCCATGCCGCGCGGCGTCGGGCTCAGCCCGGACCAGGCCGAGGAGAGCGTCGGCGCCATCGCCGACGCGCTGGCCGGCGCCGAACTGACCGTCGACGAGCTCACCGGGGCGATTGTCGCGCGGGTCGGCGCGTGGGCGGGAGATCCGGTCATGCCGGCGTTCCGGACGTTCTGGCCGCGCTGGCGGCAGATCACCGCGCACGCCGCCCACCGCGGCGCGCTGTGCTTCGGCCCCAACCGTGGCCGTCAGGTCACCTACCCAGCCCGCGGCGGTGGCTGCCCGGCTTCGAGCCCGCCGACCCGGACACCGCGCTCGACGCCGTTCTCACCCGGTACCTGCACGCCTACGGACCCGCTACGCCGGCGCAGTTCGCCCGCTGGCTGAACGCCTCACCGGCCTGGGCCGCCGCCCTGTTCGCCCGGGCCGGCCTGCGCCCCGTCGAGGTCGCGGGTGAGCGGGCCTGGCTCGCGCCCGGGGACACCGTGCCCGCCCGCGGCGAGCCACCCCTCGTCCGGCTGTTGCCGCTGTTCGACGCCTACGTGGTCGGCAGCTTCCCGCGCGAGCTGCTCTTCCCCGGCGCCGCCGCGGAGCGCGCCCTGGCCCGCGGGCAGGCGGGGAACCACGCGGTGCTGCTCGTCGATGGCGTGGCCGGGGGAGTGTGGCACCAGCGCCGCTCGGCCCGCCGCGTCGACCTCACCGTCGAGCCGTTCGCCACGCTCACCCCGGCGCACCGCCGCGAGCTCGACGCCGAGGTTGCCCGACTGGGCGAGATCGTCGGTCTGGAACCGCGGCTGTCCTTGGGCGCCGTCACGGTCGGCGTCCACGCTTAGCGGCGCGGGTCGACGTGGATCTTCGGGGCCGCGCCACCGGGCCGGTCACCGGCGAGCACCGCGGCGACGGCATCCAGTCCCACCGTCGCGGCGACGAGGGGCACCGGGTCGACCGCGCCGCTCGCGTACCGCTCGATGGCGCCGGCCAGGCCGGGGGAGGCCGACAGCACCCCGACCGCCGTGACGTCCTTGAGCGCCAGCACGCGCGTGTCGAGCAGGCTGGGACTGCCGGCCAGGCCGATGTAGACGACCCGGCCGCCCGGCTCGACCAGCTCCGCCGCCCGCGCCGGCGCCCCGGGCGCGCCGGAGGCTTCGATCACCGCGTCGAACGGCAGCGCCGGAAGGTCCGTTTCCCGCCACACGTGGCGGAAACCCAGTGAGCGCGCGAATTCCAGCGACGGCGCCGTGGTGCCGAGCAGGTGCACCTCGGCCCCAGCCGCGCGGGCGAACATCGCCGCGAGCAGCCCGATCGTGCCGGGACCCACGATCAGCACGCGATCCCCGCTCGACAACTGCGCGCCCCACACGGCGCGCAGCGCGTTGCCGCCCGGTTCCACCAGAGCCCCCGCGGCGACGCCGACCGTGCCCGGCAGTGCGTGCAGCGCCGTCACCGGAACCGCGACCTGCTCGGCCAGCGCCCCCGGCCGGCCACCGCGGATCCCGATTTCCGTGCGTGCCGCGCACAGGTGCTGCCGTCCGCTCCGGCAGCGCCGGCACGTCCGGCACCCGAGCATCGTGTCGCCGGTGACCCGGCGGCCCAGCCACTCGGGGCCGGCACCTTCGCCGACGGCGCTCACCCTCCCGCACCACTCGTGCCCCAGCCGCACCGGGAAGCGCGCGTGCCCGTCGTGCAGGTAGGGCATGGTGCCGTCGAAGAACTCCGCGTCGGTGCCGCAGATCCCGGCGCGTTCGACGTCGACCACGACCTCGCCCGGCGCCGGCACCGGTGGCTCGACCTCGACCACGCCCGCCGCACCGGGTTCGCTGACCACGAACGCCCGCATGGCCCCAGGCTACCGGTGAAGATCCACTGTGGACGCAATGGGCACAAAGTCCCTTCTTTGGGGACTTCGGCCTTGCGCTGAACGGGCGTGTGCGGCGCATACTGGTGGAGCACGTGCGGGTGCTCGGGGCACCGCACGGCGGGGAAAGCGGGTTCCGTCGGGGGATGGCGCCCGCAGGAGGTCGATGCCCGGCCGGTCGGGGCCGCAAGGGCAGGCGGTCTCCGACGGCGGGCCGGCTTGGGGAAGCCGGCCCGCCGTTCTGCTGTGGGCGGCCGGGGCCGGACGGCCCACCGGGAATGGACTTTCGCGCCCTGGTGACCAAGGCGGTCGTGGGCGCACGGTGCCGGGTGACCCGTGAGGGCTGGCGCGCCGTACCCGGTCCGCGTCGAGGCGGTCCCGGACCCGCGCCCGTCCCGCTGGCTGTGGCTGGTGAAGTGTCGTGTCGCTGCTGTGGCTCGCGTTCGGCGTGCTGACCGTGTTCCTACGGCGAACCGGGCACCGACGCCTCCCCGCCGTTCACCCTCGCCGATGTGACGGAGATCGACTACCCGGAGCACCTGTCCGCGGGCTGGTGCTGGTGAAGTGGTCGCTGCCGGTACCCGAGTCCGATGTTCGACATCGCCGGTGGACGGGCGGGCGGGTGACCGCCGTTGGTGTGCGGCGCGATCCTCCCGGTCGCGGCGACGGGACTGGCGTCCGGGCCGCCGCGCTGCTGGCCGCGGACCGCGGCGAGCGAGACGCCGACGCTGCGCGGCTCGAACGGCGACGGGGCCGGCGTCCACCCCGGCAACCGCACCGTCGCCACGGCGGGGACCGCCGGCATCCGGACGGCGCGGCCGGTGGCGCGGTCGGTGCTCGGCACCGGGCTGGTGCTCCTGATCGCCGTCTCGGTGCACCGCGCGTCCCCGCGCCGCGCGTCCCCGCGCCGCTGGCAGTTCACATGGCGGAACGGCCTTGGAGCGCCCGCCGCGCTTCTAGTACCGTGTCCGGCAAGGCCGAGAGGCGCTGCAACGGACCCCGGTCCGCCACGCTCGGCCCCCGTGTATCCGCAACAAGGGCGCCTCCCATCACCACGGGAGGTTGCCGGTGGACACGACGGCCGCGCTGCGCGAGATCCTGAACAGCCGGGTGGCGGTGCTCGACGGCGCCTGGGGCACCATGCTGCAGGGCGCGGGCCTCACCCCGGCCGACTACCGCGGCGACCTGATACCCGCCGACCACCGCGAGGACGTCACGGGTGACCCGGACCTGCTCAACCTGACGCGCCCGGACCTCATCCTGGACGTGCACCGCCAGTACCTCACCGCGGGCGCGGACATCACCACCACCAACACGTTCACCGCGACGAGCATCGGCCAGTCCGACTACGGACTGGGCCACCTCGTCCGCGAGATGAACGTGCGCGGCGCCCAGCTGGCGCGGCAGGCCGCCGACGAGGCGGGCGGGAAGTTCGTCGCCGGGTCGATCGGTCCGCTCAACGTCACGCTGTCGCTGTCACCGCGGGTCGACGAGCCCGCCTACCGCGCGGTCACCTTCGACGAGGTCCGGGACGCCTACGCCGAGCAGATCGCCGCGCTCGCCGAGGGCCGCGTCGACCTGCTGCTCATCGAGACGATCTTCGACACCCTCAACGCGAAGGCCGCCATCGCCGCCGCGCGCGAGGTTGCCCCGCACCTGCCGCTGTGGATCTCGGTGACGATCGTCGACCTGTCCGGCCGCACCCTGTCCGGGCAGACCGTCGAGGCGTTCTGGAGCGCGGTCGAGCACGCGCACCCGCTCGTCGTCGGCGTCAACTGCTCGCTGGGCGCCGCCGAGATGCGCCCGCACGTCGAGCAGCTGGCCAAGCTCGCCGGCACCTACGTCGCCTGCCACCCCAACGCCGGCCTGCCCAACGCGTTCGGCGGCTACGACCAGACGCCGTCGGAAACCGCGCACATGCTCGCCGAGTTCGCCGGCGCCGGCATGGTCAACATCGTCGGCGGCTGCTGCGGCACCGGGCCCGGCCACATCGCCGCGATCGCCGAAGCGGTGTCCGGCGCCGCCCCGCGCCCGGTCCCGCCGCCGCGCACGCACACCCGGTTCAGCGGGCTCGAGCCGTTCGACCTCGGGCCGGACACCGGGTTCGTGATGATCGGCGAGCGCACCAACGTCACCGGCTCGGCGAAGTTCCGGCGCCTGGTCGAGGCCGGCGACTACCAGGCGGCCGTCGACGTCGCGCTGGACCAGGTCCGCGGCGGCGCCAACCTGCTCGACGTCAACATGGACGCCGACCTGCTCGACTCCGAGCGCGCCATGACGACGTTCCTGAACCTGATCGCCACCGAGCCCGAGGTCGCGCGCATCCCGATCATGATCGACAGCTCGCGGTGGAGTGTGCTGGAGGCCGGGCTCAAGTGCGTGCAGGGCAAGGGCGTGGTCAACTCGATCAGCCTCAAGGAGGGCGAGGAGCAGTTCCTGCGCCAGGCCCGCCGCATCCGCGACTACGGCGCCGGTGTCGTCGTGATGGCCTTCGACGAGAAGGGCCAGGCCGACACGTGCGAGCGCAAGGTCGAGATCTGCGGCCGCGCCTACGACCTGCTCACGCGTGAGGCCGGGTTCCCGCCCGAGGACATCGTCTTCGACCCCAACGTGCTCGCCGTCGCCACCGGCATCGCCGAGCACAACGGCTACGCCAAGGCGTTCATCGAGGCGCTGCCGCTGATCAAGCAGCGGTGCCCGGGCGCGCGCACCAGCGGCGGCATCTCGAACCTGTCGTTCTCCTTCCGCGGCAACGACGTGGTGCGTGAGGCGATGCACTCGGCGTTCCTGTTCCACGCCGTGCGGGCGGGGCTGGACATGGGCATCGTCAACGCCGGCCAGCTGGCCGTCTACGAGGACATCCCGGCCGAATTGCTCGAACTGGTCGAGGACGTGCTGTTCGACCGCCGCGCGGACGCCACCGACCGGCTGGTCGAGTTCGCCGAGACCGTCCGCGGTCAGGGCCGCAAGCGCGTGGTGGACCTTTCCTGGCGCGAGGCGCCGGTCGCCGAACGGCTGCGGCACGCTCTGGTGCACGGCATCGTCGACCACATCGAAGACGACACCGAGGAAGCCCGGCAGAGCTTCCCGCGACCGCTCGAGGTCATCGAGGGCCCGCTGATGGACGGCATGAAGACCGTCGGCGACCTGTTCGGCTCGGGCAAGATGTTCCTGCCGCAGGTGGTCAAGAGCGCGCGCGTGATGAAGCGCTCGGTGGCCTACCTGGAGCCGTTCATGGAGGCGGAGAAGGAGGAGGCGCGGCAGGCCGGCCGGGTGGAGGACGAGCGCGGCAACGGCAAGATCGTGCTGGCGACCGTGAAGGGCGACGTGCACGACATCGGCAAGAACATCGTCGGCGTCGTGCTGGGCTGCAACAACTACGAGGTGATCGACCTCGGTGTGATGGTGCCGGCGGCGAAGATCCTGGACACCGCGGTCGCCGAGAACGCCGACGCGATCGGGCTGTCCGGGCTGATCACCCCGTCGCTGGACGAGATGGTCACGGTCGCCACCGAGATGCAGCGGCGCGGCCTGAAGATCCCGCTGCTGATCGGCGGGGCGACCACGTCCCGCCAGCACACCGCGGTGCGGATCGCCCCGGCCTACGACCAGACGACGGTCCACGTGCTGGACGCGTCGCGGGTCGTCGGCGTCGTGTCGGACCTGCTGGACCCCGACCGGGCCGCCGCGCTGGACTCGGCCAACCGCGCCGAGCAGGAGCGGCTGCGGGAGCAGCACGCGAGCAAGCAGCGCCGCCCGATGCTCACCCTGGAGCGGGCGCGGGCCAACCCGGAGCGGGTGTCGTTCGACGACCTGCCGGTGCCGTCGTTCACCGGGGTGCGCACGGTGGAGCCGGGGCTGCCGGCGCTGCGGGCGATGATCGACTGGCAGTTCCTGTTCCTGGCGTGGGAGCTGAAGGGCAAGTACCCGGCGATCCTGGAGCAGCCGGTCGCGCGCGAGCTCTTCGACGACGCGAACACCTTGCTGGACGAGATCGTCGCGGACGGTTCGCTGCGGGCGCGCGGCGCGTACGGGTTCTGGCCGGCGCACCGCGAGGGCGACGACATCGTGCTCGACAACGGTGTGCGGTTCCCGATGCTGCGCCAGCAGACGTCCAAACCGGACGGTCGCGCCAACCGGTGCCTGGCGGACTACGTGGCGCCGGCCGGTGACCACCTGGGCGGGTTCGCGGTGACGGTGCACGGGGCCGAGGAGCTGGCGCGCCACTACGAGTCCCGGCACGACGACTACCGGGCGATCATGGTGAAGGCGCTGGCCGACCGGCTGGCCGAGGCGTTCGCCGAGTACATCCACCTCGAGGCCCGGCGGGAGTGGTTCGAGCCCGGCGCGCAGCCCGCGCTGGAGGACCTGCACGCGGAGCGCTTCCGGGGCATCCGGCCCGCGCTCGGCTACCCGGCGAGCCCGGACCACAGCCAGAAGCGCGAGCTGTTCGAGCTGCTCCAGGCGGAGTCGCTGGGGCTGGGCCTGACGGAATCGTTCGCGATGACCCCGGCGGCGAGCGTCAGCGGCCTGATCTTCGCCCACCCGGCATCGCGGTACTTCACCGTGGGCCGCCTGGGCCGCGACCAGGTGAGCGACTACGCCCGCAGGCGCGGCGTCGCCCAGGCGGAGATCGAGAAGTGGCTGCGCCCCAACCTGGACTACGACCCCGCGCCGTGATGGTCCGGGTGGACATCCACGTCGCGTGGAGCTCGGCGGGTGCGGGTGACAGGTTTTGTCACCCGGTCAGGTGGTAGTCCCGGCGCACGGCAGACTACTCACTCGACGGGGCGTGAGATGCATCTGGAATACGAACACGCGGCGGCCTCCGGGCTGCGCCGTTACGTCGGTGCCGTCGCCGAGGAGCTGGGCTGCAGCGGCGAGGCCTACTACGCCCACCTGGACCCGCCGCCGGCCTACGCCTACCTCGCGCTCGACGACCGGCTCCCCAGCCATCCCGGCCAGGACACCGCCCTGGTGTGGAACGAGCACGACGGCTGGGCGGTGGCCGTCGAGCCGGGCGTGGGTCACGAGCTGACGGTGGTGTGCCACCTGGGCGGCGAGCTGCTGCCGCGGCCGCCGGAGGTGGCGAAGTTCGTCGACGACGTCCTGGCCGGCCGGGCGGCCGGTGGTGCCCCGGTGGGCACCACCGACGGCGAGAAGGTGCGCCAGCACCTGGCCACCTACGCCATCCCGTACCAGGGCACCCCCACGCACCGGCCCGGGCGGCCCGTCGAGCAGGCCCGCCGCCGCCCGGCCCGCTGACGCGACCCGGCGCGGGATCGGCGGCACGGGCCCAGTCCGTGTCGCGCCGCGCCGCCGTGCCCGGACACGCCCCACCGACCCGGCCGGCTCCCCCTGAGCCGGGCATCCTCGGGACCCATTGCCTCCGACGGTGTAACTCGGGCAAACTTCCCCAATCGCACCACCTGGGGAGGAATCGTGGTCGCGCGCACCGGAGTCGTCGTCGTGGGGGCCGGGCCGGCCGGGCTGGCCGTGGCGAACGTCCTGCGGGACCGGGGAATCGCTTGTGCCGTGCTCGAGGAGCAGACCCGCGCGTTCATCGAAGCGCGCCCGCGCGCCGGGTTCATCGAGGAGTGGGCCGTCCGCGCCCTCGACGAACGCGGCCTGGCGGACCGGCTGCTCAGCACGGCGCCGAGCCAGGGGCGGTTCGAATTCCGCTTCGAGAACGGCCGCCACCCGTTCTCTTACCACGAGTGGGCCGGGCAGCGGCACTTCGTCTACCCGCAGCAGGAACTGGTCACCGACCTGGTCGCGCACTACGCAGGCAAGGGCGGCGACATCGAGTTCGGGGTGCGCGACGTCGCGCTGCACGACATCGACTCGCCCACGCCCGCCGTCACGTTCACCGCCGCCGACGGAACCGCCCGCCGCATCGACTGCGACTTCATCGCCGGCTGCGACGGCGCCCAGGGCGTCACCCGGCACCACGTCGCCGGCGACCTGCTGACCCACGACTACGGCATCGGCTGGCTCGCGCTGCTGGCGCAGGCCCCGCCCAGCGCCGACGGCGTCCTGTTCGGCATCCACCCGCGCGGGTTCGCCGCGCACATGGCCCGCACCGCGACCGTCACCCGCTTCTACCTGCAATGCCCGCCCGGCGACGCGGAGGACAACTGGCCGCACGAGCGCGTCTGGTCCGAGCTGCACCAGCGGCTGGGCGTGCCCGGCGGTCCGCTCATCGAGGGCGAGCTGATCGAGAAACGCGTGCTCGGCATGCACAACTACGTCGCGGAGCCGATGTCGCGCGGCCGCCTGTTCCTGGCCGGGGAGTCGGCGCATCTGGTCGCCCCGATCGCCGCGAAAGGGCTCAACCTCGCCCTGCACGACGCGTTCCACCTGGCCGAGGCGATCGAGGCGCACTACGGCGGCGACGGTGACCGGCTGGAGCGCTACTCCGGCACCTGCCTGGCCCGGGTGTGGCAGTACCAGGAGTTCTCGCAGTGGCTGTCGGACATCTTCCACAGCTCCACGCTCGACCCGCCGGCCGACCCGTTCCGCGCCCGGCTGGCCCAGGCCCGCCTGCGCCGCCTCCTCGGGTCCCCGGCCGCGGCCGCGTCGTTCGCCGAGATCTACATCGGCAAGGCCGCGGATTTCTAGGACGCACTGCGTTGATCCACCTCGCGTGGGAGGCTTCGCCGTAGCGGCTCACGGGTGACGAGGAGGGTCATGGCGGACACCGATGCCGATGCTGCCCTGATCGAGGCGGTCCGGGCGGGAGATCCGGTCGCCTACGACCACCTGTTCCGGCGGCACCTCCCGGCGGCGCGGCGGGTGGCCTCGATGATGTGGCGGGACCGCGCCGAGGTCGACGACCTGGTCGCCGAGTCGTTCCTGCGCGTGCTGGCCGCGATCCGCGACGGGTCCGGCCCGGCCGAGCGGTTCCGGCCCTACCTGCTCGTGACGCTGCGCAACCTGGCGATGGACTGGGCGCGGCGCCGGGAGCGGTGCGATCCCGCTGCGCTGGCCCGTGAGGAGGGCACGTCCGGGGTCGAGGAGATCGTGGTGGACCGGCTGACCGGTGAGGTCGCGATCTCGGCGTTCCGGTCGCTGCCGCCGCGCTGGCGGTACGTCCTGTGGCACACCGAGATGCTCGGCACCGGGCCCGGGAAGCTGGCCGCCGAGCTCGACATGACCGCCAACGGGGTGGCGGCGCTGGCGGCGCGGGCCCGGGAGGGGCTGCGGCAGGCGTTCCTGCAGGAACACGTGCCCGCTGCCCGCGGGGAGGACTGCCGCACGGTGCGGCGCCGGCTGGGGGCGTGGACGCGCGGCAAGGTGACCGCGCGGCAGCGCCGCACCGTCGCGACGCACCTGGACGGGTGCCCGGGGTGCCGCCGCGTGGCGACGGTGCTGGACCACATCAATGGCGGCCTGCCGGCGCTCGCGCTGCTGCCCCTGCTGGGACGCCTCCTGGCCGGCACCGGCGCGACCGCGCCCGGCGGCGCCGCCGTGGCGGCCGGCAGCGGGGCGGTGGTCGGGGGCGGCGCTGTGGCTGCTGGTAGTGGTGCGACCGCGGCTGGGAGCGGCATGGTGACCGCTGGCGGCGGTGCGGTGGTGGCGGCCGGGGGCGGCGCTGTGACTGCGTGCAGTGGTGCGACCGCGGCTGGGAGCGGCATGGTGACCGCTGGCGGCGGTGCGACGGTGATTGGCAGTGGCGCGACGGCGGCCGGCGGCAGCGTCGCAGCAGCTGGCGGTGGTGCAACGGCTGCTGGGAGCGGCGCTGTGACCGGTGGGGGCGCTGTGGCTGCTGGTACTGGTGCGACCGCGGCTGGGAGCGGTGCGTCGGTGGCTGGCAGTGGCGCCGGCGGCAGCGCCGCAGCAGCTGGGAGCGGCGCGACGGTGATGGGCAGTGGCGTGACGGCGGCCGGCGGCGGTGCGACCGCGGTCGGCAGCGGGGTCCCGGCGGGAACTGGCGCGACCGGCGCCGGTGCGGCGGTGGGGAGTGGCGCAACAGCGGCGGGGAGCGCGGCAACGGCGGCCACCGGTGGCGTGATGGCGGCCGGTGGGGGTGCTTCCGTCGCCGGGAGTGCTGCGATGGTGCTCACGAAGGTCGCGGCCGCGGTCACGCTGGCCGCGGTGGCCACCGTCGCCGGGCCGGTGTCGCTGCCGGCCCCGCAACGGGACGTGCCCGTGACGGCGGCCGAGGGGCCGAGGGGGCAGGTCGAGCCGGCCGAGTTCGTCGTGCCCGTTCGTCCGCCTTCCGTCCGGCCCGGGAACGACAATCCCGGCCAGGAGGCCACGGCGAAGGCCCCGAAGCCACCCAAACCAGCGCAGCCAGCCAAACCGCCCCGGGCGGCGAAACCACCTCAGGCCGCGCAGCCGCTCCAGGCAGCGAAACCGCCCCAGTTCGCGAGTCCACCCCTGGCGAAGAACCCACCCCAGCCGCCCATTCCGCAGGCGGCGAAACCGCCGCAGGCGAACCCGGCCAAGGGTGCCCAGCAGAAGTAACCTGCCGCTGCTCAGGGGGCCTCGCCGGTCCGCGGTGATCGCGAGGGCCCCCGCGATGACCGGCGGGTCCTCGGACCACCTCTGGGGCGGTCCGCTCGACATGACGCTGCGGCCGGGGGCAGCAGCGGATGCCGCGGAAGCGCGCCGGCTCCAGACCGGCCCGCAGCCGCGGCCCAGCTGCGGGCAGCCACGCCGGGCAGCCGCGGCACAGCTCCGGCCAGGCACGCCGGGGTAGCTGCGGCACAGCTCCGGCCAGGCAGGCCGGGGTAGCTGCGGCACAGCTCCGGGCAACCTCGCCGGGCAGGCACGTCGGGCGGCTGCGGCATAGCTCGGGACAGCCAGGCCGGGCAGCCACGCCGGGGTAGCCGCGGCACCGCTCCGGGCAGCTACGCCGAGCAGGCACGCGGGCTCAGTCGAGCCAGCGCACCGGGTCCGCCAGAACCGCCGCCAACTCGCGGTACGCGGCTCCCGTCGCGCCGGGGGCGGGGATGTTCTTCGCCGCGTGGATGGCCGGCGGGGTCCACCGCGCGGACAGCACGCGCTCGCGCAGCCCGCTCTCCAGCTCCGGCCGCAGCAGGTCCGCGACCTGCCCCAGGTGCCCGCCGAGCACCACGGTCGGGATGTCGAGCACGTTGATCACCCCGGCCAGCGCCACCGCCAGTGCCCGCGCGGCCGCCGTCACCGCCCCGCGCGCCCGCTCGTCGCCGTTCGCGGCCAGCTCCGCCAGGTGCGCCGGCGTCGAGGCGGGGGTCAGCCCGGCGGCGGCGAGCAGCGCGTCCCGGCCGGCGTAGGTCTCCAGGCAGCCGGTCGACCCGCACCGGCACCGCGGCCCGGCCGGGTCCACGCACACGTGCCCGATCTCGCCGGCCCACCCGTGCCGCCCGGCCATCACCTCGCCACCGACGACGGCCGCCCCGCCGATACCGATCTCCCCCGACAGGTACACGAAATCGGGGAACGGGCCCGGCCGCCCCGGCGCCACCTCGGCGACCGTGCGCGCCGCGAGGTTCGCCTCGTTGCCCACCCGCAGCGGCAACCCGGCCACCGCGGCCGCATCCAGCAGCTCCGCCGGGCGCAGACCGGACCAGCCCAGGTTCGGCGCGCGCAACAGGGTCCCCGTGGCGGCCGCGACGATCCCGGGCAGCGCGAGGCCCGCCCCGACCAGCCGCAGCTCCCTGGGCAACCCGCCGAGCACCCGCGCCGACAACGCGCCCAGCCGCGCAAGCGTCGTCACCGGATCGCTGCCGACGAGATCGGCGTGCTCCAGCGACTCGGCGATCACCCGGCCGCGCAGGTCGACCACCCGCACCGCCAGGAACCCGGCGTTGACCTGCAGTCCCGCCGCCGCCAGCCGGGTTCCGGGCACCAGGGGAGTGGCCGGACGGCCGCGCCTGCCGCCGCCGTCCGGCTCGATCTCGCCCAGCACACCGCCCGCGACCAGCTCGTCGGCCAGCCGCGTCGCGGTGGCGCGGGTCATCGACGTCGCCGAAGCCACGTCCGCCCGGGACAGCGGTCGTGCCGACGCGCACACCGTGCGGGCCACCAGCGCCAGGTTGCTCGCCCGCAGGCTGGACTGGCGCGCCCCGGTCGGCTGATCGAGAGCGGTCACGGCGGCGATCCTCGCATCCACTCGCACTGTTCAGTGGTTGAACAAAATCAGCCGATGAGGTGCTCGAGCGCGAGCTGCTGCAGCTGGACGAACCCGTAGTCGCGCTGCGCGGCCTTCTCCGGGTCGAAACCGTTGTCGGCGGCGAGGAAGTCCGCGACCGACTCGCCCGCGCCCAGCGTCGGCTCGGCCAGCTCGAGGACGCCGGCGCGGTCCCACGCCTCCCGCACCCGGGGGTCGGCCCGGAACGCCTTCGCCTTCTCCGCGAGCATCAGGTACGTCGCCATGCACGCCCGCGCGGAGTCCCAGATCCCGTCCATGTACTCGGTGCGCGAGGGCTTGTAGTCGAAGTGCCGCGGGCCGGTGTAGCGCGGCGCGTCCGGGTAGCCGGGGAAGCCGTTCTCCAGCAGGTCGACGGTGAAGAACGCGGAGATCAGGTCGCCGTGCCCGAACACCAGGTCCTGGTCGTACTTGAGACCGCGCTGGCCGTTGAGGTCGATGTGGAACAGCTTGCCGCTCCACAGCGCCTGCCCGAGCGCGTGCGTGTAGTTGAGGTTGGCCATCTGCTCGTGGCCGGTCTCGGGGTTGAGGCCGACGATGTCGCCGTGCTCCAGCTGCGCGATCAGCGCCAGCGCGTGGCCGACCGTGGGCAGGAAGATGTCGCCGCGCGGCTCGTTCGGCTTGGGCTCCAGGCCGATCTTGAGGCCGTAGCCCTGCGACTTGATGTAGCCGGCGACGGTGTCCAGGCCCTCCTTGTAGCGCTCGAAGGCGGCGTAGACGTCCTTCGATCCGTCGTACTCGGCACCTTCGCGGCCGCCCCACATCACGAACGTGCTCGCGCCCATTTCGGCGGCGATGTCCACGGCCTGCAGCACCTTGCGCAGCCCGAACCGGCGCACGCCGCGGTCGTTGGAGGTCAGGCCGCCGTCCTTGAACACCGGGTGGCTGAAGGTGTTGGTGGTGACCATCTCGATCACCAGGCCGGCCTTGTCGGCGGCGTCCTTGAGCCGGCCGGTCAGCCGCTTCTTGGTGGCCAGGTCGGCGTCGAAGGGGAAGACGTCGTTGTCGTGGAAGGTGATGCCCCACGCGCCCAGCTCGGCGAGCTTGTCGGAGTACTCCCACGGGTCCAGCGCCGGACGGCTCGGCCCGCCGAAGGGGTCCGTGCCGGTCCAGCCCACGGTCCACAGGCCGAACGAGAACCTGTCCTCAGGGGTCGGTTGGCGCACCATCGCAGCTCCTCCGCGTTTTGTTTTGCGGAGTAACTTATTAGCGGCGGTGGGAACAGTCAAGGGGGCGGGCGGCTCGCGCCACCCGCCCCCTCCGTGCGTGCTGGGTGTCAGTCCTCCGTGGGCAGCCGCTCGCCCGTCTCCGGGTGGAAGGCGTGCACCTCGTCGCCGTCGCCGACCGCGATCTGGACCGTCTCGCCCAGCTGCGGCGGGCGGCGGCCGTCGGCGCGGACCACGAACCGCTCGACGCGGTCGCCGATCTTCACGCCGCCGTGGATGTAGGCGTCGGCGCCCAGCTCCTCGACCAGCTCGACGGTCAGCTTCGCCGCCGGCTCACCCGCACCGGCCAGGCGCAGCGACTCCGGGCGCAGGCCCAGCGTCACCGACTCGACACCGGCCTGCCGCGCGGCGGCGAGCGTCGCGCGGGGGAGCGGCACGGTCAGCCCGTCGAGCTGGGCGCCCTCCGGGGTGAGGGCAACGGTCTTGAGGTTCATCGCGGGCGAGCCGATGAACCCGGCCACGAACGCGTTGCGCGGACGCTCGTAGAGGTTGCGCGGGGTGTCGCACTGCTGGAGCTTGCCGTCCTTGAGCACCGCGACCCGGTGGCCCATCGTCATGGCCTCGACCTGGTCGTGGGTGACGTAGATCGTGGTGGTGCCCAGGCGCTTCTGCAGCGCGGCGATGTTGGCGCGGGTCTCCACGCGCAGCTTCGCGTCCAGGTTGGACAGTGGCTCGTCCATCAGGAACACGGCGGGCTCCCGCACGATGGCGCGGCCCATCGCGACCCGCTGACGCTGACCGCCGGAGAGCGCTTTCGGCTTGCGGTCCAGGTACGGGGTCAGGTCGAGCAGGGCAGCGGCCTCGCGCACGCGCTCGGCGATCTTGGCCTTCGACACGCGCTTGAGCTTGAGCGCGAAGCCCATGTTCTCGGCGACCGTCATGTGCGGGTAGAGCGCGTAGGACTGGAACACCATCGCGATGTCGCGGTCCTTGGGCGGGGTGGCGGTGACGTCCTTGCCGTCGATGAAGATCGCGCCCTCGTCGACGTCCTCCAGGCCGGCCAGCATGCGCAGCGCGGTCGACTTGCCCGAGCCCGACGGGCCCACCAGCACGAGGAACTCGCCGTCGGCGATGTCGAGATCGAGGCTGTCCACGGCCCGGACCGGCGGGTTGCCGGGGTAGAGCCGCGACGCCTGCCGGTAGCTGACCTCAGCCATGAGACCGCCCTTTCGTCACGTCGTCGTCCCCGCCTGTCTATCCCCGCCGGACGGGACCTCGCCATAATTGGTCAATTCACTAAACTGACGAATGTGGAAGCGATGGGTGCGCAGGCGATGCGGCGGCACAACGTCGCGCTGGTCATGGAGCTGGTCGCGCGGGACGCGCCGGTGTCGCGGGTCGAGCTGGCGCGGCGGACCGGGTTGACGAAGGCGACGGTGTCGAGCCTGGTGGCCGAGCTGACCGCGGCGGAGCTCGTGCGGGACCTGGGGCCGGAGCCGGGGCACGCGCCGGGACGACCGGCGGGGCGGCTGGTGCTCGACCCCTACGGGCCGGTCGCGCTGGGGCTGCAGTTCGCCGCCGGGCACATCGCGGGGGTGATCCTCGACCTGTCCGGCCGGCCGGTGGCCCGGCAGTTGCGGCGGTTCGACGTGGCCGGGGCCGCGCCCGGGGACGGGGTGCGGGCGGCGCGGCCGGTGCTGCGGCGGCTGTTCGACGAGGCGACCACGGCCGGCCGGCTGGTGGCGGGGGTGGGGGTTGCGGTCGGCGGCACGGTGTCCGGCGGGGTGGCGTCGGCGTTGCCGCTGAACTGGCGGGACGTCGACGTGCGGGCGCTGGTCGCGGGGGAACTGCGGGCACTGGACCTGCACGGGCTGGACGTGCTGGTCTCCGGGGAGGTGGCGTGCGCGGCGCTGGCGGAGTACCAGGCCGGGGCGGCGCGGGACTGGTGGTACCTGGGCGGCGAGGAGGTGATCGGGCTGGCGCCGCTCAACCCGGCGGCCTCGCTGCCCGGCGAGCTGGGGCACGTGCCGGTGCGGCGCCGGGGCGAGCCGTGCGCGTGCGGCGGACGGGGTTGCCTGGAGCTGTACGCGGGCCGCGCGGCGATGGCCGCGGCCGCCGGTGTGCCGGACGACGGCGGTTCGCGGCTGCTGGGCGCCGAGGAGCCGGTGGCCGCCCGGGCGCGCACCGGGGACCCGGCGGCGCTGCGGGCGGTGGAGCGGGCGGCCGAGGCGCTGGCCGGCGCCTTGGTGCCGGTGCGCGCACTGCTGGCGCCGGACACGATCGTGCTCGGCGGCCGGCTCGTCGCCTACGGTGCGGAGTTCCGGAACCGGGTGGTGGAGCGCCTGGCGCCGGGTGTCACGCTGCGGCCCACGAAGCTCGGCCCGGACGCGGCGCTGCGCGGCGCGGCGGGGAGCGTGATCGCGCGGGTGATCGCGGACCCGCTCGCCTGGATCGAGGGCTAGCCGTCGGGCGCGCCCGGGCAGTTCGGCGCCGCGCTGTCGGACGCGAACAACTCCGGCTTCCCCTCGCGAATCCGCTCGATGTCGGCGAACACCTCGCGCAGGTGGGCCCGCATCGTCGAGCGCGCCAGCGCCACGTCGCCCCCGGTCACCGCCCGCAGGATCGCCACGTGTTGCCCCGCGAACACCGCGGGCGAGTTCGCTTCGGACAGACCCAGCCGCCGGGCCCGGTCGAGGTGCCCCTTCGCCGAGACGACCGTGGGCCAGGCGTTTCCGTGCCCGCTGAGCGTCAGCAGCCCGCGGTGGAACTCCTCGTCGAGCGCGAAGAACTCCTCCAGGTCGATCTCCGGCTCCCGCTGCCGTGCCAGGTTCGCCTCCAGCTCGCGCACCACGCCCGCGTCCAGCTCCGGCGGCAGGTCCTCCAGTGCCGCGAGCTCGACCGCCTCCCGCAGGAACTGCGCGTCGGCCACCCGCTGGATGTCCACCCGCGACACGAACGAGCCCACCTGCGGGAGCACCTGCACCAGGCCCTCCTCGGCGAGCAGGATCAGGCTCTCCCGCACCGGAGTGCGGCTCACGCCCAGCGCCGCGGCCAGCTCGTTCTCCGACAACGCCGCGCCCGGCCTCAGCTGAAGCGTCAGCACCTGCCGCCGCAGGGTCTCGTGGACGACCCGTCGGTTGCTCCGCCCTCGTTCGCGCACTACACCGACACTAGCCGACACCTGCTGCCCCACCAGCTGACACGCTCGCCGACGGGGCGCCGGACCAGTCGGACGCCCCGGCGTCGTCCACTTCGGACCTAATGCCTTCCACCGGGGCACACCAGGCCGTCGACACCGCCTTGGGCGCGAGCTTGCCCTGGCGGCCGCAGCGGCGGTGCGCCCAGATCAGGACGAGCCGGGCGGAACCGGTGTCCGGGACAGCCCTGAGGCCGTAGGGTCGAGGCGTGATCGTGATCCTGGTGCCCGGGTTCTGGCTCGGCGCGTCCTCGTGGCGCGACGTCGAGCCGGTGCTGACCGCGGCCGGCCACACCGTGCGTGCCCTGACCCTGCCCGGCCTCGAGTCCGCCAGCGCGGACCGGACCGGCATCGGCGTGCGCGAGCACATCGCCGCCGTGGTGGCGGCCGTCGACGCCGAGCGCGAGCCCGTGGCGCTCGTCGGGCATTCCGGCGGCGGGCCGATCGCCTACGCCGCCGTCGACGCGCGGCCGGACCGGGTGGCGCGGATCGTGTTCGTCGACGCCGGCCCCCTGGTCAGCGGCGCGTCGGTCAACGACGCGTTGCCCGCGGTGGGCGGTGACGCGCCGTTGCCGGACTGGTCGTTCTTCGAGGAGGCGGACCTGACCGGCCTGACCGCCGAGCTGCGGGAGCGGATGCGCGCCGAGGCGGTGCCGGAGCCCGCCGCGGTGACGCGCGAGCCGATCGAGCTGTCCGACGAGCGACGGCGCGCGGTGCCGGCCACCGTGATCTGCTCGGCCATGCCGGCCGCGCAGGTCCGCGACCTGATCGCCGCCGGTCACCCGTACGTGCGGGAACTGGCCGCGATGCGCGACGTCGACCTGGTCGACCTGCCCACCGGGCACTGGCCCCAGTTCACCCGGCCCGCGGACCTGGGCGCCGCGATCGTGGCGGCGCTGCGTTCCTGACTATCCGATGTGGATGGTGGGCTGGTGGTGGACGGGGAAGTTCACCGAGTTCGCGATGAAGCACAGTTCGTGGGCCTGGTGGTGCAGGTCGGCGGCCCGCCCGGCCATGCCCTCCTCGGACACGGTGACCTCGGGGTTGAGCGTCGCCTCGGTGAAGTGGCCGCCGCCGCCCGGGGTTTCGGCCATGCGGCCGGTGGCGTTGTCGCGGTAGGCGGTCACGGTGATGCCGTGGCGCGCGCACAGCGCCAGGTAGGTCAGCAGGTGGCATTGGGACAGCGAGGCGAGCAGCAGCTCTTCCGGGTTCCACCGCGCCGGGTCGCCGAGGAAGGCCGGGTCCGCGGTCGCCGCGATCGGCGGCTTGCCCTCGGCGGTGACGTCGTGGGCGCGGTCGTAGCCGCGGTAGCCGTCGCCGGTGGTGCCGCTCCAGGCGACGGTCACCCGGTAGCCGTGTTCCTTGCCCATCATTCTCCTTCGTGCAGGGTGGACAGGGTGTGCCGGACGTGGGCGCGGGCCAGGTCCGCGGCCGTGGTGCCGTCGCCGGCGCGGATGGCGGCGAGGAGGCGGCGGTGCTCGTCGTCGACCTGCCCGGTGCGGCCGGTGGCGGTCAGCGAATCCCGGGTGGACACCACGATCCGGTCCCACACCCGGTCGAGGAAGCCCAGCGCCAGCTCGTTGCCGGCGAGGACCGCGATGTGCCGGTGGAACTCGCGGTTGTGCCGCACGCCGGCGGGCAGGTCGCCGGCGCGGGTGGCCCGGTCGGCGTCGTCGGCGTGCCGTTCCAGCCGGGTGAGCGCGGCCGGGGCGATCTCACCGGCCTGCTGGCGTTGCGCGCAGAGGTCGGCGGTGAGCGCTTCCAGCGAGGCGCGCACGAGGTAGGCCTCGCGCAGGGCGGCGCGGCCCAGCCGCACCACGGTGACCCCGCGCTGCCCGCTTTCGACGAGCCCGTCGCTTTCCAGCTGCCGCAGTGCTTCCCGCACCGGCGTGCGGCTCACGTCGAGCCGCTGGGACAGGCCGACCTCGGTGAGCCGCTGTCCGGGCGGGAAGGCGCCGCCGACGATCAGCTCGCGCACCCGGTCGTACGTCGTCCTCACGACATGCACTGTATACACTGCATGCAGAACCTGTCGAGACTAGGCTCACGACCGTGCCCGCAGACGTTCCCACGATCCTCGCGACCTCCGGCGGTATCCGTGCCTCGGCACGGCTGGACTGGGAGGTCGGCGCCCTGACCCGGCACGCCGTCGAGCTCGCCGGGGTCACCGGGCGGGCGCCGCGCGTGTGCTTCCTCGGCACCGCGTGCGGCGACGACCACCGCCTGACCGCCACGTTCTACGACAACGCGTGGCGGGAGGGCTGGGCCGGCAGCCACCTCGCGGTGCTGCCCATGCCGAACGTGCCCGACCCGCGCGAGCACTTGTTGTCCCAGGACGTGATCTGGGTGTGGGGCGGCAGCGTCGCCGGGCTGCTGGCCCTGTGGCGCCTGCACGGCCTGGACACCGTGATGCGCGAGGCGTGGCAGGCGGGCGTGGTGCTCACCGGCGTGTCGGCGGGGTCGATCTGCTGGCACGCGGGCGGCACCACCGACTCCTTCGGCCCCGAGCTGCGGCCGGTCACCGATGGTCTGGGCCTGCTCCCGTGGTCCAACGGGGTGCACTACGACAGCGAACCCGCGCGACGGCCGCTGTTCCAGTCGCTGATCGCGGACGGCACGCTGCCGCCGGGGTACGCCACCGACGACGGCGCGGGTCTGCTCTACCGCGGCACCGAGATGGCCGAGGCGCTCGCCGAGCGCGACCGGGCCGGCGCTTACCACGTGCGCCGCGGCCCGGACGGAACCGCGGTCGAGGAGCGGCTCGAGGTCCGCCGTCTTCGCTGAACCGGGCGCTGTCCCGGGCGAGCCGCGTAACGGCGCGCCCTTCGCGGCGATGATCCCGTTGCGACGACAGGGGGACCGGATGCGACTGGGCAGGCGGGAGATCGCCGGGTTGGTGGTCGTCGCGGCGGCGGCCGCGACGGTGATCGCCGGCGGGGTCCACCTGGCCGGCACGGGGCGGGACGCGCCAGCGTCGTCCCCGCAGGGGACGCGGTTGACGCATCCGATCCTCCGCGCGCCGGACAGCGAGTACCCCCGGTTCGCGATGAAGAGCACGCTCGACCCGCGCACCGCCGCCCGGCTCTCCGGCGACCCGGTGATCATGCTGGCACCCGGCGTGTACGCCGAGGCGGAGGCCGGCCGGCCGATCGGCACTCCGTCGGATTACCGCGACTACGTCGGCGAGTGCGCCGCCGTCTCCCGGTACGCGCAGGAGCATCCCGGCCGGACGGTGGCGTGTTGGTGACCGCCGCCGGGACGCGCGACCGGCGGGTGGTGCGGCGGACCGGCCGCGCCGTTCAGCGCACGTCCCGCCAGAGCTCCCGTTCCGGGCCGTCGGCACCGGTGGTGTCCGTCCACTCCGGACCAATCCGCTGCACCACCGGCGCGCCCGGCGCGTACCGGGGCCAGCCCGGGTCGCCGTCGCGGGCGAAGGCGACCCACGCGGCGTGCACCTTCCGCGCCAGCTCCCGGGTGGGCTCGTCGGCGGAGACGCCGAGCACCCCGAAGTCGACCCGGCCGAGCAGGTCGAACACGAACGGCAGCTCGAGCCCGTGGCAGGCGCCGAGCCGTCCGCCGAAGGCGGGGGAGCGCCAGGTGAACTCGTAGCGCCAGGTGCCCGCGGAGTGCGTGGCGTGCGCGTCGGCCAGACGGGCGGTGGGGACGGCGAACAGGTAGTCGGTGCCGATCGCCGAGTACAGCTCGCCGGGGTCGTCCAGACCGCGTGCGGTGCGGTAGGCGCCGATGAGCCCGTCCGGATCCGGGTGCAGCGCCGAGACCGCGGCGCGCAGCGCGGGTCCGGTGACCGGTGGCGCGGGCAGGGCGACGAGGTAGAGGTTCATCTCGTCGCTGTTGCTGCCCACGAGCAGGTCGATCTCGTCCGCCGCGCCGGCCCGCACGGCGTCGACGGGCTGTTCGGCGAGCAGGTCGCCGTCGAGCACCGGGCCGAGTTTGCTCAGGCCCATCAACGGATCCCGCTGCCCCGCCACGGACAGGTCCACCGGTTCGGCGGCGAGCCGCCCCAGCACGTCGACGAACCGGTCGTCGGCGATGCCGGCGAAGCCGTCCACGGTGGCCGGGACGCCCAGGTGCCGGGCGACCGCCGTGGTGACGACCTCGGCCTGGGCGGGGGTCAGCGCGTGGGAGGCGCCGCCGCTCTGGCTGATCGCGCGCCGGAACAGTCCCGCCGGCGCCGCGGCGAGCAGTGCGCCGACGCTGAGCGCACCGGCGGACTCGCCGAAGACGGTGACGTTGCCGGGATCGCCGCCGAAGGCCGCGATGTGCTCCTGGACCCACCGCAGGGCCGCGATCTGGTCGCGCAGCCCGCGGTTGTCCGGGGCTCCGGGCAGGCTCAGGAACCCGGGCACCCCGAGACGGTAGTTGACGGTCACCAGCACGATCCCGTCCTCGGCGAAGCGGGTCCCGTCGTAGCCCGGCGCGCTGCCCGCGCCGCCGACGAACGCGCCGCCGTGGAGGAACACCATGACCGGAAGCCCGCCGGCGCCGGGGTCGGGTGTCCAGACGTCGAGGTTCAGGTAGTCGGCGCCGCGCACCCATCCCGGGCCGAGGATCGGGGTCAGGTCGGGCACGCCGGGCCGGGCGGTGCCGCCCTGCGGTGCGGTCGGGCCGGGTTCGCGGGCGTCGAACTCGCCCGTCCACAGCGCCGGTTCCGGTGCACCGAAGCGGTTCCGGCCGACCGGGCCCGCCGCGTAGGGGACGCCCCGGAACACCGCGACGCCGTCCTCGGTGCGGCCCCGGGCCGAGTAGGGTCCGAATCGGACGACCGGGTCGTGGGTCACAGATCCTCGTCGTGGCACGCTCCCACTGTGCCCGGCTCGCGGGCGGCGCGCTCCGCGATGGCCCGATGGGGTGCCGGCACCCGGTGGTGTCGTGGTCGAACAGGGTTTCACGTGCGGCGCGGCGAACCGGCACCGCGCGCACCATCCCGGACGTCGCGGCGGCGCTGCGGGAGGTCAGCGCAACCGGGCCGGCAGGTGTTCGAAGCCACGCAGGATGCGGGTGTCGCGGCGCGTCGCGCCGGGGAGCAGGCGCAGCTCCGGGTGGCGCTCGAACAGCGTCCGCAGCCCCACCTCGCCCTCCATGCGTGCCAGTGCGGCGCCCAGGCAGTAGTGCCGCCCGGCCGAGAACGAGATGTGCTCGCGGGCGTTCGCGCGCCGCACGTCGAACCGTGAGGGCTCGGCGAACACCGCGGGGTCCCGGTTGGCGCCGGCCAGGATCGTGGTCACCACCGCGCCCTCGCGCACCCGGACCCCGCCCACCTCGGTGTCGCGCAGGCAGGTCCGCCCGGTCAGCAGCACCGGCGGGTCGACGCGGAGGATCTCGTCGACGGCGTTGGGCCACAGTGACGGGTCCTCGCGCAGCGCGGCGAGCTGGTCCGGGTGGTCGTGCAGCAGGGTGATCCCGTTGCCGAGCAGGTTCACCGTCGTCTCGAACCCGGCGGCCAGCACCAGCCCGGCGGTCGCCCGCAACTCCAGGTCGGTGAGCCCGACACCGTCCTCGCGGGCCGCGACCAGCTGGCTGAGCAGGTTGTCGCCGGGGTGGGCGCGCAGGTGGTCCAGGTGCCGGGCGAGCCACGCGTCGAACGCGGCCAGCGCCGACTCGACCTCCCGGAACCGCCGCCACGGCAGGCCCAGGTCGAGGCTCGGCGCGGCCGCCGTGCCCAGCTCCAGCACGCGCTGCCGCTGTTCCGGTGGCACGCCGAGGATCTCGGCGATCACGGTGACCGGCAGCAGCGCGCAGTAGGTCGCGACGAGGTCGACCGGGCGGGACGGGTCGAGCCGGTCGAGGAGGTCCCGCGCGATCTGCTCGGTGCGCTCG
This sequence comes from Amycolatopsis thermophila, assembly GCF_030814215.1. Taxonomy (NCBI): domain Bacteria; kingdom Bacillati; phylum Actinomycetota; class Actinomycetes; order Pseudonocardiales; family Pseudonocardiaceae; genus Amycolatopsis; species Amycolatopsis thermophila. The sequence goes on along the minus strand of NZ_JAUSUT010000001.1, from coordinate 6,091,979 downwards.
CGCAGGTTCTCCACCGCACGCACGGTGAACACGCGCGTGACGAGCTTGCGGTACCGCGTGTGGTCCGGCGGCTCGGTCGCCAGCAGCGACGGCGGCGCGATCGGGTGCAGCACGTCGGTGGCCGACCACTCGGACAGCCGCGCCAGCACGCCGTCGGCGGCCGCGCCCACCCCCGCCCGGAAGTCGTTGCTGGTGAGCACTTCCCGCACCGCCGCGTGGCTGGTCGTCACGTAGGCGAAGGAGCCCTTGTACAGCGGGCCGTGGGCGCGGATCTCGTCGAACAGCCCGGTCAGCGCGGCGGTGGGGGAGACCGCGGCCTGGGCCACCAGCCGGGCCTGCAGGTCACCGCGGCGGGCGGCGGCGCGCAGCGCGGTGCGCGGCAGCGCGTGCCCGATGCCCCACCGCACGATGGGTTTCACGCCGTCCTGGACGAGCACGCCACCACCTCCGTCGTGGTACTGCCGGGTACCACGCACGGTAGAGGGGAGCGGATCAGCGGTCAAGCGGCCCGCCGGCTGGGTAAGGTGGAGGGCTGTGATCGACACCGGCACCGGCTTCCGCGACCGGCTCCTGCAGGGCATGGCCGGGGCCCTGCGCGAGCGGGACTACCACGAGGTGACGATCGCCGATGTCGTCAACCACGCGCGCACCTCGAAGCGCACGTTCTACGAGCAGTTCGCCAGCAAGCAGGAGTGCTTCGTGGCGCTGCTGCGCGAAACGAACGCGCGCATGGTGCGGGACATCGCGGCCGCCGTGACGCGCGAGGCGCCGTGGCAGGTGCAGGCGCGGCAGGCGGTCGAGGCCCTGATCGCGTCGATGGAGAGCGACCCGGCACTGTGCCTGAGCTGGTTGCGGGCGGCCCCCTCGCTGGGCGAGGCCGGGCGTGCCCTGTCGCGCGAGACGATGGACTCCTTCGTCGCGTTGATGCGCACCCTGGCCGACACGCCCGAGCTGAAGGCCGCTGGAGTGACGCCACCCTCGCGCGAAGTGGCGATCACCCTGTTCGGCGGCCTGCGCGAGCTGATCGCGATCACGCTCGAGGAGGGCGGCGACCTGTCCGGGATCGCCGGGGTCGCGACCGAGGTCGTGATGCTGGTGCTCGGACCCCGGCCGCGCTGACCGGTCCGCGGCCGCAGCGCGGTCACCCACTTCGCGACCCGGCGGGCCTTGCCAGGCTTCCCCCGGGCGGTGACGATCACGAGGTGCCCGTGCAGCCCGAGGTGATCCCGGCCGGCTGCCTGACGCTCCGGCCGTTCACGTCCGACGATGTCCCGTGGGTCCACGAGGTGTCGCTGGATCCCGCGATGCAGCGGTTCGTCACGCTGCCGTCACCGTACCGGGCCGAGGACGCGAGGTTCTTCGTCGAGGAGGTGGCCCTCGCGGGGTGGGCGAGTGGGCGCCGACTGGAGTTCGTCGCCGAGGACTCCGCCGCGGGAACCCGTCTCGGCCGGGTGGGCCTGGGGCTGAAGCCGGGCGGGCGCGCCGAGATCGGCTACTGGGTCGATCCGCGAGCGCGGGGCCGCGGTGTCGCCGCCGACGCCACGCGTGCCGTGTGCCGCTGGGCGTTCACGAGGCTGGATCTGGAGATCATCGAGTGGCGGTGCGAGGTGGGGAACCACGCCTCCCGGCGCGTCGCGGAGAAGGCCGGCTTCCTGATGGAGGGGACGCTGCGCAAGCGCCTGTTCCACCGGGGGACGGTGGTCGATGCCTGGGTCGGTTCGCTGCTCAGGGACGAAGCCCGGTGAGGCACCGGTCGGCCCGCACGTCCGTCACCCGCGAGTCCGATGCGGACGTCCACACAGGACGGTCAGGCGGCTTCCGCGGTCGGTGTTCCCAGCCGGGCCAGCAGGTCGGCGCGGTGCAGGTCGGCCACCGGGGCGAGCAGGTCGGGGTGCCGCAGCAGCACCGCCGCGCGCCGGTCGCGCACGTCGGGGTCGGTGAGGCGGCGGAAGTCCGGGGCCAGGCCGGCGGCGTGCACCGAACCGGCCACCGTCGCGACCGCCGCCAGTGCCAGCGAGCGGTCGGCGAGCAGGCACGCCGCCCAGCTGGCGACCACCTCGTCGACCCACGTCCGCCACGCCGTGTCCTCGCCGGGCACCGCGTCCACGCCGGCGACCCAGTCCAGCCGGCCCGACCCGCCGGGGCCCACGACGTCCAGCAGCCCGGCGTCCAGCGCCGTCGGGTACCGCAGCCACGCCGCGGCCGTGGCGGCCTGGCGGCACTGGGCCTCGGCCAGGGCCGCGCTGAGCGGGCCGCGCTCGGGCGGGTAGGCGCGCAGCAGCCACTGCGCGGTGGCCGCGATGACGGACGACAGGTCGGCGGACGCGGGGGACACGGGGGACACCTTCCGGGACAAGCACAGCGTTGCCCGCACGCTAACAGCCGGGACGGCCCCGTCCGGGTGCCTTTTGCCCGACGTCACAGCCACCATGACGACCATCACTCACCTGCAGGGGGAGCCGGGCCGCGGGAAACGTGAAAAAACCGGGCGGATCGTCGATCCGCCCGGTTCAGGGTCTGACGAGTGCGCGATACTGGGATTGAACCAGTGACCTCTACCGTGTCAAGGTAGCGCTCTCCCGCTGAGCTAATCGCGCGAGGTGGAGACGGGATTCGAACCCGTGTACACGGCTTTGCAGGCCGTTGCCTCGCCTCTCGGCCACTCCACCGTACGGGCCCGAGTGGGCACCCGAGCGGACGACGGGATTCGAACCCGCGACCCTCACCTTGGCAAGGTGATGCGCTACCAGCTGCGCTACGTCCGCCTACCGTGACTCCGGGGTGATCCCCGTCGCCGTGGTGTGAGAGAACAATATCCGACCCGGGAGCCCGCGAAAACAGGGGGGTGGGTGTTCCGCCCCCCGCCCGCGGGTGCTATCCAAGATCGTTGGGGATCAGGTGGGTCAGGGCGTCGTCCATGTCGATCCACAGGTGCTCGTTGCCCGGCAGCACCACGTCGTAGGTGCGGTCCAGGAAGTCGGCCAGCTCCTGGGCGGAGGCCTCGAACACCGCGTGCCCGGACGGCGAGTTCAGCTCGATCATCACCGACTCGGGGTCCTCGACCGACGGGCGGATGCGGACGTCACCGTCACCGGCCTCGGCCAGCAGGCCGTCGGCGAGCAGGTCGCGGGCGTAGACCCACTCCACCCAGCCGGCGCGGCCGGTGCGGAAGGCCGCGACGACGGCGTACGGGTCGCGGGTGTCGTAGCGCAGTTCCACCTTCACCGGCACGGCCGGGGCACGCGGCGCCAGGAGGTCGAACACCGCTGTGGAGCGGAGCGTCACGTGGTCGTTGCGCATCGTCTTACCTTTCGTCTCCCTTCACGGCCCGCTGGCCGAGCTTCAGGTGTGAGACGCACGAACCCGCCGTCTGGCTTCGCGGGTTCGCCCGGCTTCACCCGGACGGGGTCGCCGACCCCGGTGCTCGCGCGGTACCGGCCTGGCGGGACCGGCCTCGCTGATCGTCTACCCACCCATACTGCTCGGTTCAACGCGGGCGGGACAGGATCGCTTCGCAGCCTGGCACGTGACCTGGGTCGCGTCGACTCCGGGGGCGGGCACGGTCACCTCGGGGTTTTCCGCTGCGTGTCGGCTCATACCCGCAGCGTGTGGGTCAAAGACCACCCGTTTGCAGTGCCCGTCACGTCATCCGCTAGAGTTCTCCCCCGTACGGACGGGGGCGATTAGCTCAGCGGGAGAGCGCTTCGTTCACACCGAAGAGGTCACTGGTTCGATCCCAGTATCGCCCACCGGAGAGTTTAGTTGTTCAGACGGCCTGCCGAGACCATCCTCGGCAGGCCGTCGGCGTTCTGACCACCTTCGCGAAGCCGAAGAGGTCGCGCCGCATTCTGCTCCTGACCTGGGGTTTCGTCCCAGTTCCATCCGCCGTCGTGCTCCCGGCGCCGCTGCAGCGCTGCCCGCATCGACCCGGCCATGACATCAGTCACGTGGGTGTGACGTAGGTCATGGAAGTGCATCCCCTGATTGAGTGGTGCTCAGCCCAGCCTCTTGTCGCCGGTGTGAGACTCATGCCGGTCAGCACAACGGCCGGGGGACTGCGGGTGGCACGGGCTCCAGGGGGTAGTCGCGGCAGTCGACGCGTGCCCACACGGTCTTGCCTTCGCCAGAGACGTCGTCGGTTCCCCAGCCGCGGGCGAGCGCGACCGGGTGAGGGTGGTGTGCAAGTACCCGTAGGTCTAGCCCGAGGCGGTCGTCGCCGTCAGGGCGATGCGTTCGGCCATGACGGCCTGGAAGTGCGGGCAGCGGGTGAAGTCGTCGTGCTCGCAGTCCAGGGCGCACTCGACCAGATCGAGCGAGGCCTGGGCGCGGGCGATGCGTTCGGCGAGTTCGTCGCGCCGGCGCCGCAGCACGGCCCGGCGTGCCGCCGGATCGGACGTCCTGATCATCTCCCGGATCTCGTCCAGGCCGAGCCCGGCCTCCTTGGCGCGCAGGATCACGGCGACGCGGAAGAGGTCGTCCGCGCCGTAGCGACGCCGGCCGCCCACCCGGTCCGGCGTGACCAGGCCCATCGACTCCCAGTGGCGCAGCACGTGGGTCGCCAACCCGAACCGGGCCGCGATCTCCCCGATGCTCATCGTCGTCGCGCTTGACTTCATGTCGGCATTAAGTCGCACCCTGGGTGCCATGTCCACCCACACCACCGATCCCGACTCGATCGCCGGCCTGATCTCCGTGCTCGACGCGGCCGATGCCCTGCCCGGCGCAGCCGAACTCCGGGCTCGCACCTACGAACTGCTGCACATCGCGCCCGGCGCCCCGATCGTCGACGTCGGGTGCGGCTCGGGCCGCGCCGTCGCCGAGCTGACCGAGCGAGGCGCCGAGTGTGTGGGGGTCGATCCCAGCGAGACCATGCTGACCGCGGCCCGGCACCGCCGGCCGGGACTGGAGTTCGTGTCCGGAACCGCGGAGGAGTTGCCGTTCCCCGATGGCGTGTTCGCCGGGTACCGGGCCGACAAGGTCTTCCACGAGGTGCACGATGCCGAGGCCGCGCTCCGCGAGGCGATGCGCGTGCTCGCGCCAGGCGGGCGCATCGTCTTGCTGGGCCAGGACTGGGAAACGTTCGTGATCGACTCCGACCACCCTGATCTCACCGGGGCCCTGGTGCGGTCCCGTGCCCGGTCCGTCGCCAACCCGAGAGTGGCCCGGCGCTACCGCAACCTGCTGCTCGACCAAGGGGTCACCGAGATCACCGTCGAGGTCCACACCGCGGTGCTCACCGACGCGGTGATGCTGCCAGTGCTGTCCGGTCTCGCCGACCACGGGTTGCAGGCGGAGGCAGCCCCGCCGGAACAGATCACGGCGTGGCTGGACGAACAACAGCGACGCGCGGCGGCCGGGCGGCTCTTCCTGGCTATTCCTTTCTTTCTGGCCGCCGGAACCCGCCCCTGACCGCGCTGCGCTCAGGGCTTGGGTTTGGAGAGCAGGAAACAGGCGTAGCGCTCGTCGAGCTCGTTCTCCGGAACGAGCTCGATCGCCTCCGGGGTGAGTCCGCACCGCTGAGCGAGCTGCCAGAAGTCCGGGATGCGGTAGCTGGTCATGCTGGCGACACCGGTCTTGTAGGACCACGCGCGTGGCGGGCTCCGCATCCGTCCGTCGTCGTACTTGATCCGGATCAGGGCCAGACCGCCCGGCGTCAGCAGGTCCTGGGCGATCCGTTGCCTGCTCGGGTTCCGCCACGTCGATGCGGACCGGGCGGAAGGGCGTGGCACAAGACGCCGCGACCTGCCGTCCGCACTCGTCGAGGCTCGCGCGCGAGACGTCGACCCCCACGTACTCCTCCCCATGGGGCGCGAAGTGCACGGCGTTCGCGCCGCTACCGCATCCCCATTCCACGATCCGCGTCCACGGTCGGTCGAATTCGAGCATGCGGGCGCCGCGCCGGACGAGGGCAGGTGGCGGGCGCCGATCTCGTCCCACAGGTTGTTCCCGGCGAAGACCGGTGCATTGCGCCAGTTCGACCCTCCACCGTGTCCGCTCCTCGTCCGGGACGAACCCCTCGCAGCTACGATCCACCACAGGACCTCTTCCGCGACCCGGACGCCATGCTCCGGCTGTGCGACCGCGCCCCGGAGACGTTCCGCGCACTCATTCGCAGCGATGCGTCGGCCGAGGACCTGGTCGTAAACCGGTTGCGTCAACTGCCGGCAGTTCCTGACTGGTTCGAACTGGAGGCTGCTGACCGCGGTGGCCGGGAGCGGGTGTGGCAGGACTTCCTGGAAGCCAACCCGTGGATCCTCGGCGTCAGCCTCGCCCGTCCCTTGGTCACCTCGTGTGACGCGGACAAGCTGGAGAAGGTCGTCGCCGGCTTCTCCGTGGCCGGGCCGGGCAAGCGGGCCGAGCGCCCTGCTCCGGACCAACGGGCGCATCCGTCGATGGTCTTCGCCGAGATCAAGCACCACCAGACCCCGCTCCTGGCGCGCGAGTACCGTCCGGGATGCTGGTCGCCCTCGCACCTTCCTGGTGCGTCCGCGCTCGTTCCTGATCATCGGCCACCTCGACGAGCCGGTGGTGTCCACCGCGGCCGGTACCAGTCGATCGAGCTCTACCGCCGCAACCTTGACGAGCCCGAGGTCATCACCTTGGACGAGCTGCTGGCGCGGGCCGAGTGGCACGTCACTGGTTGATTGTGCGAGCGGGCGGTTACCGTTGGTGCATGACCACGGTGACGCGCAGCCTGCCGGCCAGGTGGCTGCTGCTCGCCGTGGTTGCCCTGGCGCTGGTGCTCATGCATCACGTGCCGGCCGAGCACGGCGGCGGTACCACACACGGAACCGGCCCCGCCATGGTGGCGATGGCCGCCACGTCGGGGCCCGCGGTGCAACCGGTCTCGGACGGCCACCCCATGGCCGACATGCTCCACCAGTGCCTGGCCGTGGTCGGCCAGTTCGCGGCCTGGATTCTCGTCCTGCTCCTCGGCGCGGCGCTGGCTCACCTGTTCGGGAGCTGGCGGACCGGTGCGCCGGCGTCCGGTGCCAGTGGCCCGGATCCGCCTGTCAGGGGCAGTGGCAGAGTCATCCTCACTTCGGTCTGCGTGTTGCGCCTGTGACCGGCCGGTGGCGTTTTCGCGCCATCAGCGGCAGGTGAACAACTCGTGACCGAAGGAAGAATCATGAAGAAGACATTTGTGGGTACCGGCATCGCTGTGGCCGTTGCCGGGCTCGTCCTGGCCGCGTGCAGCGGCGGCGACGACCACGGCGGCATGGACATGGGCAACAGCAGCGCTCCCGTCACCTCGTCGGCTCCCGCGCAGTCCGCGACGCACAACGACGCCGACGTCACCTTCGCCCAGGAGATGATCCAGCACCACCAGCAGGCTCTCGACATGGCGAAGCTGGTGCCCACGCGCAGCACCAACAACCAGGTCAAGGACCTGGCCAGCCGGATCGAGCGCGCCCAGGATCCCGAGATCCAGCAGATGCAGGGTTGGCTCACGCAGTGGAATGCGGCCATGAGCACGATGCCCTCCATGTCGGGGATGCACATGCCGTCGACCTCCTCGATGCCCGGCATGATGAGCGACGCGGACATGCAGATGCTCGAGCACGCCAGTGGTGCGGAGTTCGACAAGATGTGGCTGCAGATGATGGTCGAACACCACCAGGGTGCGGTCGAGATGGCGCGGACCGAACTGGCCAACGGGGCCAACGCTGACGCCAAGGCGCTGGCGCAGGCCATCATCGATGCCCAGACGGCTGAGATCACCGAGATGCAGCAACTGCTGACCACGCTCTGACGAAGGTGCTGACGTAGGGGTGGGGAACCCTTCATCGGTTTCCCGCCCCTACCCGGACCTTGTACTACCAGACATAGTAGAATGGTCCGATGGACCGCGATGTCGCACCTTCGAGGGGTGGGCACCGTGAAAGCTGGCTCCGTGTGAACGGGTGCTGTTAGTTTTGCCCACGTGCTTACCGGCACCCGCAACCTGCGTTGCTCGGCGGGTTTCCTGATCCTCTGTGGACTCCTGGTCGGGGCCGGCGTGCATCCCGGTGCTTGCGCCCTTGCCGGCGCCGAGCGTGGCGCGATGTCCGGGCAAGCGGATCCGCTCAGCACGACAGGTGCCACCGCGGCAGCCATGAGCAGTAGGTGCGGCCGGTGACCGCGCTGGGTGCGCCTGAGGCTGCCGAGCGCGGTCTGCGGTCGTCCTGCCCGGGCGGACCACCTCGCCCGGGCCGCCGCGAGTGGACGGCTGGCAACGTCTCCTCGATCCCGGCGTGACGCGCATCTGAGCGGGAACCGCCGACCGCCGTCCGGAGTCGCCGGCGACGGAGCGACCTGCCTCAGCCCGTCTGCGAGAGATCGAAGGATCGATAACGTCCTGCCCCAGCAACGCATGCCCGCGGCGCGCCTGCGACCATCCGCTTCGCGTGCTGAGGATCGCCAGACCTACCTCGCGTTGCCGATGGAAGCGCGCCGGGTGGCCGGATCGGCGACTGCCAGTGATGCGCTGGTCGCCGGGCCCGCGGTGTCCGGCGTCGTGGCGACAGCCGGTCAGATCCGCATCACGAGCTGGTTCAAGGCGCGCTTTCCGGCGGGGACCTGGTCTTCCCCTTCGAGATGGACACCGCCGTGCGGTTGTCCGGCGAGGGCTGGTCGCGCCGCGCTACGGGTTCTACAACACCATCGTCGGCGTGGGAGATCTGGCGCGGGCCGCGGGGTGGCCGAGATCCCGTGGCTCCGCCTGGTACTGCTCGGCGCGCTGGCCGTGCGGCGTCTGGACAGGGACCGCAGGTTGACGGACCGATCGGTGGCTGCTTGAGGGAAGACGGGTGCGGGGCCTCACGAAGAGGTCCCGCACCCGCTGGGCGCGTGCTGGGAGGGGGGGCCCGCACGCGCGGGGCCGCGCCGAGGGCGCGATCACCGCGCCGGATACTAGGGAAGATAGTAGATCTTGGCAAGGGTGCCCCGCGAAACCCGGGCACTGTCCGCGGGCGCCGGACGATATTCTGGAACAACGGTTTGCTGGGCAATTCGGAGTCGGGGAGTGGGATGTTCGGTCTCGGGGACCTCGAATCCGCGGTCATGGACGTGCTGTGGAACACGCCCGAGCCGGTCAAGGTCCGCGCCGTGCTCGAGCAGCTGAACACGCCGAAGCAGCTCGCCTACACCACGGTCATGACCGTCCTCGACAACCTGCACCGCAAGGGCTGGGTCGAGCGGCAGCTGGATGGTCGGGCCTACCTCTACCAGCCGGCGATCGGACGGGAGGAAGCGGCTGCCCGGGCGTTGCGCGACATCGTGAACTCCTCCGGCAATCCGGAAGGCGTGCTGTTGCACTTCGCGCAGTCGGTGTCCGAAGAGGAAGTCGACGTGCTCCGCAAAGGACTGCGCCGGAAGCCCCGTCGGCGATGATCGTCGGCCTGTCCGTGCTCGCCGGTGCGGTCGCGGCTGCCTGGCTGATGCCGGGTTGGCTGCGAGCCATGGATCTGCGCCGCCGTGACCCGGTGTTGCTGATCGTGTGCTGGCTGCTGTCCATGCTGGGTGTCGCGCTCGCCGCGGTTGCGAGCGTGGTGCTCCTGCTTCATCCCACGCACGGTTCGCTCGGTTCCCTGGCCACGGCGGTGCACGACTGCTGGGACGCGATCGAGCACGGCTCGCCACCCGCCGTCGAGCAGATGGGCGGCACGCTGGGCGGGGTCGTGCTGATCGCGCTGGCTCTGCGGTTGATGGTCGTCGGCAGCCGGGGGATCCAGCGCCGCGCCAGGGCCCGCCGACGCCACTTGGCCACGCTTCGGCTCGCGGGACGCTCGGACGGTGCGGTGCCGGCCACGCTGTGGCTGGCACACGACCGGCCCTTGGCGTTCAGCGTGGGCGGCAGGCGCGGAGTCGTCGTCGCCACCGAAGGGCTGAGCCGTTACCTGGACGACGGTGCTGTCGCGGCGGTGCTCGCGCACGAACGTGCTCACCTCGCCGGCCGGCACCACCAGCTGATCGCCCTCGCAGACGCCCTGCGCGCCGTGTTGCCGATCCTGCCGCTGTTCCGGCAGGCGCCGAAAGCGTTGCGCGAGCTGGTGGAGCTCGCAGCTGACGTCGCCGCCGCGCGCCGGTGCGGGAAGCGGGCGGTGCGCGCGGCACTGCTGGGCGTGTCCGGTGTCGGCGCGCCCGAGATCGCGCTCGCCATGGCGCGCGACGCGGTCGATGTGCGCCTGGCCCGGCTCGAACAGGGCAGCCTGCCTCCCGCCGGTACTCGCCGGGCACTGGCTTGCGGTCTGGCCGGTTTCACCGCGGTGGTGCTGCCATTTCTGGCCGGCGCGGCCCTGATGGTGATGGTCGCTCTCGTCGCCTGCGTGGTGGGCTGAGCGTCTCCGAATGCGGTGGCTCTTGTCACCCTTTCGGATGATGATCTACTACCGTCGTTAGTATCGCCGCCGGTGTTTCCGGAGGCGAGCAGACGGAGGTACAGCCACGTGGCGGTCCATCAACGCAAGCGCGTGTTCCGGAGTGCACTTGCGGCAGGCGTGGCACTCGCCATCGGCACCGCGATTCCCGTGGCCAACGCGCAACCACCCGCGGATCCGCAGGCGCAGTACGAGCAGCTGTCGGAGGAAGCCGCCAAGGCCGACGAGGATCTGCTCAAGGCGCAGGACGATCTGGAGCGGCGCAACGCCGAACTCGACCAGGCCAACGCGGACCTCGCCGCGGCCACGGCAAGCCAGCAACAGGCTGCCGCGGCTGTCGAACAGGCCCGGGTCGAGGTGGACCGAGTCGCCGCGGAAGCGTTCCAGGGAGGCGCGACCTCGAGCCGGATGTCGGCTGTGATGTCCAGCGGGTCGGTGCAGAACTTCCTGGACCGCATGTCCGCCCTGGGTGTCCTGGCCGAGCAGCAGAACGGCGCGCTGAACGCGTTGAACGCCGCGCTGGCCCAGGCCGATCTGGTCCGCGCCGACATGCAGGGCGCGCAGGAACGCGCCGCCGCCGCCCGCGACGCGGCGGCGAAGCTGACCGAGGACATCCGGCAGCACAAGACGACGCTCAACGCGCGCGTCGCGCAGGTCCGGCAGGCGCTCCAGCGGCTGAGTCCGGCAACCAGGCAGGCGATGGGCACCGTCAAGGACACCGGGTCCTACCTGGGCCCGCCCGGTGCCGCGAACACCGCGCTGCAGGCCGCCCTGGCCAAGCGGGGCTCGGAGTACGAGTGGGGCGCGGACGGCCCGAGCGAATTCGACTGCTCGGGGCTGACGATGTGGGCCTACCGCGCGGCGGGCATCTCGCTGCCGCACTCCAGCCGCTCGCAGTACACGCTGGGCCGTCCGGTCGCGCAGAGCGAGCTCCAGCCGGGCGACCTCGTCTTCTACGACGACGGCACCGGCAACCCGGCCGCGATCCACCACGTCGGCATGTACGTCGGCGACGGCAAGATGGTGGACGCCCCGACCGAGGGTCAGCTGGTCGACGTCCGCTCCGTCCGCGGCGACGGCCACTACATCGGAGCGCGCCGCATCGTCGGTTGACGGGTTGAGGCGGCGCTGGATCATGGGGGTATGCGCAGCAGCGAGGTCGCGGCCGAGGCGGGAGTGAATCCGGGAGCTGGGCGTCACCTTGGACGAGATGCGGGACCTGCTGCGCGTGGCCGCTGGTGGCCCGGAGGACTGCGAAGCGGCGAGCGCGCTTGCACACGCCCGGCTCGCGCGGTTCCGACGTCGTCGTCACCATCCGCGTGATCACCGGGCACTCGGAGGCCACGACCGCGGGCATGACCGGGTCGCCGACCTTGCTCGTCGACCGGTCTGACCCGTTTGCCAGGCCGCCGATGACGGTCACATGAGGACAAGCCCGCCACCGAAGGTCGCCAGCAACAGGCCGGCGAGCGGGCCCAACGCAACCGAGGTAGTGGCCGCGGCGTAGGCGGTACCCGCGGACCAGCGGTCGACCACCGCCGCTGCGGGCACGTCGGTCGCGCGAGCCGCGGGGGCGATCCAGCGCACGTAGTAGAACAGGCTGGCCACAGTGTTGACCGCCGCCACCACGACGAGCCAGGCGAAGCCGCCGTCGAACGCGGCGGTGAACACGGTCAGCTTGCCGACGAACACCCCGGTCGGCGGGGTGCCGACGAGCCCGAGCAGGCACACCGCCAGCGCGATGGCGAGCCCGGGGCGGTGGCGGACCAGGCCGCTGTAGTCCTCGATCACCGCGGTCTTGGGCAGCGCGCACACCACGGCGAACGCCCCGAGGTTGGTGACCGCGTAGGCGGCGACGTACAGCAGCAGGCTGGGCAAGGCCAGGTCGCTGCGCAGGGCGACGGCGACGGCCATGAGCAGGTATCCGACCTGGCTGATGGTCGAGTACGCGAGCAGCCTGCGCACGTTCTGCTGGAAGAACGCGGCGAGGTTGCCCAGTGTCATGGTGACCGCGGCGACGATCGCCAGCAGCAGCGCCCAGTCGACGGGCGAGACCGCCAGAGCCGAGGACACGAGCCGGTAGGCGGCGATCACCCCGCCGATCTTGGGCACCGTGGTGAGGAACGCCGCGACCGGCGGTCTGGTGCCCTCGGTGACGTCCGGTACCCAGAAATGCGCCGGCACCGCGCCCACCTTGAACAGCAGCCCGCCGAGCACGCCGACGAATCCAACGGCCACCGCGGCGACCGGTGCCCCACCCAGCGATTCGCGGAGCGGGGCGTACCCACTGGCCCCGCCGACTCCGAACAGGACGGTCGCACCGGAGAGCATGACGATGCCGAGCAGGGCCCCGAGCAGGTAGAACTTCAGCGACGCCTCGGTGCCGGTGTCGTCCTTCGCGAACCCCGCGAGCGCGTACAGCGGGATGCTGGCGAGCAGGTACGCGGCGACCAGCAGCATCAAGTCATTCGCCCCGGTCAGCAGCACCGTCCCCAGGGCGGCGAGCAGCATGAGGACGTACAGCTCGCTCTCCCGTGGGGCGCCGCGGAACTCCCCGGCACTGACCCCGAGGGTGATGAGCACGGCGGCCAGCACGATGGCCCGGCCGGCGTTGGTGGCGACATCGATCGCGTAACTGCCGCCGAACACCGTCTCGTCCTGCCCCCAGGCCACCACGGCCGCGACCAGGCCGGCCAGGCAGGCGAGTGCGGTGACCAGCCGGACGGGCCACTGACGCTGCCGCGGGAGGTAGGACCCGAGCAGCACGGCGACCACGGCCGCCACCGCGAGGAAGATCTCGGGCAGCAGCGCGGAGGGGTCTTCGTTCATCATCTCCACGGCGGGATCACCGGGCCATCAGGTCGAGGACCGCGCGCGACGCCGGCTCGATCAGGTCGAGCAGGAACCGCGGGAACACGCCGATGACGACGGCGAGCACCAGGAGCGGCGCGATCGAGACGCCCTCGGTCACCGTGAGGTCCGCCGCCGGTTCGGCCGAGCGCGCGGGGCCGAGGAAGATCCGTTGGAAGGCGCGCAGGAACAGCGCCGCCGTCACGAGGATGCCGAGGAACGCCAGCACCGTGGCGACCGGCGTCGCCCCGAGTGACCCGGTGAAGATCTGGAACTCGGCGATGAACCCGGAGAACCCGGGCAGGCCGAGCGAGGCGAACGCCGCCACCGCGGCGAGCCCCGCGAACCTGGGCGCACTGGCCGCCATCCCGCCGTAGCGGGACATGTCGTAGGTGCCGCCCCGGTCGTAGAGCACTCCGGCCAGCAGGAACAGCGCGCCGGTGATCAGGCCGTGGCTGACCATCTGCGTCACCGCCCCGGTCACCGCGAGCTGACGCGCTTCGGCAGCTGAATCGGCAACCAGTCCGGCGGCGCCGACCGCGAGGATGATGTAGCCCATGTGATTGACCGAGGTGTAGGCGATCATCCGCTTGAAGTCCCGCTGCGCCAGCGCCACGAACGCTCCATAGAGGACGCTGATCACGCCGATCACGACGAAGACCGCGGCGTAGCGCCGCCAGGTGTCGGGCAGGATCGGCATCATGATGCGCACGAACCCGTACGTGCCCATCTTCAGCAGCACTCCCGCCAGGATCGCCGACCCGGCCGCGGGCGCCTCCGTGTGCGCGGGCGGCAGCCAGGTGTGGAACGGCACGGTCGGCGTCTTGATCGCGAAACCCACACCCAGGGCGAGCAGCACGAGCCCGGCGACCCATCCGCCACCGGCCAGCGGCATCTGCCGCGTCAGCTCGACGATGTCGAACGTGTGCGGCGAGGCGGCGAGGTAGAGGGCGATGAACCCGACCAGCAGGGCGAGGGAGCCGACGAAGGTGTACAGGAAGAACTTCACCGCCGCCCGAGCCGCGTCGCGGTGACCCCAGCCCGCGATCACGAAGTACATCCCGACGATCGACAGATCGAAGAAGACGAAGAACAGGATCAGGTCCAGGGCGACGAACAGCCCGAGGCTCACCGTCTCCAGGAACAGGAACAATGCGGCGAAGGAGCGCACCCGCTTGTCCTGCCGCAGCGAGTACACCGCGCACGCGAGGAACAGACCCGCGGTGAGCGCGACCAGCGGCAGGCTGAGACCGTCCACGCCCAGGTGGTAGCCGGAACTCACGCTCGGGATCCACCGCAGGTTCACTTCGTAGGCGTAACCGTCCCCACCCGGATACCCCACCCACAACGCGATGACCAGCGCGAAATCGGCTGCCGCCACCGCGAGCCACCACCACCGGACGAACCGGTCGGGCACGCGCGGCACCGCGAACAGCACCACCGCCGCCACCAGCGGCAGGAACACCACCACGCTGAGCACGTTCACCTCACGTTCGTCACAGGACGATCAACAACAGAGCCAGGACACCCAGCGCGACCGCGGCCTGGGCGTAGTAGTGGTGCAGCTGACCGGTCTGCGGCCGCGGTGCCTGCCGCCCCAGGGACCGGGCCGCCCTGGTCAGGCCACGTACAGCGCCGTCGATCGACCACTCGACACGCAGGTCGACCAGCCGGCCGAGGGCGCCCGCGGTCGCGGCGGCGGCGCGGACCCCGCCATCCACCACCCGGTCGTCGAAGCGGGCCAGCCCGTCCGCCAAGCGCAGGGCAGGCGTCACGACGAGCAGTCGTGCGAGCCGCTCGAGCCCGAGCCAGCCGGCCGGCAAGGACGGTGCGGCGAGCGGCCGCGAACGGGTCCACGAGGCGGCGGCCACGGCGCCGGCGAGCGCGATCAACCCGGAAATGGCCTGCTCGAACCAGGTGACCCCGGTGTTCTCGGGGGCGCCGAGAAGCGAGGCGAACCAGCGAGCGGGCCTGGGCAGACCGACAATCCCGAGTACCGCGGCGGCGAGGGCGAGGACCGGCAGCGGGCCGATGAGCAACGAGTTCGGCGGCCGGGCCCCAATGGTGTCGCCGGGCTGCCAGACGATGGCCAGCACCCGGCCCACGTAGGCGCCGCTGAGCAGTGCGGCCGCCAGCCCGGCCACGTGGAGGGCGGGGGAATCGGCCAGCGCGGCGGCGAGGACCGCGTCCTTGGTCACCCAGATCGACAGCGGGGGCACGCCCGCCAGGCTCAGCGCACCGATCGTGAACACCGCACCGAGCAGCGGGAAACGCCGCGCGGCACCCTTCAGCCGCGCGAGGTCCTTGGTGTCCAGCGCGACGAGCCACGCACCGGCCCCGAGGAACAGCAGGCTCTTCGTCGCCGCGTGCGCCACGAGCTGACCCGTCCCGGCCGCCACACCGCCAGTGCCGGCCGCGAGCACCATGAACCCGATCTGGGAGCAGGTCGACGCGGCCAGCACCTGCTTGAGGTCGCGCTGCGCCACCGCGACGGCGCCGAGCGCCAGCGCGGTGAGCACCCCGATCCACGCGACCGTGGTGGCCGCCCACCCGGTCGCGGCCAGCAGCGGCTCGGACCGCAGCAACAGATACGCACCGGCCGCCACCATCGTCGCCGAGTGCAGCAGCGCCGAGACCGGGCTCGGGCCGTCCATGGCCCGGGAAAGCCAGAAGCTGAACGGCAACTGGGCGGATTTGCCGATCGCGGCGAGCACCAGCCCGGCCGCGACGGCGTCCCGCCATCCGCCCGCCGCCCCGGGCAGCCCGGCCAGGGTGAGACCACCGACCCCACCTGCGAGCGCCGCCCCGGCCGCGAGGTACAGCCCCAAGTCGGCCGTCCGGGTGGTGAGGAACGCGACCACACCCGAGCCCGCCCGGCGCTCTTCCCGCCACCAGAACCCGATGAGGGCGTACGAGCAGGCGCCCATGACTTCCCAGGCCATGAGCAGCACGACCAGGTCGCGCGCGGTGACCGTCACCAGCATCGCCGCGGCGAAGACCAGCATCAGGCCGTGGAAGCGCGCACGGGATTCGTCGGCCCCGAACTCCCCACCCGCGAAGACGAGCACCGCGAGCAGGATGACCGCGACGGTCACCACTATGACGGCCGACAGCCCGTCGACGCCGAGCCCGATCCGCAGGCCGGCCAGGAACGGCATCGAGACCTCCGGCCGTCCGGCGGCGGCGATGATCGCCAGCACCGTCGTCACGGCTGCCGCGCCGATGCCGGCCCAGGCAGCGAGCCGGTCGGCGCGGTGGCCCGACAGCAGGAGGGCGCCTCCGGCCACGACGGGGAGCGCGATGAGCAGCCACAGGGTCATCGGTTCAGCCCTTGAGGTCCGCCGCGGAGTCGGTCATGTCCACGTCCCGGCGCCGGAAGATCGCGGTCGTGACGGCGAACCCGATCGCCATGTCCACCGCCATCAGCACGAGCGCGACGACCACCACGACCTGGCCGTCGGGGCGGCTGGGCGAGGCGAAGTACCAGTACGCCGACGCCGCCACGATGACCGCGTTGGCCATCAGCTCCAGCCCCATCATGATCATCACGATGGACTGCTGGGAGAGCGCGCCGTAGAGGCCGACGCTGAACAGCGCCGCGGCCAGGAGCAGGAACTGTTGCAGGATCACCGGTTCAAGCCCCCTCGCACCGGGTCGTCGGGATGCTTGGCGTCGAGCCGGTCGCCATAACGGTCGTAACGGCCCCGGTGTGTCGCCAGGACGACGGTGGCCACCATGGTGGCGAACAGGCACAGCCCCAGCACCATCATCACCAGCATCTTCGACCCCATCAGGGCCTCACCGAGCGCCCGCGTGGGGTCGGCCGGCCGGGGATCGCCCGACGTGGGCCAGGGGATCAGGAAGATGCCCGCGACCAGTGCGGCGAACACCCCGCCGGCGATCGCCAGCGAACCCTTCTGGTTGTGCACCATGGTCATCGGCATCAACCCGGCCGGGTTCATCATGTACATGATCATGAAGACCACCATGACGACCATCTCCATGATCATCATGAGGACCACGAGAATGCCCAGGTAGGCCAGGTTCAGCAGCAGCACGGTCCCGGCGGCGAAGACGAACGACGCCAGGAGCGCGAACGTCGCGCGCGCCATCGAGTCCACCCGGAACACCGCGACTCCGGTGACGACGGAGCCGACGGCGCAGACCCAGAAGGCGATCTGTGCCCACATCAGGTGCGCTCCTTTCTCAC
This sequence comes from Amycolatopsis thermophila, assembly GCF_030814215.1. Lineage (NCBI taxonomy): Bacteria > Bacillati > Actinomycetota > Actinomycetes > Pseudonocardiales > Pseudonocardiaceae > Amycolatopsis > Amycolatopsis thermophila. The sequence goes on along the minus strand of NZ_JAUSUT010000001.1, from coordinate 6,074,561 downwards.
CGGGCGAGGACCACGAGAGCCACCACGAGCGCTTGCAGCAACGTCAGCGGGATCAGCACGATCCACGCGATCTCCTGGTAGCGCTCCATGCGCACGGTCGGCACCCACCGCCGCACCCACACGAGCGAGGCCAGCACGGCGAGGGTCTTCAGCAGCGACCACAGCCAGTCCGGAAGCAGGGGGCCGGAGCCGCCGCCGAGGAACAGCGGTACCGCGAACGCCGCTCCCGACACCAGAAGGAGCCACCGTCCCGCCTCGAACAGCAGACGGTCCACACCGGATAGCTCGGCGGCCGCGCCGCCGGCCAGATCCGCGGCGACCGCTTGGCCGAACGGTCCCCAGAACGCCATCGCGAGGACCGACAGCAGGTAGACCACGAAGGCGACCGGCATCCACACGACGAACCACACCGCATCCTGTGCCGCGACCACGTCGCCGACCCGGAGCGACTCGGCCCCCAGAGCCGTCGTGATCAGCGCGAACATGTGCGGCAGCTCGTAGGCCAGCCCCAGGGCGACGAAGCGGTACCCGCCGATGAGTCCATAGGCCGAGTTGGCGCCCCAGCCGACGAGCCAGACCGCGGCCCAGGCGACGACCTCCATCGCGTTGAACCACACGATCCCGATGGAGAAGTCGGCGACCACCCAGCGGCCGAGCGGGGTCACCAGGGATGCCAGGACACCCGCGCCCACCAGGGCGAGCGCGCCACCTCGCCAGAGCAGGAGGTCGGCGGCGAGGGTGCGCCGCCGCTGTTGCACCAGCAGCCCGGCCACGGCGTGGAAGGGCGCAACCAGTGCGCTCGCCGGGCCGCCGGACGCTCGGGAGGCGAGCGCCGAGTCCCAGGCCGCGGCGGCGGCGACGAGCGATACCAGCACGACCGGCAGGACCAGTCCGCCCCAGAAGGGGAGCTGCTCAACCATGGGCCACCCGTGCTCGCTCGAGGTCCGGGTCCAGGCTCGCTACGATCAACCGCGCCCCCGCGAACTCGGTACCGATGAGCAACTCCGGCAGCGCTTCGAGAATCCGGGCAGGGTCCTCGTCGGGGACGGGTTCGCCCGAGCCCAGCTCCGCCTCCGCGTCGTCGATCCACCGGGTCAACCGGTCCAGTGCGTCACCGGTGGCGGGGGAGTCCACCCAGTCGATCTCGCCGAGACCGGACAACGACCACCGCAAGATCCGTGACCGGCGGACCCTCCGGGCCCACCGGTGGAACTCGGCGGAGATCCGTTCACCTGCCAGAACGAGGTCACGCATCCGGGCCGCCGTGTCCGCCGCCTGCTCCCAGCCGGCGACCGTGAGCAGCCGGTAGCAGCTGTCGAGCCGCCTGGCGGCGTCGCGAGGAACACCGTCCTCGAGCGACTGCCAGAACGGTTCCGCGACGTCTTGGCTCCCGTTCGTCTCGACCGCCGCCTCCTGGATGACGTCACCCTGGAGCGCGACGCGGACCACCAGTCCATCCGGCCACGCCGGCAGGATGGGCCCGAGCTGCACCGTCAGCCGATCGAGCTGGAGACCGTCGCGGTCCGGCGCCCGGTCGGCCATGGGGATGTCGCCGGGCATCTCCATGCCGCCCATGTCGTGCCCGGCGTGGCCGCCGTGCTGCATGTGGCCGCCGTGGTCATGCTCCAGCGCCGTGTGGTCGCCGGGGTGCTCGTCTGCGTGGTGATCGTGCTGTTCGCGCATGTCTTCGCTGTCGTGATCATGGTGCGCGTGCTCGTCGTGCGGCCGGTGACCGCGGTCGTGATCCTCCGGCGGCGCATACATGTGCTCGTGATGGGATGGGGGAGCCGACTGACCACCACCCGCTTCGCCGCTGCCGTGGTGGGCATGCTCCGGCGAACCGCTCGCATCCTGGTGATGGCTGCCGTGCTGCGCGTCGCCACCCCGGGCAGCTTCCCGGCGCTGATGCTCGGCAGAGCGTAGGCGCGCTTCGGCCTCGGCCAGGGCGGTGACCACGTCCGCCGCCTCCGCGAACTCCGCCCGGCTGCGAGGAAACGGCATCTGCCGCCACACCGTCTCAACAGCCGCGGCCATGCTCTCGTCCTGCGGCCCAGCGACGATCAGCATGGTGGCTTCGGCCGGGCTGAGCGCGAGGCGCCACCCACGGATCCGCGCCTCGCGCTCGGCGGCGAGACGGGCGCCGGCGCCTCCAGGCGTGGCGGCGATCAGCGGCCGCACCGGTGTCCGGCGCAGCAGCCAGGACGTCAGGTCCACCGGAACACGCCCTCTCGCCACGCGTACCAGACACCCGCGAAGAGCAGGGCCAGGAAGAGGAACATCTCCACGACCGCCGCGACGCCGACCTCCGGCACGACGAGCGTCCACGGGTACATGAACACCATCTCCATGTCGAACGCCAGGAAGATCATCGTCACCGTGTACCAGCGGACGTGGTACCGCGACACCGCGTGCTCGGAGGGCGCGCCGCCGGACAGGAACGGGTGCACGTCGCGCGCCGTGCGCGTGAACCGGGCAAGGAGGGAGATGCCGTACACCGCGGCGATGAGCGCGACCACAGCGACAAGCGCCGCCACCGCACCGAGCACAGCGTCCTCCCGCAGTCGACGTCGATCTACTCAGAGCCTAGAGGCGCAGGCCCGGATCAGCCTGATGAGGCTATATACCATTACCGGGTAACTGTATATTCCGGCCGGTCAGCTCAAGGTCTGCCGGAGGGTCCGGCCGCCGTCCGTCGAGTGGTGGATGGCCGAGTCCGTGGCGACGTAGACCTCGGTGGCACTCGTGGCAGCGAAGGCTGCGGGCGGACCGGGAGCCTGGCCTTGGCGCCTCCAGGTGCCGCCACCGTCCGTGCTGAGGTAGACGGTGTTGTTCGGGTCGGACCCGAAGAACACGTCCGGTGCCGGCCATTCCACGGACACCAGGTCCGGCGCATCGGGCAGCGGGGTGAAGGTGACACCACCGTCCGTACTGCCGGCCAGCCTGTCGGCGGTGTTCGCGATCAGCACGTCGGCCCGGTCGTGCTTGGCTTCCATCGCGTGGAAATCAGCCGTTCCGCCCAGTGAGAGCTCGTTCCACGGCCTGCCCCGCGTCGCGCGTTTCGATCAGGCCGAGGTGGGTGTGCCCTGGCCGCCTCGCCGGGATGGCCGCTCGCGAGGAAATGGCGTGGCCCGACGACGGTGAACCCATGACGTCCTGGACCGGTCCGAGGCGTTCCGGCGAGCCTCCGCTGGTAGCCGGAACAGGCCGTAGTGACTGCCGGCGTACAGCGAGCCGTCCGAGGGGTCGACGCCAAGGCCGTGGATGTGCGCGAGCGTGGCTTCGCGGGAGTCTGGCTCGGGTCCGGTCGGCGACGCCCCGCACGCCGAGAGGGCCAAGGCCGCGAGCGCAAGTAGCAACATCCGGCGCGGACGTGAGGTCATGCGGACGTTTCCTGGGGGTGGTTAGTACTAGGAATCTTAGTAGGACCGGACCGGGGTGTGGAGACGGGTCGTGTGCGTGACGATCTGAGCGACCTGGTCCGGTGCGTCGGAGGCCAGAAGTCCGGCAGCACGGAGGCCCTTGCGGCGGCAGCGTCGAGACCGATCGCCCGAGCTGGACGGAAACGCGGAATACGCCCGCATCAGGTCCGTGCGGGGGTGTCAGAACCCCGGTCGGCGCCAGTGCGATCACTGCTGCCACCCGGATCCGTTGAGCGATTTTCAGGGCATCGCGCCTCCGAGTGAGTGTCCGACCAAACCTGGTGACCTGATCTCGGCGCGTTCGAGGCTGTCGACCAGGTGTTCCGCCAAGTCGGCGACCACATCCGGCCTGTAGGTGAACCCGCGTTCGGTTCCGTGCCCGGGGACGTCGGGCGCGAAGACCCCGGCCTCCGGAGGAGGCCTCGATGTCAGGTGGTGCCACGACCGCATGTCCGCGCCACCGCCGTGCACCAGAACCACGGTCGGTGGGATAGCCGGTTGACATTCGGTACCCCGGTAGCGTACTAAGTCGAACACTGGTGTTCAACTTATCCTCGGAGGCTCGCCATGTCTCATGCCCATCACGCACCGGAAGCGGCGGCTGGTGCACCACCGCACCCGCGCCGCTGGACCGCCCTCGTACTGCTGTGCCTGGCCCAGTTCATGCTGATCGTGGACATCACGGTGGTGCAGGTGGCGTTGCCGACCATCGGCACCGACCTGGCCCTCGGCCGGGATGCGCTGACCTGGGTCGTCACCACCTACACCCTCGCGTTCGGGGGCCTGATGGTCTTCGGGGGCCGCCTCGCCGACGCCTTCGGCGCACGCCGGACGCTGCTCACCGGACTGGTCCTGTTCACGCTCGCGTCGTTGCTGTGCGGGCTGGCGAACACCGGTGGCGTGTTGATCACGGGCCGGGCCCTCCAGGGCATCGGCGCGGCCCTGCTGTCGCCGTCGGCCTTGTCGATCATCACCAGCACCTTCACCGGGCGGGAGCGGAACCGCGCCCTGGGCGTCTGGGCGGCCATCGGCGGCAGCGGCGCCGCCGCCGGAGTGCTGCTGTCGGGACTGCTCACCGCCGGGCCCGGCTGGGAGTGGGTGTTCTTCGTGAACGTGCCGATCGGGGTTCTCGTCGTGCTCGTCCTGCCCTCGGTGGTGCCGGCGAACGGCGGCCAGGCCCGGCGAGCCGGCGTCGACCTGCCCGGCGCGATCGCCGTCACGCTGGCCACCGGCCTGCTGATCTACGCGCTGGTGCACGCCGGGGATGCCGGGTGGGGGTCCGCCGGCACAGTCCTCGGCCTGGGCGGATCGGTGCTGGCCTACGCCGCGTTCGGCTGGATCGAATCGCGGACGCGCCACCCGCTGATGACGCCGAGCGCGTTCGCCCGGCGCCCGGTGCTGTCCGGCACCTTCCTCATGCTGATCGCCACCGGCGTGCTGCTCGGCTTGTTCTTCCTCACCTCGCTGTACTTCCAGCACGTCCTCGGCTTCAGCGCCCTGAAGACCGGGCTGCTGTTCCTGCCCGTCGCCCTCGCGATCACTCTCGGCGCACAGCTCGCGGCGCACCTGCTCGGCAAGGTCGGCGGCCGTCCCGTCGCCGTCGGAGCGTTCGTGCTCACCGCGGTGGGCGCCAGCCTGCTCACCCGGATCGATCCGGCCGGCAGCGTCTACACCGGCGTGCTCCCCGGGTTCCTGATCGCCGCGCTCGGCCTCGGTCCGCTGTTCGTCACCGCGACCAGCACGACACTGGCCAACGTCGGGCACACCGAGTCCGGAGTCGCCTCCGGCGTGATCAACACCTTCCACGAACTCGGCGGCAGCATCGGTGTGGCGGTGGTGTCCACCGTGGCGGCGGGGTCGATCGCCGGCGATGCCGGCGTCGGCGGTTTCACCGCGGCCTACCTGCTCTGCGCGATCGCGGCCCCGGTGGCGGCGGTGGTCGCAGCCGTCCTCGTGCCGGCGGGCAAGCCGCGGGCCGTGGCCGGGCACGGGCACTGACCCGCCGTACCCTGGCCGCCGTGGCCGCTACCCCACCGCGCCGGAGAGCCGACGCCGAACGCAACATCGAAGGAATCCTCGCCGCCGCCCGCGACCTGTTCAGCCGGGGTCTCAACCCCTCGATGATCGAGATCGCGCAGGCCGCGGGCATCGGCAGGGTCACCCTCTACAGCCACTTCCCGAGCCGGGAGGTCCTGCTCGAGGCGGTCATCGAGCGGGCCATGACCGAGACCGACGAGGCGCTGACCGGCTTGCGCCTGGAGGAGGCGTCACCGCCGGATGCGCTCGCGCGGCTGGTGCGCACGTCCTGGTCGGTTCTGGACCGCCATCGCAGGCTCCACTCGGTCGCCGTGACCGTGCTGGGCCCGGAGGGCCTGCGCCGGCAGCACGACCGGGCGTTCCAGCACGTCGACCGCCTGATCGCCCGGGGGCAGGCCGACGGCGCGTTCCGCGGTGATCTCCCGCGCCGGTGGCTGGTCACCACCTGCTACGCGCTCATCCACGCCGCCGCCGACGAGGTCGAGGAAGGACAGCTCGCCGCCGCCGACGTCCCGGAGGTGCTCACCGCCACGCTGCTGTCGAGCCTGACCCGGACATGACGAGCGGCCGGCCGCTGTCCGTTCGCGGTCCGCCGACCGCGAGGGGTTCCTGCACCGCCGGCATGGCGGCGCCCCGAGGTCGGTTACGTGGTCGCGGTGCTCCGCGGCTCGCGCGCCCTGGCCCGGCTGCTGCGGCCCGTGTTGCCTTCGCTGCCGCGGATACCTGCGGTGCGCGCTGCGGTGCTGGGCCTGTACTTGGCGAAACCGCTGCGGATGTGCCGGTCATGATCGCCTGGGGTGCGAAGGACCGGCTGCTGATCGGCGGTCAGGCCGGGCGGCCCGCGCGGGTGCCGAGCGCACGGCACGTCCGGCTTTCCGGCAGCGGCCACGTTCCGATGTCCGACGATCCGCGCCGGGTCGCCGACCTGATCCTCGAACTGTGACCCGGAGGTCGTCGTGCCGCTGCTCGTGGTCGTGCGCGTCGCCGAACTGGCCATCGCGGTGCTATCGGGCTGGGTGGCGCAGGGGGGCGGTCGGCGCCGCCGTGCCGCCCCTGGCCGGGTGGATCGCGCTGCTGATCGCGTTCGGTGCGGTCGCACAGCCGCTGGGTTTCCTGCCGCTGGCGCTGCGACCGCACCTCGTCCGAACACGAGCGTTCCGTCTGCTTGCCGCGGCCGTGTTCACCGGGACGACGGTGTGATGGGTCGCCTTGGCCGTCACGGTGATCACCTGAGTGTGGGCGTCCGGAACGCGCGGCCGCGGCGAGAACCCGCGGCAGGGCGGCGAACAGACGGTCCGCCTGCGCACGGCACGTATGTTCGGCGATCCAGGTGTCGGCCTGTTCGCGGCGGATGGCGCCGGCTTCGCAGGCGGCGTGGGCGAGGCCGGACAGTGCAACACGATCCGCCCACCGGCCGCGAGCACACGGCTGCGTAATCGGACTGGGGATCTCGCCGCGGCAGGATCCCCAGCCCGCCGTCTGGTCAGGACGGGTGCTCGTGGCGGTCTGCCGTCGCTGCGGGCACCCCGACGCGGCCATGTCGACGGCGTAGGAAGGTCCCGCGATGACGAAACGCCATTCGTCCCAGGATCACGTGTACGCCAACTGCGATGACTTTCACCAGGATGATCGCCACCACGATGGTGGTCCCCCAACTTGCCCACGGTGAAGCCGCCAGCGCGCCACCCAGCAACCCGAGATGGACGACGACTGCCAACACAACGAGTCCGAGGAGGACGAGCGTGCTGCCGAGCCGGCGACGTCGCCCTGGGATTGCTGCGGCGGCGGCCTCCTCGGCCGGACGGCCGGATGTCGAATCCGGCTGTCCCCAGTGGACGGTCAGGCGGTCGCGCCTGCCGATCGTCTCCAGCCGGCGGGCAATACTCTGCTGCAGCCGGTTCAGGGCGTCCTCGTCGTCGGCGTCGACGCGCAGCGTCAGCGTGTCGGGCGTCGCCTGCAGCGTGCAGGTGCCGGTCGAGAAGCGGATGGTGCCTGCGGTGTCGGACCAGTCCACGTTGTCCACTGCGGGCGGCGCCTGACCGCTGTGGCTCGCGGCCGGGCGGTGTCGCATCCGGCTCATTTGGTTGAGATGCCGGCAGAGCTGGGTGAGGTAGCGGCTGGCCCGGTTGGTCGAGATCGTCGCGTCGGCGGTCGGCATGGAAGCCCTCCTGGGGCCGGTGAAGTCCGGTGGATGGTCAGAGTCGGGTAACGGCCGCGAACCAGGCGCGAACGCCCTGTGGGTCGGTGGTGATCTCGATCGTGGCCGGTTCCAAGATGTCGATTCGCCATCCGCCGGTGAACGCGGTGGTGATGTCCGAGCGGGTCAGCCGGTGCGGTCCCCAGTCGCCGGGCTGCTGGTCGCTGAAGCCGAGCATGAAGTACCGGCCGCCCGAAGCCAGCACGGACCGGAGGCTGTCCACATAGGCGGTACGGTCGGCGTCGGCGAAGATGTGGAACAACCCGCAGTCGAGGGCAGTGTCGAACACCTCGCCCAGCTCGCCGAGCCGGCGGGCGTCGTGGCGCAGGAACCGCACCGTCAGTCCCCGGTCACGCGCCTTGTGCCCGGCCTTGTCCAGGGCATTGCTCGCCAGGTCGACGCCGGTGACGTCCAGGCCGAGCGCAGCGGCCATGAGCGTGTGCTCGCCGGTCCCGCAGCCAACGTCCAGCACCCGGCCCGACAGCGCACCGTCCTCGGCGAGCGCCTGGAACGCGAGTTGTGGCCGGCCGATGTCCCACGGCGGCGGACTGGCGTACAGATCGTCCGGTCCGGCTGGCCTGTGCGTTCCCGGATACGGGCGGGAAGGTCGCGTCATCAGCGTGTCCTCGGCTCGTGCCGCCGCGGCGGCGGCTGGATGGTGGCTACTCGAATTTATCGAGACATGGTGTCTATAGTCAATTCTTGATGTCTGCAGTGACGGCGTTGCGTATAGTTGGCGCGTGCCGAAGCTGTGGAACGAGACGATCGAGGCGCACCGCCACCAGGTGCGCGACGCAATCCTCGACGCCACGGCGGCGCTGGTGTTCGAGCACGGACTGCGGTCAGTGACGATGGCGCAAATAGCCGAGAAGGCCGGCATCGGCCGCGCCACGCTCTACAAGTACTTCCCCGACGTCGACGCCATCCTGCATGCCTGGCACCACCGCCAGATCACCACGCACCTGACGCAGCTGACCGAGGCCCGGGACACTGTGAACGACCCCGGGCAGCGGTTGGAGGCCGTGTTGCAGGCGTACGCGCGCATCGCCCACCAAACACGTAGCCACCACAACACCGAGATCGGACGGTTCCTCCACCGCGACGAACACCTCGCCGACGCGCAGCAGCAACTCCACGACCTCGTCTCCAGCCTGATCGCCGACGCAGCCCAGGCCGGCGACCTCCGCGCTGACACACCGGCAGGCGAACTCGCCGCCTACTGCCTGCACGCGCTCAACGCCGCCGGCAGCCTGCCAGCCCAAGCTGCAGTCGACCGGCTCGTCGCCGTCACCCTCGCCGGCCTGCGCGTTCCCAGCGACCACAATCCGGTGTAGCAATCGATTCACCTACTCGCTGAGCGCGAGATTCCGGCCTGGGCCGTCATCTCGTCCGGGGCTGATCGCCCTGGCGAGTCAGCCCGGGCCATCGCCACGTGCAGCCATGACGCGCGTCCTCCTCCTTCGCCCGCTCAGGCAGATCGTCATCAACCATCCGGGAAGCTGGCGCGACCCACGCCGTCAGGGTGGTCCTGCCGGCCGTGGGGTCGCCCCAGATGCCTCGCCGCCGATCCGTGGTCATGTCAGCCGCGTACGCCTCGGCGTCTTCGATGCGGCACCCGATGGCCAACGGGGCGAGCTACGGCAGTGACCGTGCAACACTCGCGGTTTGTCACGGTTTCCGTGTAAGTCACTGTTGCGTCGTGCTCGAGATGACCGCCGGCGCGGAGTCACCGGAGGGCTGCGTTGGTGTCCCGTCATGGCTCCGTGCTAGCGCGTGTTCCTCACCGCAGCTTGGCCGTGCGGGGAAACCAGATTCCGGTGGTAGTGGGTTGATACCCGGAACAAGCCCACAAGACCGGGTGGGACTCGGCCAAGATCGCCCAACTCGGACCTGCGGTGCTCTAGACCGGCCAGAATGGCCCGCAACCGATACGTAGCCCGTGTAGGCGTCCTGTGCCGGCCGGGTGATCTCGTCTCGTCGCCGAGGTGGCTGACACGGCGTGGGGCAGCAGTGCACCCGAGTTGGTCGACACAGTGTCGATTTTTATAGACGAAGTGTAGAGTCGGTGCCATGACGAAGCGAACGTTTCTGATCACGGGCGCGAGCAGCGGCCTCGGCCGCGCCTTCGCTCAGGGTGCGCTGGCGGCCGGCCACACTGTCGTCGGCACTGTGCGCAAGTCCGAGGACCTGGCGAAGTTCGAGGCGCTCGCGCCTGGACGGGCCCACGCCCGGCTGCTCGACGTGACCGACGACGAGGCGGTGTTCGACGTGGTCGGCGAGGTCGAGCGCAGCGTGGGCCCGGTCGACGTGCTGATCGCGAACGCCGGTTACGGGCACGAGGGCGTGTTCGAGGAGTCGTCGATGGCCGAGCTGCGCGCGCAGTTCGACGTCAACGTTTTCGGCGTGGCGGCCACCGTCCACGCGGTCCTGCCGGGGATGCGGAAGCGGCGCTCGGGACACATCTTCGCCGTGAGTTCGATGGGCGGGTTGATGACCGTGCCCGGGCTGGCGTACTACTGCGGCAGCAAATACGCGGTGGTGGGCATGCTCGAAACCCTGGCCAAGGAGGTCGCGGGTTTCGGGGTGCGGGTGACCATCATCGAGCCCGGTTCGTTCCGGACGGACTGGGCGGGCCGCTCGATGGTCCGCAGTGACCGGTCGATCCCGGACTACGACGAGCTCTTCGAGCCGATCCGCGCGGCCCGGCGGGCCGCCAGCGGCAACCAGCTGGGCAATCCGGCCAAGGCCGCCGAGGCCGTGCTCGAGGTGATCGAGGCGGAGTCGCCGCCGGTGCACCTCGTGCTCGGTTCGGACGCGTTGCGGCTCGTGGCGAGCGGCCGGGCCGCGGTGGCCGCGGACATCGAAGCGTGGGAAGAGCTGTCGCGGTCCACGGATTTCCCGGACGGGCACCAGATCGCGGCGAACTGAGCGCCGGTGGCCCGGCTGCCGGACCTCCGGCAGCCGGGCCGTGCCATCGTGTGCGCGGACGATCGTGGTGCCGGCGAAAGGGGAGGTGGGCAGGCGATGCCTGATCCGGTCAAGGCGGGGCGACGGCGATCCGGTGCGCCGTCCAAGGGCGACCTGCGCGAACAGAAGATCCTCGAAGTCCTCGGCGACCTCTTGGCGGTCAAGAGCTTCGATGCGCTCACGACCAACGACATCGCCGAACGCGCCGGGCTCTCCCGCGCGTCGATGTACTTCTACTTCAGCTCCAAACAGGAGGCGCTGGTCGCCCTCTTCGCCAAGACCGTCGAGGCGCTGCGCGAGAAATCTCGCGCCGCGGCTGATGATCCCGCGGCACCCCGGGACGCGATCGCGACGGCCCTGCGGCGCACCCGCGACCACTGGCGTGAGCACGGCCTGATCATGCGCGTCACCATCGACCAGGCGTCCACGATCCCGGAGATCGGAGCGTTGTGGACGGAGACGGCGGAGATCTTCATCGAAGCCATCACGGCGATCCTGGTGCGCGCCGGCGTCGCCTCCCACGACGGGCCCGACGGCGCACCGGCTCTCGCGCGCGCGGTGTGCTGGATGATCGAGCGGACGTTCTACCACGCGTCGGCGATTTCTCCCGAGGCGCTCGACCAGGCCGCCGAGACCTGCCGGGTGGTCTGGCTCCGGGCCGCGGGAATCGAGCCCTGACCGTGCCGGCGCGCGGTGCGAGTGTCGTCCGGCACCTCGGCCATCTGCACCGGCATCATCGAGCGGTTCCCGCACCGGGACGTGGGGGCGGCGGTGAAGGCGAGCACCAGGCCCTCCCCTCCGGTGTGAGCCGGCGCGTGTTGGTTGCGTGCTGTCGCGGCCCCGCGGGTGTGGGTTGGCTGCTTGATGCCCGGGCAGGGAACCCCGGTGCACGAGGGAGGGCGGGATCGTGACGTGCGCCGGGGGTTCCCCTGTCCGGGCCGGCCGGGCCGGGCGTCAACGGCTGTGGCGCTGCGGGCGGGCTGCCGCTGCGGTGCGGAAACGCCGCGCGGCGGGAGCGATGTCCGCCTCCGCGTCAACCCCGGACAATGCCCAAACGGGGGCAATTTCAGCTTCTGTGTTCCAGTGGATGAAACACCGGCGGAGGTGGTCAAATAACCGGCTACCAGCAGTAGTGGTGTGCGGCTGAGCAACGAGCGCTCTCCGTGGCCTCGCCGTCGCCCGATCGAGGCCGCGAAGCGGCTGATTTTCCCCCGAATTTCCCTGAAGTGGCCTGTAACACCGCCCTGAACGTCACCGATTCCAGGGCAGATGCCGCCCCTTTCGGGTGTGGCGGAGCGGAGAGCACGGTTACTCGACGTAATCGTCGGCGTGGTTCGGGACGCGCCGGTACCAGCCGGACGTCGCGGGAGGTCGGATGGAAGAGCCGGTGCGGAAGCCCATCCCGGTGGCGGACACCGGACGGGGTTCCGAGACGCGAGGCCTGCCGGGTCACGCGCGGCTGCACGCCGTCGACCCGGGGGAGACGGCCACCCCGCGCGCCGCCGTCCAGCCGTGGGAGACCCGGTACCGCGGGTACGTGATCCTCGCGGACGTGGTGGCCACGATGCTGGTCATCGTCACCGGCGCGCTGCTGATCCTGGACATCACCGGACGGCCCTACTTCCTGCACGCGTCGGGCACGGCGTTCGCGATCCTGTGCTCCCTGCCGATCAACCGGGCGTGGAGCCAGCACGTCCTCGGCGAAGGCACCGAGGAGTTCCGCCGCCTGGGCCGCAGCCTCCTGATGGCCGCCGTGGTCGTCGCGCTCGCGGGGTTGCTCTTCGGCGCCCTCGACGTGCAGCCGTGGGTCTTCTTCGCGGTCCCGGCCGTCGCGGTGATCGCCTTCCCGCTGCGGTACGCGCTGCGCCAGGTGCTGCACCGGGCCCGCCGCGCCGGGCAGTGCATGCACTCGGTCATCGCCGCGGGGTCGCCGCAGACGCTGCGGGACCTCATCGAGCGCACCCGCGCCGAATCGCACGTCGGCTGGCAGGTGTCGGCCGTGTGCACCGCCACCGGGCAGGGTGAGCGGGCCGGCGGCGAGATCGGCGGGATCGCCGTGGCGGGGCGCCTGCACGAGCTCGCCGAGCAGGTCCGCCGCGGCGGCTACCGCGTCGTCGCGATCACCTCCGATCCGTATTGGACACCCGAGCGCCTGCAGCAGCTGGCCTGGGACCTCGAGGGCACCGGGGCGGAACTCGTGGTCGCGCCGGTCCTGATGGACATCGCGGGGCCGCGGCTGAACGTCTCCGGGGTACTGGGCATGCCCCTGCTACGGGTCTCCGCGCCCACGTTCACCGGCGGCCGCCGCATCGTCAAGGACGTCGTCGACCGCCTGGGCGCCGCCGCGATCCTCGCGCTGGCCGCGCCGCTGCTGGCCGCCATCGCGACGCTGATCAAGCTCAACGACCGCGGCCCGGTGTTCTACCGCCAGCTGCGGGTGGGCCGCGACGGCCGCGCCTTCACGATGGTCAAGTTCCGCACCATGGTCACCGGCGCCGACCGGATGCGCAGCGGCCTGCTCGGCGACAACGAGGGGTCCGGCCCGTTGTTCAAGCTCCGCCGCGACCCGCGCATCACCCGGGTGGGCGCCGTGCTGCGCCGCTACTCCCTGGACGAGCTGCCCCAGCTGTTCAACGTCCTGGGCGGCACGATGTCGCTCGTCGGGCCCCGGCCCCCGCTGCCCGCCGAGACCGAGAACTACGAGCGCGCCGCGCGCCGCAAGCTGCTCGTCAAGCCCGGCATGACCGGCCTGTGGCAGGTCAGCGGCCGCAGTGACCTGTCCTGGGAGGAGAGCGTCCGGCTGGACCTGCGGTACGTCGAGGACTGGTCGCTGGCCCTGGACATGGCGATCCTGTGGAAGACGTTCCGGGCGGTCACGGGAGGCCGCGGCGCCTACTGACACGGCCTCTGGCACCCTTGCCCGGCGTGCAGGCTGTCTCCTTCCCCGAACTCCGTTCCGTCGCGCTGCTGGGCGCCCACTGCGACGACATCGCCATCGGCGCCGGCGGCGCGCTGCTCACGCTGTGCGCCGGGCGGCCCGGCCTCGACGTGCACGCGCTCGTCCTGTCCGGCGGCTCCACCGAGCGTGCCGCGGAGGAACGCGCCGCGCTGGACGAGTTCTGCGCCCCGGCGCGCGTCGAGCTGACCGTCCTGGACCTGCCCGACGGGCGGATGCCCGCGCACTGGGACGCGGTCAAGGACGCGGTCACCGCGCTGCGCGGCCGCGTCACGCCGGACCTGGTGTTCGCGCCGCAGCGCCACGACCGGCACCAGGACCACCGCCTGCTCGCCGAGATCGTGCCGACCGTGTTCCGCGACCAGCCCGTGCTCGGCTACGAGATCCTCAAGTGGGACGGCGACCTCGGGCAGCCGGCGGTGTACCAGGAGCTCACCGCCGAGACCGCCGAGGCGAAGGCCGACCTGCTGGCCAAGCACTACCCCTCGCAGCACGGCCGGGACTGGTACACCCGTGACGCGTTCCTCGGCCTGGCCCGGCTGCGCGGGGTGCAGCAGCACACCCGCTACGCCGAGGCCTTCTACGTGGACAAGCTCGCGCTCACGCTCGCAGCGTCGCCAGCAGCTCCCGCCACGACGGCGCCGACGCGTCGCGCGGGCTGACCGCCGACACCGGCAGCGGCCACTCGATCGCCAGATCGGGGTCGTCGTAGCGGACCGCCAGGTCCTGCGCCGGATCGTGCGGTGTGTCGATGCGGTAGCAGACGTCGGCGGTCGCGGTCAGCGACTGGAAGCCGTGCAGCATCCCGGGCGGTACCCACAGCGAGACGAACTCCTCGTCGTCCAGCCGCACCGCCAGGGACCGCCCGAAGGTCGCCGACCCCGGCCGGATGTCGACCACGACGTCCAGCACGGCGCCGTGCGCGCACCGCACGAGCTTGCCTTCGCCGCGCCCGGACCGCCCGTGCAGCCCGCGCACGACACCCCGGCGCGACCGGGACTGCGAGTCCTGCGCGAGCGGGCCGAGGTCGACCCCGTGCTCGCGGGCGATCGCGGCGTCGAAGGTCCGGGTGAACAGGCCCCGTTCGTCGTGGTGGGGCCGCGGGCGCATGAGCAGCACGCCCGCCAGCGCGGTCTCGGTCACCTGCACCGTATGTTGCTCCTGTCCGATCGGTGTTGGGGAAGGGGAAACGGTGCCATCTTGCCGGGCGTGCGGCACGGCCGACGGGGAGCTCGTGCTCGACCTGGGGGAGCAACCGCCGTGCGACCTGTTCCCGCCCGCCACCGATCCCGGCCCCGACCCGGTGTGGCCGCTGCGGATGTGGATGTGCGCGCGGTGCGCGCTGGCGCAGCTGGCCGAGGACCCCGGCACGGCCGAGGAGCCGGCGGGGGTGGAACCGAGGGCGCTGACCGACCAGGCCGCCGACGCGGTCGCCCGGCTGACGCGGGCCGGGCTGGTGCGGCCGGGTGCGACCGTGGCCGAGTTCGGCAGCCCGCACGGCGGGTCGTGGCTGCCGTTGCTGCGCGCCGCCGGCATGCGGGAGGCCGCCGCGGACGAGCCCGCCGACGTCGTGGTCGACTGCTTCGGCCTGATGCACGAACCGGACCAGCGCGCGGCGATGGCGCGCCGGGCCGCGCGGCTGGCTCCCGGCGGCGCACTGCTCATGCAGTTCCACTCGCTGGCCTCGATCGTCCGTCAGGGACAGTGGAACGCCTTGCGGCACGGGCATTTCGCGTACTACTCGGCACCGGCGGCGATCACACTGGCCGCCTCCGCCGGGCTCGGGCCGGGGCGCAGCTGGAGCTTCGACCTCTACGGCGGCACCGTGCTGCTGGAGCTGCGCCGCGAGCCGGCGCCGGACGAGGCGACCGCCGCGCTGGTGGCCGCCGAACGCGCCGCCGGCATCGAGGACATCGGCGTGGTGGCGGGACTGGGCCGGGCGGTCGGGCAGGGGTGCGACCGCGTGCTGGCGCGGCTGCGCGACTACGCCGGCCGCGGCGTGGTGGGCTACGGTGCGGCCTCCCGTGCCGTCGTCTTGCTTCGCCGCGCGGGAATCGATATCGATCTGTTGCCCGCGATCGTCGACATCTCCCCGGCGAAGCACGGCCGGCGTATGCCCGGTACCCGGATACCGGTGGTCGGTCCGGAGAACCTCACCCACCCGATCCCGCACGCCGTCCTGCTGTTCGTCCCCGATCTTGAAGCCGAGGTGCGCACGGCTTTCCCGCAGCTCGACGGGGGCCACTGCGAGTGGATCCTGGCCTGACGCGTCTTCGGGAAATCCGGTCGGACCGCGAAGTTGATCTCTTCTGGTGGCTTCTCGTGAGACCGGGCGACACAGTGCGTGTTATCGATCACCCGATTGGGGTGAATTGATCACCCAGTTGCTCGTAACGCCGCTCCGCGCCATCCCTATAGTCACGGTGATGAGGCCCCGCTGCGGGCGGGGTGATCTGACCACAGGGGAGTAACTGCCACATGCCAGCCGAGCCGCTGTCCTGCCGCCTGTGCGGTTCGCCGGACCTGCGGAGCGTGGTCGACCTCGGCGCCAGTCCGCCGTGCGAATCGTTCCTCGCGCCGGACCAGCTCGACGCGCCCGAGCCGGCGTACCCCCTGCACCTGCGGATCTGCCCGGACTGCCTGCTGGCCCAGCTGCCGCCCCTGATCGATCCCGTCGAGACTTTCACCGAATACGCTTACTTCTCGTCATTTTCCTCCTCCTGGCTCGCGCACGCGGAACGGTTCGTCGACTCCGCGGCCGCCCGCCTGGGCCTGGGCCCGGACTCCTTCGTCGTCGAGGTCGCCAGCAACGACGGGTACCTGCTGCGCAACGTCGTCGCGCGCGGCGTGCGCTGCCTGGGCATCGAGCCGTCGGTCAACGTCGGCGCGGCCGCCCGGGAGGCCGGCGTGCCGACCCTGACCGAGTTCCTGACCCCGGAGACCGGCGAGCGCGTGCGGCGCGAGCACGGCCCGGCGGACCTGGTGGTGGCCAACAACGTCTACGCCCACATCCCCGACGTCCTCGGGTTCACGCGCGGCCTGCGCGCGCTCGTCGCCGACGACGGCTGGGTCTCGATCGAGGTGCAGCACCTGCTCAGCCTCATCGAGCTGACCCAGTACGACACGATCTACCACGAGCACTTCCAGTACTACACGCTCGCCTCGGCCCGCCGCGCCCTCGCGACCGCCGGCTTGGCCGTGGCCGACGTCGAGCTGCTGGACACCCACGGCGGCTCGATCCGCGTGTGGGCGCGGCCGGCCGAGGTCGCGGGCGAGCCGTCGGCGCGCGTCACCGGTGTGCTGGAGCGCGAGCGGGCCGCGGGCCTGCACGAGCTGTCCGGGTACGCCGGTTTCGCCCGCCGTGTCGGCGAGGTCCGGTTGTCCCTGCTGGAGTTCCTGATCGGGGCGAAGCGCCGCGGCGAGCGCGTGGTCGGCTACGGCGCGCCGGGCAAGGGCAACACGCTGCTCAACCACTGCGGGATCCGGCCCGACCTGCTCGAGTACACTGTGGACCGGAATCCGTACAAGCACGGCCGGTTCACCCCCGGTACGCGCATCCCGATCCTCGAACCGGACCGGATCGAGGCGGACCGCCCCGACTACGTGCTCGTGCTGCCGTGGAACCTGCGCGCCGAGCTGACCGAGCAGCTGCGCCACATCGCGGACTGGGGCGGCCGGCTGGTGTTCGCGATCCCGGAACTCGAGATCGTCTCCCCGGAAGTCCCGGAAATCCCCGCGCTGCAGGCTGTCGAGGTGAACTGAATGAAGGTGGTGCTCTTCTGCGGTGGCTACGGGATGCGCATGCGCAACGGCCCCGCGGACGACGTCCCGAAGCCGATGCAGATGGTCGGCCCGCGGCCGCTGCTGTGGCACGTGATGCGCTACTACGCGCACTTCGGGCACACCGAGTTCGTCCTGTGCCTGGGCTACGGCGCCCGGCACATCAAGGACTTCTTCCTGTCCTACACCGAGACCGCGTCCAACGACTTCGTGCTGCGCGGTGGCGAGGTCGAGCTGCTGTCCACCGACATCAGCGACTGGACGATCACGTTCGTGCACACCGGTGTCGAATCGCCGATCGGCGAGCGGCTGCGGCGCGTGCGCGAGCACGTCGAGGGCGAGGAGATGTTCCTGGCCAACTACGCCGACGTGCTCACCGACGCCCCGCTCGACGTCATGGTCGACAACCTCGCCGCCGCCGACGCGGGCGCCTCGATGATGGTGGTTCCGCCGCAGTCGTCGTTCCACTGCGTCCAGTTCGCCGGCGACGGCAACCGGGTCTCCTCGATCAGCTCGGCCAGCCGCCTGCCGCTGTGGGAGAACGCCGGCTACTTCGTGCTCCGCCAGGAGATCTTCGACCACCTGCCGGAGAACGGCGACCTGGTCGAGGACGGCTGCGCCGCACTGGCCGAAAAGGACCGCCTGATCGCCTACCCCTACCGCGGGTTCTGGCAGCCCGCGGACACGTTCAAGGAACGGGCGGCGCTCGACGCGGCCTACGAGAGCGGCGCGCGACCCTGGATGCTGTGGGAGCGCCCGTCCACGATCCCGGCGGGGGTGCGGTGATGCGCGTTCTGCTGACCGGTCACCAGGGGTACCTGGGCTCGGTGATGGCGCCGGTGCTGCGCGAGGCCGGGCACGAGGTGCTCGGGCTGGACTCCGGCCTGTTCGCGGCCTGCGTGCTCGGGCCGCGGCCGGACGACC
Source organism: Amycolatopsis thermophila (assembly GCF_030814215.1). NCBI lineage: Bacteria > Bacillati > Actinomycetota > Actinomycetes > Pseudonocardiales > Pseudonocardiaceae > Amycolatopsis > Amycolatopsis thermophila. The sequence goes on along the minus strand of NZ_JAUSUT010000001.1, from coordinate 6,056,281 downwards.
CGCCGGGCGAGCCGGCGGACCTGCGCGACGTCACCGCCGACCGGCTGTCCGGAGTGGACGCCGTGATCCACCTGGCCGCGCTGTCCAACGACCCGCTCGGCGCCCTCGCGCCCGAACTGACCTACGAGATCAACCACACCGCGTCGGTCCAGCTGGCCAAGCTCGCCAAGGACGCCGGGGTGCGGCGGTTCCTCTACGCCTCCACGTGCTCGGTCTACGGCGCGGCGGGGGAGGAGCTGGTGACCGAGGACGCGCCGCTGCGCCCGGTCACCCCGTACGCCGAGTCCAAGGTCCGGGTCGAGGACGACCTGCACGACCTCGCCGACGCCGGCTTCAGCCCGGTGTACCTGCGCAACGCCACCGCCTTCGGGTTCTCGCCGCGGCTGCGCGCGGACATCGTCCTGAACAACCTGGTGGGCCACGCCGTGCTCACCGGCCAGGTGCGGGTGCTCTCCGACGGCACTCCGTGGCGGCCGCTGGTGCACGCGCTCGACATCGCCCGGGCCTTCGCGGCGGCGCTGACCGCGCCCGCCGAAGCCGTGCACGACCGGGCGTTCAACGTGGGCACCGAGGCCAACAACCTCACCGTCCGCCAGATCGCCGAGTCCGTGGTCACCGCGGTGCCCGGCTCGGAGCTGCTGATCACCGGCGAGGCGGGCCCGGACCCGCGCTCCTACCGGGTCGACTTCTCCCGGATCCGGGAAGCGCTTCCCGGCTACGACGCCGTCTGGACCGTCGCCGACGGCGCCAGGGAACTGGCCGGGCACTACACCCGTCACGGCCTGACCATGGAGGCCTTCACCGGGCGCTACACGCGCCTGGCGTGGCTGAAGTCCGAACAGGCCCGCGGCGCGCTCGCGGCGGATCTGCGAAGAGACCGAACCTGACCGCAGGGCCGCGCGTCCCAGACAGCAGCACCAGCAGCCCCGCCACCCCCGACCCGCACACCACCCCCAGGGTGTGCCCGCCAGCAAGGACAGCACGGCGTTGACGATCATGGATTCCCCCAGTCCCGTCACCGACTACGAGAACCTCGGCGACGCGTTCGCCTTCGCCGCCGCGCACCCGCCCCGCCGCGGCCCCGATCCGCGCGTCACCATCGTGGTCCCGGCCAAGAACGAGGCGCCGAACCTGCGCGAGGTCCTGCCCGAGCTGCCGCCGGTGCACGAGGTGCTGGTGGTCGACGCCGACTCCGGCGACGGCACGCCCGAGGTCGCCCGCGCCGCCCGTCCCGGCACGCGCGTGATCCGGCAGACCCGCCGGGGCAAGGGCAACGCGCTGGCCTGCGGCTTCCTCGCCGCCTCCGGCGACGTCATCGTCATGTTCGACGCCGACGGCTCGGCCGATCCGGCGGAGATCCCGCGGTTCGTGGAAGCGCTCACCGGCGGCGCCGACTTCGCCAAGGGCACCCGGTTCGCCCCCGGTGGCGGCAGCCACGACATCACACACCTGCGCGCGGCCGGCAACTCCGGCCTCAACCGGCTGTCGAACACGCTCTTCAGCGCCGGCTTCACCGACCTGTGCTACGGGTACAACGCGTTCTGGCGCGACCTGGTTCCCCTGCTGAACCTGCCGCCGGTGTTCGCGCCGGCCGGCGAGGAGATGCTGTGGGGCGACGGCTTCGAGATCGAGACCGTGATCAACTGCCGGATGGCCGCGCTGGGCCTGTGGATCACGGAGGTGCCCAGCGTCGAGCGGGCCCGCCTGCACGGTGAGACCAACCTGCGCACCTTCTCCGACGGCGGGCGGGTGCTGCGCACGCTGGTGGCCGAGTGGCAGCGGGTCGGCCGTCAGCGCCGCAGCCGGCGCTTCGGCCTGTTCACCCCCGAGCCCGCCGCCGAGGTCCCCGCGCCGCTCGCGCTGGACACGAAGGTTCCCGAAGCATGACCTCGTTCGACACCAGCGTGGTGATCTGCGCCTACACCGAACGGCGCTGGGCGGACCTGGCCGCGGCGGTGGCCTCGGCCCGCGGGCAGTCGGTGCCGCCGCGCGAGATCATCGTGGTCGTCGACCACAACCCGGAGCTGGAGCGCCGGGCCGCCGCGGAGTTCGACGGCGTGACGGTGGTGCCCAACGCCGGGCGGCGCGGACTGTCCGGCGCCCGCAACACCGCGCTCGGCATCGCCAAGGGCGACGTGATCGCGTTCCTCGACGACGACGCCGAGGCCGCGCCGGACTGGCTGGAGCAGCTGCTGGCCGGCTACCGCGACCGGGACGTGCTGGCCGTCGGCGGCTCCGCCCGGCCGCGCTGGCCCGCCGGGCGGCGGCCCGCGAAGCTGCCGGCGGGCCGCGGCTCGCTCACCGGCGAGCTGGACTGGGTCGTCGGCTGCACCTACACCGGGCAGCCCACCGCCGAGACGCCGGTGCGCAACCTCATGGGCTGCAACATGTCCTTCCGCCGCGAGGCCTTCGCGCTGGCCGGGGTGTTCTCCGAGGACCTCGGCCGCATCGGGCGCACCCCGCTGGGCTGCGAGGAGACCGAGCTGTGCATCCGGCTGCGCCAGGCGGCGCCGGACGCGCGGATCGTCTTCCGGCCCGAGGCCGTGGTGCACCACCGCGTGACGCCGGACCGGGTCACCTGGGCGTACCTGCGCCGCCGCGGCTGGGGCGAGGGCCTGTCCAAGGCCTACGTCTCCCGCCTCGTCGGCAGGGAGGCGGCGCTGTCCACCGAGCGGGACTACCTCAGCCGGGCCATCCCGGCCGCGGTCGTGCGCGAGTTCGGGCGCCTGGCAGTGGGCCGCGTGAGCGGTGCCTCCGGTGTGCTCGGCCTGGTGACCGTGGTGTCCTCGACCGCGGCCGGCTACCTGCGGGGCAAGGCGCAGATCCGCACCCCGCGGCCCGGCCCGTCGCCGTCGCTGGTGCACGGCCCGATCCACATCGCCACCGTCGAGGCGCGCACCGCGCCGGAGGTGCTGCCCGTCCCGCACCGGCGGGTGGGGCACTACCGGGCGGCGCAGGTGCTGGTCCGCGACGGCGACCGCACGGTCGACGTCCTGCTGCTCCCGGTCGAGCACGGCGTGGTGCGGCTGCCGAACCTGGCCGCCCCGCCCGCCCCGCGCCGGCGCCCGGAGTTCACCAGACCGCCGGTCAGCGTCGTCATCCCGACCGCGTACCGCAAGCGGGAGGCCGTCGCGAGCGCCCGCGCCGCGCTCGAGGCCGGGTACCCCGATCTCGAGGTGATCGTGGTCGACAACCTGCCGCGGCTGCCCGAGGGGGACGCCTGGTTGCGCGGCGAGGTCGAGGCCCTCGGCGCGCGTTACCTCGTCGAGCCGCGCAAGGGTGTCAGCACCGCGCGCAACACCGGGGCCCGCGCGGCGAGCCACGACCTGATCGCGTTCGTGGACGAGAACATCACCGTCGAGCCGGGCTGGTTCGACGCGGTGGCCGAGGAGTTCGCCGCGGACCCCGCGGTCGCGTGCGTGACCTCGCTGGTGCTCCCGGCCAGCCTGGAGACCGACGCCGAGGTCCTGTTCGAACGGCTCAAGGGCTACAGCAACTCCGTGCGGTGGCAGCGGATCGACCGCGACACCGCCCGCGAGGACCCGCTGTACCCGCTGTCCATGGCGCGTTACGGCCCGGGCAGCTGCGCGACCTGGCGCCGCGCGGTGTTCGAGGACCTCGGCGGGTTCGACCCGCTGCTCGGCGCCGGCACGCCGACGATGGCGGGGGAGGACCTGGACCTGTTCGTGCGGCTGGCCTACGCCGGCGGCGCGGTGGTCCACACCCCGCACGCCGTGGCCCGGCACATCCACCGCGCCGACTGGCTCGAGCTGCGCGAGCGGATGCGCGGCTACGGCGTGGGACTGGCCGCGATGCTCCTGCTGTCCGTGCGCCGCCGCCCGGTCACCGCGTTCTCCATCCTGCGCCGGGTGCCGCGCGGGGCCGCCCGCCTGGCCGCGCGCACGCCCGAACTGCCGCTGTCCGACCGCGCGGCCCGCTCGCGCCTGCGGCAGCTGCGCCGCGACGAGCGCCTGGGCCTGCTCGGCGGCGCCGCGGCCCTGGTGCGGGCCCGGGGTGAGGGCGGGTCCGGCCACCGGTGAAGATGGTGGGCGACGGGCAGGAGGGGCACGTGTGGTCGAGCAGCAGCTGAGGATCCGGCGGTACACCGCCTGCGGGCTGCTCGCGGTTTGCCTGGTGACGATCGTGCTCGTCTGGTCCGGGCTGGACTTCGCGCTGCGGCCGGTCGCGGTGCTGGTGTTCGTGCTGACCGCGCCCGGCTGGGCCCTGATCTCCTACGTCAACGTCCGGCACCTGTCGGTCACCTGGATCAGCGCGGTCGGCCTCTCGCTGTCGATCACGCTGATCCTGGCGCAGGTCCTGGTGCTCACGCACGCCTGGTATCCGGAGGCGGCGGTCGTGGTGCTGGCGTTCGTCACCGCGATCCCGCTGGCGCACCACGTCCAGCGCAGCCGCACCGGTGAGGGCCGATGACGCTGGAGAAGGAGACCGCACCCGGGAAGGGCATGGTGGCCGACGGGCTGGCGCTGTCGGCGTCGGCCGCGATCACCGCGCTCGCCGGGATGATCGGCTGGGTGCTGGCCGCGCGCCTGCTGCCGGCCGCCGAGGTCGGCGACACCTCCGCGTTCGTGTCGGGTTTCCTGCTCATCGCCGGGATCGCCGAGCTCGGCCTGGGCCCGGCGGTGCTGCGCTGGCTGCCCCGCGCCGGTTCCCGGCAGCCGAAGCTGCTGCTGCGCACCTACCTGGTCGTGCTGGCCGGCGGTGTCGTCGGCTCGGTCGCGTTCGTGCTCGTGCCCGCCGGCGCGGACGTCGTGCACCGGGTGCCGGCCGGGGTGGCCTGGTTCCTCGTCGCCGGCATCGGCTGGACCCTGTTCCAGTTCCAGGACGAGGTGCTGACCGGGCTCGGGCTGGCCCGCTGGGTGCCGGTGGAGAACACCTCGTTCAGCGTCGCGCGCCTGGGCCTGCTGGCCGGGCTCGGGCCGGTCGCCGGCGCGCTCGGGCTGGTGCTGTCCTGGGCGGTGCCGACGCTGATCGGCGTCGTGGTCGTGACGATCCTGATCCGGCGGTCGGTGCGGCGCACCGCGGCTGCGCGGGAGCCGGGCGTGCTGCCCGACCGGCGCGAGATCCTGCGCCTGCTGGCCCCCTCCTACCCCGCCATGGTGTGCGTGGTGGTGCTCTACAACCTGGTGCCGCTGATCGTGCTGCACCGGTTCGGCGCCGAGGCCAACGCCGTCTTCTTCGTGGTGTGGACCGCGATCAACGCGCTCGACGTCGCGGCCACCGCGTTCGTCAACCCGCTGGTGGTGCGCCTGTCCGCCGAACCGGATCACGCCCGGTCGCTGGTCACCGGCGCGGGCAAGCGGCTGGTGATGGTGTTCGTCCCGCTGCTCGCGGCCGGCGCGCTGCTGGCCTGGGTGATGCTGGCGATCTTCGGCCCGGAGTACACCCAGGGCACCGACCTGTTGCGGGTCCTGCTGGCCGCCCAGGTGCCCCGGCTGGCCGTCGTGCTCGGCGTCGCCGTGCACCTCGCCGCCGGGCGCGGGGCGGGTGTGGCGCTGTTGCAGGCCGCGACCGCCGCCTCCGCGGTGGTGCTGGCGCTGCTCGTGCCGACCGCGTTCGGCTTCGGGACCGGAATGCTGGTCGCCCAGACCGTCATCGCCGCGGCGGTGCTGATCGACCTGCGGCGGCGGCTGTCCCGGGCGGCGCGTCCGTGACCGAGCCGCCCACCCGGTTCCTGCGCCCGCTACGCCCGGACCGGCCCATCCGCCCCTCGCCCCGCCCGCGCGAGCCGATGCGGTTCACCCAGCCGCCCCCGCCCGGCACGCCGACCCGTTACATCCCGGCCTCCGGTCGGCTCGGCGCACCGTCGGAGAAGCCGCCCGCCCGCGCCGTCGACTCGCGTCCCCGGCTGGGCACCGGCGCCGGGCGGCCGGCGTTCCTCGCCGACCCGTTCTTCGGCCCCGGCCTCGCCGCGGTCGCGGTGGTGCTGTGGATCATCGGGCTGCACCCGATCCCGCCCGAGGAGATCGGCGGTCTCGGCCTGGTGGCCGAACTGTCGGTCCCGACGCTGCTGTCCTACCCGCTGCTGGTCGCCGCGGTGGTGCTGGAACTGCTGCGCTACCGGCCGCGCACCTGGCTGCTGTCGCTCTACACGCTCGTCGGCGTGCTCGGGGTGTACGGGCTGCAGCCCGCGGTCGAGGAGGTCGCGCGCCTGCCGGTGGCGTGGCTGCACGCCGGCTTCGCCGACTACATCGCCACGCACGGCGACATCCTGCACGACTACGACGCGCGGTTCTCCTGGGCCGGGTTCTTCTCCCTGGTCGCGATGATCACCCGCGCCGCGGGGCTGGGCGACGCGATCCCGTTCCTGAACTGGGCGCCGGTCCTGCTGTCCGGCCTCGCGGTCCTGGGCGTGCGCGCGCTGGCCGTGTCGGCGCTGGGCAACCGGCGCGCCGCGTGGATCGCCCCGTGGCTCTACCTGGTCGCCAACTGGACCGAGCAGGACTACTTCTCCCCGCAGGGCACCGCGATGGTGCTGCTGCTGGCCGCGCTGACCCTGACCTTCCGGCACCTGGTGCGGCCCCGCCTCACCGAACCGGTGAAAGCGCGGCTGCGGGCCCGGCTCGCGCCGCGGTCGAGCCCCAAGGCGCGGCTGGTCGCCCAGGGCGCGGTCGTGCTCATCGGGCTCGCGCTCGCGCCGACCCACCAGCTGACGCCGTTCGTGCTCGGCGTCCTGCTGTTGCTGCTGCTGGTGTTCGGCCGGTTGTGGCCGGCGTGGATGCCGTTCGTGGTCCTCGGCGGCGCCGTGGTGTGGTTCTCGCTGGGCGCGTCGGAGTTCTGGAGCGGGCAGCTGGTCCAGATGATCCTCAGCCCGCTCGGCGACGTCGGGTCCTCTGTGGATGAGGGCATCGTGGCCCGGTTCGCCGGCAGTCCCGGCCGGCTCGTCGTGCTGACCGTGCGCATCGCGATCACGCTGTTCGTGGCGGCGATGGCCGGGTACGGCATCTGGCGCATGTGGCGGGACTCGCTGCGGTCGTGGCTGCTGCCCGCGCTGTGCGTGGCGCCGTTCGGGCTCGCCGTGGCCCAGCCCTACGGCGGCGAGGTCTTCATGCGCTGCTTCCTGTTCTCGCTGCCGGTCATGGCGCTGCCGGCCTCGCTCGCGCTGGAACGGGCGGTCACCTCGGCGCGGCGGCTGCGCTGGCGCAACCGGCCGGCGCGGACCGTGCTGATGGCCGCGGTGCCGTGGGTCGTGCTCACCGGGCTGCTCGCCTCGACCGTCACCGCCCGCGGCGGCAACGACGCCTACACCAGCTTCCACGACAGCGACATCGCCGCCGCCTCGTGGGCGGTGCACCAGGCGGAGCCGGGGCAGCGGGTGGACTCGCTGGTCAACTCGGTGCCGCTGTCGTTCGCGCGCGTGGGCGAGGTGTCCCAGTACGAGGTCGACGGCTATTGCGAGAAGGAGCTGGCCGACGTGCCCGCGCTGGTCGGCTGCCTTCGCCTGAAGGGCCCCGATTATCTTGTGCTCACGGAGCCGCAGTGGGCCTACCTGAAGATCTTCGACCAGGTGCCCGCCACCTACGGCGCCGACCTCGTGCGCGAGCTCGAGGCGACCGGGGTGTACCACGTGGTGTTCGACGATCGCGGGTCGCTCGTGCTCGGCCGGACGACGCCCGCCGAGCGGTTCGTGCAGGGCAGTGGCGGAGGAACGAGTTGAGCGAGATCCGGTCCCTTTCCCGGCGGCTGAGAGACCAGGTGCGCATCGAGCTGTGGTCGATGACCGTCGGTGCGGTCGTCAACGGCGTGCTCGGCAGCGCCGTGGTGCCGCGCCCGCTGCGGCTGCTCGGCTACCGCGCGTTCGGCGCGCGCATCCGGTCCGGCAACATCTTCGCCGGGCTGCGCATCTACGGCGCCCTGCGCAACATCGAGATCGGCCGCCGCACCTTCCTCAACGCCGAGTGCTACCTGGAGTCGGTCGGCCCGATCAGGATCGGCGAGGCCTGCCAGTTCGGGCCGCAGGTCATGATCGTCACCTCGCACCACCCGACGCTGCCCGACGGCAGGGTCTCCCGCGTCGCGCAGGCGCGGCCGGTGGTGATCGGGGACCGGGTGTGGGTCGGTGCGCGGGCGCAGATCCTGCCCGGCGTGCGCATCGCCGACGACGTGGTGATCGCGGCCGGCGCCGTCGTCGCGCGGGACTGCCCGGTGCCCGGCGTCTACGCCGGCGTGCCGGCCCGGCTGGTGCGCGAGACGACCGTGGCGGGACAGCCGGCGTGAGCCAGGCCGACTTCCTCACCCTGGTCACGGCGCTGCTCGGGCTGGCCCTGCTCGTCGTGCTGGTGTGGCGGACCGTCCTCAAGGAGCGGGCGGTCGGGCGCCGCTCGACCGACACGGCGTCGGCCCGCACCGAGCGGATCCGCACCCTGGACCTGGTCGCGGTCGGGCTGACGGTGCTGACGGCGATCGGCGCGATCTGGCGGATCGTGGTGGGACTGACCCTGTGAGCCGGTCACCCCGGCAGCAGGATCGCCAGCGGTGGCACCGTCACCGACAGTCCGCCCCGGCGCAGCGGCGCGGCCCGCGGCTGCGGGTTGATGGTCACGTTCCCCTGTGGCGCGACGAACTGCACCAGGTCGGCCGGCTTGCGGTGCACGTCGACCAGGCCGTCGCGCAGACGCGGGGCGAGCCACGTCCACGCCGCGGTCAGGCTGGTCGGCCGCAGCACGTCCGAACCGGCCCTGGCCTGCGACCAGAGCGCGGCGTAGGGCAGGTCGTCGCTGGCCTCGGGTTGCCACAGCAGCATCGCCGCCGCGCCCGCGTCGGCGGCGCGGGCCACCGCGTCGAGCGTGGCCACCGCGCGAGCCTGGTCCACCGGCACCGCGTTGTCCGGGGCCTGCCCGGACGGTGTGGTGGTGGGCGGGCTGGTCTTCGTGGTGGTGGGCGCGCTGGACTTCGTGGCGGTGGCGGGCTTCGGGGTCCCGGTCGTGGCCGCGGGTGCGGTGGTCGTGGTGGGCTCGCCGGTCGTGGTGGGCGTGGTGCTCGTGGGCTCACCGGCGCGGGTGGGTTCGCCGGAGGGCGTGGGTCCGCCGGACGGGGTGGGTGCTGTGGTCGTGGTGGGCGTGCTGCTCGCCGCGGGTGCCGTGCTCGTGGCCGGTGGGCTGCTCTTCGCGGGGGCGCCGGGCTGGTCGGCCGGGGGAGCGGCGTCCGGGTAGAACTCCGACCACCACACGGGCAGGCCCGTGACGCCGCGCGCCCAGCGGGTGGCGTCGGAGTAGATCTGGCTCGCCCGGTCGGGTGTGGTGATCAGGCCCTTGTCGCGGGTCGCGGTGGAGGCGTCCAGCGCCACGAAGTCCGCGCCGTGCTTGTGCTCGTTCCAGTACTCCACGACGTCCAGCGACCGCTGGTCGACCACGCCGTAGGGACCGCGCAACTCGGACGGGTGGTCCGTGGCCTCCGCCGACGACCAGGTGTTGATCACCACGTACGGGCCGCCGATCAGCGCGTCCGGCCGCACCTTCTTCACCGCGTCGTAGACCTGGTTGTAGAGGTCGGTGTAGCCCTCCTGGTCCCAGCGGCCCTTCGCGGAGTCCCAGAACCCCTTGAGCTCGTTCCACACCTGGAAGTAGCGCACCTGCGGATAGCGCTGGGCGACCACGGCCGACAGGCGGGCGAAGTCGGCGAAGTGCGCGCGCAGCGGGGCGGCGGCCAGGTCGTCCCAGTTCGTCGTGCCCGTCGCGCCGCCCTTCATCCAGTCGGGTGCGCAGCACAACGTGATCACCGGGGTGCCGCCGGTACGCCCGATCAGGTCCATCCGCTCGTCCAGGCGGGACCAGTCGTAGCGGCCGGGTACCGGTTCCGGGTTGCCCACGCCGAAGCCCATGATGTGCTGGTTCTGCAGCATCGGCGTGGCGCCCAGGATCTGCTCGCCGCTCTCCCGCTGTCCGGGTGTGAGCCACGAGTCGAGGCTGTACTGTGCGTGCGTCACGCCCAGTACGAGCCCGCCCCCGGCGCCGGGTCGCAGCGCCACCGCGGGTGGAGCCGGGGGCTCGTCCCGGTCCCCCGGAGCCCAGCTGAACAGCCCCGCCACGAGCAGGGCGACGATCGCGAAGATCCCCACGCGTGCCAGCATGAGCGACCGAACATCGTCGTGCCTGTTCAGAGCTACACCCGGAAGGGGGAAACGGAGTGAGCGCGGCCGCGGTCTCCGTGTGCATCCCGGCCTACCAGGCCGGGCGCTACCTCGCCGACACGGTCCGGAGCGTCCTGGCGCAGACCCTCGACGACGTCGAGGTCGTCGTGCTGGACAACGCCTCCACCGACGAGACCCCGGACATCCTGCGGGGGTTCACCGATCCCCGGCTGCGGGTGCTCCGCAACGACCGGGTGCTGCCGCTGGCGGAGAACTGGAACCGCGTCGTCGCCGAGTCCCGCGGCCGGTTCGTCAAGCTGGTGTGCGCCGACGACCTGCTGCACCCGGACTGCGTGCGCAGGCAGTACGAGGTGCTCGCGAGCGACCCCGCGATCGCCCTGGTGTGCGCCCGCCGCGACATGATCAACGAGGCCGGCGAGGTGCTGGCCGCCAACCGCGGCCTGCGCGGGCTGGTGGGCCGCCAGCCGGCGGGCACGGTGATCCGCAAGATCGTCCGCCACGGCGGCAACCCGCTCGGGGAGCCCGGCGGCGCCTTGTTCCGGCGGGAGCAGTTCGACGCGGTCGGCGGGTTCGACGCCCGCTGGAAGTTCCCGATGGACCTGGCGCTGTGGATCGGCCTGCTCGGCCACGGCGACTTCGTCGGCCAGCGGGAGTCGCTGGCCGCGTTCCGGGTCCGGCGGAGCTCGTTGTCGGCGCGGGCGCAGCGCGCGGAGTACGCCGAGCAGCGGGCGCTGTCGGAGGGGCTGGCCAGCGATCCGGGGTGGGGCGTGCGGCCGGTCGACCGCCTGGTCGGTGCGGCGATGGCGCCGGGTGCCCGTCTGCGCAGGCAGGCGCTGTTCCTGGTCGCGAAGCGGCAGGGCGAGCGGGGGTAGATCTCCCACCCGTTCGGGGGACGATAGGTTGTCGCCCGTGGTGCGTCGCGTAGTCATCCTGATCGCCTGCGTAGTCCTGGCGGGTGTCGCGATCATCGCCGTGCGAGTGACGTCGGATCGCTTCGAGTCGGATGGCGACACGCCGACGGTGGTGACGGCGCCACCGAGCACGGCCGTGGTGACCCCGGACCGGTCGGACGAGGCCGCGGTCAACTACGGATGGCGGCTCACCGACTCCGACGACTTCGACGGCCGCCGGGTGGACACCTCCAAGTGGGAGGTCTACCAGGGGTTCAACACGGTCTCGGGGGAAACGCTGAGCAAGGACCAGTGCGTGGTCCGCGGCGGCGTCCTCACCCTGGTCGGCAACGGCGACGACACCGCTGCCACCTGCGGCATCGCCTGGCACGACGATCGCACCTACGGTCGGTGGGAGGTGCGGGCGCGGTTCCCGGCGCCCGCCGACCACGACTTCAACCCGGTGCTGCTGCTGTGGCCGGAGAGCGACACCAACGCCGACGGCGAGATCGATTTCGCCGAGATCTACGACCCGGCGCGCCAGTTCGTGGAGAGCTGGCTGCACGGCAAGGGCAACACCGACGCCGGCCACACCAGGAAGGACCCGTTCGACATCACCGGGTGGCACAACTACGCCGTCGAATGGCAGCCCGACCACGTCACCTGCTACATCGACGGCGTCGCCTGGGCGACCTACGGCATGCCGGGGACCATCCCGGACCAGCCGATGCACCTGGTCATCCAGCAGAACCACAACCGGCACAAGCCGCAGCCGCCCCTCCGCAGCACCGCGGAGGTCGACCGGGTTCGCCTGTACGAGTGACGACCGGCACACCGGAAATAGTCAAGCGCTCAACCAGGTTGGAGTCGGTGACAGTTCAACTACCGACAACGGGAGTACGTCGATGACTTCGACCAGCAGCCTCGCCGAGACCCTCCAGCTGCCGCAGGAGGTCCAGGACCTGCTGTTCCGCGAGGCGCGGACGGCCAACTCGTTCTCCGACGAGCCAGTCGGCGAGGAGCAGATCCAGGCGATCTACGACCTGGTCAAGTGGGCCCCGACCTCGATGAACACCCAGCCCCTGCGGGCGCTGGTCATCCGCTCCGAGGAGGGCAAGCAGCGGCTGCTGCCGCACATGTCGGAGGGCAACCGCGCCAAGACGGCGAGCGCCCCGGTGACCGTGGTGCTGGCCGCCGACACCGACTTCCACGAGAACCTGCCCAAGACCTTCCCGCACAAGCCCGACGCCAAGGACCTCTTCGCCGGCGACGAGTCCGGCCGCGAGGGGTTCGCGCGCCTGAACTCGCTGCTGCAGGTCGGCTACTTCATCATCGGCGTGCGCGCCGCGGGCCTGGCCGCCGGCCCGATGACCGGCTTCGACGCCGCCGGTGTGGACAAGGAGTTCTTCGCCGACCGCAACTGGAAGTCGCTGGTCGTGATCAACGTCGGCAAGCCGGGCGACAACCCGTGGTTCGACCGGCTGCCGCGGCTGGACTACGACGAGGTCGTCGAGACCGTCTGACCTCCCTCGCTGAAAAGCCGCTGGCGGGCGGCGGATAGCATCGGTGGGTCACCACTTCGCATCCGAAGGAGCCCATCGTGAACCAGCCGTCGTCCGCCGCAGCCGCACCCGCCGTCAGCGTGGTGGTGCCGGCCGGGACCACGGCCGGCACCGCGATCCGGGAGGCGGGCCTGCCGACCAAGGGCCCGGACGCGATCGTCGTCGTCCGCGACGCCGACGGGCGCCTGCGCGACCTGGCGTGGGCGCCCGAGGCGAACACCCCGGTCGAGGCCGTCGCGGCGAACACCGAGGACGGCCGCAGCGTCATCCGGCACTCCGCGGCGCACGTCCTCGCCCAGGCCGTGCAGCAGCAGTTCCCGGAGGCCAAGCTCGGCATCGGCCCTCCCGTCAAGGATGGCTTCTACTACGACTTCCTCGTCGACAAGCCGTTCACCCCGGAAGACCTGCAGGCGCTGGAAAAGCGCATGAAGCAGATCGTCAAGGGGGCGCAGCAGTTCTCCCGCCGCCGCTTCGACTCGCCCGAGCAGGCCCGCGAGGAGCTGGCGAACGAGCCGTTCAAGCTCGAGCTCATCGACCTCAAGTCCGATGTGGACACTTCCGAGGTCATGGAGGTCGGCGGCGGCGAGCTGACCATCTACGACAACCTCGACCCGCGCACCAAGGAGCGCGTGTGGAGCGACCTGTGCCGCGGCCCGCACGTGCCGACCACCAAGTTCATCCCGGCGTTCAAGCTGACCCGCGTCGCCGCCGCCTACTGGCGCGGCAGTGAGAAGAACCCGCAGCTGCAGCGCATCTACGGCACCGCCTGGGAGTCGGCCGAGGCGCAGGAGGCCTACCTGGAGCGGCTGGCCGAGGCCGAGCGGCGCGACCACCGCAAGCTGGGCGCCGAGCTGGACCTGTTCTCCTTCCCCGACGAGATCGGCTCGGGCCTGCCGGTGTTCCACCCCAAGGGCGGCATCATCCGGCAGGAGATGGAGAACTACTCCCGGCAGCGCCACGTCGAGGCCGGCTACGAGTTCGTCTATTCGCCGCACATCACCAAGGGCACGCTGTTCGAGGTCTCCGGTCACCTGGACTGGTACCGCGACGGCATGTTCCCGGCGATGCACCTCGACGCCGAGTACGACGACGAGGGCAAGGTCCGCAAGCCCGGGCAGGACTACTACCTCAAGCCGATGAACTGCCCGTTCCACGACCTGATCTTCGCCTCGCGCGGCCGGTCCTACCGCGACCTGCCGATGCGGCTGTTCGAGTTCGGCACGGTCTACCGGTACGAGAAGTCCGGTGTGGTGCACGGCCTGACCCGCGCCCGCGGCTTCACCCAGGACGACGCGCACATCTTCTGCACCCAGGAGCAGGTGGCCGACGAGCTGCGGTCGCTGCTGGACTTCGTGCTGAACCTGTTGCGCGACTACGGTCTGGACGACTTCTACCTCGAGCTGTCCACCCGCAACGACGAGAAGTACGTCGGCTCCGACGAGGTGTGGGCCGAGGCCACCGAGGTGCTGCGGCAGACCGCCGAGGCCTCCGGCCTGGAGCTGGTGCCGGACCCGGGTGGCGCGGCGTTCTACGGGCCGAAGATCTCGGTGCAGGCCAAGGACGCGCTGGGCCGGTCGTGGCAGATGTCGACCATCCAGCTGGACTTCAACCTGCCCGAGCTGTTCAAGCTCGAGTACACCGCCGCGGACGGGTCCCGCCGGCGTCCGGTGATGATCCACCGCGCGCTGTTCGGCTCGATCGAACGGTTCTTCGGGGTGCTCACCGAGCACTACGCGGGCGCGTTCCCGGCGTGGCTGGCGCCGGTGCAGGTGGTCGGCATCCCGATCGCCGACGAGCACGTCGAGCACCTGCGCGGGGTGGAGAAGGCGTTGCGCGCCAAGGGGATCCGCGTCGAGGTGGACACCAGCGACGACCGGATGCAGAAGAAGATCCGCACGCACACCACCCAGAAGGTGCCGTTCATGGTGCTGGCGGGCGGCAAGGACGTCGAGGCGGGCGCGGTGTCGTTCCGGTTCCGCGACGGCAGCCAGATCAACGGTGTCGCGGTCGCCGACGCGGTCGAGGCCATCGCCGGCTGGGTCGAGCGGAGGGAGAACGGGTCGCCGAGCGCGGAGGCGCTGAAGGCGGTCCTGCCTTGACCGAGCCGGAGCTGGTGGGCCAGGACGGGGTCGGCGTGCCGGACGCGCTGCAGCGGCTGTGGACCCCGCACCGGCTCGCCTACGTGCAGGGCCAGGACAAGCCGGAGGGCGACGAGGCCGAGGGCTGCCCGTTCTGCCGCCTGCTGGGCATGGACGACGCGGACGCGCTGATCGTGGCCCGCGGCGAGCACGTGTGGGCGGTGCTGAACCTCTACCCGTACAACCCGGGTCACCTGATGGTCCTGCCGTACCGGCACGTGGCCGACTACCCGGACCTGACCGCGGACGAGACCCGCGAGCTGGCCGAGTTCACCCAGCACGCCATGAAGGTCGTGCGGTCGGTGTCCGGGGCGCACGGGTTCAACATCGGCATGAACCAGGGCGTGATCGCCGGCGCGGGCATCGCCGCGCACCTGCACCAGCACCTGGTGCCCCGCTGGGGCGGCGACGCGAACTTCATGCCGGTGATCGGTCAGACGAAGGTGCTGCCCCAGCTGCTGGGCGAGACGCGGGAACTGCTGTCCAAGGCCTGGCAGCGCGTGGACTGACGCGAACGGGCCCGGACGGCAGTTCCGCCCGGGCCCGTCCAGAAAGGGGTGTCAGGCCTGCAGGCCGGCCTCGATGTTCAGCTCGATCTTGACCTTGTCGCTGAGCACGGCGGTCGGGATGGTGGCGCCGACGCCGAAGTCGCTGCGCTTGATCTCGGTGGTGGCGGAGATGCCGAAGACCTTGCTGCCCTCGCTCATGCCGTCGGCGAAGCCGCCGACCTCGGCGGTCAGCGTGACCGGCTTGGTGACGCCGTGGATGGTGAGGTCACCGTCGATGAAGTACTCGCCGTCCTCGGCGCGGATGCCGGTGGAGGTGAACGTCAGGGTGGGGAACTGCTCGACGTCCAGGAAGTCCGCACCGCGCACGTGGGCGTCGCGGTCGGCGTTCTTGGTGTCGATGCTGGCGGCCTTGATGGTCGCGGTCACCTTCGAGTCGGCGAGGTCGGCACCGGTCACGATCTCGCCCTCGACCTCGGCGAAGCGGCCGCGGACCTTCGACACGCCCAGGTGGCGGACGACGAAGTCGACGTCGGAGTGCGTCGAGTCGATGGTCCAGGTGCCGGCGATGTAGCCGGGGATCTCGGTCGTCGAAGCGGTCATCTGTGATCTCCTTGCGAAGTACGTGCTTGGTTGAGCCCTCAACCACACAGTAGCGAAAGACTGGTTGAGCTCTCAACCAGGGGTAGGATGTACCGCATGTCCGAACCACGATGGCTCAGCGACGACGAGCAGCGTGTGTGGCGCGCGTTCACGGCCGCCGTGACGATGCTCCGCGGCCACGTGGAATCCCAGCTCCAGCGTGAGGCGGGGATGCCGCAGACCTACTACGAGGTGCTCGTGGTCCTGTCCGAGGCGCCCGGCCGCACGCTGCGGATGAGCGAGCTGGCGGAGAAGTGCCATTCGTCACGCAGCCGGCTCTCGCACGCCGTGGCCCGGCTGGAGGCCAACGGCTGGGTGCGCCGCGACACCTGCGGCACGGACAAGCGCGGCTCGTTCGCCCGCCTCACCGACCGCGGGTTCGCCGCGCTGGAGGCCGCCGCCCCGGGGCACGTCGAAGCGGTGCGCGAGGCCCTGTTCGACGCGCTGACACCGGATCAGGTCGAGGCGCTGGGCGAGATCGCCGACGCCATCCGCAACCGGCTCCGGCCGCAGTGCGCGGCGGCGCTGGAGGCCGCGGACGCGCGTCTGGACCAGCTCGCCTGAGCACCCGCCGCGGGTTGGGCGCGCCACGTCACCGGATCGTCGTACCGGGTGGATAGGCTGCGGTCAGCAAACCGACCCCGCAGCCCAGGTGGACGCCGAGAGCGATGGACATGCCCGCCGATACCGCCCTACCGACGATCTGATGCTGAACATCTTCGCGCGAGCGTCCGTCTCGCGAGCCCTGGACCCGCTCGGCCACGCGCTGATGCGGGCCGGGCTCACCCCGAACGCGATGACCCTGATCGGCACGGCGGGCGCGATCGCCTGCGCACTGGTGTTCTTCCCGAACGGGATGCTGCTGGCCGGCACGTTCACCGTGTGGGGCTTCGCGATGCTCGACCTGCTCGACGGCGCGATGGCCCGCGCCCGCGGGTACGGCACCCCGTTCGGCGCCACCCTGGACGCGACCTGCGACCGCCTCGCCGACGGCGCCCTGTTCGCCGGCATCGCCTGGTGGTGCTTCGCGGTCGAGCACAACCTGCGCGCCGCCGCCGCGTGCCTGATCTGCCTGGTGCTGGCGCAGGTGATCTCCTACATCAAGGCGCGTGCCGAGGCGGAGGGCCTCAAGGCCGACGGTGGTCTGGTCGAGCGCGCCGAGCGGCTGATCATCGCGCTCGTCGGCACCGGCCTGGAGGGGCTGGGCGTGCCGTTCGCGGTCGAGGGCACCCTGTGGCTGCTCGCGGCCGGGTCGATCATCACCACGGTCCAGCGGATGCTGGCCGTGGCCGCCTCCGCCCGGGAGGCGGGCTGATGGGCCGGTTCGGCGAGCGGATGGCGGACCTGGGCTACGCGGCGGGCTGGAACGTGGTGCGCCGCCTGCCGGTGCCGCTGGCCAAGGCCGGTTTCGGGCTGGCCGCCGACTTCGCCGCGTGGCGCAAGGGCCCGGGGGTGCGGCAGCTGCGCCGCAACCTGGCTCGCGTGGTGCCGCAGGCCGGCGAGGCCGAGCTCGACGAGCTGACCCGGCAGGCGGTGCGGTCCTACGCGCGCTACTGGCACGAAGCGTTCCGGCTGCCCAGCCTCGATCCGAAGGACATCCGGGCCAGGGTGGACGCCACCATCAGCGGCGTGGAGTACCTCGACGCGGCGCTCGCCGAGGGCAACGGGGCCGTGGTCGCCCTGCCGCACAGCGGGAACTGGGACGTGCCGGGGATCTGGGCCGTCGGCCGCTACGGCCCGTTCACCACCGTCGTCGAGCGCCTGAAGCCGGAGTCGCTGTTCCAGCGGTTCGTGGCCTACCGCGAGTCGCTGGGCTTCGAGATTCTGTCCGCCGACGGCGGCACCGGCTCGTTCCGGCTGCTGCTGCAGCGGCTGCGGGAGAACCGGGTGGTGTGCCTGATCGCCGACCGCGACCTGTCCGGCGGCGGCATCCCGGTGTCGTTCCTGGGGGAGAAGACGAGCATGCCGGGCGGTCCCGCGCGGCTGGCCGCGAGCACCGGGGCCGCGTTGCTGCCGGTGGGCAGCTGGTTCACCGAGGACGGCTGGGGTCTGCGGATCCACCCGCGGATCCGCGTGGCCCACCGCACCGAGGTGCCCGCCGCGACCCAGGCGCTGGCCGACATCTTCGCCGGGGACATCGCGGCGCACCCGGCGGACTGGCACATGATGCAGAAGTTGTGGACTGCCGATTTCGAGGAGGACGGCGTTCCCGCGCGGGAGGAAGCGGCGTGAAGGTCGGGATCGTGTGCCCGTACTCCTTCGACGTCCCCGGCGGTGTCCAGGGGCACGTCACCGATCTGGCGCGGGCGCTCCTGGATCGCGGGCACGAGGTGTCGGTGCTGGCTCCCGCCGACGAGGACGCCGACCTGCCGGACTTCGTGCACCCCGCGGGCAAGGCGCTCGGCATCCCGTACAACGGGTCGGTGGCGCGGCTGCAGTTCGGCCCGGTGTCCTACGCCCGGGTCCGGCGGTGGCTGCGCGACGGGGCGTTCGACGTGCTGCACCTGCACGAGCCGGCCGCGCCGAGCCTGTCGCTGCTGGCGCTGAAGGTCGCCGACGGGCCGATCGTCGCCACCTTCCACACGTCCACGCCGCGGTCGCGGACCCTGTCGGCGTTCCAGCCGGTGCTGCGGCCGCTGCTGGAGAAGATCACCGCGCGGATCGCGGTGTCCGCGCTGGCGCGGCGGGTGCAGGTCGAGCACGCCGGGGGCGACGCCGTGGAAATCCCCAACGGCGTGGACGTGGAGTTCTTCTCCCGTGCGAAGCCCCTCGACGGGTATCCGCGGGCCGGCGGCACGATCGGGTTCGTGGGCCGGTTCACCGAGCCGCGCAAGGGGATGGAGGTCCTGCTCGACGCCGCCCGGCGCCTCGTGCCGGAGTTTCCGGACCTGCGCCTGCTCGTGGTCGGCCGCGGGGAGCCGGAGGCGCTGCGCCGCATGGCGGGCCCCCAGCTGGCTCCGCACCTGGAGTTGCTCGGCCAGGTCGACGACGCGACGAAGGCGCGGGCGCTGCGCAGTGCCGACGTCTACTGCGCGCCCAACACCGGCGGGGAGAGCTTCGGGATGATCCTCACCGAGGCGATGGCGGCCGGCACCGCGGTCGCCGCGTCCAACCTGGACTCCTTCCGCCGTGTGCTCGACGACGGCCGCGCCGGGGCGCTGTTCACCACCGGTGACCCCGCGGCGCTGGCGGAGTGCCTGCGTGAGCTGCTCGGCGATCCGGCGCGGCGGGCGTCGCTGGCCGCGGCGGCGGGGGAGCGGGTCGCGATCTACGACTGGCCGGTGGTGGTGACGCAGGTCCTGCGGGTGTACGAGACGGCGATCGCCGCCGACCCGCGCCGGGTCAGCGCGGAGGAAGTACCGCAGTGAGCGTTTTCGTGCTGGTCGTGTCGATCGTGGCCGCGGTGGTCGTGCTCGGCGGGCTGTTCCTGGTGGCCACCGCCAACCGGCTGGACCGGCTGCACGTCCGGCTTGACGCGGGGTGGGCGGCGCTGGACGCGGCGCTGGCCCGGCGGGCGGTGGTGGCCCGCGCGGTGGCCGCGGTGGACGGTGCGGCGCCGGGTCTGCGCGAGGCGGCGGACATCGCGGAGAAGGCGCCGCGCGCCGAGCGCGAGGTCGCGGAGAACGAGCTGACGCGGCTGCTGGCGTCCATCGACCGTTCCCGGCTGCCCGCCGAGCTGGCGGGGGAGCTGGCCGACGCCGAGCACCGGGTGGTGATCGCGCGGCGCGTGCACAACGACGCGGTCCGGGACACGCTGGCGCTGCGGCGGCGACGGAAGGTGCGGTACTTCAAGCTCGCCGGCACCGCGCGGCAGCCGGAGTACTTCGAGATCGCGGAGCCGCCGGTTCCGGGCGCCTAGGATCGGGGGATGGCTTCGGAAACAGACGCCGCGTGCGCGGTGGCGCACGGCGAAGGTGCAGCTGAGCAGGAGACGCGGACGCTGGTGGCCGTGTTCGCGTCACCGGTCGCGAGTTTCCTGCTGCGGTACGGGCAGGACCTCGGTTACCGCCCGGTGCTGTTCGACCCGGACCCGTCCCGGTCGATCGATGTCGCGGTCAAGGTCACGAGCGTGCTGCCGGACCTGGACGAGGACACCGACGTCGTGGTGACCGACCACCACCGGCCCGAGCTGGGTCCGGCGCTGCGGGACGTGCTGGCGCGGCCGGTGCGCTGGGTGGGGGTGATGGGCAACCCGCGGCACGAGGGCCCGCACGTCGAGGCGCTGCGCTCGCTGGGCGTGCCCCAGGCGGACATCGACCGCGTGCACCGGCCCATCGGACTGGACATCGGGTCCCGCCGCCCGGCCGAGATCGCGATCGCCACGCTGGCCGGCCTGATCGCCGACCGCAATTCCCGCCCGGGCGGCTTCTTCACCCGCTGACGCATCGGCCGGCCCGCCGGGTGGCGAGCGTGTGGTCCCGTGCCGAGGTCTGCGCGGACCGGGCGGTCAGCGCGGCGCGGCGCGCACGGCGGCCCCCACCGCCCCCGCGTCGAGGTCGACCTCCACCACGTCGCCCTCGCGCCGGCCGCGTTCGCTCACCGCCAGGCCGATCAGCGCCAGCTCGGCGGCCCGGTCCCGCAGCACCCGCTGCTCCGGTGTCTCGGCCGGCAACGGCTCGATCTCGTCCCGTTCCCAGGCCGCGACCGCGGCGTCGGCGAGCGCCCGCGGCAGCCGCACCGTGATCCGGCCGGCCTGCTCACCGACGGCGGCGCCGATCGCCGCGAGAACGTCGGCGTCCTCCCGGTAGCGGGCGTACTGGCTGGTCATGCGCCGAGCATAGCGGCGATGATCACCGGGCGCCCGCGGTTTCCGGGTCAGGCCTGTGAGGCCGCCAGGTTCTCCGGCAGCGGGTCGTACCGCGCGTGCCGCCGGGTGAAGGTCGCCGTCCCGGAACTCAGTGACCGCAGCTCGGTGGTGTAGCGCAGCAGCTCCGTGGCGGGCACCTCGGCGCGGATGACGGTGCGGCCACCCTCCCCGGACTCGGTGCCCAGCACGCGGCCGCGCCGCGACGACAGGTCCCCGAGCACCGTGCCCAGGTACTCGTCGGGCAGCGACACCGCGACCTCGTCGAGCGGTTCGAGCAGCACGACCCGCCCGTTGGCGGCCGCCTCCTTCAGCGCCAGCGACCCGGCCGTCTGGAACGCCGCGTCGGAGGAGTCCACGCTGTGCGCCTTGCCGTCGACCAGCGTCACGCGCACGTCGACCACCGGGTACCCGGCGGTCAGCCCGCGTTGCAGCTGCGCCCGCACTCCCTTCTCCACGCTGGGGATGAACTGGTGCGGGATCGCGCCGCCGACGATCCGGTCGACGAACTCGAACCCGCTGCCGCGCGGCAGCGGCTCGACCTCGATGTCGCACACGGCGTACTGGCCGTGCCCGCCGGACTGCTTGACGTGCCGCCCGTGCCCCTTCGCCGGGCCGGCGAACGTTTCCCGCAGGCTCGTCTTCACCGGCTCGGTGTCCACTTCGGCCCCGCCGGCCCGGAGCCGGGACAGGACCACGTCCGCGTGCGCCTCGCCCATGCACCACAGGACCAGCTGCGCGGTCTCGGGGTTGCGTTCCAGCCGCAGCGTCGGGTCGCCGGCCACGAGCCGCGACAGGTTGCGCGCCAGGGCGTCCTCGTCGCTGCGGTTGCGGGCCACCACGGCGACCGGCAGCAGCGGCTCGGGCATCGGCCAGGGACGCATCAGGAGCGGGTGGTCGGGGGAGGAGACGGTGTCGCCGGTCTCGGCGGAGCCGACCTTCGTCAGCGCGCACAGGTCACCGGCCACGCAGTAGGGCACCTCGCGCAGGTTGGCGCCCAGCGGCGAGTACAGGTGCGCGACCCGTTCGTCGGTGTCGTGGTCCTCGTGCCCGCGCTCGGCCAGGCCGTGGCCGGAGACGTGCACCGGGCGTTCCGGGCGCAGCGTCCCGGAGAACACCCGCACCAGCGACACGCGCCCCACGTAGGAGTCCACGGCGGTGCGCACCACCTCAGCGGCCAGCGGCCCGTCCGGGTCTGTGCTCAGCTCGGGGTGGGCGGCGCCGTCGGGGGTGGTCACCGGCGGCAGCGCGTGCTCCAGCGGGGACGGGAACGCGCGCACGATCCCGTCCAGCACCTCGGCCAGGCCCACGCCGGTGGTCGCGCACACCGGGATGACCGGGTGGAACGAGCCGCGGGCGACCGCGGTCTCCAGGTCGGCGATGAGGGTGTCCTCGCCGATCTCCTCGCCCGCGAGGTAGCGGTCCATGAGCGTCTCGTCCTCGCTCTCGGAGATCACGCCCTCGATCAGCTCGTTGCGCGCCTCGGTGAGGCGCTCCAAGTCCTCCGGCGACGGTTCGCCGACGCGCGGCGGGTAGCCCTCGGAGTAGTCGAAGAACCGGCGGGTGATGAGCCCGATCAGGCCGGTGCCCGATCCGCTCGCCGGCAGGTACAGCGGCAGCACGCCCGCGCCGAAGACCTCCTGGCACGCGGCGATCTCGGTCTCGGCGTCGGCGCGGTGGTGGTCGAGGCGGGAGACGATCACGGCGCGCGGCATGCCCACCGCGGCGCACTCCTCCCAGATGGCCACCGTCGCCGGGTCCACGCCCTCGGCGGCGGACACGACGAACAGGGCGGCGTCGGCGGCGCGCAGCCCGGCCCGCAGTTCGCCCACGAAGTCGGCGTAGCCGGGGGTGTCGATCAGGTTGATCTTGTAGCCGTTGTGCATCACCGGCGCCACCGACAGCCCGACCGAGCGCTGCTGGCGCACCGCCGCCGGGTCGTGGTCGCAGACCGTGGTGCCCTCCACAACGGAACCGGCCCTGCTCACGGTGCCGGACACCGCGAGCAGGGCCTCGGTGAGGGTGGTCTTGCCGGATCCGGAGGGGCCGACCAGGACCACGTTGCGGACGTTGACCGGGTCGTCTACAGCGACCGCGGCTCCGGCATCGACGGTGCGGGCTTGTTTGTCGGCCATGGCAGGCTCCCGGGAACAACGCTGTCGAAGGTGTGTCTCCGATCACACACCCGGCGAGCATGGTCCGGCAACCCCGGTGCGGTGAGGTTGCGCCCACGGAGCGAAAGTGGCCTGCCGAGATAGGGCCGAACTGGCCTGGGAGAGCGGTCCACCGGCTCATACGCTGGAGGTTGTTGTTGGTTCTCCCTGAAAGGCGTCCTGTCGTGTCCGAAGTTCAGTCCAGCAGTTCCGCCGCGCCCGAGCGGGGCACCGCGCGTGTCAAGCGTGGTATGGCCGAGATGCTCAAGGGCGGCGTGATCATGGACGTCGTCACCCCCGACCAGGCGAAGATCGCCGAGGACGCGGGTGCCGTGGCCGTGATGGCGCTGGAGCGGGTGCCGGCCGACATCCGCGCGCAGGGTGGCGTGGCGCGGATGAGCGACCCGGACCTGATCGACGGCATCATCAGCGCGGTGTCCATCCCGGTGATGGCGAAGGCGCGCATCGGTCATTTCGTCGAGGCGCAGGTGCTGCAGTCGCTCGGCGTGGACTACATCGACGAGTCCGAGGTGCTGACCCCCGCCGACTACGCCAACCACATCGACAAGTGGGCGTTCACCGTGCCGTTCGTGTGCGGGGCCACGAACCTCGGGGAGGCGTTGCGGCGGATCAACGAGGGCGCGGCGATGATCCGGTCGAAGGGCGAGGCCGGTACCGGTGACGTCTCCAACGCGACCACCCACATGCGCAAGATCAGGGCGGAGATCCGGCGGCTGACGTCGCTGCCCGAGGACGAGCTGTACGTGGCCGCCAAGGAGATGCAGGCGCCGTACGAGCTGGTGCGCGAGGTGGCCGAGAAGGGCAAGCTGCCGGTGGTGCTGTTCACCGCCGGGGGCATCGCGACCCCCGCCGACGCGGCGATGATGATGCAGCTCGGCGCCGAGGGCGTGTTCGTCGGGTCCGGCATCTTCAAGTCGGGTGACCCCGCGAAGCGCGCGGAGGCGATCGTGAAGGCGACCACGTTCCACGACGACCCCGACGTGATCGCCAAGGTGTCGCGCGGCCTGGGGGAGGCCATGGTCGGCATCAACGTCGACGACGTGCCCGAACCGCACCGGCTCGCGGAGCGGGGCTGGTAGGTCGTTTCGGCGGGCCGGTGGGTGCGGACCGGTCGGCCGGCGGTCGTTTGGGTGTCCGGCGCCGGGTGGCGGTTGTTGGGTGGCCGGCCGGGTGGCGGTCCCGAGTGACGGTCGTTCGGCGGCCGGGTCCTCACGGGCTGGCGGCCAGCGGGGTGCGGAGCGGTCGGTGGTCGGCGGGGCGCGGAGCGGCTGGTTGTCGAGCGGCGGTCGGCCGGGTGTGCACCTGTGACCGGTGGCTGGCGGGGTGCGCACCGGCTGGTTGGCCGATGGCGGTCCGGGCCCTGCTCCAGTGACGGCGCCACCAAGCTTCCGTTCGTGCGGGTGTCAGTGGCTCCCGCACGGTCGGACCAGCGGTTGGCGCGCGAGGGTGCCAGTCGTGAGGTGCCGATGCGCCCGCGCGACTGGGCACGTCCTGCCGAGGTGGGTGGACCGCTGGTGGGTGTGCGAGAGGTCCGTTCGTGCGCGCGCCAGTGGCGCCGCCGCGAACGGACCAGGCACATCCGGGCGGGTGGCCCACCCGTACACGAGCGAAAATGCCCTTCGCGTGGATGCCAGTGGTGCCCCCACGAGCGGACCGCCGGTGCCCCCACGAGCGGACCGCCGGTGCCCCCACGAACGGACCGCCGGTGCCCGGGCGGATGGACCAGCGGGGCGTGCAGGAACGGGCCGCCGGTGGGTTCACGCACGGACCTGCGGCGCCTACCTGAAAGGGGCAACGGCACCAAGGCGAGTGCAAACGGCGAGCACTCAGGCCACCCGGCCGAGGCCGCTCCCGCCCCGGCCCACCCGGCCGCGCCACCCGGACCCGGGTCCACGCGACTCCAAGCCACCCGGCCCCGAGACCTCACCCCCAACCCGGCCCGTAGGCCTCACCACCGCCCACCCCGCCCCGCGGCTTCGCCCCAACCCGGGCCCGGGAGGCCTCACCACCGCCAACCCGGCCCGGAGGCCTCATCCCCACCCGGCGATGAGGCCTCACCACCCCCAGACCCACCACGCGCATAAAGTAGTCATCGAACAGGTTTCAGGAGGTCAACGTGTCCGCGGTACCGGTGATCGGGGTGCTCGCCCTGCAGGGGGACGTGCGGGAGCACTCCGCGATGCTCGAGCGGGCCGGCGCGAGAACCGTCACCGTCCGTCGCGCGTCCGAGCTCGCCCGCGTGGACGGTCTCGTCCTGCCGGGCGGGGAGTCCACGACCGTGTCCCGCCTGCTCGAGACCTTCGACCTCCTCGACCCGCTCCGCGAGCGCCTCGCCGCGGGGATGCCGGCCTTCGGCTCGTGCGCGGGCATGATCCTGCTCGCCAAGCAGGCCCTGGACGGCCGCCCCGACCAGCACCAGCTCGGCGCGCTCGACGTGATCGTGCGCCGCAACGCGTTCGGGCGCCAGGTGGACTCCTTCGAGGAGGACCTGGACTTCGCGGAGCTCACCCCGGCGGGCCCGCTGCACGCCGTCTTCATCCGCGCCCCGTGGGTGGAGAAAACCGGCGACGGGGTCGAGGTCCTGGCCACGGTGCCCGCGACCGGAAGCACCGGCGCTAGGATCGTCGCGGTCCGGCAGGGGCCGGTGCTCGCCACGGCCTTCCACCCGGAGCTGACCGGGGACGATCGGGTCCATCGCCTGTTCGTGGAGATGGTGCGGGACGCGGCGACGACGAGCGAGACGGAGGAGAGATGAGCGGCCACTCCAAGTGGGCCACCACGAAGCACAAGAAGGCCGCCCTCGACGCCAAGCGTGGCAAGCTGTTCGCGAGACTCATCAAGAACATCGAGGTCGCCGCGCGGACCGGCGGGGGCGATCCCGAGGGCAACCCGAC
Source organism: Amycolatopsis thermophila (assembly GCF_030814215.1). Lineage (NCBI taxonomy): Bacteria > Bacillati > Actinomycetota > Actinomycetes > Pseudonocardiales > Pseudonocardiaceae > Amycolatopsis > Amycolatopsis thermophila. The sequence continues at coordinate 6,030,563 of NZ_JAUSUT010000001.1, read as the reverse complement.
GCTGTACGACGCCATCCAGAAGGCGAAGAAGAACTCGGTCCCGCAGGACAACATCGAGCGTGCGCGCAAGCGCGGCGCCGGTGAGGAAGCGGGCGGCGCCGACTGGCAGACGATCAACTACGAGGGCTACGGCCCCAACGGCGTCGCGGTGCTGATCGAGTGCCTGACCGACAACCGCAACCGCGCGGCCGGCGAGGTGCGCACCGCCCTGACCCGCAACGGCGGCTCGCTCGCCGACCCGGGCTCGGTGGCGTACCTGTTCAACCGCAAGGGCGTCGTGATCATGCCGAAGAACGACCTCACCGAGGACGACGTCCTGATGGCCGTCCTCGACGCGGGCGCCGAGGAGGTCAACGACCTCGGCGACAACTTCGAGATCGTCTCCGAGGCCACCGACCTGATCGGCGTCCGCAAGGCGCTGCAGGAGGCCGGCTACGACTACGAGTCGGCTGACCCGACCTTCCTGCCGTCGGTGAGCGTCCCGCTCGACGCCGAGGGCGCCAAGAAGGTCTTCCGGCTGATCGACGCGCTCGAGGACTGCGACGACGTGCAGAACGTCTACGCCAACTTCGACGTTTCCGACGAGGTGCTCGAGGAAGTCGGCGCGTGACGGGAACGTCTACGCCCTGCGTCCGATTCCGCGTTTCCGACGAGGTGCTCGAAGAGGTCGGCGCGTAACGCCTTCACCCACAAGGGCCCTCCGGTGCGCCGCGCCGGAGGGCCCTTGGCGTGCAACGGGAATTTTCCACCCACGGGGGCTGTGCCGCGCCCGGGCCGGTACGGCAGAATGCCGCCCGTGACCGAGACCCTCGCTCCCGAAGAATCCGACCTCCTCGAGTGGATCGTCAACCAGGCCGAAACCCGTGGCAACGCGGTGATCTCGGTGGCCGCGGACGACGAAGGAGCGGGTTACGCGTTCACCGCGTGCGTGTGGGCGCTGCACCAGGTGCCGGAGGCGGTCGTGGTCGGGCTGCCCGAGCAGATGGCGCCGGTGCTGCTCGACGCCTACGTCGACCGCGCCGCCAACGGGGAGAAGTTCGAGCCGGGCAAGGTCTACGACGACTTCTTCGACGGCGTGCCGGTCACCTTCGAGCGCGTCGCGAAGGGCCACTACCTCGAGTACCTCGGCAGCGCTTTCCTGGTCTACCCCGACGGCGACTTCCCGGCGCTGCAGATCATCGTCGCCACCCCCGACGGCCACTGGCCGTGGAGCGAGGGTGCGCCCGAGGGGTTCGCGCAGTGGCAGCCGGTGCTGACCGAGAGCGGCGACCCGGAGAGCTGGACCCCCGGCGTGGACGGTCCATAAAGGACGATCATCCGCCCCGGCGCGTCCTGCCGGGCCGTCGCCCCGCAGCGCGGTAGCCTCACCTCGAACGCGTGTTCGGCAGGGAGGGTGATCGGTGCGAGTGCTCGGCGTGGACCCCGGGCTGACCCGGTGCGGGCTCGGCGTGGTGGACGGCGGCACGGGCCGCACCGTCAGCTGTGTGGCGGTGGACGTCGTGCGCACCCCGGTCGGCGACCCGCTGGAGCGCCGCCTGCTCGCGGTCGCCGACGCCGTCGAGCACTGGCTGGACACCTACCGCCCGCAGGCGGTGGCCGTCGAGCGGGTCTTCAGCCAGCACAACGTGCGCACCGCGATGGGCACCGCCCAGGCCGGGGGAGTGGTGGCACTGGCCGCCGCCCGCCGCGGGCTGCCGGTCGTGTTCCACACCCCGAGCGAGGTCAAGGCCGCCGTCACCGGGTCCGGCCGCGCCGACAAGGCGCAGGTCACCGGGATGGTGACCCGGCTGCTGGGGCTCGCGCAGGCGCCCCGCCCCGCCGACGCCGCGGACGCGCTCGCGCTGGCCATCTGCCACCTGTGGCGCCAGCCGATGCGCGACCGGCTCGCCGAGGCCGAGGCACGCGCCGCCGAGCTGGCCCGGGCGCACCAGGCCCGGCTGGCCGCGGCGGCGAAGTCGGCCAATACCGTGTCCCGGACGGCCGTGACGCGGCTGAACACGCGGACACGAGGGAAGGGAGTGCGGGGATGATCTCCTCGGTGCGGGGCGAGGTCCTCTCGGTCGGTCTCGACCACGTGGTGGTGGAGGTCGGCGGGGTCGGCCTCGCGGTGCAGGCGACGCCGGCGACGCTGGCCACGCTGCGCCGCGGCGAGCAGACCCGGTTGCACACCTCGCTGGTGGTGCGTGAGGACTCGCTGACCCTGTTCGGGTTCGCCGACGCCGAGGCTCGCGAGCTGTTCGGGCTGTTGCAGACCGTCTCCGGCATCGGCCCGCGGCTGGCGCTGGCCGCGCTGGCGGTGCTCGAGCCGGACAAGCTGCGCACGGCGCTGGCCGAAGGCAACATCACCGTGCTCACCCAGGTCCCGGGCATCGGGCGCAAGGGCGCCGAGCGGCTCACGCTCGAACTGCGCGACAAGGTCACCGCGGTCGCCGGCGCCGGTGAGCCGGCCGCGGTCCCGGCCGCCGGCGCGGTGCGCGCCGAGGTCGTCGAGGCCCTCACCGGCCTCGGGTTCCCGGCCAAGCAGGCCGAGCAGGCCGTGGAGAAGGTCCTGGCCGCCGGCGGGGCCGACACCACTCCGGCCGTGCTCCGCGCCGCACTGAGCACCCTCGGCCGCAAGTGAGGCTGGTGACGCGTGCACGATGAGGACGTGACCGGACAGCCGGCGGACGAGACCCTCTCCGCGCTGCCCCAGCTGGGCGAGCGCGAGATGGAGACGACACTGCGCCCGAGCAGGCTGAGCGAGTTCATCGGCCAGCCGCGGGTGCGCGAGCAGCTGGAACTGGTGCTGGAGAGCGCCCGCCGCCGCGGTGTGCCGCCGGACCACGTGCTGCTGTCCGGCCCGCCCGGCCTGGGCAAGACGAGCCTGGCGATGATCGTCGCGGCCGAGCTGGACGCCTCGATCCGCATCACCTCCGGCCCGGCCCTGGAACGCGCGGGCGACCTCGCCGCGATGCTGTCCAACCTGGCCGAGGGCGACGTGCTGTTCATCGACGAGATCCACCGCATCGCCCGTCCGGCCGAGGAGATGCTGTACCTGGCGATGGAGGACTTCCGCGTCGACGTCGTGGTCGGGAAGGGTCCCGGCGCCACCAGCATCCCGCTGGAGATCGCGCCGTTCACCCTGGTCGGCGCCACCACCCGGTCGGGCGCGCTGACCGGTCCCCTGCGCGACCGCTTCGGGTTCACCGGCCAGATGGAGTTCTACGCCGACCACGAGCTCGACCAGGTGGTCCGCCGGTCGGCGAAGATCCTGGACATCGAGATCGACGCCGAGGGCAGCGCGGAGATCGCGCGCCGCTCGCGCGGCACGCCCCGCATCGCCAACCGCCTGCTGCGCCGGGTCCGCGACTACGCCGAGGTGCGCGTGGACGGCCGGGTCACGCTGGAGGTCGCCCGCGCCGCGCTGGCGGTCTACGACGTCGACGAGCTGGGGCTGGACCGGCTCGACCGCGCGGTGCTGTCGGCACTGGTGCACTCCTTCGGTGGCGGCCCGGTCGGCGTGGCCACCCTCGCGGTGGCGGTCGGTGAGGAACCGACGACGGTCGAGGAAGTGTGCGAGCCCTACCTGGTGCGCGCGGGTATGCTCGCCCGGACTCCGCGTGGCCGGGTGGCGACGGCGAGTGCCTGGGAGCACCTGGGGCTGCGCCCGCCCTCCCGCCCGGACCAGGCAGGGCCTACCCTGTTCGACTAACCGGGTGCTCGCCCGGGCGGTGGTGCCTGGCACACTCGAAAGAGCACATCCGGACAAAATTGGCGCGCCGGCCGCGGTCGTGGCGCCGAATGGAGAATCATGGAACAGCTTTTCCTGCCGTTGCTGCTCATGCTCGTCGTGGCGATCCCGCTGGTGATGGGCACCCGGAAGCAGAAGCGTGCCGCGCAGGAGCAGCAGAAGCTGCAGAGCAGCCTGTCCGACGGCGACCGGGTGATGACGACCTCCGGCCTGTACGGCACGGTGGCCGACACCAGCAGCGACACCACGATCGACATCGAGATCGCGCCCGGTGTCGTCACGACGTGGCTGCGCCAGGCGGTGCGTGAGAAGGTCGCGCCCGAGGTCGACGAGACCGGCGCCGACGAGGACGAGGCTGTCGTCGAGCCGGCCGAGGAGACCACCGGGGCTTCGGTGGCCGAGGCCGACGCGAAGCCCGGCCCGCAGATCGCGCCGCCGCTGGAGCACGAGAAGAAGTAGCCCGGTCCAGGGCAACCCCGGCGTCCGGCGGAGGCGCCGGGGTCGACGCCGCGTTCACAACGCGGCGAGTAGTGTCTGCGTACCGCCGCGTAGGCGGTAGTCCGCACAGTTGACCGTCGAGGAGAACCACCACCGTGGCACCACCGGCCGGGCGGATCCGCCCGGGACGCTATCTCGGCCTGTTCATCCTGATCGTGGTCGTGCTCTACGCCCTGGTGTTCTTCACCGGCGGCGGCAAGGCGACCCCGAAGCTGGGCATCGACCTGCAGGGCGGCACCCGGGTGACGCTGAGCGCGCGCACGCCGGACGGTTCGGCGCCCTCACGCGAGTCGCTCAACCAGGCCCGCCAGATCATCGAGACCCGCGTGAACGGCATCGGTGTCAGTGGCACCGAGGTCGTCCTCGACGGCAGCAACATCGTGATCACGGTACCGGGCGAGCAGGGCGACCAGGCCAAGAAGCTGGGCCAGACCGCCCAGCTGGGCTTCCGCAAGGTCCTCGACATGCAGCAGGCGACCGCGCCGCCGGCCGCGCCGCCGCCCGGTCAGGCCGAGGACCCGGCCGCGATCCAGGCCGCCAAGGCGACCCGCCAGGCGGCGGACCTGGTCACCGGCAGCGGCGACACCCTCGCCGCGGGCCCGAACGCCTCCGCGGCGCTGAGCGCGTTCACCTGCTCGACGCAGGACCCGCTGCGCGGCAACGACGACCCGAACCTGCCGCTGCTGGCGTGCGACCAGAACGGCACGGCGAAGTACCTGCTCGGCCCGGTGTTCCTCAAGGGCACCGAGATCGACAACGCGGTGTCCTCCCCGCCGGCGCAGAACAAGCCCCAGTGGACCGTGGACCTGACGTTCAAGTCCGAGGGCCGCAAGGTGTGGGGCGACTTCACCACCAAGAACATCGGCCAGAACGCGGCGTTCGTGCTGGACACCCAGGTCGTGTCCGCGCCGACGATCCAGAGCGCGATCCTCGACGGCCAGACGCAGATCACGGGCAACTTCACGCAGCAGTCCAGCAAGGACCTCGCCGACATCCTCAAGTACGGCTCACTGCCGCTGTCGTTCACCTCCTCCGACGCCACCACCGTGTCCGCCACGCTCGGCCTGGCCTCGCTCGAGGCGGGCCTCATCGCCGGCGGCATCGGCCTGGCGCTGGTGTTCATCTACTGCCTGGTGTACTACCGCCTGCTCGGCCTGCTGACCATCGTGTCGCTGGCCCTGTCCGGTCTCATCGTCTACGCGGTGCTGGTGCTGCTCGGGCGGTGGATCAACTTCACGCTCGACCTCGCCGGCGTCGCCGGGTTCATCATCGCCATCGGTGTCACCGCGGACTCGTTCGTGGTGTTCTTCGAACGGCTCAAGGACGAGATACGCGAGGGCGGGCGCAGCTTCCGCTCCGCGGTGCCACGCGGCTGGGTGCGCGCCCGGCGCACGATCCTCGCCTCGGACGCGGTCATGTTCCTCGCGTCCGCGGTGCTGTACGCCATCGCGGTCGGCGACGTGCAGGGCTTCGCCTTCACCCTGGGCATGTCGACCGTCCTCGACCTGATCGTGGTGTTCCTGGTGACGCACCCGCTGGTCGCGCTGGCGTCGCAGTCGAAGTTCCTGTCCCAGCCGAAACTCACCGGCCTTGGCGGCGTGCAGACGCTGGCCGCGCAGCGCCGGTCCGCGCGCAAGGTGCCCGCCGGCGCGGGCGCGAAGGAGTCCTGAGGTGGCTGACGAGCTGAACACCGAGACCGCCGGCGCCACGCCGGCCGCGAAGCCGGCCCGTCGGGAGAGCGTGTTCCACCGGCTCTACGTCGGCACGGGCGCGTTCGACATCGTCGGCAAGCGCAAGCGCTGGTACGTGTTCTTCGCCGTGCTCGTGCTGGTCTGCCTCGCCTCGATCGGCATCAAGGGCTTCAACCTCGGCATCGAGTTCGAGGGCGGCACGCAGATCCAGATGCCGGCCCAGGGTGCGAACGGCCCGATCACCGCCGACGACGCGAAGCGGGCGTTCGCCGACGCGCTGGGCGAGCAGGCCGAGTCGGCCCAGACGGTCGGTGTCGGCAACGCCGCCACCGTCCAGCTGCGGTCCAGCACGCTGGACGCCGACCAGGTCGGCAAGGTCAAGCAGTCCCTGTTCGACGAGCTCAAGCCGCTGGGCAGCAACGGCCAGCCGAGCGCGCAGGCCATCAGCGACAGCGCGGTGAGCGCGTCCTGGGGGCAGGAGATCTCGCGGCAGGCGCTCATCGCGCTCGGGGTGTTCATGGTCCTGGTGACCGTGTTCCTGGCGATCTACTTCGAGCGGTGGATGGCGATCACCGCGCTCATCGCGCTGGTGCACGACATCCTCGTCACCGCGGGCATCTACTCGCTGGTCGGGTTCGAGGTGACCCCGGCGACGGTGATCGGCCTGCTGACGATCCTCGGCTTCTCGCTGTACGACACCGTGGTGGTGTTCGACAAGGTCAAGGAGAACACCCGCGGCATCCTCGGCCTGACGCGGCGCACCTACGGCGAGACGGCGAACCTGGCGCTGAACCAGACGCTGATGCGGTCGATCAACACGTCGGTCATCGCGCTGCTGCCGGTGCTCGGCCTGCTGATCGTCGGTTACATCCTGCTCGGCTCGGGCACGCTGCAGGACCTGGCGCTCGTGCAGCTGACCGGCATGCTCGCCGGTGTGCTGTCGTCGCTGTTCCTGGCCACGCCGCTGCTGGTGGACCTCAAGATGCGGGACCCGAAGTACAAGCAGCAGGCCGAGCGGGTGCGGGCGCGCCGCGCGAACCAGGCCCGCAAGGCCGCCGAGCGGGACGCCGACTTCGACGCGGCCGACGACGAGGCGCTGGACGCCGAGCTGCGCAAGGAGAAGGCGTACGCGGCGGCGGCGAGCGTCCCGGCGCGGACGCCGAAGGCGCAGCCGCGGCGCGGGCGGCCCTCGGGCAAGCGGAAGCGCTGAGCGGGGTGGAGCTGGAGCGTGCTCTCGGCCTGATCGCCGAGGTGCCGGACTTCCCCGAGCCCGGCGTGCTGTTCCGCGACCTGTCCCCGCTGTTCGCCGACGCCGACGGGTTCCGCGCGGTGGTCGACGCACTGGCCGCGACGGTCGACCCCGCGGTGGACCTGCTGGCCGCGGTGGAAGCGCGCGGGTTCCTGCTTGCCGCGGCGGTCGGCTACGCGCGCGGGCTCGGCGTGGTGCTGGTGCGCAAGCCCGGCAAACTGCCGAGCGTGGCGGGCCGGGTGGACTACGCGCTGGAGTACGGAACCGCGACGCTGGAGCTGCCCGCGGGCGTCGTGGAGCCCGGCCGTCGCGCGGTGGTGATCGACGACGTGCTCGCGACCGGTGGCACCGTGGCGGCGGCGTGTGAGCTGCTGGAGAAGGCCGGTGCCGAGGTGGCCGGGGTGTCGGTGGTGTTGGAGCTGGCGGCCCTGGCGGGGCGGTCGGTGCTGAGCGGCCGCACAGTGCGCTCGCTGCTCGCGGTCTGACCGGCCGGTGCGCCCGGCCACCGGCCGGGGAACACACGGGCGCCCTGACGCTGGTTCTCGTGCCCGGCGTGGCCTGGTCGGGGCTGCTTCCGGTGGCGTGCGCCTTTGGCGCTTCGGGTCGTTCGGGCTGCCGAGGTGACCGTTGGGCGCGTCCGGTGGTCCTTCGGCGCGGCTGGGAACAACGAGGCCACCCCCGGGGTTACGCTTGGTGGTCTACAGGCCGCGCGATCAGCAGGAGGTGGGCTTGAGCCAGGAGCTCGGGAGCCCCGCACCCGCTCGGGAGACCGCCGAGAACCGCGGCGCCCAGCCGCAGGGCGTCACCAGGGCCCCGTCCGCGACGCGGCGCGTCCGCGCCCGGCTCGCGCGCCGCATCACCGCGCAGCGCGCCGCCCCGGTCAAGCAGGTCCTCGAACCGCTCGCCGCGATCCACCGCGACCTGCACCCGAACGCGGACCTGAGCCTGCTGCAGCGCGCCTACGACGTGGCCGAGGAGCTGCACCGGCACCAGCGGCGCAAGTCCGGCGACCCCTACATCACCCACCCGCTCGCGGTGGCGACGATCCTCGCCGAGCTGGGCATGGACACCACGACCCTCGTCGCGGCGCTGCTGCACGACACGGTCGAGGACACCGGCTACTCGGTGGAACAGCTGACCGCCGACTTCGGCGACAAGGTCGCCCAGCTCGTCGACGGCGTCACCAAGCTGGACAAGGTCAAGCTGGGCACCGCGGCCGAGGCCGAGACCATCCGCAAGATGGTCATCGCGATGGCCCGCGACCCGCGCGTCCTCGTCATCAAGCTCGCCGACCGCCTGCACAACATGCGCACCATGCGGTTCCTGCCGCCGGAGAAGCAGGTCCGCAAGGCCAAGGAAACCCTCGAGGTCCTGGCGCCGCTGGCGCACCGCCTGGGCATGGCGACGGTCAAGTGGGAGCTGGAGGACCTGGCGTTCGCCATCCTGCAGCCCAAGAAGTACGACGAGATCGTCCGGCTCGTCGCCGACCGCGCCCCGTCGCGGGACATCTACCTGCGCAAGGTGATCGACGAGCTGACCGGCGCGCTCGGCGGCTCCCGCATCACCGCGAAGGTCGAGGGCAGGCCGAAGCACTACTACTCGATCCACCAGAAGATGATCGTCCGCGGCCGCGACCTGGACGACATCCACGACCTGGTGGGCGTGCGCATCCTCGTCGAGGACGTGCGGGACTGCTACGCGGCCATGGGTGTCGTGCACGCGCTGTGGCAGCCGATGCCCGGCCGGTTCAAGGACTACATCGCCCAGCCGCGCTTCGGTGTGTACCAGTCGCTGCACACCACCGTCATCGGTCCCGACGGCAAGCCGCTCGAGGTGCAGATCCGCACCTACGAGATGCACCACACGGCCGAGTACGGCATCGCCGCGCACTGGCGGTACAAGGAAACCCGAGGCACCCACAGCAGTTCTCACGGCACCGCCGTCGACATCGACGAGATGGCGTGGATGCGGCAGCTGCTCGACTGGCAGCGCGAGGCGGCGGACCCGGGGGAGTTCCTCGACTCGCTGCGCTACGAGCTCGCCGCCCGCGAGATCTTCGTCTTCACGCCCAAGGGCGACGTCGTGACGTTGCCGGTCGGCGGCACACCGGTCGACTTCGCCTACGCCGTGCACACCGAGGTGGGGCACCGCTGCATCGGCGCACGCGTCAACGGCCGGCTCGTCGCGCTGGAACGCAAGCTGGAGAACGGCGACGTCGTCGAGATCTTCACCTCCAAGGCGGAGAACTCCGGGCCCAGCCGCGACTGGCTGACCTTCGCCAAGTCGCCCAAGGCGCGCGCCAAGATCCGCCAGTGGTTCGCGAAGGAACGCCGCGACGAGGCCATCGACGCGGGCAAGGACGCGATCACCAAGGAGGTCCGCAAGGTCGGGCTGCCGCTGCAGCGGCTGGTGTCGGCGGAGGCGATGGGCGCGCTGGCGGCCGAGCTGCATCACTCCGACATCAGCTCGCTGTACGCCGCGGTCGGCGAAGGGCACGTCAGCGCGCGGCACGTCGTGCAGCGGCTGGTGGCGTTGATCGGCGGTGTCGAGGAGGCCGAGGACGAGCTCGCGGCCCGGTCCACGCCGTCGACGGTCACCCGGCGCCGGGCGGCCAACGACGTCGGCGTGGTGGTCAAGGACGCGACCGACGTGTGGACGAAGCTGGCGCGCTGCTGCACCCCGGTGCCCGGCGACGAGATCCTGGGTTTCGTCACCCGCGGCGGTGGCGTCAGCGTGCACCGCACGGACTGCACGAACGCCGAGGACCTGCGCGCCCAGCCCGAGCGGCTGGTCGAGGTGGAGTGGGCGCCGTCGGCGAACTCGGTGTTCCTGGTGTCCATCCAGGTCGAGGCGCTCGACCGGCACCGGCTGCTGTCCGACGTGACGAAGGTGCTGGCGGACGAGAAGGTCAACATCCTGTCCGCGTCGGTGCAGACCTCCCGGGACCGGGTCGCGGTCAGCCGGTTCACCTTCGAGATGGGCGACCCCAAGCACCTGGGCCACGTGCTGAAGGTGGTCCGGGGCGTCGAGGGCGTCTACGACGTCTACCGCGTCACGTCGGCCTCGTAGTCAGCCAGGGCGAGGGCGCAGCCGAGGGTGGCGGCTTCGGCCTGCGGGAGTGAGGTCCAAGGCCCGGCCCGCCGCGGCGCGCGGCTCCGGTGGCGTGCCTCACGGCGCCGGCCCGGCGGTGCCCTCTACTGTCGGCGCATGGCATCTGGGCTGGAGTTCGCCCGCGACGGGGCAGTGGCCACGCTGACCTTCGCGCGGCCGGAGAAGAAGAACGCGATCACGCACGACATGTGGGCGGCGATCCCGGACGTCGTGGGGGAGGTCGAGGGTGATCCGGCGCTGAAGGTGCTCGTGCTGACCGGCGCGGGGGCGGACTTCTCGGCCGGTGCGGACATCAGCGAGTTCGGCAGCCTGCGCTCCACAGCGGACGGCGCGGCGGCCTACGACAAGGTCGTCGAGGGCGCCGTGACCGCGCTCGCCGGCATGACCAAGCCGACCGTGGCGAAGATCCGCGGCAACTGCATCGGCGGCGGCTGCCAGATCTCGGTCGCCTGCGACTTCCGCTTCGCCGACCCCGGCGCCCGTTTCGGGATCACCCCGGCGAAACTGGGCATCGTCTACGACTTCCGCTCCACCCACCAGCTCGTGTCGCTGATCGGGCCCGCCCACGCGCGGTACTTCCTGCTGTCCGGTCAGCTGATCGACGCCACCCGGGCCCGCGAGATCGGCCTCGTCAACGACGTCTCCGACGACCTCGACACCACCGTGGAGCAGTTCACCGCCACCCTCTGCTCCCGTTCCCAGGCCTCGATCCGCGGCATGAACCGGATCATCGGCAAGATCCTCGACGGGCGGTCCGAGACCGACGACGAGGTCGAGGCGATCCGGCTGGCCGCCATCCACGGCGAGGACTACGCGGAGGGCGTCGCCGCCTTCCTGGACCGCCGCCCGCCCAGGTTCACCGCCTCCTGACGCATCGCGGCCTCCGTCCGAACCGGACGGAGGCCACCGGACGCGTCAGCCGATCTGCACCGCGGTGAACTTGACCTCCATGTTCGGCTTGCCGCCACCCGGGCTCGGGTCGAAGCTGCCGTCGTGCCCGGCGCGGGCGACCTTGTCGAGCACCGCGAGGCCGGCGTCGGAGATCGAGCCGAACACCGTGTAGTCGGGGCTCAGCTCGGCGGCACCGTAGACCATGAAGAACTGGCTGCCGTTGGTGTTCGGGCCGGCGTTGGCCATCGCCAGCAGCCCGCGGCCGTACTTCAGTTCGGGGAACGTCTCGTCGGCGAACGAGTAGCCCGGGCCGCCGCTGCCGGTGCCCGTCGGGTCACCGCACTGCAGCATCATCAGGCTCGCGTCCGTGCCCAGACGCGCGCACGCGGTGTCGGTGTAGAAACCCTGCTGCGCCAGGCTGAGGAAGCTGTTCACGGTGCACGGCGCGAGCGCGCGGTCCAGCGTCAGCGGGATGTCCCCGGCGGTGGTCTTGAACGTGACGTTCACCGTCCCCGTGGACGGGATGTTCTTGCCCTGCGGCGGGGTGTTCGGCTTGGCGGCGGGCTGGTCCGGCGTGGCCGGGTACTCGCACTGCACCGGGTTCGCCAGTGGTTTCGGACGCTGCGGCACCGCCGCGCGCTGCGTCGGGATGTTCAGCTCGGTGGCGGACGGGGCCGTCGTCGGGGACGCCGCCGCGCCGCCGTCGTCGCCGCCCTGGGTCGCGAAGAACACCACCAGCCCGGCGACCACCACCACCGCGCCGACGGTCGCGCCGACGCCGACGATCTTCCGGCGCCGCGCCTGCTCGGCCCGGCGGGCCATCTGCCGCTCGAGCTTGCGCTTCGCGGCCTCACGGCGCTGCTGGTTGGTCGCCACCTGCCCTCCAGAATCCACTCGACGTCACCGACCGGGTGGCGGCAGTCTATGGGCACAGCCTGTAAGGACCCTGTACAGCCCCGGTTAGGGTGGTGTGCCGGACATCCCGGGCGCGGGGAACGCGTGGACGCGGAGGTGGATTTTCGTGCTCGTCGTCGGGTTCGGAGCCGGCGCGCTGCAGGCCAACTGCTACCTGCTCGCGCCCGGAGCGGACACCGCCTGCGTGGTGGTGGACCCCGGGCAGGACTCGGCCGGCGCCGTCGCCGGCGCCCTCGCCGAACACCGCCTGACGCCGGTGGCCGTGCTGGCCACGCACGGCCACCCCGACCACGTCGCCGACGCCGCGCTGCTGACCGCGGCCCACGACGTTCCGATGTGGATCCACCCGGCCGACCGCGGCCTGTACGACGGCGGAGAACCCGCCGACGTCCGCGAGCTGACCGGTGCCCCGCTGGAACTGGCGGACCTGGTGATCGAGGTCGACCCGGCGCCCGGCCACACCGCCGGATCGGTCGTGTTCCGCGTGGCCACGCCGGAGGGCGGGCGGCTCGCCCTGACCGGCGACACGCTCTTCGCGGGCTCGATCGGCCGCGGCGACCACCGGCGGCTGGGGGAGTCGCTGCGTGACGTGCTGCTGCCGCTGCCCGACGACACGGTGGTGCTGCCCGGGCACGGTCCGGCCACGACGATCGGCCGCGAGCGGGCCGGCAATCCGTTCCTGAGCGGGGCGCGCAGCGTCGTTCCGGTGCCGTGATGGGGGAGAACGTGACCGGGGAGCCGAGGAAGCCGGCGGAACCGCAGCGGCTGCCGCTGCACCAGGAGGACCCGGGCCTGGCCCGCAAGCGGCTGGTCTCGGGCCTGGTGGGCGTGCTGATCATGGCCGCGGCGTTCGGCGGCGTCGCCGGGCTGATCGGGGGGCGCGTCGCGGGGCTGGTCGCCGCGCTCGTGGTGGGCCTGCCGCTGCTCTACGTCGTGCTGTGGAACGTGCGGCGCAAGCTGTGGCTCGAGGGCACCGCGGTGCTGGTGCGGACCTGGCGCACGCGCCGCGTGGACCTGACCACGGCGCGGCGGATCGACCTGCTGGTCACCGACGTCCGGGGCGCGCGCACGGTGAGCCTGCTGTTCAACTCCGGGCAGCGCGGCCAGGTGGTGAAGATCGACGTCGCCGTCTACGCCGGTACCGGCGGCCGCGAGCTGCCCATCCTCACGCTGCGGCGGCTGGCCGACGCGCTGGCGGACAACATCGAGTCCAACGGGCTGGTGTTCGCCGAGCTGCTCGTCGCGCAGCTGCGGGCGGAGGCGCGCGGCGCGGGTGTGCCGGAGCGGCCGTTGTACCAGCTGGCGTCCGCGGCGCCGTCGGGCAAGATCGCCCAGCGGTTCACGATGGAGGCGGTGAGCCGGTTCGTCGCGCGGCTGGGGTGAGGCCCGCTTGCCGCCCGTCGCGGCCGCCGAGCCGGTTCTCGATCGCGGTCAGCTGCTCGCGGATGCCCTCCAGCTGGTAGACGATCTCCGGCAGCTCCTCGGCGGCGAAGGTCGCGAGCCGTTCGAGGTGCCCGGCGGCGTCGCGGAGTTCGGTGAGCACGATGGCGATGCGCGGCAGGCTGGTGAGCGCGCGGGCGGCGCGGGCGGCGGCCCGGGACACCTGCCCCGGCAGTGCGTGGACGACCAAGACCCCTCCCCACGGGATGCCAACCGTGTGCCCGGCCTTCGTACCCCATCACGGTGGCGCTGACCGGGCCGGGGTCGTGGGCTGGGGCTCATGAGCACTAGTGGGGCTGATGTGACTGACGGGTTCCCGGCTGGCGATGACCGCGGCGAGCACCGTGGTCACCGGGACCGCCGCGACGATGCCGACACTGCCCGCGAGCGTGCGCACGATCTCCTGCGCGACGTCCTGGGAACCGAGGATCGCCCCCAGCCCGACCCCGGAGATCGACGAGTACAGCATCACCGGCAGCGCCGCCCCGGCGTAGGCCATGACCAGGGTGTTCACCGCCGAGCCGACGTGGTCGCGGCCGATCCGCAGCCCGGCCGAGTACAGTTCGCGCCGCGTCAGGGCCGGGTTGGCGCGGCGCAGCTCCCACACCGCGCTGGTCTGGGTGACGGTGATGTCGTCGAGCACCCCGAGCGCGCCGATTACGATGCCGGCCAGCAGCAGGCCGCGGGCGTCGATGCCGTGGCCCAGCGACGCGATGAGCGTGGAGGTGCTGTCGTCCAGGCCGGTCAGCGAGGCCGCCGCGGAGAAGATCGCCGACAGCGCGCCGATCAGCGCCAGGCTGGCCAGCGTGCCCAGCACGGCCACCGAGGTGCGCGCGGACAGCCCGTGGGTCAGGTACAGGGCGATGAACATGATGAGCCCGGCGCCCACGATCGCCACCAGCAGCGGGTTCTCCCCGGCGAGGATCGCGGGCAGGACGAACGCCACGAGCACCACGAAGCTCAGCACCAGCGCACCCAGCGCGGCCAGGCCGTGCCAGCGGCCGAGCACCACCACGGCGATCGCGAACAGCGCGGCCAGCACCGCGAGCGGGAGACCGCGCTGGAAGTCGATCAGCTGGTAGGAGGCGGGGTCGGCGGCGTCACCCCCGTTGTAGGCGAGGACGACGTGGTCGCCGGCGCTGAAGCGCGGGGTGCTCGGCTCGATCGGGACCGTGAGCTCCACGGTCCGCCCGCTGCCCGGTCCGTCGGTGAGTTCGACCCGCGCGCTCAGGCACGGTTTGGCGCCGGGATCGGGCTGGTCGCCGACCTGCACCTGCCCGGCGGCCAGGCACGGTCCCGAGGTCGCGGTGGTGATGGTGCCGTGCACCGGGGTGCCGGAGGAGATCGCCGAGGTCGGTGCGTCCCGCCCCCACGGGTAGAGCAGGAGCACCCCGGCCACGGTGGCGACCGCGATCGGGCCGAGCAGCCAGGCGAGGAGCAGCTTCACGCGGCGGGACGCCGGGGCTGCGGGGCCGTGTCCGTGCCCGTGGGCTGTTCCGGCGCGCCGGGGGCGCGCGGCGCCGGGACCTGCCGCGCCCGCGGTGGCGTCGCGGTCACCCTGAGCCGGGCGTGCTGCCCGGCGGGGGGTGCTGTCCCGTCGCGTGCTGCCCGGTGGGTCCGGGGTCTCCGGGGCGCCCGCGGCCTCGTCGCGACGGCGGTGGGCGGCGGGCGCCGGGGTGCCTCGGTGCCGGCGGCCGGTTTCGCCGTCCGGGTTGCCGAGTTCGCCGTCCGGGCGTGCCGGTTCCCGGGCTGGGCGGCTTCCGGTCGCGGGCCGTGCGCCGGGTGCGGCGTGTTCCCCGGTTCCCGCGGTGCGGCGCCGTGACGGGGGAGGGCCGCCCCGGCCCGCCGGATCGGTGCCGGCGCTGTGCCGGCCGGTGTCGTCGCCGTGGGTGGGCCAGGCGGGTGCGTCCCCGGCGTAGCCGCGCGCCCGTCGCGCGCGGCGGTGCGCGGGGTCGGCAGCAGGCGGCGAGGCGGGGACGCGGCGGATGGGGCCGGTGTCCGCGTCGGCGTTGTCGTGCTGCACCGGATCATCGTGCCGCCCGGCCGGATCACTCCGGCGGGTGGGTCGCGAAAATCTTCGGCGAAACCGCGTAACAGCGCCCGCCCTGCCGCGTCCTCCAAGCGAAGACCCCGGGATGTGAGGGAGGCCGATCATGGACGCGGAAATGGTCGAGGAGCACCAGTTCGTCAGCCTGGACGGATACGACATCCCGGTCTTCTCGCGGTGGAGCTACACCACGGCCGACCCCTACGCCGTCACCCTGTCCTTCCGCGCCGACCGCGGCAGCTGGGTCGAGTGGTGCTTCGCGCGGGATCTCCTCGTCGCCGGGCTGAGCGGGCCGGCCGGTGAGGGTGACGTGCGGATCCGTCCGGACCTGTCCCCGGACCCCGACCAGATGCTGATGGAGCTGGAATCGCCGGACGGGTACGCCGTGGTCGAGTTCGGCCGCGAGGCGGCCGCCCGGTTCGTCGCCTCCACGCACACGCTGGTGCCCCTGGGAGCGGAAAGCGCCTTCGTCGACGTGGACGGGTTCATCGCCGCGATCACCAAGGTCTGATCACCGTTCCCGATGCTCGACGACGGGGTCGTACTGCCCAAACTGGACGCCTCGCGGGCGCCGCGCACGGCGGCGAATCGACGACGCTGGTGACCGCCGGGCGGGGGCACCCCGGCGACGGTGCGCAATACGCCCTCAGACGGTGCCGGGCCGCCGGCGGCCAACGGAATCGAGGTGTTCGTCCGCTAAGGGCCGCGGGGGCCACCACTGCATCGGTGACGGCCGAGCGTCCGAGGTCCGGCGGCTCGCTCGGCAGTGGAGAGGGCGACGGTGCGGCCCCGCCGCCGCCCCTTCCGCTGTGGAATCGGGAACCCCAGCTGTCGGGCGTTGGGGACGGAGAGCCGAGGCCCGCAGGGTTACTGCAGTTCCGAGTGGGGCGTGGGTCACCTTGATCCCGTCGACGAGCAGGAAGCTCTGCCCCCTGGGGCCAGGGCCGCTCGTTCCTGTTCCTCCTCGAACCGGCGGATCCACACACAGCCGCCCGGGTCTTCCTCGTCCACAAAGGACCCCGTGGAACGGCGGGGTCGACCTCGCCCGCGACGAGATCTGACGCCGGTGACTATTGTGGAGTCCGGCTTGGGTGCCGGGGAGGCCGCCTGCTCGACCTTGCGGGGGCCGGGACGGGCTCGCTGGAGAATGCCCTGGCGGCGAATCCGGCGCGGACCGCGGTACTGGAGGACGCAGGTGTGGTGCGCCGCGAGGGGAGTGACGTGGTCGCCGTCCCCGCGTTGCAGGACGGTCCCGCCTCCTCCACCATGGCGTCCGCACGGCTGAGCTCCATGTGGCAGGCGGTCGCGGCCGCCGCCGGCGAAGCCCCGGCGGGGTGGGACGCGCAGAGCGACGACGTTCTGCTCGATCAGGGACGTGCCTCCGCGGGAACCGGACACGCGCTCGCCACCCGTCTCGTGCCCTCCCTGCCGGGGCTGGCCGACCGCCTCGCCACCCCGGGAAGCCGCGTTCTGGACATCGGCACCGGGACCGGGGCGCTGGCCCGGGATCTTCCGCACGTCCACGTGACCGGGATCGACAGCTTCGAGCGGGCGATCCGGCTGGGCCGCCGGGAACTGGACGGCGCAGGCCCCGGCGCCGACCGGATCGAACTGCGCCATCAGGACGCGGTCGATCTGCGCGAACGGGATCGCGACGACCTGATCTGGCTGCCCGCGCCGTTCCTCTCGGACGAGGCGGTTGCGGGCGTGTCTCCCGCACGTGGCGGCCGCCCTCACCGAAGGGGGCCGGCACCAACCCAGCACCGGGCGAGCCGTTGCTCGCGGCCGTCGCGAGCTGGACAGCGGCGCGCAACGGTGGCAGCGCCCTGACCTCGCGCCGGATGATCGAGATGCTGGGCGGCTCCGGGTTCGAGGACCTGCGCCGGACACCCACGGTGCCCGGCGGTCCGGCTCTCGTCGCCAGGCAGCTGCCGGAACGCGGTCGTCGCCCGGGAGTCAAGCCGGCGGGCGCGTCCACGCGGGAGGCGGGGTGCCTGCCATCGCTGAGGTGAGCAGCCGGCGCAGGGTGGTCTCCGTGACGGGCGCAGGGTTGGCGTAGGGGGCGGCGAGGACGCGGGTGACGACGGTGTCCACTCCGGCCTGCGGCATGCCCAGCCGAGCGAGCGACATTTCGGCGCCGAGGTTCCGGGCGAGGCTGTACAGGTGCGCCGCGGGGTCCTCGGCGTCGAGTGCTTTTTGCAGGGCTGTGAGTGCCTGCGGGGCGGCGGCGAGGTTCACGGCGAGCACGTGCGGCAGGACCGCGGTGTGGATCTCGGCATGCGGCAGGTCGAATGCGCCGCCGAGCACGTGACACAGCTTGTGGTGCAGGGACATCGTCGTCGCCCCGAGGGCCGACCCGGCGAGCCACGCGCCGTAGAGGGCGTCCGCGCGGGCGCCGAGGTCGTCGGTGGCGGCGACGACCCGCGGCAGCGCGCTCGCCAGAGCCCGGACGGACTCCGCCGCCATGAGCGTGGTGATCGGAGATGCGTCCGGTGCGTAGAGGGCTTCCGCGGAGTGCGCCAGCGCGTTGATGCCGCTGGTCAACGACATCGCCGCGGGCAAGGTGACCGTGAGGGACGGGTCGTAGATCACCAGCGCCGGGAGCACCCGCGGATCCCGGCCCGTGGTCTTGCCCAGGGAGTCGGTCAGGCCCCACACGGAGGTCATCTCCGACCCGGCGTAGGTGGTGGGGACGGCGACGATCGGCAGGCCGGTCTCCTTCGCGATGGCTTTGGCGAGCCCCACCGCGGACCCGCCGCCGACCGCCAGGCATCCGTCGGCGCCGCTGTCGCGGGCCCGGTCCACGGCCGCCGCGGCGGTTGCGACCGGCACGTGCATCTCGGCGTGCGGGTGGAGCCCGGCGACGCGCTCGCCGAGCGGTTTCGCGAGTGCTGCCGCGAGGCCGGCCTGCGGCGGTGTGGACACGACCAGCAGCCGCTTCAGTCCCAGCCGCTCGACCTCGTCGGTCAGCCGGTCACGCGCGCCGACGCCGAAGACGACGCGTCCGGGCCTGCTCTCGTGGACGAAGTCGCGCGTCATCGCCCGGCCTCCCCGAGGGGGTCGAGGACGACGTCGAATTCGAGCAGGCGGAACGGGTTCCCGACGCCGTAGTGCTCGGCCCGGGCGGGGTCGTCGACGACGGTGACCGGGCGGATCAGCGACTCCTTCACGCCGAACACGGTGTCGGAGTCCAGGTAGGGGCTGCCCTCGACGAACACGTGCGTGGTCAGCGAGGCGTGCCCGGCGGCTTCGGCGATCAGGTGGATGTGCGCGGGCCGGTTCGGGTGCCGCCGGGTGGCCGCCAGCAGCTGTCCCACAGGCCCGTCGTCCGGGATCGGGTAGTAGCGGGGGACCACCGTGCGCAGCCAGAACCGCCCGTGCTCGTCGGTGGTGAACAGGCCGCGGAGGTTGCGTTCGGGCTGCACGTCCGGCTGCTGGACGTCGTAGAACCCGGCGCCGTTGGCCTGCCACACGTCGACCACGGCCCCGGGCAGCGGCGTCCCGTCGCTCGAGGTGACCTGCCCGGCGAACACGCACGGCTCGCCGTTCCCGTCGAGGGAGATGGTCGCCCCCAGCTCGCGGGGCGGGGACTCCACCATGTGGAAGGGCCCGAGGACGGTGGTGTCCGTGGCCGCGGCCGACCTTCGGTTGTTGATGGCGTCGACCAGCATCGAGACGCCGAGCACGTCCGACAGCAGCACGAACTCCTGCCTGGTGTCGTCGCACATGTGGCCGACCGCGGTGAGGAAGTCGATGCCGGCCTGCCACTCGGCGTGGGAGGGTTCGACGTCCTTGACGAACGCGTGCAGGTGCTCGACCAGGCTGGTCAGCACCTCCTTGAGGCGCTGGTCCGGGGTGTTCCGCAGGCTCTCGACGACGACCCCGGCGGAGTCCTCCTCGCTGAACCCGGAGCCGGTCCCCGGCCTCGCTGACTCCTCGGCCGTCATCGCACGTCCTCCCGATCCCGTGTCGTGGCCCAGCCGGGCGCGTCCAGGTCCGCCTGCCGCAGCACGGCCGCGGAGGCGTCGTAGGCCATCCGCGCCGACTCGGTCGCGGGCCGGGCGTCGAGGTCGTCGGAGAAGACCTCCACCGACACCGGCACGGTGATCCCGCGCTCCCGCAACGCCTGCAGCAGACCCTGGGTGTCCCCGGCGCCTTCACCGGGCAGGAGACGCCCGTGGCGGGACTCCTCGGCCATCTGCGGACCGGGTTCGGCCGCGACGTCGCACAGCTGCAGCGAGGTGAACGCCGGGGCCGGGATGTCCGCGAGGTCGGCGACCCGCGCCCCGGAGCGGAACCAGTGCCAGAGGTCGATGATCACTCCGCCGTTCGGACGGCCCGCGGCGGCCACGATCTGCCACACCTCGCCGAGGGTCCGGACCCCGCTGTAGGGAAGGAACTCGAACCCGACGAGCAGGCCGTGATCGGCCGCCCGGTCGCAGAGCGCACCGAAGGGCTCCACCAGGTCCGCCAGCGGGTACTCGCCGAACATCGGCACGTTGAGCTGGCGCGCCCCGATCCGGTCGGCGAATCGGAAGATCGCCTCCTCCACGGGGTCCGGGCCCGGCGCCCAGTCCCAGAGGTGCTCGAGCTCGAGCACCCGCAGACCGTGGCGGTCCAGCAGGCCGCGGATCTCGCCGTCGGACAGCCCGGAGTCCAGGTAGTCGGAGATGCGCAAGCCGATCCCCGCGAACCCCGCCGCGGCCACGGCCGACACGCGCGTGTGCAGGTCGGCCCAGCGCAGCGTGCTCGCGCTGCAGGTCAGGTGTAGGTCTGTCATCGAATTCCTCATTCCCCGGCGTGTGGGTCACCGGCTGTTGCCGAACCTGCGAGCCATTTCGCGCCCTCGTCGTAGAGCTGTTGCACCGCCGGCCCGGTGAGGCCGGGGAGACCGGCCTTCACCGTGAAACCCGCCTTCGTCTGCAGGTAGGCGAGATGGCGGTAGCCGGCCGGGAACCGGCCGAGCAGCTCGGGATCGAGCGCGAGCGAAGCGCCGGGGTCCACGACGTCGAGCCGGTCCTTCTCGTAGATCGGCTGCCTGCGCACGATCGTCCACGCCCCCTCGTGCCGGGCGCAGAAGTCGTAGAACCGTCCGGTGCACACCACGTCAACCAGCACCCCGTCGACCTCCGCGCGCTGGTTGATCGTCATCTTCGTCTGGGCGATGGCCCGGTCGCCCGCGACGTCGGCGCTGTGCCCGCCGAGGAAGTGCAGGATCGAGACGCCGCGGTCGAAGCCCTCACGCGAGACGGCGATGAAGTCCCGGGCGGGGCCCTGGAACCACGTCGCGGTCATCCACCCGTCGACGGGGTGCCAGACGGTGGCGAAGCGATCCCAGTCACCGGCGTCCCGCCAGATCGCCCAGTTCTCGACCAGCTGGCGGATCGCGGTCCGGTCCTCGGCCGGAGCCGGCGTGGCCATCACGCGGCCAGGAAGGTGTCGAGGGCGGCCAGGACGGCGGCGGGGCGTTCCTCGACGACCCAGTGCCCGCAGTCCGGGATGGATCCTCCGGTGACGTTCGTGGCGAATTCCCGGAGCATGTCCACGATGCGGGGTCCCCATCGGTCCGCGCCGCCGAGGGCGAGCACGGGGATGGTGAGGGGTTCCTGGGCGAGCCGGCGGTTGTCCTCGGCGTCCTGGGGGAACGCGCGGTACCACTCGAGTGAGCCGCGGGTGGCGCCAGGTTGGGCCAGCGCTCGGGCGTAGAGGCCGATCTCCTCGTCCGTGAACGCCGCGTGGTTGGTACCGCGGTCGCGGAAGAACGCCTCGACGTAGCCGTATTCCCGGCCCTGGATCAGGAACTCCGGCATGTCGCGGTGCATGTGGAACGGGAAGTGCCACACCTTCGGGTCCGCGAAGATGCCCTCCCAGAGCGAAGCGCCGGGCAGTGGCGCGTCGAGGAACCCGAGGTGGGTGACCGTGTCGCGGTGCGTGGCCGCCCAGGCGTAGGCCACCATCGCCCCGATGTCGTGACCGACGACCTTCACCCGGTCGAAGCCCAGCAGCTTGCGCAGTTCGTCGAGTTCGTGGGCCATGGTGACCTTGTCGTAGCCGGTCAGGGGCTTCGACGACTGCCCCGCGCCCTTGAGATCCACCGCGATGACGGTGTGGGTGCGTGCCAGCCCGGGAATGACGTGCCGCCATTCGTACCAGGTCTGCGGCCAGCCGTGCACGAGCACGAGCGCGGGCCCGGAACCGGCGACCACGGCGTGCAGACGTACGCCGTCGGCCACCTCTTTCGTCACGTGGTCGAACTCCACGGGAGAATCGGACATCTGGTCAGCCTTCCTTCGTGGTGGTGAGCGGAGCCGGGCCGTCCCCCAGCAGGGCGGGGGAGTGCGGAACCGGGACGCGATCCCGGTAGACCCGTCCCTTGACGACCATGCACAGCGCGCCGATCGCGATCGGGACGAGGAGCAGCAGGAAGACCTGCTGGAACCCGAGCCCGATGCTCGCCAGCGCGGTGCCGGCACCGCCACCCGCGACGGCACCGGCCCGCGACATCCCCGCTGTCCAGCTGGTGCCCGTCGAACGGATGGTGGTGGGGTAGAAGGTCGTCGAGATGACGGTGTACCCGGTCGAGATCGAGTTGGTGCACATGCCCAGTACGAAGATCAGGACGGCGAGCAGCAGGGTCGACCGCGGCGACACGGCGATGAGCAGCGCCATCGCCGCGCCGAGGATCGAGGTGAGGACGAGCGTCCGGTGCGGGCCGGTCCGTTCCTGCAGCAGTCCGATCACCGCGCAGCCGATCACCCCGCCGACCTGGAGCAGGGTGGTGAGCAGGGAGATCTCGCCGGTGCTGAAACCCGCCGCGGTGAACAGGTACGGCAGCCAGGTGTTGGTGAGGTACACCGTGAACATCACGGCCATGTAGCCCAGCCAGAGCGTGAGCGTCCCGGTCCGCAGCGGCCGCTTGAGCAGCAGCGCGATCGGGTAGGCGCGGGTCCGCGCCGTGGTCTCGCGGGCGAAGACGGTTCCGGAATGGGCGCTGCCGGGCTCGATGCGGGTGCAGAAGCGGACGAGCCGCTCGTGGTCACGACCCGAGTTGGCCAGGAACCGCGGAGATTCGGGAAGCCGCACCAGCACCACGACCAGGATCGCCACCCCCACCAGACCACACAGCACGATCGCCGTCCGCCACCCCGCCCCGGCCACCACGAACGGGATCGCGAGAGCGCCGATGGCCGCCCCGGCGGGGAACCCCGCCCAGATGATCGCGACGGTGGTCCGCCTGCGCCGGGTGGGGACCGTCTCGGTGACCAGCGCCGCGACGTTCGGCATGGACGCGCCGAGGCCCAGCCCGGTCACCAGGCGCAGCAGACTGAAGGCGAGGACACCGGTGGTCAGGGCGGTGAGCAGGGTCGCGGCGGCGAACACCGCGATCGACCACGCGATCACGGTTCTGCGACCGAACCGGTCCCCGAGCGGGCCGGCCACGAACGAGCCGAGGCCCAGCCCGGCCAGGCCACTGGTCACCGCCGGGGCGAGCTGGGCGGTGGTGACTCCCCAGTCCGCCTTGAGCTGCGTGGCGAGGAAGCCGGCGACCGTGACCTCGAGGCCGTCGACGACGATGCAGAGCAGGCAGGCGAACAGGGCTGCGAGCTGGAACCTGCCCAGCGGATTTCGATCGATGACGGCGCGTACGTCGACTGTGCCAGTCGCAGACATTGAGACCTCGCATCTGTGGGGGACTCGGATGGTGCCCGTCGGGGCGGCGAAGGGATGGTCGCCGGTCCCGCGCGGCGGCCGCCAGCCTCGACTGCCATCCAGTGGCAGCTGCCGCTGAGCGGCACGGCGACGGGGACCACCCGGCTGCCGGGAATCGTGGGCGGCCCGGTCGTCCAGGTGCCGCCTGTGTGGAGCGACCTCGTCCAGGCCAACGGCGTCGACGCGCCGGCGTGGTCGACGCACTGCGGCGGGATCCGGCGGACGGCTGCCGCACCCGGCGGGCACGGCGCTGCTCCACGGACGCGAGACCGGGGCGCCGAGACTGTTCCGGGCACCTGCAGGCGATCTCGGCACTGCCGGGCCGAAGGAGTTCGGTCGTCAGCTGAGCCGCCGGGAGATCCCGAGGGCCGCCGTGCGCACTGCCGGCCCGAGCGCGTCCACCCGCAGGTGCGAGTGCGTCACGATGCCCAGGGCACCCTGCAACCTGCCGGAGCCGTCGTGGATGGGTGCGGCCACCGACACCGCACCCAGGGTCATCTCCTCGTACGAGTAGGCGACGCCGTGCTCCACCGCCGCGTCCAGTGCGGCCGCCAGCCGTCCCGGTTGGACGATCGTGTTGCGGGTGAGGGCGGCCAGCCCGGCCGCGGCGAGGTCGCGCCACACCTGCGGCGGGGAGAAGGCGAGCAGCACCTTGCCGACGGCGGTAGCGTGCAGCGGCAAGCGGCCGCCGACGAGGGTGGCGGTCGGCACGGCCCGCCGGCTCGAGATCTTCTCGACGCACAGCGCCTCACCGTCGTCGAGCACCGCGAGCTGGACGTTCTCCCGAGTGGCCTCGCAGAGGTCCTGCATGAACGGAAAGGCCGCCTCGCTGAACACCCGTTGCCGCGGCGCCAGCGAGCCGATCCGCCACAGCCGGATCCCGATCCGGAAGTGACGGCCGTCGGGCAGGCGTTCGAGTCCGCCCCAGGCGACCAGCTCGCCGATCAGCCGCCGGGCCGTGGAGAGCGGCAGATCGGCCCGGGCCGCGATCTCGGTGAGGGTGAGCGAGGGGTGCGCCACGTCGAAGCAGTCCAGCACCGCGAGGAGCCGCCCGGAGACGCTCTGCCCCGGACTGGAGGAATTACCGGCCATCACTCCCGCACCTCCGGCCGGACTTCTCCACGTTCAGCAATCGACGTTGCCCGCACGGCTCGCCGGAAAGGATCAACCCGCCAGCGACTGGGCCGCGGTGCGTACCACCTCGAAACTGCGCAGCGCATCCTCGGCCGTGACGAGCGGCCGGGCCCGGCCGGCCGCGACGTCCGCGAAATGCGCCAGCTGCCGCGCGAAGGCGTCCGCGCCCTGGACCGGGACACGGCTCTGCGCGACCGGTTCGAGCCAGGACGGCTCCGGCTGCGTGAACACCGTCATGTCCGGCACCGAGACGGACCCTCGCGAGCCCGCGATCAGCAGGCAGGGCTGCCCCGGGTGGTACGGGAAGGCGGGATCGTCGTCGGTGGCCTGGTCCCAGCCCCACGGCGACACCGCGGAGTCGGAGCCGACCAGGGTGCCGATCGCGCCGTTCTCGAACCGCAGGGCGAGCCCGGCGGTGTCCTCGACCTCGAGCCCGCGGGCCTTGTTCGAGGCGATCGCCTGCACCGAGGTGATCTCACCCACCAGATGACGGAGGAGGTCGACCTCGTGGATCAGATTGATCAGCAGCATCCCGCCGCCGGGGCGCCGCCGTCGCCACTCGATCTCGAAGTAGGCGTCCGTCTTGTGGGTGGCCCAGACCGCGGCGACGGCGCGGATCTCGCCGAGCCGCCCCTCCTCGATCAGGGACCGGGCCGCGGCCACCGCGGGGTGGTGGCGCCGGTGGTGTCCGACGAGAACCCGCGCCCGCGGGTCCTCGGCGACCCGGTCGAGCAACGGGCGCGCCTGCTCACGGTCGACGGCCACCGGCTTCTCGACGAGGACCGCGACGCCGGCGTCGAGGCAGTCGAGGGCGTGGGCGACGTGCATCTCGCTCGGGCTCGCCACGATGACGCCGTCGAGGTCTCCGCGCGCCAGCATCTCCCGGTGGTCGGCGTAGCGGGCGACCTCCCGCAGCTCGTCCGGCACGGGCCGGTCCGAACCGAACGTGGGATCGGCCACGGCCACCAGGCCGGCCCGGTCCGAGCGCGCGATGAAGCGGCTGTGCCGCAGGCCGAACGTGCCGGCCCCGATCAACCCCACCCTGCAGCGCTGCGCGTCTTGTCGTGCCATGAACGGAGGCCTCCCGGTCCGTGCGGTTCCTGTGCCGGGATTGTCATCGCCGCACCCGTCGAGGCACCACAACCGAGTGCCACTGAGTGGCACCCACTTTCGGCCCGGCGACGCAGTTCCTCGGTGATCGTGGTTTCTGCTAGCCTCGCCGTGGCGAACAGACAGGTCTGTCTGCCGACCTTCACTGCTCGCCGCTCAGCCCGCTCTTCGAGGGAGTGACACCATGACTGGCACAGGTTCGGCGTTCGACACTCTGGGACTGACCGCCGACGAGGTCCTGACGACCACGCGCGCAGTTCGCCGGCGCCTCGATCTGACCCGGCCGGTTCCGCGAGAGCTGATCCAGGAGGCGGTGAAGGTCGCCACCCAGGCCCCGACCGGCCGCAACCAGCAGCAGTGGGACTTCGTCTTCGTCGACGACCCGGCGACGAAGGCGGAGGTCGCCGACCTCTGGCGGGCCGGCCTGATGGCCGGCTCGCCGGACGAGCACCACGGTGCGCCACTCCCGAGCCGGATGAGCTTCGCGTCGGCGGAATGGGGACGGATCCGCGGAAGCCTCGGCCACTTGGTCCGGCATCTGCACGAGGTGCCGGTGCTGATGATCCCGGTGGTGCGCGTCGCATGCCGCGAGGAACTCGCCACGACCCGCGGGCAAGCGCACAACTGGGGCTCGGTCCTTCCCGCGGTCTGGAGCTTCATGCTCGCCGCGCGGGAACGCGGCCTGGGCACGGCGTGGACCGCCGGCCACCTGAACTACGAGCGGGAGATGGCTGATCTCCTCGGTATCCCGTTCGACACGACCGTCCAGGTCGCGTTGATCCCCATCGCCTACACGATCGGCACCGACTTCAAGCCGGCGCCGCGGGCCGACGACAGGAACTTCAGCCATTGGAACCGCTGGTAGGCACCGGCATGCCGCCGCGATCGCCAGGGGCGTCGCGCTGTGCCGGCCGGCCGTTAGGCTGAGCTCCGTGTCCACCGACGCCTCCGCAACTCCCCGTGAACGGCTGCTGGCCACCGCCGGCGAGCTGTTTTACCAAGAGGGTGTGCACACGGTCGGGATCGACCGGGTGATCGCCGAGGCCGGAGTCGCCAAGGCGACCCTGTACAGCGCGTTCGGCTCGAAGGACGGGTTGATCGCCGCGTACCTCGAGGACCGCCATCGTGCTCTGCGAGAGCGCGTCGAGCGGGCGATCGGTCGCCGGTCTTCCCCGCGGGACGGGCTGCTCGCGATCTTCGACGTCCTGATCGAGCTCGCGGGCGAGCCCGGCTACCGAGGCTGCGCCTTCGCCAACGCGACCGCTGAGGCTCATGCCGAGAGCGCGGCCGCCGCGGCCGACGCCTATCGCGCGTGGTTGCGCAACACCTTCTCAACGCTCGCTTCACAGGCCGGAGCTGCGGATCCGGACGCCCTGGGGCAGCAACTGCACCTGCTCTGGGACGGGGTCGCCCAGTCGGCGCGCATGGATCGAAGTCAGCGCGCCGGACGCGTGGCCCGGGACGCCGCAGCCACCCTCATCGACGCGGCAGTGGTGGCCGCCTCATCCTGATCTCCCGAGCTGATCAGCTCAGGTTGATCACGGGAAGAACTCGCTCGCCGGGTACCCCGCGTGCGGACGGCACCCGGCGTGCCGGTCCGCCGGAGCCGGTCACCGTCCACAGGGGACGCTCAGCCACTCCTGCGGCGGCACGCCCAGGCGGATCTGGTCGAGTTGCGTCAGCAGTGTGTCCAGGCGGCCGGGGTCGGCCAGGAACTCCAGCGCCGCCCGGTAGAAGGCGTTCGTCATGGTGGCGGGCATCAGGTCGGAGGCGTCGAAGCACAGCGTGCCGCCCGAGCGGAGCGTCTCGGCGACCTTGCGCGCCGTCGGGTTGCCCTCGTACACCCGCAGGTCCACCGAGCGGGTCGCCGAGAACGCGCTGCCACCGCTGACCCGCGGCCAGACCTCCTGCCCGGCCGGGCTCGCGAGGTAGCGGATCAGCGCCCGCGACGACGGGTTGTCGGTGAACATCCCGGCGAGGTCCGCCGACACCTCGGACGTCCCCGGCGCCACGTCGGGTCCGGCGGGCGGGACGGCGACGAAGTCCAGCGCCCGCCCGGTGGCGGGGTAGCGGGCCAGCATGAACGACCCGTCGTGGTCGAAACCGCAGCTCTGCGGGCTGTTCAGCATGCCCGTGGCGGCGTCGGCGAAGTTGGTGAGCAGCACGCGGGCCGGGTTGTCCCCGACGGTGCGGGCCATCAGCGCGCCCCACGTCTGCCACGCCCGCCGCACGACCGGCGAGGTCCAGGCCAGCTGCCCGGCCGCCCACTGCCGGTAGCTGTCCGGGCCGGCCTGGTGCAGCAGGACGTCCTCGATCCAGTCGGTGCCCGGCCACCCGGACACCGGCGGCGCGCTCAGCCCGAGGCACCACGGCAGCGCGCTGGTGGCCGCCGCGAACTCGTCCCAGGTGCGCGGCTGCGTCAGGGCGTGCAGCGCCGGGTTGAACCACACGATGCTCTTGAGGTCGACCTTGACCGCGATGCCGTACAGGTGCGCCTGCCCGGCCGTCTGCAGCTGGAGCCACTGTGGACCGTAGATGTCCGCGGGCGCGCCGCCGAGCACGTCGTCCAGCGGGTACAGGTTGTGCGAGCGCACGTAGGTGACCAGCTCGCCCGGGTTCGGCACGACCGCGATGTCCGGCGGGTTGCCGTTCTGCACGTCGGAGGCGAGCACCTGCGACACCGCGCGCGTGCCCTGGTACCGGACGCGGACGCCGGTCTGGGCGGTGAACCCGGCCAGCACCTGTTCGAACGCCGCGCCTTCGGCACCGGTCCACGACGCGAGCACGGTGATGGTGCCGGCGCCGGTGGCGGGTGCGCAGCCGGCCAGGCACGCGGTGAGCAGCAGCAGGGCGCCGAGCAGGTGTCTCATGAGCGGAACCGGTATTCGTCGAGCCGGGGGTGCAGGCCCCACCCGGCGAGGACGGCGATGGCGAGCGTCACGGCGGGCACGACCAGGGGCAGCTGGTTGGTCGCGGCGGCGGCGTCCAGCCGGTCGTTGACCTCGCGAGTGCCCGCGGCGGTGGTCGCCTCGTCGGGGATCGAGCCGGTGACGCCGGCCGGCGCCGGTCCCGCCGCGTCGACGGTCGCCCCGCAGCGCCCGTCCCGGCAGTGCGCGGCGACCAGCCGGAGCAGGTCGTCCTGGCCGTCGGCGTCGGTGAAGGCCATCCGGCGGTCCCAGCCGGCGAGGACGGTGGTGAGCCGGTCGCGCGCGGTGTCCAGCCGGTGCGCCGCGACGAGGGTGAACATCATGCTCGCGCACAGCCCGAGCAGCAGCGCGGTGGCGGCCAGCAGCTGCGGGTTCAGGATGCGCTGAAAGCGCTTCCCGAGGTAGAGCTGCGTGACGCACAGCAGCGCGAGCAGCAGCGCGACGGGGCCCGCCCACAGCGCGGGTGTAGCCGGGTGCAGCCAGCCGCTGGTCAGCTGACTCGCCAGGGCCTGCTCCTGCACCGACCGCAGTTCGTCGAGCTGCTCGAGCACCCCGTCGGAGGAGTGCAGCAGCTGGGACGAGGCGTCCCACAGATCGGCGGTGCCGACGACTTCGCCACCACCCTGGCGGTAGTGCGCGTCGGCCTGCGCAACCGCCGCCCGGTAGGCCGCGAGCAGTCCCTCGACCAGACGCAGGATCCGGCTCCCGCTCTCGCCGGCCTCGTTCAGCTCCGCGACGCGGGTCAGGCTCTGGCCGGCCAGCGCGGTCTGCGTCGCGTACTCGGTACCGGCTCCGGCGAGCCGGACCTCGCCGGAGGAGAAGCTGTGCACCGCGGCGCGGTCGGCCCGGATCAGCGCCGATTTCGCCGCCGTCACCTCGATCACGGCCTGGGCGGTGCGGTCGCGCACGGTCTCGGCGGCCACCTGCACGCCGCGCACCGTCGCGAACGAGGTGGCCAGCACGGCGACCGTGCTCACCAGCAGGGCCAGCCGCAACCGGACCAGCACGCGCCGCGTCGTCGACGTCACCACAGCGACCTCGCCCGCACGGCATTCGCCCGGTCGATCAGCACGGCGTGCTCGTTCGCGGTGCGGGCCTGGCGGGACAGTGCGCGATAGGACGCCTCGAGGCGGTCCCGCAAACCCTTCTCCGACACCGGATCCCCGAGCACCGGCCCCGGCGGGAGCGCACCGTCGCCGTGCTCGAGGACATACCGGAAAGCGCTCTCCTGCACGGTGGTCGCCAGGCGCTGCCACGTCTCCTCGCCGTCCAGCGTGAGCGTTCGCAGCCGGTCCGCCGCCGTGGCGATGTCCTCCGCCGACGGCCGCGGGCCACCGGGCAGGTGGCCGGCCAGGATCCGGACCGCGGCCACCTCCGCCCCGTGGCGGTGCAGCGAGATCTCCGGAACCTCGTCCAGGATCGCGACGGCCGCGGCCCGTTCACCGGCCCGCAGCCGGACGCGGGCCAGCCCGAACGCGGCGCTGACGTACAACCGGTCGCACACCCACACCGACTCGTAGAAGCGGGCGGCGGTGTCCGGTCGCGCCAGGTGCTCGGCGCAGAACCCCAGCGCCAGCTTGGGTGCCGGCTCACCCGGCGTGGACCGGTAGACGTCGTCGAACAGGTCGGCGGCCTCGCTCACCCGGTCCTCGGCCAGTGCCAGCAGCCCGCGGTGCCAGCTGGTGCGCCAGTCGTGGTGGGCCCGCCAGCCCAGGTTCCGTTCCGCGGCGGCGAGGCAGTGCGCGGCCGCGCTCTCGTTCCCGGCCTCCAGGTGCGCGCGGGCGCGGTGGAAGTCCACCTCGACCGACGCCGGCAGGACGGCCAGCTTGGTGAGCAGCCGCGCGGGGTCCGGCGCGCGGACGGTGCGCAGCAGCGGGGTCTGCGGATCGGCCGGGTCGGGGTGGGGGACCGGCAGGCCGGTCGCGACCGCGGCCGGGGCCGGGCGCCCGTCGCCGAGGGTGGCCGTCCCGCCGGTGGTCCACGCGGTCAGCGGCGGGGCCAGGCTCAGCCCGTCGTCCAGGAGCGCGGCCGACTCGGCGAACACCTCCGAACGGGCCGGGCGCGGCCGCCCGTCGGCCAGGCACCGGACCTCCCGCAGCACGCCGCGCACCTGCCGCAGCATCTCCGGCACGTCGGCGAACCGCCGGTCGTAGTCGGTCCGCGCGCGCGCCACGAGCCGGCGGAACGATTCGGCGCCCGGATCGCCGGCGCCGCACTCGACGAGCTCGTCGAGCATCACCCCGACGGCGTGGATGTCGGCGCGCTCGGTCAGCCCGTGCTCGCGGATCTCGGTGCGCCCGACCAGGTAGGGCGGAGTGCCCAGGACGACGCTGTCCCGGTCGCCGGTGCGGCGGATCGCGCCGAAGTCGATCAGCTTGACGGTGTCGCCGGTGCGGATCACGTTGTCCGGCTTCATGTCGCAGTACAGCAGGCCCTGCCGGTGCAGGTAGTCCAGCGCGCCCAGGATCTGCACGGCGGCGGCCAGCGCGTCGGCGATCGAAAGGCCGCCGGACTCGCGGACCGTGCGCAGCGAGGGCCCGTCGACGTGGTCCATCACCAGGTACCGCTGTCCCCGGTGGCTCACGACGTTGAAGATGCGGACGATGTTGGGGTGTTCCAGCGCCGTCAGCACCCGGCTCTCGTGCTCGGCGAGCTTGATCGCGGCGGTGTCGTGCGGGCGGGTCAGGCCCTTGAGCACGACCTGCTTGCCGTCGAGGTTGCGGTCACGGGCGAGGTGCACGAACCCGAACGCGCCGCGCGCGAAGCACGTGAGGACCTCGTACTGCCCGGCGACCAGCTCGCCGGGCCCGAGCGCGCTGCCTGGCTCTGGTGGCTCTTCCTCGAAGCCCACTCACCACAGGTTACGACACGGCCCCGGTGCGTGGCTAGGAGCGGGCGCGCAGGTAGGCCGGGTCCGGGGCGGGGATCGGGACGTCCGGGCGGTCGCCGAGGATCTGGCTCATCGCGTGGAAGTACGGTGGCGCGGCGACCGTGCCGCCGAACGCGCCGTGCCCGCACGAGCCCAGGTGGACCGGCGTGCCGGGGCAGATCTCCTGCGGGTGCGGCCCGTCGGCGAACACCATGGACGACACGGCGTAGTCGTCGACGCCGCCGACGAACGCCACCGACTCGCTCTGCTGCGTGGTGCCGGTCTTGCCGAAGTCCGCGTGGTGCCACCCGGCCGCGGCGGCGGCCGCCGCGGAGGTGCCCGACACGGTGTCCTGGCTCAGCCCGGACAGCAGCGAGTTCGCCAGCCCCGGCGGCACCGCCTGTTCGCACGCCTGCTGCTTCACCGGCACGGCGTGGCCGTACCGGTCGGTGACCGACAGGATCGGGTTCGGCGGGCACCACGTGCCGCCGCTCATCAGGGTCGCCGACACGTTGGCCATCTCCAGCGGGCTGACCGGGCTGTTGCCGAGCGTGAACGACAGCTTGTCCTGGAAGTACTGCGACTGCGGCTCGCTGTACTGGGTGTTCGACGACGACGGATCCGGCTTGGCGCCCGCGTCGCTGGTGTTGAGCGTGGTGCGCAGGCCCAGCCGACGTGCCATGTCCAGGACCGCCGGCATGCCGACCTGCTGCTCGAGGTTGACGAAGGCGACGTTCGGCGAGGTGGCCAGCCCGTCCCGCAGCGAGATCGGGTCCGGGTAGTTGACCCCGTCGTTCTGCACGCAGTACGGCGGCGTGTACCGGTTCGCGCCGGGCTGGGTGAAGCACTGTCCCGCCTGGTTGGGCAGCGGCGTGTCCAGTCCCGCCTTCCCGGACTCCAGCGCCGCGGCCGAGGTGAAGATCTTGAACGACGACCCGGCGCCGAACACGTTGCCCGTGCCGGCGATGATGTTCGTCGACGTCTCGCCCGCGGCCGGGTCCGTGCCGTAGTTGCGGTTGGCGACCATGGCCAGCACCTCGTGCGTGCTCGTGCCGGGCCGGATCACCGCGAAGGTGTTGGCGACACCGTCCTGGGTGGTCGGCACGTTGGCGTCCACGGCGTCCTTCGCGATCCGGCTCACCCGCGGGTCCAGGGTCGTGCGGATGACGTAGCCGCCGGTCTCCAGCTGGTCGGCGGTGAACCCGGCCTGGATCAGGTAGCTCTCGGCGTACTGGCAGAAGAACCCGGCGTCGGGTGCGGCGCCCAGGCAGGTGCTGGCGGGCACGTCCGGCCCGTCCGGCAGCACGCCCAGGGGCGCGGCCTTGGCCGTGGCGGCGTCGGCCTCGGTGAGCGTCCTCGTGCTGACCATCGCGTCGATCACCAGGTTCCGCCTCCGCAGCGCCTGGTCGGGATGGGTGTAGGGGTTGTAGACGCTGGGGTTGTTGACCATCCCGGCCAGCAGCGCGGCCTGCGGCACGGTCAGTTTGTCCGGTGTGGTCCCGAAATACGCGTGCGCGGCCGCGCCGACGCCGTAGATGTTGCCGGTGAACTCGACCACGTCCAGGTAGCCGGTGAGGATGTCCTCTTTGGATTCGGTCTGTCCGAGCTGGACGGCGATCTTGGCCTCGCGCAGCTTCCGCGCGAGGGTGTCGGCCTGGTCGGCCAGCTGCGCCGCGCGGTCGCCGCGGTCGACCACGTTGATGAGGTAGTTCTTGACGTACTGCTGGGTGATCGTCGACCCGCCCTGGGTGCTGCCGCCGGAGGAGTCGTGCAGCGCGGCGCGCACCATGCCCTTGACGTCGACGCCGCCCTCGTCGTAGAAGCGCCGGTCCTCGATCGACACGATCGCGGCCTTCATCGCGGGGGAGATGCCCTCGGCGGTCACCGGGAGGCGGTACTGGTCGAACAGCGTCGCGATCGGAGTGCCATCGCGATCGGTCACCGTGGTCACCAGCGGCTGCTGGCTCGCGGCCAGCGACGCGGAGATGCCGTCGACCGCGTCGGCGACCTGGTTGGACAGCACACCCGCGCCGAGCGCGACCGGCGCCACCACCCCGGCGACGAGAACTCCCGCGACCGCGCAGCACGCGAGGAACCTGGGCACACCACGAGACAGACGCACTCGCCGGAGGGTAACCGGGCGGGGGTGAAGGCCCGGTTGCCGGAATCGTCTTTACCTTGTGTAGAACCGGTCTTGACCTCAGCGCGCCGGTACGCACTCCACGGCCAGCGCATCGCGCACACCCTCGGCGCCCCGCTCGGCGAACGCCCACAGCGCGCTCGCGGTGCGCAGGCCCCGCTCGTGGCTCAACGGGGGCGGCGGCGGGTAGCGCACCCGCAGGCCCCGCTCCAGGAACGGGTGCTCGCTCAGGTACTTCGCCCCACCCCGCCCGCACAGGTAGGTGCCGGCGCCCACGGCGGCGGTGAGATCGGCCAGCCGCTCGGACCGCCCGTCGCGCGAGGGCAGGTCGCTGCTGCGCACCACCGCGCCGCGCCACCCGAGTCGGACCAGCATCGCCCGCACCGACACCTCGGCGACGACGGCCAGGCGTTCGTTGAGCGCCAGCGCGGTCAGGACCTCGTCGACGATCCCGGCGGTGCCGCCCCAGTGGGTGCAGCGGCCGTAGTACTGGCGTACCAGCCGGGACACGGTCCGATGCGTGCCGTGCGGGTCGGCCAGGGTCAGTTCGTCGATGCGGCTGTCCCGGCCGCGCGGCCGGTGCACCGGCAGGGTCAGCCAGCGCTGCGACTCCGGGTCGCCGGGCGCGGCCAGCCGGGCGCGGTGCTGGTAGTCGCGGGCGTTGAACTGGACGTCGTCGAGCACGACCCACACGTCGGCGCGGAACAACTTGGCCAGTGTGGACAGTCGCGGAAAGAGATTCGGTTGATGGACGGCGCAGGAAAGCGTCTCGGGCACGGGCCGTATGGAATCACAGCATGCGGCTCGAGAATCCGGCGGCCACCAGCCGCCGATACGCCGAATACACGATCGGGGGAATTTTCTGCGGAATCGCGAATCCCTTTCGGGGATACTCGATCAGCCGTTGGAAATCGCCCACGATCATGTCGATCAGCTCGGTCCCGTGCCGCGTCCGCAACGCGTATTCGGTCAGCGACACCGGCGCCGACGCGCACACCGGCTCGACCTCCGGCCACACCTTGCGAGTGGTGGCGAACGCCCGGCGTTCCATGTAGGGCATGGAGACCAGCA
This sequence comes from Amycolatopsis thermophila, assembly GCF_030814215.1. Classification (NCBI taxonomy): domain Bacteria; kingdom Bacillati; phylum Actinomycetota; class Actinomycetes; order Pseudonocardiales; family Pseudonocardiaceae; genus Amycolatopsis; species Amycolatopsis thermophila. The sequence continues at coordinate 5,996,030 of NZ_JAUSUT010000001.1, read as the reverse complement.
TCACCGTCGACACCGCGATCCCCGCGGCGGAAAGGACCTCGCGCGAGAGCGTGATGTTCTCGCCGGTGTTGGTGGCGCGCGGTTCCACCAGGATCGCTTCGTCGGGCACGCCGAGTTCGAGCGCGCGCTCGCGGTAGTGCACCCCCTCACCGCGCGGGAAGGCGCGGGCGGTCTCGCGGCTGTTGCCCCCGCTGAACACCACGACGGGGAAGAAGCCGCGGTGGTAGAGCTCCGCGGCGTGCGCGGCGACGCCGAGATCGTTGCAGCCCAAGGCCACCGCCGCCGAGCACGGCTTCGGGTGGTGCCGCAGGCGGTGGAACTCCCAGACGAGTTCGGCGTCGGCCCACACCCGGTCGAGCAGTGCTTTCCGCATCGTCGTTCTTACCGGCACCCGAATCCGCGGCGGATGCCGTCGATGCTGCGCACTTGGTGCATCAGGCCGTAGCGGGTGGAAATCTCCGCGGTGCGGTCGAGAATGGCGAGACCGGAATCGGCGGTGGCGCGGTCGGAGAGCAGGATGTGCGCGTGCGCGGTGTCCAGCCGCACCTGCTGCAGCGGGGTGTCGTCGACGCGGTGGGACAGCGCCACCTCGATCGCCCGGCCGGCCGCGGCCAGATCGCCCGCGCCGCGGTGCGCCAGCGCCAGTTTCTGGTGCGCGATCGACCAGTCCGCGGGTTCCTCCAGCGCCTCGAACTCCCGGATCGCCGGCACGATGTGCGCGGTGGCCGACTCGTGCAGCCCGCGCTTGCTCAGCGCCGTACCCACCCACAGCCGGGCGCGCGTGCGGTCGTGCGCCGAGAGCCGTTCGTCGGCGGTCAGGCTCGCGTACCGCGCGGCGGCCGACTCCAGCTGCCCGGACATCTCCTCGATCACCACCAGCTGCAGTTCCAGCTGCGCCACGCGGCGCGGCGACTCCAGTTCGGTGAACACCCGCAGCGCCTGGCGGTAGACGTGCTCGGCGGACAGCGGCCCGCGCAGCGCGCCCTGGTCCTGCCGCACCTCGCCGAGCAGCCGCAGCGACCGGCCGTAGAGGTACATGCCCTGCCGGTCGGAGCTGTTCGGCTCGAACCGCCCCAGCCACCGGTCCAGCAGCGCGCGGGCGAGCCGGAACTCCTGGCGCCCCAGGCACGCCACCGTCCGGTCCAGGTCGTCGGTCCAGGACTCGTAGTCGTAGCGGGGAGCCGGAAGCGTCGCGCGGTCGGTGTCGCGCGCCTCGGTCACCAGCACCTCGAATCGGGTGCGGGCGGCGGCGTCGGCCCTGGCCAGTGCCGTGTCGAGGATGGCCTGGGTATCCGGCCGCGGCACCGTGGAAGCGCCGCCGCTCTCCCATTTCGCGACCGTGCGCGCGGCGACGCCGAGATAGGCGGCGAACCCCCGCACCGACTGGCGGAGGGCGTGCCGCAGCAGCCGCGCCTCCCGCCCCGTCCACTGCTGGGCGGTCGCCGCTCCCGGAGGGTTCGTCCCGGCCACGCGATCAGGGTAACCACATCGAGCGCCGGCAAGTACACCGAAAGTGCAACGGTGGTTCGTTTCCGTCACGAGTTCGCTCGTTCAGTCTAGAGCCAGGCACTCGTCGCCGGGTTGACTCCTTTGTCCCGGGCCGATCCCCGGCGCCGGGTGCCGCTCCACCCTCCCCGCCGAGCCGGCCCGGCGCGCGTCCCCTCGCCCGCGGGACGCGCGCCTCCCGGCGCCGGTGGTCCGGACCGCGGCGCCGATCCTCCGGCACGGCAGGGAAAAACCGGTGCCGCGGAGATGTCGTTGCCCGCACGGCGCACTACGATGGGGTGATGACCGGCATCTCCACGCCTGCCCGGAACACGTTCCGCGAGCAGCAGTGGCGGGAAGCACACGACCGCTACCTCGAGTGCGCCCGGGAGGTCTTCGCCCACCTCGGGTACCACGCCGCCACGGTCGCCGACATCGTGGCCGCGGCCAACGGCAGCCGGGCCACGTTCTACGCGCACTTCCGCGACAAGGCCGACATCGCGGCCGCGCTGTTCGAGCGGATCCTCGCCGACACCGCGGCGCTCTACCGCAGGCTCGCGCGGTTCCCCGAGCTGACCAAGGACCGCGTGCGCGCGTGGCTGGACGAAGAGGTGCTGGCGTTCTGGTCGCGCTACGCCGTGGAGATCGACGTGCTCACCCAGGCCGTCGCCGACGATCCGCGCGTCGCGGCGCGGCACTACCAGTGGGGCGTGGACGCGGCCCGCGAGCTGGGCCCGTACCTGACACTGTGGACCGGTGAGCACGAGCAGGCCGGGCTCACCCGCGCGCTGCTGCTGGTGCTGCAACTGGAACAGGCCTGCTACCACTGGCTGATCCGCGGCGTCGGCCACGACCGCCGGCTCGTGCTGGACGTGCTCGCCGACGTGTGGTGGCGCGAGCTGACCTTCCTGCGCGCCGGGCCGTGACCGTCGTCCTGGACGGTGGCCTGGCCACCGAACTGGAGGCGCGCGGCCACGACCTGTCCGACGCGCTGTGGTCGGCCCGGCTCCTCGCCGACGACCCGGCGGAGATCGTCGCGGCCCACCGGGCCTTCTTCCGCGCCGGGGCGCGGGTCGCGACGACGGCCAGCTACCAGGCCAGTTTCGCCGGCTTCGCCGAGGCCGGCCTGGACCGCGGGGAGGCCGTCCGGCTGCTGGAGGTGAGCGTCGAACTCGCGCGGGAGGCGCGCACCGATCCCGGTCAGCTGGTCGCGGCGTCGATCGGCCCGTACGGCGCGACGCTGGCCGACGGTTCGGAGTACCGCGGCCACTACGGTTTGTCCGTGGCGGAGCTGGCGGCCTTCCACCGTCCCCGCGCGGAGGTCCTGGCCGCGGCCGGTCCGGACCTGCTGGCGTGCGAGACGGTGCCCGATGTGGACGAAGCCGAGGCGATGCTGCTGGCGATCGAAGGCCTCGGCGTGCCGGCGTGGCTGTCCTACACCATCGACGGCGAGGCCACGCGCGGCGGGCAGCCGCTGACCGAGGCGTTCGCCGTGGCGCGGGGCAACGACCAGGTCGTCGCGGTCGGGGTCAACTGCTGCGACCCGCGCGACGTCGCCGCGGCGGTCACGATCGCCCGCGAGGCGAGCGGGAAACCGGTGATCGCCTACCCCAACAGCGGCGAGAACTGGGACGCGCGAGCCCGCCGGTGGGCCGGCTCGTCCCGGTTCGCGCCGGCACTGGTGCGCGACTGGCTGGACGCGGGGGCGTCCTGGGTGGGCGGCTGCTGCCGCGTGGGGCCGGGGGACATCGCCGCGCTGGCAGCCGTCGTCAGCCCGCCAGCAGCGGGATCGCCACCAGGCTGAGATCGCCGAGGAGCACGATCGGCGTGGCGAGTTCCCGCATGCGGGACAACGAGCGCCGGGGTCCGGCGAGCGCGGTCATCCCGGCCAGGAACGCCCCTTCGGTCACCGCTCCGGTGATCGCCCACGCCGCCCCGTAGCGCCACCAGAGCCCGGCCCCCAGCAGGAGGAGCCCGGCCGCGACGAGCCCGCACGAGACCAGCAACGTCCGCCAGGGGCCGTAGCGCGCGCCGGGCGTGCCGATGCCCGTCCGCGCGTCGGCTTCGTGGTCCGGGACCGAGAACCACGTCGTCCGGCCGAACGCGAGCACGCACAGCCCCGCCAGCACGGGCACCATCGACGCCTCCAGCGCCGGCCGCACCGCGAAGTACGACGCCATCCCCGGCACCGCCAGGAACCCGGCACCGAACACCGCCGGCCCGGCCAGCCCGCGCCGCTTCAACCGCACCGGTTCCAGGTTGTACGACAGGTGCGCGGCGAGCGCGGCGGCGAGCACCACCGGCACCGCCCACCGCCCCAGCCGCAGCGCCACCACCGCCGCGAGCACCATGGCCGCGATCGCTTCGGCCGCGGCCCAGCCGAAGATCCGCCTGCTGCCGAACCGTCCGGCCGCACCCGTCAGCGCGGTCTTGTCCCGGTCGTGCCGGTCCGTGCGCACGTCGGCGGCGGTGTTCAGCGCCAGCCCGGCCAGCAGCGACAACACCGTGGCCGCCACGGTCACCAGGACCGGCCCGCCGATGAGGTCGCGCGGTTCCGCGGCCGCGAACGCCGCCCCCCACCACGCGTAGGCCAGGTAGCTCAACGGCAACGGGAAGTGCAGCCGGTGCACGAGGAGCACCGCCCGCCACCCGGTCAGTCCCGGCACGACACGACTTCCATGCGCAGCCGCGCGGACGGCGCCATCGCGTGGCCCCGCAACCGCACCACGCCGGCACGCGGGTTGACGCACCGCAGCACGCGGCGGCGCAGCACGGCCACCGTGATCATCCGGATCTCCAGCAGGCCGAGTTGGCTGCCCAGGCAGTACCGGCTGCCGCCGCCGAAGGGCAGGAAACCCTCCGGGGTGCCACGCCGGTCCAGGAACCGCCCCGGGTCGAAGGTGTGCGGCGAGGGGAAGTACTCGGCTCGGTGGTGCGCCAGGTAGATCCCGGGTGTGAGGACCGTTCCGGCGGGCAGCGTCCGGCCGGGCAGCTCCATCGGCTCGGTCAGCATCCGGTTGCCGGCGACCTCGACCGGCGGGTGCAACCGCAGCGCCTCGGAGATCACCGCCTGCAGGACCGGGAAGCCCGCCGGATCGGAGCCGTCCCCGCCGTTGTCCACTTCGGACAGCACGGCGTCGAGCAGGTCCGGGCGGCGGGTGAGCCAGTACAGCGTCCACGCGGTCGCCGACGCTGTCGTCTCGTGGCCGGCGAACAGCAGTGACACCACCTGGTCGCGCAGTTCGGCGTCGGGCACGGCGGGGTCGCCGGTCAGCAGAGCCGCCATCAGGCTCGTCCGGTCCCGCCCCGACCGCGCCGCGGCCACCAGCCGGGCGTCCAGCTCCGGGCCGGACGAGGGCGGACCGCCCCGCAGCAGGCGGTCGGCCAGCAGGCGGTGGCGTGAGCCCAGCGCCCGGTCGAGCCACGCGGTCACGTCGCCGAGCAGCACCGGATCGGCCGCGCCGAGGATGATCCGCCCGACAATGGTGAGCGCGAGCCGCCGCGTCCACCCGGCCAGGCCGAACACCGTGCCGGCGGGCAGCGCGTCGACGGCCGCGCCGGCCGATTCGGCGATGACCCCGTGGTACGCCTCGAGCCGGCGCCCCCGCAGCGGTGCCCCGAACACCTTCCGGTAGTGGGCGTGGCGCGCACCGTCCGCCCAGAGCACGGACCTCGGGCCCAGCAGCGGGGACAGGGAACGGCTGCCGGGATGCCGCAGGTGCGCGTCCTGCCGGAACAGCGAGGTGAGCACGTCGTGGTGCCACACCAGGATCTTCGGCGCGGGACCGCCGCGGACGTCCAGCGTCGCCGCCGGGTCGTCGGCGTGCGCGTGCAGGAACGACAGGGGCGCGACGGCGAGCGCGAGTTCGGTGCGGTTCATTCACGCCGTCCGCCCGGCCGGCCCGGGGCACCACCGGGCCAGCACTGCGCCGATGCGGGGCCGGGCGAGTGCCAGGTGCAGCGCGGCGATCCCCTCGGCCCGCACGATCCGGCCCGGCGTGTACAGGTCCTTGTCGTGCCACAGCGGCGGATGCCCGGCATCCGGCCAGGACAGCAGGAACGCGCACCCGCGCGCGGCGGCCTCGTCGGCGCGGCGCTCGCCCGCCCGCGCCAGGACCTGCACCGCGTAGGCGGTCTCCTCGAACGTGCCCGACCACCGGCCCCACGAACCGTCCGGCCGCTGGGTGTCCAGCAGCCACCGCAACGCCCGGGCTCGGGCCGTCTCGGCGTACCCGCCGGCGGCCAGTGCGATCACGCACCGCGCGGTGGCGTAGTACGGGGAGGCGTGCCACTTGTCGGTCCAGCTGCCGTCGGGGTGCTGCCGCTCCGCGATCCACCCGGCGACCCCATCGGCCACTTCGGACGGTCCCCGCGCTCGCAAGGCCTGCAGGACGTGGGCGTTGGTCGTCACCGACGGCGTGCGCTCGTCCGGGTAGGTGCAGAAGTGGTCGCCGGCGAGGTACTCGCGCAGGCAGTCGCACGGGTGGGCCCGGCCGTGCGCGGCGAGCGCGTGCAGCACCGTCGCGGTGTCGTCGGCGTCCGGGGGCAGGCCGGCGCCGCCCGCGGCCCCGTGCGGTCCGATCCCGGCCGCCAGGCCGTCGAGCACGCCGTCCGGGACCGCGACCGGCACGCCCGCGCCGGCGAAGGCGGACAGCACCCACGACCGCTCGAACAGCGCCAGCGGCGCGGCTACCGGCACCGGGCCGCGGTGGCGGGCCTGGAGGTCCTCCAGGTACTTCAGGCCGGGGCCGCTGCCGCCTGGGCCCAGCCAGGCCGCCGTCGCGGCGGGGGAGCACCCGAGACCGTCGGCGCCGGGCCGGGCGGACGGGACGCGCCGTGCGGCCGCCCCCAGCGCCTCCAGCGAATGCAGGATCTTGTCCGGCGGCGCCGCGCCCCGGTCCACCATCCGGCGCAACCCGTCCAGCAACTCCGGGCTGGTCCCGTCCGGGTGCGGCAGGACGGCCCCGAGACGGGCGTTGACGGCCGACACGAGTGCCGGCACCAGGATCTCGACGGCCACGGTGTCCGGGAGAGCGGCGCGCAGGCGCGGGCCCCACCGCGTGGACAGCGCTTCCAGGCCGCGACGGGCCGCGGCCGCCGGCGCGGGCGCGCCGGTGCGGCCGGACTCCGCCAGCAGCGCGTCGACGGCGCTGAGCGTGGGCAGCAGCCCGTACCCCTCCGGGCCGCCCCAGCCGCCGTCCGGTGCCTGCTCGGCCAGCAGGAACGCGACGCGGTTCGCGTGCCCCGCCAGGTGCGGGACGAGGGCGACGAGGCGGGCGGTCTCGTACACCGAGGGCGAGAAGTCCCCGTGCGGGTCGGTGGCCATGGCGTGCACGAGTTGCCGTGCCGGTTCGGCGAGGTCGGCGTTCATAGGCGGTCCCCCGGGGTCCAGCGGCCGGGATGATCACGCTCGGTGGATCGGCCGTTACGTTGCGAGATCCAAACTAACACCGCTGAACAGCGTTATGGGGCGGTTTCGCCCGACTGGCCCAGTAGCCCGGCGGATCCGGGCCTCTCGGCGGGATGGATCGCCGCCCTCGCTACGTTGAGTGCTGGGAAGAGGTGCCAGGACAGGCAGGAGGCTGTGGTGTTCGATCCGACGGATCTCTACGAGGTGGACTCGGAGCTCCCGGAGTTGAGCGGGGCGGTGCTGCTGCACCAGCTCGACGGCTTCATGGACGCCGGCCAGGCGGGGGCGCTCGTCACGGAGCACCTCAAGGCGAACTGGGACAACCGGGTGATCGCGCGGTTCGACGTGGACCGGCTGATCGACTACCGGGCGCGGCGGCCGGTGATGACGTTCGACACCGACCACTGGGAGAGCTACGCCACACCGGAGCTGGACGTGCGCCTGTTCCACGACGAGGCCGGCACGCCGTTCCTGTTGCTGAGCGGCCCGGAGCCGGATGCGATGTGGGAGCGGTACGCGGCCGCGGTGCGGTCGCTGGCCGAGCGGTGGGACGTGCGGATGACCGTGTCGTTCCACGGGATCCCGATGGGTGCGCCGCACACACGCCCGCTGGGGGTGACCGCGCACGCGACGCGGCGCGACCTGATCGGCGACTACGAGCCGGTGCTCAACCGGCTGGAGGTGCCGGGCAGCGCGCTGAACCTGACGGAGTTCCGGCTCGGCGAGGCCGGGCACGACGCCGTCGGGTTCGCCGCGCACGTCCCGCACTACCTCGCGCAGTCCCGCTACCCGGCGGCGGCGCTGACCGTGCTGGGCTCCATCACGCGCCTCGCGGGCCTGTCCCTGCCGGACGAGGCGCTGCGGTTGGCCTCGCGCCGCACCGACGCGGAGATCGCCCGGCAGGTCGCGGAATCCGACGAGGTGGCCGAGGTGGTGCACGCGCTGGAGCGGCAGTACGACCTGTTCGTCGAGGCGATGGACGAGAAGAAGACGCTGCTGGCGGACGACGGCTCGATGCCGACTGCGGAGGAACTGGGTGCGGAGTTCGAGCGGTTCCTGGCGGAGCAAGACCGCCGGGACTGACGTAGGCCACCCGGCTGCGGGCCGCCGGGCGCGTGAGCCGCGTCCGGCACCTGGGGGCAGGGCGCCGGCACCCAGGATCAGGGCAGGCGGTGCGGCGCCAGCTTGGGGGCGTGGTGCGGCCATTCGGGTGACGGCGTGCCCGTGCGGGCGAACGACAGCCAGGCCGCCCGCAGTTCCCGGCCCATCTCGTCCAGCGATGTCCAGTCCGCGCCGGCCAGCATCGGGGCCTCGCGCCAGGCGGACTCGTCCCCGAGGAGGAACGGCAGGTCCACGCAGTGCCCCGCCCCGTACGGGGATTCCGGCGCGCCCCAGTCGAACACGTAGCTGTACACGCGCCCGCCCCGCGCCGCGAGCTGGTCGGCGAACGCGCGGGACGGCCCGCCGAACATCCACCGCGTGATGCCGGCCTTCACCGCGTCCATCCCGCGCGCCGTGACCGGGAACCGCTCCAGCTGGGCGATCCCGGGCTTGCCGGTGAGGAACGAGTTCATCTCCGCCGCGGTCGTCCCGATCATCACGTCGACCTCCGGCGCGAACCGGGCCCGCTGCGACAGCCACTGCGCGACGCCCGGCAGGGGAGGGGCGTCGGCGGCGGGGCTGAACGGCGGCACCGAGTACAACCCGCCCGGCCCGCCCGCCTTCACGATGGTCTCGGCCTGCGCGCGGAGGATGTCCGCCACCGGCGCCGTCCGCGGATCGCGGCCCAGTGACGTGGTGAACAGCCGCGCGGTGCGAGCCGTCGTGCGCGCGCCGGCCAGCCGCAGCCCGAGCGGTGCGCTCTGCAGGATCGCGCGGCGGAACAGCCCGCGCGCCTGCGGAAGTGCCATCAGGCATGCGATGGAGTGCGCCCCGGCCGACTGGCCGAACACGGTGACGTCGTCCGGATCGCCGCCGAAGGCCGCGGCGTTGTCCCGCACCCACCGCAACGCGGCGAGCTGGTCGAGCAGGCCCAGGTTGCCGGGTGAGACCCCGGGCAGGCGCAGGTACCCGAGCGCGCCGAGCCGGTAGTTGGGGGCCACGAACACCACGTCGCCCTCGCGGGCCAGCCGGTGTCCGCCGTAGAACCCGAACGACCCGGCCCCCGTGACGTAGGCGCCACCGTGCAGCCACACCAGGACCGGCCGGCGCCGGTCGTCCGCCGCGGGCGTGAGCACCGTCAGGTTGAGACAGTCCTCGTCCTGGCCGGGCACGTCCCGCGGCACGCCCATGACGCCGTCCGGCCGCACCGGCGGCTGCGGGCTGACCGGACCGTGCCGGGTGGCGTCGCGGACTCCCGTCCACGGCTCGGCCGGCTCCGGCGGGGCGAACCGTGCCGCGCGGGCGAACGGGATGCCCCGGAACTCCGCCAGGCCGTCGCCGGTGACGAATCCCCGGAGCTTGCCGCCACCGGCGGCCACAACCGTGTCCACACCACCACTCTAACGGCCGAACCGGCGCATGATCGCGGTGCGGATCTCACCGCGGCCACGCTCGGTGCCCGGCCGTCATCGTGGGGCCGTTCGGCCCAGTGAGGCCCAATGACCCTCGCCGCGGGCCGGTGCCGCGGATACGGTCGCCGGAGAACTTCGCGGAGGAGGTACTCCGATGCCGTTCACCGACCGGAGGGACGCCGGTCGCCGCCTCGGGGCGCGACTGGACCGGTGGCGAGGCAGGGACGTCGTCGTGCTCGGGCTGCCGCGCGGGGGTGTGCCGGTGGCCTACGAGGTGGCCCGCGCGCTCGGGGCGCCGCTGGACGTGATCCTGGTGCGCAAGCTCGGGGTGCCGTTCCAGCCGGAACTCGGCCTGGGCGCCGTCGGCGAGGGCGGGCTGCGCGTGGTCGACCGGGACCTGGTGCGGCGTTTCGGGATCGACGAGGCCGAGCTGGCGCGCATCGAGTCCGTGGAACGGTCCGAATTGGACCGTCGCGCGGCGCGGTTCCGGGCGCGGGGGACGCGGCTGCCGCTGGCCGGCCGGACCGCGATCGTCGTCGACGACGGCGCCGCGACCGGGGCCAGCGCGCGCGTCGCGGTGGAGGCTGCGCGGGCGGACGGGGCGGCGCACGTCGTGCTCGCGGTGCCGGTCGGGTCGCGGCAGGCGCTCGAAGCGCTGCGGCAGGACGCCGACGAGCTGGTGTGCCTGGAGTGTCCGTCGGCGTTCACCGCCGTGGGCCAGTGGTACGACGACTTCGCGCAGACCCCGGACGAGGAGGTGGCACGGCTGCTCGCGGGTGAGGCCGGGGAACCCGACCCGGGCTCCGGCGACGAGGAGGTCACCGTGTTCGCCGGTGCCGTGCCGCTGGCCGGGCGGCTCACCATGCCGGAGCGGCCGGCCGGGATCGTCGTGTTCGCGCACGGCGGCAGCAGCGGGCGGTACAGCGCGCGCGCCCGCTCGGCCGCCGACGTCCTGCACCAGGCCGGCATCGCCACCCTCCTGGTGGACCTGCTGACCCCGAGCGAGGAGGCCGACCGGGCACGCGTGTTCGCCGTCGAACTGCTGGCCAACCGGCTCGTCGAGGTGACCCGCTGGGTGCGGCGGCGCACCGGGCTGCCGGTCGGCTACTTCGGCACCGGGACGGGAGCCGCGGCCGCGCTGTGGGCGGCGACGGACTACCGGGTCGAGGTGGCGGCGGTCGTCGCGCGCGGTGGGCGGCCGGACCTGGCGGCGAAACGGCTCGGATGGGTGCGGGCGCCGACGATGCTCATCGCGGGCGCGCGCGACTCCGAGGTGCTGGAGGTGAACCGGAAGGCGCGGGCGCAGCTGCGCGGGGAGGCGCACCTGGTGGCGGTGCCCGGGGCGACGGGGCTGTTCGAGGAGCCCGGGGTGCTGGCGGAGGCGGCGTGCGCGGCCCGGGACTGGTTCCGGGCGCATCTGGTGCCGGTCCGGGTCGACGGTGGTTGATGCTGTGCCCGCGCCGAGGTTCGTTCCGCGGCCCGCGCACGGCCGTGCCGCCGCCCGGTCCGGCCCGGGGTGACACCCCGTGCCACGTCACCCGATCCGGCTGTCCACAATGGACTTCTGAAAATTCCCCGGTGATCCCCGGCGTGTCGCCTTGCGTGCCCTCGAACAGGTGTTCTAGTGTTCGACGCGGCCGGTCGGGGAGTGACGGGCCGCGATTGAGTACGACAGGGGCAGGGGAGTGGCGATGGCCTACAAGATCACGCACGTCTCGCGCGCACAGGAGATCCGGTTCCCGACGCAGGCGGCGGCCGAGCACTACGCCGACCGGCTCGGCGGGGGCCTGGACAAGTGGCGAGTGCGCGAGGCCGGCGCGGAGACACCGGACGCCGCGGGGCAATCAGCCCAGCGCGGCTGAGGTCCGGCGGCCGAGCGGGTATCGCGCCCGCCTCGCCAGGTGAGCGCGCGGACTCTCGGGTTCCCCTGGTGGGGAAGTGTTCCGTGGATCGGCTCGGTGGGTCGGCTCGGTGGGCGGCGTGGGCACGCACCCCGCCCGCGACGCCAGAGGGCGGGGGCACCCGTGCGGTCCCGGCGCCACCGGCCCGGCGCGGCTGAGGTCCGGCGGCCGGTGGACACTCCGCCCGGCTCGGGCCTCATCAGGGGAGCGCGTGGACTCTGTCAGGTTCCCCCGGTGGGGAAGTGTTCCGTGGATCGGCTCGGTGGGCGGCGTGGGCACGCACCCGCGACGTCAGAGGCCGGGGCACCCGTACGGCCCCAGCGCGGCGGGGCAATCGGCCCAGCGCGGCTGAGGTCCGACGGTCGGGCGGGTACCGCGCCCGGCTCCGGCCCCGCCAGGTGAGCGCCCGGCGTCGGGGCCGACCGCCCACCCCACCTGGGCACGGCCTCGCCACCCCCACGGCCGTAACGCGACGGGGGACCGCAGGGCAGCCGAGCGGCCCCCGGGCCATCGAGGAGCTCACCGCCACGCGAAGACCGGCTGCTCGAGGTGCGCGACGCGCGTCGTGCGGCCGTAGAGCGCCGCCTCGCGGAACTGGTACAGCACGGCCGCGGTCGGGGCGTGCACGAGATGCCCGACCAGCGGCAGCTGGATCACCGGCCGGTCCGACTCGGGGATCGTCAGGAACCGCGGCTCCACCGCGAGGTCCCGCACCGGGATCACGTCCACGTGCGCGACCTCCGCCGGGTTGGGCCGCAGCCGCGGTGTCCCGCCGAGCCGCACCACCACCGGCGTGATCACGTAGCCGGACCGCGTCGGGTAGTCGTCGAGCAGGCCGACGCACTCATCGCGGCTCGCGGTCACGCCCAGTTCCTCCGCCAGTTCGCGCAGGGCGGCGGCGACCGCGTCCTCGCCCGCGTCCAGGCGGCCCCCGGGCAGCGCGAACTGCCCCGGATGGGCCCGCATGCCGCTCGCCCGCCGGGTCAGCCAGATCGCCGGATCCGCGCCGGACACGACGATGGCGACGGCCGCGGCGCGCCGCCCGTCGAGCGGGATCGCGACCCGCTCGAAATCCCGGAGATCGATGTCCATCCTCCCGACCCTAACCGGACCCCGCGGGGACGATCGGTAATCTCGATCCCGCCGGGAACGCCGATCGGGAAAGGTGACGATGAGCCAGACGCCACCGCGCACCCGGTTCCGCCCCGAGATCGAAGGCCTGCGCGCCCTCGCCTGCGTCCTGGTCGTCGTCTACCACGTGTGGCTCGGCCGGATCTCCGGCGGCGTCGACGTGTTCTTCTTCCTCACCGGGTTCCTCATCACCGGCCAGCTCTTCCGCGCGGGCCTGCGCGGGCGCGTCGAGTTCAGGCCGCTGTGGGCGCGGATGATCACGAGGCTGTTCCCGGCCACGCTCACGGTGCTGCTGGTGGTGGTCGTCGCCGGCGCGCTCGTGCTGCCGCAGAGCCGCTGGCCCGGCACCATCCGCGAGGTCTTCGCCGCCGCGCTGTACCTGGAGAACTGGCAGCTGGCGGCGGACTCGGCCGACTACTTCGCCCGGCACGCCGACGCCAGCCTGGTGCAGCACTTCTGGTCGCTCGCCATCCAGGGCCAGTTCTACGTCGTCTGGCCGCTCCTGGTGGCCGCGGTGGCGGCCCTGGCGCGGGGACGCCTGCGCGTGGCGCTCACCGGCACGCTGGCGGTCGTCGCCGCGGCGTCGCTGACGTACTCGGTGTGGCTGACCGCCGAGAACCAGCCGCTGGCCTACTTCTCGTCGCTCACCAGGGTGTGGGAGTTCGCGCTCGGCGGCCTGCTCGCCCTCGTGATCGACGCGGTCACGCTGCCGCGCGCGCTGCGGATCGCGCTCGGCTGGCTCGGCGTCGCCGGGCTGGTCGCGTGCGGGCTCGTCCTGCAGGTCGGCACGGTGTTCCCCGGTTACGCCGCGCTGTGGCCGGTCGCCTCGGCCGCGATGGGGCTGCTGGCCGGCACGACCGGCAGCGCGGTGGCCGCCGACCGGCTGCTGACCACCCGGCCGCTGGCCTACCTGGGCAGGCTCAGCTTCTCCCTCTACCTGTGGCACTGGCCCGTGCTGGTGCTCTACCTCGTCCACCGCGGCCGCGGCGAGGTCGGGCCCCTCGGCGGCGCCGCCGTCATCGCGATCGCGCTGGCGCTGTCCGTGGCGACCCACCACCTGATCGAGTCCCCGGTCCGCCGGTCGGGACTACCGGTGCGCGGCGCCTACCGGTTCGCCGTGCTCGCGATGATCCCGGTGCTCGCCGCCGCGGGCGCCTGGCGGATCGCGGGCGTCTCGCGGACGGAGGTGACCGCGGCGGGCGACCGCGACCACCCCGGCGCGCTGGCCCGCACGCCCGGGTTCGTCTACCGCGGCGCGGACGAGGTGACCCCGGTGCCGTCACCGGTCGCGCTGCCCGCCGACTGGGCCTGGATCGACAACTGCACCGAGTCACCGCGCGGCGCGGAACTGAAGGTGTGCACCACGACACCGGACGGCCCGCCGGAGAAGACCCTCGTCGTCGTCGGCGACTCGCACCCCACGCAGTTCGTCGCGGCGCTCGAACCGATCGCGCAGCGGCGCAACTGGCAGCTGGTCGTCATGTCGCGCGGCAGCTGCCCGTTCTCCACCGAGTCCGAGATCGACCCGGACGACCAGGCCTGCCGCGACTGGAACGCCGCCGCCCTGGACGAGATCCTGGACCTGCGGCCGGACGCGGTGTTCACCATGGCCACCCGCGACGTCCGCGCCGGCCTCACCGAGCGGACGCCGCCCGGGTACGTCGAGCAGTGGCGCAAGATCGAGTCGGCCGGCATCCCGGTGCTCGCGGCGCGCGACAACCCCCGCTACGACTACGCGCCCTCCGAATGCGCCGAGCTGCGCGGCGCCGACGCCCCGGAGTGCAACCCGCCGCGCGCCGACTTCTACCCGGACGACCCGCCGTACCGCTTCCTCGACGACGTCCCGCCCAACGTGTCGTTCCTGGACTTCAGCGACTACTACTGCGACGAGGCGGTGTGCCCGCCGGTGATCGGCAACGTGCTGGTCTACCTCGACGACAACCACGTCGGCGCGACCTACCTGGCGACGATGGAGTCGATCGTCGAGGCCGCGATCGACGCCGCGCTCGGGCCGCCCGATCCGGAGCCGCCCGCCCCCGCCTGACCTCCGATCTTCCGCCATCCGGGTGGTGCGATGAACCCGAGCGGGTGCTGTGCGCGGCCCGTCCGCGTGATTTCATTCGGTTCAGGGTGTGATCGAACACGACCCTGGACGGCCGTTGACCACACAGCGGAGGCCCCTTGTCGGACGCACTGGACGCGACCACCCCGGCGACGAGGGTGCGGCTCGACGGCCCGGGCGGGCTCGCGCCGCTGCGGCGGCGGGTCCGCGAGCTGGTGGCGGGTGCCGCCCCGCCGGTCGTGGTCGACGTGCTCCTGCTGGCCGACGGGCTGGCCGGCGCGGCCTGCGAGCACGGGACCGCGCCGTTCGAGGTGCGGCTGTTCCGGTTCGCGGCCGGCGTGCTGCGGGTGGAGGTCACCGGCGTGCCGCCACGGCTGGATCTCGGCCTGGGCGCCCGGGTGCTCGACTCGGTGAGCACGCGCTGGGGGCACACCGCGGACGGGACCCTGTGGGCGGAGCGCGACCTGCGGGCGATCAGCAGGAGCTGAGGGCCTCGTCGCGGCTGCCGTAGACCGGCATGCGCTGGTCGAGACCGGTGATCGACAGCGGCCGTGCCGTGTGCCGGGTCGGCGCCACCACGCGCACGTCCGTGCGCTCGCTCGCCCCCGCCAGCGCGGCCAGGCCCGCGGACCCGAGGAAACTCACCCCGGTCAGGTCGACCACCGCGACCCGTGGCCGGTGGGCGGTCAGCTCGTCCAGGGCGCGTGTCAGCGGTGCGGCGGTGGCCACGTCGACGTCGCCGGCGACCTTCAGCACGGCGATCCCGGGCAGCGGCCAGAAGACCTCGACGCGCAGGGCCCCCGGCGCGGCCCGCGGCACGGGAACCCGGGGCCCGCGCTGGACGGCCGTGCTCACGGCACCGGTGGAGTTGCGCGCCTGGTGGCTCATGACTCTCCTCCCCGACAGCCCTTCTGGCCTGGTCTCTGCCCGTAGGGTAATCAAGGTCACACGGGTCGCACCAGTTCACCGGCGGTGACGCGGCTGGGGGAAATGCCGCTGGGCCAGGGAAACCGCGGTCCGGAAGGGACACTCCCGCCCCGCCGCGGGAACCCGATCGGGCGAGTCTCAGGCCCGCGGCACGCGCACCGACACGAAGTCGATGTCCCGGCGCAGCCGGAAACCGAGCGCGGCGTAGAGGCGGATCGCGCTCGTGTTCGCCGCGGCCGCGTGCAGGAACGGGGTTTCGCCGCGGGCCGCGATGCCGTGCGCCACCGCCAGCACCAGCCGCGTGCCCAGTCCACGCCCGCGGAACCCGGCGTCGGTGCACACGGCGCTGATCTCGGTCCACCCGGGCGGGTGCATGCGTTCCCCGGCCATCGCGATCAGGCGTCCCTCGTGGCGGAAGCCCAGGTACGTGCCGAGTTCGACCGTGCGCGGCAGGAACGGGCCCGGCCGCGTCCGCTCGGCCAGTGCGAGCATGTCGGGCACGTCGGCCGCGGTCAGCTGTACCGCTTCGTCGTCCGGGGCGGTCTCGACGGTCTCGGCCACCATCTGCACGCCCGGGACGTCCATCTCGACGGTCCAGCCCGGCGGCGGGGGCAGCGCGGGCCCGGGCAGGGACAGCGTGCCACCCGGCCCGGCGAGCGCGGCCAGGTCGGCCCAGATGCTTTCGTCCGCTTCGTCCGGCATGGCCGCCCACGGCGAGACGGCCGGGTCGTAGCGGACGGCGCGGCCGTGCGACTGGGCGAAGTGCGCGTGCGGACCGGTCAGGGCGGCGTGCGCGGGATTGTCCAAGGGGGACAACAGGGGAAGAGCCACGCCACGACGTTACCGGTCACCCCGCGGCCACCGGGCGTTCACGTGAGGCTCGTCCCGTTGTGCGCCAAGATCACTACCGTGGCGCGGTGGACACCGAACAGTGGCTCGCGGACTTCCAGCGCCGCGTCGACGACCTGCGCGGCAAGAGCCTGCGGTTGCGGGAACAGCTGACCGAGGCCGCCGGCACGGTCACCTCTCCGGACGGGCTGGTCCGGGTGACCGCGGGCCCGGGCGGTGCGCTCCGGTCGCTGCACATCGACGAGCGCGCCATGTCCGGGACCGCGTCGCGGCTCACCGACACGATCATGCGGACCTTCGGTCAGGCGCAGGCGAAGGTCGCGCACGAGGTCGCCGGCGCGCTCGAACCGCTGGCCGGCGACACCGAGGTGATGGAGGTCGTGCGGTCGTTCCTGCCGCCCGTCCCCGAGGGGGCCGCGGAGGACGAACCCGCGGCCGGGACCGAGTCCCGCGCCGAAGCGGCCGAGGACGACGAAGCGGACGGCCGCCCGTGGTGAGCGGCGGCTACGAGGTCGACCCCGAGGTCCTGGACACCTACGCCGGCGGGCTGGGCGACCGGGCCGGCCGCGTGCACGCCGAGGCCGAGCGGGTCCGCGAGGTCAACGGCGGCGACATCAACGCGTTCGGCGTCGCGGTCGGCCAGGTTCTCGGCATCCCCACCCGCATCGCGCTCGGGGTGCTCGCCGGCCAGGTGGCGTCCGCGGCCGAGGTCTGCACCGCCGAGGCCGAGAACGTGCGTGCTGCGGCTGAGGCCTACCGCGGGACCGACGCGGTCCACGCGGACATCCTGAAGACGGAGGGGCGGTCATGACCACCGGGTTCGACCCGAGCGCCGAGCCGGACTTCGGTGCCGGGGTCGTGATCACGAGCACCAACCAGTTCTCCGGCGCCGGTTTCCTCGACTCGTACACGTTCCTCATCCGCAGCTGCGACGACATCAGGACCGCCGACGAGGCGGACAAGGCCGCGCTCGGCGCGGCGATCGGTCTCGGCGTGATCGCCTCCGCCGTCGACACGGTCAAGCTCGCCATCAACCCGCTGGGCAGCCTGATCTCGGCCGGCCTGGGCTGGCTGATCGAGCACGTGAGCTTCCTGCGCGAGCCCCTGGACATGCTCATGGGCGACCCGGACGAGATCCAGAAACTGGGGGAGGAGGTCCACCGGATCGCCGAGTCGCTCCGCAAGATCGGCGAGGATCAGACCAAGTCCCTGGACGGCGCGGTCGCGGGCTGGACCGGATCCGGCGCGGACGCCTTCACCGCGCGGATGCGGGAGCTGGCCGCGGACCTGGAGTCGAAGGCGCACGGCACCGACATCGTCGGTTACCTGATCCACACCAACATGGCGATCATCTCGGCCGTGCGCGGGTTGTTCCGCGACCTGATCACCACGGTGCTGGGCGACATCATCTCCGCGGTGCTGATCGCGATGGCCACCGCGGTGATCACGTTCGGCGCATCGGTGGTCGCGGCCGTCGCCTACAGCGTCACCCAGGCCGCGCTGACCGCCACGTCGATGGCGAGCAAGCTCGCGGCCGTCGTCGCGCAGGCCACCCGCTCGGGGGCGCGGACCCAGCAGCTGGTGAACCTGCTGAAGAGCCGGCCGAACCCCGGGCGGCAGATCGAGCTGCCCACCCGGCCGGGCAGCCCGGCCAGCTCCTACCACACCGCCGACGACGGTGCGAGCGTCCACAGTGGAGCATCGAGCTACCACACGGCCGAGGACGGCGCGAGTGTCCACAGTGGCAGCAGCTCCGGCTCCTACCACACCGCGGCCGGCGACCTGACGCCGCCGAAGGGCCCGTGGACCAAGGCGCACGAGGAGTGGCTCAAGGCCAAGATGCCCGAGCAATGGGGCCAGTACAAGAAGATCGAGAACTGGCTGCGCGACGAGCACCCGGAGTCGTACACGATCTTCAAGCAGTGGATCGCCGACTCCGACAACATCAAGGAGTACTGGTCCTGGCCGGTGAAGGGCACCCAGGACGCGGTCCGGCAGCTGCTGGACATCCAGAAGACCGCTGAGGCCGCTTGGGCGTCCGGGCGGCAGCCGGAGGCCTGAGCGCTGCCCTCGCCTACGCCCGCGGGCGCACCGGGAACCCCGCGGCGCGGTAGCACTCGTCGATGAGGGTCATCGTCGCGACCGCGTCGGCGGGGTCGTTGCGCAGCGGCGCGCCCTCGCGCACGTGCGCGGCGAAGGCCTCCAGCTGGAACGAGTACGACGGCCGTCGCCCGGGGTGCTCCACGCGGTCGCCGTCCGGTGTGCGCACCAGGATCCGGTCGTCGGAGTCCGGGCGCACGTAGTTGACGGCGGTGGCCTCGCCGCGCGTGCCGGTCACGTTCAGGGCGAAGGTCACCTCGTCGGCCGCCATGTCGCACCGCATGGTCGCGCGAGCGCCGCCGGGGAACTCCAGCCGGGCCTCCATCGTCTCGTCCACGCCCGGACGCCCGGCCCGCGCGGTCCCGTGGGCCGACCGCAGGGCCGGCGCGCCACCGGCCCACGGCGCGAGGCCGCGCAGCGCGTGCAGCCCGTAACACCCGACGTCCATCAGCGCACCGCCGGCCAGCTCGAACGACCACCGCGGATCGTCGTCGCCGGGAGCCGGGATGAGCAGCCGCGTCTGGGCAGCGCGCAGCTCGCCCAGCTCACCGGTGGCCAGGATTTCGTGCAGCCGCAGCAGAACCGGGTGGTAGACGTAGTGGAAGGCCTCCATGATCCGCACCCCGGCGCGTGCGGCCGCGCCGGCGACCTCGCGGGCCTCGTCCGCGTTGGCGGCGAACGGTTTCTCGGTCAGCACGTGCTTGCCCGCGCGCACCGCGGCGAGGTTCCACCGGCCGTGCAGCCCGTTGGGCAGCGGGTTGTAGACGACGTCGATCTCATCGTCGGCCAGCAGGGCCTCGTAGGAGCCGGTCACGCGCTCGACGCCGTGCGCCGCGGCGAACGCCTCGGCGCGCTGCCGGTCCCGCGCGGCGACCGCGACCAGCCGGTGCCCGGTCTCGCGGGCGGGCGCGGCGATCGCGGTCCCGGCGATGCGGGCGGCCCCCAGGATGCCGATGCGTAGTGGCTCCACCGCGACCCCCAGCTCTTCGATGCGCTCGTCCGCGGCACAGCCTAGCGTTGGCGTATGGCCCGCACCCGCGTCTACCGCCACGGCGTTCTGGAGTCCGAGAACTTCCCGGCGGCTGAAATGTCCGAATATCTCGAGGATCCGGCGACGGTGGTGTGGCTCGACCTCGTCATGCCGACCGAGGACGATCTGGCCACCATCAGCGAGGAGCTCGGCCTGCACCGCCTCGCCGTCGAGGACGCGGTGCACGAGCACCAGCGGCCCAAACTGGACCGCTACGAAAGCCATTGCTTCCTCACCGCCTACTCGGTCCGGCTCGACCCCGGCACCGGCGAGCTGACCACCAGCGAGCTGGCCGCGTTCCTCACCGACCGCGCCCTGGTGACCGTGCGCAAGGACGAGCACTTCGACATCGAGGAGGTCGTGCGGCGCTGGGACGAGTCGGCCGACCTCGCCAAGAGCGGCGTCGGCTACCTCGTGCACGGTCTGCTCGACTACATCGTGGACAGCCACTTCGCGGCGGTGCAGGCGATGGACGACAAGATCGAGGGGCTCGAGGACGGTGTGTTCGCCGAACAGGTCGACCACACCGCGATGCAGCGCCGCTCGCTGCGGCTGCGCAAGAGCCTGGTGTCGCTGCGGCGGGTCGTGCTGCCGATGCGCGAGGTGGTGAACGCCCTCATGCGGCGCGACCACCACCTCGTCGACGAGACGCTCACCCCGTACTACCAGGACGTGTACGACCACGTGCTGCGGGCGACGGAGTGGACGGAGTCGTTGCGGGACCTGGTCACCACGATCCGCGAGACGCAGCTGAGCCTGCAGGGCAACCGGCTCAACATGATCATGAAGAAGGTCACCAGCTGGGCGGCGATCATCGCGGTGCCGACGGCGATCACCGGGTTCTACGGGCAGAACGTCCCGTACCCGGGATTCGACCAGCCGTGGGGATTCTGGCTCTCGACGGCGGTGATCGTGGTGCTGTCGGCCGCGCTGTACGTGATGTTCAAGCGGCGCGACTGGCTGTGAGCGCTCACGGCGCGGCGAGGCCCAGGACAGGTCGACCACCAGCACCGCGGCTCAGAACACGGCGACCTCGGAGCCGACCGGGAGCGCGTCGAAGAACAGCGCCGCGTCGCGGGCGGAGAGGTGGACGCAGCCGTGCGACGGGCTGTCGAGGCTGCCCTCGTGGAAGGCGATGCCCCCGGGCGCGAAGAACACGGCGTGGTTCATCGGGTCGCCGAACTCGGCGCTGGTGTGGTCGGCGTCCTTCCACGCGACCCGGAAGACGCCGCGGGGCGTGGCGACCGAGTCCGGCGCGGCGGCGGTGCCGGGCATGATCGGCACCGGGCCGTAGGTGATCTCGCCGTCGTGCTGGAGCCAGCTCAGCCGACGTTCCTCGTCGACGCAGACCCGCGCGGTGTCCGGGCACAGTTCGGTGCGGGGCGCGGGCGGGGCGGTGCCGACCAGCGGTGGTGGCGGGACGGGCCGCGCCGCGGGCGCGGCGGCCGGTCCGGGTGCCGGCGCGTCCAGCACGAGCCGGCCGGAGAGGAGCGCGAGTGCGGCGATCGCGGCCCAGCAGGTCTGGCGCTGGAGGCCGGAAGGGGGTGGGACCACGGGCGGCACCCTAGCGAGCGGCGGCCGTTTCCGGGGGCCGAGCCGGGGAGGTTTCGCATCAGGACCACGAGTTCGGGTGAATGTCCAGGCGTGCTCAGGGCGCTGGAGGCCGGAAGGGGGTGGGACCACGGGCGGCACCCTAGCGAGCGGCGGCCGTTTCCGGGGGCCGAGCCGGGGAGGTTTCGCATCAGGACCACGAGTTCGGGTGAATGTCCAGGCGTGCTCAGGGCGCCGAGGTGTCTCGCGCGCGGGCGCGAAATCGCTTTCCCGAAGCACGCGCAGGTGGGACACGCTGCGAAATCCCGCCGCACCCGATGGTCCAGCACGTCGAATGGTGCACGGGGGTGGAGCGGCCGTCGCTGGAAAACGAGGCGCTTTCGCACAACCGGCTCAGTGAACTCCCCGCGCCGGAACGCACCGGGCCGTGTGGATCACCGCCGTCGCGGCGGTGCTGCAACGCGACGACGACCGGGGCGGCGGCAACCCGATCCGGCGCGAGAACATCTACGTGATCTACGCCCGGGATACACCGGTTTCCCGGCGCGGCGATGTCGATCCGGGCGCTCGGCGTTCGTGTAGTTGGTGACGGCCGCCGACGGCGGCCGCGCGAGCGGAAAGGACATCCCGATGCGTTCGATCAGCGTCACCCTGAGCATCACCCTCGACGGCGTCGCGCAGGGGCTCGGCCGTCCCGACGAGGACACCCGCGGCGGCTTCGCCCACGGCGGTTGGGGCACCCGCTACCAGGACGCGGTCGTGGCCGGGGAGATGGCCCAGGGCATGAACCGGCCGGGGGACATGCTCTTCGGACGGCGCACCTGGCAGGACTTCATCGCCGCGTGGGGACGGCGCACCGACGGCAACCCGTTCACCACGCACATGAACGCCGCCACCAAGTACGTCGCCTCGACGACCCTGGAGGACGCCGGCGCCTGGCCCAACTCGGTGCTGCTCCGGGGCGACGCCGTCCGGACGGTGGCCGACCTGAAGTCGCGGCCCGGCAAGGACCTGTCGATCATCGGCAGCGTCTCGCTCGTGCGCACCCTGCACGCCGCCGGCCTGATCGACCGCTACACGCTGCTGATCCACCCGCTGACCCTCGGCTCCGGCGCGCGCCTGTTCGACGGCCCGGCGCCGCTCACCGAGTTCGCGCTCACCGGCAGCGTCACCACGACGAAGGGCGTGATCATCGCCCACTACGACCGGTGCTGACCCCCGCGCCGCCGGCTCAGGACAGGCCCAGCCGGCGGAGGGCTTCGGGGAGCCGGTCGAGGAACGGTTGCGGCGCCGGGCCGCCGAGGGTGGCTCGCAGGTAGAGCCCGTCGCCGAGGAGGCCGACGATCTCGGCGGTGAGGGGGTCCTCGATGTGCTGGGCGAGCAGGTCCGACCAGCGCCGGCCGACCTCGGTCATCGCGTCGGTCACCTTCGGCTCGCTGCCGACGAGGCGCAATGCGGCGACCGCGGCGCGGTGGGCGGGTTTGGCCAGGTCGGCGTCGGTGACCGAGGAGAGCAGGAAGTAGCGCACGACGCCTTCCGGGGCGGCGCGGGCGTACTCGACGTCGGCCGCGGTCAGCCGCAGCAGGCGGTCGACCAGGCCGTCGAGCAGGGCGTCCTTCGACCCGAAGTGGTACAGCAACCCGCCCTTCGACACCTTCGCCCGTGCCGCGACGGCGTCGAGGGTGACCGCGGCCGAACCGCTCTCGATGAGGATGTCCTGGTAGGCGTCCAGGACCTGCTCGCGCACTGAAGGACGTCCCATACCGCTTGACTGTACCGTCCAGACGGTTTACTTTCGATGGGGGGCAAACTGTACCGTCTGGACTGTTCAGAACAGGGTTGGGATCGTGATGGTCGGGGGACGCCGGGACTGGGTGGCGCTGGCGGTGCTGGTGCTGCCGGTCCTGCTGATCAGCGTGGACATGACGGTGCTCGGGTTCGCGCTGCCGTACCTGAGCGAGGACCTCGCGCCCAGCGGCGCCGAGCAGCTGTGGATCGTCGACATCTACTCGTTCGTGCTCGGCGGGCTGCTGGTGTTGATGGGCACGCTCGGGGACCGGATCGGCCGGCGCCGGCTGCTGCTGGCGGGCGCGTTCGCGTTCGGTGCCGCGTCGGTGCTCGCCGCGTTCGCGGCCGGCCCGCTCATGCTCATCGCGGCGCGGGCGCTGCTCGGCGTCGGCGGGGCGACCCTGATGCCCTCGACACTGGCGCTGATCCGCACCCTCTTCACCGACCCGGTGCGGTGGCGGACCGCGATCGCGGTGTGGGGCGCCGGATTCTCCGGCGGCATGGCGCTGGGCCCGGTGCTCGGCGGCTGGCTGCTCGAGCACTTCTGGTGGGGCTCGGTGTTCCTGATCAACGTGCCGGTGATGCTGGTGCTGCTGGTCGCCGGACCGGTCCTGCTGCCCGAGTCGCGCGACCCGGACCCGGGCCGTTTCGACCCGGCTTCGGCGCTGCTGTCCCTGGCGGCGGTGCTGCCCGTGGTCTACGGCATCAAGCGGTTCGCCGAGCACGGCGCCGGTCCGATCGCCGCCCTGAGCGTGCTGGCCGGCGTGGGGCTGGGCGTGGTGTTCGTGCGCCGGCAGCGCGCGCTGCCGGACCCGATGCTGGACCTTGCCCTGTTCCGGGATCGGCGGTTCAGCGCGTCGGTGCTGACGAACACGCTCGGGGTGTTCGCCCTCGTCGGGCTGCTGTTCCTGGTGCCGCAGTACCTGCAGCTCGTCCTCGGGATGCGACCGCTGGCAGCGGCGTTGTGGCTGCTGCCCGCCACCGTGGCCGGGGTCGGGGGGGCGTTCGCCGCGGCGCGCCTGTCCCGGCGGTTCCCGGTTCGGTGGCTGATCGGCGGGGGACTGCTCGTCGCGGCGGCCGGGTTCGGGTCCCTGGTCGCGCTGGGCGTCCACAGTGGACTCGCGGTGCTGGTGTCCGGCATGGCGCTCGTCGGGTTCGGGGTGTCGCTGTCCGAGACGCTCACCAACGACCTGATCGTCACGGCCGCGCCACCCGAACGGGCCGGCGCGGCATCGGCGATCTCCGAGACCGGGTTCGAACTGGGCGGTGCCCTCGGCACGGCGGTGCTCGGCAGCATCGCGTCGGCGGCCTACCGCGCCGGGGTGCCGTCCGGGGCGGGGGAGGCCGCGCGCGACACCCTCGGCGGGGCGGTCGCCACGGCCGCCACCCTGCCCGCCGGCCGGGCCGAAGCGCTGCTGTCCACGGCGAAGGAGGCGTTCGTGCACGGCATGCAGATCAGCGCGGCGGCCGGTGCGGTCCTGCTCGCCTACACCGGGATCCAGGCGCTGGTCCTGTTGCGCGCACAGCGCGCCGGGGACCGCGTGCCGGCCTAGCCGAGTAAGTCCGATCTCGGTCGGTGGTCGTAGGCGATCCGGGATCCGGTGGTCGGTGGCGTGGTTGTGCCAGATGGCGGCGGCAAGGGCGAGCAGTCGGTGGGCGACGCGGGCGGCGACGCCGTCGACGGTCCGGGAGGCGCAGCCCTTGTCGGCCAGAATCAGCAGTCCTGGCCGGTCGTGCATCAGGGCGCGGTCCTGGTCCGGCACGGCCATCAGCACCTGACGCTCGTGGAGCTTGGGGTCGGCCAGGGCCCAGGTGATCGGCAGCCCGGCCGGGGTGCGGTGCAGGCGCTGGCCCCAGAAGAAGTGGGAGTGGCTCGCGCAGTAGCCGTAACCGGCCCAGCCGGCCAGGTTCGGCCGCTTACTCTGGGGCGGGACCGTGCGCATTCCCGGGGTGGAATCCACGATCCAGGTCGTGTCCGCCCACAGATCGGTGTCGGGAGCCAGCACCCGGGTCCGCCGGTCGAGCAGCGGGACCGAGGCACGCAGCCGCTTGTTGTAACCAACTGGCCGCGCGGGTAAGGGCAGGCGCCCGGCACATGACGGGGCACAAACCGCAACCACCGTGCCTCCGACCGCACCACAACAGCACCTGCGCCAACGCCAGCGTCAGCAGCAAACTGATCTTGACCACCCTTCGCCCCTCTCCACACACCATCCAGAAACTGAGGACTTACCCGTCTAGCCCGGGGCGGGCGGGAGGACGTCGTCGCCGTAGCGGTCGGCGCAGAACCGCCGGATGCGGGCGGCGATCGCGGCGAGGGCGGGGCCCGCGTGGTGGCCGGGGTCCCACGCGGCGTGCAGCCGGATGCGCGGCCCGCAGGCCGCGGTCGTGATCCGCAGGCCGTGCAGGCCGAACCGGGGGTCGTCGGAGACGACGGCGATCCCGCGGCCCGCCGCGGCGAGTGCCTGCGCCACCTGCGGATTGCCGCACTCGACGTAGGCGGCCGCGGCGAGCCCCTGGTCGGACAGCGCTTCCTGCAGCAGTTGTCGCGGCCGGAACGACGGGTCGAGCACCACCAGTGTCTGCGCGGCCAGTTCGGCGAGGTCCACGGTGTCCCGCCCCGCCCACGGGTGGTCGGCGCGCACGTAGGCGAACAGCGGCAGCACCGCCAGCGCGCGGGTGCTCCACGACGGCGGCGGCACCTGGGTGACGACCGCGAGGTCCGCGCCCCGGTGCAGCAGGGCGAGCGCCGCCTCCGGACCGCCGACCTCGCGCACGGTCGGCAGCGGGTCGTCCGGGCCGAAGGTCGCCAGGAACGGGGCGATCACGTCGGTGAGGGTGGTCGTCGTGGCGGCGATCGTCAGGTGCACGAGCCGTCCGGCGGCGAAGGCCTCGGCCGCGGACCGGGCGTCCTCCGCGCGCCGGAGCAGGTCACGGACCACCGGCACGAACTGCCGGCCCGCCGCGGTCAGCTCGAGCCGGCCGCCGCGGCGCGTGAACAGGGTGACCTGCAGCTCCCGCTCCAGCTGGCGGATCTGCCGGGACAGCGCGGGCTGGGTCACGTGGACGGTCTGCGCGGCCGCGCTCACCGAACCCGAATCGGCGACCGCCACGAAGTAGCGCAGCGTCCGGAGCTCCATGACCGGCAAGTATGCCGCACAGTTCTAGGTCTCTTGCCAAACAGGCACTGGACGGCATGACCGGGCGCTCCCAGGATGGCGGCATGACCCTCGCCGACGTCGCTCCCGCGGCCCTCCGCCAGGAACGCACCCTCGTCACCGAGATCCCCGGCCCGCGCTCCCGGGAACTGATGGCGCGCAAGCACCACGCCGTGGCCGCCGGAGTGGGTACCACGATGCCCGTGTTCGCCGTCCGCGCGTCCGGCGGCGTCGTCGAGGACGTCGACGGCAACGTGCTCATCGACCTCGGCTCCGGCATCGCCGTCACGACGGTCGGATCGAGCGCGCCGCGCGTGGTGGAAGCGGTGGGCCGCCAGGTGGAGGCGTTCACGCACACCTGTTTCATGGTCACCCCGTACGAGGGGTACGTCGCCGTGGCCGAGCAGCTCAACCGGCTGACGCCCGGCACCCACGAGAAGCGGTCGGCGCTGTTCAACACCGGCGCCGAGGCGGTGGAGAACGCGGTGAAGATCGCCCGCGCCCACACCGGCAGGCCGGCGGTCGTGGTGTTCGACCACGCCTACCACGGCCGCACGAACCTGACGATGGCGATGACCGCGAAGGTCCGGCCCTACAAGCACGGTTTCGGTCCGTTCGCGCCGGAGGTCCACCGCGCGCCACTGTCCTACCCCTTCCGCGACGGCGGGCTCGACGGCGAGACCGCCGCCCGCCGGGCCATCGAGGTGATCGACGAGCAGGTCGGCGCCGACCGGGTGGCCGCGCTCGTGATCGAGCCGATCCAGGGCGAGGGCGGGTTCATCGTGCCCGCGCCCGGGTTCCTGCCCGCCCTGCTGGAGTGGTGCCGGGCGAAGGGGATCGTCTTCGTCGCCGACGAGGTGCAGACCGGGTTCGCCCGCACCGGCGCGATGTTCGCCTGCGAGCACGAGGGGCTCGTGCCGGATCTGCTGGTGAGCGCGAAGGGGATCGCCGGCGGCCTGCCGCTGGCCGCGGTGACCGGGCGCGCCGGGATCATGGACGCGGCGCACCCCGGCGGGCTCGGCGGCACCTACGGCGGCAACCCGCTCGCGTGCGCCGCCGCCCTGGCGACGATCGAGACGATCGAGGCTGGGCGCCTGACCGACCGCGCCCGGCGGATCGAGACGCTCATGACGGAGCGCCTGTCGCGGTTGCAGCGCGACGATCCCCGGATCGGTGACGTGCGCGGGCGCGGTGCGATGATCGCCGTCGAACTCGTCCAGCCGGGTACTCGCGAGCCGGACGCCGACCTGGCGCGGTCGGTCGCGGCCGCCGCACACGCGGCCGGCGTGATCGTCCTGACCTGCGGCACCCACGGCAACGTGCTGCGCTTCCTGCCTCCGCTGCCGATCAGCGACGCGCTCCTCCACGAAGCCCTCGACATCCTCGCCGCGGCGTTCGCCCGGTCCTGAGAAAGGCCTGCGCATGTCCCTGCTCGACACGCTCGACCCCGCCCGCGGCCTCTTCGTCGGTGGACGGTGGACCACCGGATCGGCCGGGCGGTTCGATGTGGACGATCCCGCCGACGGCCGGGTGATCGCGACCGTCGCGAACGGCGGTCCCGCCGACGCGACCGCCGCCGTCGACGCGGCCGACGCCGCCGCGGCCACGTGGGCCGCGACACCGCCTCGCGAACGCTCGCAGGTGCTGCACCGCGCGTACGAGCTGATGATGCGCGACCGGGACGACCTGGCCGCGCTGATCGTCGCCGAGAACGGCAAGTCCAGGGCGGATGCACTGTCTGAAGTGGCCTATGCCGCGGAGTTCCTCCGGTGGTACGGCGAGGAAGCCGTGCGCGTCGAAGGGCGCTACGGTGTCGCGCCGGCCGGCGGCAGCCGCACGGTGGTGACCTACCGTCCCGTCGGGGTCGCCGCGCTGGTGACGCCGTGGAACTTCCCGGCGGCGATGGCCACCCGCAAGGTCGGGCCGGCGCTCGCGGCCGGGTGCACCGTGGTGTTCAAGCCCGCGGCCGAAACCCCGCTGACCGCGTTCGCGATCACCCGGCTGCTCACCGAGGCCGGCCTGCCCGCGGGGGTCGTCAACGTCGTGCCCACCACCGACGCCGCCGGGGTGGTGACCACCTGGCTGGAGGATCCGCGGGTCCGCAAGATCTCGTTCACCGGCTCCACCCGGGTGGGCAAGCTCCTGCTGCGCCAGGCCGCCGACCGCGTGGTCAACGCCTCGATGGAGCTGGGCGGCAACGCGCCGTTCGTCGTGACCGCCGACGCCGACCTCGACGCGGCCGTGCGGGGCGCGATGGTCGCGAAGTTCCGCGGCTGCGGGCAGGTGTGCGTGGCCGCGAACCGGTTCTACGTGCACGCCGACGTGGTGGACGAGTTCGTCGCGCGCTTCGGCAAGGAGGTCGAGGCGCTGCGGGTCGGCCCGTCGTCCGACGCGGCCAACGCGATCGGTCCGCTGATCAGCCCCGGCGCGGTCGAGAAGGTCACGTCGCTGGTCGACGACGCGCTGGCGCGCGGGGCCCGGATCGCCGCGCGCGCCGCCGTGCCCGCCGGGACGCGGGGGTACTTCGTGGCCCCCACGGTGCTCGCGGACGTCCCCGCCGACGCCGACGTCGTGCGGGAGGAGATCTTCGGCCCGGTCGCGCCGATCGTCACCTGGCGCGACCCGCGGCAGATGCTCACCGCCGTGAACGCCTCGGAGGCCGGGCTCGCCGCCTACGTCTTCGCGGGTGACCTCCAGTACGCGATGCGCCTGGGCGAATCCATCGAGGCCGGCATGGTGGGCATCAACCGCGGGCTCGTCTCCGACCCGTCGGCGCCCTTCGGCGGCGTCAAGCAGAGCGGCCTGGGGCGCGAAGGAAGCCACGAGGGTCTCCACGAGTTCACCGAGCCGCAGACCCTGAGCCTCGACTGGCCGGAGCTGCCGTAGGAGCCGTTCGCCAGGCCCGCGGCCGGTAGGCGGTCCACAGTGGATCGCCCGCCGGCCGGCCTCAGCCGGCCGGGGCGCCGAACCACCGGGCCAGCCGGCCGGGCAGTTCGTGCTGGTCCGCACCGGCCCACGCCACGTGGCCGTCCGGCCGCAGCAGCACCGCGGGCACGTCCAGTTCGTCGCTGACGTCGGCGACGTGGTCCACGCGGTCCGCCCACCCGGCCACCGAGAGCCGCCCGGTCTGGTCGAGCAGCAGCCCACGGCCGGCGTGCATCAGCCCGTAGAGCCGCCCCCGCGTCAGCCCGATGTCCCGCAGGCGGCGGCCGGCCAGCGGGTGGTCGTCGCCGAAGTCGTAGCGGATGGCGGTCCCGATGATCTTCTCGGTCAGGTACCGGTTGACCTCGTCGAAGTCCATCAGCTCGGACAGCAGCCCGCGCACCGCCCGCGGACCCGGTTCCGGGGAGATCAGCTCCATCTGCGCGCGGGTGTTGTCCAGCACCGCGGCCGCCACCGGGCGCCGTTCGGCGGCGTAGCTGTCCAGCAGCCCGTCCGGCGCCCACCCCGCGACCTCACCGGCCAGCTTCCAGCCCAGGTTGACCGCGTCGCCGACGCCGAGACCGAGTCCCTGCCCACCCATCGGCGGGTGGATGTGCGCCGCGTCGCCGGCCAGCAGCACCCGCCCGGCCCGGTAGCGCTCGGCCAGCCGCGTGGCGTCGCCGAAGCGGGAGAGCCAGCGCGGCGAGTGCACGCCGAAATCGGTGCCCGCGGTCTTCCGCAGCGCGGCCCGGATCTCGTCGAGGGCCGGCGGGACCGCGCGGTCGTCGGCCACCCGGCCGGCGGGCACCCCGATCCGGTACACGCCGTCCCCGAGCGGAATCGCCCCGAACCGGTGCTGCGTGTGGCGGACTTCGGCCACCACCGCGGCCACCGTCTCCGCGGGCGCGTCCACGGCCATCTCGCCCAGCAGCGTGTCGGCCCGGCTGGGCTCGCCGGGAAACCCGACCCCGAGCAGGCTGCGCACGGTGCTGCGCCCGCCGTCGCAGCCGACCAGGTACCGCGACCGCAGCCGCGTGCCGTCGGCCAGCTCGGCGGTCACCCCGTGATCGTGCTGGTCCAGCCCGGCGAGCTCGTGGCCGCGCCGGATGTCCGCGCCGAGTTCGGCGGCCCGCTCGGCCAGCAGCCGGTCGGTGATGTTCTGCGGAATCGCCAGGACGTAGCCGTGCGCGGTGTCCAGCCCCTCGGGCGCGGGTTTTCTGATGCCACCGAAGAACCCGGCGATCGGGTGCTTCCGGCCGTGGGCGAGGAACCGGTCCAGCAGCCCGCGCTGGTCCAGCAGCTCGATGCTGCCCGCGTGCAGCCCGAGCGCGCGGACGTGGGCGGGCGGCTCGGCGTCCTTCTCCAGCACCACGGTGCGCACGCCGTGCAGCCGCAACTCGGCGGCCAGCATCATGCCGGACGGTCCGCCGCCGGCGATGATCACGTCGATCATCAATCCCCCATCTCGCAGGTCCGGCCGCGAATTCTGCGGCACGACCCGGGGCTTGCCGCAAGCCCACCGGTGCGTTATACGTTGAAGTGGGGGAGAGGTGGTTTTCCCTCCCGTGCGCAGTGGCCGGGACCGCGTCGCGGGCGGCGATCTGCCGCACGTCTCACCGAAAGCGGTCACCTCCGCCCGGTTCGCCGCGTAAGGTCCGTTCCAGCCGGTTCGACGGAGGGGGCGGCGTTGCGCGCGATCGTGGGGATCTCGGCCGTGGCTGTGCTGTTGCTCGCGGGCTGCCGTGGCGACGAGCCGGACGACAAGCAGTACACCGCGCCGGAGACCTCGGCGGCATCGGCCGCCACGGTCGCGCTCGCCGAGCGGTTCGCGCCCATGGTGTGGCTCGCCGACGGTGAGGACTCCCCGCCCATGGACGCCACGAGGTACGTGCGGCAGGCCGCGCTCCGCTACCTGCACCCGAGCGGCTGCGTGGACCGCGACCCGGTCGCCGCCACGATCGACCTCGGCAAGCTCGGCCACGGCGACTACCACCACGCCGACGCCCAGCCCGACCCGATGGCGCCCCGGCCGCCGCTCGGTGCGGCCGGCCCGCCCTGCGGCGAGCACCAGGGGCCCGATCACGCGACGAACGACGACAAGGCCCCGTTCTACCTCGAGCCCGCCGGGGACCTCCAGCCCGACGCGGCCGGTACCGCACCGGCCTACTGGGAGTTCCACCGCGAGGGCGACGGCCGCACCGCGCTGGTGTACTGGTTCTTCTACGGGCGAAACACCCTGAACCCGGGCAACCGGCACGACGGCGACTGGGAGCGGGTCGCGGTGCAGTTGCGCGACGACGAACCGCTTGCGGTGACCTTCTTCGGCCACGGCGGCTCGCCGTGCATGATGCCGTGGCGGGAACTCGACCGTCGCGACGATCACCCGGTGGTGTACTCGGCCGTCGGCTCGCACGCGTCCTATCCGGATGCCGGCCGGCACGACATCTACGACCGGACCTCCGCCGGCACCGGGTGGCCGACGTGGGACCACGCCAAGCCGGTGGCGCAGGAGCCCTGGTACGAGTACGCGGGCTGGTGGGGGCCGCAGTCGGACGTACCGGGCTTCAGCGGTCCGAAGGGCCCGCACAGCGGCCGCCTCCTCGCGGACGTGTTCACCCAGGACCGGTGCGGCCTGCCGAAGCAGTTGCCGGCCTCCTTCACCGGCACCTGGGAAACCCGGGAACCGGTGCAGCAGAACCCGGCGCGGCCGCCGTACCAGATGCGCGTGGTCTTCGACGTGCCGCAGAGCACTGTGCAGTACCGCAGTGACTGGACCACGCAGGACCCCGCCCTCTCGTGCACCGGTGTCCTGAAACCGACCCTCGTCGAGGACAAGGTGGCCGAGTTCGCCGAGACCATCAGCTCCGATCCGAAGCTGGCCTGCGCCCGGGACGCCACGGTCCGGTTCGTGCGCGACGGCGAGGTGCTGCGGATGACCTCCACGACCGGATCGATCCGGGCCACCGCCACCCTGTACCCGAAGGGCGCGGCGCAGGACCCGAAGGCGCCGCCGCCTTCGACGCCCGCGGCGCCGGGACCCACGATCGCCGGCGCGCTCCAGCGCTACGAGGAGTTCCTGCACGCCCTCGGCCGGGAGGATCTGGCGAAGGTCTGCGAGATCGCCGGCCCCGCCGCGAAAAAGGCGGCGGACGAGGGGATCGGGACGTGCGAGGAGACGTTCCCGATCACCTTCCAGATGATCTCGCCCGCGCAGAAACGCGCGCTGCAGTCGGCGACCGTCGATCCGGCCCGGGTCACCGAGAAGGGGCCGACGACGGTGGAGATCCCGGCGAGCGCCGTCAAGGCGAGCGTGTCGTTCACCGAGGGCGACCTCGGCGACAGCACGCTCGAGTTCCTCCACGGGCAGTGGTTCATCACCGGCTGACCAGCCGCCACCACGTCTCCACCGCACCTGCCCGGGACGCGGTCCGGCCGCTGTCCGGTTCGGACGTTCGGCCTCGGCTGTTGCGGCTTCGCCGCGTCATCGGTTAGACTGCGCTGAACTCCCGGATGTCGGCTCGGCCGCCCGGTGAGGTCATCGCTCTCTCCCTCCCGATGCAGTTTCGGGTTCTCGTGTCCGGCTGTCGCCGGTCTTCCCTTCTTGGAGTACAACCATGTCTTTTCACGGAATTCTCGATGTGCACGGCAGGTCCGGCACCCTCGGCTACGGGCCCGGCGGTTCGCCTGTCCCCTGTGGACTGATCCGGGCGCACGGTCTGCGCCGTGGCGACGAGATCGTGGTGGACGGTGAGAAACTGTTGTCCGTCAACGGTTCCGCCCCGGTCAGTGCGCGTCCCGAGTTCGACCGGCTCACGCCCGTGCACCCGGACGAGCGTCTGGTCCTGGAGACGGAACGCCACCAGCTCACCACCCGCGTGCTCGACCTCGTCGCCCCGATCGGCAAGGGGCAGCGCGCTCTCGTCGTGGCTCCGCCGCGGACCGGCAAGACCTCGGTGCTGCAGGCGATCGCCCACGCCGTCGCGGTGAACCACCCGTCCGTGCACCTGATGGTGCTGCTGGCCGACGAGCGGCCGGAGGAGGTGACGGAGATCCGGCGCACCGTGCGCGGCGAAGTGGTCGCCTCGACGTTCGACCGCAAACCCGCCGAGCACACGGCCGTCGCCGAGCTGGCGGTGGAACGCGCGAAACGGCTGGTGGAGACCGGCCGTGACGTCGTGCTGCTGCTCGACTCGCTCACCCGCCTCGGCCGCGCCTACAACCTCGCCGCCCGCCCCTCGGGCCGCGTCCTGTCCGGCGGTGTCGACGCCGGCGCGCTGCACCCGATGAAGAAGATCCTCGGGGCTGCGCGCAACATCGAGGGCGGCGGCTCGCTCACCGTCATCGCCACGGCGCTGGTGGGGACCGGTTCGCTCGCGGACACCGTGTTCTTCGAGGAACTGAAGAGCACCGGCAATTCCGAGCTGCGCCTGGACCGAACCCTCGCCGACCATCGCGTCTACCCCGCGATCGACCTCTTCGCGTCCGGCACCCGCCGGGACGAGCTCCTGCTCACCCCGCCCGAGCTGACCGTGATGACCGAGGTCCGGCGCGCGCTGGCGGTCCAGGACCCGAAACGCGCCACCGAGCAGTTCCTGGACCAGCTGCGCACGACGAAGTCGAACGCGGAGTTCGTCGCGCGGGTGTCGGCCACGGTGCGCCCCGCCGCGGGCAGGGCGGCCTGAGGCGGCGGGGTTGACATTATGCAGGTAAATACCTGCATAATGGACCGGTGAGCGCCGAAGCGATGGACACGGTCTTCAAGGCACTGGCCGACCCGACCCGGCGGCTGCTGCTCGACCGGCTGCGTGAGCAGAACGGCCAGACGCTGCGCCAGGTGTGCGAACACCTGGACATGGCCCGCCAGTCGGCGACCCAGCACCTGGACGTCCTGGTGCGGGCCAACCTCGTGACCGTCGTGCGGCGTGGGCGGGAACGGCTGCACTACCTGAACCCCGGGCCGATCCACGAGATCGAGCAGCGCTGGATCTCGGAGTTCGACAAGCCGCGGCTGCGAGCGCTCAGCGCCATCAAGAACCAGGCAGAGGAGTACGCCATGAACGTCCCGGACTACGTCTACGTCACCTACATCCGCGCGAGCGCGGAGCAGGTGTGGAAAGCACTGACCGACGCGGACCTGACCGCGCGGTACTGGGGGCACGAGAACGTGTCGGACTGGCAGCCCGGCTCGCGCTGGGAGCACCGGCGGGCGGACGGGTCCGGGGTGGCCGACGTGGTCGGCGAGGTCCTCGAGTCCGATCCGCCGACGCGGCTCGTCATCACCTTCGAGGACTCACCGGGACAGACGCGGGAACCGTCGGTCGTCACCTTCCTCGTCGAACCGCACGAGGAGATCGTCCGCCTCACCGTGACCCACGAGAAGCTGCCCGACCAGGAGATGCTGAACGGGATCTCCAGCGGGTGGCCCGCCGTGCTGGCGAACCTGAAGTCCCTGCTGGAGACCGGCGACGTGCTGCCGCAGGCGCCGTGGGAGATGCGCGCCGCGCACGCGTAGGGGCTCCGAGGGACACGGCCGCACTCGGGGAAGCCCACCGCGCACTGCTCGACGTCGCCACCGCCGCCACGGGTGATCCGCCGCCCGGTGAGTGGACCGCGGAGCAGATCCTGGCGCGCACCCTCGCCGCGGTCGCGGCCGTCGCGGCGGGGGAGAACACCACCTACGACAACCGCATCGCGCAGGACGACTGGTCGCTGTCCCGGATCACCACGCCGCCGGGCTCCGGGAGCGGATCCGCGGGCAGGGTGCGGCACTGGGCGCACTGGTGCCGGCGCCGAGCGAGTCCGAAGTGGACACGGTGGTGCCCACGCGGTCGCTGTCCGGCGGCGCGGTGCTGGTCGATCAGCCGTTGCCGCTGCGCGACCTGATCACCGGCCTGGCCGAAGCGGAGCCTGCCCGGGCACGCGAAGCAACTGCTCGCCCTGCGGCCGGCACCGGGGTAGCGAGGTCCGCACCGGACTCAGCCGTCCTCGCCCGGCAGGGCGGCGAGTTTCGCCTCCGCGATGGCGGACAACGCGTCCAGCGCCTGCGGTTCCACCCGCAACCGCTCGGCGATCAGCGGTCGTCCGGCGCCGGAGTCGCGTAACCGCGACGCCCGCGCGTAGATCCCGGGAAGCCGTGCGAGGGCGGCGTCCCGTGCGGGCGGCCGGCCGTCCGCACGGGGCCCCACCCGCTCAACCGCCCGCGAGGGTCACGCCGTGCCGCCCCGCGCGGGATCTCCCACGCCGCGCGCACCTTGTCCCGCCAGGACGCGATCGCGTCCGGGCCGCCCGGCCGGGCGTGGCCTCGAGGAGCGCCGGGCACGAGTCTCCCGCGCCCGGATGTCGCGGTCGAACTCGCCGGCGCGCGCGGCCAGCAGCGCGGTGGGCACCTCCGTCGGCGGCGTGTGGTCCGTCGCCGGCCGGTCGTAGGTGGTCATCGGGTTGTTCGCCCCCGTGCTCGCGAGCGTGCCGCGAGCCGGCCCGGAGGGCGCGGTGGCCGGCTACTCGTCTTCGTCCCGCTGCGTGTCCGTGGGCTTGCCGCGCATGATCTCCTCCAGCGAGGAAATCGCTTCCTGGTAACGGTCCTCGATGGACTCGTGCGCCTCACGCGCCTGCTCACGCACCTCGTCGAGGTGATCGTCGGGTCTTCGGTTCATGACTCCTCCCGGGATGGCCGGATCGGCGTCATTGTCCGTCCGGGTGCGGCCGGGGACCAGGCCTCACCGCCGGGCGGTCGCGTGAGCGGTCGTCACGCAGGGCTACCCCCGCTCCCGCGCGCCAGGCCGGGGCGCGTAAAGTCGGGCTGCGCCGCCCCCGTAGCCCAACTGGCAGAGGCAACGGATTCAAAACCCGTCCAGTGTGAGTTCGAATCTCACCGGGGGCACCACCTCAGACCTGCGCTGATCGGCCCCTCACCTGCACAAACCGGGTGAGGGGCCGATCGCGTCTTCTCCGGCTGACTCCGGTCCGACCCGGCTCGACCCGGACCCTTCCCCCTATTCGCCCCCACGTTCCCGCAGGTCGGGGTGGACGCCGAGGGCCTGGTCGCTCCGTGTGTGCGCTGCCGACCCCAGGCGACGGCCTCCAGGGCTACCGGGGCGCCGTCGCTGGCGGTGTCGGGGCGTTGTCCGGGGTGCTGCTCATGATCAGGACTCCCGTCCGCGGGTGGAACATCGCAACTCAAACAGTTCATTCGATGATGTACAGTCATGCGCGTGCTGAAATGCGAGACGCGGGGTGACGCACTGGCGCGGCTGGGTCGCGCCCTGGCGGATCCGACACGCTGCCGGATCCTGGTCGCTCTGCTGGACGGCACCAGCTACCCCGGCGCGATGGCTACCGAACTCGGCTTGTCCCGGTCGAACGTGTCCAACCACCTGGCCTGCCTGCGGGGCTGTGGCCTGGTCATCGCCACTTACGAAGGCCGTCAGGTCCGCTACGCCCTCGCCGACCCGCACCTGGCCGAGGCCCTCAACGAGCTGGCCCAGGTCGTGCTTGCCGTCGACACCGGCCAGCCTTGCCTCGGCGACGCCGAGCAGCTCACCGCGAACACCGCCGCGGCCATCCGATGACCGACAAGCCCGCCGACGGCGCGCCTATGCCACTGACCGCGTCCAACTTGTCGCAGACGGATGCCTGCGCCGGTGGCTGCTGCGTGCCCACGCCGCCTGCCGCAACGCTGGATGGCACCCGCCGGGCGGTGCTGACGCGGCGAGTGCGCTGGCTCGTCGGCGCGACGATCACCTACAACGTCATCGAGGCGATCATCGCGATCATCGCCGGGTCGAACGCCTCGTCGACCGCGCTGATCGGCTTCGGGCTCGACTCCGTGGTCGAGGTCGCCTCGGCCGCCGCGGTTGCGTGGCAGTTCTCCGGCGCTGATCCTGAGGCCCGCGAACGCGGCGCGCTGAAAGTCATCGCCGTCTCGTTCTTCGCACTCGCCGCCTACGTCACCGTCGAGTCGGTCCGCTCCCTGTTCGGCGCGGAGCCGGCCGAACACTCCACGGTCGGGATCGTGCTCGCTGCCGCGTCGCTGCTGGTCATGCCCGGTCTGTCCTACGCCCAACGCCGCGCCGGGCGTGAACTCGGTTCCGCGACCGCCGTCGCCGACTCCAAACAGACCTTGCTCTGCACTTACCTGTCCGGAGTCCTGCTCGCCGGCTTGCTGCTCAACAGCCTCTTCGGCTGGTCCTGGGCAGACCCCATCGTCGCCCTCGTGATCGCCGCCGTCGCAGTCAAGGAAGGACGCGAAGCCTGGAAAGGCGAACATTGCTGCTGACCCAGTCCACAACCGACTCACGTCAGATCGCCCGCTAGTCCGGAGAAAGTAGTCGGCCAGCCGCCAGTTTCGCGGCACCGGCGCACGGCGTATCAGGCGCCGCACGGACACGAACAGCGGAAGTCGACGCTCCAGAATGCGGATGAAGCGCACCGACGTAGAACCGGGTCATCAGGGCGGCGTCCCTTCTGTGGACGGGATTGGCGGCGCCGGCCGTCAGCCCGGCATCGACGACGCGGGCGACGTCGGCCTCATTGGGTGGCCAGTGCTGGGAGCCGATGAGGGTTTGGCCGGCGGCGATCAGTTCGGCGCGGGCGGTGGCGTGGTCGATCAGTCCGGCACCGACCTTGCGGCCGATGGTGTAGGCCGCGGAGGCGAGCGTTTCGTTGTGGCGGCCGGGGTCGGCGGCGCGCACGCGGTCGCACTCGCCGCGCAGCGCGGCGGCGCCGTAGGCGGTCGGGTTGGCCGAGCGCAGCGCGACGGGTTTGGAGGTGGCGGCAGGAGTCGCCTTTTCGGTGCACAGCTGCACGAGCCAGGCGGCTAGCTCGACCGGGTCGCGTTCGTCGAGCAGTTCGTAGCCGCCCTGCTCGGTGACCGAGCCGGGGCCCACCACGTACCCGCCTCCCGATCGGGTGTCCACGCGCGGGCAGATCTGGCCTGGCGAGTTGCGCAGCCGTACTCCGGGCGGGGCTTGGAAGTACAGGTGGCGCCCGCCGGAGGGTGTGGCGACGGTGAAGGTGTTCGGCAGCGGCGCGCAGCGCTGCTCGGCGAGCGCGGCCAGAGCGGTGGCGCCGTCCGGGCCGGCCTCGTCGCCTTTGGGCATGTCCAGGTCGATCACCACCAGGCGGGCGGGTCCGGTGGCGACGGCGATGTTCCAGGCGTCGGCCGCCCAGGCCCGGCGGAGTCGCGCCGGGTCGGTGGTGGCGCGGTTCTCCCAGTTCTTGATCGCGGGCTGCCGCTTGGTGCCCGGCCGCAACGGGAACACCGGCCAGTCCATCGCGGCGAGGTAGAGCGCCCAGTCCAGTAGCGGATTCGTGGTGTCCATCGATCACTCTCCAGAAGGGGGTGCGACGTCGTGGGTGGGGAGCCCGAGCGGCTGACGCCGGAGCAACGGCGCCCGGCGTTGGTGATGGCGGTGGCCGGCACCGTTGCCGTCGTCGGCTTCGTGGTGGCCGGTGTGCTGATGGGTAGGGCGTGGACGGGCCCGGGGGCCGCGTTGGCGGTGTCGGCCGGCACCGTCGTGTCCTGGATCCGCTTCCGCAGAAGCCGCCCAGCCGGAGCGGTTGACACCGGGGCAGGTCCGGCTCGCGTTCTGGCTGGCTCTGGGCTTGTCCCTGTTGGCGCAGCCGCTGCCCATGACCTGGTCGGCCTGGATCGGCTTGTGGCCAGCGCGCGCCGGTGACGGTGAACGGGGCGCGCCGCCGCGCGAGCCCGGCAGCATCAGCACGCTGAGGTGCTCGTGGGCGCGGCGGATGCGTGCCCGCTGGGTGAGCCAGACGAGTTACGGCCCGGGAAGCGAGTTACGGACCCAACTCGCCCCTGGATCGGGCCCGTAACCCGGGTCTGATCAGCGCAAAGTTACGCACTTACGGTGCGGGTGAGTGACGGGAACCGGTGGCCGACCCCCGGGAAATCGGGGGTCGGCGACGCCGCGGCAGCCGTAACTCGGGCGGTCGGGCCGCCCGGTTCGAGCTGGGCGACCCGCGCCGCGTGGAGTTGATGGACAGTGACCGGATCGACGGGAGAGGTTGCCGGTGGAGGGCGGCTTGATCCCGAGTTCGGCCAGCTTGGTCTTCGCCAGCTCCCGGTAGGGCTTGTATCCGGGGGACAGGCCGCGCAGGTCCCCGGCGTTGACCGGCTCGTGACCGATCATGATCGTGGTCAGGTCCTCGACCAGGTCGCGGACCTCGGGTTCGGGGGCCGCCGGGGTGGTGGCCCCGCACGCGCAGCTCCGCTCCGCGGGCGGCGATTGGTCCGGGGCCCGCTCGGCCAGGGCCTCCTCACCGGCCGCTACCGCATGGGCCGGCGGACCGGCACCCACCGGGCCGGCTACACCCCACAGCACGTCAGCGACGAGCGCAAACAACAACTCGTCCCGCTCGCCGGGAAGGCCGGCCTGCGGATGACCCACCTCGCGATGGCGTTCGCGATCGCCCACCCGGCCGTCACCGCGGCGAACCTCGGGCCGCGCACCATGGAGCAACTCGACGACCTGCTGGCCGGTGCGGAGGTAACCCTGGAACCACCGACCACACCGGGTGGTGTGGTGGGCGAGCCGTCCGCCACGGGCACGCGCACAGCGACACCGTCCGGTCGGCCGCGCACCTCGGACACGCCGGACCGGTGCCGCACAACCGGACACGCCAGCGCCCCGACGTGGTGAACACCATGCCCGCCAGGTGGTGTACGCCATCCACCAACTGGATCGTTCCGGGTAGGCTCGTGCTGCGGGTTGACCCGCATTCCCATTCCGTCGAGCACGCAGGAGGACCCCGGTGACCGAAGAGGCTACCGAGGCCGGCGGTGTCGCCACCGCTCCGCAGCGTCGGGTGCTCGTCGCCGAAGACGAAGCACTGATCCGGCTTGACCTCGTCGAGATGTTGCGCGAAGAGGGATACCAGGTGGTCGGCGAGGCGGGCGACGGCGAAGAGGCCATCAAGCTGGCCGCCGAGCTCAAGCCGGACCTGGTGATCCTGGACGTCAAGATGCCCAAGCTGGACGGCATCGAGGCGGCGTCGCAGATCACCACCGACCGCATCGCCCCCGTGGTCATCCTGACCGCGTTCAGCCAGCGCGAGCTGGTCGAGAGGGCCCGCGACGCGGGCACGATGGCGTACCTGGTCAAGCCGTTCAACAAGCGGGACCTGGTTCCCGCGATCGAGCTGGCCGTCAGCCGGTTCTCGGAGATGCAGGCTCTGGAGGCCGAGGTCGCCAGCCTCTCCGACCGGCTCGAGACCCGCAAGGTCATCGACCGGGCCAAGGGCCTGCTCATGACCCACCAGGGGCTGACCGAGCCGGACGCGTTCCGGTGGATCCAGCGCACCGCCATGGACCGGCGCACCACGATGAAGGCCGTCGCGCAGGCGGTCGTGGAGAGCATCGGGCAGAAGCAGTAACCCTGCGCGTTCGCGCCGGTGATCAAATACCTCCACGCCATTCCATTGAGCGGCCGCCGCCGCCGCTCATCTGAGCGTGAGGTCACTGATGGTGAGCACCCGGTTGTTGCAATGCAGCAACCGGGTGTAAATCATGCATGAACTATAGTGACCCCCGTCACGATGTGGAAACAAGACAGCGCGTACCGCTGTGCACCGCCACCTCGGACGGTTACGTTCAGCGCCCGTTAGGTCCCTGTCGAGGGACGGCCGCTCCGGCGGCCGGCTGGATATTGGAGGAACGAGTGTCAGGAGCACGACTCACGCGAGTTCTCGTGCTGGCGGCGGCAGCAACGCTGGCGCTGGGTGCGTGCGCGGCGCGTGACCAGGGGAGCTCGTCGGGCAACACCACCGGCTCGGCGGCGGCGCCTTCGCAGGCCGCCAATGCGGCGAACCCGCGTGGCGACGGCAAGGCGGTGTGCTCGGGAGTCTCGATCGCTTACGCGGGC
Source organism: Amycolatopsis thermophila (assembly GCF_030814215.1). Lineage (NCBI taxonomy): Bacteria > Bacillati > Actinomycetota > Actinomycetes > Pseudonocardiales > Pseudonocardiaceae > Amycolatopsis > Amycolatopsis thermophila. The sequence continues at coordinate 5,955,324 of NZ_JAUSUT010000001.1, read as the reverse complement.
ACCATCAACGGCACCAGCGCGGCGCTCGGCCAGAACATCCTGCGCGGCGCCGACCTGGCCGTGAAGCAGCACAACGAGTCCAACCCGAACTGCCAGGTCACGCTGAAGCAGTTCGAGACGGAGGGCAAGCCGGACAAGGCGCCCGGTGTGGTCACCCAGATCATCAACGAGCCGGACATCCTCGGCGTGGTCGGGCTGCCGTTCTCCGGTGAGTCCAAGGCCGCGGGCAACCTGTTCAACCAGGCCGGCCTGGTGACGATCACCCCCTCGGCGACCAACCCCGGCCTGGCCCAGAACGGCTGGAAGACCTTCTTCCGCGGCATGGGCAACGACTCGGTCCAGGGCCCGGCGGCGGCCAAGTTCCTCACCGACACGCTCAAGGCCAACAAGGTCTGCGTCGTCGAGGACGACTCCGAGTACGGCACCGGCCTGGCCAGCCAGGTCATCCAGGCGCTCGGGTCCAAGGCCTCCTGCACGGACAAGGTGAAGACCGGCCAGACCGACTTCTCCGCCGTGGTCAACAAGATCTCGACCGAGAACCCGGACGCCGTCTTCTACGCCGGCTACTACCCGGAGGCCGGGCCGTTCGCCCAGCAGCTCAACGACAAGGGCGTCACCGCCAAGTTCGTCGGCCCCGACGGCGTCAAGGACAACGAGTTCCTCAAGGGTGCCGGCGCCGGTGCCACCAACGCCTACTTCACCTGCCCGTGCGTCCCGGAGGACAACTTCAAGGACTTCACGGCGGCCTTCAAGCAGGTCGAGGGCACCGACCCGGGCACGTACTCGCCCGAGGGCTACGACGTCACCACCATCCTGCTCAAGGGCATCGACAGCGGCGTCAAGGACCGCGCGGGCCTGCTCAACTTCGTCAAGAACTACGACGGTCAGGGCCTGACCAAGAAGTTCAAGTGGAACGACAAGGGCGAGCTCTCCGACACCCCGGTCTGGAGCTACCGCGTGGAAAACGGCAAGATCGTCAACAACGGCCAGATCAGCTGACGCTGAAGACCACTCGGGCATGCACGCGGCCGACCGCCGCGTGCATGCCCGATCCGTACCCGGGAATAGAGTGAGTCCTTGTACCCCGCGATGACACCATTCCTCGCGCAGACCGGCAGCTGGATCTCCTTCGACGTCCACGGTCTGGCGCAACAGTTCTGGAACAACACCGTCGACGGCCTCGCGCTCGGCGGCATCTACGCCCTCGTGGCCCTGGGCTACACGTTGGTCTACGGCGTGCTCAAGCTCATCAACTTCGCGCACTCCGAGGTCTTCGTCGTCGGCGCCTTCGCCACCTGGCTGACCTTCTACGGGCTCGGTTTCCGACCCGGCGCCACACCGGTCCTGTCGGTGTTCGAGATCATCCTCTTCCTCGCGATCGCCTGCCTCGCGGCGATGGCGGCCTCCGGCGGCACCGCGGTGCTGCTGGAACGCGTGGCCTACCGGCCGCTGAGGAAGCGGAACGCGCCGCGCCTGGTCTTCCTGATCACCGCGATCGGCGCGTCGTTCGCCATCCAGCAGGGCCTGCGCCTGGTGTTCGGCCTCAACCAGCAGCCGCAGATCCGGCTGCTGCAGCCGGAGACCCTGTTCCGGCTCTTCGGCGCCGCGGTCACCAACATCCACGTCATCCTGTTCGTGGCCGCCGTCCTGCTGTGGTTCGTGGCCGACTACTTCGTCAACCGCACCCGGCTGGGCCGCGGCATCCGCGCCGTGGCGCAGGATCCGGACACCGCCACGCTGATGGGCGTCAACAAGGAACGGGTCATCGTGATCACGTTCCTCGTCGGTGGCCTGCTGGCCGGTGCCGCCGCGCTGTTCTACATGATGCGCATCCCGCAGGGCGCCATCTACAACGGCGGGTTCCTGCTGGGCATCAAGGCCTTCACCGCCGCCGTGCTCGGCGGGATCGGCAACCTGCGCGGCGCGCTGCTCGGCGGGTTCATCCTCGGCCTGGTGGAGAACTACGGGCAGTCGCTGTTCGGTGGCGAGTGGAAGGACATCGTGGCGTTCGTCGTGCTGATCGTCGTGCTGATGTTCCGGCCGACCGGCATCCTCGGCGAATCCCTCGGGAAGGCACGCGTATGACGACCCAGACCGTGAGCGCGCCGCCCAAGCGGCGCTCGATCCGCGAGCAGTGGAACAACCTCTCCCGGCCGGCCCAGTGGGCGATCCTCATCCCGGTCGTGGTGCTGATCTACTTCCTGCCGGTGCTCAACCCGCCGCTGATCGCGACCACCGGCACCGACTTCCCGAACGCGATGTTCGACGTCGCCCGCTACGCGCTGGTCGCCATCGGCCTCAACGTCGTGGTCGGCCAGGCGGGTCTGCTCGACCTGGGCTACGTCGGCTTCTTCGCCGTCGGCGCCTACGTCGCGGCACTGTTCACCAGCCCGAACTCCAGCCTGCACCACCTGCCCTACCTGTGGACGCTGCCGCTGGCGATGGTCATCACGATGATCTTCGGGATCGTGCTGGGCACGCCGACCCTGCGGCTGCGCGGCGACTACCTGGCGATCGTGACGCTCGGGTTCGGCGAGATCATCCGGCTGGTCGCGGACAACGTCGGACCGCTGCGCGGCCAGTCCGGCTTCCAGGGCGTCGGCACCGACTCCGCGGGCAAGCCGTTCTTCGCCAACGCCACCCAGTGGTACTGGCTGACGATCACGATCATCATCGCGATCCTGCTCCTGGTGGGGAACCTGGAACGCAGCCGCGTGGGCCGCGCCTGGGTGTCCATCCGGGAGGACGAGGACGTCGCCGAGATCATGGGCGTCGCCGTGTTCCGGTTCAAGATCTGGGCGTTCGTCATCGGCGCCGCCATCGGCGGCCTGTCCGGCGCCCTCTACGCGGGCAAGCTCGGGTTCGTCAACAACCAGTCCTTCGACGTCATCACCTCGATGCTGTTCCTGGCCGCGGTGGTGCTCGGCGGCGCGGGCAACAAGGTGGGCGTCCTCCTCGGCGCGATCGTGGTGGCCTACCTGCCGCTGCGGTTCGTGCAGCTGGCCGACTACAACTACCTGATCTTCGGCATCGCGCTGATCATCCTGATGATCTTCCGCCCGCAGGGCCTGCTCGGCGCCCGCCAGCGGCTGCTGGCCCGCGGCCGCCAGGCCTACCAGCGCCTGCTGGGCCGCGGCGAGCAGATCAGCGGGGACAGTGCGCTGTCCGCCGACATGCAGGGAGGTCCCCGATGAGCCATCCGCACGAGGACACCCCGTTCGAGGGCGGCCTGGTCGCCGAGGTCGCGCGGATGAACGCCGCAGAGCTCGCCGAGCATGAGGCCGAGGTCGCCGAGGCCGTCGCCGTCGACCGGGACATTCAGGTCGAGGTCGGCCAGACCCTGCTGGAGCTGCGCGACGTCACGCTCAAGTTCGGCGGCCTGACCGCGCTGGACTCGGTGTCGTTCGGCATCCGCCGCGGCGAGATCCTGGGCCTGATCGGGCCCAACGGCGCCGGCAAGACCACCTGCTTCAACGCGATGACCGGCGTCTACCGGCCCACGTCGGGGCAGGTGCTGCTGGAGGACAAGCCGCTGGGCAAGGCCTCCCGGCACGAGATCACCCGCCGCGGCATCGCCCGCACCTTCCAGAACATCCGCCTCTTCGGCGAGATGACCGCGCTGGAGAACGTGGTGGTGGGCACCGATGCCCGCCACCGCACGAGCGTCGTCGGTGCGCTGCTGCGCCTGCCGCGGCACCACCGCGAGGAGAAGACCGCGGTCGAGCGGGCGATGGCGCTGCTGGAGTTCGTCGGCATCGCCGACCGGGCCGCGGACAAGGCGAAGAACCTGCCCTACGGCTACCAGCGCCGCCTGGAGATCGCGCGGGCGATGGCCACCGAGCCGAAGCTGCTGTGCCTCGACGAGCCGGCCGCCGGGTTCAACCCGGCGGAGAAGGAAGAGCTCATGGGGCTGATCCGCAAGATCCGCGACGACGGCTTCACCGTGCTGCTGATCGAGCACGACATGAAGCTCGTCATGGGCGTGACCGACCGGATCGTCGTCCTGGAGTTCGGCAAGAAGATCGCCGACGGACTGCCGGCCGAGATCAGGGAGAACCCCGCTGTGATCGCCGCCTACCTGGGAGTGCCCGACGATGACGCTGCTTGAGCTGGACGGTGTGTCCGTCCACTACGGACGGATCCAGGCGGTCTCGGAGCTGTCGCTGACCGTCGACGAGGGCGAGATCGTCGCCCTGATCGGCGCCAACGGCGCGGGCAAGAGCACCACGATGCGCGCGATCTCCGGCATCCGCCCGCTGTCCGCGGGCCGGATCAGCTTCGCCGGCGAGGACATCACGAAGCTGCGCGCCGACCTGCGAGTCGTCCGCGGCATCTCGCAGGTGCCCGAGGGGCGCGGGGTGTTCCCGGGCATGACGGTGGCGGAGAACCTGGACATGGGTGCCTACGCCCGCAAGGACCGCCGCAACCTGCAGCCCGACCTGGACCGGGTGTTCGACCTGTTCCCGCGCCTGGCCGAACGGCGCAACCAGGCCGGCGGCACCCTCTCCGGCGGTGAGCAGCAGATGCTGGCGATGGGCCGGGCGCTGATGGCCAAGCCCCGGCTGCTGCTGCTCGACGAGCCGTCGATGGGGCTCGCGCCGCAGTTCATCCAGCAGATCTTCCGGATCGTCACGGAGATCAACAACCAGGGCACGACCGTACTGCTGGTCGAGCAGAACGCGCAGCAGGCGCTCTCCCGCGCCCACCGCGCCTACGTGCTGGAGACCGGCCGGATCACCAAGACCGGGACCGGGCCGGAGCTGCTGGCCGACTCCGCGATCAAGGAGGCCTACCTGGGCGTCGCCTGATCGGGTGGACTCACCTGCGCGAAGGGCCCCGGCGCCGCGGCGCCGGGGCCCTTCGTCGTGTCCGGGGGCCGGGTCAGCGGCTGCCCGGCGCGGCGTCGCGGACCAGGCAGCTCAGCCGCGCGGTGCAGGTGCGGCGGCCCTGGTCGTCGGTCAGCACGATCTCGGCGGTGATGGTGCCGCGGCCCACGTGCAGCGGCGTCGCCACGCCCGTGACCAGGCCTTCCCGTGCCGCGCGGTGGTGGGTGCAGGACAGCTCGAACCCGAGCGTGGCCTTGTCCGGGCCTGCGTTGAGGGCGGCCACCGTCGAGCCGAGCGCCTCGGCCAGCACCGCGTTGGCGCCGCCGTGCAGCAGGCCGTAGGGCTGCAGGTTGCCCTCGACCGGCATCGTCCCGACCACCCGCTCCGCCGTGAGCTCGACGAACTCGATGCCCAGCTTGTCGTTGAGCTGCTGCTCCGCGACGCGCGGATCGATGCCCGCGAGCTGCTCGCGGATGGCTTCGGTCAGGTTCTCGGTCAAGGCGGGAACTCCTCGGTACGCAACGGCAGGGCAGGGCGACCGCTCGCGCGGTTCTGTCGGTGCCCCACCCTAGACTCGCACCCGTGAGCCCCAGTCAGAAGCAGCCAGTAGCCAACGCCACAGCGACGCCGCCCGCCGGAGGACGACCGCGGCTGTTGCTGATCGACGGCCACTCGATGGCCTACCGCGCCTTCTTCGCCGTGCCGGCGGACCGGTTCAAGACCTCGACCGGCCAGGTCACCAACGCGGTGTTCGGGTTCACCTCGATGCTCATCAACCTGCTGCGCGACGAGCAGCCCACGCACCTCGCGGTGGCGTTCGACGTGTCGCGGCAGACGTTCCGCTCGGAGACCTTCGCCGACTACAAGGCGACGCGCACGTCCACGCCGGACGAGTTCAAGGGGCAGGTCGACCTGGTCAAGGACGTGCTCGGGGTGCTCGGCGTCCCGGTCCTGACCAAGGAGAACTACGAGGCCGACGACATCATCGCCACACTCACCACGCAGGCGACGGCCGAGGGCTACCAGGTCCTGATCTGCACCGGTGACCGGGACGCGCTGCAGCTGGTGGACGACTCGGTGACGGTCCTCTACCCGCGCAAGGGCGTGTCCGACCTGGTCCGCTACGACCCGGCCGGGGTGTCGGAGAAGTACGGGCTCACCCCGTCCCAGTACCCGGACTTCGCGGCGCTGCGCGGCGACCCGTCGGACAACCTGCCCGGCATCCCGGGGGTGGGGGAGAAGACCGCGACCAAGTGGATCCAGCAGTTCGGGTCGCTGGCCCAGCTGATCGACCGGGTCGACGAGGTCAAGGGCAAGGTCGGCGACGCGCTGCGCGCCCACCTCGACTCGGTGATGCTCAACCGGCAGCTCACCGAGCTGGTCCGGGACGTGCCGCTGGAGGCGGTGCCCGCCGACCTCGCGCTGCGGCCGTGGGACCGGGACGCGGTGCACCGGCTGTTCGACGAGCTGGAGTTCCGGGTGCTGCGCGACCGGCTGTTCCAGACCTTGTCCAGCGCCGAGCCGGAGGCCGAGTCCGGGTTCGAGGTGTCCGGCGCGGCGGTGCCCGCCGGCGGGCTGGCCGCGTGGCTGTCGCAGCACACCAAGACGGGGCAGACGGTCGGGCTGTCGTTCCGCACCACCGGTTCGTCGGTGCGCTCCGACGTCCAGTCGATCACCCTGGCCGCGCCGGGCGGCGAGGCCGGGTACGTGGACGTGACGGCGCTGGACGAGGCCGACGAGCAGGCACTGGCGGCGTGGCTGGCCGATCCGGCGATCCCCAAGGCCGGGCACGCGATGAAGGTGCCGCTGCACGCGCTGCGGGCGCGCGGCTGGACGCTGGCCGGTCTGGCGATGGACACCGAGCTGGCGGCGTACCTGGTCCGGCCGGGTCAGCGCTCGTTCGAGCTGGACGACCTGGTGCTGCGCTACCTGCAGCGCGAGCTGCGCGACGACAGCGACTCCGGCGACGGGCAGCTGTCCCTGCTCGACGGCGACGACGGTGACCAGACGCTGGTGCAGGGCGAGCTGGTCCGGGCCAGCGCGGTCGCCGAGCTGGCCGGGGCGCTGAGCGGTGAGCTGGACAAGATCAGCGGCGCCAAGCTGCTGGGTGACATCGAGCTGCCGCTGCTGCAGGTGATCGCCGAGGTCGAGGCGGCGGGCGTGGCGGTCGACATCGAGCAGCTGACCGCGCTGGAGGCGCACTACGGCGCCCGCGTGAAGCAGGCCGCCGAGGCCGCCTACGGCGTGATCGGCAAGCAGGTCAACCTCGGTTCGCCCAAGCAGCTGCAGGTCGTGCTGTTCGACGAGCTGGGCATGCCGAAGACCAAGCGCACCAAGACCGGCTACACCACCGACGCCGAGGCGCTGCAGACGCTGTTCGAGAAGACCGAACACCCGTTCCTGCAGCACCTGCTGGAGCACCGCGACGCCACGCGGCTGAAGAGCACGGTCGAGGGGCTGCTCAAGTCGGTCGCCGACGACGGGCGCATCCACACCACCCTGCACCAGACCATCGCGGCCACCGGACGACTGTCCTCTGTGGACCCGAACCTGCAGAACATCCCGATCCGCACCGAGGAAGGCCGCCGCATCCGCGACGCCTTCGTCGTCGGCGACGGCTACGCGGAGCTGCTCACCGCGGACTACAGCCAGATCGAGATGCGGATCATGGCGCACCTGTCCGAGGACGCCGCGCTGATCGAGGCGTTCCAGTCCGGGTTCGACTTCCACGCCGCGACGGCCGCGCGCGTGTTCGGTGTCGACCCGGCCGAGGTCACCGGCCCGCAGCGGGCGAAGATCAAGGCGATGAACTACGGCCTGGCGTACGGGCTGTCGGCCTACGGCCTGTCGCAGCAGCTGCGGATCTCCACCGAGGAGGCCCGCGAACTGATGACCGAGTACTTCGCCCGTTTCGGCGGGGTGCGCGACTACCTGCAGAGCGTCGTCACCGAGGCGGGCAAGGTCGGCTACACCGAGACGATCTTCGGCCGCCGCCGCTACCTGCCCGACCTCAACAGCGACAACCGGCAGCGCCGCGAGATGGCCGAGCGGATGGCGCTGAACGCGCCGATCCAGGGCAGCGCGGCCGACATCATCAAGGTCGCGATGATCGGGGTGCACCGGGCGCTGACGGAGTCCGGGCTGTCGTCGCGGGTGCTGCTGCAGGTGCACGACGAGCTCGTGCTGGAGGTGACCGAGGGCGAGCGCGACCAGGTCGAGGAGCTGGTGCGCCGCGAGATGGGCGCCGCCTACGAGCTGGCCGTGCCGCTGGAGGTGTCGGTCGGGTTCGGCCGGTCCTGGAACGAGGCGGCGCATTGACGCCGACGAATCGCTGACGCGATGACCGACAGGGCGGCGGTGGTGGCGCAGGTGCGCCGCGCCAAGGACTGGATGGACGCCCACTACGCCGAACCCCTCGACGTGGGCGCGCTCGCCGCCGTCGCCTGCTGCTCGCGTTACCACTTCAGCCGCTCGTTCGCCGCCGCGTACGGGGAGAGCCCGAAGGCCTACCTGACGCGGCGGCGGATCGAGCGGGCGCAGGACCTGCTGCGGTCGGCGAACCTGACGGTCACCGAGGTCTGCCTCGCCGTCGGGTTCACCAGCCTGGGCACGTTCAGCCGCCGGTTCGCCGAGATCACCGGGCAGACGCCGAGCGAGTACCGGGCGCGGGCGCGGTCGGACGGCCCGCCGCCGGTGCCCGGGTGCTACCTGATGATGTGGACGCGCCCGGCGCCGGGAAGCGCACATTCGGAGAAGCCGCCCGAGCCGCCCGGCCAGTAGCGTTCGGTCATCGACGACAGGAGGTTCGTGATGATCAAGGGACTGTCCCACTCCAGCGTCTACGTGCTGGACCAGGACTCGGCGAAGGCGTTCTACACCGAGAAGCTCGGTTTCGAGGTGCGGCAGGATCTGCGGATCGGGGACTTCCGCTGGCTCACGGTGGGCCCGGCCGAGCAGCCGGACCTGGACTTCATCCTGATGAAGCCGGGCCCGCCGCAGCACGACGCGGAGACCGAGAAGCAGATCCGGGAGCTGGTCGCGAAGGGCGCGCTGGGCGGCGGCGTCTGGAGGACGCGCGACTGCCGCCAGACGCACGCCGAGCTGGCGGCCCGCGGGGTGACGTTCCTGCAGGAACCGGCCGAACGGCCGTACGGCATCGAAGCCGTGTTCCGCGACGACTCCGGGAACTGGTTCAGCCTCACCCAGCCGCACTCGTTCGACCCGAGCAAGGACTGGGGGTGACGGCCGCGCCGGTGCCGGTACGCCGCCCGGTGGTGGCGGGGCCCTGTGGCGTGACGGCCGCCGGCGCGGGGTCCGCCGGGTGGTGGCGACGCCGCCGTGTTGGGACGGCTGCGCCGTGGCGGGGCTTCGCCGGGGGTGGCGGTGGCAGCGGGTGGCGCGACGGCCGTGGGTCGTGGGTCCCCGGGTGCGGCGGGCACGGCCGCGCCATGGTGCGGCTTAGCCGGGGTGGCGGCGGCCGCGGTTGTGGCGTGACGGCCGCGAGCGCGCGGGTCCGCCGGGGGCGACACCGCTGTGCGGGATGCCAGCGCTGTCGCGGGGCTCGGCCGGGGGTGCGGCGGCTCCGGCTGCGGCGGGGCCGCCGCCGGCGCGGGTCTGCCGGGGCGACACCCCTGTATGGGATGGCTGCGCGGTGGCGGGGCTTCGCCGGGGTAGCGGTGGCCGCGGTTGGCGTGACGGCCGCCGGCGCGGGGGTTACAGGGTGGTGGCGAGGCGGCCGTGTGGGACGGCTGCGCCGTGGCGGGGCTCCGCCAGGGTGGTTGGTGGCAGCGGCTGTGGCGTGACGGCCGCCAGCGCGGGGTCCGCCGGGGCACGGCGGGCACGGCCGCGCAAAACCTGACCGAGCGTCACGAGCCCGGCCCACCCGTCGACGGCGTGTGACGAGCCTGCCCGGCGGCCGGGGTGTCCGGGGCGTTGCCGCCGGGGAGAGGCCACGTCGAGGGGCTGCCGGGGCGGCGAGCAGCAGGTAGCGTGAGGCCATGGCTGGCAGGAAAGCGCTGATCCTGGCGGGTACGGGCATGCTGGCCGGTGTCGCCCAGGTCTTGACGCGGGAGGGCTGGCACGTGGTGCTGCCGTCCCGGAGGTACCGTCCGCTCGACTGCGAGGTGCGCCCCGGTGCGGCGGCGCTGCGCTCGCTGCGGTCGCCCGGGCACCGGCCCGTCAGTCTCACCGGCCGATCGTGGGGTGGCGGGCGCGCGATCTGGGTCGAGGCGCACTGGGACCGCCCGCGGGAACTCGCGGCGAAGGCCGAAATGGCCCTGCACGGGCCGGCGGACCTGCTGGTGGCCTGGGTCCACGAGCAGTACCGGCGCTCGGTGCTGGGCGCGGTGGAAACCCTGCTCGCCGACGACGCACCGGTGGTGGAGGTCCGCAACGGCCCGGGCGGCAACGAGCCGCCCGACCCGCTGCTGCCCCTCCACCCGACGCAGGTGGTGCAACTCGGCACGGTCTCGGCCTACGACGCCCACCGGTCCCTGGCCGAAGCCGAGATCGCCGAGGGAGTCCTCGACGCGGTCCGGCGCGCCCTGGCCGGGCACGCGACCTCCACCCACCAGGTCGGCCAGCTGCGGCCGCTGGTGCGGTAGCCGACGTCGGGAACCGGCAGCTAGCGCGGGCGAGCCATCCCGCGCACCAGCACCATGATGCCGTCCCGCACTTCGGCGCGGGTGCGGTGCGGCTGGAACACCTGCCAGTCCAGCGCCACCACCAGCAGGGTGCCGAACAGCCCGGCCGCGGCGGTGGGCACGTCGACGCCCTCGGGCAGCCGCCCGGCGTCGGCGACCCGCTGCAGCTGCTCCTTCACGATCGAGACGATGTCCTCGCGCAGCAGCGACAGCGTTTCGTGCCACTGGCCGGGCGTCCGCCACAGCTCGCTGACCAGGATCTGCGAGAAGCCCCGGTACTCGGCGATGAACTCGAGCCCGGTGTCCACCAGCGACTCCAGCGCGACCACCGGGTCGGGTTCGCCCGAGTGCTCCCGCAGCCGCTCGGCGAGCTGGCCGACGCCGTAGCGCAGCAGCGCGTCGATCAGCCCGTCCTTGCTGCCGAAGTTGTAGTAGACCGTGCCCTTGGCGACCCCGGCCTCCGCCGCGATCTCGTCGACGGTCAGCCCGGCCAGCCCCTTCGCGGTGGCCAGACGCAGGGTCCCCTCGAACAGCTTCTGCTTCGTGCTCCCGCCGCGCGCGCTCACAGCGCCAGCTCCGGTTGCAACTTCGACACCGTCCACACCCGCTGTTTGCGCGCGGCCAGCGCCGACACCGCCAGCGCCCCGGCGAGGTAGGCGACCAGGACGCCGATGTCGAGCAGGTTCTGCAGCGACGCGCCGGTGTACATCAAGTGCCGCAACCCGTCGACCACATACCCCATCGGCAACACCACGTGCAGCGGGTAGAGCGCGTCGGGCAGGGTCTGCCACGGGAACGTGCCGCCCGCGCTGACGAGTTGCAGCACCAGCAGCACCAGTCCGAGGAACTTGCCGACCGCCCCGAAGAACGCGTTGAGCGCGTGCACGATCGCGGTGAACGTCAGCGACGCCAGGATCGCGAACGCCAGCGCGCCCACCGGGTGCGCGATGTGGATGCCGACGAACCAGGTGACCGCCGCGAACAGCACGACCACCTGCGCGATGCCCAGCAGCGCCGACGGCAGCCACCCGCCGAGCGCGACCCGCAGCGGCGCCGTGCCGGCCGCGATCGCCCGTGACGACAGCGGCCGGACCAGCAGGAACAGCACGAACGCACCGATCCAGGTGGCCAGGGCGAGGAAGAACGGGGCGAGCCCGGCGCCGTAGGTGCCGGCCGAGGCGACACCCACCGAGTTCACCGTCACCGGATCGGCGATGGTGTCGGCCGTCGCGGTGCGGGCCGGGTCATCCGGGTTGGGGATCTGCTGCAGGCCCGCGACCAACCCGTCCCGCAGCTGTCCGGCCCCGGTCGCGAGCTGCTGGGTACCGGACAGCGCGGTCTTCTCGCCGTCGTCGAGCCGGGCCGCGCCCGTGGACAGCGTGCTCGCGCCGTCGGCCGCCTGCGCGATGCCCCCGGACAGCGCCGGCGCGGAGTTCGCCAGGGTGTTCGCGCCCGCGGCGACCCGCCGCGCGCCGTCGGCGAGCTGGTTCAGCTGCGCGGAGGTCTGCTGAACCCTGGCGTTGGCCTGGTCGACCGGTGCCCGCAGATCACCCAGGACGCCCTGCACCCGCTGGATGTCGGTCTCCGACAGCCCGGCGGCCCGCAACCGGTCGGTGAGCTGGTTGTGCACGTCGTCGAGGTTGCTGACCAGCTGGGCCGACCCGCTCGCGACGGCGGCTCCGGCCGCGGCGACCTGGCTGTTGCCGTCGGCGACCTGCTGCGCGCCGTCGGCCAGCTGCCGGGTGCTCTGCGGCAGCGTGGCGGTGCTCGACTTCAGGGTCCCCAGCCCGGACGACAGCTGCGCGCTGCCGGCGGCCAGCTGCTGGGCGCCGTCGGCGAGCTGCTGCTGGCCGGACAGCAGCCGGTTCGCGCCGTCGGCCAGCTGGGTGGCGCCGTCGGCGGCCTCCTGCGTCTTGCCGTAGATCGTGGAGAAGCCCATCAGGAACCGGTTGGCGGCCTCGCTGCCCACCTTCTCCGCGATCGTGCTGCGGATCTGCTCGGCCACCTGGTTGGCGATGGTGTGCGACAGGTAGTTGTTCGCGTCGTTGGTGGTCAGCTGGATGGTGGCGCGCTGCGGGGTGAAGTCCCCGCTCGAGGTCAGGGCGGCGGAGAAGTCGCGGGGGATGGTGATCGCGAACGAGTACCGGTCGTCGCGCACCCCGGAGTCGGCCTCGGCGGCGGTGACCTCGTGCCAGCCGAACGTGCCCGAGCCGACGACCGAGGAGGTCACTTCGGCGCCGATGTCGCGCCCGGCGGCGCCCGCGTCCTCGTTGACGATCGCCGCGGGCAGCTTGCCCAGGCGGCCGTAGGGGTCGAAGTTGGCGTAGAGGTAGAACGACGCGTACAGCAGGGGGACGAGCACCAGCGCGGCCACGGCGAGCTTGGGCAGCTTGCCGGAGGTCAGGCGGCGCAGTTCCCCGGCGGCGAGGCGGAGGCCGGTCACTGCGGATCTCCTTGCACGAGTTCGGGTTCGGGCTGCTCGGTGCGGCCGAGCCGGGCCGGGGGAGCGGGCAGCACCCCGGGCGGGGTGGTGGCGGTCAGCACGACGACGGCGAACCCGCGGTCGGCGTAGGTGCGGGCGAGGTCCGCCCAGCTCGCGACGTCGCTGGTGTGCCGGTCGGGCGTGTCGAGCACGAGCAGGCGCACGCCGGGCCGCGCCGCGGCGAGCGCGGTGAGCAGCCCGGTGCGCTCGGCGGGGGCGAGGTGCTCGAAGCGGGTACCGGCCCGGCCGGCCAGGTCGTGCTCGCCGAGCCACCGCGCGACCGCGTCCTTCCCGGCGGGCAGTCCGCCGAGGGCCAGCTCTTCGGCGACGACCATCCGCACCGGCAGCGACTCCTCCGGCGCGGTGATCTCCGGCGCGTCCACCACGGCGCCGGCGGCGCGCAACTTCGCGGCGTCGGCCGAGCCGTCGAGGGTGACGAGCCCCGTCGTGGGCCGCATCCGCCCGGTGAGGGCGAGGCCGAAGGCGGTGACCCCGGCACCCGGCTCGCCGTGCACGAAGGCGAGTTCGCCCTCGGTGACGGCGAGCGAGGTCTCCGGCAGCACTGTGCCGTGCGGCCCTTCGACGGTGACCCGGTCGGCGTGCACCCGCACAGGACCCCCTTCTTTGAACTGACTGGTCAGTTCAAAGAGTACGACCGGTCCCGGCGGACGGCAACTCGGGGTCAGCGCAGCGCCGACGCCGGCCGCACCTCCCAGTACGACCACACCGGGCGGTACCCCTGCCGCGGCCAGAACACCGAGGACAAGGGGTTGGCCGGGTTGAAGTACAGGTAGGTCGCGCGGGCGCCGCGCTCGTGGAAGTCGCGGTGCACCCGCGCCATCAGCGCGCGCCCGATGCCTTCGCCGCGAACGTGCTCGCTGGTCGCGACGCTGTTGACGTAGCCCCACTGCCCGGCGGGCAGCAGTTCGGCCGCCCACGAGCCGGGCAGCGCCTCCACCCAGCCGCAGTCGGCGAGGGCGACCGCGACGCCGTCCCGTTCGGCCAGCCAGATCGGGGCGCCCGCGGCGAGGTTGCGCGCCAGCCGCGGGGTGATCATCTCCGCGGTGCCCGCACGCCACGGCCCGGCGACCAGGCTGGAGTAGCGGAACGTGGCCAGCGACAGCGCCACGACCTCCTCGAGGTCCTCGGGGCCGGCGCGGCGGATGGTCACGCCGGGCGGGAGGGGGTGCTCGGCCGGCGGAGCCGTGCGCACCGCGAGGACGGACAGCGGGATCAGTCCGTGGTCGAGGAACGCCCGCACCGCCTCGGCGTCCCGGCTCGGCCACGTCACCGTGCAGGAGGAGTCCGGGCCGGGCGACTCGCGGTCCATGCGGTGCCGCCACGCCCGCAGCAGCGCGTCCATGCCCTCGGTGCCGGTGTCGCCGGTGACCGGGAACAGCTGCCACACCTGCGCGGCCGACCAGAGCAGGTCGAACGAGCCGGGCTCGTGCCGCTGGACCTGCACAACCCCGCTGACCCGGGTGCCGTCGGCAGTGGCCGCGACGAGCACGTCGCCCTCCGGCGGCGGCGCGGCCGGCGGAAGCATCGGGTCCAGGGCGGCGAACCGGGCCCGCTGCGCGGACAGCAGCGCCGCGCTCACGGACACGCGCGGGCCCGGAAGATCGCGGTGCCCGGGAACAGCTTGCCGCGCAACGGGCTCCACTGCCCCCACACGCGCGTGTGCCCCTCCGGCCACTCCGGCTCCAGCAGGTCCTCGAGCACGAACCCGGTGGCCGTCAGCGCCCGCACGTAGTCGCCCACGGTGCGGTGGTACTCGACGTAGGTCGCGCGGCCCTGCCCGTCGATCTCCACGTAGGGGGTGCGGTCGAAGTAGGGCTGACTGGCGGTCAGCCCGGCCGGGCCCGGGTCGTCCGGGAAGATCCACCGCATCGGGTGAGTCACCGCGAACACCCAGGGCGCTCCCGGCCGCACCACGCGGCGCACCTCGGCGAAGACGGTCTCGATCGAGGCGACGAACGGCAGTGCGCCGAAGGCCGAGCACGCCGCGTCCATGCTGCCGCCGGCCAGCGGCAGCCGCTCCGCGGTCGCCTGGACCAGCGGGACGTCGATGCCGGTGCGGGCGGCGCCCTCGCGGGCGTGCCGGAGCATGCCCGCCGACAGGTCGAGCCCGACCGGCCGCGCGCCCGCGGTGGCGAGCCAGCGCGAGCAGGCCGCCTGGCCGCAGCCGATCTCCACCACCCGGCGGCCGCCGACCTCGCCCAGCAGGTGCACGTCCGCCTCGCGCAGGCCTTCCGGGCACCACACGAAGTCCGCGTCGCCGAGGAAGCCGCCGTGGGCCGCCTGGTAGTCGTCGGCGTCGGCGTCCCACCAGGCCAGGTTCGCCGTCGTCGCCTCCCGCGCGCCCACGTCGCGGTGAGCCACGCCGACCGTGCCCAGGCGGTGTTCGGCCCTGGTGTGCCGGTCCGGGTCGAGCTCCCCGCCGCCGTTTCCGTCGTCGTCGATGTCCGCCGTCGTCACACCGGTATTCTCACCGGCGGGCGGCCGGACGTCCGGGTGGGCGACCCTGTTTGTCTGGCACGCGGGCGGCCGCGTACGATATCTCTAGCGCAGTGGGTTCGCGCTACCTTCCACTCGGCCGAGCTGAGCCGGGTTCCGGGTCGCGCACCGTCGGCGGTGATGCTCCGCGGCCGTTCCGTTGTGAACGTTTGCTCATGGTTGCCGTCGCACGCCCACCGCGCGCGCAAACTGCAAACCTACTCGAGCCGTAAACCAACCGGAGCAACCCACCTAATGACCACCGACACCACCACCGCCCCGACGTCCGGCGCCGCCCAGGTCGCCGTCAACGACATCGGGTCGGAGGAAGACTTCCTCGCCGCGATCGACAAGACGATCAAGTACTTCAACGACGGCGATATCGTTGAGGGCACCATCGTCAAGGTCGACCGCGACGAGGTGCTGCTCGACATCGGTTACAAGACCGAGGGCGTCATCCCCTCGCGTGAGCTGTCCATCAAGCACGATGTCGATCCCGGCGAGGTCGTCAGCGTCGGTGACGAGGTCGAGGCCCTTGTCCTCCAGAAGGAGGACAAGGAGGGCCGGCTGATCCTGTCCAAGAAGCGCGCCCAGTACGAGCGCGCCTGGGGCACGATCGAGGAGCTCAAGGAGAAGGACGAACCCGTCAAGGGCACCGTCATCGAGGTCGTCAAGGGCGGCCTGATCCTCGACATCGGCCTGCGCGGCTTCCTCCCCGCCTCCCTCGTGGAGATGCGCCGGGTCCGCGACCTGCAGCCCTACGTGGGCCGCGAGCTCGAGGCCAAGATCATCGAGCTGGACAAGAACCGCAACAACGTGGTCCTGTCCCGCCGGGCCTACCTCGAGCAGACCCAGTCCGAGGTCCGCAGCGAGTTCCTCAACAACCTCGCCAAGGGCCAGGTCCGCAAGGGCGTCGTGTCCTCGATCGTCAACTTCGGTGCGTTCGTCGACCTCGGCGGCGTGGACGGTCTGGTGCACGTCTCGGAGCTGTCCTGGAAGCACATCGACCACCCGAGCGAGGTCGTCGAGGTCGGCCAGGAGGTCACCGTCGAGGTGCTCGACGTCGACATGGACCGCGAGCGCGTGTCCCTGTCGCTGAAGGCCACCCAGGAAGACCCGTGGCGCCAGTTCGCCCGTACCCACGCGATCGGCCAGATCGTGCCGGGCAAGGTCACCAAGCTCGTCCCGTTCGGCGCGTTCGTCCGCGTCGAGGAGGGCATCGAGGGCCTGGTGCACATCTCCGAGCTGGCCGAGCGCCACGTGGAGATCCCGGAGCAGGTCGTGCAGGTCGGCACCGAGGTCATGGTCAAGGTCATCGACATCGACCTGGAGCGCCGCCGGATCTCGCTGTCGCTGAAGCAGGCGAACGAGGGCTTCACCCCGGACAGCGAGTTCGACCCGACGCAGTACGGCATGGCCGCCGAGTACGACGACCAGGGCAACTACATCTACCCCGAGGGCTTCGACCCCGACACGCAGGAGTGGCAGGAAGGCTACGACAAGCAGCGTGAGGAGTGGGAGCGCCAGTACGCCGAGGCGCACGCCCGCTACGAGGCCCACATGCGGCAGATCGCCAAGGCTGCCGAGGCCAACGCCCAGGCGGCGGCCGAGGAGGCCACCGGTGGCCCGGTCGGCGGCGGCGAGCAGAACTACAGCTCGACCGGCGGCGGTGCGGAGCAGCGCAGCGGCGGCACCCTCGCCAGCGACGAGCAGCTCGCGGCTCTGCGCGAGAAGCTGTCGGGCGGCGCGTGAGCGTCTAGCCCCGGCTGACTGATCGTCACGTGGCCCCCGGTCTCCGCGGAGACCGGGGGCCACAGTCGTGTCCGCGGGATCCGCCGGCCGCCGGCGTCGGGCCGGTGGTGGCGTGGGCGGCGGGGTCAACCCAGCCGGAGATCGAGTCCGGTGAGCATGGCGCGGACGCCGGACGTGAACAGGTCGTCGTAGGCGTCGTCCGAGGTTTCGATGAACCACTTCGGCGGCGTGGTCCGCGCGCGCTGCGTCAGCTCGACGCTCACCAGCCCGTGCATCGTCGTCCAGATCAGGTACCCGGTGGTGTTCGGGTCCTTCCCGGGCGGCATCACCGGCATGATCCGGTCCACGAACAGGTCGAAGGTGCTGCGCTGCGCGTACGCCCGCAGATCCGGGTCCGGGTCGAAGCCGGGCACCGACTGCTCGAACATGAACGCGTACCGCGCCGGGCTGTCCAGCGCGAACCGGCGGTAGGCGTGCGCCAGGGCCAGAATCCCCGCCACCGGGTCGCCGGGAACCCGCGGCGCCGCCACGAACTCCTCGCCGAGCATCTCGAAAGTGCGCTCGTACAAGGCGTCCAGCACGCCGTTGCGGCCGCCGAACCGCGTGTAGACCCCGATGGTCGAGGTGCCGGCCGCTTCGGCGACACTGCGCACGGTCAGCCCGGACACGCCCTGCCTGAGGAGAACGGTCAGCGCGGCCTGCAGGAACCTCTCCCTGCTGTGGCTGTCGGCAGGCCCCGCCGGACCGTGTCGGGTGGCCATCAGCGCGCACCCCCTTCGCTCTCCTGGAAGCAACTTAGGCCATAACGCGCGTTATCGCGCACCCGCCACGGCAGGCATGATGAGGTCGTGGCAGTC
The DNA here is from genome assembly GCF_030814215.1 of Amycolatopsis thermophila. NCBI lineage: Bacteria > Bacillati > Actinomycetota > Actinomycetes > Pseudonocardiales > Pseudonocardiaceae > Amycolatopsis > Amycolatopsis thermophila. The sequence goes on along the minus strand of NZ_JAUSUT010000001.1, from coordinate 5,937,269 downwards.
GACTTGGTCTTCCGCGGACGGCGCATCGTCTCCGACCGCGCGCTCGTGATGGCGATCGTGAACCGCACGCCCGACTCCTTCTACGACCGGGGTGCGGCCTTCGCCGACCCCGATGCCCTGGCGGCCGTGGGCCGGGCCGTCGCCGAAGGGGCGGACATCGTGGACATCGGCGGCGTCAAGGCCGGCCCCGGCAGCGATGTCGGCGTGGCCGAGGAGATCCGCCGGGTCGTCCCGTTCGTCGAGGAGATCCGGCGACGGCACCCGGACCTGGTGATCAGCGTGGACACCTGGCGGCACGAGGTCGGGCGGCTGGCCTGCGAGGCGGGCGCCGACCTGCTCAACGACACGTGGGCCGGCGCCGATCCGGAGCTGGCGGAGGTGGCGGCCGAGTTCGGCGCGGGCTACGTCTGCTCGCACACCGGGGGAGCGGTGCCGCGCACGCGCCCGTTCCGCGTCCGCTACGACGACATCGTCGGGCAGGTGACCGAGGAACTCACCCAGCGCGCCGAGGCCGTCGTGGCGCTCGGGGTGCCGCGCGGCGGCGTCCTGATCGACCCGACGCACGACTTCGGCAAGAACACCTGGCACAGCCTCGCCTTGCTGCGCCACGCGGACGTGCTCACCGCGACCGGCTGGCCGGTCCTGATGGCACTGTCCAACAAGGACTTCGTGGGCGAGACGCTGGGCGCGGGGATCACCGAGCGCCTCGACGGCACCCTGGCCGCCACGGCTCTGGCCGCACGCGACGGCGCGCAGGTGTTCCGGGTGCACGAGGTGCAGCAGACGCGCCGCGTGCTGGAGATGGTCGCGACGATCGCGGGGGAGCGCCCGCCCGCCCAGGCGGTGCGGGGCCTGGCCTGAGCCCGGCCCCGCGTGCCGGGGAAGTGGTGAAAGCGCTCTCAGCGGGCGGAGCCGTTGAGCCCGTGCAGGACCCGCTGCAGGATCTGCGAGTCCAGGAAGTCCGGCTCCGGCAGGGGTTCCTGCGGCGGGTACTCGGTGGCGGGGCTGGGCAGGCGGTGCGGGGACCGGGTGGGGAGGGCGCCCGTGAGGCCGGTGGGCAGGGGCAGCTCGCACCACGCGGTCCGGTGCCCGCCGGGGAGGGCGACGGTGTTGATGGTCCAGCCGGGCAGCTCGGGGGGCTCGCCGGGGCGGTCGTCGTCGAGTTCGACGACCACGACGTCGCGGTGCAGGCGCAGCCGCACGGTCAGGAACCGGGGTGATCGTTTGTCGGCGCCCTCCACCGAGGACCGCACCAGGTGCCGGATGACCGTCGCGCCGTCGTCGGCCAGCGGCTTGAGCTTCCACTCCAGGAGCGCGAAGCGGACGAACATCTCGGCGCAGTTGACAGCGCTCGGTGCAGCCACGAGCCGAAGGTCGTCAACCTGGGTGGTCGCGGTGGTCACGCCAATCCTCCCTAACATCCCGTGGCCTGGGCGATACGGCCACGAGCCCCGTACGTGTCGATCTTCCCCGGTGGTGCGCGACCCTACGGCAAGGCCCGCGACAAAGCGAGAGCCGCCGTGCGCACCGCTGGAGAGACGCGTTCGACCCGGACCCGGTTGCTCCAGCCCGAGATCGAAATCGCGGCCCGCGCCCGACCGGTCGCGTCGAGCAACGGACTGGCTGCACAGGTTACGCCCACCCTCGATTCCTCTCGTTCGTAGGCGACCCCCTCCGTGCGGACGCGCTCGAGCTGGCGCCGCAACAGCCCCGGCGCGGTGATCGTGCGCGGCCCCACCCTGGGCAGGCCCGCGGCGAGCACGGTGTCCAGCACGGAGGACGGCGAGTGCGCCAGGATCGCCTTGCCCACGGCTGTGGCGTGGGCGGGGAAGCGGCCGCCGATCCGTGACGGCAGGGCCGGCGCGTCCGGGCCGCGCACGATGTCGAGGTAGACCACCTCGATTCCCTCGAGCACCGCGAGGTGCACCGTGTTGCGGGTGGCTTCCCGCAGGTCGGCGAGGTAGGGGCGGGCGGCGTCGGTGAGTTCGCGCTCCCGGCCGGCCAGCTGCCCGATCTCGAACAAGCGCAGCCCGAGCCGCACGCCGGTGCCGTCACGTTCCAGCAGGCGGCTGGTGACGAGGTGCCCGGTGAGCCGGTGCACCGACGACTTGGGCAGGCCGGTGCGGCGCGCGAGCTCGGACGCGCCCAGCGCGCGGTCGCCCGGGCGGAACGCGCCGAGCAGCGCGGCGATCCGGGCCGCGGTCATCCCGTCGTCCCGCTCAGCGGCACACATGCGTTGAGTGTGCCCCAGTGCGGCGAGCACGGTGGAGCCGACCCCGAAAGGAGTGGGCGCATGAGCACCCGCAAGGTACGAGCCGCGATCGTCGGGCCGGGCAACATCGGCACCGACCTGCTCGCGAAGCTGCGCCGGAGCGAGCGCGTCGAGGTGGCCTACATGGTCGGCGTCGATCCGGCTTCCGAGGGCCTCCAGCGCGCCGCCGCCCTGGACGTGGAGACCTCCGCCGAGGGCGTGGACTGGCTGCTGGCGCGCGACGAGCTCCCGGAGATCGTTTTCGAGGCGACCTCCGCCAAGGCCCACCTCGCCCACGCGCCGCGGTACGCCGAGGCCGGCATCCAGGCCGTGGACCTCACGCCGGCCGCCGTCGGCCCGTTCACGTGCCCCGCGGTGACCCCGCCCGACCAGCTCGGCGCGGCGAACTTCAACATGATCACCTGTGGCGGGCAGGCGACGATCCCGATCGTGCACGCCGTCTCCCGCGTCACCGAGGTGCCCTACGCCGAGATCGTCGCGTCGGTGTCGTCCCGCTCGGCCGGCCCGGGCACGCGCGCGAACATCGACGAGTTCACCGAGACGACCGCGAAGGGGCTGGAGGTCGTCGGCGGCGCGGCCCGGGGCAAGGCGATCATCATCATCAACCCGGTCGAACCGCCGCTCATCATGCGCGACACCGTGTTCTGCGCGATCTCGCCGGAGGCGGACCGGGACGCGATCACCGAGTCCATCGAGCGGATGGTCGCCGACGTGCAGGTCTACGTGCCGGGCTACACGCTCAAGGCGGCGCCGCAGTTCGACGACCCGCGGCCGGGCTGGCAGGGCCGGGCCCGGGTGGCGGTGTTCCTGGAGGTGGCGGGCAACGGCGACTACCTGCCGCCCTACGCCGGGAACCTGGACATCATGACCGCCGCCGCGGCCCGCGTGGGCGAACTGCTCGCGGCCGAGCGCACGCAGGAGGTGCCGGCATGACCGAGCCGGAGGTGCGACTGGTCGACACGAGCCTGCGCGACGGCAGCCACGCGATGGCGCACCAGTTCACCGAAGCCAACGTTCGCGACACGGTCCGCGCTCTCGACACCGCCGGGATCTCGCTGATCGAGGTGACCCACGGCGACGGCCTGGGCGGGTCGACCTTCAACTACGGGTTCTCGCTCGTCGACGAACGGCAGCTGATCGCCGCCGCCGTCGACGAGGCCGAGCAGGCCACCATCGCCGTGCTGCTGCTGCCCGGACTGGGCACGGTGACCGACCTCAAGGCCGCCGCCGACCTGGGCGCCGGCGCGGTGCGGATCGCCACCCACTGCACCGAGGCGGACGTGTCGGTCCAGCACTTCACCGAGGCGCGCAAGCTCGGGCTGGAGACCGTCGGGTTCCTGATGCTGTCCCACATGGCCACGCCGGAGACGCTGGCGAAGCAGGGCCGCATCATGGTCGACGCCGGCTGCCAGTGCGTGTACGTGGTCGACTCCGCGGGCGCGCTGATCCTGGAGGAGGCGTCGGACCGCGTGGCCGCGCTGGTCGCCGAGTTCGGCGACGCGGCCCAGGTGGGCTATCACGGGCACCAGAACCTCAGCTTCGGCGTGGCCAACTCGGTGCTGGCCCACCGGGCGGGCGCGAAGCAGATCGACGGCTCGCTCGTCGCGCTCGGCGCGGGCGCCGGGAATTCGCCGACCGAGGTGCTGGCCGCGGTGTTCGAGCGGCTCGGGGTGCGGACCGGTGTGGACAAGGACGTGCTGATGGACGCGGCGCAGAACGTCGTCAAGCCGTTCATCACGCGGCTGCCGGTGATGGACCGCTCCTCGATCGTGCAGGGGTTCGCCGGGGTGTACTCGAGCTTCCTGCTGCACGCCGAGCGCGCCGCGGAGCGGTACGGCGTGCCCGCCCACGAGATCCTGTACCGGGTGGGGGAGAACCGCTACGTCGGCGGGCAGGAGGACATGATCATCGACATCGCCCTCCAGCTCGCCCGGGAGCGCGAGTCCGTTTAGGACGAACGCGCCAGCAGGCGCACGCAGTGCTCGACGAGGCGCTCGCGGGACATCTCCGGTGTTCCGGACAGATAGGCGGTGAACAGGTGGGTCAGCGCGCCGACGAGGCCGATCGCGGTCAGCTGCCGGTCGAGGGCGTCCATGCGCTCGGGCAGCTGCTCGCGGACCAGGCCGGCGAAGGCGGGCAGCAGCGCCACCCCGCGGGCGGACAGGGCCGGGTCGGTGATCGGCGCGAGCAGCAGGACCCGGCCCTTGCGCGGATCGTCCAGCAGCAGCTCGACGAAGGCGGTGACGGCCGCCTCGGCGCGCTCGGCCGGGTCCCTCCCGCTGTCCGGCACCGCGTCCACCAGGGCCCGGTGGGCTTCGGCGGCGACCTGCTCGTAGACGGCGACCACCAGCTCCTCGCGGTCGGCGAAGCTCTCGTAGAAGTAGCGCTCGGTGAGCTTGGCCTGCCGGCACACGGCGCGCACGGTGACCGCGGCGCTGCCCGCCGTGCCGAGCAGGTCGAGCCCCGCGTCGAGCAGCTGGGCGCGCCGCGCCGCCCGGCGGTCGCTCAGCGTGGTGCCCGCCCAGGTCTTCTCGGTCATCCGGCCTCACAATTGACTACAGGTGTTGTCAATTGTAGCGTTCGGATCATGGCACCGCAGCCCCTGGGCCCCGATTCCCTGACGTGGAAGTACTTCGGCGACTGGCGGACCCTCCTCATGGCACTGTGGGCCGGGGCGATGCAGAACATGCACCCCGAGCTCGGCGCGGGGGTGGAGCAGCACTCGCGGTTCTTCGCCGAGCGGTGGGAGCGGCTGTTCCGCTCGCTCTACCCGATCGGCGGCGTGGTCTACGACGGCCCGCGGGCGGCCGAAACCGCCCGCGCGGTGCGCGGCTACCACGACACGATCGGCGGCGTCGACTCCCGCGGCCGCCGCTACCACGCCCTGAACCCGGGCACGTTCTACTGGGCGCACTCGACGTTCTTCATGCTCACCGTGGTCGCCGCGGAGCGGATGATGGGCGGGCTGAGCGAGGCGGACAAGCGGCGGCTGTTCGACGAGCACGTCCAGTGGTACCGGCTCTACGGCATGAGCATGCGGCCGGTCCCGGGCTCCTGGGAGGAGTTCGGGGAGTACTGGGACCACATGTGCACCGAGGTGCTCGAGGACAACAAGGCCACCCGCGACGTGCTCGACCTGACGGGGATCGCGAAGCCGCCCGCGGTGTCCTGGATGCCCGACGCGGTGTGGCGGGTGCTGCGGGTGGTGATCGCGAGGTCGTTCGTGTGGTGGACCGTCGGCCTGTACCACCCGGCCGTGCGGGCGCGGCTGGGCTTCCGCTGGTCGCGGCGCGAGGAGGCGCTGCACCGGCTGATCGGCCGCGGGATCGGGTTGGCGTTCCGGTTCGTGCCGCACGACCGCCGGTACCACCCGCGCGCCCGCGCGGCCTGGCGCCGGGTCCGCGGTGAGGTTCCCGTGGACGCCCCGCTCGTGGAGACGCCCGCGCGCAACCTGCCGCCACTGTCCGAACGGGACAGTCCCACGCACTACGCACCCCGGGAGGTGTCGTGAAGCTCGGCTATCACATCGGTTACTGGTCCTCGCATCCGCCGGAGGGCGCGCTCGAGGCGATCCGGACCGCGGAGGAGCTGGGGTTCGACTCGGTGTGGACGGCCGAGGGGTACGGCTCGGACGCGCTGACCCCGCTGGCCTGGTGGGGCGCGGCGACCTCGCGGGTCAAGCTCGGCACGAACATCATCCAGATGTCGGCCCGCACCCCGACCGCGACGGCGATGGCCGCGATGACGCTCGACCACCTGTCGGGCGGCCGGTTCATCCTCGGCCTGGGCGCGTCCGGGCCGCAGGTCGTGGAGGGCTGGTACGGGCAGCCGTACCCGCGGCCGCTGGCCCGGACCCGCGAGTACGTGGAGATCGTGCGCCGCGTGGTCGCCCGTCGCGAGCCGGTGACGTTCGAGGGTGAGTCCTACCAGTTGCCGCTGCGCGGGGGGACCGGTCTGGGCAAGCCGTTGAAGTCCACAGTGCACCCGCTGCGCCCGGACATCCCGGTCTACCTGGCCGCCGAGGGGCCGAAGAACGTGGCGCTGGCGGCCGAGATCTGCGATGGCTGGCTGCCGTTGTTCTTCTCCCCGAAGAGCGACGCGTTCTACCGGGCGGCGCTGGCGGAGGGCTTCGCGCGCCCGGGAGCCCGTCACACGCAGGAGGACTTCGAGGTGGCCGCCTCGGTGCCGGTCGTCGTGCACGACGACGTCGAGGCCGCGGCCGGGCTCATCAAGCCGTCGCTGGCGCTCTACATCGGCGGCATGGGGGCCAGGCAGGTGAACTTCCACAAGGACGTCTTCGCGCGCCTGGGCTACGCCGACGTGGCCGAGAAGGTGCAGGAGCTGTACCTGGCGGGCCGCAAGGACGAGGCCGCGGCCGCGATCCCGACCTCGCTCGTGGAGGACACCTCGCTGATCGGCCCGCCGGAGAAGATCCGCGCGGAGCTGGCCGCCTGGGAGGACACCGTGGTGACCACGCTGCTGCTGCGCGGGGACGCGCCCACGTTGCGGAGGATCGCGGCCGCGCTGGGATGAGGCGGGGCGAGGGCGGTCCGGGCGCGGCCCTCCGATCGAGGGGTTGGCACATCGCCCCGCGCTCTTCTAAGCTCCGTCAAACCTGAAATGGCTTCATGTCTGACGGAGGTGGGGCGCCGATGCCCGTGAGCCGCAGGAGCGTCCTGGCCGGAGCGGCCGCTGCCCCACTCGCCGTGGGCGCCCTGACCGCACCGGCGGCGGCCGCGGCAGCAACGACCACGGCAGGCGGGCGCTACCTGATCGGCGTGGGCATCGCCGACGTCACCGGCCCGGCCGCCGAGTACGGGATGATGGGCTACTCGATGCCGCAGCAGCAGACGGCCGGCATCCACCAGCGCACGCGCGCCCGGGCCTACGTCGTCGCCGACGCCACCGGCCGCCGGATCGTCTACGTCAACGCCGACCTGGGCGCGTTGTTCCAGTCGGTGCACCAGGGCGTCCTGGCCCGCCTCGCCGGGCACTACGGCGATCTCTACACCGAGCGCAACGTGCTGCTCAACGCCACCCACACGCACGCGGGCTGCGGCGGGTCGTCCTGGTACGCCGCCTACAACCTGTCGATCCTGGGGTTCCAGCGGCAGGCCTACGACGCCCAGGTGGACGGCATCGTCGAGGCGATCGACCAGGCGCACCGCACCCTCGCGCCGGGCACCATCACGCTCGGCCGCGGCGAGCTGACCGACGCCAGCGTCAACCGCTCGCGCACCGCGTTCGAGCGGAACCCGCGGGCGGACAAGGACCACTTCCCGCTGTCGATCGACCCGGCGGTGACCGTGCTGCGCTTCCGGCAGGGCGGCCGGGACGTGGGGGCGATCGCGTGGTTCGCCACCCACGGCACGTCCATGACCAACGCCAACAAGCTGATCAGCGGCGACAACAAGGGCTACGCCGCCTACGCGTGGGAACACGGGCAGGGCACGCGCTACCTCGACGGCGATCCGGCGTTCGTCGCCTGCTTCCCGCAGACCAACTCCGGCGACATGTCCCCGAACCTGAACCTCGGGCCCGGCTCCGGACCGACGGAGAACGAGTTCGACAACACCCGCATCATCGGCGAGCGCCAGTTCACCGCCGCCAAGGCCGCCTACGACTCCGCGACCGAACCGGTCACCGGGGAGCTGGACTTCCGCTTCTGCTACGTGGACATGTCGAAGGTGACCGTCGACGGCCGCTACACACCCGACGGGCGCCGGCACACGACCGCGACCGCCGCGATCGGCGTGTCGATGCTCGCGGGCAGCACCGAGGACGGCCCCGGCCTGCCGCTGCCGGAAGGGGTCCGCAACCCGTTCCTCGACGCACTCGCCGGGATGGACGCGCCGATCCCGCAGGCCCTGGCCGACGCGCAGGCGCCGAAGGTGATCGCGGTCCCGTTCGGGGCGATGAAGCCGTACCCGTGGGCGCCGGAGGTGCTGCCGCTGCAGATCCTCCGGCTCGGGCAGCTGTACCTGGTCGGCGGGCCCGCGGAGTACACGATCGTCGCCGGGCTGCGCATCCGCCGCACGATCGCCGCCGAACTGGGCGTGCCGTTGGAGAACGTGATCATGCAGGGCTACGCGAACGCCTACAGCCAGTACGTCACCACGCCGGAGGAGTACGACGCGCAACAGTACGAGGGCGCATCGACGCTGTTCGGCCGCTACACGCTGCCGGCCTACCAGCAGGAGTTCGCCCGGCTCGCCGCCGCGATGCCGTCCGGCACGAGCGTGCCGCACGGCCCGGTGCCCCGGGACCTGTCGGACGACCAGCTGAACTTCCAGCCCGGCGTGGTGGTGGACTCGCCGCCGCCGCTCAAGCGGTTCGGCGACGTGCTCACCGAGGCGCGCGGCGGCTACCGGCGGGGCGAGCAGGTACGGGTGGAGTTCGTGACCGGCCACCCGAAGAACGACCTGCACCGGAACGGGACCTTCCTGGAGGTGCAGCGCCTGGCGGAGGGCACCTGGGTGCGGCACGCCGACGACGGCGACTGGGCCACCCGGTACCGCTGGACGCGCACCTTCCTGGCCGAGTCCACGGCGACCGTCACCTGGGACATCCCCGCGAGCACCCCGGTCGGCAAGTACCGCATCGTCCACTTCGGCGACGCGAAAGGCCTCGACGGCACGATCACCCCGTTCACCGGCACCTCACGCGCCTTCGTCGTCTCGTAACGAATCGCGCCCGGTGCGTGCGCCCGGGGCGCGGCGGTGACACGATGCGGGCGATCATCGGGTGTCGATCGGAGGACCATGGTCGCCCTACCGGCCAAGACCAGGCTCGGCTACTCCGCCGGGTCGTTCGTCACCGGCGCGTTCGGCACGGTGCCCGGCCTGTTGCTGCTGCCCTACCTCACCGACACGATGGCCGTGCCGGGCGCGGCCGCCGGCGCGATCGTGCTCGTGCCCAAGGCGTGGGACGTCGTGTTCAACCCGGTCGCCGGGCGGCTGTCCGACGCGAGCCTGTCGAAACGCGGCAGCAGGCGGCCGTTCGTGCTGTTCGGCGGGATCGGCGTCGCGGTGCTGTTCGCGGCGATCTTCGCCCACCCCGGTTTCGGCAGCACACCGCTCGACGCCGGGTACGTCGTCCTCGCCTTCTTCCTGTGCGCCACCGCGTTCGCGTTCTTCCAGGTGCCCTACAACGCGCTGCCCGCGGAACTGACCGAGTCCTACGACGAGCGGACCCGCCTCACCAGCTGGCGCATCGGCCTGCTCGCGATCGCGATCCTGGTCTCCGGCGGTGGCGCGCCCGAGATCACCAACCAGGTCGGCGGCATCACCGGCTACCGCGTCATGGCCATCGCGATGGGCGTGATCATGATCTTCGGCACCATCGCGGTCTACCTGGGCACCCGCGGCGCCCCGGTCGGCAACCTGCGCCCGACCACCCCGGGCCGGCGCGAGCTGCTGGCCACCATGCGGCAGTGGCGGCCGTTCCGCTGGCTGCTCGGCGTCTACTTCGTCCAGTCGCTCGGCCTGGCCACTCTCCTGGCCGGGGTCAACTACGCGTCCCGCTACGTGTTCGGCGACGCGGGCCTGCAGACCTACCTGTTCGTCGGGTTCGTGCTCCCGGCGCTGCTGACCATGCCGCTGTGGCCGCGCATCGGCGCGCGGTGGGGCAAGCTGTGGGGCTTCCGGTTCGCCTGCCTCGCCTTCGGCGCGGGCAGCGCGGGCCTGTGCGCGGCGCTGGTGCTGCCGGTCGGCGTCTCGTTCGTGTTCGTCGCGCTCGCCGGCGTCGGCTACGCCGGCATCCAGGTGTTCCCGCTGGCGATCCTGCCGGACCTGATCAGCGCCGAGGAGGAGCGCACCGGCGCCACCCGCGCCGGGATCGCAGCCGGGGTGTGGACCGCGTCGGAGACCCTGGGCCTCGCGCTCGGGCCGGGCCTGTTCGGGCTCGTGCTCTCCGCGGGCGGCTACGTGTCCAGTGTGGACGCTTCGGCCACCCAGCCGGGCACTGCCGTCACCGCGATCCTGCTCGGGTTCTCCCTGCTGCCGGGCATCCTGGTCCTGGCCGGCCTGCCGCTGCTGCGCCGCTCGGTGCTGGAGGCGCGATGAGGCCCGCCCGCGAGGTCCTCGCCCAGCTGCGCGAGCTGCGCGCGGGCGACCTGCCCACCCACGGCGGCCGCACCCTGGCCTACGTCTACGACAGCGGCCTGTCCGGAGTGGACGACCTCGCGGCGCAGGCGCACGCGCTGGCCTCGTCCGCCAACGGCCTCGACCCGACGGCCTTCCCGAGCCTGCGGCGCCTGGAGAACGACCTGGTCGCCGCGGCCGCCGGGCTCGTGGGCGGCACCCCGTCCACCGTGGGTGCGGTGACCTCCGGCGGCACCGAGTCCTGCCTGCTCGCGGTGCTCGCCGCCCGCGAGGGCCGCCCGGACGTGCCCGCGCCGAGCATGGTGCTGCCCTCGACCGCGCACGCCGCGTTCCACAAGGCCGCGCACCTGTTCCGGGTGCGGCCCGTCGTGGTGCCGGCCGACCCGGTCACCTTCCGCGCGGACCCGGACGCGATGGCCGCGGCGATCGACGACACGACCGTGCTGGTCGTGGCCAGCGCCCCGTCCTACGCCCACGGCGTGCTCGACCCGATCGCGCCGATCGCCGCCGCGGCCGCCCGGCGCGGGGTGCGGATGCACGTCGACGCCTGCATCGGCGGGTGGATCCTGCCGTTCCTGCGGCGCCTGGGGCGTCCGGTGCCGGAGTTCGGGTTCGCCGTCGAGGGCGTCACCAGCGTCTCGGTCGACCTGCACAAGTACGCCTACTGCCCCAAGGGCGTGTCGGTGCTGCTGCACGCCGACGCGGAGCTGCGGCGCGGTCACTACTTCGCCAGCGCCGGCTGGCCCGGCTACACGATGCTGAACAGCACACTCCAGTCCACCCGCTCCGGCGGCCCGCTCGCCGCCGCCTGGGCGGTCGTCCAGCACCTCGGCGACGACGGCTACCTGGAGCTGGCCCGGCAGACACTCGCCGCCGTGACCGCACTCGCCAAGGGCGTCACGGAGATCGACGGCCTGCGCCTGCTCGCCGAACCGGACTCGACGCTCGTCGCCCTGACCACCGGCGACGACAGTTTCGACCTGTTCACCGTCGCCGACGAGATGCGCGTGCGCGGCTGGTACGTGCAGCCGCAGTTCGCCCACGAGTCCTCGCCGGTCAACCTCCACCTCACGGTGACCGCCGCGAACCGGGGCAGCGAAGCGGAATTCCTCGCCGACCTGCGCGCGTCGGTCGGCGCGGCGCGGGAAGCGGGACCGGTCGTCGTGGACGAGAACGTGGCCGCGTTCGTCGCCGCGCTCGACCCGGACGCCCTGACCCCGGACCAGTTCGCCGGCCTGCTCACCGCGGCCGGGATGGGTGGCGGGGCGGGGCTGCCGGACCGGATGGCGGAGATCAACGCGCTGCTCGGCACCGCGCGTCCGGCCCTGCGGGAACGGCTGCTGCGGGAGTTCCTCGGCATGCTGTACCGCCCCGACTAACCGTTCCCTGCCGCCGTTTCCCCGGTGCTCGGTTCCGCCACGTGATCGTCGAGGTGGGGCGGTTCGGGCCGGGCGTTCAAGGGTGCCGGCGATACGGAGTTGCTCACACTCCCGCAACCCTGAGGTGTCTTCGGGGCTGCCGGCAGGCATGCTTGTCCGCATGCCTGAAGACCAGCACTACCTCGTCGGCCTCGATCTCGCCGGGCGGCGCGTGGTGCTCGTCGGCGGCGGGACCGTCGCCCAGCGCCGGCTGCCGCGCCTGATCAGCGCCGGCGCCGCGGTCGAGCTGATCTCCCCGGCGACCACCCCGGCGGTGAGCGGGATGATCGACGCCGGCGAGGTGGTCTGGCACCAGCGCCGCTACGCCGACGGCGACCTCGACGGCGCCTGGTACGCGCTGGCCTGCACCGACGACCCCGAGGTCAACGCCGCCGTGTGCGCCGAGGCCGAGCGCCGCCGCGTGTTCTGCGTCCGCGCCGACGCCGGCACCGAGGGCAGCGCCGTCACCGCCGCCGTCGGCCGCCACGAGGGCCTCGTCCTCGGCGTCCTGTCCGGCGGCCAGCCGCTGCGGTCGGCCGCGGTGCGGGACAACATCGTGGAGGCCCTGCACACCGGCGCGATCGCCGACGACATCGCCCCGCCGGACGCCGCCGAGCTGCCCGGCGTCGCGCTCGTCGGCGGCGGCCCGGGCGATCCGGAACTCATCACCGTCAAGGGCCGCCGCCTGCTCGCCCGCGCCGACGTCGTGGTGGCCGACCGGCTCGCGCCGCGCGAGCTGCTCGACGAGCTGTCCCCCGACGTGGAGGTCGTCGACGCCGCCAAGATCCCCTACGGCCGCGCCGCGAGCCAGGAGTTCATCAACGCCACCCTGATCGAGCACGCCAAGGCCGGCCGGTTCGTGGTCCGCCTCAAGGGCGGCGACCCGTACGTGTTCGGCCGCGGCTTCGAGGAGCTGCTGGCCTGCGCCGAGGCCGGGGTCCCGGTCACGGTGGTGCCGGGCATCACCAGCTCGATCGCCGGTCCCGCCGCCGCCGGCGTGCCGGTCACCCACCGCGGGGTCGCGCACGAGGTGGTCGTCGTGTCCGGGCACGTCGCGCCGGACCACGAGAGCTCGCTGACCGACTGGGCGGCGCTGGCCAAGCTGCGCGGCACGATCGTGCTGATGATGGGCGTGGAACGACTCGGCCAGTTCGCCCGCGCGCTGCTCGACGGTGGCCGCCCGGCCGGCACGCCGGTCGCGATCGTGGAGAACGGCACCATGCCCACCCAGCGCGTGCACCGCTTCACCCTGGACACCGCCGCCGAGAGCGCGAAGGCCGCCGGGGTGCGGCCGCCCGCGGTGATCGTGATCGGCCCCGTCGCGGGCCTGCTGCCGGATCAGCTCCGGTAGCAGCGGCGCACGAAGTCCAGGATCGCCGCGGTCAGGCGTTGCGGGTCGAACCGCAGCTCGACCGGGCTGCGGGCCTGCACGAACTCCGCGTCGGGCAGGTCGGCGGCCAGCGTGTCGGCGTCGCCGAACGGGTGGATCGGGTCGCCCTGGTGGCCGATCACCAGTGCCGGCACCGCGATCCGGCGGCGCACCGACCGCGGCGGCGCGATCCGGCCGAAGAACACGCCGTGCAGCAGCGCGGCCATCGCCGCCGGGCGCTGGTCGAGGGTGTCGGTGACGACGTCGACCCACTGGCTGCCGTGCGGCACCAGCGCGGCCGCCTTCGCGACCGCCCGCACGCCGAACGGCACGAACCGGGCCGCGAACAGCAGCGGTGTGAAGGCCAGCAGGCCGGCCACGATCGCGTTGTCCAGCACCGGCATCTCCACCACGATGCCGCGCAGCCGCTCCGGCGCCGTCACCGCGGCCTCCAGCGCCACGTTCGCGCCCAGTGACGTCCCGCCGACCACCGCCCGGTCGATGTCCAGGTGGTCCAGCAGCGCCACCACCTGGTCGCCGAACGCGGGGATGGAGTAGTGCCACGACTCGCCCGGCCGGTCCGAGTCGCCGTGCCCGAGCAGGTCCAGGGTGATCACCCGGAACCCGTCCGCGGCGAGCCTGCGGGCGAGCGGGGCGTGCATCCGCCGGGTGAACATCAGGCCGTGTGCGAGCACGACGACTTCATCGCCGGTGCCGAACTCGGTGTAGCAGAGCCGATGGCCCTCGAACGTGAACGCGGCGGCCAGTCCGGTGGTCTCCAGGGGACGGGTCAACATGACGATCAGGAAACCATCCCGGCACGCCCCGCGCAGGCGTCTGCGCGCGTATGCGTCCGGATGCGTCAAGATGACAGCCATGACTGAGACCGCCGACAAGCTGCCGGACCTGGTTTCGCTCGCCGTCGAGCGCACCGGCCCGATCGCCCGGGTGACCCTGCTCGGGCCGGGGAAGGGCAACGCGATGGGCCCGGACTTCTGGCGCGAGCTGCCGATCGTGTTCCGCACCCTGGACGCCGACCCCGCGGTGCGCGCCATCGTGCTGACCGGCAGCGGCCGGAACTTCTCCTACGGACTGGACCTGCCGGCGATGATGGGCGCCTGGGCACCGCTGCTGGCCGGTGACGCACTGGCCGGCCCGCGCACCGAGTTCCTGCGCGAGATCCGCGTCCTGCAGGACAGCGTCACCGCCGTGGCGCAGTGCCGCACACCGGTGATCGCCGCGGTGTCGGGCTGGTGCATCGGCGGCGGCGTGGACCTGATCGCGGCCGCCGACATCCGCCTGGCCAGCGCGGACGCGAAGTTCAGCGTGCGCGAGGCGAAGGTCGCGATCGTGGCCGACCTGGGCAGCCTGCAGCGGCTGGCCGGGATCATCGGCGAGGGCCACCTGCGGGAGCTCGCCTACACCGGCAAGGACATCGACGCGGCCCGCGCGGAGAAGATCGGGCTGGTCAACGACGTCCACGACGACCAGGAGGCGGTGCTGGCGGCAGCCGAGGAGCTGGCGCGCGAGATCGCCGCCAACCCGCCACTGGTCGTGCAGGGCGTCAAGGAGGTGCTGTCGCTGGAGGTCGAGCGGCGGGCCGCCGAGGGGCTGCGCTACGTCTCCACCTGGAACGCGGCGTTCCTGCCCAGCAAGGACCTGCAGGAAGCGGTGCAGGCGTTCCTCGAACGCCGGACACCGGAATTCACGGGCGAGTGAGGAGAGACCCCATGAGCAGTGTCCATTCAGCCGCTCACCAGCGGTTCCGCGAGGCGCGCGACTTCCTGGTCGCGCACCGCGAGGACTACGACGCCGCCTACCGCGACTTCCGCTGGCCGGACCTCGACGAGTTCAACTGGGCGCTGGACTGGTTCGACGTGGTCGCCGCCGACGAGGCGAACGCGGAGAAGTACGCGCTGTGGATCGTGGAGGAGGACGGCACCGAGGGCCGCTGGACCTACCCCGAGATGTCCCGCCGCTCCAACCAGGTGGCCAACTGGCTGCGCGGGCACGGCGTGCGCCGCGGCGACCGGCTGATCCTGATGCTGGGCAACCAGGTCGAGCTGTGGGAGACGATCCTCGCCGCGATCAAGCTCGGCGCGGTGATCATCCCCGCCTCGACCCTGCTCGGCGCGGCGGACCTGCGTGACCGCGTGGACCGCGGCAACGCCAGGCACGTCGTGGTGCGCTCGGCCGACGCGGAGAAGTTCGCCGACGTCGCCGGCGACTACACGCGCATCGCGGTGGGCGGGCGCACCGACGGCTGGCTGTCCTTCGCCGACGCCTACACCGCGGAGGAATCGTTCACCCCGGACGGTCCCACCCGCGCGGCCGACCCGCTGCTGCTGTACTTCACCTCGGGCACCACGGCCAAGCCGAAGCTCGTGCAGCACACGCACGTGTCCTATCCGGTCGGGCATCTGTCCACGATGTACTGGATCGGCCTCGAGCCGGGCGACGTGCACCTCAACATCTCCTCGCCCGGCTGGGCGAAACACGCGTGGAGCAACGTGTTCGCGCCGTGGAACGCCGAGGCCACGGTGTTCCTGTACAACTACTCGCGCTTCGACGCCGTCGCGCTGATGGGACAGATGCAGCGCTGCGGGATCACCAGTTTCTGCGCGCCGCCGACGGTGTGGCGGATGCTGATCCAGGCCGACCTCGGGGCGCTGGAAACCCCGCCGGTGAAGGTGGTCGGGGCCGGTGAGCCGCTCAACCCGGAGGTGATCGAGCAGGTCCGCAAGGCGTGGGGCGTGACCATCCGGGACGGGTTCGGCCAGACCGAGACCAGCGTGCAGATCGCCAACACGCCCGGTCAGGAGGTCAAGTCCGGCTCGATGGGGCGGCCGGTGCCCGGCTTCAAGGTCGTGCTCGTCGACCCGGTCAGCGGGGAGCCGGCCGACGAGGGCGAGATCTGCCTCGACCTCGCCGAGCGGCCGGTGGGCCTGATGGTCGGCTACGCCGACGACGACGAGCGCACCGCGGAGGCGTTCCGCGACGGCTACTACCACACCGGCGACGTCGGGTCGATCGACGAGAAGGGCTACATCACCTACGTCGGCCGCACCGACGACGTCTTCAAGGCCTCCGACTACCGCATCTCGCCGTTCGAGCTGGAAAGCGTGCTGCTCGAGCACGAGGCGGTCGCCGAGGCGGCGGTCGTGCCGGCGCCGGACCCCATCCGGCTGGCGGTGCCCAAGGCCTACGTCGTGCTCGCCGCCGGTCACCGGCCGGACGCCGCCACCGCGGAGAGCATCCTGGCGTTCTGCCGCGAGCACCTGGCGCCCTACAAGCGGATCCGGCGCCTGGAGTTCGCCGAGCTGCCCAAGACGATCTCGGGCAAGATCCGCCGCGTCGAACTGCGCGGCAAGGAGCAGGCGGCACCGGAGTCGCGTCCCGCGGGCGAGTTCCGCGAGGACGACTTCCCCGGCCTGAAGGGCTGAGCGCCCGCCCCGCCCCGGCTCGCCGGGGCGGGGCGGCTACTCCGCCTCGGTGACGCGGGCGAAGACCGTGTCGTCGCCGCGGCTGCAGCTCGTGCCGCCCTGCGAGGCGGGCGGGCCGGACACGCACAGCCAGCCGTCGACGGTCTCCCCGACCGGGCGGGTGGACCCGGCCGGCTGGCGCCCGGCGATCACCTGCTGGAACCGGGCCACCAGGTCCGTGGCCTGCCCGCAGGTCAGCCCGCTCGTCGTGGTCTCCATGACCTGCAACAGCAGCCCGCTCGCGGCGCGCACGGTGCCGCACTCGTCCGACTTCGCCCCGGCGGTGGTGCCCGGTGACGGCGAGGACGACGGTGGCGGCGAGGTCGACGCCGCCGGGGCGCTCGACGGCGGTGGCGGCGTGGTCGTGTCCGGCGCGGTCGCCGGTGAATCGGTACAGCCGGCCAGGACGCCGGCGGACAGGAGCAGCAGCGCCAGGGCGCGTCGCGGTGCGGTCATCGGTGTTCCCTCCCGGACCGGGAAACTACCGCGCCCGCAGCGAAACCCCTGGCAGGACGCGCCCGGCTGGGATCCACTGTGGACGATTGTCCACCGCACGGGTGAACAGTTGGCACGCGGCTAACACTTCGGCCCCGTGACGCGACACCACAGTCGTGTTGAGCACCGAAACCGCGCCCGAGACGGACCCCCTCCCGACCGCTCCCTGCTCCGTCGTGTGGAGCCAGGGCCGCCCCTACGTCCTCGAATCCGCCGCCGGCTCGCTGCGCTGGGTCGGTACCGACCACCTCGGCCGCCCCCTCGCTCTCACCTGCGCCGACCTGCGCTCCCGCGGCTGGTCGCACCGCCGCGCGAACTAGCCGCCGGGCCGCCCGAGCCGAGCGGCCGCCGCCGTCCGGCACCGCATAGGGTGACAGCGTGATCGAACCCCGCGCCGAGCCGGCCGAGCCCAGCCTGTTGCGGCAGGCCTGGACCGTGCCGAACCTGCTGTCGCTGCTGCGGCTGGCGGGCGTCCCGGTGTTCCTGTGGCTCCTGCTCGGCCCGAAGGCCGACGGCTGGGCCCTGGCGCTGCTGGTGTTCAGCGGCCTCTCCGACTGGCTCGACGGGAAACTGGCGCGCTGGCTGGACCAGACGAGCCGGCTCGGGCAGCTGCTCGACCCGGCCGCCGACCGGCTCTACATCGTCGCCACGCTGATCGCGTTCCTGGTCCGCGGCATCGTGCCGTGGTGGCTGGTCGCGGTCCTGATCGGGCGCGAACTGCTGGTCGGCGTGGCGCTGCTCGTGCTGCGCCGGCACGGTTACGCCCCGCCCGAGGTCACCTACATCGGCAAGGCCGCGACGTTCGTGCTGATGTACGCGTTCCCGTTCCTGCTGCTCACCCAGGGCGCGTCGACGGCGGCCGAGGTGGCCCGGCCCATCGCCTACGCCTTCACCGCCTGGGGCACCGTGCTGTACGTGTGGTCCGGCGCGCTGTACCTGTTGCAGACCTTCTGGGCGGTCCGGCGTGCCAGGGCCGCCGCGCGGATGTAAGACTGCGCGCGAGCATCGCGACAGACCCGCGAGCGGGGCAGGCAGGAAAGGGGACGTGGAGTGTCCGCGCCAGAAGAGTTGCGCTACACCGAGGAGCACGAGTGGGTCGCCACCCGTGACGGGGACGTGGTCCGCGTGGGGATCACCGAGTACGCGCAGGACCAGCTGGGCGACGTGGTGTTCGTCGACCTGCCCGAGGCCGGCAAGGCGGTCACCGCGGGCGAGCCGTTCGGCGAGGTCGAGTCGACCAAGAGCGTGTCCGAGCTGTTCGCGCCCGTGGACGGTGAGGTCGTCGCGATCAACGACGCGGTGAGCGACTCGCCCGAGCTGATCAACAGCGACCCCTACGGCGAGGGCTGGCTCGTCGAGATCCGGGTGTCCGACGCCGAGGCCGTGGCCGGACTGCTCGACGCGGACGCCTACAACCGGCTGACCGCAGGCTGAGGCGCGTTTTGGGGGGAGCCGCGCGGGCCGAATCGATCAGGCACGGTACGTTGACAGCCACAGGTTTTCAGCCAGCGACACATCAGTGGTGAGGAGAGCTCAGGTGAGCACCAACGACGGGCCCGGCGTTCCCCCGGAGCAGTCTCCGGAGCGGACCTCGGTCTTCCGGGCCGACTTCCTGGCGGAGGCGGAGGGTCAGGAGGCGCCCACGCCCGAGCCTTCGGTCGCCGGCGTCGACGCGCTGCCGGCCGGCACGGCGTTGCTGGTGGTCAAGCGGGGCCCGAACGCGGGTTCGCGCTTCCTGCTCGACCGGGACACCACGAGCGCCGGGCGTCATCCGGACAGCGACATCTTCCTCGACGACGTCACCGTGTCCCGCCGGCACGCGGAGTTCCGCCGCGAGGGCGGGGAGTTCGTCGTCATCGACGTGGGCAGCCTCAACGGCACCTACGTCAACCGCGAGCCGGTCGACCAGGCGGTGCTCGCGGGCGGGGACGAGGTGCAGATCGGCAAGTTCCGCCTGGTCTTCCTGACCGGCCCGGGGCACGGGGGCCAGGGGGCGCGGTGACGGCTGCCGGGCGGCCACAGCGTGATGGACTGAGCATCGGGGCGGTGCTGGCGCAGCTGCGCCCGGACTTCCCCGATGTCACCATCTCCAAGATCAGGTTCCTCGAGTCCGAGGGGCTGGTCCGCCCGGGCCGGACCGCGTCCGGATACCGGCAGTTCTCCGCGGCGGACGTCGAGCGGCTGCGGTTCGTGCTGGCCGCGCAGCGGGACCACTACCTCCCGCTCAAGGTCATCAAGGAGCAGCTCGACGCCGCCGACCGCGGCCTGACCGACGGGCAGGGGCTCGGCGGGCGGCTGCCGCGCAAGCTCGTGTCGCTGCCGGCCGCGCCGGCCGCGGGGGACGGGCTGCCCCGTCCCGACGACTTCGCACCGGGCCGCGACGTCCGCCTCACGCGGGAGGACCTGCTCGCCGAGGCCGGGATCGACACCGCGCTGCTCGCCGAGCTCGAGCAGTACGGGCTGATCCGGGCCGGCGCCGCCGGGTTCTACGACCCGGACGCGGTGCAGGTGGCCCGCACCGTCCGCGCGATGACCGAGTTCGGCATCGAGCCACGGCACCTGCGGGCGTTCCGGGCGTCGGCGGACCGCGAGGTCGGGCTGCTGCAGCAGATCGTCACGCCGGTGTCCCGGCACCGCGACGCGGAGGCCCAGGTGCGCGCGGACGAGATCGCCCGCCAGTTCGCGGCGCTGTCGGTGAGCTTGCACACCCTGCTCGTCAAAGCGGGCATCCGGGACTTCACGGGCGGGTGACCGTGTCCGGCCGCTCTCGATCACCGCTGGTCACCGGACACGACGGTAATGACATGGTTTCAGGTCTCCGCACGGGGCCGCCGATGCCGTACCGTTGGTGATGGATTTGCCGGAACGATCCATGCGACCGCCACGCGGTTCCCAGAGCGAGCACAGCGTCGGGATGGGGGGTAGCGTCGGAGATGTCGATGCGGGGCCCTCGGACCAGCGCTGCGGCCCGCGCACACGAGAGGGAGGCGAAGCCCGATGAGCGAAATGCGCGTCGTCGGCGTGCGGGTCGAGTTGCCCGCGAATCAGCCGATCTTGTTGCTGCGGGAGGCGCAGGGTGAGCGGTACCTCCCGATCTGGATCGGGTCGGTGGAAGCCACCGCGATCGCGCTCGAGCAGCAGGGCGTCCGCCCCGCCCGCCCACTGACCCACGACCTCCTCAAGGAGGTCATCGGCGCACTGGGCCGGGAGCTGGAGCAGGTCGTGATCACCGACCTGCGCGAGGGCACGTTCTTCGCCGAGCTGGTCTTCGACGGCGACGTGCGGGTGTCCGCGCGGCCGAGCGACTCGGTGGCGCTGGCGCTGCGCGTCGGCGTGCCGATCCACGCCGTGGACGCGGTGCTCGACGAGGCCGGGCTGATCATCCCGGACGAGCAGGAGGACGAGGTCGAGAAGTTCCGCGAGTTTCTCGAATCCGTCTCGCCGGAGGATTTCCGCGGCGCGGACACCTGAGTGGTTCCGGCCGCCTCCGGCGGCGCCGAAGGGGTCTTCCCGGCTCGAGCACCGGCCGGGAGGGCCCCTTCGGCGCATCCGGGGCCGGGAACCAGCGAAAATTACCTGACCGGGTAACCGTGGTCGGGACGCATTTTCCGGGCCGCTCGCAAGACAGGTCCGAGGCGGGCCGCGCGTCGCGTTGACCGGGCGCTTCCCCGCGCATACCGTCGATGGCGGTAAATCGCTTCGGTGTGATTCGGCCGCGGCGCGGTCACTGGGGCACACCGGCGGTTCGCCACTGCCGCGGGTCCTACTTCCAGGGCCCCGGGTGCTTGTTTCGACCGGCCACCACGGCCGGGCGAGGGGAGGCATGCGTGGTCGACGAAAGGCCGGTTCAGGTCGTGCCGGGAGAGCAGGGTGAGCTCTTCCCGGACTCGTCCCTGCCTGACGAGCTGGTCGGATACCGGGGTCCCGCGGCCTGTCAGATCGCCGGCATCACCTACCGGCAGCTGGACTACTGGGCGCGCACCGGGCTCGTCGCACCGAGCATCCGCACGGCCCACGGGTCGGGTTCGCAGCGGCTGTACTCGTTCAAGGACATCCTCGCCCTCAAGATCGTCAAGCGTTTACTCGACACCGGTGTCTCGCTGCAGAACATCCGCGTCGCCGTCGAGCACCTCCGCAAACGCGGCGCCCGTGACCTGGCGAAGGTCACGCTGGTTTCCGACGGCACGACGGTCTACGAGTGCACCTCCCCGGAGGAGATCGTGGATCTGCTCCAGGGCGGGCAGGGCGTGTTCGGCATCGCGGTCAAGGTCCCGATGCAGGAGATCAGCGGCACCATCCACGAGTTCCCGGCCGAACGCGCCGACGGCGGCGAGGTCGAAGCGGTCGTCCCGGACGAACTGACCCAGCGCCGCAACGCCCGCCGGACCGGCTGATCGCCCCACGATACCGGGGAGTAGGCTGACCGACGCGGTCGCCGAAGCCGCGCGGGAGAGACCGGGCCCACCACCACCGTGCCCGGCGCCGAAGGAGCAAATCCTCCCCGGAACCTCTCAGGCACCCCGGACCGCGCGGACGAGACGCCTCTGGAAAGCGGGCCGACGGGCACAACTCCGTCCGGCCCCGCCGAAGGTGCAAACCCGGCTAACTCTCGGGTGAACCTCTCAGGCGCCCTGACGGGGCACGGACAGAGTGGGGAGGGCCCGGACCTGGGGGTCCGGGCCGGCGGTGTCAGCCCGGCATCTTGTCCAGGAACCCCAGCACCTGGGCGATGCGGCCGTCCTCGATGACGACCACGTCGAACCCGATCGCCAGCGGCTCGTCCGAGCCCGGAACGCCCAGGTGCCAGGTGAAGCGGGCCTGGTCGTGGTGCCCGTCGACCGCGCCGCCCAGCTGGAACTCCAGGCCGGCGAACTGCTGCTGAGCCCCGGCGATGAACCCGTCCACCCCGTCGGCGCCGCGCACCGCGCCCAGCGGGTCCGTGTAGGTGGCCTCCGGGGTGAACACCTCGCCGACGAGCGCCCGCCGCTTGTCCGCGTCGGTCTCGTTCCACACGTCGATGTAGCGCTGGGCGAGGGTGGTGTAGTCGGACATGCGATCCTCCTGATCTCGGTCGGTGTGACCTGATCACGATCGCCCGGATCGCGCGTGCCGTCGATTACGCCGGAGGTAATGGCAGCACCGCCGGGCCGCCCGTAGATTCGGTGCGGTGACGACCATGCAGCGCCCCGTCGGGGAGCAACTGCGGCACTGGCGGGAACGCCGCCGGCTCAGCCAGCTCGACCTCGCCCTGTCCGCGGAGATCTCCACCCGCCACCTGAGCTTCCTGGAAAACGGCCGGTCCCGGCCCAGCCGCGACATGGTGCTGCGCCTGGGGGAGCGGCTGGACGTGCCGCTGCGGGAACGCAACCGGATGCTGCTGTCGGCCGGTTACGCCCCGGTCTACCCGGAGAACGCGCTCACCGACCTGGGTGCCGCGCTGGAGGCCGTCCGGCACCTGCTCGCCGGGCACGAGCCGTACCCGGCGCTGGTCGTCGACCGCGGCTGGGACCTGGTCGAATCCAACAGCGGCCTCGCCCTGCTGACCGCACGGGTCGCCCCGGAACTGCTCGAACCGCCGGTGAACGTCCTGCGCGTGGCCCTGCACCCGCGCGGTCTCGCGCCGCACGTGGTGAACCTGGGGCAGTGGCGGGCGGAGCTGCTCGGACGGCTGCGGCGGCAGGTGGAGATCACCGCCGACCAGGACCTGGCGGACCTGCTGGCCGAAGTGAGCGCCTACCCGTGCGACCAGCCGGCGGGCGAGATGCCGCCGGGCTCGGTGTTCGTCCCGCTGCGGCTGCGGCACGGGGACGGCGAGCTGAGGCTGCTGTCCACGGTCGCGACGTTCGGCACAGCGCTCGACGTCACGCTCGCCGAGCTGGTGATCGAGTCGTTCTACCCGGCCGACGCGGCCACCCGCGCGGTCCTCACTGGCCCGGCACCGGCGTGACCGGGGCGTTCCAGGCGCACCGAGGCTCACCACATCAGGCAGGGCGGCCGCGGTAGTGAGCAGCCCGGGCCGCGACCGCGCGCGGGCGTAGCCCGGTGGCCGGGAACGCCGGGAACGCCGCTACGCGCCGGGTGTGAGGACCCGGGCGAAGTCGGCCTTCTGCGCCGGTTCCTGCAGGTAGTTGCGGAACGCCTGGGCGGCGCGCTGCTGGACCTCGTCGACGTCGTCGGTGGTGAGCACCGCGCACGGGTAGTCGGCGGTGGCGGTGGTCGCCACGGACTCGGCCGGGGAGGTCAGCAGGGTGGGCCGGGCGGTGGTCAGCTCGGTGATCGCCGCCGTGGTCTCCGGGATCCACACGGCGGGCTGCCCGCCGATCGAGTCGACGTTGCCGCGCCCGGTGAGGGCGAGCAGCACGCGCTGGTCGTCGATGGCCTGCACGTGGACCTGGACGCAGTGGGCGTGCACGACGGTCTTCGCCTGGTTCCACCGCTCGGCGGCCGCGGTGACAGCGGGCGCCACGGACGGGGCGGTGGCCACGCTGAGGTTCGAGTCGCCCTCGGGGCAGGCGGCGGCCTGGGCCTCGGCGCGGCTGTTGACGATGTTGCCGGCCCAGCCCCAGGCGAGGAGCCCGAGGACGAGGAGCACGACGAAGCCCCCGGCGACGAGCGGCCACTTCGCGATGCCGCGTTTGGTCTCGCCGACCACCCGGTGCGAGCCGGTGGCCTCCCCGGGCGGCGTGACGCGGTGCGAGCCGGTCGACTCGCTCGCGCCGGCCCGGCGGCGCCCGAGCTGAGGACGCCCGTCCGCGCCGAGGATCCGGCTGCTGCCGGTGCTTTCGCCCGTCCCGGCCCGGCGGTAGCCGGTCGACTCGCCCACCGCGCGGCGGCTGCCGGTGGTCTCCGAGGCGCCCGCGATCGCACGCCTGCTGCCCGTGGTCTCGGCGGCGCCCGCCCCCACCGGCGCGCGGCGGCCGTCGGCCGCCTCGGCCGTGATCGCCCGGCGGCTGCCCGTGGTCTCGCCCGGAGCGCGCAACCCCGGCCCCGCCGGCCGGGACCCGGTGCGGCTCCCGGTCACTTCGCCGGGGCCCGCGAACTCGCCCACGGCGCGGCGGCTGCCCGTCGTCTCGCCCGGAGTGCTGCCCGGCACGCGCTGGTAACCGCCGGCGGAGCCGCGATCCACCGGGAAGGAACCCACGACTTCGCCCGGCCGCGCGGCCGCACGCCGGTACCCGGTGGACTCCCCAGCCTGAGGACGGCCGTGAGCGGGGTCGTCGCCCCTGCTGTGTCGCCCCATGCGTGCTCTTCCTCAACTCTCCGTGCGCTCCGACAAACGACGTTCACCCTAACAGGGGTTTGCCGTTAGCGAAACGTGATGAACCCACGAAAATCGCAGGACTGACTGTTACTGCCGCTGCGCGAGGAGCGTCCGGCAGTGCTCGATCAGCCGAGTGCGCAACGGCTCCGCCCGGGCGGCGAACGCCGCCTGGGCCCGCGCGTACTCCGCGCGCCCCCGGGCGGTCTCGATCCGCACGGGGGAGTAGCCCAGCCCCGACAAATCGTACGGGCTGGCGCGCATGTCCAGTTCGCGGATCTCCACCGCGAGCTCGAAGCAGTCCGCGACGAGCTCGGAGGGCACGAACGGATCGAGCTTGAACGCCGCCCGGTACAGGTCCATGTTGGCGTGCAGGCACCCGGGCTGCTCCAACTCGGCCTGACGTTCCCGCGTCGGCTGCCACGCGTTGCGCGGCCGCGCCGGCCCGGTGAAGAACCGGAACGCGTCGAAGTGCCCGCAGCGCAGGTCCAGCGACTCGACGACCGTGTCGGTGCCCGCCGGGCCGAGCCGCAGCGGCAGCTGGCTGTGCCGCACCTGCTCCGGTGCCTGCCGGTACACCATGGCCCACTCGTGCAGCCCGAAACAGCTCAGCCGCGGCGGCCGCGACGCCGTCGCCTCCAGCAGCACGAGCAGCGCCCGCACCGCCGGGACGCGCTTGACCGGCAGGTCCCCGAGCGTCACCCCCTCGCGCGTCTCCCGGAACTCCGGCCGCCCCAGGAACTCCCGCGCCGCCGGACCGGCCAGCACCACCCCCGGTCCCGGGCTCCACCGCTCGAGGTGCGCCGGACGGTGCGGGTAGTACTGGAACAGGAAGTCGTGCACGGGGTGCTTCTCCCCGCGGGACCGGCGCCGCTGGTAGGGCGCGGTCCAGCGGCGGACGCGCGGGACGTGGTGCCGTTCGCGCGCCCGCCACTCGTCCTCGGCCAGGACCTGCATCACGCGGTCACGTGTGTGCCGTCGCGGACCGTGCCCACGTACTCCTCGACCAGGTCCTCCAGCGCGACGACACCGATCACCGTGCCGTCGTCGCCGCGCGCGCGGGCCAGGTGGCTGCCCTCGCGCCGCATGGCGGACAGCGCCTCGTCGAGCCGGGCGTGCACCGGCAGGTCGGTGAGCGCCCGGGTCTTGCCGCGCGGCACGGTGCTCGACGGGGCGTCGCCGATCTGGTCGAGCACGTCCTTCACGTGCAGGTAGCCGATCAGCTCGCCGTCCTCGGAGCGCAGCGGGTAGCGGGAGAAGCCGGTCGAGGACACCGCCTCCTCGACGTCGCCCATCGTCGGCGTGCTGGACAGCGTGGTGAGCTCGGCGGTGGGCACCAGGACGTCGCCGACGGTCTTCTCCACCGACGACAGGGTCTGGCTGAGCCGCTCGTGCTCGGACTGCTCGAGCAGGCCCTCGCGGCGGGACTCCGACAGCAGTTCGGCCAGCTCATCGGAGGTGTAGGCGGTCTCCAGCTCGTCCTTGGGCTGCACCCGGATCAGCCGCAGCAGCGAGTTGGCCATCGCGTTGAGCAGCCAGATGAACGGCTTGGTGAGCTTGACCCAGCCGACGGCGATCGGCACCAGCCACAGCGCGAGCCGCTCCGGTTCGGCGATGGCGAGGTTCTTCGGCACCATCTCGCCGATCAGCACGTGCAGGATCGTGATGAAGGTCAGCGCGATCGCGAACGACACCGCGTGCAGCACCACGTCCGGCAGGCCGAGCAGCTCGAACAGCGCCTGGAGCCGGTGCGCGACCGCCGGTTCGCCCAGGCGGCCCAGCAGCAGCGAGCTGATCGTGATGCCCAGCTGGGCGCCGGCGAGCATCTGCGACACGTGCCTGCTGGCGTTGATCACGATCTTGGCGCGCGTCTTGCCCTGTTCCAGCAGGGCCTCCAGGCGGTCGCGGCGCGACGAGATCAGGGTGAACTCCGCACCCACGAAGAACGCGTTGAGCAGCAGCAGGACGACGATCAGGAAGATGGCGAGCCAGTCGTTCACCGCGCCACCTCCCCGGTCCGCGCGTCATCGAGCGGTCGCAGGCTCACCTCGGCGATGCGGTGGCGGTCCATTTCGGACACCGTCAGGCACCACCCGTCGACCACGGTGGAATCACCCGGGCCGGGGATGCGGCCGAGCCGCTCCAGCACCAGCCCGGCGATGGTTTCGTAGTCCCCGTCGGGCATCCGGAACCCGGTGATGTCGGTGACCTCGTCGGCGCGCAGCTGGCCGGAGACCAGCCAGGCGTCCGTGCCGACCCGCTGCGACGACGGGGCCTCGCCGGTGTCGTGCTCGTCCCGGACGTCGCCGATGATCTCCTCGACCACGTCCTCCAGCGTCACCAGGCCCGCGGTGCCGCCGTACTCGTCGACGACCATCGCCAGCTGGAAGCGCGAGGCCCGCAGCCGCGACAGCAGCGCGTCGCCGGGCAGCGACTCGGGCACGGTGGGCACCGGCCGCATGACCGACCCGATCTTCACCGTCGCGCGCTCGGCGGCCGGCACCGCGAAGGCCTGCTTGACGTGCACCGCGCCCTGCACGTCGTCCAGGTCCTCGGTGTAGACGGGGAAGCGGGAGAACCCGGTGCGCCGCGACAGCTCCACCAGGTCGTTGATCGTGTCGCCCACGGTCAGCGACTGGACCTGCACGCGCGGGGTCATCAGCTCCTCGGCGGTGCGGTCGCCGAAGCGCAGCGACTTGTCCAGCAGCTGCGCGGTGGAGGTGTCCAGGGTGCCGCTCTCGGCGCTGGACCGCACGATCGAGCCGAGCTCCTGCGGCGAGCGGGCCGAGCGCAGTTCCTCCTGCGGCTCGATGCCGAACTTGCGGACCAGGAAGTTGGCGCTGTTGTTCATCAGCGTGATCAGCCAGCGGAACAGCGCCGAGAACCGCGAGTGGTAGCCCATCACGGCGCGCGCGGTCTCCAGCGGCTTGGCCACGGCGAGGTTCTTCGGCGCCATCTCACCGAGCACCATCGACAGGATGGTCGCCAGCAGCAGCGCGACGACGACGGAGGCCCCGGCGGCGACGCCCGCGGACAGGCCGGTGGTGGTCAGCAGCGGGCGGACCAGGTTGCCGATCAGCGGCTCGGCGACGTACCCGGTGACCAGCGTGGTCAGCGTGATCGCGACCTGCGCGCCGGAGAGCTGGAACGACAGGGTCGAATGCGCCTTGCGGACGGTGCGGGAGCGCCGGTCACCGACCTGGCGGACGTTGGCCTCGACCGTGCTGCGCTCGAGCGCGGTCAGCGAGAACTCGGCGGCCACCGCGAGACCGGTGCCGACGGTCAGCAACACGAAGAACAGGACTCCGAGAACGGAGAGGAGCACGTCCATCATCGGCCGTCACGGTCCTGTGCCGCGCCGGGGAGGTGCTCGGGAACGCCGGGTTCGTCACCCGGCTTCGTACTGTCACCAGGTGACTGCGCGTCGCGCACGAAAGAAGTCACTCCTTGGGAGGTGGCTGGAAACGTGTGCGCCATGATACCTGCCCGCGCGGGCGGGCCAGGGTGTCGCCGCTGGTGAGCGTGTCAGGAGTCGACGGCGGCGCGCGCCCGGTGGCGGCGCACGCTCTCCTCGACGAGGTCGAGCACCGGGCCGAGGTCGTCGCCGGGCAGGCCCATCGCCAGGTGCGAGACCAGTCCTTCCAGGACCAGCTCCAGGTAGGCGGTGAGGACGTCGACGTCCACGTCGTCGCGGAGGTTGCCGGCCCGGCGCTGCCACAGCAGGCGCTGGCGGGTGGCGGCGGTCAGCTGCTGCGAGCGCTCGGCCCAGCGGCCGCGGAACTCCGGGTCGGTGCGCAGCCGCCGGGAGACCTCCAGCCGGGTGCCCAGCCAGTCCGCGGGGTGGTCGCTGCCCTCGGTGAGCAGGTCGCGCATCACCTGCACCAGACCCTGTTCGGCGACGACGTCGGCCATGCGCGCGGCGTCCTCCTCCGCGAGGGCGAGGAACAGGGACTCCTTGTCGCGGAAGTGGTGGAAGATCGCGCCGCGGGAGAGCCCGGTGGCTTCCTCCAGCCGCCGCACCGTGGCACCCTCGTAGCCGTACCGGGCGAAACAGACACGGGACCCGTCGAGGATCTGGCGCCTGCGTGCTTCGAGGTGGTCCTGGCTGACCCGGGGCATGGCTAGATCCTGACATCCGGAGCCCGGGCCTCGCAAACCGTACGTACTTACTGCAAGGATCGGGTTTTTGCGCCGTGCCGGAACGGCCGCCGGGACACCTGAAATTGTCGGTACCCGCGTGTAGCGTCCGAAAGCAAGTGATCCCGGCGATTGGACACGACATGACAGCGGCCCGGCCCATGTCCCCAGCCCCCGGTGGGGCGGTGGCGGCGAAGGTGGTCTCGGACCGCGCCGAGGGTGAGGCGTACGTGGCGTCCGTGTGCTTCAAGCACGGCCCGCCGCGCCTGCTCGGCGTGGAACTCGAATACACCGTGCACTACGCCGAAGACCTGCGAAGACCACTCGAAGCCGAAGACCTCGCCCGTGCGCTCGGTCCGCACACCCCGCGCACCCTCCGTCCCGACAGCCCGGCCGTGCCGTTGCCGGCGGGCTCCCCCCTGACTCTCGAACCCGGCGGCCAGGTCGAGATCTCCGCCCTGCCCCAGGCCTCGCTCCGCGATCTCGCCGCGGTGGTCGCCGCCGATCTGTCGTACCTCTCCGGTCTCCTCGCCCGCCACGGGTTCGTCCTGCGTGACGACGGCATCGACGCCCACCGCCCGCCCGCCCGGCTGCTGGGCACCCCGCGCTACGCGGCGATGGAACGCCGGTTCGCCCCGATGGGCACCGGTGGCGTCACGATGATGTGCAGCACCGCGGGCCTGCAGATCTGCGTCGACGCCGGGGTAGCGGGCCAGTTCGCCGCGCGGTGGGCCGCGGTGCACGCACTCGGGCCGCCCCTGCTGGCCCTGTTCGCCAACTCGCCCCGGCACGCGGGCCGGGACACCGGCGCGGCGTCGGCCCGGTGGCTCGCGGTGATGAACACCGAGACCTGCCGGACGTCGGCCGCCGCGTGCGACGACGACCCGGTCGCGAGCTGGGCGCGCCGGGTCATGGACACCCCGCTCATGGTCGTGCGGCGCGGCGACGGGCCGTGGGACGCGCCGCCGGACCTGACCTTCGCGGACTGGGCGGCGGGCCGCGGCGCCGGCCGGGTCCTGGGCCCTCCGACGCTGGCCGATCTCGACTACCACCTGACCACGATGTTCACCCCGGTGCGGCCGCACGGCTACCTGGAGGTCCGCTACCTCGACGCCCAGCCGCGGGAGCGTTGGATGCACCCGGTGGCGCTGCTGAGCGCCCTGCTCGACCGGCCGTCCACAGTGGACCGGGTGCGCGAGCTGTGCGCCCCGGTCGCGGGCGAGTGGGAGCGCGCCGCGCGCGCCGGCATGGCCGACGCGCGGATCGCCGCGGTGGCGCGCGCGGTCGCCGACCTCGGGTGCGCCGAGCTGGTCCGCACCGGACTGGCCGAGGAGACCGTCAACCAGATCAGCGAAGGCGTGCAGCGGCTCGCGCACGCCGGGAGGGGATGAGATGACCGACGTGTCACCCACTTCACCGACCGAAGCGCCGAACCCGCTGCGCGACCTGCCCGCCGAGGGCCTGCGCTCCCGCGCGGCGGAGGCACTGGAGCGGGCGCGGGCCCGCAGCACGGTGCTCACCGGCGTAGTCGACGACGACGACCTGGTGCGCCAGCACTCGAAGCTGATGTCACCGCTGGTCTGGGACCTCGCGCACATCGGCAGCCAGGAGGAGCTGTGGCTGGTGCGGGACGTGGGCGGCCGGGAGCCGCTGCGGCCCGACATCGACGACCTCTACGACGCCTTCCAGCACCCGCGCGCGTCGCGTCCGTCGCTGCCGTTGCTCGGCCCGGCCGAGGCGCGGGCGTACGTGGCCGAAGTGCGGGCCAAGGCGTTCGACGTCCTGGAGCGCGCGCCGATGACGGGCAGGCCGCTCACCGAGGCCGGGTTCGCCTTCGGCATGATCACCCAGCACGAGCAGCAGCACGACGAGACCATGCTGGCCACGCACCAGCTGCGCCAGGGCGACCCGGTGCTGCACGCGCCGGAGCCGCCGCCCGCCCGGTCCGGGGAGTTGCCGGGCGAGGTGTTCATCCCGGCGGGCTCGTTCGTGATGGGGACGTCGCTGGAGCCGTGGGCGCTGGACAACGAGCGCCCGGCCCACGAGGTCGAGGTGGACGCGTTCGTCCTGGACACGGTGCCGGTCACCAACGGCGCGTACCTGGAGTTCCTCGAGTCCGGAGGCTACGACCGGCGGGAGTGGTGGAGCGCGGCGGGCTGGGAGTACCGCAGCGCGCACGACATCACCGCGCCCCGGTTCTGGCGCCGGGAGCGAGACGGCTGGTGGCGGGTCCGGTTCGGGGTCCACGAGCCCGTCCCGGTGGACCAGCCGGTCGTGCACGTCTCGTTCTACGAGGCCGAGGCCTACGCGGCGTGGGCGGGCAAGCGGCTGCCCACCGAGGCGGAGTGGGAGAAGGCGGCCCGCTTCGACCCGGCGACGGGGGAGTCCCGCCGCTACCCGTGGGGCAACGACGACCCGACGCCCGAGCACGCCAACCTCGGCCAGCGGCACCTCTCGCCGGCCCCGGCCGGCGCCTACCCGAAGGGCGCCTCGGCGTTCGGGGTGCACCAGCTGATCGGTGACGTGTGGGAGTGGACCAGCACCGACTTCGCCGGGTACCCGGGCTTCCGCGCGTTCCCCTACCGCGAGTACTCGGAGGTGTTCTTCGGGCCGGAGTACAAGGTGCTGCGCGGCGGCTCGTTCGGCACCGACGCGGCCGCGATCCGCGGCACGTTCCGCAACTGGGACTACCCGATCCGGCGGCAGATCTTCTCCGGCTTCCGGTGCGCGCGCGACGCCGCACCGGGTGAGCGGGCCTGAGATGTGCCGCCACCTCGGTTACCTGGGTCCGCCGCGCACGCCGGCGGACCCGCTGTTCGAGGCGCCGCACTCGTTGCTGCGCCAGACCTACGCACCGCGCGACATGCGCGGCGGTGGCGTGGTGAACGCCGACGGCTTCGGGCTGGGCTGGTACGACGGGGAGCCGGAGCCGGTGCGCTACCGGCGTCCGGCTCCACTGTGGAGCGACGCCGACCTGCCGCGCCTGGCGCGGTCGGTCCGCAGCGGCGCGTTCGTCGCGGCGGTGCGCAACGGCACCACGGGGATGCCGTCGGGCGAGGGCGCGTGCGCGCCGTTCACCGGTGGCCGGTGGCTGTTCAGCCACAACGGGCTGGTGCGCGGCTGGCCGGACAGCCTCGCCGAGCTCGCCGGCAAGCTGCCGGTCACCGACCTGATGACCCTGCCGGCGCCGACCGATTCGGCCGTGCTGTGGGCGTTGCTGCTCGACCGGCTGCGCGCGGGGGAGGAGCCGGCCGCGGCCGTCACCGACCTGATCACCCGGGTGGAGCGCGCCGCGCCCGGTTCCCGGCTGAACTTCCTGCTCACCGACGGGACCGTCCTCATCGGAACGGCCTGGACCCACTCGCTGTGGGCGCGGGTCGAGGGCGAGGCCGTCCTCTTCGCGTCCGAACCGCTCGACGACGCGCCGGGCTGGTCGGAGGTGCCGGACCGGCACCTGGTGGCCGCCCGGCACGGCGCCGTCGAACTCGTCGCCCTCAACGCCGATCGGAGTGTCGTGTCATGACCGAGTCCGAGCTGGACATCCACCGCAGCGCCGTGGACGTGGCCGAAGCGCTGCGCGCGGACGTGCGGGTGGGGCTGTCGGCCGAGCAGAAGTGGCTGCCGTCCAAGTGGTTCTACGACGCGGCGGGCAGCAGGCTGTTCGAAGACATCACCGCGCTGCCCGAGTACTACCCGACCCGGTCGGAGCGCGAGGTGCTCGCGCGGGAGGCCGGCGAGATCGCGCGGATCACCGGCGCGCACACGCTGGTGGAACTCGGGTCGGGGTCGAGCGAGAAGACCCGGCTGCTGCTCGACGGTCTGCGCGACCACGGGAGCCTGCGCACGTTCGTCCCGCTGGACGTGTCGGAGTCGGCGCTGGCGGAGGCGGTCGAGGCCATCCGGGCGGGCTACCCCGGCCTGGACGTGCGGGGTGTGGTCGGCGACTTCACCGAGCACCTGGGCCTGCTGCCCGGCGAGCCGCCGCGGCTGGTGGCGTTCCTCGGCGGGACGATCGGCAACTTCCTGCCCGCCGACCGCGGCAAGTTCCTGCGCTCGGTGCGGGACGTGCTGGCCGGTGGCGAGTGGTTCCTGCTGGGCACCGACCTGGTCAAGGACGCCGGCACGCTGGTCCGCGCCTACGACGACGCGGCCGGCGTGACGGCCGCGTTCAACCGCAACGTGCTGCGGGTGATCAACGAGGTACTGGGTGCGGACTTCGACCCGGACGCCTTCGAGCACGTGGCCCACTGGGACGCCGACCACGAGTGGATCGAGATGCGGCTGCGCGCGCCCGAGGCGGTGCGCGTGTCGATCCCGGGGGCGGGCATGGAGGTGTCGTTCGAGGCCGGCGAGTACATCCGGACGGAGATCTCGGCGAAGTTCCGCCGTGACGGGGTGTCGGCGGAGATGGCCGACGCCGGGTTCGCGGTGGAGCGCTGGTGGACCGATGCGGCGGGGCGGTTCGGGGTGTCGCTGGCGCGGGCGGTCAGCCAGGTGGGGTGAGCGGCACCGCAGCACGGCCTGGGCGGGGCGGGGAGCGGGCTGGTGGTCCAATGGGGTTCGTGAAGAACCCGCTCCCCCTCCTGGCCCGCAGGCTGGGCACCCGGCCGTGGCTGATGAAGCTCGCCAAGGTCATCATCTGGTCCGACAAGCGGCTGCACCACCTGTTCGGCGGGCGGGTGAGCCTGGTGGGGATCGCGGGCCTGCCGTCGCTGCGGCTGACCACGGTCGGGCGCAAGAGCGGGCTGCCGCGCAGCACGAACCTGCTGTACTTCCCGTACCAGGACGGCTTCGTGCTGGTGGGCTCGAACTGGGGCCGCCCGCGCGACCCGGGGTGGACCTACAACCTGCGCGCCCACGCCGACGCGTGCGTCGCCGTGCGCGGCCGCGAAATCCCGGTCACCGCCCAGCCGGTCAAGGGCGC
Organism: Amycolatopsis thermophila; assembly: GCF_030814215.1. Lineage (NCBI taxonomy): Bacteria > Bacillati > Actinomycetota > Actinomycetes > Pseudonocardiales > Pseudonocardiaceae > Amycolatopsis > Amycolatopsis thermophila. Next base: position 5,903,812 of record NZ_JAUSUT010000001.1, on the reverse strand, counting down.
GGACTACGACCGAATGTGGCAGCGCCTGCTCGAGTTCTGGCCCGGCTACGAGATGGAACGCCTCGCCGCGGGCCGCGAGCTGCCGATCTTCCTGCTCACCCGCCGCTAGCTGTAGTGGCCCCTGGGCGTTGTTGACGGTGTGGTCGGCGCGTCCGGTTGATCATGAGGAAGCCCTCCGTGTGGGGTGAAGGTGTGCGCGGTTCAGGGGGGAGGGCCGGGCCGGGCTGGCCGATCGGCCCAGCCGGCCGCACACCACGCCCACCCGCCGAGATCCACCCCGAGAAACCGCGGCCGCCTGCGCCGACCTCCTCCGCCGCCGTGTTCGCCACCCACGGCATCCCGGCCGTCGAAGGGGTCATGACCGACAACGCTCTGGCCTGCCGCCGCCCTCGCGCCTTCCGCGCCGGAGCCACCGAGATCGGTGCCGCTCAGCGCTTCACCCGCGCGGACAACCTCACAGGGCGCCACAACTAGCCGCACGCGGCCGGGCCGGCCGGTGGAAAAGGTGTCGATATCCCATTTTCGCTCATCTGGGCGAAACCTCGCCCGAACACTCGGTGAACGTTCGACGGGACCGTGCAAATCGGACCGGGGCCGGAACCCGTCGTGCCTACGCTCCGCTCGGCAAAGATCCACCGTCCGGGTGAGGAGAGGCGTGTCGCGCTGGGTCGTCGCAGGGGTGGTCGCCCTGGTGGTTCTGGGCGGCGCCGGCTGGTGGCTGTGGGGGAGACCCGCGGCCGCCCCGGAGACCGTCGTCGAGGTGTCCGCGTCCGCCTGCGGGCACGGCTGGAGCCCCTCGCCGGCCGGGCCGCAGACGCTCCTGCTGCGCAACACCGGGGCCGTCATCGCCGAGGCCGAGGTCGTCGACCCGGCCACCGGCGCCGTCTTCGGCGAGGTGGAAGGCCTCGGCGCCGGGGCCACCCGCGCGCTCGACGTCACCCTCGACGCCGGCGACTACGCCCTGCGCTGCCTCCCCGACGACGCCGACGCAGTCACCGGCCCGGTCGTCCACCTCACCGGCGGCACCGCCCGCCGGGCACCGGCCGTCATCCCGGTCACCTACGCCGACCTCATCGCCCCGGCCAAGGCCTACCACGACGCCACCACCGCCGGCCTCGACACGCTCACCGCGCAGACCGACGCCCTCGCCACCGCCGTCGGCACCGGGAACCGGGATGCCGCCCGCGCCGCCTGGCTGGCCGCCCACCTCACCTACGAACGGCTCGGCGCGGCCTACGGCGCGTTCGGCGACGCGGACTCCGCCATCAACGGCACCGCGGACGGCCTCCCGGGCGGCATCGCCGACCCGGGCTTCACCGGCTTCCACCGCCTCGAATACGGCCTCTGGCACGACGAGCCGGCCGCCGCCCTCACCGCCGTGGCCCGGCAGCTCGACGACGCCGTCCACCGGCTCCGGGAGTCCTTTCCGGACACCCAGATCGACCAGCACGACCTGGGCCTGCGCGCCCACGAGATCATGGAGAACGCACTGCAGTCCGAACTCACCGGCCACACCGACTACGGCAGCGGCACCGGCCTGGCGACCACACTGGCCAACCTCGACGGCACCGTCGCCGTCCTCGACGTCCTGCGGCCGCTGCTGTCCACCCGGATGCCTGCCCTGTCCGACGTGGACGCCCAGATCGCCCGCGTCCGCACGGTGCTCCACACCGGACAGCGTCGCGACGGCTCGTGGGTCCCGGTCGCCCAGCTCACGACCGCCCAGCGCGAACGCGTCAACGGCGCCGTCGCCGAGCTGACCGAACAGCTCGCCCCCATCGCGGCCATCACCGCGCCGCGGAGGACGTCGTGAGCGTCGCCCGGCGGTCGTTCCTGCGCGGCGCGATCGCGGGTGCCGGGGTCGCCGCAGCCACCGCCGGGCTCGCCGCGTCCGCGACCGCGCAGGACGACGGCCCGGTCCCGTTCCACGGCGCGCACCAGGCCGGCATCCTGCTCCCGAGCGCCCGGCAGGCCGTCGTCGCCTCCTTCGACGTCATCGCCGAAACCCGCGCCGAGCTCACCGAACTGTTCCAGGCCCTCACCGGCCGGGCCCGGTTCCTGACCGCCGGCGGCACGCCGGACACCGTCGGCATCAGCGGTCCGCCCTCGGACTCCGGCGTCGGTGGGCCCGTCGTCCCGGCCGACCGGCTCACCGTCACCGTCGGCGTCGGCGCGTCGTTGTTCGACGACCGCTACGGCCTCGCCGACCGCAAACCCGCACGGCTGACGCCGATGCGGATGTTCCCCAACGACGCCCTCGACCCCGCCCAGTGCCACGGCGACCTCAGCCTGGTGCTGACCGCCGGCAACGCCGACACCGTGCTGCACGCCCTCCGCGACCTCGCCCGCGCCACCCGCGGCGGGATGCAGCCGCGGTGGCGGATCTCCGGCTTCACCTCGCCGCCCCGGCCCTCCGGCACGCCCCGCAACCTGATGGGTTTCAAGGACGGCACCGCCAATCCCGACACCGGCGACCCCGCGGAAATGGCCGGACTCGTCTGGGCCGGCGGCGGTGAACCGGCGTGGACCGCGGGCGGCAGCTACCAGGTGATCCGCCTGATCCGGATGCTCGTGGAGTTCTGGGACCGCGTCTCGCTGTCGGAACAGGAGAACATCTTCGGCCGCCGCCGCGACTCGGGCGCGCCGCTGGACGGTTCCCGCGAGGACGACGAGCCGGACTACGCCCTCGACCCGGCCGGCGCCGCGGTCCCGCTGACCAGCCACATCCGGCTGGCCAACCCGCGGACCCCCGGCACCGACCGCAGCCGCATCCTGCGCCGCTCCTACAACTACGACCGCGGTATCGACGGCAACGGCAACCTCGACATGGGCCTGATCTTCACCTGCTACCAGCAGGACCCGCTGCGGCAGTTCGAGGCCGTGCAGACGCGGCTGATCGACGAACCGCTGACCGACTACATCTCGCCGTTCGGCGGCGGCTACTTCTTCGCCCTGCCCGGGGTCACCGGGCCAGGCGACCACTTCGGACGGGCCCTGCTGGCCTGACCGGTTCCCACCACACAGGAGGACACAGTGGACACCAGGTTCACCCGGAGACGGCGGAAACCGCTGCTGCTCGGCGCGGGAGCGCTGGTCACCGCGGCCGGCGTCGCGATCGCGGTCAGCACCGCGGTGGGCGGCGCGCAGGCGCAGCCGCTGCCGCTCAAACCGGCCGGCGGCCTGCACACCGCCACACCCATCAAGCACGTCGTCGTCATCTTCGGCGAGAACATCTCCTTCGACCACTACTTCGGCACCTACCCGCACGCGGCCAACACCGACGGAACTCCCTTCCAGGCGGCCCGGAACACCCCGGCCGTCGACGGCCTGTCGCCGCAGCTGCTGACCGCCAACCCCAACGCCTACAACCCCAAGCGGCTGAGCCCGGACCAGGCGCTGACCTGCGACCAGAACCACGGCTACGGCGCCGAGCAGAAGGCGTTCGACAACGGCGCCATGGACAAGTTCGTCGAGTACACCGGCAGGGACACCTGCACCGGCCAGCCGATCCTGTTCGGCGAGCCGGGCCTGGTGATGGACTACTACGACGGCAACACGGTCACCGCGATGTGGAACTACGCCCAGCACTACGCGATGAGCGACAACTCGTTCAACACCACGTTCGGCCCGTCGACGCCCGGCGCGATCAACCTGATCTCCGGCCAGACCCACGGCGTCCAGCCGGTCACCTCGGTGACCCACGACCCGGTCACCGACACCTCCGTCGCGGTCTCGCCGGACTCGTCCGGGCTGGGCACCGTGATCGCCGACCCCGACCCCGCCTTCGACGACTGCTCCGACAACAACCACAAGGCCGCGTCGAACCTGGCCGAGGCGCAGGGCCCCAACATCGGTGACCTGCTCAACGCGCGCGGCGTCACCTGGGGCTGGTTCCAGGGCGGGTTCCGGCCCACCGGCGAAGCGGGCGGCTACGCGGTGTGCGGGCAGACGCACCAGAACATCGGCGGTGTCACCGTCACCGACTACAGCCCGCACCACGAGCCGTTCCAGTACTACCGGTCGACGGCCAACGAGAAGCACCTGCCGCCGAGCTCGCCCGCCGCGATCGGGCAGACCGACCAGGCCAACCACCAGTACGACATCACCGACTTCGACACCGCGCTCCAGGCGGGCAGCATGCCCGCGGTGAGCTTCCTCAAGGCCCCGGCCTACCAGGACGCGCACGCGGCGAACTCCGACCCGCTCGACGAGCAGCGGTTCGTGGTGGACGAGATCAACAAGATCCAGCGGTCCAAGGAGTGGAACTCGACGGCGATCGTGCTCGCCTACGACGACTCCGACGGCTGGTACGACCACGTCAGCGCGCTGGTCAACGGGTCGTCCGACGCCGCGCAGGACTCCGCGATCTGCACCGGCGTGCCGAACCGGCTCGGCGGCGCCGACCGGTGCGGGTACGGCCCGCGCCTGCCGCTGCTGGTGATCTCGCCGTACGCCAAGGAGAACTACGTCGACCACACCCGCACCGACCAGACCTCGATCCTGAAGTTCATCGAGGACAACTGGTCGACCGGGACCATCGGCGGCGGTTCCTACGACACCCGCGCCGGGACGATGGACAACCTGTTCGACTTCCACGGTCCGAAGGCCAAGGCGGTCACGCTCGACCCGGTGAGCGGCGCCGTGGCCGGCGACCACGGGCACTAGTCCGTATAACGACCTATACGGCGGGGCGTGTCCGCCAGTCGCTGCTCTGACCGGCGGCTCGTGCCGCGGACCTACCAACGAAAAGCGCCGCGAGCCCGTGGGGCTCGCGGCGCTTTCGTCCGGAACCGTCAGGCGCGGGTCATCTTGCGCAGCACGTACTGCAGGATGCCGCCGTTGCGGTAGTAGTCCGCCTCACCCGGGGTGTCGATCCGGACCACCGCGTCGAAGGAGACCTTGTCGCCGTTCTCCTTCGTGGCGGTCACCTTGATCGTCCGCGGGGTCTCACCGTCGTTGAGCTTGGTGATGCCCTCGAAGTCGAACGTCTCGGTGCCGTCCAGCCCCAGCGACGAGGCCGACTCGCCCTCGGGGAACTGCAGCGGGATGACACCCATGCCGATCAGGTTCGACCGGTGGATCCGCTCGAACGACTCGGCGATCACGGCGCGCACCCCGAGCAGCCGGGTGCCCTTGGCGGCCCAGTCCCGCGACGAACCCGAGCCGTACTCCTTGCCGCCCAGCACGACCAGCGGGATGCCGGCCTTCGCGTAGTTCTGCGCGGCGTCGTAGATGAACGCCTGCGGCGCGCCCTCCTGCGTGAAGTCGCGCGTGTAGCCGCCCTGCACGTCGTCCAGCAGCTGGTTGCGCAGCCGGATGTTGGCGAACGTGCCGCGGATCATCACCTCGTGGTTGCCGCGCCGGGAGCCGTAGGAGTTGAAGTCCTTGCGGTCCACACCGTGCTCGGCCAGGTACTTGCCGGCCGGCGAGTCCGCCTTGATGGCACCGGCGGGGGAGATGTGGTCGGTGGTCACCGAGTCGCCCAGCTTGGCCAGCACCCGGGCACCCTTGATGTCGGTGACCGGCTCCGGGTCGGCCTGCATGCCCTCGAAGTACGGGGGCTTGCGCACGTAGGTCGACTCCGGGTCCCACGCGAACGTCTTGCCCTCCGGGGTGGGCAGCGACTTCCAGCGCTCACCACCGTCGAACACGTCGGCGTAGTCCTTGGAGAACATCTCCTGCGTGATCGCCGAGTCGATGGTCTGCTGGATCTCCTGCGGCGAGGGCCAGATGTCGCGCAGGAAGACGTCGTTGCCGTCGCCGTCCTGGCCGAGCGGCTGGGTCTCGAAGTCGAAGTCCATCGTGCCGGCCAGCGCGTAGGCGATGACCAGCGGCGGCGACGCCAGGTAGTTCATCTTGACGTCCGGGTTGATCCGGCCCTCGAAGTTCCGGTTGCCGGACAGCACCGACACCACGGTCAGGTCGTTCTCCTGCACCGCGGCCGAGATCTCCTCGGGCAGCGGACCGGAGTTGCCGATGCAGGTGGTGCAGCCGTAGCCGACCAGGTGGTAGCCCAGCTTCTCCAGGTACGGCCACAGGCCGGCCTTCTCGTAGTAGTCGGTGACGACCTGCGAGCCCGGCGCCATCGACGTCTTGACCCACGGCTTGACCGACAGGCCCTTCTCCACCGCGTTGCGGGCCAGCAGGGCGGCGCCCAGCATGACCGACGGGTTGGAGGTGTTGGTGCACGAGGTGATCGAGGCGATCACCACGGCGCCGTGGTCGAGCACGAACTCGCCGCGGTCGGCCGAGCGCACCGTGACCGGCTTGGACGGGCGGCCCGAGGCGCCGTTGGCGGCGGAGGCCACGGCCGGGACGGCGTCCTCGTCGGCGAAGGACAGGCTCGGCGCGTCACTGGCCGGGAAGGACTCCTCGACCTTCTCGTCGACCTTGGTGTGCGGCGTCGGGTGCTGCTCCTCGACGTAGTCGTGCACCGACTTGCGGAACGCCGACTTCGCGTCGGACAGCTCGATGCGGTCCTGCGGGCGCTTCGGTCCGGCGATCGAGGGCACCACCGTCGACAGGTCCAGCTCCAGGTACTCGGAGTAGGACGCCTCGCGGCTCGGGTCGTGCCACAGGCCCTGCTCCTTGGCGTAGGCCTCGACCAGCGCGACCTGCTCGGCGGACCGGCCGGTCAGCTTGAGGTAGCGGATCGTCTCGTCGTCGATCGGGAAGATCGCCGCGGTCGAGCCGAACTCCGGGCTCATGTTGCCGATGGTGGCGCGGTTGGCGAGCGGAACCTGGGCCACGCTCTCGCCGTAGAACTCGACGAACTTGCCGACCACACCGTGGCGGCGCAGCATCTCGGTGATCGTCAGCACCACGTCGGTGGCGGTCACGCCGGCCGGGATCTCACCGGTCAGCTTGAAGCCGACCACGCGCGGGATCAGCATCGACACCGGCTGGCCGAGCATGGCGGCCTCGGCCTCGATGCCGCCGACGCCCCAGCCCAGCACGCCCAGGCCGTTGACCATCGTGGTGTGGGAGTCGGTGCCGACGCACGAGTCGGGGTAGGCCTGGCCGCCCCGGGCCATGACGGTGCGGGCCAGGTGCTCGATGTTGACCTGGTGCACGATGCCGGTGCCCGGCGGGACGACCTTGAACTCGTCGAAGGCGCCCTGGCCCCAGCGCAGGAACTGGTAGCGCTCGCGGTTGCGCTCGTACTCGATCTCGACGTTGCGCTCGAAGGCGTCGGCGCGGCCGAACACGTCGATGATCACCGAGTGGTCGATGACCAGCTCGGCCGGGGCGAGCGGGTTGACCTTGTCCGGGTCGCCGCCGAGGTCGGTCACGGCCTCGCGCATGGTCGCGAGGTCGACCACACAGGGGACACCGGTGAAGTCCTGCATGATCACGCGGGCCGGGGTGAACTGGATCTCGATCGACGGGTCGGCGGTCGGGTCCCAGTTGCCCAGCGCGCGGATGTGGTCGGCGGTGATGTTGGCGCCGTCCTCCGTGCGCAGGAGGTTCTCGAGCAGGATCTTCAGGCTGTAGGGCAGCTTCTCGGAGCCGGAGACCTTGTCCAGGCGGAACACCTCGTACGAGGCGTCACCGACCTTCAAGGTGTCGCGGGCGCCGAAGCTGTCCTTGCTGGCTGGTGCGGTCACGTCTAACTCCCTGGGCAGGGTCGTCGCCGTCAGTTCGGTTCGGGTTGTCATCGCGAGTCTGGCGCACACGGCTCGCGCCCGCAGACGCGGGGATGCGCGCAGGCTCCCACACGGCAAACAGTACGCTTGTCCTTTTTTGAGTTCAACGCGACCCGCCGCGGGCGCGGTGTGACGTGGGCCGAACGCGAAAACGGCGCCCGCGACCGGTGGGGTCGCGGGCGCCGTCGTCGCCGGCCGGCTCCGGGACTACTCGGCGAGCCGCAGCAGCGCGTCGATGTCCCCCGGCTGCAGGCTGCGCAGCACGGTCAGGCCCAGTTCGTTGAAGGTGCGCAGCGGGCTGACGTAGTGCAGGCCGCCGACCTCGGTGGTGACCACGCCCAGCCCCTGGTCCAGCACACCGGTGGACAGGTGCTGCAGCACGGTCGTGACCTCCTCCGGCACCGACGAGCCGATCTCGTTCTCGATGTTGTCCGCGAGGTAGTCGGCGCACAGGTGCTCCGTGCGGCCCTCGCCGGTGGCGTCGTAGCAGTCGCCGTTCTTGGTGACCGAGTACGTCCCACCGCTGGGGTCGGTGAACTCGACGTGCGTGATCGTGGCGCGCGTACCGCCGGGGACCGCGCTGGTCTCGGTGCGCAGGTCGGTCAGCTTCGCGCCGCTGGGCTCGGAGTCCTCGCGGGCGGCGGCCACCAGCGCCGGGCCCGCGTCGTGCAGGACCGCCATCTCGTCGGGCGGCAGCAGCTCGATCACGCGCGTCACGTCCTCGTCGAGTGCCGCCTGCACCAGCTGCTTGACCGCCTCGTTCGGGCTGCTCGCGCCGCGAGCCGGGATCGAGGTGGTGGGCCAGGGCTCGTGCTCGTCCTGCAGGGCGTAGTCGGCGATCGTGTAGAGCAGGCTCGGGTACCAGTCGCCGTCGACCTTGACGGTGGCGATGCGGATCGGCTCACCGGAGTCGCGGACCTCGTCGGCGATGTCGATCGTCTCGGTTTGCGGGCCCTCGTCCGCGGGCATCAGGTCGCGGAAGCGATCCGCCAGCGGCAGCTTCGAGGGGTCGCCGGTCACCGTGATCGTGCCGCCGGTGAGCTTGGTGATCGTGAGGTGGTCGTTGACCCGCTCGGCCCCGGCCTCGTCGAAGACCAGGTTCTCCGCCTTGACCTGCAGGCCGGTGAGGGTCTTCGGGTCGGCGTCGGCCTTGAGGATGCCCAGGCGCTTGAGCTCGTCGGTGGTCTGCCCGATCGGCTCGGTGAGCAGCTTGGCCTCGGCCGGGGCGAGCGCGCCGACCATGCCCACGACGTCGTTGCCGCTCAGCGCCTTCGCGAGGTTCTGCGCCGCCTCGGTGGGTGTGGCCGCGCCGGAGGCCACGGAGTCCCGCTGCGACAGCGCGAACCACGTCCCGCCGCCGCCCAGCAGCAGGACCAGCGCGACGACCAGCCCGATGATCAGACCGCGGTTGCGCCGCTTCGGCGGCCGGGGCGGTACCTGCTGGTAGGGCTGGGTCCACTGCTGCTGCGGCGGCCCGTACTGGCCGGGGTACTGCTGCTGCGGATAGGGCTGCTGCTGGTGTTGCGGGTACTGGTTCTGCTGGTACGGCCACTGGCCGTCCTGCGGTGGCATGCTCACCGTGTCCTACCTGCTCTCGCCGTGACGAAGGTGCCGACCGCGCCGGCCAGCGCGAGGGCGGAGCCGCACAGCGTGGTCACCGGTCCGCTCGGGGAGACGGCGACCACGCCCGTGGTTCCGCTCCCTTGGACGGTGGCGAGCAGCGCGACGGTTCCCCCGGTAATCGCCAGAAGTGCCGTCAACGTTGCGCCGGTGCGCGGCAGCCCGGACAGGAGCAGCACCAGGCACACCGCGGCCAGCGCCGGAACCGCCACCCACGCGCGCAGCGCGGTGCCCGCCAGCGGGTCGTCGAGCAGCGCCAGGCGGTCGGCCAGCCCGGCGGCCGCGTAGCTGCTCCGGCTCACCGACCCCGACCGGAACCACGGCAGGAACGTCCCCGCCACCACCAGGGCGACCCCCAGCGCCGCGACGAGGGGGCCGATCCGGGCTCTGTTCATGCCCCCTCCGACGCGCCGGAGGGCCCGATGGATCCCCGGTTGGGGTGAAAGTTTCGGATGTGCAGCGTGTGACACCTGGTCTGGGAGTGACTGCGGTGGCACAGTCCTCGGTGCAGTGGGGAAGTCTGCCTGGAGGGAGTCGAGGGCGTGGGTGACCAGGGCCGGAGGGCGCGCCGCTGGGTGGGGATCGGCGCGCTGGCGCTCGTCGTCGTGACGATCGCGACCGGTCCGGCGGCCGCGACGCCGCCGCCACCGCCCAACCCGAGCGACTCCGAGATCAGCGCGAGCCGGCGTGAGGCCGACGCCAAGGCCGGCGAGGTCGGGCAGCTCACCAACCAGCTCGCCGAGGCCGAGTCGCGGCTGGACGAGCTGCAGAGCACGGTCGAGCTGCGGATGGAGGAGGCCAACAAGGCGCTGGTCGACCTGCAGACCGCGCAGGACGCGGCCGACCAGGCGCAGCGCGACGCCGACGCGGCCAAGCGCGAGGCCGACGCGGCGCAGGCCCAGATCGACACCGCCCGCGCCAACCTCGACGCGTTCATCTCCAGCAGTTACCAGCAGGGCAGCACCATCGGGTCGATCTCGGCCTACATGGGCGCGTCCAGCCCGAAGGACTTGCTCGCCCGCGCGCAGCTGCTCGAGGCCGTCAGCGGCAGCCAGCTCAACGCGCTGGAGATGATGCAGCAGGCCCAGACCGACAAGTCCAACAAGGACGCGGCGGCGCGCCAGGCCCTGCAGCTCGCCCAGCAGGCGCAGGACCGCGCCGCCCAGGCGAAGATCACCGCCGACGGCGCGCAGGCCGCGGCGGTCCAGGCCCAGCAGAACCAGGCCGCGCAGACCGCGCAGCTGCAGGCGAACAAGACGACCGTCGAGCAGCAGCTGTTCCAGGCGCAACAGCGGGTCAGCGGGCTGCAGGGCCAGCGGCAGCGCTACGACGACTGGCTCGCGCAGAAGCAGCGCGACGACGAGGAACAGGCGCGGCAGGCGGCACTGGCGGCCGCGAACTCCTCGAGCGGCGGTGGCGGTGGCGGCGGGCACGACCGGCCGTCCGCGCCGGCGGTCTCGGGTTCGTCCTCCCAGGTCATCGAACGGGTCATCGCGCGGGCGATGGCGCAGCTCGGGATGCCCTACGCGTGGGGCGGCGGCAACGCCGGCGGCCCGACGCGGGGCATCCGGGACGGCGGGGTCGCCGACGCCTACGGTGACTACCGCAAGGTCGGGTTCGACTGCTCCGGGCTGATGATCTACGCCTTCGCCGGGGTCGCGTCGCTGCCGCATTACAGCGGCTACCAGTACACCTCGGGCCGCCGCGTGCCGCTGGCGCAGATGCGCCGTGGCGACATGCTGTTCTGGGGTCGCGACGGCATCCACCACGTGGCGCTCTACCTGGGCAACGGGATGATGATCGAGGCGCCGCAGTCCGGCATGGTCGTGCGGGTGACCCCGGTGCGCTACGGCGACATCCTGCCGTTCGCGACGCGCCTGGTCGGCTAGCGTCGCAGGAAGTCCAGAACCGGCTGGGTCTGGCCGGGGATCGAGTGCGCGACGTCGGGCAGCAGGACGACATCGGCCCGCGGCGCCGTGCGGCGAAGGCGTTCGGCGGTGGCGTGGGAGTCGAAGATCGCGTCCCGACCGCCGACGATCGCCAGCACCGGCATGGTGAGCCGCCGCAGGGCCTCGTCGGGGAACACCGGCAGCCGGTCGCGGCGGGGCCGGAAGTGCGTGAACGTCAGCGCGAGGTAGTCGGCGACCTCCGGGGTGAGCCGCGCGTCGACGCCCGCGACCGCCTTGATCGACCGGTACGTGCCCCAGCGGCCGAACGGTTGGTAGAACAGGGCCTTGACGAGGAAACCGGCCTTCTGGCGGCCGACGCCGCCCGGGCACAGCAGTGCGAGCTTCGTGACCCGGTCCGGCCGGCGGGTCGCGTAGTCCAGCGCCAGCCATCCGCCGAGGGAGGCGCCCACGATCGCGGCGCGATCGAGGCCGAGGTGGTCCAGGACGTCGTCCAGCCACCGCGCGTGCGCCGCGGAATCCAGGGGCGGGCGGGACGGGGCGGACAGGCCGGGTTCGCCGATCAGGTCGACCGCGTGGACGCGGAAGTGCCGGGCCCAGGCCGCGACGTCGCCCAGCCACATGGCGGCGTTCGAGCCGGAGCCGTGGAACAGCACCAGCGGCGGCGCGTCCCCGGGGCCACAGCGGAGGACGAAGGTGTCGCCCTCGCCGCTCGGCACGCGCAGGTGCTCGGCCGGGACGGGCCACTGCGCGAGGGTCTCCTGGTAGCGGCGCAGGATCTCCCGTCTGCCCTCGTCGGTCTTGAAGATCACGACTCCAGCAGCGCCTGCAGGTGGTCGAGCACGTGCTTGGTGTCGGCCAGGCCGCCGAGGACGATCACCTTCATGCGCCCCCGCGCCTCGTCGTAGGCGGTCTTCACGTGCAGCGGCTGGTCGCCCGGCCCGGTGCGGACGGCGGTGAGGAGGGTGCTGACGCGGTGCGCGGTCTCCGGGGCGACCGCGTCGATCTCGACGATGCTGGAGACGTCGACGTGCCGGTTCCGGCGGGCCGCGGGCGGGTCGGTCACCGGTGCTCCGACGAACGCCTCGAGGTCCTCGCGCGTGATGCGGTACTGCTTGCCGATGCGGACCGCGCGCAGCCGTCCGTCGCGGACGTAGCCGCGCACGGTGCGCACGTGGAGTCCGAGCTGCTCGGCGACCTCTTCCGCCGAGTAGAGCTGTTTGACCATGTTCTTACCATAACAGCTCGTTGGTAGGGATGTTTGCGTAATGTTGTGGAAGGTGATTCCCGGTGTCCGCGGCGTGCCGCCGGGCGGGGCTAGCCTGGGCCGGTGAGCGAGTTGGCCGCCGTCGTGCTGGCGGGGGGTTCCGCGCGCCGCCTGTCCGGTGTGGACAAGCCCATGCTCGACGTCGGCGGGATGCCGTTGCTGCACCGCGTGCTGGCCGCGGTCGCCGGCGCCGCGCCGGTTGTCGTGGTCGGGCCGGAGCGGGACGGCATCGCCGGGGTGGTGTGGGCCCGGGAGGATCCGCCCGGTGGCGGGCCGGTCGCCGCGCTGGCCGCGGGTCTCCGGCACGTTCACACACCGCTCGTCGCCGTGCTGGCCGGCGATCTCGCCGGCCTCGCACCGTCCACTGTGGAGCGACTGCGCGCGGCCACGTCCGGTGCCGACGGTGCCGACGGTGCCGTCCTCGTCGACGAGGACGGCCGCCGGCAGTGGCTCATCGGCGTCTGGCGCACCGCGAGCCTCCGCCGCGCGCTCCCCGCCGACCCGCACGGTGCCGCGCTGCGGCGCGTCCTCGGGCACCTCGTCGTGGCCGGACTTCCGGCCGCGCCGGGGGAGTGCGCCGACGTCGACACGCCCGAGGACCTGCACCGCCTGGCCGGGCCACGCGACGGCGCCGTCGTCACCCCGCACGATCCGGACCGCCGGGGGTGGAGTTCACAGCCGTCACACCGCTGAGCGAGTTGACTACCGTGGCGACCTCCCGTGCCCGGCCGGCTAGTACGGTCGCAGCGCAAGGTCGACGCGAGCGAGGAGGGAATCGTGACCGAGCCCGGCTACCCGGAGGGCGCGAACGGGCAACAGCAGTCCGCGACCCCGGCGCGGGACGCCCAGCTGCTCGAGCGGACCGTGTTCGAGGTCAAGCGGGTGATCGTCGGGCAGGACCGGCTCGTCGAACGGCTCCTGGTGGGTCTGCTGGCCAAGGGTCACCTCCTCCTGGAAGGCGTGCCCGGCGTCGCCAAGACCCTCGCGGTCGAGACCCTCGCCCGCGTGGTCGGCGGTTCGTTCTCGCGCGTGCAGTTCACCCCCGACCTGGTGCCCGCCGACATCCTCGGCACGCGCATCTACCGGCAGGGCAGCGAGAAGTTCGACGTCGAGCTCGGCCCGGTGGTCGCGAACTTCGTCCTCGCCGACGAGATCAACCGCGCGCCCGCCAAGGTGCAGTCCGCGATGCTCGAGGTCATGGCCGAGCGGCACGTCTCGATCGGCGGCAAGACCTTCCCGATGCCCGACCCGTTCCTCGTGCTGGCCACCCAGAACCCGATCGAGAACGAGGGCGTCTACCCGCTGCCCGAGGCGCAGCGCGACCGGTTCCTGTTCAAGATCATCGTCGACTACCCCTCCGCGGAGGAGGAGCGCGAGATCATCTACCGGATGGGCGTCACGCCCCCGGAGCCGCACGAGGTCCTCAGCCCGGCCGAGCTGGTCCGGCTGCAGGAGGCCGCCTCGAAGGTGTTCGTGCACCACTCCCTGGTCGACTACGTCGTGCGCCTGGTCCTGGCCACCCGCACCCCGGCCGAGCACGGCCTCACCGACGTCGCCGGCTGGGTGTCCTACGGCGCCTCCCCGCGCGCCAGCCTCGGCACCATCGCCGCGGCCCGCGCCCTCGCGCTCGTCCGCGGCCGGGACTACGTGCTGCCCCAGGACGTCGTCGACGTGGTGCCGGACGTCCTGCGCCACCGGCTCGTGCTGTCCTACGACGCGTTGGCCGACGCCGTGCCGCTCGACCACATCATCACCCGCGTGCTGCAGACCGTGCCGCTGCCGCAGGTGTCCGCCCGGCCGCAGGGCGGCCCGGGCCAGCCGCTGCCGAACGGGACCCCGGGGCGGTAGTGGGCAAGTCGGGAAACACCGGCGAGAGCAGCGCCCGGCCCGCGTGGGCGCCGCCCGTCCTGCGCGGTGAGCGCCTCGACGCCGGCCTGCGCATGCTCGAGCTCGAAGTGCGGCGGCGGCTGGACGGCCTGCTGCAGGGCAACCACCTCGGCCTGGTGCCCGGCCCCGGTTCGGAGCCGGGGGAGGCGCGGCCCTACCAGCCGGGCGACGACGTGCGCCGCATGGACTGGGCGGTCACCGCGCGCACCACCGAGCCGCACATCCGGGAGACGGTCGCCGACCGCGAACTGGAGACCTGGGTGGCGGCGGACCTGTCCGCGAGCCTCGACTTCGGCACCGCCCTGTGCGAGAAACGCGACCTCGTCGTGTGCGCGGTCGCGGCCGTCGCGCACCTGACCGGCGGGGGCGGCAACCGGCTGGGCGCCGTGTTCTCCAACGGCGACGCGACCGAGCGCATCCCGGCCCGCGGCGGCCGGGCCCACGCCCGCAACCTGCTGCGCAAGATCGCCGAGATGCCGCGCGCCGCCGAGGGCACCCGCGGCGACCTCGTCGCGATGATCGAACAGCTGCGCCGCCCGCCGCGCCGGCGCGGGCTCGTCGTCGTGGTGTCGGACTTCCTCGGCGGCACCGAGTGGCAGCGCCCGCTGCGGGCGCTGTCCGCGCGGCACGACCTGATCGGCATCGAGGTGATCGACCCGCGCGACGTCGACCTGCCCGAGGTGGGCACGATCGTGCTGGCCGACCCGGAGACCGGCAAGCAACGCGAGGTGCGGGCCTCGGCGCTGCTGCGCCGCGAGTTCGCCGCCGCCGCGCAGGCGCACCGCGACCAGGTGGCGCGGGCCCTGCGCCAGGCGGGCGCGGCGCACCTGGTGCTGCGCACCGACTCCGACTGGATCGCCGACACCGTGCGGTTCGTGGTGGCCCGCAAGCGGCGGTGGAGCGGGGGTGCGGCGTGAGCCTGTCCGGATTCGCCGCGCCGTGGTGGTTCCTGCTGCTGTTCGTGGTCGCCGCGGTCGTGGTCGGCTACGTGCTGGCCCAGCGCGCCCGGCGGCGCCGCACCATGCGTTTTTCCAACCTGGAGCTGCTCGACCGCATCGCGCCCCGCTCGCAGGGGTGGCCGCGGCACGTGCCGGCGGCGCTGATCATCGTGTCGCTGCTGCTGCTCACCGTGGGCCTGGCCGGGCCGACCGCCGAGCAGAAGGTGCCGCGCAACCGCGCCACGGTGATGCTGGTGGTGGACGTGTCGCTGTCGATGGAGGCCACCGACGTCAAGCCGTCGCGGATCAAGGCGGCCCAGGAGGCGGCGACCCAGTTCGCGCAGGGCCTCACCCCGGGCATCAACCTGGGGCTGGTGTCCTTCGCCGGCACGGCGACGGTGCTGGTGGCGCCGACGACGCAGCGGCAGAGCGTGGTCACCGCGATCGACAACCTCAAGCTGGCCCAGTCCACCGCCACCGGTGAGGGCATCTTCGCGGCGCTGCAGTCGATCCAGGGGTTCTCGGCCGTCGTCGGCGGCGCGGAGGGCCCGCCGCCCGCGCGCATCGTGCTGATGAGCGACGGGAAGCAGACCGTGCCGGACGACCTGTACGCGCCGCGCGGGGCGTTCACCGCCGCGCAGGAGGCCCGTAACCAGCGGGTGCCGATCTCCACGATCTCCTTCGGCACCAGCCACGGCACGGTCGAGATCGACGGGCGCGAGGTGCCGGTGGACGTCGACGACGGTTCGCTGCAGGAGGTCGCGCGGCTGTCCGATGGGCAGTTCTACCAGGCGGGCTCGGCCGAGCAGCTCAAGGAGGTCTACGCCGACCTCGGCGAGCAGATCGGCTACGAGATGAAGGAGGCCGACGCCAGCCGCCCCTGGGTGCTGCTCGGCACCCTGGCCCTCGTCGCGGCCGCGGGCACGTCCCTGTTCGTGGGTCAGCGCCTGCCCTGATCCGGAAAACGCGCACGGCGCCGGGGGTGCGCCGATACAGTTCCCGATCATGACCGCCCTGCCGGAAACGTCCGTCCCCCCGGCGACCCGTGCCGCGCCCGACGACCTGGTCGAGGAGCTGCGCGGCCGTCTGCCCGCCCTGGTTGACCAGGCCCTGGCCGCCCCGGAGATCGCCGAGTCCGAACGCGGTGTCGCCGAGGCCGACCGGGAGCGGGTGCGGGCCGAGGTCCGGGCGCGGGCGCTGCGGGACGGCGAGGACATCCTGCGCGTCACCAACCCGCAGATCTCCGCGCTGCGCCTGGCTCGCCGGGTCCTCGCCGACCACGAACGGGCCGGCACCGCGCGGGCTTCGCGGCCGCCCTCGCCGCGGGACCGCACCGGTCACGCCCTGGTCGGCTTCGCCGCCTGGCTGGGGCTGATCTTCCCGCTCGCGTTCTGGCAGCTGGGCCAGACCCCGCTGGCGGGCCCGGCCGTGTTCTGGGTCTACGCGGCTGTCGTGGTGGTCGCGGGTGTCGCGCTGCGGTGGGCCTACCTCGCGGTGGCGCGGGCGGGGCAGCGGTTCACCGGGCAGCGGGCACTGGCCGGCGCCGGGTGGCCGGTGATGATCGCGGTGGCCGTGACCCTCCTGCTGCTGATCTGGCGCCTGGGTGGCAGCTCCCAGCTGGCGATGGGCAAGATCTGGTCGGCGGTGGTGTGGTGTGTGGCCGTGCTGGCCGCCGCGTTCGTGTTCCTGACGGTGTGGCTGATGACACTGGACGCGGGCAAGGACGAGGAGCCCGGGCGGCGCATCCCGCGGGCGGTCGCCCGGCGCACCCTGCTGGCCGTCGTGGTGGCGGGGGCGGCCGCCTACGTGTTGCTGTCGCGGCTGGTGCCGCTGCCGTGGGCGGACTGGCAGGTGTGGCTGCTCGCCGACGCGGTGACGCTGCTGGTCATGCTGGGTGCCGCGCCGCTGGTGCTCTCGCCCGGGCTGGTGCCGGCCCGGTGGTCGCCGGACCCGGACCGGCGCGGCAGCCCGAAGTGGACCGCGAACCGCCGCGCGCTCCGCTCGGGTGTCGAGGCCGCCGAGGCCCGCTGGCGGGACGCGGCGATGGCCGCGGTGCGCCCGGTCGTGACCCGGCACCTCAACGAGGCCGTGCACCCGGCGTTCACCACCACGCTGCCGGAGCGGCTCAACCGCGGCGGTCTGGGCCTGATGCGCGCCGGCGACCGGATGGTCGACACCGCCGCGTTCGCCCGCCTGCGCGCCCTGACCGGCGGGATCACCGGCGGCGCGATCGGTATCGCCGGCCCGCGCGGCGCGGGCAAGACCACGCTGCTGGAGGCCTACCAGGCCGGCCGGTTCCTCGGCCCCGGCCGCCAGCACATCGCGCTCCTGGAGAGCGTGCCGGTCCGCTACGACGCGCGCGACTTCGTCCTGCACCTCTTCGGCCGCACCTGCGCCGCGGTGATCGAGTTCTGCGACGACCGCGTCGGCGACCCGCCACCGCGCTGGACGGCGCGCCTGGCCCGCTTGCGGCCGTTCGTGCCGCTGATGGTCATCGTCGTGGTGTGGGTGGTGGTCGGTTTCGCGGGCGCGGCGGCGGCCGGGCAGCGCCGCGACTTCGGCGACTGGATGTCGGCGATGTGGTGGCCGATCGTGATCGTCCTGGCCGCGGGCAGCGTGCTGTACCTGAGCCGGCGGTGGCGGTTCGCGCCGGCGCCCGCACCCGCCGCGGCCCGCGCCCCGGAGGATCTCGCGCAGTTGCGGGACCTGGCGCGGGAGACGCTGGCGGGCATCGAGTTCCAGCAGAAGCACACGTCGGGCTGGTCGGGCAAGGTCGGGCTGCTCTTCGGCGCCGAAGCCGGGCTCACCGGGTCCCGGGAGCTGACCCGTCAGCCGCGCAGCTACCCGCAGATCGTGCACGACTTCGGCGAGTTCCTCCGCGCCACCATCGGCTGCGCCGAGCGGGTGCCGGGCATCGCGGTACCGTCCCTGGTGATCATCCTCGACGAGCTGGACAAGATCCTCTCCCCGGAGGAGGCGCAGGACTTCGTCAACGAGGTCAAGGCGCTGTTCACCCTCGACGTGCCCGGGTTCCTGTTCCTGGTGTCGGTTTCGGAGGACGCCCTGGCCGCGTTCGAACGGCGCGGGCTGCCGGTCCGCGACGCCTTCGACAGCGCCTTCGACATGATCTTCCGGCTGGAGTACCTGAGCCTGCCGGACGCGCAGGCGGTGCTCGGCGCCCGCGTGCTCGGGCTGCCCGAACCGTTCGTGTGCCTGTGCCACTGCCTGTCCGGCGGGCTGCCGCGCGAGCTGGTCCGCGTCGCGCGGCTGGTCACCGCCGCCCGCGGCACGCTCGGGGAGGTCACCCGCGAGCTGGTCGCCGGCGATCTGGCGGGCAAGGTCGCCGGGCTGCGCACCGTCGTCGCGCGCGAGGCCTACGACCACGTGCAGGCCAGTGAGCTGGTGCGGCACGTCGAGGCGCACGCGGTCGCCGACGCGCAGGTCCTGCTGCGCGCCGCGGGCAACCCGCCGATCGGCGACGCCGGGGGCCCGTTGTGGCGGATCCAGCTGGAGACCCTGGGATACCTGTACTACCTGGGCACGATTCGGGAGGTCTTCGGCGACGGCTTCACCCGGCGCGACCTGGACCGCGGCCGGGACGAGGCCGGTGACGCCTCGTTCGACACGCTGACCTCGGTGCGCCGGCTGTTCGCCGTGAACGCCCGGCTCGCCTGGCTGACGATCAGCGCGTTCCGGGAGGCGTGGGGGCTGCCCGCCGTGCCGCCGCCGGAAGCCGGGTGACGTGTCAGGTCCCCGGCGACCGGGTATGCGCCCCACGGGACGAACGAGTCACCGGGAGGTGTGATGAAGGAACACGAGATCGTCGCCGCCGTGCGCCGGACCGCGGGTCTGGAGGACGCCGAGCACGCCGCGGCCGCCACCCGGGCGACGCTGACCGTGCTGGGACAGCGGCTGGCCGGCGGTGAGCCGGGCGACCTCGCCGGGCAGCTGCCCGGCGGCATCCGGGAGGCACTGCCCTCGACCGGTGAAGGTGCCCGCTTCGGTGTCGAGGAGTTCTACCGCCGGGTGATGGACGAGGAAGGTCGCGGCTGCACCCAGGACGGTGCGCGCGAGCACGCCCGCGCAGTCGTCGCGGCGCTCAAGGCCGGCGTGAGCCAGGGCGAGTTCGACGACCTGGTCCAGCAGCTGCCCGCCGAGTACCGGGACGACCTGCTGTCCACGGCGCCGGTGACCGAGCACCGTTAGACGCCGTCGGTGAAGCCGTGCTGACGCCACGCCTCGAACACCGCCACGGCGGCGGTGTTGGCGAGGTTCAGGGAACGGACGCCGGGGCGCATCGGCACGCGCAGGCGGTCGGTGACCTCGGGGGCCTCCTGCACCGCCGCCGGCAGTCCCGTCGACTCGGGCCCGAACAGCAGCACGTCGCCCGGCTGGTACGCCACGTCGGTGTACCAGCGGGTGGCGGCGGCGCTGAAGGCGAAGACCCGCGCGGGCAGCAGAGCCTTCCACGCGCTGCCCAGGTCCGGGTGCACGTGGACGTCGGCGAGGTCGTGGTAGTCCAGGCCGGCGCGGCGCAGGTGCTTGTCCTCGAACCGGAACCCGAGCGGTTCGACGAGGTGCAGCTGGCACCCGGTGTTGGCCGCGAGCCGGATCGCGTTGCCCGTGTTCGGCGGTATTTCCGGTTGGTAGAAGAGAATCCGGAACATCGGTTTTGATCGTTTCCGTTCACGTGTGGTTCGCCCGTGCGGCTGCCGACGGCCACCTGCGGGGCCGAGCATCCTGGTGCTCCCTATCCCACCACAGGAGGACCTCGCATGGTCGTGCGCCCGAACAACCTGTCCCGCCGCCGGTTCCTCGGCTTCAGCGGGGCGGGAGCCGCGGCGGTGCTGCTGGGCACCGGCGCCTGGACCGCAGCCGGTGCCTACGCCGGCCCGGTGAAGGGGGCGAACCCCTTCACCCTCGGCATCGCCTCCGGTGACCCGGCGCCCGACGGCGTCGTGCTGTGGACCCGGCTCGCGCCCGACCCGTTCGCCGCCGACGGTGCCGGCGGTATGCCCGCCGTGCCGGTGCGCGTCGAGTACGAGGTCGCCCTGGACGAGCGGTTCCGCGCGGTGGTGCGCCGCGGCAGCGCGATCGCCACGCCCGAGCTGGGCCACTCGGTGCACCCGGAGATCTCCGGGCTGGCACCCGGCCACGAGTACTTCTACCGGTTCCGCGCCGGCGGCGAGATCTCGATGACCGGCCGGACCCGTACCGCGCCTGCGCGGTGGTCCTCGCCGCGGGAGCTGAACTTCGCGTTCGCCTCGTGCCAGGCCTGGCAGGACGGCTACTACACCGCCTACGAGCACATGGCCGCCGAGGACCTGGACTTCGTCGTGCACCTGGGCGACTACCTCTACGAGTCCGGCGTGGGCACCAACAAGCGCGGGGTCACCGTCGACGACAGGTTCACGACCGAGACCTTCGACCTGGCCCGCTACCGGCTGCAGTACGCGCTCTACAAGGCCGAGGCGCCGCTGCAGGCCGCGCACGCCCGCTTCCCGTGGATCCACACCATCGACGACCACGAGGTGGAGAACAACTGGGCCGGCGACATCTCGCAGGCCGACACCGAGCCCGACCAGGACCCGGCCGTGTTCCGCCAGCGCCGCGCGCAGGCGTTCCAGGCCAACTACGAGAACCTGCCCTACCGGCACACGCAGATGCCCTCCGGCCCGGACGTCCGGCTGCACCGGCGGCTGTCCTTCGGCACGCTCGCCGAGATCACCATGCTCGACACCCGCCAGTACCGCGACGACCAGCCGTGCGGCGACGGCAGCTCGGCGACCTGCACCGAGCGGCTCGACCCGGAACGCACCCTGCTCGGGCCCGCGCAGCGGGACTGGCTGATCGAGGGCTTCGCGGACTCGCGGGCGCGCTGGCAGGTGCTGGGCAACCAGGCGCCGATGGGCCAGACCGACCGCGACCCGGGCGGCCCGGTAAACGTGTTCCTCGACCCGTGGGACGGCTACGTGGCCGAGCGCAACAAGGTCCTCGCCGCGGCGCAGGACCGCGACGTGCGCAACCTCGTGGTGATCACCGGTGACCGGCACCAGAACTACGCGTGGGACCTCAAGCGCGACTACGCCGATCCGGCCTCGGCCACCGTCGGCAGCGAGTTCGTCGGCACCTCGATCACCAGCGGCGCCGACGGCGCGGACATGACCGCCGAGGGGCAGAACTTCCTCGCGGCCAACCCGCACCTGAAGTTCTTCAACTCGCAGCGCGGCTACGTGCGCGTCAACGTCGACCGGCAGCGCTGGCAGAGCGACTTCCGCGTGGTGCCGTACGTGACGAAGCCGGGCGCGCCGGTCAGCACCCGCGCCAGCTACGTCGTCGAGGACGGCCGTCCGGGCGTCCAGCCGGCGTGAGATCCGCGGAGGTGCGCGTCAGGTGTGGGCCAGCAGCTTGGCGCGCACGTCCTCCGGCGGGGCGGCCTTGGTGAGCTCGGCCGCGTCGACGAACACGTAGCGGTTGGTGCCCTCGGCGACGACGTCGTCGCCGCGGCGGACCGTGAACGCCAGGATCAGCGAGGTCGTGCCGAGGTGGTCGATCGCGACCTCGACGACCAGTTCGTCGTCGTACCGGCTGGGCGCCCGGAACTTCAGGTTCGACTCGGCCACCACGCAGTCCACGCCGCGGTCGCGCAGGTCGTCGTAGGAGCCGAAGAGCGCCTTGAAGAACTCGAACGACGCCATGTCGAAGTAGGCCAGGTAGTGGGCGTTGAAGACGATGCCCTGCGGATCGCACTCGTGGTAGCGGACGCGCAGCGGCATCGCCACCACCGGCGGGCGGACCTGGGTCACGGGCACGGCTCCTTCCAGCTCAGCCGTGCAGTGCGCGATACGTCTCCACGGCTCCGGGGTGCAGGGGAACGCTACCGGTTCCGATCAGCGACCGTACATCGAGGAACTGGGTCGCGACGGCCTGCGCGGGCACCAGCTGGGCGGCGCGCTGGACCAGCACGCGCGTGACCGCGGCGGCGACGTCGGAGGGCAGGTCCGGCCGGCAGACGAGGAGGCTGGCGACGCCGATGGTGCCGACCTCGGGGGAGCGGTACGCGCCGGCCGGCACCTGGACGGCCTCGTAGCCGAAGCCGTGCAGCGCCGGGAGGTAGGGGGCCAGCGGCAGCAGCCGGACGCCCACCTCCCTGTCCAGTGTGGACAGCACGGGGAGGGGAACGCCGCCGGAGACGAGCATGGCGTCGATGGTGCGGTTCTTCAGCGCCTCGCCCGCCTCGAGCATCGGCAGGTGGCGGACGGCCGGGCTGACCCCGGCGGCGGCGAGGAGCCGTTCCCCGAGCACGGCCGCGCCGGAGCGGGCGGCGCTGAGGGACACGGTGCGACCCGCGAGATCGGCGACGGAGGCGACGGGGGAGTCGGCCCGCACGGCGAGCTGCAAATAGTTCTCGTACACGCGGCCGAGAGCGGTCAGCCCGATGCGGCGGCCGAAGGGGGCCGTGCCGGTGACCGCGGCGGCCGCGATGTCGGCGAGGGCGAGGGCGAGGTCCGCGCTGCCCGCGGCGAGCATCTCCAGGTTGGCGACGCTGGCCTCGGTGGGGATCGCGACGGTGCGCAGGCGTGGGTAGGCGGCGCCGGTCTCCGCGGCGAGCAACTGCCCGAACGCGAGGTAGAACCCGGACTCCTCGCCCGTGGCGATCCGCAGGCGGCCGACGGGCCCGCCGGCCGACGGTGGCGCACCGGCGGTGAGAGCGGCGCCGGTCACCACGAGAGCCGCGCCGGCGCGGAGGATGCTGCGGCGGGTGGTCATGCCGGCTCGGGGGTCATGACGGCTCCAGGGGAGAGCGGTGTCCGGACGCCGGCCGCGAGGGACACGACAGCACTGCTCACCGCTGCACCTCCGCCGCCCGGGGGAGCAGCACTCGGACCAGCAGGCCCTGCGGGTCCGCCGCCTGCAGTGCGATCCGCCCGCCCCGTCCGGCCGCCAGGCGCTCGGCGATGGCCAGCCCCAGGCCGGTCCCGGGCAGCGAGCGGTGCCGCTCCGCGCGCCAGAA
This sequence comes from Amycolatopsis thermophila, assembly GCF_030814215.1. Lineage (NCBI taxonomy): Bacteria > Bacillati > Actinomycetota > Actinomycetes > Pseudonocardiales > Pseudonocardiaceae > Amycolatopsis > Amycolatopsis thermophila. The sequence continues at coordinate 5,880,533 of NZ_JAUSUT010000001.1, read as the reverse complement.
CCGGGTCTGCGCCTGCGCCAGCTCCGCCGGCGACAGGCCCGGCCCGAAGTCCCGCACCGCCAGCTCGGCCCACGCCTGCGCAACCCCGCACGACACCGACACCTCCCCGCCCGGCGCGTACTTCAGCGCGTTGTCCAGCAGCACGTCCAGCATCTGTGCCACCTCCGCCGCGGTCGCGGCCACCCGCACGGCCGGGCCGGAGAACCGCAGCGTCACGCCGGCCCGCTCCGCCGCCGGCTGCCACAGGTGCACCTGCGCCTCCGCGACCGCGGCCGCGTCGCACCAGGCGCCGTCGCCGGACAACGACAGCTCACCGGCCCGGTGCTCGGCCGTCGCCAGGGTCAGCAGGTCGTCCAGCAGTCCTTCCAGGCGATCCAGCTCGCCCACCGCGCCCTCGTAGGTGCGCGAAGCCGACGCGGGCAGCGACGACCGCAGCGCGTCCACGCGCAACCGCAGTGCCGTCATCGGGTTGCGCATCTGGTGCGAGGTGTCCGCGACCAGCCGTCGCTGCTGGTCCAGCGCCGCCGTCACCGCGTCCGACATCCGGTTGAACCCCGCGGTCAGCTGCCGCAGCTCGGGCGGTCCCGCCAGGTCGGCGTGCACCGGGCGCAACCCCGCGGTCAGCCGCCCGACGGCCCGGTCCAGCCGGCGCATCGGCCCCAGTACCCAGCGCGTCGCCCCGAGCGCGAGCCCCGCCCCGGCCAGCGTCACCAGCGCCGCCCCGGCCAGCACCGCGAACCAGCTGCGCCGCACGTCCTCGGCGGCCGCCGTCACCGACGCCCGCAGCACCACCGCGCCGGACACCTTCGTTCCCGTCCCCGCCGGGCGGGCCAGCAGAACCGGGGCCCGCGACCACGGCCGCACCGTCGCCGCCGGCTGGCTCGGCTGGTTGCGCAGCGCGGCGTCGACCAGCGCGCCGATCGCCGGGTCCGCCGCGCTCAGCCCGCCCGTCTCGGCCACCGGTGTTCGCCGCGCGGTGACCACCACGATCCCCTCGCCGTACAGCTCGGTGTACCGGCTCACCTCGGCCCGCAGCACCGACGGATCACCCGCCGCCACCGCCTGGTCGGCCAGCGCCGCGAACCGGTCGAGATCCGCGGTGCGGGCCAGCAGCAGTTGCTGCGTGCGCTCGGTCGCGGTCACGGTGAGCAGCGGCAGCGCGAAGCCCGCGGTGGCGAGCACGACGAAGGCCAGCAGCACGGCCAGGACGCGGGTGCGCACCTACGCGCCCAGCCGGTAGCCGAACCCGCGGATCGTGGTCAGCAGCTCCGGCCGCCGCAGCTTCGCGCGCAGCTGCGTCAGGTGCACGTCCAGCGACCGCGACACCGCCACGTACGCGTCGCCCCACACCTCGTCCATCAGCTGCTGCCGGCTCACCGCCGTGCCCGCCCGGCGGGCCAGCGCGGCCAGCACCGCGAACTCCTTCGCGGTCAGCTCGACCTCCGCGCCGCCCACCACGACCCGCCGCGCATCCAGGTCCACCTCGATGTCGCCGACCACCACCACCCGGGGTTCCGGCCGGGCCGCGGCGGACCGGCGGGTCACCGCCTCGATGCGGGCCAGCAGCTCGCTCAGCCGCACAGGTTTGACGAGGTAGTCGTCGGCGCCCAGCCGCAGCCCGCGCACCACCGACCGTTCGTCGCCGCGCGCGGTCAGGACGATCACCGGCAGCGCGGTCACCGCACGCAGCTTCCGCAGCACCTCCAGCCCGTCCAGGTCGGGCAGGCCGAGGTCGAGCAGGGCCAGATCCGCGTCGCGGTGCGCCAGCAGGGCGTCCGCACCGCGCCGCACCCGCACGGGCCGGTGGCCGTGCGCGCCGAGGGAGTCGACGAGGGCGCCGGCGACACCGTCGTCGTCCTCCACCAGCAGCACGCGCACGGCCCTCACTCTAGGAGGCGTCGATCGCCGAATCCTTGCCGGTGTCGCGCATCCGCGCGTAGATGATCAGCGACAGGAACACGACCACCGTGACGTACCAGAAGAACAGCGACTCGTGCCCGGCCTGCTTGCACCACAGCGCGATGTACTCGGCGGTGCCGCCGAACACCGCGACCGCCACCGAGTACGGCAGCCCGACGCCCAGCGCGCGGATGTTGGTCGGGAACAGCTCGGCCTTCACCACCGCGCTGATCGACGTGTAGAGCGCGCTGACCGCCAGCGGCACCACCATCAGCACGAACGCGAACACCGGGTTGCGGGTGTGCGCCAGCAGCGTCAGCGACGGCACGGTCACCAGGGTGCCCAGCACGCCGAACCCGATCAGCAGCGGACGGCGGCCCACCCGGTCGGACAGCGCGCCGAAGAGCGGCTGCAGCAGCACGAACACCACCAGCGCGAGGAAGTTGATCCACGCCGCGTTCGGCTTGCTGATGCCGCTGGTGTTGACCATGAACTTCTGCAGGTAGGTGGTGTAGGTGTAGAAGAACAGCGTGCCGCCCATGGTCAGGCCGACCACGAGGGCGACCTCCTTCGGGTGCTTCGCCAGCGCCTTCAGCGTGCCGTGCGCGGCGTGGTCGCGGTCGGCCTTCGCGGCCTCGAAGTCGGCCGACTCGTCCATCCCGCGCCGCAGCCAGAACACGATCACCGCGCCGATCGCGCCGATGCCGAACGCGATCCGCCAGCCCCAGCTGTGCAACTGCTCGGTGGTCAGCACCTGCTGGAGCAGGATCTGCACCGCGAGCGCGACCAGCTGGCCCGCGATCAGGGTGACGTACTGGTAGCTGGAGTAGTAGCCGCGCTTGCCGCGCGTGGCGACCTCCGACATGTAGGTCGCCGAGGTCGAGTACTCCCCGCCGACCGAGATGCCCTGCAGCAGCCGCGCCAGCACCAGCAGCAGCGGCGCGGCGATCCCGATCGTGCCGTAGCCGGGGGTGAGCGCGATCAGCAGCGACCCGGCCGCCATGAGGCTCACCGACAGGGTCAGCGCCGCGCGGCGGCCGAACCGGTCGGCGTAGCGGCCGAGCAGCCAGCCGCCCAGCGGCCGCATCAGGAACCCGACGGCGAACACGCCCGCGGTGTTGAGCAGCTGCGCGGTCGAGTCGCCCTTGGGGAAGAAGGTGGCGGCGAAGTACACGCTGAACGCGGTGTAGGCGTACCAGTCGTACCACTCGATCAGGTTGCCGACCGAGCCGCGCAGGATGTTGCTCACCACGCGGCGCCCCGCGCGCCGCTGTCCGCCGGTGTCGATCCGTGTCGTCATCCGAAACTCCCTTGTCCGTGACCGCCGACCACGTTCGGGCGCGCGGCCGGTCCCGGACAAGAGCCGAGGCCGAGAGCTAACAATCCCTTAAGCCGAAGGCCTCGTGAGCGGGCTCGCCGGGCGCTGCCGGACAACACGCCGGAGCCCACCGCGCGGTCATCGCGCACCGCACGGGCAGGCGACGGCGGCGAGAACCCGCCGGTGGCCCGCGAACCCCCCGGCCCGCCGATCCTCGAGCCGGACGTGCTCGTGACCGGGCTCACCGGGTTACTTCGAGGTAGCGGCCGGGCGGTGCTGCCCGGCCGGTGCGCCGCCGGATAACCTCACCGGGCAACTGCGAGCAATCACGACGAGGAGTGTCACGTGGGACGGTCCGTACTGGTCACCGGCGGCAACCGCGGCATCGGCCTGGCCATCGCCCGGGACCTCGCCGAGCACGGGCACCAGGTGGCGGTCACGCACCGCGGGTCCGGGGCGCCGGAGGGACTGTTCGGCGTGCAGGCCGACGTCACCGACAGCGAGCAGATCGACGCCGCGTTCAAGCAGGTCGAGGAGCACCAGGGCCCGGTCGAGGTGGTGGTCTCCAACGCCGGCATCACCGACGACACGCTCCTGATGCGGATGAGCGAGGACCAGTTCACCCGGGTCGTGGACGCCAACCTCACCGGCGCCTACCGCGTCGCCAAGCGCGCCTCCCGCGGCATGCTGCGCGGCAAGTGGGGCCGGTTCATCTTCATCTCGTCGGTCGTCGGGCTCTCCGGCGGGGCGGGGCAGGTCAACTATGCGGCGAGCAAGGCCGGGCTGGTCGGCATGGCGCGCTCGCTGACGCGCGAACTGGGGTCGCGCAACATCACGGCCAACGTCGTCGCACCCGGGTTCATCGTCACCGACATGACCAACGCCCTCACCGAGGACCAGCGCAACGCGGCGCTGTCCCAGATCCCGGCCGGGCGCTACGGCGAGACCGCGGACATCGCCGCCGCGGTGCGTTTCCTGGCCTCCGACGACGCGGGCTACATCAACGGCGCCGTGCTGCCGGTCGACGGCGGCCTCGGCATGGGTCACTGAGTTTCTCCCAACAGACACCGAAAGGACAGGCGTGGCCGGACTTCTGGAAGGTAAGCGACTGCTCATCACCGGCGTGATCACCGACGCGTCGATGGCGTTCCACGCCGCGAAGGTCGCCCAGGAACAGGGCGCGAAGGTCGTGCTCACCGGTTTCGGCCGGCTCTCGCTGGTCGAGCGCATCGCCAAGCGCCTGCCGCAGGAGGCGCCGGTGATCGAGCTGGACGTGCAGAACTCCGAGCACCTGGACACGCTCGCCGACCGGGTGCGCGAACACGTCGACGGGCTCGACGGCGTGCTGCACTCGATCGGTTTCGCGCCGCAGTCCTGCCTGGGCGCGCCGTTCCTGGACGCCCCCAAGGAGGACGTCTCGGTCGCGGTCGAGGTCTCGGCCTACTCGTTCATGTCGCTGGCCAAGGCCACGCTGCCGCTGCTCTCTCCCGGCGCGTCGGTGGTGGGCATGGATTTCGACGCGCGCGTGGCGTGGCCGGCCTACAACTGGATGGGCGTGGCGAAGGCGGCGCTGGAGTCGGTCAACCGGTACCTGGCGCGTGAGCTGGGCCCGCGGGGCATCCGCGTCAACCTCGTGGCCGCGGGCCCGGTCAAGACCATGGCCGCCAAGTCCATCCCGGGCTTCGGTGAGCTGGAGGGCGGCTGGGGCGACCGCGCGCCGCTGGGCTGGGACGCCGAGGACCCGACGCCGGTCGCCAAGAGCGTGTGCGCCCTGCTGTCGGACTGGCTGCCCGCCACCACCGGTTCCATGATCATGGTCGACGGCGGGGTGCACGCCCTCGGACTGTGACTGCCACGCGAAGCGTGTCCGTTGAGGGGGGTGGCGGGCCGGCGGGTGGGAGTGACCCGGCCAGGCGTGGGGACGGCCACAACGGCAGAATCACCGCCGTGGGTTACGACGCGCTGCTGTGGCTGTCCTTCGGCGGTCCGGAGGGACCGGACGACGTCATGCCGTTCCTGGAGAACGTGACGCGGGGGCGGGGGGTGCCGCGCGAGCGCCTGCTCGAGGTGGCCGAGCACTACCAGCACTTCGGCGGCGTGTCGCCGATCAACCGGCTCAACCGCGAGGCGATCGCCGCGGTGGAGAAGGAACTGGCCGCGCAGGGCATCGACCTGCCGGTGTACTTCGGCAACCGCAACTGGGAGCCGATGGTCGAGGACACCGTCGGCCGCATGGCGGCCGACGGGGTGCGCCGCGCGCTGGTGTTCCCCACCAGCGCCTACGGTGGCTACTCGGCCTGCCGCCAGTACGACGAGGACATCGAGCGGGCCCGCGCCGCGGTCGGCGAGGGCGCGCCGGAACTGGTGAAGCTGCGCCACTTCTTCGACCACCCGCTGTTCGTCGGCGCGTTCGCCGACGCGCTGCGGGCCGGTCTGGACAAGGTTCCCGGTGCGCGGGTCGTGTTCACCGCGCACTCGGTGCCGGAGAGCGCGGACCAGGCCGCCGGCCCGCCCGAGGAGGGCGGCCGCCGCTACTCCCGGCAGATCCACGAGGCCGCCCGCCTGGTCGCCGAACAGGCCGGGGTGGCGGAGTACGACGTCGTGTGGCAGTCGCGGTCGGGCCCGCCGCAGGTGCCGTGGCTGGAGCCGGACATCGTCGACCACCTCGACGCGCTGCACGCGCGCGGGGTCGAGGGGGTCGTGGTGTGCCCGGTCGGGTTCGTCTCCGACCACCTCGAGGTCATCTGGGACCTGGACAACGAGGCGGCCGACCGCGCCGCCGAGCACGGCATGGGGTTCGCCCGCGCCGCCACCCCGAACGGCGACCCGCGGTTCGCCGAGCTGGTGGTGGAGCTGGTGCGCGAGCACCTGACCGGTGCACCGGTGCGCAAGCTGTCGGAGTTCACCGCCGGCGGCTGCACGGTGAACGGCGCGCCGTGCGCGATCGGCTGCTGCGAGCCGGCGAAGCGGCCCTCCCGCGCCTGACCCCGGGCGGCGTGCGGGTCAGTCGGCGATCGCGGTCGCCTCGTCGAGGACCTCGCGCGCGCGGTCGAGCGCGACGTGCCAGCCGTCCGGCTCGGGCCGGTCGAAGACGTACTCCAGGTCGACCTCGCCGAAGGTGTGCCGCAGGTAGCGCTCGTCCCAGTGCGAGGGCTGCCAGTACGCCTCGATGCGGGTCACCTGGCCGGCCTCGATGCCGTGCTCGGCCGAGACGCGTTCCCAGGCCTGCCGGAAGGCGTCGACGGCCTGCGCGGGCGAGGACTCCACGAAGATCCCCGCGGCGGTGCCGAACGAGATCAGGTTGCGGGCCGGGTCCAGGTAGTCCACGAAGCTCCCCCGTGAGATCAGGAAACGACGCGGGAGATCAAACCACGGAACGGGCCGGCCCGCCGCTTCGGGACGCGGCCTCCGGCGACCCGGCCGTGGCGACGAACAGCACGCCCCGGCCGCGGCTCCGGACCTCACCGGTGATCGAGCCGCCGTTCAGGGCTGCCGGTCGGCCTGCTCGGTGAGCTGCCGGACCGCCTCGTTGACCGCGGCGTAGCGGGCGGTGCGGACGGCGGTGTTCAGCGGCCGCAGGGCGTCGGCGCGGCGGGTGGCCGCCGACGACGACAGGGCACCGCCCGGGTCGTCGATCTCGGCGATCGCGAGGATCGCGCCCACCTCGTCGGCGCGCTGCAGCACCCGCAGCGCGCGGCCGGGCGTCCCGGCCGGCCAGTGCAGGTTCGGCCGCGCCCGCAGCTTCGCCGCCAGCTCGGCCCGCACCCCCGGCCGGTCCCGTGCCACGTCCAGCGCCTGCAGCGCGCCCGCCGAGTCGCGGATCGCGTCGGTCAGTCCGTGCTCGGCCTCGCTCAGGCCCACGTGGTCGGGCCCCGTGGCCACCGGGATCTTGTGCACGGACCACCGCACGAGCCCCTCGGCGATGGGCACCGGTACCAGCCCGAACCCGAGATCGGGCAGCAGCACGGCCTCACCGGCCTTCATCGCGGCCTCGGTGAACGAGCCGCCCCCGCCCAGGCCCCGCGCGTCACCGGGCGCGGGCAGCACGAGCCGGGCCGGCCCGGCGCCGTGGGCGCGCAGCGCGGCGAGCAGCTGGACCGGCGTGGCGGGGAAGTCCCCGGCGAGCGGGAGGTCCAGCGACACCGCGGTTTCGGCGTCGGCCGCCACCACCTCGTGCGCCTCGCCCCAGGCCAGCAGGGCGTCGAGGACGTCGTCGGACGCGGCGGTACCGGACAGCCACGCCGAGGCCCACACGGTGAGGGTCGCACTGGGACAGCACACGGCGAACCAGAATACGGCACGTGGCCGCTGGAGCTGCTCCACGTCGACGGCACCGCCAGACGTGCGTAGCGTCGTAGTCGTGACACCCGCACCCGAGAACCTCCCGCGCACCGCGGGGGAGCTGCGCGCCGCCGGGTACCTGCCGCGCAGCATCAAGACGGAGATCCACGACAACCTCCTCGCCGCGCTGCGCGAGGGCCGCAACCCGTGGCCGGGGATCGTCGGGTTCGGCCGGACCGTGCTGCCCCAGTTCGAACGCGCCCTGCTGGCCGGCCACGACGTCGTGCTGCTCGGCGAGCGCGGCCAGGGCAAGACGCGCCTGCTGCGCACCCTGGCCGGGCTGCTCGACGAGTGGACCCCGGTGATCGAGGGGTCCGAGCTGGCCGAGCACCCGCTGGAGCCGATCACCCCGGCCTCGCGCCGCCGCGCCGCCGAACTCGGCGACGAGCTGCCCGTGACCTGGCTGCACCGCGACCAGCGCTACACGGAGAAGCTGGCCACTCCGGACACCTCCGTCGGCGACCTCATCGGTGACGTCGACCCGGTGAAGGTCGCCGAGGGCCGCAGCCTGGGCGACCCGGAGACCATCCACTTCGGACTCGTGCCGCGCGCGCACCGCGGCATCGTGGCCATCAACGAGCTGCCCGACCTCGCCGAGCGCATCCAGGTCGCGCTGCTCAACGTGATGGAGGAGCGCGACATCCAGATCCGCGGGTACACCCTGCGGCTGCCGCTGGACGTGCTGCTCGTCGCCACCGCCAACCCCGAGGACTACACGAACCGCGGCCGGATCATCACCCCGCTCAAGGACCGGTTCGGCGCGGAGATCCGGACGCACTACCCGCTGACCGTGGCGGCCGAGGTCGACGTGGTCCGCCAGGAGGCGCACCTGGTCGCCGAGGTCGGCGAGCCGCTGCTGGAGGTGCTGGCGCGGTTCGTGCGCAACCTGCGCGAGTCCACCGTGGTCGACCAGCGTTCCGGCGTGTCGGCCCGGTTCGCCGTCGCGGCGGCGGAAACCGTTGCGGCGGCGGCGTTGCGGCGGGCCGCCCTCACCGGCGAGCACCCCGCGGTGGCCCGGCCGGTCGACCTGGAGGCCGTGCCCGCCGTGCTGCGCGGCAAGATCGAGTTCGAGCCGGGCGAGGAGGGCCGCGAGACCGAGCACCTGGTGCACCTGCTGCGCCGCGCGGTCGCCGAAACCGCACGGGAACGCTTCGGCGGGCTCAACCTGCGCCCGCTGGTCGAGGCCGTCTCGAACGGGCACCTGGTCGCCACCGGTGAGCGCGTGCCGGGTGCCGACCTGCTGGCCGCGCTGCCCGAACTGCCGGTGCTGCACGAGGTCGCCCAGCGGGCCGGGGCGTCCGCCACGGACGAGCCCGGCCGCATCGCGGCGGCCGTCGAGCTGGCACTGGAGTCGCTCTACCTGGCCCGGCAGCTGGCCAAGGACTCCGACGACGCGACCACGGTGTACGGGCCGTGACCACCGCACCCGACGGCTGGTCCTACGGCCCCTGGCACGAGGGCCCGGACCCGCTCGCACCCCCGATCGACCTGCGTGAGGCGCTGGACGAGATCGGCCGCGAGGTGATGGACGGGGCCTCGCCGCGGTCGGCGCTGGAGGAGCTGCTGCGCCGCGGCACGCCGAACACCCGTGGCCTGGACGAGATGACGCGGCGCGTGTGGCAGCGCCGGGCGGAGATCCAGCGGCGGCACCGGCTCGACGGCACCCTCCAGGAGGTGCGGCGCCTGCTCGACGAGGCGCTCGACGCCGAGCGGCGGGCACTGTTCCCGGACCCCTCCGACGACGCCCGGTTCGCCGAGGCGCAGCTCGACGCCCTGCCGCCGGGCACGGCCGCCGCGGTGCGGGAGCTGTCCGAGTACCCGTGGCGGTCCGAGGAGGGCCGCGAGAAGTACGACCAGATCCGCGACCTGCTCGGCCGCGAGATGCTCGACGCCCGGTTCGAGGGCATGAAGGAGGCGTTGCAGAGCACCAGCCCGGAGGACGTCGAACGCGTTCACCAGATGCTGTCCGACCTCAACGCGCTGCTCGACGCCCACGCCCGCGGCGTGGACGACATCGACGAGCGGTTCGCGGAGTTCATGCGCCGCCACGGCGAGTTCTTCCCGGAGAACCCGCGGAACGTGGACGAGCTGATCGACGCGCTCGCGGCGCGGGCCGCCGCGGCCCAGCGGATGCTCAACTCGATGTCGGCCGAGCAGCGGGCGGAACTGGCCGAGCTGGCGCAGCAGGCGTTCGGCGACCCGCGCATCGGGCAGCAGCTGGCCGGCCTGGATGCCCGGCTGCAGGCGATGCGGCCGGGGGAGGACTGGACGTCCTCGGCGCGGTTCCGCGGGCAGGACCCGCTGGGGCTGGGCGAAGGCGCGCAGGCGATGCAGGACCTGGCCGAGCTGGACGCGCTCGCCGAGCAGCTGGCCCAGTCCTATCCGGGCGCGCGGCTGGAGGACATCGACCTCGAGACGCTGGAGCGCCAGCTCGGGCCGGACGCCGGGGTCGACGCGCGGCGGCTGTCCGAACTGGAGCGTGAACTGCGGTCGCAGGGTCTGTTCGAACGCGCGCCCGACGGTTCCCTGCGGTTGACCCCGAAGGCGTTGCGGCGCCTGGGGGAGACCGCGTTGTCGGACATCGTGCACTCGCTGCGCGGCAAGACCGGCGAGCGGCAGACCGAATCCGCGGGCGCGGCGGGGGAGCCGACCGGGGCGAGCCGGCCCTGGCAGTTCGGCGACCGGGAACCGTGGGAGGTCTCCCGCACCGTGCGCAACGCGGTGCTGCGGACGGCCTCGGCCGGCGGCGGGCCGGTGCGGCTGGACGTGTCCGATGTGGAGGTCGTGGAGACCGAGCTGCGGTCACGCGCCGCGGTGGCGCTGTGCGTGGACACGTCGTGGTCGATGGTGTCCGAGGGGCGCTGGCTGCCGATGAAGCGCACCGCGCTGGCGCTGCACCAGCTGATCTCCACCCGGTTCCGCAACGACGCGCTGCAGCTCATCACCTTCGGCCGCTACGCGACGTCGGTCGAGCTGCCGGAGCTGGTCGGCCTGGAGGGCGTGTGGGAGCAGGGCACCAACGCCCACCACGCGCTGCTGCTGGCCGGACGGCACCTGCGGCGGCACCCCAACGCGCAGCCGGTGGTGCTGATGGTCACCGACGGCGAGCCGACCGCGCACCTGGAGCCGGACGGCACGGCGGAGTTCGACTACCCGCCCCAGCCGCGCACGCTGGTCAAAACCCTGTCCGAAGTGGACCGGCTGGCGAAGATGGGGGCATCGGTGTCGGTGTTCCGGCTCGGTGACGACCCGCGGCTGGCCGTGTTCGTGGACCTCATCGCGCGACGGTCCGGCGGACGGGTCGTGGCGCCCGAGGTGGACGGCCTGGGCGCCGCGGTGATCAGCGACTACCTGCGCACGCGACGGCGTTAGCCCAGGCCCGGCCGCGGCGGGTGGCACCTCCGGTGCGCAGCGACGACCACCTGCGCGCGACGGCGTCAGCGGATCCCGATCCGCATGCCGGGGCGGCGCCGGTGCACGGTCAGGTAGGACAGGCCCTCGGGCCCCGCGTCGATCGCGCGGGCCTGGCCGTGCGCCAGCCACGCCAGTGAGCCGGGGCCGAGTTCGAGCGGTCCGTCGCCGGTGGTCAGGGTGCCGGTGCCGGCCACGACCACCAGCAGGACGTCCAGGTCGGGCTCGGCGTGGGTGTCGATCCGCTCGCCGGCGGGCAGGCGGACGAGGTTCGCGTCGAGCTGCCGGCCGTCCTCGCGCAGCCGCCACAGGATGCCGTCCGCGCCGTTCGCGGTGGCCAGTTCGCGCAGGTTCGCCGGGACGGCCTCGCTCGGGGTGTGGTCGTGCACTCGTCCCCCTGTTAGTACGAGAAATTCTCGGATAAATTCGGGGCCAGCATAACCGCAGGGGAGGCCGCGAGATGACACAGCGCCGCGAGCAGGTGCTGCGGGCGGTCCGTGAGGCGGGACCGGTGGGTGTCGCGGAGCTGGCCCGGCAGGTGGGGCTGCACCCGAACAGCGTCCGGTTCCACCTCGACCAGCTGGTCGCCGACGAGCTGGTCGAGCGGGTCCCCGGGCGGGCGTCCGGCCCGGGACGGCCCCCCGCGGAGTACCGGGTGCCACCGGGCACGGCCCGCGGCCGCGACCGGCGCTACGAGGCGCTGGCCGAGGTGCTGCTGGGCGGCCCCGGTGATCCGGCCGCGGCGGGCGTCGCGTGGGGCCGCCGGCTGGCCGACCGTCCCGGAACGGCCGGGGAGGTGGTGGGCCTGCTCGACGAGCTGGGCTTCGCGCCGGAGCCGGCCGCGGAACCGCACCGGATCCGGTTGCGGCACTGCCCGTTCCTGGAGCTGGCGGCCCGCCACCGGGACGCGGTGTGCTCGGTGCACCGGGGGATGGTGAGCGGGGCGCTGGAGGGCGGGCCGCTGCGGGCCCGTGCGCTGCTGCCCTTCGCCGAACCCGACGCGTGCGTGGTCGAACTGGAGGATGTGCGTGACTGAGCTCGCCGGTGGCCTCACCTGCCTGTGGCTGGGCATGGTGCTCGCGATCTCGTTCCTGGAGGCGCCGCTGAAGTTCCGGGCGCCGGGCGTGACGGTGCCGATCGGCCTCGGCATCGGGCGGCTGGTGTTCCGGGCGCTCAACCGGGCCGAGGTGGTGCTGGCGGTGCTGGTCGCGGCCGGGATCGCGGTGTCGCCGGTGCGCTGGCCGGTGTACCTGGCCGGCGGTGCCGCCGCGGTCGTGCTCCTCGCGCAGCTCGTCGCGGTCCGGCCGCCGTTGAACCGGCGCTCGGACCGCGTCCTGGCGGGGGAGACGGTGCCGCGGTCACGGGCGCACCTGGCCTACATCGTGCTCGAGGCGGTGAAGGTGCTCGCGCTGGTCGCGATGGCCGCCCTGCTCCTCACGCCCGCGGGATGACCGCGATCCGCGCCCCGCGGGCGGGGACCATCGTGATGTGGCGCGGCTTCGCGCGCTCGCCGCGGGCGCGGTCCGCCTCCAGCGCGAACCGGGTCAGCACGGCGCGCAGCACGATCGTCGCCTCGAGCAGGGAAAAGCCAGCGCCCAGGCAGCGCCGCACACCGCCGCCGAAGGGGAACCAGGTTCCGGCGGCCGGGCCGCCGTCGAGGAACCGCTCGGGCCGGAACGCCGCCGGCGACTCGTGGTGCCGCGCGTCGCCCTGGACGAGGGCGATCGAGGGCATCACGGTGTGGCCCGCCGGGATGCGGTAGCCGCCGATCTCGACGTCCTTCGTCAGCCGCCGGGCGACCTCCGAGATCACCGGGTGCTGCCGCATCGCCTCCTTGGCGACCGCCTCCAGGTACTTCTCGTCGCCGGAGTCGGCGGCTTCGATCGCCCGCCGCTGCCGCGCCGGGTCCCGTGCCAGCTCGTGGAACGACCAGGCCAGTGCCGTCGCGGTGGTCTCGTGCCCGGCCAGCAGCAGGGTGATCAGCTGGTCCCGCAGCTCCGCGTCGGAGAGCCGGTCGTCGTGCGCCGGCACCGTGAGCAGGCGGGACAGCACGTCGCCGCGGCCGTCCAGGTCACCGGCCTTGCGGCGGTCGGCGATCTCGGCGTAGAGCAGCTCGTCCACCCGGTCCTGCGCCAGGCTGTACCGCCGCCACGGGCCGATCCGGCGGAGCTTGGTGTTGTGCCAACCGAACAGCTCGAGGATCCCGATGTCGACGATGCGGGTGAGCAGCGCGCGCAGCTCGTCCAGCCGCGGGCCCTCGGCGACGCCGAACACCACCCGCAGGATGATCTCCAGCGTGAGCGCCTGCATCCGCTCGTGCGACGGGAACACCCGGCCGGGCCGCCACCGGGCGACCTCGGCCTCGGCCAGCGTGGTGATCATGTCCCGGTAGCCGCGCAGCGCCGCGCCGTGGAACGCCGGCATCAGCAGCTTGCGGGCCCGCAGGTGCACGTCCTCGTCGGTGAGCAGCACCGAGTGCTCGCCCATCAGCGGCTTGAGGATCACGTTGCCCTCACCGGCGTGGAAGACCTCCGCCGGGCCGCTGAACACCTCCCTGATGTGGTCGAGGTTCGCCAGCTGCACCACGCGGCGTTCCGGGTAGAGGTCGAGGCTGATCACGTCGCCGTAGCGGCGCCGCAACAACGGCATCAGCACGTGCCGGAAGTTGCCGAACAGCACCGTCTGCACACCCGCGGGCAGCCGCGGGCCGGGCGGGAGCGGGAGGGTGGACGTGCGGGACGGGGCTTCGACGCTCATCGCGACCTCCTCGACGTGACCGGCCTGTCATTTATACGGGCGTGTAAGACCGGTGTCCAGCTAGGGTGCTCCCGTGGGTCACCGGGAAGAGCTGCTGGCCGCCGCGCGACGGCTGCTCGAGGAGAAGGGCTACGCGCACATCACGGCGCGCGACCTGGTCGCGGCGTCGGACACGAACCTGCACTCGATCGGGTACCACTTCGGCTCCAAGGCGGGGCTGCTCAACGCCGCGATCGGCGAGGTGTTCGAGGAGTGGACCGACAAGCTGGCCGGGATCGCGATGGCCGAGCCCGCCGTGCCGCCGATCGAACGGGGACGCCGGGCCTGGGCGGCGATGCTGGACAGCCTGCCCGCCAGCCGCGCGCTGCTGCTGTCCTATGTGGAGGCCCTGGCCCAGGCCGAGCGGACCGAGTACCTGCGGGAGCAGTTCGCCGAGCACTACCGCCGCTGCCGGGCGAAGGTCGCCGAACTGGTCGCGCGGTCGCTGGCCGACGGCACCCCGGCCGACGACCCGCGCTGCCGGGCGGTGGCCAGTTTCGTGATCGCGATCTGCGACGGGCTGGCCGTGCAGTGGCTGCTCGACCCCGACGGCGCGCCGACGTCGGACCAGCTGACGGCCGGGCTGGACGCGATGTGGGCCGCGTCGTTCCCCGGCGCCTGAGTCACCCGATGCGGTCACGCGCCGCGCGCTCGCGGACACCGGGACTTACGGTCCGGACGTGGCCGAGAAAGTGATCTTCCGGATGGTGGCGGTGCTCGTCGCCCTCGCCGCGGTGGTCGGCTTCGCGCCCGCGGCGTCCGCCCAGCCCGCGGCGCAGGTCGCCGGGTTCGACATCAGCGCCTCGCAGGGCGTGCCCGACTTCGCCGCGGCCAAGGCGGCGGGCGCGGGGTTCGTGTTCGTCAAGGACACCGCCGGCGTCGGGTACGTCAACCCGAACTACCTGGCGCAGTTCCGGGCCGCCAAGGCCGCCGGCCTGTACCGGGCGGCCTACCACTACGCGCGGCCGGACAAGACGGGCGGGGCCGAGCAGGCCGCCTACCTCCACACCAACGACGGCAAGTGGTTCGCCGACGGGATGACGCTGCCGCCCGCGCTCGACCTGGAGGACACGCCCAACGTGGCGCCCTGCTACGGCCTCGCGCCCGCCGACATGGTCGCCTGGATCCGCGACTTCAGCACCGAACTGCAGCGGCGCACCGGCCACACCCCGATCATCTACACGACGAACCTGTGGTGGCGGGCCTGCACCGGCAACAGCACCGCCTTCGCCGCCGACCACGTCCTCTGGCTGGCCCGCTACAACACGTCGATGGGCGAGGTGCCCGGCGGGTGGACGGCGAAGTTCTGGCAGTCGGCGGTCGCCGGGCCGCTGCCCGGGAACCAGGACACGTTCTTCGGCGGCCCCGGCGAACTGCGGTCGCTGACCGCTTCGTGAGGCGAACCGATCCCACCGGGCGGGACGGTTCAGCGGGACGCCACCTAGGGTTGGGGTATGAAGACTTGGTCCTCGGTGCCGCTGCCCTACGTGCCGGGCACTCCACGCGCACTCCGGTTGTACGACACCTCCACCGGTCAGGTGCGCCCGACCGCGCCGGGCAAGACGGCGCGCATGTACGTCTGCGGCATCACCCCGTACGACGCCACGCACCTCGGGCACGCGGCGACCTACCTCGCGTTCGACCTGGTCAACCGGGTGTGGCGGGACAGCGGCCACACGGTCCACTACGTGCAGAACGTGACCGACGTCGACGACCCGCTGCTCGAGCGCGCCGAGCGGGACTCCGACGACTGGGTCGTGCTGGGGCTGCGCGAAACCGCCCTGTTCCGCGAGGACATGGAGGCCCTGCGGGTGCTGCCGCCGAAGCAGTTCGTCGGCGCCGTGGAGAGCATCCCGGAGATCGTCGAGGTCATCTCGAAGCTGCTGGCGCACGGCGCGGCCTACCGCGCCGAGGACGCCGAGTACCCGGACATCTACTTCGACCACACCGCCACCGGCCGCTTCGGCTACGAGTCCAACTACGACGCCGAGACGATGGCGAAGTTCTTCGCCGAGCGCGGCGGCGACCCGGACCGCCCCGGCAAGCGGGACCCGCTGGACGCCCTGCTGTGGCGCTGCGCCCGGCCTGGTGAACCGTCGTGGGAGTCGGAGCTGGGCGCGGGACGTCCCGGCTGGCACATCGAGTGCAGCGCCATCGCGGTCAACCGGCTCGGCATGGGCTTCGACGTGCAGGGCGGCGGCTCGGACCTCATCTTCCCGCACCACGAGTACAGCGCCGCGCACGCCGAGGCGCTCTCCGGGGAGCACCCGTTCGCCCGGCACTACGTGCACTCCGGCATGATCGGCCTGGACGGCGAGAAGATGTCCAAGTCGCGCGGCAACCTGGTGTTCGTGTCCCGGCTGCGGGCCGACGGCGTGGACCCCAACGCGATCCGGCTCGCCCTGTTCGACGGCCACTACCGCAGCGACCGCTCGTGGACCGGCGACCTGCTCACCACCGCGCAGGCCCGGCTGGCCCGGTGGCGGGAGGCGGCGGCGCTGCCGACCGGCCCCGAGGCCGACGACACGGTCGCCCGGCTGCGCGACCACCTGGCCGACGACCTGGACACCGTCAACGCCATGCGCGCGGTCGACGCGTGGGCCGACGAGGCGCTGCGGCAGGGCGGGCGCGATTCGGGCGCGCCGGGCCTGATCCGCGTGGCGGTCGACGCGTTGCTCGGCGTCGAACTCTGATCAGCGTATAACGACCTATACGGCGCGGCTCCGGTGCGGGGCCGCGCCGTTGCCGTTGACGGGCCCCGCGGTGACGTGAAAGAGTTGTTTCGAAAGGATTCTTTCACAGATCGGGGACTGTGATGGCCGAGCTGCCGCCGCGACGGCGGGTCCGGGACGCGGAGCTGATGCGCGCGCTGGCGCATCCGCTGCGGTCGGCGTTGCTGAGCTACCTGATGGCCGTGGGGCCGCGCACGGCGACGGACTGTGCCGAGGCGGTGGAGTCGTCGGCGTCGAACTGCAGCTGGCACCTGCGGCAGCTGGCGCAGTGGGGGCTGGTCGAGCGGGTCGAAGCCACCGACGGCCGGGAACGCCCGTGGCGGGCGGTTCCGGTCGGGCTGGACTTCGGCGAGTTCGCGACCGACCCCGCGGTGCGGACGGCTCAGCTGGCCGAGGCGGCCGCGCGCCTCACCGAGGACGGCGTGCTGGGGCAGCGGTTCCTGGACACGATCGGCGAGTTCGACCGGGCGTGGCAGGAAGCGTCGGTGCTGAACACCTACGCCCTGCGGATCACCCCGGAGGAGCTGGCCGCCCTCAACGACGCGATCGACGCGCTCGTGCGCCCCTACGTGGCCACCCTCCGCGCCGACGCCCCGGAGGGTGCCCGCCCGGTCCACGGCAGCTGGCGGGCGTTCCCGCGCGTCGAGGCGAGCGGGAGGCCCAGTGAGTAGCGCGGGCCCGGCGGCGCCCGCCGCCGGGCGGGTGTCCAGGCCCGCGAGCCGGGTGCGGGCGTTCCGCCCGACGGGCCAGGGGAGGGCGCTCGGCCCGGCGGGCCGGGGTAGCGGGCTCGGCCGTGGGCGGATCCGGAACTTCGCCCGGCGACCCGGTGGCGCGCCACCCGGTGCGGGCAGCCGGCCGGCGCCGGATGTGCGGTGGGAGCGTGGCGAACCAGGCCGGGGGAGCGCGCCCAGTCCCTCCCGGGAACCGGCCCCCGCGGCGGGCTCCCAGGCGCCCGGTGCCCGCCCGGCCCTCGGCGAACCAGCCCGGGGAAGCATGACCATTCCCTCCCGGAATCCGGCCACCCCCGGCACCCGGGCGCACGGCGCCCGCCCAGCACGCCGGACCGGGGGACTCATGGCTAGCCCCTCCCGGGGACCGGCCCCCGCGCCGGGCCCCCATGCGCCCGGTGCTCGCCCGATGCCCGGCGAGCCAGGCCGGGGAACCGTACCCAGCCGCTCCCGGAATCCCGCCCCCACTTGGGTCACCCGGGCGCGCGGTGCCCGCCCGACGCCCGGCGCTGCAGGCCGGGGGAGCCCTTCCCGGGAACCGGCTCCCATCTGGGGCACCCGGGCGCGTGATGCCCGCCCGGCACCCGGCACACCGGGCCGGGGGAGCCCTTCCCGGGAACCGGCCCCCACTTGGGTCACCCGGGCGCGCGGTGCCCGCCCGACGCCCGGCGCTGCAGGCCGGGGGAGCCCTTCCCGGGAACCGGCTCCCATCTGGGGCACCCGGGCGCGTGATGCCCGCCCGGCACCCGGCACACCGGGCCGGGGGAGCCCTTCCCGGGAACCGGCCCCCACTTGGGTCACCCGGGCGCGCGGTGCCCGCCCGGCACCCGGCACACCGGGCCGGGGGAGCCCTTCCCGGGAACCGGCTCCCATCTGGGGCACCCGGGCGCGTGATGCCCGCCCGGCACCCGGCACACCGGACCGGGGGACTCATGCCTAGTCCGCTCCGCAATCCGGCCTTCGCGCGGCTGTGGGGTGCCGGGTTGTTCGCCGAGACCGCCGAGTGGATGTTGCAGGTCGCACTGCCCCTGCACATCTTCGCGCTCACCGGCTCGCCCGCGGCGACCGCCGCGACGATGGTCGCCGGCGTGCTGCCCGCCGTCGCGCTCAGTCCGGTCGCCGGTGTGCTCGCCGACCGGTGGAACCGCCGCCGCCTGCTCGCCGCGGTGTGCGCGGGCCAGGCGCTCGTCGCCGTGCCGCTGGTGTTCGCCGGACGCGAACTGCCGCTCGTCTACCTCGTGATGGCCCTGCAGTCCGGTCTCGCGGCGCTGTTCGAACCCGCCCGCGGCGCGCTCGTCCCGGCCCTCGCCGGACCAGAGGAGACCACCGCGGCCAACGGGGCGATCGGCGTGGGCACGTGCGTCGCGCGGCTGGGCGGCAGCGCGGCCGGCGGGGTGCTCCTCGGGATCGCGGGACTCGGTGCCGTCGTCGCCGCCTACGCGGGCGCCCTCGCCGCGGCGATCGCCGTCCTGCTGCCGCGGTTCGCCGAACCCCGCCCGGCCCGGCACGCCCCGGCGCTCCGGGCGTGGCTCGACGGGTTCACGGAGATCCGCCGTGACGTGCGCCTCCGGCTCGTCGTGGCCATGACGGCCCTCATGTCGGTGGGACAGGGAATGTTCGTCGTCCTGTTCGTCCTGTTCGTCAGCGGCCCGCTGGGCCGGGGTGAGGCGGAAACCGGTCTGCTGCGCGGTGTCCAGGCGATCGGCGGGCTCGCCGCGGGCCTGGTCCTCACCCTCCGCCGCGCCGCACCCGCGCGCCTGCTGAGCTGGGGCACCGTCGCGTTCGGCCTCACCGCCGCGGTCATCTGGAACGCGCCCGCCCTGACCACGGCCTTCGGTGTCTACATCGGACTGTTCATCGCGATCGGCGTCCCCGTCGTGGTGCTGGGCGCCGGTCTGCTGTCGGTCGTGCAGGAGGTCAGCTCGCCCGGCACCACCGGACGGGTCCTGGCCACCGGGTTCGCCGTCCAGGCACTGGCCCAGGTCGCCGGCATGCTCGGCGCCGGCACGCTCGTCGGCCTGTTCGGCCTGACCGCACTGCTGAACTTCCAGGCCGGCCTCAACCTCGTCGCCGGGCTGCTCGGGGTCGTCTGGCTGGTGCGCCGCCCGGCTACGGTGGAGCCGTGCCCCTCCTCTACGCCACCAGCGACCTCCACGTCACCCACAACGGGAACGCGCCGCTGATCGACGAGATCCGCCCGGATTCGCCGGAGGACTGGCTGCTCGTGGCGGGCGACGTCGCCGAGAAGATCGACGCCGTCGTCGGCACCCTCGCCACGCTCAAGGACCGCTTCGCCGAGGTGGTGTGGGTGCCGGGCAACCACGAGCTGTGGACCATCCCGCGCGGCGGCGGCGAGCTGCGCGGCGAAGCCCGCTACCAGCACCTCGTCCAGCGATGCCGCGAGATCGGCGTCCGCACCCCCGAGGACGACTACCTGGTCTGGACCCACGCGGACCGCCCGCTCACCATCGCCCCGCTGTTCCTGCTCTACGACTACAGCTGGCGCACCCCGCGCGCGGAGAACGCGTCGCTGGCGGAGGCGCTCGACCAGGCCCGCGAGGCGAACGTGGTGTGCACCGACGAGTTCTACCTGCACCCCGACCCGTTCCCGAGCCGGCAGGACTGGTGCGCCCACCGCCTCAAGGTCAGCGAACAGCGCCTGGACCAGATCCCCTCCGGCCACGGCACGGTGCTGATGTCCCACTGGCCGTTGCACCGGCATCCCACCGGCCCGCTGCGCTGGCCGGAGTTCGCGCTGTGGTGCGGCACCACCCGCACCGAGGACTGGCACCTGCGCTACCGCGCCGAGGTCGCCGTGTTCGGCCACCTGCACATCCCGCGCACCACCTGGGCCGACGGCGTCCGCTTCGAAGAGGTGTCGCTGGGCTACCCGCGCGAGTGGCGCCGCCGCGAGCGCGGGCCGATCCCGCTACGCCGCATCCTCTGACCGGGGTTTCAGCGCGACCAGCGGGATCGTCAGGGCCAGCGCCGCGGCCGCGACGAGGAACCCCAGCGCCGGGCTGCGGTGGTAGAGGCCGGTGAACACGGCGGGCGAGGCGGACATCCCGAGGAACCGCAACGCGGTCACCACCGAGATCGCGCCACCGCCCCCGTTGCCGTTCCCGCCGAGCACCGTCGCGTTGACCCCGACCAGGATCAGCTGCCCGCACACCCCGCCCACCGCCCAGGCGATGGTCACCGCCGGCAGGACCGGGAACAGCCCGATCGAGGCCATCGCCGCCGCGCCGAACAGCAGCCCGGCGGCGACCGCCACGCGCGGCCCGAACCGGTCCGACGCGGCACCCACCAGGCGCGCCGCGACGAACCCGGCGATGCCGTAGGCGGTGAGCACCAGCCCGCGCACGCCCGGGGGCAGGGCGAACAGGTCGTCGACCCGGAAGGCGACCAGGAACGGCAGCCCGGCCAGGCACGCCCAGGCCAGGAAGACCACGGCGCCCGCCCACAGCACGACCGGCCGCCACGCGTCCCGCAGCCGCTCGGCGACGGCTCCGGACGGGGCGTCCGGCGGCAGCGGGCTCAGGGCGAGCACCAGCGCGACGGCCGCGATACCGGCGAACGCCCAGCGCCAGTCGCCCTCCGCGGCCAGGCCGCCGACCAGGGGCGCGGAGGTCTGCCCGAGCGCCTGCATCGCGCCGAACGCGCCCAGCGCGCGGCCCAGCCGGTCGGACGGGGTGATCGACGCCAGCTTGGTCAGCAGCAGCGGCGTGGTGAACGCGTTGGCCACGCCCTGCAGCCCCCGCGTGACCTGGAACAGCCAGAACCACGGTGCGAGCGCGGCCAGCGCCGCCGCCAGGACGTAGCCGGCGTAGGCGACCCGGATCGTGCGCACCGGGCCCCAGCGCGCCCCGTACGTGCCGGACACGAGCATGACCAGCGCGAACGGCAGCAGGTACGCGGTCAGCGAGGACGCCGCGGTGCCCGGCGAGACACCGAAGCTCGCCGATAGTTCGGGCAGCATCGAGGAGACCACCCCGGCCCCGAGCAGGCCACCGACGTACAGCGCGGCCCGGGCAGGCCGCTCGCTCACCGGCCGGCCGGTCCCGGTCCTTCCGCGCCCGGACGGCGGCGGCGCAGGTAGCGCTCGAACTCGGCGGCGATCTTCTCGCCGCTGGACTCCTCCAGCGTGATCGCGATCTCGGCGTCGCCGCGCTCCTCGAGCGAGCGGACGTACTCGGCGATCTCCTCGTCCTCCTCGGCCATCTCGCTGACCGTCTGCTGCCACTCCTCGGCCTGCTCCGGCAGTGCGCCCAGCGGCACCTCGACGTCCAGGACGTCCTCGAGCTTGTGCAGCAGCGCCAGGGTCGCCTTCGGGGAGGGCGGGTGGGACACGTAGTGCGGCACCGCCGCCCAGAGGGAGATCGCCGGGATGCCCGCCTGCACGCACGCGTCCTGCAGGATGCCGACGATGCCGGTCGGGCCCTGGTAGCGGCTGCGCTCGAGCCCGAACCGCGCGGCGGCCTCCGGGTCGTAGGCGGTGCCGGTGACCGGGACCGGGCGGGTGTGGGCGGTGTCGGCGAGCAGGGCGCCCAGCGTGACGACGGTGGTCACGGCGAGCTCCTCGATGTGGCCGAGCAGCTCGTCGCAGAAGGCGCGCCACCGCATGTTCGGCTCCGGGCCGGTGACCAGCACGATGTCCTGGTCGTAGCCGGGCGGGTGGCAGATGGACAGACGGGTCGTGGGCCACTCCACGCGCCGGGTGACGCCCTCGACCATCCGCACCGTCGGGCGGCTGACCTGGAAGTCGTAGTAGTCGTCCGGCTCGAGCTCGGCCAGCGGCTTGGCGTCCCAGCTGAGCTGGAGGTGCTCCAGGGCGGTGCTGGCCGCGTCGCCCGCGTCGTTCCAGCCTTCGAAGGCGACGACCATGACCCGTTCCCGGGACGTCGTGCCCTCCGGATCGGGGTGCTCCGCTTGTGGAATCGCGTCGGCTGGATCACTCACCCACCCAGCCTACGACCCCCGGGGCACCGGGGAGACCGTAGCCTGGACGTCATGTCGGATCGCTCTTCGTCACCGCTGCTGGACGCCCTCGCCGCCCGTGTGGTCGTGGCGGACGGGGCGATGGGCACCGCGTTGCAGGCGCACGACCTGTCGCTGGACGACTTCGCCGGCCTGGAGGGCTGCAACGAGATCCTGAACGTGACGCGGCCGGACGTGGTGCGCGGCATCCACCGCGGCTACCTGGAGGCCGGGGCGGACGCCGTCGAGACGAACACCTTCGGCGCGAACATGGCCAACCTGGGCGAGTACGGGATCGCCGGCCGCATCGCCGAGCTGGCGGAGGCCGGGGCGCGGCTGGCGCGCGAGACCGCCGACGAGTTCGCCACGCCGCAGCGGCCGCGGTTCGTGCTGGGCTCGGTCGGGCCCGGCACCAAGCTGCCCACCCTGGGCCACGCGCCGTACGCGCAGTTGCGGGACGCCTACGTCGAGCAGGTCACCGGCCTGCTGCACGGCGGGGTGGACGCGGTGCTCGTGGAGACCTCGCAGGACCTGCTGCAGACCAAGGCCGCGGTCCTGGGCGCCCGCCGGGCGATGCGCGCCGCCGGCCGGGAGGTGCCGGTGATCGCGTCGATCACGGTGGAGACCACCGGGACGATGCTGCTCGGCACCGAGGTGTCGGCGGCGCTGGCCGCGCTGGAGCCGCTGGGCGTCGACGTGATCGGGCTGAACTGCGCGACCGGCCCGGCGGAGATGAGCGAGCACCTGCGGACGCTGTCGAAGTCCGCGCGGGTGCCGCTGTCGGTGATGCCGAACGCGGGCCTGCCGGAGCTGGGCCCGGACGGCGCGGTGTACCCGCTGACCCCCGAGGGCCTCGCCGAGGCGCTGTCGGGGTTCGTCCGCGAGTTCGGGGTGGGCCTGGTCGGCGGGTGCTGCGGCACCACCGGCGAGCACATCCGGCAGCTGGCCGAGGCGGTGCGCGAGGTCGAGCGGGCGCAGCGACGGCCCCGGCACGAGCCGGGCGTTTCGTCGCTGTACCAGGCGGTGCCGTTCGCCCAGGACGCGTCGGTGCTGATGGTGGGGGAGCGCACCAACGCCAACGGGTCGAAGAAGTTCCGCGAGGCCATGCTCGAGGGCCGCTACGAGGACTGCGTGGAGATCGCGCGCGAGCAGACCCGCGACGGCGCGCACCTGCTGGACTTGTGCGTGGACTACGTGGGCCGGGACGGCGCGGTGGACATGGCCGAGCTGGCCGGGCGGCTGGCCACGGCGTCCACGCTGCCGATCATGCTCGACTCGACCGAGCCGGCGGTGCTGCAGGCCGGGCTGGAGCGGCTCGGCGGCCGGTGCGTGGTCAACAGCGTCAACTACGAGGACGGCGACGGCCCGGACTCCCGCTTCCAGAAGATCATGCGGCTGGTGTCCGAGCACGGCGCCGCGGTCGTGGTGATGTGCATCGACGAGGAGGGCCAGGCCCGCACCGCCGAGTGGAAGGTCCGGGTCGCCACCCGCACGATCGAGGACCTGGTCACCAACTGGGGCATGCGGGTGTCCGACATCGTGGTGGACTGCCTCACCTTCCCGATCACCACCGGGCAGGAGGAGACCCGCCGCGACGCGCTGGAGACGATCGAGGCGATCCGCGAGCTCAAACGCCGCTACCCGGAGGTCCAGACGACGCTGGGCATCTCCAACGTCTCCTTCGGGCTCAACGCCGCCGCGCGCCAGGTGCTCAACTCGGTGTTCCTGCACGAGTGCGTCGAGGCCGGGCTGTCCACTGCGATCGTGCACGCGTCGAAGATCCTGCCGATGGCGCGGATCCCGGACGACCACCGTGCGGTCGCGCTCGACCTGATCTACGACCGGCGGCGGGAGGGTTACGACCCGCTGCAGAAGCTGATGGCGCTGTTCGAGGGGGTCTCGGCGGCCTCCAGCCGCGCCTCCCGCGCCGAGGAGCTGGCCGCGCTGCCGCTGTTCGAACGCCTGGAGCGGCGGATCGTCGACGGCGAGCGCACCGGCCTGGAGGCCGACCTGGACGCGGCGCTGCGGGAGAAGCCGGCCCTGGACATCGTCAACGACACCCTGCTGTCGGGCATGAAGACCGTCGGCGAGCTGTTCGGTTCCGGCCAGATGCAGCTGCCGTTCGTGCTGCAGTCGGCCGAGGTCATGAAGACCGCGGTGGCCTACCTCGAACCGCACATCCAGGAGCAGAGTCAAGGCGACGTCCAGACCAAGGGGAAGATCGTGCTGGCCACGGTCAAGGGCGACGTGCACGACATCGGCAAGAACCTGGTCGACATCATCCTGTCGAACAACGGGTACGACGTGATCAACCTGGGTATCAAGCAGCCCGTGAACGCGATCCTGGACGCCGCCGAGGAGCACGGCGCCGACGCGATCGGCATGTCCGGTCTGCTGGTGAAATCGACGGTGATCATGAAGGAGAACCTGGAGGAGATGAACTCCCGCGGGGTCGCCGGCCGCTGGCCGGTGCTGCTCGGCGGCGCGGCGCTGACCCGCACCTACGTGGAGAACGACCTCGCCGAGCTCTACCACGGCGACGTCCGCTACGCGCGGGACGCGTTCGAGGGCCTGCGGCTGATGGACACGATCATGGCCGCGAAGCAGGGCCGGGCGCCGGAGATCAGCGCGGAGGAGGAGGCGCGCAGAGCCGAGCGCAAGGCCCGCCGCGAGCGGTCCCTGCGCATCGCCGAAGCCCGCAAGTCCGCCCGAGAGCCGGAGGCCCCCATTCCCGCCCGTTCCGATGTAGCGACCGATGTGCCCGTGCCCGTGCCGCCGTTCTGGGGCACCCGCGTGGTGAAGGGCATCCCGGTCGCCGAGTACGCCGCGCTCCTCGACGAGCGCGCGACGTTCCTGGGGCAGTGGGGCCTGCGCGGTGCGCGTGGCGGCCAGGGGCCCAGCTACGAGCAGCTGGTGGAGACCGAGGGCCGTCCGCGGCTGCGCTACTGGCTGGACCGGCTGGCCACCGACGGGGTGCTGCAGCACGCGGCGGTCGTCTACGGCTATTTCCCGGCCGTGGCCGAGGGCGACGACCTGGTGGTGCTCACCGGGGCGCACGCCGACGCGGGCGAGCGGGCCCGGTTCACCTTCCCGCGCCAGACCCGCGACCGCTACCTGTGCCTGGCCGACTTCTACCGGCCGCGCGAGACCGGTGAGGTCGACGTGCTGCCGCTGACCCTGGTCACCATGGGCCAGCCGATCGCCGACTACGCCAACGAACTGTTCGCCAACGACGCCTACCGCGACTACCTCGAGGTCCACGGCCTGGGGGTGCAGCTGACCGAGGCGCTGGCCGAGTACTGGCACCGCCGCGTCCGGCAGGAGCTGCGCTTCGCCAGCGGCCGCGCGGTCGCCGACGAGGACCCGCGCGACGTCGAGGACTTCTTCAAGCTCGGTTACCGGGGCGCCCGCTTCTCCCTCGGCTACGGCGCCTGCCCCAACCTCGAGGACCGCACGAAGATCGTGGACGTGCTGCACGCCGAGCGCATCGGCGTGAAGCTGTCCGAGGAGTTCCAGCTGCACCCGGAGCAGTCCACCGACGCGATCGTGTGCCACCACCCCGAAGCCAAGTACTTCAACACCTGAAGGAGAGGGAGAATCCGTTGACGGACGGCTTGGCCGCCGTGCTCTGGGACATGGACGGCACGCTCGTCGATTCCGAGAAGCTGTGGGACGTGGCGTTGTACGAGTGCGCGGAATGGCTGGGCGGCACGCTGACCACCGAGCAGCGGCTCACGCTGGTGGGGTCCAACATGGACGCCACCGCGAGCTACCTGCTGACGGTCACCGGCCACCAGCCCACGGCCGCGGCCGTGGCGGACACCGGCGCCTGGATCCGCGACCGGACCGCGAACCTGTTCGCCGACGAGCTGCCGTGGCGGCCGGGTGCCCGTGAGGCCCTGGCCGCGGTGCGGCGGGCCGGGGTACCGTCCGCGCTGGTCACCTCCACCGAGCGGTCCCTGACCGAGCTGGCGCTGGACACGATCGGCCGCGAGTTCTTCGCCGTCACGGTGTGCGGCGACGAGGTCGGCGGCCACAACAAGCCGCATCCCGAGCCCTACCTGCGCGCGGCGCGGCTGCTCGGGGCCGACCCCGCCCGGTGCGTCGCGGTCGAGGACTCGCCACCGGGCACCGAGTCGGCCGCCGCCGCGGGCTGCACCGTGCTGGTGGTGCCCAACGACGTCGCCGTCGCCCCCGGGCCACGCCGCGTGTTCCGGACCTCGCTCACCGGCGTCGATGCCGGCACCCTCCGCGCCCTGCTGTGACGCTCGCGTCAGCGGGGCGGCCCGGATCGCCGGCGGCGGGGTCCGGATGGAAGGATCTACAGACCGTGAAGACCTTCGACGAGCTGTTCACCGAGCTCACCGACCGGGCCCAGAACCGACCCGCGGGGTCGGGAACCGTCGAGGCACTGGACGCCGGCGTGCACGCGCAGGGCAAGAAGGTGCTCGAGGAGGCCGGTGAGGTGTGGATCGCCGCCGAGCACGAGTCCGACGAGCGGCTGGCCGAGGAGATCTCCCAGCTGCTGTACCGGGTTCAGGTGCTGATGCTCGGACGCGGGCTGACCACCGAGGACGTGTACCGCTACCTGTAGCGGGCCGGGAAACGAACGAGGAGTGAGGGCATGCTGCGGGTTGCGGTGCCGAACAAGGGAGCGCTGGCCGGGCCGGCGTCGGAGATGCTCGGCGAGGCCGGTTACCGCCAGCGGCATGAGCAGCGCGACCTGACCGTGCTGGACCCGGTCAACGAGGTCGAGTTCTTCTTCCTGCGCCCCAAGGACATCCCGATCTACGTCGGCTCGGGCGAGCTGGACCTCGGCATCACCGGCCGCGATCTGGCGCTCGACTCGGGCGCGCCGGTCGAGGAGGTGCTCGCGCTGGGCTTCGGCGGCTCCACCTTCCGCTACGCCGCCCCTGCCGGGCAGGACTGGAAGCCGGCCGACCTGCAGGGCAAGCGACTGGCCACGTCCTACCCGAAGCTGGTGCGCGACGACCTGGCGCGCCAGGGTGTCGAGGCCGAGGTGATCCGGCTGGACGGCGCGGTGGAGATCTCGATCCAGCTCGGCGTGGCCGACGCCATCGCCGACGTGGTCGGCTCGGGCCGCACCCTGCGCCAGCACAACCTGGTCGCGTTCGGCGACCCGATCTGCGCGTCGGAGGCGGTGCTCGTGCAGCGCGCGGGCAGCGATTCGGCGAAGGCGAAGTCGCAGCTCACCGCCCGCCTGCAGGGTGTGGTGTTCGCGCAGCAGTACATGATGCTCGACTACGACTGCCCGCGCACGCTGCTGGACAAGGCGGTCGCGATCACGCCGGGCCTGGAGTCGCCGACGGTCGCGCCGCTGGCCGACCCGGACTGGGTCGCGGTGCGTGCGATGGTGCCGCGCAAGAAGGTCAACCAGATCATGGACGAACTGGCCGAGGTGGGTGCGAAGGCGGTGCTCGCCTCCGACATCCGGTCCTGCCGGCTTTGAGCGGCGGTGTCCTGGCCGCGTTCGTGCCGATCTGGGCGCTGACGGGGCTGGGGTACCTGCTCGGCAAGTTCCGGGTGCTCGGCGCCGGTGCCGAGGCGGCTCTGACCAAGTACGTCTTCATCGTCGCGATGCCCGCGGTCCTGTTCACCACGATGCAGGACACGCCGTTGACCGCCCTGCTGAACCCGGGCGTGATCGCGTTCCTGGCGGGCACCGTGGTGGTGGGGGCGATCGGCTTCGCGCTGGGCAAGTGGGTGTTCCGGCGCAAGCTGTCCGAGTGGGCGGTCAGCGGCATGGCCTCCTGCTACGCCAACGCCGGGAACCTCGGCATCCCGGTGCTGCTGCAGCTGTTCGGGGACTCCGCGTTCATCATCGTGGTGATCCTGATGCAGACGCTGGTGCTGATGCCGTCCCTGCTGGCGCTGCTGGAGAGCGACGCGCGGGAGCCGGGCCGGTCGCGGTGGCGCACGCTGCTGATGCTGCCGCTGCGCACACCGGTGATCGCCGCGTCCATGTCGGGGGTCCTGTTCCGGGCGAGCGGGCTGCACCTGCCGCACCTGGCGGCGCAGCCGCTGCACCTGATCGCCTCGGCCGGGGTGGGCACCGCGCTGCTGGTGCTCGGGATGTCACTCACCAGCGGCGGCCCGCCGGAGGGTGCGGGAACGCGGCGCGCCGAGATGGCCACGGTGGTCGGGCTGAAGCTGGTCGCCCAGCCCGCGATCACCCTGGGCATCGGCCTGTTGCTCGGCCTGCCGCACCCGGTGCTGATGATCGTCACGGTGTGCGCCGGGCTGCCCACCGCGCAGAACATCTTCATCGCGACCAGCCAGTACGCCCTGGACAGCCGGTTCGTGCGGGACTGCGTGCTCGTGTCGACCCTGGTGTCGATGGGGTCGCTGTCCCTGGTGTCCTGGCTGGTCGGCGAGCTGCTCTAGGGCTCCAGGTCCAGCGCGGCGGCGAAGGTGCCGTCCATGTAGAACGGCGTCGACTGGTGCTGGTGCGCGATCAGCCAGCGGCCGCCGTCGCGGCGCAGGCAGACCGTCGAGCGGAACCACAGCGTGAACGGCTCCTGACTGCCGGCCGGGACCGCCGACATGCGGTTGAGGCTTTGCGTGAACGCCACGTCCCCGCCCACCGTGACGTGCAGGTCGCGGACCTCGTAGTCGACGGGCCCGGCGAACCCGGCGAACCACCCGCGCAACGTCTCCGGGTCCCGCAGTTCGGCGGGGCCGTGCACCAGCGGCGGCGCGAGGGTGAACGAGACGATCTCCGGCGCGTACCGCTCCACGACGGCTTCGGCGTCGCCCGCCCGCATCGCGGCGGCCTGGTCCTCGATCAAGGCGCGGATCTGGTCCTGCTGGTCGATCATGCTGGTCATCGTCGTTCCTCCGGTTAGGCTGCTGACTTCCACCGGGGACGTCGAACCCGCCGCGCCGGTCTCGACATCCCGGGTGAGGAAATTGTCCGGCGGATCCGGGGAGGTCCGATGAAGTTCCTGGTCCTGATCTACCGCAACCCCGCGTCCCAGGAGATCTGGGAGCGCCTGGCCGACGACGAGAAGCGGCAGGGACTGCTGGCCTACGAGGCGCTCAACCGCGACCTGGCCGAGTCCGGCGAGCTGGTGACATCGTCCTCGCTCGCCCCGCCGGAGACCGGCAAGCGGGTGCTGGTGCGCGACGGCCAGGTGATCGCGGGCGACGGGCCGTTCGCCGAGGCCAAGGAGCAGCTGGCCGGGTTCTACGTGCTGGAGTGCGACAGCATCGAGCGGGCCGTCGAGTGCGCCGCCCGCATCCCGGAGGCCTCGGTGGGCCTGGTCGAGGTGCGCCCCACCCAGGATCTCAGGGTCTTCCTGCCGTGAACACGCTGCTGCGCGAGCTGGCCCCGCAGGTGCTCGCCGCGCTGGTCCGCCGCTACGGGGACTTCGACACGTGCGAGGACGCCGTGCAGGAGGCGCTGCTGGCGGCCGCGACGCAGTGGCCGGTGCAGGGGATGCCGGCCAACCCCAAGGGCTGGCTGATCACCACGGCGTCCCGGCGGCGCATCGAGCTGTGGCGCGCCGACACGGCGCGGCGTCGGCGCGAGGAGACCGTCGCGATGATGGCGCCGCCGGACCCCGAGCCGGTCGCCGCCGCCGACGACACGCTCACGCTGCTGATGCTGTGCTGCCACCCGTCCCTGACCCCGGCCTCGCAGGTGGCGCTGGCGCTGCGCGCGGTCGGCGGGCTCACCACGGCGGAGATCGCGCGGGCCTACCTGGTGCCGGAATCCACCGTCGCGCAGCGCATCAGCCGCGCCAAGCAGCGCATCAAGGCCGGCGGGGCGCGGTTCCGGCCGCCGGCGCCGGAGGAGTACGGGCAGCGCCTGGCGATCGTGCTCAACGTGCTGTACCTGATCTTCACCGAGGGCCACACCGCGAGCGCGGGGGAGTCGTTGCAGCGCGTGGATCTGACCCAGGAGGCGATCCGCCTCGCCCGGCAGCTGCACGCGCGCCTGCCGGACGAGGGGGAGGTGTCGGGCCTGCTGGCGCTGATGGTGCTGACCGACGCGCGCCGCGCCGCGCGCACCGGTCCCGCCGGGGAGCTGGTCCCGCTCGCCGAGCAGGACCGGTCCCGCTGGGATCGTGCCCTCATCGCCGAGGGGACGGAGCTGGTGACGCGGGCGCTGAGCACCGCGCCGGCCGGGCCGTACCAGCTGCAGGCCGCGATCGCCGCCGTCCACGGACAGGCCGAGCGCGCCGAGGACACCGACTGGCGGGAGATCGCGGGCCTCTACGAGCTCCTGGCGGCGGTGGCGCCCGGGCCGATGGTGACGTTGAACCGGGTCGTGGCGGTGGCCGAGGTCGCCGGCCCGCGGGCCGGTCTGCGCGAGCTGGCCGGGGCCGAGCGCGACCCGGCGCTGGCGGGGCACCACCGGGTGGACGCGGTGCGGGCGCATCTGCTGGAGCGGGCCGGCGACCTGGCCGCCGCGGAGGAGGCCTACCGCCGTGCGGCACGGGCGACGCAGAGCGCGCCGGAACGGCGGTACCTGGAGTCACGGGCGCACGCCTGCGCCACACGAAGTGTATAACGACATATACGCCGGGACTTCGACGTATCACCTCAGGACGAGCTTCGGGCAAACCTCGGGGCCCCAGGCGGGTCGGACAGGCTGTCGAGGATCGTGGCCATCTCCGGGTAGCTCGCCGCGACGCGGTCGGTCCGGCCGAGGCGGTGGCGCTCCAGCCGGACCGCGCCCAGATGGCGGGCCCGGTAGATCAACGCGCGCCAGGTGCGGGGCCCCTCGTTCGGCCCGGGTGGGTGGCCCCCGGTTCGGCACGTGGGGTGAGGCGGTGCTCGTCCTACTTCGGGGACCTGGTCGCGGATCTCACCGAATCCAGCCTGGACGCGTCGGATGTGGGGGCAGTGGCTGGATCGGCCGCGCGGTACCGCGCGGTGCTGGACGAGATCAGCGGGCCCCGGCTGCTGCACGGCGACCTGTGGACGCCGAACCTTCGTGCACCACACGGGTCAGCTCGGTACACGCCGGTCCACTGTGGAAACTCCCGCGCGGGCCTCCCGGGGAGCAGGGTCTGCCACACGTGGTCGCGCCCGGCGATCTCGCGGGTGAAGTCGGCGAAGAGCGTGCGCGGCACCAGATGCCCGATCGGCGCGAGGAACGGCAGGGCCGCGTGTTCGTTGCGCATCAGCTCCCGCTCGATGCGGTACTGTCGCCCGGGTTCCGGCGCGACCCGCAGGATCACCGTCTCCCCGGGCAACTCCACCCGGTACGTCGTGTTGTACAGACCACCGCTGAGCTCCACAGCGGACAGTGGCCGCGTCCCGAAGGCGCGCTCCGCCATCGCGGTGATCTCCGCGGCCGAGAGCGCTTTCTGGAACGCACCGGGCGGCCGCGGGACCGAACGCAGGTCCACTAGTCGCGCGGGCGCTTGGGCATCAGGTCGTAGAGCCGCTTGCGCACGCCGTTGTCGTTCTCGTTGCGGGTCTGCGCGACCTGGGTGATGAAGTCCTCGAACACGAAGTCGTCCTCGGCCGGGATCGGGGCGGAGGGCGGCTGCCGCGCCAGGTGCGCGTCCAGCACCGCCGCGATCTCCCGGAACGCCACCGCCTGCGTGGTCTCCGGTGCGAACGTGGTGACCGGCATGCCGTGCGCGGCGGCCTCGTTCATCACCACGCCCAGCGGCACGTGCGCCAGCAGCGGGTACCCGAACTGCCGCAGCTCCTCCAGCGCCGCCACCGCATAACCCGACATCGGCCGCCGGTACAGGCCCGGTACCACGCCGAAGTAGGGGATCGGCGGCCGGTTGAGCGCCTGCTGGACGAAGTGCAGCTGGTCGTTGAGCAGGCGCAGCGCCCGGATGCTCGTGCGGTCGGGCTGCACCGGCACCAGGATGCCGTGGGTCGCCGCGAGCGCGTTGTTCGTCAGCACGTCCAGCGCCGGCGGGCAGTCGATGATCACGTGGTCGTAGTTGGCGAACTGCACCACCCGCGCCAGCTGCCACCCCGGCACCCGGAACTGGTCGAGCCTGCGCACCAGGTCGAACATGCCCGGGGAGGTGGGGATGACGTCGAACGCGCCACCCGGGCCCAGGTGGCTGCGCCGGTGCGGCACGATCAGCTCCTCGACCGGGCCCTTCCACATCTTCGTCAGCGCCTTGGCCAGGCTCGGCGCGTGCGCCGGGACCTCCTCCAGGCCCAGCATCTCCGTGGTCGCGTGACCCTGCGGGTCGAGGTCGATCAGCAGCACCCGACGGCCGCGTTCGGCCAGCGCCGCGGCGGCCCCGACGCTCAGCGCCGTCTTGCCGACGCCGCCTTTCTGGTTGACCACCGAGGTGATCTGCACTCGAGCGCTCCCAGGTCAGTCGATCCTGGCCGCAGAGTAGTGGATCTCGTGCGGCCCGCGGGGGACGGTCGAACCCGTCAGCGTGTCCGGACCATCAGCGCCTGCGCGGCCTGGCCCACCTGCCCCCGCACGTCGGACAGCGTGCTGGTGGCCGTGCCCACCCCGGTCGGGCCGATCACCGTGCGGGCGTCCAGCGCGATCCACTCGCCGGCCGGGGCCCGCCGCAGGTGCACGGTCAGCTCGCTGTTGATGAACCACCAGCGCGCCGGGTCGAGGAAGTTCGACGCGCCGTTGCCGGTGTCGGCCACCGCGAACAGCCGCTGCAGGGGCGTCGGCTTCTCACCGGCGACCAGCTCGACCCGCTGCCGGCCCCACACCCAGGCCGCGCCGGGCTCGGCCGGTGACCCGGCGATGGCGCGCCACTCCATCGCACCCAGGTAGCCGCCGGGCCGCCAGCTGTCCGGCCACGCCGCCGGGGGGCAGTCCTCCGGCGGCGGAGGCGCAGGCTCCTCGGTGGCCACGGCCGCGCTGTCGGACTCGGCGATGTGCCAGGCGGACGCGCGCGCCACCGCGCGGGTGCCGTCGTGCAGCTCCGCGCCCAGCAGTTCGACCGACCGGCCCGGCCGCTCGACCCAGGACCGCACGGTCAGCTCGGTCAGCGGCGCCGGGCCGAGGATCTCCACGGTGACCCGGGCCAGCAGGCCCGGCCGGTCGGCCGCCAGGCCCTCCAGCGCGCGGGCGAGCAGCGCCGACGGTGGCCCGAAGTGCTGCGCGTCCGGGGTCCACGGCCCGGCGGTGTGCTCGGTCGGCTGGTAGCGGTCGCCGCCCAGCGGCAGGTAGAAAGCGTTGTCCGTCATGTCTCGTCGTCTCAGTCCGCGCGATCCAGTGCCGTCTCCACACCCGGGTCCGGCTCCGGCCAGCCCGGGTACTCCGGCGGTGTCCCGCCGAACGACGGGCACAGCGACTGGTGCGCGCACCAGTCGCACAGCTTGCTCGGGTTCGGCCGGAAGTCCCCGGTCCGGCCGGCCTTGAGGATCGCCTCCCAGATCGCCTCGAGGGTGCGCTCGAACCGGCGCAGCTCGGCCTCGTCGGGCGTGTAGGCCAGGGACTGCCCGTCGGTGAGGTACATCAGCTTGAGCTGGCGGGGTACGACCCCGCGCAGCCGCCACAGCACCACGGCGTAGAACTTCATCTGGAACAGCGCCTTGGCCTCGCCGATCTGCCGCGGCGCGGCGCCGGTCTTGTAGTCCACGACGCGGATCTCGCCGGTCGGCGCCACGTCGAGCCGGTCGACGTACCCGCGCAGCCGGACACCCGACTCCAGCTCCAGTTCGACGTGCAGCTCGCACGCCTCCGGGTCGAACCGGCGCGGATCCTCCAGCTTGAAGTAGCTGTCCAGCAGTTTCGTCGCGCTCTCCAGCCAGCCCTCGACGTCTTCGCCGTCGAAGAGCTCGGTCCACTCCGGGTTGTCGGCGGACAGCTCTTCCCAGGTGGGGGAGAGCAGCTGCCGGGCGCGGCCGGGTTCGCGGTCGGTGCGGGGCAGCGCGAACAGCCGCTCCATCACCGAGTGCACGAGCGTCCCGCGCAGCTGGGCCTTGGTGGGCACCTCCGGCAGGCGGTCCACCGCCCGGAAGCGGTAGAGCAGGGGGCACTGCTTGAAGTCGCTGGCCCGGGAAGGGGACAGCGCGGGGCGGCGCACGCCGAGCTGGGGATCCGTGGTCGCCGTCTGAGCCATACCCCGCACCCTAGAGCAGGGGTACGACAAGATCGTCGCGCCGCGCCCGTCGCGGGTCACGGCCGCCTGACACCACACGCTCTACCC
This sequence comes from Amycolatopsis thermophila, assembly GCF_030814215.1. Lineage (NCBI taxonomy): Bacteria > Bacillati > Actinomycetota > Actinomycetes > Pseudonocardiales > Pseudonocardiaceae > Amycolatopsis > Amycolatopsis thermophila. The sequence goes on along the minus strand of NZ_JAUSUT010000001.1, from coordinate 5,846,200 downwards.
TGTCCGGCATGGCCGCGACCGGCGAGCACGAGCGAAACCAGCCGAGGCGGGTGCTGACCACCGCCGACGGTGGCCTGCTGCTGTTCCGGGTCCAGGACGTACCGGTGCTGCTCGCCCCGTCCTGGTGGATCGGCTCGCTCGTGGTGGTCGTGCTCTACCAGCCGCTCGTCGACCGCCTGCTGCCGGGCGCGAGCCCGGGCGTGTCGTGGGCGCTGTCCGCGGCGTTCGCCGTGCTGCTCGGGTTGTCCGTGCTCGCGCACGAGCTCGGACACTGCGTGGTGGCGCTGCGGATGGGCATCCCGGTGCGGCGGCTGCGGCTGTTCCTGCTCGGCGGACTGTCCGAAGTGGCCCGCACGCCGCGACGGCCGGGCCAGGAGGGGCTGATCGCGGCAGCCGGGCCGGTCGTGTCCGTGCTGCTCGCGGCGTTCTGCGGGCTGCTGCTGTTCGCGGTCCCGCCGGACGGGGCGGTGTGGTTGCTGGTGGCCGAGTGCGCGGTCGCCAACCTCGCGGTCGGCGTGTTCAACCTGCTCCCGGGCCTGCCGCTGGACGGCGGGCGGATGCTGCGAGCCGGGGTGTGGGCGATGACCGGCCGCCGCGGCAGCGGCACCCGCGCGGCCGTCGTGGGCGGTGGCCTGGTCGCGGCCGGGCTGCTGGTGTGGGCGTTGGTGGGCATGGCGGCCGGCAGTGAGGACCGGTGGCTGCGCCTGGGGGTGTGCGTGGTCACCGCGTGGTTCGTCGCGGTCGGTGCGGGTTCGGAGCTGTCGGCCGAGACCAGCCGCGGCTGGCCGGAGGGCCTCGCGGTCACCGACCTGACCCGTCCCGTGCTGCAGCTGCCCGCGGAGAGCCCGGTGTCGGACGCGCTGACCGCGGCGGCCGGACGGGGAGTGGTGCTGGTCCGCGCGGACGGTGTCGCGGCCGGCCTGCTCGACGAGGCCGCCGCGGAACGCCTGGCCGAGACCTCGCCGCAGGCCCCGGCGGAGCTCGCCACGGAGCCGATCCGCGCCGAGACCGTGCTGCTCGCCTCCGAGCCGGGCGAGGAGATCGCCGAGCGGGTCCGGGAGACCGCCGCCTGGCAGTTCCTCGTGGTCGACGACGAGGGCCGGCCGGCCGGGGTGCTGCGCCGCGAGGACCTGCGTTCGGCGCTCGCGGCCCGCCGAGTCCGCTGACGGGCCCGTCTGCGAAGATCGAGCGCTGCGAACGCGCGATTTCGAGGAGTTGGCAAGTGCAGGTGAGCGGCCCGTTCCGCCCGGGCGACCGGGTGCGTCTGACCGATCCGAAGGGGCGGAACTACACGCTCGTGCTCGCCGAGGGGGAGGAGTACCACACCCACCGCGGCGCGCTCAAGCACGACGACCTGATCGGCAAGCCCGAGGGCTCGGTGATCACCTCGGTCGGCGGCACCGCGTACCTGGCACTGCGGCCCCGGCTGGCGGACTACGTGCTGTCCATGCCGCGCGGCGCGCAGGTGATCTACCCCAAGGACGCGGCGCAGATCGTGATGTGGGGCGACATCTTCCCGGGTGCGCGGGTGCTCGAAGCCGGCGCCGGGTCGGGTGCGCTGACCTGTTCGCTGCTGCGCGCGGTCGGCCCCGAGGGCAGCGTGGTGTCCTACGAGGTGCGCGAGGACCACGCCGAGCACGCGGTCAAGAACGTGGAGAAGTTCTTCCTCGAGCGCCCGGCGAACTGGACGCTGAAGGTCGACGACCTGCGCCACCACACCGGTGAGGTCGACCGGGTGATCCTGGACATGCTGGCGCCGTGGGAGGTGCTCGACACCGTGCACCGCAGTCTGGTGCCGGGCGGGGTGCTGGTCGTCTACGTGGCCACCGTGACCCAGCTGTCCCGGGTCACCGAGGCGCTGCGCGAAATGCAGGGCTGGACCGAGCCCGAGTCGTGGGAGAGCCTCGTGCGGCCCTGGCACGTGGTGGGCCTGGCGGTGCGCCCGGAACACCGGATGGTCGGGCACACCGCTTTCCTGCTCACCACGCGCCGGCTGGCCGACGGGGTGACCCCGCCGCGGCCGCAGCGCAGGCCGAGCCGCGGCTGAGGTGGCCCGTCGCTAGAGGCGGTCGCCCAGGTAGCACCAGGCGCCGCCCTCGTGGGAGAGGCCGAGGTCGAAGTCGTTGGTCCCGCCGGGCCCCACGGCGTGGACCGGCACGTAGGCGAGGTCGCCGACGATGTCCGGGCTGCCGGTGACGGTCACGGTGATGCCACCCGGGATGTCCTGCACGGTCTGCGGCTTGCTCGCGCACACCATCGACTGCAGCGTCTCCTTGTCGCCGGACGAGTAGGCCGTGGCGATGGCCTGGGCGGCTTCCTCCGGGGTCGCCTTCGCGCCGGGCACCGCGGTGCCGTTGGCGCCGGGAGCCGACGTCGGCGTGCGCGAGCCGCTGGTCGGCTTCTCGCTCGACGCCGGGGGAGGAGCGGTGGTGCTCGCGGCGGGCGCGGCGGTGTTGTCGTCGTCCTTGGTGAAGACGAAGAACAGCACCACGGCGGCGGCGATCACGACCACCGCGGCGACCGCGATACCGACGATCAGGCCCGTCTTCTTCTTCGGCGGCCCGCCCTGCGGCCCGCCGGCGAACTGCTGCGTCGCGTACGGGTCCTGGCCGAACTGCTGGCTGGCGCCGGGGAACCCGGGCGGGGGCGTCTGGGGGTAGCCGGGCTGCCCGCCCTGCGGGTACCCGCCCTGGGGGTACCCGGGCTGCTGCGGGCCGCCCTGGGGGTGGCCACCGCCCGGCTGCTGCCCGTAGGGACCCGGCTGCCCTTGCGGACCGTACGGACCCGGCCGGCCGTACGGATCGGGCTGGCCGCCGGGCTGCCCGGGCGGTTGGGGCGGATAGGTCATGATCGGGTTACCCCCTCGTGGATCGGTTGGCTCAGGACTCGTCGACGCACCAGTTCGAACCCTGCCGTTTCAGGGGCATCTTCGCACTCTGGCTCTCGCCGTTGTACTTGAGCTGGACCGGCACCTCGGCCGTGTCGCCGGTGATCTCGGCCGGCCCGGACACGGTGGCCTGCAGCTCGCTGGCGGAGTCCCATTCGGACTGCAGGCTCTCGATCTCGGACTGGCTCGCCCCGCCGCAGGTCAGGGCCGCGTAGCGGCTGGCGCTGCGGGCGTTCATGGCCGACACCACCTGCTGCGCCACGCTGTCCGCGGTGCCGGTCCCGCCGCCGCCGTCCTCACCGGCGGAGGAGCCGGTGCCCGCCGAGGACGAGCGCCGGGGCGGGGTGGAACTGGCGGCCTTCGCGGTCGGCTTCGCGCTCGACGAGCCGCCCGCGGCGGTGGTGGTGCCGTTCTGCTCGTCGTCGCCACCGAGGACGAGCACGAGGGTGACGGCGAGGGCGATGACCACGACGGCGGCCGCGGCGACGCTCACGATCAGGCCGGTCTTCTTCTTCGGCGGCTCACCCGGCGGGCCGCCGAAACCACCGGGCTGTGCGAATCCGCCCTGCTGACCGAACTGCTGCGGGCCGCCGGGGAACCCGGGCGGCGGGGTCTGGTGACCGCCCGGGTAGCCGGGCTGCCGCCCGTGCGGGCCGGGCTGTCCGTAGGGGCCCGGCTGTCCCTGGCCGTGCGGCGGGTAGGTCATGGACGGACGTCTCCTCGTTCACGTCGGGTGTCTGCCTGCCTTCGACGCGCCGAAGCGGCATCCGGTTTCTCCCGGCTCGGTGCCGGGTGTGCAACGCGGGGGATCGTAGCGCCGATATCGGACAACTCGATCTTCACGGTCGGGCTGCCGTGGCCCGGGATCGGTGCGGTGCGGCGGAATCCGGCCGGGTTTGAAGACGGAGGAGAAGGGGAAGACGCCTCGTGAACGTCCTGTAAAGCCTTGGTTGGGTGGTCGTGACATGAGTGAATCGCTCACCGCCCGGATGGCCGCTGGAAGTGGCCGGGTGGCTACTGTCCGTAGTTCGATGAGCGGTTCGCCGAGCACCGGACGGACCGGTTGCGTAACGGTTCCGGCCGGTTTCGTGATGCGACGCGCCGATCCTGTGATGCGGATAGGGCTTTTCATGTCGGTGATCGCCGGTACCGTGGGTTAAAAGCACTCCGAGGAGGTGCCGACATGCAACACGACCTTCCCGGAGGTCGGCACGAGGACGCCGACCCTTCAGAGATCAGTGGAGCTGGAACGACGCCGGACGAGGCGGCGCGGCAGGTCCGCTTCCTGGAAGAGGAAGTGGCCCTGCTGCGGCGCAAACTAACCGAATCACCCCGTCAGAACCGCGTGCTGGAGCAGCGTCTCGCCGAGGCGTCGGAGCGAGTCGCCCAGCTCACCGAGCGGAACAACAAGCTCGTGGAGACCCTCCGGGAGGCGCGGGGACAGCTCCTCGCGCTGCGCGAGGAGGTCGACCGGCTCGCCCAGCCGCCCAGCGGGTACGGCGTGTTCGTCACCGCGTACGAGGACAACACCGTCGACGTGTTCACCGCGGGCCGCAAGATGCGGGTCTCGGTGTCGCCGGCGGTGGAGGTGGACTCCCTCAAGCGCGGTCAGGCCCTGCGGTTGAACGAGGCCCTGACCGTGGTGGAGGCGGGCGACTTCGAGCTCACCGGCGAGGTCTGCTCGCTGCGCGAGGTCCTGTCGCCGGCCACCGAGGGTGGCAGCGCCCGCGCGCTCGTCGTCGGTCACGCCGACGAGGAGCGGGTGGTCTGGCTGTCCGATCCGCTCGCCGAGCAGGCGCTCAAGCCCGGCGACTCGCTGCTGGTCGACTCGAAGGCGGGATACGCCTACGAGCGGGTGCCGAAGGCCGAGGTCGAGGACCTCGTGCTGGAGGAGGTCCCGGACGTCCGGTACGAGGACATCGGTGGTCTCGGGCGGCAGATCGAGCAGATCCGCGACGCCGTGGAGCTGCCGTTCCTGCACGCCGACCTCTACCGCGAGTACGAGCTGCGCCCGCCCAAGGGCGTCCTGCTCTACGGCCCGCCCGGTTGCGGCAAGACGCTGATCGCGAAGGCGGTCGCCAACAGCCTGGCCAAGAAGGTGGCCGAGGCCCGGGGCGACGGCGACTCGAGCGACGCCAAGTCGTACTTCCTCAACATCAAGGGCCCGGAGCTGCTCAACAAGTTCGTCGGGGAGACCGAGCGGAGCATCCGCCTGATCTTCCAGCGGGCTCGCGAGAAGGCCTCCGACGGCACGCCCGTGATCGTGTTCTTCGACGAGATGGAGTCGATCTTCCGCACCCGCGGCAGTGGTGTCTCCTCGGACGTGGAGACCACGATCGTGCCGCAGCTGCTGGCCGAGATCGACGGTGTCGAGGGGCTGGAGAACGTCATCGTCATCGGCGCCTCCAACCGCGAGGACATGATCGACCCGGCGATCCTGCGGCCGGGCCGGCTCGACGTGAAGATCAAGATCGAGCGTCCGGACGCCGAGGGTGCGAAGGACATCTTCTCCAAGTACCTGACGCCGGGGCTGCCGATCCACGCCGACGACCTCGCCGAGTTCGGCGGGGACACCCAGGCCACGATCGACGCGATGATCCAGAACACGGTCGAGCGCATGTACGAGGAGACCGACGAGAACCGGTTCCTCGAGGTCACCTACGCCAACGGGGACAAGGAGGTCCTGTACTTCCGCGACTTCAACTCGGGCGCGATGATCCAGAACATCGTGGACCGGGCGAAGAAGGCGGCGATCAAGTCGGTGCTGGAGACCAAGCAGCCCGGCCTGCGCGTCCAGCACCTGCTCGACGCGATCGTCGACGAGTTCGCGGAGAACGAGGACCTGCCCAACACCACCAACCCGGACGACTGGGCCCGGATCTCGGGCAAGAAGGGCGAGCGGATCGTCTACATCCGCACGCTGGTCACCGGGAAGAACCAGGAGAGCGGCCGCGTCATCGACACGGCCACCAACACCGGTCAGTACCTGTAACCGCGAGGACCGCCCACGGAGGCCGCCGACCCAGCCGGGCCGGCGGCCTCCGCCGTGTCAGCGGTGCCGCGGCCGCCCGGCGCGCCGTCCGGCCCATCCGGCCAGCACGAGCCCGCCGAGGACGACCAGCGCGCACACGATCATCGCCAGCACGTTCGGTCCGGTGCACGACACCGAGTCGGCCGTGCAGCTCCGGAACGGCCCGCCCCGCCCGCTGGAGTCGTACCGCCCGGTCGAGAACAGGAACACCAGCGCCGCGAAGCCGTGCACCGGGGCGAGCAGCAGCGTCACCCCCAGCGCGGCCGCCACCCCGCGCACCCGGCGGACGATCTTGTCGGACACGTACGGAAGACGTCGTCCGGGCCGGCCGGTTGCCCGGCGCGTCGTCCGGGAATCGCCGTATAACGTCCTATACTTCGCGGCATGAGCGAGCCCGCGGCCGAGATCCGCGCCCCGATCACCGAGGCGGACGTCCTGGCCTGGCTGGAGGAGACCGCCCGCGCCGTCCGCGCCCACGAGATCCCGCCGGACGACCTGATCCGCGTGCTGGGGGAGTTGCGGCGCGCGTCGGCGGCCTGCGCGGACGCCTCGGACTGGGTGCTGCTGGCCGCCCGGGAGGAGGGGGCGAGCCTGCGTCAGATCGCGCCGGTGTTCGGCAAGGGCTACGTGCGGGCGCCGGCCGCGCGGCTGGAGAAGCTGCACCGGCAGGCGCTGGACTCCGAGCAGTGGCTGGAGATCCTCCGGCACCGAGCAGCAGGCGTATAACGACCTATACGGCGCGGCTGTGGGTGGTGCACCCTCGCAGTCGCCACCGAGCTACAGCCGGAAAACCCGCACGGAAAGGACAGTCCCCTGCGAATCGGACTCGGGCTGGCGGCCCTGGGGCGCCCCGCCTACATCAATCTCGGCCGGAGCAGTGAGCTGCCGGCGCGGCGGGACGTGCGGGCGATGCGGGAGGCGACCTACGCGGTGCTCGACGCCGCCTACGCCGCCGGGGTCCGCTGGGTCGACGTCGCGCGGTCCTACGGCCGCGCCGAGGAGTTCCTGGCCGGCTGGATGGCCGAACGGGGCCACAACGACCTCACCGTGTCCAGCAAGTGGGGCTACACCTATGTGGGCGGCTGGCGCATGGACGCCACCATGCACGAGGTGAAGGAACACTCCGCGGGCGTCTTCTCCCGGCAGTGGACCGAAAGCCGGTCCCTGCTGGGATCCTCGATCAGCCTCTACCAGGTGCACTCGCTCACCGCGGACAGCCCGTTGTTCACCGACGAGGCGTTGCAGCGCGCCCTGGCCGCGCTCAGCGACGACGGGGTGCGCGTCGGGTTCTCCACCTCGGGTCCGGCGCAGGGCGACACGATCCGGCGGGCGTTCGAGCTGGAAGTGGCCGGGCGGCCGGTGTTCTCGGCGGTGCAGTCCACCTGGAACGTGCTCGAGCCGTCGGCCGGGCCGGCGCTGGCCGAGGCGCACGCGGCCGGGAACGTGGTGCTGGTCAAGGAAACCCTCGCCAACGGCAGGCTCGTGGTGGACCCGCCCGCCGCGATCACCCGTCTGGCGCACCGTTTCGGGGTCGGCGCGGACGCGATCGCCGTGGCCGCGGTACTGGCCCAGCCGTGGGCGGACACGGTCCTCGTCGGCCCGTCCAGCCCGCAGCAACTGACCGCGAACCTCGCCGCGACCACGGTGGACCTGCCACGCGCCGAACTGGCCGCGCTCGCCGCGCTCGCCGAAGAACCGGAGCGGTACTGGGCACGCCGGTCCTCGCTGCAGTGGCAGTGACGGCTTCGACTAATCTCGGCGCCCACAACGCATACTGAAGGGAACGTCACCGTGCGTCATGGTGGGATGGTGGTGCTGGCCGCGGTCGTGCTGACCGGGCTGACCGGGTGCGCGGATCGTCCGAACGACCTCGAGACGTACTACGACAAGCCGGCCGGCGGGGCGTCGCCCGCGCAGTCCGCGCCGGCGACCTCGTCGAGCGCCGAGGTCCACCAGGCGGCCGCGAACGGCCCGGTGAACCACGTCGCCGACGACGTTTCGGCGGCGGTGCTCACCAAGTCCGACCTGGCCTCGGAGGGCGTGCGCGAGGCTGCCGCCCGCGCCGCCAACGGGTCCTGCTTCGACGCCGTTCCCGCCGGCGACCCGCGCGGCTCGACCTGGCTGTACACCAGCGGTTCGTCGCTGACGCAGCAGGTCACCGGGTATCTCGACCGGACGGCGGCGCAGGTGCTGGCGGCGGTCGACTGCGACGGGCAGCCGCTGACGGTCGCGCGTCCCGCTGGTGCCGAGGCCGCGCGCGCCTGGTGCGACGGCTCGACGTGCACCGTGCTGCTGGCCGGCGGGCACGTGCTGTCCGGTCTGCAGGTCACCGCGAGCACGGCGACGCGGGCCGCGGACGCGCTGAAGGGTCTTGCCGTGCTGGCCGCGGGAAAGCTGCCCCAGAGCTGAGAGTCCGGGGCCGGCCTTGACCGGAAAGCGTTACCCGGAACGGCTGAACCACTCCCGGATCGCGTGCCTGCCGTCGGGCACGAAAGGGCTTTCCGGGTCCTCGGCGAACGCGCGCAGCTCGTCCAGCGGCATCCAGCGGCCGTCCACGATCTCCTCCGGCTGGTGGACGACCGGCCCGTCCCACTGCGTCTGGTAGGCGAAGTAGTGGCACCGGACCGGTGGGCGATCGAAGGTGAACGTGAACAGCGGCCGCAGCGCGACGTCGTGGACGCCCAGTTCCTCCGCCAGTTCGCGTTCGGCGCCCTCGGCGGGGGATTCGCCCGCCGCGACCACTCCGCCCGCCCAGCAGTCGTACAGGCCCGGGAAGACGTCCTTGTCCGGCGAGCGCCGGTGCACGTAGGCGCGCGAGCCGTCGCCGGAGAGCACCAGGACCAGTGTCGCGGCGTGCCAGAGACCGTGTTCGCGCATGTCGGCGCGCCGCACCCGGCCCACGACGCGCCCCGCGGCGTCGTAGTGGGCGACCATTTCGCCGGCGCTGTCCACCATCGCCTCCCAGCATCGCAGAACCGGGTGCTTTACCTGGTCGCAACCGGTGGCCCGCTCACCGTTGCGGCGCTCGACCCGTAGGCTTGGGACATGCGGCGGATCATGGGAACCGAAGTCGAGTACGGCATCGCCGTGCCGGGCGACGCGACGGCCAACCCGGTACTGACATCGACGCAGGTCGTACTGGCCTACGCGGCGGCCGCGGACATCCCGCGGGCGCGCCGCGCGCGGTGGGACTACGAGGTCGAGTCGCCGCTGCGGGACGCACGGGGCTTCGACCTGGCGGGGCCGGGCGGGCCGGGTCACGACCCGGACGTGGAGGACCTGGGCGCGGCGAACGTCATCCTGACCAACGGGGCGCGGTTGTACGTGGACCACGCCCACCCGGAGTACTCGGCGCCCGAGGTGACGAACCCGCGTGACGGGGTCATCTGGGACAAGGCGGGCGAGCGGGTGATGGAGGAGGCCGCGATGCGCGCGGCCACCGTGCCGGGGCAGCCCGTGCTGCAGTTGTACAAGAACAACGTGGACGGCAAGGGCGCCAGCTACGGCACCCACGAGAACTACCTGATGTCCCGGTCGACGCCGTTCACGTCGGTGATCTCGGGTCTGACGCCGTTTTTCGCCTCGCGGCAGGTGGTCACCGGCTCGGGCCGGGTGGGCATCGGCCCGCAGGGTGAGGAGGCGGGGTTCCAGCTGTCGCAGCGCTCGGACTACATCGAGGTCGAGGTCGGCCTGGAGACGACGCTGAAGCGGGGCATCATCAACACCCGTGACGAGCCGCACGCCGACGCGGACAAGTACCGGCGGCTGCACGTCATCATCGGTGACGCGAACATGGCCGAGTACTCGACGTACCTGAAGCTGGGCACCACGGCGCTGGTGCTGGACATGATCGAGGCCGGGCAGCGGTTCGACGACCTGAAGCTGGACGAGCCGGTGCGCGCGGTGCACCAGATCAGCCACGATCCGACGTTGAAGGCGAAGGTGCCGCTGGCCAACGGCCGCAAGTACACGGGGCTGGACCTGCAGTTCGCCTACCACGAGCTGGCGGCGGCGCACCTGGAGCGCACGGGTGGGGACGCGGTGTCCAAGGAGGTGCTGCGGGTCTGGGGCGAGGTCCTGGACGCTCTGGCGCGGGATCCGGCGGAGTGCGCCGACCGGCTGGACTGGCCGGCGAAGCTGCGGCTGCTGGAGGGGTACCGGCAGCGGGACAACCTGGGCTGGGCGGCGCCGCGGCTGCACCTGGTGGACCTGCAGTACTCGGACGTGCGGCTGCAGAAGGGCCTGTACAACCGGCTGGTGGCGCGTGGCTCGATGAAGCGGCTGGTCACCGAGGAGGAGGTGCAGTCGGCGATCACGAACCCGCCGGAGGACACCCGAGCGTACTTCCGGGGGCGGGCGCTGGAGAAGTACGCGACGTCGATCGCGGCCGCGTCGTGGGATTCGGTGATCTTCGACGTGGGCCGTGAGTCACTGGTCCGGATCCCGACACTGGAGCCGTTGCGGGGCACGAAGGCGCACGTCGGGCGGTTGCTGGACGAGTCGGCGACGGCCGAGGAACTGGTCGAGGCGCTGACGGGTTCGGACTGACGGTCGCGGGAAAACCACCGATTGTCGTGGTCTCTGGGTAGGCTAGGGACAGGACTCACCGGGAGGCGAGATGGCTCAGGAGAAGATCGAGAAGCACGGTGGCGGCGGCTCCGACGACGAGGTCGAGGGTGGTGCCCCGGCCGGCCAGGAACGCCGCGAGAAGCTGGGTGAGGACGTCGACACGATCCTGGACGAGATCGACGACGTGCTCGAGGAGAACGCCGAGGATTTCGTGCGGGCGTACGTGCAGAAGGGCGGCGAGTAGCCCGCTCACCGGCGGCCGTTAGGGTGGCCGCACCGAGAAGCTTGTAGTGCCGGTTGTCGTGCTCCCGCGGAGCGTCGCGGGAGCGCCACACTTCGTCGATGGGAACCACGAGCACGTATGGAACACACCTCGGGCCCGGCGGGCTCCGCGCTGCCCGCTGCCTTCTTCTCGAGCACGACGTCGTCGTTCGCCGAGTTCCTGCGCATGCAGGCGCCTGACCTGCTGCCGGGGCGCCGGCAGCTGTCGAACGCCGGTGCGGTGGAGGCGCCGCACGGCACCACGATCGTCGCCGTGACATTCGCCGGTGGCGTGCTGGTCGCCGGTGACCGCCGGGCGACCTCGGGCAACCTGATCGCGTCGCGCGACATGGAGAAGGTCCACGTCGTCGACGCGTACTCGGCGGTGGGCATCGCGGGCAGCGCCGGCATCGCGCTCGAGCTGGTGCGGTTGTACGCGGTGGAGCTGGCGCACTACGAGAAGATCGAGGGCGTTCCGCTGTCGCTGGACGGCAAGACGAACAAGCTGGCCACGATGGTCAAGGGCAACCTGGACGTGGCGATGGCCGGTCTGGCGGCGCTGCCGTTGTTCGTCGGCTACGACATCGAGGCCGACGACCCGAAGCGGGCCGGCCGGATCGTGTCCTACGACGTGACCGGTGGCCGGTACGAGGAGAAGGCGGGCTACCACGCGATCGGGTCGGGCTCGCTGTTCGCGAAGTCGGCGCTGAAGAAGCTGTACGACCCGGACGCCGATGAGGAGAGCGCGGTGCGCACGGCGGTCGAGGCGTTGTACGACGCGGCCGACGACGACAGTGCCACCGGTGGGCCGGACCTGGTGCGCCGGATCTTCCCTACCCTGGTGACGATCACCGCGGAGCGCGGCTCTGTGCGGCTACCGGACGAGCAGGCCGCCGCTGTGGCCGAGACGGTCGTCACGGGCCGGGCCGAACAGGCCACCCGCGGACGGACGTGACGGTCCGGCCGCCCGCGTAGCCGAAGTTTCCTTCCCTCGAGCATTCTTGGAGCCCCACCGTGACGCTGCCGCTGTACGCCTCTCCCGAGCAGTTGATGCGCGAGCGCTCGGAGCTCGCGCGCAAGGGCATCGCGCGCGGCCGGAGTGTGGTCGTGCTGAAGTACCGCAGCGGTGTGCTGTTCGTGGCGGAGAACCCGTCGACCACCCTGCACAAGATCTCCGAGATCTACGACCGGATCGGGTTCGCCGCGGTCGGCCGGTACAGCGAGTACGAGAACCTGCGGGTCGCCGGTATCCGGCACGCGGACCTGAAGGGCTACCAGTACGACCGGCGGGACGTGACGGCGCGTGCGCTGGCCAACGCCTACGCGGCGACGCTGGGCAGCATCTTCACCGAGCAGCTCAAGCCCTACGAGGTGGAGCTGTGCGTGGCCGAGGTCGGGTCGGCGCCGGAGGAGGACCAGCTGTTCCGGCTGACCTATGACGGGTCGATCTTCGACGAGCCGCGCTACGTGGTGACCGGTGGTCAGACGGAGCCGGTGGCGAACAAGCTGAAGGAGACCTACGAGGACGGCCTCGAGGTCCGGGATGCGCTGCAGGTCGCTCTGGGTGCGCTGCGGGCCGTGAGCAACAACGGGGACAGTGCGCCGTTGAAGCTGGAGGTCGCGGTGCTGGACCGGGAGCGGCCGGGCCGCAAGTTCCGGCGGATCCAGGGTGCGGCGCTGGATGCGCTGCTGCCGGTGGAGCCGGCGGCCGACGCCGGTGACGCGAAGCCGGAGGACGGCGGGACGCCGCCCGCGAGCTGATCCTGTCCCTGTGATGGCCCCCGGTCCTGGTGCCGGGGGCCTTTTGCTTGGTCAGGGGCGCCAGTGGGCGGGGTGGGCGAGGGCGGCGGGCAGGCGTGTGGTGGCGTCGCCGCGGGCGGCGTTGAGCTGGGCCTGGGTGAGGAACAGCGAACCGGTGAGGTCGGCGCCCGCGAGGTCGGCTCCCCGGAAGTCGGCGCCGATCAGGTCCGCGTCGCGCAGGTCGGCCTCGCGCAGGTCGGCGCCGATCAGGAGGGCGCCGCGCAGGTTGGCCGCACGCAGGTTCGCGCGGCGCAGTTTCTTGCCGATGAGGTCGGCGCCGCGGCGGTTCTTGCCGCGTCCGCCGCGGGCGAGTTCGCTGACGCGCAGCAGGAGTTCGCTGACGCGGTCCCGGTGGCCGCTGACGTCGAGGGCGGCCAGGTCGTCGGGGCCGGAGCCGGCCAGGCGTTCGGTGTCCTCGAGCGCGGCGCGCAGGTCGTCGTGCACCGGGCGCGCGGCGGGCAGGGTGAGCGCTTCGGTGAGGTAGAACAGCAGCTCGTGCAGCTGCCGCATCACCGGGAAGGCGGTGAACATCGTGCGGGCGCTGCGGGGGTGCCGCCGCCAGTCGCGGCCGCCGAAGGTCTCCTGGGAGATCCGCTGGCCGGCGCCGAAGCAGTCGTAGACCGTGCAGCCGGCGAAGCCGCTCTCGCGCAACCGGGAGTGGATGCCGCAGCGGAAGTCGTCGAGCAGGTTGGCGCAGGGTGTGCCGGCGGCCTTGTCGGTGGCGAAGTCGGCGGAGGCGGCGAAGGGCAGTGCGACGCAGCACAGGCCGAAGCAGCTGGCGCAGTCTGCTCGCAGCGCGTGGTCGGTCACGGTTCGGCAATCCCCTCGCGAAAGTCCTGGTCGCACTCTATCGGGTGGCCCGGACCACACGGTGGGAAACCCCAGGTGACGGGCCTTGCGCGCGCGGTTCCGGCACGGAACGCGGCAACCACGCGGCGTGTCGCCGCCCGAACGGCGCACCGCGAGGGGGCCAAAAGCGCCTAGCATTGAGAGATGCAGCGGCGGATTTTTGGCATCGAGACCGAGTTCGGCGTCACCTGCACGTTCCACGGGCAGCGCCGGCTCTCGCCCGATGAGGTGGCGCGCTACCTGTTCCGGCGGGTCGTGTCGTGGGGGCGCTCGTCCAACGTCTTCCTGTCCAACGGCTCCCGGCTCTACCTCGACGTCGGTTCGCACCCGGAGTACGCGACCGCGGAGTGCGACGACCTGGTGCAGCTGGTCACGCACGACAAGGCCGGTGAGCGGATCCTCGAGGACCTGCTGGTCGACGCGGAGCGGCGACTGGCCGACGAGGGCATCGGTGGGGACATCTTCCTGTTCAAGAACAACACCGACTCGGCGGGCAACTCCTACGGGTGTCACGAGAACTACCTGGTGACGCGCGCGGGCGAGTTCTCCCGGATCGCGGACGTGCTGCTGCCGTTCCTGGTGACCCGCCAGCTGATCTGCGGTGCGGGCAAGGTGCTCCAGACGCCGCGGGGCGCGGTGTACTGCCTGTCGCAGCGGGCCGAGCACATCTGGGAGGGTGTGTCGAGCGCGACCACGCGGTCGCGGCCGATCATCAACACGCGCGACGAGCCGCACGCCGACGCGGAGCGGTACCGGCGGTTGCACGTGATCGTGGGCGACTCGAACATGGCCGAGCCGACGACGTTGCTGAAGATCGGCACGGCGAACCTGGTGCTCGAGATGATCGAGCAGGGTGTGCAGTTCCGGGACTTCACGCTGGACAACCCGATCCGGGCGATCCGGGAGATCAGCCACGACCTGACGGGGCGGCGGCCGGTGAAGCTGGCCGGCGGGCGGGAGGCCTCGGCGCTGGACATCCAGCGCGAGTACTACGGCCGCGCGGTGCAGCACGTCCAGGCCAACGACTCGGGTCCGACCGCGCAGCGGGTGGTGGAGCTGTGGGGTCGCGCGCTGGACGCGGTGGAGCAGCAGGACTTCGGCATGATCGACACCGAGATCGACTGGGCGATCAAGCACCGGCTGGTGGAGCGGTACCGGGCCAAGCACAACCTGGACCTGTCCAGCCCGCGGGTGGCGCAGCTGGACCTGGCCTACCACGACATCCGGCGCGGGCGGGGCCTGTTCGACCTGCTGCAGCGCAAGGGCCTCGTGCGGCGGATCACCGACGACGGCGAGATCGAGCTGGCCAAGGACACGCCGCCGCAGACGACGCGGGCGAAGCTGCGGGGTGATTTCATCGCCGCCGCGCAGGCCGCCGGGCGGGACTTCACGGTGGACTGGGTGCACCTGAAGCTCAACGACCAGGCGCAGCGGACCGTGTTGTGCAAGGACCCGTTCCGCGCGGTGGACGAGCGGGTCGACCGGCTGATCAGTTCGCTGTGACGTTCGCCGACCAGTGGCGTGCCTGGCACGCCGAGCGGGAGCGGGTGCTCGCGGAGCCGCACGGCTGGCTGAGCATCACCGCGCGGCACTGGCTGACGCCCGAGCCGCAGCGGTTCGAGGGGATTCCGGGTACCTGGCGCGAAGCCGGTGACGCGGCGGTCGTGGCGGTGGAGCCGGGCGAGGAGTTCGGCGTGTCCGGTACGGCGCGGTTCGAGCTGGTCAACAGCGGGCCGGGCGAGATGGTGAAAGCCGGCGACCGGGTGGTGGAGGTCGCGCGCCGCGGCGGGTACCTGGTGCGGTTGCGGGATCCGGCGGCGCCGGTCCGGGTCGCGTTCCGCGGCGTGCCCGCCTACGAGCCGGATCCGGCGTGGGTGCTGCCGGGGCGGTTCGAGCCGTTCGCCGAGCCGCGGCCGGTGACCGTCGGGGCGGTCGTGGAAGGACTGTCGCATGTGTACTCGTCGCCGGGCGTGCTGCGGTTCGCGCACGCGGGCGTGGAGTACGCGCTGACCGCGTTCAACGGCAAGGGCGGGGCCGGGTTGTCGGTGCTGTTCACCGACGCCACATCGGGCGTGACGACGTATGCGGCCAACCGCAGCCTGGCGATCGCGTCGCCGGACGCGCAGGGGCGGGTGGAGCTGGACTTCAACCGGGCGGTGAACCTGCCGTGCGCGTTCATCGACCTGGCGACGTGCCCGCTGCCCCCACCGGAGAACCGGTTGCCGTTCCCGGTGGAGGCGGGCGAGCAGATCCCCTTCGAGCGCCGCTAGCGCACCGCGGCGGGTTCCCTGGTGGCCTCGGCGACGCCGACGCGGTCGTGCAGCCGGCGTAGTGGCTTGGGGGCCCACCAGGCGTAGCGGCCGAGCAGCCGCATGCCCGCGGGCAGCAGCACGCCGCGCACGAGGGTGGCGTCGATGAGGATCGCCAGCCCCGTGCCGAGCCCGAACATCTGGATGAAGCTGACCCCGCTGGTGCCGAAGGCGAACACGCTGATCGCGAGCAGCAGGGCGGCCGCCGAGACGATGCGGCCGGTGCGGGACAACCCGTGCACGACCGCCTCGCGTGGGTCCAGGCCCCGGTCGTGGGCTTCCTTGATGCGGCTGACGACGAACACCTCGTAGTCCATGGACAGGCCGAACGCGATGCAGAACAGCAGCATCAGCATGCTCGTGTCCAGCGGAAGCGGCGTGAACCCGAGCGCACCGGAGGCGAAGCCCTCCTGGAAGACCAGCACCATCACGCCCATCGTGGCGGACAGGCTGAGCAGGTTGAACAGCAGCGCGCGCAGCGGTTGCAGCACGCTGCCGGTGAACAGGAACAGGAGGATGAACGTGGTCACGGCGATCAGCCCGGCGGCTGGCGGGATGCGGCTGCCGATGGCGTCCTTGCTGTCGACGAGGGTGGCCGCGTCGCCGCCGACGGCGACCTCGGTTGCCGGCGGGGGTGCCAGGGCCCGCACTGCGGCGACCACCGCTTCGGCTTCCGGGGAGCGGGAGTCGGCGGTGGTGACGACCGACAGGCGCTGCGCCTGTGGCGCGGCCAGCGTCGGGTTGCCGGGACCAGCGGGTTGGCCGTGGGCGAAGGTGCCCGCGCTGGAAGTCACGTGGTCGACGCCGGGCAGGGCGGACAGGCCGCTGGCGTAGTCGGCGGTCGCCTCGCCGGGGCCGACGGCGATGACGTCGATCGCGCGGCTTTCGTTGCCGGGGAAGTCCGCCCGCAGCGCGTCGCCGACGGTGCGGCTGGCCGCGGTCTCCGGCAGCACGCGGTCGTCGGGCGTGCCGAACCGGACGCCGGCCAGGGGAGTGGCGGCCGCGACGAGCACCACGAGCACCGGCACCGCCGCGAGCGCCGGCCGTTTCATCGCCTGCGCGGCGACCCGGCCCCAGAACGCCGACACCGTGCTCGGTGCGCGACCGCGCGCCCACGGCAGCCGCCCGGCGTTCACCCTCGGCCCGAGGACGCTCAGCAGCGCGGGCAGGACGAGCAGGGCCGTGACCATGGCGATCACGATGACGCCGATGCCGGCGTAGGCGAAGGACCGCAGGAAGTACTGGGGGAACAGCAGCAGCGCGGCGAGCGCGACGGCGACGGTGGCGGCGCTGAAGGTGATCGTGCGGCCCGCGCTGGCCACGGTCCGGATCACCGCGGTGCGGGTGTCCGTGCCGCCGCCCAGTTCCTCCCGGAACCGGCTCACCATCAGCAGGGCGTAGTCGATGCCGAGGCCGAGCCCGAGCGCGGTGGTCAGGTTGATCGCGAACACCGACACGTCGGTGAGCGACCCGAACACCGCCAGTTCGGCGAAGGTGCCCAGTACCGCGATCCCGCCGACGACCAGTGGCAGCAGCGCCGCCACGACGCTGCCGAAGACCAGGAACAGCAGGAGGAGGATGACCGGCACGGCGATCATCTCGGCGACCAGCAGGTCGCGGCTGACCTGGTCGGTGATGTCGAGGCCGGCGGCCGCCCCGCCGCCCGCGGTGACGGTGACCACGCCCGCGTCGCCCTGGTAGCGGTCCACGATGGCCCGCACGGCCTCGCTGGAGGTGTCCGCGGGCCGGGTGACGATGAGGGCGGACCGGCCGTCGGCGGCCCGCAGCGGGGGCGCGGCGGTCTGCCAGTACGAGCTGACCGAGGCCAGGGCGGGGTCCGCGGCGAGGCGGTCGGTGAGCGCGGTGCCGGCGGCGCGGGTGGCGGGGTCGTCGACCGTGCCGTCGTGGGCCTGGACGAGGAACAGCAGGTCGGCCTCGCCGCCGAAGTGGGTCTCGGCGAGCTGGCGGGCCCGGCTGGATTCGGAGCCGGGGTCGTCGAACCCCTGCGACTGGAGTTTGCCGAAGGCCGTCATCCCGAGCACG
This sequence comes from Amycolatopsis thermophila, assembly GCF_030814215.1. Taxonomy (NCBI): domain Bacteria; kingdom Bacillati; phylum Actinomycetota; class Actinomycetes; order Pseudonocardiales; family Pseudonocardiaceae; genus Amycolatopsis; species Amycolatopsis thermophila. The sequence goes on along the minus strand of NZ_JAUSUT010000001.1, from coordinate 5,828,451 downwards.
GCGGCGCCGGCCAGGAGCACGGCGGCGGCGACGAGGACGAGCCGGGCGTGGTCGGCGGCGAACCGGCCGAGCCGAGCGAACATGGCGCCCTCCCATGGAAGTTGGCAGGCGTAAACTTTGCGGCCGTCAACTTGCCACTGATGTGTACGGGTGTCAACATCACCCTGTGAGTTCCTCAGCGCCCGTTCGAACGGGCTACCACCACGGCGATCTCCGCAACGCCCTCGTGCGGGCGGCCGCGGAACTGGCCCGGGCCGGCGGCCCCGCCGCGGTCACCATCCGGGCGGCCGCGCGGGCGGTGGGCGTCACCCCGACCGCCGCCTACCGGCACTTCGCCGGGCACGAGGCGCTGCTGGCAGCGGTGAAGGAGCGCGCGCTGGAGGAACTGGCCCGGTCGATGACCGCGGCGCTGGACAGCCTCGGCCCCCTCGACGACCCGGTGGAGCGCGGCCTGAGCCGGCTCGCCGCGTTGGGGCGCGGCTACTTCACGTTCGCGCTGGCCGAGCCGGGCCTGTTCCGCACGGCGTTCACCGGCGGGCTGTCCGCGCTGCCGCCGCTGCCGGACCTGGACGCGGCCGCGCCGTTCCGCAAGCTGGTCGCCGAGATCGACAACCTCGCCGAGGTCGGGTACCTGCCCGAGCGGCGGCGGCCGATGGCCGAGATGTCCGCGTGGGCGGCGGTCCACGGCCTGGTGATGCTCCACCTGGACGGCCCGCTGGCCGCCGCGCCGCCCGCCGACCGGGAGCTGGCCCTGGAACGCACCATGGAGGTCATCGGCGAAGGCCTGGGCGGCACGGTGCTGTCCGAGCGCCTGCGCGACCGCATCCGCGCGATCGTCCGCGCCCACTGAAATCCGCGTCTGGCCGCGGCACGGATGGGCATCTCGTGACATAACCGGGCGCGCCGGGGCGGTCCTGGGGGATTCGATCACCAGTGCGAGCTACTGTTGTCGCGTGTCCACCGCCCGCGCCGAGCGCCTGGTCAACCTGGTGCTCGCTCTGCTGTCGACCCGGCAGTACCTGACCGCTGACCGGATTCGCGGGATCGTGCCCGGATACGCCGACGCCGTGAGCGACGAGGCCTTCTCCCGCATGTTCGAGCGGGACAAGACCGAGCTGCGTGAGCTGGGGATCCCGCTGGAGACGGGCCGCAACTCGGCGTTCGACCCGGCCGAGGGTTATCGCATCGCCCGCCGCGACTACGAGCTCGGCGAGATCGAGCTGGCCCCCGACGAGGCGGCGGCGGTCGGGCTCGCGGTCCGGCTGTGGGACTCGCCGGAGATGACCGGTCAGGCCCAGGGTGCGCTGGTCAAACTGCGCGCCGCCGGTGTCGACGTCGACCACACCGAGCCGCCGGTCGTGGAGTCCCGCGTCCGCGCCGAACCGGCCTTCACCCCGCTGGTGGCCGCCGTGCAGGACCGCCGGCCGGTCCAGTTCTCCTACCGCCGCTCCGGCTCCGCGGAACGGCTGACCCGCACCCTCGAACCGTGGGGTGTGGTGTCCTGGCGCGCCCGCTGGTACGTCGTGGGTCACGACCGGGACCGCGGCGCGCCCCGCTGCTTCCGGCTCTCCCGCATCGTCGGCGACGTGCGCACCGCCGGTGCGCCGGGTGAGGTCGAGCGGCCGGACAACGTCAACCTGCTGGAGCTGATCGCCGGCGCGAACGACCCCGACCCGTCCCCGGTCACCACCGCGAAGCTGTGGATCGCCGACCACCGCGCGGCCGGGGTGCGCCGCCGCGCCCGGCTCACCGGCCGGCTCACGGTCGACGGTGTGGCGGGCGACCTCGCCGAGATCGACCTGTACTTCCCGGAAAGCGCCGCGGACTGGATCGCCGGGCACGGCCCGGACGTGCTGGTGCTGGAGCCGGACGTGCTCGCCAAGGCGGTGCGCGGGCGGCTGGAGTCGATCCTGCACCACGAGGTGCGCCGATGAGCGGAACCACCGGCCGCATGCCGCGGCTGCTCGCGCTGGTGCCCTACCTGCTGGCGCGCCCCGGCATCCGCATCGAGGACGCGGCCCGCGACTTCGGAGTCACCGCCCGCCAGCTGCGCCGCGACCTGGAGCTGCTGTGGATGTGCGGGCTCCCCGGCTACGGTCCGGGTGACCTGATCGACCTGTCCTTCGAGGGCGACACCGTCACGGTCACCTTCGACGCGGGCATGAACCGGCCGTTGCGGCTCACCGGCGGCGAGGCGACGGCGCTGCTGGTCGCGCTGCGCGCGGTGGCCGAGACCCCCGGGGTGGTCGACACCGACGCGGTGCACCGCGCGATCGCCAAGATCGAGGCGGCCGCCGGGCAGGCCCAGCCCTCCGGCGTGGTGGTCGGACTGGCCGTGCGCGAGGGCGAGCGCACCGCCGCCACCCGGCGGGTCGTGCAGAACGCCCTGCGCGCCGGGCGGGCCCTGCGGATCCGCTACTACACCGCCTCCCGCGACCAGATCACCGAGCGCACGGTCGACCCGATGCGGCTGCTGATCGTGCAGGCCGTCGGCTACCTCGAGGCGTGGTGCCGCCGCGCCGAGGGCGTGCGGCTGTTCCGCCTGGACCGCATCGACGAGGTCGCCGTCCTCGACGAGCCCGCCGCGCCGCCGCCGGCCGCACGGCCCACCGACATCTCCGACGGCGTGTTCCGCGCCCGCCCCGATCAGCCCGAGGCCGTCCTCGTCCTCGAACCCGACGCCCGCTGGGTCGCCGAGTACTACCCGTGCGAGGAGCTCGGCGAGCTCGACGGCGGGCGCCTGCGGGTGCGGATGCGGTACGGCGACGAGTCCTGGATGGTGCGTCTGGTGATGGGCCTGGGCGGCGACGCGCGGGTGGAAAGCCCGCCCGGACTGGCCGATGCGGTGCGTAGCCGGGCGGCCGCCGCACTGGAAAGGGCACGTCACCTCCCGGCCACCTTGGGCCAGTAGGGTGATCGCGTGTCGTACCTGCCGAGCATCGTGCTCGCCGCCGTCGGAGTGATCGTGCTCAGTGTTGTCCTGATCCGGACATTCGGGGTCTTGCGCCGGTTCAAGCGGACGTCGAGCATGGTGACGGCGAGCGTTGCCGACCGCACCGGGCTGCTCAAGGCCCGGTCGGCCGGTCTGCGCGTCGCGATCGGTCAACGGCGGCGTCCCGCCTCCGAGCAAGTAGCATTGGTCACAAGCAAGGAAGGAGGCCACTGATGCTGAACGGGTTGCAGCCGTGGCACTTGATCATCCTGGTGCTCGTCGTGGTCCTGCTGTTCGGCGCGAAGCGCCTGCCCGACGCCGCGCGGTCCATCGGCAAGTCCATGAAGATCTTCAAGGCCGAGACCAAGGACCTCCGCGACGAGGACAAGGCCACCGGGCCCGAGAGCAAGCAGATCGCGGCCTCCGAGGTGCGGGTGGACACCGCTGACGACCAGGTCGCGCAGCTGCAGAAGCAGCTGGACGAGCTGAAGAAGCAGCAGGCGGCGGACAAGGCCGACCAGGCGCACAAGCACGCCAGCTGAGGCGAGGACGGAGCCTGTCGTGGCGGACTCCGCCCCCACGAGCCGGAGGGACCGGCGGCGCAAGCGCAGCCGCCGGCTCAACCCCGACGGCACGATGACGCTCATCGAGCACATCTACGAGTTCCGGCGCCGGCTCGGGTGGGCACTGCTCGCCGTGATCGCCGGCGGGATCTTCGGCTTCATCTGGTTCCAGACGAGGCTGGGGCCGGTCCCGTCGCTCGGCAGCATCATCAACGACCCGTACTGCGCGATCCCGCCGCAACGACGGCTGGGCAGCGGCAACGGCACCGGCTGTTACCTGCTGCAGACCGTGCCGTTCGAGGCCTTCATGATCCAGCTGAAGGTCGGCCTCGCCGGTGGCGCGGTCCTCACCTCGCCGCTGTGGCTGTACCAGCTGTGGGCGTTCATCGCCCCCGGCCTGTACTCGAAGGAGCGCAGGTACGCGCTGACGTTCGTCGGCTTCGCGAGCGTGCTGTTCGCCGGTGGCGCGGTCATCGCCTACCTGCTCATCCCGCACGCCCTGCAGCTGCTGACCGGCTTCGGCAACGACTTCTTCATCACCGGCCTCACCGGTGACAAGTACATCTCGTTCGTGCTGTCGCTGCTGATCATCTTCGGGGTCAGCTTCGAGCTGCCGCTGCTGGTGGTCATGCTGAACTTCGTCGGCGTGGTCAAGTACGAGCAGCTGAAGAAGTGGCGCCGCGGCATCGTCTTCATCCTGTTCGTCTTCGCCGCGTTCGCCACGCCCGGGTCGGACCCGTTCTCGATGCTGGCGCTGGCCGGTGCGCTGACGCTGCTGTTCGAGCTCGCGATCCAGATCGCGCGCGTCCACGACCGGCGCAAGGAACGCACCCGCCGGGACGAGGGCTGGGACAACCTGGCCGACGACGAGGCCGCACCGTTCGACTACACACCCAGCACCCTCGACGAGGAGACGCCGGGCAAACCCACGACCGAGGACGTGACCTAGGACGTGCGCTGACTTGGTTCGGGTGGCGGCACCGGTGGTGGGCGTCCTGAGCGCCGGTTCACCACCTCGGCACCGCGTTCGCGAGGCACCGCCGCGGTGCGGGGCGCGCGAACGGCTCCGCCGCTTCGGGACCACGACCTGAACCGGCCGTCCACGATGGGTATCCGCGCGGCACTGGCCGTCCACCCCGACACCGGCCGCGGTGCGGCGGCCAGGATCGCCGGCACCGTGGCCGACCGCCTGCGCACCGGCGTGGACCGGCTGGAGCTGCTCGGCACCGCGTCCCCGTCGTCCCTGCCCGAGGGGCTCGACGCGCTCGTCGTCCTCGGTGGCGACGGCGCCGTGCACCACGCGGTGCAGTTCTGCGCCGCGACCGGCACCCCGCTCGGGCTCGTCCCCGCCGGCACCGGCAACGACCTCGCCCGCGGCCTCGGCGTCCCCCTCGACCCGATGCGCGCCGTCGACGCGGTGCTGGGCGCGTTGCGGGAGCGCCGCCACCGCAGCGTCGACCTCGGCCACGTCGACGGCACCTGGTTCGCCACCGTCCTGTGCACCGGCTTCGACGCCGCGGTCAACGCCCGCGCCGCCCGCCTGACGTGGCCGCCCGGACCGCACCGCTACGACCTCGCCGTCCTGGCCGAACTCGCCGCGTTCCGGGCCCGCCCGGTCACCCTCACCGCCGACACCGAGCACCTCGCCCTCGACGCCACTCTCATCGCGATCGGCAACACCAGCTGCTACGGCGCCGGCATGCGGATCTGCCCCGGCGCCGACCCGGGCGACGGACTGTTCGACATCACCGTCGTCGGCCACGCCACCCGCGCCGACCTGCTGCGGATCATGCCCGGCCTGCGCCACGGCCGGCACCTGCGCCACCCCGCCGTGCGCACCCTGCGCGCCCGCGAGGTGCGGATCGAGGCCACCGGCTGGCCCCTGTGCGCCGACGGCGAGATGCTCTCGGCGCGTACGGTCACCGCGCGGTGCGAGCCCGGCGCGCTCACTGTCCTGGGATGACACCCGCCGCATGCGACGCGGACACGGGATGTGACACCCTGGCAAGGTGGCCCCTCGCCCTTCCGTGTCGCCGGCCGAGGCCTACCAGGCTTCCAAGCGCCGCGCCCAGTACCCCCAGCTGACCCGGTTCGCCGACGAGGCCGCCTTCGGGTTCGACGACTTCCAGATCCGCGGCTGCCGCGCCCTGGAGGACGGCCACGGCGTGCTGGTGTGCGCGCCCACCGGCGCCGGCAAGACCGTGGTCGGCGAGTTCGCCGTCCACCTCGCGCTCGCCGAGGGCCGCAAGTGCTTCTACACCACCCCGATCAAGGCGCTGTCCAACCAGAAGTACGGCGACCTGGTGGACCGCTACGGCGCCGGCACCGTGGGCCTGCTCACCGGCGACACCTCGATCAACGGCAACGCCCAGATCGTCGTGATGACCACCGAGGTCCTGCGCAACATGCTCTACGCGGGCTCCTCGGCCCTCGACGACCTCGGTTACGTGGTGATGGACGAGATCCACTACCTCGCCGACCGGTTCCGCGGCGCGGTGTGGGAAGAGGTGATCCTGCACCTGCCCGAGTACGTGCGCGTGGTGGGCCTGTCCGCCACGGTGTCCAACGCCGAGGAGTTCGGCGAATGGCTGGTCACCGTGCGCGGCGACACCACCGTGGTCGTCGACGAGCACCGGCCCGTCCCGCTGTGGCAGCACATGATGGTCGGCAACCGCCTGCTCGACCTGTTCGCCGACGACGGCTCCGACGGCGAGCTGCGGATGAACCCCGGGCTGCTGCGGCGCGTGGAGGAGGTCGGCCGCATGCACGCCCCCGCGGCGCTGCGGCGCGGCCGGGGCGGGCGCCAGTACTCGCGCGGCCCCCGGTTCCGGCCCCCGTCCCGCGTGGACATGATCAGCCGCCTGGACGCGGCCGGGCTGCTCCCGGCGATCGTGTTCATCTTCTCCCGGGCCGGCTGCGACGCCGCCGTCGGCCAGGTCACCCGCTCCGGGCTGCGGCTCAACACCCCGGAGGAGGCGGCCGAGGTGCGGCGCATCGTCGACACGCGCACCAAGGACCTGCCCGAGGGCGACCTCGGCGTGCTCGGCTATTGGGAGTGGCGCGAGGCGCTGGAGAACGGCGTCGCCGGCCACCACGCCGGGCTGCTGCCCGCGTTCAAGGAGACCGTCGAGGAACTGTTCGTCCGCGGCCTGGTCAAGGTCGTGTTCGCCACCGAGACACTCGCGCTGGGCATCAACATGCCCGCCCGCACCGTCGTGCTGGAGCGGCTGGTCAAGTACAACGGCGAGGCGCACGTCGACCTCACCCCCGGCGAGTACACCCAGCTCACCGGCCGGGCCGGGCGCCGCGGCATCGACGTCGAGGGCCACGCGGTCGTGGTGTGGCAGCCGGGCGTGGATCCCAAGGCGGTCGCCGGGCTGGCCTCCACCCGCACCTACCCGCTGCGCTCGTCGTTCCGGCCCGGCTACAACATGGCGATCAACCTGGTCGCCCAGCTCGGCCACGAACAGGCCCGTGAGCTGCTGGAACAGTCCTTCGCCCAGTTCCAGGCCGACCGGTCGGTGGTGGGCCTGTCCCGCCGGATCGAGAAGAACCGCGAGGCGCTCAAGGGCTACGCCGAGGCCGTGACGGGCGACTTCGACGCGATGCTCGACTACGTCGGCCTGCGCAAGAAGATCTCCGACCGGGAGAAGGCGCTGGCCCGGCAGAACACCGCGGCGCGCCGCGCCGACACCGCGGTGTCGCTGGAAAAGCTGCGCAAGGGCGACGTCATCGCCGTGCCCGCCGGTCGGCGCGCAGGACTGGCCGTGGTGATCGACCCCGGCCTGGACCCGGTGCGCGAGCCGCGCCCCGTGGTGGTGACCGAGGACCGGTGGTCCGGGCCGCTGTCGCTGTCGGACTTTCCCGCTCCCGTCGAGCCGCTGGGCCGCATCAAGCTGCCCAAGCACGTCGAGCTGCGCTCACCCAAGACGCGCCGCGACATCGCCTCGCACCTGCGCGACTCCGGCATCGCCTTGCCGGGACGGCAGAAACGCCGGTCCGGCACCAACGAGGACGGCGAGCTGGCCGCGTTGCGCCGTGCGCTGCGCTCCCACCCGTGCCACGGGCTCGCCGAGCGTGAAGCGAACATCCGCTGGGTCGAGCGCTACCACCGGCTGGCCGGCGAAACCGAGCAGCTGGAACGCCGCGTCGCCGCCACCACCCACTCCCTGGCGCGCGCGTTCGACCGGATCCGCGCGCTGCTGGCCGAGCGCGGCTACCTCGCCGAGGGCGAGGACCGCGTCACCGAGCACGGCGCCCGCCTGGCCCGCCTCTACAGCGAATCCGACCTGCTCGCCAGCGAGTGCATCCGGCACGGCGTGTGGGAGGGGCTGACCCCGCCGGAACTGGCCGCCGTCGTCTCGACCCTGGTGTTCGAGGCCCGCCGCGACTCCCCGGGCGAGCCGCGGCTGCCCGCGGGCGGGGTGCCGAAGGCGTGGCAGGAGACCGCGAAGATCTGGGCCGACCTGGCCGAGGACGAGCGCCGCCACCGCCTGGACCGCACCCGCGAACCGGACGCCGGGTTCGCCTGGCCGGTGTACCGGTGGGCGCGCGGCGAGTCACTCGAAAAGGTGCTCACCGCCGCCGACGCCAACGGCCAGGAACTGTCCGCCGGCGACTTCGTGCGCTGGTCGCGGCAGGTGGTCGACTTGCTCGACCAGATCAAGACCGTGCTCGGCAAGGCCGACCCGGTCGGCGACGCGGCCGCCCAGGCGGTCAAGGCGCTGCGGCGCGGCGTCGTCGCGGCGGGCGCCGAGTAGCGCGGCCCACCCAGCGTTGTGGTTGGATCGCGCTGAGCGAGGACGACAGCGGAGGCGGACAGATGAGCACGCCCTACGGCGGCAACGACCCCCAGCAGTGGAGCGGGCAGCCCCAACAGGGTCAGCCCCAGTACGGCCAGCAGCCCGGCTATCCGCCACAGCACGGGCAGCAACCCCAGTACGCGCAGCCACCGCAGCACGGGCAGCCGCCGGGGTACGCGCAGCCCCAGTACGGTCAGCCGTACCCGGGACAGGCGCCGTCCCCGCACCCCGGCGCCCAGCAGTACCCCGGGCAGCAGCAGTTCCCCGGCCAGGGCACACCGGCCGGCTACGGGCAGCAACCGCCGAAGAAGAACAGCGCCAAGGGACTGCTGACCGGGGTCGGCGCGCTGGTCGTGGTGGTCGCCGCGTTCTGCGTCACCGCGTTCCTCGCACCCGGCTTCCTCAAGACCACGGTGCTGAGCCAGACCGCGGTCCAGGACGGCGTCAAGCAGGTCCTCACCGGCAACTACCAGCTCACCAACGTCGGCAGCGTGTCCTGCCCGGCCGACCAGGAGGTCGTCGCGGGCCGCACCTTCGACTGCGCCACCACGGTGGACGGCAAGGGCAAGACGGTCACCGTCACCATCAAGGACGACGCCGCCAACTACGAGGTCGCCTACCCCCGGTAATTGGCTGGCGCGGGGCGGCGCCGTCGGGAACGATCGCGTCGTGAGTGACTACACCGTGCGCACGCTGCGGCCCGACGAGCACCGCGCTGCCGTCGACCTGTTCCGCTCCACCCTCCACGTGGTGCCCACCACGGACGAGACGTGGAAGCTGTCCGAGCGCATGCTGCAGCCCGGCCGCACGCTGGGCGCGTTCGACACGGAGCTGATCGGCACGGCCCGCTCGTTCGACGCCGAGGTGACCCTGCCCGGCGGCGCCCGCGCGGGTGTCGCCGGGGTGACCGGGGTTGGCGTGCGGCCGGACCGCACGCGCCGCGGGATCCTCACCGGGCTGATGCGCACCCAGCTCGCCGACATCGCCGCCCGCGGCCTGCCGTTCGCGGCCCTGCGCGCGAGCGAAGGCGTGATCTACAACCGCTTCGGCTACGGCGTCGCGACCCGCAGCCGGGGCTACGAGATCGACCGGCGGCGAGCCGTGCTCCGGCCCGACGTCCCCGCCGGCGGGCAGGTCGAGCTGTGGTCGCTGGACACCGCCCTCGAACGGTTGCCGGCGCTGTACGAGTCGCTGCCGCACACGCGGCCCGGCATGATGACCCGCCCGCCCTATTGGTGGCCCGGCTGGGAACGCCACGCGCGCGAGGCGACCAGCCCGGTCGTCACCGCCGTCCACCACGGCGCCCAGGGACCCGACGGCTACGTCGTCTACTCCGTGGAGCGCAAGCACTGGAACGACCCCGCCGTGCTGAACATCATCAGCCTGCAGACCGCCACCAGCGAGGCGTCCACCGGCCTGTGGCGCTACGTGCTCGGCGTCGACCTCGTCGACACCCTCCGCGCCGAGGAGCGGCCGTTGGACGAGCTGCCCGAACTGCTGTTCACCGACATCCGGGCGGTGAAGGACACCGGCGGCGGGGACGAGCTGTGGCTGCGCCTGGCCGACGTCCCGGCGGCGCTGGCGGCACGGTCGTACGCGGGCGAACCGGTCGTGCTGGAGGTCGCCGACCCGGTGCTGGACGGCAACTCCGGGCGCTACCGCGTAGCGCCCGACGGTGTCGAGCGCACGGAGGAGACCCCGGACCTGCGGCTCGGGGTGGACGCGCTGGCCATGATCTACCTCGGCGCGTGGCGGCCCTCGCAGCTGGCGGCGGCCGGGCGGATCCAGCCGGTGGCGCCCTCGTCGCTGGAGCGGGCCGACCGGTTGTTCGCCACGCCGGTGCCGGCGTGGTGTGGTACACACTTCTGAGAAGCCGTTCTGCGGGGGTGATCAGGCTGGTGAGGACCGCGGTCGTGGTCACCGGTGCCGCGCTGCTGCTGTCCGCGTGCGACAGTGCCCCGCCGCCCGCGCCGTCCGCACCACCGGTTCCGCCCGCGACGTCCACTCCGGCATCGACGAAGAGCCTGACACCGGTGCGGCGCGTCTTCGACCCGGTGCGCGTCCAGGACGGGGTGCGGCGGGTGCTCACCGAGTCCTACCTCCTCACCGGCGTCGGCGACGTGTCGTGCCCGGCCGGGGAGGACGTCGTCACCGGCCGCGTCTTCGAGTGCACTGTGGACATCGCGGGGGAGAAGAAGAAGGTGACGATCACCGTGCGCGACGCCGATGGCGGCTACGAGGTGTCGCAACCCGAGCCATGACCGCCGCCGAGATCCGGCCGCTGGCCGTGGGGGAGGAGCGGGTGGCGTTCGAGCTGCTCGGCCGCTCCCTGCACGCCACCGTCACCGACGAGGTGTGGGAATGCCGCGCCGGGTCGTTCCCCGCCGAGCGCCGATTCGCCGCCTTCGCCGGCGGCGACCCGGTGGGTGTGGCGGGTTCGTTCGCCACCCGGCTCGCGGTGCCCGGCGGGAAAGCGCTTCCCGCCGCGGCCGTCGACGGCGTCGGGGTGCGGGCCGACCACACCCGCCGCGGCATCCTCACCGCGCTGATGGCCGCGCAGCTCGAAGACTGCGCCCGCCGTGGTGACGTGGTCGCCGTCCTGCACGCGAGCGAGACCACGATCTACGGCCGGTTCGGTTACGGCGTCGCGACCCGTTCCCAGGCCCTGCGCGTCACCCGGGCCGCGCTGCGCCCCGACGCGCCTGCCGGTGGTGCCGTGCGGCTCCTCTCGACGGCGGAAGCGCGGGATGTCGTGCCCCGGTTGTACGCCGGGCCGGCGTTGCGGCCGGGCATGATCGAGCGCCCCGACGTGTGGTGGTCCTACGCGCGGCACCGGCTGATCGGCGAGCACCAGGTCGCCGTCCACACCGGACCGGACGGGGACGACGGGTTCGTGCTCTACCGCACGGAGGACGTGCGCACGTTCGACCATCCGAACACCGGGGCGGTGCTCACGGTGCGGGATCTGCACGCGGCGGACACCCGGGCGCTGGCGGGGTTGTGGCGGTTCCTGCTGCGGGTCGACCTCGTCTCCGAGATCCGCGCGCCCGGCCGCCCGCTCGGCGACCCGCTGCGCACGGTGCTGACCGATCCGCGTGCCGCCGCGGTGACGGGTCTGGACGACGAGTTGTGGCTGCGGCTGGTCGACGTGCCCGCCGCGCTCGCGGCCCGCACCTACGGCCCTGGCGAGCCGGTGGTGGTCGAGGTGAGCGACCCGCTGCTGCCGTCGAACACCGGCCGTTACCGGATCGGGCCGGAGGAGGTCCGGACCACTGCGGCGGAGCCGGAGCTGCGGATGGCGCCGGACGTCCTGGCGATGCTCTACCTCGGCGACGCCCTGCCGAGCGCGCTCGCCGCGGCCGGCCGGATCGAGGTGGCCGACGCCGCGGCCCTGCCCCGCGCGGACACCCTGTTCCCCGTGCCGGTGCCGCCGTGGTGCGGGACGCCGTTCTAAATCCGTTGTGCCGCTTCGTCCCGGTGGCTGATCATGGACGTCATGGAGAAGATCCCCACGCTGTTCGAGCGCGACGAGCGCTTCCACGTGATCGACCGGCCGCGCGCGGAATGCGCGTGGGTGTTCGAGGGCGCGGGCGTGGGGACCGAGAAGCTCGACGGCACCAACGTGCGCCTGACCGTCCGCAGCGGACAGCTGGTGCGCGTGGAGAAGCGGCGCAACCCGTCCAAGGCGCAGAAGCGGCAGGGCATCGTGGACGGCTGGTACGCCGATGCGCGCGAGGAGTCCGCCGAGGACAAGTGGATCCTCGCCGCCGCGGCCGCCACCGACGTCTCCACCTGGCCCGACGGCGAGCACTCGTGCGAAGCGCTCGGCCCCCGCATCCAGGGCAACCCGCTCGCGCTGAGCTCCCACGTGTGCGTCCCGTTCGACCTGCGGGCCCCGGTGATCCCCGACGTGCCCCGCGGGTACGCCGAACTGCGGGACTTCCTCGCCACGCTGGAGAGCAGGTTCGCGCCGGGTCACCTGGCGGAGGGCATCGTGTTCCACCACGCGGACGGCCGCCGCGCGAAGATCAAGCGTACGGACTTCGGGGGCGCACAGGACCGGTAGTCGCCGGGTCCACCGCCCGCGGCGCCGGCCGGTGACGCTTCCCGTTGACCTGGGGGGAGCACTGGTCATCGGCCGGCGACCGCGCTGGCCGCCGGAGGACATCCGATCGACCACGATGACGACCATCACCCCGTACATCACCCACACCATCCGCCGCCTCGGCGACCTGGTCGTCGACCTCGACCCACCCGAGGCGGTACCGACCACGCGGCTGGATCTGGAGCCCCGCGCGCTGTTCCCGGGCGGGCCCTCCGTGAAAAGCCGGCGCAGGAGCGCAGGGGGCAGACATGAGTTGGCCGGGAACGGAGCCGGGTGCCGAGGAGATGTGGGATCCGCACGTCGCGCGGTGGCGTGATCCCGAGGGCGACTACGTTCTGCCCCGCGCACTACGGTCGTTGCCGCAGCCTTGGGACGAATGCGACTGGAGCCGGATCGTCGATCTGCCGCGCTCCGACGAGCGGGTGGTCCAGGCCCGGCAGGCGGTAACCGTGCTGCTGGAGGACACGGAATTGGCGCGGTGCGTGCCTGAACCGCCGTCGCCCGGCCTGTTGTGGCACGTGTGGGAGGAATTCCACCATGCGGTCGGAACGAGAATGCCCCGCACGAGCCAGGTGACCTGGGCCGGTGTGGACGAGCTGGTGCGGGAGTGGCGGGGGCGGGAGAGGCTGTACTCGCTGCAGCGGCACGTCGTGGATCACGTCGAAATGGCGATGCTGGCGCTGATCCGGTTCGTGCGGGATGACACGGCCGACTCGGTGTTCCGCTGGCTGGCTCTCGACCCTGATCCGGGCCGTTTCGCCGAGTGGGCGGTGGAGCTGGCCGAGCGGTGCGTGATCGAGGACATCGGTGTCGACTCGGCCATCGCGCTGCTGGCAGCGGTGAAGGAGCGCGCGCTGGAGGAGGCGTGAATCCAGTACCAGGCCAGGAAGCATCGGGGTCGAGTAGCAGCGGTCCACCAGTAGACCCAGAGCAAGTCGGCTGGGCCGCGGTGGCGCGCCTACCACTCGCATGCTCCTCCCGGGCTCATGGCCCCTCTCCCAGCCGTGCCAGCGCAGCATTCCCCACGGCCTGCTGGGTGGCCACGCCGTTCCACGCATACTGCTCGGCCAGGTCCATCGCTCACGGCGTGATACGGGCTGGAAGGTGGGAGAGGCCGAGCCAGGCGACGACCTCACCCGCGCTGAAGCTGACCGCACGGGAGGTGCCGGTGCGAGCGCGGGGTGCTGGGCGATCGCCGGCAGCTGGACCGTGACCCGGCGCGAGCCGACCCGCTGGTGACGGCCGGCCCCGCCCCCAGGCGGGGCCGGCTCACCTCCGACCCTAGGAGAACACCGGCCGCCGGTCTTCTCCGATCTTGCTCACGCCGCGCGCAGCGCCTCGCGGAAACCCACCTTCGCGCCGGTGCGCAGGACGGCGTTGCGGTAGATCCGCGCGGACAACCACACCAGCACCGGGATCAGCGCCACGACCAGCCCGACCGACAGGATCGCCTCCCACGGCGCGACCCCGCCCATCGCCAGGCGCATCGGCATCAGCGTCGGCGCGAACACCGGGATCACCGACAGCAGCGCCACCAGCCCGCTGCCCGGGTCGCTGGGCAGCACCGAGATCCCCACGACGTACCCGGCGACGACGAAGAACAGCGCCGGCGTGACCGCGCCGCCCACGTCCTCCTGCCGCGACACCAGCGCACCCAGCCCGGCGAACACGATCGAATACATCAGGAAACCCAGCAGGTACCACACGATCAGCCACACCACCGTGCCCGCCGCGGCCGACACCGAGATCGTCAGCACCCCGGTGGCCAGCCCCGCGATGATGCCGACGACGCCGATCACCACCATCTGGATCAGCCCCACCGCGCCGATGCCGAGCACCTTGCCGGTCATCAGCTGCCACGGCCGCACCGTGGCCAGCAGCAGCTCGACCACCCGGCTGGTCTTCTCCTCGACCACGCCCTGCGCCACCGACTGCCCGTTGAGCATCAGCGACAGGTAGATCAGCACGCCGGCGATGATCCCCAGCACGAGCTGCTGCCCGTTGTAGGGGTACGGCTGTTCCAGCGGCCGCACGTCCACGCCCGCGCTCGCGACCGCGGCGTTGACCTGCGCCGGGTCACCGCCCAGGCCGGTGATCTGCCGGTCGAGCGCGAGCCGGCTCGCCAGCAGCTCCAGCGCCGTGCGGCCCTTGTCGTCCAGGTCCTTCTTCACCACCGCCTGCACGCGGCTGCCGTCGCCGACCAGCAGCACGTCCAGGTCGCCGTCGCGCACCTGGGCCTCGCCGGTGGCCTCGTCGGGCACGGTCCTCACCTCGACCGTCTCGCCGACCGCGGCCGCGGCGGCCCGCATCGGCGCGGCCAGAGCCGAGGTCGTGCTCGTGACCCCGACCGTGCCGTCGGCGCCGCTCCCGCCGATCAGTTTCATCACGACCGTGAACCCGATGATCACGATCAGCAGTGCGAGCGTGCTCAGCCGGTAGGCCTTCGACCGCAACCGGATGCCGATCTCGCGGGAGGCGATGAGCGAGACACCGGACCAGCCGCCCTGGTCCATCCGCGGCGTGGTCATGCCGCCACCTCCTCGGTCACGACGTGCCGGAACAACTCGGTCAGCGACTGCCGGCGCCGCGCGAACTCGTGCACCGGCCCGCTCGCCAGCGCCGCGCGCAGCACGGCCTGGTCATCGGCGCCTTCGGCCAGCTCCAGCTCGGTGCGCCCGCCCTCGTGCCGCAGCACGGTCACCCCCGGCAGCCCCTCGGCCCAGCCCGGCGGCGCGGCCGGCGCGTCGACCACGAGCCGCACGACCGAGCCGGCCTGCAGCTCCGACACCGTGCCGCAGGCGACCATGCGCCCGTCGCGCACGATGCCGATCCGGTCGCACAACCGCTCCACCAGGTCGAGCTGGTGGCTGGAGAACACCACCGGCACGCCCTCGGCGGCCTTCTCCCGCAGCACCTGGCTCATCACGTCCACCGCGACCGGGTCCAGCCCGGAGAACGGCTCGTCGAGCACCAGGATCGCCGGATCGTGCACCAGCGCCGCGGCCAGCTGCACCCGCTGCTGGTTGCCCAGGCTGAGCTTCTGCACCTCGTCGTCGCGGCGCGCGGCCACCCCGAGCCGCTCGGTCCACGCCTCGACCGACCGGCGCGCAGCCGAGGCCGGCATCCCGTGCAACCGGGCCAGGTACACCAGCTGCTCGCCGACCTTCATCTTCGGGTACAGGCCGCGCTCCTCGGGCATGTAGCCGATGTGACGGCGCGTCTCCAGCGTCACCGGCGCGCCGTCCCAGCGCACCTCACCGTCATCGGCCGCCAGTACCCCCAGCACGATCCGCATCGTCGTGGTCTTGCCCGCGCCGTTGCTGCCGACGAACCCGAACAGCTCGCCCGCGCGGACCTCGAACGTCATGTCCGACAACGCCTGTCTCGGCCCGTAACGCTTGGTCAGGCCGTCGATCTCCAGTTGCCCGTCCGCCACGTGGTCCCCCATTCACTCGATAGAAAATGTGATATCACTATGCTACATTCAAGCCATCGAGGCAAGCGAGGGGAGCTCTTCCGTGGAGACAATCGTGGACATGCCGGCGCCGAGCACGCGCGAACGGCAGGCGACCGTGGTCAACGGGTTCGCGATGCTGGGGCTGGCGCTGCTGCTGATGGCCGCCGGCATCGTGCTGATCACCGTTGGTCACGGGTCCGGGGGAATCATGGGCGGCGGAATCGTCGCCTTGATCGCCGGTGTGGTGCTTCTCGGCGGCCTGACCCCGGTGGCGCCGGGGGAGGCGCGCGTGGTGCAGCTGCTCGGCCGCTACGTCGGCACCGTGCGCACCGCCGGGCTGCAGTGGGTCAACCCGTTCACCCAGCGGCGCAAGGTCTCCACCCGCATCCGCAACCACGAGACCGGCGTGGCGAAGGTGAACGAGGCCGACGGCAACCCGATCGAGATCGCCGCGGTGGTGGTGTGGCAGGTCGCCGACACCGCGCAGGCCACGTTCGAGGTCGACGACTTCGCCGAGTTCGTCGCCATCCAGAGCGAGACCGCGGTGCGGCACATCGCGAACGCCTACCCCTACGACACGCCGGACGACAACCGGATGTCGCTGCGGGACAACGCCGATGAGATCACCGAGAAGCTGTCCGCCGAGATCGCTGCCCGCGTCGCCTCCGCCGGGGTGAAGATCATCGAATCGCGGATCACGCACCTGGCCTACGCGCCCGAGATAGCCCAGGCGATGCTGCGGCGCCAGCAGGCCGGGGCCGTGGTGGCCGCGCGCCAGCGCATCGTCGAAGGTGCGGTCGGCATGGTGGAGATGGCACTGGACCGCCTGGCCGAGCACGACGTCGTCGAGCTCGACGAGGAACGCAAAGCGACGATGGTGAGCAACCTCCTCGTCGTCCTCGTCGGTGATCGCGACGCGCAGCCGGTGGTCAACACCGGAACGCTGTACCAGTAGATGCCGGAACGCAAGAAGATCCTGCTGCGGCTCGACCCGGCCGTGCACGACGCGCTGGCGCGCTGGGCCGGGGACGAGCTGCGCAGCACCAACGCCCAGATCGAGTTCCTGCTGCGGAAGGCACTCGCGGACGCCGGACGGCTGCCCCGTGAGGTCGGCCGCATGCGTCCGCGGGGACGTCCCAGGAAAGAGGACGACGATGCAACGACCTGACTCGCTGGCCGGGCAGCTCTTCCTGCTGGCCTACGACACGCAGAAGAAGCGCCTGGCCTCGCGGTCCGAACTGGGCTACGCGCTGCGCGCCGCCGCCCTGGCCGACCTGGTGCTCGGCGGGCACCTCGTCGACGACGGCGGCAAGGCCGTGCCCGCCGGCCGGGCGGCCGCGCTGGACCCGGTGCTCGAACCGGTGCTGCTGGAGATCAGGGACGCCCCGGCCCGGTCCTGGCGGCGCTGGGTGTCGCGGCGCAGCTCCAAAATGGTGCCGGCGGTGCGCGACCACCTGGCCGAGCAACGGGTGATCAAGGTCGAGACCGGCCGCGTGCTCGGCCTGTTCCCGGTCCCGCGGATCGCGCTGCGCCACACCCCGGACGCGAAACGCCTGGCCGAGGAGGTGCGCCGCACCGTGCGCGGCGCGCAACCGGCCTACCGGGTCGACCCCCGCCTCGGCGCGCTGTGCGCCCTGGCCGGCACCGCCGAACTGCGCACGATCCTCAGCCGCGCCGAACGGCGCCAGTACAAGGCGCGGCTGGCCGAGCTGAGCCGCCCGGTCGAACCCGTGGTGACCGCGCTGCGCAAGGCCATCCAGACCCAGCGCGCGGCCGTCGCCTCCGGAGGCTGATCAGCGGCGGGCGGCCGCCGTGAGGGCCTTGACCAGCCGCGTCACCGAGCCGCCCAGGTTCCACCGTTCCGCCAGCTCGACGACGCGGTCCGGGTCGGCCGGGGTGACGGGCAGGGTGTCCGGCCCGGACATCTCCACCGGCGCGTCGGCGGCGACCCGCACCACCGTCGGCGCCACCCGCAGGTACTCCGCGGCCTCGGCGAGCTTCACCCGCGTCTTCGGCGGCACGTCCTTGCTGCCCTCCGCGGCCGCCGCGATCAGGCCGTCCAGCGACCCGAACTGGGTGATCAGCTTCGCCGCGGTCTTCTCACCGATCCCGGCCACGCCCGGCAGCCCGTCGGACGGGTCGCCGCGCAGCACGGCCATCTCCGCGTACGCCGTGCCCGCGCCGGCCACCGGCACGCCGTAGCGCTCGGCGATCTCCGGCGGCCCCAGCACCTCCGCCTTGGCCCAGCCCTTGCCCACGTAGATCACCGACGCCGGGGTCGGCTCGGTGCGCACCAGCTGGAACAGGTCCCGGTCCCCGGTGATCACCTCGACCGGGTCGGTCTTCTCCCGCGCGGTGAGCGCGCCGATGACGTCGTCGGCCTCGTACCCGGCCGCCTCCGCGGTGGCGAACCCGAACGCCTCCAGCAACTCGAGGATGATCGGCACCTGCGGGGTGAGCGTGTCGGGCACCTCCTCCTCGTTGGCCTCGGCGTCGGCCACACGGTGCGCCTTGTAACTGGGCAGCAGCTCGGTCCGGAACTGCGGCCGCCAGTCCGCGTCCAGGCACGCCACGAGCCGGCTGGGCCGCCGGTCGGTGACGATGCGGGCCAGCGTGTCGGTGAACCCGCGCACCGCGTTGACCGGCGTGCCGTCCGGTGCCGTCATCGAATCGGGCAACGCGTAGAACGACCGGAAGTACAGGCTCGCGGAGTCCAGCAGGGCAAGTGTCACGGAGCACAGCCTGCCAGACGCGGTCGCGGCCCGGGCCAGATACGCTGCGTGGCATGTCGTCCCGTTCACCCGAGATCCCAGCCCTCGCCCCGGAAACCCTGCGCGCCCGCCTCGACCGGGCCCGCGCCGCCGCTGCCGACGCCGGCACCGACGCCCTGCTCATCGCGCCGGGTTCGGACCTGCGGTACCTGCTCGGCGAGGCCGGCGGCTCGTTCGAACGGCTGACGACGCTCGTGGTGCCGGCCGAGGGCACCCCGGCCCTCGTCGTGCCGAAGCTGGAGGCCCCCGGCTACGCGGCGGTGCCGACGGGGGAACTCGGCGTCGAGGTGGTCACCTGGGTCGACGGTGAGGACCCCTACCGCATGGTGGCCGACCGGCTCGGCAAACCCGGCCGGGTCGCCGTCAGCGACGGGCTGATCGCGTTGCACGTGCTGGCCTTCCGCGCCGCGCTCGGCTCCGCGGAGCAGACGCTGGCCGGGCCGGTGATCCGCGAGTTGCGGATGCGCAAGGACGCCGCCGAGATCGACGCGCTGCGCAGGGCCGGCGCCGCCATCGACCGGGTGCACGCCCGGGTCGCCGAGTGGCTGCGTCCCGGCCGGACCGAGGCCGAGGTCGGCGCCGACATCGCCGCCGCGATCGTCGAGGAGGGCCACCTGCGTGCCGACTTCGTGATCGTCGGGTCGGGCCCGAACGGCGCCAGCCCGCACCACGACGTGTCCGGCCGGGTCATCGAGCGCGGTGACGTGGTGGTCGTCGACATCGGCGGCCCGATCCCCGAGGGCTACAACTCCGACTCCACCCGCACCTACGCCGTCGGCGAGCCGCGGGACGCCGACGTGGCCGAGACCTACGCGGTGCTGCAGCGCGCGCAACAGGCCGCGGTCGAGGCGGTGCGGCCGGGCGTGACGGCGCAGTCGATCGACGCCGCGGCGCGCGAGATCATCGCCGACGCCGGGTACGGGGAGTTCTTCATCCACCGCACCGGGCACGGGATCGGGCTCGACGTGCACGAGGAGCCCTACCTCGTCGAGGGCAACGACCTGGTGCTGGAGCCGGGCATGGCGTTCTCCGTCGAACCGGGCATCTACCGGCCGGGCCGGTGGGGCGCCCGGATCGAGGACATCGTGGTCGTCACCGCCGACGGGGTGGAACCGCTCAACCAGCGCCCGCACGAGCTCGTCGTGCTCGACTCGTGAGCGGGCCGCTGGAGCCGCTGGACCAGGCGATCGCGCGGGAACTGGCCGGGGACGGCCGGTGCAGCTTCACCGATCTGGCCGAGCGGGTGGGACTGTCGGTGTCGGCGGTGCACCAGCGCGTGCGGCGGCTGGAGCAGCGTGGCGTGATCCAGGGGTACGTGGCGCGGCTGGACAGCGAGCAGATCGGCCTGCCGCTGACCGCGCTGATCTCGCTGACCCCGAACGACCCGGCCGCGCCGGACGACTATCCGCAGCGCATCGAGCACATCCGCGAGATCGAGTCGTGTTACTCGGTGGCGGGGGACGAGTCCTACATCCTGTTGGTGCGGGTCGCGTCGCCGCGCGATCTGGAGGAGCTGCTGCGGCGGATCCGGGAAGCGGCGAAGGTCTCCACCCGCACGACGGTCGTGCTGTCCACGCCGTTCGAGGGCCGTCCGCCGACGGTGTGACAGAGCGCCGGGCGATGAGTACGATAAAAGGTATGGCAACTCGGAAGGTCACGCTCTCGCTGGACACCGCGGCGATCGAGTACGCCGAACGCGCGGCGAAGGCGCACGGCGTCTCGTTGTCCGCGTGGCTGTCGCGAGCCGCCCGCCGCGAGGCGGTCCGCACCGGTTACCGCTCGCGACCGCACGGTGCCGAAGCACTCGCGGCGGCTGACGAGGCCGAACTGGCCGCGGCCGAGAAGGACCTGCGTGCGGAAGGGTGAAATCTGGGCGTACAAGCCGCCCACCCAGCCCGCGCGGGAACGCACTGTGCTGCTGCTGTCGTCCGACGGGGTGAACGAGTCGGAGCGCCCGTGGCTCA
Organism: Amycolatopsis thermophila; assembly: GCF_030814215.1. Lineage (NCBI taxonomy): Bacteria > Bacillati > Actinomycetota > Actinomycetes > Pseudonocardiales > Pseudonocardiaceae > Amycolatopsis > Amycolatopsis thermophila. The sequence continues at coordinate 5,807,857 of NZ_JAUSUT010000001.1, read as the reverse complement.
TCGGGACGGAGCTGCTCGAGGAGGACCCGCAGGACATCCTCGGCGTCGCCCTGGACAGCCGCTTCTGGATCTCGACGCTCTTCCTGACCCGCCTGTACCGCGGGTGGCTCGTCGAACGCATCGCCGAGATCGACCAGCAGACGCAGGAACAGGTGGACATCGCCCTCCGCGCCGCACTCGACCTGTAGCGGCGCACCGGGCGCCCAGCCTCTCACCCGGCCGTGACCGCCGCCGCGGGATGGAGGTTGCCGTCGGCGCCGGAGAGGCAGGCGGCGGCCGGTTCGGCGGTGGCCAGGAACTCCGTCAGGCACCGGCCGATCTGCGCGTGGCCGTTGGCGTTCGGGTGGAACGATTCCTGGATGGCATGACCGGCGCGATCGGCGTCCGCGAGGTCGTTCAGCTGCAGCGTCAGCCGGCTGAACCATTCCTTCGAGGCATCGGCGCCGCCGCTGCACGCCTCGTGCCCGATGCCGGCTCGCGACAGGTCCAGGAACCGGACGCCGGCCTGCGCGGCGGCCGCCGCCAGACCACGGGACAGCACCGGCACGCCCCGCTCGACCACCCACTGCAGGTCCTCGGTGCGGAACGGGCACCCGTTGAGGTTCTGCAGGTTCGCCGGGATGCCCGGCCCGATCGGCGCGGCGTAGGACTGCAGCACCAGCTGGTAGTCGTCGGGCCGGTACCCGGCGCGGGCGAGCACCGACTTGATGTCGCCGAGCGCGGACACCACCTTCGGCACCATCGCGTCGACCCGCTGCTGCCACGTCGGCGCGATCGCGGTGCGGCAGGGCGCGTTGCCCGAGACGAACCACGCCTGGAAGCACTGCGAGATCAGCTGCGAGAAGTGTGGATCGTCGTTGGCACCCACCGCGACCACGATCGCCGCGACCCGGTGGGTCTTCACCAGCTCCGCCAGCTGCCCGGCCTGCGACGGCTCGGTCCACTGCTTCGCCTCGCCCAGACCGACCTGCGCGGCCGGTGCGCCCGAGCACGCCAGGTTGACCTTCTCCACGATGCCGGGGACGTCGGTCTTCTTCACCGTCGCGTCGGGGGAGCGGTGGCACCAGTCGCCGTTGGCGCCGTTGGTGTCGGCGGTGTAGTTGCCCGCGCCCTCACCGGAGAGCGTGCTGTCGCCCATCGACACGATCGTCAGCGGGCCGGTGCCCGGTGGGCCGGGACGCTGGATCGGCCCGGGTGGTGTGCTGGGCCCGGCGAACACGAAGATCCCCACCAGGGCCGCGACGAAGAGCGCAACGCCCCCGCCGATCCACCACCGATACCGTCGCACCGGTGGCAGTTTAGAGAAGAGCCGCCGAAGCCCTTGTGAACCCCGGTCCCGATGATCATCGTTCCCCGCTACCGTCGTGGTGAACACCGATCACCGCCCCGAGGGGGAAGGGTGCCGACGAGCTCGCTGGTGGTGGCCGTCCCGGCCGCGGTCACCGGGGCCGCCCTGATGGGACTGGCCAGCGCCGCCCAGGCGCGCGCCACGAAACAGGTCGACCGGGCCCGCACGCTCGACCCGGCCCTGCTGTCCCGGCTGGTGCGCCGCCCGCTGTGGCTGGCCGGGATCGCCGCCACCGTCGCCGGCCTCGTGCTGCAGCTGGTGGCGCTGGCGTTCGCGCCGCTGCTGGTGGTCCAGCCGCTGCTGGTGACGTCGCTGATCTTCGCCGGGTTCTTCTCCGCCCGTCTGGAACACCGCCCGCCCGACGCCGTCCTCGCCGCGGGGTCGGTGCTGTGCGTGGCCGGGCTGGCGGTGTTCATGGTCCTGGCCCGCCCGGGCGAGACCGGCACGACGACGTTCGTGTCCGGCCCGGCACCGGTGGCGCTGGCCTTGACGTTGGCCGCGCTGACCGTGGCCGGGCTCGCCGTGTCGGTGCTCGCCTCCGGGGCGGCGGCCGTGCTGGGCCTCGCGGTCGCCACCGGCGTCCTCTACGGCGTCACCGCGGGGCTGATGAAGGTGGTCGCCGGTCAGGCGCGCGAGGACCTCCTCGCACCGTTCACGCACCCCGTGCTCTACGTGGTGTGCGTGGTCGGGCCGATGGGGTTCCTGCTGAGCCAGAACACCTTCCAGCGCGGCGAGTTCCTCACCCCGGCGCTGGCCGTGATCACCGCGCTCGACCCGCTCGTCGGCGTCGCGATCGGGCTGTGGTGGCTGGGGGAGACCGCCACCACCGACCCGGCCGCAATCACCGGGGCGGCCGTGGCCGGGCTGGTCGTCCTCGCCGGCGTGGTCGTGCTGGCCGCCCGGGCCACGCGTCTGACCCACGAAACTCCGGAGGTCCGGTGAAACAGGTCCTCGTGCTGTCGGCGACCATGGGCGAAGGGCACAACGCGACCGGCCGCGCCCTGGCCGAGGCCGTGCACCGGCTGTGGCCGGAAGCGCAGATCCGGTGGCTGGACGCGCTCGACGTGATGGGCCCGGGCGTCGGGCCGCTGTTCCGGCTGATCTACGTGACGAACGTGCGGCGCACCCCGTGGCTGTACGAGTTCTTCTACGCGCTGCTGTGGCGATCCCGGTGGTTCGCCGCGGCGGGTAAGCGCTTCACCGGCGCCTGGTGCGGGCGGCGGCTGGCCCGCGTCATCGGCGAACCCGACCTGGTGCTGTCCACCTACCCGCTGGGCACCGCCGGGCTGGAGTGGCTGCGCCGTCGCGGCAGCCTGCCCGCCCCGGTGGGTGCGTGGATCTCGGACTTCGCGCCGCACCCGTTCTGGGTCTACGGCAGCGTCGACCGCAACCTCGTCATGCACCCGGTGGCGATCCCGCCCGCGGTGCGGTGCGTGCCGGACGCGCCGGTCGCGGTGTCGGCGCCGCCGGTGCGCGCCGCGTTCCGGCCCGGCGACCGGGACGAGGCCCGCCGTCGTCTGGGGCTGCCGGCCGAGGCGTTCGTCGCGCTGGTGTCCTGCGGGTCGCTCGGGTTCGGGCAGGTCGAGGCGGCCGCCGCGGAGTTGCTGGCGGCGCACCCGTCCGTGGTGCCGGTGGTGGTGTGCGGCCGCAACGAGCGGCTGGTCCGCGCGCTGGGGCGGCTGACCGATCCGCGGCTGCGGGTGCTGGGCTGGACCGACGAGATGCCCGCGTTCACCGTCGCCGCCGACGTGGTGGTGACCAACGCGGGCGGGGCGACCGGGCTGGAGGCGCTCGCCTGCGGGCGGCCGGTGCTGATGCACCGCCCGATCGCCGCGCACGGCCGCGCCAACGCTCGCCTGATGGCCGAAGCCGGGCTGGCGGTCGTGTGCGAGGCCGACGGTGAACTCACCCGGGCGGTGCGGCAGATGGTGGAATCCCCGGGGACGTGGAAGTCGCTGGCCGAGTCCGCGGCCCGGCACCTGGAGTCCGCGGGCGACCTGGACGACGCGCTCCGGGCGCTCGTCCGGGGTTAGTGCTTGTCACCGGGGCGCGGCGGGTCCCATGCTGGGTGCGTGCGCCCCGCCGGGGTGTGCGGGGAGGTGGCGGTGACGTGACCGAGGTGCTGTTCCCGCTGCTGTCGGAGAAGGACCCGGACGCCGAGGGCGTGGTGGCGACCTGGTTCGTCCACGACGGCGAACGGGTCGCCGAAGGTGACCTGCTGGCCGAGGTGGCGCTCGACAAGGTCGACGTCGAGATCTCCGCACCCGCCTCCGGGGTCGTGTACCTGCTCGCCAAGGAGGGCGACGCCCTCGTCCAGGGCGCGTTGATCGCACGGGTCGAGTGACGGGGTTTCCCGCGTCACCCGCGCGGGAACCCTGGACGATGCGGTGCAGGTTCTGCGACACCCAGCCCGCGGCCGGCGAGCGCCGCGTCCCCGGCCCGAACGGCCCGATCTGCGCGCGGTGCGTGGAAGCCGGGCTCGGCCTGGTGCGCGACGGTCACGCCCGCACCAGCCACGGCGGCACCGACCTGGAACGGGTGCGGGCGGGCGGCGCGCCGTGCGAGTTCTGCGACCGCACCGACCGCACCGGCTTCTTCGGTTTCCGCCGCACCTTGCCGCGCATGCACTGCCCGCAGACCGACGCCACCATCTGCGACGACTGCCTCGACCACAGCGGAAACCTCCTCAACCAGGCGTTGCGCCACGCCTAGCGCCGACATGGCGCAGGCTCACCCGCGCCACGGCTGGTAGGTGAACGGGCGCTGACGCCGCGCATGAGGGACTTGGCCGCTCGCGTTCATCGCCTACCTGCTGATCACGATCGCCGACTGCGTGGCTCGCGGCGGTTTCCTGCACCGTCCACAGCGGACCGCGCGCGCACTGGCCGGTGACCCGGGCGGCCGGTGGGTGGGCTCGGCGCCTGGCCACAGTGTGCAGGCGCCCACGCCGGCCAGGGTGACGAAGCCGGGCGCGATCGGGCCGTCCGGACGCGGCCGGGCTACCCCTGCCGGGCCGCCCACCAGGCGCGGCCCTCGTCGGGCAGGGTGGAGATCGGGTCGTAGAACGGGTAGCGGCGGCGCAGCGCCTCGGGGTCGGCGTGTTCGATCCCGGTGCGGTAGTTCTTGGTCCAGTAGGAGATGCCGCGCTCGCGGTCGTACTCGGCGACCTGGTGCACCCACCGCTTCCCGACGTAGGGCACGTCGCACACGATGCGCGGGGTCGCGTAGCCCGGCAGGTACCCCATGATCGAGTGCTGCAGCTCCTGCGCCTCCCACACCGCCAGCCGCCAGTGCTCGGCGTTGGGGATCATGTCGCACAGGTAGAAGTAGTACGGCAGGATGTTCGCCTCGCCCTGCAGCGCGAAACACAGGTCCAGCAGCGCCGCCGGCGTCGCGTTCACCCCGCGCATCAGCACGCCCTGGTTCCGCACGTCGCGCACCCCGACCTCCAGCGCTGTCCGCGCCGCCTCGGCCACGAGCGGGGTCACCGACTGGACGTGGTTGACGTGCGTGTGGATCGCCAGGTTCACCCCGCGCCGCCGCGCGGTGCCGGCCACCCGTTCCAGGCCCTCGACGATCTTGGGCTGCAGCCAGTGCTGCGGCAGCCCGGCCAGCGCCTTGGTCGCCAAACGGACGTCGCGCACCGTCTCGATGTCCAGCAACCGCATCAGGAACGACTCCAGCTGGTGCCACGGCACGTTCGCCACGTCACCACCGGAGACCACCACGTCCCGCACGCCGGGGGTACCGCGCAGGTAGTCGATCATCGCGTCCTGGCGGTCGACCGGCTTGAGGCCGAGCTTGTGCTTGACCACCTGCTCGGTCGACGTGCCCACCAGGTCCATGCGGGTGCAGTGCCCGCAGTACTGGGGGCAGGTCGACAGCAGCTCGGCCAGCACCTTGGTGGGGTAGCGGTGCGTCAGGCCCTCGACGACCCACATCTCGGCCTCGTGCAGCGAGTCGCGCGCCGAATGCGGGTGGCTGGGCCACTCCGCGTCGCGGTCGCTGCGCACCGGCAGCATGTAGCGGCGGACCGGGTCGGCGTAGAGCGCGTCGGTCGAGTCCACCGACATGGTGTTGAGCATCTGCGGTGGCACCAGCATCGACATCGTCGCCAGCTCCCGCTGGTCGGCCGCGAGATCGTCGTAGAACCGCTCGTCGATCAGATCGCCCAGCACGGCCCGCAGCTGCTTGATGTTGCGCACGCAGTGCACCCGCTGCCACTGCGCGTCCCGCCATTGCGCCTCCGTCACGTCCCGCCAGCCGGGGAACCGGCGCCAGTCCGGTTCGGTCAGCTCCGTGCGGCGGTAGGCGTAGGGCTGCTCGACATCGGTGCTGTCGGCGGGGGAGACTTCCTGGATCGCAGTCATCTCTGCTCCTCGTCGGCGGTTCGGCGTCAAAATCTGCGGTGAAAACGACAATACGACGTAAAAGCTTTCGTCGCGACCCCATCGTGCACACTCGACACCGTGACGGACGACAGCACCACGCTCCTGCTGGGCGGGCGGATCCATTCGCCCGGCAACCCCGACGCCACCGCGATGGCCATCACCGGCGGCACGATCGTCTGGGTCGGCCAGGACGGCCCCGGCCGCGCCCTCCACCCGGATGCCCGGATCCACGACCTCGACGGCGCGTTCGTCGCCCCCGGCTTCGTCGACGCCCACGTGCACGCCACCGCCACCGGTCTGCACCTGGCCGGGGTCGACCTCGGCGGGGTCACCGACGCCGCCGGCCTGCTCGCCGCGATCCGCGCCGCCGCCCGCCCCGGCGAGGTCCTCATCGCCCACGGCTGGGACGAGACCACCTGGACCACGCCCCGCCTGCCCAGCCGCGCCGAGATCGACGAGGCCGCCGGGGGCGTGCCGGTCTACCTCAGCCGCGTCGACGTCCACTCGGCCCTGGTCTCGACCGCGCTGGTCGAACTCGCTCCCGCCGCCCGCGACACCGCAGGCTGGTCACCGGACGGCCCCCTGACCCGTGACGCCCACCACCACGTCCGCGGCGCCGTGCGCGCCGCGCTCACCCGCGAGCAGCGCCGCCGCGCCCAGGAAGCGTTCCTCCGGCTGGCCGCCGCCCGCGGCATCGTCAGCGTCCACGAGTGCGCCGGCCCGGACATCTCCGGCGAGGACGACCTCACCGACCTCCTCGCGCTCGCCGCCGAACCCGGCCACCCCGAGGTCGTCGGCTACTGGGGCGAGCTCGAAGCCGTCGACACCGCCCGCCGCCTCGGCGCCTGCGGCCTGGCCGGCGACCTGTTCGTCGACGGCGCCTTGGGCTCCCGCACCGCCGCACTGCACGAGCCCTACCTCGACGAACCCGGCAACACCGGCGCCCGCTACCTCGACGCCGACGCCATCGCCACCCACCTGGTCGCCTGCACCGAGGCCGGACTGCAGGCCGGGTTCCACGTCATCGGCGACGCCGGCGTGACCGAGGTCGTGCGAGGTTTCCAGCTGGCGGAAAAGACCGTCGGGCAACGCGCCCTCGCCGGCGGCCACCACCGCCTCGAACACCTCGAGATGGTCGACGCCGAGCAGGCCAAGGCCCTCGCCGGGTGGGGCGTCACCGGCTCCATGCAGCCCCAGTTCGACGCGCTGTGGGGCGGGCCGGAGGGCATGTACGCCCAGCGGCTGGGCGTGGAGCGGGCCGCGGGGATGAACCCGTTCTCCCTGCTCGCCGCGGAAGGGGTGCTGCTCGCGTTCGGCTCCGACTGCCCGGTCACGCCGCTGCAGCCCTGGGACAGCGTCCGCGCCGCGGTCCACCACCACACGCCCGGCGCCGGGCTGTCCGCCCGCGCCGCCTTCACCGCCCACACCCGCGGCGGGCACCGCGCCGCCGGCGTCAACGACGGCGTGACCGGCAGCCTCGTCCCCGGCGCCCCCGCGCACTACACGATCTGGGACGCCGCCGACCTCGTCGTCGCCGCCCCCGACTCGCGGGTGCAGCGCTGGTCGACCGACCCGCGTTCCCGGGTGCCCGCACTCCCGCCGCTCGACCCGGACGCGCCGCTCCCGGTGTGCCTGCGCACCGTGCGGGCGGGCCAGGTTCTCTACGACGCGTTCACCTCCGCGGAATAAGGTTGCTCGCGTGGCAGCAGCACCCGTGGCCGAATCCGCCGAACCGTCGGCACCCGTCCGGACGAAGCGGGACTGGCGGTCCTGGCTGCTGCGGCTCGTGCTCGCCGCGGCGTCGGGGTTCGTCTTCTACCTGAGCTTCGCACCGCGCGACCTGTGGTGGCTCGCGCCGGCGGCTTTCGCCGGCCTGGGCTTCGTGCTGCGCGGCCGGCGGCTGTGGGGCGGCCTCGGCTACGGGTTCGTGTTCGGGCTCGGCCTCTACCTGCCGTTGCTGTACTGGATCCAGGACTTCCTCGGTCGCGGGTTCGGCTCCGCGCCGTGGCTGGCGCTGTCCGGCGCTCTCGCCGCCTACCTCGGCGTCGCGGGCGCCTTGTGCACCCTCGTCGCCCGGCTGCCCGGTGCGCCGGTGTGGATGGCGATGGTCATCATCGCCAGCGAGACGCCGCGCACCTGGTGGCCCCTGGGCGGGTTCCCGTGGGGGCGGGTCGCGTTCAGCCAGCCCGACGGCGCGTTCGTACCGCTCGCCTCGGTCGGCGGCGCGCCGCTGGTCGGGTTCGCCGTCGTGGTCACCGGGTTCGGCCTCAGCGCACTGCTCGTGCACGCGCGCCGTCGCGACTGGCGCGCGGTGCGGCTGCCGGTGATCGCCACGGTCCTCCCGGTCGTGGCCGGGCTCGCGTTGTGGCCCACGATCGGCACCGGCGCGCAGAACGGCACCCGGACGGTGGCGGTCGTGCAGGGCAACGCCCCGGACGTCGGCCTCGACCTGATGACCGAGGAGCCCACCCTGCGCGCGAACCACCTCGCCCAGAGCGAGCTGCTGGCCGGGAAAATCCGCGCCGGCGCGGTGCCCGCCCCGGACCTGGTCGTCTGGCCGGAGACCGCCACCGACCTCGCCGGGTTCGACCCGGTCATCGACCAGGCCGTGCGCGACCTGGGCAGCCCGACCCTGATCGGCGCGCGCTACCGCGCACCCGGGCTGAAGATGCAGAACACCGAGTTCGTGTGGGACCCGGCCACCGGCCGCGGGCAGAGCTACAGCAAGCAGGAGCTGGTGCCCTTCGCCGAGTTCGTGCCCGCCCGTTCGATCGCGCGCTGGTTCACCCCGTTCGTCGACGACACGGGTGACATGCTGCCCGGCACGAAGCCCTCGGTGCTCGACGTCGCCGGGACGCGCGTGGCCGTGCCCATCTGCTACGAGATCGCCTACGACCACGTCTCCCGGGACGCGGTGCAGGACGGGGCTCAGCTGATCGTCCTGCCCACCAACAACGCCTGGTTCGGGCGCAGTGAGATGACCTACCAGCAGCTGGCGATGGCGCGGTTGCGGGCGGTCGAGCACGGCCGCGCGGTCGTGGTGTCCTCGACGAGCGGGGTCAGCGCGCTCGTCGAACCGGACGGCACCGTGACCCGGTCGACCAGCCAGTTCACCGCCGAATCCCTGGTGGGGAGCGTGCCGCTGCGGACGGAGACTACGCTGTCGGATCGACTCGGGGCCTGGACGGAGTACGGGCTGGTCGGCGTGGCGGTCGCCGCGGTACTGGCCGGGCTCGTGCTCCGTGCGCGCACCCGGGGGACGAGCACGACGGCGACCAGGGCGGAGTGAGGTTTCTCCGCGGGGGAGGACATGGGGATGGCGCACGCGCGACCGATCGATCCGGTGCTGGTGGTGGTCCCGACCTACAACGAGCGCGAGAACCTGCCGCTCATCCTGGACCGGCTGCACCGCGCGCTGCCCGAGGTGCACGCACTGGTGGTCGACGACGGCAGCCCGGACGGCACGGGGGAGCTGGCGGACAAGATCGCCGCCGGGGATTCGCGGGTGCACGTGCTGCACCGGACCGAGAAGGCCGGCCTGGGGGCGGCCTACGTGGCCGGTTTCCGGTGGGGCCTGGAGCGCGACTACCTGACGATCGTCGAGATGGACGCCGACGGTTCGCACGCGCCGGAGGACCTGCCGCGGATGCTGGCGGCGCTCGAAGAGGCCGACCTGGTGCTCGGGTCGAGGTACGTGCCCGGCGGGAGCCTGGTGAACTGGCCCAAGCACCGTGAGGTGTTGTCGCGGATGGCCAACCTGTATTCGCGGCTGGCGCTCGGGGTGCGGATCAAGGACGTGACCGCGGGGTTCCGCGCCTACCGGCGCGAGGTGCTGGAGAAGCTGCCGCTGGAGGAGATCGCCTCGCGCGGCTACTGCTTCCAGATCGACCTGGCGTGGCGGACCGTCCGGACGGGCTTCGAGGTCGCCGAGGTCCCGATCACCTTCACCGAACGCGAGATCGGGCAGTCGAAGATGAGCGGAGCCATCATCCGCGAGGCCTTGGTGCGCGTGGGCATCTGGGGAGCGCGCCACCGGTACGAACAGGTGCGCTCCCTGCTACGGCGCTGAGTTCCGCCCCGTCCCTGCCCGGACCCGACGCCTTCGGCGGCGGTGAGGTGGGCGCTCAGCGGGGCGCGGCGCGCACTCGGCGCCGGCTGTACGAGCGTGGGGCGGGGTCTGGTTGCCGAGCGCGCTCGGCGCTGCTGACCGTCGAGTGCGCTAGCGGCGCTGATTGCTGAGCGTGGGGCAGCATGGCTGCGGCGTCAGCGCGTCATTGGACGGTTGATCAGCGCGTCATTGGAGCCGTCGTGGGTGCGCCGTCGGGCCGCTCGTGTGGCGGCGCCGTGCCTCCAGCATCCGAACGCCTGGTTCGGGCGCGCGAGGGACGTTCGCTCGGACGTGAACGGTCCAGCGGCTCGGACATGATCGGTCCAATGAGGGGCGCACCAGTGGCCCCGTCGTGCGGATGTGCACGGCTGGTCCGGTCGTACGGGCACCAACGGGCCAATCACCCGGCCGCGAGGTGAATGGGCCGTTCGCGCCGCGGTGAACGGACCCTTCACGCCGCCGTGAACGGACCGTTCGTGAGCCACGAATGCTCGCCCTCGCCCAGCAGCAGCGGTCCGTTCATGACCGGCGAGACGAGGTCACGTCCCGGCGGGTGGTGCAAGTCGGTGCGCGAGGGGCTCTGCGGTTCAGATCACGGCCTGATGAGCTCGGTAGCTACCTCTTCCTCGACCGGTGGGCGGGTGGTGAGCAGGGTGATGGTGGCTCCACCGAGCTAGCGGCGGTCGGTGGCCTGCTGTTCGTCGTGGGCTTCGGCCCGGACCGCGCCGGCAAGGCGACCAACTGCGCGGCCACCGCCGAACCGCCGCGCCGCGAACGGACCAGTCACCGCCTTCAAGGGACGCGTCACCGCCCTGAACGCACCGAGCCGCCGCCCCTCGTAGGGACCGAGGCACCCACCCCACGAAAGGACCAACCGCCACCTCCCGAACGGACCAGCCGCCACCCGCGCACACGAAAAGGCCCCCGTGGCGGGAGGACACGGGGGCCTTCGTGCGGTGGGAGGGGCAGGGGACTACGCCGACTTGCTCGTGCGCCGTCCCTTCAGCTCAGCGAGACGCTCGTTCAGCAGTTCCTCGAGCTCAGGAATGCTCCGCCGCTCGAGCAGCATGTCCCAGTGCGTACGCGGCGGCTTGACCTTCTTCTGCTCGGGCTGCGCGCCATCGACGATCTCGGACTCGCTGCCGTGCAGGCGGCACTCCCACACCGAGGGGATCTCGGCGTCGTCGGAGAAGGGCACCTCGAACTCGTGGTTCTTCGGACACGCGTAACGCACTGTGCGGCGCGGGGCCAGATCGTGATTGCGGTCGGTCTCGTAGCTGACCGCTCCCAGCCGGCTTCCACGGAGAACACGGTCGGCCATGATGACGTCCTTTCGGTCGGCTCCGGGTCTAGAGCCAGGGTGATGCTCACCCTATGCAACGGCTACTGGCAACTGGGAATTCCCACGGCACCATGTCGTCACTCACGATGAGCTGGCTCACCCCTCGGCAACAGCTTCCTCTCTAGAGAGTGGATTCGGTGCACGACGTGACGCGGATGTCTCGCTCTTCTCGGCATATTCCCCCGCGCGGGGGAGCCTCTGATCCGTTCAGGTCAGTCGCAGTTGACCGTGTTGCGGGGCGGCGGGCCCCAGGTCGCCGAGGCGGAAATGGCGCCGACATAGTACTTGATAACGCAACGTAGCAGGTTCGGTCTGCCACTGTGGTGAACTTGTGTTTTCAACTACCCCCGGAAGGGTGTCGGCGACGACCACGGTGTCCCCGTCCCGGAGGACCTCGCCGTCGGCCACGCGGGCGTTGAACCGGCCCGGCGCGCCGCACCAGCACAGCACCTCCACCTGCACCGGCTGCAGCTCGTCGGCCAGTTCGAACAGCCGCCGCGCACCCGGGAACAGCCTGCTGCGGAAGTCGGTGGCGAGCCCGAAGCAGTACACGTCCAGGCCGACCTCGTCGGCCAGCTCCGCCAGCTGCTCGACCTGCGCCGTGGACAGGAACTGCGCCTCGTCCACGATCAGGTAGTCCAGGTGCCGCCCGGCGACCCACTCGCGGCGGATCAGCTGCCGCAGGTCCATGCCCTCGCCGACCTCGGCCGCCTCGCGGGTGATCCCGATACGGCTGCTGATCCGCGGCGCCCCCGACCGGTCGTGCCGCACGAGCAGCATCCCGCGCCGCCCCTGCCGCGCGTGGTTGTGGTCGATCTGCAGCGCCAGCGTCGACTTGCCGCAGTCCATCGGGCCGTAGCAGAACCGCAGCCTGCCCCGCGCCCGCGCGCCCGAGCCGTTGCGCGACGGCAGCGGGGACAGGGCGTCGGTCGGGTCCGGATCGGAGTCGCCAAGGGTGGTCACGACCGACGACCCTATCCAGCCCGGCCGCAACCTCCCTTGATCGGGTGAAAACAGCGAAGCCGGGGCGCCCGGCGGCCGACGACAGGGGAGTGCGTGGTTTGTCCGGTTCCACCAGCCTCCCGCTGGTCATTCCGGCTATCGCGCAAGGCCATCTCGAGAGCCGCTGCGATGCAGGTGGGGCACTTGTGACAGTTGTGGCTTGTGGTGCGCGAACCTACCGTGATCGCATGACCAGACGACGGTGGAGACCCTCGGCGCGCGCACTCGTCCTCGCCGCGCTGCTGGCCCTCGGGTGCCAGCTGGTCGCCGTCGCGTCCGCCTCGGCCGACCCGAGTGCCGCGACCTGGCTCAAGCTGCGCATGTGCGAGTCCAGCAACCGCTACTCCGTCAACACCGGCACCGGCTACTACGGCGCCTACCAGTTCGACCTGCCCACCTGGCGCAGCGTCGGTGGCCAGGGCCACCCGGACCTCGCCACCCCGGCCGAACAGGACTACCGGGCCCTCTACCTCTACCGGATGCGCGGCTGGCAGCCCTGGGAGTGCGCCGGCATGCTCGGCCTGCGCAACGACTCCGACGCCCGCAGCAAACGCGTCCCCACCTACGCCGAGAGCGCCTACATCGGCGGCGGCCACGTCCCGGCCCCGGTGCCCGCGACCAAGCCCGCCTGGCCCGGCGTGGTCTACGCCTACGGCGACTGCGCCGCCGCCCTGGAGACCTTCCAGCTGCGCATGAACGCCTACGGCTACGGCTTCACCGGCACCGGCTGCTACTACGACAAGACCCGTCAGGCCGTCCTCGACCTGCAACGCGCCAACGGCATCAACGACTCGGGCCGCCTGGGCCCCAAGACGTGGGCCGCCGCCTGGGAGGGCAGGCCGCCGCGCTAGCCGGCGGACGGCGGCCAGGCGCCGCGCTCCCGCAGCACGTCGCGCAGGACGTCCGGCCGGTCGCTGACGATGCCGTGCACACCCATGTCGAGCAGCCGTTCCATGTGCCCGCGGTCGTTGATCGTCCAGGCGTGCACCTCGGCGCCGGCCCGCTCGGCGCTGCGCACCAACCCGCGGTCGATCACCGTCATCGCGCCCTGCCGGGCCGGGACCTGCGCCATCTCGCCGCGGGCCAGGAATCCCAGCCGCGCCCACGGCAGCCAGCCGCTGGCCCACAGCACCGCCGCCGACCGCGGTCCCATCGACGTGATCAGCTTGGGCCCGGCCAGCTTGCGGATCGCGGCCAGCCGGCTGTCGGAGAACGCGGCCGCCGCGACCCGGTCGAACGCGCCCATCCGTTCGATCGTCCGGACGAACGGCACGACCGCGCGACTGGTCTTGATGTCGATGTTGAACCGGGTGTCGGGGAGTTCCTCCAGCACGTCCTCCAGCCGTGGCACCGGAGTGCGGCCGCCGATCTTCGCGCGCCGGACCGACGACCACGTCTGTTTCGCGATCGGGCCGTGCGCGTCGGTGGTGCGGTCCAGCAGCGCGTCGTGGTGGACGACGACGACCCCGTCCGCCGTGGCGTGCACGTCGGTTTCGACGTAGCTGTAGCCCTCGGCGACGGCCCGCTGGAAGGCTGGCAGCGAGTTCTCCAGCCCGGCCAGGTCGTCCAGGTGCCACCCGCGATGGGCGAACGCGCGGGGCAGGGTGCCGCTCAGGTACGGGTGGTTGATCTGCACCCCACCAGTCTGCGGCATCGGCGTGGCCACGTCATGAGCCGGCGGTGGCCGGTTAGGGTCTGCTGCGTGAGCGGACAGGTGGACGAGATCGAAGCGTCACGTGACGTTTCGCGGCGTGCGCGACGGGATGGCGCGGCGCTGCACTGCGGGTGGTGCGGGCGGCGCCTGGAGCAGGGAAGCACCGGGCGGCGGCGACGCTACTGCGGCCAGTCCTGCCGCCAGCGCGCCTACGAACGCCGGCTCGCCGTGCAGCGCAGCGGCCTGCCCGAGGACGCCGTCGTGCTGTCCGGCAGCGAGCTGACCGCACTGCAGGATCGTCTGTTCCAGCTGCGCTGCGCCGCCGAGGACGTGGTGACCGCGGCCGACGACGGCGCCGACGCCGACGAGCTGCGCCGGATGGCACTCGAACTGGCCGAAGCCGCCCGGGACCTCGAACGACTCCGCTGACGGCACTTTGGACATCACCGGCCTCACGGCACCGGAAACCGACGCGGTCCGGTGTGCCGATAATGCACATTATGTCAAGTAAGCGTGTTTTGCGCCTGATGAATCCGCTGTCCCCCCTGCCCGCGGACGGTCCGTTCGCGGGCAGGGGGGACAGTCGCCGGAGTGGGTCGGTAGGAGTTGAGCCGCGAGTGATCGTGCTGTGGCGGTGAGGGTGGCTGTGTCCAGCCCGGTCCGGCTCATGAACACGATCCCTTGTTGCGCGGCCAGGAGGGCCCGCGCCAGCGCGATCGGATCCGCTTCGGCCGGCAGGTCGCCTTCGCGTTGGGCGCGGGCGACGCAGTCCCCGATCAGCGCGGTGGTCGTCTCGTAGGCGCGGTGGGCGTGAGCGAGGACGTCCGGGTCGGCGTTGCCGAGTTCGCAGGTGCTGTTGGCCAGCAGGCAGCCACGCCGCGTGCGGGGGTCGATCGGTGCCTCGAGGAGCATGCGGAGTGCGTCCACAGCTCGTGGAGGCTCGGCGAGGGCCTTCCGAAGAGCTTCGTGGTTGTCCTCGGTGTAGCTGCGCAGCGCCCGGAGGAAGAGCTGTCGCTTGTCCCCGAAGGCCGCATACAGGCTGCCTTTGCCCAGCCCGCTGACCCGCATCAGGTCTTCCAGCGAGGTCGCGGCGTAACCGGCGTTCCAGAACTGTTCCCGGACGGCGTTGAGCACCTGCTTCTCGTCGAAGGCTCGCGGACGTGCCATGCCGGCCAGCATACGGATTCTTGACTGCCCGGTCCACTATCCCTATTGTGGACCGGGCAGTCAAGAACGCGGTGCGTGACGCACCCCAGGAGAGTGGGAAGCACATGGGAAAGCTGGACGGCAAGGTAGCGATCGTCACCGGCGGATCGCGCGGCATCGGGGCGGCATCGGCCCTGGCGCTGGCTGAGGAAGGAGCCGACGTCGCGATCAGCTACTCGTCCTCGGCGGAGCGGGCCAAGGCCGTGGTCGCCGACCTGGAGGCACAGGGAGTGCGCGCGGCGGCGTTGCGGGCCGACCAGGCGGACGCGTCGCAGGCGGCCGGCCTGATCCACAGCGTGGTCGAGCAGTTCGGGAAGCTGGACATCCTGGTCAACAACGCGGCCGCGGGCGGTGGCGGTCTCGTCGGCGCCGAGGTGGTCGACCAGGCCGCCATCGAGCGGCAGCTCGCCGTCAACTACACCAGCGTGGTGGCCGCGATCCAGGCGGCGGTGCCGGTGCTGCCCGAGGGCGGGCGGATCGTCAGCATCAGCTCGGGTGTCGCCACCCGGGCGGGCTTCCAGGGGATGGCGTACTACACGGGCACGAAGTCGGCCCTGGAGGGCTTCAGCCGGGGCGCGGCGCGCGATCTGGCGCAGCGGGGCATCACGGTCAACGTCATCCAGCCCGGGTTCATCGACACCGAAGGAAACCCCGCCGACGGCCCGGCCGCAGCCACGTTCCTCCCGACCGCGGCGATGGGGCGGTACGGCAGGCCCGAGGAGATCGCCGCCGGCGTCGTCTTCCTCGCCAGCCCACAAGCCTCCTACGTCACCGGCGCAGTGCTCAGGATCGACGGCGGATACGCCGCATAGACCGGCCGCGCAGCCGACGGCGGGCGGTGATGGACTGGGCCGATGAGCTGCTCTCCCCCGTGGCCCAGCGGCTGAGCCGGGTCTCGTGACTCCCCTGGTGTGTCACCCGAGGCCCGGCACCCAGACGCGTTCACCGATGAGCGGCCAGCACTGCGGCGAGCCCTTCCTGCAGGTCCTTGACGAAATACCCGGGAACCTCCAGCGACGGGAAGTGTCCCCCGCGTTCGGGCGACCTCCATCGGACGATCTGCCGGTACCGCTCCTGCGCCCAGGGGCGCGGGCACTTCTCGACGTCGCGGGGATACATGGTGATCGCCGACGGGACGTCGACCCGGAGGTCGGGGTCCAGCGAGTTGTGGCTTTCGTAGTAGATGCGGGCCGATGATGCGCCGCTCCGCGTCAGCCAGTACAGGGTTACGTCGTCGAGAATGCGGTCCCTGGAAATCGTCTCGAACGGGCTGTCTTCGGTGTCCGACCACTCGGCGAACTTGTCGAGGATCCAGGCGAGAAGCCCGACCGGTGAGTCGACGAGCGAATAGCCGATGGTCTGCGGTCGAGTGGCCTGCTGCTTCGCGTACGCCGCACGGTGGCGCCAGAAATCGCGAGTGTCCTCGGCCCATGTGCGCTCGACCGCCGTCAGCCCGTCCATTGTCAACCCGGGCGGTCCCTCCGCGAACGTCGTGTGGATGCCGAGAACGTGCGCCGGGAACCTGCCGCCGAGAACCGTGGTGATATTGCCGCCCCAGTCGCCGCCGTGGGCCACGAACTCGCGGTAGCCCAGCCTTCCCATCAGTTCCACCCATGCGGCCGCGATCTTTTCGGTTCCCCACCCGGTGGTCGCCGGCTTGTCGCTGTAACCAAAGCCCGGTAGCGAGGGAACCACGACGTGGAACGCCGGCGCGCCGGCATCGTCCGGATCTGCCAGCTCGTCCACGAGATCGACGAACTCGGCAATGCTTCCTGGCCAGCCGTGCGTCAAGATCAGCGGAGTGGCGTCCGCGCGCGCGGACCGGCGGTGCAGGAAGTGGATTCCCAGATCATCGAGGGTCGTGCGGAACTGGCCGATACGGTTGAGCCGCTCTTCGAACGCCCGCCAGTCGTACCCGGTCCGCCAGTAGTCGACGACGTCCACGAGGTCGGCGAGAGGAACACCCTGTTCCCATCGGCGAGGGTCGGGCCCAGCGCGATGGACCGTCTCGACCTCCGGTAGCCGCGCCGCGGCCAGTCGCGCGCGCAGATCGTCGAGGTCGGCCTCGGGTGCGCGGGCTTCACATGCTTGCACGTCGCTGGGTGGGCGGGACATGAGACCTCCTGGCCATCGTAGGAACCGGCTTAGACGGTTCTAGCACGCGCTGACGCCAGCGAGCAACCTGCTAAGGTGGTTCCATGCCGGCCGGGTTCCCTGACTTCCGCCTCGGCAACGTGCTGGCGACGAGCTTCACGGGGACTCTGTCGGAGCGTCACGGCAATGCTGTCGAGCGCATTCCCACGCCCCAGCGACTCGCCGACTGGCTGGCGGTGAACGGTCTTGCCGTGGAGGCCTGCACCACCGCCCAGCTCGAACGCGCTTGGGAATTGCGGGAAGCGATTCACGCCGCCGCGACAGCGGCCGCGCTCCGGCACGCCCTCCCCGCGTCCGCGGTCCGGGTCATCAACGACTGCAGCGCTCAGGGCCGGGCCGCGGCTGTCCTGACCCCCGAGGGTGAGCGCCGATGGCAGCTCAGCTCGGCATCCTGCGTGGAAGATGCCCTCGGCGTCATCGCCGCCGACGCGATCAGCATCATCGCGGGCGAACGAGACGGGAAATTGGCCCTGTGCGCATCACCAACCTGTCAAGCCGCCTTCTTCGACACCAGCCAAAGTCGCACGCGCAAATGGTGTGACATGAACACGTGCGGGAACCGGCAGAAGAAGGCGCGCTTCAATGCCAACCACCGCAAAAAAGGCGGCTAGCGGGAGTTCGCCGAGCCGCCCGTCCCGTCACCGCTCGTCGTTTGATCGAGAGGCGGCCTCCAGGACGAAGAACAGAAAGCACAGAAACGCCGACCTGTCCGCGAGTTCATCCCGGAACAGGTCGCGGGCACCGGGTGCTGGGCGCGGTTCGCTGATGACGGCTGTTCGGAACCCCGCTGCCAGTAGGTCAGCACGGCCCTCTGTCGGGTGGTGGACGGACACGATCAGCCGGCCGCGGGGCCTGAGCACGCGCCGCAACTCGGCCAGTGGCGCGGTCCAGTCCCCCAGGTAGTGCAGTACCAAGGCGGCGACGACATCGTCGAACGCGCCGTCGGGAAACGGCAGCGGGCTGCCCAGATCGGCCACCTGCACAGCCGCGTCGGCGCTGAGCCGCTGCCGAGCCAGCTCCACCATCCTGGCGCTGGAGTCGAAGCCGGTCACGATGGCTCCCCGGTCGCGCAGCACCGCGGACAGGGCCCCCGGAACCGCAGCCGGCGTCGAGAACCTGCCTGCCGGTCACATCCCCGGCCAGTTCAGGATCGCGGGCCGCGCGTAGTAGCCGTTGATGAGGTTGGCCTCGTTTTCGGCCGTGTTCGCCTCGGCAAAGGTGTGGTTGCGGCCTGGTGCCGGGCCGGAAAAGGCTCACCCCGGTGAGCGCCGCCGCGTCCCCTGATCGGTGCGTTCCTGCCACCCGACCCGGTCATCTTCCCGCCCCTCCGGCGACAGCCGTCCCAGCATGGAGATCCACCCACCGCGGCAGGAAGGGACAGCGCGATGGCCTTGAAGCTGCAGAGCCGCTGGCGGCGTCTGCGCCAGTCCCGGCCGCCGGCGTGGCAGGACGACGACGATCTGGACAACCTGGCCTTCGACCCGTCGCGGGACGCGCTCACCGACCGCAGCGCCTGCCCGATCGCCGAGAAGTGCGACGGGTGCGGCGCCGACGACGACGATCTGCGCGTCGTCACCTCGGTGTTCAGCGGGCCGGACGGCTTCGAGGCCGCCTGCGCGACGGTGTGCCCCCGCTGCGCGGGCCGCCCGTTCCTCTTCCTGCTCACCGACTGGGAGCTGCAACGGGCCTTCGACGCGCACAGCACGCATCTCCCCCGCTGACCTCCCGCCCGATGGGGCGCGCCGCCACGGCGCCTGATCGGCCGCACTGTGAGCGCGGCCAGAGTCCTCAGACGTCTGCGGTGCTACGGTTCCCGCCATGACCGAGCTGCGCCGTGGACCGGTGGTGCCCCAGGTGGCGAGCCTGCTGCGGCAGCGTCTGCGGCGCGGCGACTGGTCCACCGGCGACCGGCTCCCCAACGAGGTGCAGCTCGCGGCCGAGTTCGGCGTCGGGCGTTCCTCGGTGCGGGAGGCGGTTCGCCTGCTGGTCCAGGACGGGCTGCTCGACGTCCGGCACGGCGCCGGGACGTTCGTCGCCGCCGCGGAGAACGACACCGGGGACGTGCGCCGGCTGGTGCGACGGGCACGCGTCCTCGAGGTCTACGAGGTCCGCCGGGCGCTGGAGGTCGAGGCCGCCCGCCTCGCGGCGCAGCGCGTCCGGCCCGAGGACGTCGAACGCCTCCGGGCGGGCCTTCAGGAGCGGCAGAACACGAAGGACAGCGACCCGGCGGTGTTCGTCGACGCCGATCTCGCCTTCCACCGCGCCGTCGTGGAGCTGTCCGGCAACGCCCTCCTGCTCAGCCTGTTCACCGCCGCCGAGCCGGTGCTGCGGGAGATCCTGACCGAACTGGTCCGCCACGAGACGGACCTGCCGGACTCCTCCCCCGCCCACGCCGACCTCCTCGAGGCCCTGGAACGCGGCGACGCCGAGGCAGCCGTTGCTGCCACGGTGGCGAACCTGGAACCCGTCCTGCGCGGCATCCGCTCAGCGGTCGGCTGACCACACCACGGGAAGCGCTTTCACGCCCCGGATCACGCCGTAGGTGCGTTGCGGCACGAACCCCGGGGGCAACGTGAAATCCGGGATGGCGGCGAGCAGTTCTTCGCAGATCACCCGCAGCTCCACGCGCGCCACGTGCAGTCCGAGGCAGCGGTGGGCGCCCGCGCCCCAGCCCAGGTGCGGCTTGCGCGGCCGGCCCAGCCGGAACTCGTCGCCGTCGGGGAAGTAGCGCTCGTCGCGGTTGCCCGAGCCCCAGGTCAGCAGCATCCGGTCACCTGGCCGCAACGGCACGCCGGCCAGTTCGGTCTCCGCGACCACGGTACGGCCGGTCGCCGCGACCGCCGACTCGTGCCGCACGCTCTCCTCGACCAGCTGCGGGATCAGGCCGGGGTCGGCCACGACACGAGCGCGCAGCGCCGGGTCCTGGGCCAGCTCGAGCAGGATGCTGGCCAGCTGGTCGGTGGTCGTCAGATTCCCCGCGGCCACGAGCAGGAACGCGAACTTGAGCAGTTCGTAGTCGCCGGCGAGCTTGCCGCCGATCTCGCTGTTGACGACCGAGGTCAGCACGTCGTCGCCGTCCTTGCCGCGGCGGGACCGGATCTGGGCGAGCAGGAACTCGGTGTACTCCTGGCCGACGGCGGCGGCCTCCTGCTCGCTGCCGGCGCCGGCCAGCCGGTGCACCAGCGACGCCAGCACCGGCCGCTCCGGTTCCGGGATGCCCATCAGCGAGGCGATCACCAGTGGCGGGATCCGCGCGCACAACGCCGGCACCAGATCGGCCTCGCCGAGCGGGGCGAGCTCGGCCACGACTTCCCGGGCGACGCGGCGCACGTAGTCGGTGTGCGTCGCCGCGGCGCGTGGGGTGAAGAACGGCTGGAGATGCCGCCGCCAGGCGGCGTGCTCGGCCAGGTCCTGTTCGAACAGTGGCGCGATCACGGCGCCGGTCTCGGGCGCCACGACCACCGCTCCGACTTCCGCGGCCGAGGAGAAGACCTCCCCGTGCTCGGCGACGTGCTTGAGGTCGTCGAACCGGGTCACCACGAACATGCCGCCGTGTGCTTCGCTGTGCGCGACCGGGCATTCCCGCCGGAACTCGCCCAGCACCTCGTGCACGGTTCCCGCCACCGCCGGGTCGAGGTGATCGAAGGTGCGGGCCCGTTCGCGCACCGGGTCGGTGCGGTCGTGCCCGGAAAGTTCACTGGCCTGGCTCACGGCACTCCTCATCCGGCAGCTGGTACGCGGTCCTAAGAAGCCACAGCTGGTCTGGTCGACACAAGGCAAAACCTCCGTCCGGCCTAGTGTGCCGTCCCGCCGCGGCACGCGGTGACACCGGCCAAGCCGGACAGCACCTCCGCCTCCGGGAGGCAGGCGATGCCCAGGCCGGCCAGTTCGCGGTCGGCGGCGTCGGCCCAGCCGGAGATCGCGTCGCGCACCGCCACGGTGCGGAAGTCGAGTTCGGTGGCCTCGATCAGGGTCGAGCGCGGACAGTTCGGGTAGTTGGCGCCGGTCACGACGACCGTCGTGACCGGCGCCAGGTGCTCGGCCAGGGGCGTGCGGAAGAACGCGCTCCACCGCGGCTTGTACATCGCGTACTCCCCCGGCCGGAACTCCTGGACCTCGCCCGCCAGCAGGGTCTCGTGATCGAGTACGCCACCGAGACCGTCGGCGAGCTGGGAGCCCGCCGAACCCGGCGCGGCCATGGTGCTGCCCGCGGCGATCGTGGCGCGCCGGCACCGCTCGGCGTTGCTGCCGTCCGGCCGGTACAGGCGCACGGCGTGCACGACCGGCCGCCCGGCGTCGAGGAAGGCGCGCGTCAGGCGCCGCACGGCGGGCAGCACCGCACGTGTTCCGGGGATGTCGAGGAAATCCTGCTGCAGGTCGATCGTCAGCAGGGCGCTGCGGGAGAACTCGGGGCGGGTGTACTCGTCCATGACCGGTGACGCTAGGAGTCGCACCGCCGCCCGCCTTGTACGTCGTTGCGCGCGAAGCTGCCCGGGGTCCCGCCGAAGGTGCGGCGGAAATGCCGGTGCAGGTGCGACTGGTCGTGGAAACCGCTTTCCGCGGCGGCGCGGGCGACGGTGTGGCCGGCGGTGAGCAACTGCTGCGCGTGCCGCAGCCGCAGTTGCCGCAGATAACCGTGCGGGGTCAGGCCGGTCTCCCGGCGGAAGGCCCGCAGGAGCTGGAAGCGGGGCATCCCGGCGAACTCCGCGAGCTCCTCGAGGCTCGGGGTGTGGTGGAGATCGGCGTGCAGGGCGCGCCGCACGCGCCGCACGACGGCGGGCGCGTCGGCCTCGTCCGGAGCGGTGCTCGAATACCGGGCCAGGACGAGGGAAAACGCTTCCTCGAGGGTGTCCAGCGCCGGATCGCGGTGCAGGCCGGTGAGCCGGGCGGTGAGGTCGGGATCGTGCGGCGTGGGCGTGGTGAAGCGCGGCCGGTGCCCGGCCAGTTCGGCCAGAAGCTCCGGTGGGACGTAGAAGACGCGGTAGTCCCAGCCTTCGGCGACCGCCGGTCGTCCCGCGTGGACGGTGTCGGCGTCGAGGAGCAAGAGGCTGCCCGCGGGCGCGTGTTCGGTGACGCCGCGGTACCGCACCGCCTCGACGCCGCGTTCGACGACCGCGATGGCGTACTCGCTGTGGGTGTGTGGCACGAAGTGGTGGCCGCGGAAGGACGCGGTGACCAGCCGGATGTTCTCCGGCCCGTAGCGGTGTTCGACCCGGTCAGTCACGGCGGGCGACGATCGCCGTGGCGTCCAGGTCGGCGGAGGTGACCACCTGTGCCGCGAGTCCGGCCGCGGTCGCCGCCCCGGCGAGCACCGGTGCTTGCCGTTCACTCGTCTCGACGAACAGGTGGCCGCCCGGCGCGAGCCAGTCCGGTGCACCGGCGACCACGCGGCGTAGGATGTCGAGCCCGTCGGAGCCCCCGTCGAGGGCCAGTTGCGGCTCGTGCAGCCGAGCCTCGGGTGGCATGAGCGCGACGGCCTCCGTCGGCACGTACGGTGCGTTCGCCACCAGCAGGTCCACGCGCCCGCGCAACCGTGCGGGCAGCGCGTCGTAGAGGTCGCCTTCGTGGACCTGCCCACGGGTGATGTTGCGCCGGGCGCACCGCACGGCGGCGGGATCGAGATCGGCGGCGTGCAGCTCGGCGAGGTCGAGCTCGGCGGCCAGGGCGGCGCCCGCCGCACCCGAACCGCAGCACAGGTCCACGGCGACCGGGTGCGCCGGGGCGAACCGCACCGCCTGCTCGACCAGCAGCTCGGTGCGGCGGCGCGGCACGAACACCCCCGGCTCCACGTGGATGCGCAGGTCCCGGAACTCCGCCCAGCCGAGGAGGTGTTCCAGCGGCTCACCGGCGACCCGCCGGGCCGTGAGCACCTCCAGCTCGGCCGGCGTGCGGGCGGCTTCGAGCAGGAGACGGGCTTCGTCCTCGGCGAACACACAGCCGGCCGCGCGCAGACGGCCGACGAGAACGGAATCGAGCGACATGGGAGCGCCTTTCGGGAGAACGGGCGCTCGCGGCTCACCGGTCGTGGTGGCCGCCGGAAGGGAGCACCCGGGTTGCGGTTGCGGAAACGGGTCTCACCTCCTCGGTCGTCGTGACGATCACCGTACCGCGCGGGGCGGGCCCGGCTCACCGGGGACGGTGGATCTCCGGACGGTCGATGATCCGCAGCCAGGTCCCGTCCGGCTGCCGTTTCACGACCTGGACGCGTCCGCCGGTGTCGTCGGCGGGCCGTGTCGAGGTCAGGGCGAGATCGCCGTAGTACACCGTCGGCATCGGGTCCTCGACCTGGAACTCGCCGCCCTGCTCGACCAGCCGTTCGAGCACCGTGCGGATGGCCTCGCGCCCGACCGTCTGCGAACCGGGCGGGAACGCCAGCACCGCGTCCTCGGCGTAGAGCTCCGACATCGCCTTCGCGTCCCGCGCGTTGGCGCGCTCGACGAACATCACGGCCAGGTCCTCGGGTGTGGTGGCCTTCTCGATCATGGTTGTGCTCCTTTCGTCTCCCCCAGCGTGTCCTGGCCACGGCCAGAAGTCCAAGAGCTGGTGAATCTAGGAGTTAGAATCGACTGTTATGGAACTGCGCCAGCTGGAGTACTTCGTGATGGTCGCCGAGGAGGGCAACTTCACGCGCGCCGCGGAGCGGGTGCACGTGGCTCAGCCGGGCGTGTCCGCCCAGATCAGGCGGCTGGAACGGGAGCTGGGCCACGAGCTGCTCGACCGGTCCGGGCGCGCCGTGCGGCCCACCGAGGTCGGCGAGGCGGTCCTGCCCTACGCCCGGGCGGCCCTGGCCGCGGTCGCCGGGGCGCGCCTGGTCGCCGACGAGTTCCGCGGGCTGGTGCGCGGCCGGGTCGCGCTCGGCATGGTGACCTCGCACAACTTCGACGTGCCGGGCCTGCTCGCCGACTTCCACGACGAGTACCCCGGTGTGGAGATCACGCTCGTCGAGGACCGGTCCGAGCAGCTGACCGACGGCATCCGCACCGGGCGGCTGGACGCGGCGATCGTCAGCATGGCCACCGACGAGCGACCGTCCGGGTTGGACGTCGCGGTCCTCACCGACCAGGCGATCTTCGCGGCTGTGGGCCGCGACGACGCCTGGGCCGCACGCGCGGACGTGCCGCTGGAGGAGTTGCGGTCCCGCCCCCTGATCAGCCTGCCCGCCGGCACCGGGTTGCGGGCGCGGCTCGACGAGGCGTTCGCCGCCAAGGGGCTCACCGCGCGGATCGGGTTCGAGGCCGCGCACCCGACGGTGCTGGCCGACCTCGCCGCGCGCGGGCTCGGGGTCGCGATCCTGCCGGAGTCGGTCGCCACGGCGCGTCCCGACCTGCACCCGCTGCCCATCACCGATCCGCCGCTGCGGGGCTGCCTGGCTCTCGCGTGGCGGGCGGCGGGACCGGTGAGCCCGGCGGCGCGCGTGTTCCTCGACCGCGCCCGCGCCGCGCTGGGGTGACCGGCCCGGTACTGGCTACGGTGGGCTCATGCCCGATGACCGGATCGCCGGCTGGCGGCCGTCCGACAGCGACCTCTTCACCACCTACGGCGACGCGTTCGTGCCCCGGCGGCGTGAGCAGATCGAGACGGTGGCCGATCTGCTGGACGATCTGGCCGAGCCGCACGTGCTCGACCTGTGCTGCGGTGAGGGTCTGCTGGCCGAGGAGTACCTGCGCCGTCATGCCGCCGGGCGCGTGACCCTGCTCGACGGCTCCCCCGAGATGCTGGACAAGGCCGCGCAGCGGCTGGCGCGCTTCGGCACCCGGTGGGAGCACGTGCGGGCCGATGTCCACGACCGCGTTTGGCGGTGCGGGGCGTACGGCGGTGTGATGACCTCGCTCGCCGTGCACCACCTCGACGGGCCCGGCAAACGCGATCTGTACCGCGACCTGTACGCCATGCTCGTGCCCGGCGGGGTGTTCGTCATGGCCGACCTGGTCGAACCCGTCGGCGCGCGGGCCCGCGACATCGCGGCGGCGCACTGGGACCGCGCCGTGCTGGAGGCGGGCGGCGCGGAGGCCGCTCGCGCGTTCGCGCAGGCGCAGTGGAACTACTACCGCCTGCCCGGCCCCGACCCGGTCGACACCCCCTCCTCGGTCGCCGAGAACCTGACCTGGCTGAGCGAGGCCGGCTTCGCCGGCGTCGACCTCGTCTGGCTGCACGCCGGCCACGCGATCTTCACCGCCACCCGGCCCTGACCCCGGGGCTGCCCGGCCACCGTCGCGGCCCGTGGGCGTGTTCGGGGCCCGGAACTCACCAAGCGGACCCGCAAGTCAGGCGGTCCGCGGCGCCTTCCCGGCGGCGAATTCCACTACCGGCTCGTGGTGGTGCACCGGATACGGCTGCGGCGCGGTGCCCGACCCGATCAACGTCGCGTACTGTTCGCGCGGCGTCTGCTTGCCGAAATGGCGGTAGGCCTCCGCCGGGAACCAGATCACGTCCCGCTCCGGCGGGACGCCCAGCGGCACCGGCGCCACGACCGGAACCGCACGCGGCGCGACGACGCCCATCCGCACCCCACGGGTGATGACCAGACGCAGCCACGCGGGAATCCGCTTCGGTACCAGGTACTGCGACGCGTCGAGCAGGAAGTCCATCATGTCCTGCGCGACCTCGGAGCCGACCAGCTTCGGCCGGTAGCGTTCGAAGTACTCACGCACCCCCGCGCGGTTCCGCGGCACGGCGTCCGGGTCGATCGTCTGGAAATGCGCGGCCGCCGCCCAGGCCCGCCAGCTTGCCGGGGCCGAACACCTCGTAGGGGTAGCGGATCGAATGCCACGGCGGCCGGTGACCGGCTCCGGACCCGTGGCCCGGGAGTGGATCTTCACGAGCAGCTCGGCCGCGTCGAGCACGGCTTTCGCCTCGCCGGACAAGACGGTCGCGAAGTACTGCATGGTGCGGTCGTAGCGCAACGCGGGCCGCTGCTCGACCTGCCCGGTCTGATCGACCGACGCGACCAGGCTCAGCCTTCCCGGTACGCGTTCACCTGCAAACCGAAGGCCGCGGGTCGCCGGGCAACGCCTCCAGGCACGCCACCCCCTACTCCGCCGTGGCCGTCTCCGCTGCGGAGCTCTCGGACGCAGGCGCTTCGCTCTCCGGGGGTGTGGCGTCGGACGTGGGGCGCGTCGCCAGGAAATGCTCGAGGCGCTCGCGGATCTGGGCCAGTTCGGCACGGGTCGTCGCGGCGGTCGACTCCGCCGCATCGGCGCGTGCCTGCGCGACCTGACGCGCGGCCTGCTCCTCCGCCAGTCGGCGATGGGCCTCGTCCCGCTCGGAGCGGCTCCGCTCGGCCGCCTCGCGGGCCACGGCGATCTCCCGGCGGGCGTGCTCGGCCGCCCGCTCGGCAGAGGTGAGCTGCGCCTGCGCGGCAGCGAGCCGTTCGGCCAGCACCGCCAGCTCGGTGGCGCTTTCCCGGAGCTGGGCGCGGAGGCCATCCAGCTCGTGCCGCAATCCCTCGCGGTCCTCTTGCACCCGGTCCAGCTGTGACTGTGTCGCCCGCAAGGTCCCCGCCATCTCGTCCCGCGACCGCTCCGCCGCGGCGCGGGCCGACTCTGCCGCGCCCTTCGCGCGCTCGTGCTCGGCCACCGTCGCCCACGCCTCACGCTGCACCCGGTCCGACTCGGCGACCGCTTTCGCGGCCGCCTTCTCCGCCGCCGCGCGCGCCGACTGATCCTCGCGCGCCGCCACCAGCGCCCGGTCCCGCTCGCGCGCGGCCTGCTCCGCCCGCCGGCCGGCTTCCTCGGCCTCCGCCCGCGCCGCACGGGCGTCCTCTTCGGCCTGCCGCACCTGCGCCAGCGCACCCTCCTCCGCCTCCGCCAGCCGCGACCGCATCCCCGCCAGCGCCTCCAGCAGCGGCGCCACCACCGGATCCAGCGCCTCGGTCACCCGCCGCAACTCCGCCAGGGGCTCCACGGTCGCCGCCGTCTGCAGCGCGCGCCGGGCCCGGGACGCGGCGTCCGCGTGCGCCTTCGAGCAGTACGACGACGGCCGCCCGCCCTTGCGTCGCCCGTTCTCGTCCACCGCCGGCGCGGGCAGCGGGTTCTCACAGCCGTCCAGGGCGCAGATTCCGCCCTCCACCAGGTCCATCGTCACCCGTCTAGTTTCGCGTACGCGTAAGCTAAATCGGTTGAACGACACGCGAAACTGCTCAACAACCCCGTGATCTTGCTCGGTGATAATGCCAGTTATGACCGACCCTGCCCCGCTGGTGCCGATCACGAACGCCCTGACCCTCCCCGGAGGCTCGCCGGCGACCCTCCGGGAGACGCTTGCGGCCGCGGTCGACCTGCTGCCCGCACTGCCCCCGGCCGACCCCCGGGATCGGTACGCGATTCGTCACGTGACGGTGCTGTGGCTGGAGACGGACAAGACCGAGCACACCCGCCGCGCCTACTACGCGGACCTCGCCGCCTGGCTGTCGTGGTGCGACCGCACCGGGCTCGATCCCCTGCAGGCCCGCCGCGCGGACGTCGACGCCTGGAAGAACGGCCTCACCGTCACCGGACGGGACGGCACGGTCCGGCCCGCCTCACCGTCGACCGTCGGCCGCACCCTGGCCGGCGTCTCGAGCTGGTACCGGTACCTGCAATCCAACGACCTGACCGAGCGCAACCCGGTCGCCGCCGTCAACCGCCCGAAAACCGGCAAGCGCCCGCCGCTGCCGGCGCTCGACCGGGATTCCGCCGCGGCCCTGCTCAACCACGTCGAGGACCGCGCGCGCCGCAACGACACCGAGGCCTCCTGGCGGGACGCGGCCGTGGTGGCGCTGCTGTTCTACACCGGTGTGCGCGTCTCGGCCGTCACCACGGCCGAGGTCGGGGACCTCGACAGCGACGCCGGGCACACGATCCTGCGCTACACCGGCAAAGGCGGTCACCGCGACTTCGTGCCCCTCGTCCCGGCCGCCCTGCACCCCCTGCGGCGCTACCTCGAACTGCGCGCCGCGCGCACGGGGGTCACGCTCGACCAGCTGCGCGGGCCGCTCCTCGCGACCACCCCGCACCCGCACGACCCGGCCAAGCCCGGCGGGAAAGCGCTCTCCCAGCGCCACGTCTGGCACCTGCTGCGCACCCAGGCCGAGGCGGCGGGACTGGAGGCGGCGAGCACGATCAGCCCGCACACCGCCCGGCGCACCACCGGCACCCTGCTGCTCGCCCACGACGTGCCGGTGCAGAAGGTGCAGGACCTGCTGGGCCACGCCGACATCCGCACCACCCGCGACCACTACGACGCGCACCGGCACAAGCTGGAGACCTCGCCGGTCCACACACTCGCGCAACTGCTCGCCGACGCCCGCCACCGGCGATCTTGACACCGACCGGAGGGCGTGGCTGACTGTCCACACCGCACAGCGACCCCACGGGAGAACCACAGTGACACAGGCGCTTCTGGACGGCTTTTCCTACCTCGAGTGCCCGCGCTGGCACGAGGGGCGCATCTGGTTCGCCGACTTCTACACCCACCGGGTGTTCTCCGCGACCGAGGACGGCAGCGACCTGCGCGTGGAGGCCGAGGTCCCGCAGCAGCCCTCCGGGCTCGGCTGGCTGCCCGACGGCCGCCTGCTGATCGTGTCGATGCGCGACGCGCGCCTGCTGCGCCGCGAGCCCGACGGCACGCTCGTCACCCACGCCGACCTCTCGGCCCAGGTCACCGGGCACCTCAACGACATGGTCGTCGACGCCCAGGGCCGCGCCTACGTCGGCAACTTCGGGTTCGACCTGATGAACCAGGCGCCGGTCGCGCCCGCGGCCCTGCTGCGCGTCGATCCCGACGGCAC
Source organism: Amycolatopsis thermophila (assembly GCF_030814215.1). NCBI lineage: Bacteria > Bacillati > Actinomycetota > Actinomycetes > Pseudonocardiales > Pseudonocardiaceae > Amycolatopsis > Amycolatopsis thermophila. The sequence continues at coordinate 5,778,885 of NZ_JAUSUT010000001.1, read as the reverse complement.
GGTCACCACGGTCGCCGAGGACATGTGGTTCCCCAACGGCAGCGTCATCACCGACGACGGCGTGCTGATGGTCGACGAGACCTTCGCCAACCGCGTCACCGCCTTCGACATCGCCCCCGACGGCTCGCTGCGGAACCGCCGCACGTGGGCGAAGTTCGGTGACATGCCCACCGAACGGGACTTCGGGAAGGCGCTGCCGCAGATCGTCGTCGCCCCGGACGGCTGCTGCCTGGACGCCGAGGGCGCGATGTGGATCGCCGACGGGATCGGCGGACGGCTGCTCCGCGTCCGGGAGGGTGGTGAGATCGTCGACGAGATCAACCCGGGCACCGGCGTGTTCGCCTGCATGCTCGGCGGCGTCGACGGCCGCACCCTGTTCGCCTGCGCGGCGCCGGACTTCTTCGAGCACACCCGCAAGGACACCCGCGAGGCCGCCCTGCTCGCCTTCCGCGTCGACGTGCCGCGCGCCGGCCGCCCGTGACCCGGACCTAGTACGTGGCCACGGAGTCGTTCGAAGGGACGCTGCGGGGCCGGGCCGGCGCGTTCAAAACACATCTGGTTCGGCTACGAGCTGAGCTGAGCGGCCCCACGGCGGTCGGCCCGGTCAGGGAGGCGGTCACAGGAACGGCCGCACCTCGAGCTTCCGATCGCAGACCTTCGACGCCTCGGTGGCGAGCGTGAGCGCCACATCGAGATCGGGCACCTCCCACACCCAGACCCCGGCGAGGTACTCCTTCGACTCCACGAACGGCCCGTCGCTGATCACCGGCTGCTCGCCCCGGTTGTCGACGACCGTGGCGGTGTCGGTGTCCGCGAGTCCGCCCGCGAACACCCAGTAGCCCTCGGCCATCAGTCGTTCGTTGAACGCGCTGATGGCGGGCCGCCTGTCGGTGCTGCCCGGGTTGCTCTTGTCGTCGATCACGGAAACCAGGTACCGCATCGGGATCCTCTCCTGTGGTGTCAACACGGTTCGGGGACTTCACGCCGTGGCGTACCGCGGACGCCCGGCCGGCCGGTAGACCTGGATCGTCACGCCCTTCGAGTCGGCGCGCGACCGGACCAGGTCGAGCGCGAGGTCGGGGCCGGTCTCCGGGAACAACCGCGCGCCCTGGCCGAGAACCACCGGGACCACGATCAGGGTCATCTCGTCGACCAGATCGTTCTCGAGCAGCCACCGGGTCAGGGCGCCACTGCCGTGGACCTGCAGCTCACCCCCCGACTTGGCCTTCAGCTCCCGGACGGCGGCCGCGAGGTCTCCGGGCAGGACGGTGGTGCCCGCCCACGCCGGATCGGTGAGGGTGGTCGATGCCACGTACTTGGGCCGCGTGTTCAACGCCTGCCACACGGGTTCCCAGCCCGGGGCATCGCCGACCGCCTGGGACCCCCACGATCCGGCGAACAGCTCGTAGGTGCGCCTGCCGAACAGGAAGGCGTCGGCACGCTGGTAGGTCTGCTTGATGAACGCCTGTGTCTCGGCGTCGCCCTTGCCCAGGGCCCATCCGCCGCGCTCGAACCCGTTCCTGCGGTCCTCGTCCGACGCGCCGCCGTTTCCCTGCATCACACCGTCGATGGTGACCTGAGTCGTGGTCGTCAGCTTCATGATCGCGGTTCCCTCGTCCTTCGGGGCACCCCTCGTGGGCGGCCTCTCACCCCTGCTACGAACACCGCGACCCCGATCCGACACCGCCGCCCGGATTTCTTCAAAAAATCCAGGACACCGATCCGACGGCACGACAGCCCACCGGCGCCGGCCGCACGCCGGAGCGTCCCCTAGCCCCAGAGCGTGGAAACCTCGGCGGCGGCGCGTTTGCCCTGCTCGAACCCGGCCTGGGCCGCTGGGCCGCGGACTTCCGGGTCGAGCGGGTTGGGGCCGATGGCGTCGAGGGCGGCGGTGTCCGGCTTGACCACCTGGACGCGGGCGCCGCCGGCGCGCAGGCGCTCCACCTGGCCGGCGAGGGCGTCGTCGCCGGGCATCTCCATGACCTGCAGCACCAGCACGCGGTCGGAACCGGCGGCCAGGTCGGCGTTGTCCATCGAACGCACTCCGCCGTCGATGTAGTGGCGGTCGCCGATGGTCACCGGCGGCCAGGTGCCCGGCACCGCGCAGCTGGCCGCGACCGCCTGCACCAGCGGCACCCCGGAGTCCGCGGTGAAGATCACCTCGTCGCCGGTCTCCGCTTCCACCGCGACGATCTGCAGCTCCCGCGCCGGCCACTCCTGCACCGGCAGGCGCGCCTCGATCACCTTCAGCCGGTCGCTCTCGGACACCGTCTCCGCGGCCAGGGCGAACTCGCCGATCCGACGCCGCGCGTCACGGGCGTCGGTCGCCCCGCTCATCGCCTCGGCGAACATCGCCACCATCGCCTCGGTGTCGATGTTCGCGGTGATCTCCGGCGTCCGCAGCGCCGGATCCACCTGACGGCGGAACAGTTCCGCCAGTGGGACCCCCGTGGTGACCTGCGCGGCCACCGTCGACCCGGCGGAGGTGCCGATGAACCGGTCGGCCGCCAGAACGTCCACACCGGACTCGGACAAACCGTGCAACAAACCGGTTTCCCACGCGATTCCGGCCACACCACCACCGCCGAGCACGAGCGCACGCGTCATGACGCGATCTTAGGCCCCCGCGTGGCCCCGGCGAGCGCGCCGTTGACGATCAGCAGCCACGTCCCGCACACGCACCGCCGGTAGTCGAGCCGGCCCGCGGCGACCGGATGGCTCGACCCGCCGTGGAGGAGATCGGACAGGGGCCACTGGCACCGGGGGCACCGATCGTCGTTCATGGCCCCAGCGTGATGTAATGACTTTGTGCATTTCAACCCTTACGGCGGGCCGGCCGCCCAGGTCGCCGCGGGACTGGTCAACATGCCCGGCGCATCCGCCGCCGACCTGCTGCGGATGATGCGCGACGCGGGCATGTCGCTGACCCGGCTCACCGACGCCGACGCGGCCGAAGCGCGCGCGTGGGGCCGGCGGCTGCGCCCGGTGTTCGCCGAGCCCGATCCGGACCGGCGGATCGACCTGGTTAACGACCTGCTGGCGGAGACCGCGTGCCGCCCGTTCATCTCCCGCCACGACGGCCTGCCCGCGCACCTGCACTACGCCGCCGAGGACGCCGCGCTGCCGCCGCGGATCCGGGCCTTCACCGCGGGCGGTCTGGCGCACCTGCTGTGCGAGGACGGCGGACGGCTGGGGACCTGCGGTCGCGACGGCTGCGACGTCGTCTTCGTCGACACCTCGCGCAACGGCCGCCGCCGGTTCTGCTCCACCCGCTGCGCGACGCGGGTGCACGTCGCCGAGCACCGCGCCCGCGCCTCCTGACGCCGCGAGCCGCTACCGCGTGCGGCGCCTGACCGGCTCCCCGGGCTGCACCTTCTTCGCACTGTCGATCGCCGGCACGTGCTCGCGCGGGCGGTGGCGGCCAGTCCCAGCTCCCGTTCGGTGGCGGCGTGCGCCACGGGGACCCCCTGGAATCTAGGACGCGTAGGTGGTGACCTTCCACAGGTAGCCGTCCGGGTCGCTGAAGTAGCCGAAGTAGCCGCCCCACTGCGCGGGGGCCGCCTCCTTGACCACGCTGCCACCGGCCGCGACCGCGTTGCGCATCAGCTCGTCCACGGCCTCCCGTGAGCCGGGGTCGATGTGGAACGAGGCACCGCGGAAACCCGACCCCTCCGGGGAGACGCCGGCGTCCTGCGCCGCGGCCTCCCATTCGTACAGGGCCAGCTGCTGGGACCCCTCGCCCAGCTTCAACGACACGAAATGCGGGGTGTCCCGCTCGATCTCGCAGCCCAGGCCCTCGGCGTAGAACTTCTTGGCGCGGCCCAGGTCCTGGACACCGAGCATGATGGCGCTCACCTGAATCGACACGGCTGTCTCCTGGTGGTTGCGGTTCTGCTGGTCACATCGGCGCCACGGCGCCGGTCAACGGGTATGACAGGCCGGGACGGAGGAACGTGACAGATGGCTGAGCAGGACTGGCTGAGCGAGCGGTTCACCGAGCACCAGGACCGCCTGCGCGCGGTGGCCCACCGGATGCTCGGCTCGCGCGCCGAGGCCGAGGACGCGGTGCAGGAGGCGTGGCTGCGGGTCAGCCGCGCCGACACCGATCGGGTGGAGAACCCGGCCGGGTGGCTGACCACGGTCGTGGCCCGGGTCTGCCTGAACATGCTCGAGGCGCGCCGGTCCCGCCGCGAGGACCCGGCCGGGGCACTGCCGCCCGAGCCGCGGGAGGAGCGTGCGGGCGTCCGGCCGGCCGGGCCCGAGGACGAGGTGCTGCTGGCCGATTCGGTGGGTGTCGCCCTGATGGTCGTGCTGGACACGCTGACCCCGGCCGAGCGGCTCGCGTTCGTCCTGCACGACGTCTTCGCCGTGTCGTTCGGCGAGATCGGCGAGATCATCGACCGGTCGCCGGCCGCGGCGCGGCAGCTGGCCAGCCGGGCGCGGCGCCGGGTGCAGGGGGCGGCCGAGACCTCCGCCGCCGCGCGGTCGCCGAAGCGGGAGATCGTGGCCGCCTTCCTCACCGCCTGCCGGGGCGGGGACTTCGAGGCCCTGGTCGAACTGCTCGACCCGGATGCGGTGGCGGGCGAGATCCGCGGCGGCCGGGCGGTGGCGGCGTTCTTCTCCGGCCGCGCGCAGGCCGCCCGGCTCGCCCTGGTCGACGGCGTCCCGGCGGCCGTGTGGACACACCGCGGCCAGGCGAAGGCGGTCTTCAGGTTCACCGTCACCGACGGGAAGATCAGCCGCATCACCGTCGACGGCGACGCCGGCCGCATCCGCGACCTCGACATCGTCTTCCTCCGCGAGATGAGGGCCGGCGCGTGACCGGCGTCGACCCGGAGTTCCCGCCACCTGTGCTGTGACGTGGCTCATATCGGGTCACGTCCGCGGTCGCAGCTTCCATCTGGTGGTCGTCCCCATCCGAGCGAGGAAGGCGAAGACGATGACCACCCACCGAATCCTGATCCTGGGCGCCGGATATGCGGGCATGGCGGCGGCGATCCAGCTCGCCGCCCGGCGCCGCGAGGGCGTCGAGGTGACCGTGGTGAACGCGCGGGAGCGGTTCACCGAACGGCTGCGCCTGCCGATGACGGCCACCGGGCAGCAGCTCGCCGACCTGCGCATCCCGGACCTGCTGGACGGCACCGGCGCGCGGTTCGTACCGGGCTGGGTGACCGCGGTGGATCTCGGCGCCTCGACCGTGCGGATCGACGACGAGCGCGTCCTGCCCTACGACACCCTCGTCTACGCACTGGGCGGTGTGGCCGACACGACCGTGCCCGGCGCTGCGGACCACGCCCACACGCTCGACAGCGCCGAGGACGCCGAGCTGCTGGCCGGCCGGCTGACCCGGCTCGGCGGCGGCACGGTCGTGGTCGCCGGCACCGGGCCGACCGGCATCGAGGCGGCCGCCGAGATCGCCGAACAGCACCCGGAACTCGACGTCGTGCTGCTCGGCCGCGGCGAACCCGGCGCGGCGATGAACCGCAAGGCCAAGGCCTACCTCGATGCGGCCCTGCACCGCCTGGGCGTCGAAGTCCGCAGCGGCACCGAGGTGGTGAAGGTGCTGCCGGACGCGGTCGAACTCGCCGGTGGCGGGACCGTCCCCGCCGACGTGGTCCTGTGGGCCGCCGGCACCCGCGCCGCACCGCTGGCGGCCGCCGCCGGCCTGACCGTCGACGACCGCGGCCGTATCGTCACCGACGCCGCGCTGCGGTCGGTGTCGCACCCCGACGTCTACGCCGTCGGCGACGCCGCCGCGATCGGCCAGCGCTACGGCGTCCTGCACGGCACCTGCCAGAGCGGGATGCCGACCGGGGTGCACGCGGCGCTGTCGATCCTGCGCGCACTGGACGGCAAGGAGCCCAAGCCGTTCCGCTTCGGCTACTACCACACCCCGGTGAGCCTGGGCCGCCACGACGCGGTGGTGCAGTTCACCCACCCCGACGACAGTCCGCGTCGGATTCACCTCACCGGCCGGTTCGCGGTGCGGTACAAGGAAACCGTGACCGCCTCGCCCTGGCCGACCTACGGCCGCATGAAGAAGATGCCCGCCTCGGGCGCGTTCTGGCCGCGCGGTGGCCGCTTCACGCGGGGCGCCAGGTGACCCAGCGCGATCAGGAGGTGTTCCAGCAGTACCGCGATCTGCTGTTCGCGGTGGCCTACCGCGTCCTCGGCACCGCGGCCGACGCCGAGGACGCGGTCCAGGACGCCTGGATCAAGTGGTCGGCCGCCGACCGGTCGCAGGTCGCCGACCCCAAGTCCTACCTGGCGCGGATCGTGTCCAACCTGGCACTGGAACGGCTGCGCTCCACGCGGCACAAGCGGGAGACCTACGTGGGCCCGTGGCTGCCGGAGCCGATCCTCACCAGCGGCGACACCGCCGACACCGTCACCGGCGCGGAGTCGGTGTCCATGGCGATGCTGGTGGTGCTGGAGACGTTGAGCCCGCTGGAGCGCGCGGTGTTCGTGCTCAACGAGGTCTTCGCCTTCAGCCACGCCGAGATCGCCGAGGCGGTGGACCGCTCCGAAGCCGCGGTGCGGCAGGCCGCCCACCGCGCCCGCGAGCACGTGCGGGCCCGCCGGCCGCGCTTCACCACCGACCGCGCCCGGCAGCGGGCGGTCACCGAGCGGTTCTTCGCCGCCGCGACCGGCGGCGACGTCAACGCCCTGCTGGACCTGCTGTCCCCGGACGTGACACTGTGGACCGACGGCGGCGGCAAGGTGCGCCAGGCCCTGCGCCCGGTCGTGGGCGCCGCCACGGTGGCCTCGTGGTTCGCGGCCCTCGGCACCGTCACCTACCAGGGCGTCGAGCCGGCCGACGTGGTCGCCGAACTCGCCGAGATCAACGGCGGGCCGGGCGTGGTGTTCCGCGGCCCCGGCCGCGTCATCGCCACGGTCACCTTCGACTTCGACGCCGACGGCCGCATCAGCACCATCCACAACGTGGCCAATCCGGACAAACTGCGTGCCATTGCCGGCGGCACGGTGCACGGCGTCGGCCCGGTCCGGCCCGGCGCCTAGAGTGCTGAGCATGTGCAAGCGTTTCGTGGCCCTCGGCGACTCCTTCACCGAAGGCGTCGGTGACGACGACCCGGCGCGCCCGAACGGCGTGCGGGGCTGGGCCGACCGGGTGGCCGAGCAACTCGCCGCCGCCGACCCCGGGTTCCGCTACGCCAACCTCGCCATCCGCGGACGGCTGCTCGACCAGGTGCTCGCCGAGCAGCTGGAACCGGCGCTGGCGCTGGAACCGGACCTGGTGTCGATCTACGCCGGCGGCAACGACCTGCTGCGCCCCAAGGCCGACATCGACGCGCTGGCTGCCCGGTTCGAGAACGCCGTGGAACGGCTCGCCAGCACCGGCGCCACGGTCCTGCTGTTCACCGGCGTCGACGGTGTGGAGGACCCGGTGTTCCGCAAACTGCGCGGCCGCACCGCGATCTACAACGAGCACACCCGCGTGATCGCTCAGCGGCACGGGGCCCGCGTGGTGGACATGTGGGCGATGCGCCAGCTGCGTGACCGGCGACTGTGGTCGGCCGACCGCCTGCACCTCAACGCACTCGGCCACACCGAGGTCGCGATCGCCGTGCTCGACCTCCTCGGCCGCCCGCACAAGCTCTCCCCCGCCGCGCTCGGTCCGCGGGAGCTGGTCCACCCGCGCCGGCAGCGCGCCGAGAACCTGAAGTGGGGACGCGAGCACGTCCTGCCCTGGATCGGCCGCCGCCTGCGCGGCGAGTCCTCCGGCGACGCGCTCGCCCCGAAACGGCCTTCGCTGCGACCGGTCGGGTGATCAGCGGGCCCGCAGCCCGTCGAACACGATCCCCAGCGTGCGGGCACGCAGCGCCGCGTCCTCGCCGAGGTATTCGGCGGCGCGGGCCGCGCCGACCATGAGCGCGATCAGCTCGGTCACCCCGACGTCCTCGCGCACCGCACCGGTGAGCTGGGCCCGCGACAGCAGAGCCCCCACCGCCTCCCGCACCTGGGCGCCGATCTCCGGCCCGAGGCGCGGCACGTCGGCACCGGCGGCGGCCAGGGCGTCGGTGTAGGCGTTCTTGGCCGCCGACATCTCCGCCCACCGGCCCAGGAACACGAAGAACGCGCTCTCCGGGTCCTCGGCCGCGGCGAAGGACTGCGCCTCCTCGACGAACCGGCGCATCCGTTCCGCCAGCACCGCCTCCAGCAGCGCCGCCTTGGTCGGGAAGTGCCGGAACACGGTCCCGATGCCCACACCCGCCTCCCGCGCGACCTCCTCGGTCGGCGCGCCGGTGCCCCGCGCGGCGAACACCGTCTCGGCGGCGTCCAGCACGCGCGCCCGGTTGCGCCGGGCGTCGGCGCGCAGCGGCTTCGGTTCCGTCATGCGGCGAATCGTAGATCTCGGTGGGGTCACGGCGGGATGTGGTCACGGGCGGGAAATGACGATCCAGGCCTGGACATCGTCACACGTGTGAGGGATGGTCTTCGTCAAGTGAGGCCGGTCACAGGAGGCACGACGACATGGTTCTCGGACGCAACGAAGCGGACTCGGTTCTTCAGGCTCAGAGCAGTCAGCAGAGCACCCAGGTGCGGCGCGCGGCCGTCGCCAGCGCCATCGGCACCACGATCGAGTGGTACGACTTCTTCCTCTACAACACGGCCGCGGCACTGATCTTCCCGCACCTGTTCTTCCCCGCCTCCTCCAGTTACGCGGGGGCGATGCAGTCCTTCGCCACCTACGCGGTGGGGTTCGCCGCCCGGCCCGTCGGCGCGGCGATCTTCGGGTACTGGGGCGACCGGATCGGCCGCAAGACGACCCTCATCGTCACGCTGCTGATGATGGGCATCGCCTCCGGCCTGGTCGGCTTCCTGCCCGGTGCGGCGACCATCGGGATCGCGGCCCCGCTGATCCTGGTGGCACTGCGGCTCATCCAGGGCATCGCGATCGGCGGCGAGTGGAGCGGGTCGGTGCTGCTCGCCATGGAATGGGGTGACCAGCGCAAACGCGGCCTGCTCGGCAGTTTCGCCCAGATCGGCGTGCCGGTCGGCCTGGTGCTCGGCACCGGCGGCATGACCCTGCTGTCGGCGGTCCTGTCGGACGCCTCGTTCACCTCGTGGGGCTGGCGCGTGCCGTTCATGGCCAGCCTGGTGCTGGTCGGGATCGGCCTGGTGATGCGGCTGCGGATCCTGGAGACCCCGATGTTCGCCAAGGTCGTGGCGCAGAAGCGGACCTCCCGCAGCCCCGTGACGGACGCGGTCAAGCACCACTGGCGCGAGATCCTGCTCTCGGCCGGGCTGCGGTTCTCCGAGCAGATGCCGTTCTACCTCTACACCAGCTACGTCCTGGTCTACGTGGTCGCCCAGCACCACTACTCGAAGACGTTCGTGCTCAACGCGGTGCTGCTCGGCGCAGCGCTCGAGCTGGCCCTGATCCCGTGGTTCTCGCAGCTGTCGGACCGGCTGGGCCGCAAACGGGTCTACCTGACCGGGGCGGTGCTGACCGGGGCGCTGGCGTTCCCGTACTTCGCGGTCCTGAAGAGCGGCGGCATGGTCATCATCTTCATCGCGATCGTGGTGTCGTTGATCCCGCACGCCATGCAGTACGGGCCGCAGGCCGCGCTGATCGGCGAAAGCTTCCCCACGCACCTGCGCTACGGCGGGGCGGGCCTGGGCTACCAGCTGGCGTCGGTGTTCGCCGGCGGGCCCGCACCACTGCTGGCGACGTGGCTGCTGCACGTGACGGGCACCCCGTACTCGATCTCGGCGTACGTGGTGCTGGCGTCGGCGGTCACGATCGTCTGCGTGGTGCTGCTGAAGGACCGGTCCCGCGCCGACATCACGGACGACGCGGTGTACCTCCGCTGAGCCGGCGGAACTGGTACCAGCCGATCGCGGCGAGCACCGCCAGGGCGACCCCGTACGGCAGCCAGTTCGACGTGGTGCCGAGCGCGCCGGCCGCACCCGGCAGCAGGATCGCCAGTGCCAGCACCGTGGCGAGGATCGAGCCCCACCGCAGGCGGCGGCGCTGCGCGGTGACGGCCGGATCGCGCTGTTCGCTCATTGGTCCAGGGTGGCATCCGCGCCGCGGCCGCGCCGCCGGGCCCCGGAACGAGCGCCGGCGTGACCCCCTGCGCCGGCTGCATCTCAAGCGCCTCCGCCGAGGTGCGAGGTCACTTCACCCCCGAGCGCCTGTCGCCCTTCGACACCGCTCGCCTCACGGGAAGCCGGCCACCCACCCGACAACGATGGGGGCCGCACCGATCCGGTGCGGCCCCCATCGGAAAGCGCCTACTGCTGCGGCGGCGCGGGCGGCGGCTGCTGCGGGTACTGACCCCGCGGCGGGTTGGTGTAGTGCTGGCCCGGGTTGCGCGTCGGCAGCTGGCCCTGCTGCCCGCCGGCCGTCGGCGGGAACTGCTGCGTCGGCGCCGTCGGCGGGATCGCCGGCGGCTCGGGCTGGACCGGCGGCACGGGCGGCTCCGCGGCCGGGGTCTCCTGCGCCTCCTCCGCGACCGGGCTGCCGCGCAGCGCACTGGTCGCCGGCGGCGTCGGCGGCTGCGGCGTGTGCGCCATCGGCCCCGGCACCTCCTTGCGGGCCACCGCCTCGGCCTCGCGCACCGCCTCGGCGATGCGCGGGTCGGTGGAGGTGTCGAACCAGCTGGCCACCTCGTCGTCGTCCAGGGTGGGCGGCTCGGCGCCGTCGGTGTGCGCCGGCTCGTACCGGAACACGCCGTCGTCGTCCTGCTTGGCGAACGCGCGGGCGAACTGCTGCAGCGCGTTGCCGTAGTCGCTGGGCACCAGCCACACCTTGTTCGCGTCGCCCTGCGCCATCTGCGGCAGGGTCTGCAGGTACTGGTAGGCCAGCACCTCCGGCGTCGGCTTGCCGGCCTTGACCGCGGCGAACACCTTCTCGATCGCCTTGGCCTGCCCCTGCGCCTGCAGGTAGCGGGCCGCGCGCTCACCCTGCGCCCGCAGGATGCGCGACTGCCGCTCCGCCTCGGCCGCCATGATGGTGGCCTGCTTGGCGCCCTCCGCGGCCAGGATCTGCGACTGCTTCTGGCCCTCGGCCGTCTTGATCTGCGCTTCCCGCTGACCTTCGGCGTTGAGGATCATCGCGCGCTTCTCCCGGTCGGCGCGCATCTGCTTCTCCATCGAGTCCTGGATGGACGGCGGCGGGTCGATCGCCTTGAGCTCGACCCGCGCCACGCGGATGCCCCACCGGCCGGTGGCGTCGTCGAGCACGCCGCGCAGCTGGTTGTTGATCTGGTCGCGGGAGGTCAGCGCCTGCTCCAGCGTCATGCCACCGACCACGTTGCGCAGGGTCGTGGTGGTCAGCTGCTCGACACCGACGATGTAGTTGGAGATCTCGTACACCGCCGCCCGCGCATCGGTGACCTGGAAGTAGACGACGGTGTCGATCGACACCGTCAGGTTGTCCTCGGTGATCACCGGCTGCGGCGGGAACGACACGACCTGCTCGCGCAGGTCGATGCGGGCCCGCACCTTGTCCAGGAACGGCACCAGGAAGTTCAGGCCGGGCGAGGCGACCGACTTGAATCTGCCCAGCCGCTCGATCACCGCGGCCTGGGCCTGCGGGACCACCATGATCGCCTTCGCGATCGTCACGATCACGAACAGGGCGATGACCGCGACAACAATGATCGCTGCGGTTCCCAAGATCGATCTCCTCGTATTGAGGTCCGGTTACGGCTCGGGCGCCACCACGGCCGTGGCGCCCGCTATCTCTACCACGGTCACGGCCGTGCCGGGTTCGATTCGCTGACCGTCGGTGATGGACCGTGCCGACCACACGTCGCCGGCCAGCTTGACACGCCCGGAGTGGCCGTCCACAACGGACAGGACCACGGCCCTGGCGCCGATGAGCGCCTCGGTGTTGGTGCGGTGACCCGTCCCGGACAGGAACCGGCGCTTGAGCGCGGGCCGGGCGAGGAAGATCAGCGCGCCGGAGGCGACGGCGAACACGATCGCGTCGACGACGATGTTGCCGGTGATCAGCGCCGCCCCGGCGCCGACGAGAGCGCCGAGGCCGAGCATCAGCAGGAAGAAGTCGCCGGACAGCACTTCGGCGGCCATCAGGACGATGGCGACGATCAGCCAGACGAGCGCCGGTGTCATGTGTCCATCGTGGCAGAAAGTGACCGGTCGCGACCAGCGTACGACCCGATGTCATCCCAGCGTGACCTGCCGGATTCAGCCTTCCGGGTCGGTCACGAAGTCGATCAGCCGCTCGACCGCGCCGATCAGGGGTGTTTCCAGGTCGCGGAAGCTGCTCACCGCCGACAGCACCCGCTGCCAGCCCTCGTAGGTCTCGCCCCAGCCCAGCGCCGCGCAGATCCCTTCCTTCCACGGCGTGCCGCGCGGCACCGACGGCCACTCGCGGATGCCCACCGCCGCCGGTTTCACCGCCTGCCACACATCGACGTAGGGGTGGCCGGTGATCAGCACGTGCTCGTCGCGGATCGCCTCGACGAGGCGGGACTCCTTGCTGCCCGGCACCAGGTGGTCGACCAGCACGCCCAGCCGCCGCCCCGGGCCGGTGCCGAACTCGTCGATGCGCTCGGCCAGCACGTCGACGCCGTCCAGCGGCTCCACCACGACGCCCTCGACGCGCAGGTCGTGCCCCCACACGCGTTCGACCAGTTCGGCGTCGTGCTTGCCCTCGACCCAGATGCGCGAGTCGCGCGCGGTGCGGGCCCGCAGGCCCGCGACCTTCACCGATCCGGAGGCCGACCGCGCCGAAGCCGGTGACGGTGGCGCGGCCTTCGGCCGGACCAGCGTCACCGGCTTGCCCTCGAGCAGGAACCCGGCGGGTTCGAGCGGGAACACCCGGTGCCTGCCGCGGCGGTCCTCCAGGACCACGTTGCCGTGCTCGAACCGGACCACCGCACCGCAGAAACCGCTTCCCGGTTCCTCGACCACCAGCCCGCGCTCCGCCACGACCTCGGGGATCTTGCGTCTGCGCGGGCCGGCGAGGATGTCGTCATAGCTGTGGGAGCGCACGATCCGGCACGGTAGCGCCGGGTTCCCCGGTTCGTCGCGCCGCCACGCCGGGCCGCAGCACCAGCACGGTGACCACGAACGCGGCGGCGACCAGCCCGGTGCCCACCCAGAACGCGAGGCGGTAACCGGAGGTGAGTGCTTCCCCGGCGGGTACGCGGGTGAGCGACTCGGTGCGGGTCGCGGCGAGCACGGCCAGCACCGACAGGCCCAGCGCGCCCGCGACCTGTTGCGTCGTGTTGAACAGCCCCGACGCCAGGCCGGTGTCCTCGGGCCGCGCGTCACCCATCCCCAGGGACATCAGCGCCGGCATCGCCAGGCCGAACCCGATGCCCATCGCCAGGGTCGGGCCGAGGACGTCGGCGGCGTATCCGCCATCGGCGGGGACCCGCGCCAGCCACGCGAGCCCGCCACCGATCAGCAGCAGACCGGCCAGCAGCACCCGGAAATCGCCGAAGCGGGTGGCCACCCGTGGCGACACGGCCAGCGACACCACCGCGATCGTCGCCGCGATCGGCACCATCGCCAGGCCGGTCGCCTGGGCGGACAGCCCCAGCACCTGCCGCAGGTACAGCACGACCAGGAACTGGAAGCCGAACATCGCCGACACCAGCAGCGCCATCGTCAGGTTCGCCCCGGACAGCCCGCGCGAGGCGAAGATCCGCAGCGGCAGCAGCGGGTCACGCGCCCGCCGCTGGCGCACCAGGAACGCGGCGAGCAGCACCAGCGACACCGCACCGGTTCCCAGCGTCGGCGCGAGGCTGTGCGTGTCGAGGCCGACGATCGTGTAGACGCCGAGCATCAACGCCGCCGTGACGAGTGCCGCGCCGAGCCAGTCCGCGCCGGCGCCGAACCCGAGACCGCGGTCGTTCTCCAGCACCCGCAGCGCCACCAGGCCGGCGACCACGCCGATCGGCAGGTTGATCAGGAAGATCCAGTGCCAGCTCAGCGCCTGCGTCAGCACACCACCGGCCGTGCTGCCGATGGACCCGCCCGCGGCCTGCACGAAGCTGAACGTGCCGAGCGCCTTGGCGCGCCCGGCCGGTTCCGGGAACAGCCGGACGACCATCCCCAGCGCGACCGCGGTCGAGGCGGCGCCGCCGGCGCCCTGCAGGAACCGCGCGGCCATCAGGGTTCCGGCGTCCCAGGCGAAGCCGGCGAGCAGCGAGGCGAGCGTGAACACGGCCATCCCGGCGAGGAAGACCCGGCGGCGCCCGGCCAGGTCACCGAGGCGCCCGGCGAGCAGCAGCAGCCCGCCGAACGAGATCGCGTAGGCGTTGACGACCCAGGACAGGCTCGACGGGCTGAAGCCGAGGTCGTCGCGGATCGCGGGCAGGGCGACGTTCACGATGGTCTGGTCGAGCACGATCATGAGCGTCTGCGCGGACAGCACGGCGAGCGCGAGCCACCGCGAGCGTGCTGCCGGCTGATCGTCGGACATGGCCTTGACCTCCAAAGGGGCACGATTTGTAACTGGGGTCATCCTGTGAGCCCCTAACCGCGCCGGGAAGAAGGCAATTCCGTGTACCAGAGGCACATCCGTGTACCCCTCCTGGTCCCGGCAGTGCCCGTGTGACACATGCCACGAAGCGCCATGGGGAACGACTGGTGACCGGGGGCACGAACTGGAACCATGGCGGCATGGCAGACACCGTTTCCCCGATCACCGAGGCGTGCCCGATCGTCGAGGTGCTCGACCACGTCGCGGGCAAGTGGAGCATCGGGATCCTGGTCGCCGCCGCCCACGGGCCGGTCCGGTTCACCGAGCTGGAGCGCGAGGTCGAGGGCATCAGCCGCCGCATGCTGACCCTGACCCTGCGCAAGCTGGAACGGGACGGGCTGCTGGTGCGCACCGTGTACCCGACGGTGCCGCCGCGCGTGGAGTACACGCTGACCGGCATCGCCCGCGAGCTGGTCCAGACGCTCGTCGGGCTGACCTCGTGGGCGGAGAAGCACCGCGGCACCATCGCCGCCGCCCGCCGCGCCTACGACACGCAGCGAACCCCCGCGGGGGTCTGACCGGGCGCACGCGTCCGCGTCTCCTCCGGAACGACACCAGACCGGTCTCAGGTGGACACGGATCCGGGCCGCGACCCCGTCACGGGTCAGAACAGCGGCCAGGGGATGGCGCGCCAGTCGTCGCCCGGCTCGGGGAACACTCCGGTCGCCACGAGCATTTCCGCCCGCTCGGCGATGGCGCTGATCTCGAGCTTCGTCAGGTGCGGGGCCAGCTGCTCGCCCAGTTCACCCTCGATCCGGCCCGGCAGGGCGCGCAGCTTGTCCAGCGTGTCCGCCGGCAGCGGGTCGCCCACCCATCCCCACAGCACCGTGCGCAACTTCGGCTCGGCGTGCAGGCAGATGCCGTGGTCCACGCCGTACACCGTGCCGTCCGTGCCGGCCAGGATGTGCCCGCCCTTGCGGTCGGTGTTGTTCGCGATGATGTCCAGCACCGCCAGGTCGCGCATGCCCGGGTGGTCGGCGTGCGCGAGCACCGCGGGCTCACCGAGCCGGTCGTGGGCGTGCAGCACGATCCGCCAGTCGTCGGGCACGTCCTCCGGCGAGCGCACGTCGATCAGCTCGTCGTCGCCGGTCTCCACCCACAGCTGCACCATGCCCTCGCCGAACGGCCCGTCGCGCAGCACGGTCGGCGGCACCTTGCCCAGCCCGGACGCCTCCGAGAGCAGGGCGGTGGCCACCTCGCGGCCGGCGAGCGTGCCGTCCGGGAAGTCCCACAACGGTCGCTCCCCGGACACCGGCTTGTACACCGCCTGCGCGGACAGCCCGTCCAGTTCGACGCGGCAGAACAGCGTCACGTTGGAGGCGTCGACCAGCCGGCCTTCGACGGTCAGCCGACCGCGGGTGAGCAGCTCCCGGGCGCGAGGATCGGCCGGGCCGACCGGTGGGGCCACCGTCTAGCTCTCGTCGGTCAGGTCGGTGTTGCGCCGGTAGCCGTTCTGCCGGGGGCAGATGTGCCCCTCCGGGTCGAGCGGCTCCCCGCACAGCGGGCACGGCTTGCGGCCGGCTCGCACCACGCGGTCCGCGCGCTCGGCGAACGCCCGCGCCGCGACCGGGCTGAGGAACACGCGCACCGCGTCCGGGCCCTCCTCGGTGTCGTCCAGCACGACGGTCTCGTCGACCTCACCCTCGGTCATGGCGAGCAACTCGATCACGACCGCGCTGGTCTCCGCGTCCCAGCCCAGGCCCATCGTGCCGACGCGGAACTCCTCCTCGACCGGCACCTCGAGCGGGTCGACGTCGACGAGGTCGTCCGGCACGGTCTCGGGCACCTCGGCGCCGAACCGCGCGACGATCTCCTCCAGCAGCGACGACAGGCGCTCGGCGAGGACCTGGACCTGCTGCTTCTCGATGGTCACGCTGACGGTCCGGACGTCCTCGGTGGCCTGCAGGTAGAAAGTGCGGTCGCCCGGTTCCCCGACGGTCCCTGCGACGAACCGGTCGGGCTGGCGAAAGACGTGGATTACACGAGCCATGGCACCCCCGACCCTATGCCACCGTTTCATGATCGGCATCCGCCGCCCCTGCTTGCATCTTAGTTAGAGTGCGGCAGTGGCTGAAACCGCGCCGTACGGCACCTGGACCTCGCCCATCCCCGCCGCGGACGTCGCCGCGGCGGGCGGGGGCGCGCAATGGCTCGACGTCGTCGACGGCACCGTCTGGTGGGCCGAGGCCCGCCCCGCCGAGGGCGGCAGGCTGACCCTCCTCCGCGCAGGTCAGGACGGTGCCGAGGAGATGCTGCCCGCACCGTGGAACGCCCGGAACCGGGTGCACGAATACGGCGGGCGGCCGTGGCTGGTGGCCGGCCGCGTCCTGTACTTCACCCACTGGGACGACCAGCGCGTCCACCGCCGCGACCTGGACAGCGGTGAGGTGGTTCCGGTCACACCCGAGCCGCCCACCCCGCAGGGTGTCCGGTACGGCGACCTTCGTCCGGGTCCCGGCGACGCGGTGTGGGCGGTGCGGGAGACGAGCACCGGGCCGCGGCGCACCGACATCCGCCGCGACCTGGTGTCCCTGACCGGCGGCGAGGTCGTTCCGCTGGCCGCGAGCCACCACTTCCTCACCGCACCGCAGCTGTCCCCGGACGGCCGCCACGCCGCGTGGCTGGGGTGGGAGCACCCCGACATGCCGTGGGACTCCACCGAGCTGTGCGTGGCCGAGGTGCGGGCCGACGGCGGGTTCGGCCCGCACCGGGTGCTCGCCGGCGGGCCCGGCGTCTCGGTCTGCCAGCTGGAGTGGGAGGACGCGGACACCCTCCTGGCGCTGCTCGACCCGGACGGGTGGTGGAACCTGCACCGCGTGGCCCTCGACGGGACCGCCCGCGCGATCGTGCCGGTGGAGCGCGAACTGGGCGGGCCGCTGTGGAAGATCGGCTCGAACTGGTTCGTGCCGCTGGGCGGCGGGCGGCACGCGGTCCTGGACTCCGGGCGCCTGGCCGTGCTCGACGAGAACACCGGGACCCTCACCCCCGTCGCCGAGCACCTGACCAGCTGGGCGCCCACGCTGGCCCGGACCGCGGACGGCGTGGCCGGGATCGCCGCCGGGCCCCGGCACGAAACCGCCGTCGTGCGCGTGGACCTCGCCGGCGGGGCGGTCACCGAACTGGCCGACGCCGAACACGCGCTGCCGCCGGCCGAGTACCTGCCGGTGCCCGAGGAACGGACCTTCACCGGCCCGGACGGTGTGGCGATCCCGGCCTTCGTCTACCGGCCGGCCAACCCGGACTTCACCGGTCCCGAGGGCGAGCTGCCGCCGTACCTGGTGCACGTCCACGGCGGGCCGACCGGGCGGGTGTTCGGCGACCTGGACCTGGACTTCGCCTACTTCACCAGCCGGGGCATCGGGATCGTCGCGGTCAACTACGGCGGGTCGGTCGGCTACGGCCGCGCCTACCGGGAGCGGCTGCGCGAGCAGTGGGGCGTGGTCGACGTCCACGACTGCGCGGCCGTCGCCGAGGCGCTCGCGGCCGAGGGCACCGCGGATCCGGCGCGGCTCGCGGTCCGCGGCGGCAGCGCGGGCGGCTACACCTCGGCGGCGTCGATGACGAGCGTGACGACCTACCGCGCGGCGACGATCAAGTACCCGATCCTCGACCTGGCCGAGTGGACCGGCGACGGCGGCGAGACCCACGACTTCGAGTCGCAGTACGTGGCCGGGCTCGTCGGCCCGCTGCCCGAGGCCCGGCAGCGGTACGTCGAGCGCTCCCCGCTGCGGCACGCGGACCGCCTGGCCGGGCCGGTGCTGCTCCTGCAGGGGCTCGACGACCAGATCTGCCCGCCCGAGCAGGCCGACCGGTTCGTGCGGGCCCTGGCCGGCAGCGGCATCCCGCACGCCTACCTGACCTTCGAGGGCGAGCAGCACGGCTTCCGCAGGGCGGAGACGATGATCGCGGCGCTGGAGGCCGAACTGTCGTTCTACGGCCAGGTGTTCGGCTTCGCCACGCCGGGCGTGCCGGAGCTGGAGCTGCGCTCATGACCACGGTCGCCCTGGTCGCGCCCGCCGGGCCGGTGGCACCCGAGCGGCTGGAGCGGGCGCTGGCGGTGCTCGACGGCTGGGGTGTGGGGGTGCGCAACCTCGTCACGCCCGGCGCGCGGCACGCGCCCTACCTGGCCGACAGCGACGCGGTGCGGGCGAAGCTGTTCACCGAGGCGTGGCTCGACCCGGAGGTCGGCATCGTGCTGGCCGCCCGCGGTGGTTACGGCACCCAGCGGATGCTCGACCTGCTCGACTGGCCGGCCCTGCGCGGGGCCGGTGCCACGGTGTTCGCCGGGTCGAGTGATGTGACGGCCCTGCACGCGGCGATCCACCGGCACCTCGGCCTGCCGACGCTGTTCTCGCCCATGCCCGCCGGCGACTTCTGGGACGACGTGGGCGGCGAGCACCTGCGGCGCGCGCTGTTCTCGCCGGGTCCGGTCACGCTGCCCGGCACGGAGGCGCTCGTCGCGGGCACGGCTCGTGGCCGGCTCACGGGCGGGAACCTGAGCCTGCTCGCCGCCGGCGTCGGCACCCCCGAGCAGGGCGGCGCGCGCGACCGGATCGTGGTGCTGGAGGACGTGACGGAGCCGGTGTACAGGCTGGACCGGATGCTCACGCAGCTGCTGCGGTCGGGATGGTTCGACGGGGTCGCGGGGATCGTGCTGGGCACGTGGACCGGGTGCGGCGAGGCGACCGACGTGCGGGCGTTGATGCTGGACCGGCTCGGGCCCCTGGACGTGCCGATCCTGGCCGGGGTGCCGTTCGGGCACGTCGAGGGGTCGCTGACCGTGCCGCTCGGGGTCGAGGCCGTACTGGACACGGCAGCGCTGACCGTGGTGACCGATGCGACTTGATCCGCGGGAGGCCAGGGAGCGGTTCGCCGCGGCGCGGGTCGCGCGGCTGGCGACGGTGTCCGCGGACGGGCGGCCGCACCTGGTGCCGGTGACGTTCGCGGTGTCCGGCGACGAGATCGTGTTCGCGGTCGACCACAAACCGAAGTCGACGACCGACCTGCGGCGGCTGCGCAACATCGCGGCGAACCCGGCGGTGAGCTTCCTGGCCGATGCCTACGACGAGGACTGGACCCGGTTGTGGTGGTGCCGCGCCGACGGCACGGCGACGATCGGGGCCTCGGCTCCGGACGCGATCGCCCTGTTGCGCGGCAAGTACGAGCAGTACGCGCGGCGCCCGCCGGAGGGCCCGGTGGTGCGGACGCGGGTGACGCGGTGGAGCGGCTGGGCCGGCCGGGCGGAGTGACCGGGCGCGATCACTCCGTGCCGACGAAGTCGGGCACCTCGCGCTGCCGCCGCCACGCGCCGACCAGCCCGAGGGGGTCGGGACGCAGCAGGGACGCCGCCGCGTAGACCGACAGCGCGGTGACCACCACGACGAACCACCAGTCGTAGAGGGCCTGCTCGCCCGTCGGGTAGTAGGCCAGCACCAGGAACGACGCCACGGCGACCACGATGGCCAGGTGCCTGCGCCGCCAGGGGAACGCCGAGGCGATCACGAAACCCCAGGTCAGGTACCACGGCAGGGTCGGCGGGGCGAGGACCGCGGTGGCCAGCAGCGTCATGGCCATCCGGAAGATCGCCTCGTTGCCGCCGCGGCGGGCCTTCCACCACTGCCGCACGCCGAACACCGCCAGCGTGAGCATCGCCAGTGCGCGGGCGACGGTGACGAACGGCGACTCCGGCACGGTGATCACGAGGTTCACCAGCGTGTGCACCAGCTGCCCGAGCCCGGTCGGGAAGTTCAGCCAGTTCGTCACCAGCGTCGGCGCCTGCAGGCCGGTGACCCAGCCCAGGTTGAACGACCCCAGCGACACCCACGTGCCCAGCACGAACACGACGCCGAACAGCCCCACCGAGATCGCGCCGGCCTGGAAGAAGTTGCGGACGCGGCTGGGGTGGGGCAGGTGGTTGGCCCACACCCACACCAGGAACGGCAGGGCGACCGCCGCGGTGGGCTTGATCAGCATGCCGACGGTGACCAGCACGATCGCCACCGCGTGCCGGCGTTCCAGCGCGGCCAGCACACCGATGGTCAGGAAGCCGAGCATCAGCAGGTCGTTGTGCGGGCCGCCGACGAGGTGGATGACCGTCATGGGGCTGGCGACCGCGAGCCACACCGTGATCGGCAGCTTGCCGCCCAGGTGCCGCACCAGCCGCGGCAGCGCCCACAGCATCATCGCCAGGCCCAGCAGCAGCACCAGGCGCGTGACGATGACCCCGGCGATGACGTTGTCACCGGTCAGCGCGACGACACCCTTGGCGATCAGCAGGAACAGCGGCCCGTACGGCGCGGGGGTGGTCTGCCAGACGGGGTGCACGTTCTGCACCACGTTCGGCAGCACCTCGAGCTCGGCGGGGCCGTGCGCGTACGGGTCGAGCCCGTGCAGCAGCTGGGCGCCCTGGCCGAGGTAGGAGAACACGTCGCGGGTGAACAGCGGCGGCGAGATCAGCAGCGGCGCCATCCAGCACGCGGCGGCGACCAGGATCGGGCGGCTGCCCACGCGCCCGGCGAGCATGTAGCGGCCGAGCCGCACCCACGCCCACACGACGAGCGCGAACCCGCCGTAGACGACCGCGTTGGCCAGCATCCGGCCGTGCCCGTAGCGGACCCAGGACAGCGGGCCGTGCCCGAGGACCGGGTCCCGGATGAGGATGCCGCCGGCCCCGAGTGCGCCGAGCAGGAGCAGGGTGCTGCCGAGGGTGCCCATCGCGACGGTGCGGTACGGGAACCGTGAGGGCACGCGCACGCGGGCCGCCGGGTGCGCCGGCGCGGGCGCCCCGGGGGCGGGGTCAGTAGTGGTCGCCATTTCGTCCACGGAGATTACACACCGTTCCCCTGCGGGTTCCCGGCGGGAACGAAGTTTTTTTTGACTCGCGGGCATTCAGGACTGTAGTGAAGTGCGCGCGGTCCCACCGGGCAGCGCGGCGAGCAGGGACCGGGTGTAGTCGTGCCGCGGTTCGAGCAGGACTTCCTCCACCGTGCCCACCTCGACGAGTTCGCCGCGGTACATCACGGCGACCCGGTCGGCGATGTTCCACGCCAGCCCGAGGTCGTGGGTGATCACCAGCCCGGCCAGGCCGAGTTCGCGGCGCAGCCGCAGCAGCAGCCCGAGGATCTCGCCGCGCACGGAGGCGTCCAGGGACGCCACCGGTTCGTCCGCGACGAGCACGCCGGGCCGCAGTGCGAGCGCCCCGGCGATCACGACCCGCTGCCGTTGCCCGCCGGACAGTTCGTGCGGCAGCCGGTGCAGGAACCGCTCCGCGGGGCGGAGTTCGGCGGCCTCCAGCGCCTCCACCACGATCTGCCGTTCGTCGCCGGGCAGGCGGTGGATGCGCGGCCCCTCGGCGACCGCCTCGTAGACGGTGTGGCGCGGGTTGAGCGCGCTGGCCGGGTCCTGCAGGACGAGCTGGACGTGCCGCCGGTACGCCTTGAGCGCGGCACCGGAGGCGGGCACCGGCTCACCGTCGAAGCGGACCACGCCGGAGGTGGGCTTCTGCAGGCCCAGCAGCGTGCGCGCCAGCGTCGTCTTGCCCGAGCCGGACTGGCCGACGAGCGCGACGATCTCGTTGCGCCGCACCTCGAGGTTCACCCCGGCGACCGCGTGGATGGGGGCGCCGCGGCGGTCGCGGAAGCTGACCCGCAGGTCTTCGGCGGCCAGCAGCACGTCCGGGTCGGGTGGGGTGTCCGGCTCCGGCGGCAGCGGTGTGCTGGTCGCCGGGGCGAACCGCGAGACCGGATCGCCGACGGTCGGGAACGCGGCGGCCAGCGCGCGGGTGTGCGCGTGTTCCGGCGATCGCATCACCGCGGCCGACGGGCCCTGCTCGACGATCTCGCCGCGGTACATCACGGCGATCCGGGAGCAGGTCGCGGCGAGCACCGAGAGGTCGTGGCTGATCATGACCAGGCCGAGGCCGCGGTCGGCGACCAGCCTGCTGAGCAGGTCGAGCACCTGGGCCTGCACGATGACGTCGAGCGCGGTGGTCGGCTCGTCGGCGATGATCAGCCGGGGCCGGCAGGCCAGGGCCATCGCGATCATCACGCGCTGCTTCTGCCCGCCGGACAGCTCGTGCGGGTACGCCCCGGCGCGCGACGGCGGGAGGTCCACCGAGTCCAGCAGTTCGGCGACCCTCGCGCGGACGTCGTCGGCGGACGGGTCGTGCAGCCGGATCGGTTCGGCGATCTGCTCGCCGATGGGGCGGACCGGGTTGAGCGCGTGCATGGCGCCCTGGAACACCACCGACGCCTCGGCCCACCGCACCGCGCGCAGCCGGCCCCAGCGCATGGTGGTCACGTCCTCGCCGTCGAGCAGGATCTCGCCGGTCACGGCGGCGGACCTGGGCAGCAGCCGCAGCACGCTCATCGCGACGGTGGACTTGCCCGAGCCGGACTCGCCGGCGATGCCCAGCGTCTCCCCCGGCTCCAGCGTCAGCCCGACGCCCCGCACGGCATGCACGTCGCGGTAGGAGACGTTGAGGTCCTTGACTTCCAGCAGCGGGCTCACGCGTGCTCCCCCTTCAGCCGCGGGTTGAGCACCGTTTCCAGCGCGCGTCCGGCGAGGGTGAACGACAGCACGATCACCACGATCGCCAGGCCCGGCGGGACCAGGTACCACCACGCTCCCCCGGTGACCGCACCCGAGGACAGGGCGCGTTGCAGCATCTGGCCCCACGACGGTGCGGTCGGGTCGCCGAGGCCGAGGAAGGACAGCGTGGACTCGGCGATGATCGAGTTGCCCACCACGAGCGTGGTGTTGGCCAGCACCAACGGCAGCACCCCGGGCAGCACGTGCTTGCCGATGACGTGCAGGTGCCCGCCACCGAGTGCCCGCGCGCGCTCGATGTAGGGGCGCGACTCGATGGTCAGGGTCTGGGCCCGCACGAGCCGGGCCGTGGTCGGCCACGACGTGACGCCGACGGCGACGATGATCGTCGGCACGCCGTGCGGCAGGACCGTGGACAGCGCGATCGCCAGCACCAGCGAGGGCAGCACCAGGAAGAAGTCGGTGAACCGCATCAGCACCGCGGACACCCAGCCGCCGAAGTGCGCGGCCAGGATGCCCACCAGCGTGCCGATGAACACCGACAGGATCGTCGCCGCGAACCCCACGAGCAGCGACACCCGCGCGCCCCACAGGGTGAGCAGCAGGACCGAGCGGCCGTCGATGTCGGTGCCGAGCAGGAACTCCCCGGTCGGTGGCTGCAGCGGGCGGCCGGGCGCGTTGACCACGTCCAGGCCGGCGGAGTCGGTGATCACCGGCGCCAGCACGGCCAGCAGCACGACGAGCACGAGCACGCCGAGACCGGCCAGCCCGCCGCGGTCGGTGGCGAACTCGCGCCAGACCCCGGCGGCCGCGGCGCGGCGGCGCTGCCAGGCGATCGACGCGGGGGCGGTCATCGGGCCCGCACCCGGGGGTCGAGCACGCGGTAGAGCACCTCGGCGATCAGGTTCATCACGATGACCGAGCCGGCCATGACCACGAACACTCCTTGCAGCAGCGGCAGGTCCGGCACCCGCAGCGCCTCGTAGGTGAGCAGTCCCAGCCCGGGCCAGGAGAACACGGTCTCGACCGTGACGGTGCCGGACACCACCAGGCCGAACTGCAGGAACACCAGGGTCACCGTGGGCAGCAGCGCGTTGGGCACGGCGTGGCGGCGGCGCACCAGGTCCTCGCGCAGGCCCTTGGCGCGGGCGGTGGTGAGGTATTCGGCGTTCATCTCGCCCAGCAGCGACGAGCGCATGACGAGCATGTACTGGGCGTAGATGACCGCGAGCAGCGTCACGCACGGCAGTACGAGGTGGTGGGCGACGTCGAGCAGCTGCGGGAAGAACTCCGGCGGCGTGTCCGGGGAGCGCATGCCGCCGCTGGGGAACACGCCCTGGGTGGCGATGAGCAGCAGCAGGCCCAGCCAGAACTGCGGCATTGACCACAGGGTCAGCGCGATGCCGGTCTGGGTGCGGTCGAACAGGCTGCCGCGCCGCCACGCGGCTCGCACCCCGAGCCACAGCCCGAGCGCCACGGCCAGCACCGTCGCGGTGCCGACCAGCAGCAGGGTCGGGCCCAGCCGTTCCCCGATGAGCGTGGCCACCGGCCGGTTGTAGCCGTAGGAGGTGCCCAGGTCGCCGCGGAACAGGCCACCGGCGTAGTCGAGGAACTGCTGGTACAGCGGCTTGTCCACGCCGAGCCGCTCGCGCAGGAGCGCCAGCTGGTCCGGGCTGGTCGGCCGGTCCCGGGTCAGGGTGGTGACCGGGTCGCCGGGGATCATGCGGAACAGCAGGAACCCCAGTGCGACCACGAGCAGCAGGCTCGCGACCGCGCCGCCGAGCTTGCCGAGGAGGAACCGGGCCGTACCGGTGCCGCGGCGGGGCTCGTCGAGCTCCGCCGCGGCGGTGGAGACCGCGTTCGTCACGCCGCTACTCCGTGTCGTCGGCGGACTTGCGGCGCCGGCCCGCGGCGGTGCCGGCGATCACCAGCACGACGACGATCCCGGCGCCGATGCCGATCCACGCGCCGGTGGACAGGCCGCCGCCTCCGCCCGAGCCGCCCTCGGCCGGGGTGGCGCCGTAGAAGCCCCAGTAGCCGCTCTGCTCCATGATCTGGCCGGTGTCGGCGGGCTGCTTGGTGAAGCTCGCGAAGTTGTCGGAGCGGTAGGCCTCCAGGACGTTGTCGTAGTCCAGCACGATGCTGGGCACCTGGCTGTAGTAGCGGGCCTGGGCCTGCTTGACCAGGTCGGCGCGCTGGGCCGGGTCGAACTCGGTGCTCTCGGCGGCGTAGAGGCGGTCGAACTCGGGGTCGCAGAAGAACGAGGTGCTACTGCTGCTGCCGGCGACGGCGGGCAGGGCCGCGCAGGTCTGCTTCGACAGGATGTAGTCCGGGTCGGGGCTGGTGCCCCAGCCGGAGAACGCCAGGTCGTAGTTGCCGTTGTTGGTGCGCTCGTCGACCTCGTTGTCCGACACCAGCTGCTTGGTGACGCGGATGCCGATGTCGCCGAGCCAGCTGACGACGTAGTCGGAGGCGCGCTGGGCGAAGTCCTCGCTGGCGCGGCCGAGCAGCCGCAGTTCGATGGGCTTGCCGTCCGGGCCGACGCGGGTGCCGTCGGCGCCGCGCGGGTAGCCGGCCTGGTCGAGCTGGGCGTTGGCGGCCGCGGCGTCGAAGGTGTACTTCTGGCCGGCCGGCGGTTCCCAGTGGTAGGTGGGGAACGAGGCGGGCACGATGCCACCGCCGGTCTGGCCGTAGCCGCCGAGCACCTTGTCCACCAGGGTCTGCGGGTCGAGGGCGCGGGCGATGGCCTGCCGCACGCGGACGTCCTTGAGCACCGGGTTGCCGTCGCCGATCGGCTGGCGCGACAGGGTCTGGGCGCCGTGGTTGAGGATCAGCTCGCGGTAGCGGCGGCCGGTGGCCTGGTTGGTGGCGATGCCGCCGGCGCTTTTGAGCGTGTCGAACTGGGTCGAGGTGAGCCGGTTGACGAAGTCGACCTCGTTGTTGCGCAGCGCGCTGACCGCGGCCTCGGAGTTCTTGTAGGTGATGAACTGCAGCTCGTCGATCTTGGCCTTGCCGCGCCAGTAGTCCGGGTTGGCCTTCAGGCGCACCAGTTCGTTCGGGCGGTACTCGGTGATGAGGAACGGCCCGTCGCCGACGCCCACGACGGGCACGCCGTCGGTGGCCGGGTTGGTCATGTCCGGCTGGTTCGCCCAGATGTGCTCGGGCACGATCGGCACGTCCAGCGCGGTCATGCTGGCCTGCGGCGTCTTGGTCCGGATGACCAGGGTGTGGTCGTCGGTCGCGGTGACGGACTCGAAGTTCTCGACGTAGGTGCCGTTGGCCTCCTGGGCGTTCTCGTCGGTCATGATCCGGGTGAACGTGTAGGCGGCGTCCTTCGCGGTGACCGGCTGCCCGTCGGACCACTTCACGCCGTCGCGGATGTGGTAGGTCCAGGTCAGCTTGTCCGGCGAGGTGGTCCACGACTCGGCCAGGCCGGGCGCGGGGGTGTTGTCCTGCGCCGAGGGCAGGGTGAGGAACTCCCACGTCATCCGGCCCACCATGGTGCTGGAGGCGAAGGAGGCGAGGAACGGGTTGAGGTGGTCGATCTCCTGGACCAGCGCCACGCGCAGCACGGTGCCGCCCTGGTTCTGGGCCTGGGCGGCCGGCACGAACGGACCGGTCACCAGCACCGCTGCGCCGACCGCCGCGGCCACGCGCGTTCGTCTCGGGAAACGCATCCCCACGGGTCCCCACCTCTCCTGCGATTTCTGCGAACCGGAAAGTAACCACTTCCAAGCACGTGGAGTCAACGACTCACCGGCGACGTTGCCGAGCCGTGACGTAAGGTCTGGACCATGCGGATCATGATCTCGGCGGACATGGAGGGCGCCACCGGCGTCACCTGGACCGACGACGTGGTGCCGGGCACCGAGCAGTGGCAGCGCTTCCGGCGGCTGTTCACCGGCGACGTCAACGCCGTGATCGGCGGCCTGTTCGACGGCGGTGCCACCGACGTGCTGGTCAACGAGGCGCACTCGGCGCAGCGCAACCTGCTGCTGGAGGACCTCGACGAGCGCGCCCGCATGCTCACCGGGCGGCACAAGCCGCTGTCGATGATGCAGGGCATCGACTCCGGCGTCGACGGTGTCGTGTTCCTGGGCTACCACGCCGGCGCCGGTGCCGACGGGGTGCTCGCGCACACCTACCTGGAGAACCAGATCACCGGCGTGTGGCTGGACGGCGAGCCCGCGAGCGAGGGCAGGCTCAACGCCGCGCTCGCCGCCGAGTACGGCGTGCCCGTGCTGCTGGTGTCGGGGGACGACAAGGCGTGTGACGACGCCGCGGGCTACGCGCCGGGCGCCGAACGGGTCGCGGTGAAGGAGTGCGTGAGCCGCTACGCCGCGATCTGCCTTCCCCCGTCCAGGACCGCCGAGATGCTGAGCGCGGCCGCACGGGCGAGCATGGACCGAGCGGTGCGGACACCGGGCACGGCCGCCACGCACCGCATCGAGGTCGAGTTCGACGCGAGCCACCTGGCGCAGGCCGCCGCGGTGGTGCCGACCGTCGAGCAGACCGGCGTGCGCCGGGTCGGCTTCGACGCGGCCACGATGACCGACGCGATGAAGGCGTTCAAGGTGGTCACGGCGATCGCCGCGGGCGCGGTGCAGGGGAAGTATGGCTAACGTCGAAAGTCTGTGCGCGCAGCTGCTGCGGTTCGACACCACCAACCGCGGCCACGGCGACGCCGAGGGCGAGCGGGACGCGGCCGAGTTCGTCGCGGGTGTGCTCGCCGGCGCCGGGATCGAACCGGTGATCCTCGAGTCGGCCCCGCGGCGGACCAACGTGGTCGCCCGTGTCCCGGGCGCGGACCCGATGCTGCCGGCGCTGCTCGTGCAGGGCCACCTCGACGTGGTGCCCGCCGACGCCGCCGACTGGACGGTGCCGCCGTTCGCCGGCGAGGTGCGCGACGGGTTCCTGTGGGGCCGGGGCGCGGTCGACATGAAGGACTTCATCGCGATGGTGCTGTGCGCGCTGGCGGACGGCCTGAAGCCGCGGCGGGACCTGGTGCTGGCCTTCGTGGCCGACGAGGAGGACCGCGGCGAGTACGGGGCGCACTGGCTGGCGGCCGAGCACCGCGAACTGTTCGACGGGTGCGTGGCCGCGATCAGCGAGTCCGGCGGCTACACCTACCACGTGCCCGCCGCGGACGGGTCGGTCAAGCGGCTCTACCCGGTCGGGACGGCCGAGCGCGGCACCGCGCACCTGCGGCTCACCGCGCGCGGGCGCGCCGGGCACGCCTCCCGGCCCAACCACGAGAACGCCGTGGTGCGGTTGATCGCGGCTCTGCAGCGGATCGCGGCGCACGAGTGGCCGGTCGCGCTGACGCCGACGGTGGAGGCGTTCCTGGTGCGCACCGGGGAGGCGCTCGGCGTGGCGGTCCATCTGTCCGATGTGGAGGGGACGATGGCCCGGCTCGGCCCCGCGGCGTCCCTTGTGGAGCCGACGATCCGCAACAGCACCACGCCGACGATGCTGGACGCCGGGTACAAGGTGAACGTGATCCCGAGCCTGGCGCAGGCGCAGGTGGACACCCGGACGCTGCCGGGCACCGAGGACGGGCTGCTCGCGCAGATCGACGAGCTGCTCGGCCCCGACGTGACCCGCGAGTTCGTCGCGCACCAGCCCGCCGTGCAGGCTCCGGTGGACTCGCCGTGGTTCGAGGCGATGGCCGCCGCGCTGCGCTCGCAGGACCCGGACGCGGTGGTGGTGCCGTACTGCATGGGCGGGGGTACCGACGCGAAGGCGTTCAGCCCGCTGGGCATCGCCTGTTACGGCTTCGCTCCCCTGTGGCTGCCCGAGGGCTTCCCGTACCGGGCGATGGCACACGGCGTGGACGAGCGGGTGCCCCTTGATGGTTTGCACTTCGGCAAGCGGGTCCTGGAGCATTTCCTCACGCACTGTTGATCAACTCCAGGGGGCCCGGGCGGGATCGAGGCCGTCGAAGGTCGTGGCCTGGTCGCGCTCGGCGAATGGCTGGCCGGGGACGCCGGGGGCCTGTCCGGGCTGAGCGGCACCATCACGGCCGGGGCGAACCAGGGCCTCGTGCGGTGGCTGCGCGAGTACAACACCGGCGCGCGCCCTTGCGGTTCGCCGGGCTCGACATTCCGTTCGCGGGCGGGTCGCTGCGACCGGCGCTGGAACCGGTGGCCGGGTACCTGGCGGAGGTCGATCGGGCCGTCGCGCCGCTGGTGGACCGCGCGCTGGCGATCTCCGACGGGTTCGCGGGCACGTCGGGCGGCCTCGGCGGCGCCGAAGTGGGCGGAGCTGCCCACGGCCGAGCAGGACGCGCTGACCGCGGCGCTGTCCCGGCTGCTGCTGCGGATGCAGGCGCTGGAACCGCTCTACATCGAGCGTGACCACCGGCCGCTGGCGGTCACGCACACGGCCGATCACGTGCCGGAGATGTACCCCGAGGCCGCAGAGCGCACGCTGGAGACCCCGCTGGCGGAGGCGTTCGCTGACACCGACGGTCACCACGGACGACGCGGTCGGGTTCTGAGTCCGGCTCAGGGTGTGGGCACCTTGCGCACCGAGGTCGTGTCGACGTCGGCGGGATTGCCGTCCGCGTCGGCGGGCCGCAGCGGGGCCAGTTGGCGGCCGTGGTCGTCGACGAGGGTGGAGTGGGGTTCGCCGGGGGCGAAGGCGTGCCGTTCGCCCCATTGGCGCAGGGCGACGATGACCGTGAAGAGGTCGCGGCCCGCCTCGGTGAGGGTGTAGAGCTGCCGTTTGCCCGACGGCGCGGTCCACCGGTCGAGGATGCCGCGGTCGACCAGGCGGCGGAGCCGGTCGGTGAGGATGTTGCGGGCGATCCCGGTGCGCTGCTGGAAATCGGTGAACGCCCGCGCGCCGTCCATGGCGTCGCGGACGATGAGCAGGCTCCAGCGGTCCCCGATCAGGTCGGCCGTGCGCGCCACCGGGCAGGCCGGGTCGGTCCAGGCCACGTCCCCGCCGCTGATCGCGGTTCCCGTCACCACACCTCCTGAAGAGTTGCTGTTTGAAACTATTCTGCCCTACGCTCCGATCAGTTGCAAATTGCTACCGATTGGAGACCCCATGGGACTCGGCCGGCGCACCCTGTTCGCCGCGGTCTGCGCGGTCGCCGTCGCCGCGCTCTACGCCGTGCAGCCCGTTCTCGCCCAGGCGGGCGCCGACCTGGGGCTGCCGGAAGCACGCCTGGGCTGGCTGGTCGCCGCCGGTCAGCTGGGGTACCTGGCCGGGCTCGCTGTGCTCGTGCCCCTGGGCGATGTCGCCGACGGGCGCACCCTCATCGCGGGACACCTCCTGCTGACGGCGCTGGGTGCGGCGCTCGCCGCGACAGCCACCCACGCCGGGATGGTGTTCGCCGGTCTCGCGCTCGCCGGGCTGTTCGCGGTGGTCGTGCAGACGACGGTCGCCTACGCCGCGACCCTGTCCCGGCCCGGGGAACGCGGCCGTGACCTCGGCGTGGTGACCTCGGGCGTGGTCCTCGGCGTCCTCGGTTCCCGCGTCGCCGCCGGTGCCCTGGCCACCGCATGGGGGTGGCGCGGTGTTTACGTCGTGCTCGCCGTGCTCCTGGTTCTGCTCGCGGCGCTGGTGCGGGTCACGCTGCCGCCCGACCCGCGCACCGCGCGCCCGGCCTACCGGGAGGTGCTGGCGTCGATGGGCGGGCTCGTCCGCGAGCGCCTGTTCCTCTCGCGCGGGCTGATCACGTTCTTCCTGTTCGCTTCGTTCGGGACGCTGTGGAGCGGACTGGCGCTGCCGCTCGCGGCGGAGCCGTGGCACCTCAGCGCGGCCCGGATCGGACTGTTCGGGCTCGCCGGCCTGGCCGGTGCGCTCGGCGCCGCCCGCGCGGGGCGCTGGGCCGACGGCGGGTTCGCGAGCGCGGTCACCGGCGGGGCCCTCGCGCTCCTCGCCGCCTCGTGGCTCGCCACCGGTCAGGCGTCCCGGTCGCTGTGGCTCGTCGCCCTCGGCGTGGTCGTGCTCGATTTCGCCGTGCAGGCCGTGCACGTGAGCAACCAGCACCTGCTCACCGCGGCCCACCCGGAGCGCACCAGCAGCGTGATCGGCGGCTACATGATCTTCTACGCGCTCGGCTCCGCGCTCGGCGCGACCACCACGACGACCGTGTTCGCCGCGTGCGCGTTCACGGGTCTGGGCGGCGAGCCGCCGTGCGGAGGTACCGGTCCGCGACGCGTGTCCGGCTTCCTAAACCCGGTACGGCTGATCGCGCCCGGGGATTCACCCTTCCTTGTCCGGTTCGCGCCAGGTTTGGCGTGCCTGCTTGACGGGTGGTGGAGCCGCGCGTTTCGCTGCGATCCATGGTCCGAACCATTCGCGTGCTGGTCGCCGCCCTGCTGATCACCGGGATGGTCACCGTGCCGCCCGCCGGAGCGCAGCAGCCCGCCCGGTTCTCGTCGTCGTTCGAAGCCGGGGAACCCGCGCCCGACTGGGCCGACACCGTGGAGACCGGGCCGGACGGCGCCCCCCGGGCCGCCGGGGTCAACGGCGCCAACGGTTCGGCCATCCCCGGTGACGTGCGCGGCAAAGCCACCGGCGCGACCGCGAGCGCGGAGAACACCGGCGCCGGTGAGGTCGCGGTCAACGTGCTCGACGGGCGGCCCGAGTCGAAGTGGCTCGCGTTCGCCTCGTCGGGGTGGGTGCAGGCCGAGTTCGCCGAGCCCGTCGCGATCACCCGCTACGGCCTGACCTCGGCCAACGACGCCCCCGAGCGCGACCCGCGGGACTGGACGCTGCAGGGCTCCGACGACGGCACCACCTGGACCACCCTCGACACGCAGTCCGGGCAGACGTTCGGCGCCCGGTTCGAGGCCAGGCAGTTCCGCCTCGCCACCCCCGCCACCCACCGCTTCTACCGGCTCGACATCAGCGCCAACCACGGCGCCGACATCGTGCAACTGGCCGAACTCCTGCTCGCCGACGACCAGCCCGCGCCGCCGCCGCTGCCCGCCATGCGGTCCTACCCGGACAGTGGCCCGCCCGGCGGCTACACGAGCAAACCACGCGCCGGGTTCACCGGTCTGCGCGCCTTCCACTACGGCGGCACCCAGACCGCGCGGCACGGCTACTCCTGGAACAAGGTGTTCGACGTGCGCGTCCCGGTGCGCCCGGACACCGAGCTGTCCTACAAGGTCTTCCCCGAACTCACCGGCGACGACCTGAAGTACCCGAGCACGAACGTCGCGGTGGACCTCGCGTTCACCGACGGCACCTACCTGTCCGACCTCGGCGCGCTCGACCAGTACGGCTTCCCGCTCACCCCACGCGGGCAGGGCGCGGCGAAGTCGCTCTACGCCAACCAGTGGAACCTCGTCCGCA
This sequence comes from Amycolatopsis thermophila, assembly GCF_030814215.1. Classification (NCBI taxonomy): domain Bacteria; kingdom Bacillati; phylum Actinomycetota; class Actinomycetes; order Pseudonocardiales; family Pseudonocardiaceae; genus Amycolatopsis; species Amycolatopsis thermophila. The sequence continues at coordinate 5,746,535 of NZ_JAUSUT010000001.1, read as the reverse complement.
GCGCGATCGGCACCGTCGCCCGCGGCAAGACCGTCGCGCGCGTCCTCGTCGCCTACGACAACCCGGACGGGCCGGGCGCGTTCAACGGCTGGTTCGACGACATCCAGCTCGCCCCGGCCGCACCGCGGGCGCGGGTGGACCACCTGTCCGACCACGTGCTCACCACCCGCGGCACCAACGCCAACAGCACGTTCTCCCGCGGCAACAACTTCCCCGCCACCGCCGTGCCGCACGGCTTCAACTTCTGGACCCCGGTGACCGACGCCGGGTCGATGAACTGGCTCTACCGCTACCACGAGGGCAACAACGCGCAGAACCTGCCCACGATGCAGGCGCTGGCGCTCAGCCACGAACCGAGCCCGTGGATGGGCGACCGGCAGACCTTCCAGGTCATGCCCTCGGCCGCCGGCGGCGTACCCGACGCCGGCCGGGCGGCCCGCGCACTCCCGTTCCGCCACGAGAACGAGACCGCCCGGCCCTACTTCTACGGCGTCACCTTCGACAACGGCATCCGGGCCGAGCTGACCCCGGCCGACCACGCCGCGATGTTCCGGTTCACCTTCCCCGGCCCGGACGCGAACCTGGTCTTCGACAACATCAACGACGCCGGCGGCCTGACCCTCGACCCGGCGAGCGGCACGCTGTCCGGGTTCACCGACGTGCGCAGCGGCAACTCCGCCGGCGCGGGCCGCATGTTCGTCTACGCGAGCTTCGACCGGCCGGTCACCGGCGGATCGATGCTGCCCGGCGACGGCCGTGACCACGTGCGCGGCTACCTGCGGTTCGACCCGGCCCGCTCGGGCACCGTGACGATGCGGATCGCGACCTCGCTGATCAGCCTCGACCAGGCCAAGCGGAACCTGGAGCAGGAGATCCCGGCCGGCACCGCGTTCGACACCGTCCGCTCCGCCGCGCAGGCCGCCTGGGACCGGACGCTCGGCGTGATCGAGGTCGAGGGCGCGAGCCAGGACCAGCTGACCACCCTCTACTCCAACCTGTACCGGCTGTTCCTCTACCCCAACTCCGGGTTCGAGAACGTCGGCACCACGGGCGGCCCGCGCCACGCCTACGCCAGCCCCGTCGCGCCGAAGGCGGGGCCGGACACGCCGACCCGGACCGGCTCGAAGGTGGTGGACGGCGAGATCTACGTCAACAACGGGTTCTGGGACACCTACCGCACCACCTGGCCCGCCTACTCGCTGCTGTCACCGGACATGGCCGGGAAGATGATCGACGGGTTCGTGCAGCAGTACCGCGACGGCGGGTGGATCGCCCGCTGGTCCTCCCCCGGTTACGCGAACCTGATGACCGGCACCAGTTCCGACGTGGCCTTCGCCGACGCCTACCTCAAGGGCGTGCGCGGCTTCGACGTGCAGGCCGCCTACGACGCGGCGATCAAGAACGCCACGGTGGCGCCGCCGGACGAGAACGTCGGCCGCAAGGGCCTGGAGCAGTCGATCTTCCTCGGCTACACCCCGGCCTCGACGGGTGAGGGCATGTCGTGGGCGCTCGAGGGCTACCTCAACGACTTCGGCATCGCGATGCTCGCCCGAAAGCTGGCCGACGAGGCCGCCCCGGACGACCCGCGCCGCCGCGAATACGCGGAGAACGCCGAGTACTTCAGCGATCGCGCCCAGAACTACGTGCACATGTTCGACCCGGCCGCCGGGTTCTTCCAGGGCCGCGACTCCTCGGGCCGGTTCCGCGTCCCCGCCGGCCAGTACGACCCGCGCGCGTGGGGCTACGACTACACCGAGACCGACGGCTGGAACATGGCCTTCACCGTGCCGCAGGACGGGCAGGGCCTGGCGAACCTCTACGGCGGGCGCGAGGCGCTGGGCCGCAAGCTCGACCAGTTCTTCGCCACCCCGGAGACCGCCGGGTTCCCCGGCGCCTACGGCGGGCAGATCCACGAGATGCGCGAGGCCCGTGACGTGCGGATGGGCCAGTACGGGCACTCCAACCAGCCCAGCCACCACATCCTCTACATGTACGACTACGCCGGGCAGCCGGCCAAGACGCAGGCCGGGGTGCGGGAAGCGCTGTCCCGGCTCTACCTGGGCAGCGAACTGGGCCAGGGGTACGCCGGCGACGAGGACAACGGCGAGATGTCGGCGTGGTACGTCTTCGGCGCGCTCGGGTTCTACCCGCTGCGGATGGGCAGCCCCGAGTACGCGGTCGGGTCGCCGCTGTTCACCAAGGCGACCGTGCACCTGCCGGGCGGCCGGGACCTGGTGGTCAACGCGCCGAAGAACAGCGCCCGCAACGTCTACGTGCAGGGCCTGCGGGTGAACGGCAAGCCCTGGTCGTCGACGTCGCTGCCGCACGACCTGCTGGCCCGGGGCGCCACCCTCGACTTCGCGATGGGCCCGAACCCCTCCAACTGGGGCACCGGCGCCGCCGACGTGCCGCCGTCGCTGACCCACGGCGACGAGGTCCCGCAGCCGCCGGCCGACCTCACCACGCCCGGCGGGCCGCTGTTCGACAACACCTCCGCGACCGATGCCCGCCCGCTCACCACGGTCGACTGCCCGGTGGGCGGGACGGTGGCGGCGACCTTCTACACGCTCACCTCCGGCGCGGCGGCCGGTGACCCGCGGGGCTGGGTACTGGAGGGCTCGGCCGACGGGCAGTCCTGGACGACGCTGGACACCCGGTCCGGGGAGACGTTCCCCTGGCGCCGGCAGACCCGGGCGTTCAAGATCGCCACGCCGGGCGCCTACGCGCACTACCGGCTGCGGATCACCGACAGCACCGGCGGCGCGCCCGGTTTGTCGGAGGTGGAGCTGCTCGGCGGGAAGTGACCGGGGTGGCCGGTTACGGTAGGCGGCGTGAGCCGGACCCACTTCTTCTCCTCGTTCGAGGACGGTGATCCGCGGCCCCGCACCGGCCCGGTCGTCACCGTCGCCGCGGGACCGGAGCGCGCGCCGGCCGCCCGGGCCGGTGCCGGGTTCACCGGGCTGCGGGCCGCCCGGTACGCCGCCGGCGAAGGCGCACGTCAAGTGCTGTTCGAAGTGGACGCGCCGATCGGTGCGGACACCGCACTGTCCTATGTGGTGTTCCCGGAGTCCGACGCGGGGCCGTCGTGGCGCAGCACGTTCGTGGCGCTGGCGGTCGAACTGGACGACGGCAGCCTGATCGGCGGCTCGGCGGCGGCGGCCGGCGCGTCGAAGACGTTGTACCTCGATCAATGGAACCTGGTGCGGCACTCCCTCGGCGAGGCCGCGGGGCGCACCGCGCGCGCGATCGTGCTGCTGCTCGAACCGCCGCCGGGCGAGCCGGTGACCGGCTGGATCGACGACGTCCGCATCGCCGACGTGCCGCCGCCCGGTCCGCGGGACGCGGTCGACTGGGTGCGCACCACCCGCGGCACCCACTCGAGCAACGAGTTCTCCCGCGGCAACACCTTCCCGGCCACCGCGGTGCCGCACGGGTTCAACTTCTGGACGCCGGTCACGGACGCGGGGTCGCTGAGCTGGCTGTACGAGTACCACCGGCGCAACAACGCGGACAACCGCCCCGAGCTGCAGGCCTTCGCCGTCAGCCACGAACCGAGCCCGTGGATGGGCGACCGGCACCCGTTCCAATTCCTGCCGGGAATCGGTCCGGTGACCGTGGACCGGACGGCGCGGGCGCTGCCGTTCTCACACGACCACGAGACCGACCGGCCGCACCACTACGGGGTGCGCTTCGACAACGGCATCGCCGTCGATCTCGCACCGGCCGACCACGCCGCCCTCGTCCGGTTCGCCTTCCCCGGCGATGGCGGCTGGGTGCTGTTCGACAACGTCAACCGGCGCGGCGGGCTGCGTGTGGACCCGGCGCGCGGGGTGGTCACCGGCCACACCTGGGCACGCAGCCGCCTGTCGGTGGGGGCGCGGCGGATGTTCGTCCACGGCACGTTCGACCGGCCGGCGACCGGCGGGAAACGGCTGCGGTGGCCCGGCGCCGGCTACCTGTCCTTCGACGCGCCGGTGGTCGAGCTGCGCATCGCCACCTCGCTGATCAGCCTGGACCAGGCCCGCCGCAACCTCGACGAGGAGATCCCGGCGGGCACGACCTTCGACCAGGTTCGCGAACGGGCCAGGGCGCAGTGGCAGGACCTGCTCGGCCGGGTGGTGATCGAAGGCGCCACGCCGGATCAGCTGACCACCTTCTACTCCGGCCTCTACCGGCTGTTCCTGTACCCGAACTCGGGGCACGAACGCACGCGGCGCGGGCTCCGGCACGCTAGCCCGGTGCGGCGCCGCTGGTGGCCGAGCACGCGCACCCGGACCGGGGCGAAGGTCGTGGACGGGCCGATGTCGGTCAACCACGGCTTCTGGGACACCTACCGCACCGTGTGGCCCGCGCTGGCGCTGCTCGCACCACGCCGGTGCGGGGAGCTGATCGAGGGGTTCGTGCAGCAGTTCCGGGAGGGTGGCTGGATCTCGCGCTGGTCCTCCCCCGGCTACGCGAACCTGATGACCGGCACCAGCTCCGACGTCGCGTTCGCCGACGCGTACCTGCGCGGTGTGCGCACGTTCGACGTGCGCGCGGCCTACGACGCGGCGGTCCGCAACGCCACCGTCACGCCGCCGAACCGCAGTGTGGGGCGGCAGGGGCTGCGCGAGTCGATCTTCCTCGGGTTCACCCCGCTGACCACCCACGAGGGCCTGTCGTGGGCGCTGGAGGGGTGTGTCAACGACTTCGGCCTCGCCGCCCTCTCCGAGGCCCTGCACGCCCGCACCGGCAAGGCCGAGTACCTGGACAACGCGCGCTACTTCCGGCAGCGGGCGGCACAGTACGTCAACCACTTCGACGCGCGCACCGGGTTCTTCCAGGGCCGCCACCGCGACGGCCGGTGGCGCTGGGCGCCGGAGCACTACGACCCGGCCCTGTGGGGTTTCGACTACACCGAGACCAACGGCTGGAACACCGCGTTCTCAGTGCCGCACGACGGCGCCGGCCTGGCGGACCTGCTCGGTGGCCGCGCGGCGCTGGAGTCCACACTGGACACGTTCTTCGCCACGCCGGAGACGGGCCGCGCGCCCGGCTCCTACGGCGGGATCATCCACGAGATGACCGAGGCGCGCGACGTGCGGATGGGCCAGTACGGCCACTCCAACCAGCCCAGCCACCACATCCCGTGGATGTACTGCCACGCCGGGGCGGCGGCCAAGACGCAGGCGATCGTGCGCGAGGTGCTGACCCGCTGCTACACCGGCGGTGAGATCGGCCAGGGCTATCCGGGCGACGAGGACAACGGTGAGATGTCGGCCTGGTACGTGCTCGCCGCGCTCGGCCTGTACCCGCTGGCCCCCGGCAACCCCGGCTACGTGCTCACCGCGCCGCTGTTCGAGCGGGCCACCCTGCGTCTGGAGAACGGGAGGACAGTGGAGATCAGCGCACCCGGCACCGGTCCCTACGTGCGGGGCGTGACGATCGACGGCAAGCCGCACGGCTCGACCTGGCTGTCCCACGCCGACCTCGTCGCCGCCGCACGCCTGGAGTTCGACGTGACGGACACCCCCACCGACTGGGGCGACCCGCCACCGTCCCTGGGCGGGGCGCCGCTGGCCGACGTGACCGGCACCGGCACCAGCGACGACGGCACCGACCTCACGCAGCTGTTCGCCGACACCGCCGCCACCCAGGTCACCTTCCGGTCCCGCACCCCGGTCCTCGAGTGCGCGGTGCGCGAGCCCGCGCGGGTCGAGATGTACACCCTGACCTCGGCCGCGCGGGGTGGCGACCCGAGCGACTGGGTGCTGGAGGGTGACGACGGGCAGTCCTGGGTGCGGCTGGACGAGCGGCGCGGCGAGCGGTTCCGGTGGCGCCGCCAGACCCGCCCGTTCACCATCGCCGAGCCCGGCGCCTACCGCGCCTACCGGCTGCGGATCACCGCGGCGACCGGGCGGCGCACCGCGCTGACCGAGTGGGAACTGCTCGGGAGCCGCGCATGACGCTCGCGAAGGTGGCGCAGGACCGGCTGGTCGCCGCCGACCCCGGCCTGGTCCGGCTGCGGCTGGCCGGCATCGCGGTGGGCGGGATCGTGCTGGCGATCGTCGTGCTGCTCCTGCTCGGACGCCCGATCCCGGACATCATGGTGGCCTCGATCGCCGCGATGAACTCCGCGTTCAACATCAACGACAAGACCCCGAAGGACCAGGCGGTCACGCTGGTGCTGGTCCTGGTCTGCGGATCGGCCTCGCTGACCGTGGCGGCGTTCGGATCCACCCTGCCGCCGCTGGACAGCGTCGTGTTCGTGGTGCTGATCTTCGTCGCGGTCTACGCACAGCGGTTCGCGCCGCGCGGCACCGCACTGGGCGCGATGTCGTTCTTCATGTTCTTCTTCGCGATGTTCCTGGCGATCCGCCCGCGCCAGCTGCCCGAGTTCGTCCTCGCGCTCGCGGTGGGGCTGGCCTGCCACGCGGTCATGCGGTTCCTGGTGCTGCGGCGCCGGCCCGAGGCCGAGCTGCTGCGCGCCCGGCGGGCCTTCCGGGCGCGGATCAGCGGGGTGGTGCGGGCCGCGGCCGCGAGCCTGGCCAGCGGCGGCAGCGAATGGCGGACCAACCAGCTGCGCAAGGCCGACACCCGCCTGCACGCGGCCGTCCTGATGATCGAGGACACCATCAGCGACCTGTTCGACGAGACCGGCACCCAGCTGCTGCGCCGCCGGCTGCTGGCCGTCGAGCTGGCCTGCCAGTGGCTCGCGATCACCGTGCGCCGCGTCACCGAGGAGGCCGAGCTGCCCGCCGAGGTGCGCGACGAGCTGGTCGCGGGCCTGCTGCGGCTGGACTCCCTGATCGAACGCGACCCGCGCGAGCTGCCGGTGATCAGCGAGACCGAGGAGTTCAGCAAGATGCTGGTCGCCGGCAGCCGGCTCAAGGAACGCACCGAACCGGGCGACGAGGTGCGCCGGGCGATCGCGGAGCTGGCGCTGGCCGACGTCAACGCCCAGCGCGTGGCCGAGAAGGACTACTCGGCCGAGACCGAGCTGCCCGACGAGGAGGAGCCGGCGAAGCGCACGGACGTCTTCGCATACGACAACCGCACGCGCAGCGCCATCCAGGCCCTGATCGGCGGCGGGCTCGCGGTGCTCGGCGGCGAGCTGTTGTCCCAGTCCCGCTGGTACTGGGCGGTGCTGACCGTGTTCGTGGTCTTCCTCAACACCAGCACCACGGGCGCGACGTTCGTGAAGGGCTTCCGGCGCGTCACCGGAACGCTCGGCGGGATCTTCGGCGGGATGCTGCTCGCGCTGCTGGTCACCGGCAACACCGTCGCGACGGTCGCGCTGCTGCTGGTGTGCGTGTTCTGCCTGGTCTACGTGGCGCGAGTGTCGCAGCTGATCATGGCGTTCTTCATCACGTGCATGCTGGGCCTGCTCTACAGCCTGCTCGGCACCTTCACCGTCGAGGTGCTGTGGCTGCGGGTCGCCGAGACCGCGATCGGCGCCGCGGCCGGGCTGCTGGCGGCCGTGGTGGTCGTCCCGGTGCGCACCCGCACCGTGATGGTGAGCGACATCGACGCCGTGCTGGTCGACCTGTGCGAGTTCCTGGCCAGCGCCGAGGCGCTGCTGTCCGGGCGGGAGAACGTGAGCGTGATCGAACTCTCCCGCGAGCTGGACCGCGCCGTGGAGAAGGTGCGCACCACGATCGAGCCGCTGACGCACCCGATCAGCCTCGCCAGCCGCCGCGACTACGGCTGGTACGTGTTGTCGGCGCTGGAGCGGATCGGGTTCCGGGCCCGGCAGATCGCCGCCCGATCGGAACCGGGCCTGCTGCCCGCCGACGACCGGCTCACCGGCGTGGTCGAACGGATCAGCCGCAACATCGACGTGCTGCGCGACCGGCTCGACGGCGACGAACGCGGCAAACTCGTCCGCAACACCGCCGTGCCGGAGACCCGTGAGACGGACAACGCCACGGCACGCTCCGTGCTCACCAGCCTCGGCCGGATGGAGGCCGGGATCATCGCGCTGGGCAGGGCGTTCGAGGTGCCGGTGGAGGACTCGACTCGATCGGTTCAGCAGAACGTGAGGCGACGCACCACGTCAGCGCAGGCAGAGGGCGATAAGGTCACGAGCACAAGCCAAGAATCCGTCCGCAGGAGTACGCAATGACCCAAGCCCCCGTCAACGTCACCGTCACCGGCGCCGCCGGCCAGATCGGCTACGCGCTGCTGTTCCGCATCGCGTCCGGTCAGCTGCTCGGCCCGGACACGCCGGTGAAGCTGCGGCTGCTGGAGATCCCGCAGGCGGTCAAGGCGGCCGAGGGCACCGCGCTCGAACTGGAGGACGGCGCGTTCCCGCTGCTGGCGGGCATCGACATCTTCGACGACGCGAAGCAGGCCTTCGCGGGCGCCAACGTCGCTCTGCTGGTGGGTGCGCGTCCGCGCACCAAGGGCATGGAGCGGGCGGACCTGCTGGAGGCCAACGGCGGCATCTTCAAGCCGCAGGGTGAGGCGATCAACGCCGGCGCCGCCGACGACATCCGCGTGCTGGTGGTCGGCAACCCGGCCAACACCAACGCACTGATCGCCCAGTCGCACGCGCCCGACGTGCCGGCCGAGCGGTTCACCGCCATGACCCGCCTGGACCACAACCGCGCCGTCGCCCAGCTGGCCAAGAAGCTGAACGCGCCGGTCGGCGAGATCACGAAGCTGACCATCTGGGGCAACCACTCGGCCAGCCAGTACCCGGACATCTTCCACGCCGAGGTCGGCGGCCGGAACGCCGCCGAGGCCGTGAACGACGAGAAGTGGCTGGCCGAGGAGTTCATCCCGCGCGTGGCCAAGCGCGGCGCCGAGATCATCGAGGCCCGTGGCGCGTCCTCGGCCGCGTCGGCCGCCAACGCCGCCATCGACCACATCCACGACTGGGTGCTGGGCACCCCCGAGGGTGACTGGACCTCGATGGCCGTCCCGTCCGACGGCTCCTACGGTGTCCCGGAGGGCCTGATCTCGTCCTTCCCGGTCCGCTGCCGCGACGGCAAGTACGAGATCGTGCAGGGCCTGGAGATCAACGAGTTCTCCCGCACCCGGATCGACGCGTCGGTCGCCGAGCTGGCCGAGGAGCGCGAGGCCGTGAAGAAGCTCGGCCTCATCTGAGTTCCGTCGTGACGTGGCGGGCCGGTTCCCCTGGCGGGGGCCGGCCCGCCGCGTTGGCACACCACTCGGCCGGCCGGGGAGGGTGGTGTGATGCCCGGTGAGCCGGTGTGGCAGGCCGCGCGGCTGTCGCTGGGCACCGCCTCGGCCCTGGGTTTCGCGCGGTTCGCCTACGGGCTCACCGTCCCGGCCATGGGCCGCGATCTGGGGTGGAGCCTCGCCGACGCGGGCGTGATGAGCACCGCCAACGGGCTCGGCTACCTCCTCGGTGCGCTGGTCACCGCCGCCGTCGCCGGCCGGATGGGCACCGCGGCCGCGTTCCGCTGGGGCATGGTGCTGACCGCGCTGGCGCTCGCGGCCACCGCGGTCAGCGGGAACTTCGCGGTGCTGCTGGTCGTGCGCGCGGTCGCCGGGTTGACCGGCGCGGTCGTGTTCATCGTCGGCGGCGTGCTGGCGTCGCGGATCGCCGCCCGCGCCGTGTCCGGGACACCCATCACCGTCTACTTCGCCGGCAGCGGGCTCGGGATCGTCCTCAGTGGAGCGGCGATCCCCGCGCTGGGACCGCACTGGCGCCTGGCCTGGCTGGGACTCGGCGCCGTGGCGGCGGTGGCCGCGCTGGTGAGCTGGCCGGCGGCCCGGGTCGCCGGGGACGGCCCCGCCGCCAGCACCGGCCGGGCCCGGGTGACGCGGTTGTGGCCGGTCGCGGTGGCCTACCTGCTGTTCGCCCTCGGCTACATCACCTACATCACGTTCCTGTCCGCCGTGCTCGCCGCCCACGACGCGACGGTCGCCCAGGTGACGCTGGTGTGGACGGCGCTGGGTGTGGCGGTCGTGGTGGCGTCCGCGATGTGGAGCGGCGGCCGGGGGCTGGCGACCCTGCTCGCGGTGCTCGCCGCGGGCTCCGCGCTCGCGCTGGTCTCCGCCGCGCTGCCGGTCGTGCTGACCTCCGCCGTCGTCTACGGGGCGACGTTCATCGGGGTGCCCGCCGCCGTCACGACGCTCATCAAGGACCACACCCCGCCCGCCGACTGGACCGCCACCCTGGGGGCGTTCACCACCGTGTTCGCGGCCGGGCAGACCGCGGGCCCGTGGCTGGCCGGCGTGGTCGCCGACCGCACGACCCCCGCCGCGACCGTGGCCTGGACCGCGGTGCTGTGCGCCGCCGGGGCGTTGGTCGCCCTGATCCCGCACCGCGGCCACCGGTAGGTCCGCACCCCCGGCGAGGCGGGCCCCGCCGGGGGTGAGCGTCAGGCGCCGGTCAGGCCGCGCCGGGCCAGCAGCGGCGCGATCTCCGGGTCGCGGCCGCGGAAGGCGCGGAAGAACGCCATCGGGTCGCCGCTGCCGCCGCGCGAGAGCAGGGTGCGCCGGAAGTGGTCACCGTTGGCGCGGGTCAGGCCGCCGTTCTCCCGGAACCACTCCACGGTGTCGGCGTCGAGCACCTCGCTCCAGATGTAGGAGTAGTACCCGGCCGAGTAGCCGCCGCTGAAGACGTGCGCGAAGTAGGTGCTGCGGTAGCGCGGCGGGATCGCCGGGACCGCCACCCCGGCCTTCTCCAGCGCCGCGGCCTCGAACGAGGCGACGTCGCCGACCGCGTCCTCGGTGCCCAGCCCGTGCCAGGCCTGGTCGAGCAGGGACGCCGCGAGGTACTCGGTGGTGGCGAAGGGCTGCCCGTACTGCGCGGACTCCTCCAGCCGCCGCACCAGGCGCTCCGGCAGCGGCTCGCCGGTCTCGACGTGCTTGGCGTAGTGGGCCAGCACCTCCGGCCACAGCATCCACATCTCGTTGACCTGCGACGGGTACTCGACGAAGTCGCGCGGCACGTTGGTGCCGGAGAACTTCGGGTACCGCACGTCGGACAGCAGCGCGTGCAGCGCGTGCCCGAACTCGTGGAACAGGGTGGTGACCTCGTCGAACGTGCACAGCGTCGGCTCGCCCGCCGGGGGCTTGGCGATGTTGAGGTTGTTCACCACCACCGGCCGCTCGCCCAGCAGCCCGGACTGGTCGACGAACGTGTTCATCCACGCGCCGCCGCGCTTGGAGTCGCGCGTGTAGTAGTCGCCGAGGAACAGGCCCAGGGGGCTGCCGTCGGCGTCGAAGACCTCGAACACGCGCACGTCGGGGTGGTAGACGGGCAGGTCGTGCCGCTCGGTGAAGGTCAGCCCGTACAGCTGGTTGGCGGCGAACAGCACACCGTCGCGCACCACGCGGTCCAGTTCGAAGTAGGGCCGCAGGGTGGCGTCGTCGAGGTCGAAGCGCGCCTTGCGGACGCGCTCGGCGTAGAAGGCCCAGTCCCACGGCTCGAGCTCGGCGCCCGGGTGGTCCTTCTCCAGGTAGCTCTGCAGCTCTTCGGCGTCCCGGCGGGCGTTGGCCACGGCCACCGGCGCGAGCCGCTCGAGCAGGCCGACCGCGGCCTCGGCGGTGCGGGCGGTCTCGTCGGAGATCACGTACGCGGCGTGGTTCGGGTGGCCCAGGAGCGCGGCCCGCTGGGCGCGCAGCTGCACGATCCGCGCCAGCACGGCGGTGTTGTCGTTGTCGTTGCCGCGGTTGCCGCGCGAGATCGAGGCGGTGAACAGCCTCTCCCGCAGCGCACGGTTCTCCAGCGACGACAGCAGCGGCTGGGAGGTGGGCAGGTTCAGGGTGAGCAGGTAGCCCTCCGCGCCGCGGGAGGCGGCCGCCTCCCGCGCGGCGGCGATGGTGCCCTCGGACAGCCCGGCCAGCTCGGCCCGGTCCTCGACCAGCACCGCGAGGTCGTTGGTGTCGCGCAGCAGGTTCTCCTGGAACCGGGTGCTCAGCGTGGACAGTTCCTCGTTCAGCGCGCGCAGCTTGTCCTGCTGGGCGGGGTCGAGGCCGGCGCCGGCGCGCTGGAAGTCGGTGTAGGTGCGCTCCAGCAGCCAGGCCGACTCCTCGTCCAGGCCCAGCTGGTCGCGCCGCTCGTAGAGGTCGCGGACGCGGGCGAACAGCGCCGGGTTGAGGTGGATGGCATCGGAGTGCGCGGCGAGCTTGGGCGCGATCTCGGCCTGCAGCTCCTGCCGCGCGGGGTTGGTGTCGGAGGAGGTCAGGTTGAAGAACACCGACGACACGCGCTGCAGGAGGCGGCCGGAGGTGTCCAGCGCGACGATCGTGTTCTCGAAGGTCGCCGGCTCCGGGTTGGCGGCGATCGCCTCGATCTCGGCGGCGTGCTCGGCCAGCCCGGCCTCGAACGCGGGGCCGAAGTGCTCGTCGGTGATCCGGTCGAACGGGGGCAGACCGTGGGGCAGGTCGCTCGCCTGCGAGAACGGGTTGTCCGGTGTCATCCAGCGCGGCCCTTCTGTCCTGTCGACCCCCCGATCTCCGCGTCGGAGGACGTCGTCTTCTTCTTCCTACCGCGCTTCGGTGCCGGTGGCACCACCCCGGTCAGGTCCGAGCTGTGGTCGTTGATCCGCACCACGAACGGGCGCACCTCGGTGTAGCGGACGACCGACACCGACGCGGGGTCGACCACGATCCGCTGGAACGAGTCCAGGTGCTGGCCCAGCGCGTCGGCCAGGATGGACTTGAGCACGTCACCGTGGCTGCACAGCAGCCAGACCGCGTGGTCGCCGTGCTCGGCGCTGATGCGCGCGTCGTGCTCGCGCACGGCGGTGACGGCGCGGGCCTGCATGCCGGCCAGGCCCTCGCCGCCGGGGAACACCGCGGCCGACGGGTGGGCCTGCACGACCCGCCACAGCGGCTCCTTGACCAGGGTCTTCAGCTCGCGGCCGGTCCACTCGCCGTAGTCCACTTCGGACAGGCGGGGGTCGACGGTGCGGGTCAGGCCCCGCTCGGCGACGAGCGGGGCCACGGTGTTCTTGCAGCGCAGCATCGGCGAGACCACGACCTCGGCCAGCGGGACGCCGGCCAGCCGTTCGACGAGCGCCCGCGCCTGGGCGCGGCCGGTGTCGTCGAGCCCGACCTTGGGGGTCCGCCCGGCCAGCACGCCCGACCCGTTGGCGGTCGAGCGGCCGTGCCGGAGCAGGATCACGGTAGCCACGCCGCCAACCTACATGGCCGGACCCGCGTCCGGATCAAGGACGCCGGTGGCGACCAGCACGATGAGCAGCACGCCGAGGACGATCCGGTACACCACGAACGGCACGTAGCTCTTGGTCTTGATGAAGTTCATCAGCCACGCGATGACCGCGTAGCCGACGCCGAACGCCACCAGGGTCGCCAGGATCGTGGGTCCCCACTGCGGGCTGTCGCCGCCGCCGATGTCGGTCAGCTTGTACAGGCCCGACCCGAACACGGCGGGCAGCGCGAGCAGGAAGGCGTACTCGGTGGCCTCGGCGCGGGTGTAGCCGAGGAACAGGCCGGCGGTGACGGTGCCGCCGGACCGGGACACGCCGGGGATCAGGGCCATCGCCTGGGCCAGGCCGTAACCCAGGCCGTGCGGCACGGTGAGGTGGTCCAGCGTCCGGTACTGGCGGCCGACGCGGTCGGCGATGAGCAGCAGGATGCCGAACCCGATCAGCATGGTGGCGGTCAGCCGCAGGTCGCGGAAGGCGTGGTCGATGGCGTCCTGGAACAGCAGGCCGAGCACCACGATCGGGATCGACCCGACGATGATCAGCCAGCCGAGCCGGGCGTCCGGTTCGTGGCGCGCTTCGCGCCGGTGGAGCGAACGCCACCAGGCGGTGAGGATCTTGCCGATCTTCTTCGAGAAGTACAGGATCACCGCCAGCTCGGTGCCGATCTGGGTGACCGCGGTGAACGCCGCACCGGGGTCGCCCCAGCCGGCCAGCGCGGCGGTGATGCGCAGGTGGGCGCTGGAGGAGATCGGGAGGAACTCGGTCAGGCCCTGGACCAGGCCGAGGACGAGTGCTTCGAACCAGCCCATGCTCACCGGGCCTTGCGGGAGATCAGTCGCGTTCGCACGGTGGGCAAGGCTATCGGCGGCGCACGTCACCCCATGAGCCGCCTTCGTCAAGTCCGCGCCGCTACTTTGGTTACTCTTCGTGCATGCAGAAGCGACAGCTGGGCAGGTCGGGGTTGCGGGTCTCCCGGATGGCGCTCGGCACGATGTCCTGGGGCGCGGAGACCGACGCGGACGAGGCGGCCAGCCAGCTCGTCGCGTTCGTCGAGGCGGGCGGGACGCTGGTCGACACGGCCGACATCTACTCCGGCGGCGAGGCCGAGCGCATCCTCGGCGGCCTGTTGGGCGACCTGGTGCCGCGCGACGAGATCGTGGTCGCGACCAAGGCCGTGGCCCGGCGCACCGACGGCCCGTTCGGCGGCGGCGCCTCGCGCGGCGCGTTGCTGTCCGCGCTGGACGGTTCGCTGCGGCGGCTCGGCGTGGACCACCTGGACCTGTGGCAGCTGCACGCGTGGGACGAGTCGGTGCCGCTGGAGGAGACCCTGTCGGCGCTGGACCACGCGGTGCACTCGGGCAAGGTCCGCTACACCGGGGCCTGCAACTACTCCGGCTGGCAGCTGGCCACCGCGGCGGCGAGCGGGCCGGCGGGCCTGGTGGCGACGCAGGTGGAGTACTCGCTGGTGGAGCGGGGCGTGGAGCGGGAGCTGGTCCCGGCCGCGCGCTACCACGGGCTCGGCGTGCTGCCGTGGGCGCCGCTGGGGCGGGGTGTGCTGACGGGCAAGTACCGCAAGGGCACCCCGGCGGATTCGCGGGGCGCGTCCGCGGAGTACGCCGGGTACGTCGAGCAGCACCGCACCGAGCGGGCGGCGCGGATCGTGGAGGCCGTCACCACCGCGGCCGACGGGCTGGGGGTGTCGCCGCTGGTGGTGGCGCTGGCGTGGGTGCGGGACCGGCCGGGTGTGGTCGCGCCGGTGGTCGGGGCGCGCGACACCGGCCAGCTGACCGGGTCGCTGGCGGCGGAGGAGATCGTGCTGCCGATCGCGATCTCCTCGGCGCTGGACGACGTCAGCGCGGTCGAGTTCGGTTACCCCGAGCGGGGCACGAAGTGACCGCGAGGTGGATGGCACGTGACGCGGCGGCGTTTTCCAGGGATGCTGGAGGCAATGGCGGTATGCGATCCGGAGGTCTAGTGCGCAGGTCGGCCACGGTGGGCACCGGTGCGGTGCTGGCTTGCGCCCTGGTGCTCGGCGGCTGCTCGGCGAAACCGGGCGACTCGAGCGACACGCTGCAGGTCGTCGCGAACCCGGTCGCCGCCACCGCGCCGGTGTCGCCGCAGCCCGCGGCCGCCCCGGCGGGCACCGTCTTCGCCACCCAGGGCGAGGTCACGGCGGTCGCCGCCGACCCGGCCACCGGCACGCTCGCCGTGGCCGTCCCGGACGCGGTGCTGCTGTACCGGGCCGACGACCCCGCCGCCGCGCCCGTGCGGGTGCCGGTGGCCGCGCGGCCCGAGCGGCTGCGGGTGTCCGGCGGGGTCCTGCTGGCGACCCTGCCGGCGGCGGGGCAGGTCGCGCGGATCTCCCTGCCCGGCGGGCAGGTGAGCACGCTGGCGGTCGCGGGCGAGCCGGCCGGCGCCCTGGCCGAGGGCGACCGGACGCTGGTCGCGGTGCGGGACCGCAAGGCGGTGGACGTGTTCACCGGCGACCGGCTCACCAGGACGATCCAGGGCCAGCTCTACAGCGCCGACGACGTGGTCCAGGCCGACGGCAACACCGTGGTGCTGGACCGGTTGCGGACCGCGCTGTTCTCGGTCGACGTCGACGGCGGCACGATGGCCGAGGGCCTGCGCGCCGGGGACGGCGCCACCAACGCGGTCGCCGACTCCTTCGGGCGGGTGCTGGTGGTCGACACCCGCGCCGGTGCCCTTCTGGCGTTTTCCACCGGTCCGTTGTTGCTGCGGCAGCGGTACCCGGTGCCCGGCGGGGCGTACGGTCTCGCCTATGACGCGCAGCGCGCGCTGGCGTGGGTGACGCTCACCGAGCGCAACGAGGTCGTCGGGTTCGACGTGCGCGGCGGCGAGCCGGTCGAGAAGTACCGTTTCCCGACGGTCCGGCAGCCGGATTCGGTTACCGTCGAGGAGCGGAGCGGGCGGGTGGTCGTCGGCTCCGCGGCGGGAGAAGGGGTCCAGGTGATCCAGCCATGAAGCATCAGGAGGCGGTGGTCGACGAGGACTGGGAGTACCGCCGGCTGCAGTTGCCGCCCGGCGTCTCCCGGCGGGCCGCGGCCACCCAGTTGTCGATCAACGCCGAGTACGGCGGGTGGGAGCTGTCGACGGTCCGCCTGTACTCCGACGGCACGCGACGGGTGTGGCTGCGCCGCAAACGCCAGCCGGCGACCGGCCTGCCCGAAGTCCTCGTCTGACCCGCACCACCGGGGTGTCCTCCGCGAGGGGTCTCGCGGAGGATGCGCGCCGCCGGCACACCCGCGTCACAACAGGTCGGGGGCGGTCTCGGGAACCGTGGTCGCCGGGTGATCCGGACCGCCGGCCGGGGCGGCGGCACGCAGCGCCGCGTCGACCAGGCGGTTGCTGGTCATGGATGCCGTGACGGCCGTCATCGCCAGGAGGAGGACCGCGGCGGCGTAGAGCGGCGTGCGGATGTCGAAGGTGCCGGCCAGCCGGCCGCCGAGGACGGCGCCGACGGGGGCGGCGCACATGGCCAGCATGCGGGAGGTGGCGGCGTCCCGGCCCATGAGGTGGGCCGGGACGATCGCCTGGCGGAGGGAGGGCCCAGCACCATCGTGGCGCCCATGCCGGCCCCGCAGACGGCGAGCGCCAGCCCGGCCGCGTACGGGTTCGGGGAAGCGGCCAGGCCCAGGATGGCAAGCCCCTCGACGGCGGCCGTGCAGGTCAGTGCGGTGCCGGTGCCGAGTCGTCGGCCGAGGTAGGAGGCGACGCCCGCACCGAGCAGGCCGCCGGTGGCCTCCGCGGTGAGGAGCAGGCCGAAGCCGTAGGTGTCGATGCCGAGGCGGTCGCGCGCGAAGAGGGCGAGGACGGTCTCCACGGCGAGGAAGGCGACGTTCCCGACCGCCGGACGGAGCGCGAGCCCGAGCAGCACCCGGTTCCGGAAGACGTAGGAGGCCCCGGCCCGCGCCTGCCGGAGCAGCGACTCGCGGACCTCCGGCACGGGCCGGGGCATCACGGGCAGCGTACGGACGAGCAGTGCGGAGAGCATGAACGACACCGCGTCGGCCAGCAGCGGGACAGCCCGCCCGCCCGCGAGCAGCGGAATGGACGGTACGTCGAGCACGGCCGCTGCCGCGGGTATCGCGAGCAGCACCGCCCTTGCTGCGTCCGCCACCCACGTCGTGCGCCGGCGGTCCCAGCGGTCCACCAGCGCACCGCCGAGCACCCCGAAGAGCAGCCACGGGAGTGTCCCCGCGGCTGTGACGACGGCGAGCGGCATCGGCTCTCGTGTCAACGTCAACGCGAGCAGCGGCAGCGCGGCGTGCGTTACCCCGTCACCGAGCGAGGAGATCGTCTGCGCGGTCCACAGCCGTCCGAACCCGGTCGGCAACGTCCGAACGTCTGAGGTCATCGGGCGCCCCCGTCGGCGTGCTGGCGCGGTGCCGGGTGGAACAGTGCGAAGACAAGTGACGCGTCCGGCAGCGACGGATCGGACAGCTCCCGGTACTCATCCGCCAGTGCCTGCAGCCGCGCCCCCAGCTGCGCGAACTGCTCGTCGGTGAGCCGCAGATGCGCCACCCGCACGTGCCGCTCGCCGTCCGCGGGCGCTGCCTCCAGATCCGCCACCGCGTGCCGCATCAGCACATCCGGCCCGCCCTCGCCCGGATCCGGCAACACGATCGACCGCGCGGCCATCGCGTAATACCGCTCGATGACCCCCCCGCACCTTCCGCGTCCGCACCACCTTCACCAGGCCGACCCGCTCCAGCAGCCGCACGTGGTAGCTGGAACTCCCCTTCGCGAGGCCGACCCGCTCGGCGATCTGCGTGATCGTCGCCGGCTCGAAGCGGAGCACGGCCACGATCCGGTGGCGCGTGAGATTGGAGACGGCGCGCAGCTGCTCGTCCGTGGTGCCGTCGCCCTCAGCTCGAAGCGACCGCGAGGTGGGCGGCCCCGAGCACGGTCACCCTCACCGGCACGTTCCGCACGCGAGTACGCACACCCGCTTCTTCCGCGCCTCAGGAACCGGTCACGAGGCGCGGAAGAAGCGGTCCAGCACGCGCGTCCCGAACTTCAGCGCCTCGACCGGCACCCGCTCGTCCACGCCGTGGAACAGGCCGGAGAAGTCGAGGTCCGCGGGCAGCTGCAGCGGCACGAACCCGAAGTTGCGGATGCCCAGGGTCTGGAACGACTTGGCGTCGGTGCCGCCGGAGAGCATGTAGGGCAGCACCTTCGCGCCCGGGTCCTCCGCCACGAGCGACGCGGTCATCGCGTCCACCAGCGCACCGTCGAACGTCGTTTCGACCGGGGGGAGCTCCATCCACTCCTTCTCGATGTCCGGGCCGAGGATCTCGTCGAGCTCGCGGTTGAACGCCTCCTCGCGCCCGGGCAGGATGCGGCAGTCCACCGCGGCCTCGGCGACCGAGGGGATCACGTTCGACTTGTAGCCGGCGGTGAGCATCGTCGGGTTGGCGGTGTCGCGCAGGGTCGCCCCGATCATGCGCGAGATGTTGCCCAGCTTGGCCACGGCCCCGTCGATGTCGTCCTCGGGGAAGTCCCAGCCGGTGATCTCGGTGACCCCGGCGAGGAACTCGCGCACCGAGTCGGTGAGCACGAGCGGGAACCGGTGCTGCCCGAGGCGGGCGACGGCGGCCGACAGCTTCGTGACCGCGTTGTCGCGGTGGATCATCGAGCCGTGGCCGGCGGTGCCGCGCACGCGCAGCTTCATCCACCGGATGCCCTTCTCGGCGGTCTCCACGACGTAGGTGCGCACGTCGTCCTTGAGGTTGATCGAGAAGCCGCCGACCTCGCTGATCGCCTCGGTCGCCCCCTCGAACAGGTCGCGCCGGTTCTCCACCAGCCACTGGGCGCCGAACTTGCCGCCGGCCTCCTCGTCGGCCAGGAAGGCGAAGATGATGTCGCGCGGCGGCACGACGTTCTCGCGCTTGTAGTGGCGGGCCAGCGCCAGCATGATGCCGAGCATGTCCTTCATGTCCACGGCGCCGCGGCCCCACACGTAACCGTCCTGCACCGCGCCGGAGAACGGGTGCACCGACCACTCGGAGGGGTCGGCGGGCACGACGTCGAGGTGGCCGTGCACGAGCAGCGCGCCGCGGCCGGGGTCGGCACCGGTGAGGCGGGCGAACACGTTGTGCCGGTTCCGCCCGCCGGACTCCACGTACTCGATCTCGTAGCCGACCTCGGTGAGCTTCTCCGCGACGAACTCCGCGGCCGCCTTCTCCCCCACCAGCGTGTCCGGATCACCGGTGTTGGTGGTGTCGATGCGGATCAGTTCGCTGGTCAGCGTGACGGCCTCGTCGGCCGCGGTCTCGATGCTCACGCCGCCATTCCTATCATCACGGCGCGCGTGCGGCTCAGGGCCGGGAGCCGATCCCGGTGTTCACCTCGTGCAGACGCCGGCCCGCGTCGTCGGGCGCCAGGGGCGGGGTGTCCATGCCGACGCCGCGGCGGAGCCCGCTGAGGAACTCGCCGATCGCCTGGAGGCTGTCGTGGCGCGGGATCCAGCCGAGCTCGTCACGGGCGCGGGTGGTGTCCATGATCGGCAGCCGCAGCACGGTGTCGAGCAGGCCCGGCGAGGCGGGCAGCAGGTGGGCGTACCAGCCGGCGGCGACCGCGGCCCGTAGCGCCCACGCGGGCACGGGGACGGTGCGGGCACCGAGCAGGCGGGCCAGCGCGGGTGCGTCGACCACCGGGTCGGCGGCGACGTTGAACGCGCCGTGCACGTCCTTGAGGGCGGCCAGCCGGAACGCCTCGCCGATGTCGGCGGAGTGCACCGCCTGCAGGCGCAGCCCCGGCACGTCCGGGATGACCGGGATCAGCGCGGGCCGGACCAGGCTGCCGGGGATGAACGGCCCGGCGAACAGGCGCCGCTGCTCGGAGGCGGCTTCGCGTTTGAAGACGAACCCCGGCCGCAGCCGCACCACCCGCATGTCCGGGTTGGCCCTCTCGAAGCCGTCCAGGTAACGCTCCAGGTAGGCCTTCTCGCGCGGGTAGGCCGCGCCGGGCCAGCCGTGGGTGGGCCAGGACTCGGGCACCGGCCGGTCCTTCGGGCCGGGCGAGTACGCGCCGACCGAGGACGAGTACACCAGGGCGGGCACCTGCTCGCGGGCGGCGGCCTCGAAGACCCGGATCGCGCCCAGCACATTGGATCGCCAGGTCAGCGCGGGGTCGTGGGAGGGCTGGAACAGCCAGGCCAGGTGGATGACCACGTCGGCGCCGCGCACCACGTGGTTGACCTGGTCCTCGGCCAGGTCGGCGGTGTGCCACCGCACCTTCGGCGGTGTCCGCTCCGGTTCGCGGCGGACCACCCCGACGATCGAGGCGACCCCGGGGTCGCGGCCGAGGGCCTGCACGGTGCTGGTGCCGATGTTGCCGCTGGCCCCGGTGACCACCACGCGCAGGCCGGTGCTCGCTGGCGAGTTCATGGGCAGGCGGATACCCGGTGCCGGCGGCCACCAACCGTCGCGTTTGGCCCGGGCGCGAGCGGGGACACCCGGTGGCAGGTGAGGAAGGAGTGCGCGCATGGGACAGCCACCCCAGCAGCAGGAACCGCCGGGCGTGACGCACGAGATGGAGCCCGGGCCGAAGGACCGCATGGAGGGCTACACCGGGCGCGGGTTGCTGCGCGACAAGCGCACGCTGGTCACCGGCGGGGACTCGGGCATCGGGCGGTCGGTCGCGATCGCGTTCGCCAAGGAGGGCGCCGACGTCGCGATCGCCTACCTGGAGGAGCGTTCCGACGCCGAGGAGACCGCGGAGCTGGTGCGCAAGGAGGGCCGCCAGTGCCTGCTCCTGCCCGGTGACCTGGCCTCGCGCGAGCAGTGCCGCAAGGTCGTCGACGACACGGTGCGGGAGTTCGGCGGGCTGGACGTGCTGGTCAACAACGTGGCCACCCAGCAGGAGCTGGACGCGCCGGAGGACCTGACCGAGGAGCAGTGGATGCGCACGTTCGACGTGAACATCCACAGCTACTTCCGGGTGACGCACGCCGCGCTGCCGCACCTGCGGGAGGGTTCGTCGATCATCAACACCGCGTCGGTGAACGGGCTGCGCGGCAACAAGTCGCTGATCGACTACTCGGCCACCAAGGGCGCGGTGATCGCCTGGACCTACGCGATGGCCCAGGCACTGGCCGACCGCGGTGTCCGTATCAACGCGGTCGCGCCGGGTCCGGTGTGGACACCGCTGATCCCGGCCACCATGTCGCCGGGGCACGTGGAGAAGTTCGGGCAGCAGGTGCCGATGGGCCGCGCGGCGCAGCCGGACGAGCTGGCACCGTCCTATGTGTTCTTCGCCGCGAACCAGCTGTCCTCGTACTACACCGGCGAGGTGCTCGCCGCGCTCGGCGGCGAGACGCTGCCGGGCTGAAAGGAGCCGACATGAGTCAGGACCCGGTGCGATCCGAACAGCAGGAGAACCTGGAACTCGACGCCGAGCCCCAGCCGCTGGAAAACCCGGTGAGCTGGCGGGTGAGCGACCCGGACCGGGCGCGCGAGCCGGACTCCGAGGCGCCCGCCGGGCAGTTCTCCGCCCCCGACCGCGCGAACGACATGGTCGACGCCGAGGCCACCGAGATCGGCGAGGACCGCGGGCGGGAGCGGCCGGCCGCGGGCGCCGAGCAGCAGGCGATGCGGGTCGAGGACGGCGAAGTTTGACGTCGAACCGTGCCGGGAAGCCTTTCACCAGGCACGAGAGGAGACAGGAGGTGCTCCGATGCCTGGACGTGAAGCCCTGCCCAGCACGCTGAAGCGGTCTTCGAAGAAGGCGCAGGACACGTGGGTGAAGACCCACGACTCCGCGGTCGAGACCTACGGCGAGGGCCGGCGCGCGCACCAGACGGCGTACGCGTCGCTGAAGCACTCGTTCGAGAAGGTCGGCGACCACTGGGAGGAGAAGGGCCGCAAGGGCCCGTCGGACAAGCAGGCCAGCCGCGGCGCGGGCCGCAAACCGGCCGCGACCGCCGGGGGCGTGGACGCCAAGGCCAGCAAGCAGCACCTGTACGACGTGGCCAAGAAACTGGACATCAAGGGCCGTTCGTCGATGAACAAGAACGAACTGGTCGACGCGATCCAGAAGGCCAACAACCGCAAGACAGCCCAGGCCCGCAGCTAGCCGGGTACTGGTGCCGAAGGGGCCCGGCGCGTGCCGGGCCCCTCGTCATGCCGGGGGCAGGGGCGGCTTGCCGAGCCGGTCGATGGCCTGCCGGGCCGGGCGCGGGACCCGCCAGTCGAGCCGGGTGCCCGTGCTGCGTTCGAGCTTGCCGAGCACCTGACGGGCCGCGGCGAGGGCGGCCTCCTGCTCGGCGGGGGTGGTGGCGCCCTCGGCCAGCTCGAGCAGTTTGATGCCCTGGTTGATCAGGGCGCGCTCATCGGCGGTGAAGCGGGACGCGCGCAGCTTGTCGGCCGCCTCGCAGGCCGCGGTCCAGGCCTTCTCGGCGTTCTCGGTGGCCTCGACGTAGGTCTTCGCCAGGTCGGTGGGCGGGTAGGACTCGGTGTGCAGCGCCATCGCCTCGTGGAAGGCGTCGATGAACCGGCTGGTCGAGGGCACCGCGGGGTCGGCCAGCGCGGGCCGGCGAAGCACCTGAATGGGGTCGGACTCGTAGGAGCCGTACTCCCCCGCTATCCGCGCGTAGCGCTCGCGGGCCTGCTCCCACAGGGCGCGCAGGGACTCGGCGGCCTCCGGCGCGTCCACCGGTCGTGACGGCGGGCGCGGCGGTGCGGGGTGTGCGCGGGCCTGCCACCGGCGGTGCATGGCCGCGCGGGAGTAGGACGCGGCCAGGACCCAGATCAGCACCATGATGGGCCAGACGAACGCTCCGAGGTCTTGGTAGGGCATGTCAGCTCCCTCACCACGGCGGGCGCCCCGGCGGGTGCCCTGAACTCCATGATGCGCCTCGATCCGTGAGTGGTCCGTGTAGCGCCGTGGACCGGGTCACACCCGCCCGTCCGGCCGGGCTGGCACAATCCGGGGCACTGCACGGGCGAACGAGGGAGAGGGCGGGTGCCGATGGGGCCGCTGGCCGGGATCAGGGTGCTGGAGCTGGCGGGGATCGGCCCGGGCCCGCACGCGGCGATGGTCCTCGCGGACCTCGGCGCCGACGTGGTGCGCGTCGAGCGGCCCGCCGGGGGCCTGCAGGTGCTGCCGCCGCAGGCGCGGGACCACCTGCTGCGCGGACGGCGCTCGATCGCGGCGGACCTGAAGACCGCCGAGGGCAAGGACCTGGTCGGACGGCTGGTGGAGAAGGCCGACGTGCTGCTGGAGGGCTTCCGGCCCGGTGTGGCCGAGCGGCTGGGCGTCGGGCCCGAGGACTGTTTCGCCCGCAACCCGCGCCTGGTCTACGGCCGCATGACCGGCTGGGGCCAGCAGGGTCCGAGGGCGAACCAGGCCGGGCACGACATCAACTACATCTCCCTGACCGGCGCCCTGCACGCGGTGCGGGACACCGCGGGCAAGCCGGTGCCGCCGCTGAACCTGGTGGGCGATTTCGGCGGCGGCTCGATGTTCCTGGTCACCGGCGTGCTCGCCGCGCTGGTGGAGCGGGACCGCTCCGGCCGCGGCCAGGTGGTCGACGCGGCGATGGTCGACGGCGCGAGCGTGCTGATGCAGATGGTGTGGGCGCTGCGCGCGCAGGGCGCGTGGGCCGACGAGCCCGGCACGAACCTGCTCGACACCGGCTGCCCCTACTACGACACCTACCGCTGCGCCGACGGCGAGTACATCGCGGTGGGCGCGCTGGAGCCGCAGTTCTACGCCGAGCTGCTCAAGGGGCTGGGCCTGGACGGCGAGGACCTGCCCGCGCAGGGCGACCGGTCGGGCTGGCCCCGCTTGCGCGCACGGTTCACCGAGGTGATCGCCTCGCGGACGCGCGACGAGTGGGCGGCGGTGTTCGCCGGGACGGACGCGTGCGTGACGCCGGTGCTGTCGCTGGCCGAGGCGACCCGTGACGAGCACCTGACCGCGCGCGGGTCGCTGCGCGAGGTCAACGGCGCGGTTCAGGCCGCGCCCGCGCCCCGGTTCTCCCGCACGCCCGCCGCCGACCCGAAGCCGCCCACCGCGCCGGGCGCGGACACCGATCAGGTGATCAGGGACTGGGGCCTGGATGGGTAGGGTCGGGACCATGAGTTCCGCGATCGACCTCCACGGGCAGCCGCACGTCGACCGGTACCTCGAAACCGACGGCGAGGACGGTTTCCACTGGCGCAACGGGACGACGATCCTGATCCTGTTCACGAAGGGCCGCAAGTCCGGTGAGCAGCGCACGCACGCGCTGATCTTCCGCGAGCACGAGGGCGCCTACCTGGTCGTCGCCTCCAAGGGCGGCACGGACACCCCGCCGGCGTGGTTTCTCAACCTGCAGGCCGATCCGCACGTCGAGGTGCAGATCAAGGGCGATCGCTTCCCGGCGACCGCCCGCGTCGCCACGGCGGCGGAGAAGCCCGCGATGTGGGCGAAGATGACCGAGGTCTGGCCCGACTACGACGAGTACCAGAAGAAGACCAGCCGGGAGATCCCGGTGGTGGTCCTGGAGCCGGTCACTCAGAGCTGAGCCAGGCGCGGCAGGCCGGCCTGGTCCGGGACGACGCGGACCAGGCCGCGCAGCCACGCCGGCACGTCGTCGGGCCACCAGCGGCCCGACGGCAGCCGGGACAGCGCTTCCCGCACCGCCGCGACGTCCGGCGCGACCGGCACCACGCGGCTGGGCGCGGCACCGGCGAGCACGCCCAGCCACCAGTGTTTGCCCGTTTCGGGCAGGGATTCCGGGTCGAGCACCAGGTAGTAGTCGGGCAGCAGGGTCGTGCCGCGGCGCAGGTCGGCCACCGCGGCCTCGATGGCGACCTCGAGCGCGCCGGGCTCGGCCTGCCGGTCGAAGAACCCGGCCCACGCGGCGGCCACCGCCGCCAGCGGGTCGCGGTCGTGCACCACGTACGCGGCGTGTGACTGCCCCACCAGCCCGGCCGGCTCGCCGGATCGCGTGACGCGGACGTTGGCCAGCCCGTCGAGCCCGGCCAGGACCTCGTCCGCGCCGGGGCCGGCGAGCACGACGACGGTGCTGTTCGGCCTTGCCATGTCCGCCAACCTACCGGCGATCGGCAGGGGCCGAACAGAGGTCTGGACCTTTGCGCCGGGCGTAAGCGATCCTGCAAGGCATCCGCGACAAGGCACCTTCAACCGGGACGGCAGCAGCTACGACCCCGCGGTCGCCGTGGCCGGCGAGACGCCGTACGCGGAGGTTCATGGGCGACGGACCACCGGACTGCGCGGCTGGACGCGCCGTCGGCGGCGCGCCCGGAACCGGCATTTCCCCTTGTGCCGCACGGGTTTCACAGCAGTCTGCGTTGGACGACGTCGGCGGTCACGGCGGTCACCACCTGCTCCACCTCGCCGGGTTCGGGTGGGCTGCCGTCGCGGCCGGCGAAGAGCAGGTGGCCCGCTCCGATCAGGGACAGGGCGAGCGAATCGACGTCGGCGTCGGCGGCGATGCGGCCCATGTCGCACTCGTCGGTGAGGTAGGCGGCGATCAGGGCGGCCGCCTCCGTCAGCACCGGGATCCCCGGCCACGCCCGGCGCAGGCGGGCGCGCAGCTCGTCCCGGAACACCACGAGCCCGACCACACCGATCGCGACCGGGTCGAACAGGCCGGTCAGCGCGGTGACGAGGTTGCCCGCGACGGTGCCCGTCCCGGCCGCCCCGCGCAGGCTGACCGCCTGGTCCTCGAGCCGGGCGATGCGTTCCCGCACCAGCTCGGCGAGGAAGTCGTCGAAATCGGCGAAATGCCGGTGCAGCACGCCCTTCGCGCAGTCCGCCTCCGCGGTCACCGCGCGGCTGGTCAGCCCGCTCGGCCCGTCCCGGAGCAGAACCCGTTCGGCGGCGTCGAGCAGCTGGCGTCGCGGGTCCTGGATGTGCACCCCGGTGGGCACCGCGTGCTCCTCCCTGGTCCTAGTGGGCGCCCGCCCACTAGGGTGGGCGCATGCCCACTTTACCGCACGAGGCCCGGGCCACGGCCGAGTCGTTCGGCGTCGACGCCGCCCGCTACGACCGGTCCAGGCCCCCCTATCCCGCCGCCCTGATCGAGCGGATCGCGGCCGCCGGCGCCGACGTCCTGGACGTCGGCTGCGGCACCGGGATCGCCGCGCGCCAGCTCCGAGCGGCCGGCTGCCGCGTGCTCGGCGTCGACCCGGACCCGCGGATGGCCGGGTTCGCCCGGGACAACGGCGTCGCCACCGAAGTCGCCACCTTCGAGGCGTGGGACCCGGCCGGCCGCACCTTCGACGCGGTCGTGGCGGCCCAGTCCTGGCACTGGGTCGACCCGGTCGCGGGCCTGGTCAAGGTCGCGCGCGTGCTGCGCCCCGGTGGCCGGTTCGCGGTGTTCGCGCACGCCTTCGCAGCCCCGCCCGAGGTCGTCGACGCCTTCGCCGAGGTCTACCGGCGGGTCGTGCCCGGCTCGCCGTTCACCCTCCAGGCCGCGCCGGCCGACCTCTACCAGGCCGGATTCGCCAAGATCGCCGACGGCATGCGGGAGGCGGCGACCTTCGACGAGCCGGAGCGGTGGCGCTTCGACGCCGAGCGCACCTACACCCGCGATGCGTGGCTGGACCAGCTCGCCACCACCGGCGGCCTCACCCCGCTCGCGCCCGGGCAGCGCGCCGAGGTGCTCGACCACGTCGGCGCCGCGATCGACCGCCTCGGCGGGAGGTTCACCGTGCCGCTGACCACGCTGGCGGTCACGGCGACCCGGCTGCCCTGGTAGGCGGACTCGCGCAGGCACGGCAACCAGTCCGGCCCGGCGCTGCGGATCCCGACCGCGGCCGGGTTCCCCCGCCCCGCGCGGTGAATCATCCGCACGCTGGTGGGTAGCCCGGGTTGTGTGTTCCCCCCGGACTCGCTCACGTTCATCGGCACCGCCACCACCCTGGTGCGGCTGGGGCCGTTCCGGGTCCTGACGGACCCGAACTTCCTGCACCGCGGGCAGTGGTCCTACTTCGGGCAGGGGCTCGTCTCCCGGCGCCGCACCGAACCCGCGGCCCAGATCGCCGACCTGCCCGAACTGTCCGGGGTGGTGCTGTCCCACCTGCACGGCGACCACTTCGACCGCGTCGCCCGCCGCGACCTGCCGCCGGACGTGCCGATCCTGACCACCCGCCACGCCGCGATCCGCCTGGCCAAGCGCGGCTTCCGGGCCACCGTCGCGCTACCCACGTGGCGCGGGGAGACCCTCACCGACGGGGACGCCCAGCTGACCGTCACCGCGGTCCCGGCCCGCCACTCCCGCGGCCCGCTGAACCGGATCCTGCCGCCGGTGATGGGCAGCATCTGGGAGTACACCGCCCGGCCGGGCGCGGCCACGCTGCGCATCTACGTCAGCGGCGACACCATCATCCACGACGAACTCACCGAGATCCGCCGCCGCTACCCCGAGATCGACCTCGCCGTGCTGCACCTCGGCGGCACCCGCGTGCTCGGCGTCCTGGTCACCATGGACGACCACCAGGGCGGGCGCATGCTGGAGCTGATGAACCCCACCCACGTGGTGCCCGTGCACTTCGACGACTACGGCAAGTTCACCTCACCGGTGTCGAACTTCCTGCACGAGGCCGCGCGACGTCACCCGGCCACCGACGTCCGCCTGCTCGCGCGCGGGGAGAGCTTCTCGCTGGCGAACCTGCTCAGCGCTCGCTCCCCCGGCTGACCCGATCCCGCTGCGGCACCACCACGTACTTCGGGTCCCTCGTGGACTCCACACCGGCTTCGAACACCCCGAACCGCTGCAACGCGCTGCCCGCCAGCAACGCCAGCCCCGACGCGACCGACACGGCCCGGCTGCGACGGCCCGCCAGCGCGCCCACCGCGCCGCCCAGCGTCAGGTACTCCGACCACTTCCGCAGCCGGTGTGCCTTCCCGGTGGTGTAGGCCTGGGAGGTCAGCCCGAGACGCTGGTCGATCACCTTCGACGCGACCACCTCCGCCGCCGCCCCGACCACCGCCAGGCGCCGCGCCGGCCCGGCCTCCCCGACCGGGGCGAACACCAGACCCCACCCCGCGCCACTGGCCGCCGCCGACCCGGTGAACACGAACGGCAGCTGCCGGTAGGCCTCGTGCCAGCCCGGCACCGCCGTCTGCGACAACAACACCGACGTGTAGGACGCCACGCCGGGCGCGATCGCCGCTGCCGACAACCCGGCCGGCCGCGCCAGCCACCGCAGCAACCGCCCGGGCATCGTGCCCCGCCACCGCGCCGGCACCAGCTCGGCCACCGCCGCCACCCCGGCACCCGGGCCGTAGGCGACCAGGATCCAGGTGCCCACGCTCATCGGCGAACTGGGCTTGGCCACCCGCAGCATGTGCAGGAACCGCTCCGGCCGCCCCAGATCGGCCACCAGCAGGTACAGGCTCGCCGCGAGCGCGCCCAGCGCGCCCAGACGGCTCGCCCGGCGCAACACCGGGCGCCCGGTCAGGTCCGCCCCGGCGCCGAGCATCGCCGACCCCGCGGACAACCCGCCGGTGAACAGGTAGGCCGGGATCTTCCACTCCCACACCGGCGGCTTGAGCACCGGCCGCCCGTAGTAGGACCGGAACTCCGCCCGCGGCACCGCGACCTGTTCCTTCATCATCCGCCCCGTCCGAAGAAGACCGACACCGCGGCGGCCACCAGCGCCGAGGCGGCTACGCCCGCGAACTTCCACATCGAC
Organism: Amycolatopsis thermophila; assembly: GCF_030814215.1. Classification (NCBI taxonomy): domain Bacteria; kingdom Bacillati; phylum Actinomycetota; class Actinomycetes; order Pseudonocardiales; family Pseudonocardiaceae; genus Amycolatopsis; species Amycolatopsis thermophila. The sequence continues at coordinate 5,717,728 of NZ_JAUSUT010000001.1, read as the reverse complement.
CCCGAGTCCTTCGTCGGCACCACCGGGTCCGGCGGCAGACCGTACACCTCGGGCTCGTCCAGCAGCAGGAAGAACGCGCCGTCACCACCCACGCCGTCGTCCGGGCTCTCGCCGTACAACCGCGCCTCGCCCACCCCGGCCTCGTGCAGGGCGTCCACCCGGCGCGCGGCCCGCTCCCGCAGCTCCTCCAGCGGTCCGAACTGGATCGAATCGGTCGGGCACGCCTTGGCGCACGCCGGTTCCAGCCCGTCCCGCAGGCGGTCGTAGCACAGCGTGCACTTCCACGCCCGGCCGTCGACCTCGCGCCGGTCGATCACCCCGTACGGGCAACCGGACACGCAGTACCCGCAGCCGTTGCAGATGTCCGGCTGCACCACCACCGACCCGAACTCGGTGCGGAACAACGCGCCAGTCGGGCACACGTCCAGACACCCGGCGTGCGTGCAGTGCTTGCACACGTCCGAACTCATCAGCCACCGGAAGTCGGTGCGGGTCTCCGCTCCGCTGCCGGCGCCCGGCAGGTCGAACGACGGCAACCCCAGGTCCACCGGCTCCGGCGAGCGCGCGCCCGGCCGCTCCTGCTCGACGAACGCCACGTGCCGCCACGAGTTCGCGCCCAGCATCCCGGTGTTGTCGAACGACATGCCCAGCAGGTCGAACCCGTCGTCGGGCACCCCGTTCCACTCCTTGCACGCCACCTCGCACGCCTTGCAGCCGATGCACACCGACGTGTCGGTGAAAAAGCCCATCCGCGGCGGGTGCTCCCGGTACCCGGCCTCGCCCGCCGGGTCCTCCAGCGGGCCGTAGAAGCTGTTCGTCATGACCGCCCCTCCGCGCCGCCTGCCGTGTCGAGGTGCGTCCCCGTCGCCACCGTGATCCCCGCCCGCGTCCGGTACTCCTCCAGGTAGGCCAGCAGGCCGGGGCCGCGCGGGCGGCGGCCGGGCCGGATGTCGCAGGTGGCCACCTTGCTCTCCTGGATGAACACGTTCGGATCCGCCACCACCCCGAGCAGGTCGTTCACCACGTCACCGTCGACCAGGCCGGTCTGCCCCCAGTGGTAGGGCATCCAGATCTGGTGCACCACCCGGTCCTCGATCCGCAGCGGCCGCATCCGCTCGGTGACGAACACCCGCGCATCCACCGCCGACCGGCTCGTCACCACGTGCGCCCAGCCCAGGTGCACCAGACCGCGCTCGGCCGCCAGCTCCGGCGAGACCTCCACGAACAACGCCGGCTGCAACTCCGCCAGGTACGGCAACTGACGGCTCATCCCACCCGCGGTGTGGTGCTCGGTCAGCCGCGACGCGGTGAACACGTACGGGAACACCTCGCCGAGCCGCTCCGGCGGCGCCGGGTTCGACGGGTTGTCCACCCGCGGGTACACCTTCCGCGCCGGGTTGCCCTGCTGCCCGTACAACGGGTTGCGCACCGGCGACTCGTGCGGCTCGTAGTGCGTGGGCAGCGGCCCGTCCAGCACCCCGTTCGGCGCGAACAACCAGCCCTTGCCGTCGGACTGCATCACGAACGGGTCGTCACCGTGCAGCGCGTCCGGTCCCACCGCCCCCGGCTCCGGCCGGAAGCCCGGCGGCTTGGTCTTCTCGAAGTCCGGCACGTCGTGCCCGGTCCACTCGCCCTTCTCCGCGTCCCACCACACGAGCTTCTTCCGCTCGCTCCACGGGCGGCCCTGCGGATCGGCCGACGCCCGGTTGTAGAGCACGCGCCGGTTCAACGGCCACGTCCAGCCCCACTCCGACTCGTACGGGCCCTGCTCGTCGTGCGGCTTGCGGCGCGCCGCCTGGTTCACCTCATCGGCGTACACGCCGCTGTAGATCCAGCATCCGCACAGGGTGCTGCCGTCGGCCTTCAGCTCCAGGTACCCGTTCAGCGCACGCCCGGTCTCCAGGTCCACCCCGTTGATGCGGCGCAGCACGTCCTCGGCCGAGGGCTCGTCACCGTCCTCCATCCGGTAGTCCCACCACAGGTCCAGCAGCGGACGATCCCGCTCGTCGGTGGACCCCGCCAGCTTCTCCTTCAGGATCCGGCCCAGGTGGTAGAAGAACCACAGCTCACTGCGCTGGTCACCCGCCGGGTCGACGGCCTTGTCCCGCCACTGCAGCATCCGCTGCGTCTGGGTGAACGTACCGGACTTCTCCACGTGGGAGGCCGCCGGGAAGAAGAACACCTCGGTGCGGCACCGCTCCGGCACGATCTCCCCGGACTCGATCTCCGGCGAGTCCTTCCAGAACGTGGCGCTCTCGATCATCGCCAGGTCCCGCACCACCAGCCAGTCCAGGTTCGCCATGCCCAGCCGCTGCAACCGCCCGTTCGCCGACCCCACCGCCGGGTTCTGCCCGAGCAGGAAGTACCCGAACACCTTCCCGTCGATCATGTCCATCACGGTCCGGTAGGTGCCGTGATCGCCGTTGATCCGCGGCAGGTAGTCGAAGCACCAGTCGTTCTCGGCCGTCGCGTGGTCGCCCCAGTACTCCTTCAGCAACGACACCAGGTACGCGTCGGCGTTGCGCCAGAACCCCTTCTGCCGGTCACCGCGCACCAGGTGCAGGTACTCGCCGATGTCGCCGTGACCGGTGTCCGGCATCGGCAGATAACCCGGCAGCAGGTTGAACAACGTCGGGATGTCGGTCGATCCCTGGATCGAGGCGTGCCCGCGCAACGCGAACACCCCGCCACCCGGCCGCCCGATGTTGCCCAGCAGCAACTGGATGATCGACCCCGCCCGGATGTACTGCGCACCCATCGAGTGCTGCGTCCAGCCCACGCTGTACACCAGCGCCGCCGTGCGGTCCCGCCCCGAGTTCTCCGTCCACGCCCGGCACACCTCGAGGAACACCTCGGCCGGCACCCCGCAGGTCCGCTCCACCATCTCCGGCGTGTACCGCGCGAAGTGCCGCTTGAGGATCTGGAACACGCACCGCGGGTGCTCCAGCGTCGGATCCGCGGCGATCTCGTCCGCGGCACCCTCCACCGACGGCCCGCCCGACCCGTGCTGGTCCGGCGCCGACTGCTCCTTCGCCCGCGCGCCCCGGCCCTCCCGCGGCCGCGCGCTCTCGTAGTGCCAGCTCGCCGTCTCGTACGACGCCGTCTCGGGGTCGTACCCGCTGAACAACCCGTCCAGGTCCTCGGTGTCCCGGAACTCCTCACTCACCAGGAACGGCGCGTTCGTGTACGCCGTGACGTACTCCCGGAACTCCAGCCCGTTCGACAGGATGTAGTTGATCACCCCGCCCAGGAACGCGATGTCCGACCCCGCCCGCAACGGCACGTGCCGGTCCGCCAGCGCACTCGTGCGCGTGAACCGCGGGTCGATGTGGAACACCTTCGCGCCCCGCGCCTTGGCCTCCATCACCCACTGGAACCCCACCGGATGGGCCTCGGCCATGTTCGAGCCCATGATGAACACGCAGTCGGCGTTGACCAGGTCCTGCTGGTAGTCCGTCGCACCACCGCGACCGAAGGAGGCTCCCAGACCGGGAACCGTGGCGGAGTGTCAAATACGGGCCTGGTTCTCGATCTGGATCGCGCCCAGCGCCGTGAACAACTTCTTGATCAGGAAGTTCTCTTCGTTGTCCAGCGTCGCGCCGCCCAGGCTCGCCAGACCCATCGTCCGCCGCAGCCGGTTGCCCCGCTCGTCGGTCTCCTGCCAGCCCTTGCGCCGCGCGTCCAGCACCCGGTCGGCCACCATGTCCATCGCCGTGGACAGGTCCAGCTCCTGCCACTGCGTGCCGTACGGCGCGCGGTAGAGCACCTTCTCCACCCGCTGCGGCCCGGTCACCAGTTGCTTGCTCGCCGACCCCTTCGGGCACAACCGGCCCCGGGAGATCGGCGAATCCGGGTTGCCCTCGATCTGGACGACCCGCTCGTCCTTCACGTACACGTTCTGCGCGCACCCCACCGCGCAGTACGGGCACACCGAATGCACCACCCGGTCCGCCGAAGCCGTCCGCGGCATCAGGGAGTGCGACCGCGCCGACTGCGCCGCCGCGCCCCGGCCCAGCCGGTCGTCCCCGGTCAGCTGCCGGTACACCGGCCACCGCCGCAGCCAGTCACCCACGCCCATCGCTCACCTCCCGGCCCCGCATTCCCGATCACCCGGCGCGCGAAACACCTACGATCAATCTTCGTGCGTCGAGCGCCCCGCGTCCAGCCGGGAGTGGTACCGATCCCGCGCCTCCTCCACCAGCTCGTCGGCGATCCACGCGATCGGCTCGACGTCCACCAGCAGCGGCTCGTTGTCCGGCCCGAAGTCCACCTCCTTGCCGGTCAGCACCCACGGCCGCGCCCCCTCCCGCTGCTGGTGCAGGTACTGGCAGATCCGCCGCGCCAGCCAGTCCTCCACCGGCAACGACCACCAGCCCGGCGCGTTCAGCGGGTTGACCGACACCCCCGGCATCTCCAGCCCGCTCTCGTGGTCGGTGCTCGGGTGCCCGGCATCGGACTCCGGGCCCGGCGAATACCGCACGTAGACCACCACGCCGGGGATCAGCAGCTCCGCCAGGTCGGCCAGCCGGCGCAGCGTCGGCAGAGAATCGTCAACGGACATGCCGCACAGATGCCCCGCCGCGGCCCCCGCTAACCCCCACCGGTGTAACGCGTCACGGCCGACACCGGGCGCCGCCGCGTCGCCGGAGCCGCGAACCCGTACCCGAACCGCAGCACCACCTGCGGCGACCCCGGCACCGCGGCCAGCCGGCCCACCGCCGCCCGCAACAACGGGATCTCCACCGGCTCCGACACGAACGACACACTGACCCCGGCCGTGGTCGCCCGCAGCAACACCCGCTGCAACGCCTGCCCGGCCCGCACCTGCTCCAGCCGCGTGTCCGCACCGGAGACCAGCACCGCAACCAGCGGCCTGCGGTCGTACGGCCACTCCGGCCCCCGCCCCACCACCGCGGCGGGCACCCCGTCCTCGCGCGACGGGTCCGTCGCCGTCCACCGCCGCACCTCCTCCTGGAACGCCGGATCCTCCGCCTGCAACCGCTCGGCCTCCCGCACCAGCACCTCCAGCTCCGCCAGCCGCCCGGCGTCGTGGACGACCACCAGGTCCGCGCCCTCCTCGGCCGCCGCCCGCACCAGCGCCTGCCGCACCCACACCGGCACCTCCCGCGACGTGAACGCGCGCCGGTTGCTGCGCCGGTACCCGATCGCCCGCGCCAGCGCCAGATCGTCCGTCGTCGCCGGCCGCCACCCGCCGAGCCGCACCGTCGCCAGGTGCTCCGGAGCGTCCCGCCGCGGCATCAGCTCCTCCACCGGCACCCGCCCCGCGGCGCGCAACGCCAGCCGCACGTTCAGGATCGCCGCCCCACAGGCCAGCCGCGCCTCCCGCCCCTCCGGATCGGCGACCTTCAGGATCCGGTCGCCGTCGAGCACCACGTCGATCCGGTCACCGCACACCCGGAACCGCCACGGCTGGCTGTTGTGGGGCGACGGCGCACGGATCGCCGCGTCGAGTGCGGCCCTGACCGGGTCCTGGCTCGCGAGAGACATCCGGACCTCCAGGCCACGAAGGGACCAGGATCACCCCACTGTCCCCCCGCACCCCACCCCGCACGAGGGCCCGGCGTCACCGCGCCCGGGGTCTTTGTGCCCTTTCCACGACCACGATCGCCCACCGCGTGGACGCTTTTGACTGGTGTTCACGCAATCGGCATGCCAGTCTGGCGATATGCCCGGGACCAGCGATTCCGACCCTGACCAACTCATCGCCGGGTTGCGCAAAACGCTGTCCCAGTTGCGATTGCGCGAACTGTTGCGAGAAGTGCAGGAACGCATCGAGCAATTGGTGCAGTCCCGGGACCAGATGGACGGGCTGCTCGAGGCGATGCTCGCCGTCGCCGGCGGTCTCGAACTGGACGCGACCCTGCGCCGGATCGTGCACGCCGCGATCAACCTCGTCGATTGCCGTTTCGGCGCACTGGGTGTGCTCGCACCCGACCGCGAAGAGCTCGCCGAGTTCGTCTACGAGGGCATCGACGAGGAGACCCGCCGCCGGATCGGCGACCTGCCCACCGGGCACGGCCTGCTCGGCCTGCTCATCCAGCAACCGAAACCCATCCGCCTCGACGATCTTTCCCGGCACGTCGCCTCGTCCGGATTTCCCGAACACCACCCCCCGATGCGCACATTCCTCGGCGTACCGGTGCGCGTCCGCAATGAGGTTTTCGGAAATCTCTACCTCACCGAGAAGAAGAACGGACAGCCTTTCACCGAAGACGACGAAGTGGTCGTGCAGGCACTCGCCGCCTCGGCCGGCATCGCGGTGGAAAACGCCCGCCTCTACGAGGAGGCCCAGCTGCGGCAGCGCTGGCAGGAGGCCACCAGCGAGATCCGCGCCGAACTGCTCGCCGCCGCCGAACCCACCGACGTCCTCTACCTGATCGCCAACCGCGCGCTCGCCCTCGCCGGGGCCGACTACGCGTTCATCGCCCAGCCCGACGACCCCGAGGCGCCCCCCGCCGACGTCACCCACCTGACGATCACCGTCTGCGCCGGCCTCGACCCCGACCCCCTCATCGGGCGCGAGATCCCGATCGCCGGCTCCAGCTGCGGCGCGGCCTACACCGACGCCCAGCCCCGGCTCGTCGAGAACCTCGCCTACGACCTGTCGACCGAGTTCGGCGCCGCACTGGTCCTGCCACTGCGCGCGTCCCGCGACTACGTCTCCGGCGTGCTCGTCACACTCCGCAAAGCCGGCCAGGACCCCTTCGACACCACCCAGCTCACCCTCGCCGCCGCCTTCGCCGACCAGGCCGCACTCGCCCTGCAGCTGGCCGAGGACCAGCGCTCCCTCAGCGAACTCAAGGTCGTCGCCGACCGCGACCGCATCGCCCGCGACCTGCACGACCACGTCATCCAGCGCCTGTTCGCGCACGGTCTGGCGTTGCAGAGCACGCACATGCGCAGCCGCAACCCGGAGATCCAGCGGCGCCTGGCGGACATGATCGACGACGTGCAGAACATCGTCGCCGAGATCCGCACCGCCATCTTCGACCTGCACGGCGGCCTGCAGGGCACCACCCAGCTGCGCAAACGGCTCAACGAGATCATCGCCGAGGTCACCGGCGACACCGGGCTGCGCACCACCGTCCGCATGGCCGGCCCCATCGGCGTCGTCGGCAGCGAACTGGCCGAACACGCCGAAGCCGTCCTGCGCGAAGCCCTCGCCAACGCCGTCCGCCACGCCCGCGCCACCACGCTCACCATCACGGTCTCGGTCGACGACGACCTGGTGATCGACGTCGTCGACAACGGCACCGGCATCCCGGAGAAGGTGGCCCGAAGCGGCCTGCACAACCTGACCGAACGGGCCGCCCAGGCGGGCGGCACCTGCACCGTGACCGCGCTCGCGACCGGCGGCACCCGGCTCACCTGGTCCGCCCCCGTCAGCTGACCTGGCCCGCACCAGCGCTCGGGCCCTTCGGCCCTAACCGCGGGCGCCGGGCTCGGCCACGCTGGAACCGTGCACGCCTGGCGAGTGTTCCGGCCCGGCCCTCCGGGCACCCGCAAGTTCGAACTGCGCAACGAACCGGTCCCCGACGTCGCCGGCGGGGACCTGCTCCTGCGCGTCCTCGCGTGCGGGGTCTGCCGCACCGACCTGCACGTCGTCGAAGGCGACCTGCCGGTACACCGCGGCGGTGTGGTCCCGGGCCACGAGGTGGTCGGCGAGGTCGCCGCCCTCGGCCCGCACGTCACCGGGTTCACCCCCGGCGACCGCGTCGGCGCCGCCTGGTTGCGCGGCACCTGCGGCGAGTGCCGGTACTGCCGCCGCGGCGCCGAGAACCTCTGCCCGGACTCGCGCTACACCGGCTGGGACGACGACGGCGGCTACGCCCGCTTCACGACCGTCCCGGCCGCCTACGCGCACCGGCTGCCCGGCGGCTATTCCGTCACCGAGCTGGCGCCCCTGCTGTGCGCCGGGATCATCGGCTACCGCGCCCTGCGCCGCAGCGAACTGCCCCGCGGCGGGCGGCTCGGGATCTACGGCTTCGGCGCCAGCGCACACCTGGCCGCCCAGGTCGCCCTGGCCGAAGGTGCCACCGTGCACGTCATGACCCGCAGCAACCGCGCCCGGCAGCTCGCGCTCGACCTCGGCGCCACCTCCGCGGGCGACGCCGAGGACCCGGCACCGGAACCGCTCGACGCGGCGATCCTGTTCGCCCCGTCCGGAGACCTCGTGCCGCCCGCACTGGCGGCCCTCGATCGCGGCGGCACACTCGCCGTGGCCGGCATCCACCTCACCGACGTCCCGGCCCTGCACTACCAGCGGCACCTGTTCCAGGAGCGCACGCTGCGCAGCGTCACCTCCGCCACCCGCCGTGACGCGCGTGAGTTCCTCGGCTTTGCCGCCGAGCACCCGCTGCGCGTCGTGACCACGGAGTACGCGCTCGACCAGGCCGACCAGGCGCTGGCCGACCTCGCCGCGGGCCGGGTCCGCGGCGCGGCGGTTCTCCGGCCCTGAACGGGCGGGCGAGGCGAACCACTCGGTTGGGGACCTTGGTCCCCACGATTCGGGACCAAGGCCGCCTGCCCGGGGTGCGGCCGCCCGTACCCTGGGTGGGTTCCGTCGGTCGGAAGGGATGACGGCGTGATCAAGGTCTTTCTCGTCGACGACCACGAGGTCGTGCGACGCGGGGTCGGCGACCTCCTCGAGACCGACCCCGGGCTGACCGTCGTCGGCGAAGCGTCGACCGCGGCCCAGGCCCTCTCCCGGATCTTGGCGCTGCGGCCCGACGTGGCCGTGCTCGACGTGCGGCTGCCCGACGGCAACGGCATCGAGCTGTGCCGCGAGCTGCGGTCCCGGCTGCCCGAGCTGAACGTGCTGATCCTGACCTCCTACACCGACGAGGAGGCCATGCTCAACGCGATCCTCGCCGGCGCCGGCGGCTACGTCATCAAGGACATCCAGGGGCTCCAGCTGGTGTCCGCCGTGCGTGAGGTCGGATCGGGACGGTCGCTGCTCGACACGCGCGCAGCGGCCACCCTGATGGCGAAGCTGCGCGCCGACGCCGCTGAGACCGGCCCGCTGGCCGCCCTCAGCAACCGCGAACGGACCCTGCTGGAGCTCATCGGCGAAGGCCTGACCAACCGCCAGATCGCCGAGCGGATGTTCCTGGCGGAGAAGACCGTGAAGAACTACGTCTCCCGGCTGCTCACCAAACTCGGGCTCGAGCGCCGGACCCAGGCCGCCGTCCTTGCGACGAAGTTGCGCCCGGCGGGGAAGCTGCAGCGACCTGAATAGGTCGCGACAAAGCCGCGCCGTATAGGGCGTTATACACCGTGGAGGTGTTCCCGGGAGCGGTCATCGGTCGCTGCCGAGGGTCTCCCATTCCCGGGCCCAGGCCGCCGCGCGCAGACGGTCGAGCGCGAAGTGCACCACGAACACGACGAACGCCAGGGCCAGTACCACGCCGAGCCACACGAGCAGGGCGATGCTGAGCGCGATGCTCAGCGCGTTGAACGTCGACAGCGGCGGCGGGACCGGCTCCCCCGTCCGGTCGATCCAGATCGGCACCCGCGCACCCCGGTGCGTGCCCGCCGGGACCTGCAGCGATCCGGTGCGGTCGGTGCCGTCCGGCAGGAGCCAGCGCGCCGGGACCTCGTCCACCTGGGCGGCCGGTCCGCCGGTCACGAACGGGTCCGCGTCGGCCAGCAGCAGTGCGCTCGCCCGGGTCCGGTCGGCCTGCTGCTCCCGCGCGACCTCCGCCTGCCGCCCGTAGACGTCCGACGCCAGCGCGCCCGAGACCGGCACGGCGAGAAGGGCCAGCAGGATCGCGGCGATCAGCAGGCGCGCCTCCCAGCGGTCCCACGGACGCGCGAGCGGCCCGCCCGGGCGCAGCAGTCGCCAGAACCGGAGGAGCGGGGAGACGGGGGCCGTCATCGCGCACCTCAGTTCAACCCGCGCGCCGGCACGGGGATCCACTCACGGCCGCCCGTCCGGACCAGTGCTGCGCCGGTCATCTCCGTCCTCCACGTCGGGTGCTCCGGTGTCCAGCGTGACCGGCGAGGGGGCCGGAGGTGAAGGGCCGTTGGTCCCTGCCCGGCGGGCACACTGGGGTGGATGCGTGAGATCGACGCCCTGCCCCGGCTGCCGGGCCGGATCGCCGTCGCCGGTGCCGTCGCGGCGCTGGCCGCGGCGACCACGTTGGCCAACCGGGTCCTGCCCGGCTGGGCCTACCCGGTGTGCGGGGCGGCGACGGCGGGTGTCCTCATCGGACTGGGGCGGCTGGCCGGCCTGGGCTGGGCCGAGATGGGGCTGTCCGCGCGGCACGGGGGACGGTCGGCGCGCACCGGCGGGATCGCCTGTCTGGTGGTCGTGGCCGGGTTCGCGGTCGCGCTGGCCGTGCCCGCGCTGCGGACCCTGTTCCACGACGGCCGCGTCGGGCGGCCGCCGGTGGGCGAGGTGGTGTGGCTGGCGCTGGTGCGCATCCCGCTGGGCACCGTGCTCGTGGAGGAGGTCGCCTTCCGCGGCGTCCTGCCCGCGCTGCTCGGCGGCGGCGACCGGTGGCGCTGGCGTCCCGTGCTGGGGGCCTCGGCGTTGTTCGGGTTGTGGCACCTGTTGCCGTCACTGGCGTTGCGCCGCAACGCCGCCGTCGACGCCGCGGCGGGGCAGATCCCCTTGCCGGTGCTGTCGGTGCTGGCGATGGCCGGGGCGGCGGCCGCCGGGGTCGCGTTGTGCGCGCTGCGCTACGGCGGCCGCGGAATCCTGGCCCCCGCGCTGGTGCACCTGGCGCTCAACTCGGGCGGGCTGGTGCTCGCCTGGGCCGTGCAGCGCGGGAGTTAGGGACTTCCGACTCTTGGGCCGGGACGGCGCGAACAGGGACAGTGAGGCCAGATCGGACGAGGAGCGTGCATGCGGCAACCCTGCCACTGGAAGATGGACATCGGCCTGGACGAGATCGGGGGTGTCACGCGCGCGGAAATCCGGCTCGGCGGCACCGACGGTACCCGCTTCACCGGCATCGGACTGGTCCAGAACGGACCGCGCGGCCAGCACCTGCCGCCGATCGCGGCCGAACTCGCCCTGGCGCGGGCCCTGAGCGACCTGACCGAGGAACTGCTCGAAGCCGTCGCCTCCGACATCGACACGCAGTTCACCTTCCCCGGGCAACGCGTCACCTGACCCGGCGGGGTTCCCCTCGCCGGCGCGGGCACGCCCGCCCGTTGCGGCGTCAGCCGGGGACGTTCGCCTCCAGCTCGTCCAGCCACGCCCGCGCGCTCGCGTCGCTGGGCGCGCGCCAGTCGCCGCGGGGGGACAGCGATCCGCCCGATCCGACCTTCGGCGCGTTGGGCATCGCGGAGCGCTTGAACTGGCTCGTCTGGATGAAGCGCCACAGGAATTCGCGCAGCCACTTCTTGATCGTGGGCAGGTCGTAGCTGTTGCGCTCGTCCTCGGGCACCAGGTCCGGCCACTGGCCGGTGTCGACGTCACCCCACGCGTGCTGAGCCAGGTAGGCGATCCGGCTGGGCCGGTAGCCGAACCGCAGCAGGTAGTACAGGTGGAAGTCCTGCAGCTCGTACGGGCCGACCTTCGCCTCCGAGCTCTGCGCCGGCCCCGAGCCCGGGCCCTCCCCCGGCACCAGCTCGGGCGAGATCTCGGTGGCCAGGATCGAGCGCAGCACCTCGTCCGCGCCCTCGCCGAGCCGCTCGGTCGCCACCTCCCACGCGATCAGGTAGCGGATCAGCGTCTTGGGCACCGAGGCGTTGACGTTGTAGTGCGACATCTGGTCGCCCACCCCGTAGGTCGCCCAGCCCAGCGCCTGCTCGCTGAGGTCGCCGGTGCCCACCACGAGTGCGCCGTGGTGGTTGGCCAGCCGGAACAGGTGCGAGGTCCGCTCCCCCGCCTGCACGTTCTCGAACGTCACGTCGTACACCGGCGCCCCGTCGGCGGCCGGGTGCCCGAGGTCGGCCAGCATCTGCTTCGCCGAGGGCCGGATGTCGATCTCGTGCGCCGACGCCCCCAGCGCCTTCATCAGCTTGTGCGCGTTGGCCAGGGTGTGGTCGCTGGTGGCGAACCCGGGCATCGTGTAGGCCAGCACGTTCTCCCGCGGCAGGCCGAGCTTGTCCATGCTCTGCGCGGCGATGATCAGCGCCTGGGTCGAGTCGAGCCCGCCGGACACGCCGATGACGACCTTCTCGATCCCGGTCGCCGCCAGCCGCTGCGTCAGCCCCTGCACCTGGATGTGGTGGACCTCGCGGCAGCGCTCGTTGCGGTCGGCCGTGTTCGCCGGCACGTACGGGAAACGCTGGATCTCGCGCCGCAGCCGCACCGGCCCCGGCGGCAGCTGAAGGTCGAACTCCACCCGCCGGAACCGCTTGAGCCGCTCCCGGTGGTCGTGGGCGTTGTCGCTGAAACTGGTCATCCGCAACCGGTCCGCGGCCAGCCGCTCCAGGTCGACGTCCGCGGTGACCAGCTGGTCCGCCACGAACCGCTCGCCCTCGGCCAGCAACGACCCGTTCTCCGCGATCACCGCCTGACCGTCCCAGGCCAGGTCCGTCGTGGACTCCCCCGGCCCGGCCGCCGAGTACACGTAGGCCGCGACGAACCGCGCGGAGTGGCCGGTGCACAGCGTGCGCCGGTACCCGGCCTTGCCGATCACGATGTTGCTCGCCGACAGGTTGAGCAGCACCGTCGCCCCGGCCAGCGCGCCGAACCCGCTCGGGGTCACCGGCACCCAGCCGTCCTCGCAGATCTCGACGTGGAACACCAGGCCGGGCACGTTCGGCGCGGCGAAGAGCAGGTCGCTGCCGAAGGGCACGTCCTGCCCGGCGATGCGGGCCCGTTCGGACACCGCGTCGCGGGCCGCCACGAACTGCCGCTTCTCGTAGAACTCGCGGTAGCTGGGCAGGTAGCTCTTCGACACCGCGCCCAGCACCTGTCCACGGTGGACGACGATGCCGCAGTTGAACAGCCGCCCGTCGATCCGCTGCGGCGCGCCGATCGCGAACACCCCGGGCAGGTCCGCCGACTCCTGGACGAACCGGGCCACGGCGTCGTCGACCGCGCCCTGCAGCGCGTCCTGGTGGAACAGGTCGTCCGCGGTGTAGGCGGAAAAGCCCAGCTCGGGGAACACGGTCAGCGCCACGCCGTCGTCGGCCGCGCGGCGGGCCATCGCCAGCGTCGCGTCCGCGTTGAACTCCGGGTCGGCCACGCGGACCTCCGGGACCGCGGAGGCCACCCGCACGAAGCCGTGCCGGTAGAGCGAGGTGAAGTCGTGGCCCTGCGCTGCTGTCACACTGTCCCCGTTTCCGCGTGCGTTGCCTTGCCCCTCCGAGCCTAGATCTAGACTCCGACCGTGCCGGACCCCACCGCCGCCGTGCGTGATCTCGCGGACTCCCACGTCGCCCAGGCCTGTGCCGCCGACCCCCAGCTGGGCACCATGCTCGGCATCGCGCCCGGGGAGGACCGCCTCACCGACCTCTCCCCCGACGGCCAGCTCGCCCGCGACGAGCTGGCCACCGCGACCCTGGCCCGGCTCGACGCGCTGACCCCGGAGGGCGACGACGAGCGCCGCTGCGCCCGGCTGCTGCGGGAGCGGCTGGAGACCGGCCTGGCGGTCAGCGCGTCCGGCGAGCACCTGCGTTCGGTCCGCAACATCCTCGGGCCGCTGCAGAACCTGCGGAACGTGTTCCTGATGATGCCCACGGACTCGGACGAGGACTGGGCCGTCCTCGCGCGCCGGATCTCCCGGGTGCCCGAAGCGCTCGCCGGATACACCGCGTCGCTGCGCGAGGGCGCCCGGCGCGGGCTGTTCGCCGCGCCCCGCCAGGTGGACACCGCCGCCGGCCAGCTCGCCGCGTGGATGGCGGACGGTGACGGGCGGGGCTGGTTCGCGGACTTCGCCGCCGGCGCCGAGGTGCCGATCGCACTGCGGGCCGACCTGAACCGCGCCAGCAGCGCCGCGCAGGACGCGCTCGCCGCCCTGCGCACGTTCCTCACCGACGAGTACCTGCCGCAGGCCGAGGGCACCCCCGACGGAGTCGGCGAGGAACGCTACCTGCTGCTGGCCCGCCAGTGGACCGGGGCGCACCTCGACCTCGCCGCCACGACGGAGTGGGCGTGGCAGGAGTACCACGCGCTGGCCGGGCAGATCCGCGAGCAGGCCGGCCGGGTCCTGCCCGGCGCCCCGGTGCTGGAGGCGATGGCCTACCTGGACCGCGAAGGGCCCGCGGTCGAGGGCGCGGAGGAGGTCCGGCAGTGGCTGGAGGACCTCACCGGCCGGGCGATGGCCGACCTCGACGGCACGCACTTCGACCTCGCGCCCCCGGTCCGGGTGCTCCAGACGCGCCTGGCCCCGCCGGGCAGCGCGGCGGCGCCCTACTACACGCGTCCGGCGCGGGACTTCTCCCGGCCGGGCCGCACCTGGCTGCCCACCCTCGGGCGCACCCGCTTCCCGCTGTGGACGCTGGTCAGCACCTGGTACCACGAGTCCGTGCCGGGGCACCACCTCCAGTTCGCCCACTGGGCGACGCTGGCCGACCGGTTGTCGTTGTTCCAGACCAGCGCGGGGTCGGTGAGCGCGACGACGGAGGGCTGGGCCCTCTACGCCGAGCGGCTGATGGACGAGCTGGGCTACCTCGCCGACCCCGGGATGCGGCTGGGGTACCTGGACTCCCAGATGATGCGGGTGATCCGGGTGATCGTGGACATCGGCATGCACCTGAACCTGCCCGTCCCGGAGGAGGCCGGGCTGGGGCCGGGCCTGCGCTGGACGGCGGAGACCGGCCGCGCCTTCTTCGGCGCGCACACCACCCGCGAGTCGGAGTTCCTGGACAGCGAGATCGTGCGCTACCTGGGCGTGCCGGGCCAGGCGATCAGCTACAAGCTCGGCGAGCGGGCCTGGCTGGCCGGCCGTGCGGCCGCGCGGGCACGCGACCCGCGGTTCGACCTGAAGGCGTGGCACATGGCGGCCCTGTCGGTGGGCACGCTCGGCCTGGACGACCTGGAACCGGAACTCGCCGCACTCTGACGCTTGAGTCTCCCGCCACTGGAGACCTTACCGTCGTCGGCATGACGATCACGGTCCTGGACACCTGCCCCGCCATGCGCGACATCCTGCGCGCCCCGCCGGCCGACCGCGCCGCGCTCCTGCGGGCCATGCTGGCGCCCGCCGCAGGCATGTACCGGTACTTCCCGGGCGAGGTGGACCTCGTTGCGATGCACCGGATGGGATCGGGGTTCCCGCTCGACCGCGACGAGGAGCCCTGCCGGGAGGCGCTGGAGGCGTTGCACGACGCCGACGCGTGGCCCCGGATCGAGCACGCACTGGAGGACGCCCTCGCCGTGCAACTGGCGGCCACCCCCGGCATCACCGTCCCGGACGTCACCGTCCTCATCGTCCTGGGCGACCCGGGGGACGCCTACTTCATGGGCCCCGCCCTCGGCATGACGGCGAACGGCAGCGTGCCCGGCTACCTGTTCCTCAACTTCTGGCCCTACCCGGAGAACCTGGCGCGCCTGGAGGCGACGGCGGTGCACGAGCTGCACCACAACCTCCGCTACGCCGAGGGCGGCGTGGTGTGGGATCCGGCGACGGTCACCGTCGGCGAGCAGGTGGTGTCCGAGGGGCTGGCCGACGCCTTCGCCCGCCAGCTCTACGGCGACGAGCTCGGCTACGCCCGCCTCGGCGTGCCGCACCTGCACGACGACGCGGTGTTCGCCAAGGTCGTGGAGGGACTGGGAGTGACCGGCATGCGGAACTTCACCGCGTGGGTGCACGGCGACGAGGCGGCCGCGCGGTTCGGCGCGACGCCGGTCGGGCTGCCCGCCGGCGCCGGCTACGCGGTGGGCAACCGGCTCGTGGACGCGTACCTGGCCGCGACCGGGCGCAGCGCGGCGGAGGCGTTGCACGTGGACAGCCGCGAGGTCATCGAGACCGCGCTGGCGCGGTCGGCGTAGTCGGCCGGCGAGTGGGCGGCGGTCGCTCTCGCGGCCCGCACCGTCCACAGCGGACTCCTCCCGGGTCGGTCGCTCCGCGCTCCTCAGCGTGCACGACGGTCCCCCGGGGAACGCGGGAGGGGCGCCGGGCACAAGGGCGCAAGAAGTCCCTGATCGAGGCGCGACCAGGCGATCAGCACGGGGCATTCGGCGTGGTGGATCAGGGCCTGGGTGGTCGAATCGAGCAGCATGCCGCGGAATCCCCCGCGGCCTCGGCTGCGCCTGCGCACTCCACTCCAGCAGCCGTGCTCGCGGCTGCTCGCGTTCGCTCACCGGCCGCACCTCGATCTCGGGGTACTCGACCCGCCACGCGGCCGGGGAACGGTCCAGCACCTCACGCCCGGCGTCGTCGCGCGGCGCGGTGCCGAACGGGTCGGGCACGAACCCGAACGCCTCGGCCAGGTCGAATTCGCTCCACAGTGTCCACCGCGACCAGCGGGCCCCGCCGGCTCGCGCCTGTGGACGACCGTGACCGGCGAACGCCCGTGCACGGCCAGCAGGTCGCGCAGCGCGCTGCGGTCGGCCAAACCCAGCGCCACCACGCGCGCCGTTCCGGACTTGTTGACCAGCAACGGGATCGGACCGTCCAGACTCGACTCGACGGTGACCCGCACCCGGGGAGCAGCCCGCCGGGCAAATGGCGCGCCCAGCAGCGGCTTCGCGTACACCTGATGCACGAGGATCAGCGGCCGGTGCATCCGCGACGCCTCCCGCGCAGCCCACTCGACGGCCCGCGTCGAGCCCGGAGGTCCGTCCACGCCGGCGACGACGCTGTCGCCGGTGATCGCGTGGTTCATGATCGCTCTCCGCGTTCCGGGCCCGGTGACCCACGACCAGCTTCACGGCCGGGCGCGCCCCGGCGAAGAGCACTCGGTCCCCGGTCCGGGAGGCCGACGTCCCCGCGAAGGACCGGGCCGCTCAGCCGAGGGGTTCGACGGGCTGGCGCAGGACCGTGCGCAGGCGGGCGGGCTCGGTCCGGCGCGCGTCGCTGAGGTAGATCTCGTGGTGCAGACCGGCGTGGCGGAGACCGTGCGCGTCGAGGAAGCTGCCGAGGCGGGCCAGCACCGGTCCTTCGTCGTCGTAGGAGCCGACGTGGAAGACCTGGGCGCAGCGTCCTTCGCGCAGGGTGTGGTGGCGAATTTCGCCGATCGCGGGAAGCCTTTTCCTGGCCAGCGCGGTGTCGCGGGCGTCGTCGACCACGTCCTCGCCCACCCACGGCGGCTGGCTGATCATCATCGTCCAGTGCCAGGAGTCCTTGTCGCGCCGGGTGAAGGCCGCGTAGTCCTCGGCCCACCACAGGCCCTCCAGGGGCGCCACGGTGAATTCCCGGCCGCCGCCGCGTTTGACGGCGAACTTGATGGTGTAGGCCACGGTGTAGAGGGCTTCGACGGCGCGCGCGTATTCGGCGGAGGTGTTGGGGTCGCCGCTGCCGTCGATGGCGATGAACTGCTGCTCGGGCACGTCGACCAGCGCCCACTCGGTGTTCTTCGGCGCGTAGAGCGCTTTCAGCTCCCGTTTCGGGTCGTAGGGCGGCACGGTCAGGTGTCTCCTTCGTCGAGTGCTGCGCGGTAGTCCGACAGCCACTGTTGTTCGGCGGTGAGCTGGTGGAGCGAATGGTCGAAGATCGCCCGGACGTGCGCGGGTGCACCCGCCTGAGCCCGCGCTGCGCGGCGCACGGCGGCAACGCGTTCCTCCAGCGCCGTAGCGCGCTGGGCCAGGGCGGCACGCACGCGGTCGGGCGGGACGACGGGCTGGCTCGCCAGTCCGACCAGGACGGGCGGGAACACCGGCCGCAGTTCGGCGAGGGCCGCCTCGGCCTCGGCCGCGCACACCCGCCGGCCCTGCGCGGTCGGCCCGAACACCTTGCGGGCCTTGGCCCGGCCGGTGCCCGGCGCGGCGACCTCGGTGATGAGGCCGCGGTCCCGGAGCCGCCCCAGGAGGTAGTAGATCGAGCTGAACCCGATCTCGGTCCACTCGCGCATGCCGCGTGCGGTGATGACCTCGTCCAGCTCGTAGCCGTGCCGGGTTTTCTCCACGAGCAACCCGAGCAGGGTCAGCTCCGCGGGCGTCAGCGAGGGGGCCACCCGTTTACTCTAGCACTAGAATAACTACTCCACGGTGACGCTCTTGGCCAGGTTGCGGGGTTTGTCGATGTCGCGGCCGAGCTTGCGCGCCACGTGGTAGGCCAGCATCTGCAGCGGGATGGTCATCAGGATCGGGTCGAGCTCCGGCCCCGCCGAGGGCAGGCGGACGACCTCGTCCGCCTGCGGCAGCGGCAGATCGGCGGTGGTGACCGCGACGACCGGGCCGCCGCGGGCCTTGACCTGTTCGATCGTGCCGAGGTTCTTGGCCGCCAGGTCGTCGTCGGGTACCAGGACCACGCTGGGCATCGCCGGGTCGACCAGCGCCAGCGGGCCGTGTTTGAGCTCCGAGGACTGGTAGGCCTCGGCGTGCACGTAGGAGATCTCCTTGAGCTTCTGCGCGCCTTCGCGCGCCACCGGCCAGCCGCGGACCCGGCCGAGGAAGAAGACGTGCGCGGCGTCGGCGAACCGCCCGGCCAGGGAGGCGACCCGGTCCTCCTCCGCCAGCACCCGGCCGATCAGCTCCGGCAGCGCGGCGAGCCCGGCCGCGATCCGCCTGCCCTCCCCCAGCGAGAGGTCCCGGACGCGACCCAGCGTCAGTGCCAGCAGCGCGAACGACAGCGCCATGTTCGTGAACGCCTTCGTCGAGGCCACCGAGATCTCCGGCCCGGCGTGCAGGAACACGCCGCTGTCGCACTCCCGCGCGATGGCCGAGCCGACGACGTTGACCGCGCCGGCCACGCGGCCGCCCTTGCGCCGCAGCTCCTCCACGGTGGCCAGGGTGTCGGCCGTCTCCCCGGACTGGCTGACGGCCACGTAGAGGCAGTGCGGGTCGACCACCGGGTTGCGGTAGCGGAACTCGGCGGCCGGTTCCGCGTCGGCGGGCACCCGGGCCAGCTCCTCGACCAGGCCCGCACCGATCTGCCCGGCGTAGTAGGCCGACCCGCAGCCGAGGAACTTGACCCGGCGGATCCCGCGCAGCTCCCGCGCGGTGAGGCGGAGCCCGTCCAAGCGGGCCGTGCCCAGGCGCTCGTCCAGGCGCCCCCGCAGGACCCGCTCGGCGGCCTCCGGCTGTTCGGCGATCTCCTTGGCCATGTAGTCGGGGTATCCGCCCAGCTCGTAGTCGGCCGGCAGGTCCTCCACCACGGTCGGTTCACGCGCGGCGCCGCTGCCGGTCTCGTACCCGTCGGCCCGCACCGTGGCCAGCTCGCCGTCCTCGAGGTAGATCACCTGCTGGGTGTGCCGCACGAGCGCGGCCAGGTCCGAGGCCACGAACATCTCGCGGTCCCCCAGCCCCAGCACGAGCGGGCTGCCGTGCCGGGCGGCGACCAGCACGTCCGGTCGTTCGGCGTCGAGGACCAGCAGCCCGTAAGTGCCCTCGACGTCGGCCAGGGCGGTGCGCACCGACTCGGTCAGGGTGCCGCCGCGCGCGGCCGCCGCGGCGATCAGGTGGGCGAGGACCTCGCTGTCGGTGTCGGAGACCAGCCGCACACCGGACGCGCTGAGCGTCGCCCGGAGCGCGGTCGCGTTCTCGATGATCCCGTTGTGCACCACCGCGATCCGGCGTCCGGAGTCGGTGTGCGGGTGGGCGTTGGTGGCGGTCGCCGGGCCGTGCGTGGCCCACCGGGTGTGCGCGATGCCGGTGGTGCTGCCGGCGAGGTTCGCGGTCAGCCGCGTCAACTCCGAGACGCGCACGGCGGCCTTGCGCACCAGCAGCCTGCCGTCGCGCCCCAGCGCGACACCCGCCGAGTCGTACCCCCGGTACTCGAGCCTGCGCAGCCCTTCCAGCAGGATCGGCAGTGCGGGCCGGTGGCCCAGGTATCCCACGATTCCGCACATGGCACGCCTTCCCTTCCCCCGGGGGCGAATGCTGTCGAAGTCGTCCGCCCGGCCGTCACCGTTACGACCGCGGGGCTTCCCGCGCTGGCGCGCCGCGCCCGGGTCCGTTTTCCCTGCGGCAAGATGGGCGGGGTGGGCGACGGGGAGATCTCCGAGGACGTGCTCGCCGCGGTCGGGCCGCGGCTGCGGGCGCTGCGCAAACAGCGGCGGGTGACGCTGGCGCAGCTGGCCTCGGCCACCGGGATCTCGGTCAGCACGCTGTCCCGGCTGGAGTCCGGCGGCCGCAGGCCGACGCTGGAGCTGCTGCTCCCCCTGGCGCGGGTCCACCAGGTCACGCTCGACGAACTGGTCGGCGCGCCGGCCACCGGTGATCCGCGGGTGCACGCGCGGCCGGTCGTGCGCCACGGCATCACGTTCCTGCCGCTGACGCGGCGGCCGGGCGGACTGCAGGCGTACAAGATGATCTACCCGCCCGGGCAGCCGTCGGCCGCGCCCGACCGGCAGGTGCACGAGGGCTACGAATGGCTCTACGTCCTCAACGGGCGGCTGCGGCTGGTGCTCGGCGAGCACGACGTGGTGCTCACCCCGGGTGAGGCCGCCGAGTTCGACACGCGCACCCCGCACTGGTTCGGCAACCCCGGCCCGGACACCGCGGAGGTGCTGAGCCTGTTCGGCCCGCAGGGCGAACGGGTGCACGTCCGGGCACGACCGAAAGGTGAGTCATGAGCGACGTCAGCGACGTGCGCGTGATCGCGTGCGACATCTTCGGCACCACCGTGGACTGGTACAGCGGGGTGCGCGACCAGGTGGCCGAGGTGTTCGGCGCGGCCGGCGTCGAGCTGGACCCGGGCGGGTTCGCCTCCGCCTGGCGCGAGGAGTACCTGCCCTCGATGCGGCGGGTACTGGACGGTTCGCGCGAATGGGCCTACCTGGACACCCTGCACCGCGAGTCCCTGGACGGGCTCCTCGAAACGCACGGCGTGGCCGGGAAGGTGGACGAGCAGGCGCGGGCCCGGCTGGTGCGGGCCTGGCACCGGCTGCCCGCGTGGCCGGACTCGGCCGAGGGCCTGGCGCGGCTGCGGTCGCGGTACGTCGTCGCCGCGCTGTCCAACGGCGGCTTCGCGCTGATGACGCACCTGCTCAAGGCCGCCGACCTGCGGTTCGACTGCGTGCTGTCGGCCGAGCTCGCGCGCACCTACAAGCCGGCCGCCCAGGTGTACCTGACCGCGGCGGGCCTGCTGGACGTCGCGCCGCACGAGGTGCTGATGGTGGCCGCGCACGCGTGGGACCTCGACGGCGCCCGCGCCGCCGGCCTGCGCACCGCCTTCCTGGAGCGCCCGCGGGAGAAGGGTCCGGACCACGCCGCCGACCGGGCCGGAGACGTCCGGGCCGATCTTCACGTCTCCGGCTTCCCGGAGCTGGCGGACCGGTTGGGCTGCTGAGCCGCGCCGTATAGGTCGTTATACGGCGATCAGTTCTGGATGTTCGCCGGGTCCATCCAGATGATCTCCCAGGTGTGCCCGTCCGGGTCCTCGAACGAGCGCTGGTACATGACGCCGTGGTCCATCGGGTCGCGGCTCTCCCGCCCGCCGGCCGCGACGGCCTTGTCCACCAGCGCGTCCACCGCTTCCCGGCTCTCCGCGGACAGGCCCAGCAGCACCTCGGTGGACTTCGCGCTGTCGGCGATCTGCTTGCCGGTGAAGGTCGTGAAGAACTCGGTTCTCAGCAGCATCGCGAAGATCGTGTCGCTGAACACCAGGCAGGCCGCGTTCTCGTCGGTGAACTGCGGGTTGAACTCGTAGCCGAGGTCCGCCCAGAACTTCTTGGCGCGATCGAGATCGGCGACGGGCAGGTTCACGAAGATCATCTGGTTCGTCATGCCCGAACCCTATGACCGTTCCGTCGCGGCGCGCTTCTCCGATCTTGCGGTACGAGCGCGAGAGCGTCACCGCCCCGCGGCGGCGGTGCCCGCTCCGAGGTGGGTTCCGAAGAAGCCGGCTGGCTTCGGTGAGCGTGGGGGGTCACGTACTCGTCCCGCTCGTCGAGGTCGATGCGGGTCGCGCCGTTGATCCAGTGCCTAGCCGACACCCGGACCGGCTGCTGGTCGCCAACACCGCCGAACCCGGCTCCCCGGTCCAGGTTCCTCCTCCAGCGGTCCGCGAACCGCCCGGCCGCTTCCCCGCCGACCGGTCCTCAGCGTGACGCGGCGGCCGGCAGTTCCAGCGACTGCAACGCCGTGACCAGCGGCGCCAGCTCGGGCAGCTCCTCGGCCTCCGCCAGCGCGCCGGTCAGCGCGCGGTCGTGCGTGGGCTTCGCGGCGTTCAGCAGGGCGCGGCCCGCCGGCGTGACCTCCGTGTAGATCCCGCGCCGGTCGGTGGGGCACAGGTAGCGCTGCAGCAGGCCCCGGTCCTCGAGCCGGCTCACCAGCCGTGTCGTCGCGGACTGGCTCAGCACCACGGCCGTGGAGAGCTGGTTCATCCGCAGGTGGAAGCCGTCCTGGCGGGACAGCACCTCCAGGACCGTGTACTCGCTGACGGACAGCTCGTGCTCGCGCTGCAGGGCGCGCTCGAGCCGGTCCTCGATCCGCGCGTGCAGCGCCGCCAGGGTCCGCCAGCCGTGTGCGCGGGCTTCGACCGCGTCGTCGGGCAGTGACACGCTCCACCTCTTCCGCCGGGCCTCCCAGCCTACCCACCACTTTCTTTCCTGCTAGTGTAGCCGCCGTTGGCAATAACCCGCGTGTGCAACTATTGTCGAGGCGGGTCGTTGCGGAGAACCCCCAAAGACTCGTCAGAAGGAACCTCATGCCTGTCGCCCTGCTCGCGCTGGCCATCGCCGCCTTCGGCATCGGCACGACGGAGTTCGTGATCATGGGCGTGCTGCCCGAGGTCGCCACCGATCTCGCCGTGACGGTGCCCACCGCGGGGCTCCTGATCTCCGGTTACGCCCTCGGCGTCGTGGTCGGCGCTCCCCTGCTGACCGCGCTGGGCTCGAAGATCCCGCGCAAGACCGTCCTCACCGGACTGATGGTGTTGTTCATCGCGGGCAACGTCGTCTCCGCACTGGCCCCCGGATACGGTCTGCTCATGACCGGTCGCGTGGTGGCCGCCCTGTCCCACGGGGCGTTCTTCGGCGTCGGGTCGGTCGTCGCCGCGTCGCTGGTCGCGCCCAACCGGCAGGCCGGCGCCATCGCGATCATGTTCACCGGCCTCACCGTCGCCAACGTGCTCGGCGTCCCCGCCGGCACCGCGCTGGGCCAGCAGCTGGGCTGGCGCTCGACCTTCTGGGCCGTCGCCGGTCTCGGCGTGATCGCGCTGCTCGGCATCATCGCGCTGGTGCCGCGCCGGCCGGTCGCCGACGGCCAGAGCCTGCGCACCGAACTGGCCGTGTTCCGCCGTCCGCAGGTGTGGCTCGCGCTGGCCATGACCGCGCTCGGCTTCGCCGGGGTGTTCGCCTCCTTCACCTACATCGCGCCGATGATGACCGAGGTCGCCGGCTTCTCCCCCGGCGCGGTGACGTGGCTGCTCGTCCTGTTTGGCGGGGGCCTGGTGGTGGGCAACCTCGCCGGGGGCAAGGCCGCCGACCGCGCGCTGATGCCGAGCCTGTACGCCATCCTGGCCGCACTGGCCGTGGTGCTCGTCGCGTTCGTGTTCACCGCGCACGCGCAGCTGCCGGCGGCGATCACGATCGCGTTGTTCGGTGCGGCCGGGTTCGCGACCGTGCCGCCGCTGCAGGCCCGGGTGATGACCAAGGCCGGGGACGCCCCGGCGCTGGCCTCGGCCGCGAACATCGGGGCGTTCAACCTCGGCAACGCGGGCGGCGCCTGGCTGGGCGGGCTCGCGATCGAGCACGGTCTCGGCTACACGGCGCCGAACTGGATCGGCGCGGCGCTGGCCGCCGCCGGGCTCGGCGTCGCGCTGGTCTCGGGCGCGCTCGAGAAGCGCCCGGCGAAGCGGACGGCACCGGAGATCCCGGCCGTCCACCGATGAACGAAAGGAAACGCATGACCACCATTCCCACCGTCGAGCTCAACAACGGCGTGCACATGCCGCAGGTGGGCTTCGGGGTCTTCCAGGTCCCGGCCGAAGAGACCACGAGGGCCGTCACCACCGCGCTGGAGGCCGGTTACCGCAGCATCGACACCGCCACCGCCTACGCCAACGAGGCCGCGGTGGGCCGGGCACTGGCCGACTCCGGCATCGCCCGCGACGAGCTGTTCGTCACCACCAAGCTGTGGAACGCCGACCAGGGCTACGACGAGACGCTGCGCGCGTTCGACAAGAGCCTGTCCGAGCTCGGCCTGGAGTACCTGGACCTGTACCTGATCCACTGGCCGGTCCCCGAGGCGGGGCTGTACACCGACAGCTGGCGCGCCCTGGAGCAGGTCTACGCCGACAGCCGTGTCCGCGCGATCGGCGTCTCCAACTTCCAGCCGCACCACCTGGACCGGCTGGCGCAGGAGAGCCGGATCGTGCCCGCGGTCAACCAGATCGAACTGCACCCCTACCTGCAGCAGCAGGAGCTGCGTGCCTACCACGCCGAGCACGGCATCATCACCGAGGCGTGGAGCCCGCTGGCCAAGGGCGGCGAGCTGCTGGCCGAGCCCGCGGTGACCGCGCTGGCGGACAAGCACGGCCGGACCCCGGCGCAGATCGTGCTGCGCTGGCACCTGCAGCTGGGCAACGTCGTCATCCCGAAGTCCGTCACGCCCTCGCGGGTCCGGGAGAACCTGGACCTGTTCGGGTTCGAGCTGGACGACAGCGACCTGGCCGACCTGGCGAAGCTGGAGAAGGGCCTGCGCACCGGCCCGGACCCGGACACCTTCAACGTGCGCTGACGCCCGGACCCGGCCGGGCCGCCTCACCGGTGGCCCGGCCGGTCCTTGCGCAGGCTGCTGGCCAGGACCGCGGCCTGGGTGCGGCGCTGCATGCCGAGCTTGTGCAGCAGCCGCGACACGTAGTTCTTCACGGTCTTCTCGGCGAGGAACATCCGCTCGGCGATCTCGCGGTTGGTCAGGCCCTCGCCGATCAGGTCGAGCAACCGCCGCTCCTGCTCGGACAACCGCGCCACCACCCCGGTCGGGGCGGCGTCGTCGCGCAGCCGGGACATCAGCGCGGAGGCGGCGCGGGTGTCCAGCAGGGACTTCCCGGCACCGACCTGGCGCACCGCGGAGACCAGTTCCATGCCCCGCACGTCCTTGACGACGTACCCGCCGGCCCCGGCGAGGATCGCGTCGAGCATGGCCTGCTCGTCGGTGTAGGAGGTCAGGATCAGGCACTGCAGCTGGGGCATTCGCGAGCGCAGTTCGCGGCACAGCTCGATGCCGCTGCCGTCGGGGAGACGCAGGTCGAGCACCGCGACGTCCGGCCGCGCCGCCGGAACCCGGGCCAGCGCCTCGGCCACCGTCGAGGCCTCGCCCACCACGGTGAGGTCCGCGTCGGCCTCCACGAGGTCGGCGACGCCCCGCCGCACCACCTCGTGGTCGTCGACGAGGAAGACCGTCGTCATGCCCGCACGTCCCCGGCGCCTACCGGTGGCGGTCCCGCCACGGGTCGGTCCCCAGCATCACGGCCTCGAACTTCTGCAAACTCACCGTCGAGACCAGGATCACGATCGGGACCAGCAACATCAACCACAACACCGCGCCCTCCCCTGCCTTGCATGCGTACGCGGTGCCGCTCCCACCGCGCCGGAACTCTCCGCCCCCGGCTACCCCGGACGGTGGCGGGCCAACCCGGCTGTTACTCATTGGATACGCCGGTCCCGGCCGGCCCACGCCTGGTCGCGCAGCACGTATTTCTGGATCTTGCCGGTGGAGGTCTTGGGCAGCGGGCCGAACACGACCCGCCTGGGTGCCTTGAACCGGGCCAGCCGGTCCCGCACGAACCCGGTGATCTCCTCGGCCGTCGCGGATGCCCCGTCCCGCAACGTCACGTAGGCCGCGGGCACCTCGCCCCAGCGCTCGTCGGGCACCGCGATCACCGCGACCTCCAGCACCGCCGGGTGGTCGGCGATGACCTGCTCGACCTCGACGCTGGCGATGTTCTCCCCGCCGGAGATGATCACGTCCTTGCTGCGGTCGCGCAGCTCCACGTAGCCGTCGGGGTGCATCACGCCGAGGTCGCCGGTGCGGAACCAGCCGTCCGGTGCGGCGCGGCGGGTCGCTTCGGGGTCGCGGTAGTAGCCGAGCATGACGTTGTTGCCCCGCAAGGCGATCTCGCCGGTGGTGACGCCGTCGGCGGGCACGTCGGTGCCGTCCTCGGCCACCACCCGGGCGCGGCAGGCGACCATGTTGCCCACGCCCTGCCGGGCCTTGAGGCGGGCCTGCTCGGCGGGCTCGAGGGCGGTCCACTCCGGACGCCAGTCGCAGATCATGACCGGGCCGAAGGTCTCGGTCAGCCCGTACAGGTGGGTCACGTCGAAACCGAGTTCCCCCATCCGGCGCAGGATCGCGGGGCTCGGCGGCGCGCCGCCGGTCGCGACGCGCACGGTGTGCGCGACCGGCGCCGCCTCCGGGGCGTAGGCCAGCATCGACAACACGGTCGGCGCCCCGTTGAGGTGCGTGACGCCCTCCTCGCGGATCAGCGACCACACCCGCGCGGGCTCGACCTTCGGCAGGCACACGTGGGTGGCGGCGGCCGCGGTGACCGCCCACGGGAAGCACCAGCCGTTGCAGTGGAACATGGGCAGGGTCCACAGGTGCACCGCCGACGGTGCGAGACCGGTGTGCCCGACCATGGCCAGCGCCTGCAGGTAGGCGCCCCGGTGGTGGTACATCACGCCTTTGGGCCGTCCGGTCGTGCCCGAGGTGTAGTTGATGGACAGCAGGCCGCGTTCGTCCCGGGGCGTATCGGCGCGCGGGGTCGCCCGGGCCAGCAGCTCCTCGTACTGCTGTCCCGCCCGGATCACCTGGATCGGACGGCTCAGCTCGCCCAGCACACCGGCCACCAGCTCGTCGAACACCGGGTCGTGCACCAGCACCGCGGCCTCGCAGTGCCCGAGGATCCAGGCGATCTCCCCGGCGGACAGGCGGGTGTTCAGCGCGACGAGCGGCACCCCGGCCCACGGCACGCCGAAGTTGGCCTCCAGCAGCACGTGCGTGTTCGGGGCGAGTACCGCGACCGGCCTGCCCTGGGCGAGCGGCGCGAGCGCCCCGGCCAGCCGGCGGCACCGGTCGGCCAGCTCGGCGTAGGTCCACCGCCGTTCCCCGTCGACGACCCCGACCCGGTCACCGTGCGCCGCCTCGGCCCGGTCCAGGAAGGAGACCGGGGACAGCGGCTCGAAGGACAGCTCTGTCACACGATCGAGCCTAGTGCGGCGAGATCGTTTCCTCAGCGACCCGGACAGCGGCCGGTTCGCGCACGCCGGTAGAACGGGTCCATGACCGCCGACGGACGCAGTGTGCTCGCGGTTCCCGTGCCGGCCGCCGATCCGCTGCTCGCGGTGGCCGCCCGGCGTTCGGCGGCCGCCCGGCGGGGGCTGCCCGCGCACATCTCGCTGCTCTACCCGTTCCTGCCCGCGGGCGAGCTGGACGACGCCACGCTCGCGGCCCTCGCCGGCCTCCTGGAGCAGCACCCGCAGGTCGAGGTGCGGTTCGAGCGCTGCGACCACGACGACGGGTTCGTGTTCCTCACCCCCGAACCCGCGCAGGCCCTCACCGGGCTGATCGCCCGGCTGCGGGACCGCTGGCCGGCGGTGCGGCCCTACGACGGGCGGTTCGGCGAGGACGTCGAACCGCACCTGACGATCGCGATGGGTGCGAGCCCCGGGGACAGCGCCGCACTGGTCCGGGAACTCGGCACCCGCCTGCCGGTGGCGGCCCGGCTCACCGAGGCGTGGCTGGCCGTCCACGCCGGCCACTGGCGCCTGGTGCGCCGGTTCCGCTTCCGCTAGATCCGGTCTAGCGGGTCTTCTCGCGCCTATCGGGTGAAGGGCGAGAGGAGGCCGCCGTGGAGGACGTCCTGAGGGTCCTGGCCCTGATCGGCAGCACCCGGGAGGGCCGGGCCGGGCAGCTGGTGGGCCGGTGGTTCGCCAAGCAGGCCGGCGAGCGTGACGACTTGGAGCTGACGACGGTCGACCTGGCCGACTTCGACTTCCCGGCCCGCTACCCCGCTCGCGCGACCCCGGCGATGACGGCGTTCACCACCGCGATCGACCGCGCGGACGCGTTCGTCGTCATCACCCCGGAGTACAACCGCAGCTTCCCGGCCTCGCTCAAGCAGGCGATCGACTTCGCCTACGACGAGTGGCAGGCCAAACCCGTGGCCTTCGTGTCCTACGGGTGCCGCTGCGCGGGCCTGTACGCGGTCGAGCAGCTGCGCGTCGTCTTCACCGAGCTGCACACCGTGACCCTGCGCAACACCGTCAGCTTCAACCTCTTCGACACCGGGCCGGACGGAGGGCCGCGCGACGAGGCCGTCCGGCAGTCGGCCGGACCGATGCTCGACCAGCTCGTCTGGTGGGGCCGCGCGCTGCGCACCGCCCGCCGCGCCCGCCCCTACGTGGCCTGACCAGGGAAAGGATTCCCCATGACCGATCTGGCGATCGAGACCTCCGGGCTGGTGAAGGTGTTCGGCCGGACACGGGCCGTGGACGGCGTCGACCTCGCGGTGCCGGCCGGCAGCGTCTACGGCGTGCTCGGGCCCAACGGCGCGGGCAAGACCACCGCGGTGCGGGTGCTGGCGACCCTGCTGCGCCCCGACGGCGGCGAGGCCCGGGTGTTCGGCCACGACGTGCTGCGCGAACCGGACGCCGTGCGGCAGCGGGTCAGCCTCACCGGCCAGTACGCCTCCATCGACGAGGACCTCACCGGCATGGAGAACCTCGTGCTGCTGGGCCGCCTGTTCGGCCACCGCAAACCGGGCGCGCGGGAGCGGGCCGGCCGGCTGCTGGAGGCGTTCGGGCTGGCCGATGCCGGCGGCAGGCAGGTCAAGAACTACTCGGGCGGCATGCGGCGGCGCATCGACATCGCGGCCAGCATCCTGCGCACCCCGGACGTGCTGTTCCTGGACGAGCCGACCACCGGCCTGGACCCGCGCAGCCGCAACCAGGTGTGGGACATCGTGCGGATCATCGTGGCCCAGGGCACGACCGTGCTGCTGACCACGCAGTACCTCGACGAGGCCGACCACCTGGCCCACCGCATCGCGGTGATCGACCACGGCAAGGTCATCGCCGAGGGCACACCCGGTGAGCTGAAGGCCTCGGTCGGGGCCGGCTCGATCCACGTCCGCCTCCGCGACGGCGCCCAGCGCGCCCACGCGCAGCAGGTGATGGCCCGCGCGCTGGGGTCCGCCGTGGAACCGGGCGGCGATCCGGTGTCGCTCACCGCGCGGATCGGCGGGGCCGAATCGGACCTGGGTGCGGCCGAGCACGCCGCCCGCGCCCTGGCCGACCTCGCCCAGGCCGGCATCACCGTCGACGACTTCTCCCTCGGCCAGCCCAGCCTCGACGAGGTGTTCCTGGCCCTCACCGACCACCCCGCGGAACAGGAGGCGGCGGCATGACCGCGACCACCAGCGACACCAGCACGGCCGGGTGCACCCCGGCCGCGGAAAGCCTGCACGCGGTGCTCGACGCCGGCGAGCAGCCGCAGCGGCCCAGCGCGTGGTCGGCGTCGCTGACGTTCGGCTGGCGGGCGATGCTCAAGATCAAGCACGTCCCCGAGCAGCTGTTCGACGTCACCGCGTTCCCGATCATGATGACCCTGATGTTCACCTACCTGTTCGGCGGCGCGCTGGCCGGATCCACCACGCAGTACCTGCAGTTCCTGCTGCCCGGCATCCTGGTGATGAGTGTCGTGATGATCACCATGTACACCGGCCTGGGCGTGAACATCGACATCGAGAAGGGCGTGTTCGACCGGTTCCGCACCCTGCCGATCTGGCGGCCCGCGGCCCTGGTGGGCGCCCTGCTCGGCGACGTCTTCCGCTACTCGACGGCCTCGGCGGTCATCCTCGTGCTCGGTCTGGTCCTGGGTTTCCGCCCGGCCGGCGGGGCTGCGGGCGTGCTGGCCGGCGTCGGCCTGCTGCTGGTGTTCTCGTTCGCGTTCTCCTGGATCTGGACGATGTTCGGGCTGATGCTGCGCACCGAGAAGTCGGTGATGAGCGTGAGCATGATGGTGCTGTTCCCGCTGACGTTCCTGTCCAGCGTGTTCGTCGACCCGGCCACGATGCCCGGCTGGCTGCGGGCGTTCGTCGAGGTCAACCCGGTGACGATCCTGTCCGACGCGGTGCGCAGCCTGATGATGGGCGCCCCGGACGGCAGCGCCGTCCTGTGGACCTTCGTCGCCAGCGGTGCCCTGCTGGTGGTGTTCGGGACGCTGACCATGCGGCTGTACAACCGCAAGTGAGTCACAGCCGCCAGGTCACGGCGGGACTGCCCGGGTCGTAGCGGCAGCTCGCGCCGGTGGAGACGGTCGCCCGCAGGTGCTCGGCGAGCTGGGGGTGGCGATCGTCCAGCCGGCGCAGCGTGTCGCGGATCCGGGCGGTCACCGCCTTGCGGGCGCGCTCGGCCTCGTCCCCGAGCCGCCGGGTGCGCCCGCCCAGCCCGGCCGCGGCACGCAGTTCGTCCAGCAGGGCAGCCCGCTCGCCGTCGAGCCGCGCGGCCCGGTCGTCGTCCCCGCGCGCCGCCGCCGCGTCGATCTCGTCGTCCAGTGCGGCGAGCCGGCGCCGGTAGGCCGCCTTCGCCGTGTCGTCGAGGACGGCGTCCCCGCCCAGGCCGCGGGCGGCGACCCCGACCTCCCCGCCCGCCGGATCGAGCAGCCGGACCGCGGGCACGTCGGTGCCCGGGTGGCTGAGCAGGAAGTGCAGGTCCCGCAGGCCTTTGGCGTCCGGCAGGTGCAGGGTCCGCCCGCCCAGCCCGACCGTCCAGGTGGTCCCGGTGAACCGGAACTCGCCGGTCACCGCGGGTTCCGCCCGCGCAGACCGCAGGCGGCGCACCCGGTCGGTTACGTGCCGCAAGCCCAGTTCGGCCGCCTCCGCGGCGACCGCGTCGAGCAGCGGCCCCGCGGCATCCTCGTCGCCGGGCGCGCCGCGGTCCAGCAGCGCGGCGGCGCGGGCCAGGCGCGCCTCGGCCGCCCACGGCCGCGCCCGCAGCGACTCGGCGGACAGTTCAGCGGCACGGTAGCGCGCGAGCGCCTCGTCCCACCGGCGTTCCACCGCGGCCAGCCGTCCCAGCCAGAAGGTGACCGGGCCGCCGATGTCGAAACCGAACACCGACACCAGCCACTGCCCGTCGTGGGGCAGCAGCGCCTCGCGCGCCCGCGCCACGAGCCCGGCGTCGCCGGTGGCGGCCGCGGTCTGGGCCTGCAGCCGCACGAACATCGGCAGGTAGGAGCGCGGCAACGGAGGCCGCTCCCCCAGCCCGGCCAGGTACCGCGACGCCGCGGCGGCATCACCGCGCTGCACCGCGGTGATGGCCTCCAGCAGCGCCGGGTACGGGTGGTCGCCCGGCCCGAGCGTGGCGTGGAACTCCGCCAGTTGGTCGAACCGGCCCTGCTGCAGCAGCAACGACCACCGGTGGTGACGCAGCATCGGCAGGAAATGCGTGTGCTGCGCCTGTTCCGGCGCGTTCAGCACCTCTTCGAACAGCGCCTCCGCCTCGGCGAACCGGCCCTGGAACGCGGCGAGGATGCTCTGGTCGATCGTGGCGCCCACCTGCATCCGCCGCATGCCGCCGCGCTCGGTCATCGCGACGAACTTCAGCATCTGGGCGTAGTAGCGCGGATCGCCGAGCTCCAGCAGCGCGACCCAGCGCAGCGACGTCGCGTACTGCTCGGTCTCGGCGTCCCCGCTGCGGTGCGCGACCTCGGCCAGCTCCGCCATCAGCGCCTCGCGTTCGGCGGCCGTGCCCGGGCCCCAGATCGAGTCGTGCAGCGTCGACAGGCTGAACCCCAGCGCCTCGTCGTCGCCGCCCCGGCGGGCCAGCATGCCCAGCTGGACGACGAGGTCCCGCACCTGCTCCTCCAGCGACCGCTCCGCCCCGCCCGGCCCGATCAGCGCGCGGTGCGCCTCGGCGATGAGCCCGCCCTCGAGGTCGGCCCGCTCGGCCTCCCCGCCCCACCGGTAGGCGGTCAGCGCGACCCGGGCGAGCAGCTCCGGATCACCCAGGCGCCGGGCCAGTGCGATGGCCTCCCCGAACACCGCCCAGCCCTCGGCCGGCTCGTCGGCGTGGTGCAACTCGCCGCCCAGCTCCAGCAGCACGAACACCCGACGCCGCGGATCGTCCACCACGGACGCGGCACGCCGGAAATGGCCCAGTGCCTCCTCGAAGGCCATCCGGCCGGAGGCGGCCCGCCCGGCCGCGACGATCAGCTCGACGGCGCGCGCGGCGGGCACCGCCGGGCCGGCCAGGTGCGCGTGGCGCGCGGCTTCGGCGGGCAGGATCCGGTCGGCGAGAGCGGGCGAGGAGCCGAGCGCGGTGACCACGGTGGCGTGGCGCCGCCGGGCCTCGGCCTCGTCGAGCGCGTCGTAGAGCGTCTCGCGCACCAAGTCGTGCGCGAAGGCGAACCGGCCGCCGCCACGCACCGCGACGAGCCGGGCGGCCACCGCCTGGTCGAGCAGGCGGTCGGCCTGCGGGACCGGGATCGCCGCGACCGCCGCGAGCACCTGCCGGTGGAACTGACGGCCCAGCACCGCCGCGGTGGTCAGCAGACCCACCACCGGCTCGGGCAGCAGCGACAGCCGGCGGCGCACCGCGTCCCGGACACCGGGCGCGATCGCCGTGACCGAGCCACCGCTGTGCCACAGCCGCGCCGCCTGCTCGACGAAGAAGGGGTTGCCGCCGGTGCGGCGGTGCACCTCGGCGACCACGTCGTCACCGGGCACCTCCCCCACCGTGCGGGCGATGAGCCGTCCCACGTCGCCGGGGTCCAGCCCGGTGAGCGTGACCGTCCGCGCCTTGGCGACCAGCGGCGACAGCAGCGGCCGCAGCGGGTGGTCGGCGACCTCGACCTCCGCGTCCCGGTAGGTGCCGACCAGCAGCAGCCGCTCGAACCAGGTGTGGCCCGCGGCGAACTCGAGCAGTTTGAGCGAGGCCGGGTCCGCCCAGTGCAGGTCGTCGAGCAGGACCACCACCGGCCTGCGGTGGGAGGCGGTGACGAGCGCGCTGGTGACGGCGTCGTAGAGGCGGAACCCGTCCGGCGCGTCGCGCGCGCCCGCCTCGCCCAGCAGCACCGCCAGCCCGCCGCCGGCGTCCTGTTCGATCGCGGACCACTCCTCGCCGGTGGCCGACCGCCGCAGCCCGCGCAGCACCTGCACCCACGGCCAGTACCCGGGGGCACTGCCGGAGTCCCAGCAGGCACTGCCCAGCACGAGGGCGCCGAGCCGGCGCGCGTCGTCCGCCGCGCCGGTGATCAGCGTGGTCTTGCCGATGCCCGGCTCGCCGGTGACCAGCACGAGGCCGCCGTGGCTGTCCACCGCGCGGCCGATCTCGGCGCGCAGCACGGCGCTGGGGTGGTCCCGCCCGATGAGGGCCGGTTCGGCGTGGGTGTCCATCGCCCCCCGACGCTAGCCCGTCGGAGTCCGGATTGTCCGCCTGATTACAGTTCCGGGGCCGTTCACCCGGATGGCCTTTACAGCTCGCAGCGGCACCACCACACTCCTCGCATTACTGTGCGGATCCGCTGGGGAGGCCGAGGATGCGCTGGCGTGACGTGCTGCCCCGTGCGGGCCGGACGCCGGGGCGTGGTGCGGCGGCGCTGACCGCCGTCGCGGCCCCGGTCCTGGGCGGGCTCGGCCTCGGGCTGTACCTGGCCTACGCCCCGGACACCGGGATCCTCGCCCGCGAACTGGGCGGGCGGGACCAGCCGCTGCCGTTCCCGCCCGGCACCGCGACGACGCTGTGGTGGGACTTCGCCCTGGTCGCGGGCTACGGGCTCGCGTTGCTGCTGGGCACCACCGCGGCGTTGTGGGTGTCGCAGCCGCACACCGCCATGCACGAGGTCGCCCGGTTCGCCCGCATCGCCGGGCTGGTCGCGGTCGTCTCCGACGTCGTGGAGAACGTGCTGCTGCTGGTCGGCACCCGCGATCCGAAACCGCTGCTGCTGGACTTCGCCACGGCCGCCGCGGTGACCAAGTTCGCCGGCCTGCTGCCGGCCGTGCTCCTCGCGCTCTACGGCGTCGTGCTCACCCTTGTCCGCTGTGTCCGGCCGGTGCGGCACGAGAACCCGCCCGGCGGGATCGCCTCGGCAGCGCTCGGGCCGGTCGATCCGGCCGCCCCGGGCAGCGGCACCGAGGAACCGGCCGGGGCCCGGTGGCGCAAGGGGTACCGGCTGCCGCCGGACCAGCCGGTCGGCGGTACCGGGTTCTGCCTGTCCGGGGGCGGCATCCGCTCGGCGAGCCTGGCGCTGGGCGCGCTGCAACCGCTGCGGGAACGGCTGCTGGGCGCCGACTACCTGGTGTCGGTCTCCGGCGGCGGCTACACCGCGGGCGCCCTGGTCCAGGCGCTGACGCCGGCGCGCGACCCGAACCAGCCACCGCCCGGCGAGTCGGTGGCGACGCCGGAGTCGGCCTTGGGCGCCGGCAGCGTCGAAGAGGACCACATCCGCCGCCACGTCAGCTACCTGGCCGGCACCACGCCGCAACTGTTGACCGCACTGGGCGTGCTCGCACGCGGGCTGGTGCTGTCGCTGTTCCTCGTGTTCGCCCCCGCGGTGGTGCTGGGCGTGGCGACCGGCTGGCTCTACCAGCACATCCCGCTGACCGTGTTCCCCGCGGGCGGGGCCTACCCCGCGCCCCGGCTGGGCGCACTGATCGCACTGGGGCTGACCACGGTGGTCGCCGCGGTCCTCTCGCTGATCGCACGCTGGCTGCCCCCGAAGCGGGTGGTGTTGCGCCAGGTCGCGCGGCGATCGTCGACCCGGCTGGCGGTGCTCGCGGCCGTGATCGCCACGCTGACGCTCGGGCTGCCCGCGCTGGCCTGGCTGGCCGACCGGCTGCTGACGCTGACCCCGTCGGCGGTCGCGCTCGGCAGCCCGGCCGTCGCGGTGCTGCTGACCTACCTGTCCACTGTGGCCACCGTGGCCTGGCGCAACCGCAAGGTGGTCGCCGGCTCCCGCGACTCGATCGGCAAGCTGACCGCGGCACTGCCCAGCAGCCTCCTCCAGCGGCTGCTGGTGATCGTCACGACCACGATCCTCGCCCTGGCCTGGCTGCTGCTGTTCGCCGTGGTGATCACGCCGCTCGGCGAGCCGGATCTGCTGTGGACGGCGCTGGGGCTGGTGGTCGTGCTGCTGTGGCTCGGCGGCCTGGTCGACGAGACGTCGCTGAGCATGCACCCGTTCTACCGCGAGCGGCTGGCGTGCACGTTCGCCGTGCGCGCGGTGCGCCGGAGCGACGGCCAGATCGTCGCCGTCCCCTACCCGAGCACCGAACGCAGTTCGCTGGCGACCTACGGCTGCGCGAAGGGCTTCCCGCGGGTCGTGTTCGCCGCCGCCGCGAACCTCACCGGCGAGGGCCGCACCTCCCCCGGTCTCAACGCCGTGTCGTACACGATGAGCAGCGACTGGGTCGGCGGGCCGGACGTCGGGTGGGTCCCGACACCGGTCCTGCAGGCCGACGTGCCGAAGCGGTTCCAGCGCGACCTCACCGTGCAGGGCGCGGTGGCGATCAGCGGCGCCGCGTTCGCCTCGTCGATGGGCCGCGCCTCTCGCTGGTACCAGATCCTGCTCGCCCTTTCCGGCGCCCGCCTGGGC
This sequence comes from Amycolatopsis thermophila, assembly GCF_030814215.1. Taxonomy (NCBI): domain Bacteria; kingdom Bacillati; phylum Actinomycetota; class Actinomycetes; order Pseudonocardiales; family Pseudonocardiaceae; genus Amycolatopsis; species Amycolatopsis thermophila. The sequence continues at coordinate 5,682,162 of NZ_JAUSUT010000001.1, read as the reverse complement.
ACGTGGCTGCCCAACCCGGACATCCTGCTGCGCCGCCCGCCGCGCACGGATCCCGTCGCGTGGGCCTACCCCACGCTGCCGCACGCCCGCCGCCTGCCCTACCTGCTGCGCGAGGTGCTGGGCATCCACTCCCACGGCGACCGGCTGCTGCACGTCACCGACGGCGGGCACTACGACAACCTCGGGCTGGTGGAACTGTTCCGCCGCCGCTGCACCACGATCTACTGCATCGACGCCGGTGCCGACGCCCCGCCCTCGGCGAGCGGGCTGGCCTCGGCGCTCGCGCTCGCGTCGCAGGAACTCGGCGTGCGGGTCACCCTCGACGAGCCGTGGCGCGCGGAGCCGGGTGGCGCGTCCGAACCGCTCACCCCCGAGCACCCGCTCAGCGCGCTGAACAGCCGGCTGTCCGACAGCCCGCTGATCACCGGCACGATCCACTACCCGCCGGAGAGCGGCAAGGCGCGGGTGGGGCGGCTGATCGTGGCGAAAGCCCTGCTGTGGCGCGACCTGCCCTACGAGCTGCTCTCCTACGCCGCCCACAACCCGGAGTTCCCGCGAGACGGCACGAGCGACCAGTTCTTCGACGACGGCAAGTTCACCGCCTACAGCGAGCTGGGCAGGCAGCTCGGGCAGTACGTCGTCGAGCACGAGGCCGCGCTCCCGCCGAAGGTCGGCACCGGCACGCCGGACGGGCTCACGCCCCAGCCGGCCTGACGGCATCCCGGAGACGACAGAACACCCGCATCCGGGGCGGATGCGGGTGTCCGGCGTTCTCGGGTGGAGAACAGCGGGCGCGGACGGGAACTAGTACCAGTAGTTCCCGGCCGCGCCCGGTTCAGCGTCGAGCCTCAGTTGTCGGCCTCGGCGACGCAGGTGTCCGGGGCGGACCCGGACGCGGAGTGGTTCGCGCCGGTCAGGATCGGCACGGTGACGCCCAGGCCGTTGAGGGCGTCGGCCACCTGGACACCGAGCACGTTGACGTTGTTGTCGCAGACGCCGACGTTGTTGTCGTTCAGGACGTCGTCGACGTTGACCAGGCCCAGCTGGCCGGTGTCGCCACCCTCGTCCCAGGATCCCTGCGAAGCGAACGCCGGGGAACCGACCATCATGAAACCGGCCGCTACAGCGGCGACAATTGCAGACTTCTTGAGCACCTTATTCATTCCCCATCGACTCGATTTACAGTTCCGCCGCGACGAGACTTTCCGTCGCGAGCACGGCAGACATTAGCAGCCGCCGCGGCCGCTCGAAAGCAAATGCACCACCGCCGCGCCATCACCCGGACGAACGACGTTTCACGTCAGCCAAAACGGCCCCACCACCCCACAGGTGGCATGCGCTGCGCTTTTTCCGCTCGTTTGTCGCACCCGAATCTTCACGGAGTGTGATCACCCTCGGTGACGAACGGTGGCATCTGGTTCAAACCCCCTGACGGGGTGGGACATCAGTGACAGAGCGTGAGAACTTCAGATCGCAGATTTAGCCCGTCCGAGTGACTTACGCGCGTGTGATTCGTGGCGTCGCGGCTGTCCGGAGCCGGAGTCCCGGAACGCGAGACGACTGCGCGCCACCCTCGCGGCGCAGGTTACGCGCCGGTAGGATCACGGGCACGACAAAACACCCGCATCCGGAGTGAATGCGGGTGTTCGTCGTTGTTCTACCCGAAGAACACCGGGCGCGGACGGGAGTTAGTACCAGTAATTCCCGTCCGCGCCCGGATCAGCCGGCATCGGCCAGTTCTCACCCAGAAAACCGTCCCGGGCCGCCCGGAGTGCAGTCGGACCGCGCCGGGGCAGGTGGCCGAGCCGGAGCCGTTCCGGCGTGGATCCCCTGTGGGATCGGCGTCAGTTTTCGGCGTCGGCGACGCAGGTGTCCGGAGCGTGACCCGAGTCGGACTCCGACGCGCCGGTCAGGACCGGCACGGTCAGCCCCGCGCCGTTGAGGGCGTCGGCGACCTGGACACCGAGAACGTTCACCTGGTTGTCGCAGACACCCACGTTGTTGTCGTTCAGGACGTCGTCGACGTTGACCAGGCCGAGCTGGCCGGTGTCACCACCGTCGTCCCAGTGGCCACCACCCTGCGTGGCGAAGGCCGGGGAACCGATCATCATGAAACCGGCCGCGGCAGCGGCGACAATTGCGGACTTCTTGAGCACCTTATTCATTCCCCATCGACTCGGAAACAGTTCCGCCGCGACGAGAACTTCCGTCGCGAGCACGGCAGACATTAGCAGCCGGACACCGGCACTCGGGGGAAATGCGAGCGGGCTTCCGCGATCACCCGGACGAACGACGTTTAACCCGAACCGGCGCCGTCTTTCACCACCGGCAGCGGCGTGCGCTGCGATTATCCGATCGTTTCACCAGGAAAAGCTTTCACGCCACGTGATCGGCCCCCCGGACGAGGGAGCGCGCGCGGCGCGACTCGCCCTCGACCGGGTAGAGACGTGATCACCAGCGGTAACTCGGAGAGATCGGGTAATTAGCCCGGCAGTGTGACTTCCCGGCGTGTCACCGGGCTCGGGAACCCCCGCCGAAGCGCATCCGGAAGTCCCGCGCGACCAGGCTGAGCAGGGGCCGGCGGCCACCCAGGAACGCCAGCGGCCCGCTCGCGGCGACCGACCACGCCGATCGGGCCACCCCGAGCCGGGCGGTCACCCGCACCCGGCTGCGCTTGGGGCCGCGCTGCAGGACCGAGAACGCCAGCGGCAGTGGCACCGGCAGCACCCGCCGGCGCCGGAACCGCGCCCGCGCCAGCAGATCGCCGTCCGCGCGGGCTTCGGCCTCGAAGTCCGGCGCGTCGCTCATCGTGAACTCGGCGAGCTCCTTCGGGATGTGCCACAGGGCGCGGCCACCGGCGAGCGACTCGGGGCTGTCCACCCAGATGTGCGGGATCGACACCACGGGCCCGCCGCGGACCACCACGGTCACCATCAGCTCGCGGTAGGACAGCACGCCCGGCGGCCGGTAGTCCACCCAGGCGGCCAGGACCAGGGCCCGGCCGACGACGGTCAGCGGCCGGATGCCGGGCGGCAGCTCCGGCAGCTCGCGGGCGGGCACGCACCACGCGGAGACGTGCAGGTGACCGCGCAGGTGCCAGGGCTCGGGCGGGTACCCGGCGGGGTTCGACATGCGACCAGCCTCAGATCGGGGTGACGGGCAGGCGGAGCGCGCCGGGGGCGGCCTCCGGCACGACGGGGTTCTTCGGGGCGACCGGGCGCAGCCGGACGTACGGGGCGCCCAGCGGCGGGCGCTGGTCGGCCTCGCCCTTGTTCGGCCACAACGCCATCGCGCGCTCGGCTTGCGCGGTGATCGTCAGCGACGGGTTCACGCCCAGGTTGGCCGAGATCGCCGACCCGTCGACCACGTGCAGCCCCGGGTGGCCCCACAGCCGCTGGTACGGGTCGATCACGCCGGTCTCCGGCGAGTCACCGATCGCGCAGCCGCCGATGAAGTGCCCGGTCAGCGGGATGTTCGCCAGGTCCGTCCAGGCGCCCTGCGGCACACCGTCGATCTTGCGGGCCACCCGCCGCGCCACCTCGTGACCGTGCGGGATCCACGTCGGGTTGGGCGCGCCGTCGCCCTGGCGGGTCGTCAGCCTCCGGCCGAACAGTCCGCGGCGCGTGAACGTGGTGACGGAGTTGTCCAGGCTCTGCATCACGAGCAGGCCGACCATCTGCTCCGACCACCGGCGCGGGTTGTGCAGGCGCGGCAGCTCGCGCCAGTGCCGGGCCAGTTCCCGCAGTCCCCGGAGCCAGCGCCGGCGTCCCTCCTCGCCGTCGACCAGCACGGTGGCGAGCAGGCTCATCAGGTTGCTGCCCTTGCCGTACCGGACGGGTTCGACGTGCGTGTCCGCGTCCGGGTGGATCGACGACGTGATGGCCACGCCGTCGGTGTAGTCGGCGTGGCGGTCGCGGGAGCGCACGGCCAGGATCGCCTCGGAGTTGGTGCGCGACAGGTATCCCAGGCGCGGGGACACCGACGGCAGGGAACCGCGGTCGCGCAGCCGGTGCAGCAGCCGCTGCGTGCCCAGCGCGGATGCCGAGAACACGACCTGCTCGCAGGTGAACGTCCGGCGCCGCCTGCGCGCCCACGCTCCCGTTCGGACGGTCGTCACCGCGTACCCGCCGCCGCGGCGCGGGCGCACGTCCACCACGGTCGTCAGCGGGTGCACCTGCGCCCCGGCCCGCTCGGCGAGGTACAGGTAGTTCTTGACCAGCGTGTTCTTGGCGTTGTGGCGGCACCCGGTCATGCACGAGCCGCAGTGCGTGCACGTCCGGCGCGCCGGGCCGGCGCCACCGAAGAACGGGTCCGGCACCTCCTGGCCGGGTTTCTGGTCCCCGGTCGCGAACAGCACCCCGACCGGGGTGGGCCGGAAGGTGTGCGCGATACCCATGTCTTCGGCGACCTCGCGCAGCACGCGGTCCGCGCGCGTGGTGCCCGGGTAGTCGGTCACCCCGAGCATCCGCTTGGCCTGGTCGTAGTACGGCGCCAGCTCCTCCCGCCAGTCCGTGATGTGCGCCCACTGCCGGTCCCGGTAGAACGGCTCCGGTGGTTCGTACAACGTGTTGGCGTAGACCAGTGACCCGCCGCCCACGCCGGCTCCGCTGAGGACGAACGTGTCGCGCAGCAGGGTCAGCCGCTGGATGCCGAAGCACCCCAGCAACGGCGCCCACAGGTACTTGCGGATCCGCCAGGACGTCTTGGCCAGCTCGTCGTCGGCGAAGCGGCGGCCCGCCTCGAGCACGCCGACCCGGTACCCCTTCTCCGTCAGGCGCAGCGCGCTCACGCTGCCCCCGAACCCCGAGCCGATCACCACCACGTCGTAGTCCAGCTCGCCGGTCATGCGCCGTTCCCTCCCGCCACGACGGCGTCGTAGTCGCTCAGATCCAGGGCACGGGTCTTGAGCCGGTACTGGGTGACCGTGCCCGGCCAGTTGTTCACCACACGGCCCGACTCGTTGCGGTACCAGCTGGAGCAGCGGGTCCACACCGACCGGCCGAGCCGTCGCTGCAGGACGGTGTCGAAGCGCGCGGCGACCTCCGGCTTGACGTCGAGCGCCGCCCCCGGCCTGCTCGCCAGCACCCGCACCGCCTGCACGATGTAGCGGGCCTGCGCCTCGAGCATGGCGACGATCGAGTTGCCGCCGAGGTTGGTGTTGGGCCCGTAGACGAGGAACAGGTTCGGGAACCGCGGCACGGTGATGCCCAGGTAGGCCCACGCGCCGTCGCGCCACACCTCGGCCAGCTGCGTGCCGCCCCGGCCGCGGACCGTCATCGGGACGAGGAACTCGCTGGCGTGGAAACCGGTTCCGTAGACGATGGCGTCGACCTCGTGGACCACGCCATCGGCGGTGCGGACGCCCTCCGGGACGATCTCGATGATCTTCTCGGTCTCGACCGTGACGTTCGGCTGGGTGAGGGCCGGGTAGTAGTCGTTGGAGAACAGGGCGCGCTTGCACCCGGGCGCGTAGTCCGGGGTGAGCTTCGCGCGCAGCTGCGGGTCCGGGACCTGCTCGGTGAGGTGCCGGGTGCCCAGCCGGCCCAGGAACCGCCGCACCAGCGGGACGTCGACCAGCCCGAGCGAGAGGAACTCGCAGACCAGCCAGATGCGGAACCGCTCGATCTTCTGGGTGACCGGCAACAGGCGGAACATCGCGCGGTGCCAGCGTCGGTAGGCGACGTCGTTCTTGGGCACGATCCACGGCGCCGAGCGCTGGAAGATCGTGACGTGCCCGGCGATCTTCTGCAGCCGGGGCACGAACTGGATCGCGCTCGCGCCGGTGCCGACCACCGCGATCCGCTTGCCGGCCAGATCGGCGTCGTGGTCCCAGGCGGCGGAGTGGAAGGCGGGCCCGCGGAAGGACTCCCGGCCGGGGATGTCGGGCAGCGCCGGGCGCGACAGCTGCCCCACCGCGGGGACCAGCACATCGGCCTCGATCACCTCGCCGCTCCCGGTGCGCACGCGCCAGCGCCCGTCTGCCTCGTCGAAGTCGGCTGCCTCCACCTCGGTGCCGAACCGGATCCGCCCGGTCACGCCGTACTCCCGCGCGACCTGTTCGAGGTAGGCCTTGATGTCGGCCTGCAGGGAGAACCGCATCGGCCAGTCCGGGTTGGGGCGGTGGGAGAACGAGTAGAGCGGCGACGGGATGTCACAGCCGGCGCCGGGGTAGGTGTTCTCCCGCCACACCCCGCCGATCTCGTGCGCGCGCTCCAGGATGGTGAAGTCGCGGAATCCGGCCCGGACCAGCTCGGTGGCGACGGCGAGGCCGCCGAAGCCGGCTCCGATGATCACGACGGAGGGCCCTCGGTGGGCGGTGGTGCGTGCCATGCTGCTCCTCGGCGGTCTGTGGTGCCTACTCCACAGTAAGTGCTCGGCATCACGTCACCACAGAGACCACCGGCCAGGAAATCGAGAGTTTCGGCCACCCCGGCTGCGCACCGGTGGCCGCGGGAATCCATACTTCCGGCCATGACCCGGCTGCTGCCCGCCGTGCGCGACTGGGACTTCCCGCGCGGCATCGCGAGTGTCGCCCTGCTCGTGCGCTTCGGGACCGACCGCGGGGTGAGCCGGGACACGCTGCTCAGCGGTACCGGCCTGCCCCCGGCGCGGCTCGACGACCCGGCCGCCCAGGTCGACGCGCACCAGGAGCTGACCGTCGCCCGCAACCTCGTCCACGCTCTGGGCGACCCGCCGGGGCTGGGACTGGACGCGGGCGTGCGCTACCGCGTCACCACGTTCGGCGTGTTCGGGTTCGCCTGCATCAGCAGCCCCACCCTGCGCGACGCGATCACGTTCGCGCTGCGGTACCTGGACCTCAGCTTCATCTTCTGCCTCCCGGTGGTGGAGTCCCGCCCCGACGAGATGCGGTTCGAGCTGCGCGACGACCGGCTGCCGCACGACGTGCGCCGGTTCCTGCTGGAACGCGACGTCAGTGCGATCCACACGGTGATGCACGACCTGCTGCCGGGCGGTCTGACCGTCCGGCGCCTGGAATTCCGGTTCCCGGAACCGCCCGACCCCGCCCGCTACCACGAGGTCTTCGGGTTCCACCCGCGCTTCGGCGCGCCCGCCCACCTGGTCGCCGTCGACCCCGCTTCGCTCCGGCAACCGCTTCCGCAAGCCAGCGAGCACACCGTCGCGCTGTGCGAGGCGCAGTGCCGCGACCTGGTGAGCAGGCGGCGGGCCCGCTCCGGCATCGCGCACCAGGTGCGGGACAAGCTGATCCGCGTCGACGGGGCGGTGTCGATGGCCGACGTGGCGCGTGAGCTGAACATGAGCACCCGCACCCTGCGCCGGCGCCTGGAGGACGCGGGCACGAGCTTCCGCGGCCTGCTCGACGAGGTGCGGCAGGCGCTGGCCGAGGAGATGCTGGCCACCGGCGCGCTGTCGGTGGAGGACGTGGCCCTGCGGCTCGGGTACGCCGAGGCGTCCAGTTTCATCTACGCGTTCCGGCGGTGGACCGGCACCACCCCGGCCCGGTACCTGCGCGCCGGAGTGCACGAGTGAAAGCACTGCGGGACACGGTCTCCGCACCCGGCGATCTCCGCCAACGGCCCCGTTGAGCCGAACCCGAGGTGTCAAGACCCGTTTTCGTGGGTAGATCAAGGGTCTCTTCAGCTGCGAGGAGGCCGCACATGTTGACGCTGCTCCAGCCCGCGCGCGAAGCGGGCGAAACGATCCGCACGGCCACGCGCGAACACCTCGTGCTCGCGATGCTGGACATCCCGCGGTTGCTCCGCCATCCGATCTGGCGGCCGGACGATCCCGGGGAGGACGCCGGGCTCGGAGTCCTGCTGGTGCCCGGTTTCGGGTTCGGCGACCGCAGCATGACGCTGGCCGGCGCGTGGCTGAAGGCACGCGGGTACCGGCCGACCGGTGCGCGCATCGGGTTCAACGTCGGGTGCACCACGGAGCTGGTCGGCCGGATCGAGGCACGGCTGGAGCGGCACGCCGAGGACACCGGGCGCCGCGTGGTGCTGATCGGGCAGAGCCGCGGCGGGTGGCTGGCCCGGCTCACCGCGATCCGCCGCCCGGACCTGGTGCGTGGCCTGGTGATGCTCGGCAGCCCGGTCCTGGACCCGCTGGGCGCGCACCCGAAGGTGGTGCGAGTGGCCCGCCTCCTCGCTCGTCTGTCCACTTTGGGCATCCCGGGTCTGGTGGACCTCGACTGCTTCAGCGGTTCCTGCTACGAGGAGAACATCCGGGCGCTGGCCGCTCCGCTGCCCCCGGAGGTGCCCGCGCTGGCGGTGTACTCGCGGGCGGACTCGATCGCGCCGTGGCAGCTGTGCCTGGACCCCTACGCCGAGTGCGTCGAGGTGCGCAGCACCCACACCGGGATGGGTCTGGACCCCGACTTCTACGTGGCCGCCGCGCCGCGCCTGGCCCGCTGGGCCGGTGCGGAGGAGGACAGCGCGGAGCTGTCGGCGGCGTCCTGACCCGGTCCGGCAGGATCGGGGTATGACGGAGTGGGCGCGCGCGATCGGCACCGGCTGGGTTCTCGCGACGGCGCCGGAAGGCCCCGATGTCGACGAGTTCGCCGATGCCGACGAGATCGCGGCCGCGCTGGCGGCCTCGCCCGGCGATTCACTGCTCGCCGTGCAGCACCCGCACCGGGTGCCGCCCGGCCGGTCGCTGAGTGCAGCGCTGCCCGGCGCGCGGGCGATGCTGGACCGGTTGCGGGCCCGCGACTACCGGCCGGTGCGGGACGTCGTGGCGCCGTACCGGATCTCCGGACGCGACGGGGTGGCCGCCGGGGTGCTGTGCCTGGTGGACCCGTCCGCGGTCGGGGCGCGGATCCGGCACAGCGAGGAGGTCTACCCCAGTGTCGTCGCCGAGCGGGCCGCCGCGCTGCGGGCGCTCGGATGCGCGACGAGCGCGGCGATGCTCGTGCCGGTGTCCGGCGAGGGGCTGACGGCCGCGGCGGTGGGCGCGATGCGCGGCGAGCCGGCGGTGGACCTGACCGACGCGTCCGGGCGGTCGCACCGGTTGTGGCTGACCGGTCCGGGCCCGGACCAGGACCGGTTGCTGGCCGAGGTGCGCGCCGCCGCGCTGCTCGTCGCCGACGGCAACCACCGGGTCGCGGCGGCCGCCGGAGCGGGGACGCCCCTGCTGGCGCTCGTGACGGCCGGACCGGACCTGCGCATCGGCGCGATCCACCGCACGATCAGCGGCACCGGCCTGACTTGCGATGAGCTGGCGAACGCCTGGCGGCGAGCGGGTTTCCCGGTCCGGGAAGTGCCCGGAGTGGACGATCCGCCGGCGGGCACCGTGGTCGTCGAAGCCCGCGGCGGTGTCGTGGTGGTCGACCTGCCGCCCGGCGAGTCCGACCACGCCACCGTCGAGAACCTCCTCCTCGCCCGCGCGCTCGGCCTGGACCCGGAGGGCCCGCACGTGCACGCCCTGCCCGAAGGCCACACCCCGGCCGCCGGCACCGACGCCGTGCTGCGGCTGGCCCCGGTGCCACTGTCCGAAGTGCTCGCCGCACACGCCCAGGGCCGCCGCATGGCCCGCAAGAGCACCTACTTCACCCCCAAACCCCGCAGCGGCCTGCTCCTGGCCTCCCTGGAGTGAGCCCGGGGCCCGCCCGCTCTCAGACCGGCAGCGGTCCCTCGGCCCGCACCGCCCCGGCGCCGTGCACACACCGGCCACCGACGAAGGTCGCCACCACGCCGATGTCGCTGATCCGCGCACTGGGCACCGTGGTGGGGTCGTCGTCGAGCAGCACCAGGTCCGCCAGCAGCCCCGCGGCGATCCGGCCGCGCTCGGTCTCCTGGTGCGACGCCCACGCCGGGTGCACCGTGTACGCCCGCAGCGCCTCCTCCGCGTCCACCCGTTCGTCCGGGCTCAGCACCACGCCCGCGCTGGTCGTCCGCTCCACCATCGACCGCAGCCCGGCCAGCGGCGCCCCCACGCCGACGCACGGCCGGTCCGAACTGCCCGGCACCCGCAGTCCGGCGTCCACAAAGGACTTCTGCCGGTACAGCCAGGGGATCCGAGCCTCGCCGAGCGCCTCGGCCATCGTGTCGCCGATCTCGTACAGGAACCGCGCCTGCGGCACCGGGATCACGCCCAGCGCCACCAGCCGCGGCAGCTGATCGGGCCGCACCATCGCCGCGTGCTCGATGCGGTGCCGCGCGTCCGGACGGGGCAACACCCGCTGCGCCTCCTCGAACGCGTCGAGCGTGAGGTCGATCGCCCGGTCGCCGATCGCGTGCGCGGCGACCCGCCAGCCGCTGCGGTGCGCCGCGATGATCGTGTCCCGCAGCACCTTCGGATCGTCCTGCAGCACGCCGAGACCACCGTGCGAGCAGAACGGTTCGGTCAGTGCCGCGGTCCGGCTGCTCAGCGCGCCGTCGGTGAAGATCTTCATCGGCCCGATCCGCAGGAACTCGTCGCCGAACCCGCTGCGCAACCCCAGGTCCACGCCGACCGAGCCGCTGTCGGCCGGGTTGGCCCCGAGCGGGTGCAGCACCTCGCTGGCCGGCATCAGCTCCACGCGCACCGGCAGCCCCCCGCGGGCTCGAGCCAGCTGGTAGGCCGACGCCTCGGCCGGGCTGTGCCCGATCCAGCCGCCGCCGATGCCCGCCTCGGTCACGGCCGTCAGCCCTTCCGCGACGTAGACCTTCGCGGCCCGCTCGATCGCGGCCGCCAGCTCCTCCACGGGGTACGGCTTGACGAGCGCGTCCACCAGCTGCTGCGCCTGCTCGGCCAGCAGCCCGGTCGGCGCGCCGTCGTCGTCCCGCGCGACGACACCGCCCTCGGGCACCCGTGCCGACCCGTCGAGCACCCCGGCCTGCGCCAGGATCGCCGAGCTGACCGTGCACATGTGCGCGGAGCGGTGCTTGAGCCACACCGCCCGTCCCCCTCCCGCGCGGTCCAGGGCGGCCCGGTCGGGATGCCCGCCGAGCACGAAATCGTCGTACTTCGAGCCGATCACCCACGCGTCCGAGGGCAGTTCGGCGGCCCGCGCGGCGACCACGTCGTACAACTCCTCCAGGGTGCGGCACGCGGACAGGTCGACCTCGGCGAGCGACAGGCCGTACCAGACCATGTGGTTGTGGGCATCGGCGAAGCCGGGGGTCAGGACCGCGCCGTCGCCGTCGATCACCGTGCGGGCGGACAGTCCTTCGACCTCCTCGTCGACACCGACGATCCGCCCGTGCAGCACGCCGACGGTGTGCGCCCGTGGACGCTCGGCGGAAACGGTCAGCGCACGGACATTGCGCACCAGGAGGTCGAGCACGTGAGATCCTTTCGGTCGGGGCCCTTCCGTGCAGGGTAGGGGCCGGGACCACCGGATCGCACGCACCGGCGGCGCGACACGGCCGCGCCGTATAGGTCGTTATACGCTCGCTCGTGCGTCGCGGTAGGCGTTGACCGAGTCGGTCAGCTCGCGCAGGGTCGCGCGCAGCTCCTCGAGTTCGCGCGCCGGCAGGCCCATCGCGTCGCCGATGACGCCGGGCAGCGGCACGGCCTTGCCCCGCAACCGGTCACCGTCGCCGGTGAGCCGGATGCACACCGACCGCTCGTCGTCGGCACGGCGCTCCCGGCTCACCAGGCCGAGCTTCTCGAGACGCTTGAGCAGCGGCGACAACGTGCCCGAGTCCAGCGACAGCGCCTGCCCCAGGTCCTTCACGGACAGCTCACCGTGCTCCCACAGCGCGAGCATGACCAGGTACTGCGGGTAGGTCAGCCCCAGTTCGTCCAGCAGCGGCCGGTACAGCGAGGTGACCGCACGGGAGGCGGCGTAGAGCGCGAAGCAGACCTGATCGTCGAGCCGCGGCACGGCCGGTTCCGCCATGACTCCTCCTTGGACTGGTCAACAGTCGATCCTCGCGCACCGGGCGGGGCCACGCCATCCGGACGTGACACATCCCATAATAGGCAATTAAGTTGTGCGCAATTTGGTTTGATCCAACAGACCGATCGGGAAACCACCCGGTCCCCCCCCGGAAGCTTTCAGGAGACAGCCGTGACCGCGAACCCGCACAACCTGGCTCTGGAACACGCCGCACAGGCCTTCGCCGAGGCGACGGACAACCCGCCGTACCTGTTCCAGCTTCCGCCCGAGGAGGGCCGCAAGGCCGTCGACGAGGTGCAATCGTCGGAGATCGCCAAGCCGAACGCCGACATCGAGGACCTGACCATCGAGGGCGGGCCGACCGGCCAGGTGCGGCTGCGCATCGTCCGCCCCGCCGGCGCCACCGGCACGCTGCCCGTCGTCCTCTACCTCCACGGCGCGGGCTGGGTGTTCGGCAACGCGCACACCCACGACCGGCTCATCCGCGAGATCGCCACCGGCACCGGCGCCGCCGTCGTCTTCCCCGACTACGACCGCTCCCCCGAGGCCCGCTACCCGGTCGCGCTCGAGCAGAACTACGCCGCCGCCCAGTGGATCGTGCGGGAGGGCGCGCGGCACGGCTTGGACGCCGGCCGCCTGGCGATCGCCGGCGACTCCGTCGGCGGGAACATGACCGCGGCGGTGACGATCCTGGCCAAGCAGCGCGGCGATGTCACCTTCCGCCAGCAGGTGCTGTTCTACCCGGTGACCGACGCCGGCTTCGACACCGGTTCCTACCAGCAGTTCGCCACCGGCTACTTCCTCTCCCTCGACGGCATGAAGTGGTTCTGGGACCAGTACACCGGCGACCCCGCGCAGCGCGCCGAGATCACCGCCTCGCCGCTGCGGGCGAGCCTGGAGGAGCTGGCCGGGCTGCCGCCGGCGCTGGTCATCACCGCCGAGGCCGACGTGCTGCGCGACGAGGGTGAGGCCTACGCGAACAAGCTGCGCCGGGCCGGCGTTCCCGTCACCGCCGTGCGCTACCAGGGCGTCATCCACGACTTCGTGATGCTCAACGCGCTGCGCGAGACCAACGCCGCCGAGGCCGCGATCAACCAGGCGGTCGCGGTGCTGAAGAAGGCCCTGCAGAACTGACCGAGGTACCCGAGGGAGGAACCATGATTCTCGACGAAGTGGCCACCAAGACCGTCGCCACCGCGCTCCAGCGGACCCTGACCGACCTGATCGACCTGGGCCTGCTCGCCAAGCAGGCGCACTGGAACGTCACCGGCCCGCACTTCCGCGACATCCACCTGCACCTGGACGAACTCGCCGACCTGGCCCGCGAGCACGCCGACGGCGTCGCCGAGCGCCTGGCCGCCCTCGGCGTCTCCCCCGACGGCCGGGCGAGCACCGTCGCCACCGAGTCCACGCTGCCCGGCCTGCCCGCCGGACCGCTGGCCGGCACCGCGGCCGTCGAGGCGGTCACCGGCGTCCTCGCCGCGGCGATCACCGGCCTGCGCGCCGGGATCGAGGTGACCGGCGAGCCGGACCCGGTCAGCCAGGACCTCCTGATCGGCATCACCGCCGACCTGGAGAAGCAGCACTGGATGTTCCAGGCGCAGCTGGCCCGCTGACCGGTGGGGAAAGGCCTCCGGGGTGACGCCCGGAGGCCTTCGCCGCGGTTCAGCCGAGTTTGTCGGTCGCGGCGATCACGCGGCCGAGGACGGTGTGCAGCTGCTCGAGCTCGGCGACCTCCATGCCGAGGGTTTCCACGACCTGGTACGGGATCTTCTCCGCCTCCGCGCGCAGCGCACGCCCGGAGTCGGTCAGGTCGACCATCAGCGCCCGCTCGTCGGCGCGGTTGCGCTCGCGGGTCAGGTAGCCCAGCGCCTCCAGCCGCTTCAACAGCGGCGACAGCGTCGCCGGTTCCGCGCGCAGCGTCTCGGACAGGTCCTTCACCGAGCGCGGGGCGCGGTCCCACAGGGCGAGCAGCACCAGGTACTGCGGGTGGGTGAGGCCGTAGGGCTTGAGCAGCGGCCGGTAGATCCCGATGACGCTGCGGGAGGCCACGGACAGGGCGAAGCAGACCTGCCGGTCCAGCGCCAGCGGATCCTCGCCCAGGTCGATCGCGGTCATGTGGGCCAGCCTACTCCAACTGCTTGGGACACTGATATTTAACGCACTAACTTTTAGGGTACGGTGAACCCGTGACCGATCGCCGACGCCCCAACCCGCTCCGGTGGCTGTGGTACGCCATCGGCGGCCGCCTGCCCGAGCGGCACCGCACGTGGGTGCTGCACGACGTGACCGCCCGCACCTGGCTCTGGCGGCACGCCGCCCGCGCCGCGGTGCTGCTGCTGCCGCTGATGCTGGTCTGGCTGCTGCTGCCCGGCCCGCTCACCCTGCGGCTGAGCCTGGTGCTGATGGCCGGCCTGGTCGGCTTCTTCTACTCCCTGGTCTACGCCGAGGAGAGCGGTGAGAACCGCCTCCGCAAGCACGGCTACCCCTACGGCACCGGGCGCCAGGTGCGCCGTGCGGCCAAGGACGAGGCCGAGCGCGCCGTCAAGGAACGCTACATCGCGCGCTACCGCCAGGTGGAGTGAGTCAGGCCTGGGCCGCGCGGTGGCCCCCGCGGTGGACCTGGTGCAGTTGCAGCCCGAACCACAGCGCCCCGACACCGCGCGCCACCAGGGCCACGCCCAGCCAGATGGCCAGGGTGAGGATCGTCAGTCCCGGCCAGACCAGGGCCAGCACGCCGATCAGCAGTGTGATGGCGCCCAGCGCGAGCCACAGCCCCCACATCGGCAGGCTGCGCCGGAACTTGACCGACGCCCCGATCTGGCCGAGGCCGTTGACGATGAAGCCGATCCCGACCACCACGGCCAGGGTGAGCAGCGTGATGCCGGGCCAGGCGAGCGCGATCACGCCGACGGCGATCCACACCGCCCCCAGCAGGTAGGACGGCCAGTGGGTGCGGTGCCGGTCGGCGGTGACGATCTCGTCGATGCCCTCGGCGAACAGCGCGATCGCGACGAGCACCGCGAGAGTCCCGACCGCGGCGGCCAGGTTGGCCAGCAACAGCACCCCGAGCACCGTGGTGGCGAGCCCCAGGCCGGCCACCACCCACCACCGGCCGGTCACCCGCTGCAGCTCACGGGCCATGTCCTGCCCGAAGGTGATGCGGAACGCCCCGGAGGGCTGGTCGACGGCCATGACGGTTCCCCTTTCCGCAGCCCGAAAGGGACACGGTAGGCCCGCCGCGGACCCACCGCCACTCCGCGCACAGGTGCGGGGTCAGGGGTCCGGGGGCCACCGCAGGTTCTCCGGGATCAGCGCCGGCAGCTGGTCCGGCCGCAGCGGCAGGCCGGGCAGGCTCAGCTTCACCCGGCTGCGGCCGGCGTGCGCCCGCCGCCGTCGACCTCGACCCCGACCGGCACGCTGTCCCGCGCGAGGTGCAGCCGGACTCCTCCTGCGGCCCGAGCAGCACGCCGCGGCTGCTGCCGGTCCTCGACGCGACCGGGGTGGCCGCGACCGCGGGCGCGGACGGCGACAGCACCGGATCTCGGGCCGGCGGCGCACGGTCCACTGTGTCCACCGACGAACTCCGCTCGAGGCGGTGACGGTCCGCACCGGCGACTCCACCGATCCGGCCGGGTGGATCACCAGGCCCAGTGTCCGCGACTCCCCGGTGATCACCACGCTGAGCACGCTACGCGGCCCGAAGGAAGGAGATTAGTCCCTCCGGCACCGGGGTAACTCCTGCGCCGTGACTACGGCAGGCAAGATCACCCGAGCCCGTGAACCCGACGACCCGACCCGCCCCCGCCGGCGCCCGAAGACCGTGAAAGCGTTGACGTGCCTGGGAATCCTGCTGTCCTCGGCTCTGCTGCCGGGCGCCGTCGCGCAGGCCGCTCCCGCCCCGCGGACGCTGCTGGACCAGGACTTCCCCGACCCGGACATCCTCAAGATCGGCACGGACTTCCACGCGTTCTCCACCTCCAGCGCCTCCGGCCGGGTCCCGGTCGCCGTGGCCAAGGACGCGAACGGACCCTGGCGGGTCACCGGTGACGCGCTGGCCGCCGATCCGTCGTGGGCCGACCCGCAGGGTGGGTACTGGGCGCCGGACGTGACCCGCCGGGCCGACGGCACCTACCTGATGTACTACTCCGCGATGTCCACAAGGGACCACCACCGCTGCATCGGCACCGCGGTCGCGAACGCCGTCGCCGGGCCGTACCAGCCCGCCGGGGACGCGCCGCTGATCTGCGAGCCCGGCGACCGGGGTGACATCGACGCGCAGACCTTCCAGGCCGGCGACGGCACCCGCTACCTGCTCTACAAGGGCGAGCACCCGGGCGGCGGCACCTCCGCGATCTTCGTGCAGAAGATGTCGCAGGACGGCACGGCCACCGCGGGCGCGCGCACCGAGATCCTGCGCGCCGACCGCCCGGAGGAGAACGGCATCGTGGAGGCGCCGGCGATCACGCAGCGGGGCAACCGGTTCGTGCTGTTCTACTCGGCCGGCGACTTCCGCGACGCCGCCTACCAGACCCGCTACGCCACCGCGTCCTCGCTGACCGGCCCCTACACCAAGGCCGACCAGCCGCTGCTGACCACCGACTCGCTCGGCCACGCGACCGAGGGCCCGGGCGGCGCCGACGTCGTCGGCGGGCGCATCTACTTCCACGGCTGGCTGGGCGGCCAGCGCACCCAGCGCGGGATGTTCGGCCTGGACCTGGAGTTCGTCAAGGGCGTGCCACAGGTGTCCTGACCGGACTCCCCCGGCGACGGTTCCTGAGCGAGGTGGCCACTCGTTGATCACGCGACCTTCTCCCGCGCAGGGCCGCCCCGATCAGCGCGGTGAGACAGGACCTAGCCCGCCTCCCCGGCGAACCGCTGCTCGAGCTCGCCCACCTCGGGCAGTCCGATGAGGTCGGTGAACTCGCCGAACGAGGGCAGGCCCGGCAGCGCGGCCGCGGGCGTCCCGTCCTTGCGCACGGTCTCCAGCAGGGCGCGGACCCCCGCGGTCGCCGCGAGCACCGTGCCGATCGGGTAGAGCACGAGCGAGAACCCCAGCTCGGCGATGCGCTCCAGCGACAGCGGCGGGGTGCGGCCGCCCTCGGCCCAGTTGAACACCAGCGGCGCGACGCCGGACAGCGCCTCCGCGACGGTGGCGATGTCCTCCTCGCTCGTCGGCGCCTCGACGAACAGCACGTCCGCTCCGGCTTCGACGTACGCGCGGGCGCGGTCGATCGCGTCGCTCAGCCCGGTCACGGCCGCCGCGTCGGTGCGGGCGATGAGCACGAAGTCCGGATCCCGCCGGGCCTCGACCGCGGCGTGCAGTTTGCCCACCATCTCCGCGCGCGGGATGACCGCCTTGCCGCTCATGTGCCCGCACTTCTTCGGGCTGACCTGGTCCTCCAGGTGGATGCCGGCCACCCCGGCCTGCTCGTAGGCCTGCACCGTGCGCACGACGTTGAGGGCGTTGCCGTAGCCGGTGTCGGCGTCGGCGATCACCGGCACGTCCACCGCGGACACGATGCGGCGCGCGTTGTCGATCATCTCGGTGCCGGTCAGCAGGCCGACATCGGGTCGGCCGATCAGCGACGCGGTGGTGCCGAACCCGGTCATGTAGACCACGTCGAACCCGGCCTGCTCGATCAGGCGTGCGGTCAGCGCGTCGTAGGCACCGGGCGCCACCAGCGGCTCGGGCGCCGCCAGCAGCTCACGCAGCCGCCTCCGGGGCGCCGGCCCCCGGCCCAGCAGGTCTCCCACCGTGATCCTCCTCGTCTGCGGTCCGCTCGTTCCTCATCACCTACGCTAGTCCGCAGGGCGGCCGGTCCACCGAGTGGACAACCACGCAACGTTCGTGCAACGTTTTAACCGGACCGAGGTGGCTGGTACCGGCCGAGTGAGGGGTGGCGGGATGCGGACCGTGACGGGCCCGGCGGATCGGATCGTCGTGGTGGGGGCTGGGCTGTCCGGGCTGGCGGCCGCCCTGCACCTGGCCGGCCGCGGCAGGCAGGTGACCGTCGTCGAGCGTGAACCGGTCCCCGGGGGCCGGGCCGGACGTCTGGACCTGGACGACTACGCGGTCGACACCGGACCGACGGTGCTGACCATGCCCGATCTCGTCGACGAGACCCTCGCGGCCGTGGGTGACAGCCTCGCCGGCCGCCTCGACCTCGTCCCGCTCACCCCCGCCTACCGGGCCCGCTTCGCCGACGGCAGCGCGATCGACGTGCACAGCGACGCCGACGCGATGACCGAGGCCGTCCGCGCCTTCGCCGGACCGTCCGAAGCGGACGGCTACCGCCGCCTGCGCGCCTGGCTCACCCGGCTCTACCGCACCGAGTTCGACCGGTTCGTCGCCGCCAACTTCGACTCGCCGCTGTCCCTGGTCACCCCGCACCTCGCGCGGCTGGTGGCGATGGGCGCGTTCGGACCGCTCGACCGCAAGATCGGCCGGTTCCTGCGCGACGAGCGGCTGCGGCGGGTGTTCTCCTTCCAGTCGCTCTACGCCGGGCAGTCGCCGCAGCACGCGCTGGCCGTCTACGCGGTGATCGCCTACATGGACACCGTGGCCGGCGTGTTCTTCCCGCGCGGCGGGATGCGTGCGCTGCCCGACGCCCTGGCCGCGGCCGCCGCCGACGCCGGCGTGGAGTTCCGCTACGGCACCGAGGTCACGGGTCTGGCGCGGTCCGGGGCCCGGATCACCACCGTGCACACCACGGCCGGCAGCCTGCCCGCGGACGCCGTCGTCCTCACCACCGAGCTGCCGGCCGCCTACGAGCTGCTGGGCCGGTCGCCGCGGCGGCCGGTGCCGCTGCGGCCGGCACCTTCGGCCGTCGTCGTGCACGTGGGCACCCGGCGCGCGCTGGACACGGCCCACCACACCATCCTGTTCGGCGCGGCGTGGCGGCGGACGTTCCACGAATTGATCCACGAAGGGCGGTTGATGAGCGACCCCTCCCTGCTGGTGACCCGGCCGACGGCCACCGACCCCGCACTCGCCCCGGACGGCCGCGAACTCCTCTACGTCCTGGCGCCCGCGCCGAACCTGCGGCGCGGGCCACTCGACTGGGACCGGATCGGCGCCGCCTACGCCGACGAAGTGCTCGGCCACGTCGCCGACCGGCTGCTGCCCGGGCTCGGCGGCACGATCGAAGCCCGGCACGTCGTCACCCCCGCCGACTGGCACCGCCAGGGCATGCTGGCCGGCACCCCCTTCGCGCTGGCGCACACCGTCGCGCAGACCGGACCGTTCCGCCCCCGGAACCTGGTGCGCGGCACGGAGAACGTGGTGCTGGCCGGCGGCAGCACCGCCCCGGGCGTCGGCGTCCCGACCGCGCTGGTGTCCGGGCGCCTGGCGGCCGACCGCATCACCGGGACCCACTCCCCCGCGGTCCGCCCGGTCACGGTGGCGGCGCGATGACCGGCGCGCTGGACGCCGCCGGCATCACCGACCCCCGCCTGCGCGAGGCCTACAGCCGCTGCCGCCGGCTCAACGCGCAGCACGGGCGCACCTACTACCTCGCCACCCGGCTGCTCACCAAGGCCCAGCGCCCGGCCGTGCACGCGTTGTACGGGTTCGCCCGCTTCGCCGACGACATCGTCGACACCGCTCCCCCGGGCAGCGACCCGGCACCGCGGCTGGAAGCGCTCTCCGCGGAGCTGTTCGCCGGACTGGACCGGGGCCGCAGCGACGACCCGGTCCTGGCGGCCGTCGTGGACACCGCGTCCCGCTACGGGATCCGCCGCGACCTGTTCGCCGCCTTCCTCGACTCGATGCGGATGGACCTGACCGTCACCGGCTACCCGGACCGGGAGGCGCTGGAGACCTACGTCCACGGGTCGGCCGAGGTCATCGGGCTGCAGATGCTGCCGGTGCTGGGAACCGTCGGCGATCCGGACGAGGCCGCGCCCTACGCCGCCGCGCTGGGCAAGGCCTTCCAGCTGACCAACTTCCTGCGCGACATCGCCGAGGACCTCGACCGCGGCCGCGTCTACCTGCCCGCCGACGAGCTCGCCGCGTTCGGCGTGGACCGCGACCTGCTGCTGTGGTGCCGCCGCCACGGCCGCACCGACACGCGGGTGCGCGCCGCGCTGGCCGCCCAGCACGCCACCACCCGCCGGATCTACGCCTACGCCCGCGAGGGCATCGGCCGGCTGCACCCGGTGTCCCGGCCGTGCATCGCCACCGCGCTGGTGCTGTACTCGGAGATCCTGGACCGGATCGAGGCGGCCGGTTTCGCGGTGTTCACCCACCGGGCCCGGGTCGGCCGCGGGCGCCGCGCGCAGCTGGCGGTCTCCGGGCTGACGCGGGCGATGTGGGCGCGGCGGGGCCGGCGGGCGGCGGGCCTGACCGCGGCCGCGACGGAGAGGTGGGCGTGAATGGACCACTACCAGTACCTGCTCGTCCTGGCGGGGTGCCTGGCGATCACCCTGCCGTTGGAGTTCCTCGGCGCCCGCGTCTACCGGCGGCCGGCCGCGCTGGCCCGCGCGGTGCTGCCGGTCGCGCTGGTGTTCCTGGTCTGGGACGCGATCGCGATCGCCGCCCGCGTGTGGTGGTACGACCCCGGCTACCTGACCGGGGTGCGGCTGCCGTTCGCGATCCCGCTCGAGGAGCTGCTGTTCTTCCTGGTCATCCCGGTGTGCGGGGTGCTGACCTACGGGTGCGTGCAGGCGATGCTGGGCCGGCTGCGGACCCTGCGGGAGGCGCGCCGGTGACCGGGCTGGGGTACACGCTGCCCGCGGTGCTCGCCGTGGTCGCCGTGTGCGTGTGGGAGCTGGCGGTGCTGCGGACCGGCCTGTTCCGCAAGCCGGCGTACTGGATCTCGATGGCGATCGTCGTCGGGTTCCAGATCCCGGTGGACGGGTGGCTCACCAAGCTGTCGGCGCCGATCGTGATCTACGCGCCCGAGCACACCAGCGGGCTGCGGTTCCCGTGGGACATCCCCGTCGAGGACTTCCTGTTCGGGTTCGCCCTGGTCACCGCCGTGCTGCTGCTGTGGGAACGGCACACCCGGGAGCGCCGCGCATGACCGTCGACCGCACCGGCCTGGCCCGCGACGAGGTGCCGGGCGCCTTCGACACCGGCGCCGCGGCGTACGACCGGCTGGTCGGCGCCAACCCCGGCTACCACGCGCACCTGCGGCTGTCCGCCCGCCGGATGCGGCTGCCGGGCGGGGGGCGGGGCCTGCGGCTGCTCGACGCCGGGTGCGGCACCGGGGCCTCCACCGCCGCCCTGCTCGCCGCCGCGCCCCACGCCGAGATCATCGCCTTCGACGCCTCGGCGGAAATGCTCGCCCGGGCGCGGCGGAAGTCCTGGCCGCCGACCGTCCACTTCGTCCACAGCGCCGCCGAACGGCTGGCCGCGTCGGGCATCGCGGGCCCCTTCGACGGGATCTTCGCCGCCTACCTGATCCGCAACCTCGCCGATCCCGATGCGCAGCTGCGCGGGTTGCGCGCGTTGCTGAAACCGGGCGGGACGTTCGCCGCGCACGAATACTCGGTGCGCGACTCGCCGGCCGCGCGAATGGTCTGGCACGCGGTGTGCTGGTCGATCATCATCCCGGCCGGCCGCGTGGCCACCGGTGACGCGACGCTGTACCGGCACCTGTGGCGCAGCGTCGTCACCTTCGACGGCGCCGCCCGGTTCCGCCGGCGCCTGGCCGAGGCGGGGTTCACCGGGGTGCACAGCGAGACCATGACGGGCTGGCAGCGCGGCGTGGTGCACACCTTCCTGGCCACCAACCCCGAGGAGGCGACCGCGTGACCGACCGTCGTGCCGTCCGGCACCGCGCTCCCTCGGGCGCGGCGGACGCCGCGGCCCTGCCGTCCCGCCCGTCGGTCGTGGTGGTGGGCGGCGGGATCGCGGGGCTCACCGCGGCGACCGGGCTGGCCGAACGCGGTGTCGCGGTGACCGTCCTGGAGAGCTCGGACGTGCTCGGCGGGCGCGTCGCGGCGTGGTCCGAGCGGCTGCCGGACGGCAGCACGGTGTCGATGAGCCGCGGGTTCCACGCGTTCTTCCGCCAGTACTACAACCTGCGCGCGCTGTTGCGCCGGGCCGATCCCCGCCTGGAGCGGCTGCGGCCGGTCGACGACTACCCGCTCGTGGACGGCGAGGGCCGTCGCGACACCTTCCGCGGGCTGCCGCGCACGCCGCCGTGGAACGCGCTCGCCTTCGCGCTGCGCAGCCCCACGTTCCGACTGCGCGACCTGGTCCGGCTCAACGCCCGCGCGGCGGCGCCGCTCGCGGCGGTGTCCGTGCCGCGGACGTACGAGCTGCTGGACGGCACGGACGCGCGGACGTTCCTGGAGCGCATCAACTTCCCGCCCGCGGCCCGGCACCTCGCGTTCGAGGTGTTCTCGCGGAGTTTCTTCGCACCACCGTCGCGCATGTCGGCCGCCGAGCTGGCCACGATGTTCCACCTGTACTTCCTCGGCTCGTCCGAAGGGCTCGTGTTCGACGTGCCGGACTCGGCCTACGACACGGCGTTGTGGGAGCCGCTGCGCGCGTACCTGGAGCGGCTCGGGGTGCGGTTCCGCCTGGGCACCCCGGTGGGCGGCGTCGCCCGGGACGGTTCCCGGTGGTTCGTGGACGGTGCCCAGGCGGACGGGGTCGTCCTGGCCACCGATGTCGCCGGGCTGCGGTCGATCGTCGCGGGATCCCCGGATCTGGACTCCGCCGGGTGGCGGGACCGCGTGCTCGGACTCCGGACCGCGCCCCCGTTCCTGGTGCTCCGGCTCTGGCTGGACCGGCCCGTGCTGGCCGAACGTCCCGCGTTCCTCGCCACCGGCGGGCTGCACCCGCTGGACAACATCAGCGTGCTGGACAGGTACGAGCGCGAGGCCGCCACGTGGGCCGCCCGGCACGGCGGGTCGGTCGTGGAGCTGCACGCCTACGCCGTCGCCGACGAGGAGCGGGTGGTGCGCAAGCGGCTGCTGGACCGGCTGCACCGGCTCTACCCGGAGACGGCGGAGGCGGCCGTCGCCGGCTCGTCGGCGCAGTGGCGGCAGGACTGCCCGCTGTTCGGCGTCGGCGACTTCACGCGCCGTCCGCGCGTGCGCACCCCGTTCGACGGTCTCGTCCTCGCCGGCGACGGGATCCGCATCGATCTGCCGGTCGCGCTGATGGAACGCGCGGCCGCGACCGGCTGGCACGCCGCGAACTGCCTGCTCGCGCGGTGGGGCCTGGCCGGGCACGAGCTGACCACCGTGCCGGTCCGCGGGCGGTTCGCACCGCTGCGGCTGCTGGCTTCCCTGGGAGGGTGACATGTCCTTGCGTGACCGCTGGCCCCGCACGTGGCCGCTGCAGCCCATCGCGCCCCGGCCGTGGGCGCGCCAGGAGCCGACCGATCGCGACGCCAAGCCGTCGCTGATCGAGGCCGCGCTCAAGCGGGCGGAAGCCCGGCCGTCGGGGAACTGGTACGTCTTCGCCGCGAGCCGGAACGTCCGACGGGACCGGCCGTTCGGGTTCAGCGTCGCCGGTGTCGAGCTGGTGGCGTGGCGGGATCCGGCGGGCGGGCTCCTGGTCGGTCCCGGTGCCTGCCCGCACCTGGGCGCGCCGATGGCGCTGGGTTCCGTCGACGGCGACGGTCTCCGCTGCCGATGGCACGGTCTGCGCCTGGACCGGTCCTCGTGCCTCCCCTCCTTCGACGACGGCGTGCTGGCGTGGGTCCGGCTGGACCGCGCCGGCGGCGAGACGCCCTCCCCTGCGCCCATCGTCCCGGCCCGGCCGCGCGACGGGGTGGATTCCGTCGCGCGCGTGGCGGGCGTGTGCGAGCCGCGCGACATCATCGCCAACCGGCTCGACCCCTGGCACGGCGCGTGGTTCCACCCGTACTCGTTCACGCGCCTGCGGGTTCTGCAAGCCCCGCCCGAGGTCGACGTGCGCGACGAGGACGACCGGTTCCTGGTCTCGGTGACCTTCCGGGTCACCTCGCGGTTGGGCGTTCCTGTCGAAGCGGAATTCACCTGCCCCGGCCCGCGGACGATCGTCATGCGCATCACCGACGGCGAGGGTGTGGGCAGTGTGGTCGAAACGCACGCCACACCCCTGGGTCCCGGCGCCGACGGCCGCCCCCGGACGGCCGTGATCGAAGCGGTGGTGGCGGCGTCCGCGCGCCCGGGCTTCGCCGTCGCCCGCGCGGCCGCTCCCGCGCTCCGGCCCCTGATGCGCCACGCGGCCGCCCGCCTGTGGAAGGACGACCTCTCCTACGCCGAACGCCGATACCGGCTCCGCAGCGAGGGTCGCGGGGCCTGACGCCGGCCCCGCCGGTTCAGTCTCGGCGGGCGCTTCACCCCTCACGCATGAACCACCCGCGCCGGCCGGTCCGACACAGGCCACACGTACGGCAGATCGTCCGGCACACCCGGAAACCACCGCCGGTAGTGCTCCGGATCCTTGCGCACCAACGCCGACCGGTGGCTCCGGTGGAAGTCGGTGTCCCCCAGCCACGGCGGCATCTCCCCCGCCTCGCGCAGCGCCTCCTCCGGCCGCGGCTCGGCCACCCCGGTCGCCCGCCGCAGGTCCTCACCCAGCTTGACCGCGCACGTGTCGCGGTGCCCGGCCGCGCACCACACCCGGCACACCTCGAGCCCGTACCGGGTCAGCGCCTCCTCGTACCCGGTCCACATCTTCGCCGCCGGGTGGTGCCGCCACCCGTACCCCGGCACCGTCAGCGCCCGCAGCACCTGCAGCGTCTCCACCCGCTGCTTGCCCAGTCGCCGCGCGTCCAGCACCCGCGCGGACTCGGCGAACCCGGGGTAGGGCAGGAACGTCTGCATTCACCGCACCCGCTCGTCCGGCGTCGCCTCGTGCCCGCGCTCCCCACGCGACCGGCGTTCCCGCTTCAGCTCCGCCTCGAACAGGTGCCGCCGCCCGCCGGTCAGTGCGCGCGCCTGCCGCTCGAACGCGCGAAACGGCTGGTAGTAGGTGTCGTCGAAGTCCTCGACCACCTGGAACGTCCACCGCCCCGGCAGCACGTTCCGCCCCACCAGCTCGCGGGCGATCCGGTCGGCCAGGTCGTCGTGACCCGCCTCGCGCAGCAGGTCCACGGCCTCCCCGACGGCGAAGTCGGTGGTGCCGGTCATGCGGTGGAACTGGTAGAGGTGCCCGCGGGCGACCTCGAGGGTTTCCAGTGCCTCGGTCAGCCTGCCGACCGCCTCCACCGTGGCGCGGTCGAAGCGGCCGGCCTCGGGCACGAGGTCGTCCAGGCGGGAGTCCGTGTCGGTCATACCGGCGTATACCCGCCCCGAACCGTTTCACAACCGTTGCTAGGTGAGCACCGGTTCCCGTTTCCGGCGGGCCCGCGACACCGCGACCCCCGCCAGGCACAGCACCCCGCCGGCCAGCGACAACCACGCCGGCACCTCGCCGAGCACCGCCCACGACATCACCACGACGATCGCCGGCACCGCGTAGGTCGTCGACCCCATGCGGCCGGCCGTGGTCCGGGCCAGCGCGTATGCCCAGGTCGTGAACGCGAGCGCGGTCGGGAACACCCCGAGGTAGAGCATGCTCAGCGTCGCCGGGGCGGGTGCGTCGGCGAGATCCGCGACCAGCTGACCGGAGAACGGCAGGCAGGCGACCGTGCCGACCAGGCAGCCGAACGTCGTCACCTGCAGTGCGGAGGCGTGCTTGAGCGCGGGTTTCTGGCTGACCACTCCCGCGGCGTACGTGATGGCCGCGACCAGGCACAACAGCACGCCCAGCAGGGGTGCGTCGCCCCGCCCGGACATCGACAGCCCCACGACGACGGCGCCCGCGAACGACACGGCGAGCCCCGCCAGCAGCCGCCGGGGGAAGCCCTCGCGGAGCAGCCAGCCCCCGAGCAGGGCGACGAGGATGGGCCCGACGTTGACCAGCATCGCCGCCGTGCCCGCGTCGAGCAGCTGTTCACCCCAGTTCAGCACGACCATGTAGCCGCCGAACCAGAGCACCCCGGAGGTGACGATCCCGGGCCACGCCTCCCGCTTCGGCAGCCCTTCGCGCCGGATGAGCAGGACGGCGAGCAGCGCCACCGAGCCGGAGGCGAGCCTGCCGAGCGCGAGAGCCCCCGGGGCGAAGTGCGCGCCGGCCGACCGGATGCCCACGAAGGCCGACGCCCAGAGAATGACCGTTGTCCCCGCGGCGGCCAGCGCCTTGCGGTCCGTTCCGAGATCCACTCCCGCACGCTAACCGCCGGACACATCGGTGTCCGGCGATTTTCCGTCACGGTGTCACCTTCGCCGCTGTTGCCGGCTCAGCTGCCTCACCCTGCGTGACCGGCCGCTCTTATAGCGCACTGTTGATCACGCGGAGTCACCCACCCCCCATGAACGGCGCCGCGGGGATGGGCTACTCTTGTGCGCACAAGAGAAGAGCAAGTCCGAGTGGCGGAATGGCAGACGCGCTAGCTTGAGGTGCTAGTGCCCGTAAAGGGCGTGGGGGTTCAAGTCCCCCCTCGGACACACGCGCTAACCACACGGGGCGACACCGTAGCAATCACGGTGCGCCCCTTTGGTTCGTAGAGGAGCCCTACGCCGAGCTCGCCATACAACTGGGTGAGCGCTCCTGGATCGGCTTCCTTCAGCTTTGCCCCCACGTCACCGAGCGAGTCGATCATGGCGTGTATCTCGGCGTCGGTCACGGCCGCCGGGGCCGGCGCACCTTTCAGCTCGGCTCTGGCGGCCGCCCGCTGGGCTTGGGCCTCATTGATCGCGTCGACCAACGCCACGGGATCAACGGCCACCTCCACCGCGGCCTGGAGACGCTTCAACCGCGTCTCGGCATCCGCCGCGCGGTTCGGTCGATGTTCTCCCGCCGGAAGAGCTCGCCGATCCAGGTGTTGAGCGCAGCGACCACGTCGCCTTCCGGCAAGTCGACGGTCCGGGGGTGTTCAGCCAGCGCCTCGGAACCAGGCGTCAGCGTGCGTGCGAGGCAGCGGTAGTAGACGTCCGTCTTCCTGATCAGCGCCCCCTGCATCTTCCGGCTGCACAGCCCACACCGAACCAGCCCCCGGAGCAGATATGGCCTGGTCCCGATGGTGCGCGTTCGTTCGAGCCTCGCCATCTCCCGCATCCCACCGGCGGACCGGGAACGCCGACGCAACTGCGCCTGCGTGAACGTCTCCACCGACACGATCTCCGGATGCGCAGGCCTACGTGACCGCACGATCCGCTCAGGCTTGGACCGGCGGAACCGGATCACGTGTCCGACCGTGGCGAACGCGCTGTCGCTGCTGTTGTGCTCCGTCGTGCTCGCCAGAACCTGGCGGGACACGGACTGGCGTGCGGTCGCCACGCTCGCGGCCCCGCCGTCGCCACGATCCCGCTGGGCGCCTTCGTGCTGCACGTCTCCCCCACCGGGCTCCTGCTGATTCTCGTCGGCAGCATGGCGCTGGTCGCCCGATGGTCTCGGCGTACGCCCTGTCCGAACGGCGGAGCCGGCGGGATACTCATCCCGACCGCGCAGGCTTACCTGATGCTGGTCAACACGATGTCGCTGATCGCGAAAGGCGTTCCCTCGGTGTCCTGGGCAGCGTGGATGTTCAGCCTCGGTGCCTCGTGGCGGGGGAATGGCTCGACACGCGGCTCGAACGACCACGGGCAGACGGATCATCGTGGTGGGCGCGGCGGCAGGCAGCTTTGCCGCCATAGTCCGGGGGCATCCTCATCGTCGCTGCCTAGGCCCGCCGGTCTCGGGGAGCCGGCCGAGGAAAGCAAGCCACCCGACGAGGACGGCTCGTTGCCCCGCGGCGATGGAAGATCGCCGGGAGCTGTTGACCGTCGCCATCGCGGTGGCGGTCGCGTTGCTGCTCGGGTGAGCGGCCGGCTGCTCACCGATCCGGCCAAGCCGGTCGAACTGCTCGGCACCCGGGCGCCGGCCGCCACCGCGGGGCCCACTCAGCCGGCCGGCTCCGGGGGCATCACCGCTTCCCGGGCGGCATCACGCCCGGGGTCGACGAGGCGCGCGGCGACCAGGCCTCCGACGGCGATCAGCGCGCCGAGCACCAGGAACGCGGTGTTGTACCCGCTGATCCGGTCGCCCGCAGTGTCCACCAGCGCGCCGGTCACCCACGGTGCGACGATCCCGGATGTGCTCTGCAGCGCGATGAACAGGCTCAGGACGCTGGTCCGCTGGGAGGGTGCGGCGGCCGTGCCGATCGCCGCATAGACGATCGGCTGCGCAACCAGGGTGAGGCAGTAGCCGCCGACGAGCAGCGCGTAGGCCAGGTAGCGCTGGCTCCCGGCCAGCGGGAGCACGGTCAGCAGGATCCCGCCGAGGGCCAGCGACAACGCAGGCACCAGCCCGCGCGCCACCCGGGCCGGCACCCCGGCCGCGAGCAGCCGGTCGGTGATCCAGCCGGCGCCGAGCATGAACACCATGCCGATGATGCTCGGCAGCCCGAACAGAACGCCGGAGGTGAGCGGGGAGAAGCCGAGGCCCGCCTCCAAATAGGACGGCAGCCAGCTGAGGATCACCGAGATGAGCGCGTACATCGGGTAGGTCGCGAGCAGGAGGACGATGAAGGTCCGGCTCGTCGCGACGGCGAGGAAAGTGCCCCGGCGGGCCGCCCGGTTTTCCCGGACCACCGACGGTGCCGCTGGGACGGGCAGGTACGGGCCGGTGCGCCCGACCAGGAGCCAGATCGCGCACCACACCAGCGCGGCGATGCCCAGCGCGAGGAACGCCGACCGCCAGCCCTGGTGCACGATCAGCAGGGTGAGCAGCGGCGCGGCGACGAGTTTGGCGACGGACGCACCCGAGGTCAGCATCGCGGTCGGCAGACCACGGCGGTGCGGCGGGAACCAGCTGTAGGCCGTGGAGTTCGCCACAGCGGTCGCCGGCCCCTCGGCCGCGCCCAGTCCGACCCGGGTGCCGAGCAGCATCCCCCCGCCGGCGAACATGAACACGGGCAGCTGGGTGGCCGCCCACAACAGCGACATCACGAACAGCAGCCACTTCAAGGGGATGTGACGCGTCGCGAGGAACCCGATCCCGACGGCGCTGAGGCTGTAGAGGAAGTAGAACGAACTGCTGATGAGCCCGAACTGCGATGCCGACAGGTGCAGTTCCTTGATCAAGGGTTGCGCGGCGAGCGCGAGGGAGATGCGGTCGGCGAAGTTGAGGACCATGAAGACGGTCAGCAGGATCAGCACGGACCAGGCCATGAACGGCCGGTAGCGGCGCTCCGCCGCCTCGGGCGGGGTGAGGGATCTCTGCCGGCTTTTCGTTGTCTTCACGGGGATTCCCTTCGATGCGGCGACAGCCGTTTCCGGTTTCCGTCGCGGTGATGGGGTGGCGCGCGGAGTGCCCGCGCGGCGGGAAGTAATCGTGGGCCGGGACGATATGCCCCAAATTACGTTACAGTCAAGTGTTGAAACGTAACGGTCACGTGATAGGTGGCGGCAATGGTTCCAGGTGGTTCGCCGGGTTCGGCCCGCCCGTGGTCACACGAGCTGCGGCTGGAGCTTCCGCGCGGTCGCCTGGAGCGCCGGCAGCACGCGGTCGAGCATCTCGTCCCGACTGAGCCGCTCGACGCTCGCGCCGACGTTCAACGCGGCGATCAGCGTGTCGTCCCAGCGCCGCAACGGCACCGCGACCGAGTGAAAACCCGCTTCGACCTCGTGGGCCACGTAGGCGTAACCCTGTGTCGCAACCTGCGACAGGGTGTCCTCGAGCTGGATCATGGACTCCTCGTCCAGCATTTCGTCGCCCAGCAGGTGGCGGCGCCGTCGTTCACCCTCCACGCCGGCCAGGAGCACCCGACCCAGTGCCGACCGCGCGGCAGGCACCTGGAACCCGATGCCCTGGCCGATCGCCAGCGACTGGCGCGGGAGCGCCCTGGCGATCATCACGGCCACCGGGCCGTCGAGGACCGCGGCGGTGCAGGAGGCCTGGAAGTCCTCGGCGAGCGCGTCGCACACCGGCTGCAGCACGCGGCTGACCGGGTTGGTCGTGAGGTAGCCCGAGGCGAGGGTAAGAACCTTCGGCGCCAGGCGGTAGGCGCGGTCCTCGGCAACGACGTACCCCAGGTGAGCGAGAGTCAGCAGCGCCCGGCGGACGGTCGCGCGCGGGAGGCCCAGTTTGCGCGCGAGCTGCGCCTGCGTCAGGCGCTCCTCGCCCTCCTCGAACGCAGTGAGCACGAGCAGGCCCCGCTCGAGCGCTTCCGAGTAGTCGGCGCGGCTGCTGGCCTCCACCTCGCGGGTCGCGCGGCGCGCTTCGTCACGGGAGTTCAGCTTCGCCACGGTGGCCTCCTGTTCGACTACCGAACAAGCGTAACAAATCGTCCTCGCGCTCTTGTGGGGTACGACAGGGCCTGCTTACAGTGTCCGCATACGAACCATGTGTTCGTTAATTGAACAGATTAGCGGCGATGTCGTCGATGAGGAGAACGCTGTCATGCGCGCGGAGGACAACCGGAAGCTGACCGAGACCGGTCCCGGCACCCCTGGTGGTGCCTGGATGCGCCTGTACTGGCAACCGGTGGCACTGTCGGAGGAGCTCGACACCGAGCGGCCCGTGGTGCCGGTCCGGATCCTGGGTGAGGATCTGGTGCTGTTCCGCAACGACGACGGCACGATCGGGCTCATCGACCGGCGTTGCGCCCACCGCGGCGCCGACCTGTCGCTGGGGCGCCTGGAGGACGGCGGCCTCCGCTGCTACTTCCACGGCTGGCTCTTCGGCGCCGGTGGGTCCTGTTTGGACACCCCCGCCGAGCCCGCGGACAGCAAGCTCAAGACGAAGGTGAGGATTCGCTCCTACCCGGTGCGGGAGTGCAACGGGATCGTGTGGGCCTACCTCGGCGAGGGTGAACCCCCCAACCTCCCCGCCTTGGACTGCTTCGTCGCCCCGGAGGAGTACACCTTCGCGTTCAAGGGATACCTGGACTGCAACTGGCTCCAAGCCCTGGAGGTTGGCATCGACCCCGCGCACGCCTCCTACCTGCACCGCTTCGAGCAGGACGAGGACACCGGCGAGGCCTACGGCAAGCAGTTCCGCAACACCTCGCTCGGCACCGACCTGCCGATGACCAAGATCCTGCGCGAGTACGGCAGGCCCGAGATCCTCAACGCGCGCACCGAGTACGGCCAGCGGATCGTGGCGCTGCGCAAGCTGGACAAGGACGGCCTCGACGGTTCGTCCACCCACGTGCGGATCACGCACCAGGTCTTCCCGCACGGCATCACAATCCCACTGAGCGCGACGATGTCGATCACGCAGTGGCACGTCCCGATCGACGACGTCTCGTGCTACTGGTACGCGATGTTCACCAGCCTCGACGAACCGGTGGACAAGGCCACCATGCGCGCCCAGCGCCTGGAGGGCATCACCCTTCCCGACTACAAGCCGGTGCGCAACCGCGCGAACAACTACCAGTTCGACTACACCGAACAGCGCACCCAGACCTACACCGGGCT
Organism: Amycolatopsis thermophila; assembly: GCF_030814215.1. NCBI lineage: Bacteria > Bacillati > Actinomycetota > Actinomycetes > Pseudonocardiales > Pseudonocardiaceae > Amycolatopsis > Amycolatopsis thermophila. The sequence goes on along the minus strand of NZ_JAUSUT010000001.1, from coordinate 5,650,967 downwards.
CGGCCGGGACATCAACGTGCACGACCAGATGGCGGTCGAGGGACAGGGCTACATCTACGACCGCAGCCGCGAGCACCTGTCCCGCTCCGACCGGGCGATCGTGACCTACCGCCGCATGGCGCTCCAGGCCATCGACACCGTCGCCGAGGGCGGCGACCCCGAGATCCTGCTCAAGGACACCGCGGACGTGGAGAGCCGCGGCCCGATCCCGCTCGACGGCATCGGCCCCACCGGGGAGTGGGAGCAGTACTGGGCGCAGGCGATCGCCGACCTGCGCAAGGCGAGCCCCTGGGCCTGGAAGCTGCGCGCCGCGCTCGTGACCGGACCCGCCGGCGTCCCGGGGTCGGAGATCGAACCCGACCGGTCGCAGTCGCCCGACGCCTACGACCGCTCGGACGGCTGAGGCGGCCGCGATGGGATTCATCGAGAAGTTCGGTCTCTGGACCGAAGAACAGAAGGAGGCGGCGCGCGCCGTCCTCGCCCGGGTCCAGGACGAAGGTCTGCGGTCCGTCCGCGTCTCGTTCGTCGACCAGCACGGGCTGCTGCGGGGCAAGACCATCCCCGCATCCGGGCTGGCTGCGGTGTTCCGCGGCGGCATCAGCTGCGTGTCGACCCTGCTGTCGAAGGACACGTCGGGCACGACCGTGTTCTCCGCGTTCAACCCCGACGCCGGGCTCGGCGTGGCGGAGATGGCCGGTGCCGCCGACATCGTGATGGTCCCGGATCCGACCACGTTCCACCTGGTTCCGTGGGCGGGGGGAACCGCCCGGGTCTTGTGCGACCTGCGGTTCGCCAACGGCGAGCAGGTGCCGTTCTGCAGCCGCGGTGTGTTCCGCAACGCCCTCGACCGCGCCACCGCCGCCGGGTACGGCTACCTGACCGGGCTCGAGATCGAGTTCCACCTCTACCGGCGGGCGGAGCACTTCCCGAACGCCGACGGCATCGGCCGAGGGACCCATCCGACCCCGGTGGAGCCGATCAACCAGGGCAACCAGCTGCTCGCCGAGGACCGCGGTGACGAGGTCGAACCGGCAACCCGACGGATCCGGGAGGTGCTGGAGGCCATGGGGATCGAGTTGCGCAGCGTCGAGGTCGAGTACGGCGCCAACCAGCTCGAGGTCACCCTCGATCCCGCGCTCGGGCTCGCCTCCGCCGACGCCATGGTCCTGCTGCGCAGCACGATCAAACAGGTGGCCCGGCGAAGCGGTTACCACGCCACCTTCATGTGCCGCCCGCAGATTCCGGACAGCAAGTCCAGCGGCTGGCACCTGCACCAGAGCCTGCTCAGTGCGGGGGCCGACCCCGGGCGCAACCTGTTCGTGCCCGCCGACGGAGAGGGCCCGATCTCCCCCGTCGGCGGGCAGTTCATCGCCGGACAGCTGGCCCACGCGAGCGCGGCCTGCGTGTTCGCCAACCCGACGATCAACGGGTACAAGCGGTTCCAGCCCTACTCCATGGCGCCGGACCGGATCGCGTGGGCGCGCGACAACCGGGGTGCGATGATCCGGCTGGTCGGCTCCGCCGAGGACGGCACCACGCACGTGGAGAACCGGATCGGCGAGTCGGCGGCCAACCCGTACCTGTACATGGCCTCGCAGCTGCACTCCGGCCTGGAGGGCATCGCGGCGAAGCTGCCCCTGGTGCCGTCGGCCGACGACCCCTACACCACCGAGGCCGGGCGGTTGCCGGTCAACCTCCGCGAGGCCGTCGACGCCCTCGAAGCCGACACCGGGCTGACCAGGGCCATGGGCGCGCGGTTCGTCGCGTACTACGCCGCGCTCAAGCGAGCTGAGATCGCCCGGTTCGAACGGACCGTCACCGACTGGGAGCACCGTGAGTACTTCGATCTCTTCTGAGAACCGGGAGCGAGTGAACATGGCGAGTTTGCCGCTGCGCGTCGTGCGGGTGTCCTGGGAGGCCGACGGTGTCGTGGGACTGCGCCTGGCGGCGCCGGACGGGGGCCCGCTTCCGCCCTGGGAGCCGGGCGCGCACCTGGACATCCGGCTGCCCTCGGGCCTGACCCGCCAATACTCCTTGTGCGGGGATCCGGGCGAACGCCACCATTACGACATCGCGGTCCGGCTCGAGGACGCCGGCCGCGGCGGCTCGGCCGAGATCCACGGCACCGCGCTGGTCGGCCGCGAGCTGGTGGTGTCCGAGATCCGCAACCACTTCCCGCTCCAGACCGCCGAGGAGTACCTGCTGATCGCCGGCGGCATCGGCATCACCCCGCTGCTGCCGATGGTGCGCGCGCTCGCGGCTCGTGGCCTCCCGTGGTCGTTGGTCTACTGTGGACGTGGCGCGGAGACGATGCCGTTCCGCGAGCAGCTGTCCGCCCTCGGCGGTGCGCGGGTGCGGTTCGTGGACACGGCACGCGAACCGCGGCCGGATCTCAAGGAGCTCGTCGGGCGGCTGGGGCCGGGCGCGGCCGTGTACTGCTGCGGACCGAACAGCCTCCTGGACGGCGTGACCGAGGTGTGCGAAGCGGCCGGGGTCCGGTGCGAGACCGAGCACTTCGGTGCCGCGACCCGGACGGACGACGGTTCGGCCGACGAGGTCGAGCTCGAGCTCCGCCGGTCCGGGCTGACCGTCGTGGCCGACGGGGACACCACGCTCCTGGAGGCCATCCGGGCCGCCGGTGTGGAGATCGAGTCCGACTGCGAGGAAGGCTACTGCGGCACGTGCGAGACACGCGTCCTGGACGGTGTTCCCGACCACCGTGACGTCGTGCTGTCGAAGACCGAGCGGGCGTCCGGACAGACGTTCCTACCCTGCGTGAGCCGCGCCTGCGGGCGCAGGCTCGTACTCGACCTGTGACCACGACGGCGACCGAGGACACCGGCATGACCACCCGAGCGCTCGTGCTCGTGCACGACCCCGCGGCAGACCGCCGCGAACGCATCCCCGGCGCGCTCCTGCCCGCGCTGTCCACCCGGAGCGTCAAGCACGAGATCATATCGTTCGTGGGCGCCGAGTCCGAACCGGACCTGCGCGACTACGACCTGCTCGTCGTCATGGGCTCCCGCGAGTCGGCCTACGACGACACGGTCCCGTGGCTGCCCAGGGAACTCGCGTTCGTGGGCGCGGCCGTCGATCACGGGCTGCCCGTGCTCGGGATCTGCTTCGGCGGCCAGCTCCTCGCGCGCCACCTCGGCGGGTCGGTCGGCCCCGCCGCCGTCCCCGAGTTCGGCTTCACCACCGTCGGCACGTCCGATCCGGACCTCGTGGCCCGTGGGCCGTGGATGCAGTTCCACGGCGACGCGTTCGTCCCGCCCGTCGGCACCGAGATCGCGCGCAACGCCAGTGGCTCCCAGGCGTTCCTCGCCGGGAAGGTGCTGGGCGTCCAGTTCCACCCCGAGATCACCCGCGACAGCTTCGACAGCTGGATCGAACGCTGGGACGCCGAGGGCGACACCCCGGCCGGGGCCGTGGATGTCGCGGCGTTGCGCGCGGCGGTGGCGCGGCACGAACGGCGCAGCGCGCTCCTGTGCGACCGGCTGGTCGGCACCTTCCTCGAACGAACCCTCCGATAACCGCTCCGACAAAGGGAAGTGAACCATGACAACGACGTCAGGGTCCTCCGGAACCGGCTCCGGGCGCCGGGCAGCCGGCGTCACCGTGCGCCGCACCCGCTGGGTGGCGCCATTGTGCTGGGCCGCCGTGGCACTCGAAGGATTCGACCTGGTGGTGCTCGGCGTGGTGCTGCCTACGCTGCTGCGCGACCGCGGCTGGGGCCTCGACCCCGGGTCGGCCGCGCTGATCTCGTCGGTGGGCTTGGTGGGCGTGATGATGGGCGCGCTGGCCATCGGCCCGCTCACCGACCGGTTCGGCCGGCGGCGCATGATGCTGGCCACCGTGGTGGCGTTCTCCGTCCTCACCCTGCTGTGCGCGTTCGCCGCCGGTCCGGTGGTCTTCGGGCTGCTGCGCTTCCTCGCCGGGCTCGGTCTCGGCGGCGTGCTGCCGGTGGCACTGGCCATGGTCAACGACGTCGCGCATTCGTCGAACGGCGGGCGCGCCACTACGACGCTCATGACGGGTTATCACGTGGGCGCCGTTCTGACCGCGTTGCTGGGCATCGTGGTCATCCCCACATTGGGCTGGCGCGCGATGTTCGTGATCGGAGCCGTTCCCGCGCTGGTGCTGGTACCTCTGATCGCGGCCCGGCTCCCCGAGTCGCTGCCGCGACAGTCCGGCTCGGGCGAGGCGAAGCCGGTGGCCACGCTGCTCGGCGCGGGGCAGGTGCGCGCCACGGTGGCGTTCTGGGTCACCTCGTTCATGGGGCTGCTGCTGGTGTACGGCCTCAACACCTGGCTGCCGGAGATCATGCGCTCGGCCGGGTACGCGCTCGGTGCTTCGCTGTCGCTGCTGCTGACGCTCAACCTGGGCGCGGTCGCGGGCATGTTGCTCGCCGGCTGGGTCGCGGACCGGGCCGGCATCCGGACGGCGACGATCACCTGGTTCGCCGCCGCAGCGCTCTTCCTGACGTTGCTCAGCATCCGGCTCCCCGGCGCCGGGGTGTACCTGAGCGTCCTGCTCGCCGGGATCTTCGTGTTCAGCACCCAGGTGCTCGTCTATGCCTACATCTGCCGCCGGTACCCGGTCACGGCGCGCGCCACCGCGCTGGGCACGTCCAGCGGGATCGGCAGGCTCGGCGCGATCACCGGTCCGCTCGTCGGTGGTGCCCTGCTCGGTGCCGGGCTGGTTTACCCGTGGGGCTTCTACGTATTCGCCTTCGTCGCGGCGTTCGGCGCGGTGTCGGTCGCGTTCGTGGGCCGGGCGAGGTAGGCAGAGGTGGACCACGGCACCGGTGTGGCGGTGGTCGGGCCCGGGGAGGGGGAAGAGGTCCCCCTTCCCGGGTTCGGTGCGGTCGTCAAGCTCCGCAGCCGCCGGGACGGGGCAGAGGTGGCGATCGTCGAGCACCCGTTCGCGGTGGGCACGATCACGACGCCGCACCGGCACACCCGCGAGGACGAGCATTCGATCGTGTTGGCGGGCGAGATCGGGTTCCGCTCCGACGACACCGAGGTGGTCCTCGGGCCGGGCGGGTACATCACCAAGCCACGGGGCCAGATGCACGCGATGTGGAACGCCGGCCGTGAACCGGGGCGCATCATCGAGGTCATCACACCGGGCGGGTTCGAGAACTACTTCCGGGAGCTCAGCGAGCTGATGACGGCGCAGGCCGGCCACACCGGTCCCGGCCTGCGCGAGGCGCCGGAGTTCGCGGAACTGGCCGCGAAGTACGGCTTGACCTACGGGGCACCCGACTGGCTGGACGACATCGTGGTCCGGTACGGCCTGAACGGTCCGACGCACTGATCATCGTCCTCACGCCGGTTCCCACGGCACCCGTTCTCCACGCGGAGATCTCAGTCCGCGGGCTCGCTGCTCCACAATGGAGCGGAGACGGTCAGCCCGAAGTCGCGTCCCCACCGGTTGCGGCTGCTCACCTGGTGCACCGGCCGACGATTCGCGGCCACCCCCCACCGCCCGAGCGGGTAGCCCAGCGCCAGCATCGCGGTCATCCGCCACCCGGCGTCGGTCGGCACCTCCAGCAGCTTCATCACCTGTTCGGCCTCGTACCGCAGCACCGTCGTGATGACACCGCCGACGCCTTCCGCCCGGGCGGCGAGCAGGGCGCTCCAGATCGCGGGATAGATGTTCGCGCCACCGTGGTCGTCGATCGCGAACACGAACAGCAGCAACGGGATCTCGGTGAAGTGGTCGGTGAAGTAGTCCCCGGACGCCTTGATCTTCCGCATCGTCTCGGCGTGCGCAGCGGGGTCGTGCACGGGCATGGCGAGCCGCCCGGCCGCGATGTCGGCGTACTCCTGCGCCCGGCACCGGCGGTAGAGGGCCGCGAGCTCTGCCTTCGTCTCGGGGTCGTCCACGGCGAGGAAGTGCCAGCGCTGGGTGTTCCCGCCGTTGGGGGCCCGGATGGCGGCGTCGAGGATCCGGGCCTGCGTCTCGAGCGGGATCGGGTCCGGGCGCACCCGGCGCATCATGCGGGTCGTGTACAGGGCCTCGTAGACGTCCATAGCGGACGATTATGCTCCGATTTACGTTACAGTCAATGTCTGGAACTAAAGTCGCGCGAGGATCAACGCGTGCGCTTGGCCCGTCCCGTCGAGCGCCGAATGCCCGCGCGGCTCGTAGCGATGGCCGACCACAGGACCGACACGACCGCGCCCGGGATGTCCTTGGGCCGGTCGCCGCGGTAGAAGGCGGCGAAGTAGCTGCCGAAGCACATCGTGGCGATCGTGTGCTTGTCGATGTCGTCGCGGATGGCGCCGCGGTCCTGCAGCTCGGTCAGCACCCGTTCAACGAGGGACACGCGCGGCTCGACGGCGTGCCTGCGCAGGATCTCGAGCAGTCCGGGGGTGCGGATCGCCTCCCCGGCGAAGTTGCCCATGAGCACCATCGCGTCGGGGTTGTAGTACGCGGGATCGAGGCGGCGCACGGCCTCGGCCAGCGCCTCCCGGGGCTCCAGCTCGCTCAGGTCGAGCGTGTACATGTCCCGCTGCTTGCGGAAGCCGTAGTCCAGCGCGTCGACGACCAGGTCGAACTTGTTGTCCCACCGCCGGTACAGCGTGGGCCGGCTGACCCCGGCGTCGGCGGCGATGTCGCCGATGGCCATCTGCGAGTAGCCGTCCCGCACCAGACGCGCCCGCGTGGCCAGGATGATCGCCTCGTCGAGGGCGGCGTCACGCGGACGGCCGCCGGGGCGCGGGCTCTCGGCGGGGGTGGTGTCGCGTGCTCGGGCCATGGCTGCGGAGCCTACCTGATTCGTTACAGGCAGTTCTTGTTGCGCAACCAGATACAGTTACAGTACAGTCATGTAACATAATCTGACGGGTGGGGTTCGCATGAAGGTCGACGCCTACCTCCGCCGGATCGGGGCGGAGCGGCCAGGCCCGACCGACATCGGGAACCTGCGCAGGTTGCAGCGGCACCATCTGGAATCCGTGCCGTTCGAGAACCTCGGTGCCCACCTGGACGAACAGATCGACCTGGGGTCGCCCGCGCTCTTCGACAAGATCGTGCAACGCCGCCGCGGAGGCCTTTGCTATGAGCTCAACGGAGCGTTCGCGATGCTGTTGCGGGAGCTCGGGTACACCGTGCAGCTGCTCGGGGCCCGGGTGCGCGGGCGCGACGGGCGTCTCGGCCCGCCGCTGGACCACCTGGCGCTGCGAGTCGACCTGGACGTCCCCTGGCTCGTCGACGTCGGCTTCGGCCGGTTCAGCATCAGCCCGCTGCGCCTGGACGTCCGCGAGCCCCAGGACGACCCGGACGGGCGTTTCCTGCTGCGGGAAGCGCCACGGGGCGATCTCGACGTGACCCGGGACGGCGTCGTCGTCTACCGGCTGGAGACCCGCCCGCGCGAGCTCGGCGAGTTCGACGCGAAGGCCTGGTGGCATTCGACGTCGCCGCGGTCGCCCTTCACCCGGGGGCCGCTGTGCTCCCGGCTCACGCCCGGCGGGCGCATCACCCTCGCCGGGCGCCGCCTCATCGAGATCAGCGACGCCGGTCGGAGCGAGCGCGACCTCACCGGGGACGCCGCGGTGGTGGCGGCCTACCGGCGGTACTTCGGGTTCGAGATCGACCGGCCCCCGGAGCCCCGCCCGCGCAACCCCCGAGAAAAGGAAATCCACCTGAACGACCGCTTGCCCTACTCCGGGTGATCATCGGCAGCACCGATCGCCGGTTGGAGCCCCTCACCCGCGTATAGTTACAAGCATTGCCTGTAACTCAATGTCGTCGTAGTCTCGGTTTATGCCCCTCGCTCGAGGGGCCCTGGACGCAGAGGAGTCGGCGATGACCACCGCGCAGGATCTGATCGACCGCAGCATCCCCTTCCTCGAGGAGGTGAAGAACCGCACCGCGGGCGGGGAGCTGGAGAGCTGGCTCAACGAGCGGTACGGGCCGGGCAGCGAGCTCTACGACGACCTCGCCCGCATGATCACCGACGGGGTGTGCGCGGGATGGGCGGCCAACATCGAGGTGGATGGCCCGAAATACCGGCGCAGCCGCATCGCCGACCCCAGTGGCGCGCTCAACTACTTCAGCGTCACCGCCGTCTACATGGACAGTGTCGAGCCCTATCGCGGCCAGTACCACCAGCACCCCTACGGCGAGCTCAACCTGGTGGTCCCGCTCGACCCCGGCGCGAAGCTGATGGGGCCGCGCGGGTGGAGCGGCGCGGGCTGGACCGCCCCCGGCCCGGGCAGCCACCACTACCCGGAGGTCAAGGGCGGCGCGCTGATCGCCCTGTTCTACCTGCCCGCCGGGCGGATCTCCTACGACATCACCCCACCCGACGCCGAAGCGTGAGGTCGTGATGAGCCCGGGGAGGACGCCCCTCGTCCGGTACGCGCACGGCGGCGGCTGGAGCCGCGGCACCCGATCCGACGACAGCGCCACGCGGCTCGCGCCGCTCGCCGCGCACAGCCTGACCGTGGTGTCGGGCGACTACCGCGCGGCACCGGAGGCGGCGTTCCCGCAACCGCTGCACGACCTCAAGGGCGCCGTGCGGTGGTTGCGTGCCCGCGGTCCCGAGCTGGGCCTGCCCACCACGAGGATCGGCGTCGGGGGTGCCTCGGCCGGAGCCGACCCCACTTCCCTGCTCGCTCTGTCCGAAGGCGACAGTGACCTGGAGGGGACGGTCGGCGCCACCGATCCCGACGAGCTGGCCGAGCGCGCCCGCGGGCTGAGCCTGTTGACGCGCGTGTCCGCGCAGGCGCCGCCGTTCCTGATCACCCACGGGGACCGGGACCGGATCGTCCCGCCCTCGGAAGGCCTCGCGCTGCACCAGGCGCTCGGCCGGGCCGGCGCGCGCAGCCGCTTCGAACTGCTGGCGGGAGCCGGACACGAGGACCCGGAGTTCGACAGTCCCGCCACCCTCGCCACCACCGCCGCCCGGCTGCGCGCGGTCCCCGACCCCGCCCCGTGAGGAACGACATGTCCACTTCCTCAGTGACGCCGCACGCCGCGGTCGTAGAGCACTGGTACGACTTCATCTGCCCCTTCTGCTACATCGCCCAGGACCGCAACACGCTGCTGCGGAAACGCGGCGTGCGGGTGGTGGAACGGGGAATGCGAATCCACCCCGAGATCGGTCCCGGCGGGGCACCGGCCGGTCCCCGTTCCGGCCCGGCCTACGACTTCCTCGCCCACGAGGCGGCCGCTGCCGGCCTGCCGCTGCGGTGGACGGACCGCATCCCGTACTCGCGGACCGCCCTGGCCGTGGCCGAGTGGATAGAGCAGGCCGATCCCGGCGCCGGCGAGGCGTTCCGCGCGTCGGTGTTCACCGCCTACTTCGCCGAAGGCCGGGACATCGAGCCACCGGAGTTGCTCGTGGCCCTGGCGCAGCGTGCCGGCGTCGATCCGGATCGGCTCCGCGAAGCCCTGGCGACGACGGCGGCGGACGAAGCGCTGGCCCGCTCGGAGGACCTGGCCCGGGCTCGCGGGGTGACCGGCACGCCCACCTGGATCGAGGGCGACCGGGCCTTCTCCGGACTGCGTTCCCGGGCATGGTTCGCTCAATGGGCCGACGCTCGGCCGCACTGACCGCCCCGACAGACCGCGCACGTAGCGCCTCACCAGCGATTTCCGCCATCGGGAGGACGAACGATGCACAGCTCAGCTTCCGCGCCGCCGCGAGGCGACCGGACCGTGGCGACGACCGTCGAGGAGGCGCTGCTCACCCGGCGCAGTGTCCGGGCCTTCCGGCCCGAGCCCGTGGAACGTCCGGGGATCGAACGCCTCCTGACGCTCGCGGCACGGTCGGCCAGCAACTAGAACTGCCAGCCGTGGCAGGTCCACGTGCTGACCGGCGCAGCAAAGCGCCGGGTCTGTGACGCCCTGTTGCACGCCCACGACCACGTCGGCCCGGTCGCCGAGCGCGAGTACGACTACCAGCCACCCGCCGAGGCCCCCCGGAGCCGTACCGCTCGCACCGGCGGCAGTTCGGCGAGAGCCTCTACAACCGTCTCACCTGTCCACACAGCGGCTCGCCTGGCGCACCACCGCAGGAACTACGACTTCTTCGGCGCGCCGGTGGGGATCGTGCTCACGGTCAGCCGAGAGCCGCGGGAAGGTGCGCTCGTCGATGCGGGGCTGTACCTACAGGCCCTGATGCTTGCGGCGCGCGGGTTCGGCCTCGACACGTGCGCACAGGCGTCATTGATCGACTTCTACCCGGTGTTGCGCCGGCACCTGGAAGTCCCGGACGACCAGTTGATCGTCTGCGGCCTGGCGCTGGGCTACGCCGATCCGGTCCACCTGCTCAGCGGGCTCCGGACGCCACGGGAACCCCTCGATGCGTTCGCCACCTTCCACGAATGATCCTTCTGGCGCGGCGCCAGGAGGTCCACGGCGGGAGCCCCCGATCAGCTTGGACGGACCGTTCGGCGGCCACAAGGCGAGCGAAATCGGCCGTGAGCACGGCAAGTCGGCCTGACCGGCTATGTCGAGTACAAGTCGATCACCCGCAAGCGTTGACGCCGTCCGGCGCGGCACGGTGCTGCCGGGCCGCGCCGGACGCGGCGATGCGGGCCGTCAGCCGCCCCTCAGCGACTGGGACCCGCCGGACCGGGTCACGGCCCGGCGGGTCCTCCCAGTGCGTCGATCGCCTTGGCGACACCCTCACCGTAGGACGGGTCGGCCTTGGTGCAGTTGTCGATGTGCCGCTGCTGGATCTCCCGGGGCACGCCGGCCATCGCGCGGGCGGTGTTGTCGAACAGCGCCTGCTGCTGCGGGGTCATGCGGCGGAACAGCTCGCCGGGCTGGCTGTAGTAGTCGGAGCCCTCGGCCCGGTAGTCCCGGTTGTCGGCCACCGCACCGACCGGCAGCGGCGGTTGGCGGAAGGCGGGCTGCTCCTGCCACTTGCCGTAGCTGTTGGGCTTGTAGGCGAGGGTGCCGCCGTGGTTGCCGTCGACGCGGCCGAGCCCGTCCCGGTGGTAGGAGTTGACCGGGTTGCGCGGCCGGTTGACCGGAATCTGGTGGTGGTTGACCCCGAGCCGGTGGCGCGCGGCGTCACCATAGGAGAACGGCCGGCCCTGCAGCAGGCGGTCGGGCGAGAACCCGATGCCCGGCACGATGTTTGCCGGGCTGAACGCGGCCTGCTCGACGTCGGCGAAGAAGTTCTCCGGGTTGCGGTTGAGCTCGATCTCGCCGACCTCGATCAGCGGGTAGTCGCTCTTGGGCCACACCTTGGTGATGTCGAACGGGTGGATGCGGTAGGTCTGGGCGTCCGCTTCCGGCATCACCTGGACGTACAGGGTCCACTTCGGATAGTCGCCCCGATCGATCGATTCGTACAGGTCACGCTGGTTGGACTCCCGGTCCTTCGCGATGACCTCGGCGGCCTCGGCGTCGGTGAGGTTGCGGATGCCTGCTGAGTCCGGAAGTGGAACTTCACCCAGAACCGCTCACCCTCGGCGTTGAGGAAACTGAAGGTGTGCGAGCCGAAACCGTGCATGTGACGGAACGAGGCCGGGATGCCCCGGTCGCTCATCACGATCGTCACCTGGTGCAGCGCCTCCGGCAGGCTGGTCCAGAAGTCCCAGTTGCTGGTGGCGTTGCGCAGCCCGGTGCGTGGGTCGCGCTTCACGGCGTGGTTGAGGTCGGGGAACTTCAGGGGGTCGCGGATGAAGAAGACGGGTGTGTTGTTCCCCACGACGTCCCGGATGCCCTCCTCGGTGTAGAACCGCAATGCGACGCCGCGGATGTCGCGCTCGGCCCACCGGCCCGCGGAGTTCCCCGGGCTGCCGGTGGCCGAGGTGGGAGCGGGATCGGTGGCGCGCAGCGGGTCCGACCCCGGTCAGCGCCCGATGTAGCGCAGGGGCGTCCGCGCGCGGTCGTCGAGCACGCGGGCCGCCAGCCAGGCCAGTCCGTCGGCGGTGCGGGCCGGTGTGTCCGAGGGCTGCATGACGTGGCTGAGGACGGCGCGGACGAGCACGTCGACCACCACGTCGATCTGGTCGGCGGTCAGCTCGGGCCGGTAGGACTCCACCCGCCGCAGGAGGATCGCCTTGGCCTCGGTGATCAGGGTGTCCGCCCGGGTGGTCAGCAGGGGCAGCAGTTCGGTGTCCGCGCCGTGGGTGGCCGTGACGACGGCGCGCAGCAGGACGTTGTCGGTGGCGAGTTCGAGGACGTTGCGGACGGCGTCGTAGATGGCCTCCACGAGGTCGTCGGGGTGGCGGTCGAACGCGTCGCGGACGAGTGCGAGGAACCGGTCGAGCTCGTGGACGACCATGGCTTCGGCCAGCGCGGCCTTCGAGCCGACCTCGTTGTACACGGTCTGGCGGCTGACCCCGGTGGTCTCGGCCAGCCGGGCCATGGTGACCGCCGACCAGCCCTCGCGTGCGGTCATCTCGATCGCCGCGACGATGATCGGCTGCCGGTGCTGGCCCCCGGCGCCCGACCTGGCCGGGAGAGTGTCGCCCATGATCGCCATTCTAGGCGGCGGCCCTGGTGGTGGCGGCGAAGGCGACGGCGTCCGGCCAGGGCGCCGCGGCGGCGATCAGCCGCCGGTACTTCATGATCTCCCGCGGGCGGTCGACGGTGAGCGCGCCGGTGATCCGGTCACCGCGCCGGTAGAGCGCGGTGAACCCGGCCTCGGCGGGCACCGCGACCAGCACCTCGTCCGCGTGCGGTGCGCCGACGAACTGGATGCGGTGGCCGTACCAGTCCGACCAGAAGTAGGGCACCGGGGCCAGCGGGCGCGCCGCCGCCGGGTCGAGCGCGTGGCGGGCGGCGGCCGCGCCCTGTTCGGCTGCGCCGGTCCAGTGCTCCAGGCGCATCAGCTCCCCGCCGAACAGCGGGTTCGCCACGTGAGCGACGTCGCCCGCCGCGTACACGCCGGGCGCACCGGTGGCGAGCGTGGCGTCGCAGACCACGCCGCGGTCGCGTTCGTGCAGGGTGACGCCGCTGCCTTCCAGCCAGCCCGTGGCCGGGGTGACCCCGATCCCGGCGACCACCAGATCGGCGGGCAGGACCTCGCCCGTGGCGAGCCGGACGCCGGTCACGGCTCCGCCCGCCGACTCCAGCCCCTCGACGGCGGTGGACAACCGCAGGCCGGTGCCGGCCGCGCGGTGCAGATCCGCGCAGACGGTGCCGGCCTGCGGGCCGATCGAGCGGGTGAGGGGCAGGTCGAGCGCTTCCACGATGGTCACCGGCAGCCCGCGGGCGCGGGCTGCCGAGGCGACCTCCGAGCCGATGAACCCAGCGCCGACGACGACCGTGCGCGCGCCACGGTCCAGCGCGGCGCGGACGGCCAGCGCGTCCTCGGCGGTGCGCAGGGTGTGCACCCCGGCGAGCCCGTCGGCGCCGCGGAGCCGACGGGGCGTGGCCCCGGTGGCGATCACGAGCGCGTCGTAGCGGATCGTCCGCTCCCCCACCCGAACGGTGCGGGCCCCGGTGTCCAGGCCGGTCGCCGGGGCGCCCAGGAGCAGGTCGACCCCCAGGTCCTCCCGCAGCTCCGCCGCGGACCGGAACGGCACCACCCGCGCCGGGGTGTGCGGGGCGAGGAAGGACTTGGACAGCGGTGGCCGGTCGTAGGGCGGGTGTTCCTCAGCGCCGATCAGCACGATCCGGCCCCGGTACCCGTGGCGCCGCGCCGATTCCACCGCGCGCAGGCCGGCCAGTGACGCGCCGGCGACCACCAGTGTCACGGTCAGTCCCTCAGCTTCAGCGCCAGGACGGGGCAGGCGTCGACCGCCGCGGTGACGTCCTGGCGGTGTTCCTCACCGGGGTGCTCGTCGAGCACCGCCACCGTCCCGTCCGCGCCGACCTCGAAGAAGTCCGGCGCCATCGCCTCGCACATCCCCAGGCCGTCGCACTTGGCCCGGTCCGCCTCGATCCGCATCACGCGCTCACCCTCCCCGGGGCGACGAAGTCGACCTTCTCCCGGACCCCGCAGTCGGGGCAGCACCAGGAATCCGGGATCGCCGACCACGGGGTGCCGGCCGGGAAGCCCTCCCTGGGGTCGCCGGTCTTCTCGTCGTAGACGTAGCCGCAGCCGGGACACATCCCGCCGTCCGTCGCATCACCACGGGTGTCCGCGGCGACGGGTTCCGGGGACTCGGTGCGCCCATACCGCGCGAGCACCTTCGCCCGCTTGCCGGGATGGATGTTGGCGCGGCTCATGTCGCCGTCGAAGTGGGCGAGCACGCGCGGGTCCATCACGCGGCGCCACAGCGGCGGGATCAGGGCGAGCACGATCATCCCGGCGTACCCGGTGGGCAAGACCGGCGATTCCGCGAAGTCGCGCAGCGTCTGGTAGCGGCGGGTCGGGTTGGCGTGGTGATCGCTGTGCCGCTGCAGGTGATAGAGCAGGACGTTGGTGGCGATGTTGTTGGAGTTCCAGCTGTGGCTGGGATCGACGCGCTCGTACCGGCGCCGCTCGGGCGTGCCCACCTGCCGCCGCCGCATGCCGTAGTGCTCCATGTAGTTGACGATCTCCAGGAGCGAGAACCCGACCACGGCCTGGATCAGCAGGTAGGGCAGGACACCCGCGCCCAGCCAGGCGATCACCGCCGCCCACAGCACGGCCGACATCAGCCACGCGTTGAGCACGTCGTTGCCGATGCGGAACGGGTGCTGGTTCCGCCGGGCGTAGCGGTTGCGTTCCAGGCGCCAGGCCGAGCGCAGCGAGCCGAAGACGGTCCGCGGCCAGAACCGGTAGAAGCTCTCCCCGACCCGGCTGCTGGCCGGATCCTCCGGGGTCGCGACCCGCACGTGGTGCCCGCGGTTGTGCTCGATGTAGAAGTGACCGTAGAAGCTCTGGGCGAGCGCGATCTTCGACAGCCACCGCTCGTGGCTCTCCTTCTTGTGCCCCAGCTCGTGCGCGGTGTTGATGCCGATCCCGCCGACGCACCCGACGGTGATCGCCAGGCCCACCTTGTCCACGATGGACAGTTCGCCGCGGGCGATCAGCCACACCGCGACCGCGAACCCGGCGTACTGGATGGGCAGGAACGCGTAGGTGATCCACCGGTAGTACCGGTCGTTCTCGAGGCGTTCGATGACGTCGTCCGGCGGGTTGCTGCGGTCCAGCCCGGCGACCAGATCGATCAGGGGCACCACGACCAGGATCACGATCGGCCCGATCCAGAACCACACACCCCAGCCGGTCGCCGCGTGCAACCCGATCGCCAGGAACACCAACGACGGCACGACCAGACCGATCAGCCACAGGTAGCGCTTGCGATCGGTCCACTGCTCGGTCGAGCCGTCGGGCACCGTTGCCTTTTCGTCGCTCATCGCATCCTCCTCGGCGAGGTTTACAAAACCTTAGAGGATGTAGCGCGAGGTGTACAAGTGCTTGGCGTTTGTAAATCTCGGGCGCGTCGCCGGATCGTGCCTGGAGTGAAGCCGCCCCGAGATTTCAGGGTCGCACGCGGATGACGGTCTTGCCCCTGCGCCGCTCGGTCGGGGTGAGCGCAGGGAGGGCGTCGTCGAGGGACACGACCGTGCCGATGTGCGTGCGGAGGCGTCCGTCCCGCACCCGGCCGACGATCTCCATCAGCTGGCCGGGAACGGACTCGACGACGGATGGTCAAGCGGCTGATGCTTCTGGTCGCGCCGCGGGAGCGGCACGCAGCGCCAGCGCCAACGCCGATGCGGCGGCCGCTGCGGCAGGCGACGCGGCTGGGTACGCCCGTGCAGCCGGCGCAGACGCTACCAGGGCAGAAAACGCCGCGGCGACCGCCCGAGCTGCCGCAGCCCGCGCCGACAGGGCTGCGAGCGCGGCCGAATCACTGGCTAGTCAAGCAGCCACCGCCGCCCGCGAGGCACGCGACGCTGCCAGTGCTGCGGCTGCTCATGCCGATGCTGCGGCGGCAGCTGCCGACGCGGCAGCCGCAGCAGCGGAGGCCGCGCAGAAGGATGCAGAGGCGGCCGCTGACTACGCTGCCCAGGCCAGGGCCTCCGCGGACGTTGCAACCACTGCTGCGAATCAGGCCGCGCAGCTCGAAGCCACTGCCCGGCAGGCTGACGCGGACCGCCTGCAGGCTGGGCAGGACCAGGCGGTGGCAGATGCGGAACAGGCAAAGGAAGACGACGATGCCCGTCGGGCGGCAGCCGAATGGGAGCACCGCGACTCGCGGCCGAGCCGGCAAGGCGGCGATGACGTCGTCGAAGAGCCACAACCGCGCATCGGTTCCGGGCCGTCAGCGGAGCTGCCCCGCCGGTGGCCTCTCGCAGGATTTCGCGCCACGTCAGAACCCCGGCGCGCCGTCCGCGCAACCCCCACGCTGTGTCGGCGGCGGACCGGCGCGCGTAGGCGACGGCTTCGGTCCGCGACCGCGGTCTTGCCGATACCGGGCTCGCCCGCGGGAAGAACCAGCCCACCGGGCCCGGAAATCGCGGCGTCGACCGCCCGATGAAGCGCCGACACCAGGTCCCGCCCGAGCAAAGCCTCGGCCGCCATCGACCCATTCTGCGATGAGCCCACGCCGCACGCCTTGTGCGGCCGATTCCCACGCCCGAACCGTGAGAACCGTGACAACCCGTTACGGAGGCAGCCGTGTTCCTCGGTGTGTATCACTTCGACGGCGAGCCCGGGCACGCTGGTCGCGGCCTGCGAACGACTGGCGGCCGGCTGGCCCGCGCAGTGACGCGCCAAGAGACCGCACGCGATTCGGCAGCCGCCGCAACGCCGGGAGCGCGTGCGGCACCAGCGGCGCGAGGAGCCACCGGGGCGTCCTTCCCGACGCCAACCTCGACCTGGCCTCTGCGAGGTGACCGGGCGGTGCCGGCTGGGCGTGTTGGCAGTCGATGCGGCGATCGCTCACTCCGAGGCGCCAGGAGGGCGGGCGCTGTCGTCGGGCCGTGGCAACACCCCGGTGGACCGCGCGGTGCTGATCGCTTCGATGCTGCTGTGCACGCCCAGCTTGGCGAGGATGCGGCCGATGTGGGTGCGGACGGTGTTCGCTGAAACGCTGAGGTCAGCAGCGATCTGCCCGGGACGTTTGCCCTCCACCATGCTCTCCAGTACCTCCCGCTCGCGATCGGTCAGCGCATCCAGCGGGCCACTGCGTTCCCGCGCTTGCCGCACTTCCGCGCGTAGCTGTCGCAGTACATGCCCGAGCTCCTCCGGCGGGTAGCACGCCTCGCCGTTGGTCACTCTGCGCAGCACATCGACGAACTCGGAGAACGAGCTGTCCTTGCGCACCCATGCGTCGGCGCCGGCCCGGGCCGCGTCCGCGGCGAGCGCTTTGTCGGTGCTCCCCGTCAGTACGACGATGTGCGACTTGGGCGAGGCGGCGATCAGCGCGGTGAGCAACGCCGTGCTGCGCATGCCCACCCGGTCCAGTTCGATCGTGATGACATCCGGTCGTTGGCGCGCCACCTCGGCGGTGAGGTTGTCGCTGCCCGGCACGGCCTTGCCGACGACCCAGACGTCGCTCACCGCGTTGAGTCGCATGGCAAGCCCGTCGGTCAGCACCTCGTGATCGTCGATCAGGAAGACGTGAACGAACGTCACGGGGCTACTGTGACTCACAGCGGGCCGGGATTCCTCATCCATCTGCACGACAAGCGGGCGTCAAATTGATGAGACCGATCGAGTGCCGTTCGCCGGTCGCACCGCCGCGCGAACCACTTCCCGAACCCCTCTAGTAGGGGGAACGCGCCAGCCGCTGCACCAGGAAGGCGCCCCAGCGACTCGTCGGGGTACCCGTCCAGTCCCGGATCAGCGCCCAGCACGACGGCCAGGCGTTCCACGTCCAGGCCGTGTAGCTGACTCCGGTCCGGTCCATCCAGTCGAACAGCTCGGCGTCGAATCCGGTCATCCCGATGTCCGACGGTTCGCAGTGGGCGTGGGCTTGGTCGTAGCCGACCGTCAGGTCCGGCCCGACCTCACCGACCAGCAACGGCACCCGCGTCGTCAGCGGCGCCAGCACCGTGCGATAGCAGTCCGGCGAGGCACAGTCCGTGTTGAACGAATAGGCGTGGAAGGCCGCCGCCAGGTTGCGCAGCGGATCCGTCGGCTTGAACGCGAGCCACATGGTCAGCGTCTCCGCCCAGTTGATCCCACCGGCCAGGACGACGTTCCGGGCACCGGTGGATCTGATCGTCGAGATCAGCTCGTTCATTCCGGCGGCAACGTAGGTCGCGCCGGTGTTCACCGACGTGAGGAGGCACCCGCCGTCTCGCCAGCACCGCCAGGCTCGGTCGCTGTCCGCCTCGCCGAACGGCGCGGGCTCGTTGAACAGGTCGAACAGCACCGAGGGGTTGGTGCCGAACCGCTGGGCCACCTGCCGCCAGAACTCCACACTGTGGTCCCGGTCGGGCATCTGTTGCGGGTTGGGCGACAGCTCCCCGCCGGGCGCACTGAGATGCAGGTCGAGGATCGCGAGCAGCCCGTGAGCGTTGAGCTTGGCGACGAGGTCGGCGATCGCGGTTTGGTAGGCCGCACCGCCGAACGCCGGCCGGACACCGTTGATACCCAGCCAGCACTGCTCGTTGAGCGGTATCCGCACCGCGTCGGCGCCCCGCCAGCCCGCCATCGCCGCGACCACGTCCGGCGCGATCGTGGTCGAGCCGGGGGCGTCGAAAACCCCCCAACCCGCGACGCAGGCGTACTCGGCGCCGGAGTGGTTGAACCCGCGCAGCCGGATCGCCGCGTCGTCGCCCGCGACGAACCGCGCGCCCTGGACGTGCACGCCACCGGCCGGCACGCCGACCGCGGATGTCCCGGTCCCGGCTGCCCCCTCGGGCTCACCCGTGGTGCCCTGGGTGCAGGAGCCGAGGGTGAGCGCCAGCACGACAAGCCCGGCGACCGCCCAGCAGGCACGTCCCGTCATCGGCCCATCCCTACGGCTGAGCGGGTCGCACGAAGCGGTCCAGCACGTTCGCGGTCACGCGCTGGATCACCGGGTCCGCTTCGTGGTGGCGGGCGTCGTCGTAGAGCCCCCAGCTCCACTCGATCGAACCGGCGCCGAACACCCATGCGCCGCTGCGCGCCTGGTAGATCACCGAGTTCTGGTGGTCGATCCGGCCGTCGTCGTTGAGGTACGGCGAGTCGGACAGCAACGCATACGTCCCCGGAACCGAGTCCGGCAGAGGCGAGCCACTGAACTGGCGGTCGGCCTCGTACCCGACCACGTGCCCGCTGGGCGTGGCGGCGGTCGCCCCGCTGCCGTGGTAGAGCGAATTCTCGACGCCGGCCGGTACGAACGCGGCCGGAGCCGATTCGGAGGGCTGCGCACTGGTGAACTGCACGCCGATCAGTTGCTGTTCCGGTCGGGCGGCCGGCGGGTCGCGCCAGAGCACCGTGCTCGTCGGCCCCTTCACCGGGTCCAGGGCCGCGTCCTTGTAGCAGACTTGGATGCGATCGGGAACGCCCGCCGCGGACGGCGCCATGCGGATCTGCCAGTAGACCGCGTCGGCGCCGAAAAAGCCCACGTTCACCCCGGCATCGCGCGCCGCGGTGACGTTGTCGTACATCTCGCGGGTCCAGTACTCGTCGTGACCCACGGACAGAAAACCCTTGTAGTTCCGCAGAATACGCCCGTTGCGATGGGTGTCCAAGTCGGTCGAGTAGGCGACGTCGTACCCGGACTTCTCCAGCCAGCGCAGGTAGTAGAACTCCCAGTCCAGGAAATCACCCGCGCCGTTGTTCTTCGCGTACGGCCGGTCGAAGGAGACCATGACGGCCCTCGGAGGTCCCAGACCGATGGGTGCGAGCGAGCTGCCGTCTTCGTACAAGCTCTTGCCGGTCGCCGGGTGGCCGCTCGCTCCCGGCGTGTCGCGGGGCCAGGCGTTGTACGCCTGATAGGTGGTGACGCTCTGCTGATAGAGCAGGTCGGCGTGGCGGGCGTCGTCCCGAACCGTGAAGATGATGTAACTGGCGAATCCGGCGGCGTTCGTCAGCTTGGCCAAGTAGACGCCGCTGGTCCAGCCCGGGGGAATCGTCAGCCGGTATCCGGGCGCCCACCCGCACGCGACCAGGCCGGTCAGATGATCCATCGGGCAGTCGGGCTGGTGGATTCCGGGCACGTCCTGGACGTGGCGCATGAGCCGCCCGCCCAGCCCCTGGTAGTACCCCATCCGGTAGATGTCGATCGAGTAGTCCTGCGCCGGGTTGACAGTGACCTGGAAGGTGATCTCCTCGCCGATGTTGACACTGGTCGCGGATGCGTACCCGGCGATCTGCTTCGCGATGTCGTCTGTCGTCTTCTCCGTCAGCCGCCAGGTCAAGGTGCCGGCCTGGGCGTTTTCCACGCTTACCGGATTGACCGGACCGGACCGTGATGCCGGGCCGCCGCGGCTACAGCCACCGGCCACGGACAGGGCCAGGACGAGCGCGGCCAGGACGGTGACGGGATACCTGGCCAGAACCACTCCCGGCCTCTGGTGTTCGCGGGTGTCGCGTCGTCGCATGTGTTCGCCCGTCTCGGGTTGGCCGGCCACTGACCGGTGGTCCGGCGGCGCCGCACGGCAATTGACCTGCGCTGGCCAGGGTAGCCGGGGCTCCGGCGGAGACGGGATCGCCAAATTGGTGAGGCCGGGTACCACAGCTGAACGATGTGAGCCGGCGTTCACCCTGCCTACAGTCCACGCAAGCCGTGCGAGGCTGTCCGAGCACCCAGAGGCACCAGTGGGGGTTGCGATCATCGATGATCAAGGATTCGGGACTGCGCGTTGCAGTTGTGGGCTGCGGCTACTGGGGCTCGAAGCACGTGCGGGTGCTGCACTCGATCGATGAGGTCGAGCGGGTCGTCCTGGTGGACGGCGCGCAAGAGCGGCTGTCGAGCTTGTCGCGCAGCTATCCGGGCGCGGCCGCGTTCACCGCGCTGACCGATGCGCTGCCCGAGATCGACGCTGCGGTGATCGCGACTCCGCCCACCACGCATGTGCCGCTGGCTCTGGAGGCCATCGCGGCCGGCAAGCACGTGCTGGTGGAAAAGCCGCTTGCGGCGACCACGGCCGGCGCGCGCGAACTGATCGTCGCGGCCGAGACGGCGGGCGTCATCCTGATGGTGGGCCACACGTTCGAATACAACGCCGCGGTGTGGAAGCTGCGCGACCTGGTGCGGAGCGGGGTGCTCGGCGACCTCTACTACCTGGATACCGCGCGGCTCAACCTCGGCCTGTACCAGAGCGACGTGAACGTCATCGTGGATCTCGCGCCGCACGACTTCTCGATCATCAATTTCGTGGTGGGACAGTCACCTATCGCGGTCCAGGCCTGGGCGTCGCGGCACGCCCACGCGAGGCTGGAAGACGTCGCCTACATTCGCCTGTTCTACGCCGACCACCGGTTGTCGGCGAATGTCCACGTCAGCTGGCTCGATCCGTACAAGGTGCGCCGGGTGACCGCTGTCGGCAGCGAGAAGATGGCCACCTACAACGACCTCGCCGGGGATGAGCGGATTCGCGTGCTGGACAAGGGGGTGCGCTTGCCCAGCGTCGAGGGTGACCTGTCCCAGCGGCCGATGTCGTACCGGTACGGCGACATCCTCTCCCCGTACGTGGCCTTCGACGAGCCGCTGTCCATAGAGGACCGTCATTTCGCCGAGTGCGTTCGCAACGGCACCACCCCGGCGACCGACGGGCGGAACGGGCTGGCCGTCGTGGAGATTCTCGATGCGGCCCAGCTGTCGTTGATCCTCAACCGGCCGGTGATGCTGGACGAGCTCGGCGGCCGTGCCGTCCTGCTCGGAGCTTCCAACGGCTACCCGCACGACACCCGCCCCAGCCTGGATCCGCACGAGTGGCTCCGTGACTACTTCGCGCGGCGCGAGAACCCACCCGCGGAACGAGACCGTCCATCCGAGCCGAAACGACTCGTGAGATGAACCGGCCCAGCCGAATCCCGTTCACCGACCTCGCCGCGATGACCGGGGAAATCGCCGAGGAGGTCGCCGAGCGCTGGCAGCGGATCATCGCGAGCAGCGCCTTCATCGGCGGGCGGGCGGTGGCCGACTTCGAGGCCGAATGGTCGGACTACTGCGGCACCACGGAGTGCGTCGGCGTGGGCAACGGCACCGACGCGCTGCGCCTGGTGCTGACGGCGCTGGGCATCGGCGCCGGCGACGAGGTGGTCGTGCCCGCGAACACCTTCGTGGCCACGGCCGAAGCGGTGTGCGGGGCCGGCGCCGTGCCGCGGTTCGCCGACGTTTCTCCCGACACCCTGCTGGTCACCGCGGAGTCGGTGCGGGCGGCGATCACCCCGCGCACCGCGGCGGTGATCGTCGTCCACCTGTACGGACAGGTGGTGGACACGGCCGCGATCAGCACCGTGACCGGGCCGGCGGGCATCGCGGTCATCGAGGACGCTGCTCAGGCGCACGGCGCGACGTGGGGTGGCCGGCGCGCCGGCTCGTTCGGCGTGGCCGGGGCCTTCAGCTTCTATCCGGGTAAGAACCTCGGTGCGTTCGGCGACTCCGGCGCCGTGGTGACCTCGGATGCGCGGCTGGCCGACCGGGTCCGGTCGCTGCACGATCACGGACGGGTCGCTGGTTCCCACGTCCGCCACGAGGTGGTGGGCACCAACAGCCGGCTGGACGCGCTTCAGGCGGCGGTGTTGTCGGCGAAGCTGCGCCACCTGGACCGGTGGACCGAGGCCCGGATCGCCATCGCCCGGCGGTACCGCGACGCGATGGCCGGCACGGTGTTCCGGATGGCCGGCACCCGGCCGGAGGCACGCGACGTGTACCACCTCGCGGTGACGCGGGTGCCGGACCGGGACGAGGTCCGCCGTCTGCTCGACGCGCTGGGCGTCGACACCGGGATCCATTACCCGACGGCGTGCCACCTGCACGAGCCCTACCAGAGATTCGCTGACAGCCCGCTCCCGGTGGCCGAGCGGTCGGCCACCGAACTGCTGTCGCTGCCGATGTTCCCGCACATGTCCGAGGACCAGATCGGACAGGTGTGCGAGGCGATCCGGCTGATCCACGAACGGTACGCGGTGAGGGGCCTGGTCCATGCCTGAGATCGAGCTGGGGAACGGCATCGTGTCCGACGCGGGGGTGGTCATCGGCTACCCGCCCGCCCGCCCGATCGCGACCGGTTCACACCTGGGAGCCGGGGCGCGCCTGCGCAGCGGCAGTGTGATCTACCTCGGGTCGCGGATCGGCGATCGCTTCGAGACCGGCCACAACGTGGTCATTCGCGAGGAGTGCACGGTCGGCCACGACGTATCCGTGTGGAGCAACACCGTCATCGACCACGGCTGCCGGATCGGCGACCGGGTGAAGATCCATGCCAACTGCTACATCGCCCAGTTCACCGAAATCGCCGGCGAGGCGTTCCTCGCGCCCGGCGTCAGCATCGCCAACGACCTGTACCCGGGGCAGCTCGCGTCCGCCGGTCTGATGTCCGGGCCGTCGATCGGTACCGGCGCGCAGATCGGCGTCAACGTCACCATCCTGCCGTTCGTGCGCATCGGTGCCGGGTGCCTGATCGGGGCCGGCGCCGTGGTCACCCGCGACATACCCGCCGGCACGGTGGCGTTCGGGAACCCGGCCACGGTGCGCGGACCGGTAGGTGAGCTGCGCTCGATCGAGAGCCGGGTCGAGGCGGTGCCCGGTTCGGCCAGCCGCTACCGGCGGGCGGCGACGCGACCGGGACGGCCGGCATGACCAGCGGGACAGATGCGATTCCAGCCGCCGCGGAGTTGCGTCAGCGGGCCGCCGTGAAACGCGCCTTCGACGTGACCGCGGCCGCGCTTCTGCTGGGGCTCACCCTGCCACTGCTGGTCGCGACCGGGTTACTGGTGCTCAGCACCAGCCGGGGCGGGGTCCTGTTCCGCCAGGTCCGGCTCGGACGGTTCCGCCGGCCGTTCGTGATGTACAAGTTCCGCACCATGGTCGCCGGATGTTCCGACGACGTGCACCAGCGATACGTCGCCCAGCTGCTTGCTCAGGACACCGGCGCACCGACGGGGGGCGAGCGCGGCCTGTACAAACTCGAAGACGATCCCCGGATCACCCGGGCTGGGCGGTTGCTGCGGCGAGCCAGCCTCGATGAGCTGCCGCAGTTGTGGAACGTGCTCATCGGCGACATGTCCCTGGTAGGCCCGCGCCCCGCGCTGCCCTGGGAGGCTGAGCTGTTCGGCACGGCACATGACCGCCGCTATCTGGTCCGGCCGGGCCTCACCGGGTTGTGGCAGGTCAGCGGCCGCAACCGGCTGACCATGCGGCAGGGCCTGCTGCTCGACCTGGAGTACGTCGAGCGGCAGAGCTTCCTGCTGGACCTCAGGATCCTGCTGAAGACCGTGGTGGTCGTGCTGTCCGCGGACGGATCGTGATGAGACCGTCCGAGCAGCCGGATCTGGTGGCTCCCGGCGAAGACGAAGCCCCTGCCCGGTTCACGGGCGTGGCCGGGGACTCGATCCGGGTCGCGTCGTTCACCCTGGCCAGCCGGGTGACCGGGGTGGTCAAGGTGGCGGTCATCGGGGCGGTGCTCGGCCCGACCTTCTTCGGCAACACCTTTCAGCTGACCAACACCTTGCCCAACCTGATCTACTACGGCTTCCTCGCCGGCTCGTTGTTCGTCTCCCTGCTGGTGCCTACGCTGGTCGGCCACGTGAACACCGGCGGCCTGCGTTCGGCCGAGCGGGTGGCCGGCGGGTTCCTGGGCCTGACGCTGCTGGCGCTGGCCGCCGTCGCGCCGGTGGCCGTGCTGTTCGGGCCGCTGCTGCTGCGGATCGCCGGGCCGGGCGCCGCGGCCGGAGCGACGGCTTCGCAGGAGCACGTGGGCCGGGTGCTGGTGGTCATGTTCATCCCCCAGGTGTTCTGCTACTGCGTGGTCGGCACCGCGACCTCGGCGATGAACACGCGGCGGCGGTTCACCCTGGCCGCGGCCGCGCCGGCGATGGAGAACCTCGGCATCATCGCCGTTCTCGGCGCCACCGCGGTGCTGTTCGGCAACCGGACCACGATCGACAGCGTCACCACGCCCGAACTGCTGTTGCTCGGGCTCGGCACGACCGGCGCGGTCGCGTTGCACGCCGCCGTGCAATGGTGGGGTGCCCGGCGAGCCGGCATCACCCTGCTTCCGCGCGCCGGGTGGCGGGATCCGGAGGTGCGGGCACTCGTCCGCCGGGCTGTGCCGTCGATCGCCCAGGCCGGACTGATGGCGGTGCAGGTTCTGTCGCTGCTGGCCCTGGCGAACCGGGTCGCGGGGGGCGTCGTCGCCTTCCAGATCGCGCTCAACTTCTACTTCCTGGCCATCGCCCTCGGCGCCACCCCGGTCGCGCTGTCCCTGTTGCCCAGGCTCGCCACCCTCGACCTGCGGGGCGACCTCGCCGGCTTCCGGGACACGCTGATGCGCGGGTTCGCGCTCGGTCTGTTCATCGCGGTGCCGTCGGCGGTCGGGTACGCGGTGCTCGCCGAGCCGATCGCCAGGGCCGTCGCGATCGGCAGGATGGGATCGGCCGACGGCATCGCGCTGGTCGCCGCGGGCATAGCCCCACTGGCGTTCGCGGTGGTCGCACAGACCGCATTCGCCATCGCCAGCTATGCCGCATTCGCGCGCAAGGACACCACCAGCCCGCTGATCTCGATGGCGCTGCAGGCGGTGTGCTGCCTGAGCTTCGCGGGTCTGGCTCTGCGGGTGCACGGCAGTGCGACGATCACGGTGCTCGGTGCGGCCTACGGGGCGGCCATGGCGGTCGCCGCCACGCACCTGATCCTGCGGCTGCGACGCCGGCTGGGCCCCGCTTCGCACCGCGTCTCGCCGTCTTTGGTGAAGATCGGCCTGGGCGCCGCGCTGATGGCGGCACCCGTGCTGTATGTGGCCCGGGGCGTCGGCGCGGCCGTCCGCCCGCCGCTCGGGCCGATGAGCGCCGTGCTGGCCGCCGCGGTCGCCGGCCTCGGCGTGTTCGTCGCCACCCAGCTCGCGATGCGCACCTCGGAGCTTCGCGCCCTCACCGGCGGATTGATGCAGATGGTCACCCGGCGGCGCCGTGCCCGGCAGGGAGCCGGCGATGTTTGACACCGGGTTCGCCGTACCCCGCCCGGTGGCCAGGACCGGGCGGGAGGCCGCGGTCCTGGGCGCCGCGCTCGGGTTCGGGGCCCTGGTGGCCTACTCCCCGCTACCGACCATCCTGGGCGCGCTGGCCTGCGCGCTGGTCGCGGTCGCAGTGCTCCGGCCGGCGCTGGCCGGCTACCTGCTGGTTGCCGTCACCCCTCTGGTGGCGGGCATCGACCGCGGCCAAGTCATCCCGCTGTTCCGCCCCGGGGAAGCGGTGGCGCTGCTGCTGGGTGGTGCCCTCGCGGTGCGCGGGCTGCT
The DNA here is from genome assembly GCF_030814215.1 of Amycolatopsis thermophila. Taxonomy (NCBI): domain Bacteria; kingdom Bacillati; phylum Actinomycetota; class Actinomycetes; order Pseudonocardiales; family Pseudonocardiaceae; genus Amycolatopsis; species Amycolatopsis thermophila. The sequence continues at coordinate 5,624,720 of NZ_JAUSUT010000001.1, read as the reverse complement.
GCGGCGGCGCTCCGGGGAACGCCTCCGTCCGAAGATCCATCCCGTCGAGATCGCGATCGTGCTGGTAGCGGTGGCCAACTCGGTCGTGCCACTGCTCTGGATGGTGGCGCGGGAGCGGCCCATCAGCCTGGACGACCTGCTGTACGCGCTGGTGATGTGGAAGTTCCTGGGCATCTACACGATCGTCCGGGTCAGTATCAAGACCCGGGAGCAGGTGCAGCGCTGCCTGTGGATCGCACTGGGGGCCGGCGCGGTGGTGGCCGCGATCGCGATCCTGCAGTCGATCGGGCTGTTCGGTGTGCCGCGGCTGGTCGCGACCTATTACTCGCCGTTCGGGTACACGAATCTCGCGAACAATTCCCGCGGCAGCTCGACACTCGGCCTGCCTGCGGCCACCGCCGACCTGATGATCTACAACCTGGCGATCGCGGCCGGCCTGGCGATCTTCGTGCGGCGGCACCGACTCGTGCTGAGCCTGCTCGGCGGGCTGTTCGTCACCGGCGCGGTGGCCGCGGGCGAGTTCTCCAGTTGGCTCGGGCTGCTGATCGGGGTGTGCTGCCTCGTCGCGGTGACCGGACAGCGGCGCCTGTTCTGGCTGTTCGCCCCAGTGGTCGGGTTCGCCGCGGTGGCGCTGCGGGCGGTGATCGCGAAACGGCTGAACGGCTTCGACCAGGTCACCGGGCTGCCGGCCTCCTGGACGGGGCGGCTGAGCAACCTCCAGAACAACTTCTGGCCGAGGCTGTTCTCGGACGCGAACGTCCTGTTCGGCGTCCAGCCGGCGGCCCGGATCCCGGCGCCGACCCAGGGCACGGGCTACGTCTGGATCGAAAGCGGCTACACCTGGCTGCTGTGGGGTGGCGGAATCCCGCTGCTCGCCGGTTTCGCGTTCCTGGTCTGTGTCACCATCCGGTTCGCCTGGCGGCAGGCGCGCCGGTACCGGGACGCGGTGGGCGTGGCCGCACTCGCCGTGTTCGTGGCCACCGTCGTGATCACCGTGCTCATGATCTTCGATCCGCACCTCACCTACCGCGGTTCCGCCGAAACGTACTTCGCGTTGCTCGCCATGGCCGGCGTCGCCTGGCGGGCACCCGAAGACCGATCCGAATCCCGTGATCTCGCCATTCGAGGACGACCATGATGCGAACGAGGCGAGCCTTCGAGCAACGCGACCCGATGTTCCTGCGCGCCCAGCTACTGTGGATCATCCTGGTGACCGCGGTGGTCACCGCAGGTGCCACGGCGTACTCCTTCTCGCGCCCCGCGGAGTACACGGCGAATGCCGATGTTCTCGTCCTGCCCCGGCTGTTCACCGTCTCGTCGGCGCCACAGCAGCCCGACATGAGCACCGAGCGGACGGTGGCCACGTCGGGTGCCGTCCTGTCCGGCGCCGCCGACTCGCTCGGCGTGCCGCCTGAGGCGCTGGCGCAGGGCCGGTCGGTGACCGTACCGCCGAACACGCACGTGCTGCGGTTCGGATACACCTCGCGGTCACCGGCCGAAGCGCAGCAGTCCGCCCAGGCCCTGGCGGCCGCCTACGTGAACTACCAGGCCGCGATTGAAGCTCCGGCCCAGCGGGGCACACCGGCCATGTCGGCGGAGATCATTACCGGGGCGGCGCTGCCCACTTCGCCCAGCGACCCGAACCACCTGACCGACGTCGGGATCGCGCTGCTGGTGGGTCTGGTGCTCGGGGTGGGCACCGCCTTCGTGCGCGACCGCCTCGATGACCGCCTGCGCAGCGTGACCGACGTCGAGCAGCGGGCTGGGGTGCCGGTGATCGGAGAACTACCGGCGGTGCGGTACGGCAGCGACGACCCGCACGCCCGGCTGGTCACGCTGAACGCCCCGGACAGCGACGCCGCCCGCGCTTACCGTGACATGCGCGCCACGACGGTTCACGCCCTGCGTGCCGGCAGCGCCCGTGCCCGGCCGCCGAGCGGCAGGATCCTGCTGGTCACCAGCCCCGCCCAGGCCGGGCAGGCGGTGGTGGCGGCGAACCTGGCGGTGTCACTGGCGCAGTCCGGACTATCGGTCACCCTGGTCGCGGCCGATCCGGCCGGTCTTCAGCCCGGTGCGATGTTCGGCCTGCCGGACGAGAATCCCGGACTGGCTGACGTGATACGGGAGGGGGCCACCCTCGTCGCGGCGCTGCAGACGGGCCCGGTCGACGGGCTGACCGTCATCACGGGTGGCTCGATCGGCGGTCCTGACGACCTCCTGCTCAGCGACGGCGCGGTCGGCGAGGTGCTGGGCACGGTGTCCGCCGGGGCGGACCTGGTGATCGTGGTCGCTCCCGCGGTCCTGGCCGGCCCGGTCACCGGCGTGCTGGCCGAGTTCGCCAACCTGGCCCTGCTGGTGGTGGATGCCGGCCGGACCACGCGGCGTGACCTGGCCGCGGCATCCGCGCGGCTCCAGCCGCTTCGGCCCAGGCTGATCGGCTGTGTCCTGGACAACGTGGGCCGCCCGCGGGAAGCGCCCGCGGTGGCCGAGCCGACAGCGACCAGTGCCCGCGGGGCCGGCGGGCCGGCGAGAACCACCGAGGAATCGGGGGTCGCCGCGGTGAGAAGGGAGGGGATTCGATGACCGAGCAAGTTCTCGCCCAGCCCGGCCTCGTACCGGGTGAGGGCGCCGTGACCGCCGGCTGCCGGCTCTACCTGGTCCGCCACGGCACCACGACGATGAACGTGGAGAACCGGTACCGGGGCAGGCGGGACGTCCCGCTGGACGCGCAGGGCTACCAGGACGCGGTCGACGCAGCGCGCCGGCTGTCCGGGGTAGGGCTGACCGCGGTGTACACCGGTCCGCTGCGGCGCACGATCGCGACGGCGCAGATCATCGCCGACGAGTCGAGGGTGCCCGATCTCCGTATCCTGCACGGCCTGAACAACGTCGACTACGGCTTGTGGGAAGGCCTTACCGCCGAGGAGGCGCGCCGCCGGGATCCGGAGGCGTTCGAGTTGTACCTGGCCGCGCCGAGCCGCGCCGCCTGTCCGCTGGGCGAAAAGCTGACCGACGCGCAGGACCGGATGATCGACGCGCTGCGGCTGATCGGGCACCGGCATCCCGGCGAGACGGTCGTCGCGATCACGCACGCGGTGATGATCCGGCTGGCGGTCGCGAGACTGCACGGCATCGACGACGAGACCTGGCGGATCCCGGTCGGGCGTGGCTCCCTCGCCCGGTTCGAGGTCGCCGGCGACCGGATCGGGCTGGGCGAGTTGCCGGGAGGTTCCGATGTCGACTGAGCGGATCGCGCGGTCCGGGGGGAAGCACGTCCTGCTGATCGTGGAGAACGTCCCGATCGCCCGTGATCACCGGTTGCGCAAGCAGGTGTCCGCGTTGCGCCAGGCCGGCTACCGGGTCTCGGTCATCTGCCGCAGCGACCCGGACAACGACGACGGCCGGGTCGGCCACGGCGTCCGCCTGTACCAGTACCGGGCCCCCGCCGACGCCGGCTCCAAACTCGGTTACCTGTGGGAGTACGGCTACTCCTGGGTGATGGCCGCCCTGCTGGCGCTGCGGGTGTTCCTGACCGACCGCTTCGACGCCATCCAGATCAGCGGGACCCCGGACATCTACTTCGCGATCGGGGCGGTTTTCCGGCTGTTCGGTGCCCCGCTGGTGCTGGACCAGCGCGATCTCACGCCCGATCTGTACGAGATGCGCTACGGCCGGCGCGATGCGATGTACCGGATCCTGCGGTGGTTCGAGCGTCACAGCTACTCCGCGGCCGACCGGATCGTGACCGTGAACGGCGCGCTGCGCGACATGATCCGCGACCGCGGCGGCGAAGCCACCGGCGAGGTCACAGTCGTGGGCAACGGTCCCGTGCTGGCGAGGGTCCGCGGCCACCGTCCGGACCCCTCGCTCAAGGACGGCAAGCGGTACCTGTGCTGCTGGGCTGGGTTGATGGGGCCGCAGGACGGGCTGGAGCTGGTGCTGCCCGCCATCGCGGAGCTTCCCGCGCCGATCCGCGACGAGTGCCGGTTCGTGTTCATCGGCGACGGCGAGTACCGGCTGGTCGCCGAGTCGCTCGCCGCCGAGCTGGGTGTCTCCGGCGCCGTCGAGTTCACCGGGTGGTTGCCCGAGCCGGAGGTGTTCGGCTACCTGGCGACGGCCGACCTCGGGCTGGAACCGAACGTCCACGACATCGTGTCGCCGGTGAAGGGCCACGAGTACATGGCCTTCGGCGTCCCGTACGTCGCGTTCGATACCGAGCAGACCCGCGTGATGTCCGGCCCAGCGGCGTGCTACGCGAAGCGGGGCGAGGTCACCGAGTTCGCGAACCTGATCGCGAAGCTGCTCGCCGACGACGCCGCTCGGGAGCGAATGGGCCGCGCCGGACGCGAGCGCGTCGAGCGTGACCTGTCGTGGGAGCACCAGCAGCAGGCGTACCTCGCGATGTACCGGCGACTGCTCGGCGGATGACCATGAGCCGCCCCGATCACCCCACGCCCTGGCGCCGGCTGCGCCACCGGGCGCGGACGATGGCGACCGAGCACCCGCGGCTGTACCTGCCGTTTGCGCGGCGCAAGTACCCGGGCCCGAGCCCCGAGGTGATCTCGGCTCACACCGAACTGGTCATCGACGGCTACACCCGCTCGGGGAGCACCTTCGCGGTGTACGCGTTCCAACTGGCCCAGCCTCGCCCCGTGCGCGTGGCCCATCACCTCCACGCCCCGGCACAGCTGATCGCGGGCGTGCGCGCGGGACTGCCGGTGCTGGTGGTCCTCCGGCATCCGCGCGGGGCCGTGCTGTCCCAGCTCGCCAGGGAACCCGACGTCGCCCTGGCCGACGCGCTGTTCGCCTACCGCCGGTTCCACACCCACCTGCTGCCGTGGCTGACGGGGCTGGTGGTCGCCGACTTCGAGGAGGTGACCACGGACTTCGGCGCGGTGATCCGCCGGGTCAACGAGCGGTTCGGCACCGGATACGCCGTCTTCCGGCACGACGAGCAGGCCAGCAGCGAGGTCAACGCGCTGGTGGCGCTGCGAAGCCATCTGTCGCCCGGGATGCTCGGCTTCGAGTCCGGCACGGTCGGCCAGGCCGAGATGCGTGCCGAAGCGCGCCGGCTGGCCCGCGCACCGCGTGACGGCGCGCCGTGGCTCCCGTCGGCGGACCGGGATCGGGTGAAGGACGCGTTGCTGGCGCAGTGGAACCACCCGGCGGTGCGCAGACCGCGGCAGGCGGCCGAGGAGATCCATGCCGTGTTGCGAGCGCGCACCGGCCAGGAGCGGACCGTGGACGGGGCTGGAGCATGACAGTGATGTCGGAACTCGTCGACCTGCGTACCAGCCAGGAGCGCGCCCGTGAGCTGGGACGCCGCTCGGTGCGGTGGCCGAGCTGGACGTTGAGCAGGCGACAACTGTGTGACCTCGAGCTGCTCGGGTGCGGCGGGTTCTCCCCCCTCAAGGGGTTCCTGGGCGAGGCCGACTACCGGTCGGTGTGCGAGTCGATGCGGCTCGCCGACGGCACACTGTGGCCCATCCCGGTCGTGCTCGACATCGACGCGGCAACACAACGGGCGGTGGGGGCGCGGGGCTGGCTCGCGTTGCGGGACCCCGAGGGCACGTTGGTCGCGGTGCTGCGGGTGGAGCACGCCTGGCGGCCCGACCTGGCTGCGGAAGCGGTCGCCGTGTTCGGTACCACCGACGTCGCGCACCCGGGAGTCGCTCACCTGCGGCGCCAGACACGCGAGTGGTACGTCAGTGGCGCCCTGGAGGTGCTCGAGCTGCCGCAGCACCACGGCTTCCGAGCTCACCGGCACACGCCCGATGAGCTGCGTGCGGAGTTCGCCGCGCGCGGCTGGGATCGGGTTGTGGCCTTCCAGACCCGCAATCCGATGCACCGGGCGCATCAGCAGCTCACCCTGCGCGCGATGCGCGATGCGGACGCCACGCTGCTGATCCATCCCATCGTGGGAATCGGGAAGCCCGGCGACATCGATGTCGCGACCCGGCTGCGCTGCTACCGGGCGCTGCTGCCCACTTACCCCCCGGGCAGCGCCGTGCTGTCGCTCTTGCCGCTGGCGATGCGCATGGCCGGGCCGCGTGAGGCAGTGTGGCACGCGCTGATCAGGCGAAACTACGGTGCCACCCACTTCATCGTCGGCCGGGACCACGCCGGCCCGGGCCTGCGCCCGGACGGCCGACCGTTCTACGATCCGTACGCGGGCCACCGGTTGCTGCACGCCCACGTGGGTGAGTTGGGCCTGCGCATCCTGACCTACCCCCGGATGATCTACGTGCCGGGTCAGGACCGGTACCTGCCAGAAGATCAGGTGCCGGCCGGCGAGGAAGCCCTGGCGATCTCCGGCACCGAGCTGCGCAGGCGGCTCGCCACTGGCGTGGACCTGCCCGAATGGTTCACCCCGCCCGAGGTCGCCGCGGAGCTCCGCCGGTCCTTTCCACCGCGGGACGAGCAGGGCTTCACGGTGTTCTTCACCGGGCTGTCCGGCGCGGGGAAGTCGTCGATCGCGCGCGAACTGGAGGCCTTGCTCACCGAACGCCACGGCCGGCCGGTCACCCTGCTCGACGGCGACGTGGCACGCACCCACCTGTCCGGGGAGCTGGGCTACAGCCGGGCCGACCGGGACCGCAACATCGCCCGGCTCGGGTATGTCGCCGCGGAGATCACCAAACACCGGGGCATCGCCATCTGCGCGGCGATCGCGCCGTTCGACACCGCTCGGCGGCGGGTGCGGGAGGCGGTGTCGGCGACCGGAGGCTTCGTGCTCGCCTTCGTGGACGCACCGCTGCCGTGGTGCGAATCCCGGGACCGGAAAGGCCTGTATGCCAAAGCGCGAGCCGGGGTCATCGAGCAATTCACCGGGATCTCGGACCCGTACGAGCCACCGCTGGACGCTGACCTGGTGATCGATCCGGCGGCGGAGTCCGCGGCCGGCGCTGCCCAACGGGTTTTGGACCACCTTTACGCCCTCGGTTACCTGCGCGATCCTGGGCCGGGATCGGACAACGGTGACGTCCTGGGCCGGATTCGGTGAGGATAGCGGGCCGGCAGGCCCGCACTTGCCGCGCACACCGGCCTACATTCTCGTTTCCGGTCTGATAATGCTCCAAAAAAAACACACGAGCCGGTTTCCGTTGCCGTGAACTCCTTGAACAAGCACCTGTCAGCGTCAGAAGTCGTAACGAGTTTGACGCGTTCGCCGACAGGGTAAATAGTAAGGGAGTTGCGAGGGGCAACGTGAAACCAATTCGCGATCGCCGGACCGGCCGGGGCAGGCGGCGCAGCGACGACGAGGCCGAAGACCTACGCGCCCTGGTTCACGACATCGGGCACCAGGTCGCCACGATGAGCTACCTGGTCGACGCGGCGCTGTCGGATGAACAGCCCCCAGATACCGTGCGGCGCAACCTGGAACTTCTCCAGCGAGAGATCGACATCGTGGCGAAACTGATCAGCCGGGCGATCACGCCCGCCACCGGCACCGAGTCCGTCGAGGTGCGCTCAATGCTCGAAACACTGGTGGCAGAGGCGAATGTGGCTGGGCAAGTCCGGGTCGTGCTCGCCGGCGGGCCGACGGCGACCGCCGAGATCGATGGCTGGGCCCTGTGGCGGATCCTCGCCAACATCCTCAACAACGCAGTGCGCGCGGCGGGCCCGGGTGGCGTGGTCACGGTGACGATCATTCAGGTGGCGCCGACCGTGATTGAGATCGAGGACGACGGCCCGGGATTCGGCGCCGCGCGTCCAGGATGGGCGTCCCTTGGGCTGAACACCGTCCGCAAACTGAGCCAGGCAGTCGGCGCCGAGGTGACCTTCCACGGTCGCGACCCGGTTGGCACGCTGGTTCGCGTGGTACTGCCTACCCGTACAAGCTCAACCCCTGCTCAGGAGAGACAGAGAAGGACGACATGATCAGCGCAGTCTTCGCTGACGACCACACGCTCCTTGTCGAAGCGATGACGCCGCTGCTGGCGGCCCGGGGGGTACAGGTGGTCGCGACGGCTCATGACCTCCCGCAGGTGATCGATTCGGTGCGCCGTTTCGACCCGGATATCTGCCTGCTTGATCTCCATTTCGGCGACGCGGAACACCGTGGCAGTGTCGCAGCGGTTCGGGAGGCGAACCCGCGAACCAAGGTTGTCGTCCTCACCGCCGACATCTCGATCGAGGCCAGGATCGAGGCCGTGGAAGCCGGCGCGGCCGCCTATGTGCACAAGACCTGTCGCAGCGAATGCGTTGTCGCAGCCATCGAAAAGGCGATGCGTGGCGAACCGGTGACCGACGTGCCCACGCGACCTTTGACACCGCCCGATCCCACCGGGAATGGCGCCCTCGATGCCCAGCTGCTCGCGCGGTACCTGACGGTTCGCGAACACCAATGCCTTGCGCTGCTCGTAGATGGGCAGCCAACCACCCAGATGGCATCGCGGCTTGGCGTGTCCGTCCCGACGGTGCGTAGTCACGTGCAGAGTCTGATGACCAAGCTCGGTGTCCATTCCCGCCTGGAAGCCGCCTCCTTCGCGGTTCGCCACGAACTCATCAACCGGGCACGTTATCGTTCTTGATTCGCGTTTGGCGTTCTCGTCGAACTCGGTGTTTCTGACGCCCGGCTCTGCTGTTCCGCTCGTGGTTCTTCGGTATTGCCCCGGCCTTGTGAACACCTGATTGCTGGGGACGGCCTGAACGCAGCGTGGCCCCTCGCCCCGCTCGCGCGAGGACCGAGTGCTGACCGCAAGAGCCCCAAGATCCCTGAGCGGTCCGCATCGTGGGCTGGGCCATGGTCGTGGCCAAGGTCCCGGCGTTCCTGCTCGACGGGAAGCAGGCAGTGCGTCCTGCGGAAGCGCAACCCGCGCAAAGGATCGCCGTAGTCGCCGATGCCAACGGGTGCCGGGCCGACGCGGTAGGTCTGGACGGGCAATTCCGTGGCGGGTGGCTCGCCCTACTACGACGGACAACGGCTTTCTGCGGACGTGATCGTCTCCGCGATCGTGTCGAACGTCGAATGGCTCGCGGGCAGCGGCCTGCCGACCGCGAGCGTCGTCGTCGACGGCCGGTGCCGGGTGGCGCAACACATCGTCGCCGCCGGGGACGTCACCGTAACCCGGCCCCGGTGGAGCACATCGCCGGACACCGTACTGGATCTCAACTCAAGAAACTCGGCTCGCGCGCCAGTATCACGTCCATTGAGCGAGTCGATCACGGCGTGGATCACGCTGGTCCGCGAATGCGGCGGCCGCCTGCCCGGCTGATCCCCCCGATCGGTTGCGAGCTGGATGGCAGAAGTACTCCTACGGGTACTTGCGACTCCGTCCCCTAACCCGACCCGCGAGTCGCCACCTGATCAGTGCCTTGCGGCCGGAGCGGTCAGCCTCGACACATCGCATAGGGCATCGAACTGGCCACCGCCCATCCAACCTCCCCGGATAGAACAACGGATATGTGGTGGCCCTTTGTCAAGGGGCAGGGTCAGACGCCGCCGAGGGGGGATCCCGGCGGCGTCTCGTGCTTCGTCGCTGCGTTGTGGTGGTGAGCGTGTCGTTGTCGACGCGCGGCCAGACCGATATAAGCGGATTGGTTACCGCAGGACGGGCTTTCGGCAGAAGCTGCACCGCGTGTCCAGGACCCCGGAACGCACCTGGTCCCGGCCAGCCCCCGGACCCGCGGATTTCTCCGTCTGCGGAGTTCGCTGTTCAAGACCAACCGCATCACCAGCCGTGTACCGCCGCTGCCGGGCGACGCGCGATCGAGTGCTACTGGGCCACCTGGTCGGCGACGCGGGCGGCCGCCCAGGCGAGCACGTCGTCCCGCCACGGTGCGGCGGTCAGCTGCAGGCCGACCGGCATTCCGGAGCTCGGGTGCGTGCCGGCAGGAACGCTGACGGCCGGGCCGCCGTAGCACGACCACACGTAGCAGAAACGCGCGATGTCCCTCGTAGACGCGGCAAGGTCGACCGCGTCGCGACGGGGCACGTCGACCGGGATCGTCGGCGTCAGCACGACGTCGCAGGTCTCGAACAGCGCGTCGACCCGGCGACGGAATTCTGCTCGCCAGAAGCGGGCTCGCGTCACCGTCTCGGGCGCGATCGACTCGCCGATCCGCAGCCGCCGCAGCACGTCCGGGTCGATCGTGTGGGGCTCCTCCCGCAGCCGCCGGGCGTGCACCGCGGCCGCCTCGGGGTACATGATCTCGATCATCCGGTCCTGGGCCTCGGCGGCGCCCGGCACCTCCACCTCGAACACCTCGGCGCCCGCGTCGCGCACCGCCGCGACCGCGGAGTCGACGACCCGCTGTACCCCGAGATCCACGCCCTCCCGGAAGAACCCGGTGGCGACACCGACCCGCAGCCCCGCGATGTCCTTGTCCAGCAACGCGTCGACCGGGGTGCGCGGTCCGTCCACCGCGGTCGGATCAGCTCGGTCGTAGCGGTCCAGCGCCGCGAGCATTGCCACAGCCGTGCGTACATCGGTGGCCATCGGCGTCACGGTATCGAACGACGGGCCGACGGGAAGCACCCCGCGGTTCGAGACTCGCCCGAGCGTCGGGCGCAGGCCCACGATGCCGTTGACCGCGGCCGGGACCCGGCCCGACCCGCCGGTGTCGGTGCCGAGCGCGGCGTCCGACATCCGAGCCGCCACGGCCACCGCCGACCCGCTGCTCGACCCGCCGGAGATGTACCGCGGGTCACGCGCGTTGCGGACGTCGCCGAACGTCGTGTTGCGCCCGACGACACCCATCGCGAACTCGGCCAGATTCGCCTTGGCGACGAATACGGCGCCGGCCGCCCGGAGCAGCCGGACCACCTCCGCGTCCGCGGCCGCGGGTTCGGTGCCCCAGTGCGCCGAACCCGCGGTGCTCGGCACGCCCGCGATGTCGATGTTGTCCTTGACGCTGACCGTGAGCCCCTCCAGTGGCCCGTCGGCCACCTCGGCCGCAGCGAGCGCCGACTCCCCCAACGTCCGGATCAACGCCCGCAGCTCGGGATTGCGGTCCCGCGCCACGGCCAGCCGGGCTTCGACGAGCGAGCGCACCGAGTCCACGTCAGATCGCCGCCCGCAGCCGCGCGGTGGCTGCTTCGTCCACCGACAGCGCCGCCCCGGAACCGATGAGCACCACGCCGTAGTGCTCCCGGGCGTCCTCCACGGACAGGTAGTCGTCAAGGACGTCGTCGAGCACCTGCGCGGCCTCGCGCTCGAAAGGGTTCCCGTAGCCGCCGCCCGAGGGCAGCTTGATCTCCAGCGTGTCGCCGGCCGCGCACTTCTCCTGCGTCACCTTCGAGTACAGCGGTTCCTCCCGGTCTGTCCCGGCATTGCGGGTGAACGAGCCGGCGCGCCCGTCGTGCCCGCCGGCCAGCCCCTTCGGCGGGTCCGTGCGGTTGTCCGCCTCGGACCCGATGAAGGTGTCCGTCAGCATCTTCCACTTCCGGACACTGCCGAGGCCGCCACGGTACCGGCCCGGCGCCGGTGGCTCGTCGCGCAGCTCGTAACGCTCGGCGATCATCGCGTGGTTCAGTTCGAGCTCTTCGATCGGGTTGTTGCGGGTGTTCGCCATCAGCGAGTCCACGCAGTCGAGCCCGTCCTTGCCGTTGCGCGCACCGTAGGAACCCTCGTTGATCTCGATGTACACCCAGTAGGACTGCCCGTCGTCGGCCAGCCCCGAGTAGGCGATCGCGCACAGGGCCGCCGACGAACCGGCGACCGCGCGGTCCGGCAGCACTTCCGCCAGTGCGAGGTTGATCGAGTCGAAGATGCGGTTGATCTGGGAGAACCGCGCGAAGCACGACGCCGGGAAGTCCGGGTTGAACAGCGTGCCCTCGGGTGCGTACGCCTTGGCCGGCCGGAAGCAGCCGTCGTTCTGCGGCACGAATTCCTCGGTGAGCGCCTCGTCCAACAGCAGCGTGCGGACGGCGGATGCGACGGTCGGCAGCACCGAACCCTCGAACGGCACGTTGAACGCCGTCGGCACCTGGTCGTTCGAACCGGTGAGGTCCACGACGACGTCGGAGCCCTCGATCCGCACCCGCACCGACACCTTCAGCGGCACGTCGCGGTTCTTGCCGTCGTCGTCCAGATAGGACACGGGGGCTTCGTAGACGCCGTCCGGGATGTCCCCGATCCGCCGGCGCAGCATGTCCTCCGAGTAGTCCATCCACTTGTCGGCGGCGGACATCACGGTGTCGTAGCCGTAGCGTTCCAGCAGCTCCAGGAATCGCCGCTCGCCCAGGCGCGAGCACGCGATCAGCGCCTCGAGGTCACCCGCGTTCTGTTCCGGAGTGCGGACGTTGTCGAGGATGTGCTGGATGAGGGCGGTGTTGCGGACACCGGCGTCGTAGATCTTGACCGCGTCCATCAGCTTGCCCTCGGCCCACACGTCGACGACGTCCATGCACAGGCCTGGAAAGTTGCCGCCGATATCGGAGACGTGCCCGGTGCAGCCGGCGAAGCCGATGTGCCGCCCGCCGAAGAAGATCGGGATCATGATCCCGTAGTCCGGCGAGTGCGCGGCCCCGTGGTACGGGTGGTTGTGCAGGATCACGTCGCCCGGCCGGTACGTGCCGGCGAGTTTCCGGTTGATACCGCGGATGTACGCGGGAATGGAACCGCAGTGCATCGGCGTGGAATCCGATTCGCACAGCTCGCGCCCGTTGACGTCGAACAGGCCGGCACCGAGGTCCTCGGACTCGCGGATCAGGCTGGAATAGGCCATCCGGTAGAGGATCTGCGCCATTTCCTTGGCGATCGAGTTCAGCGCACCGCCGATGACGCGCAGCGTGATCGGGTCCACGTCGACCGGGGTGAAGCCGGCCGGGCGCGGCCCGGCGAGCGAAACGCCGGCGGGGTCGAGTGCGGTCACCGCTGGTCTCCTTCCGCGTCCACGGCACTGGTGGCCGTTTCGATGATGATGTGGCCCACGCGGTCGATCACGGCCCGCTGCTTCGGACCGACGACCGTGGTGGAGTCGAACTGCTCCACGATCGCAGGCCCGGTGAGCACGTTGCCCGCCTTGAGCAGGTCGCGGTCGTAGACGGTCGTGGTGAACGCGGCCGGCCGGGTGCCATCCGTCCAGAACACGGCCTCGCGCGTGCCCTTCACCGCGGCTGAGGCGTCTTCGCCACCGGCCTCGATCTCGGCGAGCGGGACGTGCCCGACCTTGCCGATCCCGGTGACCCGGACGTTGACCAGGTGGACCGGTTTGTCGTCGAAACGCTGCAGGTAGGTGCGTTCGTGCACCTCGTGGAACGCTTCGGCCGCGCGAATCACCCAGTCGTCGTCGAGTTCGCCGGCCGGTGCCGGCACGCGCAGCTCGTAACCCTGGCCGATGTAGCGGCAGTCGAGGCTGCGCTCCAGCACGAAGTCCTCCGGGTCCAGGCCGTCACCCGCGAGCTGCTCGCTCACCTGCGCCTCGAGTCGCGCGAACTCCGCGCGCACGTGGTCGAGGTCCGGTTCGGCCAGCGACGTCCACACGGTGGCGGGCTGCTCGACGCGGATGTCGGTGGCCAGCAGCCCCATCGCCGACGCGATCCCGGGGTGGTGCGGCACGATCACCCGCGGGATGTCCAGCTGCTGCGCGATGTGCCACGCGTAGAGCGGACCGGCGCCCCCCTCGGCGATCAGCGAGAAGTCACGTGGATCGTAACCCTTGCGGACCGAGTGCAGGCTGATCGCCTCGGTCATCGCGTGGGCGAGGATCTGGAAGATGCCGACGGCGGCGTGCTCGACCGTGGTGCCGAGCTTGCTCGCGATGTGCTCCTCGATCGCTTTCTCCGCCAGTTGCGGTTCGACCCGCATCGACCCGGACAGGAAGCTGTCGGCCTGCAGCCAGCCCAGCACGACCATCGCGTCGGTGCTCGTCGGTTCGGTGCCGCCCCGCGCGTAGCAGGCCGGCCCGGGAGTCGCGCCCGCGCTGCGGGGGCCGACCCGGAACATGCCGCCCTCGTCGACGAACGCGACCGAACCGCCGCCCGCGCCGATCGTGTCGACCTCGGCCATCGGGACCATGGCGTGGTAGTCGCCGATGCGCGTGTCGAGCAGGTGCTTCATCCTCAGCTTGCCGTCGGGCGCGACGCCGATGTCGGCGGACGTGCCGCCGACGTCCAGCGTGATCACGCTCGGGTAGCCCGACGCGCTGCCGATGGCGCACCCGCCCAGGAGCCCGGCGACGACACCGCTGGTGAGCAGCAGCACGGGGTTGTCGACCGCGTTCTTCGAGGTGATGAGGCCACCGGCCGACGTCATCAGCCGGATGTCTCCGCGCACACCCGCCTCGCGCGTGGTGTTCGCGAGGTTGTCGACGTATCGGGCTACCTTCGGGCCCACGAACGCGTTGAGCGCCGTGGTGGAGAAGCGTTCGTACTCCCGGTACTGGGGGGCGACCTCGCTGGAGAGCGAGATGAACACGCCCGGGTACTCCTGCTCGATGATCCGCTTGACGGCCTGCTCGTGCACCGGGTTGCGGTAGGCGTGCAGGAAACAGACCGCGATGGCCGCGACGCCGTTGTCCTTCAACACGCGGACCTGCTCGCGTACGGCGTCTTCGTCCAGCGGGATCAGGACGTTTCCGGCGGCGTCGATGCGCTCGGGCACGACACGGCGGTTGCGCCGGCGCACGAGCTGCCACTTCTGCCAGGGCAGGTCCTGGTAGGACGAATAGTTGTAGGGCCGCTTCTTCCGCGCGATGTGCAGGATGTCGCGGAAGCCTTCGGTGGTGATCAGGCCGACGTCGGCGCCATTGTGTTCGAGGACGATGTTGGTCGCGACCGTTGTCCCGTGCAGGAACTGGTCGAGGTCCGCGACAGAGATGCCGATCTGCGCCGCCAGCTGCGTGACGCCGTCCACAGTGGCCTGCGACGGATCACGGGGGGTGGACGGGACTTTGTGGACGGCGATACCGCCGTCCTCGTCCCAGTACATGATGTCGGTGAAGGTGCCCCCGACATCGACTCCGATGCGTTTCATCGCCTGGTCCTCCTTGACCGGGTGGGCATTTCCGTCTGTGCGTTGTGCGGATTTCGGGCGGCCAGCTCGACGATCCGCCGGGCATGCGCCACCACCGGCGGATCGACCATCTTCCCGTCCATCACCAGGACGGCACCGTCCGCACCCGCGGCGGCCGACGTGATCCGACGGGACCGTTCCACGTCCTCTTCGGACGGTCGCAGCACGGCGTGCACGACGGCCGCCTGTGCCGGGTGGATGCACATCCGGCCGAAGAAGCCGAAGCGCGCCAGCGATTCGGTGTCCGTTCGGAACCGCGCTTCGTCGCGCAGAACGACCGAGACCGCGGCGGGCGGGGGTGGGCAGCCCTCCGCCGCGGCCGCCGCGACGACCCGGGAGCGCGCCCACGCCAGTGGCGCGCCGTCCACGTCCGGCGGGCTCGTGCCGAGTTCGACAGCCAGGTCGTACTCGCCGAGCGCGAGCGTGCGCACTCGTGGGTGGGCGGCGAGTTCGCGGGCCGCCCAGAGGCCGGTGGCGGTCTCGACGAGTGCGACCAGCGGAACCGAAGTCACCGCGGCGACCCGCTCGACGATCCCGGGTTCCGCCTTCGGCACGACGATCCCCGCGAACTCCAGATCCGCGAGAGCAGCCAGATCAGCCGGGTCGTGGGTGACCCGCACCCACGTACGTGCGGCCGATTCCGGATCGGCACGCAACGCCGAGGCGACGGCGGCTCGTGCGACTTCCCTACGGTCGGGGGCGATGGCGTCTTCCAGGTCCGCGATCGCGACGTCGGCCGTCGCGACGGCCTTGGCCAGGCGGTCCGGCCGGTCGCCGGGGCAGAACAGCCAGCTGCGCGGGATCACCAGCCGACCTCGCCCTTGCCGCCGACGAGCGCTTTCGCGATGACGGTGCGCATGATGTCGCTCGTGCCCTCGCCGATGGTCATCAGGATCGAGTCGCGGTAGAGCCGCTCGATCTCGAACTCCGCCGAGTAGCCGTAACCGCCGTGCACGCGCATCGACTCCTGGGCGGCCTGCAGCGCCACCTCGGACGCGAACAGCTTCGCCATCCCGGTCTGCAGGTCCGAGCGTTCACCGCGGTCGAGCTCGCTGGCCGCCCAGTACGTCATCAGCCGGGCGGCCTGCACCTGGGTCGCGGTCTCGGCGAGCCGGATCTGGACCGCCTGGAAGTCCGCGATGGGCCTGCCGAACGCCTGGCGCTCCCGGGAATACGCGAGCGCCTCATCGTAGGCGCGCTGCGCGATGCCGAGGCTGCGGCCCGCGATGTTGAGCCGGCCCACCTCCAGCGCCGACAGCACCTGCTGCATCCCCCGGCCCTCCGTCCCGCCCAGGAGGTTCGCAGCGGGAACCCGGACGTCTTCGAACACGACCTCGCAGGATTCGGTGCCCTTGTAGCCGAGCTTCGGGATGTCCTTGGCGACTCGGAACCCGGGTGTGCCGGCGTCGACGAGCAGCACGCTCATGCCCTTGTGCGCGGGCTCGGCCGTGCGATCGGTCTTCACGAGGACCGGCAAGGGGTCGGCGTGGCGCGCGTTGGTGATCCACATCTTCGCGCCGTTGACGACGTACTCGTCGCCGTCGCGGACCGCGGTGGTGCGGATGCCCTGCAGGTCGGTACCGGCGTCCGGTTCGGTGAGTGCGATGCCGGTCCGCCGCTGCCCGGTGGCCAGCTCCGGCAGGTACCGCCGCTTCTGGTCTTCGGTGCCGTGGCGCGCGATCATCCAGCACGACAGGGAATGGCTGCCGAGGATCCCCGCGATGCCCATCCAGCCGCGCGCGATCTCCTCGAACATCAGCGTGAACGAGGTGAAATCGGCCGCCGCCCCGCCGTACTCCTCGGGGATCATCAGCCCGAACAGGCCGAGCCCCTTCATCTGCTCGACGATCTCGGTGGGATACCGGCCCGACTGCTCCCACTCGCGCGCCACCGGCGCGATCTCCTTGTCGACGAAGTCCCGCAGCATCAAGCGGAACTGCTCCTGGTCGTCGGTGAGGCGGAAATCCATCACTGCTCCTTCGCGCCGAACGCGCCCGCGCGCCCCAGTTCGGCGAATTCGTCGGGCCCCGTGCCGAGCAGCTCGGCCAGCAGGCTCGCGGTGTGCTCGCCCAGCTGCGGTGCCCGCGTGTGCTCGCCGCGCGGCACACCGGCGCGGACCGGGGACGCGACCTGCCGCACGGTGCCGAACCGGGGGTGCTCGGTCTCCACGATCAGTCCCCGCGCCAGGGTGTGCTCCTCGCGCAGGGCCTGCGGAATGGTGTTGATCGGCGCGCACGGCACCCCGGCCGCTTCGAGCAACGGCAGCCACTCGGCGGTCTTGCGGCGCGCCAGCTCCGCTTCGATGAGCTTCACGCACTCGGCGGAGTGCTCGTAGCGCGAGGCCGGTGTCGCAAACCGCTCTTCTGCGGCCCACGCGGGCGAACCAAGCACGCCGACGAACCGCTCCCAGAACTTCTGCTTCGCGCAGCCGATCACCACCCACGAATCCGCCGTCGGGAAGTTCTGGAACGGCACCAGGCTCGGGTGCGCGGAGTGGTGCGTGCGCTGCGGCTCGAACCCGCGGTTGAGGTGCCAGGTCGCGAGGTAGGTGAGCATGCCGATGGCCGTGTCGTAGAGGCTCACGTCGCAGTCCATACCGACACCGTCGCGCCGAGCCGCGTGGATCGCCGAGACCATCGACAGGGCCGCGATGATGCCACCGGAATAGTCCACCATCGACAGTCCGGACTTGGTGGGCGGGCCGTCGGGCTCGCCGGTCACCGACATCCAGCCGGCCAGTCCCTGCAGCATGTAGTCGTAGCCGGGTTGCGTGCTCCGCGGGCCGGTCATCCCGTAGCCGGACAGGGAGCAGCAGACGATCTTCGGGTTGAGGTGCTTGAGATCGTCGTAGCGGATGCGCATCTTCTCGGGCACGTCTCCACGCAGGTTCGAATACACGGCGTCGCTGACCTCGACGAGCCGTTCGAACACCTCGCGACCCCGCGGATTGGCGAGGTCGAGCACCATCGAACGCTTGTTGCGGTTGAACGCTTCGAAGAACAGCGAATCGCCGTCCTCGGCGTACGGCGGCGTCTGCCTCCCGACGTCTCCGCCGAAGCGCGGGTCTTCGATCTTGATGATCTCCGCGCCCAGGTCCGCCAGGTGCACCGAGCCGAAGGGGCCCGCGCCATACTGCTCGAGAGAAAGGATCTTCAGGTCCTGCAAGGGGAGGTTCACGCGGTCACCCCACCCATGGTCAGCGGGCCGGTTTTGGCGTCGGGGAAGGAATCGATGTCCCCGGCGGCCGATAGCTTGAACACCAGCACAGCGCGGTCGAACGACAGGCACACGTCGCCCTCGGCGTTCAGGCCGCGCGTGTGCACCTCGACGATCCCGGCGTAGGGTTTGGACTTCGACTCGCGCTTGCCGGTGCAGATCGACTCGCCATAGAGGGTGTCGCCGACGAACACCGGGTGCGTGAGCCGGATGTTGGTCATCTCGAGGTTCGCGACGGCGCGCTGGCTGATGTCGGAGACGCTCTGGCCGAGCAGCATCGCGATGGTGAGCCCGGAGTTCACCAGTATCTTCCCGAACGGCGTCTTCGCGGCGTAGTGAGCGTCGAAGTGCGCGGGGTGGGTGTTCATCGTCAGCAGCGTGAACCAGGTGTTGTCGGCCTCGCTGATCGTGCGGCCGAGCGGGTGCCGGTAGACGTCTCCCACGGTGAACTCTTCGTAGAACCGGCCCAGCCGGCTCTCGTGCACAGCCACGGGCACCTCCTCGTGCGTTCTGGGCTTCCGCCGGTGAGTATGCGGTGCGGGCAGGGCTCGGGGCAATATGTCAGACGTTTTTATCTGCGATCGGGTTCTGGATCCTTGGCCCAGGGCCTAGGCTGGTCGGATGACGAAGGAGACCGCCCCCGGGTTGCGCGTGCGGCGCGTGCAGGCCGCGTATGTGCAGGTCGCGAACCAGTTGCGGGAGCAGATCATCGGCGGCGCGCTGCCCACCGGCACCCGGCTGCCGAGCGAGGCCGAGCTCTGCACGCTGTTCGGCGTCAGCCGGAGCACGGTCCGCGAGGCCCTGCGCCTGCTCGCGAGCCAGCAGTTGATCGACACCACGCGCGGGGTCACGGGCGGCAGCTTCGTGGCCGCGCCCGACACCGGCACCGTCGCGGAGAACCTCGGCGGCACGCTCGGCCTGCTGGTCAACGCCAACAACCTGAGCGTGGACAACCTCATCGAGGCCCGGCTGCTGATCGAGCCACCGGCCGCCCGGTTCGCCGCCGAGCGCGCCGGCGAGGTCGATCTGGAGAGCCTGCGCCGCACCATGGACGAGACCGCACAGCTCCACCCCGACAAGGGGTTCGTGCTGCACTGGGATTTCCACACCACGCTCGTGTCGATCACCGGAAACCCGCTGCTGCGGCTGATGTGCCAGCCGGTCAACGTCGTGCTGCGGTCGCGGCTGCACCGCGAACGGGTGGCGCCGGAGCGCTGGGCCGAAATCGACGCCGACCACGAGCGGATCTACGAAGCCGTGGCCGCGGGCGACGGCGAGACCGCCGAAACGCTGACCCGCGAGCACCTCTCCGCACTGCGCCCGCTCTACGAGCGCATGAAGACCGAGGCTTGAAAACGTCTGAACTTTTCCTTGCGCGAGGGCCCCGTCGCTTGCAGACTGGGGCGGCGGGACATTCGGCGTCCCCGTGGGTCACCAACGACGAGTCCCTGGAGGAGCCCGTGTCCACCATCGCCCGGACCGTCGGCGAGTTCGCCGCCTGTACGCGACTCGGCGACCTGCCTCCCGAAGTGGTCGACCGGGCCCGTCACCTGATCCTGGACGCCGTCGGCGTCGCGCTCGCCGCCGGCGAGCAGGAGTTCACCAGGCGGGCACGGCGTGCACTGGCCCGCTTCGGCACGGGCGACCAGCCGGTGCTCGGGCTGCCCGACCGGCTCGCGCCCCGCGAAGCCGCGATGCTGAACGCGGTGCTGATTCACGGTCTCGACTTCGACGACACCCACAGCGGAGCCATCACACACGTCTCGGCCACAGCCCTGCCCACCGCGCTCGCCGCGGCGGTGCAGCACGGCCGGTCCACTGAGGACCTGCTGGTCGCTTACATTCTGGCCGTCGAGATCAGTGCCCGCGTCGGGAAGGTTTCCCGCGGCGGGTTCCACACCGTCGGCTTCCACCCCACCGGCGTCGCGGGTGCGTTCGGCTCGGCCGTCGCGGCGGCGAAACTGTCCGGTCTGGATTCCGGGGGAATCACGACGGCGCAAGAAATCGTGGGGTCGATGGCCTCAGGCATCCTGGAATTCCTCGAAGAGGGCGCTTGGACCAAACGCCTCCACCCCGGCTGGGCGGCGAACTCGGCGCTCACCGCGGCGGCCTTCGCCGCCGAAGACTGGCCCGGCCCGCCGCGCGTCTACGAAGGCCGGTACGGCCTCTACGCCACTCACCTACAGGGTCGCGAGTGGGAGGCCACCGAACTGGTAGAGGACCTGGGGACCCGATGGGAACTCCTCGACACCGCCGTGAAGCCCTTTCCCAGCTGCCATTTCACCCACGCCTTTGCCGACGCCGTGCTGGCCCTGCGCGCCGAAGCCAGCTTCAGCGCGGCCGACGTCGCGCGCATCCGCTGCTTCATCCACCCGACGCCCGGCGCGGCCGTGTGCGACCCGATCGACCGAAAACGCGCCCCGCAAGACGACTACGACGCCAAGTTCAGCCTGCCCTTCGTGGTCGCCGCCTCCATCTCCCGCGGCAGGCTGACCCTCGCCGAGTTCACCGAAGACGCATTGGCGGACAAGGAAATCCTGGGCCTGGCGCAGCTCGTGGAGATCGGCGACGACCCAGAAAGCCTGTATCCGCACGCGTATTCGGCGTCCGTCGAGATCGAGCTGCACGATGGACGTAAGCTGGCCCGCCGCGAAGCCGTGCACCGCGGCCACGCCGAGCGGCCCCTGTCCCACGAGGACATCCGGGCGAAGTTCACCGGCAACGCGGGCCCGCGCGCGGAAGCCGTCCTGCCCCTGGTGCTTTCCCTTGGCCGGCAAGGCGGCGCTCGCGCTTTTGCCGAAGCCCTCGCTGCCTGACATTTCCCTCCTCGAGTCCCGGGTACGCCCACGCCCGAAACAGCTCCCGCCCGCCCTGAGGTGGCCGGTCGCCCCCTGCCCGCC
Source organism: Amycolatopsis thermophila (assembly GCF_030814215.1). NCBI lineage: Bacteria > Bacillati > Actinomycetota > Actinomycetes > Pseudonocardiales > Pseudonocardiaceae > Amycolatopsis > Amycolatopsis thermophila. The sequence continues at coordinate 5,603,644 of NZ_JAUSUT010000001.1, read as the reverse complement.
GCTCGCATCGCCTTGTCATCGCTGCTCGGCATACACCCGGCACCCACGCGGTCGCGTTCGGCATGCGCCCGCTCGGCGCTGCTGTTCGGCCACGAGATCGCAGATGGCCGACCGGGGAGGCAGTGGGCGTTGCCGCTGGCTGATCAGGTGATCGACAAGGTCGGACCGCTGTTGGCGTTGGCGCCGGCGCGGAAGCGGCGGATCGACTCGGTCGCGATCGTGGACGCCACCCTGGTCCCCATCCGGGACCATCGGCCGGCCGCGCCCAGCAAGAACCACCGGTACTCCACCAACGGGCAGATCGCGATCGACGCCGACACTCGCCTGGTCATCGCCACCGGCGAGCCACAACCCGGCAACCGCAACGACTGCACCGTCTAGCGCGACTCCGGCATCCAAGATCAGATCGACGACCGACCCGTCATGGCCGACGGCGTCCACCCGTGGCAACCCCGGAGTGATCATGCCGTACCGCAAGCCCACAGACGGCAGCGAACTTCCCGACGCCGAACCCCTGCGCCGTCGCGGCTACGCGCGCGGGGATCGTGCGCGAACTGGAGCACACCGCGGCGCTAGCCGGCCGCAAACGGATGATCCTGGAGACCGGGCTCGGCCAGCAGGGGGCGATCAAGCTCTACGAGTCGCCGGGTTACACCAAGATCCCGAAGTTCGGCCGGCACAAGGCCTGCCCCAGATCGTCTGCTACGCCAAGGAGCTCACCGGGAACGGGGGTTCAGGCCTGCTGCCCGCGACCGGCCCCGGGCGCGTTTGCCCGGAACGCGCTCCACCACGATCACCCAGAAGATCAGCTCTAGCTCTTGTACGACCTCCTCGCCCGCACGTGAGCGGCGGGAGTCCACCGCTTGGCCCGCCGCCGACACGCAGCGCCAATGCCATGCGGGCGTCCATCGTCAGCGTCACGGTTGGCTGGGCTGGTCACGAGCTAATGCTCGTTCCCGATGAAGAATTCCAGCGTTGTCTTCGCGAGGCGGGCCTCGATGGTCTCGGGAGCGGCGGCGCGGCGGAACTTCTGTGATGCCGCGAGAGAGAGCAGCCACCAGGCACCGGACTCGGTGTCGAGGTCGGCACGCAGTTCGCCCGCGCGGCGGCCCTGCTCGAGAAGGTTCGTGAGGGCGCCGGCGATGCGCTGGTTCGCGCGGTGCGCTGCAGCTTCGATCTCGGGTTCGCCGGTCAGTGTGGACGCCTCGGCGAACAGGGCGCCGATCGTTCCGGCATCGTGGATGTGCTCCACGTGTGTGGGGTCCAGTGCCGCGGCCAGCAGGCCCGCCACGGAGACCCGTTGTGCGGTGAGCCGGTCGAGCCAGGCGCAGACCTGGTCGGCGTGCCGGGTGACGACCGCTGCGAACAGAGCCGCTTTCGTGCCGAAGTTCTGGAAGATCACCGGCTCGCTGACACCGACCCGTTGTGCCACCGCGGAGGTCTTGCCGCGCTGATACCCGGTCTCGGCGAACACTTCGGTCGCCGCGGCCAGGATCGACTCGCGGCGCTGCTGCGCCGTCATCCGAGGGCGCCGGGTGGCCTGCTCGTCGCTCACATGTGCATCGTATCCAGTCTTGCGCACGCTACTTAGTGGCGACTAATATCGGCACATCTTAGTCATCACTAAGTTAGGGGCCGTCGTGGAGCTGGGACACCTGTTCACAGGGGAACCGCAGGCGGACGCACCGGGGGCCATCGGTCGCGCCCGGTTGTACGACACGTTTTCGGCAGTGGTGTTCGCCGGACGGCGTCGGCGCACCTTCGGGGCGCTCGTCGACCTGAGCGGGGCGCAGCCAGGGGACCGTGTGCTCGACGTGGGCTGTGGGCCCGGCTACTTGACCGCGCTGGCGGCGAGGGCGGTGTCGCCCGGCGGTGAGGCAGTGGGGATCGACCCGTCCGCGCCGATGATCAACCGGGCCCGACGGGTGCGCGGCAGCGCGAACTGCTCCTTCGAACTCGGGAAGGCCGAAGCCCTCGCCGCCCCGGACGAGTCGTTCGACGTGGTGGTCTCCAGCCTCGCGTTGCATCACGTTCCGGAGCCAGGGCGGGCCACCGCGGTGCGGGAGATGTTCCGGGTGCTGCGGCCGGGCGGGCGCATCGTGCTGGCCGATTACCACCCCTCGCACGGCCACTTCGGCGGCAGGCTTGTCGGCGCCGCGATGCGGCACAACCCCGTCGAACGGATCGCGCCGATGATCCGGGACGCGGGCTTCGCCGCCGTGACCGACGGCGATTTGCCCCCGTTCCTGTACTACGTGCGGGCCATCCGGCCCGAGACCCGGGTCCAGCAATGAGGGCAGTGAGGCCGAAGTCGGCGCAGGCGCGGTAGGCGATCACCGGTTCGGTTTGGGTCTGGGTGGCGCCGCCGATTCCGTGTGCACCGCGCCGGTCGCCGACGGGAACGGAACAGTTCCGGGCTAATGGTGCGCCAGGAGTTCGTGGGCGGCGTCGGCGCCTGCGACGGCTCGGTGTGCACCACGGCGGCCGTCAGACGCGGAACGTCGTGGACGAGCCGGTGCTCGACCTCGTGCGCGAGCCGGTGCGCTTCGGCCACGGTGAGGGTAGGGGAACCCGAGCCCGCCGCCGAGCACTACGGCGAGCGAGGTGAAGCCGTCGGCGCGGGCGTGCAGTCCGTCGGCGACCAGCGCGGCCGACCCGATCTGCCCGCCGACGGTGATGCGCCACCGGGCGACGAGCTCGTTACCCAGGAATCCGATCACCCCGGCCGCGGCGACCACCCAGAGCCCGGTGACCGGCTGCGGGTCGATCAGGCGCTCGACGGCCTCGTAGCCGGCCAGCGCCGCGGACAGCGCGATGATCACCACGACCACCACCCCGGCGAGGTCTTCGGCGCGGCCCAGGCCGTAGGTGAACCGGCGCGAGGCGGCGCGACGGCCGAGCGCGAAGGCGATGCCGACCGGCAGCGCCGTGAGCGCGTCGGCGAAGTTGTGGATCGTGTCGCCCAGCAGGGCGACCGAGCCGGTGAACAGCACGATCACCAGCTGCGCGATCGCCGTCACGAACAACGCCAGGAAGGACCACACCAGGGTGCGCATCCCGCGCTTGCTGGTCTCCAGCGCGCTGTCGAACCGGTCGGCGCTGTCGTGGCTGTGCGGGGGCGACCACATGCCACAGCTGCGCCCACGCCCGGCCGACCAAGGTGCCAGGGCGCCGGCCGTGACCGTGGCCTGCTGCGGTTGCTGTCCACCGAGCACGACCCCGCGGGTGCCAGCGAGGACACGGTGCACGGCAGACCAGGGCGAGCTGGCGGCGGCGAGGCGCTGGGGGCTTGCGCGCGGTCCGGCACCACCTGCAGCCGACCGCGCTGCACGGATCACCGGTCACGCTGCGGCAACGTATCCCCCGACCGGGGCTGGCGCTTGATCGCCGGCCGACCTCCACCGCACATCGCGCTCAGCGGTGCGGCGGGAAGACCGTGTACACCATCCTGGCCGGTGCGTCGCCCGGATTGTTACACCCGGTTCGACGCCAGGATCACCTCGAGATCGTCGTGATGAGTGGAGCGCGTCGGTGCGGTGCAGGTACAACTCGACCATGGGCGGCAAGGCGGCGATCTGGGCAAACAGACAGTTGCCGCTGGAGCGACATCGGCAACGCCTCCGATCCGCTGCTGGTCTCGTCGATCGCCGCGGTGGCCACGCGTGCCGACATCGTCTCCGTCGGCGCGATCGGCCTACCGGCCGCACCCGAACTGCCCATCAGTGGTGACCAAATCCCTCACGCACGCCTACCGCCGTCGTCTTCCACGAGCTGCCGCTGTCCTTGGCCCCTGCCCAGGGCTCGGTCGACCCGCCGGGCGGGGAACGGCCGGCATGCGAAGAGCCGCGCGCCGGGGCGTGACGCGCGGCTCCTCTGCCGGCCTCAGCTGCCGGCGATCACGCCCTCCGGGAACGTCCCGACGAGCGCGTCGGTGAGGTTGCCGATGGTCGACAAGGCGGCCGCCATCCCGGGAATGGGATCCTGGTTGTCGCCCAGCCCCGGCACGGTATTGCTCGCCTGCTGCAGCAACGCTATCGCCGGGACGACCGCCTGGATGACCGCGGCGTTGATGGCCTTTGCTGCCAGGCTTGGCGCCGGGTTCGCCGGGGCGCGCACCGGAGCCGCCGCCCCCGGCGCGGTGTTGCGAAGGGCGTTGCCCGCCCCGACGTACTTGTCGGAGAAGTCGAGCATCCGCGCGTTGCTCTCCGGCGCGCTCCGCTCCAGCTGGAGGTCATGACCGCTGTCCGGAACCACGTCGGCGACGACCGTCGCGCCCGGACCGTAGAACGGGCGCTCGAAGTCGGCCAGCGCCTGGGAGCTGCCGCAACTCGGCCCGAGCAGACCGCAGATGAAGGGGTCGTGCTGGCCGACTACCGCGTAGACGGGGATGTTCAGCGTCCGGTCGACGTTCAGGACGTTGTAGCCCGCCAGCGTGGCCAGCTCCACCAGGTTGCCGGTCTCCTTGAGCTGCTCGTCCTTCGCGACGACTGCGGAGTCCGTTGCGGTGGGACCGCTGAGGTAGAACCCGCCCCGGGTGCCGGGATAGCTGGTCAGGTAGGCCGGATCGAGCCCGGCAGAGGTGAACTTGGGGTCGGCCGTCGCCGGGTAGTCGTCAGCGATGATCTTGGTGACCACGTTGACGTAGTTCAGTGAATGCGCGATTCCGGTCGGGATGATCGCATCGACGTCGCGGTAGATGCCCGCCTCGGTCATCGTCACGATGCCGCCGAGACTGTGCCCGACCTCGATCACCTTGCCGAACCGGGCCCCGAGCCCGCCGTCGCGCAAGGCGGTGATCACCTGGTGGACGGTGCTGACATCGGCGTAGAAGTTGTCGAAGGCGCTCAGCGGGTGCGTCGACTGGCCGTCACCGAGGCGGTCCATGTCCAGCGTCGCGTAGCCGCGCTTGTTCGCCGCCCGGACGTAGGAGTAGGTGTCCGGCTCGTACGGCAGGTCCCAGTAGTACCGCGCGTAGGACCAGCCGTGAACGAGGATTTGCACAGTGGTCGCCCCCGGCGGAACGCACAGCGTGCCCGTGATGGTTGCCGGCTGTCCGGCGGCGGTGACCGGTATGGCGACGTTTCTGCAGTCGGTAGCCGGCGTTCCGGCCGCCTGGGCCGGCACGACCGCGCTGCCGACGACCAGCAGCAGGACTGCCGACAGCACGATCGAGCGCCGGAAGCGGCGACACCGTTGTGAATGACTGTTCTTCAATACCCTCATGGTGACCTCGTTGTCATCCTGCGGACGGAAGAAACTACCGTGGTGAACGGACTTCGGGACTGCGAACTTGAAGTGAACTGCTATTCACTAGCGACTGGACTCTAGCACGGTTCACCCGGCCGCAACCTCACATGAGCGGGTTAATTGTTCGCGACGGCCGGCTGCGGTCGCCCTGGTCGCACAGCGTTGGGTGGCGTCACAGTCGGCCCCACCGGCGCCGAGCAGCAGTGCTGGGCGACGCGGCCGGGCCTCTCCCTCGCAGGGCCGCTCGGTCACGGGCCCCCGGGGCGGAAGCGTTCCGGTCCTGGCCCTGATTCCGGCCGTGTTGGCATGGTCGGGGCTCGGGTGTGTCCGCCGTCCCCGGGACGGCACGCAGCCTGCCGGCTGCTTCAGCGAGTCCGCGGCTCGTGGCTCGTGGCGTGACGTGACCGCAGCCGACCCGGTACGGACCGGTCGCAACTGGCTTGCCCGTCGCCGACCGAGCCGGGCCCTGCGCCATCGCCCACCGGCCGGGCGGCGATGGCAACGACAGGCACCGCACGGGCGCCACCTCGGCGGGGCCAGTGGGGCGGGCGGCGCCCGGGTACGATCGAGAACGGCCAACGTCAAGGGAGGTATCAGGTGAAGCAGCCGCAGCGGCCGCGGCGTGACCCGGCGCGCAAGGCCCGGATCCTCTCCGCGGCGGCCGAGCTGATCTCACGTCACGGGTACCACACCGTCGGCATGGCCGACATCGGACAGGCCGCGGGCATCGTGGGATCTGGGATATACCGTCATTTCGACAGCAAGGTCGCCATCCTGGCCGAGCTGCTCGAACAGGTCATGGCCCAGCTGACCGAAGCGGCTTCCGCCATCGTCGACGAGGCGGAGGACGACCGGGACGCGGTCAGCAAGCTCATCCGCAACCACGTGCGGGTGGCCATCGAGGACCGCCGGATCTTGCAGGTCTATCACCGCGAAGCCCGCAACCTCCCCGAGCAGGACCTACGCCGGCTGCGCCGGGCACAGCGCCACTACATCGAGGAGTGGGTCGCCGCGGTGGCTCCGCTGCGGCCGGACCTGGCGGACGGCGAGCTGCGGGTGCTGGTGCACGCGGCGATCGGCAGCATCCAGTCCATCCTGTTCTTCAACTCCGGCCTGCCGGTACCGCAACTGATGAACCTTCTCATCACCGCGGCGCACGCGTGCCTGGGCGTCGACTCCACCCCGGCGGCGGTCGTCGAGCCGGTCAGGCAATGGCCGGACGAACAGGGCGCCTGAGTTCGGTGCGCCCCGAGGTTCACCGCCCCTCCGACCGCTGATTTCGGCGCTGCTGGAAGGCGGTCAGTCCAGCCCGCAGGTCCGCCGAACCGAGATAGCCGGCGAAGGCGTCGAACTCGAGCCGGAGCGCCTCGGCCGAGGGCAGGTCACGAGCGGCGTTCGCCACGCGCTTGAGCTCGGCCAGCCCGAGTGCGCTCCCCGCGGTCAGCCGGTGCGCAAGAGCCATTGCGGAGTCCAGGAGCCGCCCGGCCGGGACGACCTCGGCCACGAGTCCCCAGTCCTGGAAACGTTCGGCGGGTTCGAGGTCGCCGGTGAACAGCAGGCGGCGGGCGATGTTGGCTGGGATCTTGCGTTCGAGCCGGACCGCGCCGCCGCCACCGGGAAGCATGCCGTAGCGGAGATGCCCGTCGCCGAGCAGCGCGCCCTCAGCCGCGACCACCACGTCGGCCGCGAGCACCAATTCGAAACCTCCGGCCACGGCCGGGCCGTTCACCGCGGCCACGACCGGCAACGGGGCGCGTTCCAAACGGCTGAACAGCTGCCCGGCGCGTCGCACGAACCCCAAGATCTCTTCTTGCGCGGTGTCCAGCCTGTCCAGCAGCTGCCGCAGATCGGCCCCAGCGCAGAAGGCGCGGCCGTATCCGGTCACGACGATCGCGCGGAAGCCGGGGCGGGCGTCGATCATGTCAAGCACGGTCTCGAGATCGCGCAGCATGTCATCGGACAAGGCGTTGAGGCGCTCCGGCCGGTTCAGCCGCACCATCGCTATCGTGCCTTCCGCGGTCAGCTCGACCAGCCGGCGCGGCGTCGTGGCGGCCCCCGCTGTCACCTCGGCTCTCCCCGCAGGACGGTCCACACGGTGTCGAGCACGCTCGCGTCCTCGACGGTGGCGGGCATCGGTTCGTCCCGGCCGTCCGCGATTCCGTGCATGGTCTTGCGCAGGATCTTGTGCGGGTCTGTCATGCTCTTCGAACAGACGTCGTCGTAGCGACCCACGTCAGCGTGACTCCTTCCGGTCCTGGAAGAGGTCGGCGTGCGCCTGGCGGAGCTTGTACTTGAGGACCTTGCCCCCGACCGTTTCGGGCAGGGCGTCGGCGAACACGATGGCCTTGGGCGTCTCGTAGCCTCCGAGCCGTTCGCGGCAGTAGGCGATGAGCGCCGCCTCGTCCACCTCGGCCCCGGGGCCGAGCACCACGACGGCCGTCACCGCCTCGCCCCAGTGCTCATGCGGCAGGCCGATCACCGCCGCCTTCGCCACGGCGGGATGACCGTGCAGCACCGACTCCACCCGCAGGCTGGACACGTTCTCCCCGCCGGATTTCACGATGTCCTTGAACCGGTCGACCATGACCCGCAGACCCTCGGCGTCCACGGCGGCGCTGTCTCCCGAGTGGAACCAGCCGCCACGGAACGCTTCGCGTGTCGCATCTTCGTTGAGGTAGTACCCGGCGGTGACGGCCGGGCTGCGGTACACGGCCTCGCCGGGGGTCTGAGGTTTGTCCCGCACCGAGCGCCCGGTCTCGTCCACCACGTCGGAGGCCAGCAGGGGGCTGGGCACCCCGACGTAGTTCAGCGTGGGCGCGGTGCGTTCGTACACCTCCGGCCACTTCGCGGGCCAGAACCGGTGGCAGGCGATCGCTTCGGTCTGCCCGAAGATTCCGAGCACGACCAGCCCCGGTGCTTTCTCTTGCAGGGAGTGGTAAACGGCCGGTTCCAGCGCGCCCCAGCCGTACACCAAGACGGTGAGGCTGGACAGGTCGCGGCCGCTCTTGTCCGCCTCGACGTTCAGCGCGGTGACGAACTGGGGCGAACCGGCCCACACCGCGGTGGCGCGTTCCTCCTCGATCGCCAGCGCCACCTGGTCGGGCAGCGGGCGGCGCCCGAGCACCAGCGACCCCCCGGCGAGGAAAGCCGACAACGTGAAGACCTGGTCCCCGACGTGGTAGATCATCGGCAGCGCGGTCAGCACCCTCAACTCGGTCTCCAGCCGGAGCCCGCGGGTGAGCGAGACCGTGAAGTTCAGCGCCGCCAGGTGACTGGCGACGTGCGAGGTCATGGCCCCCTTGGGCATGGCAGTGGTGCCCGAGGTGTAGAGCAGCTGCCAGACGTCGTCGCCGTGGATCTCCACGTCCGGCTCACCGACCGGCTGCCCTGCCAGGAACTCGCCGAAGCTGGGGCTGTCGGCGACGGGACCGCCGCCGACGGTGACCGTCGCCGCGACGGGCAGGCCGGCGGCGGTGAACGTTTGTTCCGCACGTGGCCACAGTTCGGCGTCGACGATCGCCGCTCCCGGTTCGCCTTGCCGCACCAGGTACGCCAGCACGTCAGGGGCCAGTGCGGGGTTGACCGGCATCGCGACCATGCCCGCCTTGGCGATGCCGATCTTGGCCAGGTACGCCTCGACGGAGTTCTCGCAGAACAGCACCACCCGGGCGCCGGGTTCCAGCCCGCGCCCCGCCAGCGCGTGAGCGATCTGGTTGGCGATTTCGTCGGCTTGGCGGTAGGTGACCGAGGCGAACCGTTCCTCGCCGTAGGCGCCCGGGCGCCCCGTGATCGCGATTTTGTCCGGGTAGCTCCACGTCAGCCGTTCGAAGATGTCGCCCACGGAGGTCCGCTCCCAGCGGTTGACCGCGCGACGTCCGCGCAGGTTCGCGACGTCGATCTTCCCGTTCAGGTCCACATCAGCCTCCTTGCCGCATGCCTGGCCCGACCTCGACAGCATCCACCCTCGTGGCTGGTCCGACAAGACCAAAGTCACCAGCTATTCACATCTTCCCCTGAATTACGTCCCCTGTCGCTGGCCATGTGGTGAATGATCGTGCACTAGTCAGGCTTCGAGAAGCGAACAGGAGCGGTGATCAGGACGATGCCCGTGGGGCTCGACGTCGGCCAGTTGCTCGGGAGGAGTGCCGGCTCGGCGGGGCGAGCGGGTCCGGGAGATCGAGGACCTCGGGTTCGACGGCACCTGGTTCGCCGAAGCACACGGTTCGGACGTGTTCACCCCCGTCGGCCTCGTGCGAGGCGCGCAGGACGCGAGTCCGGCTGGGCGCCGCCGTCGCACAGCTGCCCGCTCGCACGCCCGCCGCGACCGCGATGGCCGCCACGACCGCGAGGACCCTCGACCACCTCTGTAATGCGCGGCTGGTACTCGCACTCGGGGCTCCCGACCTCCAGTGTCCGAGGGCTGGCACGGCTTCGCGTACCCTCGTCCGCTAGCCCGCACCCGCTGGCACGTGAACGGCCGGTGACCCACGACGGTGGGTTCCACCAGCTGCCGCTGTCCGGTCGGGAGCGGACACGGCAAACCGCCGCGCTCGTCCCAGCGCCCGCTGCAGCCCCGGATGCCGACACAGCTCGGCGCCGAAGGTCCGAGCAACGTGGCGCTCGCCGCCGGGATTTGCGGATGGCCGGCACGCGCCGACGACCGGGTGCGGCCCCAGCTCGCGCTGAACCTGGGCGGCACGGGCGCGCGGGGCGCGAACGTCCACCAGTCGTCTTCGACAAGATGGGCTACCCGGATCGGACTGGATCCGCCAGGGCCTGCGGCTGGGATTCCACTGTGGTCGATTCGATCGCCGCGCAGGGGCGGCCCGAGGACCTGCCCGCAGTGGCCTGTGCGGTCTTCGACTGAGCCGGGCGCCGGGCGCTCACGGCGGCTCTCCGCTCGGTTCCGCCCGAGGCACAGCCACGACGCCGAGGCAGGCGTGCGCCGCGTCGCACAGCAGCGTCGCGAGCCGGTCGTCCGCCAGCCCGGGACTGTGGAAGAGGATGGACTGCACAGCGCCGATCGCCGCGTGCACCAGGACCCTCGCCTGGCCGTCGCCGAGGCCCGGCCGCAGCGAGGTCAGCACGGCGACCCACTCCTCGAGGTAGTGGCGCTGGGCTCGCCGGAGCCGACCGAAGTCCTGCTCGGGCAGGTGGCGCGCCTCGAGGTGGTAGACCTGCAGGATCCGCCGGTCCGCCAGGGCCACCCGCACGTGGTGCCGGACGAGACCGGTGAGCGCCGCCCGGTCATCGGGGGCGCTCGCGACGATCCCGGCGGCGCCCTCCCCCAGCAGGTTCATCACCTGCTCCAGCAGGGCGGCCAGGATCGCCGGCTTGCCGGCGAAGTGCCGGTACACCCCGGTGCTCACGATCCCCGCCGCCGCGCCGATGTCCGCCAAGCCGACCGCGTGGTAGCCCTGCTCGGAGATCAGCTCGGCCGACGCGGCGAGAATCCGTTGCCTGCGGGTGGGGTCCCGGCGCCGGGCACGTGGCTCCGCCATGACGAGGTCAGTCCCGCAGCAGGCGTTCCGGAATGTCGGCGAGCCTGCTGCGCAGGTACTCGCCGAGCCCCTTGGCCTGCGGGTCCGGCCGGGTCGCCGAGGCCACCCCGTCGCCGAGGATGCCGACGACCACCAGGTTCACCGCACGCAGGTTGGGCAACTCGTAGCGGCGGATCTCCAGACCGGCGGTCTCCGGGAGCAGCTCTCGCACCCGGTCGACGGTGAGATGACCCCGCAGCCACGCGTATTCCTCATCGGTCCGCGCCCACACCCCGATGTTGGCGTTGCCCCCCTTGTCGCCGGAGCGCGCCCCGGCAACCGCGCCCAGCGGCGCCCGGCGGGAAGGCCCGGTCGCCGGGGCGGGTGTGGGCCCCGGGTCCGCGGGCACCGGCAGGGCCGCGGTGACCGGATCGTGCGGGATGACGCGAACGCTGCCGTCCGGCAGGGTGACCCGGTGCGTCACCTCCGCGGCCGGGACCAGGGTCGGCCAGTAGACCCCGTAAGCGCTCTCCGCCGACGGCGGGGTGGTGGTGTGGAAGCCCGGGTAGCCGCCCAGCGCGAGCTCCATGACCGTGCCGGAGAACGCCCGGCCCACTTTGCGGCGGTCGGGATCCTTCACGGTGACCCGCAGGTGCGCGGTGGCCTCGGCATTGGTAGCCGCGTCCGGGTGGTCGAACCGCAGCAGCTGCGCGTCGAACTCGGCGAACCGGTCCCGCCCGCCCAGCAGATCGGTCAGCTGCTGGCTGGCCCACGCCGCCTTCTCCTCGATCCGCAGCCCGGTGAGCACCAGCGTCATCGTGTTGCGGTAGCCACCTTCGTAGTTGAGCGCGACCTTGAGCTGGTCGGTCGGGGCGCTGCCGCGGACACCGCGGATGCGGACCCGGTGCTCGCCCTCCTGGGCCAGTTCGATGCTGTCGAAGTGCGCGACCGCGTCCGGCCCGGCATAAGCGGGCTCGCCGATCTCGTAGAGGAGCTGGGCGGTGACGGTGCCGACGGAGACCAGGCCGCCGGTGTCCTCGTGCTTGGTGATCACACTCGAGCCGTCGGGCTCGACCTCGGCGATCGGGAAGCCGGGGTAGCGGCGGTCGGTGACCTCCTCGAAGAACGCGTAGTTCCCACCGGTGGCCTGCGGGCCGCACTCGATGACGTGGCCGGCCACCATCGCCCCGGCGATCTTGTCGTGGATGCCGGCATCCTCGCGGGTCCAGCCGTGCCACCACGCGGCGGGCCCGACCACCAGTGACGCGTCGGTGACGCGTCCGGTGACCACCAGGTCGGCGTCCGCGTGCAGGGCTTCGGTGATCCCCCAGGCTCCGAGGTAGGCATTGGCCGTGACCGGGCGGACGCCGGCTTCGGCAAGCTTGCGGCCGGTGTCGAGATGGGCGAAGTCGTGCCCGGCGGCCTGCAGCTCGTCGAGGCGGTCGACGAGGTCGTCGCCGTCGACGTAGGCGATGCGGGGGTGCAGGCCGAGCCGCTCGGCCAGTGCGCCCAGCTCCGCGGCGAGCCCTGCGGGGTTCAGGCCGCCGGCATTGGCCACGATCCGGATGCCACGGTCGAGGCAGCTGCCCAGCACCTGCTCGACCTGGGTGAGGAAGGTCTTGGCGTATCCCGCGGTCGCATCCTTCTGCCTGGCCTTCCACAGGATCAGCATGGTCAGCTCGGCGAGGTAGTCCCCGGTCAGCACGTCGATCGGCCCACCCTCGACCATCTCGCGAGCGGCCGCGAGCCGGTCGCCGTAGAAGCCCGAGCAGTTGCCGATCCGCACGGGGCGGCGGGGGGCGGGCGTCATCGTGTTCCTCCTTGGCTGGCCGCGAAACCGGGAGCACGCCCGGCGCCCGGAGCGCCGGCGAAGGTCTGGGCGAGCGGGATCCACTCGGTCGCGACGGGGCCGGCGACGACGAGCGCGGTGTCCTCGACGTGCCGTCGCTGGGTGACGACCAGGCAGAAGTCGAGCGCGGTGCCGGTGACCCGGTCCGCTGCGTCGTCCGGGCCCCACGTCCAGCGGGCGCCCGACGGTGCGTCGAGCTCGACCCGGATCGGCACCGCGGGCGCGGGTCTGCCGTTGAGCGTGAACGAGAATCCGACGGTCCGCACCCCGAGATGGGCGATGTGCCGCAACCGGTCCGTGGGTTCGCGATGCCGGCCGAGGGCGTCGGCGACGTCCTGGCCGTGCGCCCAGGTCTCCATCAGCCGGGCCGTCGCCGAGGACAGGGCGCTCATGCCGGGCCCGTACCACGGAAGCCGGGTCTTCGGATCGAGTGCACGGAAGACCGCGACGAATTCCTTCCGCGCCCTGGCCAACCAAGATCGGACCTCGTCGGCAGGCAGGCCGGCGTGTTCAGCCACGATCCGGTCGGGAAAGTCCATCCCCCCGGCCATCAACGCGTCGGCTTCGCGCCGGAACGCGTCCGGGTCGACGGCGGCCCGCGTCGCGGTCTCGTCGAAGTACGCGAGGTGGGTGAGCTGGTCGCGGATGGTCCACCCCACCGCGGGGGTCGGGGTGGCGAGGCCGGCGTCGTCCAGGCCGGCGACCAGGTCCCGCAGCACGTGTGTCTCGGCGAGAAGGTCGTCGAGCACCTGGCGCATCGAAACACCCATGTCAGCGTCCCTGCCAGACGGGCGCGCGTTTCTCCCGGAACGCGAGCGGACCCTCCTGCGCGTCCTGCGACAGGTACACCGGCGCCCAGATCTCCTCGGCCCGGTCGTAGGCCTCGGCCCGGTCGTGGCTGGCGGACAGGTAGGCAGTGCGCTTCGCGGCGAGCACCGACAACGGCGCGTTGGCGGCGATCCGCTCGGCGAGCCGTTGCGTCCGGTCTCGCAGCTCGGCGGCCGGGACGACCTCGTTCACCAGCCCGTACTGCTGAGCCCGGGCGGCGCTGACCGGGTCGCCGGTCAGCAGGATCTCCAGCGCGATGCGCGGTGGTACGAGCCAGGACAGCGGGGCCGCCCACGGCGAACCGCGACCGACCTTGACCTCCGAGACGGCGAACCGGGCGTGCTCGGCGGCGACGACCAGGTCGCACTGCTGGGCCAGCAGGAACCCGCCGCCGTAGGCGATCCCGTTGACCGCCGCTATCGTCGGCTTCGGCACGTCGATGTTGCGGCCAAGCTGGGGCAGGAAGTCCGGCGGCGGGACGGTCAGCGCGGTGTCGTTCATCTCCTTGAGGTCGCCTCCTGCGCAGAACGCCTTCTCGCCGGCGCCGGTGAGCACCAGCACCCTGGCGTCGTCGTCGGCGTTGAACCGTCGGACTCCCTCGAACAGTCCTTTCCGGACCGGTTCGCTCAGAGCGTTGCGCGCCTCCGGGCGGTCGATCGTCAGCCAGGCGACGCCGTTCGTCACCTCGTAGCGCACCGGGGTCATCGGGTTTCCTCCTCGGCGATCACGGCGACGATCTCGCCGGCCTCGACGGTCTGTCCTAGGTGGACGCTCAGTTCGCTGACCGTGCCGGTGACAGGCGCACGCACGGAGTGCTCCATCTTCATGGCCTCGAACACCACGATCACCGCGCCCGCCTCGACCCGCTGTCCCGGCTCGGCGACGACCCGGACCACCGTGCCGGGCATCGGGGCGAGCAGCGAGCCGGGCGCGGCACCACTCCCCGGCTCGGGCAGTCGCGGGCGTTCGGTCAGTGTGGTCCCGCCGAGCACACTGTCGCAGTACACCGCGTCGTTGACGGCGTGCACGTGCACTCGGCGCCGCACCCCGTCGACGCGCAGGTCAACCAGGTCAGGCCGGGCCTCGAGCAGCGCGAGCCCGCTCACCGGCGTTCCGTCGACCTCGGCGGCCAGCCCGTTCCGGGTGATCCGGTAGGCGACGTCCACCTCGGTTTCGCCAATGCGGTACTCGGCGCGTTGCGGGGAGCTCACCACGTTGCGCCAGCCGGAGGGCACCGCGCGTTGCACCGGGGCGCCGGCCCGGCGGGCGGCCTGGCTCGCGAGGGCCGCGGCCAGCGCGTGCACGGCGATGACGTCCTTGCCAGGCGTGCCGACGAGGGTGGCGGGCGGGTGCCGGGTGAGGTACCCGGTGTCGGTGGCGCCGGCCACGAACTCGGGCTCCCGCAGGATCGCCACGAGCAGGTCCCGGTTGGTCACCAGACCGTGGATCCGCGCGTCCGCCAGTGCCCTGGCGAGCCTGCGCACGGCGTCGGTGCGGGTCCGGCCGTGTGCGATCACCTTGGCGAGCATCGGGTCGTAGTTGGTCCCGACGACCGAACCGTCGCGGACCCCGGTGTCGACGCGCACCCCGGGCAGGTCCGGGATGCGGAAGCGGTGCAGGGTGCCGCTGCCGGGCAGGTAGTCGGCTACCGGGTCTTCGGCGTACAGGCGCGCTTCGACGGCGTGGCCGCTGATCGTCGGGTTGAGGGCTTCGGCCGGCAGAGGCTCGCCTTCGGCGACCTGGATCTGCAGCGCAACCAGGTCGAGCCCGGTGATCTCCTCGGTGACCGGGTGCTCGACCTGGAGCCGGGTGTTGACCTCGAGGAAGAAGAACTCGCCGGTGGGCGCCATCACGAACTCGACGGTCCCGGCGCCGGTGTAGCCGATCGCGGCGCCCGCTGCGACAGCGGCCTCGCCAAGCCGTGCGCGCAGCGCCTCGTCCACAGCGGGCGACGGCGCCTCCTCGATGATCTTCTGGTAGCGGCGCTGGATCGAGCACTCGCGTTCGAACAGGTGCACCACCCTGCCGTGGGTGTCGCCGAAGATCTGCACCTCGACGTGCCGTGGGTTCTCGACGAACCGCTCGAGGAACACGGTGCCGTTGCCAAACGCTGACGCGGCCTCGCGCCGCGCGCCCACCACGGCGTCGACGACCTCGGTGGCGTCCCGGACGATCCGCATTCCGCGACCCCCGCCACCGAAGGCGGCCTTGACCAGCAGGGGGTAACCGATGTCCTCGGCCATCGCGGTGACCGCGGCGGTGTCGACCTCGTCCGCGTCGTCGATCGTGGCGCCCGGCAGCACCGGCACCCCGGCCTTCGCCATCAGCTCCTTCGCCGCGATCTTGGAGCCCATCGCCTCGATCGCCTCGACCGGCGGCCCGATGAAGACCAGGCCGGCCTCGTCGCACCTGCGGGCGAACTCGGCGTTCTCGGACAGGAACCCGTAGCCGGGATGGATCGCGTCCGCGCCAGTGGCCAGCGCGGCGTCGACGATGCGGTCCGCGCGCAGGTAGGTGTCCGCAGACGCGGCGCCGGGGAGCAGGACCGCCTCGTCCGCCGCTTCGACGAACAGGGCGTCGGCGTCGGGCTCGGAGTGCACCGCGACGGTGGCGATGTCCAGCGCACGCGCGGACCGGATGATCCGTTCCGCGATCTCGCCGCGGTTGGCCACGAGCAGCTTCCGGATCCGGTGCCGGGCCGGACTGGTCTGGGTGGTCATCTCAGGTAGTCCTCACATCCGGAAGACGCCGTAGCCACGCTGGCCGGCGACGATGTTGGAGTGCGCGGCGGACAACGCGATGCCGAGCACGGTGCGGGTATCGCGCGGGTCGATGAGTCCGTCGTCGTAGAGCCGGGCGGTGACGAAGAACGAGTGCGACTCCTTGTCGATCTGCGCCTCGATCGCCGCGCGGTTGCGCTCGTCGGCCTCGGTGTCGAACTCCCGCCCGGATGCCGCGGCGGACTGCCTGGCCACGATGGACATCACGCCGGCGAGCTGCGCGGCGCCCATCACCGCAAGCCGCGACCCGGCCCAGGCGAACATCAGCCGCGGGTCGTAAGCGCGGCCGGACATGCCGTAGTTTCCCGCGCCGAACGAAGCCGCCAGGTTGATGG
The DNA here is from genome assembly GCF_030814215.1 of Amycolatopsis thermophila. Lineage (NCBI taxonomy): Bacteria > Bacillati > Actinomycetota > Actinomycetes > Pseudonocardiales > Pseudonocardiaceae > Amycolatopsis > Amycolatopsis thermophila. Next base: position 5,587,125 of record NZ_JAUSUT010000001.1, on the reverse strand, counting down.
TGATGTGCGGGACCTTGCTGTTGGCGACCGAGTTGATCATCTTGGCCCCGTCCTTGATGATCCCGCCCTGCTCGTAGTTCTTGCCGACCATGTACCCGGTGGTGTTCTGCAGGAACAGCAGCGGTGTGTCGGTCTGGTTCGCGAGCTGGATGAACTCGCTGGCCTTCTTGGCCTCCTCGCTGAACAGCACCCCGCGCGCGTTGGCGAGGATGCCGACCGGGAAGCCGTGCACCGAGGCCCACCCGGTTACCAGGCTGGTACCCCACAAGGGCTTGTACTCCCCGAACCGGGAGCCGTCGACGACCCGGGCGATCACCTCACGCGGGTCGAAGGGCACCTTGATGTCCGCCGGCGCGATGCCCAGCAGCTCGTCCGGGTCGTAGAGCGGCTCGTCGGCGGGCAGCGTCGGACCGGGACCGAGCTTGCGCCAGCCGAGCTCGGACACGATCTGGCGGCCGATCCGGATGCAGTCGCGCTCGTCCGCGGCGAAGTGGTCGCACAGCCCGGATGTCTTCGCGTGCATGGCCGCGCCGCCCAGTTCCTCGTCGTCGGCGTCCTCGCCGGTGGCCATCTTCACCAGCGGTGGCCCTCCGAGGAACACCTTCGCCTGCTGGTCGACCATGACCGCGTAGTCGCACATGCCGGGAACGTAGGCCCCACCGGCCGTGGAGTTGCCGAACACGAGCGCGATCGTCGGGATCGCCATCGAGGAGAGCTCGGTGAGATCGTGGAAGATCTTCCCGGCATGCACGAACAGCTCCGACTGCGTCGGCAGGTCGGCGCCACCGGACTCCACCAGGTTGATCACCGGCAACCGGTTGACCCGCGCGATTTCCAGTGCTCGCAACGTCTTCTTCAGCGAGTACGGGTTCATCGCCCCTCCGCGCACGGTCGGGTCGTGGGCGATCAGCACGCATTCGACGCCCGAGACGACACCGATGCCGGTCACCACCGACGCGCCGACCGGGAACTGCGTGCCCCAGGCCGCGAGGGTGGACAGTTCGAGGAAGGACGCATCCCGGTCGAGCAGCAGCTCGATGCGCTCGCGGACCAGCAGCCGGCCGCGGTCCCGGTGCCGTTGCTGGTAGCGCGGGCCGCCACCGGCAATGGCAGCTTGGATCTGCTCGTCGAGCTCGGCGAGCACCTGCTGCTGATGCCGGTAGTTCGTCTGGTAGGTCTCGTCCGCCGTATTCAGCGCGGAACGGAGCACTGTGGTCATCGCGCGGTGGTCCATTCTGTTGCTCAGTAGGAACGGGGCAGGCCGAGGGTGTGCTGGGCGACGAAGTTGAGCACCATCTCCCGGCTCACCGGCGCGATCCGGAGCAGGCGTGAGATGGCCCAGTACGGCATCAGGCCGTACTCGGTGGCGAGCCCGTTGCCGCCGTGCGCCTGGATCGCCGCCTCGGCAGCGGCCCCCGCGGCCTCGGCCGCCGCGTACTTCGCCATGTTGGCCGCCTCGCCCGCAGGAAGCTCGTTGTCGTGTAGCCAGGCCGCCTTCGTGGTCATCAACGCGGCCAGGTCCGTCTCGATCCTCGCCTTGGCCAGCGGATGTGAGACTCCCTGGTGGGTGCCGATCGGCTTGCCCCACACCGACCGCGTCGAGGCGTACTCCGCGGCCTGGTGCAACACGTGGCGGGCGATCCCGACGCACAGGGCCGCGCCCGTGATGCGTTCCGGGTTGAGCCCGTGAAACACCTGCCGGAACCCGTTGCCCTCCTCGCCGACGAGCCACTCCGCCGGAGCGCGGAGATCGTCGAAGTGCAGGACGAACTGCTTCTCCGGCAGCTTCGCCGACACCGGCAGCGGCGTGGCCACCAGGCCGGGTGTGTCCGTGGGCACGATGAACAGCGACAGCACGGCGTGCCCGGTCGTCTCGTCTACGCCGGACCGGGTGACGAGCAGGATGGCTTCGGCCTCGTCCACCCCGGAGATGTAGTGCTTGGTGCCGCTGATGAGGAAGTCCCCGCCGTCGCGACGGGCTACGGTCGACAGGCGGTGCGTGTTCGACCCTGCGTCCGGCTCCGTGATCCCGAAGACCACCTTCGCCTCACCCGAGGCCATCCGCGGCAGCCAGTGGCGCCGTTGCTCGTCCGTGCCGAAGTCCGAGATCATCTCGCCCGAGATCGCCGCCGACACCAGCAGCAGCAGCATCGGGCAGCCGGCCGCGGCCGTCTCCTCGCACACCATCGCGAGCTCGACCAGCCCGGCGCCACCCCCGCCGTACTCCTCGGGCAGATTGATCCCGAGGAACCCGTGGTGCCCTAGCTCCGCCCACAGCTCCGCGGTCGGCTCACCGGCCTCGGCTCGCGGCACGTAGTACTCCGGGCCGAACTTCGCGGTGATCGCCCGTACCGTGTCCCGGAGATCCCTGTGCTCGGACGTTTCCCGAAAGTCCACTCCAACTCCTTTGTCCGCCACGACAGCCTGCTGCGGCTCACAGGGCCGTTAGTGCATGATGATTCACTAACGACGATTTGGCAAGCGCCCAGCCGGCAACCTCAGAGGTGGTGACCTCGCGAAAAACGCGCGATCAGGCACGAGAGAGCGGGCACGGAAGGTCGACTGCGGCATAGGTCACAGGATGACCCAATGTGAATCGAAAGTGACTACGCTCCGCTGCGGGAACGGGGCGCGATATCGGCGAAGCGACATCGTGCTACCCCGGTGTGACCACCTGGGGCGGCCGGGAAGCGGGCGAGAAGATCCTCATGACCAGATGTCGGCCGTCGGTGCTGTTCCCCGTCAACGACTTCGCCGCGGTCGCGGATGGGCAGGCCTGGACTGCGCGGTCGTCCGGTTCAACGACACCTCACTGGCCGCCGAACTGCCGATCCCGCCGTCGTGCGCGACGAGCCCGCCCAGTCCGTCCGCCTCACCCCCACCCTCCACACCGCGAAATCACCGACTGACCCCGCGGTTCTTCAGCGACCGTGGCCTGAACACGGCCGCCCTCTTGCACAGCGGTTGCTGGCGATCCACGGCGTCACCGCGAGGACGCACAGGTCAAGTTCATCCGCGAGGGGTAACAGGGGTCGAGGTTCGTGCACGCCGGATCGTTGCGCGTGCCATTGACCTCGCCGGATGCTGCAGGCGATGCCGAGGAAGGCTTGGTGGATGTCGTCAGGATTTCCCACCGGGTGCGTAGGCGCGGTCGGCATACAAGCTGTCGGGACGGCGGCGGGGCCGCCCATGCCGGCCTCGCACCGGCGGGTGGGCCTCCAGCAGCGGGCACGCTGGGTGATGTCGTTGCGGTTCCCGCCGGTCAGCGTCACCGCCAGCGGAATACCGCCATCTTCGGTGATCAGATGTGTTTGGAGCTGGTGCGGGCTCGGTCGACCGGGCTCGGCCCGGTTTTCGGCGTCCTTTCAGCGCCCGGACATGCGAGCCATCGACCGCAGCCCGAGACCAGTCGAGCAGCCCGGCCGCGCTCACCTGGCCAGAAGCAGCTCGTGCAACTCCTGCCACACCCCGGCTTCGGTCCCGCAGCCGTCGCCAGCACGTCATCCCGGAGCCGTATCCCAGCTCCTGCGGCAGGAACTCCCACGGCATCCCCGTGTACAGCACTTCGCGTCATGGTTCGGGTTTGCGGTCGCGGAGGGCGGCGATGGCTTTGGCGATGCGACGTTGCCGGGTTTCTGGTGTTTTGGCTTGTTGTATCGGCAGTACGAATCGTTGTTTGCGGCTGTAGGACAGTCCGTCGAAGAATTCGCGGGTGCCGGTGTCCATCGCCTCGGCGAGTTCGGGTGGCACGTCGAGTTCTCGCGGGCTGGTGTCGAGCTCGAGTTCGGTGTCCACTTCGTCCCCCGCCGCGACGCCTGCCGCCGTGCGTACGTCGCTGCTGACGGGGATGAGGTACCGACCGGCCATGACGCCGATGCTGGTGCGGTAGGTGTATCCGTTGATGGTCACCCGCACCGGCGGGCGCTTGCCACCGCCCAGTGCGGAGAGAAGGTCAGGCGGAACCTCGATGCCGGTGGTGGTCTTTCCGGTGAGTTCGATCGTGGCGCGGAGCTTCATGGCCGGGTCCTCACTGTGCGCGGTAGAGGTGCAGGGACAGGGCGGCGAGCCAGGCGAAAGCGATGACGACAGCGGCCCAGAATCCCAGGATGACGGGCGGGCTGCTGGCGCCGGATGCGATGCCGGCGAACCCGGCGAGGAACGCGACGCCGGTGCCACGCGAGTACCAGGCCCAACCGCGTCGGCCCGCTCGAGCGAACGTGCGGGCCAGTACGGCGGTGGCCGCGATCAGGCAGAGGAATCCGAGCCCGCCGGTGACAACGTGCAGCACACCGTGGACGGTCGGGTGAACGGGCGGGCCGTCAGGGGTACCGACCGGGAATCCGTTCATCGGATCGGCGACGAACACTCCCGCGGCGACGAGTCCCAGTCCGTAACCGGCGACGAGCCGCGGGCCCCACCGGCCGCCCGGGGTCCCGGCGAGGGCGCGGCGCATGCCGGCCGCGGCGGTGATGGTCATCAGGCCGGTGACCACCAGGACGGCGACGTGGATCCAGCCGGGCGCTCCGTTGGCGAGCAGGCTCAGGTCATGCCTGGTGAACTGGTACCCGCTGCGGGTCAGCGCCTCGATCAGACCGGCGACCAGGTAGAACGGCCCGGCGAGCAGGCCGTAGCCGAGCAGGGAGCGCGTAACCGTGCCGGGGCGGTCACAGGGGTTCGGGTGGGTCATGGTGGTGGTCGACATCGCGCGCTCACTTTCTGCACTCATGAGTACCGGTGGATACTGCACAGGACAGTACCGTCTGGTACTATTGAGTGCAAGAAGTTGAGTGGAGCGTTTCTGCGAGAGGATCCTGATGCCACCCTCGGACCTAACCGGCCCGGAAGACGTCCTGATCGTGCGCATCCCCGCAGCCGCGCCACGGTCGGCCACGAACGCGGAGCGCGGACCCGACCCGCGCGTGGCGCGGACACGGATGGCCGTCGCCGAGGCCGCGACCACACTCTTCCTGCGTAACGGCTACCAGGGCACCAGCGTCGACGACATCGCCAGCCTGGCCCGGGTGTCGAAACGCAGCGTGTACAACAACTTCGGAGACAAGGACACCCTGTTCACCGAGATCGTGCTCGGATATACCGCGACCGCGCAGGATTTCGCCGATCGGCTCGTCGCGGGCTTGCCGGACGCGACTGACGTGCCCACCGCGATACGTGAACTGGCCCGCCGGCACCTCGCGGCGGTCGCGCAGCCACAGGTGTTGCGGCTGCGCCGGCTCATCATCCTGGAGGCGACCCGATTCCCCGAACTCGCCGCCGAATACTACCGGCGTGCGCCCGGGCGGGTCATGAATGCCCTTACCGAGGCATTCGGCGAGTTGCACGCGCGCGGCGCGCTGAACACACCCGACCCGAAACGAGCCGCCGAGCACTTCTCCTACCTCGTGCTCGGCGCAACCCTCGATACCGCGCTGTTCGACCCCGACGGGCCGATGCCATCACCACGAGAACTGCAGCGGATCGCCGACGACGGGGCAGATGCCTTCCTCGCCGCCTACCGGCCAAGCTGACCTCACAACGACGCACACCGAACCGACCAATAACGCCACCCGTGCCCGGCATGCGAAGGTGAACGCATTCTCCGGCTTGGCTGCTCGATGGCTCAGGGGTGGATTGTCCAGGGAAATCCAGCCTGCTGGTCGGCGAGCCGCACGGACAGCAGGGCGGCCTGGATGCCCCGGCGCCGGTAGCCGGGCAGGGTCGCGGCCCCGGTGAACTGGGCCTGGCCGCCGGTGACGCACATGCCGACGGCACCAGCGACGACCCCGTCGCACCGCGCCAGGTAGCGCTGGACGCCGCCCGCCGCGAGCTCGCGCATGGCGCGTGTGAGGAACGCGTGGTCGGGCGGCCCCTGCGTGCCGGGGTGGCCGAAGCCGTCCGCGGCGGTCTCCGGCCAGGCGCCGAACTCGTCGTCACCACTCGGCCGGATCTCGATGCGTCGGGGTCCGGCACCCCGCCGGACCCGAGGCCGGCGCCCCGCCCCCAAGCTCGACGAGCGTCAGGTGCTGATACCAGGACCGCTCATTCTGGGCGACAAGGGCGCCGTCTCCCGCGAACTGGACACCGACCGCGCCGACCGCGGGGTGCGGCTGCTGCAACCGTCCTACCGCAACCGAACCCCGCACCCGGCCCAGAACCTGCTCAAGCCGGTCCGGCAGCCGATCGAGTCGCTCGCCCGCACCGCCGGCATTGGCGTGGTGCGAGATCCCGTTGCGATGCCGGTAGCCAGGGCGCGTGCGGTGAACAGGCTGCCCCAGCAGTTCCGCACCGACTCGATCACCGCCTGTGGCCCGGTGACCCCGAGGTAGGTGTCGAAGATGCCCGCGAAACTGGCGTGCGAGCCGTCCTCCCCGGTCGCCGAGCTGCGCACGGCCACCGGGAGGTTGACGTCCGTGCACCGCACGCACAGCCGCTCGTAGCTGTCGATGATCGCCTGCTCCAGGTCCGCTAGTCGGGTCGTGGTTTGAGTTGCTCTCGGATGAGCAGTGGGCGTTGATCAAGGACTTGCTGCCGGCGCGCACGGGGAGACCCGGGCGGCCGTTTTCGGATCCGCGGGCGATGGCCGAGGGCATTATCTACCGGTATCGGTGCGGGATCGCGTGGCGGAACCTGCCGGCGATGTTCGGGCCCTGGCAGACTCCCGCGCTGGTGGCGCGGGACTGAGATGGTCACGGTTCTGCCCCGCTCCTGTCCGAGAACGAAAATCGCTGGATTCTGTCCTGGCGGCTGACCTGTCGCTTCGCCTGCACCCGCCACCACACCGCTGTTGCGGGACACCTGCCCCTCCTGCGGGCATCGCCACGTTTGGACTCGCCCCCATCCACCCAGTTCGCCTTACCCCGGGGGTCTCGGGCTTGCCCTTCTGCAGAACTTGCCCAAGTCACGTGACACTCCCGTGCGGATCACGACTGGGGAGCTGGTGGTCCCCATGACCCGTCGGGTACTGTCACGCGGTTTCCGACGCGGGCGCGCTTTCGGTGGCGCTGGGGGTGCGCTCGGCGACAGTTTCCAGCGGGCGGCCGGTGCTGCGCGGGCCGAGCAGGCCGACATCCAGGCACAGCACGCCGATCAGTACGGCCGAGCCAAAAAACACCGCGGTGGCGCCGAGGTGGTCAAGCGCCGTGATCGCGACGAAGGGCAGTACCGCGGAGGTGAGGCGGGACAACGAATAGGCGATGCCGATCGCGCTGCTGCGCAGGCTGGTCGGGAAGATCTCGGTCTGATAGATGTGGAACGAGTTGGAAAACACGTTGCTGCACACGGTCAGCAGGAACCCGGTGGTGACGATCAGCGCGGACGATGCGGCCATGCCGAACAGCAGGCCGAAAAGCGCGATCCCCAAAGCGGAAACGATGATCAACCGTTTCCGCTCGAACCGGTCCACCAGCGGAATCGACAGCGCCGATCCGACCGGATAGCCGAGGAAACTGGCCGCCGCGTACCCCAGCGACGAGGTGATGTCGAACCCCTTGGCGGTCAGCACGATGGGCGCCAGAGCACCGAAACCGTAGTAGGCGACGGTCTGCAACACCTGGAAGATCCACCACATGATCGTGCGGTTGCGCAGCTCGCCACGGAACATTCCGCTCAGCGGCACTCGATGCACCTGCGCCGCCTCGGTAGTGGGAACGGGCGGCAACGCCGCGCCCGATTGACGTTGCACGATGGACTCGATCCGGGCGACCACCTGCTCGGCTTCGGCGGATCGACGCTGCACGGCCAGCCAGCGTGGCGACTCGGGCAGTTGACGCCGCGCGAGCCAGATCACGATCGATCCGGTCGCGCCGAGGATGAGCAGCATTCGCCAGCCCGCGAGGCCGAACACCGTGTGCGCGGCCACGGTTTTCGCCGCGACGAACGCCACGATCGGCACGGCGATGAAGCCGAGGGTGTAGGCCCAGGCGATGTAGCGGCCGCGTACGGTCCGGGGCAGGAACTCGGCCAGGTAGGTGTCGACCAGGGTCAGTTCCGCGCCGACGCCGAGGCCGGTGATGAACCGCAGCCCCAGTAGCCACGCCAAGTTGGGCGAGGCGGCGGTGAGCAGGCTGGCGAGCCCGTAGGCGCCGAGGTTGACCAGGAACATGGTGCGCCGTCCCAGCCGGTCGGCCAGGACTCCGAGCAGGCTGGACCCGAAGAACATCCCGAGGAACGCGGCGCCGACCACGGCGGACTTCTCTGTTCCGGTCAGGTGCCACTGCTGGGCGATGACCGCGGCCATCACACCACCGAGGAACACCTCGTACATGTCGAAAAACGTGCCGATGCCGACCAAGAAGGTCATCTTGCGGTGCCATCTGGTGACCGGCAGCCGGTCCAGGCGCGCGGCAACGTGTGCCGCGGCCCTCCCGGCGTCTGGTGCGCTGGGCTGCATGCGATCTCGCTCCTGGCGGTGCGGTGAGGACTGGAGGTTGGCGGGCGAAACTCGATGAGCGGGCGCGCGCCGTCAAATGGGCGTGAGAGGGCGCGGGCCGCAGCTCCGGTGCGGTTGCGGCCCGCGCGATTTGGAGGCCCGGGTTCAGGCGAGTTGTGCCGCGGCGTGTTGTCCGGCGAGGCGGCCGAAGGTGAGGGAGCGCAGCACCGACGTGGCCGGCGGGTACTCGTGGTAGAAGAGGCCGGTGAGCTCTCCCGCGGCGTAGAGGCCGGGGATGGGCACGCCGCTGGGAGTCACCACGCGGGCGTTCGTGTCGGTGCGGATGCCACCGTAGGTGAAGCAGATCGCCGCCGTGAGCGGGATGCCGATGAACGGTGGGGTGTCCAGCGGGGTGGCCCAGTTGGACTTCGGTGGGGTCAGCCCGACGGTGGCTTTGCCGTCGAAGCGGGTGTGGTCGAACTCGCCGGGGCCGACCGCGGAGTTGAAGTCGGCGACGGTCTTTTCCAGCGCTTCTGGTTGCAGCCCGAGCTTGCGGGCGAGCTCGTCGAGGGTGTCGGCCTGTTCCGGTGGTACGTCGGACAGCCAGGCGTTGCGGATCCCGGGGATGTCGAGGCTGTGCGCGTCGGCGATCCAGTAGGCCTCCTGGTTCTGGTGGCGCCAGATCTCGTAGCCGATGAGCTCGAAGGTGTTGTCCCAGGTGTCCCTGCCCTCATCGAAGAACCGTTCGGCCTTGCCGTTGACGAAGATGCCGCCGGTGTAGCCGTAGAGGACCGCGTCGGCTTTCCGGGTGCGGCGGTCGACTGGTTCGGCGTGGATCATGTCGAACTGGCCGGCCGTGTCGGCGCCGAGTTCCAGGGCCATGCGGATACCGTCGCCGCGGTTGTTGGCGATTCCCGGCGCGATCAGGGGCAGGTCGCACGCATTGGCGCCCAGGTAGCGGGTGAGCATCTCGGCGTTGCCTTCGAAGCCGCCGCAGGCCAGGACGACGGCTCCGGCGCCAAGACGGGTGGCGTAGCCGTCGGGGCCGCGTACGACGATGCCGTCGACCGCGCCGTCCTCGCCGGTGGTGAGGCGAATGGCTTCGGTCTGGAAGTGCACGTCGACGTTGGGGTGTTCGTCGAGCTTGGCCGAGAGGGCCTTGACGATGGAGGCTCCTCCACCGACGGGGTTGCCGGGCGGGGTCATGGTGGGGCTGCCGTCGGCGAAGGTGTGCGCGATGGGGAACTCGTTGAATTCCAGGGCGACCCCGCGGTCTTCGATGAACTTGAGGGTGGCCGGGGTCTCACGTTCCAGGGTCTTGCAGTACTCGTAATCGGACAGCCCGCCGGAGACCCGCTGGACGTGGTCCGCCCAGTCGGGGTCGAGCTTGCGTTCCTCAGTGATGCGCAGGAACGCCCCGGTCCACCGAGTTGCCCCGCCTCGCTGGTCCTCTGTGGATCGCTCGAGTAGTGCGATTCGCGGTGGTTGGGCCCGGTGGGCGGTCGCTTCGGCGTAGCTGACGGCTGCGGCGAGTCCGGCGGCGCCGGAACCGACTACCACGAGGTCGTAGCTGTTGGGGGTGTTCATCATTTCTCCTCGTCGTCGTTGACAGGATGGGGTTGGTTGCCGGCGGGCTCGGTCAGCGCAGGGTGAAGGGATCGGCCATCGGTTCGGTGCTGGATTCGAACCAGATGGATTTGGGCTGGGTGAACTCGGCGAAGCCGTCCAGGCCGTTTTCGCGGCCGTACCCACTGGTCTTGGTGCCGCCGAACGGGGTGCCGTAGTGCAGGGCCCGGTAGGTGTTGACCCACACGGTCCCGGCTTCGAGCTGACGGGCGACACGGTGGGCCCGCTGGAGGTTGTTGGTCCAGACGCCGCCGGCGAGGCCGAAATCGGAGTCATTGGCGATCGCGATGGCCTCGTCCTCATCCTGGAACCGGATGACGGACAGGACGGGGCCGAACAGTTCGTTGCGGGCGACGGCCATGTCGTTGGTGACGCCGTCGAGCACGGTGGGGGCGTAGAACCAGCCCGCGTCAGGGATGGGCGCATCCGGGCCGCCTGCGACGACTGCGGCGCCATCGTTGATGGCTTCGGCGACCCGGTGGGCGACACCGGTGTGGATCTTCTCCTGGGAGATCGGTCCCATCTCCGTGTCGGGCGAGGTCGGATCACCGAGTCGGATCCGCCGGGTCCGTTCGCCGATTGCCTTGACCAGCTCATCGGCGACGCCGTGCTGGACCAGTAGCCGGGATCCGGCGACACAGGTTTGGCCGGCGGCGGCGAAGATTCCGGCGATCACCCCGTTGGTGACCTGCTCGACGTCGACGTCGTCGAAGAAGATGTTCGCCGACTTGCCGCCCAGCTCCAGCACGGTCGGCTTGAGTCCCGCGGCGGCGCGGGCGGTGACCGCTTTCGCCGACTCGGGGCCGCCGGTGAAGAACACCTTGCGGACCAGCGGGTGGCCGACAAGCGCGTCGCCGGCCTCGTGGCCGTAACCGTGCACGATGTTCAGGCAACCGTCGGGCAGGCCGGCCTGCTGGGCGAGCTGTCCGAGCAGCCGCAGCGACAGCGCGTTGACCTCGGGCGGTTTGACGACCACGGTGTTCCCGGCGGCCAGGGCGGGAGCCAGGCCCATCGCGCCCAGGAACATCGGTGAGTTGAACGCGGGAATGACCCCGATGACGCCGTAGGGTTCGCGCACGGTGATGGCGGTGAGGGTCCGGCTGTCGTGCGGAATGTGCCGGCCCTCCATGTGGTGGGCGAGGGTGGCGTAGTAGTGGTACCAGTTGCGCAGCGCCACCTGCTGGCCGCGGACTTCGCGGATCACCTTGCCGGCGTCCCGCGATTCGAGCTGCGCGAGCTCATCGGCGTGCTCGGCGATCAGGTCGCCGAGCTTCCACAGGGTCTCCGCTCGCCGGCTGGGTGCCGTGGCGCGCCACGCGGGGAACGCATCCTGCGCCGCGGTCACCGCTCGGTCGATGTCCTCGGCGTCACCGCGGGCGATCTCCGCCCACGGGCGTGTGGTCATCGGATCGAGCGTGGGCAGGTAGTCGCCGGAGTGCGGTGACACCGCGCGGCCGGCGATCCAGTGGTCGTGACGGTCCATCGTCATCGCGTGCTCACACCGCCGATCACGTCCGTTCCTCGCTGCTGCGGCGGGGGGAAGGCCAGCTCTCGCTGGTCGAGCCGATGAGCGAGGTAGTCCTCCAGTTGCCCGGCCGCGCCGTCGGCGAACTCGGCGAAGGCCTCCCGGACCGTCCAGCCGATGTGCGGGGTGAGCACCACGTTGGGCAAGCTGCGCAGGGGTGAGTCCTTCGGCAGTGGCTCGACGGTGAACACGTCCAGGCCGGCCGCGCGCAACGGACCGTCCCGCAGCACCTCGACCAGTGCCTCCTCGTCGACGATCGCCCCACGCGCCGTGTTGATCAGCACGGAGCCGGGCTTCATGGAGCGCAGCTCCGCGGCGCCCAGCAAGCCCCGGGAATCCGGCGAGAGCCGCAGGTGGATGCTCACCACATCCGACGTGGTCAGCAGTTCGTCCATCGGCAGCCGTGGCACGCCGTCGTCACTGCCGACGGCACTGCTGCCGGGACGTGCCCAGGCGACGACGTCCATGTCGAACGCCCGGCCAAGCCGAGCCACGGCCTTGCCCTGCAGGCCCATACCCAGAATCCCCAGACGACGGCCGCGCAGGGTACCGCCCAGGATGCCGGGCCAGTCGCCGACCGATAGCGCTTGGTTCGCCTCGGGGAACTTGCGCAGCGCAGCGATCATCAGGCCGAACGTGAGCTCTCGCATAGCCGCCTCACACGCGTCGTGGCTGCGCCACAGCGGTACCACGATGCCACGCCTACCCACCTCGTCGGCGTCGATGTGGTATGCATGCCCACCGGTCTGCAGGATCAGCTCCAGCCGCGGCAGCCGGTTCAGCGTTGCGGTGTTGAAGCGGGTGCGCTCCCGGATCGCCAGCACGACCCGCACGTCGGCGAGTTCGTCGTCCGGTACCTCCGCCAGCGGGCCGTCCAGGACGGTCACGTCGGCAAGCTCCCGCAACCGGTCCGCCCCGGGCGAGGTCCGGATCTCGCCCTCCCAGTCGTCGAGGATCAGCATCCTCGGCCGTGCATAGCTCATGGGTGACGCAGCCTCCCTTTGGCTCGGTCTCCTCGCGCGCGGTCCGCCAACTCCCTGAGTGTCGCAACTGCGTATCGCGATTCGAATACTCGGATTAGAGTGAGCGTCACGCGAAGCGCCGGTCTTGTCAAGAGCCTGTTCGCACGAGTTCACCTCGCAGAGTTGGTTGACAGGTTTCACGCCTGATACGAGAATTCGAAGTCAACTTCGCAGATACGGAGACAGTGATGGCGACGAGCGACGATGAAGGACCACTGCGCGGGGTGCGGGTCGCCGACTTCACGTGGGTGGGCGCGGGACCGTTCCTGACCAAGCCGCTGGCTGACCACGGCGCGGAGGTGATCAAGGTCGAGTCCCGGACGCGGACCGACGTGATCCGCAGCATGGCGCCCTTCGCCGGGGGCGTGCCGGGGGTGAACCGGAGCGGCTACTTCGCCAACCGGAACTCCAGCAAGAAGTCCATCTGCCTGGACCTGCGCCACCCGGTCGGCCGAGAGCTGGCGCTGCGGCTCATCGCGGCCAGCGACATCGTGGCGAACAACTTCACCCCGGGGACGATGGAGCGGCTCGGGCTGGGATACCGGGCGGCATGCGCGGTGCGGCCGGACGTGATCTACCTGGACATGCCGATGCAGGGCGTGAGCGGGCCGCATCGGGACTTCCGCGGCTATGGCCTGTCGATCGCCGCCGCCGGGGGCCTGCTGGGGCTGTCCGGCTACCCCGATCGCGCCCCGGTCGGCACCGGCACCAACTATCCCGACCACGTGCCCAATCCCCTCCACGGGGCGATCGCGGTGCTCGCCGCGCTCAGGCAACGCCGACGCACCGGTCGCGGTCAGTACATCGAACTGGCCCAGCTGGAGTCCACGGTCAACGCGATCGGTCCAGCCATCCTCGCCGCCGGGGTCGGGATCGACGTGCGGCGTGACGGCAACTTCGACGAGGTCGCTGCACCGCACGGCGTGTACCGGTGTGCCGGCGAGGACAGCTGGTGCGCGATCGCCGTTGTCACCGATGAGCAGTGGCGCGGGCTGGTCCGCGTGCTCGGTCACCCGGACTGGGCCCGCAGCACCGAGATGTCCACCGGGGACGGCCGCAGGTCCGCGGCCGCGCTGCTCGACAAGGCGCTGGGAGAAGCCGTGCGCGACTGGGACGCCAGGGAACTGGCCGACGCACTGGCAGCCGCCGGGGTTCCGGCGGCACCGGTCAACGACGCCGCCGACCTCCTGCACCGCGACCCGCAGCTCGCGGCACGCCGCCACTGGGTCACCCTGCGCCACCCGGAAATGGGCGACTGCGTCTACGACGGCATCCCCTACCGCCTGTCGACCACGCCAGGACGCCTGCGCTCGCCCGCGCCACTGCTGGGCGCCGACACCCGTGCGGTGTGCACCGAGCTGCTCGGGCTCACCGGCGCCGAGTACGACCGTCTCCACGAACAGGAAGTGATCGGCTGACATGGCCATCGACACCGAACGCCACGACAAGACCCTCGTCATCCGGATCAACCGGCCCGAAGCGCTCAACGCCCTCGACGTCGCCGACATGCGCGCACTGAACGAGACCTTGCGCGCCTTCCGCGACGACTCGAGCCTGCGCGTGGCAGTGCTCACCGGAGCCGGGCAGCGGGCGTTCTGCACGGGCGCGGACCTCAAGCGCACCCTGCCGCCGCAGAGTTCGTTCGCACGCTCCTATTTCGCGCCCTACGAAGAAAGTGTCGGCGACGGGCTGTACGTCCGCGCGATCACCCTCAGTGAGCTGAACCTGACCAAGCCCCTCATCGCGGCGGTCAACGGGCACGCACTCGGCGGGGGCATGGAACTCGCGCTGGACTGCCACCTGCGGATCGCCAGCGACGCCGCCACCTTCGGACTGCCCGAGCCCCGCTGGGCGAGTGTGCCGGCCGTCGGCGGGGTGTCGAAGCTACTGCGTGCCATTCCACGCGCGGTCGCGTTGAAGATGGTCCTCACCGGCGACCGCATCGACGCCGCCGAAGCGCACCGGGTCGGGCTGGTCAGCGATCTCGTCCGCCCGGACCAGCTCGTCGACCGCGCGCTTGAACTCGCCGACCGCATCGCCGCCTGCGGACCGCTGGCGATCTCCAGCCTCGTCACCCTCGCCACCCGTAGTGACGATCTCCCGCTGAGCCAATCCGTCGCCCTGGAGCAGTTGCTCTGGGGCGTGCTCCGAGACACCCGCGACCGCGTCGAGGGCCGCACCGCCTTCGCCGAGCGGCGCACACCCCACTACACCGGCAATTGAGAACAGGAGCCTCGATGACCACAGTAGAGACTGTCGGCGGCGAGTGGATCCGCCGCGACGGCGACAACGTCACGTTGACCATCACCCGCTGCCATGCCTGCGACGCACGCTGGTTCCCGCCCCGTGACGTGTGCTCGCACTGCGCCTCGACAGACGTCCACGACGAGCCCACCGGGGACCGCGGCGTCGTGTACGCCTCGACCGTCGTCCGGGCCGGGCCAGCCGCGTACCGACCACCGTATGTCCTGTCCTATGTGGATATCGACGGTGTCCGGGTACTGGCCCATGGCGGTACCGGCGAGGCCTTCGCCCCCGGCACGCCGGTACGTCTGGGCATCGGCGAGATCGGCCGCACCGACGCGGGACCGCTGATGTCCTACGTCATCACGGCAGAGGACGGCGCGCGATGAGGCCGGTCTACGTCGCGGGTGCGGCCGTGCACCCGTTCGGCAAGCATCCCGGGATCAAGGCCGCGGACCTGGGCTACGCCGCGGTGCGAGACCTGCTGGCGCGCACCGGCATCACACCGGAGCAGGTGGACGCCGGGTTCGGCGGCTCCACCTACGGGGGCTCGCTGCTGGCCCAGCGCGTCCTGCAACGCGTCGGCGTATCCGGCCAGCCGGTCTACACCGTCGAAAACGCTTGCGCCAGCGGTGCGGCGGCGGTGCATCTCGGCTGGCAGTTGGTCGCCACCGGGCAGGCCGACTGCGTGGTCGCGTTCGGCGCGGACAACCTGACCGGGTTCGGCGGTGGCACACTTCCCCTGACCACCGGCGACATCGAGATCGAGCAGGGCATGGTCATGCCCGCCGCCTACGCGATGCGCGCCCAGCGCTATCTGCACGACTTCGGCGCTGCGCCCGAGGCGTTGTCGGCGGTTTCGGTGAAGAACCGCCGCAACGGCGCTGCCAATCCGCGCGCCCACTTCCAGGGCGAAGTCTCGCCGGCCGACGTTGCAGGCTCGCGCCCGATCGCGGACCCGCTGCGGCTGCTGCACTGCTGCCCCAACAGTGACGGCGGGGCCGCGGTTCTGCTGTGCTCGGCGGAGATCGCCGCGCAGCTGCCCACACCGGCGGTGCGCATCCGCGCCAGCGCTGTGCGGTCCGGCCGTTTCCACACCGGATACCGGGACATGACCTGGCCCGAGATCACCGCGCGCACCGCCAAGGCCGCCTACGCGATGGCCGGCCTCGCCCCGTCCGATGTGGACATCGTGGAGCTACACGACGCTTTTGCCATCGCCGAGCTGCTGCACGCCGAGGCGCTCGGGCTGGCCGACCGCGGGCAGGCGCACAAGGCCATCGTCGCCGGCGAGTTCGACCGGGACGGCCGGGTCGCGGTCAGCCCCAGCGGGGGCCTGCTCTCCCGCGGCCACCCCGTCGGCGCGACCGGTGCCACACAGATCTGCGAGGCGTACTGGCAGCTGACCGGACAGGCTGGCGACCTCCAGGTGCCCGGCGCCGAAGTGGCGCTGACCCACGTCACCGGGGGCGGCATCTTCGGCGTCGACAACGGCGCCTGCGCCGTCCACATCCTCACCACCGACTGAAGTGGAGGACACGATGCCCCTCGCCGTCGTCACCGGCCCCGGCAAGCTCATCGGCACGGCTGTGACGGACCACCTCGAATCCACTGGCTGGACCGTTGCGACCGATCCACCGCACGACCGGGAGATCGCGGCACTGGTCTACGACCCCGGCCTGCTCGACGGGAACCGAGCCGGCGGATCCGTCGACGACTTCCTCGGCACCGTCGAGCGACTGCGGCCCAGGCTGCGCTCGCGCGCGGCCGGCGGCTCCCGGATCGTGGTCGTCGGCAGCCGCGACGGCCTCGGCTGGCCAAGCCGCGTCCAGTCCGCCGCCGCAGCCGCCGCGCTCGTCGCGGCCGCCCGCAGCCTTGCCCTCCAACTCGGGCCCACCGGGACAACCGTCAACGTGATCGCCGCGCTCCCACCCGACACCAGCCCCCTGCGAGACACGCCGCCGCCAGCCGGCACCCACCTGCGCGAGCCCACCGAGCTGGCCCCGCGGCCGGTGACCGTCGAGGACATCGCCGCCACCGTCGCGTTCTTCCTGCACGACCGCAGCGGCTACCTCACCGGGCAGGTCCTCTACTGCTGCGGCGGAGCCAGCCTGCTGTCCAGCCTGTCCGTCTGAATCCGCAAAGGACTTCCCAATGGCGATTGTCAAGTCACGCAGCCGCCGGGATCGGAGGTGAAGCGTGGTAGCGGCACTCGTCGCCGAACCTGGCCGACAGGACGGTGAGACGTCGGCGGGCGAGGCAGAGCACCGCCTGTTCGTGTCGTGTGCCTTCAGCTCGTTTGCGCTGGTAGTAGGCCTTCGAGGAGGGCCAGGCCGGCACGCTGGTCACGGCAGCGTGGTAACAGGACCTGAGCAAGCCCCGGTGGTAGCGGCGAGGCCATCGCAGGTTGCCGTGCGTGCGGCCGGAGTCCCGGCGCGCGAGTCCGGCGTAACCGGCGAGACGGTCCGCCGAGCCGAACGCGGTCATCTCACCACCGGTGGCGGCGAGGAACTCCGCAGCAAGAGCCGGCCCGAAGCCAGGCAGGGTGAGCATCACTTCGGCATGACGGTGCCGGCGAAATCGCTCCTCGATCATCCCGTCGATCTGGGCGATTTCGATGCTGAGGGCGATCACCCCTTGGCCAGACGTTCGACCATCGCAGCGGCCAGTTCCTGCCCCGGTCCCACGCAGGGGTGATGTTCCTCGCCGATGTCCACGCCGGCCCAGATCAGGGGCACGACGTCCTCCATCGCTTGAGCTCCGCAGTTCACCCGCAGACGACCACGCCGACACCGTCCTCACAGCGATCACACCGCGTATCCCAATCAGCGGCCGGGCCGTCACGGGCCCCAGGCGACCAAATCCTTTCAGCCTTCACCACCGGCGCAACCGTGCAAGCCATACCGGAGCCCCAGGGTCCCCCGATCCTGCGAAGTGACCAGTTCAGACCCAACAAAGAAGGTAGGACCAGCCATGCGTGAACTCAGTGGCCGGATCGCGGTCGTCACCGGTGCCGCCAGCGGCATCGGCCTGGCCATCGCCCGGGAATTCGCCGACGCGGGCGCTCGCGTCGTCATCGCCGACATCGCGGCCGAGGCAGCCACCGCCGCGGCTCACGACATCACCACCGAGGGCGGCACCGCCATCGGCCTACCGGTGGACGTGGCGTCCCGCCCTGCCGTCGAGCGGTTGTTCGCCAACGCCGAAGCCGCGTACGGGCCGGTGGACATCCTGGTGAACAACGCCGGGATCAGCATCGACGCGGGCATCCGGCGGCTCACCGACGAGCAGTGGCAGCGCACCCTCACCATCAACCAGACCGGGGTGTTCCTGTGTTCGCAAACCGCAGCCCGGTCCATGATCCCCCGCCGGACCGGCCGGATCATCAACATCGCTTCCCGCGCCTGGCTCGGCTGGTTCGGGCAGACGGCCTACGCCTCGTCCAAGGGCGGGGTCGTGTCTGCCACCCGCTCACTGGCGATCGAGCTGGCGCGGCACGGCATCACGGTGAACTGCCTGGCGCCGGGCCTGATCGACACCCCGCTGCTGCGGCGCGAACCCGCCGAAACCCTCGATCGGCTCATGACCGCCCAGCCCACCGGCACCCTCGGCGCCGCAGAGGACGTGGCCTGGGCGGCCCGGTTCTTCGCCGGACCGGCCAGCACCGCCGTCACCGGCCAGGTCCTCTACGTCTGCGGCGGCAAGAGCCTCTACGCGCAGCCGGCCCGGGCCTGACCGGCCGGTTACGGCGCAGGGGGCGGCCCGCCCTGCGGGCCCACCTCGGCGCCGGCGAACCGGTAGGGCGCGCCGGGGAACACCACTGGCGCGCCGTCCACGTCGATCTCGCGGAAGAACCCGCGCTGGGTCAGCTGTGGACTGGTCAGCAAATCGTCCGGAGTGGACACCGGCGCGATGCTCACCCCGAACCGCTGCCCGGCCTCGTACAGCTCCTGCTTGCCACGGCCGGCGGCGAAGCCTTCGAAGATCACGCGGAACTCCGCCACGGCCTCCACCGATTTCCGCCACGCTGACTCCTGCCACTGCGGCGCCCGCAATCGGTCGGCACCAGCCACGCCCTCGGCGTCCAACCAGGCGATCAAACCGTCCCAGCCCAGCGGGTAGCCGCCCAGCCCGCAGACCAGGTACACCCAACCGTCCCGGCACGTGAACAACCCCGTTCCCGCCTCGGTCGGCGCGCTGCCCGCCCGGTGCCGCACCACGCCCTCCAGGTCGGCGTACTGCACCGCGTTCTCCAGCGAATGCGCCACCGCCTCCTGCGCTGACACATCCACGGTCTGCCCCTGGCCCGACTCCTCCTGAACCAACACCGCGATCAGGGCGCCGACGGTGGCGTGCAGGGACGCCATCACGGCGGTCTGAGTACCGAACGGACGCACCGGTTCGCGATCCGGATCGCCGGCGAGCGACAGCAGACCGCCCGCCGCCAGCAGCGTCAGATCCGTCGCCGGCCGGTCGGCGTACGGCCCGTCCAGCCCATACGGGCTCACCGAGACGTGAACCAGGCCCGGATGCCGTGCTCGCAGGTGTTCCGGATCGAGTCCGCGGTCGCGCAGCGCGGCGGGCCCCTCTGAGGTCAGCAGCACCTGCGCGGCATCCAGCAGGCGCGCGAGCCGATCGGCGTAGCCCGGTTCCTGGGCGTCCAACACGGTCCCGCGCTTGCCCGCCTCGGCGAACGCCCACCAGGCGCTGGTCCCGCCGGGCAACCGGAGCCCCTGCCATCGTTCCGCAGATCCGTCGGACGGTTCGAGTCTGACCACATCGGCACCGAGGTCTGCAAGCAGTCTCCCGGCATACGCGCCCAGCCAGGTAGTGGCATCTACGACGCGAATTCCCGCCAACGGCCTCGCGTTGGCGCTACCATCACCAGTGAGCGGCCTGGAGCTTGAAGATTCGTACATGCGAAGTATGGTACGAGATTGCGGAGTTGGTGACTAGGGTTACGATCGTGACCCTGTCGACGAGAAGAGGAGATCGGGTTGTGAACCCAGCTCGGATCGATCGCGCCCTGGCGGTGCTCGGCTACCTCGCCCAGCACCACGACGGCCGGAGCGTCAAGCACCTCAGCGACGACCTCGGGCTTCCGATGAGCAGCACCCACGACCTGCTCCAGGCATTGGTCGACATCGGCGCGGTACGGCTGGCCGGCACCCGCACGTACGCGCTGGGACCGCGGTCGATCGGCCTGGCTCTATCCATAGTGGACTCCGTGAAGCTGCGGCACGTGGCGCGCCCGCACCTGGTCCAGCTGTGCGAGCAGGTCAACGAGAACGTGTACCTCGCCGTCCGCAGCGGCGATGATGTCGTCTACGCGGACCGCTACGAGGCGTCACAACTGCTGTCCGTGGTCATCCAGCTCGGTGGCGGACGCCCACTGCACGGCTCGGCCGTGGGCAAGCTCATCGCCGCCTACAACCCCGACCTCGAAGCCCGCGCGCTCGGCGCCTCCCGCCTGGAACAGTTCACCCCCTTCACCCTGACCAACCGCGACCAGTTGCGCGCCGAATACGCCTCCATCCGTGGTCGGGCCTACAGCATCAGCGACGGTGAAAGCGTCGAGGGCATCATTGGTCTGGCCACCCCGATCATTGACGCCAGTGGCACCGTTATCGCCGCCGTGCACATCTGCGCGCCACGCGGCCGGCTGGCACCCGACCGGCGGCCGATGGTGCTGACTCAGATGTTGCAGACCGGCGTGCAGATCTCCCGCCAGCTCGGCGCCCCCGACGACACGCTCCCGGACACCGCTCTGGACACGGTGATCGCCTCGGAGGAACGACGCGCCTCCGCGTCGTGAGACAACCGCTGGCAATCAATCCCGCCCGGGTGATGCGGGTTCCCATGCTGCGACGAGGTCCAGCAGGCCGGGGAAGCGCGCGTTGAGGTCCTCGGTGCGCACGCGGCTGCGCCGCTCCAGCCCGTACTGCCGTTGCCGCAGGATGCCCGCCTCCCGGAGCGCCTTGAAGTGGTGGGTCAGCGACGACTTCGGCCGGTCCAGCCCGAACCAGCCGCACGGATGGTCGTAGGCCTCGCGTTCCAGCAGCAGCTTGCGCACGATCGTCAGCCGTAGGGGATCGCTCAGCGCTCCGAGCACGACCTCGAGACGGAGCTCGTCGCGCGCCGGCTCGGGCAGCGGCGGCGGCAGTTCGGCAGGCGGGAGGTCCGGGTCGATCACCGTTGACGTGCGCATGCCCACATTCAACCACTCCAGTACGACTTCAGTCGAACTGATGCTATGTTCGAGTAGACTCGTACTAGTTCGACTTTATTCGTACTGGAGGATCGATGGTCGCCGTCTCCGACGCCGCCCCGCCCCGAGCCGGCAATCCCTGGCTCGCCGCCTGGCCGGTCACCGCGGTGTTCGCGCTGTCGAACGCGCCCACCCCGCTGTACGTGCTGTGGCAGCACCGGCTGGGCTTCTCCGCCGGCACGCTCACGGTGATCTTTGCCGCCTACATCGCCGGCTTGCTCGCCGCCCTGCTGGTGGCGGGCCGCGCCTCCGACCGGCTCGGCCGCAAACCCGTCGTCCTGCCCGGAGTGCTGCTGGCGCTGGTCGCGTGCGCGCTGTTCGCCACCGCGACCTCCGCACTGGTGCTGGGCATCGCGCGGCTGCTCGCCGGGATCGCGGTCGGCATCACGGTCTCAGCGGGCATGGCCGCCGTTGTCGACGTCGGCGGACCGGCCCGGGCCCGCACTGCCACGCTCGCCGCGTCCACCGCCATGGTCTTCGGGGCGGGGTTGGGGCCACTGCTCGCCGGAGCACTGTCCGAGACGCTGCCCGGCCCCACGGTGACGATCTTCGTGGTCGCCGCGATGCTTCTGCTGAGCGCGGCCGTCGTCGTGATGCGGCTGCCGTTGCGGCGCCCGAAAGAACGCGGCACAGGCGGCTGGGTGCGCGTACCCGCAGTGCCGCGCGCGCAGCGCAAGCAGGTCGCGCTGGGCATCGCGGTGTTCGCCCCGGGCATCACCTCGACCTCGTTCGTGCTCTCGCTGGGCCCGGCGCTCCTGGCGAACGTCCTCGGCACGAGCAACCGCCTGCTCGCCGGGGTGACCGCGTTCGTCATGTTCGGCGCCGCCACCGCCGTCCAGTTCGCTGCGAAACGTCTGGGAGTCCGCGCCGTCCTGCTCACCGGCGTGGCCGCGGCGCTCGCCTGCATGGCCGTACTTCTGGTCGCCGTGCGCGCACATTGGGTCCTGGCGATCGTCGTCACCGCCATGCTCGCCGGCGCGGCACAAGGGCTCGGTCAACTCGGCGGGCTGACCTTGATCAGCACCCACGTGCCCGAACAGCGGCGCGCCGAGGCCAACGCCATGCTCAACTTCGGCGGCTACATCCCCGCCGCGCTACTGCCCGTCGGCACCGGCTACCTCAGCGACGGCCTGGGATTCGCCACGGGGTCGACCATCTTCGCCGCCATTGTCGCGGTCGCATCGCTTGCAGCTGGCGGGTTCGTCTGGCGCCACGCACGCACGATATGAGCACCCACCATCGCCTGGCCGCCACCGCGACAGCACCAAGCACGCGTCAATCGCAAATTGCTCGCCGCAAGAAATCCACCAGCCTCAGGTGAGAACCAGGAAACTACAGGCCAGTGGCCGCGGCCGCGATCCGCAAGGCGGTGCAGTCCAAGGACAAGGCTGCGGTATCTGTCAGAGCCGGAGCTGCGCGAGCAGATCACTGCGATCACCAACAAGGCCGAGGCGCTCCACGGCTACTCGGAATGGCTGATGGGCGGCGGCCGGCTGATCGGCCACCACGACCCCGACCACCACGAACTAGTTGTGCTACTGACGCTGGTCGTTGACAGACTGGGTGTTGGTTTGGGTCTTCTGTAGGAGCCTCTCATACGGGGTCTGGCCGCCCAGGCCACCGTGGGGGCGGTGGTAGTTGTAGTAGTCCTCCCATTCCTTGAGTTTGTCGTTGAACACCGCGATGTCGCCGAGGACGACGCCGTCGAGCAGACGGTAGAACTCCTCGGCGTCGATGCGGTGCGAGCGCTCGATGCTCCTATGTTCGTCAAGCCGCTGTCGGAGGGGGTGTGACGGAGGCCGTGGATGGTCGGGGAAGGTTGGCATAGATTTCCCGGGCGATGTAGCGCTTCAGGCAGCGGATGATCTCGCGTTTGCGCAGGCCTTCGGCGGTGCGCCGCTCGACGTAGTGGCGGGTCGGTTGGTGGCGACGCATCCGGACGATCGTGACGATGTAGAGGGCACTGTTTGCGGCGCGGTCGCCGCCGCGGCTGAGTCGGTGTCGGCCGGTGGTGCGTCCGCTGCTGGCCGGCTGGGGCGCGACACCGCAGAGCTTGGCGAAGGCGGCTTCGTTGCGGATGCGTTCGGGGTTGTCGCCTGCGGTGACGAGGAACTGGCCCGCGATCTCGACGCCGACACCGTGCAGTTCGACCAGTTCGGGTGCCGCTGCGTGGACCAGGGCCCCGATCTGCTTGTTGAGGGCCTTGATCTCATCATCGAGTTGCTTCCAGCGGCGTGCCAGGCCCCGTAGGGTGGCCTTGACTCCGGCCATCAATAGCCGGCCTGGGGTTGTTGCCAGGCCGAGCAGGTCCTCCGTCTCCGGCCGCAGCCGCAGGCATCGGTTGACCAGCGTCTTCTTGCTCAGCACGACAAGTTCGTCGCGCAACGGAGAGGGTGACCCGATCATGACGCCCCACAGTGTGTTGAATGCGCTGGTGCGTGCCTTGACTGCGCTGGAACGAGTCACCCGAAGGGTCCGGATGACCTCGACCAGGCCGGACTTGGCTTTCGGGGTGGCCGTCGAAGTCTGGCCGAGGACAGCCCGGGCGATCTGCTCGGCATCGAGCCGATCGGACTTGCCGTCCATGTGCCGTGCCAGTCTGTTGGGCCGGTTGACCTCGACCACGCGAATCTCCCGGGCGGTAAGGAACCGAGTCAGCGTGGCGCCGAAAGATCCGGTGCTCTCGACCCCGATCGCGCCTACCTCGCCGTGTTCCTGAACCCATGCCAGAAGGTCGGCGTAGCCGCGGTCATTGGCGGGGAACTCCCGATGACCCAACAGGCGGCCGTGGTCATCGACCGCCGCCGCGTAGTGAGTGTTCTTGTGGGTATCGACGCCGCCGATCACGGCACCAGCTGCTGGCTCTATAGCCATCTGGGTTGTCATGCTGGATGTGCTCCTCCGTTAGGGCTGATCTCACGGATGGAGCGAACCGGCCGGGCGGGGCGACAAGTCTGCGACGGGGGCTTCTAGCCCAAGCTCCTATCAGGTCAGCTCCGCCTGGCCGGTGCGCACCACAGTGCTGCACCGGAGCCGGCCGACAAATCGAACGCAGGACACCACCACTATCGATAGGTCATACCTTGACCAGGGTCAGACCGATCCGGTGCAGCACCGAGCTAAGTCTTCACAGACCTTGCCGTTGAGTCGCGGAGTCGCGGGACGGATGTAGACGTGGCCGATGCCCTGGTCGAGCAGGTGCCAGTGAAATGCCGACTGGAACTCCGCGCCGTTGTCGGTCTGGATCTTTTCCACCTGGAACGGCAGGCGGGACAGCACGTAGTCCAGGAACTGGATCGCGGTCTTCTGGTCAGACCGCGGGTAGATCTTCTGGATCCGCAGCCGGGTGCAGTCGTCGATCGCGGTGTACTGGTAGTAGCGCTTCTTCCGGCCGCCGACGCTGGTAATCGGTTCGACGAACTTGACGTCGATCTGCAACTGGTGGCCGGGGCGTTGCTTCTCGTATCGCTTCCACCGCTGCTGGTGGCGTTTGTAGCGCTGGGAAGCGGGCAGCCGCTCATGCCCAGGCGTTTGAGGATTCGGTAGATCGTGGACGCGCTGATCTTCTGATCGTGGTAGCGACGCAGGTACATGCTGATCTTCAGCGGGCCAAAGTGGTAATGCTGCCGCAGATGAATGATCTTCTCGACCACCTGCGGGTGGGTGATGGTCGGGCAGTGCAGCGGGGCACTCGAGCGGTCTTTCAGACTGTCGACGCCCTCGTCCTCGAAGCGACGTTTCCACCGGTAGACGACTGTGCGGCTGATGCCGTAGTACCGGCAGGTGGCCGCGACGTTGCCCGAGACCTCTTCCGCGTGACGAAGAACGGCCAGGCGCCAGTTCGCGCGCCTGACCAGGTCCTTCTCACTCCACACTCGCTCAGCCATGAGCTCCTTCCTAGATCAGGAGCCCAGACTGTCAACAACCTCCGTCAGTTTTAGAACTAGTGGTCAAGTTCACCGAGCTGATGGCCATCTGCGCGGTCTACTCCACCGCGCTGGACATCACCGACGCCCCCAACGCCTTCGCCTCCGAGGGCAACATTGTCGACCACGACGACCTGGCCACCATCACCCCGTACATCACCCACGCCATCCGCCGGCTCGGCGATCTGGTGCTCGACCTCGACCCGCCGGACACGGTACCGGTCACCCGGCTGGACCTCGAACCCCGCGCCTTGTTTCCCGGCGGCCCGACCGCTTGACCGTATGCTCGCCGGCCATGACCAACGTCCCGGACGCCGACGACCAGACGGGGCCAGCTGTCGAATTGGATCGGCTGCGCCGGACCTGGGACGCGGGCCTGGTCGAGACGCTGGCGCGGCTGGATCACCTGGTTGCCCAGACCGAGGAAGCCCTACTGTTGACGCGGGCCTTGGTCGCGAGCCGGCGGCGTCGCGCTGAACCGGCCTCTGGATGTTGGCCAGCTTGGTGCGGTCGGCGCGTTTCTCCGCCCACCCGCACTCCGGGCACGGCACCCGGATGTTCACCACTCCGTGGGAGGGGGCGATGCACGAGCGGATGTCCTCGATGCGTTCCAGGGTGCGCAGGAACTCCGCCCGGAACCCCGGCGTGGCCTGCTGGTCGGTGTAGGTCTTGACCACGTACTCGGTGCCGGTCGCCTCCGAGCGAGTCGAAGAACGCCCGGTAGTAGCAGTCGATGCAGAACTCCCGGCGGGCGATCTTCGCGAGCAGGAACGCCGCGGTCTGCACCAGGTTCGTGCCCAGGTGCGGGGCGCCGTTGATCTGGGTGCCCACCACGAACTCGATCCGCGACGGCCGCGCCGCGAGCACGCGCGGTCGGAGCAGGTCGATCGAGCGCAGCAGCGCGTTGGCCAGCACACTGTTCGGCGACAGCAACAGATCCGGTGTTCCTGCTTTCCCCTTGCGGGACAACACCATCACGCTCCCTTGCTCGGTTTGGGCAGGCGCAGGTCGGCGCAGATGGAGTCCAGCCGGGCCGCGGCGGAGTCCGGTGGGACGAACACCGGCTAGTAGCCGGCGTCGTGGTAGCCCTGCACGATCAGCTCGTGCACGCGGCGGATCTCGCGCCGGGCCGCGGTTGGGATGTTCACCGGGTGGTGCCGTAGGCGGCCATGAACATGTCCAGTAGGGCGTCGACGGTGCCCTCGTCGATGGGACGGGTCGACAGCAGATGGCGGTAGTACAACGTGCCGCACAGCACTTCGGCTGCGAACTCGAGATCGACGCCTGCGACCAGTTCGCCGGCGTGCTGCGCGCGGGTGATCCTGTCGAGGGTGCGTCTCTCCACGGTGAGCAGGAATCGTTCGTGCAGGGTCGCTCGCAGTGCGGGATCGGTTTGCGCCTCAGCGATCAACCCCCGGTAGACGGGGCCGATCGGTGGGTTGGCGAGCGCGGGGGCGGAGCGCAGGAACTGCTCGCGTAGGTCCGCTCGGACATCGCCGGTGTCGTCGTAGTCCAGGTCTGTGATCCACACGCGACTGAGCGCGTCCAGCAGGAGTGCTGGTTTGGATGGCCAGCGTCGGTAGATCGTGTGTTTGCCGACTCCGGCACGGCGGGCGACCGCCTCGATGTTCAGGCCCGCGTAGCCGACCTCCGCAGCCAGTTCGAGGGTCACCTGAAGCAGTTCCGCGGTGCGTGCGGCGCCTCTGCGTCGCGGTGTGCCGGGCCGGTGGGGCATACCGTCATCCTATCGGCACGTAGCGTGCCGTTGACAAGTGGTGGGCGTTGAATGCATGATCTGGTCGCATCGGCACGGTGCGTGCCGATGTGTGCCGATGTTGAGATCGTCGAAAGGAAGCTGCTGTGGGCAGCAGTAGAAGCAGGGCGCACGAGGGCTTCACCGCCGAAGAGCGCGCCGCGATGAAGGACCATGCCGCGGAACTGAAGGCGGCGGGGCGAAGCGGTTCGCGTGCGCACAAGGCGGCACGGGCGGAGCAGGACGTCCTCGCGAAGATCGCCGAGATGCAGCCGTCGGACCGGATCATGGCCGAGCGCGTCCATGCTGTGGTGAAGGCCAACGCTCCGACCCTGGAGCCGAAGCTGTGGTACGGGATGCCCGCCTACGCGCTGGACGGCAAGGTGGTGTGCTTCTTCCAGAGCGCGGAGAAGTTCAAGGCCCGCTACGCGACGCTCGGATTCAGCGACCTGGCCAACCTGGACGACGGCCCGATGTGGGCGGCAGGCTTCGCCTTGACCGAAGTCACGGCTGAAGTGGAGGCGCGGATCGGTGCGCTGGTGAAGCAGGCGGTGACACCGATCGGGAATCGAGAAGCGCCGGTAGCCGCGCCGGAATCGGCGTGATCGCCATGACATCCATCGAATCCGTTACCCTCGACGTGGCCGATCCCACGGTCGCCCAACGCTTCTACGCCGATGCTTTCGGTTTGGACACACAGATCCACCTGCGGGCCTCGGAAGCACCCACAACCGGCTTCCGCGGGTTCATGCTGGCGCTCACGGTGTCCCAGCCGTCCACCGTCGACAGCCTCATCGGCACCGCCCTCGACGCCGGCGCCACGCCGCTGAAGCCGGTCGCGAAGTCGCTCTGGGGCTACGGCGGCGTCGTGCAGGCACCGGACGGGGCGATCTGGAAGATCGCGACCTCGGCGAAGAAGAACACCGGCCCGGCCACCCGGCAGATCGACGAGATCGTGCTCCTGCTGGGAGTCGCGGACGTGGCCACAAGCAAGCGGTTCTACGTCGACCACGGACTTGCCGTGGCGAAGACCTTCGGCCGCGTGTACGTCGAGTTCGCCGCTGAGACCAGTCCCGTGAAGCTGGCGCTTTACCGGCGCCGCGCCCTTGCCAAGGACGCCGGCGTCTCTCCCGACGGCACCGGATCGCACCGACTCACGATCGGCGGCGATGCCGGGTCTTTCGTCGACCCGGACGGGTTCGCCTGGCAGGCCGCATCGTCGGTACTCACATCCTGATGTATCTCTACGCGAAGTAACGGGAGGAAGCATGACGGGCGCGCCGCCGCGTGGACTTGACGAGAGACTGCGGGACACTCGCGCGAAACTCGAGAACGATGTCGATGTCTGGGTCGCGACGTCGAGCTCCCAGGGCGGCGCCCACCTCGTCCCCCTCTCGTACCTCTGGGACGGCACCGCATTCCTCATCTCGACACCGCGAACCTCGGTCACCAGCCGCAACCTGATGGCGGATGGCCGAGTGCGACTCAGCCTCGGACCGACCCGCGACGTCGTCATCGTCGACGGCACCGCCGAGCCGGTGGACGTCGGCCCTGAGACGGGCGATGCGTTCGCGACCAGGACTGGTTTCGACCCGCGTCAGCTCGCCAAGCCCTACCAGTACTTCCTGATCCGGCCGTGGCGCATCCAGGCCTGGCGTGAGGAGAACGAGCTGCGGGGGCGCGACCTCATGCGCGATGGTCGCTGGCTCGGCTGACTGCGCTGGTAAGAGTCCCAGCGTGAGGGGACTACCTGCTGGTCCGAGGTATTCGACCTGAATCACTCTTCGTGCTGCTCAGATTGGTGCTCAACTCCCGGCGTCCAGCTGCCGCGCCGCGGCGAGCTCCTGATCAACTCGTTGCCGGAATTTCGCCTATCTTGGCCGACCCCCTACCTGCTCGACCACCCCGAGCTCGCGCACTGACCGGCTCGGCGTGAGGACGACGATGCCCAGCTACGTGCCCGACGGCAGCGCCTCGATACCCAGCGACCAACGGGCCGCGCGGAAGCGCTCCGGGCGCGCCGCCGAACGACGCACCGCCGAGACCGCGGGGGCGGATACTCGCAGGGCAGCGCCGCGCCCTGTCGGTGCGCCGGCCGTGGGCCAACCTCATCTTCGCGGGCAAGACCGTGGAGAACCGCACCTGGCAACCACCCTCTGGGGTGCTGGGCACCGAAAATCGTCGTGCACGCCGTGCAGGTGTGGGCGGCGGCCGGGCCGCGCTGGCCCCCGGCCTCGGCATCACCGGCTTCGACGACCTGAAGGCGTGCCCCGGTGGCTACCTCAGCACCGTCCGCCTGGTCGACGTCCACCCCGCCGCCGGCTGCTGCGCACCCTGGGCCAGCACGAACTCGGCACCTACCACTGGATGCTTGCCGACCCGGCCCTCTTCGACCAGCCGATCCCCGGACCGGGACGACTCGGCCTGTACTGGCTACCAGCCGACCTCGTCCCACCGCGCTGGCCGGCAGCTACGGAAGCCCGCGGCAGGTTTCTGGCATATTCCGGTCCCACCCCTCTACCGCAACCTTGGCGGCGCACAGACCTCAGACAGCCGGTGCCGATCTCGTCCGCGATGGCAGACGTCAAGGCGGTTTCAGGTGAGCGTCTCGCGGAGGATACGAACGGCTCGTGGACCGACTCCGTGCATCGCTAGGAGGTCTGCGTCGGTCAGGGCGGCCACCTGGGCGAGTGTGGTGATGCCGGCGCCGGTGAGGGCCCTGGTGGCGGGGCCTCCGATGGCCTTGGGTAGGTCGCCGACCGCACCGGATGCTGCGGTGTCCCCTGCGGCTACTTGCGCGGCCAGCTGCTTCGGCGCCCGCGACAGCCAGGCGCGACGCACCCAATGGTTGAGCTGTTGACCGTTGATGTCCCCGATCGGGACACGTACGCCGATTGGTGTCGCACCGCGGACCAGCCGCTGCGCGGTCGGATGCGCGACGAGGACCTTCTCAACATCCGGCGTGGCGAGCCGCAGTTCCACCAGGCGGTCCTTGTTCACCGAGGCGAATCGCCTGTCGCGCACCGTGAATGCAATGATTCCTGGGCCGCTGACCTGCTCGGCGGTCTCGGGATAGGAAAGGGCAGCCTTGCGAAGCTGGGTGAGCGTCGTCACGAGGTGATCCTCTCACTTCGTTCGGGCCAACAGCGGGCGTCGCCCGGTGATGGTCAGCAGGATGTCCTTGACCGGCATCTCGACCGGTTGTCCGTCACCGATCCGGACATCGGCGTCGGTGCCCCGCAGCTGGATGCCCGCCAGGTCGACTCCGAAGTAGGAGAGGCTGCGCGGTGTGGCGTTCGCCAGGACCAGAGCGATTCGCTCGACCGGCGGCGATGGCAGACCCAACGGCTCGGTGATGTCCAAGCCGTGGATGGTGTCGTGGCTCAGCGCGCCGGCGGGGCCCCCGCCCGGCGGCTGCCAGGGGCTGGCGATGTTGGCCCGCAGGACGGCCAGTAGTTCGGCCCCGGACATCCGGGCAGCGTCGGTACGGGCCGCCCGGTCGGCGTACCGGTTGAACGAGAAGCCGGCCGCGGCCAGCCCCACCACCACCCTGGGCAGGCTCGTACGGAACGGCATGGTGATGTGCGCGACGACCTCACGTACCCGCCAGCCCCGGCACAGGGACGGACTATCCCACTCGTCGTCCTGGAGGCCAGCAAGGAGACCGGCCAGTCGCTCCCGCTCGGCGCGGACGTGCGGCGTGAGGTCTGTCTGGGACGGTGACATGAACGAAAGCCTCCGGTGGTAGCCGATGTGTCGCCTCTTGTACGACCGGCAGCAGTCGGACTCATCGGTCCCCGGGGATCAGGTTTCGAGTATCTCCGGCAGACCGAACTCCGCGAAGCGGTCACCGCAGCCCAGGAACGTCACGATCTCGCTGATCCGCCCGCCTCGGAACTCGATCACCAACAGCGCGAACGGCACCAGCGTGCCGTTCGGGTCCGGCCGGTACTGGCCGAGCGTCCAACACCCGTTGACCTGCTCACCCGGGACGAGACGGTCCTCGGCACAGGCGTCCGTCCCGGTCATCGCGGCGCCGATTCGGGCCGGCCCGTCCAGCCACCACGCGAACGGCGGCATGCCGGACCGGACATCGTCGGCCAGCACCTCGAGCAGCGTGGGCACGTCGTGCGCCTGAAAAGCGTGTACGTACCGCTCGAGCAGGTCACGATGAGTCCTGCCGTCCAGGTCCGGTGGGTCGGCCGGGCGCGGCCGATGCTCCGCCAGCATGGCCCTGGCCCGCTGCAGCGCACTGTTCACCGCGGCCACCGACATCTCCATGACCTCGGCGGCTTCCGTGGCGGCGAACCCGAGGACATCCCGCAACACCAACACCGCACGCTGGCGCGGCGGCAACCACTGCAGCGCTGCAATGAAGGCCAGGCGCAGCGTCTCATGCCGGACCGCGAGGGTGGCCGGGTCAACGGTGTCCGCGAGGCGAGAGTCCGCCAACGGCTCGACCCACCGCGTTGGCGGGAGCGGGATACCAATGTCCGGGCCGGATGCGGCCGGCCCCATGTCCCAGGGCAACGCTCGGCGCTGCGCGCCGCGCAGCATGTCCAGGCAAACATTTGTGGCGATCCGGTGCACCCAGGTCGAGAACCCGGCGCGATCCGGGTCATAGCTGTCGATCGCCCGCAGCGCCCGCAGCATCGTCTCCTGCACGGCGTCCTCCACGTCGCTGGCGGACCCGAGGATGCGGTAGCAGTAACCGGTCAGGGATCCCCGCAACCGCTCCAGGCTCGTCGCCAGGGAATCAGGCTCGCCGCGTACCACCACGGCATCAGTCTCCCATCCGTACCGCAGGCCAGACACCAAACCGTTTGTGTCGGTGCCACGAGGCAAGCTGCGCGTTATGACCGACACGACCCTCCGCGCCGACGAGCTGGCCAACCTGTTCGGTTCCTCTGCGGCGAACTGGCTGCTCCTGGGGCTGACCGTCAGTCTTGGCACTCCGGCCGACCGCCAAGCCACAGGAGAGGTCACCGTGCGCCTGGGTGACAGCGTCGTCGGGTTCACCGAGCCCTCCACGGAGTTCCCAGGCCGCCGGCTGTTCCGGGCCGTCATCACCGACGACCACCCCGGCGTACCGTTCCCGGCCGGCTTCCTCCCACCGGACCCGCTCCAAGCCCGACACACCGAGCGGCTGCGCTGGCTACCCGCCGAACACCCCGACCGGCCCGCAGAAGGCACGATCCGCCGCACCAGCAACCCGCAGCAGTGACCAGCAGGAGGCTGCACACGCCGCGAGGGTCGTACGCGACCAGGCCCCTGTCGATCAGGAAGGGCACTGTACGAACCAAGAGCACAGCGACTTCGAGGCTGCCACCGAGTTCGTCGACCGGCACCCCAGGGCCAGCATCAGTGACGGCGGGAAAATCCTGATCGACCCCGGCCAGGTGCTGGACAACATCGCGCACGCGATGGAACGCCTGGACCTCGACATCAGCACCCCCGTCAGCATCGACGAGGATGTCGCTTCGCTGACCGAGCTGCACACGATGGTCCAGACCCTGATGCTCCGGCCCCTCGCTGGCGGCGCACGTGGTCAACACCGCCATGCGGATCATGGCCGCACGCTATCCCGCCGAACTGGTGACCAACCCGCTGCCGGCCGAGTACGACCTGCGCAAGATGGTTGTGTCACGGTGTGAGTTGCTCTCGGATGAGCAGTGGGCGTTGATCGAGGACTTGTTGCCGGCGCGCACGGGCAGGCCGGGGCGGCCGTTTTCGGATGCGCGGGCGATGGTGGAGGGGATCATCTACCGGTATCGGTGCGGGATCGCGCGGCGGGACGTGCCGGCGGTGTCCGGGCCCTGGCAAACCATCTGGACCTGGCACCGCCGGATGGCCCGGGAAGGCACTTGGGAGGTGGTGCTGCAGCGCCTGCAGGCCTTCGCGGACGCGGCGGGGCTGATCGACTGGTCGGTCTCGGTGGATTCCAGCATCGCGCAGGCGCATCAGCACGCCACGAACATCACCCGCCACACAGGGGGCTGGACCGAACTACACGAAACCCGGGATCGAGCCGCCTGATCACGCCATTGGCCGCTCGCGCGGCGGCTGGACTACCAAGATCCACCGTGTGGTCGACGGGAACGGGCGTGGACTGGTCACGCTGCTGACACCGGGCCAGGCCGGGGACTCGCCGATGTTCGAGCCGTTGATGGCCCACCTGCGGGTGCCCCGCCTGGGCGGCGGGCGAGCACGGACCCGACCCGACCGGGTCCGCGGCGACAAGGCCTACTCCTCCCGCGCCATCCGCACACACCTCCGCAGCCGCGGGATTCGGGCGGTCATCCCCGAACCGGCCGACCAGGCCGGCCACCCGCCTTCGACGAGATCGACTACCGCGGCCGCAACGTCATCGAACGCGGCTTCAACCAGCTCAAACACTGGCGAGGAATCGCCACCCGGTTCGACGGTGAGGATGAGCACGTGCCGCCCGGTGCTCCGGTCTGACCCGCGTTACGACCGGCCTAGGGTGCCTTGAGTTTGATCTGTCGGACCAGCGCCCGGGGCGGGCCTCACTCGGCCGCCTCGGGCGCCCAGCGCTGCCCTGCCCGCCCGGCGCGCCACGCCACGAGCGCGATCAGCCAGGTCACCGCGAACAGCCCGGCCAGCAGGTACCCGATGTCGGCCAGGTCCAGGCTCGCCGCCCAGGCCAGTGGGCCCGCGGTCACCTTCAGCCGCTCGCCGAGCAGGCCGAGCAGTTCGAGGCCGCCGATGATCAGGGCGACCGCGACCGACAACGCGGTCACCGTCAGGTTGTAGAAGACCTTCCGGACCGGCGTGACCAGCGCCCAGCCGTAGGCGAAGTTCATGAACACCCCGTCCGCGGTGTCGAGCAGGCTCATCCCGGCCGCGAACAGCACCGGCAGCGTCAGCAGCGCGTACCAGGGCAGGTCGAAGGCCGCCGCGCCGCCGGCCAGGACCAGGAGCGACACCTCGGTCGCGGTGTCGAACCCCAGCCCGAACAGCAGACCCAGCGGGTACATGTGCCACGGTTCGCGCACCGACCGCGCGACCCGGCCCAGGATCCGGTTCAGGAACCCGCGCTCGTCCAGCCGCCGCTCCAGTTCGGCCTCGTCGTAGTCGCCGGTGCGCATCCGCCGGAAGACCGCCGCGATGTGCCGCAGCGCGACCAGGTTCAGCAGGCCGATCAGCAGCAGGAACCCGCCGGACACGAGCGTGCCGATCAGGCCGGTGACGGCGTGCAGGGTGGAGGAGTCCGTGGTGACCTGGCCGGCCAGCGCGCGCACCCCGAGCCCGAGCAGCAGGCACAGGCCGAACACCACGCTGGAGTGGCCGAGGGAGAACCAGAACCCGACCGACAGCGGGCGCCGGCCGTCCATCATCAGCTTGCGCGTGGTGTTGTCGATCGCGGCGATGTGGTCGGCGTCGAACGCGTGCCGCATGCCCAGCGTGTACGCCGTGACACCGAGCCCGGCGCCGAAGACCCCCGCCTGCCCGATCGCGTAGTGGCCGGGCACCACGAGCAGCAGGGTGCCCCAGCCGACCACGTGCAACAGGGCCACCGTCACCGCCATCCCGGTGATGCTGCTCCTGCCCTGCCGGTCGAGGACCGCCATGTCCTGCTCCCTCCGCCCCGCCGGCCTCGTCGCCGGTACCAGCACCGTCGCAGCCGGGCGCCGGCCGCGGCACTGCCCGAACGGAGGGGAGGGCGCCGGTCAACGGGTGAGAACCCCTCCGATCGGGTAGGTACCGGCGGCCGCTCGGACAGTGTGTCGGCCGTCACCCCAGGGGGTAGCGTCGGGACGGTCGAAGGACGAGGAGCACCCCATGCCACGACTGTCCGACCTGCCGAAACTGCCCGGCACCGTCGTCGGTGGTGTTCTGGCGGACAGCCGCCGTGACGTACCGTGGGACGGGTCGCCGCACCGTCGCGGGGATCGTCGATCGCGGGAGGTGACCGTGCCGGGCGGAGTCCTCGACCAGGCCGAACCGCTGACCGGGCCGTGCGTGGCGCACACCCGCACCGAGCCCGCCGAGCTCGCCAAGTTCCACGTGCCGGAAGTCGTGTTCGGCCCCGGCTCGCTCGCCGAGCTCGGGCACGCCGCGCTGCGCGTCGGCGCCCGCCGCCCGTTCGTGATCACCGACCCGGGCCTGATCGAGGCCGGCTGGGTGGACGAGGCGGAGAGCCACCTGCGGCTGGCCGGGCTGCGGCCGGTCGTGTTCTCCGGCGTCACCCCGAACCCCAAGGACCACGAGATCGAGGCCGCCTACCAGCAGTACGCGTCGGTGGGCTCGGACGTGATCATCGCGGTCGGCGGCGGGTCGTGCATCGACGCGGCGAAGGGGGTGGCGATCCTGTCCGGCAACGGCGGCACGATCCTCGGCTACGCCGGGGTGGACAAGGTGGTGCAGCCGATCCCGCCGCTGGTCATGGCGCCGTCCACGTCCGGCACCGGCGCGGACGTGTCCCAGTTCGCGGTCGTCACCGACACCACGCAGCACACCAAGATCACGATCATCAGCCGGACGCTGGTGCCGGACATCTCGATCGTCGACCCGCGCCTGCTCATCACCATGCCCGACGAGCTGAACGCCGCCACCGGGCTGGACGCGCTCACCCACGCGGTCGAGTCGTTCGTCTCCCGTGCGCACAACCCGCTCACCGACCAGCACGCGCTGCACGCCGCCACGCTCATCACCCGCAACCTGCTGCACACGATGGTCCACCCCCGGGCGGCCGACCCGCGCATCGCGATGGCGCAGGGCGCCCTGGAGGCCGGGATGGCGTTCACCAACGCCATCCTCGGCATCACCCACGCGATGAGCCACCAGGTGGGCGGCCTGCTGGACGCGCCCCACGGCGTGCTCAACGGGGTGCTGCTGCCGCACGCGATCCGCTTCAACGCGGCCACGGCGCCGGAGCGGTTCGTCCCGCTGGCCGCGGCCACCGGGATCGACGTGACCGGCAAGCCCGCGGCCGAGGTGGCCGAGCTGTTCGCCTGCCGGGTGCGTGAGCTGGCCGACGCCGTCGGCGTGCCCCGTGGCCTGGCCGCGCTCGGTGTCACCGAAGCCGACATCGACACGCTGACCCGCACCACGTTGCAGGACGCGTGCCTGGCGACCAACCCGCGTCAGGCGAGCGCGGCGGACGTCGCGGCTCTGTTCCGGCAGGCGCTGTAGGCCGATGACGACGGAGAACTACCTCGGAGCGCTGACCGGTGTGCGGTCGGGCAAGCGGTCCTTCTACCCGGAGTACGTGCGCACGGCGGAGCGGCTGGAGCGCGCGGTCGGCGCCCTCGACCGCATCTCGCGGGCGCTCGTGCGCACCGGTGAGGGTCCGCGCGCGCTGGTCGAGGCGGTGGTGCGCGCCGCGGCCGAACACGTGCAGGCGGACTGGCTGCTGTTCGCGGTCGCCGACGGCGCGCTGCGGGCGGCGCGGCCGCGGTTCCTGCTGCTGACCGGCGGGACCCTGGTCGAGGACGAGCGGCTGTTCCCGCCCGACGCGCTCGCGCACCTGCGGATCCTGCGCACCAGGCCGTGGGAGGCCGGCGACCCCGCCGACACCGGGGTGCGGGTGCCGATGACCCTGGACTGCGAGCCCGTCGGCGGGATCGCCGCGCGGCCCGCGCCGGGCATGGACATCGCCGACACCGATCTCGCGGTGCTGCGGGTGCTGGCCAACCAGGCCGCGGTCGCGCTGCACAACTCCTACCTCGTGCACGCCACGATGCAGTTGCGCGGCCGGACCGAGGCGCTGTCCGAGGCGGCCGAGCAGCAGGCGCGGGACCTGGCCGCGCGCAACGCCGAGCTTCAGCAGACGCAGCGCCGGCTGATCGAGGTGATGCAGCGGCAGGCGCTCGACGACGAGCGGCACCGGATCGCGCGCGAGCTGCACGACAGCGTCACGCAGGACGTCCTGTCGGCGGGGATGA
The DNA here is from genome assembly GCF_030814215.1 of Amycolatopsis thermophila. Classification (NCBI taxonomy): domain Bacteria; kingdom Bacillati; phylum Actinomycetota; class Actinomycetes; order Pseudonocardiales; family Pseudonocardiaceae; genus Amycolatopsis; species Amycolatopsis thermophila. Next base: position 5,550,488 of record NZ_JAUSUT010000001.1, on the reverse strand, counting down.
TGATCGAGATCTGCCGCGCCGAGCTGACCGAGCCGGGCACGGACCTCGGGGCGCTGCGGGACAAGCTCACCGGCGCCAAGGACCTGACCCGGCACGCGGTGGAACGGCTGCGCGCGGCGATCTACGCGCTGCACCACTCCGAGTCCGAGCCCTCCGGCTCGCTGCCGGTGCTGCTCGAACGACTGTCCACAGTGCACCTGCCGACAGATCTGACGGTGAGCGTCTCGGTGCACGGCGAGCCGGTGCCGCTGCCCGGCGAGGCCGAGCACTCGCTGCTGCGGATCACCGGTGAGGCGCTGTTCAACACCGTGATGCACACGAACGCGGCCCGCGCGCGGATCCGGCTGGACTACCGCGCCGACCGCATCCGGCTGTCCATCTCCGACGACGGTGACGGTGACCCGGCGCAGCTGCGCCGGATGCTGCGGCTGTCGTCGGCGACGGACCTGGCCGGCGCGCACCGCGGGCTCGCGAACATGCGGGCCCGGACCGAGGAACTGGGCGGGACGCTGTCGATCCGGCGGTCCCGGATCGGGGGGATCCTGTTGCTGCTGGAGATACCGCTGCCGCTGGTCACGGAGGCGGCGTGATGATCACGGGTGAGCGGACGTTGAAGATCGTGCTGGTGGACGACCACGCCATCGTCCGGCAGGGGCTGCGGTCCATCCTGGAGCGCGAGGACGACATCACGGTCATCGGCGAGGCGGCGACCGCGGCCGAGGCGCGCGCGGTGGTGGAGCGGACGCGGCCGGACATCGTGCTGCTCGACCTCAAGCTGTCCACCGGCTCCAACACCGAGGGCCTGGAGATCTGCTCGGAGCTGACCTCGCGGTACCCGGACCTGGGGGTGCTGGTGCTGACCACGTTCCTCGACGACGCACTGGTGGTGGAGGCGATCCACCGCGGCGCCCGCGGGTACGTGATCAAGGACGTGGACACCACCGGGCTGGTGTCGTCGATCCGGGCGGTGGCGCGCAACGAGAGCGCGTTCGACTCGCGGTCGGCGTCGGCGATGGTGCGCTCGATCCGGACGGCGCCGGAGGAGCCGGTGCTGACCAGCCGCGAGCAGGGGGTGCTGGAGCTGCTGGCACGCGGGCTGAGCAACCGGGACATCGGGTCGCGGCTGTTCATCTCGGAGACGACGGTGAAGTTCCACGTCCGCAACATCATGCGCAAGATCGACGCCTCAAGCCGCGCGGAAGTGGTGTACGAGGCGAGCAAGCGGGGCCTGATCTGAGCACCGGGCGGGCGGAGCCGCCCACCCGGTGCCCGTTTCAGCGCAGGACCGGGCGGCCGAGCGGCAGGCCACGCCCACCGGTCGCCGCCGACAGGGCGCCGGCGAACAGGTAGACGCCGACCGCGGTGAACGCGAAGACGACGTACCCGCCCGCGGTCGTCGCGGCCGTGGAGCCGCTCACCGTGCCGTAGAGGACCAGGGCGAGCGCGACGTCGATCAGCGTGAACAGCAGCGTGAACGCGGCCGGCAGGCGCAGGGTCCCGAGCGTCAGCAGGACCACCGTGACGAGCCAGGCGATCAGGAACAGGCCCTGGGTGGCGACGGCGGCGTCGGCGGTGATGCCGAACCAGCCGTGGATCAGGCCGAGCACCAGCGTGGCGTAGCTGAGCCAGAAGCCGGTGAACACACCGAACACGGCGGCGACGGCGTTCTGGCCCAGGGAGGCCGCCCAGAGCGCGGCGATGAGCTGGCCCAGGCCGGTGGCGGGCAGGATGATCGCGATCGAGGCGCCGACCGCGCCGGCCGGGACGTACCCGGTCAGCACCAGGCCGAGCGCGATCGCGCCGACGATGAAGGTGGGCACCCCGATCAGGGCGGGATCGCCCGTGATCTGGGTGCGGCTGGGGGCTTCGGTGGCAACGGCAGTGGTCATCGAGTGCTCCTCGTTGAGCTGGGGAAACGCGGTCAGGCGGGGCGGCGGTCCAGGATCAGCCAGCCGCCGTGGAAGCCGGACACGCGGTGGCGCCATCCGCTTCCCACGCCGAGCTCGGTCAGCGTCGCCAGGTCGAAGCGGCGTACGTGGCCGTAGTCGGCGTTGGGGACGTCCTCGAAGGGGACCGCGACGATCACCCGGGAGCGGGCCAGCCGCTGGGCCTCGGTCAGAACCGCGGCACCGGTGGCGGGGCCGAGGTGTTCCAGCAGGTGCACCACCGTCACCGTGTCCACGCACCTGTCCGGCAGCGGCACCCGCGTCGCATCGCACACCATCGTGCGCAGCGGGGTGTCCCGGGCGGCGGCGACCGTCTCCAGCACGCGCATGGACCCGGCGACGATGTCGGAGGCGATCACCGTGGTGCGCGGGCGCTGCGCGAGCATCAGCGGGAGGAACCCGAAGCACGAGCCGAGGTCCAGGACGCTGCCCGGTGGCACGAGCCGCAGCACGCGCGCGTACACCGGCGCGATCCCCGCGATCAGTGCGGGCGCGGCGCGGGGATCGCGCAGGTGCTCCAGGGTGTTGGCGTAAAAGGTTTCCCAGGCCCGGGCCGGGTCGGGCACCGTACTGCGGACGACCCCGGTGAACACCCGCTCGAAGACGTCCTGCCCGCACAGCCAGCCGGGCGTGAACAGCTCGTCGACGAGCAGCCCGGTCAGGCCGTTGTCCAGTTCGTCCGGGCGAAGGGCGTGGCTCACTTCGATGCGCCGCCCGGCGCGGTGCAGCCGGAAGTGCTCGGTGCGCACGACCGCCGGCCGCCCGTCGTCCTCGGCCCGCACGACCCGCACCAGGTCGTCGAGGTATTCGGCCACCGGGAACGGCGCGAGCGGGTCCAGCGCGGCGGTCATCGGGTCACCAGGTCCAGGGCGACCCGGTCCAAACCGGACAGGTCGCGGACGACGCGGACCTTGCTGCAGTGCTCCGCGTAGGCCGGCAGGTCGCATCCGCCCAGGCCCCACGAGTAACGCGGCTCCGGGGTGAGCCAGATGGTCTCCCGCGCCCGGCGTGCGATCTCGGCGAACGCCGTCAGGTTGGGGTCGTTGCCGTTGCCCCTGCCGTCGCCCAGCACCAGCACGGTGGTCCGGCGCGTGACGGCCGACGAGTGCTCGGCCAGGAACTCGCCGAACGCGGCCCCGTAGTTCGAGTTCGCGTCCACGTCGAGCACGTCGCCACCGAAGATCAGGCCGAGCGCGCGCTCGACGGGGTGCTCGGCGAACAACTCGGTGGTCTCGGCGATGTCGTCGACGAACGCGAACGAGCGCACCTGCGCGAACAGGTTCTGCAGGCCGTGCACCAGGTGCAGGGTGAACCGCGCGGTCGCCCGCACGGACAGGCTGACGTCGGCGAGCACCACCAGCCGCGGGCGGTCGTCCGCGCGCCGCACGGTGACCGGGCTGAACGGGATGCCGTCGAAGCGCATGTTGCGCCGCATCGTGCGGCCGGGATCCACGCGGCCCGCGCTGGCGATGCGCCGGCGGTGGGTCAGTGCACCACGCAGCGACGACGCCAGACGCCGTAGCGACTCCTCCAGCTCGGCCCGTTCGCTCTCACCGGCCTGGTCGACCTGGGCCGCGCGTTTCTCCCGGGTCTCGACCACGGTGTTCTCCAGCTCCAGCAACGCTTCCAGGTGCCGTTTCAGCGCCTCCGGCAGGTTCTCCAACACTCCGGCCAGGCGGCGGCGCAACTGGGCGGCGTCGTCCTCGTCGCCGTCCGCGGCCTGCTCGAGCCAGCCCAGCAACGCGTCCTGTTCGGCGATGCTCAGCTCGGCGTCGACCTTGGTTCCGGTCTCCCGGGAGAGCCGGCCGGGCACGCCCGCGCCGTGCAGGCGGTCGGTGTCCAGCTGCACCCGGTACCCGGCGTCGCCGGTGACCGTGTTGTCCGTCGAGAACACGATCTCGTCGGTCATCGAGGCCAGGTCGATCTTGTTCGCCTCCTGGTGCAGGTTGTACTGCTGCGCCAGATCGGACTGGTCGAAGTAGTCCCGGATGTCGCTGGGCTTGCCGTGCTCGTGCCCCTGCTGCGGCGTCTCGCTCGGCTCCTCGGACAGCGTGAAGCTCTCCAGCTCACCGGTGTCGGACAGGTCGTCGTGGCTGTGCCCGTGACCGTGCCCGTGCTCGGCCGGGCCGACCCGCACCAGGGCGAAGAACGCGTCGAAGATCTCGTCGAACGCCGCGTCGTCGCGGTGGTCCTTGACGAGCGCGAGCCGCAGCGCTTCCTTGAGCACCGCGCGGTCGGCGAGGATGCCGGGCTCGGCCGCGCACCGCAGGGCGTCGATGGTCTCGGGCACCGAGATCCGGACGTCGCGCAGCCGCAGCAGCCGCACGAACCGGTGCAGACTGGCCTCCATCGCGCGTCCCTACGACCGGCGGCCGAACGACCGGCTACCGCGGTCGGCGCTGACCTTCGGCGCCTCGTGGGTGTGGCCGTGGCCGTGGCCGTGACCGTGGAGGGTTTCCGGGACCTCGGCGTTGGGGTCGACCAGCCGGGGCAGCGCCGCCAGCGCCTTGCGCACGTCCTTGTCGTACTTGACCACCACCGACACCGTGTCCGACAGCACCGGAGCGGTCAGCTCGTCGACCCCCAGCACGGCGAGCGTGCGCGCCCAGTCGATGGTCTCCGAGATGCTCGGCGACTTGCGCAGCTCCAGTTCACGCAGCCCGCGCACGATCTCCACCAGCTGGTGGGCCAGCGCCTCCGGCAGGCCGGTGTCCTTGCTGCGCACGATGTCCAGCTCGCGTTCGGCCGACGGGTAGTCGAGGAACAGGTGCAGGCACCGGCGTTTCAGGGCGGCCGCGAGGTCGCGGGTGTTGTTGGAGGTGAGGATGACGTACGGGCGGTTGCGGGCGGTGAACGTGCCGATCTCCGGCACCGAGATCTGGTACTCCCCCAGCATCTCCAGCAGGACCGCCTCCAGCGCCTCGTCGGCGCGGTCGATCTCGTCGATCAGCAGCACCACGGGTTCCTCGGCGCGGACCGCCTCCAGCAGGGGGCGCGCGGCGAGGAACCGTTCGGAGAAGAACACGCTCTCCTGCGCGCCGATGCGGTCCACCGCGTCGTGCAGGTCCGGCGCGTCGGCCACGAGCTGGCCGATCTTCTCGCGGAGGATCTGGGTGTAGAGCAGCTGCTTGCCGTAGTCCCACTCGTAGAGCGCGCTGGCCTCGTCCTGCCCTTCGTAGCACTGCAGCCGCAGCAGCCGGCGCCCGGTGGCCGCGGCGAGCGACTTCGCCAGTTCCGTCTTGCCGACACCGGCCGGGCCTTCCAGCAGCACCGGCTTCTCCAGCCGGGTCATCAGGAACACCATCGTGGCCAGCCGGTCGTCGGTCAGGTACCCCTGCGCGGCCAGCGCCTTCCCGGCTTCCTCGACGGAATCGAATGCGGTCACGCCAAACCCTCCTTGATCGGGGTGCCGGGGGCGGCCCCGTCCGACCCGCCCCCGGCAGCTCGTCAGCTGATCAGCTGAGCAGGTCGTCCAGGTCGCCGTTCAGGCAGTGATCGACCACCGGACGCACGGTTTCGAAGGTGCATTCCTTGGCGTTGCCGGGGGTGCACGCGTCGCCGAGGACGTGGTTGGTGATGCGGTCCACGTCCTCGTCGTCGCCCTTGATGACGCTCGCCTGCTCGTAGAACTTCGTCGGGCCCTGGCCGAGCCGGTTCTTCGAGTAGCTGTCCTGCGTGACGTCGGTGAACTTCTCCGGGATGCCCACGTCGCGCAGCAGCCGGATCGCGGCCGCCAGCGCCGCGTCCGCGGCCTGCACGTCGGTCATGCCGTGCGTGTCGATGCCCATCACCTGGGCGATGTCGGCGAACCGCCGGTACGCCACCGGCATGTTGAACGCCCACACGCGCGGCAGGGCGATCGCGTTGTTCAGGCCGTGGTGGGTGTCGTAGAAGGCGCTGACCGCGTGCGAGATGGAGTGGATGATCCCGAGGCCACCGGAGTTGAACGCCTGCGCGGCGATGTACTGGGCGTACATCATGCCCTCGCGGCCGGACAGCTCGGTCGGGTTCCAGGTGGCCTGGCGCAGGTTTTCGGCGGTGAGCTTGATGGCCCGCAGCGCGTTGCCCAGTGACGGCTCGAAGTTCAGCCGCGACACGTACGGCTCGGAGGCGTGCGCCAGCACGTCGAACCCGCACTGCGCGGTGTAGTCGATCGGGCAGCTGTAGTACAGCACCGGGTCGTCGATCGCCAGCGTGGCGACCGAGGCGTCGTCGAACGCCACGTACTTGTGCGGGTTGTCCGGGTCCGTGGTGGTGTCGGTGATGACGTAGGCCCAGGACGTCTCCGAGCCGGTGCCGGCGGTGGTGGACACCGCGATGTGCGGAGGGTTACGCGGGTTCTCGGACTTGTTGAAGCCTTCGAAGTCGTTGACGTTGCGGCCGTCGTGGGCAACCGAGATGCGGGCGCCCTTGCAGGCGTCGTGCGAGGAACCGCCGCCGATGGAGACGAAGCTGTCACACTTGTTCTCCTGGTACAGCTTGACGGCGTCCATGACGTTGTAGTCCTTGGGGTTGGACTCGACCTTGTCGTAGAGCACGACCTCGAGCCCGTGGTACTTCATCGACTCGGTGATCTTGTGGACGATGTCGGAGCCGCGCAGCCCGCTCGTCATCACCAGGGTCTTCTTGAAGCCCAGCTTCAGCGCCTCCGGGCCGATCATCTCGTGGGCCCCGGGGCCGAGGAGCGCCCGCGGGAACGGGTGGAACTCCTTGATGGGGAACGGCTTCAGCAATTCGTCGACCTGCATGACGCACTTTCCTTCCTGCGCGACGGCGACTGTGGTGACGCGCACACCGAAGCTAGCGCCAGTGCGGCGGTGCGGAAACGCTTGAGGCGCAATACTCCTCGGCCGGAAGCCGGAGTCCGCACGAGCGGCGGGGCCGCACCTGCCCGATCGGTCAGGTGCCCCCGGACACGAAAAAGGCCCGGACGAGCGTCCGGGCCTTTTTCACTTTTTCAGTTGTCCAGCACGGCGAGTTCGTCGTCGGTGAGCAGGCGGGACCGGATCAGGAAGCGCACGCCTTCGGGCGCCTCCAGCGAGAACCCGCTGCCACGGCCTGCCACGACGTCCACCGTCAGGTGCGTGTGCCGCCAGTAGGCGTACTGGTCGGCGCTCATCCAGAACGGTGTGCCGTCGCCGACGTGGCCGAGCAGCACGTCCGACGCGCCCACCCGGAACTCGCCCTCCGGGTAGCACATCGGGGCGCTGCCGTCGCAGCACCCGCCGGACTGGTGGAACATCACGGGCCCGTGCTGGTCGACCAGCCGGCGCAGCAGGGCCACCGCGGCGCCGGTCATGGCCACCCGCGACAGCTGCCCGCCCATCAGAAGAAGCCGAGCTTCTTGGCCGAGTAGCTGACGAGCAGGTTCTTGGTCTGCTGGTAGTGGTCCAGCATCATCTTGTGGGTCTCGCGCCCGATGCCGGACTTCTTGTAGCCGCCGAACGCCGCGTGCGCCGGGTAGGCGTGGTAGCAGTTCGTCCACACGCGACCGGCCTTGATGCCGCGGCCGAGGCGGTAGGCGGCGATGCCGTCCCGCGTCCACACGCCGGCGCCCAGGCCGTACAGGGTGTCGTTGGCGATCTTGAGCGCCTCGTCGACCGAGTCGAACGTGGTCACCGACACCACCGGGCCGAAGATCTCCTCCTGGAAGATCCGCATGTCGTTGGTGCCGCGGAAGATCGTCGGCTCGATGTAGTAGCCGCCCGGGTGCTCGGCCACCTCACGGGCGCCGCCACCGGCGAGGACCTCCGCGCCCTCCTTCTTGCCGATGTCGATGTAGGACAGGATCTTCTCGTACTGGTCGTTGCTGGCCTGCGCCCCGATCATCGTCGACGGGTCGAGCGGGCTGCCGCCCGTGATGGCCTTGGTGCGCTCGATGCAGCGGCCGATGAACTCGTCGTAGATCGCGGAGTGCACCAGCGCGCGCGACGGGCAGGTGCACACCTCGCCCTGGTTGAGCGCGAACATCACGAAGCCCTCGACGGCCTTGTCCAGGTAGTCGTCGTCGGCGTCGGTCACGTCCGGCAGGAAGATGTTGGGGCTCTTGCCGCCCAGCTCCAGCGTGACCGGAATGATGTTCTCGCTGGCGTACTGCATGATCAACCGGCCGGTGGTGGTCTCGCCGGTGAACGCGATCTTGGCGATCCGGGAGCTGGACGCGAGCGGCTTGCCCGCCTCGACGCCGAACCCGTTGACGACGTTGAGCACACCCGGCGGGAGCAGGTCGGCGATCACCTCGATGACCTTGAGGATCGACACCGGGGTCTGCTCGGCCGGCTTGAGCACCACGCAGTTGCCGGCGGCCAGCGCGGGCGCCAGCTTCCAGGCGGCCATCAGGATCGGGAAGTTCCACGGGATGATCTGGCCGACCACGCCCAGTGGCTCGTGGAAGTGGTAGGCGACCGTGTCGGCGTCGATCTCGGCGATGCTGCCTTCCTGGCCGCGGATGGCGCCCGCGAAGTAGCGGAAGTGGTCGACGGCCAGCGGCAGGTCGGCGGCCAGGGTCTCGCGGACCGGCTTGCCGTTCTCCCAGGTCTCGGCGACCGCGAGCTCCTCGAGGTGGTCCTCGAGCCGGTCGGCGATCTTGTTCAGGATGTTGGCGCGCTCGGTCGTCGAGGTGGCGCCCCACTTCTCGGCGGCGGCGTGGGCGGCGTCGAGGGCGAGGTCGATGTCGGCCGCGGACGAGCGCGCCACCTCGCAGAACACCTTGCCGTCGACCGGCGACGGGTTCTCGAAGTAGCGTCCCTCGGCCGGTGCGACCCAGTCACCGCCGATGAAGTTGTCGTACCGCGCGGCGAAGCTGACGACACTGCCGTCGGCACCGGGCTTGGCGTAAGCCATGGAAGCACTCCATTCACTCGATCACATCGGTGTGATGGGTGCCACCGTGCCGCCTCCGGGTTGGCGAAACGTTGGTGCTCAGTCCAGCAGAGCCTCGCGCAAGCGCGCCGCCGCGATGCCTCGCCGGCCGTCGCCGGGGGCCAGCAGCCGGTGCGCGTGCTCGTGGACCTGCAGGTCGAACGGGTGCCGCTCGCCGTAGAGCAGGGCGAGGTCCGGCTCCCGCGAGGCCAGCACGGCCTCCCGCACGGCGACCTCCAGGTGGTGCCGCCACCGGGTGATGCCCGGCGCCTCGGACGCGGGCAGCAGGGGTCCGGCGTAGCGGCGCACCGCCGTCGCGGTGTCTCCCGCCTTGAGCGCGTTCAGCACGTCGACGGCGTCGCACTCGATCGGCGTGGTCAGGGCGTAGCGGCGGTTGGCGAGCGCGCCACCGAGCATGCGCCGCAGGTGGGAGGCCTCAGCGCGCAACGTCGTGCTGGTGACCGGCAGGTCCCCGTACAGCGCTTCGCGCAGCCCGTCGGGCGGGAACCCGCCGGGCTCGAGCGCGAGCAGGGTGAGCACCTCCAGCTGCCGCGGCGACAGCCGGAGCGGGGTGCCGTCGAACGTGGCGCTGCCGGAGCCGAGGCAGGACAGCCGGATGCCCGGCGCCGCGGGCGGAGCGGCGTGCAGCCGGGACTCGATGGCGGTGACCAGGGTGCGGACCGTCGACATGGCCAGCGGGTGCGACCGGTCCCAGGTGGTGGACAGGTCCAGCACGCCGAGGTGGCGGCCGCGCGGGTCGCGGATCGGGGCGCAGTAGCAGACCCAGCCGTGCAGGGCTGCGACCAGGTGCTCGGCGGAGAAGACGCTGCTCGGGCGGCCGGTGCGCAGCGCCAGCGACAGGGCGTTGGTGCCCATGTCCGGCTCGTCCCAGCGGCCGCCGGGCGCGAAGTTCACCCGCTCGGCCCGGCGCCGCATCACGCGTCCGCCGCAGGTCCACAGGATGGTGCCGGACTCGTCGGTGACGGCGGCGACGAACCCGGCGTCGTCGGCGATGCTGCGCAGCTCGTCGGCGAGTTCGGTGACCGGGGCCCGCAGCGGCGATTCACGCCAGCGGGAGCGCACCTCGTCACCGGCCGCGGGTGCGCTGTCCCGCGCGGGATCCACGATGGACAGCGAGCGTGCCCAGGATTCGGCCACCTCGCTGCGCAGTTCCAGGGTTTCCGGGCGCGCCTGTGCCGGCACCCAGCGGGCCCATTCCCGTTCCAGGGCCGCCCGGCGCTGGTGGAGCGCGCTACGCTCTGCCATTTCCGCGACCTCGTCGTCCTCGTGCTTCCGGCGCGATGGTGCTCCATGATGCCTGACGATCGGCGAGGGCGCACCTACCCGCACGGAGGGTTCCAACGTCCCGCCAACGTGGGCCGGTCAGGCTTGGCGGCATGGACTTCTGGGCTGAGCAGGCGGAACGGTTGCACTGGGACGTGCGGTGGTCGGAGGTTCTGGACTTCTCCGGCGCCCCGTACGCGAAGTGGTTCGCCGGCGGCAGGCTGAACGTCGCCTACAACTGCGTCGACCGGCACGTCGAGGCCGGGTTCGGGGACCAGGTGGCGATCCACTGGGTGGGCGAGCCGGGTGATTCGCGGGACATCACCTACGCGCAGCTGCGGGACGAGGTGTGCCGGGCCGCCAACGCGCTGCTCGCGCTCGGGGTGCGGGCCGGTGACCGGGTCGCGATCCAGCTGCCGATGATCCCCGAGGCGATCGTGGCGATGCTGGCGTGCGCGCGGCTGGGCGCGCCGCATTCGGTGGTGTTCGGCGGGTTCTCGCCGTCGGCGTTGCGCTCGCGGGTCGACGACGCTCAGGCGAAGGTCGTGATCACCGCCGACGGCCAGTACCGGCGGGGCAAGGCCGTGCCGGTGAAGGCGGGCGTGGACGAAGCCCTGGCCGGGTCCGCGGTGGAGAAGGTGGTCGTGGTGCGGCGCACCGGAACCCCGGTGGTGATGGGCGATCGTGACGTGTGGTGGCACGAGCTGGTGGATCGCCAGCCGACGGCGCACACGCCCGAGTCGTTCGATTCGGAGCACCCGTTGTTCATCCTCTACACCAGCGGGACGACGGGGAAGCCGAAGGGGATCCTGCACACCTCCGGCGGCTACCTGACGCAGGTGGCGTACACGCACCAGGTGGTGTTCGACCACCGGCCGGGCGAGGACGTGTACTGGTGCACCGCGGACATCGGGTGGATCACCGGACACTCCTACATCGTGTACGGGCCGCTGGCGAACCGCGCGACGCAGGTGGCCTACGAGGGCACGCCGAACACTCCGCACGAGGGCCGGCACTGGGAGATCGTGCAGAAGTACGGGGTGTCGATCTACTACACGGCGCCCACGCTGATCCGGACGTTCATGAAGTGGGGCGAGGACATCCCGGCCCGCTACGACCTGTCGTCGTTGCGGGTGCTCGGATCGGTGGGCGAGCCGATCAACCCCGAGGCTTGGCGGTGGTACCGCGAGCACATCGGGGCGGGCACGGCGCCGATCGTGGACACGTGGTGGCAGACCGAGACCGGCGCCATCATGATCGCCCCGCTGCCTGGTTCGGCGGAGTTCAAGCCGGGTTCCGCGCAGGCGCCGGTGCCCGGGATCTCCGCGGTGGTGGTGGACGACGCCGGCAAGCGGGTCGCGCCGGGCGAGAGCGGATACCTGGTGCTGGACCAGCCGTGGCCGTCCATGCTGCGGGGCGTGTGGGGCGACGACGCCCGGTTCCGGGACACGTACTGGTCGCGCTTCGCCGGCGCGTATTTCGCGGGCGACGGCGCGCGGTACGACGCCGACGGCGACATCTGGCTGCTCGGCCGGGTGGACGACGTCATGAACGTCTCCGGGCACCGCATCTCGACCGCCGAGGTCGAGTCGGCACTGGTGTCCCACCCGGCGGTCGCCGAGGCCGCGGTGGTGGGCGCCGCCGACCCGACGACGGGCCAGGGCATCGTGGCGTTCGTGATCCTGCGCGGCTCGGCGAGTGGCGACCCGGTGCCGGAGCTGCGGGACCACGTGGCGAAGGAGATCGGCCCGATCGCCAAACCGCGGCAGATCATGGTCGTGCCCGAGCTGCCCAAGACCCGCTCCGGCAAGATCATGCGCCGCCTGCTGCGCGACGTGGCGGAGAACCGGGAAATCGGCGACGTCACCACGCTCGCCGACGCCGGTGTGATGACCCAGATCTCCGGCCGGGCCGCACGGTGAACGGCTGGGCCCGAGCGTGTGGACAACCCGAAGGTGGAGAATGTCTCGCGCCGGGCAAGGGTGGCGGGTGGTCGGGGCGCACGTGCGCACCGTGCGGACCGGCCGTGGGTCAGCGTGCACAGGCTCGCGCGGATGCGGACAGCGGCTTCCGCGTCCGCGCGGCGAGCTGAGTCCGCTGCCACTCGGGCCACCGGGCGTCCAGGGGGCGAGGCCGAGCCATGATCGCGGTGAACTCCGTTGTGGTACTTGGTCAGTTTCGCGCCGAGACGCCTGCCGGCCGCTCCCCCGGCGTGCCGTTGAGGCGGTGTCGTTCGTGGATGTAGAAGGCCTGTCCGATCGCGCCGAGCATCATCCCGAACGAGCCCACGATGAACAGGCAGACCGCGATCTGCTCGGACCAGGACCAGATGAACAGCACGCTGCCCACGAAGAAGACGACGTTGCCCGCGACACCGATCGCCAGGTGCACGGCCGGGAATTCCCGTCGGAGCTTCGCACAGACACACCTGAACCCCTTTCACCTCACATCCGGAAGAGTGGTGCCCGCGTCGCGGATTGCGAGGTTGTGCCCGCCCCGTTCGCGCAGTGCCTCGGACAGGTCGCCCTCGGTCGGATGCGCAGCCTTGAGCTGCCTGTGGTCGACCGCACCGTCCACGACGAGGACGCGCACCGGGTGATCGAGCACGCTCGCCACTCGCGGGACGAACCGCAGGCGTGAGATCACGATGTGCACCGCCGGGCCGCGGCACCGACCGGGAACGACGCATCGGAGGCGGTCGCGGTACGCCCGACGATCGCGCCGGTCGCGATGATCACGAGGAGGTCGAAGATGCGTAACTCGGCAAGTGCCCGGCGCGGGGCGAGCCGCAGGCCGGCCAACGCCATCAGCGACAACGTGACGATCTTCGGGCAGGTGGCGGGAAGCTCCCTCGCGCCGCCCATCAGCCAATCCGCACCGCTCGTCGCCCGCACCTCCTGTCTCCTCCGGGCGATCCGCAACCCAGCGCCGAGCGCGGCAAGGCTGGTCGCCGTCGTCGCCGGGAAGCACCCGGCGATCGGTTCCCGGTCCGCCCATCAGCGAGGACAGGAACCGCGCGCCGACAGGGCCTGCCAGCCCAGACGGTCGACCAGCAGCAGGAAAACCCTGGGCGGGGCAGGGAATCCGATGGTATCGGTCATGCCGGGCACGCCGAGACCCGCTGGCAACGACGGCATGACATCGGCACGCGTGCCGGACGCGTCCCCGGGTGACGCCAGGGCCCCTGGGCTCAGCCCTGGACGTAGGGATCGGTGGCCCCGCCGGGGCAGGCGAAACGCGCCGTGTCCCAGCCGGCGTGGCGCGCCCCGGCCTGGTAGGCCGACTCGTAGAAATCCAGTACCGCCGCGCGCGGGTCGGGCCGGGTGCGGACGTCGTCGTAGCGCAGGATCGCCAGGTGGCTGCCACCCCGATCGTGCCAGCCCGCCGCGTCCGGGTCGAGGGACTCACGCGTGAGCTCGCCGGGTTCGGGCGCGGTGTAGGAGTAGAACGCCGGTGCGGGGAAAGTCTCGTCCCCGAACCAGAACCCGAAGCTGATGACCTCCCGCGAATACGCCTCGCGGGTCACCGGGTCGGCTGTGGGCGGCTGGTCCACCGGGCGCTCGGCGAACCGCGTCACGGCGATGTCGAAGGTGTGCCAGAAATGGTGCACCGGGCTGGTCTTGCCGGAGAACCGCCCGGCGAACTCCTCGAGCAGCAGGTTCACCCGGCTCAAGATCCGCCAGTATTCCGTTGCCGAGACCGGGTTGTAGGCGGCGTGTTCGGTGTCTTCGGCGAACGGCCGCGCGGCGTCCGGCAAATCGAACGGGTAGGGCCGGTCGATGACCACGTCGACGCCGATCGCGGCGAGCCCGGCCAGCAACCGGTCGTGGAACGCGGCCACCGACAGGCCCGGCAGGCTGATCGAATGGCGGGCGCCGTCGATCGTGCTGATGTCGAGGCGGTGGTCGAGGAAGTCGAAGTCGATGCAGAAAATCGGATCCCAGCCCATCGGCCGGGTGGTGATGCCCCGCCCCGTCACGTGGAACGGCACATTCCACCAGTGGTTGCGGCGCGGGCTCGCGGCCAGCCGGATCTTGCCCACCACCTGGGCGAACCGGTGTAGTGTGGCCAGGCAGTCGCGCCACGACTCGTACGGCAGCGGCGGAAACAAGGGCCCGCGGGCAGACACGGTCTTCATGACTGGCCTCCGAAAGTCTGCTGGGCCCAGGAAGCGAACGTGGTCCACGCGATCTCCGGGTGGGCGGCGTGCAACGCGGGGATGTCCACCTGGTAGCCCGTCCCGTTGAGAAAAGCCCACATCGCATGCATGTCCGCGTTGCCGATGGCGTCCAGCGGGACCCGGTTGTGGCGGACCTCCCGGCCGACGATTTCGCTCAGCGCGAGCGCCATCCGCGTCGGAGTGGGGGCGTCGCTGGCGAGTTCGATCCGCTGGCCCACATACTTTTCGGCGTGCACCAGCACCTCGGCCGCGAACGCGCCGTGATCGGAGCGCGCCAGCTGCTGCAGTGGCCGGTCCCCCGGCAACGGCAGGTCGAGCGTCCCCGTGAGAATCTGTTGATAGCCGCCGAGCGCATTGTCGAAGAAGTACGTCGGTCCCAGGATCGTGTAAGGCAACCCGCTGGCCCGCACCTCGGCCTCGACGATCGCCTTGCTGTCGAAATGCGGCACCCCGGTCCGCTGGGTGGCGCCGGCGACGGAGCTGAACACGAGGTGCCCGACGTCCGCCGCACGCGCTGCCGCGAGGATCGCCCGCCCTTGCGCCACCTCGGCTTCCGCGCCCGCCTCGAACGGGGTGGTCAACGCGAACACTCCCGCCACGCCGCGCATGGCCGCGGTCAGCGAGTGCGCGTCGTCCAGTAGCCCGGGAACCACTTCGACACCGCGGCGGCGCAGCGCCTGGGCCGCGGGGCTGCCGGGATCGCGCACCAGTGCCCGCACCTCTGCGCCGCGGTCCAAAAGCCCCGCCGTGACTGCACGTCCCTGCCCACCGGTGGCGGTGAGCACCAGCATCGGCCGCTCAGGCATCGCACGCTCCCGTATCCGTCGCGGAACAGCTCCCGGATCACCCTACCGGCGACCGCCCGCGACAGTGCGCCGAAATAGGTACCTTCCTCGGTATGACCGGCTCGCCCCTGGCGCCCGGGGCGGTCGCGAGCACGTTGTTCGATTCCACCTTGCGGGCATCGCAGCACCAGGCCGTCCGCGCGCTCGACTCCGGCCGGGGCACGCTCGTGGTTCTGCCGACCGGCAGCGACAAGGTGATGTCCTGTAGTTGATCTGGCTGTGGGTTCTGGGTGGTGGTGGGTCGGGGTGAGGTGACGGATCGGGCGGTGGGCGCGGAGTGAGCCGCTGCTGCCGCCGGTCTCCGGTCGGGGACGGCGGTGGCGGGATCACCGGCAGGTGCTCAACGCGATTCTGTGGAAGCTGCGTACCGGTGCGCCGTGGCGTGACGTGCCCAAACGGGGCGGTGGAAGACCGCGCACGACTCCCACCCTCGACACGGCAGGCGATGCGGGACCGACGAATCCGGTTTCATCAGCCCCGAGCGTGCAGACCAGATCGCCCGCCGCGCCGCCAAGGGCTCCCGCCGCGGGTGGGCACCCGCCGGCCTTCGACCGCGCAACCTACAAGCGGCGCAACGTGGTCGAACGCTGCTTCAACCGGCTCAAACAGTTCCGGACCCAGCCACCTACGCCGAACGCGCCGCCTACTACCACGCCGAACTCACCATCGCCGCCATCACCCTCAGGCTCCGACGACTCACAGGACACGACGACAACACCGACGCCGGCACCACAACCACCTACGTCCGGGCCAGCGTGCAGGAGGTCGGCGCGGTGGCCGCGGATCTGGGCACTGGTTCACCGCAAGTGGCCAGGTTGCGGTGAACAACACAGATGCCGGCGATTCCGCGCCGTCCACCGACCTCTCGTCGGCCCCACGCGGGCGCTGAATTGACGATGCTGTCGTGCCCGGGCGGACGACCCGAACGCAGCACAAACAACCCCGAGGTCGTCATGGCACGGGTCGAGCAGACCGGGAGCCTTCCTGGCGGGTCCGCTACCGGCAACCGGAACGGCGACACCGGTTCGGTCAGCGAGATCGGCAGCACCGAATTCGTGCTACTGACTGGTGAGGCCGGTCAGCTTGCGGTGTCGGGCCGGTCGGCGAGCCCGAGGCGGAGGTGTTCGCTGTGATAGACGGCCTCGTCGAGCAGTTGGGCGACGTGGTTGTCGTAGAGGCTGTAGACGATGCTGCGGCCGGCGCGGGTGCCGGTGACCAGGCCGAGGTTGCGCAGTAGCCGCAGCTGGTGCGATACGGCGGACTGTTCCAGCCCGATGGCCTCGGCCAGTTCGGTGACCGGACGGGGGCCTTGCCGCAACTCGGTGAGGATCAGCAGTCGGCTCGGGGTGGCCAGGGCCTGCAGCGTCGTCGCGACATGCGCCGCGGACTCGGCATCCAGCCGGCCCACCGGCCGGTCGCGGCCCTGCACCCCGTGTCCCATGACCGGAGTCTAACCCATTCTATACATGAAGACGTCTTCATGCGTTCTGTTATGGTCGAGGCGTCCGCCCGTCGTCCCCGGAGGTTTCTCGTGGTTTCGTCCACCGCCACGCCGGCCCGCTCCACCGCTGCCCGACCAGCAGCCGTGCCGGCGCGGCGCACCCGGCTGTTCGAGCTGCCGGAGATGCGGTGGGCCGCCACGGCACTCGTCCTGTTCCTGGCCGGGCTGGCCGTCCAGGTGCTAAGCGGGCCGGAGTGGTCGTGGTGGACGCTGTACCTGGCCTGCTACGTCACCGGCGGCTGGGAGCCCGGCTTGGCCGGACTACGGGCATTGCGGGAAAAGACCCTCGATGTGGACTTGCTGATGGTTGTCGCGGCGATCGGCGCTGCGGCACTCGGGCAGGTGATGGACGGCGGGCTGCTGATCGTCATCTTCGCCACTTCCGGCGCGCTGGAAGCCCTGGCCACCGCCCGGACCGAGGACTCGGTGCGCGGGCTGCTGGACCTCGCCCCGGACACCGCGACCCGCCTGTCGCCCGAGGGTGACGAGCAGACGGTGAAGGCGGCCGATCTCCAGGTCGGCGATGTGGTGCTGGTGCGACCCGGCGAGCGGATCGCCGCCGACGGTGCGGTGCTGTCCGGGGCCGGCGAGGTCGACCAGGCCACCATCACCGGCGAGCCACTCCCGGTCGACAAGACGGCCGGGGATGAGGTGTTCGCCGGGACGCTCAACGGCACCGGGTCGCTGCGGGTGCGGGTGGACCGCCGTGCCGAGGACTCCGTCGTCGCCCGCATCGCCGCCCTGGTGGAGGAAGCAAGCCAGACCAAGGCCAAGACCCAGCTGTTCATCGAGAAGGTGGAGCAGCGCTACTCGATCGGCATGGTCACAGCCACCATCGCCCTGTTCGTCATCCCCTTGCTGCTCGGCGAGGCGCTGCAGGACTCGTTGCTGCGGGCGATGACGTTCATGATCGTCGCGTCCCCGTGCGCGGTCGTGCTGGCCACGATGCCGCCGCTGCTGGCCGCGATCGCCAACGCGGGACGCCACGGCGTCCTGGTCAAGTCGGCCGTCGTCATGGAACAGCTCGGCGCGACCACCCGGGTCGCATTCGACAAGACCGGCACGTTGACCCGTGGAACCCCCGAACTCGCCGAGATCCACGTTCTGCCCGGCACCGGAATCACCGAGGACGAGTTGCTGCGGCTGGCCGCGGCGGCCGAGCACCCCAGCGAGCACCCGCTGGCCGCCGCGATCGTTCGGGCCGCCCGCGCCCGCGGCCTCGACCTGCCGATCGCCGACGAGTTCTCCGCCCGGCCCGGGCGCGGCGTCTCCGCCCGTGTCGACGACCGATTCCTCCAAGTCGGCTCCCCCGCCGCGTTTCTGTCCACATCGGACGATGCCGCCGGTGTCGTGGACGTGCTCCAAGAACAAGGACACACCGCCGTTGTCGTGCTCTGCGAACACCGCCCGATCGGCGTGCTGGGCATCACCGACCAGATCCGCCCCGAAGCCGCCCCCGCCGTCGCCGCCGTCACCCGCCTGACCGGCACCGCCCCCGTGTTGCTCACCGGGGACAACGCCGCCACTGCCACCCGCATCGCCGGCCGGGTCGGGATCATCGACGTCCGCGCCGGCCTGCTGCCCGATGACAAGGTCATCGCCGTCCGCGACCTCGAAACCGATGGCGCGCGGGTCACGATGATCGGCGACGGCATCAACGACGCACCCGCCCTCGCCGCCGCGCACACCGGAATCGCGATGGGCGGCGCCGGATCCGACCTCAGCCTGCAGACCGCCGACGTCGTCGTCGTCCGCGACGAGCTGACCACCATCCCCGCCGTCATCGCCCTGTCCCGCCGCGCCCGCCGCGTCGTCACCGCCAACCTGATCATCGCCGCCGTGTTCATCACCGGCCTCGTGCTCTGGGACCTGATCGGCACCCTGCCGCTGCCGCTCGGCGTGGCCGGCCACGAAGGCTCCACCGTCATCGTTGGCCTCAACGGGCTCCGCCTCCTCCGCCGCGCCGCCTGGCGCCGCGCGACCCGCGTCGGCGCGACACCTGGTTCAAGGTGAGCGCGAGGGGCCACGGTGTGCTCGACTGCCAGGAACCCGAGCACACCGCCCCTTGTCCCCAGACCTGACCTGCGCGGGTCAGTAGAGGTAGATGTCGACCAGCAGCGCGCTGAGGGCGCCGAGACCGGCCACGAGTGCGATGCGGCGGCCGGGTGTGGCGCGCAATGGTCCGAGGCTGAGGAGCAGGGCGAGTGCGGCGAGGGTGAAGACGCCGGATCCGGTGTCCTGCCAGCTGATCGGGAAGAACGGGATCGGAGCGTCGGTGAAGAACTGGCTGGCGTCGGTGGCGCGCAGGATGGCGTTCCACGCCGCCGGCCCGAGCACCGCTCCGGCGGCGACGGTGGCGAGCGTGCCGGGCCGGCGTTCGCGCGCGGCGGCGAGCACCAGCAGTACGGCCAGCACGGCGGACAGTGCGGCCCCGTAGGCGATGGCACCCCATGACAACATGGACGTGTGTCCTTTCCGGTTGGTGGACCAGGATGTGTTGGGTCCGGGTCGTCCGGCCGACCGGACAATCGGTGGCGTGGTGGTCGCAGCGCATCCTCGGTCGTCGCGTGGAGGTGATCCTGGTGTCGGTCCAGCCTGAGCAGGAGCGGGTGTCGGAGACTGGGTGCTGGTGTTGCGGCGGCAGATACCCGGAAGCGGAGTTGGTCCGGTTGGGTGACCATCCGGAGGTCGGAGTGTGTCTGCGGTGCGCGCGGTGGCTGCAGCGCCGGGCCCTCCAGCGCTTCGACGAGCTGCATCCGTCGCCGGCTGCGCTGGTGCGTAGCGGGATCCAGGCCGTTCGGGCCACGGTGATCCGCCGCGGCTGGCACCGGCGAGGCGCGCTGGGCGCCGTGCTGCGCTGGATCGACCGTCACCTTCCCTAGGTAGCCCAGGCTGGATGACATCGCAGTGGGCCGGCGTGGTTCGGTCCCGGCCACGGCTACCGGCACCCTGTGCGCGTGATCGGGTCACGCGCACCCGGCGCGGCGTCGCGGATCGACGGCCCGGCCGTTCGATTTCGCGCGACCCGCCAGCTCCGCGCGGTGGGCGGTTTCGAAGTCGGTGATCCGGTCGCGTGTTCGCTGCAGTTCCGCGATGCGCGTCTCCAAGCGGGCTCGCGCGGTGCGGAGCAGTCCGGCCAGGCGGGGTCCGATGAGCTCGTCGTTGGGCTGTGGGCACTTTCGGGCGAGGTCCCGGATTTCGGCCAGGGTCAGCCCGAGTCCACGCAGCTGCCCGATCCACTGCACGCACCGCAGGGCATCGCCGGTGAACAGGCGGTAGTTGGACTCGCTGCGGCCCATCGTGTAGATCAACCCGGAGTCCGTGTATTCGCGCAATGCCTTGATCGGCACTCCAGTGCGGCGGGACAGCTCGCCGACCGTCATCCGCTCCGAACGGGTTCCGCTGGTCATCGGCCGCTCCGTCTCGTCAGGAGGCACAGCAGGACAGCTTGGACACGTCGCGGGTGAAGGTTTGCGCGGCGAGTTTGATGCCTTCGGCCATCGTCAGGTAAGGGCACCACAGGTCGGCCATCTGCTGCACGGTCATGTCGTTCGCCAGCGCGTGGACGGCGGTGGCGATCACATCCCCGGCGCCCTCGGCGATCACGTGCGCGCCGAGCAGGCGGCCGGTGTCGTGGTCGGCGACGAGCTTGATCAGTCCGTGGGTGTCGCGGTTGACCAGCGCCCGCGGCACGTGCTCCAGCGGCAGCACCCGGCATTCGCACGCGTAGCCCTGCTCGACGGCCTGGGCCTCGGTCAGCCCGGCCGAGGCGATCGCGGGGCTGGTGAACGTCACCCGGGGCAGGTGGTGGTAGTCCAGCGTCCGCTTGGCATCGTCGAACGCGTTGTCGGCCACCAGGGTGCCCTGTGCGCCCGCGACGTAGACGAATTGCGGGTGCCCGGTGACGTCCCCGGCGGCCCAGATCCGCGGGTTGCCGGTGCGCAGGTGCTCATCGACGGTCACCTCGCCGCGCGACCCGGTCTTGACCCCCACCGCGGCCAGGTTCAGCCCGGCGGTGACGGGACGGCGGCCGGTCGCCACGAGCAGCTGCTCGGCCCGTACCTCGCCCGGCTGGCCGTCGGCGCCGGTGAGCGCCAGCCGGTAGCCGGCCCGATCGCGGCCGGTACGGGTGATGGTGGCGCCGCTGATCACGCGAATGCCCTCGCGGGTGAACGCCTCCTCGATCACGGCGGAGACTTCCGGTTCCTCGAAGGGCGCCGGCCGGTCCCGCGCTTCCACCACCGTGACGTCGACGCCGAGCCGGTTCCACAACTGGGCCTGTTCCAGGCCGACCGCGTTGCCACCGATCACGATCATCGAGGCGGGGAGCGCGTCGAGTTCCATCGCGGTGGTCGAGGTCAGGTAGCCGGCCTCGGCCAGTCCGTCGATCGGCGGCGCCCACGGGGCCGAGCCGGTGGCGATCAGATAGTGCTCGGCGACCACCTTCCGGGTGCCGCCGTCGGCGAGATCCACGTGCAGCACCGGGTCCGGCCCGTCGGTGCTGAAGGTGGCCATGCCACGCAGGATGTCCCAGCCGTACTCGGCGGCCAGGCCGGTGTACTTCTCCGCCCGCAGCGCGCCCACCAGATCGCGCTCGGCGTCGATCAGGCGCGGCAGGTCGACGCCGAACGGGGTCACCCTGATGCCGGGGAACCGGCCGTCCAGGCTGACGTGGCGGGCTTCGGCGGCGGCCAGCAGCGCCTTCGACGGCACACAGCCGGTGTTCACGCACGTCCCACCGACGGTGTCGCGCTCGACCATCACCACCGAGCGGCCCTTGGTGCGCGCCGCGATCGCCGCCGCGAACGCAGCCGCACCCGAACCAATCACCGCCAGGTCGTCCTGCATCCGGTGGCTCCTCTCCGTCCCGCCGGACGTATTCGCCCCGGCGGATACAAGGATGCTAGCCTCATATCCGTTCATCCGCATACGTTGCTTATCCGATGTGAGGACACCGAACCGATGGCCGGGGCACCCGAACCCGTGGCGGCGCTGCTGCCCACCGAGCCGAACGGCGTGGAGATGGTGGCCAAGTTCTTCCGCGCCCTGGGCGACCCGGCACGCCTGCGGCTGCTGGAGTACCTGCTCCACGACGAGCACACCGTCACCGAATGCGTCGAGCAGATCGGCCTGTCCCAGGGCCGGGTCTCCACCCACCTGGGCTGCCTGGCCGACTGCGGGTACGTGCAGGTCCGGCGCCAAGGCCGGTTCGCCCACTACAAGGTCACCGACCCGCGCGTGGCCGAACTGGTGCTGCTGGCGCGGTCGCTGGCCGCGGACAACGCCGCCGCCCTCGCTGCCTGCATGCGCATCACCCCTACTCCGTGAGCGAAGGCGGCTTGCGATCCCCACCAACCGCGACCCCGACGGCACGCGCAACACCTTGGCCGCCGGTGCGTTGTTGCTGCTGCCGGCGCTGTGCTGCGGTCTGCCGTTGCTGATAGCCGGGGGCGCGCTCGCCGGAGCCGGAGCGGTCCTGGGCAACCCGTGGGTGATCGGCGGGGCCGTCGCCCTGCTCGTCGCGGTCGTGGTCTGGCGAATTCGGCGTCACGTTCGCAGTGCACGCGCATCGGACTCCGCGGACTGCCATCGGCAGCAGTAGCTCCCGCTTGACCCTCACCCCGGGGGCAGACCCTAGCGTCGCGTCCGTAGCCACAATCGGCGCTCTTCCCGGCGGCGCCGAGCCTGCGAGGTGATGATCGTGAGCACTCCTTCCCGCCGGCTGGTCGACCGGCTCGCCGGCGCTCCGCGCGGCACCGGCCACCGGCCACTCAGCCGTGGTTGTTCCGCCCGCTGCTGCGGCAGCTCGCCGAGGGCGAAGCCGTCACCCTCGACCACCTGGCGGAGGCCGCCGGTAGCAGCGTCGACCAGGTGCGCCAAGCGCCGGCCGCCGAGTACGACGCCGACGGCCCATCGTCGGAACCGGCGGGCGGACCCTGTGCGGCAGGTGCGCCATGGACACCCTCACGTGCCCGCTCATCCTGGCCCGCCTGTCCCCGTCAGGCCGATGATCGACACCACCGACACCCCATTCCCCGGACACGAACCGGTGATCGGAGGCTGACATGACTTTCACCGACAAAGCGCACGCCGCGGCGGAGCACATCGTCCAGGACTTCCGCGAGCGCGGCTTCACCCACGTGCCGGGCCTGCTCACTGCCGACGAGGTGACCCGTTTCCGCGCCGCGGCGACGGAAACCCTCGCCGCGCACAGCCACACCGACGACGAGTTCGGCACCCGCATCACCGCCACGACCGACGCCTGGGAACACCACCCTGTCCTGCGCGAACTCGCCCTCCACCCGCGCATCGGCTCGCTCGCCGAACAACTGGCCGGCATGCCGCTGCGAGTCTGGGGCGGCGAGGTTCTCCGCAAGAACCCCGGACACAGCGCGCCCACCGGCTGGCACGACGACCTGACCTTCGCGCTACTGGACTCGCGCCTGATCTTCAACGCCTGGATCGCCCTGGTCGACGTGCCCGCCGAGCGCGGCTGCCTGACCTTCCTGCCCGGCTCGCACCGCCGCGGCGGACCCGCTCACGTCGAGTTGAACGAGTACAAGTCCGATCCGGACAACTACCTGTTCACCCACTGGCCCGAGCTGCACTGGAACCCCCGAGTCACCATCCCGCTGCGGGCCGGTGACGCCACGTTCCACCACGGGCGCACCGCGCACTGTGCCGGCGCCAACACTTCCACCGAGGATCGGCTGTCCTTTTTGGTCACCTTCACCGACGCCGACGCCACCTACCGGCCGCTGCCCGGCCACGACCCGCTCGACCTGAGCCCTGGCCAACCGCTGCCGGACCACCGCTACCCCCGAACACCCCGGCCGCACGGCGCCCGATGACCAGCGCCCAGCCGAAGCACCGTGAGCGGCTGGGCGCCGCGTCGACGAGCACGCCGATGACGATCGGCGGTTGTACGACGAATCCGCACTGTGGGGGTCCGCGCGGCCGAAACCTCCGCTCGCCCGGCCTGACCCCCGACGAGATCAGCGACCTCACCGAGGTCTGCCCGACCCGGCCCGACGAGCGCATCCGTCCGCACCTCGCCCGGCAACTCCGGACGGTGGCACCGAACCCGCGCCCGCATCGCCGAGCTGACGCAACTCCTCGACCGCATCGACGAGTTCGAAACCGCCAACTGCGCCGCGCTCACCGGCAAGTGAGACTTCCGCGGGACCGATCCCCGCTGCCATCGCCGCGCTTGACTCCCCTGGCGGCAGACCCTGCGGTCGCGCCGGAGGTGATCGTCAGGCGCGCCCGACCGGAAGTGGGGAACGGCGGAACGACTGCTGGTCGGCGGATATGTCTGGTGAGCAGCGTCGTGGCCGGCTCGGTGACCGGGCACTTCCGGGTGGAGTCCTGCTGCTGGGGCTGCTGGGCTTCCCGGCGGTTGCGCTGGGCTGGCAGGCACGGCGGGCCCGGCGGCGGCCGCAGCGCCTGCGTCGTTTTCGACGTGGTCGACCGGCTCGATACCCGCAGCACTGCCGACTGACCTTGCCGCGAAGCGACGGACACAGCACACGAACGAAACACATTCTCCCGCCGCCCGTGTCATCCTGCTGACACTTCTGGTCGGCGCGCCCTTGATACCGGGTTCGCGCGGGGACAAGGAATCCGAGGACGTTGGACGGGAGCTTCAGCGTCGGCGCGCCGGTGATGGGGCTGGTCGTGCACATGATGATGGCGGCGGTGCCGGGCATGGGTGCTCGCCGCGATCGTCGGTGCCGTCAACCCGCGCGGCGGCGACCAGGTCCGGCGCGCCGGAACGGGAATGGTGTTCGGCATCGTCGTCTGGCTGGTCATCCGGTGCCTCGGGTGGACGGCGGTCGACCTCGTGGCCGCACCGCTGTTCACGCCGTGGGCGTCCGCGCTCGGACATCTGATGTACAGCGTGGTCGCTGGGCAGGACCGGCCCGGACGTCGGTCGAGCGGCACGCAGAGGTGGAGAACTCTGATGCGATCGCGGCCGCTTGCGGTTCGCCGCCGCGGGCGGCCGACGCAATCACGGGATGGTCCCCGGCGTCTATGGTGATGTGCGGGTAGATGGGACAGGTCGGATGCGTGGCAGGGACGGCGGCGCGGCACACCGGGCGTTCCTCGATGCGACCCTGCCGCACCTGGAGGCGCTGTACCGGATCGCCCGGCATGCGGCGGCGGATCCGGCGCAGGCCGACGACCTGGTGCAGGAGACCTACCTGCGGGCGTTCACTCATTTCGATCAGCACCACGGCGAGAACACGCGGGCGTGGCTGGCGGCGATCTGCCTGAACGCGGCCCGCTCCCAGGCACGGCGGGAATCGCGTCGTCCGATCGAGGCGCCCGAGGCCGAGGCGGGCGAGGTCGTGGCCGCGGACGCAGTGGACGAGCTGGCGATCACGGCGCTCGACCGAGCCGAGATCGAAACCGCGCTGGCACGGCTGCCGGAGCCACAGCGGTGGTGTGTGCTGTTGATGGACGTCGCAGGTTACACCGCGCGGGAGACAGCCGAGATCCTGCGCTGCCCGCGCGGCACGGTGCTGGCCAGAGTGCACCGCGGACGCCGCAAGCTGGCCGTGCTGCTGGCCGGCACCCGGCCGCGGACGGGAGGCGGCCATGGACACGCATGAACAGTCGCTGGCCGCGTTTCTCGCCGGAGAGCTGGACGACCAGGCCGCCGCCGAGTTCGACGCGCACCTGCTGACCTGCGCCGACTGCTGGCAGGCGGTGCGCGAAGACCGGGCCGGACGCAGGGCCACCGCCCAACTGCGCGACACAGCACCTCACGACCTGGCCGACCGCGTGCGCATGACGGTCGAACTGGCCGCCCGGACCCGGCCGCCGCAACGACGGGTGCGGTCGCTCACGGCCGGAGCGCTGGCGGTGGCGGCCGCGGTAGTCGCGCTGGTCGCGCTCGCACTGCCCGAGCGTGGTGCCGACCCGCCGGCGATCACCACCGTGGTGGAAGCCGCGCAGCGCATCCCCGCCCCGACCGGCCGGCCTGTTTCGCCGGATGCGGGCCCGGTCGCGCACGGCCAGGGCTGGACCGTGCAGGCCGGGGCGGCAGAGCTGCGGCTGCAGTACTACCGGCTGGACGGCGTCGAGCTACTGGTCGCGCACGCCGATCGGCCGGTCGGAACACCCCCGGACGCCCAGCACGCACCACCCGGTGACATGCCGTGGACCGTCGACCGCGAGGGAATCACCGTGTACTGCCCCCATGAGGACCTGCTGGTGGCCGCCGCGCTCCCGACCGGCCGGCTCGCGACCCTGGCCCAGCGCCTGCCCGCGAATTGAGCGCAATCACCAGCTAAGCCACGTCGTCTCCATACCTGACAGCACCGTCCTGTCAGTGAGGAGCCGATCATGTCCACCACCGCGCACTTGAGCGGAACCAGCGCCCGCCTCGCGAACGGAGCCATCGCCGGGCTGACCGGCGGCGTCGTCTTCGGCGTGCTGATGGCGATGATGGGCATGCTGCCGATGATCGGGATGCTCATCGGCGTCGACAACGCCGTCGTCGGATTCGTCGTGCACCTGGTCAACTCGGCGGTAATCGGCGTCATCTTCGCGGTGCTGGTCTGGCCACTGGCCGGCAGGATCGGCCCGCTGCTGGGCGCCGGCGTGGTGTACGGCGTGGTGTGGTGGGTGCTCGGCGCGCTGGTGATCATGCCGCTGTGGTTGAGCGTGACCGCCGACCCGATCATGCGCGGCATGGTCTTCCACATCGGCAAGGACCAATGGCTCAGCCTCATGGGCCACGTGCTTTACGGCCTGGTCACCGCCGGCGCGCTCTACGGGCTGCGCCGCCGCGCCACCTCGTGACGCCTGTGTCGTCTCGCTGACAGTTCCGTGGCCAACCGCGCAATCGCCGCGCTGAAATGGTTGGCAAGATCGCGAACGGAGCACCGTGGCTACATCCCATCGTGAGAGGGCCGGCAAGGCCAGGACTGATCGGCTGCCGACGTGGCGGATCGGCCTGGCCGGCGGGCTGGTGGGGATCCTCTGCTGCGTCGGCCCGACCGTGCTGGCGCTGCTCGGCGCGGTCACCGCGGGAACCGCGTTCGCGTGGGCGACGAACCTCTACGACGGCTACGCGTGGTGGTTCCGCCTCGGGGGCCTGGCCGTGCTCGCGGGTCTGGTGTGGCTGTCGCTGCGGCGCCGCAACCAGTGCAACGTCGCGGGGATGCGGCGCTGGCGATGGCCCTTGCTCGCGATTGTCGGCATTGCGGTCGGCACGTACGCCACGTTGTACGGGCTGACGACCCTGCTGGGCATCTTCGCCTGACCAGCGCGTCCGCGGCGACGATGACCGGGTTGAGCAACCCGAGAGCGGCGAGCGGGATGGCGGCGGTGTCGTAGCCGAATGCCCAGCCGAGGTTGTGGTAGGTGGTGCGCAGCGTGCGGCTAGCCGGCCCGACGTCGGCGTGATGTCGGAGGACTCGATGGCCAACTTAGGTCCGGTGCCGATGACGATTCCGAAGTCGGCCTGTACCAGGGCGGGCGCGTCGTCATCGCCGGTGATCATCGCGACGTGCAGACCCAGCCATGCGACTTCCGGACCACGTCGGGAGGGTCGTCCTTCACGGGGTCGACGGCCCCGAGAACGCCGGGACGTCGCCGTCCCATCCGGCATTCACGACCGTGCGGCCTTCCTTCCTCCGTGCGCGGCAGGCTGAGAGTCCGCTCCTGCGCGCCGGCGACGATGGCCGCGCAGAGGAGGTGTTCGGAACCCCTTCCACCACCGGCCGCGTGCCGCAACAGCTCGTCCGGGTGGTGGCTGCGGTGCGGACGGGGTCGGTGAGCCACACCCGGCCCAGGGTCATGGTGACGGTCTTGTCGAACACCACGATATCGATCGTCTTGGGCCGTTCCAGCACGTCGGCGCACTTCACCAGGATGCCGAGGTCGGCGCCGGCCATAATCGTGGTGGGGGGTGGCTAGGCCCAGCGCGCACGGGCAGGCAACATCAGCACCGCCACCGCGGCGATCATCCCGCCAGGCCGGGTTGCCAGCCAGCCGTTGCACGGGCGCCTTGCCGCCCTGGGCCTGCTCGCCTTGCGCACGATCCGCACGAGCGTGGTGTCCGCGCCGACGGTCGCGGCGCACCCGGTCAGCGCTGCGGGACAAGGGGCGCGACCCAGGCGCTAGGCAGGCAGGTCCAGCAAGCCTTGCGCTACCTCGACGAGGTCGGCGCCGACGATGTCCGCGGGTGCGAAGATCTCGGCGTAGTAGCCTTCGAGCCGGCTGGACCATCCCGTGGTCAGGCCTACCCGGTGTGCGCCGTGGTAGTCGAAGGCGTGCACGGCCACCAGCGCGGCCTGCTCGGCCACGCAGTCCGTCTTCTCCAGCGCGTAGTGGTAGACCCGTGCGGGTGGCTTCCAGCTGCGCACGTCGGCGACGGACAGCACCTGCTCGACGTAGGGTGTCAGCCCGGTGCGTTGCAGGAAATCCCGGGTGGTCCGCGTCGCTCCGTTGCTCAGGCACACCACGCGGATCCGGTGCTCGGCCAGCAGCCGCAGTGCCGGCTCGGCGTCGCGATGCGCCGGTAGCTCGGCGAATCCGGCCAGGACGTGCTCGGCGGCGTCGTCGCCGGCCGCGCCACGCGTCAGCGTGCGCAGCGCGGCCGCGGCGACCGTGGGAACGGTGCGTAGTCACCGGCCAACGTGAGCGCCATCCGTCACGCAGGAGCCGGTCGAACCAGCGCTCCAGCAACTCCGGCGGCGCGCCGATCTCGCTGAAACGGTGTCGCAACGGCTCCAGCGACATCAGGGTTTCCACCACGTCGAAGACCACGACCCGCGGGCGGTTCGCCATCAGGCTTCCCACGCCTGCGCGGTGAACGCGTCGTCGAGCGGTGTGTGGGCGAGATGGTTGATGTAGTTGGACAGTGTCTTCATCGCGACGCCAACGATGACGTCCAGGATCTGCCGCTGCGCGAACCCGGCGGCCAGGAACTGCCGCACCTCATCCTGTCCGACGTTGCCCTGCTCGGCGACCACGGCGTGGGCGAAGCGGTGGATGGCCTCCAGCCGTGGGTCGGCGAGTGGTTTGCCCTCGCGCAGCGCGGTGACCGTTTCACTGTCCAAACCGGACCGCAGGGCGTTGGTGGAGTGCACGGCCATGCAGTAGTGGCAGGCGTTGTCACGGCTTACGGTGAGCCAGACGACGTCCTGTCCGCCCTTGGGCAGCGACGTCTTGCGGAACTGCTCCGACAATGCCTGGTAGGCGTTGAACGCCTGCGGGGATTCGGCCATGATGCCGTACAGGTTGGGGATGAACCCCAGTCCCTTGTGGATCTTGGCCAGCGCCGGGGCGACCTCGGCCGGGGCGGTGTGCTCGTCGTGGATGGTGAACTCCGTCATCGGTTTCCTCCGTGTTGTCGGATCCTTGTCGTGGGTCAGCGTGGCCAGGTGTCGGTGGTATCGCCGGGACGCCCCAGCGCGTTCAGGGCCGCGGCGACCGCGCTGCGCAGGGTCGAGGCGTCGGCGCCCGCCCGCGAGCGCACGTTGACGCCTTGGGCCAGCAGCACGAGGTGTTCGGCAGTGGCGTCGAGGTCGAGGTCCGGGCGGAGCTGGCCGAGGCGATCGGCCGAGTCCAGCGCGGTCCGCAGCGCGTCCCGCACCCGCTGGTGGTGTTCGGCGAGCGCGTCCCGGAAGGGCGCCTGCCCGCCGGTCTGGAGGTTGGTGGCCAGACAGCCCCAGCGGGCCCGCGGCCCAGTGCAGCGGGCGGTGATCAGCCCGCCGAAGAACTCCGCGATCGTCGGCAAGCCTCGCCCGCCGGTCTCCAGCGCGGTGAACGCGGGCTCGGCGTGCTCGGCCAGGTAGCGGCGCAACGCGGCCAGGCACAGGTCCTGCTTGCTGCCGAACGTCGCGTACAGGCTGGACCGGCTGATGCCGGTGGTGTCCACGATGTCGGCGATCCCGGTGTCGGCCCAGCCGCGCTGCCACAGCAGCTGCATCACGGCGCCGATCACCGCCGAGGGGTCGAAATGCTTGACATCCGGCATCCTGCGCCTCCAACCTGAACCGCTCGTTCCAGGATGACTCGCCGGTGTCGATCGGGCCAATCGCAGTGTCTGACGGCTGACAAACCCCGCTCGCCGCGCGGCTGGGTCTGGTGTGCTTGACGATGAGTCCGGGGTTCGCAAGGAGGGCAACAGCGTGACGCGAGGCAGCGACGTGGCCGACCTGGTCATCGTCGGCGGCGGAACCGCGGGCATCATCGCCGCCAAGACCGCGGGCGGGCTCGGCGCGCGGGTCGTGCTCGTCGAACGTGACCGCACGGGCGGTGACTGCCTGTGGACCGGGTGCGTGCCGAGCAAGTCGCTGATTGCGGCCGCTCACACCGCCCACCGGATGCGCAGGGCGGGACGGTTCGGGATCACCCCGGTCGAGCCCCGGGTCGACTTCGCGGCCGTGATGGCGCAGGTCCGCCATGCGATCGAGCGGATCGAGCCGGTCGACTCGCCCGCGTCGCTGTCCGGTGCCGGTGCCCGGGTCATCTCCGGCACGGCGGTGTTCACCGGGCCGGACGAGGTCCGCGTCGAGGGCCGGCCGCTGCGGTTCCGGCACGCACTGATCGCCACCGGCTCCACCCCGGCGCTCCCGCCGGTGCCCGGCCTGACCGAGGTGGACCCGCTGACCAGCGACAGCGTGTGGGACCTGACCCGGCTGCCCGCGCGGCTGGCCGTGCTGGGCGGCGGCCCGGTCGGCTGCGAGCTCGGGCAGGCCTTCGCCCGCCTCGGCGCCGAGGTGACCATCATCGAGGCCGCCGAACGTCTCGTGCCCCGTGAGGAACCCCGGGCCGCGATCGCGCTGTCGGCGACCCTGTCCGCGGACGGCATCCGGGTGCTGACCTCGACCACCGTCACCAAAGCCGCCCGGCAGGCCGACGGCACCCAGCTGGAGCTCACCGGAGGCGACCGCACCCAGACGATCGACGTCGACCGGGTCCTCGTCGCGACCCGCCGCCGCCCGCGGACCGACGGGCTCGGCCTTGAGCAGGCTGGGGTCCACCTGGACGAACGCGGTCACGTGGCCGTGGACGCCAAGCTGCGAACCAGCAATCACCGCATCTACGCGGCCGGCGACGTCACCGGGGCACCGGCGTTCACCCACGTCGCCGGGGTGCACGGCAGCATGGCCGCGACCAACGCGCTGCTCGCCCCGGTGCGCCGCATCGACCACGACAAGATTCCGTGGGTAACGTTCACCGACCCCGAGATCGCCCACGTCGGCCTCACCGAAGACCGAGCACGCCGGCGTCACGGCGACGCGGTCCGGGTCCGGGTGCTCCGGCACGAGAACGTCGACCGCGCGATCGTCGAAGACGACACCGACGGCTTCACCCACGTCGTGCTCGACGCCAAGGGCCGGGTGCTCGGCGCCACGATCGTCGCACCCCGTGCCGGGGAGATGATCGCCGAACTCACCGGTCTGCTCGCCCGCGGCGGACGGCTACGGGATCTCGCCTCGGTGATCCACCCCTACCCGGCGTGGACGGACGGCGTCTGGAACGCGGCCGTGATCGAGTCGAGCGAGGCGCTGCGAGCACCGGTCATGCGCCGCCTCACCGGTGCCTTACTGCGCCTGCACCGGGCTCGGTGAGACAGCCTGCAGCGGGTGATGCGGGTGGAAGGGACGCGTCGAAGTCCGTGCCGACCCGGCCGCCGCCGAGCGCACCGTCCTGGTTCGGCGGATCGAGGCCGCCGGCTTCCGGGTCAGTGAACAGGAGATGACCGGATGAGCACGGGCACGCAGGCGCCCGCCGAGGCGTGGGCGAGTGAAGCGTCGGCCGAGCCGGGGCATGCCCGCATCCGGGCTCGGATCGCGGGGCTGCACTGCTCGCTGTGCACCGGCACGATCGACAAAGCGCTGGGCCGGCTCGACGGGGTCGGCCAGGTGGCGGTCAGCCTGACGCACGAACAGGTCTTGGTCGACTACGAGCCCGCGGTGATCGCGCCGGAGCGGATTCTGGCCACGCTGCGCGATATCGGCTACCTGCTGTACGACCCGCGCAAGCTCCGCCCGTTCGAGGAGGAAGAAGCGGCGCTGGTCCGCGAAGGGCTCCGGCTGCTGGGCGCGATCACCGCCGCGCTCGCGGCGATCGGGTTGATCACCACGGTGGCCGGCGTGTGGTCGGTGCTGGTCCCGCTGTCGGTGGTCGTGGTGATGGTGCCGGTCGCCGTCGCGATCCTGCGTCCCGCCGGGCCCGGCACGGCGGTGGCGGGCCCGGCGGGAATCGCGGCTCCTGGGGTGGCTCTGCTGGTGCTCCGCACGGCCGGGGTAGTGCGTGAGCCCCTGATCGCCTGGCTGGCCGGGGCGATGGCCGTGATCGTGGTGGCCGGGGTGGCGCACCACATCCTGCGGATGGCCTACCAGGCGCTGCGGCGCGGGATTCTCAACCAGCACGTGCTGCTGGAGATCGGGGCGTTCGCCGGGCCGGCCGGCGGGGTCATCGGGTTGACCGGGGCGTTTCCCGGTTACCCGACGGCGGCGTTCTTCGCCGTGTCCGTGCTCGTGGCCGCCTACCACATCTTCTCCGAATGGCTGTCGCTGCTGGTGAAGACCCGCTCCAGCCAGGCGGTCAAGAAACTGCTGGACCTGCAACCCGACCTGGCCCGCGTCGTGCGTGACGGCACCGAGGCCGAGGTGCCGGTCGAGCAGGTCGTCGTGGGCGACATGGTCCGGATCCGGTCTGGGGAACGGATTCCGGTCGACGGGCGGGTCACCGAGGGATTCTCCACGGTGGACATGTCCGTGGTCACCGGCGAGCCCGTGCCACAGGAAAAGGGACGCGGCGACGCGGTGGTGTCCGGGTCGCTCAACGGGACCGGCAGCCTGCTCGTCCAGGCCACGGCGAGGGCCTCGGAGAGCTTCCTGGCCCAGGTGGTCCGCCACGTCGAGGACGCGCGCGCCCTCAAACCCGGGATCCTTCACCTGGTCGACCGGATCCTGCGCGTCTACACCCCCACTGTCCTGAGCATCTCGACGCTGTCCCTGATGGGCTGGCTGGCCGGGTCCGCCGCGATCACCGGCGAGGTGAACGTGCAGCGGGCGGTCTTCGCCGCGCTGACCGTTCTCGTGATGGGCTATCCCTGCGCGGTCGGGATCGCCGCCCCACTGGCCATCGTCCGCGGCGCCGGCGAGGCCGCCGACGCCGGCATCATCATGCGCACCGGCGAGGCGTTCCAGACCTTCCGCCCGGTGGTCAGCGAGCTGTGCACGGTGGACGGTGTGTCGGTCGAGGACCTGATCGCGGTTTCGGCCGCGGCCGAAACCCACTCCGAACATCCCCTCGCGCGCGCCATCCGCGACGCGGCCACGGACCGGAGACTGGGGGTTCCCGCCGTGGCGGATTTCCAGGCCTCCACGGGATTCGGGGTCACCGCCACGGTGGGCGAGCACCGCGTGCTGGTGGGACGGCCCGTGTTCCTCACCGGCCACGGCTTCGACCTCACCCCGGTGGCGGACACCATCGCACGCCTGGAAAACGCCGGGCACACCGTCGTCGCGGTCGTCCGCGACCACCGCCCCCTGGGCGTGATCGCACTGGCCGACGCCCTCCGTACCGAAGCGGCCCAGGTCGTAACCGAGCTTCGGGATGCGGGCGTGATCCCGCTACTGGTCACCGGTGACAACCGTCGCGCCGCCCGGCACATCGCCGGTCAGGCGGGTATCGGCGAGGTGCACCCGCAGGCGCTGCCCGAAGCCAAGGCCGCGCTGGTCGGCTGGCTCCAGGCGGCAGGGCACACCGTTGCGATGGTCGGGGACGGTATCAACGACGCGCCCGCGCTGATGCGCGCCGACGTCGGCGTGGCCATCGGCAGTGGCACGGACATCGTCACCGAGTCCGCCGACATCATCCTCGTCCGCGACGATCTCACGCTCGTGCTCACCGCACGCGAGATCAGCCGCCGCTCCTACCGCAGGGTCAAGCAGAACATCGCGCTGGCGTTCACCTTCAACGGCCTCGGCATCCCCCTGTCCGCGACCGGACTGGTGCACCCGGTGTGGGCCATGGTGGCGATGGCCGCCTCGGTCACCGGTCTGTTCGTCAACTCCCTCGGGGGCCGACCGAGCCTGCTCGTCCATGCCATCGGCAGCGTCGGCCGCACTGGGTGAACGGGAGCCGGACCGGTGCACCGGCAGGCCCAGGAGGGTCCCGAACACGAAGTGCGCCGGGGACGGCGTGGTCTGCTACTCGCCGACACCCACGGCCGGGAAGATCCCGCCGATCCCCAGCGAGCGCGGCACCGGGCCGATCCGCGGGACCAGCCGCCGCCTTCGCATCGCCACCGCGGGAACGGCCACGACGATGAGCGGACCCGCCGCAGGTGCACCGACATACAGCAGCAGATCCTGGAAACGCCATCGTTCGCCTGGCCGGTAGCGCGAACAACTCCGCACCGGCGGTGCCAGCCCGGTCGCGGCCAGCTTCGGGGATCCGCAGCGGGATCACCGCGCCGATGGCGGGAGCTTGCTGGAAGAACATCGCACGAGCGACGTCCGGCCGGACAGTGTCAGCGCGACGACACAACTCCTTCCCCGATCGCGGGCATGACGCTGGAATGCCCGGACCGGTTCCCGGGGCATGAGGAGGACCAGTGACCGTTGCGATCCTGGTGGGCGTACTCCTGCTGGCCGGTGCCAACGGCGCCAACGACGTGTCCAAGGGAGTGGCCACGCTGGCTGGTTCCGGTGTGACGCGCTATCGGACGGCGGTTGCTTGGGGAGCTCTGACAACGCTGATCGGTTCCCTCGCGGCGGTAGGACTCGGGACCAGCATGCTCAGGTTGTTCTCGTCGGGCATCGTCGCGGCGGCACCGACACCGGAGTTCGCTTTCGCGGTCCTGGCCGGGGTGAGCGTCTGGGTGGTCGCGGCGACCCTGTTGCGGTTGCCGGTATCCACGACGCACGCGATCGTCGGCGCGCTGATCGGCGCCGGCCTGCTGCTGGGCTCGGATCAGGTGCGGTGGTCAGCCCTGCTGACCAAGGTGGCGATTCCGCTCCTGGCCAGCGCGGCTGCGGCGTTCGCGATCTCGGCGGGCCTTGCCGTGGTCTCCCGGACGGCCGGCGCCCGGAGCCGGCCCGCGGACGCGGCGCGCCTCTACGGCGCGGTCCCGTTCGTCCCGGTGGCCAAGGTGCCGCCGGCGATTCTCACGGGCCTGCACTGGCTGTCGGCCGGAGCGGTCAGCGCGGCTCGGGGGCTCAACGACACGCCGAAGCTGGTCGCGATCGGTGCGTTCGCCCTGGCGCCGGCGGGGATGTCCCTCGCTGGGGTCACCTACCTCGTGGCGGCGGCGATGTGCGGCAGTGCCGTGATCGTCGGGATTCCCGTGGCCCGCCGGCTCGGTGAAGGTGTCGTGTCGCTGCGTCACGCAGAGGGGCTTCGCGCGAACCTCGTCACCGCGGTTCTGGTCGGCCTCGGCGGCTCCGCGGGACTGCCGATGTCCACCACACACGTGTCCACCGGCGCGATCGCCGGGGCCTCGGGCACCGAACCGGCTCGGCTCAACACGCGCACGCTCCGCGACTTCGTCGTCGCGTGGACGGTGACTCCGTTCGTCGCCGCGCTGGTCGCTGCCGGGGTCTACCTGCTGCTGCGGTAGTGCCGTGTCCAGCGGAGGACGGCGCGGACCGCGAGTACGGCCTGCATCGCGGCGGCCGGCCGGACGACCGCCGGGTGCGGTGCGTCCACCATCCGGCCACGTCCGAGGCCGACTGTGGTGACCGCGATGACCGGAGCCACCCAGGCCACCAGCGCGGCGGTCCATATCCGGCGGCTGGGTTCGTGCCGCAGCGCGAACCAGGCCCAGAAGGCCGCGTCGGCCAGCGAGTCCGCGGCAGCCCCGAACCGCGACGGGGTACTGAGCCCGTGGGCGAGGCGGCCGTCGGCCAGATCACTGGCCGGCGCGACGACAGGCACGGCCCACCCGACGCTGATCGCGGGCAGGTTGGCGCGGGTCAACGTGACGACATCGGCCACCCCGAGGGAGCGGCGGTCTTCCAGCATGCCCAGGTGGCTGACCGCCAGTGCCCAGCTCACCACCGTCCACACGGGACGCCTCCGGCGACCGGCCGCGGCGAAGACGAGGTGAAGCACCGTGATCTCACCGAGCGCGCGCGGCCGCAGCCGGGCCTGGCGGATCGAGCGCCGGGTGGCATCCAGCAGGAAGCTCGTCCAGGCTCGCGGCTGCCAGCGTCCCTGCCGCAACCCGGCCAAGAGCGCATTGGTGGCCGCGCGGCTGTCCGGCTCGGTCGTCACCGGGCGTCGCCGAGAAGCGTCTTGAGGCCCGCGTACCCGCCGTCGGCCGGGCGCCGGGCCGAGCAGCGCCTCGTGATAGTCGACCAACGGTCCCACGGGGTCGGAAAGGCCCGGAAGACGGCATCGGCGGACGGCGACGACGGCAGGTGCGACAACTGGTTGTCCTCTCAACCCGCGACGGGCAGGTGGGCGACGACGCGGCGCAGCGGGAACGGCAGCCGGCGCCCCGGCCGCGCCCAGGACGCCAGCGCGGCGCGCGCGGCCTCGACCCGATCGGGCGGGATGCCGGGCAGGTACAGTCCGTCGACGACCAGAGCCGCCGCGCGCGGATCGCCGATCTCGCGCCGGAACACGCGGCGCTCGCCGGCTTCGACGACGAACCCGTGCGCGCGCAGGATCTTCGGCAGCCCGTCACGAGCGCCGGGGTTGGGCCACGGCTGGGAGCGGACGCCCAGCGCCCGCAGCACCCGCCACCACCCGAGCAGCCCACGCCCGAACCACATCCGGGACGGCACCAGCGCCACCAGCGTCCCGCCGGGCCGCAACACCCGTTTCACCTCGGCCAGCACCTCATCCAGCGGCGTCAGCACCGGCAGGCACATCGCCGCACACACGGCCCCGACGCTGTTGTCGCCGATCGGCAGTTGCTCGGCGCGGCCGCGGACCACCGGGCCGCGACCGGCGGCCACGGCGAGCGCCAGCTCCCCGGCGGAGAAGTCGACGCCGAGCCACCGCGCGTCCGGAACCAGCTCACGGGTTGGTGCCGAACCGCAGGCGAGGTCAAGGATCACCGCATGCCGGCCGGGCAGCCGTTCCAGCAGCCACGAGTAGGGCCGTTCCGCCCGCCGATCCGTGGCCTGCCCCAGGATGAGCTCGGTGATGCCGGGCCGGGCGTCGTGGTAGCCGACCAGGTAGCCCTGCCAAGGCGTGGTGTCCGCAGCGGTCCGGCGTCCGGCGAGGTAGCCCACGCTGGCGACGGTGAACGGCACCGCGTAGTTCACCGCCACCCGAACCCACGTGCTCGTCGTTGCCGTACCGGCGAGGATCGTCGAGCCCTGGTTCACCAGCGACAGCACCGTGCCGACCACGATCGCCACCGGTAACGCCGTGCGCGCGGTCCGGCCGCGCAACACCAGCAGCGCCGCATCGCGGGGCCGCGTCCACGAACACCGCGGGCACATCTGCCTGCCGGTGTGCCGGCAGACCTCGCCGGCCACGTCGACCGCCACCTCGTCACCTCCAGGCCGGGAATCGACGGGATGGCCGGGTCGGTGCCGGTCTCGAGCACGATCGCGCGGGTCGCCGGTCAGCACGGCGCGTGGGCCGGTGATGCGTCGCCGGCCGCCTTTGCCGGTGAAGCGGTCCACGGCAACCTGGTCGCCTCGGCGAGGCTGCTGGCGTCGCGGATCGTCATCGTGTTCGGGATGCACCCGCAGTAGGGGCATACGCCGCCGACGAGCCGCTCAGCGACTTCGGTGGACATCGCGGTTTCGTCTCCTATCCGGCGGTGGTGAGCAGCTTGGCCGGGTCGCGCAGGCCGATGGCGGCGTAGCGCACCTCGATCAGGCCTTGGCGCTCGAACTCTTTGAGGATCTTGTTCAGCGAGGGGCGCTGCACGCCGAGCATCGCGGCGAGGGTGCGCTGCGGCAGCGGAACCTCCCCGTCGACCGCTTCGTCCAGCAGCAGCCGGGCCACCTGCTCGGTCAAGGACCGGCCCAGCAGCCCGATGATGCGGCCCTGGCTGGTCGCCAGCCGCTGCGCGACGCTGGACAGCCACCGCCGGGCGATCAAGGGATGTTCGGCCAGCAGCTTCTCGAACGACGCCGCACCCAGCGCCAGGGCAGTCACCTCGTCCAGGGCGCGGGCGGTGTAGGTCAGCGGCATGTCGAGCAGGTGCTGGATGTCACCGTCCACGTCTCCCGGCTGCAGCACGTAAACCACGGCCCGGCGCCGGCCGGCACCCACCGACAGCTCGACCCGGCCGCGCTGCACGATCCACACCCCGTCCGCGGCAGCACCGCCGCGAAAGAGCACCGAGCCACGCTCGTAGGTCTGGGTGCGCAGAGTCGCGGCGAGCGCGTCCACATCGGCCGGCCCCAGCGGGGCAGCCTCGCCCCGCCCGACGCACCGGGCCACCCACGCGGCCTGCCGGATCGCCATGTCCGCCGCCGGGCCGGTGCCCAGCAGCCGCATCGTCTGCTCCATCGCCGCGGCCGGCAGCTTCGACAGGTGTGAGGGAGCCATGCTGTCCAGCGTGACAGCGTCCCACCGCTAACGCCCGTCCAATGGTCATCGAGTGTCAGCGAAGTGACACACTTCCCGTCCTGTCGGCCTGCTGACAATCCAGCTGCCCGCTCCCCCGTGGGGTGGTGGTATGGAGGCGTGTTGCGTGCCGTGTGGAACGGGATCGTGCTGGCCGAAGCGCCACGCACGGTCCGCGTCGAAGGAAACCACTACTTCCCGCCGGAGTCGGTGCACACCGAGTACTTCGCCAAGAGCCGAACCAAGACGCTCTGCCCGTGGAAGGGCCTCGCGAGCTACTACAACCTCACCTCCGACCGCGGCGGCGAGCTGGACGTGGCGTGGTACTATCCGCATCCCAGCCCGCTGGCCCGGCGGATCAAGAACCACGTCGCGTTCTACCCGGACGTGCGGATCGAGGGCGAACCCGAACCCCGCCCCGGCGGTGGCCTCTGGGCCCGCCTGTTCGGTCGCACATCTTGACCGGGAACGACCCGGGCGCCACCGTGTACTGGCGGCCCGGTTGCCCGTACTGCTCGCGCCTGCTCGGCGACCTGGACCGGATCGGGCTACCCGTCAACAAGGTCAACATCTGGGAGGACGCCGACGCCGCGGCGCGGGTGCGAGCGGTGGCGGGCGGCAACGAGACCGTGCCCACCGTGGTGGTCGGCGACACCGCGATGGTCAATCCCCGCGCCGGCGCCGTCCTCGACGCCGTCCGGAAACAGGCACCCGACGTCCTTGACGGACTCGACGTCGAGGGCCTGACTGCGCGCGCGGCAGGCCCCTGGTACGCGGGCCTGGGCGTCGCACTTTTGGCCGCTGCGGGGTGGTTCGCCCTCGCCACGGCCAACTCGACGACCAACTATCACCTGGCCCCGGCCGTGGTCGCCGCGGCCTGGCCGGTCGCCCGGCGACTGCGAGCCGGACGGCCGCTGCCGATCATCGCGGCAGCCCGCTCAGCCCTCGGCGGTGCACTGATCGCTGTCGCGGTCACTGTGCTGCTGTCCGCGCGCGACGCGCTGGCCGGGCCTGTTCTGGTCGGCATCCCGCCGATGACCGAGGCGTTTCTCAGCGTCGCGCTCGGCGCCGTCGCGGGTGTGGTCCTCTCGCTGCTCGGTCCCCGCAAGAAGGGACGGACACGGTGACGGCGTCTGCGGCGACGGCACCCACCAGGAGGCGGACCACCCGGGAGGATGTGCCGAGCAGGCCACTCAGCCGGCGAACACTCTGTCCGAAGCAGGCTTCTCGGCGACGAGCAGCGCGTACCCGATGAGCCCGTCAGCGACGGCCTGCCGGGCCAGCGCCGCGTACCGTAGTACCGCGTCGGTGTCCACCCCGGCCTCGGCCAACCGGGCGGACGCGGTCATCCGCAGCACCCGCAGCCGGGCGTCGATCTCGTCGATCACCCGCGCGATCGCGGTGTCGTGGGGCTGGGTGTGCACGACACGCAGCCCGGCCCGTTCCAGGACCGCCGCATATTCCACCAGGGGCCGGGCGTCGGCGACGCAGGCAACCCACGCCGCCAACGTCCGTAGCTCCTCCTGCAGCCCACCCCCGGCAACGGTGACGTCGGTGATGCCAACCCGCCCGCCGGGCCGCAGGATCCGCGCGAACTCGGCCGCGGCGACGGCCTTGTCCGGGAACATGCAGAACGCGCACTCGCACACCACCGCGTCGAAAGCATTGTCCGGCAGCGGGATTCGTTCGGCGTCACCGAGGTGGAACCGCACCTTCGCCGCGAGCCCGGCCTCGCCGGTCAACGTCGCCGCGCGTTCCACTGTGGCCTGTCCAAGGTCGACACCGTCGACGGAGACGTCGAACTCGGCAGCGAGCAGCCGCGCGGTCGCACCGGGCCCGGCGGCGATGTCGGCGACCCGCCGCCCGCTGCGCAACCGCAGCCGCTCGGCCAGCAGCCGGGTCAGCGCCGGCCCGCCGGGGTGGTAGGACTCCCCCAGCACCAGGGCCACGGCGTCGTTGCCGTAGGAGGCGGCGCAGCAGGCCTTGATCTCCGCGGGCGTGTTCACTCGCGCACCGCCCGCCGGCCCACATTGGTGGTGTCCGGCGCGATCGGCCGGTGCCCGTTTCCATTGCCCGCCGCGATCTTGGAACCATACGGCGAGTCGACCAGCAACGGCTGCAGCTCGGCCGAGTTCGGGACGACGTCGGCGATCTTCACCCCGGACATCCGCTCACGCACCTGCTCGCGGTAGCCGACGGAGTTGTAGGCGCAGAACGGGATCAGCCGCCCGTCCGGGGTGATCTCCTCGACGCAGCACTTCATCAGCTGTTTGACGTTGAGGGTGTACGGGTCTTGGAAGTCCTGTACCACGATCATGAACGCCCGGTCGGTGAGGTTGGCCAGCGCCTCGGGCAGGTTCACCCCGCAGGCGTCGGCGCAGTCCAGTGCCTCGGCGGCCGCGCGCAGCTTGCCCTCGGTGGTCGCGGTCCCCATGAACGCCGAGGCGCTCCACAGCTTCTCCAGCGCCTCCCGGATCGCGTAGTCGGGCACGACGCGGTTGGACACGTAGTCCAGGTAGTCCTCCACCTGCAGCAGCCGCGGGATCGGCACGATCCCGAAGTCCGGTTGCCCCGGCGTTCCTCCGGTGAGCAGGTAGGTGATCGAGCGGCAGGTCGGGAAGCAGCACGGCACCGGGAAGAAATCATCCTTGCCGAACCAGTCCGGGCGTTGCGCGGCGATCAGCTCGATGACGCACGCGTTGGTGAGCCGGGTCAGCGGATCGAACTCCACGTGCCGGCCGGAGTGGGTGACCGGCTGGAACGACACCGACCGCACCGCCGGGTGCGCCAGCCCGAACTCGATGATGTCACCGAGCTCGTGCTCGTTGAGCCCGCGCTCGACGGCGGCCACGAGGGTGACGGTGAGCCCGGCCTCGGCGCAGTTGTCCAGCGCCTGCGCCTTGCGCTCGCGCAGGTCCTTGCCGCGGATCTCCCGGTGGGTGCGCTCGTCGAAGCCGTCGAACTGGAGGTAGATGTTGATCGACTTGCCGCCGCGGCCGTTGCGTTCGCCCAGCGCCGCGGCGAAGCGCTTGTCGGTAGCGAGCCGGATGCCGTTGGTGTTGAGGTTGACGTTGCGGATCGGCTTGGCCTGGGCGAGGTCGATGAAGTCGAGGATGTGCTTGTGGATGGTGGGTTCACCGCCGGAGAACATCACCACTTCGGCTTCGCCCTCGGATTCGACGAACACGTCCAGCATCCGCTCGCACTGCTCCAGGCTGATCGAGTAGCCGTCGGGCTGGTGCCCGGAGTCGGCGAAGCAGATCGGGCAGTCCAGGTTGCAGTTCGTGTTCACTTCGATGATCCCGAGGCAGGCATGCTGCTTGTGCTCGGGGCACAGCCCGCAGTCCGACGGGCAGCCGTCCTTGACCTCGGTCTGGAAGGTCAGCGGGATCGTGCCCGGCTTGTTGAACCGCGTCGAAGACAGGTACGCCTGGGCGTCGCCATAGACCAGCGCCTCGAACTCGCCGTGCTCCTTGCAGCGTTTGCGCAGGTAGACCCGGTCCTGGCGGATGTTGACCTGCGCGTCGATAACGACCTTGCACACCGGGCAGATGCTCTTGGTGTACTCGATGAACACCTCATCCCGATCCCGCTTCTGCTCCGCCACCAGCCGCTCCTCGGTCAAGGTTCGTGATCAGGGTGCCGACACGCAACCCCACCAGCCTGGGCCGGTTCCGGCAGCGCGAATGTCAGCATGCCGACACTGTGCGACCCGGAAGATGTTCACCAGAACCGCGCAGTGTTCAGATGTCCTGGTGTTCCCGATTCGGCCCGCGTGGGTGCGGCAGCGGGCTCGCAGAGTGTTTCGACGCCCGGTGAAGGCTACGTCGATGGGGCGTCGGTGCGATCGTCGTCGGATGCGCGGCGGAGTTCCACGCAGCATTCGCCGGCGCGAGGGTCGAGTACGGCTTCGACGGTGGCTGCCTGGAGTCCGTCGAGCAGGCCACTGAGGAAGGCCTGGTTGATGCCGCACACCAGCTCGGGCGCCTTCGCGGCGAGCGGGTGGAAAGGGCAGTTGCGCAGCCGCAGGCAGGTCGGGGTCTCCCGGTCCGGTTCGAAGCCGTGGCGTTCGACGATGGCCGAGGTGAGGGTCAGCGCCCGCTCGGTGCCCAACCGTCCGGGCCGGACCTGGCCGCGTTCCGTGGCGCCGAGCGTCTCGCCGTGGCGGTGGGCGGCGCGCAGCGCAGCGTCGCGCGCGGTTTCGCCGTCGCCTTCGTCGAGGACGGCGGCGAGCAGGATTTCGGCGAGGACATCATGCTGGCGGGGCGGGATGCTCACCTGTACTTCCAGGTCGGAGGGCTCGTACACCTTGGGGGCGCGCCCGACCTTGCGGATGCCGCCGACGAACTCGTAGCGGGTTCGCAGCAGCCCGGCCGCGACCAGCTTGTCCAGGTGGAACGCGGCCAGCTTGCGGGAGATCCCGACCGCCTCGGCGGCCTCGTCGCGGCTGACCGGATGCCTGGCCTGCCGGATGTGGCTGTACATGCCTTGCCGCAGCGGATCGTCCAGCGCGGCGAGCGCACTGATCGGCTCCTGGTCCATGGCAGCAGGCTAACACCGACAGGTATGGATGTAACTCGGATCGACTGCCGCTCACCTGCTCGACTTGACCACCGCCGCGAATAAGACCAAACTTTATTGGCGAAAAGGAGTTCACCATGACGAACGAACTCGAGCAGGCGAAGCGGCCGGTGAGCGCGATGTTGGCCGGCCCGTACGGGCACCCGTTCCACCCGATCCTGGTGACCGTCCCCATCGGCGCCTGGGTTTCCAGCCTGGTGTTCGACATCGGGTCGCTCATCGTCGACGACCCCGGTTTTCTGGCCCGTGGATCGGTCTGGCTCATCGCGATCGGCGTCGTCGGGGCGCTCGCCGCGGCCACGGTCGGCACCCTCGACCTGCTGGCGATCCCCACCGGGACGCGGGCGTTCCGCACCGGGCTGATCCACATGAGCCTCAACCTCGTCGTCACCGCCGCCTACGTCGTCGGGTTCTTCTGGCGCCGCGCGGCCT
This sequence comes from Amycolatopsis thermophila, assembly GCF_030814215.1. NCBI lineage: Bacteria > Bacillati > Actinomycetota > Actinomycetes > Pseudonocardiales > Pseudonocardiaceae > Amycolatopsis > Amycolatopsis thermophila. Next base: position 5,507,342 of record NZ_JAUSUT010000001.1, on the reverse strand, counting down.
CCGACGGCCCCGGACCGGTCGGGATCGGCCCGCTCGTGCTGTCGGCGGCCGCCCTCGTCGCGCTCGCCGCGTCGGGCTACCTCGGCGGAAAGCTGGCCTACCACTACGGGGTCCGCGTCGCCGGCGAATCCACCCAGGCCGAGGGCTACGCGATCCACCGCACCGCCTGACCCATTCCGGTCCCATCACCACACCAAGGAGACGTGTCATGGACATCGCCGCGCTGATCGCCTGGGTGGTCACCGCCGTGGGCGGCTTCGTCATGCTGGGCACCTGGATCGCCAAGGGCGGGACCCGCGAACCGGGACGCAGCCGGTTCTCCCCCGGGCTGATCTTCGGACACTTCGCCCTCGCCGCGGCAGGGCTGATCCTGTGGATCATCTACCTGTTCGCCGGCGGCGCGACACTGGCGTGGATCGCGTTCATCGTGCTCGTGCCGGTCGCCTTGCTGGGCTTCACCATGCTCGCCCGCTGGATCCCCGGCTACCGCACGCGCGCCGCGACCGCGTCGACCGGAGAAGCGGCGCCCGAGCAGCACTTCCCCGTCGTCGTGGTCGGAGCGCACGGGCTGGTCGCTGTCGCGACCGTGGTTCTCGTCCTGCTCGCGGCCCTGGGCGTCGGCACCTGAGCGCCCCTTTCTGCCGCACAGCGTCCTGGCGCGGGCTCAACGACCGGCGCGGCGTCATGCCGCGCAGCGCGGGGTGCTCGCACTGCCAGTGGTGGCGGCGGGGCGGGTGAGGTCGTCGGCGGACAGCGGCTGGTTCTGCGGGCCGCAGGATGCCCGCGCCGACGACGTCGAGGGCCACCGGGCCGACCGCGGCACCGACACCGCGGCCGTGAAGGCAAAAGGCCCGCACGTTGATTCCGGCGGATTGCTCGACGGTAGTTCCTGTCCCGCCTTGCTTGTCAGGAATTACCAGAACCACGGAGCCGTCATCGGGATGAGGTGAGCAGCTGCTCGTGCTCGTCGGCGTGCGTTGGGTCCGGATGGCGCCGGAACGGGGCGGCGAGGGTGGGCAGGATGTGCCGGCGGTTGCGGACGAGCGCGGCCAGGGCGAGGACGGCGTAGATGCCGCACAGGACGTAGCGGGCGGTTTGGCCGGGCAGGGCGAACTGGGCGGCGAACAGACCGAGCAGGGTCCAGGCGGCCCAGCGCGGGAACCGGAGTGCCAGCAGTGCCGCGACGCCGAGCAGGGTCTGGGTGGCGGTGAGCAGGAACTCCTCGACCTGACGGGCGTCCAGGTGCAGGGCCGCTCCCCCGCCACCGGCGAGGTAGGCCAGTGGCAGGCTGCCCACCAGCAGGGTCCACTGGTTGACCTTGCTGGAGATCAGGGTGCCGATCGCGTCGGCGCCCTTGCCGCGCACGGCGAACAGGATCGCCACGATGAACTCCGGCGCCTCCGAGGCCAGCGGCGCCAGCCACTGCACGAGCAGGAACTGGTCGATACCAAGCTGGGTGCCGGTGGCGATCAGGGCGTGGGCGAACGGTTCGGCACAGGCCACGATCACCACGGCGGCGAAGGCGAACAACCCCACCACCAGGGTGCGCCGGCCCCGCTTCGGCAGTTGCGCGATGGTGGCGGCGGGGCCGACCAGGTGCGGTTCACCAGCCTCGGCGCGAGACACCTTCCACAGGTAGAACACGAAGAACCCGAGCAGCGCGAACCCGAGCAGCAGCGGGATCTGCCCGGTGGCGGGGATCAGGAACGCCACCACCGACGCGATCGCCAGGAACCCCAGCTCGACCCGGTAGCCGGATTCCAGCACCAGAGCGCGCACGGTCTTGCCGCTGCGCCGCTTGGCCAGGGCCAGCGTGATGAGCACGACCACCGACCAGCCCAGCCCCAGCAGCAACCGGTTCGAACCGGTCATGTTCGCCGCGGCGTAGGCCACGTAGTCCGGGTTGGACCCCGCGGTGTAGGCGAAATACAAGTCCACGGCGTACTCCGGCAGCACCGCGATCACGGCCAGGATCGCGATCGCCAGTCCACCGGAGATGTCGACCTGCGCGGCCTCGGCAGCCCACGCGAGCACGAACGAGGCCGCGACCACCGCCATGCCGAACAGCAGCAGCGACACCACCGGCGCCGGCGCCAGCCCGGAGAACCGCAGCACCAGCGCGGGGACAGTGAGCGCCACGCACAACGCCAGCGGGCGCAACACCTTGCTCACCATGACGAGGTCCTCCCGATCAGCCGCGCTGGCCGGGACACGGACGGGGTCTCGGCCAGTCGGCGCCAGCAGCCGGCCGAAGGTCTCGCCCACCACAGCGCCCTCGAGCGCTGGGCCCCGCCGCCGGAGACCAGGTGGGTCTCAGCGTGTCGACGTGCGGGCTTGCGGGCTACTCCCCTCCGGAACGCCTCCACCCTGCGCCCGGTTTCGTTGTTTTCGCAACCGTTTGAGTTGATCTCGGCCGCGCGTGACATCGGTTGGCGAATGCGGAAGACTCGAGATCGCCATGCCGAACTCTGCCCGCCGGGCCACCGTAGAAGCGGCCGCCACCAGCGCGGCGGCCGAGCCGTCGGGTCCCCAGATCGCAGCCGCCGCGGCGACCTTCGCCCTGTTGTCCAGTCCACCAAGACTGCACCTGGTGTGGCTGATCACACACGGCGCCTACGACGTGGGCACGCTCGCCGAGCGGGCCGGCATCAGCATCGCGACCGCCAGCCAGCACCTGGCCAAACTGCGCCTGGCCGGCGTCGTCACCGCCCGTCGCGAGGGACGCCGTCACCTCTACACCGTCGACGACCCGCACATCGTCAAGCTGGTCGAGGAGATCTTCGACCACATCGCCCCGGACGGCACCCTCGCCCCGGACCCTCCGCACTGACCGAGGATCACCGGTGGCCGACCTGGCCGCGCCTGGAAGCACGGCGGGCCGGTAGCTGTCTCAAACCGTCGCCGTCCGGGCTGGAGAACCTGCTGCTTCCGCCTCCGACGGAAATGCCAGGGCTTCGCCGTCGACTACGGCGTGAACTGTGGTGCCAGGGGTGGGGAGCTCGTCGCCCGGGACACGGGCGGTCATCTTCGGCCCGTCCGGAAGCACGGTGAGCCGCACGGCGGCGTCGTGCCCGTAGTAGCTCACCTCATCGACCCGGGCCGGCACACCCCCGGCCGGAACGCGGTGTAGCCGGATCTGCTCGGGCCGCACGAGCACCTGGGCCGAGCGCCCGGAGTCGCCCCCGCGGACGGGAAGCACACCGAGGGCGCACTCCGCCCGGCCGTCCCGGATCCGCGCGGGCAGGAGGACCGCGTCCCCGACGAACCGCGCGACATCGACGTCGTGTGGCCGCGTGTAGACGCCGCGCGGGGTGTCGAGTTGGATGAGGCGGCCGTCGCGCATCACCGCCACTTGATCGGCCAGGGAGAGGGCCTCGGCCTGATCGTGGGTGACCAGGACGGCAGTGGCGCCGCTGGCCTGGAGGGCGGCGGCGACGGCGCGCCCGGTTCCCTCCCGCAGGCCCGCATCGAGCGAGGAGAACGGCTCGTCGAGCAGCACGACCGACGGTTCCGGGGCGAGCGCCCGGGCCAGGGCGACCCGTTGCTGCTGGCCGCCCGACAATTCATGGGGGTAGCGAGCGGCCAGCCCCCGGTCGAGGCCGACCAGGTCGAGCAGTTCGTGCAGCCGCCGGTCAGCCCGGCGAGCCCGGCGCGGCAGGCCGAAGGTGATGTTCGCGCCGACGGTTCGGTGTGGGAACAGGGCGCCTTCCTGGGGCACGTAGCCGACACGACGTCGCCGGGCCGGCACCGGGCGGCCGTCGCCGACCACGACCCGGTCGCCGAAGGTGATGGTTCCGTGGTCCGGATCGGCGAACCCCGCGATCAGGCGCAGTAGCGTGGTCTTGCCGCAGCCCGACGGGCCGAGCACGGCGGTGAGGCTGTGCTCCGGCACGTGCAGATCGATGCCCTCGAGCACCCGGGTGGGCCCGAACGACTTGGCGATGCCGCTGAGGGTCAGTGCGGTCATGGGTGTGTGGTCCTCGTCGCGTCGCGGGTGAGCAGAAGCGCGGCCGGCGCCGACAGCAGCACCATGGCGGCGGCGTAGGGGGCGGCGGCGCCGTAGGCGATGCTGTCGCTGTGGCTCCAGAACTGCGTGGCCAGGGTCTGCGTGCCGGTAGGGGCGAGCAACAGTGTCGCGGTCAACTCGGTGACCACCGCGATGAACACCAGCGCGGCGCCCGCGCCCAGCCCCGGGGCGATCAAGGGCAGGGTGACCCGCCGCAGTGTCGCGAGCCGGGACAGGCCGAGGCTGTGTGCCACGTCGTCCAGCACCGGCGGGGCCTGCGCGAGGGCGGCGCGCACGTTGACCACGGCACGGGGCAGGAACAGGATCACGTACCCGGCCACCAGCATCGCGGTCGTCTGGTAGAGCCCCGGCGCGGCGCGGATCCCGATCGTCACCAGGGCCAACGCGACCACGATCCCGGGCAGCGCGTTGCCGAAGTAGGTGCTGCGCTCCACGATCGTGGACAGCCAGCCGCGGTGGCGGATGGCCAGCCACCCGACGGGCACCGCCAGCACCACCGTGCTCACCGCGGCGATCGCCGACAGGCTCAGCGAGCTCGCCGCCGCGGTGACCAGCTCGTCGGGGGCGAAATCGGTGGAGGCGCCGGTCACCAGCCAGTACCCGAGTGAGCCCAACGGCACCGCGAGCGCGAGTGCGGCGAGCAGACTCAGTCCGAGCAGCACCGGGGACGTCCACCAGCCCAGCCGGATCCGGGGTACCGGCCTGGCCACACCGGTGCCGATCCGGGCGTAGCGAGCCCGGCCGCGCAACCGCAGCTCGGCGACGAGGAGCAGCAGGCAGCACAGCACGAGCACCGTCGCGAGCATGTTGGCGGCCGGCCCGTTGTAGGAGGACTGGTACTGGTCGTAGATCGCGGTGGTGAACGTCGGGAACCGCAACATCTGCAACGCGCCGAACTCGGCGAGCAGGTGCAGCGCGACGAGCAGGCAGCCGCCGAGCAGCGCCGGCCTCAGCTGGGGCAGCACCACGCGCCAGAACGTCCGCCAGGAACCCTGTCCCAGCGCGTACGAGACCTCCTCCAGCGCCGGGTCGAGACCGCGCAGGGACGCCGCCACCGGCAGGTACACGAAGGGGAAGTACGACAAGGTGACGATCAGCAGCGCGCCGGTGTAGCCGGTGGCCTGTGGCAGCAGGGAAACCCAGCCGTAGCTGTTGACGAAGGCCGGTATCGCCAACGGCGCGACGAGCACGACGTGCCAGAACCGCCGGCCGTGCAGGGCCGAACGCTCGACCAGCCACGCGGCGCCGGTGCCGATGGCGGCACAGAGCAGCACACACCCACCGGTGAGGCGCACGGTGTTCCACAGCAGTTCCCCGGTGCGGGGACGGAACACCAGGCGCTGAACCTCCGTCCATCCGACACTGATCGTGTAGCCGGTGACGAATCCGAGCGGCAGCAACGCCAGAACGGCCACCACCACGGCTGCCCCGAGCAGGCCGACCGGAGAGGACGGGCGCCGCTTGGCCCGCCGGGGCGGCAGCGGCGTCGCGGTTGGCGCGCCGATCAGATCAGACCTGCCTTCTGCATGAGCTCGACGACCTTCGGGCCGTTCAGCTTGCTGACGTCGACCGCGGGCGGATCGAGCTCGGTCAGGGGCTTGAGACGGGGATTCGACGGCACGCCGCTCGCGATCGAGTATTCGAGCGCCTTGCTGTCGGCGAGGATCCGCTGACCGTTGGCGCCGGTCAGGTATCGCACGAACTGCTGTGCCTGCGCCTGGTTCTTGCCGGACGCGAGGACCCCGGCCCCGGACACGCTGACGAACCCGCCGGGATCCTTGCCGCCGAAGAACTTCAGCTCGGTGTTGGCGCTCCCGGCCCCGGACTCCGCCCGGTCCTTGTACCAGTAGTAGTGGTAAATGACCCCGGCCTGGATCTCCCCCGAGTCGACGGCCCGCAGGACCGGGATGTTGCCCTGGTAGATCTTGGCGTTGGCCTTGAGCCCGGCGAGCCACTGCGCGGTGGCGGCCTCACCCTTGAGCTCGAGCACCGCGCTCACGATCGCCTGGAAGTCCGCCCCGGCCGGGGCGATGCCGATCTTGCCCTGCCATTGCGGTTGCGCCAGGTCCAGCAGCGACCCGGGCAGCTGAGCGGGCGTGAGCGCGTGGGTGTTGTAGGCCAGCACGGTGGACCGCGCGGCGAAGCCGGTCCAGTTCCGGCTGGAGGGCACGAACTGCGCCGGCACCTGGGCAAGCGTCGCGTCGTCGACCTTCGCGAACAGGTTCTTGCTGTCCACCAGGCTCATCGCGGGCGAGTTCTCGGTGAGGAACACGTCGGCCGGGGAGGCGCCGCCTTCCTGGACGATCTGGTTGGCCAGCTCGAAGTCCTTGCCGGAGCGGATGTTGACCTTGATGCCGGTCTCCTTGGTGAACCCGTCCACCAGGGCCTTGACGAGGTCGTCGTGCTGGGCGTTGTACAGCGTCAACACGCCTGCCGCACCCGATCCGCCACTGGCCCCGCAGGCCGTTGCCAGCAGAGCGACCACGACGCCGAGCATGGCCGCTACGGCACGCCTCGACCTATGCATACGATCCTCATTCCACACTCGGCCAGTTAGGCTAGCTATACCTTAGGCCACGCGAACCGCGCCGTACAGTGAGCACGAGCACGGTAACCGTTCACCACCTAGCCCAGGTTTCTGTTGATCTTCCACGCGACGGATCACACTTCAGTTTTCAACTTTGCTTAGCCTATGCTTCCCTGGCTCGGGCGCCACGGCCGGGCTTCCGACGATCAACACTCCAAGGTGGACGGTGCGATGGACGGTCAGCTCCTCACCGCCGAGGGCTTGCGATTCGTGCACGGCCTTCGATCCCGGGGCGAGAGGACCGCCGTCGTCGGCCCGGACGGCTCCCGGCTCAGCTACCGGGACCTGGCCGCGCGGGTTGCCGCGACCGCCGCCCGGCTGGGTACCGTTCGCCGCCTCGTCCTCGTCGCCGCCTCCAGCGACCTCGACACCCTCGTCACCTACCTCGCTGGTCTGCACGGGGGCCACGCGGTCCTGCTCGCCGACGGCGAGAACCAGCACCACCTCGGCACCCTGATCGATCGCTACGACCCGGACGTCGTCGCTGCCCCGGGCCCTCAGGGGTGGAGCGTGCGGGAACGGCGGGCCGGTTCGGCGCACGTGCTCCACCCGGATCTCGCGCTCTTGCTGTCCACTTCGGGCTCCACCGGTTCCCCCAAGCTGGTCCGGCTCTCGACGGCCAACCTGCAGTCCAATGCCGACGCCATCGCCACCTATCTCGACATCCACGACACCGACCGCGCCGTCCTGTCCCTGCCGATGCACTACTGCTACGGCCTCTCCGTCGTCAACAGCAACCTCGCGCGGGGCGCGGCGATCCTGCTCAACCCGCATTCGGTGGCGGAGCCCGAGTTCTGGACGTTCTTCCGGCAGCACGAGGGCACGAGTCTGCACGGTGTGCCGTACACGTTCGACTTGCTCGACCGGGTCGGGTTCGACCGGATGACGCTGCCGAGTCTGCGCTACGTCACCCAGGCCGGCGGGAAGCTGGCACCCGAGCGGGTTCGGGCCTACGCCGAACTGGGCGAACGTCGCGGCTGGCGGTTCTTCGTCATGTACGGCCAGACCGAGGCGACCGCCCGGATGGCCTACCTGCCACCCGAACTCGCCACGTCCCACCCCGCGGCGATCGGAATTCCGGTCCCCGGCGGCTCGTTCGACCTCGCACCGTCCGATCGTCCCGACGAGGGCGAGCTGATCTACCACGGCCCCAACGTGATGCTGGGATACGCCGAGGATCCGGCCGACCTCGCGCGGGGTCGCACGACCACCGCCCTGTCCACTGGCGACCTCGCCCGGCGGACACCGGACGGGCTGTACGAAGTCATCGGCCGCCGCAGCAGGATCGTCAAGCTGTACGGGCATCGCGTCGACCTCGACCGCACCGAGGATCTGCTGCGCGAACGGGGTTACCAGGCGGCGTGCGGCGGAACCGACGAGACGCTGATCGTCGCGGTCCTCGCCGGCCAGGACACCACTGCGATCCGGGACCTGGTGGCGGATCATCTCCGGCTTCCCGTCCACAGCCTGCAGGTGCGCGAGTTCGACGAGATTCCCCGGCTCGGCAACGGCAAAGTCGACTACCCACAGCTGGTGGAAACGCTTCACGCGGACCAGGCAGACTCGCGGGAGCGCACGCCCCGGTCCGTGCGCGCGGTCTTCACCGCGGCGTTCCCCGGCACGCGGATCACCGACGACGACACCTTCGTCGGCCTGGGCGGCGACTCCCTGTCCTACATCCCGACCGCCCTCGCGCTCGAACGCGTACTCGGCGACCTCCCGCCGGGCTGGCCCACCACCTCCGTCGGCACCCTCTCGGCCCGGCAGCCCCGGCGACGCCGCCTCACTCCGATCGACACGGAGATCCTGCTGCGCGCGGCCTCGATCACCCTGGTCGTCGGAACCCACATCGGAGCCTTCCACCTCCGCGGCGGCGCCCACCTCCTGCTGGCGGTCGCCGGGTGGACGTTCGCCCGGTTCCTCCTGTCAGGACAGCCCACCAGCGGGGCACGAATCGCGCGGAGCGCGGCCAGGATCGCCGCCCCTGCGGTGTTGTGGCTGCTGTGGCGCACCCAGGCCAGCGACGACGTCCGGCTCTCGAACGTGTTGTTGATCAACAACTACGTGCGCGGCGGCGCCACCGGGTACTGGTTCATCGAAGTCCTCGTCCAGACCCTGCTCCTGCTCGCGGTCCTGTTCACCATCCCGGCAGTCCGGCGGTTCGAGCAACGGCACCGATTCGGCGCGGCAGCGGCGATACTGGGTGTCACCTTGCTGGCACGCCTGTTCACCGACGACGCTCACGGTTTCCCGGAGAGCGCCTTCACCACGCACGGTGCGGCGTGGTTCTTCGCTCTCGGCTGGCTCGCGCAACGCGCGAGCACCTCGGGCCGGAAACTCACCGTCCTCGCGGTGATGACCTTGCTCGTCCCCGGCTACTTCCCCGAACCGGGGCGCAACCTCATCGTGTTCGGCGGGCTCGCCCTGCTGATCTTCCTGCCCAGCATCCGCCTACCCCGCCTGGCCGCGCGCGCCACGAGCCTGCTCGCCGCGTCGTCCCTCTACATCTACCTCACCCACTACGCTGTCTTCCCAGCCCTCCTGCCACACTTCGCTCTCCCCGTCGTACTCGCGGCGTGCCTCGGCTCAGGAATCGTCGCCTGGATCCTCGTGCAGCGGATGGGAGGCGCTTGCGCCCGGATCCTCGCCTGGCGAGCTGCCCCCACCAGGCTGTCAGACGTGCGCGTTGACCTGTGATGTGACCACGACGGCGGAATTCTGGACCGGCCCGACACGCGGGTCCCGACGGCGGCCAGGAAGAACCGCCCCGCCGCCGCACGTCGCTGTTGTTGACTTCGACGGTGATCTCGGTGAATCCGCCGTCGGGCAGCAGGTTGCGGTAGCGCCTACCCCGACGAACTCGCCGAACGCATCGCCCGCGCCCACGCCTCGCTCGACCTGATCGAGTGCGCCCTGGACGCCAGTACGACGACTTCACCGGCTGCCCGCACTTCCAGGCCGTCATGGCCGAACGCATCGCCCTGGCGGCGACGACCGTCTCGGGCTGGACCTGGATCACACAAATACCCCCTAGGGGTACTTGCACCACCGCCCTCGACCGGTCTACCTTCACGATCAGAGATACCCCCTACAGGTATAGGAGACCGAGATGAGAACCGAATCCCGCCACTGGTGGGCACTGGGGTTCATCGCACTCGCCCAGTTCATGGTCATCATGGACACGTCGATCATCGGGGTCGCGCTGCCGAAGATGCAGTCCGACCTCGGCTTCTCCCCCGACGGCCTGTCGTGGGTGTTCAACGCCTACGTGGTCGCCTTCGGCGGGCTGCTGCTGCTCGGCGGACGCCTGTCCGACCTGTTCGGCGCGCGGCGGATGTTCGCCGCCGGCTGGGTCGTCACCCTCGGCGGCTCGGTGGTGGCCGCGCTCGCCGGCACCGCCGGTGTCGAGCTGACCGGCCGCGTGCTGCAGGGCGCCGGTGCGGCGTTGATCGCGCCGTCGGCCCTGACCCTGTTGATGGTGCTGTTCGGCGGGCGCCCGAAGGAACTGACCAAGGCACTGGCCCTCTACGGGGCGGCCGCACCGGCCGGGGGCACCGCGGGCGTCTTCCTCGGCGGCGCGATCACCGAATGGCTGTCCTGGCCGTGGATCTTCTGGCTCTACGTCCCGATCTCGCTGATCGCGATCGTGGCCACGCCCGCCCTCATGCCCGTCACGCCCGCCCGGCGCGGGGCGGTGGACGTCGCGGGCGCCGTGGCCGTCACCGCCGGTCTCGCGCTCACCGTCTTCGCCATCGTGCGCGCTCCCGAACAGGGCTGGGGGTCCGCGGCCACACTCGGCGCGCTGGCCGGCGGGATCGTGCTGCTGGTGATCTTCCTGGCCATCCAGCGCTCGCGCCGGGTGCCGCTGGTGCGGCTGGGCATCTTCCGCACCCCCAACCTCGGCGCGGCGAACCTCGCACAGCTGCTCCTGGGCGCCGCGTGGATCCCGATGTGGTACTTCCTCAACCTGTACCTGCAGCAGGTCCTGGGCTACGGCGCCTTCGCCAGCGGCGCGGCGCTGCTGCCGATGACCCTGCTGATCGTGATCCTGATGGTCGGCGTCGCGCCGCGCCTGATCGCCCGGTTCGGGTCGAAGAGCCTGATCGTGGCCGGGCTGTGGGCACTGGCCGCGGGCCTGGTGTGGTTGTCGTTCGCCCGGCCCACCGGGTCGTTCGTGGTCGACGTCCTGCCCGCGTCGCTGGTGGCCGCCCTCGGCCAGGCGCTGGCGTTCATCCCGTCGCTGGGCACGGCGATCTCCAGCGCGAAGCCGGAGGAAGGCGGGCTCGCCTCCGGCATCGTCAACACCTCCTACCAGATCGGCTCCGCCCTCGGCCTGGCCGCGATGACCGCGGTCGGCCTCTCGTTCGGGGCCGGCGAACTCGGCAACGTCGTCGCCCTCACCGACGGCTTCTCCGCCGCCTTCCTCGGCGCCGCCGCCCTCGCCGTCCTCGGCGGTTTCCTCGCACTGGCCACGATCCGCGCCACCCGCGCGGACACCGCCCCGAAGCAGGAGGTGACGAGCCTCTGACCCCCGACGACTGTTCCCCCGAGGCCGACTGTAACGGCTGACGAGCGAGCCGCCGACCGGCTCGCTCGTCAGCCGTTCCCACGACCCGCGGACGCCGGCGAACAGCGTCGAGGACGGCGAGACCTCACCCCGCAGGAGGCCCTGTCATTACTGCGGCCGAAGGTACCCAACCCCGGGGTCGTCGTCGTGCCGTCCGGTCATGCCGTCACGCCTGGGGCGAGCCGCTCGGCGATATCGGCGCGCAGCGCCTTCTTGTCGATCTTGCCGACCTTCGTGGATTTGAGCTCGTCGACGAGCACCAGGTGCTCGGGCAGTTTGAACCTGGCCACCCCGAAGCGCTCCATGGACCCGCGGATCTCCTCCAGGGTGACGGTGGCGCCGGGCTTGGGCACGACGTAGAGGCAGACCCGCTCGCCGAGTACCGGGTCCGGCATCGCGACGGCGGCGACCTGGCGCACCGACGGGAGCTGGTAGACGAGGTTTTCCACCTCCTCGGCGGAGATCTTCTCCCCGCCGCGGTTGATCATGTCCTTGTCCCGGCCCTCGACGATCAGGTTGCCCTCGGGTGTCATCCGGCAGATGTCGCCCGAGCGGTACCAGCCGTCGGCGGTGAAGGCGCGCGCGTTCTGTTCGGCGGCTTTGTAGTAGCCGCGCGGGGTGTAGGGGCCGCGGGTGAGCAGCGAACCCGGCTCGCCGGGCGGGACGTCGATGTCGAACGCGTCGACCAGGCGCACCTCATCGGCGGGCGAGACCGGGCGGCCCTGCGTGGTGCAGATGACCTCCTCCTCGTCGTCGAGGCGGGTGACGTTCAGCAGTCCCTCGGCCATGCCGAACACCTGCTGCAGCGTCGCGCCGAGCACCGGCTTGACCTTGCGGGCGAGGTTGTCGGCCAGCCGCGCCCCGCCGACTTGCAGGACCCGCAGGCTCGCGAGCTCGCCGGCGCCGTGCTCGGCGGCGTGTTCGAGCCAGCGCGCGGCGACCGCCGGGACGACCGCGGTGTGGGTGACGCCCTCGGCCCCGGTCGTGGCGAAGGCGCGCACCGGTTCGGGCGAGGGCAGCATGACGACCCGGCCGCCCGCGAGCAGCGTGCCGAGGATCCACGGTCCGTGTCGCCTTCCCGGCTGGCGCGACACACCCCGTCGCCGAGCGCGTAGAGAAGCGCACGCCTACGACATGGGCGTGGTCGCACCGGCGGTGGCCGTCGGGGCCTCCGGGTGATCGCGTCGAGGGGCTCTCCAGCGCGAAGGGTCCAGCTGCCGGGCAGGTGGGTCACACCGCCTGGCGGTGCAGGGGTCGGGAGGTGTGCGGATCGCCGGCGTGGACGAGGGCCAGGTCCGTGCGGGCGGCGAATTCGCGGGCTTCCCGGGGACCGGCGAGGAGGGCGGGGACGCTTGAGCTGACCAGCGCGCAGGTCGCGACGACGGGGCGCAGTCCGGCTCGCCCGGCGAGTGCGAGGGCTGTCGGTAGCGTGCCGCCGGAAGTCGTGTCCGCGGCGGCCCGCACGGGGATGACGTGCCCCGGGCGGGTGAAGTCCCGGGGCGTGCTCGTGGACGCGGCGAGCAGGCTGATCGTCCGGGCGCGGTCGGCCGCGGAGATGCCGGTCGTCGTCCCGTGCGCGGCGTCCACGGCGACGCAGTCGCGTTCCGGGGCGCCGCGGCTGCCCGGCGGGTACATCACCGGCAGGTCGAGCCGGTCGGCGTCGTCGTCGCTCAGCGCCACGCGCAGAAAACCGGTGCCGTGGCGAACGAGGAAGGCCACGGCGTGGGTGGTGGCGCGCTCGGCGGCGAGCACCAGCTCGGCCCGCAGTCCACAAGTGCTCACCACGACGATCGGGCGGCCGAGGGCCAGCGCGCGGGTGGCAGCGAGGTCGGGGCTCATCGGGTCTCCAGTGCGCGCACCTGGCTCAGGTGGAAGATCAGCGGATCGTGCCGGTCGTCGACGCGCGCGCCCAGCACCTCGAACAGGACGATGTCGTGGTCACCGGCGGGCAGGGTCCGGTCGATCCGGCACTCCAGCCACAGCGGGGCCCCGGCCAAGAACACCGCTCCACTGGGCGACGCCTCCCAGGTGGCGCCTGCGAACCGGTCGACGCCGCGGGCCGCGAGTGCGGCACTGAGCTCGGCGTGCTCGCCACCGAGCACGCTGATACCGACACGCCCGGCGGCCGCGAGCCGGGGCCACGTGGTGGAGCCGCGGCCGATGCAGACCGACACCAGTGCCGGGTCCAGCGACACCGAGGTGAACGAGCTGGCGGCCATGCCCACGGGGCCCTCGGGCCCGAGGGCGCACAGGGCTGTGACGCCGGTCGGGAATCGGGCGAACGCGTGGCGTAGCGCGCGTTCGCGCTCAGCCGGGTCCGCGGACAACAGGTGAAGGACGAGTGTGTTCACCTCAACAGGCTTCCCCGGCGTCGCGGCGGTGTCTGTGACCCACGTCCGCCGGGACCGGCACCGGACCGGCAGTTGACGGACGCAGGTCACAGACACGATCGTCCTTGCGGGACAGGATCGCTCAGGTCGCGGCCTGAGACAGCGCAGGAGGAGCATCGAAGTGGATGCAACGGATTTCGCGGGTGACGCCATGAGCACGGGCCTGTTCGCCGAAACCAGTGACGGTGTCCGGCTGCACGTGACCGACACCGGAGACGGTGTCCCCGTGCTCTTCCTCCACGAGTACGCGGGCGACCACCGGAGCTGGTCGCGGCAGGTGGCCGGCCTCCAGGACGACCACCGGTGCATCACCTACGCGGCGCGCGGCTACCCGCCCTCCGATGTCCCGACGGACCCGTCGGCGTACTCGTGGCATCGCGCCGTCGACGACGCGCTCACCGTGCTCGACGCGCTGGAGGTGGAAACCGCGCACGTGGTCGGGCTCTCGATGGGCGGGTACACGGCCGTCCAACTGGGACTCCGCCACCCCGGCCGGGTGCGCTCGATCATGGCGGTCAGCGTCGGATCCGGATCCGACCCGGCCACCCGCTCCGCCTACCTGGCGGAGACCCGGATCGTGGCGGACCAGCTCCGCACGCGGGGAGCGGACTTCGTCGGCCGCAAGTTCGCCGAGGGCCCCAGCAGGGTGCAACTCCAGTACCACAACGAGCCGGCGTGGCACGAGTTCATCGAGCAGTTCGCCGAGCATTCCACGGAGGGGCTGGCGCTCACCATCCTGGAAGTCCAGGGGCGCAGGCCGTCCCTGCACGACCTGACCGACGAATTCCGGACGTTCCCGGTCCCCCTTCTCGTCGTCGACGGCGACGAGGACGAGGCCTGCCTGTCCACCGGGCTGATGCTGAAGCGGACCGCACCCGCCTGCGGCCTGCAGGTACTGCCCAACAGCGGGCACGTCCCGAACCTGGAAAACCCCCGGCAGTTCAACGACATCGTCCGGCGGTTCGTCCGGTCCGTCGAAACGGGCGCGTGGCCCGAACGGGACCCCCGGTCGCGGTTCGCTTCGCAGTTCGGCCTCGACCGGCCCGATTCCGGGGAGCTGGTGGTGGAATGAACCGCGACGGCACACAGATCACAGCCGCCGCACTCCAGGCGTGGTCGAAGAGTTTCCTGTCGGGACAGGATCCGGAGATCCGCGACGCGCTCCTCGCGGACAGCCGCGTCGTGACGTACTCCGCCGGTACGGTGATCTGCCGGGGCGACAAGGACTACCGGGTCACGCTTGTCCACAAGGGACGGATTCGCGCGAAGGTGACGTCCTGGGACGGGCGGGAGGTCACGACGCGGTACGCGACCACCGGGCACTTCACCGCCCTGCCCGCGATGCTCACCGACGGCGCGCCCTCGTCGCTGGAAGCGGTGACCGTCTGCGAGGTGTCGGTGCTCAACCCCAGCACCTTCCGCCGTCTCATGCGCACCCGCGCGGAACTCGCCTACCAGGTCGCCGTGTACCTCGCGGAGTCCACCTACGAAACCGTGGCCTACCTCGAGGACAACCTGTTCAACTCCGTCCAGCAGAGGCTGAGCCGGCACCTGCTCGAGATGGCCACCCCCACGGTGAAGGGCCTGCTGGTGCAGACGGACCAAACCGATCTCGCGCACACCATCGGATCCGTCCGCGAGGTCGTCGCGCGTGCGCTCAAGAAGCTGGACGACATCGGGGCGATCCGCCGGTACCGGCGGCAGATCTGGATCGAGGATCCGGCGCTGCTGCGGTCGTTCGCGTCGACGGACCTGCGGGGCCGTCGCCTGCCGGAAACGAGGGACCGTTGAGCCAGTACCGGATGGACGAGGAGCTGGGGCCGTCGATCGCCGCCCTGCCCCGGGTCGACCGCACCGACGTCGCGGGAGCCCGCCGGGCGGTGGCGAGCCGGTACGTCGGACAGGGTTCGGTCGAGGGCGTGGCCGTCGATGACTGCTCCTGCACCGGCGCGGACGGGCACGTCGTGGAACTCCGCGTGTACCGGCCTTGTCGCCGCACGAACAGCGGGGCGGTCTACCACGTGCACGGCGGTGGTTTCATCCTGGGCGATCTGGACATGAGCCACCACCGCAACGCCGAGATCGCGCGCGAAACCGGCGCCGTCGTCGTCGCCGTGAACTACCGGCTGGCTCCGGAGTGGCCCTTCCCCACGCCGCTCGAGGATGTCTACAGCGGACTGCTCTGGCTGCACGAACACGCCGGCGAGCTGGCGATCGACCCCTCCCTCGTCGTGCTGCACGGGGTGAGCGCCGGCGGTGCGCTCGCGGCCGCGACCGCCCTGCTGGCCCGCGACCGGAACGGGCCCCCGATCCACTTCCAGTTCCTCAAATCGCCGGCGCTGGACGACCGGCTCCGGACCGCGAGCAGCAGGCGGTTCACCGACACGCCGGCGCTGAACCGCCGGGACGCGGAGATCGGCTGGTCCGCCTACCTCTGCGGAGCCACCGGCACGGTGTCGCCCTACGCCGCACCCGCGCGCGCTTCGGACCTGACGAACCTCCCGCCGGCGTATGTCTCCGTCGCCGAGTTCGATCCGTTGCGCGACGAGGGCATCGACTATGCGCGGTCGCTGCTGGCGGCCGGCGTTCCCGTCGAACTGCACCTGTTCCCCGGTACCTACCACGGTTCCGGGGCGGTACGGGAAGCGGCGGTGAGCCGGCGGGAGCTGTCCGAGGAGGTGACGGTGCTGCGGAAGGCACTGGAGCGGCCGGCGACAGCACGAGACGACGAGGGGAACCGAGCACATGTCTGAGGCGAGCGTGACGACCGGGCCGCCGGCGGGGCGGCACTTCCTCAGCGGCGTGCGGGTCGTGGACATCACCGGCGCCCTGGCCGGCCCCTACTGCACCACGATCCTGTCCGACCTCGGCGCGGAGGTCATCAAGGTGGAGCCCGTGGACGGGGACTCCCTCCGGCGACGCCTGGTCGGGCCGGAACAGCGGCCGCTGCCGTTCGACCTGATCCACCGCAACAAGCGCAGCCTCGCCGTCGACATCAAGACCGAGCGGGGGCGGAACGTGGTCCGCGCACTGGCGCGCCGGTCGGACGTGCTGGTGGAGAACTTCCGGGTCGGCGCGCTCGCCGCGCAGGGACTGTCCTACGAGGACCTCAAGGACGACTGCCCGGACCTGGTGTACTGCTCGATTTCCGGGTTCGGCCAGTTCGGGCCGATGCGCGACGCGAAAGGCATCGACCTGGTCGCCCAGGCCTACGGCGGACTGCTCAGCGTCACGGGAAGCACGAGTGGGGAGTTGGCGAAGGCCGGCTATCCCATCGGGGACCTCGGCACCGGCATGTGGGGCGCCATCGGTGTGCTGGCGGCGCTGCACCGGGCCCGCGCGGGACTCGGCGGCGCCCACATCGACGTGTCGCTGGCGGACACGATCGCCGGATGGTCACTGTGGGAGGTCGCCGATTTCGTCGGGACCGGCGAGCCCCCCGGCCCGCTGGGCACCGCGCACCGGCTCACGGCCCCGTACGAGGCGTTCACCTGCGGCGACGACGCGGTGCTCGTGATCGGCGTGACCGAGCGGTCCTGGCGGGCCTTCTGCGGCGTCCTCGACATCGACCTCTCCGGCGACGAGCGTTTCCGCGGCGAGTACGACCGCTTCGTCCACCGCGAGCAGCTCGCCCGGCTGCTCCAGGCCCGGTTCCGGACGGCGCCGAGGGACTTCTGGATCGAGCGGCTCCGCGAAGCAGGTGTACCGTGCGGGCCGGTCAACACCGTTCCCGAGATGCTGGACGACGCCCAGTACGCCGCCCGTGAGATGTTCCCGAGCGACGTCGAGCGGTTCGGGCACCGGCGCATGGTGAACACGCCGCTCGTCGCCGACGGCGCACCCCGCGCCCGGCGGAAGGCACCCGAACTCGGGCAGGACACCGTCGCGCTCTTGGTGGAGCTGGGCATCGGAGACCACGAAATCCGGACCCTGGTGCGGGATCGGGTGGTCGGCGGCGCCGCGGCGGAGGCGTCCACACCGGACACGAAGGTCGGCTGGGGATGAGCGATCCGATGCGTCTGGACATCGTGGACCGGGTCGCCCGGCTCACGATCGACCGGCCGGAGAAGCGGAACGCGATGTCGGGCGACATGTGGCAGGCACTCCTGCGGCACGTCCGCACGATCGAACGGACGCCCGATGTCGCCGCGGTCGTGCTGAGCGGCTCCGGAGGGAACTTCTCCGCGGGCGGGGACCTGGCCGAGTTGAGCGTCCCGGATCCGGACCACGTCGCCGGCTATCGGCGCCTGGCCGAGACGGCTGTCCTGGCGCTGACGGAGCTCGCACCGCCCAAGCTGGCGGAGATCGACGGGCCCTGTTTCGGTGCGGGGTGCAGCCTCGCGCTCGCCTGCGACGTCCGGATCTGTTCGCCGGCAGCGCAGTTCCGCATCCCCGCGCTGGGCCACGGCCTGACGTACGAACCGGTTTTCGTGCAGCGGCTCGTGCGGGCCGTGGGCTCCGGTCCGGCAGGGCTGCTGCTCTACGGCGGGGAACGCTGGACCGCCGCCGAAGCCGCCGCGTACGGCCTCGTCGACAGGTGCACCCCGGACGTGGCGGGCGCGGTCGAACGGATCCTGGCCTGGCTGCGGGGCGCGGACGGCGACGCCATCGCGTCGACCGCGATGTCCATCAGAACCGCCTCGCGGTCCCGGTAGGAAAGGTCACCATGGATCTGCAGTTGCAGGGCACCCGTGCGGTCGTCACGGGAGGATCACGCGGGCTCGGGCTCGCCGTCGCGCGCGGTCTCGTCGCCGAGGGCGCGCGGGTGGCGCTCGTCGCGCGGGATGCGCAGCGGCTGGACACCGCCGCGGGCGGCCTCCGCTCCGGCGTCGCGGGAGCGGAGGTCCTCGCTGTTCCGGCGGACACCACCGACGACGCCTCCGTACGGGGCATGGTGCAGCAGGTGGTGACCACCTGGGGTGGTGTCGACGTGCTGGTGAACGCCGCGGCCCAACCCTCCTTCGCCTCCGCTCCCCCGCCGCTGGCCGATCTCAGCGACGACGAGGTGCGGGCGGACTTCGACACCAAGGTCCTCGGCTACCTCCGCTGCGCCCGGGCGGTCGCGCCGCACATGACCGGTCAGGGGTGGGGGCGGATCGTCAACATCTCCGGTTTGAACGCCCGCCGCACCGGGTCCGCGTCGGGGACGATCCGCAACGTCGCGGTCGCCGCCCTGACCGCGAACCTCGCCGACGAACTCGGTCCGCACGGCGTCGGGGTCACGGTCGTGCACCCGGGCCTGGTGGAGACGGAACGCACGCCGGGCCTCGTCGCCGATCGGGCCGCGGCCAGCGGTCTGAGCGAGGAGCAGGTCCACGACCAGCTGGCCGCGACGACGAGTCTGCGTCGTCTCGTCACCGCGGAGGAGGTCGCGGACGTCGTCGTCTTCCTCTGCTCGCCTCGGGCGGCCGCCGTGACGGGCGATGCGGTGTCGGTGGCGGGCGGCAACCGCGGCGCGGTGCACTACTAGGGATTGTCCGGTGAGTCAGCGGCGCCAGATGGCGGCGATGGTGAGTATCGAAGCGGGGGCCGCCGCCGCGGGACGCTTTGGCCACGCGGCGGGCGATCCGGTCCTCCCGTTCGGGCCTGGTGAACCGGACTCGCCGGTCACGCGTCGCACGCCACCACCTGGATGCCGTTCGGCAGCGGCACCCGGCCGGGTGCGGGCACGACCAGCACTACGCCCAGTGGAAGCGGCGCAGCCCGTCGGCCGTGATCAGGCGGCCGAAGGACAGCTCCGGGAAGTGCGCGGGCGCGAACGGGTCGCCCGAAGCGGCCAGCTCCTCGGCGATGCGTTCGCGCACGGCGCCGGCCGCGGCCCGGTCCACGTCGAACATCCCTTCCCATTCGGGGTCGGTGAGCTCCCCCACCGTGTGCACCACGTCGCCGAGCAGCAGCGCGCGCTCGCCGGCGTCGCTCACCACGAAGACCGTCGAGCCCGGGGTGTGCCCCGGCGCCGGCCGCGCGAGCAGACCGGGCACCAGCTCGGTCTCCTCGTCGAACGCCTCCAGGCGCCCCTCGATCGGGGCCAGGGTTTCCTGCAGCGCGGGATCGGCCGTGGGTGCGGTCATGAAGTAGGCCCAGTCCGCCGCATGCGCCCGGAACGTCGCGCGCGGGAACGTCACCTCGCCGCGGACCGTCGACCAGCCGACGTGATCCGGATGCAGGTGGGTGAAGACCACGTCGGTGACGTCGTCGAGCGCGACCCCCGCGCGCCTCAGGTTCGCCGGCAGCCCGCCCGTCACGAACCCTTCGTGCGCGAAGTCGTCACCCGCTCCGGCGTCGACCAGGATCGTCCGGTCCCCCAGCCGCACGAGGAACGCCCCGATGTCCATCCAGATCCGGCCGTGCTCGTCCAGCGGCTGGTGCGGGCAGTCCCACCGCGCGTTCCGCCGGTGGGTCACGGTGTTCTCGATGGGCAACCGGGCCGTGCCGTCGAGGATCGGGACGATGTCGACGTTTCCTACCTTCATCAGCACCTCTCGGTCACTCCGGTCAGCCGCGGATGCGCAGGGCTTCGCCGGACCATTCCTTTTCGCGCAGTTCGTACTTCTGCACCTTGCCGGTGGAGGTCTTGGGCAGTTCGGCGACGATCTCGACCTCGCGCGGCGCCTTGTAGCGGGCGATGCGCGACCGCACGTGCGCGATCAGCTCGCTCTCGGACGGGTTCCTCCCCGGCCGCGGCACCACGAAGGCCTTCGGCCGCTCACCCCACCGCGGATCCGGGACGCCGATCACGGCGACCTCGAGGACGTCGGGGTGCGCGGCGAGGGCGTGCTCGACCTCGATGGTCGAGATGTTCTCGCCGCCGGAGATGATCACGTCCTTGGCCCGGTCCCGCAGCTCGACGTAGCCGTCCGGATGCATCACCCCGAGGTCCCCGGAGTGGAACCAGCCACCGGCGAACGCCTTGGCCGTGCCCTCGGGATCCTGGAAGTAGCCCTGCATCACGTTGTTGCCGCGCATCACGATCTCACCCATGGTCCGCCCGTCACGCGGAACGTCGCGGAAGCTCTCGTCCACCACACGGATCCCGTCCGCCTGCAGCATCCCCACGCCCTGCCGGGCCCGCAGCTGGGCACGCTCGTCGGGCGCCAGGTCGTCCCACGCCCGCTGGTACTCGTTCACCGAGTACGGGCCGTAGGTTTCGGTCAGGCCGTAGACGTGCACGATCCGGAAGCCCATCCGCTCCATCTGCCGGATGGTGGTGGGGCTCGGCGGTGCTCCCGCGGTGGTGACGACGAGCGGGTGGTCGAGCGTGTGGGCGCGGTCGGCCCGCATGATCGTGCTGACCACCGTGGGTGCCCCGTTGAGGTGGGTGACCCGGTGGTGGTCGATGAGCTCCCACACCCGGTCCCCGCGCACCTCGCGCAGGCAGATCTGGGTTCCGCCCGCGGCGACCAGAGCCCATGCGGTGCACCAGCCGTTGCAGTGGAACATCGGCAGCGTCCAGAGGTAGACGCTGTCCGCGTCGTGTCCGGAGTGGAAGATCTCGCCGAACGAGTTCAGGTACGCGCCGCGGTGGGTGTAGACCACGCCCTTGGGCCGGCCGGTCGTGCCCGAGGTGTAGTTGATCGAGATCGGCGCTCGCTCGTCGTGGACCGCCCACACCAGCTCGTCCTCGTCGCCCGCCGCGCCGGCGAGGAGAACGTCGAACGTGACCGAGCCGGGCACCTCGACGGTCGCCCGGGGGCCGAGCGGGTCGACCGCGACGGCGATCGTCCGCACCGTTTCCAGCGACCCGGCGATCGGAGCGACCGTGGGTGCGTACTCGGCGTCGAGGACGAGCACGGTCGCGCCGGAGTGATCGAGGATGTAGCGGACCTCCTCGGGCGCCAGCCGGGTGTTGATCGCGACCAGCACCGCACCGGCCAGCGGCACGGCGAAGTGGGCGGCCAGCATCTCCGGCGTGTTGGGCATGAGGTAGGCGACCCGGTCGCCCGGCCGCACTCCGGCGGCGCGCAGCATCCGCGCCCGCTGCTCCACCCGCTCGGCGAACTCCCGGTAGGTCCAGGTTTCGCCGCCGTGCACGACGGCGACCTTGCCGGCGTGCACGGTCGCGGACCGTCGCAGGAACGACAGGGGCGTCAGTTCGGTGATCCAGGTGTCCATGCGTGTGTTCTCCTTCAGTGCGCCGCCAGGCGCAGGACGACTTTGCCCGGCGGCGCCTGCTCCGCCGTCTCGTGCGCCCGCGCCACCTCGTCCAGGCTGTGCGGGAGCACCGGCAGCGCGGACAGGGCGCCGCGCGCGAGTGCGTCGGAGGTCCACCGGACCGCGGCGGCCAGCCGATGCGGGGAAACCCCGTAGAGCAGCACGAACTCCAGCGTCGTGTTCGCCTTCATGAACTCCCCCACCGGCAGGGCCAGCTCCCCTTCCGTGGCGTAGACGGCGATGGTGCCGGGGGCACCGAGCACCGCCATGTCCAGGTCCAGGTTCGTCGCGAGCGCGACCTCGACGATGCGGTCGACGGGACCGGCGACGTCACGGATGCGCCGGGCCGCGTCCGGGTCGGTGTAGCGGACGACGAGGTCGGCTCCGGCTTTCTCCGCCAGGGCGCGCTTCTCGTCGGAGCTCACCGTGGCCACCACCCGTGCGCCGGCGTGCTTGGCCAGCTCGATGGCGAAGTGCCCCACCGCGCCCGCTCCCCCGGCGACGAGGACCGTCCGTCCCGCCAACTCCCCGGGGTTCCCGCCCAGGCAGTGCGCGGCGGTCAGGGCCGGAATCCCGAGACACGCGCCCAGGTCGTCGGACGCGCCGTCGGGCAGCGGGACCGCCCGCTCGGCGGGGACGACCGCGAACTCGGCCGCTGTGCCGTAGCGGTTGTGGAACGCCGCCAGGTAGAGCCACACCCGCTGCCCGACCTGCAGGTCGGTGACGCCGTCGCCGACCGCGTCGACGACGCCGGCGCCGTCGTGGTGCGGCACCTGGAACCAGTCCGGGGTGCGCCCGGCGAATCCCGCCCGGGTCTTCCAGTCGGTGGGGTTGATACCCGAGGTGGCGATCCGGACGCGCACCTGGCCCGGACCGGGCTCGGGCACCTCGAGCTCGACGACTTCGAGCACCTCGGCCGCGGGGCCGGGACGGCGGTAGACCGCTGCTCTCATGCCCGCACCACCTCCCTGGTCACGCGAGCCGGGTTCGAACGAGCTCGTAGTAGTGCCGGATCGCGCGGTCCGGGTCGTAGCGGGGACGCCATCCGAACTCCTCTTCCATCCGGGTTCCATCCAGCGCCATGTAGTAACTGTCCGGCATCTGCATGGGGTTCAGTCCTGGCCCGATGTCGAGCGCCGCGCCGGGGACGACCCGGCGGATCGCGTCCGCGAAGTCGTGCATCGACACCGCGTGCCCGCCGGCCACGTTGTAGGCCTCGTGGCGCAGCGGCCGGGGCGCCAGGGCGACACACGCGATGGCGTCGGCGACATCGAGGACGTAGATGATGTCGTCCCGCTCGTCCCCGCCCTGCTCGATCGCGAATCCGCGGCCTGAGGCCGGCAGCTCGATCATCGAGCTGTAGGTGTTGATCGGGCCGGCGTGCCGTTGCAGCCTGCCCGGGCCGAAGATCGTGGCGAACCGCAGGCTGACGCACTCCACTTCGGAGTTGCGCCCGTACCACGCGACCACGTTCTCCGCGGCGACCTTCGTGATGCCGTACATGCCGGTCGGCCGCAGCTCGTCGTCCTCGGGCACGGACTCGTAGGTGGGAAACCCGCGCTTGCCCGTCGCGGGCGCGTACACCGCCTTCGAGCTGGTGTAGACGACGCGCCGCGCACCTGCCGCCACCGCGGCGGCGCACACGGCGGCGGTGCCGCCGACGTTCACCGCGATCGCGGTGTGCGGATCTCGTTCGCAGTCGACGAAGGCCGCGAGATGAATGACGCAGTCGGGTCGCAGCCGCACGGCGGCATCGGTGAGGCGTTCGGCGTCGCGGATGTCGCCGACCACGAGCTCGACCCGGTCCGCCACGTCCTCGATCAGCGACGTGTCGTCACGGCTCTCGAACACCGCCACCTCGTGCCCGCGGCCCAGCAGATCCCGGACCACCCAGGCACCGTTGACGCCCAGCCCGCCCGTCACCAGGAAACGCATGTCGACTCCTTCACCGGCCGGCCAGGCGCCGGAACGAGGGGACCATGGGTGCGTAGGCGGACATGCCGCCGTCCACGACGAGCACCTGCCCGTTGATGAACGACGACTCGGGTGAGGCCAGGAACAGGGCGGCCATCGCGACGTCGTCCGGCCGGCCCAGCCGCGGCGTCGCGACGTGGTCCAGCAGCACCTCGGTCTGCGCCGCGGAGAACATCTTCTCGGTCGCGGGCGAGACGATGTGCCCCGGCGCGAGGACGTTGCACCGGATCCCCTGCTTGCCGTACTCGACGGCCAGCGTCTTCGACAACCCGATCACCGCCGCCTTCGCGGTCGCGTAGGCGGGGCGGCCTTCGAGGGACAGCCAGGCAGCCAGTGACGAAGCGTTGGTGATGCTGCCCCCTCCCGCCCGGACCATGTGCGGCAGGACGTGTTTGGCGGTCAGCACACAGCCCAGCAGGTCCACGCGCAGCTGCCCCAGCCACACCGACAGGTCGGCCTCGGCGACGAAGACGTCCTCGGCGACCAGGCTCCGTTCGGAGGCGTAGTTCTGCAGCACGTCCACCCCGCCGAAGTGCTCGACCGCGAACTCGACGGCGCCGGCGACCTGCGCCTCGTCCGAGACGTCCGCGGCGAACGGCTCCGCGACACCACCCTCGTCCCGGATCCGGTCCACCGTGGCCGCCGCCTTGGACTTGTCCACGTCCACGACGACGACCTTCGCGCCTTCGCGGGCGAACACTTCCGCCGTCGCCGCTCCGATACCCGAACCCGCCCCCGTCACCAGCGCTGACTTCCCGGTCAGCCGGCCCGCGGTGGATCCCATGCTCAACTCCTTCCGGCCAGGCCTCGCGGCCTGCTCTTCTCGTGCGCCCGGGACCGGCGATCCACCGACGCGATCACGACAACCAAGGTGATGAGGCCGGCCGCGATCATGTACCAGGCCGGCGACGTCTTGTTCCCCGAAAGCTCGATCAGCAAGGTCGCGACGAACGGCGCGGTTCCGGCGAAGATCGCGGAACCGAAGCCGTAGGCGATCCCGAACCCGGACGCCCTGACCTTCGTCGGGAACAGCTCCGCGAACAGCGCCGGGATGGCGCCACCGAACGCGGCGACGGGGATCCACAGGACGAGCTGTCCCAGCAGCGCCGGGCCGAATCCCGTCAGGCCGATGATGAGCAGACTCGGGTAGGGCAGGACCACCGTCAGGACGCACGCCAGGACGAGGAGCGGCTTCCTGCCGTAGGTGTCCGACAGGCGCCCGAACACGAGCACCAGGAAGATCCCGACCGTGGTGGCGATGATGACAGTGCTCAGCGCCTGCACCGCGGACAGTCCCACGACGCTGCGGATGTAGGTGAGCACGAACACCTGGACCGTGGAGGAGGCGATGTTGAAGCCGACGCAGATCCCGATCACGATGAGAAACGCCCGCCAGTGCTGGGTGAACAGTGTGCGCAGCGGGCTGCGCTCCTGGGCGTTGCCGGCCTTGATCTCCTCGAATGCCGGCGACTCCGCGATGCGATACCGCAGGTAGAGGCCGATGACCAGCAGCGGGAACCCCAGCAGGAACGGAATCCGCCAGCCCCAGCTGTTCAGGCCCGCCGGTGACACCGAAACCGTCAGGATCAGAACCACGAGGGTGCCGAGCACGCTGCCGAGCGTCGAGGAGAAGAAGGCGAAGGACCCGTAGAGCCCGCGACGGTGCGCCGGCGCGTGCTCGACGAGGAAGCTGGCCGACGTCCCGAACTCCCCGCCCACGGACAACCCCTGGAGCAGCCGCGCGACGCAGAGGAGCACGGGGGCAACGGTCCCCGCCTGCGGATAGGTCGGCATGACGCCGATGAGCACGGTGGTCACGCCCATGATCAGCACCGCGACGGCCAGGGAGATCTTGCGCCCTCGCCGGTCCGCGAGCCGCCCGAACACGATCGCGCCCACCGGCCGCATGACGAAGCCGACCGCGAACAGCGCCAACGTCGACAGGATCGCGGCGAGCGGATCACCCGAGGGGAAGAAGAGCTTCGAGATGACCGGTGTGAGCGACGCGAAGATCGCGAAATCGTAGAACTCGAGGGCGTTTCCCGAGCCCGCGGCGAGGATCGACCGGCGCGCGAGAGAGGTGCGGGGCGGCGTTTTCGTTTCCGGGGAGACCCGGTCTTCCGAATCCAGCGGGGATGGTTGGGACATCGTTGTCCTCCGATCGGCAGCATTACCCGAGATGTCACAAAACGGTGAGTCCGCCCGTCACGCGGTCGGCCAAGAGCGCGACGCCCTCGGTGAAGTAGGTGATCCCCCGGACCATCTGCACGTCGCGGTGGAGTGGTGTTCGCGGGCGTTCGTCGGCGGCCTGCCACTCGCGGATGCAACCGTCGCACAGGGCCGCCGCGCGATCGGGATCCGGCGGGTCCGGGTAGGCCGCCTCGCTGACATGGCAGTACTGCACGGGGAACGCACCCTTCCTGGTTCCGGGGGGATCAGGCGGCGGAGATCAGCTTGGCGATCTCCGCCGGGCACTCCACCTGAGCACGGTGCCCGGCGCGGTCGACCTGCTCGAACCGCGCACCGGGGATGCGCGCGGCCAGCTCGCGCCCGTAGCCGGGCGCGACGATGCCGTCCTGCCCGCCCCAGATCACCAGGGACGGCACGCGGATGCGCCACATCCAGTGGAGCAGCCGCGGGTTGTGCAGGTAGGGCTCCCACCCGTACATCGCGAGGGCCTCTTCGTTGCGCGCCACCTCGAGGGCGTCCTCTTCCCGGGCGTGCGCGAGGTCGCCCAGCGCGAAGCTCGTGTCCGCGTAGAGGCGCTTGTCCAGCTCGGTCCGCGGTGTCGCGAAGAGGTCGACGATCTCCCGGTCGAGCGGCCCGCCGAGCTTGACGCCCACCGAGTCGACGAGCACGAGACGGGAGATCCGCGCGCAGCTGCGCACCGCCATCTCCAGGGCGACCCAGCCGCCGAACTGGAGACCGACGACGGTGACGCCGGTCAGCCCGGACCGGTCGAGCCAGTCGAGGTAGAGGTAGGCCAGGTCGTCGACCGAGGTGCACCAGTCCGGCCGGGGCGATCGGCCGAAGCCCGGGTGGCTCGGCGCGACCACGGTGAAGTCGTTCGCGAGCGCCGCCAGGAACGCTGCGTCCTCCTCGGCGCGCTCGGCGCCCGGCAGGACCAGGGCGACCCGGCTGCCGTTCCCCTCGCGCCGAGCGTCGAGGTGCACGCCGGCTCCGAACTCGATGCCGCTGTCGGCGCTGACAAGATCGAGCGTCTGCACTGTGCCTCCAAACACTGCCCCACGGGGGCTTGGTAGCTGAAGCCTGCCGCCCGGCGGCGGCGATGACTGTGACCTGGGTCCGGGACTTCGGCCCTGGTGCTCACCGGTCCTGTGCCGGTCGCCGCGCGGCGGCCCGGCGTAGTTCGCGGCGGGCGAGTGCGTCCTTGTGGACCTCGTCCGGACCGTCGACGAACCGCAGCATGCGGGCGAGGGCGAAGCCGTAGGCGAGCGGGAAGTCCTGTGACAGCCCACCGCCTCCGTGCACCTGGATCGCCTTGTCGAGCACCCACTGGACGGTCACCGGGGTCGCGATCTTGATCGCCTGGATCTCGGTGTGCGCGGCCTTGTTGCCGCGCGTGTCCATCAGCCAAGCCGCCTTGAGGGTGAGCAGGCGCAGCTGCTCGATCCGCACGCGGGACTCGGCGATCCAGTCGCGGACGACTCCCTGGCCGGACAGCGGCTTGCCGAAGGCGACCCGCTCCTCCGCCCGGGCGCACATCAGGTCGAGTGCGCGTTCGGCCATCCCGATGGCCCGCATGCAGTGGTGGATGCGGCCCGGCCCGAGCCGGGCCTGTGCGATGGCGAAGCCGTCCCCTTCGCCGCCGATGAGGTTCGCGGCGGGGACCCGGACGTCGTCGAAACGCAGTTCGGCGTGTCCTCCGTGTTCGCGGTCGTCGTAGCCCAGGACGCGCATCGCCCGGGTCACCCGGACGCCGGGCGTGTCCCGCGGGACGAGGATCATCGACTGCTGGCGGTGCCGCTCGGCGTCCGGATCGGACTTGCCCATGACGATGAAGATCGCGGCATTGGGGTTCATCGCCCCGGTGATCCACCACTTGCGCCCGTTGATCACGTAGTGGTCGCCGTCGCGCTCGATACGGGTGGCGATGTTGGTGGCGTCCGAGGACGCGACGTCGGGTTCGGTCATCGCGAACGAGGACCGGATCCGCCCGGACAGCAGCGGTTCCAGCCACTGGTGCTTCTGCGCGTCGGTGCCGAACTGCGCCAGTAGTTCCATGTTGCCGGTGTCCGGCGCCGCGCAGTTGAGGGCGGCGGGCGCCAGGTGCGGGCTCCGCCCGGTGATCTCCGCCAGCGGCGCGTACTGCTGGTTGGTGAGGCCGGCGCCGTTCGCCCCGGGGAGGAACAGGTTCCACAGCCCCTGCTTGCGCGCCTCCGCCCGCAGTTGCGACAGCACCGGCGCCGAGTCCCACGCCCACGGGTTGTCCAGTTCGGACAGTTGCCGCTCGAACACCGGTTCCGCCGGGTGGACGTGTGCGGCCATGAACTCCAGCAGCCGCCCGCGCAGGTCCTCGGTGCGGGAGTCGTAGGCGAAGTCCATCAGCGGTCCTCCTTCAGGGCAGCGAGCCCGATTTCCAGCAGGGGCCCGGTCAGCGCGCCGATCCCGTCGAACCCGGTGCCCACGGTCTGACCGCGCAGGTGCCGGTAATGGATTCCCTCGACGATCGCGGCCAGCTTGTAGCAGGCGAGCCCGAGGTGGAAACCGAAGTGCGCCGGGTCGCGACCGCTGCGCGCGCGGTAGCGGCTTCGCACTTCGTCCTCGGTGAGGTGTCCCGGTGCCGAAGCGGCGTCGGTGACGAGATCGCCGCCCGGGAGCCGGCTCAGCTTCTGGTAGGCGATCAGCAGTGCGAGGTCCGTCAGCGGATCGCCGAGGGTGGCCATCTCCCAGTCGATGACCGCCGCGGGGTGGTCGGTGGAGTCGACGAGCACGTTGTCGAGGCGGTAGTCCCCGTGCACGATTCCGGGCGCGGACTGGGCCGGGATGTTCGACGCCAGCAGGGAGTGCAGTTGTCCGGCACGCGGCAGGTCGCGGGTGCGGGAGGCGGCCAGCTGGGCGCTCCAGCGCCGCACCTGCCGGTCCAGGAACCCCTCGGCGCGACCGAAATCCGCCAGCCCCACCTCGGCGGGGTCGACGTCGTGCAGTGCGACCAGCGTGTCGACCAGGCGGAGCGAGATCCGCCGGACCCGTTCCGGCCCGAGCGGCGCCAGCTCCGCCGCGCTCCGGAACGGGGTACCGTCGACCTTCTCCATGAGGTAGAAGGGCGCCCCGATGACCGAGTCGTCCGTGCACAGCGCGTAGGTGGCGGGCACCGGCACGCCAGTGCCCTCGAGCGCGGCCATGACCCGGTACTCGCGCGCCACGTCGTGGGCGGTGGCGAGCACGTGCCCGAGCGGCGGCCTGCGCAGCACCCAGGCGCGCTCGCCGTCACCGATCTCGTAGGTCAGGTTCGACCGGCCACCGGCGATCAGGCGCGCCGACAGCGTCGCTCCGGCCTGGCCGGGCCGCTCGGCGGCGAGCCAGCCGGCCAGCCTTGTCAGATCCAGGCCCGGGAGGTGGCTCACCGGGCCGCCCCGTCCTGTTCGAGGTGCCGCTGGAGCTTGTTCATCCCGCCGAGCCAGCGGTCGGTGTCGGTGGCCCGGTGCCGGTAGTGGTCGCCGGCTTCGGGGTGCGGGAGGATCAGGAAACGGTCGTCGTGCAGTGCCTGCCACGTCAGCTCGGCCACGTCCTCGGGAGTCACCGCGCCGTCGGCCAGCACCGTGCGCATCGGCCCGCTCGCCGCGAGCATGCCGGTCCGCACCCCCTGCGGGCAGATCGCCTGGACCACGATCCCGCGGTGCCGGTAGGTCGCGGACAACCACTCGGCGAAGGCGAGCACGGCGTGTTTGCTCACCGAGTAGGTCGCGGTACCGAGCGCGGTCAGCAGACCCGCGGCCGACGCGGTCACCACGAACCGCCCGCCACCGCGTGCCAGCCAGCCGGGGACCAGGAGCCGGGCGGCGCGGACGTGGGCCATCGTGTTGACCTCCCAGCTCGCCGCCCACGCGACCTCGCTCGCGTCCAGGCCGTAGCCCCGCACGATCCCGGCGTTGGCGAACCACGCGTCGACCTGGCCCAGGTGCTCGCGCGCGGCCGAGACGAGCGCCACGATGCCGGCCACGGACGCGGCATCGCCCGGCACGGCGTACGCACCGATCTCGGCCGCCGCCGCCTCCGTCGCAACGGGGTCCAGGTCGTTGATCACGACGCGTGCTCCCCCGGCGACCAGCCGCGCGGCCAGCGCCTTACCGATCCCGCCCGCGGCGCCGGTGACGACCACGCCCTGACCCGCGACCGTCATGCGGTCACCCCGGCCAGAGTCACGCCACCGTCGACGACGAGCAGGTGGCCGGTGAGCAACGACGCGTCCCCGGACAACAGGAACGCGACGGCGCCACCGACGTCGTCGGGCTCGCCCAGGCGCTTGAGCGGGTAGGCCGCGGCCAGCTGCTCCTCCCGGCCCTCGTACAGGGCCGCGGCGAACTTCGTCTTCACCACCGCGGGCGCGACCGCGTTCACGCGGATGTCCGGGCCCAGCTCGACGGCCAGCAGCCTGGTCATCGCGACGAGCATGGCCTTGCTGGCCCCGTAGAAGCCGACCCCCGGCGCGGGGGAGATCGCCGAATGGGACGCGACGTTGACGATCGCCCCACCGTGCTCCCCCATCCACGCGCGGTGGGCGTGCTGCACCCAGGACAACGCCGCGATGCAGTTGACCTCGACGACCTTGCGGGCCACGCCGAGGTCGAGCTCGACCATCGGGCCGTACCACGGGTTGACGCCCGCGTTGTTCACCAGCATGTCGAGGCTGCCGAACCGCTCGACAGCCTGACCGACCGCCTCGGCCTGGTGCGCGGTGTCGTCGGCCTTGCCGGCCACGGCGAGCGCCACCTCCGGGCCACCGAGACGAGCGACGGCCTCGTCGAGCGCCTCCTTCTGGCGGGCGGTGATCACCACCCGCGCACCTTCGCTGACCAGTCGCTCCGCGATGGCGAACCCGATGCCGCGGCTGGCACCGGTGACGATCGCGGTCCTGCCTCCGAACTTCCCGGGCACGGTCACCGCCCCCACTCGACGTGCGCGCGGACCCGGCCACCGTCGGCGC
Source organism: Amycolatopsis thermophila (assembly GCF_030814215.1). Taxonomy (NCBI): domain Bacteria; kingdom Bacillati; phylum Actinomycetota; class Actinomycetes; order Pseudonocardiales; family Pseudonocardiaceae; genus Amycolatopsis; species Amycolatopsis thermophila. The sequence goes on along the minus strand of NZ_JAUSUT010000001.1, from coordinate 5,476,478 downwards.
TGACCCAGCCCAGATCCGAGGCGTAGGCGAGCATGCGGGTGAACCCGTCGTGCCAGTTCTGATCGCGATCACCAGCCGCGGAGCGCAGCCACGCGACGTCGAGCCAGGCGTGCTCGCCGGCGACCTCACCCGCGCCGGCGGCGCCCAGCGTCCGCGACAGGAGCTCCCACCGCGGTGCGCCCGCCGCGGCGCGGACCGACAGCGCGCCCAGGTCCTCGGCCCTGCACAACTGTGGCACCCCTCGCCCGTCGTCGGGCACGTACACCACCATCTCCACTCACCCTCACCCTCGCCATCCGGTCCGGTCCTGTTCGCTCAGCAGGAGTCTGGTCTCCCGCCGCGTCGATGACTGTGACCTGGATCCGCGGAGTTGGCTCTGGAAGGCACCGGCCCGGCGGGTTCGCCGGTGCGGGCTCGGTCGGGGTGGGAAAAGTCCAGCACCTCGGCGACGCGCAGGGTCAGGGTGCCGTCCTCGGCCTGGCGGCGGAGACGGTCCGGCCCGGGCGCACCCGGATGCCGCGCGCTGCCGGACCGGACCAGCCCCGCACCTCGCCCGGCGTCCCGCCGTCGGCGATCGCGGGCACGACCTCGGCGGCCTGCCACGAGCCGTCCACGAGGCCGGCGACGCCGCCGGGCACCAACGTGCGGATGCGGGCGGCGACATCGGCGCCGCGCTCGACGACGTGGTCGGCGCCGGCGGCGCCCGTCACCGCCACCGTCCCGCCGCGCGGCGCGGCGATCGCGTCCAGGGCGAGTCGCGCCGTCAGCCCCGCCGTGCTCGCGTCCGGACCACGGTGGAAGATCATCGCGGGAACCCCCGCGCTGCGGGAACGCCGGCCGGTCAAGTACGCGTTGCTCACCGGCGTCGGCAGCGCGCTAGCGATGCCGTCGTTCAGGCCGTAATCGTTGCCATGGTCGTCGCGGATCCGCTCCGCTCAAGCGAAACCAGGCCGGCCAGTGTGATCACGTTGGCCGGCCGGGATGCCTCGCTCAGACGGTGACACCGCCCGTGACCCTGTCGACGGCCGGCGCCACCTCTCCGGCGAAGCGCTCGATGCCCCGCACCGCCTCGTCGTGCTCCATGTGACCGGCCTGGCCCATGAGCAGGAGATGGCCAACGCCTCCCACCTCGGTGTAGAAGCGCTCGATCTGGGACGTGACCGTCTTGGGACTGCCCGCGAAGAGGATGCCCTGCTCGATCAGGTCCTCCACGGACATCGTCGTCAGGTCCGGGAGCGGCGACAGAGCCGGTGCACCCGAGCGCGACGCCTGCGGACCGCGCAGCATGGCAGCCCGGGCGAAGTACGGCATGTAACCCGGCGGGTAGGTGAACGGCTTCGCCACCTTGTTGCTCCGGAGGTACCACAGCAACTTGCGGGCCCCCTCGAAGCCCTCCGCGTCGGTCCGTCCGGTGTAGGCGAGAGCCGCGTACCCGAACATGTCGTCGCCGACGGCAGGTTTGCCGGTCTCCTCCAGCCGGTCGCGATAAGTCTGGAACAGCTGCCGCGCCGCCTTCGTGCCACCGAGGAACGTGGCGATCTTGTAGCCGTGGTCGGCGACTGCAATGGCGCTCGCCGGCGTACCGGTCGCGATCCAGACGGGCGGCATCGGCCGCTGGTAGGGACGCGGCCAGATGTTCACCTGGCGATGGTGGAAGAACTCACCCTCCCAGTTGAACGGTCCGTCGTGCGTCGTCATGGCTCGCGTGATGAGCTCGATGGCCTCCCACATCCGCTCGGTCATGCGGAACGGCTTGGCGTTCGTCGCACCCACCTCGTACTGGACACCGCGAACGAACCCGACGTCCAGACGGCCGTGGCTGAGGAGATCGACCAACGCCATCTCCTCGGCGATCCGCACCGGGTCGTTGCGGTTGGCCACCGGGTTCCCCAGGATCAGGATCCGCGCCTTCGTCGTGACGCGCGCGAGCACTCCCGCAAGCAACGGAGCTGCCGAGTTCATGCACGTCGCGGTCTGGTGGTGCTCGTTCACCATCACGTTCATGCCGCATTCGTCCGCCACCTGCCACTCGCGGATGTAGCGGTCCCACAGCCCGGCGGCGTGCTCGGGGTCGATGACGCCGTTCGGCAGGGTGACGCGCACCGAGTCGTAGGTCTCCGGATCCGGCAGATCGGGATATGCGCACTCGCTGAAGTGCCAGTACTGCATCGGAAAGGCTCCTGTCCTGTCTCGTGTGCCGCCGTCACCTCCGGCTCGGTCGAGTCTGGCCGCTGACGGCAGCGGAGACTGTGACCTGGGTCCACTGATCTGAGCCCGTCCCTGTCCCCTCCTCTCCGTCCAACCGAGAACCCGTACCGAAACCGCACCGACGCCGCACATCGGGGCACCACACGGGGTTTTCCACGGCGGACGGTGAAGCCACGCGCCAGCGGGACGTCCACTCCCCGTACCCGCGGAATGCGAAGATCATTCCGATACGGACAGCTCCTGTTGCCACCGAAACGAGGGTGCGATGAAACGCTCACGCAAGCTCGCCGGCCTCGTCAGTGCCGGTGTTCTCACCACGACCGCGCTGCTGGGCGCGCCGGAAGCGGCCGCCATCGATCACGAGGTCCAAACCGCCGACCCGGACCCCGGCGGCGTCGCGTGGTTCACCGAGCACGGTGACTACGTCTACGTCTGCGACCAGGAACCGGACGGCTGGGCGGTCGGCCTCGACGTGTACTGGAACGGCGGCTCCTACACCCTCAGCGCGGGCGGCAGCGGCAACTGCGACCTCGCCGACGCCAGCGAGAGCGGACACGACCTCCCGGAGAACGCCTACATCAACTTCCGCGTCTACCTGCACAAGTCCGGCACACCGTACGCCTACCAGCGCACGGCGCAGTGGTACAACGACAACTGAGCGTCGGCGGCCGGACCCGGAGCCAACCCGAGCCCGGCGCCGCCGTCGGCGGTGGTGGTGCGGCTGCGCTCGCCGCGGACGAACGGTGGCAACAGGCGCCCGGCCTGACCCGCGCGCTCGACCGCGTGGGCGAGTCGAGCGAGGAAGACTCGCCCACGGCGCCCGACTCGGCAGCTTCCCCGGCGGCTGCGGACATCGCATCCAGGATCGTGCACCACCCCCTCACCCACACCTCCAGCCTCGGCGACTACTACGACACGCCCGGCTACGTGGAGGAGTCGGCGCCCTCAGCCCGCATGCACAGGCAGATCGCGCTCCGCGCGAAACTGCCGATCCGGCCGCCGGGCCCGGGCGGGCAAGCCACGCGGTGCGGCCCGTCTACCAGTGCTACGGCCGGTCGCCGCCGTCAAGCCCGTCCTCGCCGGCGCCTGAGCTCACGCCCGGCGACCCCCGGGCCGGCACTCCGCGGGATCGGCCGGTCGCGCTATGCGACCGGGACCGGTGGCGGCGGCGAGCTGCGACACTTCGGCCGCTGATCGCGATTTCCCTGCCGTTATCCTGGGCGAGCGGTAGTGAAGGAGAGGCACGGGTGAAGCTGAGCGACGACGAGGAGCGGGCGCTGCGCGAGCTGGAGCGCGCGCTGCAGGCGGCGGACCCGGAGCTCGATCGCCGTCTCGCCCGGATGCGGCCGGGCGGTCCCCCGTCGTTCCTCGCGGTGCTCCTGCTCTCGGCGGGCGTCGCGCTCGCCGTGGTGCTGGTGGCTCTCGGCGACCTGCTCGCCGTCCCCGCGTGCCTGGGCGCCGGGCTGCTACTCACCGCGACCGTACCCACACTGGCCGTCGTGTGGTGGGCGCGCCGCTACTACTGCCGGTACTGCGCGGGGAAATGGCCGGCGCCCGCCCGCGAGTGCCCGCGGTGCGCCCGCCCCACACCCGCTTGACCGATTGCGCGCAGCGGGTGGATATCGCCACACCGGACTAATCTGAGATGTACGTCACACAACGATGGCGTCGGCTTCTAGCCGGTTGTCCGCGAGAAGGAGTTGTGATGGTACATACGGAGAAAGGTGCGGTTGAAGCGCCGGTCACGCCACAGGTCGATCCGGGCGCCCACATCGCCGATCCGGCACCACTGGGCCTGGCCGCGTTCGCGATGACGACCTTCGTGCTCAGCGTGTTCAACGCCAATCTGATCAGCAACACCACCCTGGAAGCCGTGGTGCTGCCGCTCGCCCTCTTCTACGGCGGGCTGGCGCAGTTCCTGGCCGGCATGTGGGAGTTCCGCAAGGGCAACACCTTCGGCGCGCTGGCGTTCACCTCGTTCGGGGCGTTCTGGTTGTCCTTCGCGGCATATGTGAAGTTCGTCGAGCCCGGGCTCGGGGCCAGCGCGGCGACCGCGACCGGGCTGTTCCTGCTGGCGTGGACGATCTTCACCGCCTACATGACGGTGGCCGCGGCGCGCGTGAGCGGCGCCGTGCTGGCCGTCTTCGTGTTCCTGACGCTGACCTTCCTGTTCCTGACGATCGGGGTGTGGGCATCCTCGCCGGCCATGGCGAAGGTGGGTGGCTGGCTCGGCCTGGTGACGGCTGTCCTGGCCTGGTACGCCTCCTTCGCGGGGGTCACCAACTTCACCTGGAAGCGGACCCTGGTGCCGCTGTTCCCGCTGTCATCGGCGCCGCATCGATGAGCGCACGAAGGAGCTTTGGCGCGAATCATCCGCGCTGAAGCCCCTTCCGCCGGTTTTCCAGATCGGCCGGGAGGCTGAGACACATGACCATCGAGGACGAGGTTCCCCTTTCCGAATCACAGATCGCGGTGCACTGGCGGGAGGAAGGCTACTTCTCGCCTTCGCCGAAGTTCATCGGCCAGGCCAACGCCACCGACCCGGCCATCGTCGAGCGTTTCGCCGAGGACCGTTTTCCCGGCTGTTTCGCCGAATACGCCGAGCTGCTCACCTGGGACTCCTACTGGCACACCATTCTGGACACCAGTAATCCGCCGTTCTGGCAGTGGTTCGTGGGTGGCCGGCTCAACGCCTGTTACAACTGCGTGGACCGGCACCTGGCGGCCGACCGCAACAAGGCGGCGTTCATCTGGGTTCCCGAGCCCGAGGACGAGGCGACGGTCGTCATCACCTACCAGGAACTCCACCGGCGGGTCAACGAGTTCGCGGCGCTGCTGCGCGAGGACTGCGGGCTCGAGCCCGGCGACCGGGTCACGTTCCACCTGCCGATGGTGCCGGAGCTGCCGGTGGCGATGCTGGCGTGCGCCCGGCTGGGGGTGATCCACTCGGAGGTCTTCGGCGGGTTCAGCGGCGCCGCGTGCGGCGGCCGGATCGCCGACTCCGGCAGCCGGGTCCTGGTGACGATGGACGCCTACCACCGCAACGGCCAGCTGGTCGACCACAAGGCCAAGGCCGACGAGGCGGTGGCCGAGGCGGCCCGGCAGGGCCAGGAGGTCGACCGGGTCCTGGTGTTCCGCCGCTATCCCGGCCGGTACAGCTCGGCCACGCCGATGGTCGACGGCCGGGACGCCTTCGCCGACGACGTCCTCGCCCGCTACCGCGGCCGGGTGGTGGAGCCCGTGCCGATGCCCGCGGACGCGCCGCTGTTCCTGATGTACACCAGCGGCACCACGGGCAGGCCCAAGGGATGCCAGCACTCCACCGGCGGGTACCTCGCCTACGTGGCCGGGACGTCGAAGTACTACCAGGACATCCACCCGGAGGACACTTACTGGTGCTGCGCCGACATCGGGTGGATCACCGGCCATTCCTACATCGTCTACGGCCCGCTGTCGCTGGGCACGACCAGCGTGCTGTACGAGGGCGCGCCCACCTACCCCGATCCGGGGCGCTGCTGGCGGATCGCCGAGCGGCTGGGTGTGAACATCTTCCACACCGCGCCCACCACGATCCGGATGCTGCGCAAGCTCGGCCCGGACGAGCCCGCCCGGTACGACTACCACTTCAAGCACATGACGACCGTGGGCGAGCCGATCGAGCCCGAGGTCTGGCGCTGGTACCACCGTGTCGTGGGCAAGGGCGAGGCCGCGGTCGTGGACACCTGGTGGCAGACCGAGACCGGTGGCTTCCTCGGCAGCACCCTGCCGGCGTTGCAACCGATGAAACCGGGCAGCTGCGGGCCCGGTGCGCTCGGTATCTTCCCGGTGATCTACGACGAGGAGGGCAACACGGTCGAGGCGGGCACCGGGCGCGCGGGCAACATCTGCATCCGCAACCCGTGGCCGGGTGTGTTCCAGGGAATCTGGGGCCAGCCCGAACGCTTCGTGGACACCTACTACCGGAAGTACTGCCGGAACCCGCAGAGCAAGGACTGGCACGACTGGCCGTACTTCGCCGGTGACGGGGCGGTGCAGGCCGACGACGGCTACTTCCGGATCCTCGGCCGCGTCGACGACGTGATCAACGTCGCCGGGCACCGGCTGGGCACCAAGGAGCTGGAATCGGCGTGCCTGACGGTCGACGAGGTCGCCGAGGCCGCGGCGGTCCCGGTGGTCGACGAGGAGCGGGGACGCGCGGTCGAGATGTACGTGTCCCTCAAACCCGGTCGCCAGGCCAGCACCGAGATCGAGAACAAGGTGTCGGTGGCCATCGACCGGGAGATCGGCAAGATCGCCCGGCCGAAGCACGTGTGGATCGTGTCCGACATGCCCAAGACGAGGTCCGGGAAGATCATGCGGCGGGTCATCGCCGGGATCTCCAACTTCGCCGACGTCGGGGACGTGTCCACGCTCGCGAACCCGGAGGTCGTCGACGACATCCGGCATCGCATCCAGCGCGCGAAACTCGACCACGGAGAGGCGCCGCGCGAGCTCACCCCCCAGGAGGAAGAAGAGATCAAGTCCTTCGGGACCGCCGGCTGAGTCGGGGCGGCCCGCGCCGACGTGGCCGGCGCAGGCCGCCGAGGGAGCAGTCATGACCTTGTCGTCCCAGCAGCGTCGAGCACTCGCCGCGATCGAGTGGGACCTGTCGGCCGAGCCGGGGTTGGCGACGCTGGCCGGGCTCTTCGCCGAATCACCGCGCGGCCCGTCGTCCTGGCCCGAGCCGCGAACCGGCACCGCCCCGGCACGGCGGAGCCGGTTCGTGAGGTGGCCGGCCGGGACGGCGGCCGCGCTGGGACTCGCCGACGCCGTCGTGGCGGGCCTGGCCGGCCTGACCACGCTGGTCTCGATCGGGGTCGTCGTGGTGATCAGCGCGGTCGCGGTCATCGTCGCGGACCTGCTGTGCCCGGACCGGTCCGCGGCCCCGCCGATGCCGGACCCGTTCAGCCGGGGGTGACCCGGTCCGGCGGGCCCTCCACCAACGCCAGCGGGCGGATCGGCGCCCCGGTCGCTCCGACGATCGGCAGGGGCGCGCCGACGAAGACGAACTCGCCCGCGCCGGCCTGGGCCAGCGGCTCGAGGTTCATCACCTCGATCAGGTTGATCCCGTTGTCCTGCAGGAGGATCCGGTGCACGGGCAGGCTCGCCAGGCCGGATCCGGCCGGAACGTGCTCCAGCGCGATCGTGTCGGCGCCGACCGCGCGGACACCGGCGGCGGCCAGGTGCTGCGCGCCGTCGGCCGTGAGACCCGGCACGCCGCTGTCCGTGCCCAGGTAGGCGTCGCGGTCGTGCCACAGCTGAGCCCATCCGGTCCGGATGAGCACGACGTCGCCCGGGCGGACGTCGGCGTTTCGCAGGTCCTCGGCGGTGACGGGCTCCCCCGCCGGCAGCCGGCCGACGCCGCGCAGCGCGGGAACGTCGACGAGCACGCCCCGGCACACCATCGGCGCCACCTCGTCGATCCCGTGACTGGCGTAGCGGCCGTTCTCCACCGTGACCGGCGCTCCCCCGTGGAAGCGGCCGTCCACCGCGACGTGCGACAGCGCGTCCATGTGGGTGCCGACGTGACCGCCGAACACGATCAGCTCGTGCGACCCGGTCATCCCGTCCGGCCTGGCCGCGTCCCCGTGACGGCGGGTCAGCGCCAGGTGGAACCCCGGGTGCGTGGGTGAGCAGGGCATGCCCTCCCGCAGCGGCTGCGCGAGGTCGATGATCCGGGCGGCGGCGAGCGCGCCGAGGAGGGAGTCGCTCACGTGAGGTCCTTTCCGCGGGTCTCCGGCATCCTGGCGATCACCACGGCGGACACGAGCAGCAGGACCACCACGTAGCCGGTGTAGGACGACTGCCCCAGGCTGGCGCCGATCCAGGTCTGCAGGTACGGGGCCGTTCCGCCGAAGATCGCCACCGCCACCGAGTACGGTACGGCCAGCCCGACGGCCCGGATGCGGGTGGGGAACATCTCCGCGTACACCGCAGGCAGGATCGACACCCCCGCGGAGATGAACACCGCGGCGATGGTCATGCCCGCGAAGAGCTGCCACGCGTTGTCCCGCACGAGAAACTGCACCGGGTAGAGCACGACCGCACCGCCGATCGTGGAAATCAGCAGGACGGGCTTGCGCCCGATCCGGTCGGACAGCCTGCCCCAGAACGGCATCACGGCCATCAGGACCACGCTCGAGGCCACTCCGGCCCACAACGCGCCGGACGAGGACAGGTGCAGGGAGCTGATGGCGTAGGCCGGCGCGGCCACGACCCACGAGTAGTAGACGACCGTGAAGCCGACGGACAGGCCGATCACGCGCAGCGCCTCCGTGCGGTGCCGCACGAGCTCGGGCCACAACGGGGACCGGTCGCGGCCGGCCTTCGCGAAGGTCTCCGTCTCGGACATCTTCCGTCGCATGTAGACGGCCACCAGACCGAACACGCCGCCGAGCAGGAACGGGATCCGCCAGCCGAACGCGTGCATCTGGGCGGCGGACAGGGTGAGGGTCAGGACCAGGCCGAGCAGCACCCCCACGGTGTTGCCGAAGACGCTGGCGATGTAGATCAGGCTGGACCAGGCGCCGCGTTTGCCCGCGGGCGCGATTTCCGAGAGGTAGGTCTGGGCCGACGGGAGCTCGCCCCCGCAGGCGAGTCCCTGCACGACGCGGGCCACCAGCAGGATCAGCGAAGCCCACGCACCGACGCCGGCGTAGGTCGGCGAGACGCCGATGGCGAAGCTGGCCACGGCGATGGTCGCCACGGTCGCCGACATGGCGGTCTTGCGCCCGATGCGGTCCGCCAGCCAGCCGAACACGAAGCCGCCGAGCGGCCGCGCGACGAACCCCACGGCGAAGACGGCGAGGCTCGACAGCACGGCCGAAAGCTGGTTTCCCTGGTGGAAGAACTGGGTGGCGAAGAACGGCACGAAGATCGCGTAGATGCCCCAGTCGTACCACTCCAGGGCGTGGCCCAGCGCGGTGCCGACGAGCTGCGGCGTGCGCCGGGTGGTCCGGGTGGTGCTGGGCTGGGCGGTGTGGGTCATCGGCGGCCTTTCCGGGAGGTGAGGTGGAGCCGGCGGCGGGCCAGCTCGGTGAACAGGGCAGCACCGTCGGGCAGGACGGAGTCGTCGAAGACGGCGCGGGGGCTGTGGTTGAAGGGCGCCTTGTCCGGATCCGCGCCGGGCGGGAGCGCCCCCAGCGCGAGGAAGCACCCGGGCACCTCCTCCAGGACGCGGGAGAAGTCCTCGGCGCCGGTGAACGGGTTGGCCAGCGGGGCGTACCGGTCGTCGCCGAACGTTTCGGTGATCACGTCGCGGGCGAACGCGGTCTCGCCGGGGTCGTTCAGCGTGGGCGGGCGGCCCTCGGCGTAGTCCGCCTCGACGTCCAGGCCATGCGCCTGCGCGATGCCGGACACCACCCGCAGGGCCACCTCCCGCATCCGCCGCCCCGACGCGGATGAGAAGGTGCGGATGGTGGCCTCGAACGTCGCGGTGGCGGGGATGACGTTGCTGCGCGTGCCCGCCCGCAGGACCCCGATCGTCAGGACGACCGGGTCGAACACGTCGAACTGGCGGGTGACGGCGGTCTGCAGGGCGGTGACCATTTCCGCGAGGACGGGAACCGGGTCCTTGGCCTGGTGCGGGGTGGACCCGTGGCCGCCCTCGCCGCGGACGGTGACGCGCAGCGTCGCGGATGCCGCGAGCGCCACGCCGGGACGGCTCGAGAACCGGCCCGCCGGCCCGAGGGTGGAGAACACGTGCACCGCGTAGGCGGCGTCGGGACGCCGGCCCGCCGCGTCCAGGACGCCTTCGCGGATCATCGTCCGCGCGCCTTCCCAGCCTTCCTCCCCCGGCTGGAACATGAACACCACGTCGCCGTCGAGTTCGTCGCGCCGCGCGGCGAGGAGGTGGGCCGCGCCGACGAGCATGGCGGTGTGCAGGTCGTGTCCGCATCCGTGCATCGCGCCGTCGATCCGGGACGCGAAGTCCAGGCCGGTCTCCTCCTGGACGGGCAGCGCGTCCATGTCGGCCCGCAGGAGCACCACGCCGGGGCCCCGCCCGCGCAGCACCGCGGTGACCGACGTGCAGTCCCGTCCGGTGGTGATGTCCAGCGGCAGGCCGTCGAGCGCGCTCAGCACCCGCTCCTGGGTGCGCGGCAGGTGCAAGCCGATCTCGGGCTCCTGGTGCAATGCGCGCCGGAGGCGGACGAGGTCGTCCGCCATCTCCCGCGCCTGCGCGACCAGCGACATCCTGGGGTTCCTCCTCATCGGGGCGAACGTGTCCGCGTAGTGTGCTGGTCGTAACGATCAACCGGGCCCGATGGCCCGGATTCGTGCACAAGATGGCTTGTGGAGAGGGTTTCCGTGCATTCTCCGGTGGTGACCGAGCTCGACCTCGAGCTGCTGCACGGTCTGCAGATCGCGCCGCGGATCAGCTGGGCCGAGGCGGCCCGGATACTGGGCTCGACGCCGGCGACGCTCGCCGCCCGGTGGGCCCGCCTGCGACGGGAGGGACTGGCCTGGGTCACCGCCCACCGGGGTGGCGGCTACCCGCCTCCCGTCCTGGCGCTGGTGGAGGTGGACTGCCTTCCCGGTGCCCGTGCCGAGGTGGTCCGGGCGATGTGCGCCGATCGCCGGGCGGTCACCGTGGAGGAGTCCACGCGGGGCCGTGACCTGCTCGTCACGACCCTCACCCGCGACCTGGACGGCCTGACGGAGTTTGTGCTCGACGACCTGGGCTCGCTGCCCGGGGTGGAGCGGCAGCGGACCTCGGTGATCACCACGCTGCACCGTCACGGCGGGGACTGGCGGCTGGGCGCGCTCGACCGGTGGCAGGAGGCGGCGTTCGAAGCCGCGGCCAAGGCGATGCGGCCGGCGCGCGGGGTGACGCCCCCGGACGACGCCGGCCCGCTGCTCGAGGTGCTGGCCACCGACGGGCGCGCGACCGCCGCGGACTGCGCCCGGGCGACGGGGCGCAATCCGGCCACGGTGCGCCGGCAGCTGGCCCGGCTGCTGGCGTCGGGAACGCTGTCGTTCCGGTGCGAGGTGACGCAGCCGGTGTCCGGCCACCCGATCAGCAGCACCTGGCTGGTGGCCGTCTCCCCCGCCGACCAGGAGCGCACCGTGGCGGCGCTGGCGACGCTCTCGGAGCTGCGCATGTGCGCCTCGATCACCGGCGACGCGACGATCGCGTTCACCGTGTGGACGAGTTCGCTGGCGGACATCACCCGGCTGGAGCGGCTGATCGGCGAGCGCCTGCCGTGGCTCTCGGTCCGCGACAGCGGGATCAACCTGCGCACGCGGAAACGCATGGGCTGGCTGCTGGACCCGGCGGGCCGCGCGACCGGCGAGGTGATCCCGCCGGTGTGACGCCGGCGGGTTGCACCCACGGCCGGGGCGGGCGCGCCCCCGTCCTGCCGCCAGCGGTACGAGGCCACGGCGATGGTGGCGCCGGGAGGCTGGTGGCTGGTTCCCGGCGCGGATGTGTCGGCCGCACTTCCGGTCCTGCCGCGAGGGCGCGTCCTCAAAGTGGATTCGGTTGTGCTGTTTTGATCTTGGTTGTGGTGCGTCGGCATGAGTGAGGGGCCGTCCGCGGGTTGATGACCGCCGGGTCCTCAACGGGATGTTGTTCAAGGGCAGGACGGGGGTGGCGTGGCGGGACCTGCCCGAGCGTTAGGGGCCGTGGAAGACGGTCAATCACCGGTTCTGGCGCTGGTCACGCAACGGCACCTTGAGCATGCTGGTGTCGACGGTGCGGGTGGTCGCCGACGCGATCGACGAGCTCGACCGTGAGGTGCCGATCGATTCCAGCGTCGTGCGTGCCCACCAGCACGCCGCTGGTGCTCGCCGGACGAGCCGTCCACACACAGGGGCGAGCGGATCCTCCGGCGGGCACAGCGAGCCAGGTGATCATGCCCTCGGTCGTTCGCGCGGGGGACCGACCACCACAATCCACCGTGCCTGTGTGACGGCAACGGCCGGCCCCTGCCGGCCGTGCTGACCGGCGGGAACATCAACGACTGCACCATGGTCAGCCGCAACGTGGTCGAACGCTGCTTCAACCGCCTCAAACAGTCCCGCGCAATCGCCACCCGCTTCGACAAAACCGCCACCTCACACCACGGCATGATCGACCTGGCCACCCTGCTCAACTGGCCTTGAGGACAAGCCCTAGCGGGAGGGCGGGAGCGCCCGGTCGTTCTCCTCCTTGATGGCCCGCAGGTGGGCCCACGACTCGACCGTGCGGACACCGGGAAGCCCGCGCAGCTGCTCCAATGTGGAGAGTGCCTCGTCGAGGGAAGGGGCCCGCACGGTGCCGATCCCGTTGCACCAGCCGATTCCGGTGGCGAAGGAGTCGACGGCGTCGAGTGCGACGACCTTCTGCGCGACCGGTTCGGTGTCGGCGGCCAGGTGGAGCGCGAAGCCCAGCGTGGAGGTGCGGCTCAACGGGTTCAGCCGCACCAGTGCGCCGACGTGCACGACACCCGCGTCGAGCAGGCGCAGCACCCGCGCGCGCGTAGCGCCCGAGGACAGCCCGCTCACGCTCGCCAGCTCCGCGAACGACGCGCGCCCGTCCACGCGCAGGTGCGCGAGGAGCGCGTGATCGGCCGCGTCGAGTTCCAGCTCGCCCAGTGGCCCCGGGCTCTCCAGGGGGCCGGGCGGGAAGTAGGGGTCCTTCCAGATCCGCAGGTAGGTCATCGCCTGCACGGCCCGGACACCGGGCACGGCCTGGACCCGCGCGAGCCCCCGCGCGAACGCGTCCTGCCCGCCGGTGCGCAGCTCGGCCGTCACCGCGAACCGGCCGGCCGTCGTGGTGACGAACGAGACCTCGTCCAGGCCCGCCACCGCGTCGGCGACCGGGCCCGCCGGCCCACTGGTCTCGATGGTGACGTGGCCCAGCTGGCGCAGACCGAACACCGCGGGGTGGATCGCCCCGACGAGCCGGATCCCGCCGTCGCCGAGCAGGCGCTGCACCCGCGCCTTGGTGCTGGACCGGGCGAGACCGACGAGCCGCGCCAGTGTCTCGTACGACGCCCGGCCATCCTGCTGCAGCGCGCGGACCAGCCGCTCGTCGATCTCGTCGAGGTTCGCCATCACGAGACGCAGCCTAGCGCGACCGCCGAATAGTTAGTGAGTTCCGAAATTGAGAGACATATCAGCGGCATGTTTGCTATTGCACCGCCGAATCATCTCTTGATCTCCCTCATCGCCAGCTGTATCGTCTGCGCCCACCAACAGAATCACTCGGAGGTGCCGGTGAGCAGGGCCCCGGATCGTGCGTTCTTCGGCCAGCCACGCGGGCTGGTCGGGCTGTTCTTCGCCGAGGCGTGGGAACGGTTCTCCTACTACGGCATGCGGGCTCTGCTGCTGTACTACATGACCGACCAGCTGCTCGACGGCGGGCTCGGGATCGGCTCCGGGACGGCGAAATCCCTGATCGCGGTCTACGGCTCGGCCACGTACATGGCGGCGATCCTGGGCGGCTGGATCAGCGACCGGCTGCTGGGGAACCGCCGCGCGACGCTGCTCGGCGGCGTGCTGATCATGTGCGGGCACATCTGCCTGGCCATCCCCGCCGGCGCGGGCGCGCTGTTCGCGTCGATGGTGCTGATCGCGGGCGGCACCGGCCTGCTCAAGCCCACGATCTCCGCGTCGGTCGGCGACCTCTACGCCAAGGACGACCCGCGCCGGGACTCCGGGTTCAGCATCTACTACATGGGCATCAGCGTCGGCGCGGTCGCCGCCCCGCTGGTGGTCGGCACCATCGGCCAGAGCTACAACTACCACCTCGGGTTCAGCCTCGCCGCGGCCGGCATGGCGATCGGGCTGGTCGTCTACGTGTGCACGTGGCGGCATCTCGGCCCGGCGAGCAGCACGCCCAAGAACCCGCTGCGGTTCAGCGAAGTCCGGCGCTCCCGGTTGTTCGCGGTCGTCACCGCGGTGGTCGTGCTCGCTGCCCTGGTCGCCACGGCGGTCGGCACCGGGTGGCTCGACGCGGGCGGGATCGTCAACGCCGTCAGCGTGCTCGCGATCGCCCTGCCGGTCGGGTACTTCACGGTGATGCTGCGCAGTTCCCGCACGACGCCGGTCGAGCGGGCCCGGGTGCGCGGCTACATCCCGATGTTCGCCGCCGCCGTGTGCTTCTGGTGCATCCAGGAGCAGGGGGCCACGGTGATCGCGCAGTACGCGGACGAGAGCACCGACCTCACCGCGTTCGGCTTCGGGATTCCCGCGTCCTGGTTCCAGTCGGTCGGCTCGGTCGTGCTGATCGTGCTGACACCGTTGTTCGCGGCGCTGTGGCTGCGCCTGGACTCCTCGCCGCGTTCACCGTCGACCGCGCACAAGTTCGCCGCCGGGCTGGTCATCGCGGGCCTGTCCTACCTGCTGCTGGTGATCCCCGGGCTGCATCCCGGCAACAGCAGTCCGCTGTGGCTGGTGGGCAGCCTCGCGATCGTGACGATCGGCGAGATGTGCCTGTCGCCGATCGGGTTGTCGGCGACGGCGAAGCTCGCGCCCGCCGCGTTCGCCACCCAGACGATGGGGCTGTGGTTGTCGTCCAACGCCGCCGGGCAAGGCATCGGCGCGCAGCTGGTGAAGTTCTACGACGCCGGTTCGGCGGCCGCGTACTTCGGCCTGCTCGGCGCCGCGGCGGTCGTGCTCGGCCTGGTGCTGTTCGGGTTCGCGCCGGTGATCCGCCGCCGCGCCGAACGCCCCGCCGAAGCCGCCCGCCAGGAACTGGAGACCGCACGATGAAGCGCACCGTCTTCCGCGGCGGCACCCTGTTCGACGCGGCCTCCCGCACCGCCGATTCCGCCGACGTGGCCGTCGAGGACGGCTGGATCGTCGAAGTCGGAACCGGGCTCGACGGCGACGAGGAGGTCGACTGCACCGGGCGCGGTGTCCTGCCGGGCCTGTTCGACTGCCACGTGCACCTGACCATGACCGGCTCGGACGTGTTCGACGCCGCGCAGCAGCCGTTTTCGCTGCAGTTCTACGAAGGCGCCCGGAACATGGCCGCCACACTGGCCGCGGGCATCACCACGGTGCGCGACGCCGCGGGCGCGGACCTCGGCATGAAGGTCGCGCGGGACCGCGGCCTGATCCCGGGGCCGCGCATGCAGATCTCGCTGAACATGCTCAGCCAGACCGGCGGCCACGGCGACCCGTGGTGGCCCTCGACGTGCGTGGTGGACCTGCTCCCGCCGCACCCGGGCCGCCCGCCGGTCGTGGTCGACGGCCCGGAGGAGATCCGGCGCAAGATCCGCGAACTGGTCCGCGCGGGCGCCGACGTCATCAAGGTCGCCACGAGCGGCGGCGTCGTCTCCAGCGGCGCCGGACCGCGGATCCCGCACTTCCGCGACGACGAGATCGGCATGATGGTCAGCGAGGCGTCCGCGGCGGGCCTGCACGTGATGGCCCACGCCCACGGCGAGGGCGCGAAAGCCGCCGTGCGCAACGGGGTCCGCTCCATCGAGCACGGCCACTTCCTCGACGACGAGACGCTGGAGATGATGGCCGCCCGCGGCACCTGGCTGGTACCGACGCTCAGCGCGGGTGTGGGCCTGCGGCAGGCCGTCGAGTCCGGTGCCCGGTACCCCGAGCACATCGCCGAGAAGATCAGGGAACGCACCGAGGGCAGCGTCCGGCGCGCGGTCGAGGCCGGGGTGCGGATCGCGATGGGCACCGACGCGCCGCTGTACCCGCACGGGGAGAACCTGCTGGAGCTGGAGCTGCTCGTCGAACAGGGCATGACCCCCGGCGATGCGCTGCACGCCGCGACGCTGTCCGCGGCCGAGCTGATGGGGCTGGAGGCGACCCTGGGCTCGCTGACGCCCGGAAAACGCGCGGATCTCGTCGTGGTCGACGGCGACCCGCTGGACGTGCGGGACCTGGGCAAGCGCGTGCTCGCGGTGTACCAGGACGGCCGGGCGGTGCACGTGGCCGACCAGGACTGAGCCCGCCGACCCCTCACCCAGCACGGGTGATGCGGTGCCCGTCCTGCGCCTGTTAAGCCGGATGGCAGGGATGTGGCACTGTCCGGCAAGGGGGTCGCCATGCTCGAGCCAGACCCTCCGTTCCGGCCGGTCCGGGACCGCGACGGCTACCCGCCGCTGGAGGATCTCGGGCTGATCGGCGACGGATCGACCGTCGCGCTGGCCGGCGTGGACGGCAGCATCTGCTGGCTGTGCCTGCCGCGCTTCGATTCCGAACCGCTGTTGTGCGGCTTGCTGGACCGCGATCGTGGTGGCCGGTTCCGCATCGCGCCGGAGGGCCTGACCGAGGCGCGGCAGCGCTACGAGCCCGACACCGGGGTGCTGGTCACCGAGATGCGCAGCGCCACCGGCACGGTCCGCGTGACCGACGCGCTGGCGCTGCGGCCGGGTGCCGACCTGACCGACGACATCCCCGCGGGACGGGGCGAGCTGGTCCGGTCGGTGCTCGTCCTGCACGGCAGCGTCCGGCTGCGGGTGGAACTGGAACCCCGGGGCGGCGCCCAGGCGCGCGCGGCCGCCAGCGGCCTGCTGGTCATGCCCGCGAGGCGGCCGGACCTGCGGCTGCACCTGCGCTCCAGCCGCCCGCTGAACGACCTGCGCGGCACGTACGACCTGGAGCAGGGCGACTCGATGGACCTGGTGCTGTCCTGGGGCCGCATCCACCGCCACCACCGGTTCGACGCCGACGCGATGCTGCGGGCCACCGCGGCGGCGTGGCGCCGGTGGATGACCCGGTTCAGCTACGACGGCCCGGCCGAGCCGCTGGTCCGGCGCGCCGCGATCACCCTGAAGCTGTGCGACCACTGGGTCAACGGATCGATCGTCGCCGCGCCGACGTCGTCGTTGCCGGCGCCGGTCGGCGGGGTGCGCAACTGGGACTACCGCTACACCTGGATCCGGGACGCCTCCTTCACCGTGTTCGCCATGCGGCGGATCGGGTTCGCCGACGAGGCCGACGCGTTCCTGGGCTGGGTCCTGGACGCGTTCGAGCAGAGCCGGCAGCCGCGGATCATGTACGACCTCGACGGCGGGCCGGTCCCGGACGAGTGGGTGGACGCCGGCCTCGAAGGCTACCGGCGCTCGGCTCCGGTGCGGTGGGGCAACGGGGCGGCCGATCAGCGCCAGCACGACGTCTACGGCGAGGTCCTGGACTGCGCCGACCAGTGGTCCCGCGCCGGCAACCACCTCGAGCGACCGCTGTGGTCGGCGCTGGCCGGCCTGGCCGAAGCGGCCGGTGAGGCCTGGCGCCAGCCCGACCAGGGCATCTGGGAGGTGCGCAGCGAAGGCCGGGTCTTCACCTACTCGGCGGCGATGTGCCAGGTGGCGCTGGACCGGGCCGCGGCCATCGGCGCGCGGATGGGGCTGTCCGGGCCGGTCCCGGCCTGGCGCGCCGCCGCGGGCAAGCTGCGGCAGATCATCCTGGACGAGTCCTGGAACGAGGAATCCCGCACGCTGAGCGAGCACCTCGACGGCGGCGGCAGCGTGGACGCCAGCCTGCTGGCCCTCCCGCTGCGGCGGGTCGTTCCCGCCGACCACCCGCGCATGGTGGCCACCGCCACGGCCGTGGCCGAGCGGTTGTCGGCCGGCGGTGGCCTGCTCTACCGCTACCTGCACGACGACTCCCCCGACGGCATCGCCGGCGGTGAGGGCGCGTTCCTGCTGTGCAGCTTCTGGCTGGCCGACAACCTGGCGCTGCAGGGCCGGCTCGACGAGGCGGAGGAGCTGTACACCTCGCTGTGCGACCGGGCCAGCCCGCTCGGCCTGCTGCCGGAGCAGATCGACCCGTCGACGGGCGAGTTCACCGGGAACTTCCCGCAGGCTTTCAGCCACATCGGGGTGATCGCCGGCGGCGTGACGCTCGCCCGGGCCAGGGCGGGTGCGGCGCGATGATCGAGCGACTCGTGATCTTCGGTGCGACCGGGGACCTCACCGCCCGCTACCTGTTGCCCGGGCTGGCCGCGCTGCGGGCCGCCGGGCGCCTCGGCGACAGCTTCCGGCTGACCGGCGCCGGCCGGCAGGACTGGGACACCGGCGAGTTCCGGGAGTGGGCCACCGCCCAGCTCGACCGGCACGGCACGGCCCTGCCCGCCTCCGCCGGCAGGGCCGTCGTGGCCTCGGCGGCCTACCACCAGGCCGACGTCACCGACCCCGCCGACGTGGCGGCCGTCGTCGCCGGTGACGGGCCGGTCGCGGCGTACCTGGCCCTGCCCCCGGCGGTCTTCCCCGCGGCGGTCTCCGCGCTGCACGAGGCGGACCTGCCGCCCGGCAGCCGGATCGTGCTGGAGAAGCCGTTCGGCGAGGACCTGGACAGCGCGCTGGAACTCAACCGCCTGCTCGCCGACCTCGTGCCCGAGCAGGCGGTGTTCCGCGTCGACCACTTCCTGGCCATGACGACCGTCCAGAACGTGCTCGGCACCCGGCTGGCCAACCGCATGCTGGAGCCGGTCTGGAACGCCGCCCACATCGCCGAGGTGGACATCGTGTGGGACGAGTCGCTGGCGCTGGAGGGCCGGGCGGGCTACTACGACCGGGCTGGGGCGCTCAAGGACATGGTGCAGAACCACCTGCTGCAACTGCTCTGCCTGGTCGCCATGGAACCGCCGATCAGCCTGGGCGAACGCGACCTGCGCGACCGCAAGCTCGACGTCCTGCGCTCGGTGCGGCCGCTCACCGGCGCCGACGTCGCGCGCCGCACCCGCCGCGCCCGCTACACCGCCGGGCGGCTCGGCGGCCGCGACGTCCCCGCCTACACCGGCGAGTCCGGAGTGGACCCCGCGCGCGGCACCGAGACCTTCGCCGAGGTGGAGCTCGAACTGGACAACTGGCGCTGGGCGGGCACGCGCTTCCGGCTCCGCACCGGCAAAGCGCTGAGGCGGGACCGCAAGGAGGTCGCGGTGCACTTCCGGGGTGTCCCCCACCTGCCCCTGGGCCTGAGCGGGGAGGCCCGGCCCAACGTCCTGCGGTTCGGGCTCGACCCGGAAACCCTGTCCCTGGACCTGACCGGCATCGGGGCCAGTGCCCACACCCTCGCCCCGCTGATGCTCACCGCCCGGATCGACCCGCCCGAGCTGCCCGCCTACGCCCGGCTGCTGCTGGACGTCCTGGACGGGAACGCGACCCTGTCCATCCGTGGTGACGAAGCCGAAGAAGCCTGGCGCGTCCTCACCCCCGTGCTCTCGGCGTGGTCGGCCGGCCTCGTCCCGCTCGAGGAGTACCCCGCCGGCTCGGACGGGCCGCGGGAGCGAACCAGCCAGCCGACGCCCACCAGGGAGGGCAGGACCGATGGAACACGATCGACCGCTGCTGCGGAGCCAGCGGCTGCGCCTGGTCAACCACCAGGGTGACGCGCTCCGCCTCGGCATGAACTGGACCGAGGAGGACCTGGGCAAGCCGCAGGTGCTGGTGGACAGCGCCTACGGGATGGGCCACCCGGGCACCTTCCACTTCCGGGAGCTCATCGAAGAGGTCAGCAACGGTGTCTTCGAAGCCGGCGGGAAACCGGGCGTCTTCGCCGTCAGCGACATCTGCGACGGCGTCGTCCAGGCCACCGACGGCATGAGCTACTCGCTCATCTCGCGCGACATCATGGCCGCGATGATCGAGATCCACGCCCTGGGACATCCCCACGACGGCATGGTCCTGATCTCCGGCAACGACAAGTCGGTGCCCGCCCACCTGCTCGCGATCGCCCGGTGCGACCTGCCGGCCATCCACCTGCCCGGGGGCACCCAGCTCAACGCCCCCGGCTACGTGACCTCCAACAAGATGTGGGAGATGGGGGCGGCCGTCGAGCGGGGCGAGCTCCCCCGGGCCGAGCTCGAGAGCGCGCAGCGCGGCGCGTGCCCGACGTGCGGGGCGTGCCAGTTCATGGGCAGCGCCAGCACCGGGCAGGTGCTGGCCGAGGCGCTCGGCCTGGCCCTGCCCGGGTCCGCGCTCGTGCCGGCACCGCTGACCAAGCTGCTGCGCTACGCCCGCGCGACCGGCAAGCAGCTCGTCACCATGATCCACCAGAACCTGACGCCACGGCGCATCCTGACGCGGGAGGCGTTCGAGAACGCCATCATCCTGCACGCCGCCGTCGGCGGATCGACCAACGCCCTGCTGCACCTCCCGCCGATCGCCAAGGAAGCCGGCGTCGAGATCACCATCGACGACTTCGACCGCATCCACCGGCGGGTCCCGGTGCTCGCCAACGTCAAGACCACCGGCCGCTACCCGGTCGAGTACTTCTGGTACGCCGGCGGCGTGCCCGCGGTCATGCTCGAGCTCCGCGAGATGCTGCACCTCGGCTGTCTCACCGTGACCGGCAAGACGCTCGGCGAGAACCTCGAGGACATCGAGCGCGATCCGTTCTTCTTCACCGAACGCCGCGGTTACCTCAACAACGTCAAGGTCGCCCGGGACGAGATCATCCGCCCGCGGTCCGACCCGTTCAGCGCCGACGGCGGGGTCGCCGTGCTGTACGGCAACCTCGCGCCCGGCGGCGCGATGATCAAGACCTTCTCGGTACCCGCGGAGATGCACGTCCACATCGGACCCGCGCGGGTCTTCGACTTCGAGGAGGAAGCGGTCCACGCCCTGGTCCAGCGCCAGATCTCACCGGGAGACGTCCTCGTCATCCGCTACGAGGGACCACGCGCGAACGGCATGCCGGAGATGTACTACGCGGCGGCCATCCTCTCCGCCGATCGTGTCCTGAACACCACCACCGCGATCGTCACCGACGGCCGCTACTCCGGCGCGATGCGCGGACCGTGCATCGGGCACGTCGCGCCCGAGGCGCTGGAGGGCGGGCCCATCGCGCTGATCGAGGACGACGACCTCATCGAGATCAACGCGCCGCAGCGGCGACTGGCGATCGTCGGGATCAAGGGCGAGCGCCGTCCCCCGGACGAGATCGAGACGGTCCTCGCCGAGCGGCGCGGCATCTGGAAGGCGCCGCAGCCGCGCCACAGCCGCGGAATCCTCTCGTTGTACTCGCGTGTCGCCGGCGGCACCGCCGAAGGCGCCTCGATCACCTAGGACCGGACATGACGACGCAGACGCAGCGGACCGTGGTCATCGCCGACCACGACTACGGTGACGTGGACATCGAGCGGGCGATCCTCGAGGACGCCGGCCTGCGGCTGGTCGCCGCCGACTGCCGGACCGAGGACGACGTCATCGAGGCCGCCCGGGACGCGGACGCGGTCATCGCCCAGTACGCCACCGTGGGTGCCAGGGCCATCGGCGCCTTCACCCGGTGCCAGGTCATCGCGCGGTACGGGACCGGGGTCGACATCGTCGACGTGGACGCCGCCACGCGGCGCGGCATCCTGGTGACCAACGTTCCCAGCGACTGGTGCGAGGACGAGGTGGCCGACCACGCGATGGCCCTGCTGCTGGCCGCTGCCCGGAAGGTCTGCGTCTACGACCGGGCGACCCGTGCCGGGACCTGGCGGTGGCAGTCCGGCGCGCCGATCCACCGGCTGCGGGGACGCACCCTCGGGCTGCTGGCGTTCGGCGCGATCGCGCAGGCGGTCGCGGCCAGGGCGCAGGCGTTCGGCATGCTCGTCATCGCCCACGATCCGTACCTGGCCGCGGAGGACGTGGCGGCGCACGGGGCCCAGCCGGCCTCGTTCGACGAGTTGCTCGAGCACTCGGACTACCTGGTGGTCCAGGCGCCGCTCACCGAGGACACCCACCACCTCATCGGCGAGCCCGAACTCCGGCGGATGAAGCCGACGTCGATCCTGGTGAACACGGCCCGCGGCCCCATCGTCGACGACGCGGCCCTGTACGCCGCGCTCGCGGAAGGCTGGATCGCCGCCGCCGGGCTGGACGACATCGAGGAGGAACCCGCCAAGCAACGGAACTGGGCACCGGTGAACCCACTGTTCACCTTGGACAACGTGATCATCACACCGCACGCGGCCTACTACTCCGACGAAGCGATCCACACGGTCCGCGACTTCGCCGCCCACGAGGTGGCGCGGGTGCTGACCGGGCGGCCGCCGCTGTCGCCGGTGAACGCGGCGCAACTCGCCGTCGTCCGCACGGGGCCGTCGCCGGTGGGAGCGGACGGAGGTGAGCGGGTATGACCGCGGGAACGCGCGGCATCGTGGTCGGCACGGATGGCTCGCCGGGCGCCGCGGAGGCGGTGCGGTGGGCGGCGGCCGTGGCGTCGCAGCGCAAGCTGGATCTCGTCATCGCGCACGGGCTGGAGGTGGTCGTGCGGCTCTACGGTCGCGGCGTCGCGACGCGGGAGGTGTTCGAGCTGGCGCAGCAGGCCGCGGAGGGCATCGTCGCCGAGGCCCGCCGGGTGGCGTTGTCGGTGGACAGCGAGCTCGAGGTCAGCACCGAAACCGTGCCCGAATCGGCCGCGGCCGTCCTGGTCGGCCTGTCGCGCACGGCGCGGATGGTGGTGCTGGGCGCCAGCGGCGTGGGCGCGCTCGGCGGGGTGGTCGTCGGCTCGGCGGTGCCGACGGTCGTCAGCCAGGCGCACTGCCCGGTGGCGGTCGTGCGGGAGCGGGACGGAACCGTCCCGGCGAAGGGGCCGGTCGTGGTGGGTGTGGACGGCAGCCCGAACAGCGAGCAGGCGGTCGGCCTCGCCTTCGAAGAGGCGTCGTTCCGCGGCGCTCCGCTGGTCGCGGTGCACGCCTGGAGCGACGTGACCTACGAATACGTCCACGGGACGGCCCAGTTCCTGCCGCCGTGGGACTACATCGAGCCGGAGCAGCAGCGGCTGCTGGCCCAGCGGCTGGCCGGACGGCAGGAGCGGCACCCGGACGTCGAGGTGCGTCGCCGCCTGGTGCGCAGCAACCCCCGCGACGCGCTGCTGGAGGAGTCCGAGCAGGCGCAGCTGGTGGTGGTCGGGAGCCGGGGCCGCGGCGGCTTCAAGGGCCTGCTGCTGGGGTCGACGAGCCAGGCGCTGGTCCGGCGTGCGCGGTGCCCGGTGCTGGTCGTCCGCCCGGAGCCGGCGTGACCGGTTCCCCCGCTCGCGGAGCGCGGACCGCACGGGTCCGCACCGTCAGCACGGTCAGCGCGGTGGCAGCACCTTCCGGTCCTGGAGCACGCGCAACCAGTGCCGGAACGACAGTTCGGTGTCGCAGGTGTCGGTGAACCCGGCCTGTTTGATCTTGACGGTGCTCACGAACGCCGGGGGTGGCGCGCCAGCCGCCCCGGCGGCGAAGTGGAAGTCGGCGTAGTGGTGCGATTCGCCGAGCAGGTCGGGCAGCCGGATGGGCCGCAGCCCGTGCCGCCGCACCACGTGGTCCCACGTCGCCTCGTGGGCGGGCAGGAACCCGGCCAGTGAGCGCGGCGTGTCCCCGGCCGCGTCCACGCCCAGCTCCTCGGCCAGCGCCGGCCACAGGTCGCGCCACTCGAACACCTCGCCGTTGGTCAGGTTGAAATGCTCGAACCGGGCGGCCGGGGCCGTCGCGGCCCACAGGGCCGCCCCGGCGACGAGCCGCGCGTCCACGGCTTCGCTGACGTAGGCCGCACCTCCGGGGAACCCGAACGGCAACCCCTCTTCCCGGCAGATCGCGGCGTAGGCGCCGATCACGGGAACGAGGTTCATCGCGACCCCGTGGTTCGGCCCCACCACCAGCTGGGGGCGCAGGACGGTCCAGCCGAAGCCGCGGGCCGGGGCCAGCGCGCGCAGGTGGTCCTCCTGGAGCCAGTAGAAGTTCTCGTGCTCGTCGCGCGGATGGCGTTCGCGGGCGGGAATGCGGATGGGGTGCCGGTGCACCCCGTAGGCCTTGGTGCCCTGCAGCAGGGTCACGTGCTCGACGGGCGCGCCGGCCAGCGCCGCCATCAGGGTCGCCAGCATGTCCCGGTTGGTCCGCATCTGATCGGCCTCGCGCCAGCCGCGGACCAGCCCGGGCTTCTCGAACACCGCCGCGTACACCACGTGCGTCACGCCCGCCAGCCGCGCCGGGTCGAGCGTCTCCGGCCTGCGGAGGTCGACGGGCAGGTGCGTGTACGACGCGTCGGTCTCCGGTGGCCGCCGCGACAGCGCGAGCACCCGCCAGCCCGCGGCGGCGAACTCGTCCACGCACGCCGTGCCGACCAGGCCGCTCGCGCCGGCCACGAGAACCGTCGGTGTCATGTCGCTCTCCTCAGTGTCCGGTCCGGTGCGCTGCGGGCCAGCCAGGTCCCGGCGCCGTGCGCGGGCCGCAGCGACCCCTCCTGCAGCACCGTCGCGACCAGCTCGCCGGAGTCGTCGAACATCCGGCCCGAGGCCAGTCCCCGCCCGCCGGCGAGCGCCTCGGCCCGCTGGTCGTAGCGCACCCAGCGGTCCATCCGGAACGGGCGGTGGAACCACATGGTGTGGTTCAGGCTCGCCCCGTCGGTGTCGCCGTCGGCCCAGACCTCGCCGAGCGGGAGCAGCGCGGTCTCCAGCAGGGTCATGTCCGAGGCGTAGACGGCGGTGCAGGCGTGGATCAGCGGATCGTCCGGCAGGGCACCGTCGGCGCGCAGCACCGCGGATTGGCCGTCGCGCGGGTGCTGCCGCAGCGTGTCGTCCAGGGGCGCGGGATCCAGGTAGCGGAAGTCGATCGGCCGCGGCCGGTCCCACAGCGGGCTGAGGCGATGACGCCGGCCCGCGAAGCGGTCCTCCCACCGGGGCGCGATGGGCTCGGGCGGCTCGCCGGCGGGCAACCGGACCGGGCCCGCTTCGGCGCGGTGGAACGAGGCGGTCGCCGTCAGCACCGGCACGCCGCCCTGGGCCGCCTCGACCCGGCGCAGGGCGAACGCGCGGCCGTCCTTGACCACGCCCACCTCCAGCCGCAGCGGCGCGCTCGCGCGCGGCGGCCGCACGAACTCCACGTGCAGGTGGTGCACCGCCTTGTCCGCGTCCACCGTCCGGCCCATCGCGGCCAGCGCCTGCGCGGCGACCTGGCCGCCGAAGATCCGCTCCAGCCCTTCCTCGCCGCCCGGGTCACCGAACACGCCCGGCGCCAGCGGGTCGAGGTCGAGCCGGTCGAGGAAGTGCCGGAGCGCGCTCACCGCACCTCCACCTCGACCGGCTCGCCGCCGTCGCACTCCAGACGCGCTCCGGTGCCGCGCACCTCGACCCGGACGGTCGAGCCCACCGGTACCGGCGCCCGGAACCGGACCGCGACCGCCTCGTGCGGCTCGCCCGCCTGCTGCAGCGCGTCGCACACCAGCGCGAACAGCAGCGAGCCGTGCGCGATGGGGCCGCCGAACCGGGTGGTCGCCGCGAACGCCGCGTCGACGTGGAGGGGGTTGTGGTCGTCCACGACCCCGGCCCACGCGGCGGTCACCCGCTCGTCGATCGCCAGTTCGGTCACGGTGCCCCCGCGGGCCAGTCGAGCACGAACCGCACGGCGGCCACGTCCACGCCGCCCCGCCGCACCTCGGTGGTGACCGTGACCCGCCGCCGCCCGGACCGCCCTTCGTCCACAGTGGACGCCACGCGGGCTTGCCAGGCACCGGCGCAGGGCAGGTCCGCGCGGGTGATCTGGGCGATCTCGCGCAGCACCCCGCCCGGTGGCATGACGCGGCCGCCGGTGTAGGCCAGCCGCGCGACGACCGACGCGAGACCGGCCGGCGGCGGCGCCCCGCTGTAGCCCGTCACCGCCCGGTAGCGCCGTTCGAGACCGGGCTCGGCCGGCACGTCGATCCACCGGCCCGCCGTGTCGAGGTCCGCGACCCGCAGCACCGCGGTCATGACTTGCGGAAGCGGGCGACGGCTTCCTGGATGGCGGGGCGGGTCGCGCTGGAGGCCTGGGACCAGGCCTCGACCTCCAGCGTGTCCTCGAAGCGCCCGTGGTGGGCCACGCCGACCGTCGCCTTGACGTCGCGCGCCAGCCCGGGGTCCAGTTCTGCCCAGCGTTTCGCCAGCTCGTGCGCGGCCGCGACGGGATCGTCCTCCAGGCGCAGCGCGAGCCCCTCCGCCACCGCCGCGGGCGCGTCCAGCGCGCCACCGTCGAGCAACAGGGCGAGCGCCTTCTGGCGGCCGAGGACGTCGACGAGGAACCAGGTGCAGCCGCCGCCCGGGTGCAGGCCGATCCGGGTGAAGGTGGCCGCGAACTTCGCGCGCGGTCCGGCGATCCGGACGTCGCAGGCCAGCGCGAGGTTCAGCCCGGCGCCCACTGCGGCGCCCTGCACGGCCGCGACGGTCGGGATCGGCAGGTCGCGCAGGCGCAGGAAGCTGGCGTACACGCGGCGCAGCCGGGTCCGGATGGCCGCGACGTCGTCGCGGGGATCGCCGAACAGGGCGGGCAGGTCGGCTCCGGCGCAGAACGCCGTGCCGGCGCCGGTGACCACGAGGGTGCGGGCTCCGGGGTCCGCGGCCACCCGGTCCACGGCGTCCGCGAGCTGGTCGCACATCGGCTCGTCGAGGCAGTTGCGCCGGTCCGGGTCGTCGAGGGTCAGGGTCCAGCGGCCCTCCTCGGCGGTCAGGTGGACCTTGCTCACGGTTCCTCCTCGATGTCGGCGGTGATCCAGTCCCAGATGCCGTCCGGGCCGAGTTCCAGCAACCGCGTGCCGAGCAGGTCCGCCCACGACCGCGGGCCGCCCAGTTCGTCGCGCCACGACCACAGCCGCCGGGTGGCCAGGTGCAGCGGGTGTTCCCGGGTCACCCCCATCGCGCCGTGCAGCTGGTGCGCGCCCCGCGCGACCTCGGTCGCCGCCTCGGCGGCGATCACCATCGCCGCCGCCACCCGCGGCAGGTCGATGCTCTCGCGCGAGGCGGCGACCGCGGTTTCGACCGCCGTGCGGGCGAGCGTGTGCTGCGAGGCCATCCGGGCGAGGGTCATGCCCACGGCCTGGAAGGACCGCAGCGGCCGCCCGAACTGGTGCCGGGTGGTGACGTGGGCGACCGTGTGCGCGACGGCGGTCTCCAGCGCCCCCGTGATGGCCGCGGCCCGCAACAGCCCGCCGAGGCCGAGCACGTCGCCGCGGCACGGCGTCCGCGCGGCGGCCGGCACGCCGTCGAACCGCACGGTGTCGCGGGGTTCGGCCGCGAGGTTGGCCCCCGGCTCGATGTCGATCCCCGGAGCGGCGGCCTCGACCGTGACCAGCTCCTCCCCCACCGCGATCACGAACCACCGGGCGGCCCGGGCCCAGGGCACGCGCACCGCCGTTCCGGAGAGGCGATCGCCTTCGAGCCGCAGTCCGGCGCCGGTCGCGATCACCGTGGCCGCGCCCTCCGGCAGTGCCTGCCCGGAGGCGGCGAGCAGCAGCCGCGCCCACCCGGTTTCGGCGAGCGGAGTGCTCACGGTGTTCCGGCCGCACGCCTCGACCAGTTCGGCCAGATCCGCCAGGTCGCCGCCCGAACCGCCGAGCTCCTCCGGCGTCCCGGCACCGGGCCAGCCCAGCCCCGTCAGCTCCGTCCACACCGGACCCGGTTCGGGGTCCGGGTCGCCGCCGTGCCCGGCCAGGACGTCGTCGGCCACCGCGCGCAGCCCGGAATCGTCGTGCTGCCGCGGCCCGGTCGCGCCACGGGCGATGATCACGCGGAGGACTTCGGTGGTACCGCCGCGGATGGTGAAGCCGGGCGCGGCCAGCACCCCTTCGGCGAGCAGCCCGGCGGCGCCGCTCGCGGCCGGATCCGGTTCGATCGCCAGCACCTCGCGCGCCAGCTCGTTGACATCGCCCTCGAAGGTGGTGCCGAGATCCTTCAGCATGGCGGCCTGGTGCACGGGAGCCTCGCCGGTGTCGAGGGCGAGCGCGACGCGCCAGGCGAGCCGCCGGAGCGTCGCCAGCCGGGCCAGTGCCGTGCCGATGGCCGCCGCGTGCCCAGCGGCTCCGGGCGCGGCCAGCACCGCTTCCAGCAGCGGGTAGGTGCTCAGTACCCGTTCCATCCCGCCGCGTTCGAAGGCCAGCTGCTCGGTGACCTGCCGCCAGCCGTCGCCGACCGTGCCGAGGACGTCCCCGGCGGGCACGAAGACGTCGTCGAAGGTGACCTCGTTGAAGTGGTGGTCGCCGCGCAGGTCGTGGATCGGGCGGACCTGGACCCCGTCGGCGGCCATGTCGACGATGAACTCGGTGAGTCCCTCGTGCTTGCCGCCGCCGGAGCCCGTCCGCGCGAGCACGTAGGCGTGGGTGGCCCGGTGCGCGTGGCTGGTCCAGATCTTGCGGCCGCGCACCCGCCAGCCTCCCTCGGCCGGTTCCGCGACCGTGCGCACCGACGCCAGGTCCGACCCCGACTCGGTCTCGCTCATGCCGAGGCAGAACGTCACCTCGCCGGCCGCGATCCGGGGCAGGTAGCGGCGCTGCAGGTCCGGCGAGCCGGTGCGGAGGATGGCCGGGCCGATCTGCCGGTCCCCCATCCAGTGCGCCGCGACCGGGGCGCCGGCGCGCAGCAGCTCCTCGGTGACCACCAGCCGCGCCAGGTTGGACCGGTCGCTGCCGCCGAGCCCGGCCGGCCAGGTCATGCCGATCCAGCCGTGCTCGGCGAGCGCCCGGCTGAAGCTCTCGTCGTGGCCCCGGAGCCAGGCGTCGCAGCGGGGGGTGAAGTCCCATTTCGCGATGAGGGTGCGCACCTCGGTGCGCAGCCCGGCCAGGTCGTCGGCGACGGTCATGCCACTCCTTCCAGTTCGGCGCGGGCACGCCGCGCCACCGCGTACCCGCGCCCGGCCGCCTCGGCCAGCAGCCCCGCCGCCGCGCGGCGTTCGGCCTCGCTGATCGGTGCCCTGGGCACGGGGGCGTCCACCCGGACGCCGAGCCCGCGCAGGTGGCCGGAGAACTCGTGCGCGCCCGGCACGTCCCGGGCCAGCTCCACCAGACGCGGCCGCGCACCCAGCCGGAGCACGCCCCAGCGGGTGTGCAGCCACACGATCGTCTCCGCGCCGGGCGCGGCCGTCACGTGCTCGACCTCCGCCTGGATGCGTCCGAGGTCCTCGCCACCGTGCAGCAGCACCAGCTCCCGCGCCCGGGCCGCGATGTCCGGCGCGCCACCGCCACCGGGCAGCCGCACCGCCGGCCGGTCGCGGTCGCCGACGAACGACGAGTTGACCCGGCCTGCGAGGTCCACATTGGACGCGTCGAGCACCACGCGGTCGAACCGGCGGGCCATCGCCAGCAGGACGTCGGCGGTGGACGCGATCCAGCCGATGCCGCCCGCGTAGGCCGGGTAGTCCGTCGTGCTGGTCGGTACCGAGGTCCCGGCCGTCCAGGTGCCCCCGCCCGCCTCGAAGACCTGCACGAACGGTTCACCCTCGAGCGAGTGCGCGAGCTGACCGGCGAGCACCGGCCAGTGGAACCCGGTGAACACCCAGCCGCCGCGCCGGAACTCGCGCGCCGAGCGGACCAGGAAGTCGAGGGTCGGGCTGGTCACGAGCGCACCTCCGCGAGCCATGCGGCGAAGCCCTCCGGCGAGCGGGACCGCCGCGCGTAGTCCTCGTAGGTCCCGACATCGCGGTCGTAGCGGCCGACCGCGCCGTCCGGGGCGAGAGCGCCGGGGTGGTGCACCACGGCGCAGGTGAGGACGCCGGGGATGGTCACCCCGGCTTCGCGCACCGCTTCCCCGGTGGCGATCTCCTCCGCCACCAGCACCACCGCGCCCGCCGCCTGCGCGGCGAGCACCACCTCGCCCAGCGGGCCGGCCACGTACCCGTTGCCGTCTTCGTCGGCGAGATCGACGTGCACGAAAGCCACATCGGGGCACAGCGCCCGCACGACCCGGGTGGACCCGAAAGCGCATTCCGCGGTCGCGAGCATGCCGCCGGTCCAGTCCTCGTCGGTGTAGCCGGTGCCGGGCAGGTCCGCCACCGGCATGAACGGCACGCCGTGGGCGCCGGCGAGCAGGGCCGCGCTGAACAGGCCGAGGGTGACCTCGTGCAGGTCGACGTCGAGCCGGCCGGATTCGGCGGCCCGCCGGAAGTTCCAGGCCGGCGCCGGGCCGACCGGGCTCCAGCAGTGCCCGAAGGTGGCCGAGCGCGGCACCTTCGCCCCGATCAGCTGGTCCAGCAGCAGTCCGCCGGACGCGACGAGCACGTCCACATCGGACACCCCCTGCCGGATCATCTCGTGCCCCACGCTGAACAGCTGGGCGCCGAAGTTGCCCAGGTACACCGATCTCCCGGGGCGGACGTGGGTGCGCACCGCCTCGGCGAGCCCGAGCACGGCGGTCACCGGTAGGCCTCCGGCAGCATGTGCAGGCCCGGGCCGAGGTGCGCGCCGCCGTCGATCTGCAGCAGCTGCCCGGTCATCAGCGCGCCCGCCGGGCTGGCCAGGAACGCCACCAGCTCGGCGACGTCCTCGGGCGGGGTGGGGGTCCGCATCGGCGTGGCCCGGTCGACCAGGTTCCCGAGCACGTGCTCGCTGGCCTCGTCGCTGAGCGCGTGCGTGAGCACGGTGCCCGGCCCCAGGCAGTTGAGCCGGATGCCCTCGGCCGCCCACTCCAGGGCGAGCGTCCGGGTCAGGCCCAGCACGCCGGCCCTGGCCGCGATCGAGTGCGCCATGCCCATGCCCCCGCGCTCGACGCCGGACAGCGAGATGTTGACCACGGCTCCGCGGCTTGCGGCGAGGAACGGGTGCGCCGCCTTGGTGATGTGGAAGACGCTGGTCAGGTTGAGGTCGAGCACCGATCGCCAGCCGCCCGGCGAGATGTCGTCCGCCCGGGCGAAGAACTGGCCGCCCGCGTTGTTCACCAGCAGCCCGAGGCCGTGCCGCCGGCCGGTGTCGGCGACGACCGCGGACACCGCGTCCAGGTCGCGGACGTCGCAGACGTGGTAGTCGTAGGCCCCGCTGTCGACCAGCTCGCCGGTGGCGGCGAGGGTGTCCTCGTGGCGGCCGATGCCGGTGACGTGCGCGCCCAGCTCGGCGAGCCGGACGGTCACGGCGCGCCCGATCCCGCTGCCCGCGCCCGTGACCAGGGCGGACAGCCCGTCCAGCGTGCCGGGCGCGAGCACCCGGGTTCCTTTCGTCGCGGTCATCGTGCGGTCTCCTTCGTGGTGGACGCCTCCGGGGCGGGGCGGCGGGCGATCCGCGCGCCGGAGAACAGCACCGGGTTGCGCGGTACGGCGGCGCCGTCCGGTCGCCTGCCGACCACGGCGGGGAACTCGGCCAGCGCCGCGACGGGGTCGCGGACCCCGCCGGCGGGGATGCCCAGCTCGGCCATCCGGGCGCACACCTCGTCGACGGTCAGCCGGGCCGTCCAGGCCTCGACCGCCCCGTCGAACTCCTCGCGCGCGGCCAGCCGGTGCGACGCCGTGGCCGCCGCGCCGCCGACGAGCGGGCGGAGCCGCTCCCAGTGCTTGTCCAGCCCGGCGTAGACGTAGCAGTGGCCGTCCCGGCAGCGGTACACATTGGACGGACAGGTGGCAGCGTCCCGGTTGCCCTGGCCCGGGGTGAACGTCCCGTCCTCGGCGGCGACGAGCGACGCCGGGGAAGCGAGGGCGGTCATCGCGACGTCGATCATCGGCACGTCGATCACCAGCGCGTCGGCCCGGCCGGGGTCGAGCAGGCCCATCGCCGTCGCCATCGCCGCGTGGTGCCCGGCGAAGACGTCGACCGGATAGCCCGCCGAGATGCGGGGCCTGCCGTCCTCGTCGGCGTTCAGCGCGGCGAACCCGCTGACCGCCTGGGCGATCGAGTCGAAGCACGTCCGCGGGTCGTCCGCGCCGTACCCGCTGACCAGCGTGACCACGAGCCGGGGGAACCGCGCGTGCAGCGTGGCGCTGTCCAGCCCGAGGCGTTGCCGGGTGCGCAGCGCGAAGTTCATGATCACCGCGTCCGCGCCGGCGAGCAGTTCGTGCAGCCGCTCCTGGTCGGCTTCGTCGCGCAGGTCGAGCGTCACCGACGACTTCCCGGTGTTGAAGGCCCGGAAGTAGGCGCTGCCGAACCGGGTCGCGAGCAGCGCGCGGGACGGGTCGCCGGACGGCGGCTCCACCTTCACCACCTCGGCGCCGTAGTCGGCGAGCAGCTGCCCGCACACCGAGCCGGCGATGTACTGGCTCAGGTCGACCACGCGGCGGCCGCGCAGCGGCGCGGGCGGGGTCACCGGGCCGCCCCCGCGGCCTGGCGCCGCAGCAGCTGCGCCGGCCGGTAGCGCGGGTCGCCGAACAGGTCCGTCATCGACCGCAAGGAGGCGAGCACCTTCGCCGCCCCGGCCGCCGCCAGCAGGTCGAACGGCCCCCGCGGGTGGTTCATGCCCAGGGTGAGCGCGACGTCGACGTCCTCGCGGCTCGCGGTGCCCTCCTCGACGACGGTGCAGGCCTCGTTGATCACGCAGTGCGCGAGCCGGTCGACGACGAGCCCGGGCAGCGCGAGCACCTCCACCGACGCCGCGCCCAGCACGTCGAGCGCCGTCCCGACGAACGCGGGCGGCCGGATCCCGGCCAGTTCGTCGTGGACCACTTCGGCGAACAGCTGCTCCCCCGGCGACCGGTGCAGCCGGATCCAGCCCGCGCCCGCGGGCAGCACGTCGAGCCAGTTCCCGTCGGAGCTGTCCACCACGACCGGGCCGGGCGCACCGGCGACCGCCGCGACGTCGTCCGCGGTCGGCGGGCGGTGGCAGGAGTAGAGCGTGATCGTCTCGCCGCCGGTGGTCTCCGGGAGTTTGCCGGCGTCCGGGCCGGCGGCGACCACGCGCACGTCCGCGGCCTCGCCGGGGGTTCGGACCAGGCGGGCGATGGCCTGGCGGGGTTTCTCGGCGGCGTAGTCGTAGAACCCGCGGCCCGCGGCGCGGCCGGTCATGCCGGCCCGCACCAGCGACCGGGCCAGCGGGATCGGCCGGTAGCGGGGATCGCCGAACTCGCGCAGCGCGGTCTCCGACGAGCCGAGGTGGGTGTGCAGGCCGGTGAAGTCCAGCAGGGTCAACGGTCCCATCGGGTGCCCGAGCGCGCCGGACACCGCCGCGTCCACCGCACCCGGTTCCACACCCTGGGTGACCAGCAGCTGGGCCTCGTAGTAGAGCGGGCGGCAGATCCGGTTGACGATGAAGTTCGGCGAGTCCCGGCAGACCACCGGCGTCTTGCCCAGCTCCGTCACCAGCGCCCGCGCCCGCGCCACGACCGCGTCGCCGGTGCCGCCGCCGGCGACCACCTCGACGAGGCGCATCTTGGTGGGCGGGTTGAAGAAGTGCATGCCGACCACCCGCGCCGGATCCCCGAACGCGTGCCCCATCTCGCCGATGCTCAGCGACGACGTGTTGGACGCGACCACGAGATCCGGCCCGGCCAGTTTCGCGACCTGCTCCAGCAGATCGCGCTTGACGTCCATGTTCTCCAGCACCGCGTCGACGAACAGGTCGGTGTCGGCCACCGCCGTCAGGTCGGCCGCGCGCACCCCGTCCGCCGTCTCGCCGTCGGAGGTGGCCTCGGCGCGGATCTTCGCCAGCCCGGCCTCGGTCAGCTCGGCCGAGACGTCGGTGACCCGGACGTCGGCACCGGCGCGGGCGAAGACCCGCGCGATGCCGCGGCCCATCGGGCCGAGGCCCGCGACCAGGACGCGGAGGCCGGCGACCTCGCTCACGCGGCCACCCCCTCGACCACGGCGGCGATGCCCATCCCGCCGCCGGCGCACAGGCTCGCCACTCCGCGCCGCGCTCCCCGGCGCTCCAGTTCGGACAGCAGCGACACCACGATGCGCAGGCCGCTCTGCCCGGTCGGGTGCCCGAGCGCGATCCCGCCGCCGTTGACGTTCACCCGCTCCTCGTCGAGCTTCAGCTCCCGTACGTTCTGCACGATCTGCGCACCGAACGCCTCGTTGATCTCGAACAGGTCGATGTCCGCGAGGGACAGCCCGGCCTTGTCCAGCGCGGCCGGGATGGCCGCCGTGGGGCCGATGCCCATCATCGTCGGGTCGACCCCGACCGCCGCGAAGGAGGAGATCCGGGCCCGCGGGACCAGGCCGTGGCGCTCGACGGCCTCGGCGGAGGCGACGATCATGCCCGCGGCGCCGTCGGCCATCTGGCTGGAGTTGCCCGCGGTCACCGTGCCGTCCTGCTCGAACGACGGGCGCAGCCGCGACACCCGCTCCAGGCTGGTGTCGCGGCGGAACGTCTCGTCCATCTCCAGCGAGCCGTGTTCGGTGTCCACGGCGACGACCTGACCGGCGAACCGGCCCTCGTCCCAGGCCCGCGCCACGCGCTGGTGGCTGCGCACCGACCACTCGTCCTGCGCCGCGCGGTCGATGCCGAACACGCGCGAGACCTTTTCCGCCGTCTGGCCCATGTTCATCCCGCAGATCGGGTCGGTGCCGCCGTCGCGCCAGCCGTCGGCGAGCGTCACGTCACCGCGGCGCGTGCCCTCCCAGCGCAGCGAATACGGTGCGATGAAGGGCATGGTGCTCATGCTCTCCACCGCGACCGCCAGCACCACGTCCGCGGCGCCGGTCAGGATCGCCTGGCTCGCCAGCTGCAGGGTCTTCAGGCCCGACGCGCACGCCATGTTCAGCGTCTGCGCCGGCACCCGCTCGGGCAGCCCGGACTTCAGGGCGATCTGGCGGCCGGGGTTGGGGCCGTTGCCCGCTTGGCGGCAGTTGGACACGATCGCCTCGTCCACCGCGTCGGCGGGCACGCCGGCGCGCTCCAGCGCCGCCCGTCCCGCGATGCCGCCGAGTTCCACGGTGCGCACGTCGCGCAGCGCTCCGCCGTAGCGTCCGTTCGGGGTGCGCACCCCGCCGACCAGGAAGACTTCCTTGCTCATCTGCCGCCTCTTTCCGTTGCCGTGCTCAGGCCTCGCGAACGACCCGCTTCGTCTTGTGCGTGCTGCGGGGCAGCGAGCCCTCCGGAACCACCTCGGCCAGGCACCGCACCGTCAACTCCGCGCGGACCGCCGAGGCGATCCGGTCCGCGAAGTCCGGCGGCACCGAGGGCTCGGCCTCGACCCGCAGTTTGATTCCGGTGAGGTAGCCGGTGACCGGGTCGGTGACCTCGCGGTCGAGCACGATCAGGTACTCCCCGGTCGTGCCGGGCGTGCGGCGCACGACCTGCTCGACCGCGCTCGGGAACAGGTTCACCCCGCGCACCACGAGCATGTCGTCGGCGCGGCCGATCACGCCGCCGGGCAGCCGGGCGTGCGTGCGCCCGCACTCGCAGCGCGCGGTGTCCCGGACCACGATGTCGCCGGTCCACCACCGCACCAGCGGGCTCGCCTGCTTGTCCAGGTGGGTCAGCACCAGCACGCCCGGGCTGCCGTCCGGCACCGGCTTCTTCGTGTCCGGATCCACCACCTCGGCGTAGGCGAAGTCCTCGACCAGGTGGCCGCCCGCCTGTGCTTCGCACTCCCACGCGATCGGCTGGAACTCCAGGCTGCCGTAGCCGTCGAAACACCGGGCGCCCCAGTGCTCCTCGATGTGCCGCCGGGTGGCCGGCACACCCGCGCCGGGCTCGCCGCCGACCTGGATGGCCCGTACCTTCGAGCGGGTCAGCGGTGTGCCGGCCGCCGCCGCGGTCTCCGCCAGGTGCAGCATGAACGACGGCGTACCGCTGACGGCCGTGGTGCCGTAGGCGAACATCGTGTCGATCTGGCGGCGGGTGTCGCCCGACCCGCCGGGGATGACGGTCGCGCCGAGCCGCTGGTAACCCAGCGTCGCGCCCAGCCCCCCCACGAACCAGGCGTAGCCGAACAGGCACTGGAACACGTCGGTGTCCCGCACGCCCTGGCTGTAGCCGACCCGCGCGTACAGGTCGGCCCAGCGGTCGAGGTCGAAGTCCGACCAGCACACCGGTGTCGGTGCGCCCGTGGTGCCCGACGAGAAGTGCACGCGCCGCACGTCCTTCGGCGCCGCCGTCAGCATGCTGCCCCACGGCGGGTCGGCCGCGAGGCTCGCCACGTAGTCGGCCTTGGTGACCACCGGCAGCGCGGCCAGGTCGGCCGGCGTGCGGACGTCACCGGGCTCGAACCCGAGCTCCCGCCACTGCCGCCGGTAGTGGGCGCTGTGCGCCTGGACGTACTCGAGCTGCTTGCGCAGCATCGTGGTCTGCAGCTCCTCGATCCGCTCGCGCGGCCAGGTCTCGACCTCGTGCCAGTAGCGTTCGGAGTGGGGCCGGGCGATCGTCATGTTCTGCTCCTGCGCAGTCCGTTCACGATGAAGTCGGCGTACTCGGCCGCGACCCGCTGCACGGTGGCGTAGTCGCCCCGGTCGGGGTCGTACCAGATGCTGATCCAGTTCAGGGCCCCCAGCGCGGGCTTGGTCGCCAGCCGCGGGTCGACGTCGCGGAACAGTCCCTCGCGCTTGCCCTCGTCGATCACGTCGGCGAACAGCTGCTCGTACTCGTCGCGCAGCGTGATCACCTTCTGCAGCGCGGCCTTCTGCGTCGAGTGCTCCCGCAGCCGGTGCATCTCCACCGCCTGCACGGCCACCCGCTGGAAGGAGTTGCGGGTCATCATCAGCCCGGCGTGGTGGTGCACCATGCGCCACAACCGGTCGGCGCCGGAGATGTCGGTGCTCGACGCGATGGGCTGCACCCCGGCGATCATCTCCTCCATCCCGGTCAGCACGACGTCGAGGAAGATGTCGGCCTTGGCGCGGTAGTAGTGGTAGACCCGGCCCTTGGTGGCGCCCAGTTCGTCGGCGATGTCGTCGATGGTGGTGGCCTCGTACCCGGCGCGGGTGAACGCGACCGCCGCCGCTTCGAGGATGTCGCGCTGGCCCGGCCCGGAGCCCGAACGGGAAAGCCGGCCGCTCACGCGTTCACCGCCGCGGGCACGAACGCGAGCGGGCGGATCGGCGATCCGGTGCCGCCCTGGATGGGCAGGGGCGAGGCGGTGAAGAAGAAGTCCCAGACCCCTTCGGTGGCGAGTGTCGCAAGGTTCATGGCCTCCATGATGGGCACCCCGTGCTCGAGGAGCAGATGGCAGTGCACCTCCAGCGCCGGGCTCGGCACGCGCTCGTAGGCGACGGTGTCGCACCCGGTGGCCCGCACCCCGTGGTCGGTGAGCCACCGGGCGCCCGACAGCGACACCCCGGGCGCGCCGGTCGAGGTGGCCAGGTAGGCCGCGTTGTCCTCCCACAGCAGGTCCCAGCCGGTGCGGACGAGCACCACGGACCCCGGCCGGGGGGCCGGGTGCTCGGCGAACCACGCCTCGAACACCTCGGCGCCGATCCCGTCCTCCGGCGTCAGCGGGCGCCCGAGAACCACGGTCGCGTCGACCAGGTGCCCCGGGGCGAACAGGGGGTTCAGCTCGTGCACCGACACCTCCCGCATGCCCTCGGAATAGGACTGGTGGCCGGTGATGTCGACCCCGCCGTAGACCTTGCCCAGCTTCGACACGTGCGCCAGCCCGTCCACGTGCGTGCCCACGTGCCCGCCCGTGGTGATCATCTCCGCCGCGGCCGACACGCCGTCGGGGTACATCACCTCGCCGTGCCGCTTGGTCAGCGAGAAGCTGTAGGGCGGGTGGTTCGGGTGGTGCGGGATCCCGGTGTGCAGCCGGTGCGCCAGGTCGTAGACGCGGAACCGGCCGGGTGGCGGGAACTCGACCTCCTGCTCCCAGCACCCGGTCGCGTGCACCGGGGTCTCGGTGCTCATGCGGCGGCCTCCGCCTTGATCGCGCGGCCGAGCACGAGCCGCTGGATCTCCGAGGTCCCTTCGTAGATTTCGAGGATCCGCTGGTCGCGGTAGAGCCGCTCGGCCACGTTGGGCTTGCAGTAGCCGGCGCCGCCGTGCACCTGCACCGCGGTGTTCACCGCCAGGTGCGCGGCCTCGCTGGCGTCGAGCTTGGCCATCGCGCCCAGGATCGACACGTCACCGCCCTCGGCGTAGGTCCGCGCGGCCTGGTGGGTGATCATCCGGGCCGCGGTGAGCCGCGTGGCGACGTCAGCCAGGGGGAACGAGATGCCCTGGTTGTCGATGATCGGATGGCCGAACGTCTCCCGCCGCACCGCCTCCCGCGCCGCCACCTGGTAGCCGGCCAGGCCCACGCCGATCGACTGGGCGGCCACGGTGATCCGGCCGGCGTTGAGCGTCTGCATCGCCAGCCGCATGCCCCGGCCGACCTCGCCGACGATCGCGTCGTCGCCGACCACGGTGTCCAGCTTGAGGTTGCTGGTGTA
Source organism: Amycolatopsis thermophila (assembly GCF_030814215.1). Classification (NCBI taxonomy): domain Bacteria; kingdom Bacillati; phylum Actinomycetota; class Actinomycetes; order Pseudonocardiales; family Pseudonocardiaceae; genus Amycolatopsis; species Amycolatopsis thermophila. The sequence continues at coordinate 5,438,343 of NZ_JAUSUT010000001.1, read as the reverse complement.
GGTCCCGCGGATGCCCATCTTGTCCTCGTAGTGGTCGATCACCACACCGTCGTCGTCCTTGCCGACCATGAACGCGGTGATCCCGCGGGTGCCCGCGGCGGGGTCGGTCAGCGCGAACACGACGTAGTGCTGCGATGCGCCACCGTTGCCGATGAAGATCTTTTCGCCGCGCAGGCGCCACCCGTCGCCCTCGCGGACCGCGGTGGTCTTGATCCGCGCGGCGTCACTGCCCGCGCCCTCCTCGGTCAGGGCGAAGCTCACGGCTTGTCCCTTGGCCATGCCGCCGAGGTAGCGCGCGCGCTGCTCGTCGGTGCCCGCCAGCACGATCGGGGTTCCGCCGAGCGCGTAGGCGGTGAGGATGGCGCCGGTGGACGCGCAGGCGGCCGAGACCTCCTCGATCACCGCGCAGACCACGTCGAAGCTCGCGCCCTGTCCCCCGTACTCCTCGGCGACGAACAGCCCCGCGAGCCCGCTGTCCACGAGCGCTTCGACGTTCTCCCACGGGTAGCGCTGGTCGCGGTCGAGCTCCGCGGCCAGCGGGGCGAACCGTTCGGCGGACAGCTTCCTGGCCACCTCGCGCCAGCGCCGGCCCTCTTCGCTCAGCGGCGGTTCCCAGATCACGGGCACAGTCGGCCTCCAATCAGTCGGTACGGGCAGCGGACGCTGCCGGAATCGGGGTGGCGGCCGGACGGCGCCGCACGATCAGCCGGCCGAGACCGGCGAGCCCGTCGGGCGAGACGAGCAGGACGATGGCGAGCACGCCACCGAGGACGATCTTGTCGAGATCGCCGCCGAGGGAGACGAGCTGCTGCTGCGCGGTGATCAGCGCGGCCCCGACCAGCGGGCCGAGCAGCCTGCGGCGGCCCGGCAGGATCACCGCGGTCAGCATGAACAGCAGGAACGACGTGGACAGCAGGTCCGGGCTGACGTAGCTGCGCTGGTAGGCGTACAGCCAGCCGGCCAGCGCGGTGATCGGCGCCGACAGCGCGAACACGAGCACCCGCGTGCTGCGCACGTCGGCGCCCATGGTGGTGGCCAGCCCGGCGTTCATCTGCGTCACGAGCGCGCTCTGCCCCAGGCGGGAGCGCCGGAACCGGGCGATCACCGCGATGACCACCACCAGCAGCGCGAACGCGATCGGCCACAGGTCGGCGTCGGTGCGCGCGGTGTAGGAACCGCCGACGGCCGGCAGCGACAGCAGCGGGATCCCGGCGATGCCGTCGGATCCGCCCAGGACGCTGACGTTCGACACGACCGTGAGTCCGATGATCGCGGTCGCGTAGGTGACCAGGGAGAACACGAACTCGCGGGTGCGCAGGGTGGCCAGGCCGACGAGCAGGGCGAGCACCGCCGCGACCACCAGCGCCGCCAGCAACGCCGGCAGCGCACCCCAGCCCAGCTTCGCGGTCGTGTACGCGGTGGCGTACGCGCCGGCCGCCCAGAACAGCGTGTGCCCCAGGCTGACTTCGCCGAGGTAGGACACGACGACGTCGACGCCGTAGGACATGATCGCGAAGATCGCGATGAGCACGAACGTGCCGTACAGGCGGGGCGAACCGCCCAGCAGCGACGGCAGCAGGTAGCCGGCCACGATCAGCACCAGCCACCCACCGCCGCGCAGCAGGCGCCCGCGACCGGTGTCCCCGTCCACCGCGCGCACCGGCGCCTCGGCGGTCTTGCGCTCCGGATCAATCGTCTTCATCGGACCTTCAACCCCTGCGGACGGACGATCAGGACGGCGAGCAGCACGCAGAACGCGGCGGCGGTGGAGAAGGCGGGCGAGACGTAGGCGCCGAACAACGCGGTGAACACGCCCAGCCCGAGCCCGACGAACAGCCCGCCGAGCAGGTTGCCGACCCCGGCGAGGACGACCACCAGGAACGTGGTGACCACCTGCTCGAACCCGATCGAGGTGAGGATCGGGCTCCGGGGTGCGACGACCGCGCCGGCCAGCGCGGCGCACGCCGCGGAGAACACGAACACGCCGAGGTAGACCTTCGCCGCGTCGATGCCGTAGACCTGGGCCAGCTTCGGGTCCTCGGCCACGCCGCGGACGATCCGGCCGACGTTGGTGCGGGCCAGCACGAACCAGGTGACGGCGAACAGCGCGAGCGCCAGCACGACGATGAGCACGTCCTGGCCGGTGAAGCGCGCCGCGCCCAGGCGCAGCGTGGTGCTCTGCACCGGGCTGGCGATCACCTGCGGGTTGCCGCCGAACAGCAGCGAACCGCCGCCTTCGAGCAGGTACCCGAACGCCAGCGTGACCAGCATCAGGCTGACGATGTTCTGCTCCAGCGTCAGGCGCCGCATGAGCAGCTGCATCACCGCGCCGAGCACCGCGACGACCCCCACGGCGACCGGCACCGCCAGCCAGTACCCCAGGCCGGCCTTGGCGGTGCCCCACCAGGTGAGGAACGCGCCGACCATGTACAGCTGCCCGTGCGAGAAGTTCACCAGGCGCGCCGCCGACAGCAGCACCGTCCACCCGACCGCGAGGAGGGCGTAGCCCGCGCCCAGCGCGAGCCCGTTGATCAGTTGCGCGAGGAACATCAGTGCGCCAGCCTTCCCAGGTAGGCGGACACGATCCGGTCGTCGTCCCGCATCTCGGCCGCCGAGCCCGAGCCGACGACCCGTCCCTGCTCCAGCAGGTACATCCGGTCGGCGACCTCCAGTGCCGCCTTGACGTTCTGCTCCACCAGCAGCACCGACAGCCCGCCTTCCACGAGCGCGCGGATGTGCTGCAGCACCTCGACCACCAGCCGGGGCGCCAGGCCGACCGACGGTTCGTCGAGGATCAGCAGCCGCGGAGCGGCGCGCAGCGCGCGGCCGATCGCGACCATCTGCCGCTCACCGCCACTGAGCGTGGCGCAGCGCGCGTGTGCCCGCTCGCGCAGTTGCGGGAACACCTCGTAGACGTCGTCGATCTCGTAGCGTTTGCCGGTCGCGTGCCGGGGCGGCCGCACCATGCGGAAGTTCTCGTCCACGGTCAGCTGCTCGAACACGCTCTTGCCCTCGGGCACCAGCACCACGCCGAGCTTGCAGCGCCGGTGCGCGGGCAGCGACACCACTTCCCGGCCGCCGAGCTCGATCGAGCCCGACACCGTCGCCCGGCCGCGCGACCAGCCCGCGACCGCGTTGACCAGGGTGCTCTTGCCCGCGCCGTTCGCGCCGGCGACGGCCACCAGCTCGCCGTCACCGACCTGGGCGTCCACTCCGGACAGTGCCACGCTGTGCCCGTACCGCACGCGCAGGTCCGACACCCGCAGGAGCGTGTTCACGCCACCCTCCCCAGGTAGGCCTCCAGCACGGCCGGGTCGCGCTGGACCTCCTCCGGCTCGCCGTAGGCGATCCGCTGTCCGCGGTCGAGCACCACCAGCCGGTCCACGACCTCCATCACCAGGTCCATGTGGTGCTCGATGAGCACCACCGCCAGCCCGCGGCCCCGCAGCTCGCCGAGCAGCTCGGCCAGGTTCTGCATGTCCTGCCCGCCGACCCCGGCCGCCGGCTCGTCCACCAGCAGCACCCGGGCACCCGCGCCGAAGGCCAGCACGATCGACAGGCACCGCTGCAGGCCGTAGGGGATGTCGTCGGGGTACATCTGCTGGTACTTCGCGCCGATCCCGAACTCGGCCAGCAGCGCACGCGCGCTCGCCCGGTGCCGCCGGCGGCGGGAGACCTCCCGCCACGGCGTGCACAGGCTGCCCGCCAGCCGCACCCCGTCGACGACGGTGAACGCGGCGGCGGCGTTGTCCAGTACGGACAGTCCCGAGTAGAACGAGTTCTGCTGGAACGTGCGGCGCAGGCCGCGCCGGGCGAGCCGGTGCGTCGCGACACCGTCCACGGTCGACCCGTACAGCGACACGGTGCCGCTGCGGCGGACGCTGTTGGTCACCGCGGCGAAGCTGCTGCTCTTGCCCGCGCCGTTGGGTCCGATGATGCCGAGGATCTCACCGTCGGACACGGTCCAGGAGACCGAGTCGAGAGCCTGCAGGCTCCCGTAGCGCACGCCGAGCTCCTCGACGCACAGGGCGGGCGGCGGGTCGGCCGGTGCGGGCATCCCTACTGCTCCCACACCGAGTCCGGCACCGGGATCTCGCCCAGCACACTCACCTTGCCGTCCTTGACGGTGAAGGCGAAGACGTGGCTCTTGAGCTGGCCCTTGCCGGTGAACGCCACGTCACCGAGCACGGTGCCGGTGAAGGTCTGCCCGTGGATCGCGGCGGCGACCTTGTCCCGGTCGGTCGTGCCCGCCTTCGTCACGGCCTTGGCCCACACGTCCACGCTCTCCGCGCCGAGGGCGGCGTACTTGTCCGGCAGCTGCCCGGTCCTGGCCTGGAAGGCCTGCACGAACTCGACGTTGGCCGGGATGGTCGCGAACGGCGCCTCCTGCGGGAAGTAGAGGTCGGCCGACAGCAGGCCGTCGACCTTCGCCCCGCCGGCCAGCTTGACCACGTTGGGCGAAACCGTGCCGAGTGCCGCGAAGTGGGGCGCCTTGATCCCCGAGTCGACGTACTGCGAGGCGAGCGCCGGCATGCCGGAGGACTCCGCGGCGTCGGCGGAGAACACCGCGTCCGGGGCGGACTGCGCGACGTTGCTCAGCGGAACGCGGAAATCGGTGTCGGACAGCGCGAACTTCTGCTGGCTGACCACGTCGACTCCCTTGGCCTGCAGCTCCTTGCCGAGGTAGTTGCCCGCGTCGTTGCCGTAGGCGTCGTTCTCCAGCAGCATGGCCACCCGCTTGGCTTTCAGGTCGCCGGTCAGGTACGAGGCTGCGGCGTAGGCGCCGGCGGCGTTGCCGGCGTTCATCCGGACCGCGTCGGGGTCCGCCCCGCCGAGGATCGAGGCGTTCTGCGGGATCGAGGTGATGTTGAGGACCCCGGCGCGCACCAGCACCGGCTGGATGGCCAGCGTCACCGGGCTGTTCCAGCCGCCCATGACCACCGCGGCGCCATCGTTGATCAGGGTGTTCGCCGCGCTCACCCCGGTCGCCGGGTCGCTCTTGTCGTCCTGGGACACCACCTCGAGCTGACGCCCGCGCACCCCGCCGGCCTTGTTGATCAGGTCGGCCTTCGTCGTGATCGCGTCGAGCACGTCCTTGCCGTTGGGCCCGGCGGGCCCGCTCAGCGGGACGATCACGCCGATCTTGATCGGGCCCGACCCGGCATCGGCATTCGTACTCGGCGCGGAGCCCCCACCGCTGTTCGCGCAGGCGGCGAGCAGGAACGCCGTCGCCACCAGCACCGAGGACCTGAGTCGCCTCACGCCAGCCTCCATTTGTCGACGTCATTGTCGTACTACTGCGTAGGTTCCCGCACCATATGCACCGCCCGCGGACCACGTCAACCACTCCGTCGTGATCGCTATTTCCCGTATACACAAGGAAACTTCCCGTGACACGGCCGGTTGACACGCTGACATACTCGACAGTATGTTCACGGCCGGAACGCAGGACAGGGAGGTCATGTGCCCGAGGAGGATCAGGCCGTCCGGTACGACGTGATCGGCCAGGTCGCCGTGCTCACCATCGACCGGCCGCGCGTCCGCAACGCGCTGAGCGCGCAGGTGCTGCGTGAGCTGTGCGCCGGGCTGGACCGCGCCGAAACCGACAACGCGGTGCGGGCCGTCGTGCTCACCGGCGGTACCCGGCTGTTCGCGTCCGGTGCCGACCTCCGCGAGCTGCGGGCGACCACACCGGCGGAATACCTGCAGTCCGAGCGGCAGGCCGCGTGGGCACGGATAGCACGCTTCCCCAAACCGGCCGTGGCGGCCGTCGCCGGCTACGCCCTCGGCGGCGGCTGCGAACTCGCGATGTCCTGCGACTTCATCGTCGCGGCGGACTCCGCGGTGTTCGGCCAGCCGGAGATCAACCTCGGCATCCTGCCCGGCGCGGGCGGCACGCAGCGCTGGGCACGGGTGTGCGGGCGCTTCCGCGCCGCCGAGATCGTGCTGACCGCCCGCACCGTGGACGCGTGGACCGCGCACGGCATGGGCATGGTGACCGAGGTGGTGCCCGCGGAGTGCGTCGTGCGGGCCGGGCGGGCGCTGGCGGCACGGCTCGCCGGGTTCAGCCCGGTGGCCACCCGGCTGAGCAAGGCCGCGGTCCGCGCTTCGGAGGAGATGCCCGTGGCGGCGGCGCTGGAGCACGAGCGCGCGCTGCTGGGCACCCTGCTGTCCACAGAGGACCACTTCGAAGGCATCGATGCCTTCCTGGACAAGCGCACGCCCACCTTCGGCGGACGCTGAGGAGACCGGCAGATGACCGAGATCGCACGTCAGCGGCTCATCGACCCCGGCGCCGGGAAACGGCTTGACGCCAAGGCGCGCGACGAGCTCTCCCGGGCCGTCCGCGAGTGGCGGAAGGACCGTCCCGGCGCCGTCCTGCTCGAAGTCGAGGCCGACGCCTGGCACCACGCCCCCGAGCTGGAGGGCACGCCGCTGGAGCACGACACCGTCGACGCCGGGTACCAGTCCCTGGTGCGGAATCTGTTCGCGCTCGCCTGCCCGGTCGTCGTGGCACTCGACGGGCAGGTGAGCGGGTTCGGGCTGGCGCTGGCCATGACCGCCGATGTGCGGGCGGCGACCGACCGCACCACGCTGGCCGTCGGCGGACCGGCCGCCGCGCTGCTCGGTGGTGCCGGCTGGTTGCTGGGCCACGCGGGCGGCGGGTCGACCTTCGCGCAACTGGCCTGGACGGGCGCGACGCTGAGCGCGGAGGAGGGCCGCCGCCGGGGGCTGCTCGCTCCCGCCGGGGACGCCGCGGCGCTCGCCGAACGGCTCGCGGCGGACCCCGCCGGTTCGTCGGCGCTCAAACGCGCGCTGAACACGCCCCGCCAGGCCGAGCTTGGCACCGCACTGGGGTACCAGTCCTGGCTCGCCGAGGTCGCCACGGAGCGCCCCTCGTGACCGCGCAACCGCAGCCCGGCTGGGGCAGGGCCACCGGGCACGTCACGCTGCCGCCCGCCGAACCGGGTGGCGAGGCCCTCGACCGGTTCCTGATCGCCGAACGCGTCGCCCGGTACGGGTGGGCCTTCGACGAACGCGACCGCTCCGCGCTCGCGGCCTGCTTCACCCCGGACGCGACCTGGCAGGGCCTGGTGATGGGCCGAGACCCGATCGGCCCCTTCCGGGGCGCGGACGCGATCGCGGACTGGCTGGCCGGGTTCTGGGACAGCCAGCCCGACCAGCGACGGCACGTGTTCACCAACGTCGTGGTCGGACAGCGGGAACCCGGCCGCGCGACGGCGCACGCCTATCTCGTACTGCTGTCCTCCCAGGACGCCGCGACCCGCGTGGCCTCCGCCGGGCCCTACCGGTTCGACCTCCACCGCACCGGCGGGCAATGGCTCATCACCGAGCTGAGAGCCGGTTTCGACGCCCCGTTCTGAAGCGGTGGCCGCCCACGCGGCCGATCACTCCGGCCTGCGACCCGCGCCACTTCCGCCGCCGCACACTGGCCTCCGCATACCCCCCAGGGTACTGTGGACGCCGGATGAAGGAGGACCACGGATGTGCCGACGTGTCACGTGCTCGCGCTGCGGAAAGGCCACCTACGCCGGATGCGGGCAACACGTGGAAGAAGTGCTGTCCGGCGTGCCCGCCGCGCAGCGCTGCCAGTGCGAGCCCGAAACGAAGACGACCCGCGGGGCCTGGCGGCACCTGTTCGGGCGATGAGCGAGCGGAAACCGGAGGCTGCCTGATGGAGATGGGTCCCGAACTGGTCGGTGACGCCCTGGTGCGGCTGCGGCGCGCACAGGGTCAGCTGGCCGCGGTGATCAGCATGATGGAGAACGGTGGCGACTGCCAGGAGGTGCTGACGCAACTGGCGGCGGTGTCCCGGGCACTGGACCGCGCCGGGTTCAAGGTCGTGGCCAGCGGCCTCCGGCACTGCCAGGCCGCACGCGATCGGGGGGAAGAGCCTCCCATGACCGAAGCCGAGCTGGAGAAGCTGTTCCTGGCCCTGGCCTGACACTGCGCCACCGCTCCCGCGGTGCCGCGGTGTCTTTCCTGCATACCCCCCGGGGTACCTGGGACCGACGAACGAAGGAGAAGGGCCGTGCTGGATGTCCGGACGATCGAGACGTCGTCACTGGGCGACCGGAGCTATCTCGCCCATGACGGCCACTTCGCGGTGGTGGTGGACCCGCAACGCGACATCGACCGCATCGTGGCGCTGGCGGGCCGGCTCGGCGTGAGCATCGCGTGGGTGCTGGAGACCCACGTGCACAACGACTACGTGTCGGGCGGCCTGCACCTGTCCCGTCTGACCGGCGCCCGCTACGGCATCGCCGCGGCCGACGACGTGCCGTTCACGCACGTGCCGGTCCGCGACGGTGACGTGCTCGACGTGTCGCAGCGGATGCGCATCCGCCCGGTCGCCACCCCTGGTCACACCTTCCACCACCTGTCCTACATCCTCGACGGCCCGGACGGGCCGGTCGGCGTGTTCACCGGCGGCTCACTCCTGCTGGGCACCACCGGCCGCACCGACCTGCTGGGCCAGGAGCACGCCCACGAGCTGGCGCGCCACCAGCACACCTCCGCCCGCCGCCTCGCCGACGTGCTTCCCGACGGCGCCGCCGTGTGGCCCACCCACGGTTTCGGCAGCTTCTGCTCGGCCACGCAGGCCGACGGCGACGCCTCCACGATCGGCCGCGAACGGCGGCACAACCCCGCCCTCACCCTCGCCGAGGGCGAGTTCGTCGAGCGGACCCTGGCCGGGCTGGACCGCTACCCCGCCTACTACGCCCACATGGGCGCCCGCAACGCCGCCGGACCGGCGCCCATCGACCGCACCCCGGCGAGCACCGCCGGGCCGGACGAACTACGGCAGCGGATCGACGCCGGTGAGTGGGTCGTCGACCTGCGTTCCCGCAAGGCGTTCGCGCGCTCCCACCTCGCCGGCACGGTCAGCCTCGGGCTCGATGGCCCGATGGCGACGTGGCTGGGCTGGCTGATCGACTGGGGCGCCCCGATCACGCTGCTCGGCGACACCCCGGACCAGGTCGCTCACGCGCAGCGGGAACTGGCCCGCATCGGCATCGACCGGCCCGCGGCGGCGGCGAGCGGGGAACCCGCGGAGTGGGCGGGCCGCCGGCCCGGGCGCCTGGCGAGCTTGCCGACCGCGTCCTTCGCCGACCTGGCCGCCGCGCTCCGGCACGGACACGCCGGTGCGCTCCCGCCGCCCACGGTCGTGCTGGACGTCCGCCTGCCGGGCGAGTGGCGCGAGTCCCACGTGCGCGACGCCGTCCACATCCCCCTGCCCGAACTCCCCCGCCGGCTCGGCGAACTTCCCGCGGGACCGGTGTGGGTGCACTGCGGCAGCGGCTACCGCGCCACCGCGGCGGCCTCGCTGCTCGCCCGGGCCGGGCGCACCGCGGTCCTCATCGACGACGCCTTCGGCGGCGCCGCCGACGCCGGCGTGCCGATGGCGGCCTGACGGATGCTCGTCGCCGTCGCCCTGACCGGGTTGTTCATCGATCTGGCGCTGGGCGCGCTCGGCGCGGGGGTTCGATCCTCGCGGTGCCCGCCCTCGTCTACCTCGCCGGGCAACCCCTCGCCGCCGCGATCCCCACCTCGCTGATCGTCGTCGGCGTGTCCGCCGCGGCCGCCCTGGCGCCGCGGCTGCGCGGTGGCGGCGTCCGGTGGCCGGTCGCGCTGGTCTTCGGAGCGGCCGGAGTCCCGGCCGCGTTCGGCGGCGCCGCCCAGGGCCGGACGCTGTCCCCGCGTCTGCTGATGCTCGGGTTCGCCCTGCCGATGGCCGTCGTCGCGGTGGGCATGCTGCGGGAGCGCACCCGCTCCGGCGGCGCGTGCCGCACCCGCGGCGGGGGCGTCGAGTGGCGGACCTGCCTGCCCTCCGCCCTGGGCACGGGGGCCGTCGTCGGCGTGCTGACCGGGCTGTTCGGCGTCGGCGGCGGGTTCCTCATCGTCCCGGCCCTGACCCTGCTGCTCGGCCTGGGCGCGGCCGAAGCCGTCGCCACCTCGCTGGTCGTCATCGTGATCAACTCCGCCGCCGGGCTGGCCGCCCACGCCGGAGCCCCACTCGACTGGGCCACGACGGCGGTCTTCGCGCTCGCGGCCGCGCTCGCCGCCGCCTCGGCCGGTCGCCTCGCCCGTCGCCTGCCGGGGCGTCTCGTCCGCCGCGGGTTCGCCACCGTCGTGCTGCTCGTGGCCGCCGGGGTGGGCGTCACCGCCACGATCGCCCCCAGCGCCCTGCCCGCCGCCTGAGCGGGCTTGCCGCGACGGTACGAACAGCGATAGCGTCACCCGCTCGCACAGGGCGCGGTGACCGCCCCGCGAAAAGTTCGCACACGGGTAGGTACCGCAACAAGGACGACATGGCGGTGCAGTGCGTCTTCCTCCCCCACCCCACGCCACGGTGCGAGCCGCGCCGCGCCACCGGCCGGGCCGGTGGACGCACCGGGCCGTCGCGGTGGCGGCCGTCGTCGTCGCGGTGACCGTCCCACCCCAGGCGACCCATGACGCCGCCACGACCACCGCGCCGGCACCGCACGCCGTCGCGGCGGGCGACACCGCGGTCGGCCGCCTGCTCACCGGGCTGCCGCCGGACAGCGTCTCGCTCGCCGCCCAGAACGTGACGACCGCGCGGAGTTACCGGCACGACGCCACCACGACGGTCCGCACCGCCAGCGTGGTCAAGCTCGACATCCTGGAAGCCCTCCTCCTGCAACGGCAGGACTCCGGCCGGCTGCCCGGGGAGGACGAGACCGCGCAGGCCACGGCGATGATCGAGAACAGCGACAACGACGCGGCCACGTGGCTGTGGAACGAGGTCGGTGGCGCGGACGGGCTGCGTGCGGCCAACAGCCGCCTCGGAGCCGCCGCCACCCAGCCGGACGAAGCCGGGTACTGGGGCTTGACCACCACCACCGCCGACGACCAGGTGGCCCTGCTGCGCGACCTCGTCACGCCCGGTCCCCTGGCTCCGGCCGCCCAGTCCTTCGCGCTCGGACTCCTGCGCGCGGTCGAAGCCGACCAGACCTGGGGGATCAGCGCCATCGCCGACCCCGGCACCGCCACGGCGCTGAAGGACGGGTGGCTGCCCATCGACGACGACGACGGTCTCTGGGCCATCGGCAGCGTCGGGATCGTCACCTCCCACGGACAGCAGGTCGTGCTGGCGGTGCTGACCCAGCACGACGGCTCCCTGGCGGACGGGATCCAGCTGACCGAGTCGCTCGCCCGCGCCGTCGCGCCGGGGATCACGAGCACCGGGGGGTCGGCTCAGCGGGTGATACCCGTGTGCCCGATCGAATAGCGGCCCGGCTGCGGCCACACGCACAGGCCGTGCGGTTCGTCGCCGACCGGGATCTTCCGGATCAGCGAACCGTCCTGGGTCGAGATCACGTACACCACCCGGTCGTAGCGGCCGGAGACCCACAGCCGGCTGCCGTCGGCGGTCACGTTGCCCATGTCCGGGCTGCCACCCCCGGGCAGGCGCCACGTGGTCACGGCGGCGCCGGTGTAGGCGTCGAGGACGCTGATGGTGCCTTCGTGCCGGTTCGTGACGTAGAGCTGCCGCGCGTCGCGCGAGAGGTAGAGGCCGTGTGCGCCCATCCCGGTCGGGATGAACCGCAGCACCGTCGTGGCCGCGCCGTCGAGCACCCACACGCCGTTCGCGTCGGAGTCCGCGATGTAGTACACCGACCCGTCCGGGGCCAGCTTGATGTCCTGCGGACCCATGCGGGTGTGCCGTTGCGGCATCGGGACCGTGCGCAGCACCCGGTGGGAGGCCACGTCGACGACGGTGACCGCGCCGGCGAACTCGCACGTGAACACCGCGATGCGGCCGTCGGCGGAGAATTCGGCGTGGTCGACCCCGGCGCAGCCGGGTACCGGGGTGACGTCGCGCTGCGCCCAGGTGTGCGGGTCGTACCAGACGAGCTGGCGCCGCCCCTCGGCGACCGAGATCGCGTAGGCGCCGTCGGGGGTGAAGTACATGTTGTAGGGCTCGGTCACCGGGATCGGCGCGCCGGGCAGCCCGGTGCGGGGGTCGAAGGGCACCAGGTGGCCACCCTTGTCGTCGGTGGCATAGAGGGTGGTCATGTCGTAGGCCGGTACGACGTGCTGGATCTCCCGGCCCGCCGGGTACCTGCCGACCACGGCGAAGGTGGCGGGATCGATCACCCAGACATCACCCGAGCGGTCGTGCGGGACGTAGACCAGCGGCCGTGCGGCCCTGGCGGCCGGCGACAGCATGTCCGCGCCCGCGTCACTGTCGATGTTGTGCGGGTCGGACACCGGGGGCATGCCGGGGAGCGCGGCCGTGGCCCGGCTCGTCGGCGAGGACGGCGGCGGTGCGTCCGGCGCCGGGGCGGACGTGCACGCGGCGACGAGCGCGCCGGCCAGCAGGAGCGGAACCAGAGCACGATGCCTCACCGAACACCCCTTCACGCGAACAGCAGGCCGGCGGCGACCGCGTGGTACACCGGCCGGCGAGCACGGCGACGGTGACGGAGTGCCCGCGATGCGCGTTCACGACACTTCCCGGCGCGCGTCCGTCACCGGCCCCCGCGGCGCACCTCCGTGAACGCGTCGTCCGTGCGCTCCAGGATGCCGTCGATGTCGGCGTCGGTGTGGGCGGCGGAGAGGAACCAGTTGTGCCACGGGTGCAGGTACACGCCGTGCCGGGCCGCGGCCTCCGCCCACGCGGTGCCCAGGCTCAGGTCGTCGTCGCCGTCGAAGTACAGCACCGGCATCTGCACGGGTCCGCTCTGGCGGATCCGGTAACCGTGCGCGGCGGCCTGCGCCGCCAGCCCGTCGCGCAGCCGGGTGCCGGTGCGCAGCATGTCGGGCAGTGCCCGGCCCTTCCGGAGCTCGCGCAGGGTGGCCAGCCCGGCGGCGAGCGGCACGGCCGCGTACCAGAACGATCCGGTGACGTAGATCCGCCGCGCGGCGTCGCGCAACGACTCGATCCCGGTGACGGCGCCGAGGGGCTGGCCGTTGGCCAGCGCCTTGGACCACGCGGTGAGGTCGGGCCGCACGCCCAGCGGTTCCCAGCTGCCCCCGAGATCCAGGCGGTGCCCGCAGCGCACGTCGTCGAGGATCAGCACCGCGCCGGTCCGGTCGGCCAGCGCGCGCAGTCCGCGGGCGAAGGCGGGGTCGGCCAGCTCCTGGTCGCGCCGGACGTCGTGCCGCATGGGGCAGACCAGGACGGCGGCCAGGTCGTCCCCGGCTTCCGCCGCGGCCCGCTCGGCGGAAGCCAGGTCGTTGTACTCGTAGTGGACGAGGTGGGCCTGGTCCTCCGCGGTCACGCCTTCCCCGCGCAGCGAACACCACGGCACCGCACCGTGGTAGGCGCCGTTCGCGACCAGGACCTTGCGCCGGCCGGTGGCCGCCCGCGCGGTCGTGACGCACGTGGTGGTGGCGTCGGTGCCGTTCTTGCAGAACATCGCCCAGTCCGCGGCGGGCACGGTGTCCACGAGCAGTTCGGCGTACTCGACCGCGACCGGGCTCGTGCCGTCCAGGCAGTCGCCCCGCTCGAGCTGGTCCAGGATCGCGGCCGTGACACCGGGGTGCCGGTGCCCCAGCACGACCGGCCCCCATCCGCACATGAGGTCGAAGTACTCCCGGCCGTCGGCGTCGGTCACGCGGCAGCCGTCGCCGGAGACCATGAACTGGGGATGGGCGGCGCTGAACGCCTCCACCCGCATGTGGCCGTACATGCCGCCGGGGATGACCCGGCGGGCGCGGGCCCGCAGGGCGAGCTCGCGCTCCCCGAGCGTGACGACAGGTGCGGTGGTCATGCTTGACTCCCCTTCAACAGGTCCTGGGCGACCGCGGCGATACCGGGCGCGTCGAGCTGGTAGTGCGCGTAGAGCGCGGCGGGCGGCCCGACCGGCACGTGCTCGTCCGGTACCCCGTGCCGGCGCAGCGGAACGGAGACCCCGGCGTCGGCGAGCACCTCCGCCACCGCGCTGCCGAGGCCGCCAGTGACGTTGCCCTCCTCGACGGTGAGGATGGCGCCGGTCTCCGCGGCCGCGGCGCGGACGGCGTCGCGGTCGAGCGGCGAGATGGTCCACATGTCGAGCACCCGGGCCGAAACGCCCCGTTCCGCGAGGATCGCGGCGGCCTCCAGCGCGGGGTGCGTTTCGGAGCCGGTGGCGATGATCGTCAGGTCGTCCCCGTCCCGCAGGGTCACGGCGCGCCCGGGCACGAGGTCCGGTACCGCGTCGTAGACCTGCGGATCCCGGCCGCGCCCCAGGCGCAGGTACATCGCGCCGGGGTGGTGCAGGGACAGGCGCAGCAGCGCCCGCAGGTGGTGGGCGTCGGTGGCGCAGACGACGGTGAGGCCGGCGATCGTCCGCATCATGCCGAGGTCTTCGAGGCTGTGGTGGCTGGTCCCGTAGAAGCCCATCGACATGCCGGAGTGGTGCCCCACGATCCGCACCGGCAGGCCGGGGTAGGCGCAGTCGGTGCGGATCTGCTCGGCGCACAGCAGGGCGGCGAACGACCCGAAGGTGGCCGCGAACGGCACGTACCCGCACGAGGCCATCCCCGCCGCGATGGTGACCATGTTCTTCTCGGCGATGCCGACGTTGACGAACCGGTCCGGGTGGCGGGCGGCGAAGTCCAGTGCGCGGTTGGACCGGCCCAGGTCGGCGGTCAGCACGACGACCCGGGGGTCGCTGTCCGCGAGGGCCGCCAGTTCCTCGCCGAACACGAAGGCCGGGATCGCCCTGGTGTCGGTGCCGTCCGCCGAGCGCGCGTCCTTGAACCCGACGGCGGCCGTGCCGTTGAAGATCTCGGACTGGTCCTGCGCCTGCGTGGTCACGAGCCCTCCCCGCGGCCGAGTTCGGCCATCACGTCGTCGTAGTCGGCCCCGGCGAGGTTGCCGACGTGCCAGTCCGGGCTGAGCTCCATCCGTTTCACGCCCTTGCCCTTGATCGTGTCGGCGATGATCACCTGCGGGCGGCGCCCGGCCTGGTCCGGCAGTGCGCCGAACACCTCCAGCAGCGCGCGCAGATCGTGCCCGTCCACGCGGTGGGTCTGCCAGCCGAAGGCCGCGAACCGCTGCTCGATCGGCTCCGCCGCCATCACGTCGCGGACGAATCCGTCGATCCCGAGCTGGTTCGCGTCGACGATCGCCACGACGTTGCCGAGCCCGAAGTGGCTCGCCGCCATCGCGGCCTCCCACACCTGCCCCTCGGCGAGTTCGCCGTCGCCGAGCATGCAGTACACGCGGTAGTCCAGGGAGGACAGGCGTCCGGCCAGCGCCATGCCGACCGACACCGACAGCCCGTGCCCCAGCGATCCCGAGGAGAAGTCGACCCCGGGGATCTTGTTCATGTCCGGGTGGTCGCCGAACGGGCTGCCCAGCCGGGTGTAGGTGTCCAGTTCGGACGGGTCGAAGTAGCCGAGGTCGGCCAGCACCGGGTAGAGGCCGATGGCCGCGTGGCCCTTGCTGAGCACGAACCGGTCGCGGCCGGGCCAGTCCGGACGGGCCGGGTCGATCCGGAGCCGGCTGTAGTAGAGGACGCTGAACAGCTCGGCGCAGGAGAACACCGCGCTGTAGTGGCCCGCTCCGGCGATGCGGGTCAGCCGGACGGTTTCGGTGCGCACGAACCGTGCGCGCTCGCTGAGCCGTTCGATCAGGTCGGTGCCGGCGGTGGCCGTCGGTGGCACTGGTCGTTCTCCCATCGTGGCGTTCACGCGCCGGGGCCGAGGACGGGCCCCGCGCTGTCGCGGAAGCGGTCCAGGACGTTCGCCGTGACGCGGGCGGTGTCGTTGTCGCCGTCGTCGTGGGTCATCGCCGTCGACCAGGCGATGGACCCGACGGAGAAGACGGCCCCGCCCCCGGGGCGTCCGAAGAGGACGATGTCGGCGCGGACCTTGGGGTGGATGCCGGGTGGCGGTGCGGCGTAGCCGTGGTCGGTCTCTTCCGGTACCAGGGCGATCTTCGCCGAATGTCCCACCGAGGAGGCCAGGACGATCGCGCCGTCCGGGGTGCCGAGCGCGATGTCGGCCCGGTCCAGCTCGTCGCCGGCGGCGCCGCCCAGTCCGGGCCCCTCGTCGCCGAAAATCTCCCCGGCGCCGGCCTTGACGCCGTCGAACACCCACGACACGGCCGGGTCGGTGCTCGCGTCCGAGCGGCGGTACCCGCTTGCCCGGTCGTGCCCCTGGGCGGTGAACCCGACGCCGGCCAGCACGTTCGGCGCGCGGCCGCGCATGCGCCACAACCCGCCCCGCTCCCCCGTCGCGGACAGGTGTTCCTCGCCGGGGTCGGACACCCAGGTGGCGACACCCGCGTGCCCGCGGCGGATCTCGATGGCGTCCGGATGCCCCGGATGGCGCGCGGTGACCTGGTAGAACCCGTTGCCGCCCAGGTACATCAGCCGTCCCCCGGCGCGGGTGTAGGCGAGGTAGGAGTCGAGCATGCCGCCCGAGCAGTACTCGGGGTGGGAGCCGGTCAGCACCACCCGGTAGCGGCTGAGCAGAGCGGTTCCCTCGCGCTCGACCTCGTCGTCGGTCACGACCGCGTAGTTCTCCCCGCGTTCGTCGAGCCACGCGAGCAGCTGCAGGTCCTGGGCGAAGTGCCGGAACCCGCGGGTCGTCGGCGTGTAGTAGTCGGGACGGAGGTTGACGATCGGGCGGCGGCGGGTCGAGTGGAACACGCCGCTGCCGTCGGTGTGGACGTCGTAGAGCGAGCGCCCGAACTCGGGGTGCTCGACCAGCCACCGGTCCCGCTCGTCGACGCCGCGCCGTTCCCCGTAGAGGGCGAGGCGTTCCTCCTCGTACTCGGCGTAGGTGCGCCAGTTCGCGTAGGCGAGGTAGGTCCAGGTGGGCAAGACGACCAGGACCGGCGCCGTGTGCACCGCCGGGGTGACGACGACCGGGATCCGGTCGGTGTCCTCGCCCGCGGTGACCTTGAGGGCGTAGACACCGCTGAGCAGGCCGGCGGGCACCGTCCACGTCAGATCGGTCTCCCACCCGGCGTCGGCGAGGTCGTCGTCGTGCAGGTGCAGGGCGTCGAACTCGGCCGGCGAGCGCCGGAAGTCCGTCTCCGCGCCGGTCCAGAACGGGCCCGGCACGCCCCGGCCGGGCAGGTGACGGATCTCCGCGCCGGAGGTCAGGCCGCCCAGGTCCGGCACGCGGGTTCCGCCGGGGTCGGCGGCGAGGTCGAGGACACTGGTACTGCCGCCCGGGAGCACGTCGAGCGGACTCGCCCCGGCCGCCAGCGCCGCGGTGGTGCTCTCCGGCCAGGCCGTGGCGGACACCACCGGCCGCGCCACCTTGCCGTTGAACGTGTGCCCGAGGCCGGCGGTCCCGCGCCCGTCGCTGCCCAGCAACAGCACCGGGTGGTCGGCGCGCACCGGCTCCGTGCGCGCCGGCACCGATTCCGCCGGCAGGTCCCGCCGGTGCAGGAACAGCCGCACCGCCCCGGATGTGTCCACAGTGGCGCCCGCGAACGCCCAGACGCGTTCCCGGACCGTCGCCGCCAGTTCGGCGACGACCCGTCCGCCGCGCCGCAGCAGCACCGCGGACGAGGACACCTCGAGCACGAGGTCGCCGACGGACAGCAGGGGTCGGGCATCGGGACCGGGCAGCGTCGGCTGGAACCACACCGCCATGCCGATCTCGTCCAGGGCGCGGTTGACGGCCGCCACGGCGTGCGACCCGGAGGTCGTCGTCTGCGACCGTCCCGGGAGGACTGCGGGCAAGTCCGCGTCCACGGGCTCCTCGGCCAGTGCGCGCTCGTGGCGGGGTGAGCCGGGCTGCCGCAGGCGCACGATCCCGGGCCGGACCTCGGCGTGGTCCGTGCTCAGCTGGAAGGCGACGCGCTCACCCGCGCGGACGGACAACCGGTCGGCGTATCCGACGAGTCTCATCCGTTCACCCACGTCGTCCAGCGTCGCGTGGCCTCGTCCAGGTTCTTGGCCCACCAGTCGTTGTCCCGCACCACCACGGTGCCCTTGGCCTTGGCGTCGTCGGCGACGAAGGCGTCGATGGCCGGGTCGGACGACCGGCCCACGGCCGAGTTGACCGCGCCGTAGGGCAGGCGGTCCACAATGGCCTGCTGGTTGCGCTGCCCGAGCAGCGCGTTGATCAGGGCGTAGGCAGCGTCGGCGTGCGGGGCACCCTTGACGATGGTGAGCACGTCGAAGTACTTGAGCGGCTTGTCGAACACGACGCCGAGGTGGGCCCCGCTCTTGGCCGCGTCGTAGGCGCGTCCGGGCCAGGCCAGCATCATGTCGATCTCGCCCGACTGCAGGGCCTGGGTCTGCTGGGCGCCGGTGTCGTAGAAGCGGACGTCGGAGCGGATCTTGTCCAGCGTCGCGAACGCCTTGTCGTAGTCGAGCGGGTAGAGCTTGTCGGAGGGCACGCCACTGGCCAGCAACGCGGTTTCCATGCCCGCGTCCTTGGCGAAGTTCATGATGCCGCGCGTGCCGGGGAACTTCGCCGGGTCGTAGAAGTCGGCCCAGCTCGTCGGCGGGTTCGCGCCGTACTTGTCCTTGTTGTAGACGAGCACGAAGTAGGAGTTGAGCACCGGGACGCCGCACTCGGACATCTGGGCGGGGTCGAGCCCGCTGGTGTCGATCCTGCTGTAGTCGATCTTCTCGAACAGGGTGCCGCACTTGCCGATCGCCGTGTACGGCGTGGAGTAGTAGACGTCCCAGGTCGGCTTTCCGCCCTGCACCATCGCGGTCAGCTTCGCCTCGTTGTTCGGCGATTCCTCGGACACCGTGATGCCCTTGGCGGACAGGTCGCCGTACGCGTTCTGCTTGAACACCTCGGCCAGCGCTCCGCCGGTGTTGGCGAAGACGACGCTCTGCGCGCTCCCGCCGGAACTGCCCGCCTGGCCGAAACAAGCCGTCGTCGTCAGTCCCACCACACCGGCCAGCACCAGTGCCGTTCCCAGACGTCCCCTGAGGCGCACGGGACCACCTCCTTCAGCATCAGAATTTCATATTGTGAAACGCAGATCGTATTGAGCAAAGCATGAACTGAGTGCTCGGACGGCGTCAAGACCGGAAACACAAGTCCGGCGATGTTTCTCTGGCGTAACGCCACGATCGGCCCGTTGACATCGGGACGACCCGTCCGGCACAGTCTGGTTTCACTTTGTGAAATACGTGTCGTGTCACGACACATATCCGGTCGGCACACCGGAAGGACCCCGATCATGGCTGTGACCTCCCCTTCCAGCACGATCCCGCGCGCCAGCCGGCGCGGGACCTCGCCGCCCGCGCACCGCGGCCGGCACCGGATGCGCCGGCTCGGCCTGCTCCTCGTGGCCCCCGCGCTCGTCGTGCTGGTCGTCTTCTTCGTGGTGCCCGCGCTGCGCCTGCTGTGGTTGTCGGTGACCACCCCGCAGTCCGGTTTCGGCAACTACACCGCCATCGTGACCGACGACGTGGCGCTCACGATCGTCCTGCGCACGCTCGGCATGGCGGTGATCGTGACGATCGTGTGCCTGCTCTGCGCCTACCCGTACGCGTACCTGATGACGATCGCCTCGTCCCGGTGGCGCGCGGTCCTCCTCGCCGTCGTGCTGGTCCCGTTCTGGACGTCGCTGATGGCCCGCACGTTCGCCTGGGTCGTGCTGCTCCAGGACAACGGCGTCGTGAACTCGCTGCTGCGCGCGATCGGGATCGGGCAGGTCCGCCTGCTGGGCACGACCGCCGGCGTGACCCTGGCGATGGCGCAGGTCATGCTGCCGTTCGTGGTGCTGCCGGTGTACACCACGATGCGCGGGATCGACCGCCGCCTGGTCGATGCCGCGCTCTCGCTCGGCGCCCGCCCGGTCACCGCCTTCCTGCGGGTGTACCTGCCGCTGTCGCTGCCCGGGGTGGCCGCGGGCGCGACGCTGGTGATGGTCCTGTCGCTCGGGTTCTACGTGACGCCCTCGCTCGTCGGTTCGCCGCAGCAATCCATGCTCGCCCAGTTCATCTCCGTCCAGGTCAACCAGCTCGTGAACTTCGGCGGCGCCGGGGCGCTCGCCGTCGCGCTGCTCGTGCTCACCCTCGTGCTCGTCGGGGGCGTGCAGTTCGCGACGCGCACCAAGGGGACCCGGGCGACCGGAACGAGCATCGCCGGAGGTGCGGCACTATGAGGAGAAGCGGTGGCCTGCGCGCCGTCCTGATCGCCTTCGGCATCCTCACCGGCGCGTGGCTGGTGGTGCCGACGCTGATCGTGATCCCGATCAGCTTCTCCGGCGAGGACAGCTTCGCCTTCCCGCCCCGGTCCTGGAGCCTCCAGCACTACGTCACGTTCTTCACCGAGTCGAGCTGGCTCACCTCGCTGCTGGTCTCGCTGCAGCTCGCCCTGATCGTCACCGCGGTGGCGACCGTGCTCGGGACCATGGCCGCCTTCGCGCTCGCGGGACGGAAGTTCCGCGGCAAGGGCGCGGTCGACGGACTGCTGATGGCGCCGCTCATCGTGCCGGGCATCGTGGTCGCGGTCGCGATGTACGCGGCGTTCCTCGGCTGGGGGCTGATCGGCACCCCGGCCGGGTTCATCGCGGCCCACACGGTGCTGGCCCTGCCCTTCGTGACGGTCAACGTGACAGCCGCGCTGGCCGGCTTCGAGCGCGTGCTCGAGCGCGCCTCGGCCAGCCTGGGCGCCGCGCCGTGGACGACGTTCCGGTCGGTCACCTTCCCGCTGATCCGGCCCGGCGTGCTCGCCGGCGCCCTGTTCGCGTTCGTCACCTCGTTCGACGAGGTCGTCGTGTCCCTGTTCATCCAGTCCCCCACGCTGCAGACCCTGCCGGTCCGGATGTTCACCTCCGTGACCAACGAGGTCGACCCGACCATCGCGGCGGCCTCCACCGTCGTGCTCGTGGTCTCCACCGCCCTGCTGGGACTGGCCACCCTGACGAGGAGGAACCGCCGTGCGGCCTGACCAGATCAGCGGCGCCCGCATCGAAACCCGTGCCCTGACGAAGGTCTACCGGGGCGCGCGCCGTCCCGCGGTGGACGCCGTCGACCTCACCATCGAGGCCGGCGAGTTCATGACCCTGCTCGGCCCCAGCGGTTCGGGCAAGACGACCACGCTGAACATGCTCGCCGGGTTCGAAGAGGTCACCTCGGGGCAGATCCGGCTCGACGGTTCCGACATCGCGCCGGTCCCGCCCCACCGCCGGGACCTGGGCATGGTGTTCCAGAACTACGCGCTGTTCCCGCACATGACCGCGGCGGAGAACGTCGCGTTCCCGCTCAAGCGCCGCAAGGTCGGCAAGAAGGAGATCGCGCGGCGGGTCGCCGGCGCACTGGACCTGGTCCACCTCGGCGACCACGCCGGCAGGCTGCCCTCCCAGCTGTCCGGCGGTCAGCAGCAACGCGTCGCGCTGGCCCGCGCCGTGGTCTTCCAGCCGCGTGCGCTGCTGCTCGACGAACCGCTCGGGGCACTGGACAAGAAGCTCCGCGAGTCCCTGCAGCTGGAAATCGCGCGGCTGCACAAGGAACTCGGCATCACGTTCGTGTTCGTCACCCACGACCAGGAGGAGGCGCTCGCCCTGTCCGACCGCATCGCGGTCTTCCGCGACGGCCGCATCGAGCAGGTCGGCACGCCGTCGGAGCTCTACGAGGCGCCCGCCTCCCACTTCGTCGCCACCTTCCTGGGCGACTCCAACGTCTTCACCGGGCACGCCCGCGACGGCGTGGTCGACACCGGCTGGTGCCGGCTGCGCGCACCGGGCGGCCGCGACCAGGGCCCCGTCGCGCTCGTCGTGCGTCCCGAGCGCCTGCGCATCGGTGCGCCGGCCGGGCCGGGGGCCAACGTCCTGTCCGCGACCGTCACCGACGTGGTCTACCAGGGCGCCTTCCGCCGGGTGCTGGTCGAGTTCGACGGCGGTGTCCCCGGCCAGGTCCGGGACACCACCGCGACCGGCACGACCCGGGTCGGCCGCGGTCAGCGCGTCGAGGTGCACTGGCCGGAGGACGCCGGTGTCCTCGTCCCGCACGGCGCCCCGGACGCGGTGGCCGGCCCCTCCCCGGCGGTGGTCCGGTGACCGGCGAACTCGAGGCGGCGCGCCGCCAGGTCGCCGAGACCGGACGTCGCCTGGTCGCCGACGGTCTGGTCATCGGGACCGCGGGCAACGTCAGCGTGCGCGTGGGTGAGCTGGTCGCCATCTCCCCGTCGAGCATCCCCTACCACCAGGTCGAGGCCGACGACGTCTGCGTGGTCGGGTTGACCGGGGAAGCGCTCACCGGGCCGGGCACCCCGCCGCCGTCGTCGGAAACCCCGATGCACCTGGCCATCTACCGGGAGACCGGGGCCGGCGCGATCGTCCACCACCACGGTCTCGCCAGCGCGGCGGTGTCGGCGGTGCTGGACGAACTGCCGCCGCTGCACTACTACGCGCTCCAGCTCGGCGGACCGCCCCGCGTCGCGAAGTACGCCACGTTCGGCACCGACGAGATCGCCCGGTCGGTCCACGCGGCGCTGCGGGACCGCACCGCGGCGTTGATGCAGAACCACGGCGCCGTCGCCTACGGCGACACCCTCGAGCGCGCCTACGACCGGGCGCAGTTGCTCGAATGGCTGTGCGCCCTGCACATCCAGGCCCACAGCCTCGGGACCCCGCGCGTGCTGTCCCCCGCCGAACTCGACGACGTCGTCCGCCGCAAGCGCGAGGGGGCCGCCCGATGACCCCCAAGGTGGTGTGCCTCGGCGCGCACATCTTCGACGTGCTGGGACGGCCGGTGTCCGCGATCCCGCCCGGCCAGGGCCGGCTCGCCCTGGACGAGATCAAGGTGACCGCCGCGGGCACCGCCGGCGGCACCGCGGTCGACCTGGCCAAGCTGGGCGCCGAGGTCACCAGCTTCGGCGCCATCGGCGACGACACCGCCGGCCGCGTGCTGCGGCTGCTGCTCGGCGAGCAGGGCGTCACCGAGCGCCTCGCGGTCAAGGCGGGCCGGGCGACCCCCGCCTCGATCCTGCCGATCCGGCCCAACGGTGAGCGGCCGTCGCTGCACGCCGCCGGCGCGATGGACGCCCTCACCGCGGACGACGTCGACTGGGCGGCCGTCGCCGAGGCCGACGTCCTGCACGTCGGCGGTCCCGACGCCCTCGGCGGCTTCACCACCTCGGTGCTGCCCGAGCTGCTGCGGTTCGCGCGGGACCACGGGACGATCACCACGATGGACCTGCTCCGGACCTCGGTCCCGCCCGGCCTGCTCGAGGACCTGCGCCCGTCCCTGCGGCACACCCAGTACCTGCTGCCCAACGACGACCAGATCCGCGCCCTGACGGGAACCGCGGACCTGCACCGGGCGGCCGGGCTCGTGCGCGCGCACGGGGTCGGCACGGTGGTGGTCACCCGGGGCGGCGACGGCTCCCTCGTCGCCGGCCGGACGGGCTTCACCGGGATTCCCGCCTTCGGCGTCCCGGTGGTGGACACCACCGGCTGCGGCGACGCCTACTCCGCGGGTTTCATCGTCGGACTGTGCCACGGGTGGGACGTGCTCGACGCGGCCCGCCTGGGCACCGCGGCCTCGGCACTGGTCGCGCAGGGCCTCGGTTCCGACGCCGGAATCACCGACCTGGCCGGCACGTTACGCTTCTGGTCAGAGCGGCCGGCCGATCTGGGCGGTGCGGCCCCGCCGAGATCGCCGCTGGCCTCGGGCACGTGAACGCCTTCCGGATCGAGAGGATGACCGACGACTGTGGCTGGGCATGAGGAAGCCGAGCACGAGGACCGGACGAGCGGCGGCGCGGGCCCCGTTCGCGTCCTGGTGAAGGCGATGGCCGTGCTCGAGCTGCTCGCCGAGGCGACCGACGAGCTCACCCTCGGCGACATCGCGAGCCGGCTCGACCTGAACAAGAGCACCTGCCACCGCATCCTCACCACCCTCGCCGCGGGCGACTTCGTGGAACGCCCCTCCGCGGGGTCCTACCGGCTCGGGGTCGGCGCCTTCCGGATCGGGAGCGCGATGGCCCGCCGGCTCAGCGTCCGCGACCGGGCGCTGCCCGCGATGCGCGACGTCTTCCGCCGGACCGGGGAAACCGTGTTCCTGACGGTGCGGCGCGGGGACGAAGCCGTCTGCCTGGAACGCCTCGACGGCCGGTACGCGGCCACCCACACCCTGCGGGTGGGTGGCACGCTGCCGCTCCACCTGGGCGCCGGTCCCCGTCTGCTGCTCGCCCACCTGCCCGCGGAGCAGCTCGAGGCCTACCTGGCCGGGCCGTTCCAGCGCCGGTTCGGCAGCCGGCCCACCGAGGCGCAGCTGCGGGAGCAGATCGCCCGGATCCGCCAGGACGGCTACTCGGTCAGCCGCGACGACGTGGAAGAGGGGGTCACCGCCGTCAGCGTCGGCATCCGCGACCACGAGGGCGAGGTCATCGCCGCCCTGAGCCTCAGCGGCCTGTCCTCGCACCTGCCCGACGCCGAACGCGCCTCGCAGGTCGGTCACCTCAGGGAGGCGGCGGCGGAGGCGTCGCGCGCGATGGGCTACCGGGACCCGGCCGCCGAACGTCCCGCCGGCTGATCCGGGTCCCGGCCCACCGGCGCCTCAGGGCACCATCCAGCTCAGCACCGCCGTCGACTGCAGGTAGACCAGCAGGCACATCACGGCGACGAACACCAGGCTCCACACCAGGACCCGGCGGAACAGGTCGCCCTCGCGGCCGGCCAGCCCGACCGCCGCCGCCGCGATCGCCAGGTTCTGCGGGCTGATCATCTTGCCGAGCACGCCGCCGGAGGAGTTCGCCGCGGCGAGCAGCGTGGCCGACAGCCCGGCCTTCTGGGCCGCGACCACCTGCAGTGCCCCGAACAGCGAGTTCGACGAGGTGTCCGACCCGGTGACGGCGACGCCCAGCCAGCCCAGGATCGGCGAGATCAGCGCGAAGACACCGCCCGCGCCGGCCATCCAGGTGCCCAGCGTCGCGGTCTGCCCGCTGGCGTTCATGACGTAGGCCAGGGCGAGGACGGCCATCACGGTGACGATCGCGGTGGCCAGCTGCCGGTAGGTGGACAGGTACGCGCGCAGGGCCCGGGCCGGCCGGATGCCGATCACCGGGATGGTCAGCAGCCCGGCGATGATGAGCAGCGTGCCGGCGGCGTCCAGCCAGTCGAACTTGAACTGCGGCACGCTCGAGGGTTTCCCGCTGGCGGACTGGATGTGCAGGCCGGGCCAGTTGAACGTCTTGGTCACGCTGGTCAGCGCGTCCTTGATCGCCGGGATCTGCGCGAGCGCGAACACCGCGATGATGATGAGGTACGGCGCGTAGGCGCGGAACACCTCGCTCCCGCGGTCGCGCTCGCCGCCGTTCCCGCCGCCCGCGGGCGGCCGCGGCCGCTCGATCGTCGCGGTGGACCCGCCGGCCCGTTCGGTGCCGCCCGCCGCGGCGGTGCCCGCGGTGGCGGTCCGCACCCCGCCACCCTCCACATAGGACTCGGCCGGGCGCCAGACGCGCAGGAACAGCACCATCGCCCCGGCCGACAGCAGCGAGGCGACGATGTCGGTCAGCGGCGCGCTCACGTAGTTCGAGGTGGCGAACTGGGCGAGGGCGAACACCAGGCCGCACACCAGCGCGGCGGGCCAGGTCTGCCGCATGCCGCGCCTGCCGTCGATGATGAACACCAGCGCGAGCGGCACGAACACGCCCAGCACCGGCGTCTGCCGCCCCACCATCGAGGACAGGTCGTGCAGGGGCAGGCCGGTCACGGTCGCCAGCGTGGTGATCGGCACGGCGAGCGCCCCGAACGCCACCGGCGCGGTGTTGGCGACCAGGGCGACCGCGGCGGCCTTGAGCGGCCGGAACCCCAGCGCGATGAGCATGACGCTGGTGATCGCGACCGGGGTGCCGAACCCGGCGAGCGCCTCCAGCAGCGCGCCGAAGGAGAACGCGATGATGACGCCCTGGATCCGCTGGTCGTCGCTGACCCGGGCGAACGAGCGCCGCAGCACGTCGAAGTGGCCGGTCGCCACGGTCATGTTGTAGATCCAGATCGCGTTGATCACGATCCACAGGATCGGGAAGAACCCGAACGCCGCGCCCTCGGACGCGGCCAGGAACGCGGGCCCGGCCGGCATCGGGTACACCACGATGGCCACCACCAGGGAGACCGCGAGCGAGATCAGCGCGGCCAGCCACGCGGTCATGCGCAGGATGCCGAGCAGGACGAACAGGGTGAGCAGCGGGATCGCCGCGACGAGCGACGACCACGCGAGCGACCCGGCGACCGGGTCGAGAACCTGCCGGTACATCGATCACCTCACGGAACAGCAGCGTCCTGGCGCGAACGCGCCCACCCGACCCCGTCGGCCGGGAGTCCCCGGATCGAGGCGTCGAGCACCTCGATGGTGTGGGCGAGCCGCACGGGCTCGCCGAGAGCGTCGAGCGCGGCGGCCACCTGCATCAGGCACCCCGGATTGGCGGTGACCAGCAGCGGCGCGCCGGTGGCGAGCACGTTGCGGGCCTTGCGCTCGCCCAGTTCACCCCCGGCAACGGGGTTGAGGATGTTGTAGATCCCGGCCGAGCCGCAGCAGATCTCGGCCTCGGGGATCTCGCGCAGGGTCAGGCCGGGGATGTCCCGCAGCAGCTCACGCGGTTGAGCCCGGATCCCCTGCGCGTGCGCGAGGTGGCAGGCGTCGTGGTAGGCGATGGTGACCGGCAGCGGGTGCCGCGGTGCGACCGTCCCCTGCTCGGCCAGCAGTTCGGACACGTCCCGCACGCGGCCGGCGAACTCGCGCGCCCGCCCGGCGTAGGCGGGGTCGTCGGCGAGGAGGTCGCCGTACTCCTTCATCGCCGACCCGCACCCGGCGGCGTTGACCGCGATCCAGTCGGCGCCGGAGCCGTCGAAGGTGTCGATCAGCTTGCGCGCGAAGGACTGCGCCTCGTCCTCGCGTCCGTTGTGGACACTGAGGGCGCCGCAGCAGCCCTGCACGCGCGGCGCGACGACGTCGAACCCCTCCGCGGCCAGCACGCGCGCGGTGGCCGCGTTGACGCCGGGGAAGAACTCGCGCTGCACACAGCCGAGCAGCATCCCGACGGTGCCGCGCCGGGTGCCGTGCGCCGGAATCCGGTCCGGGACCCGCTCGAATGACCCCAGGGGCGGGGCGAGCGATTCCAGCGCGGCCAGCCGCGGGAAGGCGCGGCCGAGGACGCGGCGCACCACACCGGCCAGGCCGCTGGCCTGGTAGGCCCGCAGCGGTCCGCGCAGGGCGTGCAGCCGCCGCGGGTACGGGAACACGCTGAAGATCGCGTTCCGCAGCAGGCGTTCGCGCCGTGGGCGCGGGTGGCGGCGTTCGACCTGGGCGCGGGTCGCCTCGATCAGCCGGTTGTACTGCACACCGGAGGGACAGGCGGTCACGCACGCCATGCACCCGAGGCAGGCGTCGAAGTGCTGCACCATCTCCGGTGTCATGGGCTCGCCCTCGACGCCCAGGCCCATCAGGTAGATCCGGCCGCGCGGGGAGTCCATCTCCTCGCCCCACAGCTGGTAGGTCGGGCAGGTGGGCAGGCAGAACCCGCAGTGCACGCAGTCGTCGAGGAGGTCGGCCGAGGGCGGGTGGTGGTCGTCGAACGCGGGCCCGGTCATCTCAGATCCCTCCTGCGAACCGTCCGGGGGCCATCAGGCGATCCGGGTCGAACTGGTCCTTGACGCGGCGCATCAGGGTGATCCCGCGGACCGGTCCCCACACGTCGAGCGCGGCCTTGACCGGCGCCGGCGCGTCGAGCACGACGATGTCGCCACCCCAGCCCGCCGAGGCGCCCCGCACCCGCTCGACGAACGCGGGAACCGCTTCGGGGTCCGCGGGGACCCCGGCGTGCAGGACGCCGACGCCGGGCGAGCCGCGCACGGCGGCGCCGCCGAGGGCGTCGAGCAGCCGCGGCAGCCCGGCGATTTCGTGGGTGAGCCGCAGGGCGACACCGCCGGACTCCCACGGGGCGTGGCCCCACCACGCGGGGGCGTGGTCGGTGACCTCGGCGTCGCCGAGCAGGTCGAGCAGGGTGCGCACGCGGCCCTCGACGCCCTGCGGGATGCCTTCCACCAGCACCGCCAGCGACGCGGGGCCATCGGCGGGCCGGTCGAGTTCCAGCGCGCTCGCCACCACCTGGGAGTGCACGACCCGCTGGACCTTCTCGTGCGCGTCGGCCGCCGACCTCACCGGCACGACGACCCACCGGGCGGCCGGCGGCAGCGGGTGCAGGCGGAAGACGGCTTCGGTGACGAGCCCGAGCGTTCCCCACGAGCCGGTGAGCAGCTTGCCGAGGTCGTAGCCGGCGACGTTCTTGACGACCTTCCCGCCAGCCTTGGCGACCGTCCCGTCGGCGCGCACGAGGGTGACGCCGATGAGGAGGTCGCGCACCGCGCCGTGGGACAGCCGCAGCGGGCCGGTCGCGGCGGTCGCGAGGACCCCGCCGACGGTGCCCGGCCCGGCACCGGGTGGCAGCACCGGCGAGATGCCCAGCCGCTGCCGCGCCGGGGCGAGGTGCTCCTGCAGGGCGTCCAGCCGCACCCCGGCCTGCACGTGCACGACGAGGTCGCCGGCCCGGTGCTCGATGATCCGGTCCATCCGGCCGGTGCCGAGCACGAGGTCGGCGCGCTCGGGCGGGTGACCCCAGCTCAGTTTCGTGCCGGCGCCCCGTGGCACGACCGCGAGCCCGCGCGCGGCGGCGACCCGCATCACGGCCGCCGCTTCGTCCGTTGTGGACGGTTCGGCGACCACGCGCGCGGGCACCCCGTCGACGCGGTCGTCCTCCCCGGCGCGCCGGGCGGCGGCCGTCGCCGACAGTTCGTCGAGCACCAGGTCCCCGGCCGCGCGCATCAGAACACCTCGGCGATTCCCGCGCGCTGCAACGGGTGCGCGCCCTGGTGCCGGCCGGGCACCTCGCCGCACAGCCGCGGTGTCGGGAAGACCTTGCCGGGGTTGGCCAGCCCGTCCGGGTCGAACGCGCACCGCAGCAGCTGCATGGTGTCGAGGTCGGCTTCGTCGAACATGCGGGGCATGAACTTCGCCTTGTCCGAGCCGACGCCGTGCTCGCCGGTGATCGAGCCGCCGTGCTCGATGCACAGGTCGAGGATCGCGCCGGAGACCTCCTCGGCGCGCTCGGCCTCGCCCGGCACGGCGTCGTCGAAGAGCACCAGCGGGTGCAGATTGCCGTCACCGGCGTGGAAGACGTTGGCGACCCGGATGCCGGTGTCCCGCGACAGTTGCGCGATGCGGTGCAGGACCTCGGCCAGCACGGTCCGCGGGATGACACCGTCCTGCACGATGTAGTCCGGGCTGATCCGCCCGACCGCGGCGAACGCGGACTTGCGCCCGCGCCAGAAGCTCGCGCGTTCCGCGTCGTCGGCCGCGATGCGGATCTCGAACGCGCCGTGCGCGCGGCAGTGCCGTTCGACCTCGGCGAACTGCGCGTCCACCTCCGCCGCGGGCCCGTCCAGCTCCACGATCAGCACCGCGCCCGCCCCGGCGGGGTAGCCGCAGCGCACCGCGGCCTCGGCGGCCTCGATCGCCAGCGCGTCCATCATCTCCATCGCCGCGGGCACCACGCCGGCGCCGATGATCGCCGACGTCGCGGCCCCGGCGTCGTCGGTGTCCGGGAATCCGGCCAGCAGGGTGCGCACGGCCTCGGGCAGCCGGACCAGCCGCACGGTCACCTCGGTGACCACCCCGAGCGTGCCCTCCGAGCCGACGATGGCGCCGAGGAGGTCGTACCCGGTCGCGTCGGGCGCCTTGCCGCCCAGGCGCACGACCTCGCCGTCGGGGGCGACGAACTCGGCACCGGTGACGTGGTTGGTGGTGAACCCGTACTTCAGGCAGTGCGCGCCGCCGGAGTTCTCGGCGACGTTGCCGCCGATGGAGCAGATCTGCTGGCTGGACGGGTCGGGCGCGTAGTAGTAGCCGTCGGCGGCGGCCGCCGTGGTGATGTCGAGGTTGATGACCCCGGGTTCGACGACGGCGCGCTGGCTCGCCGGGTCGATCTCGACGATGCGGCGCAGCCGCGAGGTGACGATCAGGACGCCGTCGGCGTGCGGGAGGGCGCCGCCGGACAGCCCGGTGCCGGAGCCACGCGCGACGAAGGGCACGCCGGCTTCGGCGCAGGCCCGCACGGTGGTCGCGACCCCGGCGGCGTCGCCGGGCAGGACCACCAGGGCCGGGGTGACCTTGTAGTGGGCCAGGCCGTCGCATTCGTAGGTGCGCAACCGCTGGTGGTCGTCGATCACGGCGTCCGGGCCCAGAGCCGTGCGCAGCCGCTGGGCCAGCCCGGTGATCGCGGACCGGCGGGCCGGTGCCTCGTCGATTGTCATGCGCGCCTCCCGTGCCTGCCTGCTACGGGTCCGGACGGCCGGTCGACTCGTGTGGACGTCGCTGTCCTTGCAGAAACCGTAGGATCCGGTCCGCACCACGTCAAACTGCGGGTAACAGTTGTTACATACGCGCCTGTGACGCCGCCCTCCGGGCAGAATCACGGGCATGAGGCTCAACGCCGCCGGTGCCCTCGCCGCCCTCGGGCTGCTCGTGGCCGCGTGCACCACGCCGCCGGTCGCGCCCGCCCCTGCTCCGCCGGCTCCGGCACCGGGGGTGGAGCAGGGCACGCCGGGCTGGGAGATCACCCATCCCGGACCGGAGCACGCGATCGAGGGCTACGCCGACCGCACGAGCGTGCTGCCCGGGGACACCGTGCGGTTGTTCGTGAGCACCGCGGCCGCCCGGTTCACCGTGACCGCGTTCCGCATGGGGTCCTACGCCGGCTCGGCGGCGCTGCGGACGTGGCAGTCCGGGCCGGTGCCGGGCCGGGTGCAGGCTCCCGCCGTGGTCCAGGCGCCGGCGAGCACCGTGGTGGCGCCGTGGCAGCCGTCGCTGGAGGTGCCGACCGCGGGCTGGGCTCCCGGGGACTACCTGCTGCGCCTCGACGGCGACAACCAGGCCCAGCAGTTCGTGCCGCTCACCGTGCGCACCCCGTCCAACGCGGGCCGGATCGTCCTGGTCAACGCGGTCACGACCTGGCAGGCCTACAACCGCTGGGGCGGCTACAGCCTCTACGACTCGCCGAGCGGCCAGAAGGCGCAGCGGTCCCGCGCGGTCTCGTTCGACCGCCCCTACCAGGCGCGGGACATGCAGGGCGCGGGCGACTTCCTGTTCTTCGAGCTGCCGATGGTGCGGTTCGCGGAGGGGCTGGGGCTGCCGCTGGGCTACGCGACCGACGTCGACCTGCACGCCGATCCGCACCTGCTGGACGGCGCGCGCGCCGTGGTCACCCTCGGCCACGACGAGTACTGGTCGAGCGCGATGCGCGCGAACGCCACCGCGGCCCGCGACCGCGGCGTGAACCTGGCGTTCCTGGGCGGCAACGAGATCTACCGCCACATCCGGTTCGGTCCCTCGGCGACCGGCCCGGACCGGGTGGAGATCGACTACAAGTCGTTCACCGAGGACCCGGCGCACCTGACCGATCCGCTGGAGGCCACGCCGGAGTGGCGCTCGCCGCCGTACCCGCGGCCGGAAAGCGTGCTGCTCGGCAACTTCTACCAGTGCAACCCGGTGCACGCCGACCTGGTGGCCGCCGGCGCGGAGAACTGGCTGCTGGCCGGCATCGTCCACAACGGAGAGCACCTGCGCGGCCTGGTGGGCAACGAGTACGAGCGGGTGGACCTCGCCGTGCCGACGCCCCGCCCGATCGAGGTCCTGTTCCACTCCCCCGTCACGTGCGGCGGAAAGCCGGACTTCGCCGACGCGACGTACTACACGACCGCCTCCGGCGCGGCCGTGTTCTCCGCGGGCACGCAGTACTGGATCTGCGGCCTGGACCCGGGATGCCCCCACTCGGACGGCGACGCGACCGCGGGCGCGGCGATCACCGCGATCACGACCCGGCTGATGCGGGCCTTCGCCGACGGCCCCACGGGCACCACCCACCCGGCCACTGACAACCTGGCCGCGCTCGGCATCCGGTAGGTCCTGGCCGGTGCCGTGCGGTGTGCGCGCGGATCCGCCCGGCCGGGGGAATCCCGGCCGGGCGGGTCGGGTCGCCGCGGGTGGTGCGGCCGGTCACCCGGCCGGTCAGACGCTCGCGGGTTCGGCCTCACGAGTCAGGTCGAAACCCTCGTAGCCGGCGTCGGCGACCTCACGCAGCTTCTGCCGGTAGGCGCCGAGCCCGGCCAGGTAGAACATGACGGCGTTCTTCTTCCCGGGGATGTTCGCCCCGAAGATCCACGAGTCGGCCTTGGGGAACAGGGTCATGTCCGCGATCTCGGCGCAGGTGGCCGTCCACCCCTCCTCGGCCTCCGGGGTCGGCTCGACCGTCCGGACCCCGGTGCGCTCGGCCTCGCCGATCAGCTCGCCGATCCACTCGACCTGCGCCTCGATGCTCGGCGGCAGGTTGGTGAACGGGCCGTTGGGACCGAGGATCATGAACATGTTCGGGAAGCCGGCCTTGGCCACGCCGAGGTAGCTGGTCGGGCCGTCGGCCCAGTGCTCGCTGATGTGCCTGCCGCCGCGGCCCCGCAGGTCCATCGCCCGGTAGTTGCCGTCGACCGCGTCGAACCCGGTGGCGAACACCAGTACGTCGAGGGTGTGCTCCACCCCGTCCGCGGTGCGCACCCCGGCCGGGGTGATCTCCCGGATGGGGTTCTCCTTGATCGAGACCAGCTCCACGTTGTCGCGGTTGTAGGTCTCGTAGTAGCCCTCGTTGCACAGCGGGCGCTTGGCGTAGAGGTCGGTCGGGGTGAGTTTCCGGGCCGTCTCCGGGTCCTCGACGATCTCGGCGATCTTCGAGCGGATGAACGCCGCCGCGGCCGCGTTCGCCTCCGGGTCCGTGGCGATGTCGCAGAACGTGCCGAACATGAAGCGGAACCCGTTGCCGGCGTCCCAGGCCTCCTGGAACACCTTCCGGCGTTCCTCTTCGGACACGCTCATCGCCGCCACGCCGCTCTCCTCGAACCCGAACGCGACGACGGAGTTGCGCACCTGCTCCCAGATGGCGTCGAAGTCCTCCTTGATCCGGTCCACTTCGGCCTGGTCCATCGGACGGTTGCCGGAGGGCACGCAGTACTGCGGCGACCGCTGGAAGACGGTGAGGTGGCTCGCCATCTTCGCGGCGGCGATGATGAACTGCGTCCCGGTCGAGCCGGTACCGATCACCCCGACGCGCTTGCCGGTGATGTCCAGGTCCGCCGGCCACGCGTTGGTGTGCACCAGGCGGCCGGCGAAGCTTTCGCGGCCGGGGATGTCCGGGATGTTGCTCTTGGCCAGCAGGCCGAGCGCGTTGACCAGGTACCGGGCCGTGAGGGTCTCGCCGGTGCTCGTGGTGACCCGCCACAGCTCGTCGGCCTCGTCGAAGACCGCGCCGGTCACCTCGGTGTTCAGCCGGATGTCGCGCGCCAGGTCGAAGCGCTCGACGACGTGCTCGAGGTAGGCCAGGACGTCGGGCTGGTCCAGGTAGCGGGTCTGCCAGTCCCAGTCCCGCAGCAGGTCCTCGTCGAACGAGTAGCGGTAGACGAAGCCCTCGGTGTCGGACTTGGCGCCCGGGTACTTGTTGAAGTACCAGGTTCCGCCGACGCCGCCACCCTTCTCGAACGCCGTGACGGACAGGCCGAGTTCGTTGCGCAGCTTGTGCAGGGCGTAGATGCCGCCGAATCCGGCGCCGACGACGATCGCGTCGACGTCGGGGGTGCGGGTGGTGCTCATGGGTGCTCCTGACTCGAGTCGGTGACGGGACGGGCGCGGATCAGCCGCGGTACCACTTCGCGATCGCGGCGATCTCCGCGTCGGCCTCCGGCGCGTTGCCGGCGAGGAACGGGAAGACGTGCTGCATGCCTTCGACGATCGACAGGGTCACGTCGGCACCCGCCGCCTGGGCCTTGTCCGCGACCCGGGTGGCGTTGTCCACCAGGCACTCCACGGAGCCGGCGTTGACGTAGAGCCGGGGGAACCCGGTGAAGTCGGCGTAGAGCGGGTTGGCCAGCGGCGTCTTCGGGTCGATCTTCCCGCCGGCGAGGACCCCGGCGATCATGCCCTCGAGCAGCGGGGCGTTGATCAGGGCGTCGGTCGCGTCGTTGGTCACCAGTGTGGTGCCGGAGTTCTCCATGTCCAGCCACGGCGAGAACGCGATCACCCGTCCGGGCACCGGCCGGCCCTGGTCGCGCAGGGCCAGCGGGATGGCGATGGCCAGGTTCCCGCCCGCCGAGTCGCCGATCGTGGTGATGTCGGAGGGCGCGACGCCCTGCTCGGTGAGCGCGGTGAACGCCGCGACACCGTCCTCGAGCTGCGCCGGGTGCGGGTGCTCGGGCGCACGGCGGTAGTCGAGCACGAAGGCGGTGACCCCGAGCGCCTTGGCGACGTGCCCGGCCAGCTTGCGGTGGCTGGCCGCCGACCCGACCGCGAACCCGCCCCCGTGGGTGTAGAGCAGCACCTGGGAGGTGTCCGCGCCGACGGGCATCGCCCAGATACCGGGGACGCCGCCGACGGTGTCTTCGCGGTAGGTGACGTCCTCGGGCTCGCGGGTGGGCTGGTGCCACTCGTCGAAGATGCTGCGGAACAGCCGCGTGGTCAGGCCCGGCGTGGTGGCGATGATGTCGGCCCAGTCGGCGTAGAGCGCGCGCAGCGCGTCCGATTCGACCGAGGTGCCCGGGGGCCGGGTCGATGGCGCCGTTGTCATCTGGTTCCTCCTCGAAGTTGCGTGCGGGCCGGCAGGCAGCCCGTCGTGGCGTGGGACCGACTGTGGCGAGGGCGCGACCTTCGCGGGTGTTCCGATCTGGAACGGCCCGTGGTGTTCCAGATCGGAACACCCGCCCCGGTCGCGGCGGGCGGTACCGTGATCGGGACAGCTCGGGACGGACCACGAGGCAACGATGCGTCGAGAAGAAGCTCCGCACCTGCCCGCGTTGTCGCGGGCGGAGCGGGAACGGATCCGAAGCAGCCGCGAGGCGCTGGTCAAGGGTGGCTTGCTGGCGGCGCCACCCGGGAGCGCCGGCGTGCCCCGGCACATCGAGCGGAGCTGGCGGCGGTGCGTGGGTGAGGCGGTACCGGTCGTTCGCGACGAGATCGACTACCGCGAACCCGAGGACAACCGGACGACGCTGCTGCGCGCCGCCGAGCCGGTGCTGAGCAGGCTCAAGGACAGCCTGGGCGACGTCCCGGTGGCGATGGTGCTCTCCGACGCCACCGGCCGCATCGTCGTGCGGCACGCCCAGGTCCGCCGCACGCTCGAGATCATGGACCGGGCGCACGCCGCCGAGGGGTTCGACTTCTCCGAACCGTCGGTCGGCACGAACGGCATCGGTACGGTGCTCGTCGAGCGACGCCCCGTGCTCGTGAGGGGCCCGGAGCACTACAACGCCCTGCTCGAAGACCTCACGTGCGCCGGGACCCCGATCATCGAACCCTGCACCGGCCGCGTGGTCGGCACGTTCTCGCTGGCCTGCGCGACCCGCGACGTCCACCCGCTGATGACGGTGATGGCCGGTGACGTGGTGCGGCAGATCGAGGCCCGCATCCTGGACGAGGCCGGGGACCGGCGGCGCAGGCTCGTGCAGGCGTACCTGTCGGTGGACCAGGCGAGCACCGCGACCCTGGTCGTCGACGCGGACACCGTCCTGGCCAACCGCCTCGGACTCGTCCACGCGGGGCCGGAGCTGCACCCGCTGCTGTGGCGGTTCCTGGACGAACACGGCCCGGCCACCGCCCAGCGGATGCGGGTGCCCCTGTCCGACGGCCCGCACGAGGCGCTGGTCACCCCGATCCGCGACTGCGGAACGACCGCGTACAGCGTGCGGCTGCTCCCCGGCCGCCCGGACGCGGCCGGCACCGGCGGCGCCGCCCTCCCGGTCGTCGTCGGTGACGTGCTGCACTTCGACGGCCAGGTCAACCGGCAGCTCGAGACCGCCGTCCGGCACCGCGAGCTGGTCGCCGTGACCGGAGCGAGCGGCACCGGGAAACTGTACACGGCGGTGCGCGTGCTGCGCCGCCGGGGTGCCCGGGACCCGCTGGTCGTCGAACCGCACCTGCAGCGCGACTGGTTCGACCAGGCGCGGGCGGCCGTCGCCGACCGGCGCGGGGTGGTCCTGCGCCGGGTCCACGAGACCCCCGCTCCGTCGGTCGCGCAGGTGCGGCTGCTGGCCGCGCCGGGAGCACCGGTCGCGCTGACCGCCGACCTCGACGCCGCCGGGGACGGGGTCCTCGGGCTGGTGCGGCAGGTCGCCACCACGGTGCGGTTGCCCACGCTCGCCCAGTGCCGCGAGCACCTGCCGTCCCTGGTCCGCGCCGTGCTGGCCGAGCTGCCCGAGCCGGCGTCGGCGACCCGGTTCGCCTCGCCGGTGTGGGATCTGCTGATGTCCTGGCACTGGCCCGGCAACCTCGCCGAACTCCGCAACACCGTGGTGCAGCTGGCGCGGCGGGCCGAGGGCGGCACCGTCGAAGCCGGCGACCTGCCCGACGAGCTCCGCACGGCGCGGCGGGGGCTGAGCATGCTGGAGTCCGCCGAGCGGGCCGCGGTGGTCGAAGCCCTGCAGGCCGCGGGCGGCAACCGCAGCCGCGCCGCGCGTGCGCTGGGCATCGGCCGCAACACGCTCTACCGCAAGATGCGCGAGTTCGGGATCAGCTGAGGGCACGCGCGGGCCGGCCGGCCGGGCGGCGGCCGGCCGGCCCGCGTCGCGGGCTCACGGAATCCGCACGAGCTTCTTGTTCGCGAACTCGGTGATGCCGAGCTCACCGAGCTCCCGGCCGACGCCCGATCGCTTCACACCGCCGAACGGCAGGTCCGGGGCGCTCCTGCTGGTGCCGTTGATCCACACCATCCCGCACTCGAGGTCCCGGGCCAGCGCCCGGGCCCGCTCGACGTCGGCGGTGTAGACCGACGCGGCCAGGCCGAACGGCGATTCGTTGGCCAGCGCGACGGCTTCCCGCTCGGATGCCACCCGGTGGACGACGGCGACGGGGCCGAACAGCTCCTCGGCGTAGGCCCGCATCCCCGGGGTGACGCCGGTGAGCACGGTGGGTTCGTAGAAGCTACCCGGGCCTGGGACGCGCCGGCCGCCGGTGTGCAGGATCGCCCCCTTCGCGACCGCGTCCTCGACCTGTTCTGCCAGGTCGTCGACCACGTCCCGGGAGGCCAGCGGGCCCAGGCGGGTGGCCGGGTCGGTCGGATCCGCCGGCCGGACCTCCCGCATGGCGCGGACGAACCGCTCGAGGAATGCGTCGTGGACCTCGGCCAGCACGATGAACCGCTTGGACGCGGTGCAGGCCTGACCTGCGTTGAACAGGCGGTTGTGCACGGCCTGCGCGACGGTCGCCTCGAGGTCGGTGTCGTCGAGCACGATGAACGGGTCGGAGCCGCCGAGTTCGAGCACGTACTTCTTCATGTGGCGGCCGGTCACCTCGCCGACGGCGGACCCGGCGCGCTCGGACCCGGTCAGCGACACGCCCTGCACCCGCGGATCGCCGATCAGGCGCGCGATCTGGGCGGAGTCGGCGAACAGGTTGAGGTAGGTCCCCTCCGGCGCCCCGGCCTCGGTGAACAGGTCCTCGATCGCCAGTGCCGCCTGCGGGCAGTTGCGGGCGTGCTTGAGCAGGATCGTGTTGCCGAGCACCAGGTTGGGCGCGGCGAACCGCGCCACCTGGTAGTAGGGGAAGTTCCACGGCATGATCCCGACCAGCGCGCCGATCGGTTCGGTGCGCAGGACCGCTTCACCACTGCCGGCGATGTCCAGCTTCTCCTCGGCCAGGAACCGCGCGGCGTGGTCGGCGTAGTAGTCGTAGATGGCGGCGACCAGTGCCACCTCTCCCCTGGCCTGGGTGATCGGTTTCCCCATCTCCAGGGTCAGGATCGCGGCGAGCTCGTCGGCGCGCTCGCGGTGCAGCCGGGCCACCCGGCGCAGCAGTCCGGCCCGCTGCTCCAACGGCGCGTCCCGCCATCGGCGGTAGGCGGAGTGGGCCCGGTCCAGGGCCTGCTCCACGTCCTGGTCGGAGGCGAGCGGGAACTCCTTGACGAGCTCACCGGTCGCCGGATTGGTGGTGTGGTAGCCGGTCATGCGCTTCCTCGTTTCCGTGCGGTGGATCGGTGGCGAGCATCCCGCACCGCCACGTGATCCGGCGTGTTCCGAATCGGGACACCGGCCTGCCGCGCCCGCGCTGGTACCAAGAGTGCGCCGACAGGAAGCGGCAGAAGCGAGGTAGGAAGACATGCACGCGTTCGCGGTTCCCGGAGAAGGTGCCGGCGTGGTCGACGTGGAACTGCCGACCCCCAGCCCCACCGGGCGGGAGGTACTGCTCAAAGTGGAGCGTTCCGGCGTGTGCCACACCGACACGCACCTGCGCCACGGTTCCTACGACCTCGGTGCCCGCGGCAGCCTCCGGCTCGTCGACCGGGGCGTGAGCTACCCGCTGGTGATGGGGCACGAAGTGGTGGGCACCGTCGTGGCGGTGGGCGATCAGGTGAGCGCGCACCACCCCGGCGACCTGCGCCTGGTGTACCCGTGGATCGGCTGCGGGGATTGTGCCGAGTGCGACGGGCAGCGGGACAACTACTGCGCGGCGGGCCGCAACCTGGGCGTCGCCCGGCACGGCGGATACGCCGAGTACGTCCTGGTGCCTGACGAGAAGTACTTGGAGGACATCACCGGACTCGACCCGAGTTGGGCGGCCACGCTGGCGTGTTCCGGCTTGACCGCCTTCAGCGCCGTCCACAAGGTACTGCCGTTGCGGCCGGCGGAACCGGTCGTGGTGATCGGCGCGGGCGGTGTCGGTCTCACCGCAATAGCCGTGCTGCGGGCACTGGGCCACGACGACATCTGTGCCGTCGACCTGTCGGCGGAGAACGTGGCCGTGGCGCGCGGGCTGGGAGCGTCGGCCTCGGTGCGCGCCACGGGCGACGAGGTGAGCAAGGACATCGTCGAGGCGTGCCACGGGCCGGTTGCGGCCGTGATCGACTTCGTCAACAGCGGGGTCACCGCCACGGCTGCCTTCGACGCCCTCCGCAAAGGAGGCCGGCTCGTCCAGGTCGGCCTCTTCGGTGGCGAGCTGACGGTGCCCACCGCGCTGATGGCGCTGAAGATGCTGACGATCCGCGGCAGCTTCGTCGGCACGCCGGAGGAGTTGCGCTCCCTCGTCGCGCTGGCCCGGCGGGGGGCGCTCCCGCACATCCCCGTCATCGACGCACCCCTCGACGCGCGGTCGGTGCAGGACGCCCTGAATCGGTTGACGCGCGGCGGGGTGCCCGGCCGGATCGTGCTGCGGGCCGCGGACGCCTGACCCGGCGCGCAGCGCTTCCGCGAAGGATTCGCCCTCGTCGCGCGGGTTTCGTACTCGGCCGCCAGTTCGCCAGCGGGTCCACCCCGACCGGGGCCGGCATGACCACGGCGGCGTCACTGCGTGGGTGTCCATCGCGTGGACAGGCTCGCCGCGCGGATCGCGTCCAGACTGGTCTCATGAGTTCTTCCTCGCCCGAGTGGGCCGGCCGGCGGGTGGTGCGCGATCCTGGTCGGGTGCGGTCCGGGAAGTCGTCCTCGGGGGAGCTCGGTGAGTTCCTGCGGTCGCGGCGCGCCGCGGTGACGCCGCGGGACCTGGGCATCCGCCCGTCCTACGGGGACCGGCGCCGGGTGCCGGGCCTGCGGCGGGAGGAGCTCGCCGAGCTGGTCGGGGTCAGCACGACGTACTACACCCGTCTCGAGCGGGGCGAGAGTCACCAGGTCTCGGACGCGATCCTGGACGCCCTCGCCCGCGTGCTGAACCTGTCGCCGGACGAGCGCGCCCACCTCTACCGCCTGGCGCGGGCGCTCCCGCCGGTCCGGGGAACCGGGCACGAGGACCGGGTCCGTGAGCCGATCCGGGACCTCATCGCCGGCAGCCGGGGCGCCGTCGTGCTCGTCGGCCGCCGGACCGACATCCTCGCGGGCAACCCGCTCGGCTACGCCCTGTGGACCCTGACCAGCGACGAGATCGCCGCCATCGGCACGCCGGAGCCGCCCAACCAGGCCCGGCGCGTGTTCCTCGACCCGGCGGCCCGCGAGCTGTTCGCCGACTGGGAGCGCCAGGCCGAGGACCTCGCGTCCTACCTGCGCGTGGCCACCGCTGAACGGCCCGACGACCTGGCCCTGCACCAGCTCGTCGCCGAACTCGCCACCGGCAGCGCCGACTTCGCCCGCCTGTGGCGCGACCACCCGGTGCGGGACTGCCTGCACACCGTGCGCCGCTACCGGCATCCGCTCGTGGGCGAGCTGGAGCTCAACGAAGAGATCCTGCGGCTGCCCGACGACCCCGGGCAGCGCCTGATCATCAGCGCGGCCCAGGCCGGCACCCCGTCGGCCGACCGGCTCGCCCTGCTCGGCTCCGCCACCGCCGGCTGACCGGGCCCTCACCAGTTCACCCCGGCCGCGCGTCGCGCGGCCCTGCACGCACGAGGTTCCACCATGTTCGTCGTCTCCTCAGCAACCAGCAACACCGGTTCCGCCGTCGCGGACGCGCTCCTGGCCGCGGGGCACCAGGTCCGGGTGCTCGGCCGCAGCCTCGACCGCCTCCAGCGGTTCGCCGACCGCGGCGCCGAAGCCGTGGAAGTCCGCACCGACGACCCCGGCAGCCTCCGCAAGGGTTTCACCGGAGCCCGCGCGGCGTTCGTCATGATCGCCCCCGGCATCATCCCCGGCAGCGACGACTTCCCCGCCCACCAGCGCCGCGTGATCGACGCGCACCGGGAAGCGCTCGACGGGCTCGACGACCTCACCCGGATCGTGAGCCTGAGCGGCTGGGCCGCGAACTACGCGGGCGCCCGCGGCCCGGTGTGGGGGCTGCGCCCGTTCGAGCGGGCACTCGACACCCTCACCGGGGTCGACCTGGTCCACCTGCGGCCCGGGTGGTTCATGGAGAACACCCTGCCGATGATCGACGAGATCCGGGCCACCGGCACCGCACACGGGCTCATCCCGGCGGACCTCCCGCTCCCGGCCATCGCCACCGCCGACATCGGCGCCGTCGCCGCCGACCTGCTCACCGGCCGCCGCACCGCCGCCACCCGCACCCTCGAACTGCAGGGCCCCCGGGACGTCACGCTCGCCGAGATCGCCGCCGCGATCGGCGACGCCGTCGGACGGCCCGGCGCGCGCTACGAGGAGATCGACGCCGCCACCCTGCGCGCCGGCCTGCTCGCCGCGGGCTTCTCCCCGCACATGGCCGACGGCACCACCGAGATGACCAGCGACGTCGCCGCACGTCGCATCGCCATGACACAGCCGCGGACCACGGAGACCGCCACCCCGACGACCTTCGAGCAGTGGCTCACCCGGACCGTCCACTGAGGATCACGCAGACATCATGAGCACTCCCGCAGCACCGGCGCAGGCCCCCGGCTTCGCGCACACCCAGATCGGCGCCCTCACCGTGACGACCGTCTACGACGGCGCCCTGCCCATCTACGCCGCCGACATGCACGACGAGTCACCGGAGCGGATCACCGAACTGCTCGCCGACGGCTTCCTCCCCCCGGAGGGCGACCCGCAGACGGCGGTGAACACCTTCCTGTTCCGGTCCGCCGGGCGCACCGTCCTCGTCGACGCGGGGGCCGGCACGTCCCTCGGGCCGGGCAGCGGTCATCTGCTCGGCAACCTCCGGGCCGCCGGGGTCACTCCCGAGCAGGTCGACGACGTCCTGATCACGCACCTGCACCCCGACCACGTGTTCGGCCTCGTCACCGCGGACGGGAGCCCGGCGTTCCCGTCCGCGACGGTGCACGTGTCGGAGCCGGACGCCGGATACTGGCTCGACGACGCCGTCGCGGCGAGCGCCGAAGGCGTGCAGGCACAGATCCACTCGTGGGCCGGCACAGCGCTGGCGCCCTACCGGGCCGAGGGCCGGTTGTCCACCTTCGCCTACGGCGAGCAGCCGGTGGCGGGGGTGACCGCGGTCGACCTGCACGGTCACACCCCCGGCCACAGCGGCTTCCTCGCCGGCGACGAGGTGCTGTTCTGGGGCGACACCATGCACTGCCACGCGGTTCAGCTGCGCGCCCCGCACGTGACCATGGACATCGACAGCGACCGGCCCGGCGCTCGCGACGCCCGGCTGCGCCTGCTGGCCGACATCCGGTCCCGACCTTGGGCGGTCGGCGCCGCGCACCTGCCCTTCCCGGGCCTCGGGCGGATCCTGTTCCGTGGCGGTGAGGCCCGGTGGGTGCCCGCGCCGTACCGTCCACTCGGGACGGTGTGACGCCGCCGTCCCGGGCCGGGAACCGCGCGGGCGGTTCAGGTTCCGGGCCGGTTGCCGGTGGGGATCGTGATGGGGGTGGTCGTCGGGGAGGTCGCGTTGTTCAGGAACAGCATCGCGAGCGCGCGGATGAACTGGTCGAACATGAAGAACCCCGCGGGTGCGACGGGCAGCAGCCCCTCCCGGAACGCGATGTACGCCGGCCACCCGGCGCGGATCAGGGCCGCCGCCGCGTAGTCGCGCCGCAGCCCGAGCCAGTCGCCGACCTCGTCGCTGAGCACGTAGCGGACGAACTCGTTGAGGAACCCGCGGGTGACCCCCAGGTCGGCCTGGGCGGTCAGCCCGAGCAGGTCCTCGGCCAGCTCCTTGCCCTCGGCGGTCGGGGCGAGCAGCGGGGTGAGCACCTGCGTGGACTGCGCGTCCGCGTCGGCCCACGTCTTCGGGATGAACTCGTCGCGCACGCCGAGCAGGTGGATCGCGACCTGCCACAGGTGCAGGAAGGCGTCCTCGTCCGCGGCCGACAGGGGGACCTTCCACTCGATCAGCTTGCGGTGCACGAAGGTGCCGAGGCTGTGGAAGGTGATCAGGATGTCACCGTTGCTGATCGGGATCTGCTCGTCGGCGGCCGCCTGCCAGTGCGGCGACTGCGGCAGCAGGTGACGCACCGCGGCGTGCACCAGGCGCGTCTTGGTGGCGCTGACCACGAACTGGCCACCGGGTTCGAACGCGTTGAGGTCGCTCAGGTCGTAGCCGAAGGTGAACGTCTTGGCCGCGCGGTCCTTCATGTCGGCGCCGCCCGCCGACCAGTAGACCGCCCTGGCCTCCCGTGGGATCACCGTGCTCATGATGCCGCTGCCCAGGCCGTAGAGCATGAACAGGTAGGTGTCCTTGCGCCGGTTGAAGTCCGCGGCGCGGCGCAGCTTGGCCCGGTCGGCCCAGGACGGCAGCTGGTCGACCCGCTGGAGGTAGGTGGCCAGGCCGGCGGGCAGGCCGCCGGGCAGGGGGTCGCCGTTGTCCACCCACGACCGCAGCGCGGTGTTGACCGCCGGAACCTGGCCGGTGTCGAGGATTCCCGCCATCAGGGCGTCCACCTCGTCGTCCCACACCCACCACGGGTCGGTGCCCGTGCCGGTGCCGGCGACGGAGCCCGCCGGCGACCACGCCCACGCCGGGGCGGCGCCGGCCACCCCGGCCAGACCCAGTGCGACACCGAGCGACAGCGCGCTTCTTCTGTTGAGACTGCTCATTCACTTACCTCGCTTCCTCGAGAGGCAGGAGATGCGGTTTCGTCCGGGACATCGGGAACGGAGGACGAGTTCGACGAGGAGATTTCTCGTTAACATATCGAGGTGGACCCGCTGGTGGCAAGTGGTCCGGTGGCGGTTCGGCCCGGGGCGCGGTCCGCCTCGTGGTTGACTGGCGCGTATGGCCCAGTTCGCGCGTACGCCCGCCGGGGTGCCGCGGTGACCGCCGAGCCGGGCGCGGCCGTGCGGCCGCGCAACCGCAAGCAGCTGATCGTGGAGGCGGCCGGCCGGGTGTTCAGCGAGCGCGGGTACCACGCGGCGTCGATGGAGGAGATCGCCGCCGGCGTGGGCATCACCGCGGCCGCGCTGTACCGGCACTTCCCGAACAAGTACGCGCTGTTCACCGCGTGCGCGAACGTCATGGCCGACCGGCTCGTCGCCGCGCTCGACGAGGTCCCCCCGCACGCGGCCCTCGCGGACGTTCTCGCAGCGGTCACCCGCGTGACCGTCGCCCACCGCGCGTCCGGCGGCGTGTACCGGTGGGAGG
Organism: Amycolatopsis thermophila; assembly: GCF_030814215.1. Taxonomy (NCBI): domain Bacteria; kingdom Bacillati; phylum Actinomycetota; class Actinomycetes; order Pseudonocardiales; family Pseudonocardiaceae; genus Amycolatopsis; species Amycolatopsis thermophila. Next base: position 5,394,451 of record NZ_JAUSUT010000001.1, on the reverse strand, counting down.
CCCGGTACCTCGACCGCGCGGACCGCCGCGTGCTCAAGGGCAAGTTCGCGCAGGTCGTCGAGCGGGTGGCGGAGGCGGTGCGGCGCGAGCACCCCCTCCCCGGCGAGCACCTGCGGGCCGTGGCGGCCCTCGGCGCGATCGGGTCCATCACGATGCACCACACCTCGATCGCGCAGCGCCGGGTGGAGGACCTGTTGCAGGCCTCCGCCGTCGGTGCCGTCCAGGCCGACCCCACGGCCCGCGGCAACGCACGCGTGGTCGAACTGCCCGCCCGGCCCGTCCCGCGGACCCGGCGCTCGCAGATCCTCGCGGCCGCCATCCCGCTGTTCGAACGCGACGGGTTCGCCACGGTCACCAACGGCCGGATCGCCGAGGCCGTGGGGCTGGTCCCCTCCGCGCTCTACCGCTACTTCCCCGGCAAGGCCGACATCCTGGCGGCGGCGTGCCTGCAGACGGCGGGGCTGTTGGCCCAGGCGGTGGAGCACAACCTGCGCGGGGTGACCGACCCGCGCGAGGCCGTGGCCGCGCTGACGGCGACCTACGTGGCGTACAGCTTCGAGCACAACGCGCTGACCACCGTGGCGAACGCCGAGGTCGTCGGCCTGCCGGCCGCCCTGCGTCGGCCGCTGATCGCCGCGCAGCGCGAGCACATCGCGGTGTGGGAGCAGCACCTTCGAGCGGCCCGACCCGAACTCGACTCGCGTCAGGCCCGCGTGCTGGTGCACGCCGGGTTCGGCGTGGTGGTCGAGGCCGGCCGCCGGCTGCGGTGGCAGGACAGCCCCGGGCACCGCGCCGCCGTGACCGCCCTGGTCCTGGGCGCCCTGGGCGTGTGACCGCCGGGGTCGGAACCGGGAGGACGTCGATCGCGACGAGATCGAGGGGCGCCTCGCTCAGGCGGCCGCGCCAGGTCCGGGCAGCGGGTCGACGTCGGAGGCGTGCATCGGCTCGCCGCAGCGGGTGCAGCGCAGGTCGACACCGCTGATCTCGCCGCACGCGTGGTGCCGGTAGAGCACCGGCGGGCCCGCTTCGCCCGCGAGCCATTTGTCCCCCCAGCCGGCCATGACCATGAGCAGGTCGACCAGTTCGGCGCCCTTCTGCGTCAGCACGTACTCGTAGCGCGGCCGCCGGTCGTAGGGGCGGCGCTCCAGCACGCCGTGCTCGACGAGGTGGTTCAGCCGCTCGGCCAGGACCTTGCGCGAGATCCCCAGGTCGGCCTGGAGCTGCTCGAACCGGGTGAGCCCGACCCACACGTCGCGCAGGACCAGCGGCGACCACGGCTCCCCGATGACGTCGAGCGTGCGCGCGATCGAGCACGCCATCCTGCCGAAGTCCGTGCGCTGCATGACGGCAGCCTAGCATTGGGGTTCCCTGAAGGAACTCAGCCTGTTACCGTCTTGGAGTCTCCTGAAGGAACCCACCGAAGGGTCGCGGACATGAGCAAGGTCTTCAGCGCACTGGCCGTCTCGGTGGACGGCTACATCACCGGCCGCGACCCGGCTCCCGGGCGCGGGCTCGGCGACGCCGGGTTCCTCTTCGACTGGTACTTCGACGGGGACACGCCGAGCCGGGTCTTCGACGGGTTCACACTCAGCGAGCCCAGTGCCCGCGTCTTCGACGACCTCGCGAGCCGCGTCGGCGCGATCGTCTCCGGCCGCACCACCTACGACGACTCCGGAGAGTTCGACGGCGGCAGTCCGCACCCGGCCGCACGGCTGGTCGTCCTGAGCCACCGGCCGGCGCCGACGGCCGAGCGGTCACCGCGCCAGACGCTGGTCACCACCGGGATCGCCGACGCGATCGCGGCGGCCGTGGAGGCCGCCGGCGGCAAGGACGTCGGCCTCCAGGGCGGCGGCGTGGTCACCGAGGCGCTCAAGGCGGACCTGGTCGACGAGGTCGTGTTGCACCAGGTCCCGGTCCTGCTCGGCGCGGGGCGCCCGTACTTCCGGGAACTCCCCGCGCACATCCGCCTCCGCCTGGTCGAGGCCGTCCCCACCCCCGGCGTCACCCACCTGCGCTACGAGGTCCTGCGCTGACCGGAGCCGCTACGCCGGCGCCGAGGCGTCCACCAGCTCGGCGAGGTGGGCACGTCGCGCGGGGTGATTGTGGCACGATTTTAGCGACAGCGGTCGTTTCTGCCACTGTCCGCGGTGTCGCAGCGGGAGTCATGATCGAAGGCGTCCCTGCGCATCGAAAGGAAACCTGGTTCATGATCGTCCGTTCGCTGGAAGACGTCATCGGCACCGAGCGTGAGGTGCGGGGTCCCACGTGGACCAGCCGCCGCCTGGTGCTCGCCCGGGAGAAGGCCGGCTTTTCGGTGAACGACACCGTCGTGCACGCGGGCGCCGAGATCAAGATGTGGTACGCCAACCACATCGAGGCCGTCTACGTCATCGAGGGCCGGGGTGAGCTGGTCGACGACGAGACCGGGGCGAAGCACCACCTGGAACCGGGCATGATGTACCTCGTGGACGGACACGAACGGCACACCCTGCGCGCGCACACCGAGTTCCGCGCGGTCTGCGTGTTCAACCCGCCGCTCACCGGTGGGGAGGTCCACGACGACAACGGCGTCTTCCCGTTGCTGAGCGAGGAGGACGAGTGAGGGGTTTCGCCAGCGACAACAACGCCTCGGTGCACCCGGAGGTCATGGCGGCGCTGGCCGCCGCCAACGAAGGGCACCAGCCGGCCTACGGCGAGGACGTCCACACCGCCCGGTTGGGTGAGCTGATCAAGGACCACTTCGGCGAACACGCCGAGGTCTACCCGGTCTTCAACGGCAGCGGCGCCAACGTGGTCGGGCTGCAGGCGATGTGCGACCGGTGGAGCGCGGTGGTCTGCCCGGAGACCGCGCACATCAACGTCGACGAGTGCGGCGCGCCCGAGAAGGTGGCCGGACTGAAGCTGATCCCGGTGCCCACCCCGGACGGCAAGCTGACGCCGGACCTGCTCGACCGGCACGCGTGGGGCTTCGGCGACCACCACCACGCCCAGCCCAGGGTCGTGTCGCTGACGCAGAGCACCGAGTTCGGCACCCTCTACACCGCCGAGGAGATCGCGGCGATCGCGACGGCGGCGCACGAGCGCGGGATGCTCGTGCACGTGGACGGCGCGCGGCTGGCCAACGCGGCCGCGGCGCTCGGCCGGCCGCTGCGCACCTTCACCACGGACGCCGGGGTGGACGTGCTGTCCTTCGGCGGCACCAAGAACGGCCTGATGCTCGGCGAGGCGATCGTGGTGCTCGACCCGGGCGCCGTGCGGGGCGTGGAGTACCTGCGCAAGGCCGCGCTCCAGCTGGCGTCCAAGATGCGGTTCGTCTCGGCGCAGCTCGTCGCGCTGCTGGAGGGCGACCTGTGGCTGCGCAACGCCCGCCACGCGAACGCGATGGCGGCCCGGCTGGCGACCGCCGTCACCGCGGTACCCGGCGTCGAGATCACCCGGCCGGTGCAGGCGAACGCCGTCTTCGCGAGGCTGCCGCGGGAGGTCACCGCGCGGCTGCGGACGCGGTTCCGGTTCCACACCTGGGACGAGCGCACCGGCGAGGTCCGGTGGATGTGCTCGTTCGACACCACCGAAACGGACGTGGACACCTTCGCGGCGGCCATCGCCGAGGAGATGACGCGTGCGGACGCGGCCGGCGTCGGCAGGTGATCGTCTTGCCCGCCCCGGCCGGCCGGGGCGGGCCTCGGCGACCCGCGCCACCTCCCGCGTCAGGTGCGCAGCAGGTGGCGTGCCATGACGACGCGCTGGATCTGGTTGGTGCCCTCGTAGATCTGGGTGATCTTGGCGTCGCGCATCATGCGCTCCAGCGGGAAGTCCCGGGTGTAGCCGTAGCCGCCGAGGAGCTGGACCGCGTCGGTCGTCACGCGCATCGCCACGTCGGAGGCCTGGCACTTCGCGGCGGCACCGAAGAAGGACAGGTCGGGATCGTCGCGTTCGGACTTCGCCGCGGCCACGTACACCATCTGGCGCGCGGATTCCACGGCCATCGCCATGTCCGCGAGCATGAACTGGATGCCCTGGAAGTCCGCGATGTGCTTGCCGAACTGCTTGCGCTCGCGCACGTACGCCAGCGCGTGGTCGAGCGCGCCCCGGGCGATGCCGACGGCCTGCGCGGCGATCGTCACGCGCGTGTGGTCCAGGGTCCGCAGCGCGATCTTGAGCCCCTCCCCCGGCTTGCCGACGAGCCGGTCGCCGGGGATGCGGGCGTTGTCGAACAGCAGTTCCCGGGTCGGTGAGCCCTTGATGCCGAGCTTGCGCTCCTTGGCCCCGAACGAGAAACCCGGATCGGACTTCTCCACGACGAACGCGCTCACGTTCCTCCCCCGCGGCGCGTCCGGATCGGTCACGGCGAGAACCGTGTAGAACTCGGAGAACCCGGCGTTGCTGATCCACGACTTCTGTCCGTTGAGGACCCAGTCGTCACCGTCGGCGGTGGCGCGACACCGCATCGACGCGGTGTCCGAGCCGGCGTCGCGTTCGGACAGCGCGTAGGAGAACCCCGCCTCGCCGGACGCCAGCGGCGGCAGGTACTTCTTCTTGACCTCCTCGTCCGCGGCCAGGATCAGCGGCAGGCTGCCGAGCTTGTTGACCGCCGGGATCAACGACGACGACGCGCAGACCCGGGCGACCTCCTCGATGACGATGCAGGTCGCGAGCGCGTCGGCACCGGCGCCGCCGTAGGCCTCGGGCACGTGCGGGGCGTGGAAGTCCGATGCGACCAGCGCGTCGTAGGCGGCCTTCGGGAACTCCTCCCGCTCGTCGACCTCGGCCGCGTACGGGGCGATGCGCTCCTCGGCCAGGGTGCGGGCCGCCTCGCGGATCGCTTCGTGGTCCTCGGTGGTGGTGAACAGGTCGAACGACATCTCGCGTCCTCTCAGGAATAGGTGTAGAAGCCACGGCCGCTCTTGCGGCCCAGCAGGCCCCCCTCGACCATCCGGGCCAGCAGGGGCGGCGGGGCGTACAGCGGCTCCTTGAACTCCTCGTACAGCGACTCCGCGACGGCCTTCGTGGTGTCCAGCCCGATCAGATCGGCCAGCGCGAGCGGCCCCTGCGGGTGCGCCGCACCCCGGACCAGGCCCTCGTCGATGTCCTCGCGGGTCGCGAAGCCGGACTCGAGCATGCGGATGGCGGCGAGGATGAACGGGATCAGCAGCGCGTTGACCACGAACCCGGCCCGGTCCTGGCAGCGGATCGCGTGCTTGCCCAGCACGTCCTGCGCGAACGCCCGCGCCCGCCCCACGGTCTCCTCCGCCGTCAGCAGGCTCGGCACCAGCTCGACCAGCGGCAGCACCGGGACCGGGTTGAAGAAGTGGATCCCCAGCACCTGCGCCGGCCGGTGGGTGACCGTGCCCAGCTTCATGATCGGGATCGACGAGGTGTTGGACGCCAGGATCGCGTCCGGCGCGGACACGATCTCGTCCAGCGCGGCGAACAGCTCGGCCTTGACCCGCTCGTTCTCGACGATCGCCTCGATCACCAGGCTGCGGTCGGCCAGATCGTTCAGGCTCTCGCTGATCCGGATCCGCTCCAGCACCTCGGCCGCCGACGCGACCTTGCCCTTGCGCTCGGCCCGGGCCAGCGACGCCTCCAGCCGCCGGCGCCCCGCCTCGGCCGCCGCCGGGCTCGACTCGACGGCGATCACGTCCAGCCCGGCGCGGGCGCACACCTCGGCGATTCCCGCACCCATCTGGCCGCATCCCACGACCCCGACACGTTCCACGTCAGCACCCTCCTCGGAACTCGATACCATCATGACGGTACTGAGTACCGAGGAGTAGCTGAAGGCGCGGGAAGGCGGTATGAGCGGCACCACACCTCTAGGCTGGCCGCAGTCGCGCGAAGGAGACCGATGCCCGAGAAACCGGCCAAGGACCGGCTGATCGACGCCGCGTTCGCCCTGTTCGAGGAACGCGGCTACGACGCCACGACCGTCGACGACATCACCGAACGCGCCGGCGTCGGCCGCACCACGTTCTTCCGCACGTTCCGGTCGAAGGAAGACGTCATCTTCCCCGACCACGACGTGCTCCTGGCCGCCATCGACGCCCGCCTGCGCGGGTCCACGCACCGGACCGCGCTGGTGGCGGTCACCGAGGCCGCCCGCCTGGTGCTGCGTCACTACCTCGCCGAAGGCGAGCAGGCGCTGGCCCGCTACCGGCTCACGCGCACGGTCCCCGCCCTGCGCGACCGCGAAATCGCCGGAACCCAGCAGTACCAACGGCTCTTCCGCGAGTTCCTGCACAACTGGCTCGGCGGCGGCGAGGACACCGCCCTGCGCGCCGAACTCATGGCCGCCGCCGTGGTCACCGCCCACAACCACGTCCTGCGCCGGTGGCTGCGCGGCCTCACCGGCGACCCCGAGACCGAGTTCGACACCGCCATGACCGGGGTGCTCGACCTGTTCACCGCCGCGCCCGCCGGGGCCGGGGACACCAGCATCGTGGTCGTGCGGACCACCAAGGACCTCGACACCGTCCTCCCCGAACTGCGCCGCCTGCTCGGCGACCCCACCGCGGACCGGTGAGCGGCGGCCACCCGAAGTCCCACCGCGCCGGGATGGCCGGCAGCGACGCGAGCACGCCCCGAGCGCCCCGCCGACACCCGTCCCGATCCGCACCACCGCCTTCGACGGCACACCGGGCCGGCCACCGCCGGGCAACCGGTCCCACCGGCTGTGCCCACCCGGTGGGACCGGTTGCCCGCCGCCGATCCCGGCCGGGACAGTGGCCGTGATCGTCGCGTCGAGGCAAGGAGCTGTCGTGCCTGGTGGAATTCGCCCGCGGTTCGGGGTGTGGGCCGTCGTCTACGGCTCGTGGGGTCCGTTCGGCCACCCGGACGACCCGGTGGACGCGAGCTGGGAACGCAACAAGCGGCTCGTGGTCGAGGCGGACCGGCTCGGGTTCGATTCGACGCTGATCGCGCAGCACGTCGTCAACCCGTTCGGCGACGAGCTCGACCAGCTCGAGACCTGGACCTCGGCGGCGGCGCTCGCGGCGCTGACCGACCGGATCGAGATCATCGCCGCGATCAAACCCTACCTCGTGCACCCCGTGGTCCTGGCCAAGCAGGCACTGCAGATCGAGGAGATCAGCGGTGGCCGGTTCGGGCTGAACCTGGTCAACGCCTGGTTCAAACCCGAACTCCACCGCGCCGGGATCCCCTTCGCCGAGCACGACGAACGCTACGCCTACGGCCGGGAATGGATCACCGTCGTACGCGGGCTCCTCACCGGGGAGCGGGTTTCCTTCCACGGCAAGTACTTCCACGTCGAGGACTACCAGCTGCGCCCGGTCTCCCGGACCCGCACCCGTCCCGCGCTCTACGTCGGCGGCGAGTCGGAACCGGCCCGCGCGCTGGTCGCCGACACCGCCGACGTGTGGTTCCTCAACGGCCAGCCGCGCCGCGAGGTGGAACGCCTCATCGCCGACGTCGCCGCCCGGCCGGGCACCGGGCCGGGCGTCCGGTTCGGACTGTCGGCGTTCGTGGTCGCCCGCGAGACCGACGCCGAGGCCGAAGCGGAGCTGGCCGCGCTGTGGGAACTGGCCGAGGCGGGCAAGGCCCGCTGGGAGGCGCTGGTCGCCGACGCCGACCCGAAGGCGGTCATGTTCCAGACCTTCGCGAAGTACCCGCACATCGGCACCAACGGCGGCACCGCGGCCGGGCTCGTCGGCAGCTACGACACCGTGGCCCGCCGGATCCGGGAGTGGACCGGCCTCGGGATCGAGACGTTCATGCTGCAGTTCCAGCCCTTCGAAACGGAGATGCGCCGCTTCGCCGAACACGTCCTCCCGCGCGTCCGGGAATCCGCTCCCCAGGCGTTCTGACCGCGGTAAGGCCACCAACGGGACGAGCCCGGCCGGTCCGCGAGGGACCGGCCGGGCTCCTCCGGCACAACGGGATCAGGCGAGGTCGAACCGGTCGAGCTCCATGACCTTGGTCCAGGCCTTGACGAAGTCGCCGACGAACTTCTCGCGCGCGTCGTCGCTGGCGTAGACCTCCGCGAGGGCCCGCAGCTGCGAGTTCGAGCCGAAGATGAGGTCGACCGCGGTGGCGGTCCACTTCAGCTCGTCGGTCGCCGCGTCGCGGATCTCGTACACGTTCTCCTCGGACTCCGACGCCTTCCACCGGGTGCCCGGCGACAGCAGGTTGGCGAAGAAGTCGTTGGTGAGCACGCCCGGACGGTCGGTCAGCACACCGTGCCGAGTGCCGCCGTGGTTGGCGCCGAGCGAGCGCAGGCCACCGACCAGGACGGTCATCTCCGGCGCGGTCAGGTTCAGCATGTAGGCGCGGTCGACCAGCAGCACCTCGGGCTGGAGCTTCTCGCCGGCCCTGAGGTAGTTGCGGAACCCGTCGGCGCGCGGCTCCAGGACCTTGAACGACTCGACGTCGGTCTGCTCCTGGCTGGCGTCGGTGCGGCCGGGGTGGAACGGCACGGTCACCTCGACGCCCGCGTCGCGCGCGGCCTTCTCGACGGCGGCCGAGCCGGCCAGCACGATCAGGTCGGCCAGCGAGATCTTCGCGCCACCGGCCTCGTTGAACTCGCGCTGGATGGCCTCGAGCTTGTCCAGGACGGGCGCCAGCTTCTCCGGCTGGTTGACCTCCCAGTTGCGCTGCGGCTCCAGGCGGATCCGCGCACCGTTGGCGCCACCGCGCTTGTCGGTGGACCGGAAGCTCGCGGCCGACGCCCACGCCGTGGTGACCAGCTGCTCGACCGTCAGACCGGACTCGAGCACCTTCGCCTTGAGGGCGGCGATGTCGGCGTCACCGACGAGCTCGTGGTCGACGGCCGGCACCGGGTCCTGCCACAGCTGCGGCTCCGGGACCCACGGGCCCAGGAAGCGGCTGACCGGGCCCATGTCGCGGTGCAACAGCTTGTACCAGGCCTTGGCGAACGCGAGCGCGAACTCGTCCGGGTTCTCCAGGAACCGGCGCGAGATCGGCCCGTACACCGGGTCGAAACGCAGCGCCAGGTCCGTGGTGAGCATGGTCGGCTTGTGCTTCTTGTTCGGGTCGTACGGGTCCGGGATGATCTCCGGCGCGTCCTTGGCGACGTACTGCTTGCCGCCGCCGGGGCTCGTGGTGAGCTCCCACTCGTAACCGAACAGGATCTCGAAGAAGCGGTTGCTCCACTCGGTCGGCTTGTCGGTCCACGTCACCTCGAGGCCACTGGTGATCGTGTCCGGGCCCTTGCCGCTGCCGTGCGTGCTCAGCCAGCCGAGGCCCTGCGCCTCCAGCGGGGCGCCCTCCGGCTCGGGGCCCACGTGGTCGTCGGCGACGCCGGCGCCGTGGGTCTTGCCGAAGGTGTGGCCACCGGCGATCAGCGCGACGGTCTCCTCGTCGTTCATCGCCATGCGGCCGAACGTCTCGCGGATGAAGTGCGCCGCCGCCATGAAGTCCGCGCTGCCGCGGGGACCCTCGGGGTTGACGTAGATCAGGCCCATCTCGGTGGCGCCGAGTTCGGGCACCATCTCCGAGTCGGTGACGTAACGCTCGTCGCCCAGCCAGTCGTCCTCGGGGCCCCAGTAGACCTCCTCGGGCTCCCAGGTGTCCTCGCGGCCGAAGCCGAAGCCGAAGGTCTTGAAGCCCATCGACTCCAGGGCCACGTTGCCGGCCAGCACCAGCAGGTCGGCCCAGGAGATCTTCTGGCCGTACTTCTGCTTGACCGGCCACAGCAGGCGGCGCGCCTTGTCGAGGTTGGCGTTGTCGGGCCAGCTGTTCAGCGGCGCGAAGCGCTGGGCGCCGTCACCGGCACCGCCGCGGCCGTCGTGGATGCGGTAGGTGCCCGCGGCGTGCCAGCTCATGCGGATCATCAGGCCGCCGTAGTGGCCGAAGTCGGCGGGCCACCAGTCCTGCGAGGTGGTGAGCACCTGCTCGATGTCGCGCTTGAGGGCGTCGACGTCGAGCTTGGCGAACTCCTTGGCGTAGCTGAAGTCCTTGCCCAGCGGGTTGCTCTTCGAGTCGTGCGCGTGCAGCACCGACAGGTCGAGCTGGTTGGGCCACCAGTCGCGGTTGGAGCGCGGACGGCCGCCCGTCTTCGGGGTCGGCGAGTCGATCGCCGGGTTCTCGCTCTCGCTGCCGTGCGAGGTCACCGAGTCGTGCGCGACCGGGCACCCGGCCGCCGCCTTCTTGTCCACCCCCTGCGCGCTCGAGGGGGTGTTGTCCTGGGTGTCGCTCATCTACTTGCCTTCCGAGCTGGCGGTTTCCTGGGGAACTGCGACGGCCGAGCAGTCGGGGCAGGTGCCCCAAAAGACGACCTCCGCCTCGTCGATCACGTAACCGTGGTCATCCGAGGCGGTGAGACAGGGAGCGTGCCCGACGGTGCAGTCGACATCGGCGATCGCACCGCACGAACGGCACACGACGTGGTGGTGGTTGTCACCCACCCGGGACTCGTAGCGGGCGGTCGCGCCGGCGGGCTGGATGCGCCGCACCAGGCCGGCCTCGGTGAGCGCCCGCAGGACGTCGTAGACCGCCTGGTGGGACACGGTCGGGTGGTCGGCCCGCACGAGCGCGATCACCGTTTCGGTGTCGACGTGCGGATGGTCGCGCAGCGCGGCGAGCACGGCCAGCCGGGGCCGTGTCACGCGCAACGAGACCGCCCGCAGCTGCGCCTCGAAGTCCGACATCACGGGGACGACCCTAGAGGCTTGTCTTGAATGGGTCAAATTCCGACACGCTCGTTCCCGGGGGTCCGTCCGGAGCGGGCCCGTCGTGGCGAGGGCCTGGCCGCGGGAGTGCCGGGACGCACGTCAAGCCTGGTCACGGCCTCGCGCCGCACGCGCCGGTCAACGCGGTGACGATCATGACGTGGGCGCCGCGGCGCGCAGATCGCCGTCGGGCCTGATGCCCTCCGGCGCGTCCAGCGATGATTCACCCGGACGGGCCACCCTGAGGGTGACGGCTAGCCGCGGCCGCGCGAGGCCTCCGCGATGCGCCGCGCCGCGGCGGCTTGCTCGAAGGGCGTGTCGCCGTGGGCGCGGCGCTCTCCGAGCGTCTCGAAGAGCTCCGTGACGGTCGCGGAGTCGTGGTGGGAGGCGTGCTCGGCCAGCTCCGGCGACACCGACCCAGGATCTGCCGGAACCGGATCTCGGCGAGCGGGCCCAGCCGGTCGTAGATCTGCACGAACACCCGCTGCGCCCGCGCCCGGTCCCAGCCGCGCGGCAGCAGCTCGGCCGGCAGGTCCGGGTCGGTCTCCGGGAAGTGCCGCCAGTCCACCCGCAGCTCGGTCCGCGTCCGCAGGGCCTGCTTCGGCCCGATGAGCCCGTCGTCGAGACTCTGCAGCAACGGCTCGTACCGGTCGGCGAACTCGCGGTACTCCTCCGCCAGCGGCTCCAGGTCGAACGCCGCCGCCGGCGTGCCCGCGGCCGGCGTGCCGGGCACCTCGGCCGACCGCAGCACGGTCGCCGTCGTGATGCCCAGCTCCCGCACCACGCCCAGCGCCTCCTCCCCCAGGTCGTGCGGCGACACCCACACCCCGTCGTACAGCGCCGCGAACCGCAGCGGCCGCGACCGCAGGTTGTTCCGCAACGTCCGGTCCTGCTCGGGGACGGAAAAGGCGACGACCGTCCACTTCGGCGCGGTCGAGCCGAACGTCAGCATGCGGTAGGTGCGCTCTCCGATCACCTCGGACGTACGCGGCGGGATCCCGTAGGCCGTCGTCCGGCCCTGGCGCGACACGGTCAGCAGGCCGCGCGCGGCCCAGAAGATCAGCGCCGAGCGTGTTCATCGGCACGATGCTCGCCCACCTGGCCACCGACGCTCGCGTACACCTCGGCCAACGGCGACGAGGCGGTGTTCCCCGACGGCGAGAACTTCGTGCTGGACCGGGAGAACCTGCGCGAGGCCATCCCGTTCGGCGCCGGGATCCACGCGTGCCCGGGTGCACCACTGGCCCGCCTGATGCTGGTGATCACGCTCGAGGAACTCCTCGCGGCGACGGCGGACTTCTCCGTCGCGGGCGAGATCCTCATGGCACGGTGTGCGGAGTGGGGCACCCGGTCGGTACCCCTGGCGTTCGTGCCTCAGGACGCGACGCCGTCCGCGTGAACCGGCACGGGGAGCTCCACCGAGAGGTGCTCCGACAGTGCGCGGAGGAAGCCGGCCGCGTCGAAGATCTCCCCGGCGGAGGCGACGCCGGCCGTCCTGGTCCGGCCGGTGAGGATGCGGTGCACGGCTTCCACCGCGAGCGGTGCGGTGATGGCGTAGATGTCCCGGCCGCGGGCCACCGCGCGCCGTTCGTGGCCGCCCGCGCGGACGACGACGTCGACGACGAAGGTCTGCGCGGACCGGCCGCGCTCGTCGGCCGCCGTGGGGGCCGGGGTGCCGGGGGCGGCCAGGTCCCGGGCCGCCTCGACCGCCATGTAGGTGCACACCTCGGGAATCGCCAGATGACTGGGGAGGGTGACGACGTCGGCCATGGTGAACTCGCCGATGACCGTCCGGGTGCCCATCGGGTCCGGGAAGGTCCACTCCAGGACGGGCTCCTCGTCGCTGCGGTACTCCAGCTGCCCGTTGGTGTAGCGGACGCGCCGGCCGTCGCGCCGCTCCCCCGAGACCGCGCCCGAGGCGCGCGTCCCGTCGGTGGGGTGCCAGCTGCTCAGCCCGTACGCGATGTGCGCCTCGTCGGCCGCCGTCCAGTCGCCCATCGCCGCGGTGGCCAGCAGGTCGCCGAGGCCGCCGAAGAACGCCATCGCCGGCACGATCACCGCCCCCGCCGCGCGGGCGCGGTCGGCGAAGTGCGTGAACGTGTCCACATTGGCCTCGATCTCGGCCGCCACGTCCACGTACGGGATACCGGCGCGCAGGGCCGCCTCGATCACCGGGGCGGCCGTCGTGGCGAACGGCCCGGCGCAGTTGATCACCGCCGCGGCACCGGCCAGTGCGCGGTCGAGCGAATCCGGGTCCCCGACCGACGCCGGCCGGGCCTCGAGCCCCGGCTGGGACGCGGCGAGCGCGTCCAGCTTGGCGGCGTCCCGCCCGGACAGGACCGGGACGAACCCGCGCTCCCGCAGCTCGGCCACCACGAACCGGCCGGTGTGCCCGTAGGCCCCGAACACCGCCACCGTCTGCCCCGTACCCATGGGCTCTCCCTGCGCTCGACCCGATCAACTGCGGACATCATGGCCGGGCGCGCACCGGCGCCGCGAGTGTCCGGAACGCCATGACCCGTACAATTCCGGACATGGGTTCCGTCGCGCTGGCCGTCACCGACGGGATGCTGCAGTTCGAGCTGTCCCTGGCCTGCGAGGTGTTCGGGTCCCCGCCGGCCGGCGTGACGGTTCCGTGGTACGACCTCGTCGTGTGCGGGCGGGAGGCCGTGCGCGCCGGCCGGTTCCGGCTGGAACCCGACGACGGGCTCGACCGGCTCCGGCGGGCCGGCACGGTGATCGTCCCGGGCTGGGCCGACGTCGACCGGGACCCGCCCGCCGACCTGGTCGGCGCGGTGCGGGAGGCCCACGACGCGGGCGCGCGGGTGGTGTCGCTGTGCACCGGCGCGTTCGTGCTGGCCGCGGCCGGGCTGCTGGACGGCAAGCGCGCGACCACGCACTGGGCGCACACCGGCGTCCTGGCCGAGCGCTACCCGCGGGTGGAGGTCGACCCGGACGTGCTCTACGTGGACAACGGCAGCGTGCTCACCTCCGCCGGGAAGGCCGCCGCGCTGGACCTGTGCCTGCACCTGATCCGCCTCGACCACGGCTCATCGGTCGCCAACGCCGCCGCGCGCCGGCTCGTGGTGCCGCCGCACCGGGACGGCGGGCAGGCCCAGTTCGTCACCACCCCGGTCCCCGCCCGCGGCGACCACCCGCTCGCGGACCTGTTCCCGTGGATCCTCGCGCGGCTCGACCAGCCGCTGACCGTGCAGGACCTGGCGCGGCAGGCGCGGGTCAGCTCACGCCACCTGGGCCGCCACTTCAAGGCGGCGACCGGCACCACGCCGTTGCAGTGGCTGCTGACCCAGCGGATCCGGCGGGCCCAGGAACTGCTGGAGAAGACCGGCGACAGCGTCGAGGCCATCGCGGCCGCCACCGGAATGGGCACCGCGACGACGCTGCGCCGGCACTTCAACCGGACGGTCGGCGTGCCGCCCGACACCTACCGGCGCACGTTCCGCGCGCGCAACGCCTGACCGTCGGGAGCGGACCGGAGCGACCGACCGGACCCGGCGCGTGCTGAGGCCCGCCGCGCGACGACGCACACGTGCGGGGCCTGCATAGCGGCCCGCCGCTTGGTACCGCAGCCACCCAGGACCGACCCAGCAGCCCAGTGGAGCGGCAGGCCGCCACCGCACCCAGCGGCCCGACCACCCCGGCGACACCCCCGAAACCACCCGGCCCAGGCCGCCTCGGCGGCCGCGCCCTGCGGGGCACTCGCAGCCGCCGCGGTGCATCGCACCCGGCGAAGCCGCGCCGGGCACCGGGTTCCGCTCAGGCCGTGCGGCTCAAGTGGACGGTCGAACCTGTCCCGCCGGGGACGTCGCCTCCTCGCGGGCCCTCGCCAAGTCGTCGCCGGAATCGCGGCCGCGCGTCCAGGCCCGGGACCACGTTGCGGGGTCGGTCCGGCGCCGGGCGGCGTCGATGATCGGACCGGTGATCGCGCTGTCGAACGGCGCGGCCCGCGCCGCGATGGCGTCGCGGATCGTGGTCGCGGCGCCGGCGAGCTCGGCCGCTCGCTCGCCTTGGTCGCGCCGTGCCGCGAGCGCGGCCAGCGTCTCCAGGGCCTCGGCCATCCCCTGCCGCTCGCCCTGCTCGACGGCGCCCGCGAGCGCCTGGCGCGCCAGCCGGTCCGCCCGGGCGAGGTCGTCACGCGCGAGCGCCGCGTGCGCCACGTGGTTGAGCACGCGGGCGGCGAACACGTCGTCGCCCAGCTCGCGGTACACCCGCAGCGCCTCCTCGAACGCGCGGGCGGCGTCGTCGATCCGGCCGGTGTGCAGGAGCGCCGTGCCCAGGTTCAGGTGGGAGGTGGCCAGCTGCCAGCTCGTCCCGAGGCCGCGGCAGATCTCGACCGAACGCGTGTAGGGCGGAAGCGCCCGCGCGTAGTCGCCCCGCCACATCGCGACCATCCCCTTGATCGTCAGCACGTTGCGGAGGTCGAGCGGATCGTCGCTGCGGTGAGCCAGATCGAGGGCCTCCGCAGCGAGCTCGGCCATCCGGCCGTGGTCGCCCTGGGGGAACGCCAGCGCCGACGCCGCGCACAGCGCCTTCGCGCGCAGGGACGGCGGCGACGGCCCGGGGACCGCCAGTGCGGCCTCCGCCCAGCGGCGCCCTTCGGCGAACTCGCCGAGCTGCCGCCAGTAACGCCAGAGCGCCACGGTGTACCGCAGGGCCGGTTCGGTCTCGCCGGCCTCGACGGCCCACGCCATGCCGCGCCGGAGGTTCCCGCGATCGGTGTCCAGGCGCCGGAACCACTCCTCGTGGCCCGTGCGCACCAGGTGCGGCTCCGCGGACTCGGCCACCGCCAGGTAGTGCAGCGCGTGCCGCCGTCGCACCCCGGCCGTCTCGCCCGCGTCGGCGAGGCGGTCCGCCGCGTATTCGCGCACCACGTCCAGCATGTCGTACCGCGGTTCGCGGCGGCCCGGTACGAGTGCGACCAGGCTCTGGTCGACCAGCGCGCTGACGGCGGGAAGCGCCTCGGCGGGGCCGCAGCCGGTCACCGGCGCGGTGGCGTCGAGGTCCCACCCGCCCGCGAACACCGACACCCGCCGCAACAGCGTCCGCTCCCGCGGGGCGAGCAGGTCGTGGCTCCAGGCGACCGTGTCGCGGATCGCCCGCTGCCGCCCCGGCACGTCGCGCGGCCCGCCCACCAGCAGGTGCAACCGGTGCTCCAGCTGCGCGGGGATCGCGGCGAGCGGCAGGTGCTTGACCCGCGCCGCGGCGAGTTCGACGGCCAGCGGGAGCCCGTCCAGCTTCCGGCAGATGGCGGCCACCAGTGCGGCCGTCTCGGCGTCGAGCACGAGGTCGGGCCGGACGGCGCGGGCGCGCTGCCAGAACAGGGCCGTCGCCGGCCAGCGGGTGACCTCGCCCGGGGTGACCGCGCCGCCGCCCGGCGGCACGGCGAGGGGCGGCACGGGGAATTCCCGCTCGCCACGCAGCCTGAGCGCGCTGCGGCTGGTGACCAGGAACGTGGTCCGCGCGCAGCCGCGCGTCAGGGCGTAGACCAGCGGCACGGCCGGGACGAGGTGCTCGAAGGTGTCCAGCACGATCAGCGTCCGCCGGCCGGCCAGGTGGCCGACGAGCCGTCCGGTCAGGTCCGGGCCGGTTTCGACCACGCCGATCGTCTTGGCCAGTTCCGAGGCGACCAGTGCGGCGTCGGTCAGCTCGCCGAGCGGGACGAAGCACACGCCGTCACCGAAGTGCGGGGCCACCCGGGCGGCGGCTTCCAGCGCCAGCCGGGTCTTGCCGATGCCCCCGGCCCCGGTCAGTGTCAGCAACCGCACGGCCGGGTCGGCCAGCCGGCTGGTGACCTCGGCCAGCTCCCGCTCCCGGCCGACCAGCCCGGTGGGGGGCGCCGGCAGCACGGGTGGCGCAGGTACCGGTCCGGCTCGCCGGGCGAGCGCCTCGAACCGGGTCCGGTCGTGGTCGCCGAGCGCGAGCGCCGAGGCCAGGCGCCGGGCGGTGTCGCGGTGCACCAGCGTCCGCAGGCCGCGTTCGATGTCGCTGACCGTCCGGGCGCTGACGCGGGCACGCGCGGCCAGCTCCTCCTGGGTCAGCCCGGAGGCCGCGCGCAGCCTTCGCAGCACCGCGCCCAGTTCGTCGTCGGTCACGATCGCCGCCTTCCGCTGTGCCCGAAACGGTGACCCGAACGGTGACCTCGTTTCATGGTGCCAGGCCGGGCGCCGGGGTGATGCTCGTCGGGACCGCTCGAATCCCGGAGGTGAGCCCGATGTCGGAGACAACGGACCAGAACAAGCGGACGGTGCTGCGGCTCTACCAGGAGGCCGGCAACGAGGGCAGGCTGGAGGTGCTGGACGAGATCACGTGCCCGGACCACGTCGAGCACTACCCGTTCCCGGGCCAGGCACAGGGACTGGACGGGCTCAAGCAGCGGGTGAGCATGATCCGCGCCGCCTTCGCCCCGCGCTTCACCGTCGAGCACGTGGTGGCCGAAGGGGACACCGTCGCGGTGATGTGGCGCAACGAGGGCGCCCACGTCGGCGAGTGGTTCGGGTTCCCGCCGACCGGGAAGCCGGTCACCGCCCGCGGGGTCGACGTCCACCGGCTGCGCGACGGCCGTCTGGCCGAGCACTGGGACGTCGTCGACATCTCGCAGTTCCTGCTGGCCGTCGGGGCGGCTCCCGCGCCGGCCGGAACGGCGGGAGCCGGGCGATGATCCTCGTCGCGGGAGGGACCGGCCGTCTCGGCACGCTCGTGGTCCGCCGGCTGGCCGCGGCCGGCCGGCCGGTCCGCGTGCTCACCCGCGACCCCGCCCGGGCCGGGCACCTGGCGGAGCTGCCGGCCGAGGTGGTGCGGGGCGACGTCCGCGACCCCCGCGGGCTCGACGCCGCCACCGCCGGCGCGACGGTCGTGGTCTCCGCGGTCCACGGGTTCGCCGGGCCGGGCCGGGTCACCCCGGCCTCGGTCGACCGGGACGGCAACGTCAACCTGATCGAGGCGGCCCGGCGGGCCGGCGCCGCGTTCGTCCTGACCTCCATCGCCGGGGCGGCGCCCGGCCACCCGGTGGAGCTGTTCCGGATGAAGGCCGCCGCCGAAGCGCACCTGCTCTCCAGCGGCGTCCCCTGGACGATCGTGCGGGCCTGCGCGTTCACCGAGCTGTACCTCGACCTGCTGCGGCAGACCGCGGGCCGGTCCGGACGGCCGGTGGTGTTCGGCCGCGGGGACAACCCGGTCGGCTTCGTGCCCGTCGCCGACGTCGCGGCGGCCGTCACGGCCGCCGCGACCGACCCCGCCCAGCGCGGGCGGATCCTGCACGTCGCGGGGGCGGCGAACCGCACGATGAACGAACTCGCGGCCGAGGTCCAGGGTGAGCTCGGCACCGGGGGACGGCCACCGCGGCACGTGCCCCGCCCGGTGCTGCGCGCCCTGGCCGCCACCGCGGCGCTGCACGAGTCGGCGCTCGCCCGTCAGGCGGCCGCCGCGCTGCTGATGGACACGACCGACATGACCTTCGACGCCGCGGGCGCCGCGGCTCAGTAGCTGAACGTCGTGGCCGGCTCCTCGCCGATCCACGCGTCCAGGTGCTTGGGGTGAAGCGGATCGGACCGACGAAGTAGCGCTCGACCAGGTCGGGCAGCCGCGGGCAGCCGCCGCGCGGGAGGACGGCCGCCGTCTTGGTGTAGATCCGCTCGAGGTGGCCCGCGGTCGTGCGTGAATCCCCAGGGGGCGGGGCCACGTCGCCGGTGGCGGCGCCGCACCGCCACGTCCGGCCCCGGCAGTCCCATCAGCCGGGCCGCCCGCCCGGCCAGTTCGGGCTCCGCGGGAGCGCCCGGCGCGCCACCCGCTGCTCAGGTCCGTGAAGCCCGCCAGCACTTCCAGTACCCGCGTCCAAGTCCTGTTCGGACAGTCGCCAGCACAACACGGGGTCCGCGGCGAGCGCCCGGCCGCACATGATCGCGCCGCTGCGGGCGGTCGGTCCGCTGTCGGGGTGGCGACGTTCGCCTTCCCCGGCGAGCCGGTGGCGCCGGTACGACCGGTTGCGCCGGTTCCCGGCCGGGCTGCTCGTGTTCGGCGACGCGATCCGCGGCTTCAACCCGATCTACGGCCAGGGCATGTCGGTGGCGGCCCTCGAAGCGCTCGCGCTGCGCGACTGCCTCCGCCACGGCGACCGCGACCTCGCCCGCCGGTTCTTCCGTATCACCGCGAAACCGATCGGCGTGGCGTGGAAACCCTCGGTGGGCAGCGACGTGGCCCTGCCGCTGATCCGGCGCTGTCCGCACGCCTGCTGAACCGCTACCTGGGGCGCGTGCTGAGCACCGCGGAGCGCGACCCGCGGGTGGCGGCGCAGTTCATGCGGGTGAGCGCGTTCCTCGACCCGCCCGCCGCCCTGATGCGGCCGCCGATCGTCTCCCGGTGCTCGCGGGCGGCCGGGCTGCGGACGGCCCTCAGGCCGGGGCACCGTGCTCCTCACCGGTGGTGGGTGACGTGAGCTCGCCGAGCACGGCGGAGGTGTGCTCGCCGAGCAGCGGCGGCGCGGTGCGCACCGGCGGCCGCCTGCCCTGGTAGCTGACCGGGAAGGCGACCTGCCGGATCGGCCCCGCGACCGGGTGCGTCACGGTCTGCACGATGCCCAGCTCCCGCGTCTGCGGGTGGTCGTAGACCTGGTCGAGGGTCTGGATCGGGGCGACCGGCACGCCGCCGTCCTTGAGCAGCGCGCACCACTCGGCGACCGGGCGCGTGCGCAGCGTCCGTGCCAGTTCCTCGTTCAGCTCGGCGCGGTGGGCGACGCGGTCGCGGTTGCGGGCGAACCGCTCGTCGGCCGCCAGCTCGGGGCGCCCGATGAGCGTGCACAACCGCTGCCACAGCGCGTTGTTGCCGACGGCGATGACGAAATGCCCGTCGGCGGCCGGATAGGCCTGGTAGGGCACCAGGTTCGGGTGCCCGGACCCCAGCCGGGCCGGGACCTCGCCGGTGGCGAAGTAGCCGGTGGCCCAGTTGATGTGGAGGGCGAGCTGCGTCTCGTAGAGCGAGGTCGACACGCTCTGGCCCAGGCCGGTGCGGTCGCGTTCGACGAGCGCCGACAGCACGCCGATCACCCCGAACAGCGCCGCGCCGAGGTCGCCCGCGGCGAGCCCGGCCTTGACCGGTGGCCCGTCCGGTTCGCCGGTCAGCGACATCAGCCCGGACATGGCCTGGGCGACCATGTCGTAGCCGGGTTCGTCGCGCAGGGGGCCGTGGTCGCCGAACGCGGAGATGTGCAGCACCACCAGCCGCGGGTAGCGCTCGGTCAGTGCGGCGTGGTCGAAGACCCGCTGCAGGCTGCTGCCGGGGCGGAAGTTCTCCACGACCACGTCGGCTCCGGCGATGAGCCGGTGCGCGGCCGCCTGCCCCTCGGCGGACTTCAGGTCCAGGGTCACCGACCGCTTGTTGCGGTTGGCGGCCAGGTAGTAGGTGGCGTCGGGCCCCTGGAACGGCGGCCCCCACTGCCGCGTCGGGTCGCCGCCGTCGGGGTGCTCGACCTTGATCACCTCGGCGCCGAGGTCGGCGAAGGTCATCGACGCGTACGGGCCGGCGAGGATCTTGGACAGGTCGACGACCTTGATCCCGTGCAGCGGGCGGGCGCTGCGCGGGGCGGACGGGTCAGACACGGGTCAGACCTCCACCGAGGACGGACGCGGCGGCGTCCGCGGGCACCGGGCCGCCGTCGGCGAGTGCGGGCAGGTGGGCCAGCGCGGCCGCGGGGGTGGCGCGCGGGTCGTCGAGGAGCCGCAGGTAGGTGTGCGCGACGAGCAGCTCGCGATGACCGGTGCCGGCGTGCTCGAGCAGCAGCGTGGCCATCACGAGCCGGGCCAGGTCCTCGGCGTAGCGGCCGGCGGCCGCTTCCTGCTCCCCGGTGGGTGCCGCCAGCAGCCGTTCCCCCGCGTCGCGCAGGCCGAGCCAGCGCTCGGCGACCACCTCGGCCGCCGCGGCGGTGCCGCCGTCGCGCAGGGCGCCGGCGCGGGCGCCGTAGACCCCGGCGAGGTGGTGGTGCGCGTTGTCCTTGCGCAGGCAGCGCAGGACGTCGAGTGCGATCACGTTCGACGAGCCCTCCCAGATGGACCCGAGGTGGGCGTCGCGCAGCAACCGTGCGTTGACCCAGTCCTCGATGTAGCCGTTGCCGCCGCGGATCTCCATCGACTCGGCGGTCACGTGCCGGGCCCGCTTGCAGATGACGTACTTCGCCAGCGGCGTCAGCACCCGCACCAGCGTCCGGGCCGCCGCGTCGCCGCGGTCGGCTCGGTCGAGCTGCGTCGCCGACTCCAGCACGAGGGCGAGCGCGGCTTCGGCGTCGATCAGGAGCGGCAGCAGGGTGGCGCGCATCAGGGGCTGGTCGAACAGCGCCGCGCCGAAGACGACGCGGGCGCGCGTGTGCTCGACGGCCTCCCGCACCGCACGCCGCATCAGCGCGGCCGAGCGCATCGCGTTCGACAGGCGCGAGACGTTGACCATCTCCAGCATCTGCGGCACCCCGCGGGTGAGGTCGCCGACCGGCCAGGCCAGCGCGCCGTCGAGGGTGACCTCACCACTGGCCATCGACCGGGTGCCGAGCTTGTCCTTGAGCCGGTCGATGCGGATGGCGTTGCGGGTGCCGTCCGGGCGCAGCCTCGGCAGCAGGAACATGCCGAGACCGCGGGTCCCGCTGCCCTGACCGGGCACCTTCGCCAGCGTCAGCACGAAGTCGGCGGAGACGTTGGAGGCGAACCACTTCCGCCCGCGCAGCGTCCAGTGGTCACCGTGATCGGTGGCCTCGGTCGCGGTGCGGGCGAGGTCGGTGCCGCCGTCGATCTCGGTCATGAACATCGCGCCGGTGGCCGCGCGCGCCGGGTCGGTCGTGGTGAGCCGGTCGATCACCTCCGCGAAGCGCCCGGGGTTGAACAGGCGCAGGACCCGGGCCGCCGAATCGGTCATGGACAGCGGGCACGCCAGGCCGAACTCCGACTGCACGAACAGGTAGGACAGCGCGTACTTGACGACGTGTGGCGTGGTGCCGGGCCAGCCGTTGACGCCGGGGCGGTGCGACATCGCGGCGAGCCCGAAGCGGCGGAACGCGATGTCGGCCATCCGGTCGTAGGCGGGGTGGTGGTCGATCTCGTCGATCCGGTCGCCGGCCGGCGAGTACTGCCGCAGCACCGGTGGGTTGCGGTCGGCGGTGCGGGCCAGCTCGTCCAGCTCGGTGGCCGCGACCCGGCCCATCTCCGCGAGCAGCGGCTCGATCCGGGCGCGGTCCGCCGGCGCCAGCACCCGGTCGAGCATCGGGCGCAGGGCGGGGTCGTGATCGGCGAAGTTCATGTCCTACCTCTTCTCTTCCAGGGAACGGGCGACCGCGGCGGGGGCCGGGGACCGCGACCAGGAGCTGCGGCGGATCAGGGCCGTCACGCAGACCAGGGAGATCGCGACGTAGGCCAGCCCGAGCGCGACGACCGGCCAGATCGAGCCGGTGCTGGTCAGCAGGAACTGCGACACCAGCGGTGCGGTGCCGGCGAACACGGTGGTGCACAACTGGTAGGCCAGCGAGGTGGCGGTGTAGCGGACGCCGACCGGGAAGACCTGGGAGAGGATCCCGGCCAGCGCCGCGTAGAACATGGCGTGCGGGAAGGTCGCGACGGCCATGCCGAGCGTCGCGAGCGGGAACGACCCGGTCCGCACGAGCAGGAACATCAGCGGCAGCAGCACGAGTTCGGGCAGCAGCATCCACAGCACCGCCCTGGTCAGGGTCAGCCTGCTCGCCAGCACCGCCCCGAACGGCTGCACCACCACCTGCACCACCAGCGAGATCGTGACGATGGTGAGGAACGCGTCTTTGGTGAACCCGAGATCGCTGGTGGCCCAGGACAACGCGAACGTCGTCTTGACGTAGGTGATGGCCACGCCCGCGGCGCCCGCGCCCACGCCGAGGGCGACCAGTCCACTGTGGTCACGCAGGACGTCCCTGATCGGGAGCCGGCTGGGCCGCCGCTGTGCCAGCAGGCGCGTCATCTCCGGTGTCTCGTCCATCCGCAGGCGGATGAACAGCCCGACCACGACCAGCACCACCGACAGCAGGAACGGCACCCGCCAGCCCCACGCGGTGAACGCCGGCTCGGACAGCTGCGCGATCGCCAGGAACGCCAGTGTGGCCAGCAGGTTGCCCACCGGCGACCCCTGCTGCGCGAAGGCGCCGTAGAGGACCTTGCGTCCGGGCGGGGCGTATTCGGTCGCGATCAGCACCGCGCCGCCCCACTCGCCGCCGACGGCGACACCCTGGATCATCCGCAGGACGATGAGCAGCACGGGGGCCGCCGGGCCGATCGAGTCGTAGCCCGGCAGCACGCCGATCCCGGCGGTCGCCAGGCCCATCAGCGCCAGCGTCGTGATCAGCGCGCTCTTGCGGCCCCGCCGGTCGCCCAGGTGGCCGAAGATCAGCCCGCCCAGCGGGCGCGCGAGGAACCCGACCCAGAACGTCCCGAAGGCGGCGAGGGTGCCCAGGGCGGGCGAGACGTGGGGGAAGAAGATCTTGCCGAACACCAGGGCCGAGGCCGAGCCGTACACGTAGAAGTCGAACCATTCGACGGTCGTGCCGACGAAGGCGGTGATCCCGGCCTTGCGCGCCTCGCGGCGGCGGGCGGGATCCCGGAGCGGGGGTGCCTCCTCGGAGGGCGGGGTTGTCGTCATCGCGGACTCCCTTGTCGCGCAGGGGCCGCCCGGAGCCGGACGGCGGGACCGTCCGCACTCTGACACGCGCGACTAAGACCTGTCCAAGACAGATCTTGCCGCTATTGAGACCCTATCGGCATCGTCCGGGGTGGGCAGGGCCTTCTCCGCGACGGCCAGAACGGCCTGCAGGGCGCGGGACGGGTTGTCCGGCCGCCACGCCAGCGCGATGGGAAGCACCGGGACGTCACCCTGGATGGGCCGCAGCACCGTGTGGTCGGTGTGGATCCGCCGGGAGGACTCGACCATGATCGCCACACCGACCTCGGCTCCCACCAGGGTCAGCACGGTGTAGGCGTCCGGGGCCTCCTGCACGATGCGGGGCGCGATGCCCGCGTCGCGGCAGGCCCGCAGCCCGGCCTCGCGGACCGCGGAGCCGCCGCCCGACGGGAAGGACACGAACGGTTCGGCGGCGAGATCGGCCAGGGGGACCGCGTCGAGCCCGGCCAGCGGATGGGTGTCGGGCAGCGCGACGAGCAGCCGCTCGTCGCGCACGACGCGGGTGGCCAGGTCGCTGGGCGCGGGCAGCGCGACGAAACTGAGGTCCAGGGTCCCGTCGGTCACCTTGTCCAGCGCGGTGCCGGAGTAGGTCTGCCCGCGCAGGACGAGTTCGACCCCCGGCAAGGACGAGGTGACTGCCCGGGTCAGGACGGGCACGAGCGCGTTGCCGGTCGCCCCCGCGAACCCGACGGTCACGCGGCCGAGGGCACCGTGCCGGGCCGCGGCGGCCGCCCGCCGGGCACGATCGGCCTCGGCGAGTGTCCGCCGGGCCGGTTCGAGGAACGCCTGCCCCTCCGGCGTCAGGGTGACGGTGCGGGTGGTGCGGTCGAACAGCTCGAGCCCGAGGTCGCGTTCGAGGAGGCGGATCTGGCGGCTCAACGGCGACTGCGCCATGTGCAGCCGCGTGGCGGCCCGCCCGAAGTGCAACTCCTCCGCGACGGCGACGAAAGCCGCCAGGTGCCGCAGTTCCATGCGCCGCCGTCCCGTCGGTCGTGGGGGGTCCGTCGCCGCAGGCTACCTGCGCCGGCGGGCCGCCCCGCGGAACCTCACCCCCGGGGCCGCCAGCGCTGGTGCGCCGTCCCCGGCTCACCCTGGCGGATCAGCTCCAGGCGCGGCTTCGGGCCTTCGGTGCGGCCGGTCTGCGGGCGGCGCGCGCCGGCGCGCCACGGCAGTGGCCATTCGGCTCCGGGACCGCTGTAGTCCTGCTCCGCGGCGGCGTGCAGGGTCCAGTTCGGGTCGTACAGGTGCGCCCGGCCCAGCAGACACAGGTCCGCCCGTCCCGCCAGCAGGATCGAGTTGACGTCGTCGTAGGAGGAGATCGCGCCGACCGCCATCGTCGCGATGCCCGTCTCGTTGCGGATCCGGTCGGCGAACGGCGTCTGGTACGACCGGCCGAACGCCGGTTTCTCGTCCGGGTGCACCTGCCCGGTGGACACGTCGACCACGTCCGCGCCCGCCTCGGCGAACGCGCGCGCGATCGCCACGGAGTCCTCCCCCGTGACACCGCCGTCGCACCAGTCGGTCGCCGAGATCCGCACGCTCATCGGCCGGTCGGCGGGCCAGACCTCCCGCATCGCGGTGAACACCTCGAGCGGGAACCGCAACCGCGCCTCCAGCGAGCCGCCGTAGCCGTCGGTGCGGTGGTTCGTCAGCGGCGAGATGAACGACGACAGCAGATATCCGTGCGCACAATGCAGTTCGAGCAGGTCGAACCCGGCGTCCAGCCCGCGCCGCGCCGCGTCCGCGAACTGCTGCCGGATCACCCGCAGATCGTCGGTGGTCAGTTCGCGCGGCACCTGGTTCACGCCCGCGCGGTAGGGCAGCGGCGACGGCGCGACCACCGGCCAGTTGCCCTCCGGCAACGGCTGGTCGATCCCCTCCCACATCAGCCGCGTCGAGCCCTTCCGGCCGGAATGGCCGACCTGGAGCCCGATCTTCGCCGAGGTCTCGGTGTGCACGAAATCGGTGATCCGCCGCCACGCACGCGCCTGCTCGCCGGTGTAGATCCCGGTGCAGCCCGGCGTGATCCGGCCGGTGTCCGACACGCACACCATCTCGGTCATCACCAGTCCGGCCCCGCCGAGCGCCTTGCCGCCCAGGTGCACCAGGTGGAAGTCGTTCGGCATCCCGTCGCACGCCCGGTACATGTCCATCGGCGACACCACGACGCGGTTCTTCAGTTCCAGCCCGCGCAACCGGAACGGCTGGAACATCGGCGGGCGCACCCCGCCGTCGCCGTGGCCGCCCCGCCGCGCGTGGCCGGCGAACCACTCGTCGACGCGTTCGACGAACTCCGGATCCCGCACCCGCAGGTTGTCGTAGGTGACCCGCCGGCTGCGGGTCATGATGTTGAAGGCGAACTGCACCGGGTCCTGGCGCACGTACTGCCCGAGGTTTTCGAACCATTCGAGGCTGGCCTGCGCGGCGCGCTGGGTCGACTCGACCACCGGCCGCCGCTCGGCCTCGTAGGCCGCCAGCGCGCGCGGCACGTCCGGTTGCTCGTGCAGGGACGCCACGAGCGCGAGCGCATCCTCCATGGCGAGCTTGGTGCCGGACCCGATGGAGAAGTGCGCGGTGTGCGCGGCGTCGCCGAGCAGGATGGTGTTGCCGTGGCACCACCGCTCGTTGCGCACGGTCGCGAAGTGGATCCACTTGGAGTTGTTCGCGAACAGCTCGGCGCCGTCGAGGACGTCGGCGACCAGTTCGCGCACCAGCGCGATCGACTTCTCGTCGGACTCGCCCGGCGCGAACTCGCGCTCGGCGAACGCCTTGAACCCGGCGCGCTGCCACACCTCGTCCGCCATCTCGACGATGAAGGTGCTGCCGTGCGCGTCGAACGGGTAGCCGTGGATCTGCATCACGCCGTAGGGCGTTTCCAGGATGTAGAACTTGAACGCGTCGAACACCTTGTCCGTGCCCAGCCACATGTACGCGCAGCGCCGGACGTCGAGCGACGGGCGGAACACGTCGGCGAACCGGGCACGCACCGCCGAGTTCACCCCGTCCGCGGCGACGACGAGGTCGTAGTCCGCCGCGAGCCGGCCGACGTCCGGCGCCGTCGTGCCGAAGCGCAGCCGGACGCCCAGCGCGGCGCACCGCTCCTGGAGGATCTGCAGCAGCCGTTTCCGGCTCATCGCCGCGAACCCGTGCCCGCCGCTGGTGAGCACCTGGCCGCGGAAGTGCACGTCGATGTCGTCCCAGCGGGCGAACTCCCGCTCCATCCGCCGGTAGATCACCTCGTCGGCGTGCTCGATCCCGCCGAGCGTCTCGTCGGAGAACACCACCCCGAAGCCGAACGTGTCGTCGGCGGCGTTGCGCTCCCACACGTCGATCTCGTCCCCGGGGCTGAGCTGCTTGGCCAGTGCGGCGAAGTACAGCCCGCCCGGACCGCCGCCGATCACCGCGATGCGCACGCTCACACCTCCTGCGCCCGCAGCTTGAACCGCTGGAGCTTCCCGGTGGCACTGCGCGGCAGGCTGTCCACGAACTCGACCGCGCGCGGGTACTTGTAGGGCGCGATCCGCTGCTTGACGAACCGCTGGAGCCGGGCGGTCAGCTCCGCGTCCCCCGCGACGCCCGGCTGGAGGACGACGAACGCCTTCACGATCTGCCCGCGTTCGGGATCCGGCACGCCGACCACGCCGCATTCGAGCACGGCCTCGTGCGCCAGCAGCGCTTCCTCCACCTCGGGGCCGGCGATGTTGTAGCCGGAGGAGACGATCATGTCGTCGTTGCGCGCGAGGTAGTGGAAGTAGCCGTCCTCGTCCTCGACGAAGGTGTCGCCGGTGATGTTCCATCCGTCGTGCACGTACACCGCCTGCCGGTCGTCGGCGAGGTAGCGGCAGCCCGTCGGGCCCTTGACCGCCAGACGCCCGGGCGTGCCCGGTGGCACCGGGTCGCCGTGGTCGTCGAGGATGGCGGCCCGGTATCCGGGCACGGCCCGGCCGGTCGCGCCCGGCCGGATGTCGTCGTCGGCTGCCGAGACGAAGATGTGCAGCATCTCGGTCGAGCCGATGCCGTCGATCAGCGCCAGGCCGGTCGCGTCGCGGACGGCCCGCCAGGTCGCCTCCGGCAGGTGCTCCCCCGCCGACACCGCCCGCCGCAGCCGCCGCAACGCCCGCACGCGGTCCGACCGCAGCATCGAGCGGTAGGCGGTCGGGGCGGTGAAGCAGATCGACACCTCGTGCGCCTCGATCGCGTCGGCGAGTTCGTCCGGTGTCGCCTTCTCGATGAGCAGGGTGGCGGCGCCGGCCCGCAGCGGGAACACCAGCAGCCCGCCGAGCCCGAACGTGAAGGCCAGCGGCGGGGTCCCGGTGAACAGGTCGTCCTGGCGCGGCTTGAGGACGTGCCGGGAGAAGGTGTCCGCGATCGCCAGGACGTCGCGGTGGAAGTGCATGGTCGCCTTCGGCCGCCCCGTGGTGCCCGAGGTGAACGCCAGCAGCGCGACGTCGTCGGCCGCGGTGTCGACCGCCGCGAAGTCCCCGGGAACCTGCTCGATCCGGGCGAGGAGGTCGTCGGGACCGGCCGAGCCGTAGGTGACGACCGCGGCGCCGCCCAGGTCGGCGGCCCGCAGGTCGTCGATGAACCGCGCGTCGCACAGCGCGACGTTGACCGCGCTGATCGCGGCGATCGTGGTGAGCTCCGACGCGCGCAGCAGGGGCATCGTGGAGACCGCGACCGCGCCGGCCTTCATCACCGCGAGCCAGCAGGCCGCGAGCCACGGCGTGTTGGGGCCGCGCAACAGGACGCGGTGGCCGGGAACCACCCCGAGCTGACCGGTCAGCACCCGCGCGATGCGGTCGACGCGGTCGCGGAGCTCGCCGTAGGTCCACGTCCGGCCGTCGGGCGTGAGCAGGCACCGGCGGTCCGCTCCGAACCGGTCGATCACCGCGTCGAGGAGTTCGGCGCCGCAGTTGAGCCGTTGCGGGTAGTGCAGTTCGGGCAGTTCCCACAGGAACTCCGGCCACGACCGAGCCGGCGGGAGGTTGTCCCGGCAGAAGGTGTCGGCATGCGCGGAGGGACTGAGCCCTGAGTCCAGGGTGGTCATAGGGCAAGTATTCTCTTTTTGTGACGACAGTCAAGCAATCGTCAGAACGGCGGGTGGACGGGATGCGGGCGCCGCGCCCCGTTAAGCTGGCCCGCGTGCCCAGCGATCCCGAGGAGAACGGGCGCGCACCGAAACCGCGCGCGCTGATCGTCACCGTCTACGGCCTCTACGCCCGGGAGGCCGGCGGCTGGATGAGCGTCGCCTCGCTGGTCCGGATGCTGGCGCAGTGCGGCGTCGACGAGCCCTCGGTCCGCTCGTCGATCTTCCGGCTCAAGCGCCGCGGGCTGCTGACCGCGGCGAAGGTCGGCGGGGTCGCCGGGTACGAGCTGTCGGACACCGCGCGGGAGATCCTGGACGAGGGTGACCGCCGCATCTTCGAGCGCCGCCGCGCGAGTGCGGACGAGGGCTGGCTGATGGTGGTGTTCAGCGTGCCGGAGTCCGAACGCGACAAACGCCACCAGCTCCGGTCCCGGCTGGCCTGGCTCGGGTTCGGGACGGTGTCGGCGGGGGTGTGGATCGCTCCCGCGCACCTGCTCGACGAGACCCGCGAGGTGCTCGCCCGGCAGGGCCTCCAGTCCTACGTCGACCTGTTCCGCGCCGACCACGCGGGCTTCGGCGCGACCGCCGAGCGGGTGCGGGCGTGGTGGGACCTGGACCGCCTGCACGAGCTCTACGACTCGTTCCTCGACCGGCACGGCCCGGTACTGGCCGGCTACCGGCGGCGGCGACGGCTCGACGGCGCCCGCGCGTTCGCCGACTACGTCAGCGCCCTCACCGACTGGCGCCGCCTGCCGTACCTGGAACCGGGCCTGCCGCTCGAGGTGCTCCCCCGCGACTGGATCGGCATCCGCGCCGCGGACACGTTCTTCGAGCTGCGGCGCCGTCTCGCCGGGCCGGCGCACGACTACGTCGAGTCGCTGCGCGCCGAGTCCGGCGCCGCCTAGGTGTACTTGCTGAGCTGGGCCGGCCTGCACGACCGGTCTTCGCGCCCGCATTCCTCGCCGCGGCGCACCAGCATCGAGACCGAGCGGCGGATCGTCGACCTGCGGGAGCGGGCACGCTGTGGCCCGCACCGGCTGGGGGCGCAGCTGGGCGTGCCAGCGGCACGGGCAAGTGATCCGGGCCAGCAAGACCACCGGGGTGGTATGAGGGTGACGCACCGGGCGAGTTGGTGCACAGGGACGTGAAAAAGATCGGCCGGATGCCCGACGGGGGCGTTGCACCCCGGCTCGAGCACTACAACAGTCAACGCCACCACAACGCACTCGGCAGCCACCAACCTGATGGCCAAGTACACCTGGGTCATCGACCGGGACAGCCCAGTCGATCTCGCCCGCCGTGCCGACCGTGGCGAGCACCCGCCGCAGCGCACATCCCGGGTGCTCAGATCACCGCGAAGCCCTGCACCTCCACCAGCGCCTCGGCGTCCCAGAGGCGGGTCACACCGACCGCGGCCATCGCCGGGTAGTCGCGCCCGGCCAGGCGCTGCCACACCTTGCCGATCTCGCGCGCGTGGGCCCGGTAGTCCGCCACATCGGTCACGTACACCGTCAGGCTCGCCAGCTGCCCCGGCTCGCCCCCGGCCGCACGCAGCGCGGTGAGCAGGTTGGCCAGCGCCTGTTCGAACTGCTCGACCACCCCGGCCCCGACGATCCGCCCGCCCGGGTCGAGCGCGGTCTGCCCGGCCAGGAAGATCGTCGTCCCGGTGCCGACCACCGCGTGTGAGAACCCGCGCGGCTCCGCCAGTTCCGGCGGGTTGACCCGCTCCACGCTCATTGCACCGCGCCTCCGTCCACGTTGATCGCCTGCCCGGTCACCGCGCCGCTGCCGACGCAGAACCACACCGCGTCGGCCACCTCGTCCGGCGTGATGAGCCGCCCGATGGGCTGCTTGCGCTCCAGCGCCGCCCGCGCGTCGCCGGGGCTGCGCCCGGAGGTGGCGACGATGTTCTCGACGGTCTGCCCGGTCATCGGGGTGTCCACGTAGCCGGGGCAGACCGCGTTGACCGTGACCCCGGTGCGCGCGAGTTCCGCCGCCGCGGAGCGGACCAGCCCCAGCACGCCGTGCTTGCTCGCCGTGTACGCCGCGATGTAGGGCTCACCGATGCGCGCCGCGGTGGAGGCGATCACGACGATCCGCCCCCACCCCGCCTCCCGCATCGCCGGCACCGCACGCCGCACGAACCGGAACGGCGCGGTCAGGTTCAGGTCCAGCATGCGCTGCCAGTCGGCGTCGGTCGTGCGCTCCAGCTTCGCCGAATGGCCGGCGCCGGCGTTGGCGACGAGGATCTCCACCGGCCCCCAGGACCGTTCGATCCCGGCGTGGACGCGCTCGGCCGCGTCCGGGTCGGTGACGTCGGCCGGGATCACCGTGGTCGGCCCGGCGCAGCGCTCCGCGGTCTCCTCGAGCTGGTCGCGGTCCCGGGCCACCAGCGCGACCCGGCAGCCGGCACCGCTGAGCCGCTGGGCGATCGCCCGGCCGATCCCGCGCCCGGCCCCGGTAACCAGCGCGACCCGCCCGGTCAACGGCCCTCCCAGCGCGGGGCGCGGCGCTCGGTGAACGCCGAGTGGAACTCCGCGTGGTCGCGGGTGGTCATGAGCAGCGCCTGGGTCATCGCGTCCAGCTCCATCGACGCCGGCATCGACATGTCCAGCTCGGCGGTGAGCAGCGACTTCGTCTGCGCGAGGGCGAGGGTCGGGCCGTCGGCGAGCCGTCGCGCCAGCCCGGCCACCGTGGCGTCCAGTTCGTCGTCGGCGACCAGCCGGGACACCAGGCCGTACCGCTCGGCGGTGGCGGCGTCGATGGTGTCGCCCAGCATCAGCAGCTCCGTCGCCCGCCCGAGACCGACCACGCGCGGCAGCAGGTAGGCCGCGCCCATGTCGCCGCCGGACAACCCGACCTTGGTGAACAGGAACGCGAACCGGCCCGAGTGGCTGACCACGCGGAAGTCGGAGGCCAGCGCGACGACGGCACCGGCGCCCGCCGCGATGCCGTGGATCGCGGTGATGATCGGGATCGGGCACTCCCGCATCGCCCGGATCACCGCGCCGGTCATCTTCGTGAACCGCATCAGGTCGCGCGGCTCCATCTTGATGAGCTCGCCGATGATCTCCTCGACGTCACCGCCGCCGCAGAACCCCTTGCCCTCGCCGCGGATCACCAGCGCGCGCACGTCCTGGTGGTGCGGCAGCTCGCCCAGCAGATCCCGCAGGTCGGCATAGCTTTCGAAGGTCAGCGGGTTGAGCTTTTCCGGGCGGTCCAGGGTCATGGTCGCGACACCGTCGGCCTTCGCGAACCGGAAGTGCCGCCAGTCCTCGGTCAGCCGCGGCGAGGCGTGGAAGCGGTAGGTCATCGGGTGTACTCCCTGCCGATCAGGTTGCGGGCGATGAGGGAACGCTGCACCTCGGACGCCCCTTCGTAGATGCGCAGCGCCCGCACGTCGCGGTAGAGGTGCTCGAGCGGGTGGCCACGCTGCAGGGCCGCGGCGCCGTGCAGCTGCACGCACCCGTCGACGATCCGCTGCGCGGCCTCGGTGGCGTACAGCTTCGCCATCGCCGAGCGGCGGGGCTGCCGGTCCGGTTCGACGCCCTCGTCGTAGGCCGCGGCCGCCGAGTAGACGAGCAGGCGGGCCGCCTCCAGCTCGGTGGCCAGGTCGGCGATCCGGTGCGCCACCGCCTGCTGACCCGCCAGCGGCGCGCCGTAGACGTGACGCTCACGCACGTGGGCGATCGTGGCGTCCAGCGCCGCCTGCGCCATGCCGACGGCGAACGCGCCGACGCTCGGCCGGAACAGGTCGAGCGTGCGCATGGCGACCGCGAACCCCCGGTCGACCTCGCCGAGCACCGCACCGGCGCCGACCCGCACGCCGTCGAACACGAGGCGGCCGATGGGGTGCGGCGACAGCATCTCCAGCGGTTCACCGGACAGCCCGGGGCTGTCCCCCGGCACCGCGAACGCGGTCACCCCGCGCGCCCCGGCATCCGGTGTGGTCCGGGCGAACACCGTGTAGATGTCGGCGTCCGGCGCGTTGGAGATCCACAGTTTCTCCCCGGTCAGCAGCCACCCGTCACCGTCACGCTCGGCCCGCAGGCTCAGCGCGGCGGCGTCGGACCCGGCGCCCGCTTCGGTCAGGGCGAACGCGGCGACGGCCTCGCCGGAGATCACCCGGGGGATCCATCGCTCGACCAGCTCGGGCGACCCGGACTGCAGGATC
Source organism: Amycolatopsis thermophila (assembly GCF_030814215.1). Taxonomy (NCBI): domain Bacteria; kingdom Bacillati; phylum Actinomycetota; class Actinomycetes; order Pseudonocardiales; family Pseudonocardiaceae; genus Amycolatopsis; species Amycolatopsis thermophila. Next base: position 5,361,852 of record NZ_JAUSUT010000001.1, on the reverse strand, counting down.
GGGTAGCTGCCCAGCCCCTGCAGCGCGAGGGCGGTCTCCGCCTCGGCGCTGATCTGGGCGATCGTCTCGCGGAGCAGGCACAGCTGCATGGCCGCGGCGTCCGCGGGCGGCGCGTCCGGGCCACCGCCGAACAGACCCCGGAGCAGGCCGAGGTCGCCCAGCGTCCGGACCAGGCCGCGGTCCACCCGGCCGGCCTGACCGCCCGCGAGCTTGCCGCCGGCCACCTCGCGCACCCACCGCACGTACTCCTGCTGCTCCGCACTCAACCGGAACGCGGTCACCCGGACTCCTTCCCGGATCGGATCACGTCCGAGAATAGCGCATTCGTAACGCCCGTCAAGGATGCGCAAGAAGTCCGCGGGACCGGAGCGCCGCGCGGAGCTCCACCGTGGACGGTCAGACCGCCGGACGGCGCCGGAGTCGCCTTCCGTGGTCGCGTGGGGCCCGGGGTCGCGAACCCTACCCCTCGACCCGGACCAGGATCTTCTGCGCGTCGGTGTCCGGGGAGAGCAGGCGCTCGAACCCGCGGGCCACCACGTCGCCGGCGTCGATGACGTCGCTGAGGACCTTCTCGACCGGCAGGCGGCCGCTGCCGACGAGCGCGGTGATCCGCGGCCAGTCGTAGACGGGGTAGCACCAGGTGCCGATCAGGCTGAGGTCCCGGTTGGACAGGTCCATCGGGTCGATCGTGGCCGGCCGGACGTGCAGACCGACCTGCGTGACCGCGCCGTGCGCGCGCACCGCGGCCAGTGCCGAGGTCAGGCCCGCCTGGGAACCGGAGCACTCGGCGGCGACGTCGGCGCCCACGCCGCCGGTCAGGTCGCGCACCGCCTCGGCGATGTCCGTGCTCCCCGGGTCCAGCACGGTGGCGACGCCCAGCGCGTCGGCCAGCTTGCGCCTCCCCTCGTGCGGCTCGGACACGATGACCTGCGCGGCCCCCGAAGCGTGGGCGTAGAGCGCGGACAACGCCCCGATCGGTCCCGCACCGGTGATCAGCACGGTGTCACCGGGGACCATCCCGGTCCGGTCGATGCCGTAGGCGGCCACCGCCGTCGGTTCGATCAGGGCGCCCTGCTCGTCGGTGACCGTGTCCGGCAGCCGGTGCACCTGGTAGTCGGGCACCACCACCTGCTCGGCGATGCCGCCGCCGTGCCAGCTCAGCCCGGTGCACGCCATCTTCGGGCACAGGTGGTTGAGGCCGCGGCGGCAGAAGTAGCAGGTGCCGCAGTACAGCAGCGGCATGACCGACACCCGGTCGCCGGGCGCGACGCCCGACACCTCGGCTCCGGTCTCCAGCACGGTGGCGGAGAACTCGTGCCCGAGGATCTGGGCACCGGAAACCCCGGTGAGGGGGTGCGGCTCGGTGGGGATCACGATCGGCCCGGCGGCGTACTCGTGCAGGTCGGTCCCGCAGATCCCGCACAGCGACGGCCGGAGCCGGACGTCACGGGGGCCGAGCGGGCCCGGTTCCGGCACGTCCTCGACGCGGATGTCGTGTCGGTCGTGGAAAACGGCGGCGCGCATCGGAGCTCTCCCTACTTCACCAAGGACATCTTGCGGCGGTCGATGGTCAGCGCGACCGCCGCGATGACCACCAGACCCTGGATGACGTTCTGCAGGAACGGATCCACGGCGGCGATGACCATGCCGTTGCCGAGGATCGCGATGATCAGGACACCGGTGACCGTCCGGAAGGGACCGCCGACGCCGCCGGAAAGCGGTGTACCGCCCATGACCACGGCCGCGATGGCCGGCAGCAGGAACGGCTCGCCCATGTCCGGGCTCGCGCTGCGGGCCCGCGCGAGCTGCAGCAGACCCGCGATCCCGGCCAGCAGACCGGCGATGAGGAACGCGTACACCTTGTAGCGCGCCGCCGGCACCCCGGACAGGCGTGCGGCCTTCTCGTTGCCGCCCATGGCGTACATGTACCGGCCGAGCCGGGTGTAGCGGGCCGCGAGCACCGCGACGACCAGCACCAGCAGCGCCCACAGGACGACGACCGGGAAACCGCCCACGGTGGTGTTGAACAGGTCACCGACCCCGCCGGGGCGCAGCGACACCGGCCGGCCACCGGCGATGTACTTGGCGAGCCCGTCGAAGGCGTACATCGTGCCCAGCGTGACGAGGAACGACGGCAGCCGGCCGTAGGCGACCAGCACGCCGTTGAGCAGGCCGCACGCCATGCCGATCACCGGGAGCAGCAGGAGCAGGGAGGTGGTGCCGGTGTTCTGCACCATCAGCGCCCCGGTGAACGCGGTGAACGACAACATCGACCCGACGGACAGATCGATGCTGCCCATCATGATCACCACGGTGGAGGCCATCGCGAGCACCAGCAGCACCGAGGACTGCCGCAGGATGTTGAGGGCGTTCTCGTACTGGAAGAACCTGCTGTCCATCAGGGAGAACGCGACGATCAGCGCGACGAGCGCCACCACGGGCGCGATCGAGGTCCAGTGCCGGCGCGCGAAGCCGGGTTGCGGCGGCTCGCCGCGCACCGGCGGCGGCACGGGTGGTGAGGTCAGGGAACCGGTCATCGGGATTCTCTCTCGGGTCAGACCATCGCCGCGACGAGGTCGGCTTCGTGGGGTTTGTCCTCCGGGGGCGCCGGCACCTGGTGGGTGAGAACGCCGTCCTTCATCACCGCGACCCGGTGGGACAGCCCGATCACCTCGAGCAGGTCGTCGCTGATCAGCAGGACCGCGACGCCGTCTGCGGTGAGGTCGCGGATGATGTCGTAGATCTCCTCCTTGGCGCCGGCGTCGACGCCGCGGGTGGGGTTGTCGAGGATGAGCAGGTCGACACCGCGGGCGAGCCAGCGCGCCAGCAGCGCCTTCTGCTGGTTGCCGCCGCTGAGGTGGAGGATCGACGCGCGCGGCGAGGGCGTCTTCACCCGCAGCGTGTCGATGTAGTGCCGGGCCTGCTGCTGCTCGTGGCGCAGGTTCAGCAGCGGTCCGCGCTGGGCGGCCACCCGGGCGAAGGAGATGTTCTGCGCGACGGTGAACGTGTCGAGCAGGCCGTCGTCCTTGCGTTCGGGAGGCAGGTACCCCGCGCGGGCCTTGGTCATCTCCCTGGCGGAGGCGCGGGTCATCTCGCGGCCGCGGTAGGTCATCCGCCCGGTGCGGGCCGGTACCGCGCCGAACACGGCCCGGCCCAGTTCGCTCTTGCCGGAACCGAGCACGCCGGCGATGCCGACGATCTCGCCCGCCCGCACGGTGAGGTCGATGTCGTGGAAGTGCTGTCCGTCGCCGAACCCGCTGAGCTCGAGCACGACCTCCTCCCGTGGGCCGCCCTGGCGGTGCTCGCGGTAGAAGTGCTGGTCGCGTTCGCGACCCACCATCAGGTAGTGCAGCTCGCTTTCGGACAGGTCGGCGGCGGGGACGTCGGCGACCGTCGCACCGTCCTTGAACACGACCACCCGGTCGCTCCACTCCAGCAGCTCCGAGAGCCGGTGCGACACCAGCACGACCGCGCTGTCACGCTTGATCTCCACCAGCAGCCGGTGCAGGAACTCGATCTCGTCGGAGGCCAGCGCGGCCGTCGGCTCGTCAAGCAGGATGATCGGCTCCTCATGGCCGAGCAGCTCGGCGAGCGCGAACGCCTTGAGGATCTCGATGACCTGCTGCACGGCGAACGGGTAGTCCCCGACCGGACGGGCCGGGTCGATCCAGCCGTGGTCGAAGCGGTCGAGCAGGGCGCGGGCCCGCCGGATCGCACTGCCCCGGCGGATCACGCCACCGAGGCTGAACTCCTGTTCGTGGGAGAGGTAGAAGTTCTCCCACACCGTCAGGTTCGGCACCAGGGCGAGCTCCTGGAAGATCCGGAACACGCCGTGCCGGGTGGCCTGCCGGTAGTCGCGAAAGGACACTTCCCGGCCCCGCACCAGCACGGTGCCGTCGTCCTGGCTGTCGGTGCCGCTGACGATGTTGAGCAGGGTCGACTTCCCGGCGCCGTTCTCGCCGATCAGCCCGACGATCTCGCCACGGCGCACGGCCAGCGAAACCCCGCGCAGGGCGCGCACCGGCCCGAACGTCCGGGTGATGCCGTCGACCGCCAGCAGGGGCGTGGTTTCGGATGGGGACATGGGTTTCCTTCGTCCGGGTGCGGGGGTCAGGCGAGGACGTCCTGGCCGCCGTTGCGGCACTTCCGGCGCACCGACGCGAACGGGTCCTTGCGGAACGCCGCGCGGAACCGGTCGGTGGCGGTGCGCAGGTCCGCGGCGAACTGCGGCTGCCGGTAGGGCGCGGGCAGCTCGTAGCCGGCGGGCTTGGGGTCGCGCGGCCAGTACTGCGCCGGGTCGATCGGCACCAGGCTGTTCTGCGGGTCCCAGTCGTCGGGGTGCAGCGCCCGGGACATGAGCTCGTAGTCGAACGGCAACGGCTTCGAGGAGTACATGAGGTCCTGGTACTCCTGCGCGGCGTCGGCCGTGTCGATGATGAAGCCTCCGAAGTAGACCATCCGCTCCGGCAGCGTGGGCCGGTACCCGGCGAGCGCGTCGAACACGCGGACCGTCGAGTACGCACCGATCCAGGCGCCGTGGTGCGCCCAGGTGGCGAGCGCGGAGCCGCGCTTCATCGCGTCGAGGAACTCGCCGATCGCGTCGATGCCCACGATCTTCACTCCGGACATGCCGCGCGCCTCCACGGCGTTGATCGCCGCGATGGCCGAATCGTCGTTCTGGCACATGATCCCGGTGACATCGGGGTTGGCGGTGAGCAGGTTCTCGATCACCGGCTGGGTGGCGCCCCGGCTGAACCCGCCGGACTGGCGCGCCACCATCTTGATGCCGGGGAACGCCGCGAGCGCCTGGTCGACGCCGGCGGTGCGGTTGTCGGACGCGCTGTTGCCCTTGTTCCCCTCGATGTGGATGAACTTCCCGGTTCCGCCCATCGCCTGGAACAGCACCTTGCAGACCTCGCGGGCACCGGCGACGTCGTTGGCCGCCTGGTAGGAGAAGTAGTGGTCGCCGATGTCCAGGGGCGTGCTCCACGGCGCGTTGGACCAGTTGCTGGAGACGTAGATCCCGGCTCGCTCGGCGCCGCCGATGATGTCCGGGGTGGCCGCGGCCGTGTTGGGGAGCGTGCTGATGCCCTGGATCCCCTTCGTCGGCGCGCTTTCGAACACGCTCTTGAGGGTGTCCACGTTGGAGTTGTCGACCTCCTGGTCGCGGCTCAGCAGGAACATCGACGCCGCGGCGGCCGATCCCTTCGCCCAGCCCTGGAAGTAGTCGTTGTCCAGCGTGTAGAAGCTGTCGATCATCCGGAACCGCTTGTTCCGTGGGTCGTTGGCGTTCGTGATGGTCGGGGTCGGCAGCGGGGCGGACGCCTGCACCCCGGCGTTGTTGCAGGCCGCGAGCAGGGGCGCCATCGTGGCCGCCACCCCGATGCTCATCGCGGACTTCAGCAGGGCCCGGCGGGAGTGCAGGCCGGCAGGCAGAGACATGGTCGGAAGGCTCCTTCGTCGGCAGTGACAGAGGTAGCGCGAACCGCGGCGACGCCGCGAAGTTGTCTGCTAGCATTGAACACGCACCGCACGGTGTCAAGCCCCAATGGATGACCTCGAGCTCGCCCAACCCGGCCGGCGCGCCTCGTCCGGGAGATAAACCGGGATTTGCCAACGAGTTCTCCCGTCTCGTCCGTCCTCTTCGCTTCGACGCCGAGTGTTCATCCACAGTGAAAAGACCTGCACGGAGGGACAGCTCATGACTGCTTCGACCCCGTCGGCCCTCGTAGTCGGCGCCACGGGTATCGCGGGAAGCGCGGTGGCACGCCGGCTGACCGGACTCGGGTGGCCGGTCGACGGGCTCTCCCGGCGTGAGCCGGCGCCCGTCCCCGGTGTGCGGCCGGTGCTGGCGGACGTCACCGACCAGGCCTCGGCCACCGCCGCGATCACGCCGCTCGCGCCGACGCACGTCTTCCTCACCGCCTGGTCGCGGCAGCGGACGGAGGCGGAGAACATCGAGGTCAACGCCCGGATCGTGCGCAACGTCGTGGCCGCCGCGGCGGACGGCGGCCGGCTGCGGCACGTGGCGTTGATGACCGGCCTCAAGCACTACCTGGGCCCGTTCGAGGCCTACGGCCGCGGCACACTGCCGGACACCCCGTTCCACGAGGACGAACCGAGGCTGGACACGCCGAACTTCTACTACGCCCAGGAGGACGAGCTGTTCGCGGCGGCGGCCCGGCACGGCTTCACCTGGAGCGTCCACCGGGCGCACACGGTGATCGGGCACGCGATCGGCAACGCGATGAACATGGCGACGACGCTGGCGGTCCAGGCCGTGCTGTGCCGGGAAACCGGCCGGCCGTTCCGGTTCCCGGGATCGGAGGCCCAGTGGCACGGCCTGACCGACATGACCGACGCGGACCTGCTCGCCGACCAGATGATCTGGGCCGCGACCACGGATGCCGGCCGGGACCAGGCGTTCAACGTGGCCAACGGCGACGTCTTCCGCTGGCGGTGGATGTGGCCGCGCATCGCCGGGCTCCTCGGCGTGGAACCCGCGGGCTACGACACCGCGCCGCGACCACTGGAACAGCAGATGGCGGGCATGGAGCCGGTCTGGGCCGAACTCGCCGCGCGGCACGGGCTGCGCGAGCGCGACCTCGGCCGGCTGGCGTCCTGGTGGCACACCGACGGCGACCTGAACCGCCCCGTGGAGTGCCTGACCGACCTGAGCAAGAGCCGCAAGGCCGGGTTCACCGGCTACGTGTGCACCCTCGACGCGTTCTCCCGCCACTTCGATCTGCTGCGGGAGCTGCGGATCATACCCGCGTGAGCACCGGTGGCCGCCGCACGGCGCGGCGGCCACCGGTCGCGTCAGGCCGAGGCCGAGTACCCGCCGTCGGCGACGATCAGCTGCCCGGTGATCGCCGAGGCGCCGTCGGAGGCGAGGTAGGTCACCACCCGCGCGATCTCCGCGGGATCGATCAGCCTGCGTTGCGGCACCTGCGACAGCCACGTGTCCAGGACCTCCGGGTTGGCCGACCCCACGGCGCGGAGGATCTCGGTGTCGGTGTAGCCCGGGGCCACCGCGTTGACCCGGATGCCCAGCGGGGCCCACTCCACGCCGAGCGTCCTGGTCAGCGCGATGATCCCGGCCTTGCTGACGTCGTAGGCGACGTGCCGTTCCGGGCTGCCGGCCACCAGCGCGGCGATCGAGGAGATGTTCACGATCGCGCCACCGCGCTCGCGCATGTGCCGGCCGAACTCGCGGGCGGCGAAGAACGCACCGCTGAGGTTGACCGCGATCGTGCGGTCCCAGGTGGCGTCGTCGTGCTCGAACGTCGGCTGGTCGTTGCTGATGCCGGCGTTGTTGACCAGGACGTCGACCCGCCCGTGGCGGTCCAGCGTCGCGCGTGCGGCGGCCGCGACCGAGACGGGGTCGGTGACGTCGACCGCGACCGCGCCGGCCTTGCCGCCCGCGGCCGCCGCGACCTCGCCGGCGGTCCGGCCGGCCCGCTCCTCGTCGAGGTCGCCGATCACCACGGTGGCGCCCGCCTCGGCCAGCGCTGCGGAGATGGCCGCCCCGATTCCCTGTGCGCCCCCGGTCACGAAGGCGACCTTCCCGTCGAGTCCGTTCTTGGTGGTCCGTGCGTCCGTCAAAGCTGCTCCTTCGAAGCTCAGCGGTCGCCCTGGTTCGCCTGCCTCACCTGGTCGAGGAGTTCGAGGGCCTCCACCACGTTGGCCGGGCGCCGCGCGCTTCCGGCCGGTTCGGGCCGGTTCAGCAGGGCGGCGACCTGGTCCCGGGTGTGGTCCAGGGTGTGGCGTCCGACGACGTACCAGAGCCCGCGGGCCGGTTTGCCGGTGTGGTTGTGGTAGAGGTGGGGCCGGGTCGAGTCGAAGCAGAACGAGTCGCCCGCGTGCACGACGTACCGGTCGAACTCCAGCTGCAGCGTGAGTTCCCCGGACAGCAGATAGGCGTACTCGACGCCGCTGTGCCGCATCAGGCGGCCTTCGACCGAACTGCTCGCGCCCGGCGCGTAGGTCACCAGCAGGGGGTCGACCAGGTCGTGGTCGCCACCCGCCAGCCGCTCCCAGCGCACTCCGTTGTCCATGTCGAGGACCGGGTTGTCCGCGGCGCGCTGGACCGGCGAAGGCCGGCCGCCCCGCACCTCGCTGTCCACTGTGGAGACCCCGCCGGACGGCGGGTTCCGCGGGACGTCGATGCCCAGCAGCTCGTCGAGCGAGACACCGAGGAAGTTGACCAGGGAGTACAGGGTGCTCACCGAGGGCTGGGACTTCCCGGTCTCGACCTGGGACAGCAGGCTCGCCGAGATGCCGGTGGCCGTGGCCACGCTGCGCAGGCTGAGACCCTTGCCGATGCGGGCCTCCCGCAGCGCCGGGCCGATCTTGTCGTCCACGATTCCACCCTCGCCGTCCCCGGCCGGTGACCGGTCGTTGCCGTCGAACATGCCGAGCATACATACGTGCAATGCCACTGTACACCGAGCGGGCCGGTCTGGACGGTCCACTCAGCCTTCCCAGCACTCGCAATCACAGCGGCACTTGACAAGACCGGCCATCGCTGTGTCATGCTGCCCGCCGGGCGTTCAGTGACAGCGAACAGCGTCGCGAACAGTTCCGCCCCGCCGCCGGTCCGGCACCTCGTCGCCTTCACCACCAAGGAGCACCGATCATGGGTTCGCTGACTTTTCCCGCCGGTCAGGTCGCGCTGGTCACCGGCGCCGCGGGCGGGATCGGCACCGCGACGGTCCACCGCTACGCGGAAGCGGGCGCCGACGTGGCGCTCGTCGACGCGCACCCCGGGGTGCACGAGACCACGCGGGCCGCGGCCCGGGCCTTCCCCGGCAGGACCTTCCACTCGTTCGTCGCCGACGTCACCGACGAGGCGTCGGTCGCCGCGATGGCCCGCGCGGTCGCCGAGCGGTTCGGGCGGCTGGACCACCTGGCCCTGGTCGCCGGTGTGCTGCAGGACGCCGCGGCGGTGGAGGATCTCTCCCTCGCCGAATGGAACCGGGTCCTCGGCGTGAACCTCACCGGGCCGTTCCTGGTCAGCAGGGCGTTCGTGCCCCTGCTGCGCGCCGGCGGTGGCGGCACGATCGTGTCGGTCGCCTCGTTCTGGGGACGTTCCGGGCGCGCGCTGTTCTCGTCGTACTGCACGTCCAAGGCGGCTCTGATCGTCTTCACCCAGGCGCTGGCCGACGAACTCGCGCCGCTGGTGCGGGCCAACACGGTGTGCCCGGGCAACATCGACACCGGCATGCACCGGCAGGCGCTGCGGCGGGAGGCCGAGGAACGCGGCGTCACCTTCGACGAGATGAAGAAGACGGAGTGGGACAAGATCCCGCTCCGCGCAGCGGGCGCACCGGAGACGATCGCCGACGCCGTCGTCTACCTCAGTTCGCCCGCCAGTTCCTACATCACCGGCGCCTCGCTCGACGTCAACGGCGGCGTCGTCTTCCACTGACCGAAAGGGACCTCGACATGACGGGACGACTGGACGACCGGACGATCGTGGTGACGGGCGCCGCCCGGGGTATCGGCGCGGCGCTCTCCCACGGCCTGGCCGCCGAAGGCGCCGCCGTGGTGCTGGCCGACCTCGACGACGCCGAAGCCGGGCTGGTCGCGGAGTCCATCCGGGACGGTGGCGGACGGGCGATCGCGGTGCGCACCGACGTCACCGACCGGGACCAGGTCCGCGCCACGATCGCCCGGGCGGCCGCGGAGTTCGGGCGGCTCGACGCCTACTTCAACAACGCCGGGTTCAACGAGCCCGAGAAGTTCCTCGACATCACCGAGTCCGTGTGGGACCGCATCATGCGGGTGAACGCGTTCGGCGTGGTGATCGGCTGCCAGGAGGCGGCGCGGCAGTTCCTGCGGCAGGGCGGCGGCGGCAAGATCGTCAACACCGCGTCCATCGCCGGGCGGCAGGGGTTCCCCAGTTTCGCGCCCTACAGCGCGAGCAAGGCCGCGGTCATCTCGCTGACGCAGGCCGGTGCGCGCGCCCTGGCGCCGCACGGCATCACGGTCAACGCGTTCTCCCCCGGTGTCGTGCGCACTCCCCTGTGGGACAAGCTCGACCGCGACCTGGCCGGCATCGGCGAGGGCGATTCCGGCTTCGCCTCGATGGCCGGCGACATCCTGCTCGGCCGGGCGGCCGAGCCCGAGGACGTCGTGCCGGTCGCGGTCTTCCTCGCCGGTCCCGGCTCCGACTACATCACCGGCCAGGTGCTCCCGGTCGACGGCGGCATGGTGCTCGTCTGACCTCCTCGCACCCCGACTTCCCAGGCAGGAAAGGAAACCCCGATGCCCATCGCCACCTACGGGCCCAACAGCGTCGACTGGGAGACCCGGATCGACTTCGGCCGGCTCCGCGCCGAGCGGCTCGCCCGGCTGCGCGAGCAGCTGGACGAGTCCGCGCTCGGCGCGGTGCTGGCGTTCGACTTCGCCAACATCCGCTACATGTCCGCCACGCACATCGGCACCTGGGCCACGGACAAGCTGATCCGGTTCGCGCTGCTCACCCGCAACTCCGATCCGATCGTGTGGGACTTCGGGTCGGCGGCCAAGCACCACCAGCTGTTCAACCCGTGGCTGTCCACCACGACCGCGGAGGCGGACGCCGACCCGCACGCGCCCCACCACGGCGCGGTGCGGCCGCGCGCCGAGTCCGGGGCCCGGGCCGGCATCTCCACCTTGCGCGGCGCGTTCCACGCCGGCGCGGGAATCGCCGACGACGTGGCCGCGAAGATCAAGCGCGAGCTGGAGAAGTTCGGCCTGCTGGGCGAACCGCTGGGCGTCGACGTGGTCGAGATGCCGGTGCTGGCCGCGTTGCAGCGGGCCGGGGTCACCGTCGCCGACGGCCAGCAGGTCTTCCTCGAGGCGCGACGGGTCAAGACGGCCGACGAGATCTCCCTGCTCACCCAGGCGTGCTCCATGGTGGACGCCGCCTACGCGGACCTGTACGAGTTCCTGCGTCCGGGGGTGCGGGAGAACGAAGCCGTGGGCCTGGTCGCGAAACGGCTCTACGACCTGGGTTCGGAGTACGTCGAGGGGGTCAACGCGATTTCCGGCGAACGCTGCTCACCGCACCCGCACGTGTTCTCCGACCGCGTCATCCGGCCCGGGGACCCCGCGTTCTTCGACATCCTGCACAGCCACCAGGGCTACCGCACCTGCTACTACCGCACCTTCGCCGTCGGGTCGGCGAGCCGGGCCCAGCGGGACGCCTACGTCCGCGCCCGCGAGTACATGGACCAGGCGATCGCGCTGGTCAAGCCGGGTGCCACCACGGCGAACATCGTGTCGGTGTGGCCGCGCGCGCAGGAGTTCGGATTCCCGGACGAGGAAGCCGCCTTCGCCCTCCAGTACGGGCACGGGGTGGGCCTGTCGATCTGGGAGAAGCCGATCTTCTCCCGGCTGGTGTCGCGCGACCACCCCGAGGTGCTGGAGGTCGGCAACGTGTTCGCCCTCGAGACCTACTGGCCGTCGGCGGACGGGATCGGCGCGGCCCGCATCGAGGAGGAACTGGTGGTGACGCCGGAGGGCTGCGAGGTGATCACCAAGTTCCCGGCCGAGGAGCTGCTGGTGGCCGGACCCCGCTACCTGGCCGTCGGCGGGCCGCTGCCCACGGTCCGCGAATCCCAGTCGCACCTCAACACCGCGGCCGGGCGTGGGGGGGCGAGCGCGTGAGCTGGCCGCTGCAAACCCATCCCTACGGTGAGCACGCGCCGGTGCTGCCGCCGATGGAGAACCGCGACTTCGACCACGCCGCCCTCGACCGGTCCACGCGGCTGGGACTCTACCGGCGGCTGCAGGAGCTTCGGCAGCTGGAGAAACGGGCCTACGACCTGTTCATGCGCAACCTGGTGAAGGGAACCAGCCACCTGTCGCTGGGCATGGAAGCCATCTCCGCCGGGTTCGGCGCGGCGATGCGCCCGGACGACTACACGTTCGCCACCTACCGCGGGCACGCGCACACCCTGTCCCGCGGGGTGCCGATGGCCCCGGTGCTGGCCGAGCTGATGGGGCGCGCGAACGGGCTGCTCGGCGGCAAGGGCGGCTCGATGCACCTCACCAGCGTCGAGCACGGCGTGCTCGGCTCGTACGCGATCATCGGCGCGCACCTGGTGATCGCCAACGGGGCCGCGCTGTCGGCCCAGCTGCGCGGGAGCGGGCAGGTGACCGTGTGCTTCTTCGGCGACGGCACGACCAACATCGGCGCGTTCCACGAGGCGCTGAACTTCGCGGCGGTGTACTCGCTGCCCGTCGTCTTCGTCTGCGAGAACAACCACTACATGGAGTACACCCCGATCGGCGACATCACCGCGGTCCCGCGGCCTGCCGCGGATCGGGCGGCGGCGTACGGGCTCGCGTCCCGCACCGTCGACGGCAACGACGTGGACGCCGTCCACCTGGCCGCGCAGGAGCTGCTGGCGCAGGCCCGGGCCGGCGAGGGTCCGAGCCTCATCGAGGCCGTGACCTACCGGCACGGCGGGCACTCGCGTGCCGACCCCGGGAAGTACCGGCCGGACAAGGAGGTGCGGGCGTGGCTCGACTACGACCCGATCACCCTCTACCGCGGACGGCTCGGACGGCTCGGCGTCCCCGCGGCCGAGCTCGACGCGATCGACCGGGAGGTCGCGGCGGCCGTCGACGAGGCCACCGAAATCGCGCGCAACGGTGCCGAACCCGACATCGCGTCCGCGTTGACGGACGTGTGGGCCGACGGAGGATCGTCATGGCGGAACTGACCTACCGCGCCGCGGTCGCGCGCGGCATCGCCCAGGAGATGGACCGCGACGAACGGGTCCTGCTCATCGGCGAGGACGTCGCCGGCGCGGGCGGCGTGTTCAAGACCACGCCGGGGCTGCTCGAGCGGTTCGGCCCGCGGCGGGTGATCGACACCCCGATCGCCGAGCAGGCCATCCTGGGTGCGGCGATGGGCGCGGCGATGACGGGCCTGCGCCCGATCGCCGAGATCATGTTCGCCGACTTCTTCGCGGTCACCTGGGACATCGTGGTGAACCAGATCGCGAAGACCAGGTACATGACCAACGGCCAGGTCACCCTCCCGCTGGTGATCAAGACGGGCAACGGCGGCAACCTGCGGTTCGGTGCGCAGCACTCGCAGTCGATCGAGAACTGGGCGATGGCGGTGCCCGGGCTGAAGGTCGTGACCCCCTCGACGCCGCGGGACGTGGTGGGGCTGATGGCGGCGGCCGTGCGGTCGGACGACCCCGTGTTGTTCTTCGAGCACAAGGGGATGTACGCGAGCAAGGCCGACGTGCCCGACGGGGAGATCGTCGACGCGTTGGGCACGAGCGTGATCCGCCGTCCCGGCACCGACGCCACCGTCCTGGCGCTCGGGCTCATGGTCCCGCGCGCCCTCGAGGCCGCCGAAATGCTGGCGAGCGAGGGCATCGACCTCGAGGTGATCGACGTCCGGTCGCTGGTCCCGCTGGACACGCGGACGATCCTGGAGTCGGTGTCGCGCACCGGCAGGCTGTTCACCGTCGAGGAGAACCCGCAGCTGCTCGGCTGGGGCGCCGAGCTCGTCGCCATCGCCTCCGACGAGGTGTTCTGGGACCTGGACGCGCCTCCGGTGCGCATCACGACACCGCACGTGCCCCTGCCCTCGGCCGCCGCGCTGGAGGATTCGGTGATCCCCGGGGTGGAGCGGATCGTGCAGACCATCCGGAAGAGGCTGGTATGACCGCCGGCGTCGCGCACCCCCGTCCGGCCACCCCGCGCGGCGGGCCGTGGTCACCCGCGGTCCGCCGTCTCCTCCACGAACGCGGTGTCGATCCCCGGTCGTTCGACGTCGGCCCGCACCGGCTGACCCGCCGGATCCTCGAAACGCTCCTCGCCGTGCCCGATCCGGTTCCGGCCGGTGGCGGGACGGACGGGCACGTGGTCGCGCACGCCCATGCCCGGGTCCGCGAACTGGCCGGTGACGACCTGGCGGTCTGCCTGGCGGCCGCCGTGGTCCGGGCCTGGCAGGAGACCCAGGACCAGGCGCTGACCCGTCTGGTGCTGGACAGCGGCGGGCGGCGCCGGGAGCTGCCGCCGGTGACCGACCGGGACCGGATCACCACCGCGCTCACGGCGGCCCGGGCCCCGGCCGCTTCCGGCGGTGTTCGCCTGGTCCTCGGATCCGCGCCGGGAATCCGCCTCGTGCCTTCCGCGGCCGACGGCGAGGTCGTGATCGCCGCCGGAGCACCCAGCCCCGCGGTCGTCCCGGTCCGCCTGGCGACGGGCGAGTGCACCATCGGGTGCCGCACCACGGTCCCGCTGACCCTGGTGTCCACCGGGACGGATGCCGCGTCACTGCTCGGCGCGGTGGTCACGGCGGCCGAACGCTACGCGGGCCGCGAGACCTGATCGCGGGGTGCCGGTGGGCTCCGCCCTTCGCGGGCCCGCCGGCGCCGGCGTGCTGCGGGTTCCCGCCGGCGCGGCTTAGGCTCGCGGCATGGGGAACACCCGGAAGGCTCGCGTGCAGGACGTGCACGACCTGGCGATGGGGATGCCGCACGTGGAGCGCGTGGTCGGATCCCAGGGCAGGCCGGTCTACCAGGTCGGCGGCAGGTCGTTCGTGTTCTTCCGCAACCCGCGGCCGGACGCGGCGGATCCGGTGACCGGCGAGCGCTACCCGGACGTGATCGTGTTCTGGGTCGGTTCCGAGGCGGACAAGGAAGCCCTCGTCGCGGACGAGGGGTACCCCTTCTTCACCACGCCCCATTTCGACGGGCACCCGTCGGTCCTGCTGCGGGAGGCCCGGATCGGCGAGCTGAGCTACGACGAGCTGGCCGAAATCGTGCAGGATGCGTGGCTGGCCCGCGCGTCGCCCCGGCGGGCCAAGGCCTGGCTCGAGGCGCACGGGTTGCCGTCCACTGAGGACTGACCGGGGCGGGGCCTTCGGATCTCCGGCAGCAGCTCCAGCGCCACTCGATTTGCCACGGCCCCCCTGGTTTCATTCTCACGCTGCTGTTCGCCGTCTGACACCGGCGTGCTCGTTTTTGCCGGGCCGGCAACTTCACGGGCGCCGAGTCCGGATCACCGCGAGACTGATGACATGACCGCCAGAGTGCAGCGCGACACCGGCCCACCACCGACGGGACCCGGCGAGCGCGACGTGCTCGCCGGGTTCCTCGACCACCTGCGCGCCGCCGTCACGGCCAAGGCCGAGGGCGTGCCGGAAGCACAGGCCCGCGCGCCGGGCGTACCGTCCGGAACGAACCTCCTCGGCCTCGTCAAGCACCTCACCGCGGTGGAACGGTACTGGCTCCTCGGTCGCGACACCGCAGACTGGCAGGCCACCTTCCACCTCGGTGCGGACGAGACCGCGCAGACGATCCTCGACGCCTACCGCGACACCAACGACGCGGCCGACGAGCGGATCGCCACCTGGGCCGACCTCACCGCTCCGGGCCCGTGCCCGGCCAAGCGCGGCCGCCCGGCCCGTCCCGCCGGTGGACGCTGACCCACCTGATCGAGGAGACCGCCCGGCACGCCGGACACGCCGACATCCTGCGCGAGCAGATCGACGGCGCGACCGGGCGCTGAACCCGCGGGACAGCCGGCCACGCCGACGCCGCCCAGAACCGTGGCCACACCGCGGCTCGATCAGCCGAGCCGGCGCCGCCCAGGATCGCAAGGAACCCGGCCCCCAGGCCACAACCGGCCGGCCGCGCGGTGGAACCCGCCGGCCCGAAGTCGCGCGGCATGGCGGCCACCGGGCCCCGGCTGGACGGCGCGGTGCTCGTACCGCACACCGGTACGGCCGCCGGTGCCGCGCATGAGCACCAGCGCCCGGGCGCATCCGGCCACCGGCCTCGCGGGCGAGCTCCAGCGCCGGCACGCGGATGCCCGCTGCCGCCGAGCACCCCGGCCGGGGCCCGAATCTCAGCCCCAGGTCAGGAATCGGTAGTGCAGCCCGGTCGCGGACTCCTGCCACTCGCCGACCGTGTCCGGCGCGCGGCCCACCTCGGGCGCGTGCGTGTCGCCGTCGAAGGGCTCCTGGATCTCGGTCACCACGATCCGGTCCGCGAACGGCAGCGCCGCCCGGTACACCGCCGCGCCGCCGATCACCCACACGTCACCAGCCACCGCGTCGAGCACCGGCGTCAGGCCGGGGAACGTCTCGGCGCCTTCCTGCGGCGTGCGCGACAGCACGAGGTTGCGCCGGCCCGGCAGCGGCCGGAACCGCGGCGGCAGCGACTCCCACGTGCGGCGCCCCATGAGCACCGTCGCGCCCGCGGTGAGCGTGCGGAAGTGCTTGAGGTCCTCGGGCAGGTGCCACGGCAGCGCGCCGTCGCGGCCGATGACTCCGTTCGCCGACTGCGCCCAGACAAGCCCGATCACACCGCCACCGGTGCCTTGATGCCGGGGTGCGGGTCGTAGCCCTCGAGCGTGAAGTGCTCGTAGGTGTAGTCGAACAGGCTCTCCGCCGGCCGCAGCCGCAGTGTCGGGAACGGCCGCGCCTCGCGGGCGAGCTGGGTGCGGACCTGGTCGACGTGGTTGTCGTAGATGTGGCAGTCGCCGCCGGTCCAGACGAAGTCACCGGCCCGCAGGCCCACCTGCTCGGCGATCAGGTGCGTCAGCAGCGCGTAGCTGGCGATGTTGAACGGCACACCGAGGAACAGGTCCGCGCTGCGCTGGTACAGCTGGCAGGACAGGCGGCCCTCGGCCACGTAGAACTGGAAGAACGCGTGACACGGCGGCAGCGCCATCCGCGGGATGTCGGCGACGTTCCACGCGGACACGACGATCCGCCGTGAGTCCGGGTTCTCCCGCAGCGTGCGCAGCACCTCGCTGATCTGGTCGACGTGCCCGCCGTCCGGGGTCGGCCACGAGCGCCACTGCACGCCGTAGACCGGACCCAGGTCACCGTCCGGCCCCGCCCACTCGTCCCAGATCGTGACGCCGTGGTCCTGCAGCCACTTGACGTTCGAGTCGCCGCGCAGGAACCACAGCAGCTCGTAGGCGATCGAGCGGAAGTGCACCTTCTTCGTCGTGATCAGCGGGAATCCGTCGGACAGGCGGTACCGCAGCTGGTGCCCGAAGACCGACCGCGTGCCCGTCCCGGTGCGGTCCGCCTTGCGGGCTCCGGTGTCCAGGACGTGGCGGAGCAGGTCTTCGTACTGCGTGTCCGGCATGCCCGCGAGCCTAGACGACGCCGTTGCGGCCTCGGCGCTACGGCTTCTCCGCGTCTTCGGCGGACACGCCCTCGGCGAAGCCGAGACCGCGGCGGCCGGTGTCGTTCAGCTGGTCGTAGGTGAACCGGCCCGTCCAGGTCCGTTCGTAGTGCTCGGCGGGGAAGTCCGCGGGGCTGGACCCGCTCAGGAAGGCCTCCCGGACACCGGCGGCGTACTCCTCGTTGCGCGGGCACCACGGCGCGGCCGGGATGTACATGACGTTGCCCCAGCCCTTCTGGCCGGTGACCGGCGCGACGCTGTGGATCATGTCGCAGTGCCACCACACCGAATCCCCGGCCCGCACGTCCGGGATTCCGGTCAGGGCGTCCACCAGGTCCGCGTGCCACTTGTGCCCGGCCGGGAAGACCTGGTTGACGGTGACGCCGCACATGTCGTCCTCGGGCACGTCGGGCAGCAGCGGCCGCAGCATCAGGTAGGCCATCGCCTCCGGGACGGGAACCGTGTGCAGCACCCCCTGGTCGTGGTCCATATCGGACAGTGCGGTCCAGCCCTGGAAGGTGCGGAACACCGAGCACATCGTCGAGCCGGGGTACTGCGGGCCGGAGGTGCGGTGGGCCGCGTCCCACGGGTCGTACTGCTCCACCGATCCGTCGAACAGGTGCCGGAACGCCTTCTGGTAGGCACTGGTCATCCACAGGTCCAGCGTCCCCGGGTCGCAGTGCGCGCCCAGCCCGGCCGAGTCGGCGCCCGGCGGTCGGCGCCGGATGCGGTCCGGGTACAGCGCGTCCCGCTCCGGGTCGAACCACCGCACGCCGCCGGACTCGTGCGTCCAGAACGAGTTGAGGAACGCCTGGACCCGCGCCATCCGGTCGCTCTGCCGCGCCTGCATCTGCGCCTGCGACCAGTAGATCGGGTAGATCTCGGGCGTGGACCCGACGCTGCCGAAGAAGTCGTCGCCCGGGCCACGGTAGTTCTCGAAGAACCTGTTCCGCTCGACGTACCCGACGATGTCCGCGTCCCAGTCCAGCGCCTGCTCGCGCTCGAAGTGCCCGCGCACGACCAGGCAGCCACGCCGCCGCACCTTCGCCCGCTGGGCCTCGCTGACCGTGCCGGCGGCGATGTCGGTGTAGTCGATGACCGGCCACACGCCCTCTCCCCGCCGCTGGTCCGCCCGGATCCCGGCGATCCGCTCGGCGACGCGGCGCTCGACGACGGCGAACACCTCCTCGACCGTGCGGCCGGAGGCTTCGATGCGCGCGCGCAGCGCGGCCTTGACCTCCCGGATCGCCCCGGGCAGGTCCTCCGGCACGGACTCCCAGTGCGGCAGCTCCGGCGCGGTGAGCGGTGCGGTGGTCACTCCGCCTCCTTTGGTAAGGAATCCTAACTAGAGGTGAGGCTAGCGATCCCGTCCGGCCCGGGCAAGAGTCCTCACCGATCCGCGCCCGGCGGGGGCGCCGCGAGGCGGGACCTCAGCTCGACCAGGGCATGGGACCGCGCGCCGGCCAGGGCGGGTTCGGTGACCACCTCGGCCGGCCGGAGCGGAACGCGCCGGGGCTTCTCGCGCAGGCGGCGTTCCACGGCGTCGATCAGCGCCGGATGGCTGCCCCACTCCCCGCCGAGCACCACGACGCCGGGATCGCCGAGCGCCAGCAGAGCCGCGAGGACTCCGCCGATCGCCGCGGCGAGGGCGTCCAGCACGTCCCCGGCGAGCGCCTCGAGCAGCGCCGCGACGTCGATCGCCGCGGTGCCCTGCTGTCGCAGCCCGAGCACCTCGAACACCTCGGTGAAGGCCACGGCCCGGCCGTCCGGCCCCTCGGTGACCAGGTGCGCGATCTCCCCCGCCAGCCCGCAGGCCCCGCGCCGCACTTCACCGTCACTCACCACCGCGCACCCGAGGCCGGCGCCCAGGTGCAGGTAGGCGAAGTCGTCCAGACCGGCGGCCGCGCCGGCCTCCCGCTCGGCCCGGGCCGCCCAGTTCACGTCGTTGTCCACCCGCACCGGCCCGGCCACCAGCGGACCGAGCACGTCGACGGGCGACAGTTCGCCGATCAGGAACGGCGCGTCGGGCAGGTGCACCAGCCGGCCCGTACGCCGGTCCACCGGGTCGGCCGCGCTCACCGCGCTGAGCACCAGCGGCCCGCGGGCCTCCTTCGCCACCTGGGTCACCGTCTTCCGCAGCGCCGCCGTCACCTCGGCCGGCGTCGCGGGCCGGGACACCGCACGCGAGGCCCGTGCGACCACATCGCCGTGGCCGTCCACGCACTCGGCCACCACACCTTCCGGGGCCATGCTCGCGACCAAGGCGAGCCCGGCATCCTCGGCCAGGGCGTAGTACGACCCGACCCGTCCCCGCCCGGTCGTGCGCTCACCGGTGTCGCGGAGCACCCCCGCCTCCGACAGGCGCCGCACGCTCTCCGACACCGTCGGCTTGGAAATGCCGGTGATCTTCGCGAGCTCGGCGCGGGTCAGGCGCCGATGGTCCATGAGCGCGCGCAGCACGTGCTCGTCGGTCAGGGTGCGCAACAGATCGAGCGAAGGCTTCGCGGTGGCCACACCCGGCGAGTTTAGTAAGGAGAGCTACCGACGCGGCGCGACAGCGGGCCCGCGCTCGCGCGGCGGCAGCCTCACCGGGTCGAGCGCGCGATCCCCAGCGCCGCCGTGCGCACCGCGGGCGCGAGCCGGTCCACGGCGGCGCGGGAGTGCGCCACGATGCCCAGGGCCGCGCGCACCCGGCCGTCGAGGGCGAGGATCGGCGCGGCGACCGACACCGCGCCCAGCGTCATCTCCTGGTAGGAGTAGGCGACGCCGGTCTTGCGGACCTCGGCGAGCGCGGTCGCGAGCCGGCCGGGTTGCGTGATCGTGTGCGGCGTCATCCGCGGCAGGCCGGCCTCGGCGAGGGACTTCAGCAGCTCCTTGCCCGAGAAGGCCAGGATGCACTTCCCGACACCGGTCGCGTGCAGGGGCAGCCGGCCGCCCACCTGCGTCAGCGTCGGAACGGCCTTGGTGCTGGAGATCTTCTCGATGCACAGGGCCTGGTGCCCCTCCAGCACGGTCAGCTGGATGTTCTCCTGGGTGGCCTGGAACAGGTCGTGCATGTAGGGCAGCGCGGCCTCGCGCAGTCCGCGCTGCTGCGGCGCGAGCGTGCCGATCGTCCACAACCGCATGCCGATGCGGTACCGGCCGTCGTCGAGGCGTTCCAGCCCGCCCCAGTCCCGGAGTTCGGTGATCAGCCGGCGGGCGGTGGAGATCGGCAGCCCGCTGCGCCGCGCGATCTCGGTCAGCGTCAGCGCGGGATGGGCCACGTCGAAGCAGTCCAGGACGGTGAGCAACCTGCGGGAGACGCTTTCCCCGGGTGAGTTCGTTCGGCCGGCCACCTCGCGAACCTACCCGCGGTTGCCACTGAGTGGCAACGAAGGCTGGTCCGCCACGTCGTCCGCGCCTGAGGATCGCTGCACCACCGCGACACGCGAAGGACGGAACGAGGAGGTTCTGACGGTGAACGACATCCACGACGCGGGCACGCGTCCTGCCACTGCGTGGTCGCCGCGATGACCGGATTCTGGGCGCGGCAGGGCATCGTCCCGAACCTCCGCTGGGGTTTCGCGGCACTGACCCTCTTCATGGTCGGCGACGGCATCGAAGCCGGGTTCCTGTCGCCTTTCCTCGACGAACGCGGGTTCGGCGCCGGCCAGGTCTCGCTGCTGTGGGGCGTCTACGGGTTCGTGGTCGCCGTGGCCGCGTGGCTCTCGGGTGCGCTCGCCGAGGCGTTCGGCCCCCGCCGGGTCATGCTGGCCGGGTTCGCCATCTGGGTCACCTTCGAGGTCGCGTTCCTGTTCGCGCTGGCCCAGGGCGACTTCACGCTGATGCTGGCCGGCTTCGGCGTCCGCGGTCTGGGATACCCGCTGTTCGCCTACGGTTTCCTCGTGTGGGTCGCGCTCGACACCCCCGAGGCGGTGATGGGCAAGGCGGTCGGCTGGTACTGGTTCTTCTCCATGCTCGGCCTCGGCGTGCTGGGGTCCTACTACGCGGGCCTGGCCATCCCGCTCATCGGCGAGTTCGCCACGCTCGCCTCGTCGCTGGCGTTCATCGGTGCCGGTGGGATCATCCTGGTCCTCGGCGTCCGCGCGCGCCGGCGGGAACGGGCCGACCTCGGCGCGAGCCTGCGCTCGATGGTCGGCGCGTTCACCATCGTCGCGCGGCGCCCCAAGGTGGGCATCGGCGGCGTCGTGCGGATCATCAACACCCTGGGCTTCTACGCCTTCGTCGTGTTCCTGACCACCCACATGGTGCGCGACGTGGGACTGTCCACTGCGGAATGGCAGACCGTGTGGGGCACGATGCTGCTGGTCAACGTCCTGGCCAACGCGGTGTTCGGCTACGTCGCCGACCGCGTGGGCCGGGTGCGGACCGTGGCGTGGTTCGGCGGCCTGGCCTGCGCGGTCACCGTGCCCGCGTTCTACTACGTGCCGGAGTGGCTGGGCCCCAACTTCTGGGCGGTGCTCGGCGTGGCCGTGGTCTACGGGGCGGCGCTGGCCGGATTCGTGCCCCTGTCGGCGATTCTGCCGTCGCTGGCGCCGCAGCACATCGGCGGCGCCGTGGCGATCCTCAACCTGGGCGCGGGCGTGAGCCAGTTCCTGGGACCGGTGGTCGCCGGGCTGACCGGGCCGCTCGGGATCGAGGGCACGATCTGGGTCATCTCGGGGATCTACGTGGCGGGCATCGGGCTCACCCATTGCCTGCGGGACAAGCAGAAGGGCGCGGCGGACCGGACGGTCCCCACGACGGAAGGAGCACTTCGATGAGCACCGCACCGACCATCGTCCTCGTGCACGGCATGTGGCACGGAGGCTGGGCGTGGGAGCGTGTGGCGACTCTGCTGCACGAGGACGGCTACCGGTCCGTCCCGGTGACCTTGCCCGGCGAGGACCGCGCGCCGGGCGACCCGACCTTCCCCGGGCACTGCGACCACCTCGCGGGCGTCCAGGCCGGGATCCCGGGTGACGTCGTGCTCGTCGGCCATTCCTACTCCGGCGCGCTGCTGGGCGAGGTCGGGGACGCGCCGAACGTGCGCGGACTGGTGTTCGTGAGCGCGTTCTGCCTGGAGCCGGGGGAATCGGTGGCGTCGGTCAACGACGCCGCGGCCGGATCGCAGGCGGGGGTGAACGACATCCGCCAGGTCGGCGACCACCTCGTCATCGACCCCGCCGTCGCGCGGCACGCGTTCTACCACGACTGCTCCCCCGCCGATGCCGCGAGCGCGGCCGCGCGGCTGACGCCCGAACACACCAGCACCCGGTCGACGATCGTGTCGCGGGCCGCGTGGCGGACCGTGCCGTCGCACTTCGTGGTGTGCACGCTGGACCGCGCGTGCACACCGCGGGTGCAGCGGATGATGGCCGCCCGCGTCGATTCCACCAGCGAACTGGAGGCCAGCCACTCACCGATGCTGTCGATGCCGGCGGTGGTGGCGGACGAGATCACCGGGTTCGCGAGGAAGGTGTGCGGATGAGCGCGCCCGTCGCGATCGTGACCGGCGGCGCCGGCGGGCTCGGCACCGCGATCGCGGAAGTCCTCCTCGGTGACGGGTTCCGGGTCGCGCTGCTGGACCGCCGCGGCGCGCCGGAGGCCACGGACCACTTCGGCGAGCCGTCCCGCGTGCTGGGCGTCGAAGCCGATGTCACCGACGAGGAGTCCGTGCGGGCCGCCGTCGGCCAGGTCGACGCGACCTGGGGGCGGGTCGACGCGTTGGTCAACAACGCCGGCATCGAACCCCAGCACTCGCTGGCCGGCCTCGACCCGGCCGCCTGGCAGGCCACCCAGGCCGTCAACCTCACCGGCCCGGCGCTGATGATCAAGCACTGCATCCCGCACTGGCGCCGCCTCGGGGGCGGCCGCGTGGTGTCGATCGGCTCGCGCGTGTGGCTCGGCGGCGCCACCGCCCCCTCCTACGCCGCGTCGAAGGCCGGTCTCGTCGGCCTGACCCGCACCGCGTGCCGGGAACTGGGGGCGCTCGGGGTCACGATCAAACGTGGTGGCGCCGAGCTTCGTGCGCACCCCGTTGAACGCGGAGAAGGGCGACGCGGAGTTCGTCGAGGCCTACGCGCGCCGGTTCGCCGCCGCCTCACCGCTGGGCAGGCTCGTGGAACCGGCTGACATCGCACACGCCGTGGCGTTCCTGCTCTCCGCCCGCGCCGGGGCCATCACCGGCGAAACCCTGCACGTGACGGCCGGGACGCACCTCGCGCCGCACATCCCATGACCACTCACCAGGAGGACACCGTGCCGACCGACCGGGCCGAGAAGCTCGCACTGCGGGAACTCACCGAGAACTGGGCGCTGTGGCGCGACGCCGGCGACTGGGACCGGTTCGCCACGGTGTGGCACCCGGAGCAGGGCTGGATGTCCGCGACCTGGTTCCAGGGCCCGGCGGCCGAGTTCATCGCGGCCAGCAAGGCCGGGTTCGACCGCGGGGTGAGCATCCTGCACTTCCTCGGCGGGCACACCGCGGACGTCGCCGTCGACCGGGCGGTGGCCCAGACGAAGATGACGATCAACCAGCGCGCGAGCGTCGACGGGATCGAGGTCGACGTGGTGTGCACCGGCCGCTTCTACGACTTCTGCCTGCGGCTGGACGGGGAGTGGAAGATCGTGCGGCGCCAGCCCATCTACGAGAAGGACCGCCTGGACCCGGTGGACCCGTCGGCCCGGCTCGAGCTGGACCGCGACCTGCTGGCCCGCTTCCCCGCCGGGTACCGCCACCTCGGCTACGTGCAGACCAAGGCCGGCTTCACCGTGCGGACGGGACTGCCCGGGCTCACCGGGGACGCGGTCGGCCGGCTCTACGACGAAGGCGCCCAGTGGCTGGCCGGCTCGGCCACGCCCGGCGACCCGCACTGAAAGGGCGTTCGATGTTCCTCAACTGCAGCGCGAACACCCTGCGGTTCGCCGACCTGCCCACCCGGGTCGCCGCCGCGGCCGCCGCCGGGTTCACCGGCATCGGCCTGCGCGTGGGCGACTACCTCGGGGCCGGACTGTCCGATGCGGACATCCGCGATCTGCTCGACCACCACGGCGTACGGGTCTTCGAACTGGAGCACACCTGGGACTGGGCCGCGGGCGTGGACCCGGCGGAGGAGGCGATGTTCCGCCTCGCCGCGGAGATCGGGGTGCGTCACCTCAACGTCCCGATGTTCTCCGAGCACCCCCTGTCCGAGCTGGTGGAGCCGTTCGCCGCGCTGTGCGACCGCGCCGCGGAACACGGTGTGCTGGTCGGGTTCGAGTTCCTGCCCTACAGCCACGTCCGGACGCTTCCCGAGGTGTGGGAGGTCGTCGCCGCCGCGGACCGGCGCAACGGCGGCGTCACGTTCGACCTGTGGCACTGGCTCCGGTCCGGCGGGCGGCCGGAGGATCTGGCCGGTGTTCCCGCGTCGAAGATCGTCACCGTCCAGCTGTGCGACGTGCTCCCCGAACCCGGCCCCGACCTGACCGAGGAGGCCCGCCACCGGCGTCTGCTGCCCGGCCGGGGCGCCGGCGACACGGCCGGCGTGCTGCGGGCCCTGCGCGAGCACGGGGTCACCGCGCCGGTGTCGGTCGAGGTCTTCTCCGACGAGCTCGACGCACTGCCGACGGCGGACGCCGCCCGGCTCGCGTACGGCGCGGGTGCGGAGGTGCTCGACCGCGCCGGTTACCCGGTCCCGCCCTGGCGCACGAACCTGGAGCAGGCCCGGTGATCACCGGTTTCCCGGAGGAGACCGGGGCCGAGGCGGTCACCGCGAGCTTCGCCCGGCACGCCGGACCCGGCGGCCCGGCCGGGCGCCTGCTCGCGGCCACCGGCCGCCACCCCAACCGTGGCCGTCACGATGGCGTGCGCGGCCGTCATGCTCGCCCTGGTGGCGCCGGCACCACCGAGGGACGAAACCCGTCCACAACGGACGAACGACGCACACGCATCGGCGTCTGACCACGGAAAGGAACCCCATGCGCCTGAAGGACAAGATCGCGCTGATCACCGGCGCGGCGAGCGGGATGGGCCGGGCCACCGCCGAGGCGTTCGCCCGCGAAGGCGCGACAGTCGTCGTCGCCGACATCACCGACGACGACGGCGCCACGACCGTCAAGGAGATCCGGGCCGCCGGCGGGACCGCGCACTACGTGCACCTCGACGTCACCGACGAGGCCGCGTGGGCCGCCACGATCGACGAGGTCGTCGAGGAGTTCGGACGGCTCGACGTCCTGGTCAACAACGCCGGGATCAGCGGCACGTTCGACCCCGACCTCACCAGCACCGCGTTCTTCGACCAGCTCATGCTGGTCAACGCGAAGGGCGTGTTCCTCGGGATCAAGCACGGCGCCGCCGCCATGGCCCGCTCCGGCGGCGGCTCCATCGTCAACCTGTCCTCCATCTCGGCCTCGATCGGCCAGCTCGGCGTCCACCTGGGCTACGGCGCGTCCAAGGCCGCCGTCCGGTCGATGACGCGGACCGCCGCGGTGCAGCACGCCGGCGATGGGATCCGCGTCAACGCGGTCGCTCCCGGTATGCTCCCGCCGATGCGCACCTCCCGCGGCTCGGCCGATCCGGTGTGGCGGGCCAGGCAGATCGACGGCGTGCCGATGAAGCGGGCCGGGGACGTGCGCGAGGTCGCCGACACCGTGCTGTTCCTGGCCGGCGACGAATCCTCCTACATCACCGGTGTCGAGATCCTCGTCGACGGCGGCCTCACCGCGGTGTGACCCGCGTCCGGGCGAGGAACGCGCCGACCGCCCGCACCAGCTCCTCGGGCGCTTCCTCGGGGACGTAGTGCCCTCCGGGCACCGCGTGCCCGGTCACCGCGGAGGGATCGCGGTGGTGGTCTTGCCAGACGCGCACGACGTCGCGTCCGGCGAGACCACCCTCGGCGCCCCACAGGACGAGCAGCGGGGCCGCCAACCGCACGCCGCGGGCGTGGTCGGCCTCGTCGAGGTCGAGGTCCGTGGTGAAACCGGCCTGGTAGTCCGCGAAGGACGCGCGCAGGTGACCGGGCTCGCTGAACGCGGCGACGTAGTGGCGGAACGTCTCCTCGTCGACCGCGCCGGAGGCACGGACCCGCGCGAAGAAGTGGCCCAGGTAGGCCTCGACGTTGCCCGCGACCAGTGTCTCGGCGAGCTCGGCGTTGCGGTGGAAGAACCAGTGCCACATCGCACTCGCCGAGTCGCGGTCGAACGTGTCCATGACGACCCGGGTCGGCAGGATGTCCAGCAGCACCAGCGCATCCACCTCCCCGGGACGGTCCAGCGCCCACCGGTGGGCGACCCGGGCGCCACGGTCGTGCCCGATCACCACCGCCGAGGTGTGCCCGAGGTGGCGGATCAGGCCGCTGAGATCGGCCGCGGTGGCGCGCTTGTCGTACCCCGTCCCGGCCGGCCCCGAGTCCCCGTAGCCGCGCAGGTCCGGGGCGACGACGGTGCGGCCCTCCGCCAGCGGCTCGATCACCCGGCGCCGGCACGCCCCGGTCTGCGGCCACCCGTGCACCAGCACGACCAGTTCCGGCCCGTCACCGGCGATGCGGTAGGCCAGCTCGACGTCACCCAGGCGCACGGTGTCCCGAGGCATGTCTGTCCCTTGTGGTGTCGGTGTTCCACCGTCCACACTGCCGCCGCCGCGGCGGGGCTCACAGGAGGTGTTGCCGCTCAGTGGCAAGAGCCGGAGCCGGCAAAGCCGTGTCGGGGCGGGTCCGCCCGTTTCCCGCCGGGGTCTCGATCCGCCAGCCGGAGCGGGCCAGGCTCTCGCGCGCCCGGTCCAGGCACCCGGCGTGCTCGTGATCGTGCGACTGGATCGCCATTCCCGATGGCACCGGGACCACCATCCCTTCGACGTCCGGGCCGGCCACGGATCGAAGCACACCACAGCGGCCGCCGCACGGAGGTCTCAATGTGAGACAGGGGAAGGCGAGCCGCATCGGTATCGTCCCCACAGGACGGTTCCTGCCCGGAAGCGCTGCTCAGGAGGCGATGATGCTCGACCTGCACTACCAGTCGGGAGCGGTGGTGGTCCGCATCCGGACGGCGCCGGGGGCCCTGAGCGCCGAGCTGCTCGACGGGCTCGCCGCGGCCCTCACCTACATCGGCCCCGGCCACCCGGTCGTCCTGACCGGTGCTCACGACGTGTTCGCTCCCGACGTCGAGCCCGTGGGCGTCCCGGCGCGCGCCGCGGCACTGGAGCGGTTGCCCCTGGTGCTGGACGCGCTGCGCGCCCATCCGCTTCCCGTGGTGGCCGCCGTCAACGGTGACGCGGTCGGCGCCGGGTACCGCCTGGCCGAAGCCGCGGACCTGCGGATCATCTCCGGCGGGGTGGTCCACCCCGCGCCGCCGCGGGGAATCCGCTACGGCGCCCGCGCGGCGGTGGCGGCCGGGCTGGCCGACGTCCACTGCGCCCCGGACGCGCTGATCCGGCTGGCCGTCGGTCACGCCACGGCGCGCACCGCGCTGGCCGGATGACACACGGGACTGGGCAGTGACCGGTCTGGGCGATCCAGGCGGCCGCGTCCGCCCGGACATGCGTGATCCGCGCGCACCGCTGCGGCCCGCGTAGCTCGAAGAACGCGGCCGGCGTCGGTTTGTCGCCGGCCGCCGCCCACACCCGCCCGGCCGGTGTCGTGGTCGACCACCATGAGGTATTTGTGGTTCTTCTTGTAGCTGGTCCCGTCGATCCCGATTCTGCGCCGTGGTCGCAAGCAGGCGACGGTGTCGTCGAAGGCCCGGGTATGCCCGGCTGACCACTACCCCATGCACACGACACCGCACCCGGGGTGCGTCAGACTCGACGAACGCCTGCACAGTTCCAGGTCCACTGCACGCCACCGCCGCCGGTTCCGGACCGCGTCGGGGCCATCGCCGCGCGCGCATCCCGCACCGGTCACGTTCCCGCCGCCGGACCCGCACCGCGGCCACCAGCACCTGCCCGGCCTCATCGGACTCGACCACATCCACGACCGCCGGGTGCACCCCGGCAGCCGAAAGCGGGCTGCACGCTCGCCGTGGAGGGTGAAGGACCGGGACGAGGCCCCACGCACCGGCGTGCGTGGGGCCTCGCGCCGTGCCGGTCAGTAGATGTTCGACGGGCGGACCATGCCCTCGGCGAGGTCACCGGTCCCGGGGGCGATGATCGCGCCGGGGTTCACCAGCACCTCTTCGACGATCGCGGTCTCCGTGGTGATCAGCAGGGCCGCGATGGACGCCGCGCTCTCCAGCGCCGACCGGGTCACCTTGAGCGGGTCGACGACCCCGGCGGCGAACAGGTCGGTGTAGGAGCCGGTGAGCGCGTCGAACCCGCCGCCGGTGTCCATTTCGGACACCCGCGCGAGCACCTCCTCGCCGTCGTAGCCGGCGTTGGCGGCGATCCACCGCAGCGGCTCCCCCAGCGCCCGCCGGACGATCTCCCGGCCCTGCGCCGCGTCCCCGTCGAGGCCGACCAGGTCCACGCACCGCGCGGCCTGCGCCAGCGACGCGCCGCCGCCGGCCACGACCCCCTCCTCCAGCGCCGCCCTGGCCGCCGCCAGCGAGTCCTCCACCCGCAGCATCCGCTCCTTGAGCTCGACACTGGTCGCCGCGCCGACCCGGACCACCGCGATGCGGCCGGCCAGCCGGGCGATGCGGAGTTTCAGGCTGTCCTGGTCGTGCTCGATCCGGGCCCGCTTGAGCTGCTTGTCCAGCTGGCCGATCCGCGCCCGCACGGCCGCTTCGTCACCGGCGCCGCCGATGATCGTGGTCGTGTCCTCGGTGATCGTGATGTGCTCGCAGCGGCCGAGGTCGGCCTCGGTGACGTCGGCCAGGGCGAGCCCGGAGTCCTCGCTGACCACCCGGCCGCCCAGCGCGGCGGCGAGGTCCTCCAGCTCGGCCACCCGCCGGTGCCCGAAACCGGGCGCGCGCACGACCACCGCCCGGTAGGTGCCGTGCACGTTGCCGTTGAGGATCATCTGCAACGCGGGCCCGTCCACGTTCTCGGCGAGGATCACCAGCGGCCGGTCGAGGCGGCGGGCCGCCTCCAGCGTCGGCATCAGCTCCTGCACCTGGCTGATCTTCTTGTTGGTCAGCAGGATGGCCGGTTCGTCGTAGGAGGCCTCCATCCGCTCCCGGTCGGTGACCATGTACGGCGAGGTGTAGCCGTGGTCGAATTCGATCCCGTCCACGAGCTCGACCCCCAGGCCGGGCTCGTCGGACTCCTCGACCTCGACCACCCCTTCCCGCCCGACGGCCGCGAGCGCCTGCGCGATCACGCGTCCGATGCGCTCGTCGTCGCTGGCCGCGAGCGTGGCGATCCGCTCCAGCTCGGCCTCACCGGACACCTGGGTGGCGGACTTGCGCAGGTACTCCACGACGGCTTCGACGGTCTCCTCGATGCCGCGGCGCACCCGCATCGGGTTCGCTCCCTCGCCCAGGGCGGCCAGCCCCTCCCGCACCATGGCCTGGGCGAGCACCGTCGCGGTGGTGGTGCCGTCGCCGACGGCCCCGTTGGTCTTCATCGCGACTTCCTTGACCAGCTGGGCGCCCATGTTGGCGAAGGGTTCCGCCAGCTGCACCTCCCTGGCGATCGTCACGCCGTCGTTGGTGATGGTCGGCGGGCCGGTCAGCTTCTCCAGCACCGCGTTGCGGCCCTTGGGCCCCAGGGTGACCTTCACCGCGTCGGCCAGCGTGTTCACGCCGAGCTCGAGCCGGCGCCGCGCCTCGACGCTGAACCGCAGCTGCTTCGCCATGATTCCCACTTCCTTTCCGTGCCAGGGGAAGAACTCCGGTTCAGGGGATGAGGATGGCCCGGCCGCGGACCCGGCCCGCGCTCAGGTCGTCGATGGCCCGCTGGAACTCCTCGAGCCGGTAGCGGGCGGTGTGCAGCTTCACCCTGCCCTGCGCGGCGAGCACCATCAGGTCCTGCAGGTCGGTGTAGGAGCCCACGAGGTTGCCGATGAAGTTGATCTCGGTGGAGATGATGTCGATCGTCGGCACGTCGATGTTCTCGCCGTAGCCGACGACGTAGTAGTTCCCCGCGCGGCGCAGCATCCGCACGCCCTCCGACGTCGAGCCGCCCTCGCCGACGAAGTCCAGGACCGCCTCGGCCCCGTGGCCGCCGGTGAGTTCCAGCACCTCGTTCACGTGGTTGCCGTCGGCCACCACGGTGACGTCGGCGCCGACCTCCTCGGCCAGGTCGAGCGCCGCGGGGTTGCGGTCCACGACGACCAGCGTGGCCGCGCTCATCGCCTTCAGGCACTGGATGCCGATGTGACCGAGACCGCCGGCGCCGATGATGACGCACACCTCGCCCGGCCGCAGCACCTTCGCGGCCTTCGCCGCGGCGTGCTGGGCGGTCAGCCCCGCGTCGGCGAGCGCCGCCACGTCGGCCGGCTCGAGGCTGTCGTCGAGCTTGACGCACGACCGGGCCGAGGTGAGCAGGTACTCGGCGTACCCGCCGTTGGTGTCGATGCCGGGGAACCGCGAGTTCTCGCAGTGCACGTCGTCGCCGAGCCGGCAGGCCCGGCACAGCCCGCACGTGATCAGCGGGTGGAGGATGACCTTGTCCCCCACCGCCACGTTCGTCACCGCGTCCCCGACGGCGTGCACCCAGCCGGCGTTCTCGTGCCCGATCGTGTAGGGCAGGGTGACGCCGGACTTCTCCGCCCACTGCCCTTCCAGGATGTGGATGTCGGTCCGGCAGACGCCCGCCGCGCCGACCCGGACCACGACGTCCAGCGGACCGGTGATCTTGGGCTCGTCGACGTCGCGCAGTTCGAGGGCGGAGTGGTAGCCGGTGACCTGTGCGGCTTTCATGGGTGGCTCCTGGTGTTGGTGACGACCGGGGCGGAGCCGGCGGGATCGACGCCGGCGTACCGGGTGGCGAGCAGGCCCCGGCAGAAGTGGGCGTTGCCCTCGATGGACACGCGGGTGGTGGTGGCCAGCCGCAACCGCAGCGCCACGTCGGAGCGCGTGACGGGGTTGCCCTCGTGGTCCACCATCACCCGCGCGTGCGAGTGGACGGGCAGCCCGATGGCCTCGCGCCGGCGCAGCAGGGCCGACTTCAGACGGCCTTCGGGCAGGTCGAACAGCTCCAGCAGGGGCAGCTCTTCGACCGTCCAGGCACCGCTGGCCAGCGCGGACCGGCAGCACCGTTCCATCGCCGCCAGGTGCGCCTTGCGCTGGAACGTCCGGCGCAGCTCGTCGAGGCTGTCCTCCGCCTCCACGCCGAAGGTGCCGACGTAGCCGAGCCCGGCGGCGGTACCGCTGTTGATCTTGTCCGAGTCGTGGTGGTCGTCGAGCAGCACCCGGACCCGGCCCAGCCCGGACACGGCCGACAGCGCGTCGTAGGCGTCGGCGACCATCAGGTAGGCGAAGTTGGGCGCGCAGAACGACGTGGGCAGCCGCAGGTGCACCTCCACTCCCTCGTCGTCGATCGCCACGGAACGGACGAAACCCAGCTCGGTCACCGGTTCGTCCAGCTCGGGATCGAGCACCGTGGACAGTGCCGCGAGGACCTCGGCCTCCACGGACACGGCGGTCTGGGTCATCAGGCACCAGCTCCCGCGGCGACCTCGGCGTCCGCGTCGCCGGCCTGGGTCGGCAGGCGCAGGTGCCGCGGCACGTCCAGGTCGTACAGCGCGGCCGCGTTGAGACCGAGGATCTTCTTCTTCTGGTCCGTCGTGATCGCCGGGTACTCCGGCATGTCCTCGGGGATCTGGAAGTCGACGAACTTCTCCACGAGCCACTTCGGCGTCCACAGGGCGTAGTCGCTGCCGAAGAGGATCTTGTCCTCGCCGATCCAGTAGAGCAGCTCCCCGATGATCTGGGCGAAGTAGCGGGGCCGCGAGTGGATGAACGGCATCGCCACCGCCAGCCCGCCGTAGACGTTGGACTCCTGCGTGGCGATCCAGCAGAAGTCCTCCAGCCGCGGCAGCCCGACGTGCTCGACGACGAAGTTGAGGTCGAGGTAGTCGGTGGCGACCTTGTCGATGTCGGCGACGTCGAACGCGTCCCGGTCCAGCGGGCGGATCGTCGGTCCCTTGTGGACGTGGATGTTGCGGATGCCGAGCTCGAGGCACTCCTCCAGGTAGCGGCGCGACCAGGGCTCGTCGAGCTTGTACCCGCGCGAGTCGCCGTGCCACTCGGCGGTGTAGAGCTTGACTCCCTTGAGCCCGAAGCGTTCCGCGTCGCGGCGCAGCTGTTCCAGGCCGGCCTCGCCGTTGCGCGGGTCGTAGGCGTGGTTGTAGGTGAGCTTGTCCGGGTGCTGCCGGGTGAGCCCGAACGCCTCGTCGGTCTGGCCGAACCCGGTGCGGTAGAAGTCGCTGAGCAGGGTGGCCTGGAAAATGGCGTGGTCGACGTAGCCCTCTCCGAAGAGATCCTTCATGAACCGCTCGGCACCGTAGTAGGTGTAGGTGTCGTAGTCCCAGACGACCTCCTCCGGGCTCAGGTTCTTGTGGTAGTCGTAGAAGCAGTCGATGAACTGCTTGCCGTGCACGTTCTTGTGGTTCGACTCGCGGCCGTCCCAGATGTGGACGTGCCCGTCGACCACGTAGTACTTCTCGCCGTCCTTCTCGTACATCGGAGAGGTCCTCACCCTTCGCTGTGGTGGTGCTCGGTGGAACCGTGGTGGCGGGACGGCCGCGTCGGCCCGTCCCGCCACCACGAGGTGCGGGGGCTGTCCGTCGTCAGCCGTGCGCGGCGAGGTCGAAGCCGATGTACTCGGCGGCGTCCTCCGGGTTGGCGAACAGCAGGGTGCGGTCGTCCAGGTGCACCATGCGGCCGTAGTGGGTGGAGCTGATCTCCTCGAAGATCGACCCGTCGAACGGCTCGCCGAGCGCCTCGGTCAGCTCGTCGTAGTCGAACTCGAGCAGCCGGGTGCCGTCCACGCGGATCATCGACGGGTACTCGACCAGCGTGACGCCCTCCTTGGCCCCCATCACGTCGGCGACCACGCGTCCGACCGGGGTGTTCATCAGCGTGACGCCGCACA
This sequence comes from Amycolatopsis thermophila, assembly GCF_030814215.1. Lineage (NCBI taxonomy): Bacteria > Bacillati > Actinomycetota > Actinomycetes > Pseudonocardiales > Pseudonocardiaceae > Amycolatopsis > Amycolatopsis thermophila. The sequence continues at coordinate 5,328,762 of NZ_JAUSUT010000001.1, read as the reverse complement.
TGTTCGACGATCCGGCCTGCGAGCCGAACTGCATGGTTTCGCTCACTTGTCCAACTCCTTCGGGGTGTCCAGCCCGATCTCCTCGAGCAGCTGGGTGAACTTCTCCTTGGTGGCGGCGAGCGAGTCGGCGAACGTGCGGGCCTTCTCGGCCGGCTGCGACCAGATCGGCTGCAGCGCGTAGGCGGCCTCCAGGCACGGCGGTACCCACTTGGCGAGCCACTGGCCGAACAGCTCCCGGTTGGTCCCGCCGAACCGCTCGTCGCGGGTGAGCAGCCGGAACAGCGCGCGCGTGTAGCCGAGGTCGCGGCTGTAGTCGTGTTCGCCGGTGCCGACGATCGTCGGGGTGATGTAGTCGCCGTTCGTGGCCGAGATCTGCATGACCAGCTCCGACCGGAAGAGCTGGCCGACCAGCTGCTCGAACACGACGTTGGTGCCGAACAGCAGCTCGGCCCAGTCGCCGACGGCGGTGAGCTCCTCGACGACCTTGCGGGTGGGCTGCCACTCCTCGGCCGAGGCCCAGACCTCCTTGTGCACCGAGCCGTCGAAGGTGTCCAGCGACTCGGACAGGTCCAGGTTGAACAGCGCGAGGTCCTGGGCGAACCGCATCTTGTGCGCGGCGTTCACGGCCACCGCGGTGTTGATCATGTTCGTCGGGCCGGACCGCTGGATCGAGGTGAACACGTGCAGCGCCATGCCGTTCTCGGCGTGCATCCAGGCGCCGAGGTTGCGGGCGATGAACTTCTGCCAGGCGGTGTTCCAGTTGCCGTAGGCGCCCGCGCGCTTGGCGTTCTCCAGGCACAGGGAGACCTGCCGGACCACCGCGGAGTTGTTGCGGTAGATGGTCTGCTCCCACTCCTCGTTCGGGTCGAGGAAGGCGTGCCAGTTCGACGACTTCGCGGCCGTCCACTCCTGCGGGTAGCCGCCCGGGCCGTCCGCGAAGCCGTAGATCCAGCCCTGGCTCAGGTGCCGCTCGGGGTCCGGCTGCACGTCGACGGTCACGTCCTCGTACACCGTCGCGCGCAGCTTGGCCGGCTTGAAGTAGTTGTAGGCCCGGCTCTTCGAGCTGGGGAACTCCAGGGCCCCCGCCTCGGAGTCGGTGAACTCCACCTTCGGGAAGCTGCGCGTCTTCGCACTGCTCGTCATGTGTTGTCTCCTTGCGATGTCTACTCGTCACGAACCGACGTGGTGAACTTGTCGTAGAACACCTGGTCGTCGGGCACGCCCTGGCGGGCCGCCAGTGCCAGCGCGGCGTCCACCATGGGCGGCGGGCCGCACAGGTACACCTCGCTGCGGTGCAGCTCCGGCTCCCTGGCCTCCACGACCTCGGTGACCATCCCGGTTTCCGCGGCGACCCCGAGCGCGTCGGCACCCTCGGCGGACTCCGAGAGCGCGACGACGAACCCGAAGTCCGGCAACCGTTCACCCAGCGCGCGGATCTCGTCCAGGTAGAACAGGTCCGCGGGGGTGCGGGCGCCGTAGTAGAACCGGATCCGGCGGGTGTCGCCGGTCTCGCTGAGGTGCCGCAGCAGGCTGAGCACCGGAGCCATGCCGGCACCCCCGGCCATCAGCACCAGGGGCAGCACGTGCCCGTTCTTCAGCGTGAAGTTGCCGTACGGCCCGGTCAGCTCGATGGTGTCGCCCACCGCGATCCCGTCGTCGAGCAGCGCGGAGAACCGGCCGCCCGGGTACTTCTTGATGACGAACTCGATGTGGTCCCCGGTGGACGGGATGGTCGCCATCGAGAACGACCGGTGCTCGTCGGTGCCGGGGATGGTGAGGTCGGCGTACTGGCCGGGCTTGAACTCGTAGGCGGGCGGGTCGACCGGCTTGAGCTTGAGCCCGACGATGTCGTGCGTGTGCGGCACGACCTCGAGGACCTCGGTCCTGATCCGCTGCAGCGGGGCCGAGTTGAGCAGCTCCTCCTCGTCGAAGTTGAGCAGCTCGATGGTGCAGTCGCTGAAGGCGTGCGCCCGGCACAGCAGCACGTAGCCTTCCTCGACCTCGGCGTCGTTGCAGGCGAACGTCGAGTAGCGCTCCATCTGGATCTCGCCGTCCAGCACGAAGGACTTGCACGCCGAGCACTGGCCCTCGCGGCAGCCGTGCATGAGGTGGATGCCCTGGCGGAACGCGGCGTCGAGGATCTTCTCGTCCTCGCCGACCTCCATCTCGATGTCGACCGGTTCGAAGGAGATGCGGTGCTTGTCGGCCATTGGTCTCTCGATTCTCCGGGGAAGCGGGCGGCGGTGGCGGCACACCGGGGCAGGGCGCCACCGCCACCCGCGGGTCCTCAGGCCGTCAGGCGACCGTGACGTTCGGGTTGGCGCGGTAGGCCGCCGCCCACTCCTCGCGCTCCTGGTCGCTCATCTGGTTGAGCGTCACGTTCGGGCTGGCGAACCGGATGCCGCGGATGTCGTCGAGCGTCCACAGCTTCTTGGGGTCGTCCAGGTCCAGGTGCGGCTGCGGGATCAGCGTCTTGCCGTCGTCGCGGACGTAGCCCAGGTCGGCGACGATGTCGGCCAGATCGCGGTCGTGGTGCAGGGTCTCCCACTCGCGCTGCCCGGTGAGGCGGCCCATGTTGGGCGTCTCCCGGCCCTCGTACTCCGGCCGGAAGGCGACCTTGTCGGTCCAGGCGCAGGTCTCGGAGCAGTAGGTGCGCCACTGGCCGTCGACCTTGTCCACCACCAGGTCCTCGCGGATCAGGCAGGGCACCATGCAGGTCCAGCAGCGGTGCGGGTACTCGTAGCCGACCTCTTCGAACGCGATCGGCTTGTTCCGGCCCGGGTACCGCAGCCGGTTGTAGGCCTCCCACCACTTGCCGAACTGGCTGTACCAGCCCGGGTACTTGTCCTCGAACCACTCGAAGTCGGCGTCGGTCATGCCGTCGATGCGCCAGTAGTTCACCGGCCAGCCGGTGGCGAAGAACTGGGCCACGCGGTGGACGTAGAACTTGTTGGTGATCCGGTTCCACGCCTCCTCGACCAGGTCGTGCGGGATGACCAGGCCGTACTTCTCCAGCGGCAGCAGGTAGCTGCGGTAGTAGTCGTCGTAGATCCAGCGGCGCCACATCTCCGCGTAGGACTCGCGGTCCTTGCGGCGGTCCTTGGTGCCGTACTCGATGAACGTGCCGATCGCGGCGTCCACCACGCAGTGGTTGTTCCACCAGGCGTAGCGCAGGTCGCGCTCCAGCAGCGGGCGGTTGCGCTCGTCGGCCAGGGCCATCAGCAGGATGGAGTAGCCGTTGCTGATGTGCCGGGACTCGTCGGACTGCACCGAGTGGAACACCGTCGGCAGCAGGTAGTCGCCGTTGGCGGCCGCCTCGTCGGGCATCGCGACGAACAGCGTGTTGGTGAACGCGGTCTCCGCCACGACCGTCAGGTAGATGTTGGCCGCGGTGATCGCGTCACCGGTGATGAACCCCTCGCCGAACTGGCGGCCGATGGTGCCCGCGTAGTTGTTCGCGAACGCCTTCTCGGTGATGTCGAAGCCGGCCGGGTCGATGTAGTTGTTCATGTACAGCTTCTTGAGGTTCATCTGGATCGTCGAGTGGCGAACCTCGTCGATCATCTGCACCGCGAGTCCGTTGTGGATTTCCGGGTTCGGCACCGCGTCGATGGCCATCGGCATCGCGCGGGCGGCCGAGATCTCCGGGAACGGGATGATCGACAGGAACAGCTTCTGCCACTCCAGCCAGCGCTGCTGCACCTGCCGGAACATGTTGCCCCGGATCGCGCCGTCCATCGCGCCGAAGACGCGGTTGTCCTTTTCCTCCTCCATGGGGAAGTACGACCGCATGATCTGCTTGAGCGGGTCCTTCTTCGGGGCCTTTTCGAAGGTGTAGTCGGTCCCGAAGCGCGTCGCCGGGGTGGCGAAGGTCGGCTCCCAGGACAACTCCGTGATCTTGTTGTGCGCCTTGGTGAGACTCTGCCTGCTCAATTCAGCCTCCTCGAAACCGGGGATCGCGCCGCCGGCCGTCGTCACTGACGGGGGAGAGTGTGTTGCGCATCGCAGGTGAGTTCTGTCTCAATGTGAGACCAAGGCGGTGCGAGATCTCCGCCACGATGGGTGAACAGTGCAGTCCCCCAGCACGTGACGTCGAAGGAGACGGTGGTGACGAGGCCAGGACGCCGGTCGGAATCGCAGGTCAGTGCGCTGCGGGAGGAGTTCCTGTCGCGCCGGGTGCCCGATGTGCCGGGCGTGCGGGAAATCATCTCCGCGTCGTGGCGGCGCGCGCTCGAACACCGGATCAGCGCCGACGAGCCGGACCCCGTCTTCGTGACCGACCGCGACGAGGACAGCCTCCTGGCGCGCACCGCCAAGCCGATCCTGGACAACCTGACGACCGAGCTGTCCGATCACCCGGTCGCCATCCTGCTCACCGACGCCGACGGGCTCGTGGTGAGCCGGTCCAGCCCGGACCGCGCGCTGCACTCCGGTCTGGACCGCATCTCGCTCGCGCCCGGCTTCAGCTACGCCGAGTCCTCGATCGGGACGAACGGGATCGGCACCACGCTGGAATGCCAGCAACCCGTGCTCGTCTCCGGGTTCGAACACTTCAACAGCGGTCTCGCGGAGTTCGAATGCGCGGGCGCGCCCATCCACCACCCGATCCGCGGTCACCTGGTCGGCGTACTCGATCTCACCAGCTGGACGGGCGCGCCGGGCCCGCTGCTGCTCACGCTCGCCCGCACCACAGCCAAGCGGATCGAGGAGGCCATGCTCGCCGGGGCCGGTGCGCGCGAGCTGGCCCTGTTCCGCGAGTACCTCGCCGCGTGCCGGCGCGGCTCGGGCGCCATCCTGGCCGTGAACGAGGACGTGGTCATGGTCAACAACCACGCCCAGGAGCTGTACGACGCGGCCGACCGGGCGGCGCTGATCACCCACACGGCCGACGTCGCCGGCACCACCACACCCGCCACGGTCCTGGCCGATCTCCCGTCCGGCGTCGTCGCCCGGCTGGAGTACCGCCCGGTGCACCACGGCTCGAGCCTGGTGGGCGGGCTGTTCCGGGTGAAGAACCAGGCCGCGCCCCGGCGCACCGCCGGTCACGCCGACCTGCACCTTCCCGGGCTCGTCGGCACCAGCCCGGGGTGGCGGCAGGCGTGCGCCGCCGCCGAGGCGAGCATCGTCGGCCGCAACTGGCTGGTCCTGACCGGCGAGCGCGGCACCGGCAAGGCGGCGCTGGCCCAGGCCGTCGCGCGCCGGCACGCTCCCGGCCGCCAGCTGGTGCTGGACTGCGCGCCGGTGGGCAACTACGAGGCGTGGGCGCAGGGCCTGGCCGACGAGGTGAGCGGCGGCAATCCACCGGCGGTGATCCTGCGCCACGTCGACGCGCTCACCGAGGAAGGGATGCAGCGCCTGACCGAGTTGTTCACCGCCTGGCAGGCCGCGCCGCCGGAACAGGCGCCGGCCTGGGTGGCCGTCACGATCGGTGAGGACCCGCGCGGCTCGGAGCTGCACGGCTGGTTGATGCCGTTCTTCGCGCACACGGTCGAGGTGCCGCCGCTGCGCCACCGGATCGAGGACCTGCACCGCCTCGTGCCCGCCCTGCTGGCGCGCCACGCCGGCAACCGCGACCTCGAAGCGTCCGACGCCTGCATGCGCCAGCTGATGCGGGTGCCCTGGACGGGCAACGTCCGGCAGCTCGACGAGGTCCTGGCGCAGGTCTCCCGGCGGCGCCGCACGGGCACGATCGAGGTGGACGACCTGCCGGCCGAATGCCGCACCGTCACCCGCCGCCGGCTCAGCCGTCTGGAGAGCATGGAACGCGACGCGATCGTCCGCAGCCTCGCCGCGCACCAGGGCAACAAGGAGCTGGCGGCCGCCGACCTGGGTATGTCCCGCGCGACGATCTACCGGAAGATCCGCGCGTTCGGCATCGTGCCGGCCTTCTGAGCGGGATCGCCTGCGGGACCGGCCGGGTGGGCGGAACCTCGCCGGCACACCGGTGCTCACCGGCGCATCCGGGGGTCGTGCGCGGCGTCGGCATATGGGGGCGGGCAGCCGTGGTCGACGGCGTCGGGGCGGAGTTCGTAGTGCCAGGGTTCGTTGCGGTAGACCTGGCACAGCCCGTATCCGGCGCCGTGCTCGGCCAGCCACGCCGTCGCCTGCGCGGGCCCGAGGTCGACCGCCTCGCCCGTCACGTGAGCGGAGGTGTCCGCGGTGGCCACCCACCGGGCGGCTTCCCGTTCCGAGCCGTATTTCGAGACCGCCTCGCGGCGGAGTTGTTCCTGGTACTCCGGGGACCGCCAGCCGCTGTTGACGACGAACTCCACGCCCGCGTCGGTCGCCGCGCGGCGCAGGGCGCCGAGCAGACCGGGGTCGAGGTTGGCCACGGCGGGAAACTCGTCGTCGAAGACCGTCACCCCCTCGGGGACGACGCCGTCCGCCGCGCCCGGTCCAGTCCGCTCGACGGACGAGGGCACCCGCGCCTGGTGGACGCGGACACCGATGAGCGCCGCGCCGAGGACCGCGAGGGCAGCGAGGACGGCCGAACGGACACGGCGGGACGTTGCTCGTGCGCTGTGACTCATGCCGTCGAGTCAAGGCAACGCCGTGTTGCCGGCGCGTATCCGGTTTTCGATACGCCGGCGATATGCCCTGATCCCTACCATCGGGGGAATATGCGCGTGCTGATCGTCGAGGACGAACCGTATCTGGCGGACGCCATCCGCGATGGCCTGCGCCTGGAGGCGATCGCCGCCGACATCGCCGGGGACGGTCACACCGCTTTGGAACTGCTGGGCGTCAACGCCTACGACATCGCCGTCCTCGACCGCGACATCCCCGGCCCGTCCGGCGACGAGATCGCCGAGCACATCGTCGCCTCCGGCAGCGGGACGCCCATCCTCATGCTCACCGCCGCCGACCGGCTCGACGACAAGGTCTCCGGGTTCGCCCTGGGCGCCGACGACTACCTCACGAAACCCTTCGAACTCCGGGAACTCGTCCTCCGCCTCCGGGCGCTCGACCGCAGGCGCGCCCACAACCGGCCGCCTGTGCGGGAGATCGCGGGGCTGCGGGTGGACCCGTTCCGCCGCGAGGTCCACCGCGACGGACGCTACGTGGCGCTCACCCGGAAACAATTCGCCGTGCTCGAAGTCCTCGTCGCGGCCGAGGGCGGTGTCGTCAGCGCCGAAGAGCTCCTGGAGCGGGCGTGGGACGTGAACGCCGACCCCTTCACCAACGCGGTGCGCATCACGGTCTCGGCACTGCGCAAACGCCTCGGCGAGCCGTGGATCATCACCACCGTGGCCGGCGTCGGGTACCGCATCGCCCGGCCGGCCACCCCAGCCGAGGGAGGGGACCGTGGATAGGGCACCCGGTCCGAGTGTTCGCCTCAAACTCACCCTCAGCTACGCGGGATTCCTCATCCTGGCCGGGATCCTGACGTTCGCGGTGGTGTGGATGGTCCTGCTGCGTTACGTCCCCGGCGGCAACGGGATCAGGGCGCCCGGCGGACACTTTCCCGGCCAGGAGTTCCTCCTGCGCAGCTTCGCCCCGGCCGTGGGTATCGCGCTGGGGTTCCTGCTGGTGTTCGGTTTCCTCGGCGGGTGGATCCTCGCCGGACGGATGCTCGTTCCCCTGTCCCGCATCACCGACGCCACACGCCGGGCCGCGGGCGGATCGCTGTCCCACCGGATCCGGTTGCCGGGCCGCACGGACGAGTTCCGCGAACTCGCCGACGCCTTCGACGCGATGCTCGCGCGACTGGAAGCCGACGTGGCCGAACAGCAGAGGTTCGCCGCCAACGCCTCCCACGAACTGCGCACCCCGCTGGCGATCACGCAGACGCTCCTCGACGTGGCCCGCCACGACCCCGGACGCGACACCGCTGAACTCATCGACCGCCTCCGCGCCGTCAACACCCGGGCGATCGACCTCACCGAAGCCCTGCTCCTGCTCAGCCGCGCCGGCCGGCGGTCCTTCACCCGGGAGCGCGTCGACCTGTCCCTCATCGCCGAAGAGGCCACCGAAACGCTCCTCCCCCTCGCCGGGGAACGCGGCCTCACGATCCAGACCTTCGGTGACCTGACCCCGGTCCTCGGCTCGTACGCGCTGCTGCTGCAGATGACCACGAACCTGGTGCACAACGCGATCGTCCACAACCTGCCCGAACGCGGCACCGTGTGGGTCACCGCGAGCGTTCTGCCCGGGGCCGTGGCGCTCACCGTCGCGAACACCGGCGAGGAGCTCACCGCGGACGTGGTGTCCACGCTCGTGGAGCCGTTTCAGCGCGGGACCCAGCGCGTCCGCACCGACGACGCGGGTGTCGGCCTCGGCCTGGCCATCGTCAAGAGCATCACCCGGGCGCACGACGGCACCCTCACCCTGGCCCCCCGCTCCGGTGGCGGGCTCCTCGCCACCGTGCAACTTCCCGCCGCACCACCCGCCGGCGGTTGAGCTGTGCGGGAGGACACAGAAACCCGCCCCGGTGCGTGCGGCGCTGTCCGGCGTCATCCCTGCGGACGGCACTTGTACGGTCATCAACTCACGCCACGCTGCGCCAGAAGGGTTGTTTTTTTCGATGTTGGTTGCGAGACTTCGCGGCCATGAGTTACCAGCCGCACGGTGAATACGACGGCCGCCCACGATACGCGCAGCAGCACTACCCGGAGCCCGACGAATACCGCGCCCGCGGCCGCCGCGACGAACGCACCGCCGACACGATTGCGAATCTGATTCGCGTCATTGTCGGGCTGGTGACACTCGTGTTCGCCCTGCACGTGCTGTTCGTCGTTCTGGACGCCAACCACCACAACGGTTTCGTCCACGCCATCTACGTGCTCGCCAAGGCGCTGGTGCTGGGCCTGGGAGATGTGTTCACCCCGGACGACGCGCTGATCGGCGTCATCATGAACTACGGCCTCGCTGCGCTGGTCTACGCCGTCGTCGGCCACCTGATCATCCGCGCACTGCGTCGTTGACCGGCACCGCGAAACCGAGCACCAAGCAGGAACTCATGGACTCGAATTCCGAAACCGCCGCGCTCGACGATTCCCGGGATCCGGTTCGGTGACCGTGAACCTGCTGGCCGCCGGTGTTCTGCTCATCGCGGGCGGGCTCGGTGTGCGCAGTCTGCTCCGCACCAGCCGGGCACTCCGGGAAGTGCGCGAGCAGGTGCACGAATCGGCTCAGGAGATGGCCCGGATCCACGTCGATCTCGCCCGGCAGTTGTTCGTCGCGGGTTTCCTCGACGAAGCGGTCCGCCACGAAAAACTGGCCACCGAATTCGAAGACCTCACGGGCCGCACCGCTCCCTGATTGCTCCGATGGGGTGATGGGGATGGCGGTGCGGCGCTCAGGTGTGCCCTACGGCGGATGATGACGTCACGATGAACACGCACCTTCACCCTTCGCGTCCGGTTTCCTGCCTGGTCCGGGTGCACCGGTCGGGGCCGGCCGTCGTGCTGCGCGTCGATGGCGAGCTCGACCTCGAGTCGCTGCCCGTGCTGGACGACGCCCTCACCGCGGCGCTCGACCAGGCCCCCGGAGTGCTGGTCGTCGACCTGTCCGGCGTGGAGTTCCTGGCCGCGTGCGGACTGCGTGTCCTGCTCCAGGCTCACCAGCGCGGTTGTCGCAGGTCCCAGCTCCGGATCGTCGCCACGGGGCTCCCCCGGCGGGTGATCGAGCTCGGCGAGCTCGATCGCGTCCTGCCGATCTTCCCCGATCTGGCGCACGCCCTGCCCTGTTCCGGATGAAGTTGCGGTTTTGGCGCGCGGCCAGCAGGGTAGCCACCAGCGACCGTCTTGAGCAGACAGGACGGAGTGGGGATGACGACGCACTCGATGACGGACACGGTTGAGCCACCGCTGACGCTGGAACTCGGACCCGGCAGCCTGCCGCCACTGGTGGCGGTGCGCCACTGGGCGGCGAGAGCCCTGTCCGATCTCGGGGAGGACCACCTCGCCGCGGTGCAGCTGGTCGCCACCGAGCTGCTCACCAACGCCTACGCGCACGGCGGCGGCGCCGGACGGCTGCGACTCCGGCGGGACGCGGATCCCTGCCGGATCCGCATCGAGGTCGACGACCACTCCGCGGTTCACCCGGTCCCGGCCCGCCCCGGCCCGGGCGAGCCCGGGGGCCGGGGCCTGGCGATGGTCACCAAGCTGACCGACGACTGGGGCAGCCGGCCCCGGGACGGCGGCAAGACCGTGTGGGCCGCCATCGATTGTGCCGCCTATCCCTGGGATCCGTGCGCCTGACCGTCAGGCCGGCACCACCGGGCACCGCAGTCCGGGTCAGTGTCCGCGGGCGATCCACTCCGCGAGGTGGGGCGCCTCGGTGCCGATCGTGGTCCCGTCGCCGTGACCGGTGTGCACCCGGGTGTCCTCGGGCAGCGTGAACAGGCGGTCGCGGATCGAGCCGATGATCGTCGGGAAGTCGGAGAACGACCGGCCGGTGGCACCCGGCCCGCCGGCGAACAGCGTGTCGCCGGAGAACAGCGCCTTCGCCTCCGGCAGGTGCACGCACACCGAGCCGGGCGAGTGCCCCGGGGTGTGGATGATCTCCAGTTCGGTCCCGGCCACGGCGATGCGCTGGCCGTCGGAGGTCTTCCAGTACGCCTGGCCGGCGTGGGTCATGTCCCACAGCTCCTGGTCGCCGGGGTGCAGCAGCACCGGCGCGTAGAGCTCCTTGCCCAGCTGCGGGGCGAAGGTCACGTGATCGTTGTGGCCGTGCGTGCACACGACCGCGACCACGGTTCGGCCGCCCACGGCCGCGGTGATCGCCCCGGCGTCGTGCGCGGCGTCCACCACCACGACCTCGTCGTCGTCCCCGATCAGCCAGACGTTGTTGTCGACCTCCCACGTGCCGCCGTCGAGCGCGAAGACACCGGAGGTGACGACCCGGTCGATCCGCAAGCTCACCAGACCACCACCGAGCGCAGCACCTCACCGGCGTGCATCGTGTGGAACGCGTTCTCGACGTCCTCCAGGGCGATGCGCTCGGTCACGAACTTCTCCAGCGGCAGCCTGCCCTGCAGGTGCAGGTCGACGAGCACCGGGAAGTCCCGCTCGGGCAGGCAGTCGCCGTACCACGACGACTTCAGGGACCCGCCCCGCGAGAAGAAGTCCAGCAGCGGCATCTCCAGGCGCATGTCCGGGGTGGGCACCCCGACGAGCACGACCGTGCCCGCGAGGTCGCGGGCGTAGAACGCCTGCTTCCAGGTCTCCGGCCGGCCCACCGCGTCGATCACCACGTCGGCGCCGAACCCGCCGGTCAGCTCGGCGACGGCCTCGACGACGTCGGTTTCGGTGGCGTTGACGGTGTGGGTGGCGCCGAGCTCGACGGCCCACTCGAGCTTCTTCGGGTCGCGGTCCACGGCGATGATGGTGCCGGCCCCGGCCAGCCGCGCGCCCGCGATGGCCGCGTCGCCGACGCCACCGCAGCCGATGACCGCCACCGAGTCGCCGCGGCCCACCGCACCGGTGTTGACCGCCGCACCCAGGCCGGCCATGACGCCGCAGCCGAGCAGACCGGCGACCGCCGGGTCGGCGGCCGGGTCGACCTTGGTGCACTGCCCGGCGTGCACGAGGGTCTTGTCGGCGAACGCGCCGATCCCCAGCGCCGGGGTCAGCTCGGTACCGTCGGTCAGGGTCATCTTCTGGCTCGCGTTGAAGGTGTTGAAGCAGTACTGCGGCCGGCCCCGCTTGCAGGCCCGGCACTGCCCGCAGACCGCGCGCCAGTTCAGGACGACGAAGTCGCCCGGCCGCACCGACTCCACGCCCGCACCGACGGATTCCACGGTGCCCGCCGCCTCGTGGCCGAGCAGGAACGGGAAGTCGTCGTTGATGCCGCCTTCGCGGTAGGTCAGGTCGGTGTGGCAGACGCCGCACGCCGCGATCGCGACGACGACCTCACCCGGTCCGGGGTCGGGAATCACGACATCGGTGAGCTCGACCGGAGCTCCCTTCGAGCGGGCGATCACACCGCGAACCGTCTGTGGCATCGGGGCAGTTCCTTCGTCGTCGGCGGACAGGCCTGCACGTGCCGGCAGGCCTGTCGCGACGGTAACCGGCCCCGCGAGCGCACGCGACCTGGTCGTCGGACCAGTAAAACCTCGACTTCCCGGCAGGCTAGAGTTCCGCCATGACCGATGCGCGGGACCCGGCGGCCGATCTCGTGGCTCTGCGGGACGTGGTCGACGGCCCGTTGCACGAGATCGCCCGCCGCCTGTCGAAGTTCCTGGCCGAACGGTGGCCGCACACCGCACTGGTCATCTTCACCCGCGAGTGCACCGGACGCCCCCGCAAGGTCGCGGGCGACCTGGAGATGATCAACAAGGTCACCATCGGGGAGCTGGAGGAGATCTCCTCCGCCGTCGAGCCCGGGCTCCCGGTGACCACGACCGCGCTCGTCGCCGGCGAGCAGCGGCCGGTGTGGGTGGTGCGGGACGTGGCCGACACGCTCCTGGTCCTCGTCCCCCGGACGTCGCGGCGGCGCCTGCCCGAACCGCGTCTGCTGGCCGCGATCTTCGGGCTGGTCGCGACCTCGATCCGGCAGCAGGTGGCCCAGGCCAGCCCCGACTACCTCGCCGAGTCCCGCGCCGCCTCGAGCGAACGGGAACGCACGCTCGCCGAAATGGCCGCCGCGCACGAGGCCGTGCTCGTCTCGATCCTGACCACCCTGCGCTCCACCGGCCTCGACGACGGACGGGCGCGGCTGGCCGCGGCCGATTCCGCCTCCGCCGCGCTCGTGGCGTTGCGGTCGGCGCAGAAATCGGACCGGGCGCTGTCCGAAGAACCCCCGCCCGCCGCGTTCACCCGGCTGCGCACGGAAATCCGGCAGATGCTGCGCCACCACGAGGCGCGCATCGAGTTCGTCGCACCGTCGCGCGACGGACGGCCGCTGCCGGGCGACATCGCCCACGCCGCCCGCGCGATGACCTGCACGACCGTGCTGGCGTTCGCCGCCCAGCCGCGGCTCGCCCGCCTGCGCATCGCCTGGACCTGCGACGACGCCGCGTTGCACGTCGACGTCCGCGACCAGGGCTCGGGCGAGCTGGACACCGCCGCCCTGCGCCGCCAGCTCCAGGGCCGGGCGCGCACCCTGGGAGCCGGGCTCGACCTCGACGCCGCGCCCGGCTGGGGCAGCCGTGTCACGATCGACCTGCCGCTCGACCCGCCGGCCGAACCCTCCGGCGGGACGCGGCTGACCACGCTCAACCGGCGCGAGCGCGAGGTCCTGGCGCTGCTCGCGCAGGGCAAGCGCAACAAGGCCATCGCCGGCGAACTCGGCATCACCGAAAGCACCGTCAAGTTCCACGTCACCGGTGTGCTCCAGAAGCTGGAAGTCACCTCCCGCGGCGAAGCGGCCGCAGTGGCCCTCAGCGCCGGCCTCGGCGCGCCGGCCGCACCCTGACGCCGGGAGCGGCCCGAGATTTATCTACACCGAATGCTTGACAGAATCTCCAGTGCGAGCTATAGAAATAGTAGTTGCGGTACATGACCTGGTTGCGACTACGACGACGTTGCCGGGGAGTGATCGACGATGACGGACACCACGCGCCAGGCCTCGGCGGGCACCGGGTTCGCCGACCTGATCTGCGCCGACCAGGCGTGGCTGGACGCGGAGTTCGCCGCGATCATGACCGCCAACTTCGCCCACTTCCCGCCGTGGCCGCCGGTGCGGCGGCACGGGAATCCGGGTCCGCGACGGCCGGGCCGTGCGCCGCGGACGGTGGCCGGCCGCGCCGGCCCAGCACCGGTACCGGCGGTGAGAGCGGGGCACCGGCAGCGGGATCCGCCGTGCTGAAACGGGCACTGTCGTGTGGGATTACGGCCAGAACGCAGCGAAAGGTGGTGGTGTGACGCCCCCGCCCGGACAGACGCCCCTCCCCCGGCGCTAGCCGCACGAGCGTGCTCGCGGTGCGCATCCGGCCGAGCGGACACCGGTCCCGGCCCCGCGTCTCGTGACGCACCCCGTGGCATCGCCTCGAGCGGAGCGCGAGCCGGCATCCGGCAGCACAGGGCGTGCCGGGCGCGGGCGGCGGCGGCAACGAGACGAGGCATTCCCTTCCTGAACCCCGGCCTCGCCGCCCCGGCGGCGGGGCCGGACTACCACGCACAACATGCACCAGCAAGAAGAGTAAATCTGTAGTCTCGGGAAAAGATTTACTGCTCCCGGCGTTTGAAGGAGTGTCGTCAGGATGACGAGCCGCCACCAGGACGCGCCGGGGTGGCGGTGAGTGGAAGGAGATTGGAGGCGCATGGTCATGTTGATGCGGACCGACCCGTTCCGGGAGCTGGACCGGCTGACCCAGCAGTTCTTCGGCGGCAACGGCACCCCCGCCCGCCCGGCGGCGATGCCGATGGACGCCTTCCGGTCCGGCCACGAGTACGTGGTGCAGTTCGACCTGCCGGGTGTGGCGCCGGACTCGATCGACCTCGACGTCGAGCGCAACGTGCTCACCGTCAAGGCCGAACGCAACCCGGCCTTCCCCGAGGGTGCCGAGGTGCAGGTGGCCGAACGGCCGCGCGGCACGTTCTCCCGGCAGCTGTTCCTGGGCGAGGCCCTGGACACCGAGCACATCACCGCGCACTACGAGGCCGGGGTGCTGACCCTGCGGGTGCCGGTCGCCGAGCAGGCCAAGCCCCGCAAGATCGCCATTTCCGGCAGCAGCGAACCCAGGCAGATCGACGCCTGAGCACCGGTCGGCTGCTGAGCACCGGGCCCGCGTGGCCCGGCCCATCCCCTGGCCCCGCCCGGCGGGCGGGGCCCGATCCTCGTCAGACCGGCCGGCCCGGCATGTGCTGCTGCGAGCCGGTCGCGTTCGTGTCGGTCGTCGCACCGGACAGGTGGCGGGCGGCGTTGACCAGCCCCACCATGCTGAACGCCTGCGGCGTGTTGCCCAGCTGGCACCCGCGCCGCGTGTCGTACTCCTCGCTGAGCAGCCCGACATCGTTGCGCAGGGCGAGAAGCCGCTCGAACAGGGCGCGCGCCTCGTCCACCCGCCCGGTGCCGTGCAGCGCGTCGGCCAGCCAGAAGCTGCACGCGAGGAAAGCACCTTCGTCCCCGGTCAGCCCGTCGACCTCGCCGGGGCGGTAGCGCAGGAGCAGGCCGTCGCGGCACAACTGCGCCCGCACGGCGTCGACGGTCCCGTGCACGCGCGGGTCGTTCCAGGGCAGGAACCCGACGCGGGGTATCAGCAGCAGCGCGGCGTCCACTTCGGACGAACCGTAGGACTGGGTGAACGTGCCGCGCCGCGCGTCGAAACCGTGCGCGCACACGTCGGCGTGGATGCGCTCGCGCAGCGCACGCCAGTGCTCGACCGGCCCGTCCAGGTGGTGGTCCTCGACCGTGTGCACGGCCCGGTCCACCCCGGCCCACGCCATCACCTTCGAGTGGGTGAACTGGCGGCGCGGGCCGCGCACCTCCCACAGGCTGTTGTCGGGCTCGTCCCAGTGGCCCTCCAGGTAGTCCAGCAGCGCCCGCTGGAGGTCCCACGCGTCGAGCTCCACCGGCACGCCGGCCTCGCGCACCAGGTGCAGGCCGTCGAGCACCTCGCCCCACACGTCCAGCTGGAACTGGCCCACCGCGGCGTTGCCCACCCGCACCGGACGCGAACCCGCGTACCCGTCCAGCCACGGCAGCTCCGACTCCGGCAGACGCCGCGCGCCGTCGAGCCCGTACATGATCTGCAGGTCCGCCGGGTCGCCGGCGACCGCCCGCACCAGCCATTCCCGCCACGCGCGCGCCTCGCCGGTGTAGCCGGTGCCGAGCAGCGCCTGCAGCGTGAACGTCGCGTCACGCAGCCAGCAGTAGCGGTAGTCCCAGTTGCGGCTGCCGCCGAGCTCCTCGGGCAACGACGTCGTGGCGGCCGCGACGATCCCGCCGGTCGGCGCGTAGGTCAGCGCTTTCAACGTGATCAGTGACCGCCGCACCGCGCCCTCCCACGGGCCGCGGTACCGGCAGCGGGAGATCCAGTCCGTCCAGAACGCCTCGGTCTCGGCCAGGGCGCGCGCGGGTTCGGGTGGTTGCGGCCGCGGCAGGTGGGAAGGCCGGTGGGTCAGCACGAACTCCGCCCGCTCCCCCGGCGCGACCCCGAACCGGGCGTGGAAGGCGCCGCCGGAGTGCTCGACGGGCACCGGTGCGGACAGCCACAACGCGTCCGGCCCGGCGACGGCGACGTGCCGTCCCTGCTCGGTGCGCAACCACGGCACGATGTCGCCGTAGTCGAAGCGCGGCCGCAGCGTCATCCGCATCGGCACCCGCCCCGACACGCCCTCCACGATCCGCACCAGATCGGGACCGTCCCGCCGTGGCGGCATGAAGTCCACCACCCGCACGGTGCCCTCGGCGGTGTCCCATTCGCTGCTGAGCACCAGGGTGTCGCCGCGGTAGGACCGCCGGGTCGCGGGGCCACCGGACGCGGGCGCGAGCCGCCACGTGCCCGCGTGCTCGTCGTGCAGGAGCGCGGCGAACCCGGCCGCGGAATCGAACCGCGGCAGGCACAGCCAGTCGACCGCCCCGGCGCGCGAGACCAGTGCCGCGGTGTGCAGGTCGCCCAGCAGGGCGTAGTCCTCGATCGGGATCATCACCCGTCCTCGCTCAGCGTCACGACCACCTTCACGTCCCCGTCCCCGGCGGTGAAAGCTTCCTCGGCCCGCTGCAGCGGGACCCGACGGGTGATCAGCCGCTCCAGCCACCCGGGATCGGCCCGGGTGAGGGCGGCGGCGGCCAGGCGGTAGTGGCGCAGGTTCGCGTTGACCGACCCGAACACCACGTCGTTGGCCAGCACGAGCTCGCGGTTGACCGCGCCGAAGTCGACCGCGATCCGGCGCCCGGCCGCGGACACGCCGGTCAGGCACACGATGCCGTAGGCGGCGGTGTGCTCCACGACGTCGTAGACGACGCTGCCCGCCCCGGTGGCCTCGACCACGACGTCCGGCTGGACCCGGGCGGCGACGACGTCGGCGGCCTCGTGGTGGTAGGTGGCGCCCAGCTCGGCGACCAGCCGCGGTTTCGGGCCCTGCGTGACCCGGTCCAGCACGTGCACGTCCAGCCCGCGCTGGGAACCGATCAGGGCGGCCAGCAACCCGATCGGCCCGGCGCCGGTGACCAGGACCCGGCGCGGCTCGAACCAGGAGCGGTCGCCGATGCGCTCGATCTGCTCCCACGCCTTGGCCACCACCGTCGTCGGCTCCAGCAGCACACCCACCCGTTCCAGGGACGGGTCGAGCCGGGCGGCGTAGTCCGCCTCGACCGTCCACAGTTCGCTGCCGTAGCCGTGGTGTTCCTTGATGCCGCGCTCGGTGTAGCGGCCGTTGCGGCACATGTCGAACTCGCCGTGCGCGCACGCCCCGCACGGCACGGGGTCGGGCCGGCGCACCACACCGGCGACGAGGTCACCCTCGCCGAACCCGGACCCGGCGGGCGCGCGCAGGACGCGGCCCAGCGACTCGTGCCCGAGCACCAGGCGCTCCTCGCCGGGCGGGGCCCAGCCGTAGTCCCCGGCGACGATCTCCTTGTCGGTGCCGCACACCCCGAGCGCGAGCCCGCGCACGAGCAGCTCGCCCGCGCGGGGTTCGGGATCGGGCAGCTCGGCCACCCGCAGCGACTTCGGTTCCCCGGGCCGCACGGTCAGTGCGCGCATGGTCTCCTCCTCGGGGTCAGGGCGTGCCGGACGAGCGCGGCGAGCGGCGCGGGTTCCGGTGCGACCGGCTCGGGCCAGGCCTCGAGCACGATCGGGTCCTCACCGGCGGTGGGCTCGACCGCCAGGCGCCAGCCGCCGGTGCTGGTCCAGTCGAGCATCAGCGCGCGGCCCGGGTGTTCCGCGCTGAGGTCGGCCAGCGCCACGTACGCGGCCGACGGATCGTCGTATTCGCACCAGGTGGCGCTCGCCTCCACCCCGAGTGCGCGCGCCACGCGTTCCACGTAGGACCGCAGCGCGACCTGGCGGGCGTGGTCCGGGTCGGGTTTCACGACGCGCTCCCCACCGTGGCGCCCACCGCGTACGGCTCGAGGTCGGCCTCCTTGAGGGTGAAGCCGTGGCCGGGGGCCGAGGGGTCGGGCCGGGCGCGCCCGCCCTCGGGCGCCAGCGCGCCGTCGACGAAGGCCGACTCGATGCGCTCGTGGTCGGCGAACCACTCCAGATGCCGGATGTTGGCGGTGGCCACCCCGGCGTGGGCGGACAACGCGGGAGCGCAGTGCGCGGAGACGTCCAGCCCGCCGGCTTGCGCCACGGCCGCGATCCGGCGCCATTCGGTGTAGCCGCCGCAGCGGGTGACGTCGATCTGCAGGCAGTCCACCGCCGGCACCATCCGGGCGAAGTAGGCCAGGTCGTAACCGTACTCGCCGGCGGTCACGTCCGCGCTGATCTCGTCGCGCAGCGCGGCGAGGCCGTCGAGGTCGTCGCTGGACACCGGTTCCTCGAACCAGCTGACGCCCAGCTCCTCCAGCGCGGGCGCCACGCGCCGGGCCTGCCCACGGGTGTAGCCGCCGTTGGCGTCGACGTACAGTTCGGTGCCCGGTCCGATCACGTCGCGCGCCGCGCGCACGCGGGCCAGGTCGCGGTCGAGCCGGTGGCCGGCGTCCTCGCCGATCTTGATCTTGACGCGCGGGATGCCCCGGCCGGTCCAGTCCTCGAGCTGGCTGTGCAGCTCGTGCAGGTGCTGGCTGACGAACCCGCCGCTGCCGTAGACGGCGACCTCGTCGTGCACCCGTCCCAGCAGCCGCGACACGCCGAGGTCCAGCAGCCGTGCCGCCGCGTCCCACAGCGCGATGTCCACGGCGGACAGCGCGCAGGAGACGAGACCGGGACGGCCCAGGTTGCGCACCGCGCTCCGCATGGCCTCCCACCGCCCCGGCACGTCGAGCACCGGCCGGCCGAGGATCGCGCGCGCGAGCGGCCCTTCGGCCAGCGGCACGCACGCCTCGTGGGCGTAGGTCCAGCCCAGCCCGGTCACCCCGCCCGCGTGGACCCACACCGCGACCATCGTGGTGTGGTCCCAGGACAGGGTGGCGTCGGCTTCCGGCGCGGGGGTGGGGATGCGGTAGGCCCGGGCCCGGACCTCGCCGACGAGCGGGCCGGTCATGGCAGCAGCTCCTGCGCCTTGGTGCGCACCCCCTCGGCGACCAGGTGCCACGCCTGCGGATCGCCCTTGAGGACCGCCTCGGTGACGGACTTGACCTGCGCGGCGGTGGCGTGCGGCGGGATCGGCGGCACCTCCGGGTCGCAGCGCACGTCCAGCACGGTGGGCCGGGCGGCCGACAGGGCGGTGTCCCAGGCGCGCCCGACGTCGCCGGGGTCGTCCACGGCGATCGCGTCGAGGCCGAGGTCGCGCGCCACCGCGGCGTAGTCGACGTCGGGCAGCGACTGGGACTCCTCGAACTTGGGCGCACCGCCCATCGCGCGCAGCTCCCAGGTGACCTGGTTGAGGTCGTTGTTGTGGAACACGCACACGACCAGCCGCGGGTCGGCCCACCGGCCGGCGTAGCGGCGGATCGTCAGCAGCTCCGCCATGCCGTTCATCTGCATCGCGCCGTCCCCGACGAGCGCGATCACCGGGCGGTGCGGGTGCGCGAACTTCGCGCCGATCGCGTACGGCACCCCGGGGCCCATCGTGGCCAGCGTGCCCGACAGCGACGCCCGCATCGTGCCGCGGATGCGCAGGTTGCGGGCGAACCAGTTGGCGGCGGAACCGGAGTCGGAGGTCACGATGGCGTTGTCCGGGATGCGCGCGGACAGTTCCGACACCACGAGCATCGGGTTCACCGGTCGGGCCGGCACGCGCGCCTGCTCGTCGACCGTGTCCCACCACGACCGCACGTTGTCCTCGATCGTCTCGCGCCAGGACCGGTCGGGCCGCGGCTCCAGCAGCGGCAGCAGGGCCCGCAGGGTCGCGGCCGCGTCGCCGACCAGGTTCACCTCGGTCGGGTAGCGCAGGCCGATGAACCGGCCGTCGAGGTCGATCTGGATCGCCCGCGCCTGACCGAACTCCGGCAGGAACTGGCTGTACGGGAAGTTCGACCCGACGATGACCAGCGTGTCGCAGTCGCGCATCAGCTCGTAGCTGGGCCGCGTGCCGAGCAGCCCGATCGCACCGGTGACGTAGGGCAGCTCGTCGGACAGGACGTCCTTGCCCAGCAACGCTTTCGCGACACCGGCGCCGGTGCGTTCGGCGAGCTCGCGGACCTCGTCCGCGGCGCCGCGCGCGCCCTGCCCGGCCAGGACGGCGACCTTGCGGCCGTCGTTGATCACCGCTGCCGCCCGGGCCAGTTCGCTCTCCGGGGGTGTGGGGGCCGGGCGCGCCAGACCCGGCGGGCTGGACGGGACTTGTTTGAACGCGTGCTCCGGCGCGGTGTAGGGCAGCTCCTGCACGTCGGCCGGGACGATGAGCGCGGTCGGCGCCCGCGAGGACAGCGCGACCCGCATGGCGCGGTCCAGGGCGTTGGGCAGCTGCTCGGGCACGTTGACCTCGACCAGGTACTCGCCGGCGACGTCCTTGTACAGCGCCTGCAGGTCCACCTCCTGCTGGTAGGACCCGCCCATCGCGCTGCGCGCGGTCTGCCCGACGATCGCCACCACCGGCACGTGGTCGAGCTTGGCGTCGTACAACCCGTTGAGCAGGTGGATCGCACCCGGCCCCGAGGTCGCCATGCACACCCCCACGTGCCCGCTGAACTTGGCGTACCCCACCGCTTCGAACGCGGCCATCTCCTCGTGCCGGGCCTGGACGAACCGCGGCTGGTCGTCGGCCTTGCCGAGGGCGGCGACGAGGCCGTTGATGCCGTCGCCGGGGTAGGCGAAGACCTGTTCGACCCCCCACTCGCGCAGTCGGGCGAGCAGGTGGTCCGCGACGGTCTGGGTCATGTCGTACTCCTCCCCGCGGGACGTGCCCGCGCTCGGGTCAGCGGCGCCGGGCCAGGCGCGCGGCGCCGGCCAGTGCCAGTCCGGCCGCACCGAGGACCGCCGCCCGCGCCGGGGCGCCGGGACGGCGCGGGCGGTCCGGGGCCTGCCCCGCGAGCAGCTCGGCGAGGTGCCGGGCCTGCCGCCCGGCGAGCTGGTGGATCTGGGTCCGGCAGCTGAACCCGTCCGCCAGGACGGTGGTGCCGGGGTCGCTTTCGCGGAGCGCGGGCAGCAGGACCCGTTCCGCGCAGGCCTCGCTCACCTCGAGGTGGCCGCGTTCGAACCCGAAGTTCCCGGCCAGGCCGCAGCACCCGGAGTCCAGCCGCTCCACCTCGACACCGGCCCGCTCCAGCAGTTCCCGGTCGGCGTCCCAGCCGAGGACGGCGTGCTGGTGGCAGTGCACCTGCGCCACCGCCCGGCCGGGCCGGGCGGGCGGCTGGTACCCGGGCGAGTGGCGGGTCAGCAGCTCGGCGAGGGTGACCGTCTGGTCGCGCAGCCGCCGCACGTCCTCGTCCTCCGGGAACAGCTCGGCCGCGTCGGCGCGGAACACGGCGGTGCAGCTGGGTTCCAGGCCGAGCACGAGCCCGCCGCGGCGCAGGTGCGGCGCCAGCCGGCGCACGGTGCGGCCGAGGACCTTCTTGGCGGTGGCGAGCTGGCCGGTGGAGATCCAGGTCAGCCCGCAGCACACCGGCCCGTCCGGCACCACGACCCGCCATCCGGCGTCCTCGAGCAGCTCGACCGCCGCGCGGCCGAGGTGCGGGTGCAGGTGGTTGGTGAACGTGTCCGGCCACAGCAGGACCTCGCCGCGCACACCGGTGCCCCGGGGGGCGCGGCGGGCCGTCCACTGCTGCAGCGTCTGCCCCGCGAAGAGCGGGATCTCGCGGCGCTCGATGCCCGCGGCCGCGGTCGCCAGACGGGACAGCGGCGGCGTGTGGGTGGCCGCGTTGACCAGCGGGCCGAGGCGCGCCCGGCCGATCGCCTGCGCGAGCACCGGCAGCCAGCCCATCGACCAGTGCGACCGCGGGCGGCGCCACGGGCGGTGGCGGTAGTGGTGGGCCAGGAACTCGGCCTTGTAGGTGGCCATGTCCACGTTGGCCGGGCAGTCGGTCTTGCAGCCCTTGCACGCCAGGCACAGGTCGAGCGCGCCGGCCACTTCCGCCGAGCGCCAGCCGTCGGTGATCGGGCCGTCGCCGTGGCCGTCGAGCATCTCGAACAGCAGCCGCGCCCGGCCCCGCGTCGAATGCTCCTCCTCTCCGGTGACCTGGTAGGACGGGCACATCACCTGGCCGCCCTCGGTGGTGTGCTGGCGGCAGCGGCCCACCCCGACGCACCGGTTGGCCGCCTCGGCGAACGAGCCGCCGTCGTGCGGGAACCGGAAGTACAGGTCCTGCGGGGCGGCCGGTGACCAGTCGCCGCCCAGGCGCAGGTTCGCGTCCAGCGGGTAGGGCGCCACGACCTTGCCGGGGTTCATCCGGTCGTCCGGGTCGAAGATCGCCTTCAGCTGCCCGAACGCGCGCACCACCTCGGTGCCGAACATGACGGGCAGCAGCTCGCCGCGGGTCTGCCCGTCGCCGTGCTCACCGGACAGCGATCCGCCGAACTCGGTGACCAGGCGCGCGGCGCGTTCCAGGAAGCGCCGGTAGGTGGCGACCCCGTCGGCGGTGTAGAGGTCGAACGGGATGCGGGTGTGCACACAACCCTGGCCGAAGTGGCCGTACAGTGCGGGCCCGGTGTCGCTTTCGTAGCCGAACTCCGCGTACAGCGCCGACAACCGCCGCAGGTAGTCGCCGAGCCGCTCGGGCGGGACCGCGGAGTCCTCCCAGCCTTCGAAGGTGTCCGGTTTGCCCGGCACGTGCGCGGTCGCGCCGAGACCGGCCTCGCGCACCTGCCACAGTTCGGCCTGGTGGCGCGGGTCCTCCAGCACCTCGGACGAGGTGCCGGGCAGTGCGGCCACGAGGTTGCGGGCGCGCTCGCCGGCCTCCTCGGGGGTGGCGCCGCCGAACTGCGCCATCAGGAACGCGCGGCCCTCGGGCAGCTCGCCCAGGGCGTCGGGGTTGAGGTGCTTGATCCGCTCGTCCCGGATGAGCTTGGCGTCCAGTCCCTCCAGCGCGATGGGCTCGTGCGGCAGCACGTCCGGCACCGCGCCGGCGGCCCGGTCCACGCTCGGGTAGCCGAGGACGACCAGGCTGCGGTGCCGGACGACGGGCACCAGCTTCAGCTCGGCCCGCAGCACGGTGACCAAAGTGGACTCGCTGCCGACCAGCAGCCCGGCGACGTCGAACCCGTGCTCGGGCAGCAGGGAATCCAGGTTGTAGCCGGACACGCGGCGCGGGATGTCGGGGAAGCGCTCCCGGATGGCGTCGGCGTAGGTGTCGCGCAGGCGCCTCAGCTGCCGGTAGAGGGCGGCCTGCCGGTTGCCGTGGCGTTCGATCGCGGCGTACTCGTCGTCGTCGGTGGGGCCGCACCAGAACCGGGTGCCGTCGTAGCAGAGCACCTCCAGTGCGGCGATGTTGTCGACGACCTTGCCGGTGCGCTGCGCGGTGGCGCCGCACGAGTTGTTGCCGATCATGCCGCCGATCGTGCAGTTGCGGTGGGTGGCCGGTTCCGGCCCGAAGCGCAGCCCGGTCGGTGCCAGCTGCCGGTTGAGGTCGTCGAGCACGATGCCCGGCTGCACCACGCAGGTCGCCGCATCGGGGTCGACGCTCTCCAGGCGGTGGCAGTACTTCGAGAAATCGAGCACCACCGCGGTGTTCGTGCACTGGCCGGCCAGGCTCGTGCCACCGCCGCGGGACAGCAGCGGCGCGCCGAACTCGCGGGCGACGGCCACCGCCTCGGCCGCGGCCTCCGGCGTGCGCGGGACGACGACCCCGATCGGCACCTGGCGGAAGTTGGAGCCGTCCGTGGAGTAGGCGGCGCGGCTTCCGGCGTCGAACCGCACCTCGCCGTCCACGCGGGAACGCAGAGCGGCGGCCAGTCGCACACGGTCCACTTCGGAGTGTCGCGGATGGACCACCGGGTCGGGCAGATCGGTTGTGCTCACACCGTCTCCTCTGTCGGATGTGTCAGCGTCGCAGGGCCCAGCCCACGGCCGCGAGTGCGATGCCACCGGCGGCGGCGAGGCTCCCGCGGTGGCGGGACGCCCACGGCTGGAGGGCGCGGTGGTGCGCCTGCCGGTCGAACTCGCCGTGCGCGCCCGCGTCGGAACCGGGCCGCTGGTCGGCGGGCGACCACAGGTTCACCGGCCGGTCCGGGTCGCGCGGCCGGTCGGTCTGCTGCGCCCCGAAGCCCGTGCGGGCCAGGTAGCGGTCGAGCAGGCCGGGCGCCACGGCGTTGCCGACGAGCGTGGCGACCGTGCTGCCGCCCACCCAGTACTCGCGGCGCCGCGGGTGCTCGGCCGCGTGCACGATGGCGCGGGCGGCGATCTCGGGCTGGTAGATCGGCGGGACCGGTTGCGCGTGCCGCCGCAGCCGGGACAGCACCCATCCGAACTGCGGGGTGTTCACGGCGGGCAGCTGCACCATCGTCACGCGCACCTCGCTGCGCTCGTGCAGCAGTTCGCACCGCAGCGACTCGGTGAAGCCTTGGATCGCGTGCTTGGCACCGCAGTAGGCCGATTGCAGCGGGATGCCGCGGTAGGCCAGTGCGGAGCCGACCTGGACGATGGCGCCCCGGTTGCGCGGGCGCATCCGGCGCAGGGCCGCCTGCGTGCCGTGCACGTACCCCAGGTAGGTGACCTCGGTGACCCGCCGGAACTCGGCCGGCTCGATCTCGGTGAACGGCGCGAAGACCGAGGTGAACGCGTCGTTCACCCAGACCGCGATCGGCCCGAGCGCCGTCTCGGTCTCCTCGGCCGCCCGCTCGACGGCGTCCGGGTCGGCGACGTCGACCTTGAGCGGCAGCGCCTCGGCACCCGCCCGGCGGACCTCCTCCGCGGCGGCGGCCAGCCCGTCCTCACCGCGGGCGAGCAGGGCGACCCGGTAGCCGCGGGCCGCGAACTCACGCGCGGTGGCCCGGCCGACGCCGCCACTGGCGCCGGTCACGACGGCGACGGGGTGTTCGGTGCGTGAAGACATCTTCCGCTCCTCTCGCTCCCTCCCCTACCATAATTGCGTGGCGCAAATGTGCAAGGGAACGACGGAGACGGATGCGGCACTGGCCGCGCTGCGCGCGATGGTCGGCATCGCCGACGCGACGGTCGAACGGGGCACGGCGGGCCTGACGCTGACCCAGTTCCGCGCGCTGCGGACGGTGGTCGCGCGCACCCCCGTCACGATGGGACGGGTGGCCGCCGAACTCGGGATGAACCCGTCCTCGGTCACTCGGGCGTGTGAACGCCTCGTCGCGGCGAAACTGCTGGCGAAGGCTCCGAATCCGTTGAACAAGCGAGAGATCCTGCTCGCACCGACGGCCGCCGGGCGCCAGCTCGTCGAGCGCGTCGACCACGACCGCAGGGACGTCCTCACAGCCATCCTGGATCGGATGAACCCGGCCGCCCGCGAAGCGGTCGCGACGACCTTCAGCGCGTTCGCCACCGCCGCCGACGGACTCCTCGCGCCGGGCGACCGAGCCGCTACGGAGTGATTGCGTCACGCAATCGTTGTGACCACGGTCCGGTCACCTGCCGCGCCACACCGGGTCCCGCTTCTCGGCGAAGGCGCGAGCTCCCTCGCGCGCGTCCGCGGACTCGAAGACGGGCTGGACCAGCGCCTGCTGTTCCCGGAAGGACTCCTCGGCGGTCCAGTCGAAGGCCCGGCTGACGACCGCCTTGGAGACCCGGACCGCCAGCGGCGCGTTGGCGTTGATGCGGCCGGCCAGCGCGAGAGCCTCCTCGAGGGCCCGTCCCGGGGGCACCAGCCGGTTGACCAGCCCGTGGCGGTGGGCCACCTCCGCGTCGAACGGATCACCCGTCAGGGCGTGCTCCATCGCCAGCTGGTAGGGCATCCGCAGCGGCAGGCGCAGCAGCCCACCGGCCGCGGCGACGAGCCCGCGTTTGACCTCGGGAATCCCGAAGCGGGCGCCCTCGGCGGCCACGATCAGGTCGCAGGCCAGGGCGAGTTCGCACCCGCCGGCCAGGGCGTATCCCTCCACGGCGGCGATCACCGGCTTGGTCATCCTGCGCTCGGTCAGGCCGGCCAGGCCCCGCCCGGGGATCACGACCCGCTCCCCCCGCAGGAACGCCTTGAGGTCCATGCCTGCGCAGAACGTGCCGCCCGCGCCGGTGAGGATCGCGCACAGCAGGTCCTCGCGCTCTTCCAGCCGGTCCAGCGCCGCGCTGACGGCTGCGGCCACGGCGGAGTCGATCGCGTTGCGCGCCTGCGGACGGTTGAGGGTGACGACCAGAACGTGGTCCCGCTCGTCGACCAGCACGGGGTCGGTCACCGCGTCACTCCCTTGCCCGACGGAACGAGGGTTCGCGCGATGACGTTGCGCTGCACCTCGCTCGTGCCTTCACCGATCTCGAGGATCTTCGCGTCGGCGTAGAACCGGGAGATCGCCGATTCCCGGATGAAACCGTACCCGCCGTGGATCTGCACGCTCGCGCTCGCGACCCGGTTGGCGACCTCGGAGGCGTACAGCTTCGCCATCGCCGCGGCCTTGGCGTAGGGCCGGCCCTGGTCGCCCAGCCACGCAGCGCGGTAGACCAGCCAGCGCGCGGCCTCCACCTCGGTGGCCATGTCGGCGAGCTTGTGCCCCACCGCCTGGAACTTGTTCAGCGGACGCCCGAACTGCTCGCGGTCCCCCGCGTGCCGGATCGCGAGGTCGAGGGCGGCCTGCGCGAGCGACAGGGACAGCGCCGCGACGCTGACCCGTCCGGCGTCCAGCACCTCCAGGAACTGGCGCAGCCCGTTGCCCTCCTCCCCCAGCAGGTGGTCCTCGGGGATCCAGCAGTCGGTGAACACGAGCTCACGCGTGTCCAGGGCGTGCCACCCGAGCTTGCGCAGCGGTTGTCCCTTCGCGTAGCCGGGCGTGCCGTCCGGCACGAAGAACGTCCCGTACCTGTTCTTGCCGTTGCCATCCGATCCGGTGACGGCCAGCACGGTCACGCCGAGGCTCATCTCGGTACCGGCGTTGCTGATGAACATCTTGGTGCCGTTGAGCACCCAGCCGTCCTCGGTGCGGCGGGCCCTGGTGCGGATGCCCGCCGCGTCCGAGCCCGCCGTGGGCTCGGTCAGCCCGAACGCGCCCAGCTTCTCGCCGGTCGCCAGGGGAACCAGCCACCGCTTCTTCTGGTCGTCGGTGCCGAACCGGGCCAGTGGCAGCGTCGCGATGGTGGAGTGGGCGTTCCACGCCGCGGCCACGGACTGGTCGGCCTCGCCGAGCGCCTCCATCGCGGCCACATAGGACACCAGCCCCGCGTCGGCGCCGCCGTAGGCCTCCTCGACGAGCATGCCCATCAGCCCGAGCTCGCCGAGGCTGCGGAACACCTTGACCGGGAAGTGGCACCGTTCGGACCACTCGGCCGCGTACGGCGCGATCTCCCTGGCGGCGAAGTCGCGGCACATCCGTTGCAGGTCCACGGTTTCCGCGGGCAGGTCGAAATCCATGTCAGCGCTCCTCGGGGTTGAGCAAGATCTTCAGGTGGGCACCCGAGCCCAGTTCGCGGAACGCGTCGAGCCCCTGGGCGAGCGGGTACACGCCGGTCAGCAGCGGCGCGGGATCCAGCCGCGCGGTGGCGATCAGGTCGAGCACGCGCGGGATGTCGAAGTTGTAGCCGAGCGATCCGAGCACGGTCCGCTCGAACGGCACGATCTGTTTCAGCGGCAGCGACGCCGCCCCGCCGCTGATCCCCGCCAGCACGACCCGGCCGCCGCGCCGGACCGTGGAGACCGCGAGTTCGACGAGTTCCGGCCGTCCGGTGGCCTCCACCACGACGTCCGGTCCGATCCGCCCGGTGCGCAGGAACACCTCGCGTCGCACGTCGGTGACGGCCGGGTCGTAGACCTCGGTCGCGCCCAGTTCGGCGGCGCGCTTCGCCCGGTCGGGCACCGGCTCGCTGACGTGGATTCCCGCGGCACCGGCCAGTTTCAGGGCCATCAGCACGGCGATGCCGATCGGTCCGGCACCGAGCAACAACGCGGTGTCGCCCGGTTGCACCCCGGCCCGGCGGACGGCGTGCAGCCCCACCGCGAGGGGTTCGGCCAGCGCCGCCAGCTCGTCGGTGACGCCGTCGGGCACCGGCACCAGACCGGCCACCGGAACGGTGACCAGCGGCGCGAACGCGCCCGGTGAGGCGAGGCCGACCGAGCCGCCCTTGGCGCAGATGTGGTACTCGCCGTGGCGGCACCAGCGGCAGGTGCCGCACCGCAGGCACGGGTCGACGGCCACCCGGGTGCCGACCTCGATACCCGGCACCGGGGAGCCGAGTGCGGCGACCCGTCCGCTGAACTCGTGCCCCAGGGTGATCGGCGGCGTGGCGCCGGTCAATGGGTGGGGCGTGGTCCGGATCAGGTTGGGGCCCGAGGTGTACTCGTGCAGGTCCGTGCCGCAGATGCCGGTGTAGGACACGGCGACGACCGCCTCACCGGGCCCGGGTGCGGGCGGTTCCGGTACCTCGTCGAGCCGCAGATCCCCTCTGCCGTGCCAGCGCAACGCCCGCATCCGACCCACCTTCGCGTCCGGGTTGTTTTTTCGAACAATCGGTACAAGAATCGTGGTTCCCCGCCAGATGTCAAGGGGGCGGGCCGAAACCCCAGGACGACAAGGGCACGAACGCGATGACTTCCACTCAGGCGAGCGACATCGGCGTCGATGTCACCGCACAGACCGAGATGTACCGGCGGATGCGGCTCATCCGCGGGTTCGAGGACCGGGCGTCCCGCCTGTACCGCACCAACCAGATCCCCGGTTTCCTGCACCTGTCGATCGGGCAGGAGGCCTCGGCGGTGGGCGCGTGCTGGCCGCTCGACGACCGGGACGTCATCACCTCCACCCACCGCGGGCACGGACACTGCATCGCCAAGGGCCTCGACGTGACCGGGATGTTCGCCGAGCTGATGGGCCGCAGCACCGGAACGTGCCAGGGGCGGGGCGGTTCGATGCACATCGCCGACCCGCGCAAGGGTGTCTTCGGTGCCAACGGGATCGTCGCCGCCGGACTGCCCATCGCCACCGGCGCCGCCGCGGCGGCGCAGCTGCGCGACACCGCCGGTGTGGTGCTCGCGTTCTTCGGCGACGGCGCGGTGGCGCAGGGCATGTTCCACGAGGCGGTCAACCTCGCCGCGGTCTGGGGGCTGCCGATCATCTTCTGCTGCGAGAACAACCACTACGCCGAGTTCTCCGCGGCCGGCGACCAGCACCGGGCCACGCTGGCCGACCGGGCGCGCGGATACGGCATCGACTACACCCACGTCGACGGCAACGACGTCCTCGCCGTCGCCCGGACGACGGCAGACCTGGTCGGCGACCTTCGCCGCGGTGCCGGTCCGGTGCTGCTCGAGGCGGAGACCTACCGGTGGCACGGGCACTACGAAGGCGACCCGGAGCGCTACCGCACGCCCGCCGAGCTCGAGGAGTGGAAGACGCGCGATCCGCTCACCCTGCTCGCCGCCCACCTGGACGCCGGCCGCGTGGCCGCGATCGACCGGGAGGTGGAGGCGATCATCGACCGGGCGGTCGAGGAAGCGCAGGCCGCCGGCGAGCCGGCGCCGGAGACCCTGCACCACTTCGTCGGCGTGCCCCGCGAGCCGGTGCCGGAGCCGCCCGAACCCGACGGCGAGGTCTTCCGCACCATGGACGCCGTGCACGAGGCCCTCGATCACGAGCTGGCCGCCGACCCGGATGTGTTCCTGGCGGGCATCGACGTCGCGGCGGGCGGCAACGTCTTCGGGCTCATGCGGGGGCTGGCTGAGAAGTACCCCGGCCGGGTGCGCGACACCCCGATCTCGGAGAGCGCGATCATCGGCACGGCCGTGGGATCGGCGATGGCCGGGCTGCGGCCCGTCGTGGAGCTGATGTACCTGGACTTCCTCGGCGTGTGCCTGGACCAGCTGATGAACCAGGCGGCGAAGCTGCGGTTCATGACCGGCGGCGCCGTGAGCCTGCCCCTGGTGGTGCGCACCCAGTTCGGCGCGGGGAAATCCTCCGGGAGCCAGCATTCGCAGAGCCTGGAGGCGCTGCTCGCACACATCCCCGGGCTCACCGTCGTGATGCCCTCGACCCCGGCGGACACCTACGGCCTGCTCCGCGCCGCGATCCGCGACCCCAACCCGGTCGTGTTCATCGAGAACCGGCTGCTGTACGGGCGCAAGGGCCCGCGGCCGCGACCGGACCACCTGGTGCCGCTCGGCAAGGCCGCGATCCGCCGGGAGGGCACGGACGTCACGCTCGTGTCGTACTCCAAGGTCGTCCACGACTGCGTCGCCGTCGCCGAAGACCTGGCGCGCGAGGGCATCAGCGTCGAGGTCGTCGACCTGCGGACCATCGCCCCGCTGGACACCGAGACGGTGCTGCGGTCCCTGGCCAAGACGAACCGCCTGGTGATCGCCCACCAGGCCGTCGAATCCTTCGGCGTGGGCGCCGAACTCGCCGCCGTCGCCGCCGAGCGCGGGTTCTGGACCCTGGACGCGCCGGTGCTGCGCGTCGGCGCCGCCCACACGCCCGCGCCCTACGCGCCCGCGCTCGAACGGGCGTGGTTGCCCGATCAGGAGAAGATCGCCGCGGCCGTGCGGAAATCCGTTCGCGGGTAGAGCGCGTCGCCGGAGCCGGGGCGGGCCGGTTTGCTTCCGACAGGATGTCTGGCATTGCTGGGATGCCGTCATGTCCGTCAAGGAGCGCCGTGCCCGGGAGCGGGCCCAGCGCCACCGGCTGATCATCGCGGCCGCCCGCGAACTGGCCGAGACCGAAGGCTGGGAGGCGGTGACGACGCGCCGGCTCGCGGAGCGCGTCGAGTACAGCCAGCCCGTGCTCTACAGCCACTTCAGCGGCAAGGACGCCATCGTGCGCGCCGTCGCGATCGACGGCTTCGGCGAACTGACCGGCCACCTGCGCCGCGCCCGGCTGGCCGCCCCCGAGCCGGCCCGGGCCCTGCGCGCGGTGTGCCGCGCCTACCTGGAGTTCGCCACCGACCGGCCCGCCCTCTACCAGGCCATGTTCGTCATGCCCACCGACGTGAGGTGCGCGCACGCCGACACCCCGCCGCAGCTGCGCGCCGCCTTCGACGAGTTCGTCGGCTGTTTCCGCGCGGACAACCCGCGTCGCGAACTGGTCGCCGAGGTCACCTGGAGCGCGCTGCACGGCATCGCCGTCCTGTCCGGCAGCGGCCGCATCCCGCCGGAGACCCAGGACGAGCGGCTCGACCTCCTCGTCACCCGGCTCGCCGACACCGCGGACTGAGCGGCCGCACACCACGGAAAAGGGGCCGCTACTCCCCCTCGCGCTCCCGGTAGGCGCGCACGCGATCCTCGAGATCGTCGGCGTCGTAGGACGGGCTCCGGAAGCCGGAGATCAGCGTCGCGCAGTACTCGCGGGACAGGAACTCGGCGTCCCAGTCGCCGCCGGGTTTGGCCCACTGGTAGGTGTGGTTGTGCATGTTGAGGAACTGCAGCATCGCCAGCCGCGCGTCCAGCTTGCGGAAGGCCCCGCACTCCATGGCCTCCACGAGGAGTTCCTGCACGATCTTTTCGAACTCGTGGCGCTGGCGGAGCAGGCGCGTGCGGTTGGCACCGCGCAGGTGCCGGTAGTCGTGCTCGTAGACCCAGATGTGGTCCAGCCGCGCCAGGATGAGCTCCAGCAGGGTCTGCGACAGCAACCGCAGCCGCAGCACCGGATCCTCGTCCAGGGCCGCGATCCGCCGGGCCGCGGTCAGCAACGGGTTGAGAACCCGGTTCTGGATCTCGACCAGCAGGTTCTCCTTGGACCCGATGTAGTAGTACAACGCGCCCTTGGCCAGGCCGGCGACCTGACCGATCTCGGCGATGCCGGTCGCCGCGTAACCCTGCTTCGCGAACAACTGTGCCGCCTGGTCGATGATCTCCTGCCGCTTGATCTCGTAACCCGGCCCGTGCCCCGGTGGTCTTGGCATAAGGCCACAGCCTATTCCGGCCGCCCGCGTTCCCGCGCGCCGCCCGCGCCACGGCCTCCACTCTCACCCGGTCCGGGCTTGTCAGGTCCGGAGCCGAGCCTTAGAGTGCTTCCCGTCACCGTTTCGTAGACCGACTGGTACACGAAACTCGCCACCGGCACAACACACTGGAGTGATGGCCCGTGAGTGATGAAAAGTCCCCTGCTCCGCAAGGCCTCGCCGTGCCCAGGGAGGAAGTCTCCGAAGAGGACCTGCGCGCCCTGGGCGTCGATGTGGCCCGCGACTTCCCCGGCAGCACCGCCGCCGACTTCCGCCGGTACCCGGTCCTGTCCGAGGGCGGCTGGTTCATCGCCGTGAAACACCAGAAGACCCTCGAGTCGGTCGCCCGCGAGCCGGGCCCGCTGCTCGGCCCGATCACCCTGGCCTCCGACGGCCTCGACGTGTACTGAGAGAGGAGAAGTCACCATGATCGGAGTCGATGTCGGCGGCACCTTCACGGATGTCGTGGCGATCGAGGACGGCCGGATCAAGACCGTCAAGGTGTCCACCGACGTGCGCACCACCGAGCGGGGCGTGCTCAAGGGGGCCGAGGAGATCGGCGTCGAGGCCGCCGAGGTCTTCAACCACGCCAGCACGCACGGCCTCAACGCCGTGATCACCCGGCGCCTGCCCAAGATCGCCTTCCTCACCACGGAAGGCCACCGCGACATCCTCGACATCGGACGGACGTGGCGTCCGGTCGAGGGCCTGATGAACCCGGCGTGGCGCCGCTCCTACGGCGACGCGAACCGGCCCCTGGTACCCCGCTACCTCCGGCGCGGCATCCGCGAACGGCTCACCGCCGACGGTGGCGTGCTGATCCCCCTCGACGAGGAACAGGCCCGC
Organism: Amycolatopsis thermophila; assembly: GCF_030814215.1. Classification (NCBI taxonomy): domain Bacteria; kingdom Bacillati; phylum Actinomycetota; class Actinomycetes; order Pseudonocardiales; family Pseudonocardiaceae; genus Amycolatopsis; species Amycolatopsis thermophila. Next base: position 5,296,009 of record NZ_JAUSUT010000001.1, on the reverse strand, counting down.
GCGCACCTGGCGGTGCTGCGCCGCTGCGGCGTCGAGGGCGTGGCGATCTGCCTGCTCAACGCCTACGTCAACGACCACCACGAAGAGCGCCTGCGGCAGCTGGTGCACGAGGAGCTCGGCGACATCCCGGTCTCGATCTCCAGCGAGGTCTCCCCGCTGGCCAAGGAATTCGCGCGCGCCTCCACCACCGTGGTCGACGTGTTCATGCGCCTGATCTACGACGACTACACCAAGCGCCTGGACGCGGGCCTGCGCGACCTGAAGTTCACCGGTGACCTCAACTTCGCCGACTGCGCCGCGCAACTGGTGCGTTCCGACGTCGCGATGGAGCACCCGTTCCGCATCGTGTTCGCCGGCCCCGCCGCCGGCACCGTCTCCAGCGCCCACTTCGGCAGCCTGATCGGCGCGAAGAACCTGCTGTGCGCGGACGTGGGCGGAACCTCCTGCGACATCAGCATCGTCACCGACGGCAAGCCGTTCGTGAACACCACGTTCGAGCTCGAACACGACCTGATCGTCAACGCGCTGTCCAACGAGATCTCCAGCATCGGCGCGGGCGGTGGCAGTCTCGTCACGATCAACGCGGCGGGCGAGCTCAAGGTCGGCCCGGGCAGCGCCGGCGCCGACCCCGGTCCCGCCTGCTACGGCATCGGCGGCACGCAGCCGGCCACCACCGACACCTGCCTGCTCATGGGGATCATCGACCCGGACGGCTTCGCCGGCGGGCGGATGAAGCTCGACCCGGAGCTGTCCCGGCGGGCGTTCGAGGCGCTGGACACGAAGCTGTCGTTCGAGCAGCGCGTGTCCTACGCGTTCAACATCGGGATCAACAACATCGCCGAGGGCGTCACGAACATCGCGATCCAGCACGGTGTCGACCCGCGTGACTACAGCCTGGTCGCCTACGGTGCCGCGGGCCCGATGCTGCTGCCCGCGGTGCTGGACCTGGTCCACGCCGCCGAGGTGATCGTGCCGCCGCACCCGGGCCTGTTCTCCGCGCTCGGCCTGGTCAGCACCGACCTCGTCTACGCCGACAGCCGCAGCGCCTACACCCTGCTCACCGCCGAGGCGGCGGAATCCATCGACAAGGTCTACCGCTCGATGGAGCAGCGCCTGTCCGAGCGGCTCAAGGAGAAGGACCGCGGCAACGTCACGTTCGTCCGCAGCTTCGACGGGCGGCTGGCCGGCCAGACCTGGGAGACCCCGTTCATCGCGGTCCCCGACGGCGAGATCACCGCCGAGGGTGTCGAGCAGATGGTGGCCAACTTCCACGAGGCCTACGCCGAACGCTCCGGCAACAAGTTCGAGGCGCTGCCGGTGCAGGGCGTGACCTACCGCGTCCAGGCCGTCGTGCACGCCGACAAGGTCGAGTACCCGGCGCTGCCCGAGCGGCCGGCGGGCGAACGCCCGGAACCGACGCGCACGCTCACCATCCGCTACCTCACCGGCGAGGATCTGCCCGCGCACGAGTACCAGCGCGCCGACCTGCGTGCCGGTGACGCCATCGACGGACCCGCGGTCATCCGGGAACCGCTGTCCACCACGTTCCTGGTGCCCGGCCAGACCGCCCACGTCGGCGGTCACGGTGAGCTGCGCATCCGCAAGGCGTGAAGGGAAGACCATGACTGTTTCACTCAAGGACCTCGACGACGCGCAGTTCACCGAGCGGTACGGCGCCGACCGGTTCACCGCCACCGTCCTGTCCAGCCGGATGCGCTACATCGTGCAGCACATGTGCACGGGCCTGCTCAACAACGCGTTCTCGCTGATCCTGCGCGACTGGTACGACTTCGCCGCCACCATCTCCGGCCCGCCGGAGCAGAACTACCCGATGTCGTCGGTGAGCAACAGCCTCGCCATGTTCCTCGGCACGATGTCGGAGGCGGTGCGCAACACCATCTCCGAATACGGGCCGGAGAACCTGCGCCCCGGCGACGTGGTGATCTGCAACGACCCCTACCGCGCCGGCAACCACGTCAACGACATCTGCTTCATCCGGCCGGTGTTCGCCGGGGACCGCCTCATCTCGTTCGTCACCCTGCGGGCGCACCAGCTGGACATGGGCGGCGTCGTCCCGGCCGGCTTCAGCGGCACCAAGCGCAACGTCTACGAGAACGGGCTGGTGATCGCGCCGACCCTGCTCTACCGCGACGACCAGCCGATCAAGTCGGCGTTCAACCTGATCTTCGACAACGCCCGCTACTGCGCGCTGCTGCTGCCCGACATCAAGACCATCTACGCCAACCTCCGGCTCGGCGAGCAGCTGATCCTGGAAAGCGTCGAGCGCTACGGGGTCGAGGCGTACCTGGGCGCGATCCGGTACAGCACCGACGTTTCCGCGGAGGCGATGCGCACCGCGCTGGCCGAGCTGCCCGACGGCGTGTACGAAGCCGAGGAGGGCATCGACTGCGACGGCATCGACGACACCATCGACTACCGGATCAAGGTGAAGATCACCAAGTCCGGCCCCCGCATGGAACTGGACTTCAGCGGTACCTCGCCGCAGGCCCGGACGAGCATCAACGCGGGGATCCTGGACACCAAGACCGCGGTCGGTGTCGCGCTGAAGTTCCTCATCGACCCGGCCACCCCGTTCACCTCCGGCGCCTACCGCGACATCGACATCGTGCTGCCGGCCGGGACCTTCATCAGCGCCACCCCGCCCGACGGCGCCGTGTTCCTCTACTGGGAGAGCACCGGCCCGGTCCTGCTGGCCGTGTTCCGCGCGCTGGAGAAGGCACTGGGCCGCAAGGCGGTCGGCGGCGACTACGGCTCGCTCAACATCCACAACGCCAACGGTGTCCTGGACGACGGCACCCCGTGGGTCACCACCGCGCAGTGCGGCGGCGAGCACGGCCCGTGGGGCGCGACCGAGGCCGGCGACGCGGACAGCTACTCCGTGGTGTACCAGGCCAACAACCTCGACCCGGCGACCGAGGCCATCGAGTCCGAACTGCCGGCGGTCGTGCTGCGCAAGGAGTACAAACCGGACAGTGGCGGCGCGGGCACCAACCGCGGCGGCGCGGCCGTGCTCAAGGACACGCTGTACCTGACCGCGGCCGAGCACTGGTCCAGCCCGCTGCACACCAAGAGCCCCAGCGGGCTGGGGGTCTACGGCGGCAAGAGCGGCGGCCTGGGCGCGACGTGGGTCTTCCACCCGGAGGACCGCGACGTGGTGCGCCGCAGGGAACTGCTCCCGACCACCGACGAGGTCTACGCCGGGGCGACGCCGGTCGCCGGGATGCTGAACCCCGGCACCAAGTGCGTCGACCCGGACGGCGAGTACTTCTACTTCGCCAGCACCCCGGTCTGGCACACCAAACCCCACGCGGTGTTCCGCTACCTCACCAACGGGGGCGGCGGCTGGGGCAACCCCCTCGAACGGGACCCGGAGCGGGTCAAGAAGGACGTGCGCGACGAGTACGTCACGGTCGAGGGCGCCTACCGCGACTACGGGGTCGTCATCACCGGAGACCCGGTGAACGACCCGGAAGGTCTGCGGGTGGACGAGGCGGCCACACGTCAGCGCCGTGCCGAACTGGCCGGGCGGTAAGGAGAAACCGGATGACTTCGATCGAGCTGAACGACCGGCAGCGTGAGCTGCGTGAGCAGTTCGTGTCCGAACGCGGGTACTGGAACCCGTTCTGGGAGGGGCTGCTCAGCCTCGACCCCGAGTTCTTCGAGGCCTACCTCAACTTCTCGTCCGTGCCGTGGCGGAAGGGGGTTCTCGAACCGAAGGTGCGGGAGCTCATCTACACCGCCATCGACGCCTCCACCACGCACCTGTACGAACCCGGGCTGCGCCAGCACATCCGCAACGCACTGGGCTACGGGGCGACCAAGGAGGAGATCATGGAGGTCCTGGAACTGACCAGCGTGCTGGGCATCCACAGCTGCACGCTCGGCGTGCCGGTGCTGATGGAGGAGCTGGCGGCCCACGAGCGGAAGAACGGCCAGGGTTCATGACCGGCGTCCTCGCCGCGGGCGGTCCCGCCGGCATGCACGGCCGGCAGGCCGTCGTGACCGGCGCCGCCCGCGGCATCGGGGCGCGGATCGCGTGCGAACTGGCCGCCGCCGGCGCGGGCGTGACCGTGCTGGACATCAACGATCCCGGCGAGACGGTGGCCGCGATCCAGGAGCGGGGCGGAGTCGCGACCGGGCAGGCGGTGGACGTCACCGACCTGGCCGCGCTCCGGCGGGCCGTCTCGGCGTTGCCCGCTCTCGACGTGCTGGTCACTTCGGCCGCGGTCTACGGCGACACCGTCGCGATCGACGACCTGGACGAGTCCGAAGTGGACTTCGTGCTCGGCGTCAACGTCAAGGGGACGCTGTGGGCGATCAAGGCGGCGCTGCCGCTCCTGCGCCGCCGCGGCGGCCGGGTGGTCTGCATCGGCTCGGTCGCCGGCAAGGTGGGCGGCGTGCTCGCCGGGCCGCACTACGTGGCGAGCAAAGGTGCCGTGCACGCGGTCGTGAAATGGCTCGCCAAGACCGAGGCCGCGCACGGGATCACCGCCAACGCCGTCGCTCCCGGCGTGGTGGACACCGAGATGGTCGCCGGCCGCGGCTACCGGCCGGACTACTGCCCGCTGGGCCGACTCGCCCGGCCCGAGGAGATCGCGCGGGTGGCGGCGTTCCTCGCCTCACCCGCGGCCAGCTACATGACCGGCGCCGTGGTCGACGTCAACGGCGGATACGCGATGGGCTGAGGGGAAACCACATGAACTGCGCTGTCATCACCGGCGCCGCGTCCGGCATCGGACGGGCCTGTGCCCTGCGATTGGCCGCCACCGGCGCGACCGTGGCGCTCCTGGACCGCCACGGCGCGGATGGCACCCGCCGGGAGATCGAAGACCGGGGCGGCAAAGCCGTGGGCTTCGGGGTCGACGTCACCGACGACGACGCCGTCCGCGACGTCGTGGGCCGGCTGCCCGCTCCCCCGCGGGTGCTCGTCAACGCCGCCGGGATCATCGTCCGCAAGAAGTTGCTGGAGTGCACCGTCGAGGAGTGGCGACGCGTCGTCGACGTCAACCTCACCGGCTACTTCGTCCTCCTGCGCAACGTCATCCCGGCCATGTCCGCCGCGGGCGGCGGGTCCATCGTCCAGATCGCCTCGATCGCCGGGCACACCGGCTACGGGTTCTCCTCCTACACCGCGGCCAAGGGCGGGGTGCTCGCCCTGACCAGGCAGCTGGCGGCGGAACTGGCCGAACACCGGATCCGCATCAACTCCGTCAGCCCCGGCGTGGTGGAAAGCGGCCTCAACCGGGACACCCTGGGCAACCAGGCGATCCGCCAGGCCACAGTGGACAACATCCCCCTCGGCCGCCTCGGCGAACCGGACGACATCGCCCGCGTCGTCGCCTTCCTCGCCGGCCCCGAAGCCGATTTCGTCACCGGTGCCGACCTCGTCGCGGACGGCGGCATGATCAGCACCATCCACTGGGGCAAGGCGGGCGCCGAACTGCACAGCTTCCACTCGGAGGAGCGCTGATGTACAACTTCGCCGGCGTGCTCGAGCACAACGTCGGGCGGTATCCGGACAAGGTCGTCCTCGCCCAGGGTGAGCGGCGGACGACCAACCGCGAGCTCTCCGCCCGGGTGCACGCCCTCGCCGCGGGGCTGCGCGAACGGGGCATCGGCCGCGGCGACATCGTCGCCCTGCTGCTGTACAACCACATCGAGTTCGTCGAGACGGTGCTCGCGCTCAACCACCTGGGTGCGGCGTTCCTGCCGCTGAACTACCGGCTCTCCCCCGCCGAGTGGGAGTTCATCCTCGGCAACTCCGAGGCCGCCGCGATCCTGACCGAACCGGAGTTCGCCGACGCCGTCGCGGCGATCCCCGTCCGGCACCGGCTGCTCCTCGGCGAGGCGCGGAACGGGTGGCTGTCCTACGACGACCTCGTGGCCGGCCACCTCGGTGAGACGGTGCCGATCGCGGAGGTCGGCCCGGACGCGCTGCAGCGCCTGATGTACACCTCCGGCACCACCTCCCGACCCAAGGGGGTGTGCATCACGCACGCCAACGTGCTGTACAAGAACCTCGGGCAGATCGTCGAGTTCGGGATCACCAGCGCCGACACCACGCTGGTGTGCGGCCCGCTCTACCACGTCGGCGGGCTCGACCTGCCGGCGCTGGCCACCCTGCACGCCGGTGGTTCGCTGATCCTCACGCGGAAGTTCGACGCGCGCGAGGTCGCCGACGTCATCGAGCGGGAGCGGCCGACCAACATCTGGCTCGCGCCCTCGATGATGAACGCCCTGCTGCACCTGCCGGGCATCACCGAACGGGACACCTCCTCGATCCGGTTCATCATCGGCGGCGGCGAGAAGATGCCCGTCCCGCTGGTCGAGCGCATCCGCGCGGCGTTCCCGTCCGCCTGGTTCGCCGACGCCTACGGCCTCACCGAGACCGTCTCCGGCGACACCTTCAACGACCCCGGGCACGTGCTGTCGAAGGTGGGATCGGTCGGCAGGCCCGTGGTGCACCAGCGGGTGCGCATCGTCGACGACCTCGGACGGGAAGTGCCGCGCGGGCAGCTCGGCGAGATCACCCTGTCCGGGCCGAAGGTGTTCGCCGGGTACTGGCGGGACCCGGAAGCGACGGCGAAAGCCCTGCGCGACGGGTGGTTCCACACCGGCGACATCGGGCGACTCGACGAGGACGGCTACCTCTACGTCGAGGACCGGAAGAAGGACATGATCGTCTCCGGCGGGGAGAACATCGCCACCCCCGAGGTCGAACGCGTCCTCTACGAACACCCGGACGTCGTGGAGGCCGCGGTCGTCGGCATGCCGCACGAGCGGTGGGGCGAGGTGCCCAAGGCGTTCGTCGTGCTGCGTCCCGGTGCCGCCGTCGAGGCCGCCGAGCTGGTGGCCTTCTGCCGCGAACGGCTCGCGAAGTTCAAGGTGCCCGCCGAGATCCAGTTCCTCGGCCAGTTGCCGCGGACCCCGTCGGGCAAGGTGCTCAAGCGCGACCTGCGGACCCTGCCGGTGATCGCGTGACGGCGTTCGATCTCACCGGGAAGACGGTGTGGGTGACCGGCGCCGGCAAGGGGCTGGGCCGGGCCATCGCGGTGGCGCTCGCCTCGGCGGGCGCCACGGTCGCGGTCACCTCACGCACCCGCGGCGACCTGGAGAGCCTGGCCGACGAACTCGGGGCGGGCACGGTGGTGCTCCCGGGCTCGGTGAGCGATGCCGGTTTCGCCGAGTCGGCGGTGGAGCGGCTGGGCCGGCTGGACGTGCTCGTGAACTGCGCCGGGATCAGCCCGGTGTTCAAACGCAGCGAGCGGGTCACCGACGAGGAGTGGCGGGAGGTGCTGCGGGTCAACCTCGACGGCACCTGGTACTGCGCACGCGCCGCCGGCAGGCGGATGCTGCAGCAGGGCGGGGGCAGCATCATCAACGTGTCGTCGGTGCACGCCACGACGGGTTTCGAACGCATCGCCCCGTACGCGGCGAGCAAGGGCGCGGTGGAAGCGCTCACCCGCGTGCTCGCGGTCGAGTGGGCGGACCGGGGCGTGCGGGTCAACACCCTGGCCCCGGGCTACTTCGGCACCGATCTGGCGGGCCCGCTGATGAACAGCAGGTGGGGCGACACCATCCGCGCTTCGGTGCCCCTCGGCCGGACCGGCGAACCGTCCGAACTGGGCGGCGCAGCCGTCTTCCTCGCCGGCGACGCGTCCTCGTACGTCACCGGAACCACCCTCTACATCGACGGAGGATGGACCGCGCACTGAGGTTCCCGGCGGGCTGCACGCTCCGGCCGCGTTCCGGTCACCACCACCCGCCACTGGTGGCGGTGGTCTTCACGGCGCGCTCGGTCTTCGTGGAGGTGTCGTGGGTGGCGCCGGTCAGGCCGGCCCGGTACAGGGAGGCGTCCACCAGCGTGGCCTCCGACAGCGCGTCAGCCCGACGCGCGTACCGCTCAGGTTCGCCCCGCTGCGATCCGAGTCGACCGCGCGGGTGTACCGGTCGGTGATCTGCCCCTGTCGCGCCACGTGGATCTGATCCCTGCTGGCCAGCGAGATCGCGGTGAACACGAGCGCGCCCACCACGGTCAGGGTGGTGACCATCGCGCTGGTCCGGGACCAGCGCCCCTCACCCCGGGAGCCCGTCGTCGCGGCGGGACCGGTCCCCGGCCGGGTACGCGCCCACAGCGCAGCGGCGGCCGCCAGCGCCACGACGCCGGCCGTCGCCGGGCACCACCGGACCAGGAAGGCCCACGACGGCCCTCCGGCCAGCCGGACCACCTGCCGGACGGCGGCGCAACCGCCAGCACGACGAGAGCGAGCGCGGCGCCCCGTACTCGCCGCCGGTTCCGGAGGCCACGCTCGCGAGCTCGCGGCACCAGATCTTCGTCCACGTCCCCTGGACGAGTAAGTCCGATCTCGGTTGGTGGTCGCAGGCGGTCAGGGATCGGGTGGCGGGTTGGCCGGTGGCGTGGTTGTGCCAGCTGGCGGCGACGTGGGTGGCATCAGCGCAAGGCGGACAGCGCCCGGACGAAGTCGTCGGGTCGGGTCAGGAACGACTCGTGCCCGCCGGGCAGCTCGACGGGGTCCACGCCGAGCCGGCGGGGGAACCGCGGGGACCAGGCGAACTCGCCGGGCGGCATCGCGAGGTCCTCGCGCCCGGCGAGGTAGCTGACCGGGATCCCCAGCGACGTCACGTCGGGGGCGTCGAGGGCCTGGTCGAAGTAGCTCATCGGCTGCGGCACGAGCAGGTCGTGGAGGAGTTTCCGCACCGGTTCGGCCAGGTCCTGGACGAATGCGTGCTGCCACACCTCGTAGGGCATGACGATCGAGCCGTCGGCGGACGCCGACGCGAGCTGCTTGAACAGCGCGGCGTGGCCCGGGGGCACGTCGTCCACGAGCGGCCTGCCGCGCTCGGGCACGAACGCGTTGCAGTACACGAGCCGGCGGAGACGCCGCGGGATGCGGTGCGCGGCACCGGTGATCGGGTACCCGCCCCAGCTGTGGCCGACGAGCGTGACGTCGGTCAGGTCGTGCCGGTCCAGGAAGGCGGCGAGGAAGTCGACGGTGTCGCTCAGGTTCCGGCCGCGCCGGTCGTCGCCGTCGGCGAGGCCGGGCAGCGTGACGGCGAAGACGCGGTGGCCGGCGGCGCGCAGCCGGCCGGCGACCGGCCGCCAGCACCACGCGCCGTGCCAGGCGCCGGGTACGAGGACATAGGTTTCCGGCATGGTGGCCCCTACCTTCTTGGCTGGTTCGAGCTGGTCATCAGGAAGACCATCACCGGGTGGTGATCAACGACAGTGGTGAGCGGTTGTCTCGGGGGGTGCGCAACGACGAACCTGAGCGTCGCGCGACTCCCGGCACGTCAGGGGCGACCTCACAGGGCACATGGGGGAAGTCCTGTCCGTGGCGATCAGTCGTGGAAGGTCGCGAACCGGGCGAGCGGTTCGCGGGGCGTCCGGAGCCGGTTGAGGGGGTGGTCCGGGTCGGCGTGGCCGAGGGCCAGGCCGCACACGATGATCTGGTCGTCCGGGATGTCGAGGTGCTGACGCAGCACCGGGTAGTAGTCGATCAGTGAGGCCTGCGGGCACGTGTCCAGGCCGAGCCCGCGCGCCGCGAGCATCAGCGCCTGGAGGAACAGGCCCGCGTCGACGAGCGCGCCTTCGCGTGGCCGGCGGCTCACCGTGAGCACGATGCCCACCGGCGCTCCGAAGAAGTCGTAGTTGCGGCGGTGGTGCGCCCGGCGGGCCGCCTTGTCGACGGCCGGGATGCCCAGCGTGTGCTGGTAGAGGTGCTCGCCGAACGACCGGCGGCGCGACCGGTAGGGCTCGGGCCACGCCTCGGCCGGCGGCTGGTAGTCGTACTCGCGCTCGGCGACCGGGCCGGCGTGGTCGTGGGCGTGCACCAGGGCCTCGCACAGCCGGCGCTTGGCGGCGCCGGTGACCACGTGGACCTGCCAGGGCTGGCAGTTGGAGTTGCTCGCCGACCGGGCGGCCAGCGTCAGCAGGCGCTCGATCACCGCGCGGTCCACCGGGTCGGGCCGGAAGGCCCGGACACTGCGGCGGCTGAGCAACGCCTCCTCGACGGTCGCCGCGGGCGCCGGGGCCGGAGCTGGGTTGGGCATCGCACTCCTCACGCGGGCGGGTTCAGGACCGCACGCAGCCAGGCGGCGGTGGTGGCGAGGGTGGCGGGACTGTCGAACTCCGGGTCTTCGTGTCCGGCTCCCGCCAGCAGTTCGAAGCGGCTGCGCGCGCCGGCCCGGCCGAGCGCTTCGTGCAGCGCGAGGCCTTCCGAGGGCGGGACGATCCGGTCCCGGTCGCCGTGGGCGATCAGGAACGGCGGCGCCTGCGCGGACACGCGCGACAGGAGGCTGAGCCCGCAGGCGCGCTCGGCCAGTTCGGCGGGGTCGGTGACACCGAGCAGGTCCGCCTCGAACCGGAACGGCAGCAACCGCGCCTCCAGTTCGGTGCGCGCGGCCGAGGCGGCCAGGTCGGTCTGACCGAACCAGTGCACCACGGCCTGCACGGCGCTGGACTGCCCGGTGTTCCCGCCGACCGTGCCCTCCAGGTCACCGTCGCCTTCGGACAGTGCCAGCAGCGACCCGAGGTAGGCGCCGGCCGAGGCACCCCACACGCCGATCCTCGCGGTGGGCAGGCCCAGTTCCGGGCCGTGGGCACGCAGCCACCGCACCGCACCCTTGAGGTCGTGCAGCGGTTGCGGGAACACCGCGTGCGGTGCGAGGCGGTAGTCGGCCGAGACGACCGTGACGCCGTGAGCCGCCAGCGGCGCGAGCCGGGTGGCGCTGTCGTCGGATCGGGTGCCGCGGCTCCAGCCGCCGCCGTGCGCGTACACGACCACCGGCGCCCCGGGCTGCGCGGCGCGGTGGATGTCGAGGCGCAGCGGTACCCCGTCGACGACGGCGTAGGTCAGGTCCCGTTCGACGGCCGGCCCAGTAGTCATGGCCTCAGCCTTCCGCATCGGGCGGCGTGATGTCGTACGAGATCCGCCCCGCGGGCAGGTAGAACAGGGCGATCAGCGCGCCGCCCTTGACCTCCGGGTAGTGGTGGCTGCCCGGGCCGGGGGCGGTCCAGCCCGCGCCGCTCCACCCGCGCGGGCCCATCAGCTTCGCGCCGGGGTCGAGCGGGACCACCAGGTTGAGCTCGCCGTAGGGGTGCTGGTGGTACTGGCCGCGATAGGGCTCGACACTGTCCATGTAAACGGCGGTGACGCTGAAGTAGTTGAGCGCGCCACTGGGGTCGGCGATGCGGCTGCGCCGGTATTTCGGGCCATCCACCTCGATGTTGGCCGCCCATCCCGCGCGCACCCCGTCGGTGATCATGCGGGCGAGGTCGTCGTAGAGCTCGCTGCCCGGCCCGTACCGCTCGTTGAGCCAGCTCTCCAGCTCCCCGCCCGCGGTGCGGTTCTTCACCTCCTCGAGAAAGGGGATGCTGCGGTCGATCAGATCCTGCGCGGTGGTCATCGCCGACTCCTCTCACCATTGCGTTACGAGCACTATATGTAACTCAACCCACTTCCGCAACAGCCACTCGCTGTAACGAATCCGGTAGGCTCCGGGTCCATGGCCCGAGCACGCGAAGGAACGGGCGCCGGGAACCCGCGTCCCGGAGGCCGCCCCCGGGACGCCGCGCTGGACGAGGCGATCATCCTGGCCACGAGGGCCCGCCTGGTGCGCGACGGCTACTCGCAGATGGCCATCGGCGACATCGCCGCCGACGCGAAGGTCAGCCGCCCCACCGTGTACCGGCGCTGGGAGAACAAGTTCGACCTCGTGGTCGACGCCCTCGACTACGGGTTCCGCAAGCAGCGGGACATGTACACGCTCGACCTGAGCGAGCTGGAGCCGCGGGAGGCGCTGATCGAGGCCGTGCGCCGCCTCGATCCCGCGTACTACAACCCCGACGCGATGGTGCTCATGGGCAACTTCGCCGGGGAGGCGCTGCGCACGCCGGAGCTGCTCGAGATCCTGCGCAGGCACGCCGTCGAGCCGCGGGTGTCCCTCCTGGAACGGGTGCTCGGCGAGTTGCAGGAGCGCGGCGCGGTCCGCGACGACATCGACACGTACACGATCGCGACGATGTGCTTCGGCAGCTACTTCGGCGCGTTCTACCGGGGCGACGACTCGGAGGACACGCCCGAGGCGGTGGTGGCGGTCCTGTGGCCGGCCATCGCCGCCGACCCGCCCGGAGGGGCCCGGCGCCAGCGCTGATCCCCGGCCCCAGGGCGGCCAGCTCCACAGCCGGGAGCTGGTGCGATGCCGGGTGAGGATTGTCTCGCCTGACCGGCGCGCAGTGGGCGGCACTGGAACCGCCGGTGCCCGTCGGCAGGAAGCCTGACCGCCCGCCACCGTGGACCACACGGCAGCTGATCGACGGGACCAGGCGGCTGGCCGACAGCGTGTACCGCTCCCGCGCCAACCGCGCCTACCTGCGGCGTCGTGGGGTCAAGGCCACGATCCGGGGGCCGGCCGACCAACCGAAGCCCCGGCGCCGGCGGGTCGGTGGCCGGCCACCGGCGGTCGATCCGGAGGTCTGCAAGCAGCAGCACGCGAGGGAGTGCAACATCGACCGGCTCAACCGCAACCGGGCGATGGCCACCTGCTAGTCGCCGTCGGTGACGCGGATGATCGTCTTGCCGCGGGTGCGCTTGGCGGGGCGGAAGGCGCCGGGCGCCTCGGACAGCGGGAGCACCGGCCCGACGACCGGGCGCAGCCGTCCCTCGCGGACCCGTGCGGCCAGGTCCGCGAGCCGCGCGCGGTCGGGTTCGACCACGAAGAACAGCGCCCGCCCGTCCGCAGGCTGCCGCTGCGGCGGCGCCGCGATCGTGACGATCGTGCCGCCCGCGCGCAGCAGCTTCGACGAGCGCTCCAGGACCTCGCCACCGATGACGTCGAAGAGCAGGTCGACCTCGCCCACGTCCGGTTCGGCCGACTCGGTGTCCAGGAACGCGTGCGCGCCGAGGTCCAGGACGACGTCGCGGTCGGCCGCCCGGCCGGCACCGATCACCCGGGCGCCGGCCTCGCGGGCGAGCTGCACCGCGATCGACCCGACCCCGCCCGCCGCGCCGTGCACCAGAACGGTCTGGCCGACCGTCAGGCGGCCGTGGTCGAACAGGCCCTGCCACGCGGTCAGCCCGGAGATCGGCAGCGCCGCCGCCACGACGTGGTCGACGTCGGCGGGCAGCGGCGCGAGGTTGCGCGCCTCCACGGCCACGTACTCGGCCAGCGTCCCGTTGCGGGTCCAGTCGGCCAGCCCGAACACCCGCTGCCCGACGGTGAGTCCCGTGGTGCCGTAGCCCAGCTCGACGACCACACCGGACAGTTCGTGACCGGGCACGCTGGGCGCCCGGTCGCGGCCGGCCCGGTCGGCCCAGGTGCCCGGCCACTCGAGCTCCCCGGGCGTGAACCCGGCGGCGTGCACGCGCACCACGACGTCGTTCTCGGCGGCGTGCGGGTACGGGATCTCGCTCAGGGCGAGCCCGTCGACCCCGGACGCCTGGTCCCGGGCGGTGACGGCTTGCATGACGCTCCTTCCGGTCGGGCGGCGGGACCTATTCGGGCCGCTCCAGGGGGTTGCGGGCCATCCGGGCGGCGAGGTCGTTGCCGATCGCGGCGGCGGCCGAACTGTCCGGCTTGCGCTTGGCCTGGTCCTCGAAGCACCGCACGAACTCCTCGACCAGGCCCAGCCTCGGGTACCGCTGCAGCACCTCGGCGCGGAACCCGGCCGGGAAGTCGTCCACGTTCCGGCCGGTGATGTCCACCCCGGTGGCGCGGGCCAGGAGGAAGCCCTCCGGGTCCTGCGCCGGGTCCACCTCGGTCCCCATGTGCCGGACGACCACCTCCGACACGCGTCGCCGCCGGTCCCGGGACCAGCCGGCCCCCGCCGCGAACACCCACGCCACGCTGCCGCCGGCGACCTCGAACGGCACGGTGTGGCTGTCGAATTCGGCGACCAGGCCGATGTCGTGCAGCAGGGCCGCGACGAACAGCAGCTCCGGGTCGAACGCGAGGCCCTGTGCGGTGCCGTAGGCCGCCGCCCAGGTGTAGGAGCGGAACGAGTGGTTCAGCAGGGCCGGCGAGGCGTAGGTCTCCGCCACGTCGACCGCCGCGGAACACACCGCACTGTCGGGAAGGACAACATCAGCGAGCCGCATCGGGCCATTATCGCCGGTCACCCGCCGGCCGGCTCCGTGACGCGCGCGGCGGCCCTCCCCTGACGGGTCCGCGGGCCGAAGATCGCCAGCACCACCGCGCCGACCAGCCACGTGCCCGCGATGAACAGGAACACGCTCTGGTACCCGCTACCGGTGTAGAGCGCGGACACGATCAGCGGTCCGGCCGCGTTCGACAGGCGGCCCAGCCCGTAGGAGACGCCGGTGCCCAGGGACCGGCCGCGGGTGTCGAACAGCTCCGGTGAGTAGGCGTACCCGAGTGCGGTGTAGCCGCGCTCGAACAGGTTCACCAGGAACCCGAACACCACGATCAGCACGGGGTTGAAGGTCAGCCCGTAGAACAGCCCGCACAGCGCGATGACCGTGCCGAACGCGACCAGGCACCACTTGCGCTCGAACCGGTCGGTGACCAGGGCGGCCAGGTACGACCCCAGCGGCGCGCCGACGGTGGTGAGCGCGACGTAGAACACCGACTTCTCGACGCTGAAGCCCTCCTTGGCCAGCAGCGTCGGCGCCCAGCTCGAGTACCCGAAGAACCCGATCGTCTGCGTCACCCACAGCACCGTCAGCAGCAGGGTCGGCAGCAGGTACTTCTTGCGCAGCAACAGCCGCAGCGGCGCCTTGGCCACCGGGGCCTCCTCGACCGGCGGCGCCGGTTCGGGCAGCGGGCCCTTCTCCGCCTCGACCTGCGCCTCGATCTCCCGCAGGACCGCGTCGGCCTTGGCGTGCTCGCCGCGGCTTTCGTACCAGCGCGGCGACTCCTTCAGGTGCCGGGTGAACGCCACGAGCAGGATCCCGAGCGCACCCCACAGGTACACCAGGCGCCACGACCAGTCGTTGAGCGGCACCACGAGGCTCGCGATCAGGTTGGTCACCGGCGTGCCGCAGATGCCGATCACGATCGCGTAGGCCTGGTACTTGCCGCGGCTGGCCGCCGGGTACAGCTCGTTGACGTAGATGACCGCGACGACCGTCATCGCGGACAGGCCCGCCGAGGTCAGGACGCGGAACACGCCCAGCGACACCACGTCCCACGAGAACACCGCGGCGAAGGAGAACACGCCGAACCACACGGTGGTCAGCATCAGCGCGTTCTTGCGGCCCCACCGGTCGGCGATCGTGCTCGCGACGATCGAGCCGAAGAACATCCCGACGAACGACAGCGAGGTCACGTAGGCGACCTGGCTGACCGTCACGCCCCACAGCTTGATCAGCTTGGGCGCGGTGGTGGCGAAGCTGTTGATGTCCGCGAACTCGAAGAAGTAGGCGAACGCGACCGCGAACAGGGTCATCTTGTGGAACCGGCCGACCGGCAGGCGGTTGAGCCGGTTCAGCGCGTTGGCGTGCTGCATCGCAGGCCCTCTCAGGGGAACAGGGAGGCTCAGGCGGTTTCGCCGGGCCAGTACAGGCGCATCGGGTTGTCGACGAGCAGTTTCCGCTGCAGTTCGGCGGTTTCGGCGATCTGCGGCACGTAGTCGACGAGCAACCCGTCGTCGGGCATGTGATCGGTCAGGTTGGGGTGCGGCCAGTCCGTCCCCCACAGCACCCGGCCGGGGAACTCGGTCACCACGCGCCGGGCGAAGGGCACCACGTCGGTGTAGGCGTGGCGTTCGCCGTCCAGGGCGGGCGGGCCGGACACGCTGAGCCGCTCGGGACAGCTCACCTTCACCCAGACGTCGTTGGCTGCCACGAAGTCCAGGAACCGGCTGAACTCCGGGCCCTCCGCGGGCCGGGTCACGTCCGGGCGTCCCATGTGGTCGATCACCAGCGGCGTGGGCAGGGACTCGAAGAAGCCTTCCAGCTCGGGCAGGTCGGCGGCCTCGAAGTAGAGGACGACGTGCCAGCCCAGGGGTGCGATCTTCTTGGCGATCGTGCTCAGGGCCTCGTGCGGGGCGGCGTCGACGAGCCGTCGCACGAAGTTGAACCGCACGCCCCGCACACCCGCGTCGTCGAGCGCGCGGAGTTCGGCGTCACCGATGTCCGGCCGGACGGTCGCGACGCCGCGCGCCCGGCCCTCGGCGGCCCGGACGGCGTCGAGCATCGCCGAGTTGTCGGCGCCGTGGCAGGTGGCCTGCACGATGACGTTGCGGGCGACGCCGAGGTGGTCGCGCAGGGCGAACAGCTGGTCCTTGCTCGCGTCGCAGGGCGTGTACTTGCGTTCCGGGGCGAACGGGAACTCCGCCTGCGGGCCGAAGACGTGGCAGTGCGCGTCGACGGTGCCGGCGGGCAGCCGGAACCGCGGCGTGGACGGGCCGGCGTACCAGTCGAGCCAGCCCGGCGTCTTGGGTGCGGTCACGCCGGTCACCGGCCCTGGCTCCGCAGCAGGGCGTCCAGACGCGGGTAGACGCTGCGGGCGTTGTTCTCCCGGATCGCGGCCCAGTCCTCTTCGGACAGCTTCGCGTTCTCGGCGTAGCGGCGGGTGTCGTCGAAGTGGTGGCCGGTGCGCGGGTCGACGCTGCGGACGGCGCCGATCATCTCCGAGGCGAACAGGATGTTGCGGGCCGGGATGACGTCGAAGAGCAGGTCCGAACCGGGCTGGTGGTAGACGCAGGTGTCGAAGAAGACGTTGTTCAGGACGTGCTCGTCCAGCTCGGGCTTGCCCAGCGCCATCGCCAGGCCGCGGAACCGGCCCCAGTGGTAGGGCACCGCGCCGCCGCCGTGCGGGATGATCAGCCGCAACTGCGGGAAGTCGCGGAACAGGTCGCCCTGCACGAGCTGCATGAACGCGGTCGTGTCGGCGTTGAGGTAGTGCGCCCCGGTGGTGTGGAACGCGGGGTTCACGCTCGTGCTGACGTGCACCATGGCCGGGATGTCGTATTCGACCATCTTCTCGTAGATCGGGTACCACGAGCGGTCGGTCAGCGGCGGGGCCGTCCAGTGCCCGCCGCTGGGGTCGGGGTTGAGGTTCAGCGCGACGGCGCCGTACTCCTCGACGCAGCGGGTGAGCTCGGGGATGCAGGTGGCGGGGTCGACGCCGGGTGACTGCGGGAGCATCGCGGCCGGGACGAACCGCTCCGGGTAGAGCCTGCTGACGCGGTAGCACAGCTCGTTGCAGATGGCGGCCCACTCGGCGGAGGTCTCGAAGCCGCCGACGTGGTGGGCCATGAACGACGCGCGGGGCGAGAAGATCGTCAGGTCGATGCCGCGTTCGTCCATCAGCCGCAGCTGGTTGGGCTCGATCGTCTCGCGCAGGTCGTCGTCGCTGATGCGCAGGTCCGCCCGCGCGGGTGCGGCGCCGGTCCCGTCCAGCGCGGCGATCTGCTGATCGCGCCACGCCGCGAGGGCGGGCGGGGCGGTCGTGTAGTGGCCGTGGCAGTCGATGATCACAGTCGGTCCTCGTGCGGTCGTGGTTCCCTTCCCGCACCCTAACCGTGGAAGAAATTGTTGACAATATCTACGCCAAGATTGGTTCGAGGATCTCCGGCGTTCGGGCACCCGACGGCGGACGAGGCGGTGCACGACCCCCAGACATGCGTAAGCGCACGCCCCCGGCGCGCTTCTCAGCCGCCCGGGACGTGCGCTCAGCGCGTTCGGCCCCTCAGTCGAGGCAGAACTCGTTGCCCTCGACGTCCTGCATCGCGATGCACGACTCGTTGTGCTCGTCGGCGACCAGCACCTGCACGCAAGTCGCCCCGAGCGCTTCCAGCCGTTCGCGCTCGACCTGGAGCGCGGCAAGGCGCTCCTCCCCCACGAGCCCGGTGCCGGCCCGCACGTCGAGGTGCACCCGGTTCTTGACGACCTTGCCTTCCGGAACGCGCTGGAAGTACAGCCGCGGGCCCACACCCGTCGGGTCGACGCAGGCGAACGCCGCACCCTGCTGCTCGGGCGGCAGCGAGCGGTTGAACTCGTCCCACGTGGCGAACCCGTCCGGCGGTGGTGGCACGACGTACCCCAGCACCTCGCACCAGAACCGGGCGACCCGCTCCGGCTCCGCGCAGTCGAACGTGACCTGGAACTGCTTGACCGACCCCATCGACCCAGCCTAGTGGGGCCCGCTCGACGCCGGTGCGGCCCGTCGCCGCAGGGCCGCCGGTCAGGTCGGCACGGCAGCCGCGCCCGCCAGGGTGGTGAGCACCTCCCGCACCACGGCCTCGGCGGCGGCGGTCACGGCCCCGGTCAAGGACAGCATGTCCTCGCCCGCTGCGCGGCACCGGCCGAGGTTCTCCTCCGCCGCCGCCAGCATCGCGGTGCGCAGTTCGGTGTTGACGTTGACCTTCCCGACCCCCGCGGCGGCCGCCGCCCGCAGGTCGGCGGCGGGGATGCCGGACGCCCCGTGCAGCACCAGGGGCACCGCGCCCGCCTCCTGCCTGATGCGGGCGAGCAGAGGCCAGTCGATGCGCGGAGTTCCGCGGTAGCGGCCGTGGACGTTGCCCACCCCGCAGGCGAGGAGCTGCGCACCGGACGCGTCCAGGAATGCTCCGACCGTCGCCGGGTCGGTCTTCCCGGCCAGGTCGGTCTCCTGCACCGCGGCGCGGTCCTCGGCTCCGGGCACGCTGCCCAGTTCGGCTTCCACCACCACGTCGGCGGACGCCCGGACGCGCCGGACGAAGGCGGCGTTGTCCTCCGGGGACAGGTGCGATCCATCCGCCAGCACGGCGTCCGCCCCGGCCTCGATCCCCTGCCGGATCAACGCCTCGTCCTTCGCGTGGTCCAGCTGGACGCAGACCGGTACGCGGGCGTCGTCGGCGATGTGCCGCAGCGTGGAGATCAACCTCGGTCCGCCGCCGGCGGCGGCCGAGGAGGGCGCCACGAGCAGGATGACCGGCAGCCGCAGGGATTCGGCCGCGCCGACGACCGCCAGCGCGGTGCCGGCGCCGTAGCAGGTGAACGCCGGAACCGCCGCGCCCGCGTTCACCCGCCGCGCCACGACCTCGTCGAGTGCCGCCCTCATCGCAGGCCCGGCGACGCGAACTCCGACGCCAGCCGCTTGCGCATGGTGGCGATCGCGATCAGGCCGATCAGGCAGGTCGTGGCCACGAAGTAGTACGGCGAGCGCAGGTCGCTGGTCCGCTGGACGAGCCAGGTGGCGACGTAGGGCGCCGTGCCGCCGGCGATGACGACGGAGATGTTGGTCGCCAGCGCGGTTCCGGTGTAGCGGACCTCGTCGGGGAACAGCCGCGGGGTCAGGGTGAAGGAGGCGACCTGCAGGAACGCCATGTTCACCATGATGGCGACGTAGCCGAGGGCGGCCAGGCCGATGTTGCCGATGTCCATCAGCAGGAACGCGGGGTAGGTGATGATCGCGTACCCGGCGAGCCCGATGGTCGCCACCTTGAAGGTGCCGATGCGGTCGGCCAGGCGGCCGGTGAACGGCATCAGTGCGACGGCGAACAGCGTCACGCCCGCGGTGACCCAGTACACCGGGGATTTGGGGTAGTGCAGGTTGGAGACCAGGTAGATGCTGATGAAGGTCGAGCCGATGTAGGCCGCGCCCTGGACGCCGACGCCGAGCGCGGTGGCCTGCAGCAGCGAGCCGGGATAGTTCTTCAGCGCCGACAGCAGCGGGAAACCGTGCTTGCCGAGCGAGACCCGGCGGTCGATGTCGGGCAGCATGCGGCGGGCGAAGTAGCAGATGACGGTCAGCGGCAGGCCGAGCAGGAACGGGACGCGCCAGCCCCACGTGCTGAGCTGCTGGGTGGCGAGCACACCGGAGACGATGCCGATGGCGGCCGAGGCGATCGCGAAGCCGCCGTTGGTGCCCATGGGGGTGAAGGCGCCGTAGCGGGCCCGCTTGCCGGGCGGGGCGGCTTCGGCGATGACGGTGGCGGCACCGCCGACTTCACCACCGGCGAAGAAGCCCTGGGCGACGCGGACGACCACGAGCAGGACCGGTGCCAGTACCCCGGCCACGGCGTAGGTCGGCAGGACACCGATCGCGGTGTTGGCGACGCCGATGCCCACGACCGTGACCATCAGCGCGTGGCGGCGCCCGAAGCGGTCGCCGACCCAGCCGAAGACGATCCCGCCGAGTGGACGCACCACGTAGGACAGTGCGAACACGGCCAGCACGGCCAGCAGGGACGCGACCGGGTCGCTGCCGGGGAAGAACAACGGCGCGATGATCGTGGAGACGTAGCCGTAGAGCGCGTAGTCGTAGTACTCGATGAGGGTGCCGACGCCGCCGGCGAGGGCGACCCGGCGGACCTCGGCCGGGGTGCGGACGGAGCTCGGCTCCGGGCCGCCGGCGGCGCGGCGGTCCTCGCGTCCACTGGGGACGATGGCGTCGTTGCCGGTGGTCATGGTCGGGCTCCCGGGTTGTCGATGAGGTAGGCGCGCACGACGTCGTCGAAGGACTTCTCGGCGGTCAGGCCGAGGGCGTGCGCTCGGGGAGTGCGGAACTCGGCGGGCCAGCTCCGCACGATCGCGCCGACGGCGGGGTCGTCCGTCCAGTCGATCAGCTCGCTGGTTCCCGCCCCCGCGACGCGGTCGAGCGCCTCGGCCATTTCGCGGGGAGTGGTGGTGAGTGCGGGCAGGTTCATCGCCGTGCGGCTGCCCCAGGTGGCGTCGTCCACTTCGGCCGCGCGCAGGAGGCCCTCCAGCGTGCGGCGGGGTGAGGACAGCGCGATCGGCGTGTCCGGCGGCACCGGGCAGACCGCGCGCTCCCCCGCCAGCGGTTCACGGATGATGCCGGACAGGAAGCTCGACGCGGCCGCGTTGGGCTTCCCGGGACGCACGGACACCGTCATCAGCCGCACGGACCGGCCGCGGACGAACCCCTTGCGGGTGTAGTCGGCCACGAGCTGTTCGCCGATGAACTTCTGGATGCCGTAGCTGGACTGGGGCCGCGGCAGCGTGTCGTCGTCCACGGTACCGAGCGGCGGCAGCGCCGGGTCGTTGCCGAACACCGCGAGCGAGCTGGAGAACACCAGGACCGGCGGGGTCGCCAGGCCGCGCGCGTACTCCAGCAGGGCGCGGGTGCCGTCGACGTTGGTGCGCATCCCGAGGTCGAAGTCGGCCTCGGCGGCGCCGCTGACGACGCCGGCCAGGTGGAAGATCCCGTCCACCTCGCCCAGTTCGCGCAGGGTGTCCTCCAGGGGGCCGGCGAGCGGCCGCACCCGCGGGTCCGCGGCCAGGTCGTCGCGGGGAGCCACGAGGTCGAGCAGGATCAGCTCGCCCACCTCGGCCGGGTCGGCGCCGCCGAGGCCGGCCGGCTGCTCCAGCAGCCGCCGCGCCAGCAGGGACCCGAGGAAACCGGCGCCCCCGGTGATGACGATTCGCGTGCTCACACCGCCTCCAACCGGTCGACGACATCCGCCAGTGAGTTCTCGTCGCCGACGTTGCCGGCGAAGACGACGTAGGGAAGCCCTTGCGCGGGACCGGAAACCGGCTCCCAGAGCGACACGATCCCCGGCAGCATCGAGCCGCGGACCCAGGCCCGCCGGATGCCCAGCGACCCGGTCGCCACATCCGAGGAGGTGATGCCGCCCTTGCCGACGACGAACGCGGGACGCCGTCGCGCGACGGCCCGCCGGGCCGTCTCGGTCAGCGCCGCGCTGACGCGGCGTGCGATGTCCAGGCTCTCGGTTTCGTCGGCGCCGGTGACCAGGGTCCGGGACGTGCTGAGCACGACCAGGCTGCGCTCGAGCGCCGCCGCCGCGCGGGTGGCCGCGGCGTCGATGTGCTCGGCCGGGTGCTCGAGGATCGCCGGGACGTCGAGTTCGACGTGGACGAACTCCCGGCGTTCACCGAGCTTCGTGAGCTGCCTGCTGGTCAGCCCCACGTGGGACCCGACCACGACGAGCCCGTGCGCGTCCCGCCCGACCAGCGCGGCGAGGGCGTCGTCCTCGATCGGCGGCGGCGTGTCCTGGCCGGTGCGGGCTCGCACGAACGACGGGCCGACCCGGTACACCAGGGACTTGCCCGCGTCCTCCGCGGCGAGGATCGCGAGCACGCCGGCGCGGAGGTCGTCGTCCTCGGCGGTGTCGAGGACGACGACCCGGCCCCCGCTCAGCCCGGTCAGCCGGTCACGCAGGCTGTCCGTGCTGCCGCCGCGGAGGTCGCGGAGGGTCAGTTCGACGACCTCGCTCGCCGGGATGCGGCCGCCGCTCTTCTCGGCCACCCAGTCCGCCAGCCGGGACGCGGCGAAGCCGAAGGTCGCGTCCCGCGCGAACTCGCTGTCGGCGACCGGGAGCAGCTCGTCGCCGGACCGGAGGTAGTGCACCCCGCCGATGGTGACGCGGCCGGCGTCGGTGAACGCCGGCGCGAGGACGACACCGTCCATCGCGCCGCCGTGCTCGGCCAGCAGCTCGCCGATGACGTCGGTCTCGAGCGGGAAGTGACCGCGCAGCGTGGAGTCGCTCCGGCTGGCGAACGCGAGCCGGATCCCGTCCCGTTCGGCGGCGGTCAGGCACGCCTCGACGACCTCGCGGTCCCGTGCCGCGGCGTCCTGCGGCGCGAGGCTGCGGGTGTTGGTGAGCACGAAGAACCCGGCGGTGCCCTGCCGCAGCGCCCAGCGGACGTCGTCGACGGCCCACCGGGTCAGCACCGGCAGATCGCGCACGGTCTGCGTACCGGTCGGGTCGTCGTCCAGGAACACCACGCGGCGCGCGCCGGCGAGGGCCGCGCGCACGTCGGCGGCCGGCACCGGGCGGACCGCGGGCCACGAGTTCACGGTCATCCCACCCCTCCCACGGCGAGCAGCAGGCGCATCCGGTGCGCGGCGAGCTCCGGATCCGGGAACAGGCCGAGCGCGTCGGTGAGGACGAACAGATCGGTCAGGTGCTGCAGGGAACGCAGGCCCTCGCGCCCGGTGACCATGCGGAAGTGGTCCTGGTGGCCGGACAGCCACGCGACGAACACCGTGCCGACCTTGTAGCGGTCGGCCGGGGCCTCGAACATCTTGACGGCCATCGGGATGGAGCGGTTCATCGTCTCGGCGAACCCCTGCTCGTCACCGGCGTCGAGCGCGGCGAACCCGGCGGCGGCGAGGGGTGCGATCGGGTCGAGCACGCCCAGCAGCCCGTGGCTGTGGTGCTCGCCGTCGCCCAGTAGCAGGTCGGTGTAGCCGTAGTCGTCACCGGTGAACACCTTGACCCCGGTGGGCAGGCGGCGGCGGAACTCCTTCTCCAGCTCCTCGTCCAGCAGGCTGAACTTGATGCCCTCGAGGTGCGGGGCGTTCTCCTGCGCCATCCGCACGACCACGTCCATCGCCTCGCGCACGTCGGTGTGTCCCCAGTAGCCGGCGAGGGTGGGGTCGAAGCCGGTGCCCAGCCAGTGCACGATGGCGGGCCGGTCGGTCCGGGCGAGCACGTCGCGGTAGACCGACAGGTAGTCGTCCTCGGACCGTGCGGCGGAGACCAGGGCGTGGCTCGCGCGCAGCACCGCCGCGCTGCCCTGGGCCTGCACGAACTCGAGCTGTTCGGTGTAGGCGTCGACGATCTCGGCGAGGCTGGGCCGGGGCGAGGTGATCTGGTCGGTACCGGCTCCGGCGACGACGGCGGCTCCGGCTTCCCGCGCGGCGGCCACGCCGAGGCGGATGAGTTCCTTCGCCTGCGGCCAGATGAGCCCGCCGGGGCCGCGTTCGGTGGTGTCCATGCCTTCGGCGATGCCGACGCCGTAGCTGAACAGGTGCTTGCGGAACGCGATCGTCGCCTCCCAGTCCACCGGAGGGGTCTGGCCGGGCTGGTAGTCGGCGCGCGCGTCGGCGACGACGTGCGCGGCGGCCAGCACCGTGCGGGAGGTGAACGGCTCCGGGTGGCGCGGGTAGTCGATCGGCTCGTGCATCACGTGGCGGACGGTGCCGCCGCCGGCGGTGGGCAGCACGAGCCCGGTCGAGGTCAGGGGGGTCACGGGGTGTTTCTCCTCGGGTGGTCAGGACCAGGCGGGGGTGCCGCCGTCGCGTTCGCGGTCGCGTTCGGAGCCGACGACGCCGGCGGCTTTGAGTTCGGCGATCCGCTGCGGGGACAGGCCCGCGGCGGTGAGGACTTCGTCGTTGTGCCGGCCGATGGTGGGCGGGAGGTGACGCAGCCGGGCGGGGGTCTCGGTGAGGGCGACGGGCATGCCCACGAACTTCACCGGTCCGACACCGTCCACTTCGGCCTCCAGCACGAGCCCGTTGTGGCGCACCTGCGGATCGTCGAAGACGGCGTCGTAGTCGTGGACCGGGGCGACGAGCACGTCTTCGGCCTCGAACCGGGCCATGATCTCCGCGCGCGGGAACTTGCGGATGGCCTCGGCGAGCAGCCGGTGCGTCTCCTCGGTGTGCTCCCGCAGGCCGTCGATCGTCTGGAACCGCGGATCGTCGGCGACGTCCTGGTCGAGCCCGCACGCGCGGGCGGCGCGCTGCCACTGCCGGTCGACGTAGAACTCGCCGATGAGGGTGAACCACAGGCCGTCGGCGGCTTCGTAGTAGCCGTAGAGGGCGGTGTTGTGGGCATGGGCGATACCTGCGGCGGGCCGGTCGAACCGCTGCCCGGTGTTGAGGTAGGTGGTGCCTTCCTGCAGGTGGCTGGTGATCGCCGCGTTGAGCAGGTTGGAGTCGACGACCTGCCCGCGGCCGGTCTTCTCCCGGGCCGCCAGTGCGATCATCATGCCCTGCGCGAACTGCATGGAGGCGAGGTAGTCGATCATGAAGGTACCGGTCGGGACCGGGCCGGTCTCCTTACTGCCGGTCAGCGCCATCAGCCCGCTGATCGCCTGCGCCGCCAGGTCCTGGCCGCGCCGGTGCGCGTACGGTCCGGACAGGCCGTAGCCCGAGGCGTAGGCGACGATGATGCGCGGGTTGATCGCCGACAGCTGCTCCCAGCCGAAGCCGAGCCGGTCCATCACACCGGGCCGGAAGTTGCTGGCGACGATGTCGGCGTCCTGGGCGAGGGTGTGGATGATCTCCCTGCCCTCGGGGGACTTGACGTCGATGCTGATGCTCTTCTTGTTGCGGTTCGTCGCCGACCAGTGGGGGCTGAAGCCGTTGGCCAGCAGCGGCGGCTGGAACCGGCCGATCTCGCCGGCGTCGATCCGCTCGACCTTGATCACCTCGGCCCCGAAGTCCGCGAGCACCTGGGTCGCCGACGGGCCCTGTTCGAGCTGGGTGAAGTCGAGGATGCGGATGCCTTCGAACGCGTCCGTCATGCGTGCTGGGGCCTTTCTGTGCTCGGGTGCGGCTTGAGCCCGGCGGGCTCGGGCCGGAACAGGCGGGGATCCATCGGGCGCGGCTCGGACCGCATGAGCGGGACGAAGCCCATCCGGTCGAGGACGTCGCGCCGGAGGTCGGCGCCGGGGGCGATCTCGATGAGTTCCACGCCCTCGCCGGTCAGCCGGAACACGGCCCGTTCGGTCACGTACAGCACCCGCTGTCCCCGGCGGCAGGCCCGTTCGGCGCTGAAGCTGATGTGCGAGACCTCCGGCACGAACTTCGGGTAGCGGCCCTCGCGGGTGATGGTGAGCTTCCCGTCGTCCAGCCGGACTTCGAGGCCCCCGCCGCGCAGGGTGCCGCAGAACACGATGGTGCGGGCCTTCTGGCTGATATCGATGAACCCGCCGGGCCCGATCGGCTTGCCGCCCGCAGCCGCGACGTTGACGTTGCCGCGCCGGTCGACCTCGGCGTAGGCGAGGCCGGCGAAGTCGAGCGCGCCGCCGTCGTAGAGGTCGAACTGGCCGGGCATGTCCACCACGGCCGACGGGTTGATCGCGGTGCCCGAGTCCAGGCCCACACCGGGCAGGCCACCGAAGATGCCCTGCTCGACGGTGAGCGTGAACCGGTCGAGGAAACCCTCCTCGAGCGCCACGTAACTGATCCCGTTGGCCATGCCGACACCGAGATTGGCCAGGTCGCCCTCGTGCAGCTCCATCGCCGCGCGCCGGGCCACCACCTTGCGCTGGTCGAACGGCAGCGGTTCGACCTCGGTCGGCCGGTTCGCCGTGGTTCCGGTGCGCCGCGGGTCGGTGACGGTGACCGGGGTCTGGTTCGGGTAGCCGGTGACGACCACGTGGTCGACGAGCGGTCCGGGGATCCGCACCCGGTTCGCCGGGATGGCGCCACGCCCGACCAGCCGTTTCACCTCGACCAGGACGGTGCCGCCGCTGTTGTGCGCGGCCTGGGCGATCGCGAGGTTGTCGCCGAGGGCGGCCTCGTCGTCCATGCCGATGTTGCCGTCGGGGTCGGCCTCGGTGGCCCGCAACAGGGCGACGTCGATGTCGAAGCGCGGGTAGAACAGCCACTCCTCGCCCCGGACGGTCACCAGCTCGCTGAGACCTTCGGTGGTGCCGGCGTTCATCCGCCCCCACTGCTGCCGCGGATCGACGAACGTGCCGAGGCCGATGTCGGTGAACAGGCCCGGCCGGCGCGCGGCGATCTCCCGGTACAGCAGCGAGATCGTCCCGGCGGGCAGGCCGACCGCCTCGACCTCGCCGCGGGCGATGACCGACTGCTGCCGTGGCGAGAGCACGAAGTGCGAGCCGACGAAGCGGCGCACGAGGCCGGGGATCGCGATGTGGTCGATTCCGCGGCCGGTGTGGTCGCCCAGGCCCATGACGTGCACGACGTCGAGCCCGGCGGGCGAGTGGTCCCGCTCCCAGCGCTGTTCGAGCGCCGCGAGCAGCGTTTCGGGGACCTGCAGGAGCGAGCCGGTGCCGCCGACGGCGACCCTCGCCCCGTCGGCGATGAGGGCCACGGCCGCTTCGGGTGTCAGGTGCAGGTCCGCGTGGCCCCGGCCGGACGGGGCGGCGTCGAGCGGGATCACGCCATCACGTCCCCACCGCACACGTTGAGGCATTCGCCGGTGATGTAGGAGGCGTCGTCGGAGGCCAGGAACGCGACCGCGGCGGCGACCTCGTCCGCCCGGCCGATCCGGCCGAGCGGGTTGGTCGCGAGCCGTCGCGCCAGGGTTTCCCCCGCGTCCTGCCCGGTGAGGCGCCCGACCTCGGCGCTGCCGTAGTCCGAGAGCGCGGTGTCGATGCGTCCCGGCGCGACCGCGTTCACCCGGATCCCGCGCGGCGCCAGCTCGGCCGCGAAGGACCTGGTCAGGCTCAGCACGGCGGCCTTCGACGCGGCGTAGTCCGCGGACAGCGGGTTGGGCAGCAGCGCCTGGATCGAGGCGACGGCGACCGCCGCGCCGGAGTCGCGCAGGCACCGCGCGGCGAGCTGCAGGGTGAGCAGGGTGCCGCGCGCGTTGACGGCGAGCACGCGGCTGGTGGCCCGCCAGGACCCCGACGACCGGCACCCGGCCGGCCGCAACGCGCCCCGCACACTGGCCGAGGTGCAGGCGCGCATCGACGAGGCACGGGCGAAGGGGTGGGCCCGCGTGCACGACAGCGTCGAGGAGGGCATCTCCGCGATGGCGGCGCCCCTGGTCGACCCGGACAGCGACAAGCCGCTCGGGGTGGTGAGCATCGCCGGCCCGAGCGTCCAGCTGACCGACGAGCGGATGGAGACCCTGGCACCCAGCCTGCTGGAAACGGCCGCCGAACTGTCCGGGCTCGCCACCAGCCTGTCGCACGAACTGCACTCCCGGAACCAGCTCGAGCCCGCCGGCTAGGGGTGGTGCCCGGTGAAGTTGTCGACGCCGGCGATGGGCGGGTTGGCCGCCGAGGGCGGTGTGGGTTCGGCGGTGGTCGTTGCGGTGGGGGAAGTCGCGTTCGCCGTCGGGTGGACCATCAGCCGTCGCGCAGGATGATGCACGTCGTGGTGGCGTGGGCGATCAGCTTGCCGCGCTCGTCGAGCACCTGGCCCTCGGCGGTGGCGGTGCGACGGCCGGCGTGGATGACGGTGCCCGTGGCCGTCAGGGTCTGGCCGTCGGTCCGGGCGGAGCGGATGTAGTTGACCTTGAGTTCGAGCGTGGTGTAGCCGACGCCGGCGGGCAGCGTGGTGTGGACGGCACACCCCATCACGGAGTCCAGGAGCGTGGCGGCGATCCCGCCGTGGACGGTGCCCAGCGGGTTGGCGAAGTCGGGGCGGGTGTCCAGGGAGATGACGATGCGGCCGTGCTCGACCTCGTCGAAGCGCATGCCCAGCAGCCGCCGGATCGAGGGGAGCTCGGCGGGGCTCTCGGTCTGCACCCACCGCATCAGTTCCAGACCGGACATGGCAGCGAGATCGGTGCTCGTCACGCGCGTTCTCCTTGCTCGGCGGCGGTGGTCGTGCGCAGCAGGGCCAGCGCCGGGCCGTACAGGCGTTCCTTGATGGTGGCCAGGGTGGAGCCGGCCTTGGCGGCCTGCGCCCCCGCGATCTCGGCGGCCGTGGCCAGGACGGCGCCCTCGGCGACGGCCCGGTCGACGATGGCGGCCGCCTGCGCGTCGGTGCCGCCGTACCGCCGTCCGGTCACCATGGCTTCGTGGGCGGTCTGCGGCGTCAGCCGGGCCCGGATGAGCGCGGACATGCCGGGCGTGAACGGGATGTCGATGTCCACTTCGGGCAGGCACCAGAAGCCGCGGTCGGCGCGCATCACCCGGAAGTCGTGGGCCAGCGAGAGCATCGCGCCGGCCGCGAACGCGTGCCCCGGTATCGCGGCGACGGTGATCACCGGCAGGGACAGCACGCGCGCGAGGAGCCCGTGGACGGAGTCGACGTACTCGCGGTACCGGTCGCCGTGGGCGGACAGCCACTCCAGATCCAGCCCGTTGGAGTAGAACCTGCCCGTCGCGGTGGTCACCAGCGCACGCGGTCCCGGCGCCTTCTCCACGTCGTCCAGAGCGGCGTCGACGGAGGCGATCCAGTCGGGGTGGAAGCGGTTCTCGCCGTCACCGAGGTCGAGGACGAACACGTCGTCCTGGCGGTCGAGCGTGGGCATGCGGGGGGTCCTTCGGGTTCCGGTCACGGGGTGCGCAGGGCGTGGACGAGCAGGTCGTGGATCTCGGCGGCGGCCGCCTCGATGGGGGCCGTGCTCTGCTGGGCCCGGCACAGGACCAGCGCGCCCTCCGCGGCGGCGATGATGAGCGCGGCGAGCCTGCGGCTGCGCTCCTCGGGCAGGCCGTGCCGCCGGAACAGCGCGGTGAGCGCCTCCTGCCAGCGGGCGAAGGCCGCGGCCGCGGAACGCGCGAGCTGGGGCGCGTCGTCGGTGGCCTCCACCGCGACCGCGACGATCGGGCAGCCGGCCCGGAAGCGGCCGTGCACGAGCCGGTCGCGCCACAACGCGAAGAACGCGTCGACGGCTTCGACCGGGTCGTCGGCCTCCGCGGCGGCCTCGATCACGCCGGTCATGACGTCCCCGGCGAGCACCACCGCCTCCTCGATCAGCTGTGTCCGCCCGCCGGGAAAGTGGTGGTAGACCGACCCGCGTGGGGCTCCGCTGTGGGCGAGCACCCGGTCGACGCTGGTCGCGCTCGCGCCGTGTTCGCGCAGGAGCGAG
Organism: Amycolatopsis thermophila; assembly: GCF_030814215.1. Lineage (NCBI taxonomy): Bacteria > Bacillati > Actinomycetota > Actinomycetes > Pseudonocardiales > Pseudonocardiaceae > Amycolatopsis > Amycolatopsis thermophila. Next base: position 5,266,572 of record NZ_JAUSUT010000001.1, on the reverse strand, counting down.
ACGGCACTGCGAACCATCCGGTCACGACTGTCGCTCTTGCGAGGGCTCACCGGCCTCCTTCCCCGCGGAACGCCGCGGATTCTATGGTCTATGACATAGAACATGCAACCAGCCGCTCCCCGGCGTCCGTACCGCAACCGCACCGGACCCGCACCGGAGGCGGCCCCGGCGGCCTGAAACGGGCGAACCGTGCCGCCGCCCATCAGCGGAACGTCCACTTCGCGCGGGGCGGAACTGCGAAGATCACCTGCGATGGCAACGATGAAGATTTCGCGCATGATCACCGGATTCGCCGGCGCCGGGCTGCTGACCACCGCGGCGCTGCTGGGCGCGCCGGAAGCCGCCGCCGCCGACCACAGTGTCCGCACCAACGACGGCGACCCCGGCGGCGTCGTGTACTTCACCGAACACGGCGACGTCGTCCAGGTCTGCGACATCGAAGCGGACGGATGGGCGGTCGGCGTCGACGTGTACTGGAACGGCGGCGAATACACCCTCAAGGTCGGCGGAAACGGGAATTGCCGGTCGACCGACGCGAGCGAGCACGACATCCCGGAGAACGCCTACGTCAACTTCCGGATCTACCTCTACCGGAGCGGCACGCCGTACGCGTACCAGGACACCGCGCAGTGGTACAACGACCACTGACCGGCGCGGTATAACTATACCGGCACGTGCTAGGGTTTCGGTATAACTATACCAACCCTGTGACGCGAGGTAGTCGTGATCGAACTGAAGACGCCTGCGGAGATCGACCGCATGCACGTGGCCGGGCGGTTCGTCGCCGAAGTGCTCTCCGAGGTCGGCCGGCTCGCCGACGTGGGCGTCAACCTCCTGGACCTCGAGCACCACGTGCGCGGCATGATCGAACGGCGCGGGGCGGAGTCCTGCTACTGGGACTACGCCCCGTCCTTCGGCAGGGGCCCGTTCCGCAACGTCATCTGCCTGTCCGTCAACGACGCCGTCCTGCACGGCCTGCCCCACGACTACACGCTGCGGGACGGGGACGTGCTCACCGCGGACCTCGCGGTCGGCATCGACGGCTGGGTCGCCGACTCGGCGCGCACGATCGTCGTCGGCACCGCCGCCGAGGAGGACCTGCGGATCATCCGCGCCACCGAGGAAGCGCTGGAGGCGGCGATCGAGGTGGCGCGCCCGGGCAACCGGCTGGGTGACATCTCGGCGGCGATCTGGACCGTGGCGCGCGACTACGGCTATCCGGTCAACACCGAGTTCGGGGGCCACGGCATCGGCCGCACCATGCACGAGGACCTGCACGTGCCCAACAAGGGCCGCCCGGGCCGCGGCCTGAAGCTCCGGCCGGGGCTGACCCTCGCACTCGAACCCTGGTTCGCCCGCACGACCGACCGGATCGTGCACGACGCCGACGGCTGGACGATCCGCTCGGCCGACGGGTCACGCACGGCCCACTCCGAGCACACGGTCGCCATCACCGAGGACGCCCCCCTGGTGCTCACCCGCCGGGCCGACGAAACCCCTCCCGCACGGGGCGGTTCCGCCAGACGTCTGTCCACTAAGGACGCCTAGGTGAGCTCTGGGGTTCTGGTTTGGTCTTGGGTTGTGGTGGGTCGGGGTGAGGTGATGGATCGGGCGTGGGCGTGGAGTGAGCCGCTGCTGCCGCCGATGTCCGGCCGGGGGCGGCGGTGGCGGGATCACCGGCAGGTGCTCGACTGATCCACCTCGCCGTCGACGGGCGCGGCCTGCCGATTCGGGTGCTGCCCACCGGCGGCCACGCCGGCGACACGAAACCTACAAGCGGCGCAACGTGGTCGAACGCTGCTTCAACCGGCTCGAACAGTTCCGCGACCTCGCCACCCGCTCCGCCCAACGCGCCGCCTGCTACCACGCCGAACACACCATCGCCGCCATCATCCTCCGGCTCCGATGACTTACCCGGATACGGCCTAGGGAGAGTCCGCACAGCGCGGCGGATTGGCTGGTTCGACCTCGGGTTGTGGCGCGCACGAGTGCGAGACCGGATCGCGTGGCGGGACCTGCCGGACCGGAACGGGCCTCGGAAGACGGTCTGCCACCGGTTCTGGCGATGGGGCGCACAAGGGCCACAGCTCCCGCGCCATCCGGACCTCGGCGCCGCCGGGGAATTGCGCGATGCCAGGCCGGCGCCGCCATCCGGTGTGGCACCCGCCGACTCCCGCGCCGGCGACCGCAAACGCGTCAGGACGGGCTTCGCCGGTCGTCGCCGGTCGCGGTGCGGCGTTTGCGGGTCGTGACCGAGCGGGGCGGCAGGGCGCGCATGTGGTCGCGGACGCGGGTCATGATGTCACCGAGGCGGGGCAGGTCCTCTTCGGACAGTGGATCGAACAGGAGGCTGCGCACCACCTCGACGTGACCGGGCAGCACCTTCTCGACCAGGGCGCGCCCGGCGTCGGTGATGGTGACCAGCGTGGCGCGCTGGTCGTCGGGACTGGGGCCGCGCGTGACCAGGCCGGCCTTCTCCAGCAGGCCCGCCTGGTGGGTCAGGCCGCTGCGGCTGTAGACGACGCCGTCGGCCAGCTCGGTCATCGTCAGCTGGCCCGCGGACCCGGCGAGCCGGGCCAGCAGCTGGAACTGGACGTAGCTCAGGCCGCCGTCCGCCCGCAGGTGCTGTTCGACCGCGTGGTGGAGGAGGGCGGTGGCCTCCACGAGCGCGAAATAGGTCTGCAGCTGCTCGGGACGCAGGTCATCCGCCATACCCCTCAGCATAATGCTTCGATTTGGAAGCAGTGTGGCGGCGGTCGCGACAGCGACAACTTGCTTCGATGTCGAAACACGCTACTCTGGTCTAGTGCTTCGACATCGAAGCAACCCGTCCGAGGAGGAGACCATGAAGGCAGTGCGCTACCACCGCTACGGCGACAGCGATGTGCTCGTCCACGAGGAGGCCGAGACGCCGGTCCCCGGCACCGGGCAGGTGCTGGTGAAGGTCGCGGCGACCTCGTTCAACCCGGTCGACGCGGCCATCCGCGCCGGCGCCCTGCGGGACGTGTTCCCGCTGGCCCTGCCCCACGTGCCGGGCATCGACCTCGCCGGGACGATCGCCGAGGCCGGTCCCGGCGTCGGCCGCTGGCAGGCGGGCGACGCGGTCGTGGCGTTCCTGCCGCTGGACGCCGACGGCGCGGCGGCCGAGTACGCACTCGCGCCGGCCGAGGTCCTCGCCGCGGCCCCGAAGACCGTCGACCTGGCCGACGCCGCGGCACTGCCGTCCGTCGGGCTCACGGCGTGGCAGGCGCTGTTCGACCACGCCGGCCTGCGGTCCGGGCAGACCATCCTGATCAACGGGGCCGGTGGCGCGGTGGGCGGCTACGCCGTGCAGCTCGCCCGGCGGGCCGGCGCGACCGTCACCGCGACGGCGAGCCCGCGCAGCGCCGACCGCCTCCGCGACCACGGTGCCGACCGGCTCATCGACCACACCACCACCCCCGTCACCGACGCGGGCCGGCGATTCGACGTCGTGCTCAACCTGGTGCCCACCTCGCCCGGCGAGATCGCGGCGCTGGCCGGGCTCGTCGCCGACGGCGGGGCCCTGGTCAGCACCACCACCCCGCCCCCGGACGACCCGGGGCGCGGCATCCGCACCACGCGCGTTTTCGCCCTGAGCAAGGCCGACCAGCTCGCCGGCCTCGTCGCCCGGGTGGACGCCGGGGAGCTGCGGATCGACGTCGCCGCCCGGCGCCCGCTGGCCGAACTCCCCGCGGTGCACTCGGATTCCGACGCCGGCCGTCTGCCCGGCAAGACCGTCCTCATCCCCGCCTGACGAGGTGCCGCGCACCGGTGGTGGTTCGCCGGTGCGGATCTGGTGGCGTGGGGCAGGGCGCAGCTCCCGCGCCAGTGCGCGCAGAGACGGGAAGATCGAGCGCCGCCGGGAAGTTCGGCCTGCGGCGGTGGGCCGCGCCGGCACGGGTCGATCCCGGCCGCGCCCGGCGACGCAGGCTCCTGGACCCAGCTCAACGAGAGGGCCCTCGCCGACCTCGGCGAGCCGGAACTGTCGCGGGAGCGCCGCTTCCAAGACCAGCCGCTGGATTCTCGGCGGCGTGGCACACCGGCCCCAGCGCGGCCAGCCGGTTGCCGCCTAGCCGGACCGCTCGTGCTGCCGGCGCACCATCTCGCTGATCCAGACGGGCGCGAACGGGGACGTGCAGTTCGGTGGGGTCGGGTAGTCCTTGAGCACCTCGAGGCGCTCCCCGATGTCCAGCGCGCGGTCGCGGTACCCGGCGTGGTCGATCCCGATCTGGGCCAGGCAGGCGTTCATCGCCCACTGCAGCCGGTCCGGGGCGTCCTTCATCTGCGCCTCGATGGTGTCGAGCAGTCCGGCGAGGTCGAGACCCGCGGGTGTCTTGTGGACCCGTTCGGTGGTCAGCGCCCAGCCCGCACTGGCGACGACCGGATCCGGGTCCGCGAACCAGGACCGGCGCAGTTCTTCGGCGTGCGGGCTCTTCTTCACCACGTAGTTCACGAGCCAGTCGTGGACCTTGGGCGTGCGTGCCTCACGGAGCATGGCGTCCAGCTCGTCGCGCTCGAACGCCTTCGGGCGGCAGATCAGGGTCGCGAGCAGTCGCGCCGCGGAATCCCCCGTCCCCCACAGCCGGCGCGCGAGGTCCTGCTGCGTTTTCAGCCGCTTCGCCAGGGCGCGCAGCTTCGAGAGGTTCACGCCGTGGTCGTCGCCGTGTTTCTCGTTGACGGCGCGGGCTTTCGGGTCCTCGAGCTCGGCCAGCTCGGCCAGCACGTCGGCCACCGTCGTCTCGGTCACCAGAGCCTCCCTGTTCCTGGCGCGGGGCTCCAGCTTAGGCGGAAGGGCGGCGGTGACCGGCAGCGTCCGCCACGCCCACCGCGCCGCTCACCCCTGGTCGCCGGTCTCCAGCCGGGTCCCGCACCGCTGACACACGGTCGGCGGGTCGACGTCGGCGACCAGGCCGCACTCCGGGCACACCCGGGCCAGCCAGCACGCCGGGTCGCCACCCTCGTCGGGCACCTGCTCGCGCTCCTCGGGCGTCATGACGGCACCCCTGGGCGCAGGCGGACGCAGCAGGCCCCCGGCAGCGGCTCGAGGCGGGCTGAGAGGTCCGCGCACCGCAGCCCGGCGAGCAGCCCTTCGGCAAAGCTCAGGTTCATGCCGCAGACCAGTTCGGTGTGCTCCTGCGCGAGCCGGTGGAACGGGCAGTTCGCGAACACCGTCCCGCCGGGCCCGGTGCGCGGTTCGAACCCGTACTCCTCGAAGATGCTCTCCACCGGGACACCCACCGCGGTACGGCCGAGCTGTTCGCCGAGCTCACGAGCGCGCCGGCGCAGGATCGGGCCCGGTGGCCCCCCGGTCCGGTCCGCCTCCTCCAGCGCGCCCGCGAGCAGCGTCCCGGCCAGCTCGTACCGGCGCTCGGGCAGGGACACCGTCACCTGCCGGCCGGACCGCCGGTAGAGCTTCGCCGGCCGCCCGGCTCCCGGCCCGCTGCGGCCGGTGCGGCGCTCGAAGCCGACGTCGAGCAGCTGCTCGGCGACCAGTTTGTCGAGGTGGAACGCGACCGTGGCGCGCGGGAGGCCGGTGGCGGCCGCGACCTCGTCGCGGCCGACCGGGTCCGGCTGCCGCACCACGTAGTCGTAGAGTCGCCGGCGCGTCGGTTCCTCGAGAGCGGCGACGGCCGACACTGCGTCGTCCATCACCCCACTCTAAAACAAGTGACGTTTGACGAAAACTCCGCGGGCGTTCTAAGGTCAGCACATCCTGTTTTTAGAAGGGGTGAGGGCTGGTGACCGTCAACGAACTGCGCGACCTGGATGCGCCGGTCCGGCACCTGAACGTGGTGCACGGCCGCGGCACCGTCGACCTGGCCGCGGCCGAACGCGCGGTCCGGGACCTGCTCGTCGCGCTGGGCAAGGACCCCACGTCGGAGCACCTGGCCGACACCCCGCGGCGCGTCGCGAAGTCCTACGCGGAACTGCTCAACCCGCGCGAGTTCCAGCTGACGACGTTCCCCAACGACGAGGCCTACGACGAGCTGGTGGTCGCCAAGCGGATCCCGGTGTGGTCGCTGTGCGAGCACCACATGCTGCCCTTCCACGGCGTGGCCCACGTCGGGTACCTGCCGGGCGACCGCATCCTCGGACTGTCCAAACTGGCCCGTGTCGTCGAGCTGTTCGCCCGGGACCTGCAGGTGCAGGAACGGCTCACCCAGCAGGTCGCCGACTGGCTGCAGGAACACCTCGCACCCAAGGGTGTCGGCGTGGTGATCGAGGCCGAGCACCTGTGCATGTCGCTGCGGGGCGTGCAGGTCGCCGGATCGCGCACGGTCACCTCCGCCGTGCACGGCCTGCTGCGGGAGGACCGCGCGACGCGGCAGGAGTTCTTCGCCCTGACCGGGATCGCCGGCTGACCACCACGGGAGATCGACATGGATCACGACAACGTCGTCGTCATCGTCGGCGCGGGCCTCGCGGGCGCGAAGGCCGCCGAAACCCTGCGCGCGGAAGGCTTCGCGGGCCGTGTCGTGCTGGTCGGCGCCGAACCGGACCGGCCCTACGACCGCCCGCCGCTGTCCAAGGGCTACCTGCTGGGCGAGACGGGCCGGGACGCCGTGTTCCTGCACGACGAGCAGTGGTACGCCGGCAACCGGATCGAACTCGTCCTGGGCCGCCGCGTCACGCGGCTCGACCGGGCGGCGCACCTGGTCGAGCTCGAGGACGGCGAACGGATCGGCTACACCAAACTCCTGCTGGCCACCGGCTCGTCGCCGCGGCGGCTGCGCGTGCCGGGCCACGACCTGGACGGCGTGCACTACCTGCGTCGCCTCCGGCACGCCGACGCCCTGCACGCGGAACTCGGTGCAGGCGGCCGGGTGGTGGTCGTCGGCGCGGGGTGGATCGGCCTGGAAACGGCCGCCGCGGCGCGCACGATGGGATGCGAGGTCACGGTCGTCGAACCGGCCCCCACTCCCCTGCACGGTCCACTCGGGCCCGAGCTGGGCCGGTTCTTCGCCGACGTCCACCGAGCGCACGGCGTGGATTTCCGCCTCGGGACCGGCGTCGCCGAGCTGCGCGGCGCGAGCCGGGTGTCCACTGTGGTCACCGCGGACGGCACGGTGATCCCCGCGGATGTCGTCATCGTCGGCGTGGGCGCGCGGCCCGAGACCGAGCTCGCCGCCGCGGCCCGGCTCACGGTCGACGACGGCGTCCTGGTCGACGCGTCGCTGCGCACGGGCGACCCCGACGTCTTCGCGGCCGGCGACATCGCCCGCGCCTACCACCCGTTCTACCGCGGCCTCATCCGCGTCGAGCACTGGGCGACCGCGCTGAAGCAGGGCCCGGCGGCCGCGCGGGCGATCCTCGGGCACGAGGTCAGCTACGACGAGCTGCCGTACTTCTTCTCCGACCAGTACGACCTCGGCATGGAATTCGCCGGGTGGTTCCCGCCCGGCGGCTACGACCGGCTGGTCGTCCGCGGGGACCTCGCGGCACGGGCGTTCCAGGCGTTCTGGCTCGCCGGGGGCCGCGTCGTGGCGGGGTTGCACGTGAACCAGTGGGACGAGGGGATCGACCCGGTCAAGGACCTCATCCGCAGCGGGCGCACCGTCGATCCGGAGCACCTCGCCGACCCGGCGGCGCCGCTGGCCACCCCGGCCTGACCCGCAGCGGGACGACCTCGCCCGCTCCGGCCCGGGGTGACGACCGAAGGGCGCCGGCCACTGCACGAGCAGGAACCGGTCGATGCTCAGCGGAGGGGCCGACCCGGCGCGGTGCCCCGGTAGCCGGGACCAGGAACGCCACGACCGGGCGAGGGCGAGGAAACCCGCAGATCGGTCGCCGCCGCGACGTCCGCGCTGCTCGCGACCCGGCCCTGCCGCACCGGGTGCGGCTGAACACACGGCCCCGCAGCCCGCGACGGGTGCGCCCCATCCGCACTAGCATCGACGACGAGGAGGCCCGGACGTGAAACGCACCCACCACTGGCGTGGCCTGAGCCCGGCCGAACGGGCGGTGATCGTGACGGCGGCCGCCGTACAGGTGGCGCTCGCCGCCGGCGCGTGGTGGGACCTGTGGCGCCGCCCCGCCGACGAGGTCCGCGGGCCCAAACGCGCCTGGGCGCTGGCGATCGCGGTCAACTTCGCCGGCCCGCTCGCCTACCGGCGCTTCGGCCGCAAACCCGTCCCCGGGCCCGCGGTCGGGCGAGCGCGGACCGGGCGGCGAACGAGGTGACGTGCCGCCGGATGCGGTCGTTCGCGCGCCGGGGCGCGCCGGCTGTTTTCGGGGCGCGGACGGTGCGGTCGCCGGCGGCCACGGTGGCCTCGGCGATCCCCGGTTCCGACCGGGCGGGAGCGCGCCGGGTGAGGCGAACCCTGTCGAGCCGCAGGGGCAGCTGCCCCGTCGCCGGCCGGAGAAGGGTCGTTGGTCGTGCGGACGCGGGGACTGCGGCCCGTGACCCGTCCAACTGATGACCTTGGTCCCCGCGCGAGGTGACTTCCGCCGACCCCGCCCGGGCCCGCCGCGCTCTAGCGTGAGGAGGTCAGCACCACCAGAAGGGGTACCGCCGTGATCTCCGTGTTTCTCGTCGACGACCACGAGGTCGTCCGCCGTGGTGTCGCCGACCTGCTGGACACCGATCCGGAGCTGGTCGTCGTCGGTGAGGCGTCGACGGTGGCGGAGGCGCTGGCCCGAATCCCGGCGTTGCGGCCGGACGTCGCCGTCCTGGACGTGCGCCTGCCCGACGGCAACGGCATCGAACTGTGCCGCGAACTGCGCTCCCGGCTGCCCGAGCTGAACGTGCTGTTCCTGACCTCCTACACCGACGAGGAAGCGATGCTCAACGCCATCCTCGCCGGGGCCGGCGGCTACGCGATCAAGGACATCGCCGGCATCCAGCTGACCACGGCGGTGCGCGACGTCGGCTCCGGCCGGTCGCTGCTGGACACCCGCGCCGCGGCCACCCTGATGGCCAAGCTGCGCGCGAACGCCATCGACGACGGCCCGTTGTCCGGGCTGACCGAGCAGGAACGGACGCTGCTCGACCTCATCGGCGAGGGCCTGACCAACGCGCAGATCGCCCAGCGCATGTTCCTCGCCGAGAAGACCGTCAAGAACTACGTCTCGCGCCTGCTGAGCAAGCTCGGCCTGGAGCGCCGCACGCAGGCGGCGGTGCTCGCGGCCAAGGTGCACGCCGGCGAGCACGCCGACGGTCCCCACCGGGACGCGTGGGCGCCGGTGGTGCGGCCGGCGATGCGCTGAGTTCTCCGCGGAGAGGGGAGTCTCCGCGAGCGGGGAAGGGCCTCCGGGGTGTCCCGGGGGCCCTTCCCCTGTCGTCGACGCGGCGCCGCGGCGGGCGTGGCCGCTCAGAGGATCGGGCGCGGCACGGCCTCCATCGCGGCCAGCGGGTGCCGGTCGCCGCGCGCGGCCGGGATGATCACGACCGGGCACTGCGCGCGGCGCACGCACTGGGCCCCCACGGAACCGAGCAGGGCCCGGGAGATCCGCCCGTAGCCGTACCTGCCGACCACCAGCATCGCCGCTCCGTCCGCTGTGGACAACAGCACGTCCACGGGATCGCCTTCGACGACCTCCGTGCGGATCTTCACACCCGGTCCCTCGTCGCGCACCTGGTCGGCCAGCTCGCCGAGCGCCCGCCGACGCGCGTCACGCACCTCGTCGGCCGTCATCCCGGTGCCCGGGTAGGTCCAGGCGTTGACCGCGACGACCTCCCGGTCGGACCGCGCCGCCTCACTCACCGCCCATCGCAGTGCCGCGGCGCTGCCCGCCGAGCCGTCCACTCCCACCACGATCCCGGTCATGGGGCCGTCCTTCCGCTCGTGTTCCCTGGTGTCCCCAGCGTGTTCCGGCGCGGGAGGGTCCGTGAAGGGCCGATGGTCCCCGCCGCCCGATCCGTTCTGCTCTCCCACCCGCGGGCCCCGTCGCGCTCGCCACCGCCACGGTCGCGCCGGGCGTGGTGCCGGCGGTGCGGGTCGGGCGGGTCACCCGCCGTCCGGGCGGACCACCATCACCGGGCAGTCGGCGTGGTGGATCAGTGCCTGGCTGGTCGAGCCGAGCAGCAGCCCGGTGAACCCGCCCCGGCCGCGGCTGCCGACGACGACCAGTTGCGCCTGCCGGCTCCAGTCGATCAGCTGGTGCCGGGGCCGGTCGCGCACGACCACGCGCTCCACCTTGACACCGGGGTACTCCGCCTGCCGGGCCGCCAGCCGCTCGGCCAGCAGGCGCTCGTTGTCCTGCCGGACCTCCTCCCAGTCGACGGCCAGGGAAAACACCCCGAACGGGCCGGTCAGGTCCTCGTCGCTCCAGGCGTGCACCGCCACCAGCGGCACGCTGCGCCGGCAGGCCTCGTCGAACGCCGCGCCCAGGGCGCGGTCGCTGAGCGGGCTGCCGTCGACGCCGACTACCACCGGGCCGTTGACCGCCCCGCGCCGTCCCCGCACGATCACGACCGGGCAGTGCGCGTGCGAGACGACCTGCACCGCGGTGGACCCGGCCAGCACGCCGGTGACGCGGCCGGAGCCGGACGCGCCCAGCACCACCATCCGCGCGGACCGGGAGGCCTCGATCAGGACGGCCGACGGCGGGTCCTGCGGCATGGCCGTCGTGACCTCGAGGGTCTCCCCGACCGTGTCGTGGGCGGTCCGGACCGCATCGGCCAGCAGGTCCTTCGCGCTGGTCACGAAGTCGTCGTACACGCTGTGCAGCACGGGCATCCCGGCGCCGTAGAGCCCGGCGAAGGGGGCGAAGCCGTGCACGATGTGCAGGCGCTCGTGGTGCCGCACCGCGCCGGCGGCCGCCCAACGCACCGCGGCGGCAGACGCTTCCGAGCCGTCGACACCGACGACGATCGCTCCGGTCGGGGTGGTCATGCTGGTCCCTCCTGTCTCAGGGCCGTCCGGGAAGCCGGTCGTCCACGGTGAAGCGCACCTGGTTCACGACGGCCACCACACCGGGGATCGCCTCGGTCAGGCGGGCCACGCGATCGGCTTCACTCCGCCGGCCGGCGGAGCCGGTGAGTGTCACGACGCCGTCGGCGACTTCGGCGCGGGCCTGGCCGGCCTCGGCCCACCGGCACCGGGCGAGCACCTCCTGCTCGACGGTGCGGGCGATCTCGTCGTCCGGCCGCAGGAACACGCGCAGCACGTCCCGCCGGGCGAGCACGCCGACGAGCACCCCGGCGCCGTCGACGACGTAGAGGCGCCGCAGGTCCTCGTGCACCAGGCGGTGCGCGGCCACGGGAACCGGTTCGTCCTGCCCGATCACCGCCACGCGCCGGGTCATCACGGTTTCCGCGGTCACCGCCCGCGACTTGCCCCACCAGCGCCACCGCCGGGCGCGCGCGAAGGCCGAGGGCATGCGGTCACCGCGCTGTGCCTCCTTGGCGAGCAGGTCCGTCTCCGACACCACGCCGATCGGCCGGTCCTGCTCGTCGACCACCGGCACCGCGCCGATCCGGTGCCGGGCCAGGAGCGCGACGAGGTTCTTGAACGGCATCGTCTTGACCACGGACACGACGGGGTGGGTCATCAGGTCGCCGACGGTCGGTCTGGGCACCGGCCTCACCCCGCGCGGGCGATCAGCAGGGGGCCGCCGACGACGGTGGGCGGTGACATGGGCGCTCCTCGGGAAAGGTCAGGGCACGACGACGGCGCGGCCGACGAGGCTCCCGGCTTCCATCTGCCGGTAGGCCTCCAGCGCGTCGGTCAGGGGGAAAGTGGTGGTCGCGGTGTTCAGCAGGCCGCGGGCGGCGAGGTCGAGGACCTCGACGAGTTCCGGGCGGCTGCCCCAGTAGGTGGATTGCACCGACAGTTCGTACGGGACGCCGAAGAACGACACCGGCACGGCTCCGCCGCCCAGGCCGATGATGGTCAGGTCGCCGAGCATGCGTCCACAAGCGACACCGAGGGCGAGGGTCCGGTCGGTGCCGACGCAGTCGAAGATCGCGTCGGCGCCGCGGCCGCCGGTGCCGCGGCGGATCTCCTCGGCCGCCCGCTCCCCCGCCGGCACCAGCAGGTCGGCGCCCGCCCGCCCGGCGAGGTCCAGCGCCTCGCCGCGGGTGTCGACGGCGACGATGCGCGCCGCCGTGGTGGCCTTCAGGATCTGCACGGCCAGATGCCCGAGGCCGCCGATGCCGATGACGACCGCGGTGCTGCCCGGCGACAGCTTGCCCCACGACCGGCGCACCGCGTGGTAGGGCGTGAGGGCCGCGTCGGTCAGGGGCGCCGCGGTGACCGGGTCGAGTCCGTCGGGCAGCGGCACGAGGTGCCGGGCGGCGGGGACGATCATGAACTCGGCCATGCCGCCGTCCAGCCCCAGTCCCCCGCCACCGCCGGCCACGGGTGCGGCCTCCGGGTTCTCGCAGTAGGGGTCCAGGCCGGCCAGGCACCGGGAACAGGTCCCGCAGCCCCACGGCCCGTGCACCGCCACCGGTGTCCCCACCTGCAGACCGGTGACGCCGTCGCCGGTTTCGTGCACCCAGCCCGCGTTCTCGTGGCCCAGGGTGAACGGGGGTCCCCACGGCAGCTGTCCCGCGTCGAACTCCCGCATCAGATGCAGGTCCGAGTGGCACGCGCCGGCGCCGCCGATCCGGATGACCACCTGGCCGGGTCCGGGACGGGGCTGGTCGACCTCGACCAGCTCCGGGTCCGATTTCCAGGCCTGCAACCGCCATGCCCGCATGGCGCCTCCCCTCGTGTCGTCACGCCGGAGCGACGGCCCGGCGGACGTAGGTGGTCGGTTCCGGGATCGACAACCCCTCCGTGTCCTCGACGCTATTCGCGGACCGGCGGGAGATCGACGGGCGGAAGACCCGACGCGGAAGGGCCGAGGTCGACGCGGGTGAGGACTTTGTGCCCTGCCGTGGGCGAGGCGAGCATCCCGGCCCTGCCCTCACACCGTTCCCCGTCCGGCGGGGACCACGACGCGCGCCGGCGTGGCGGTGACCGGATACCCGATCCGCAGGATCACCTGTGGATAACCGGGCAGGTCGAGCTTCTCGATCAGCCCGGCACGCACCTCGTGCAGGTGCAGGGGCTGGGTCAGGACCGAGCCCACGAGCCCTTCGGCGACGGCGGCCAGCCAGGCGCGTTCCAGGGCGGCCCCGGCCCGCAGGTGGTCGCGGCGGGTGTCGTCGGCGGTGAGGACGATCAGCAGGGACTCCGCCGCGATGCGCTCGGTGAGGGTCACGGTGTCGGGCAGGTGGGTGTCCGCCCGCACCAGACCCGACCAGGGCACGGTCGTCGCCTCCGCGGGCGGCTGCCGGAACTGCGCGGTCCAGGCGGACAGCTCCCGCTGGTAGGCGCGGTCCGCGCGCAGCGCCAGCCCGGCGTAGGCCAGCAGGTCCGCCAGCGGCGCCGCCTCGGTGCGCGACCGGACCAGGCGCGCTTCGGTTCCCGGCCCCGCCGCGGTGTCGCCGAGGCGGCGCAGGACGCGCGGCGGGACGTGGTGCAGCGCGAACGGCGACCGGTAGCTGCCGCGCTGGAAGATCGCCGAGTAGCGGGCGCTCTCCGCGGCGGTGGCTTCCGCCCGTTCGCGGACCCGCAGCGTGGCGACCAGGTCCGGCCGCTCGGCCGAGGGCAGGACCTCGATGCCGGGCCGCCATCCCAGCGCCCGCACCGCCAGCTCGACGTTGGTCAGCGCGGCGCCGCAGGACAGGACCCGGTCGCGGCCGGCCGGGTCGTGCCGGGGCAGTGCCACGTCGAACCGCTCGTAGAGGTGCACGACGTCGTCGGCGACCTCCAGCGTCCAGGGCTGGGAGTTGTGGACCGAGGGCGCCCGGCTCGCGGCCCGCGCCAGTGCCTGGATCTCCACCGTGGACCAGATCATGGTTGTCTCCTCGGGTCAGCGCACCACGGCGACCGGGCAGGCGGCGTGGTGCAGCAGGGACTGGCTGGTGGAACCGAGTCCCATGCCGTGGTGTTCGTGGCGCCCGCGTGAACCGACGACGAGCAGTTGGGCGCCGGCCGCGGCGGCGAGCAGGCCGCGCACCGGGCGGTCCCGCACGGTCCGTTGGATCAGCCGCACGTCCGGGTACTTCTCGGACCAGCCGGCGAGCCGTTCGGCCAGCAGCCGTCGCTCGTCCTCGGCGACCTCGTCGTAGTCGACGTCGATCGGCAGCACCGACCACGTCTCGCCGAGGGACATGTCGGTCCAGGTGTGCACCGCGGTCAGCGGCGCCCCGCGCCGGCCGGCGGCGTCGAAGGCGAAGGCGATGGCGGCGTCGCTCGAGGGCGAGGCGTCCACGCCGACCACCACCGGGCCCTGCTCCGGCGGCGGGTCGTCGGGCAGCGTGCCCCGCACCACGACCACCGGGCAGGGGGCGTGGGCCGCCAGCGCCGAGGAGACCGAGCCGAGCAGCATGCCGGGGAAGCCGCCGAGCCCGTGGGAGCCCAGGACCACCAGGGACGCGGTGCCCGCCTCGTCGATCAGTGCCGCGGCAGCCGGTCCGGTCCGGGTGGCCGTGCGCACCTCGAGGCCGGGCTCGGTCGCCTCGGCGCGGCGGCGGGCTTCCTCGAGCGGGCGGTCTCCCGGTTGCCGGCCGTCCGGAGCCACGTGCACGAGACGCAGGGGCAGGCGCCGCGACGCCGCCTCGCGCGCCGCCCACCGCACCGCGTTGAGCGCGGACGGGGAGCCGTCGGCACCGGCCAGGATCGAGCGTGGGTTCATGAGGTGATCCTGTCCGCCGGAGCCGGTCGCGGGTCAGAGGAGAGCGGCCCTTGAGGCGGGGGCCGTTCGGCTCTTTTCCGTCCGGTCATCGCGGGCAGGCCGCCCGGCTCGGCGGCCGCGACGAACGAGCCCCGCTCATGCCCCACCCGGCGGGCGGAAGTCCTTCAGCCCCGCCATCAGCACGGCCAGCCCGGCCAGCGCGCACACCGGCTGCAACACGCTGTAGGTGCGGATCACGCCCGCCTCGACGACGATCCAGCCGATCAGCGCGAGACCGGCCACCACGGCGGCGGGGCCGGTCCGGTTGTCGCGTCGGGCGGCGAAGACCGTCACCACGGTCATCGGGACGCCCACGATCACCGCGAGGGAGACCCCGGCGAAGACCGGGCTGCGGAAGGGCAGCCGTTCGTTCACCTCCGCACCGAAGTCGAGGACTCCGGTGAACAGGCCGATCGCGCCGACGTAGGCGAACACGGCGAGCAGCCCGGTCCACGAGCCGAGCCAGGGCCGCCGCCGGGCCGGCCGCTTCTCCTGGCGCCGCAACCGCTTCCAGTCGATCTTGGGCACCGTCTTCTCCTTCCTGGGGTCACGGCCGGGGCTGCGGGTGCCGAAGCGGGACCACGCGCCCGCGGTGCCACCCGCCCTGGCGCCGACGTTCATCGGGACTCCTCCGGGTTTCCGGTGGTTCCAGCCTGGTCCGGCGGGGCGCCCGGGCGAAGGGCCCTCGGTCCTCGCCTTGGTCCCTCGGCGGGGGGACGTTGTGCCCTGGCCGCGGCCGCGCGGCGGGGCGAAGATCGGCGTATGCAGATCCGGCACCTGATGAGCACCCCCGTCGTCGGCATCACGCCGAACACCACGCCCGAGGAGGCGGCCGCGACGATGGTGGAGCGCGGTTTCACGACGCTGCCGGTGCTGACCGAGTCCGGCGAGCTCGTCGGGCTGGTGCGGGAGTCCGATCTGGCCGCCGCGCGGCTGATGGCCCGCAGCGAGCCCGACGACGGCGTCCTGCTTCGCGCGCGGCCGGCGACGGTGGCGGCGCTGATGCACCGGCCGGTGGTCACGGCCGAGCCGGACGCGGACGTGGCGGACGTGGCCGAAGCACTGGTCGACTCGCGTCAGCGGTGCCTGCCGATCGTGCACGACGGCCACATCGTCGGCATCGTCAGCTGGCGGGACCTGCTCGCCCACCTGGTCGCCGTGCGGCGGTGACCCGGCGCTTCCGGGCGGCCGGCGCATTGACCGCCGGCGCGGCGCGGCGGATGGTGAGGCGATGAAACTCCAGGGAGGCGCACTGCGGCTGACGATCTTCGTCGGCGAGTCCGACCTGTGGCACCACAAGCCGTTGTTCACCGAGATCGTGCACCGCGCCCACGCGGCCGGGCTGGCGGGCGCGACCGTGCTGCGCGGCATCGAGGGTTACGGCGCTTCGAACCACGTGCACACCACGCGCATCCTGTCGTTGTCCGACGACCTGCCGGTGGTGGTCCTGATCGTCGACGACGAGGCCCGGATCCGCGGGTTCCTGCCCACGCTGGACGACCTGATCGGCGAGGGCATGGTCGTCGTCGAACCGGTCGAGGTGATCCGCTACGTCGGCCGGGACCGGGCGGCGCAGCGCTGAGCACGGCGGGCGGCCGGCTCCCCACCTGAGCGCGGTGCCCACGCGGTGGTCACTGGTCCTGTCCCGGCCGCACGATCACCACCGGGCAGTCGGCGTGGTTGATCAGGGCCTGGCTCGTCGAACCGAGCAGGAGACCGCGGAACCCGCCCCGGCCGCGGCTGCCGACGACGAGCAGCTGCGCGCGGCTGCTCCACTCCAGCAGCTGGCGGTAGGGCCGGTCCCGCACGACGACCCGCTCGACCTCGACGTCCGGGTACTTCCCGGCCCAGCCGGCCAGCTGCTCGGTCAGCGTCCGCTGCTCGTCCTTCTCGATCTCGTCCCAGTCCACGGTCAGGTACAGGTTGCCGTAGTAGCCGGGGAACTCGGCGTCGTTCCAGGACCGCACCGCGACCAGCGGCTCCGCGCGCCGGCTCGCCTCCTCGAAGGCCGTGGCCAGCGCTCGCTCACCGCCCCGGCTTCCGTCCACCCCGACGACGACCGGTCCCTCCGCCGCCTCCCGGCCCCGGACCACCACGACCGGGCAGGCGGCGTGGGCCGACACCTGCACGGCGGTGGACCCGACGAGCATGCCGGTGAAGCCGCCGGTCCCGGTCGAGCCGAGGACCATCATGCGGGCCCGGCGGGACCGCTCGACCAGCAGGGGCGACGCCGCTTCCTCCGGCATCTCCGAACTGATCACGACCTCGTCGCCGGCCGCGTCGTGCGCCACCCGGACGGCCTCGTCCAAGCGCTCGCGGGCGGCCCGCCGGATCTGCTCGGAGGCCCCCCGCAGCGCGGACAGCCCGGCGCCGTAGAGGCCGACCAGGGGTGCGCAGGCGTGGACGACGTGCAGCCGCGCGTGGCGCTGGGCGGCCTCGCGCGCGGCCCAGCGGACGGCCCGGAGGGACCCCTCCGAGCCGTCGGTACCGGCGACGATCGCGTCCTGCTCCCCGCTCATGCCCGGCCTCCCGCGGTGCTGACCATGGTGGCCTCCACCACGCCGGGCACGGCCTCGGCCAGCAGGGTCGCCACGTGACGGTCGGTTTCGTCGTCGAAGTCGTCGGCGATGCGCACCACGCCGTCGCGGACGTCGACGTGCCAGCGGTCCGGCCCGCCGTACCTGCTCAGGTGGCGCCGCACGTCCGCGGCGATGGCGCTGTCGCTGCGGGCGAAGACGCGGACGATGTCCCCGCGGGTGACGATGCCGACCAGGCGGTCGCCGTCGACGATGGGCATCGCGCGGATGCGGGCGTCGAGCAGGGCGCGGGCCAGCGCGGCGAGGTCGCACCCGGGTGCCATGGCGGTCGCCGGGGTGGTCATCACCTCGCCCACCGAGGCGCCGGCGCGGTGCGGCTGGCCCTCGGGCCGCGGGTACCGCGCGTCCGGCGGCACCCGGCCGGCGATGAGGTCGGCCTCGGTGACGATGCCGACCAGACGCTCGTCGTCGTCGACCACGGGCAGCGCGGTGAACCCGTGCGTGGACAGGATCCGGGCGGCTTCCTTCGCCGGGACGTCCGGTGTCACCGTGGTGACCGGCCTGCTCATGATGTCGAGTGCTCGCATGCCTTCGACGCTACGAACGCGGGGTGCGTGCGGGCAGCGGCCCATGGTCACCTCGGGGAGGGACTTCCGGCCCTCCGCGGCACCGGTGAGCGGGGACTCGCGGGCATCGCGATCACCCGGGACCCGGCGCGTGTGGTGATCATCAGTGGTGCAGGTGGGCGGGGGTGTGGGTGACCCGCTCGATGTCGCCGGCGGCGGCGTCGAGGAGCTTGTGGGCCAGGTCGTTCAGCGCCCGCGCGGCGGCCAGTTCGTCGCCGATCTCGGGAACGTCGGCGTCGGCCGGGTTGAGCCGCGCGGTGCCGACGCCGACCAGGTGGGTCGGGGCCCCGGTGTGCAGGCGCGCCGTCGCCCTGGTGCGCCGCTCGTGCTCGTCGATGACGATCTCGACGGTCCAGTTCTTCTCCCGCATCTGGAAACCTCCCGTGCTCACCTCTGCCGACGGCGTCGCCGTAGGCAGGCCCCGCGATGTCCCTCAGGGTGGTCCGGCGACCGCGCGAAGGGGAGGGCCTTCGGACACCACGGCCGGGGACTTTCGACGCTCCCCCGCGCCGGTGCGTCGCGGTGGCCGGATCCGCCGGGCGGTCGGGCCGGGGCCCCCGATCGTCCACAGTGGCCCGCCCGACGCTGGAGCTCCCCCGTCCCGGCCGGCGCGGTCCCTACCGCAGGGCGACCGTCAGCAGCACCACGGCGTCGGTCAGGGCGCTCAGCCCGTGCCGTTCCGGCGGGACGGCGGCGAGCTGCCCGCCGTCGAGGACCCAGCGACGGTCGCGGGTGTGCAGCCGGACCCGTCCGCTGACGACCTGCAGGGTCGCGGCCACCGGCGAGTCGTGCTCGGCCAGCTCGGCGCCTTCCGCCATGGCGATGAGGGTGGCGCGCTGAGCTGGGCCGCCGACCAGCGTCCTGGCTGCTCGCCGCGACTCGTGCCCGCGGGCTTCGCCGAGCAGCTCGGTGGCCACGTCGTCGAGCCGGCTGACTTCGGGGTGCTGTCCGGTCACTGCGCGCTCCCTTCCCCGCCGGGGCCCGGCGGCTGCCCACCTTCGGCGTGGCGGCTGCCGCACACGATAGAGCGGATCGGTCTCCGCCGTCGGCGACACGATCGGCCGTCCCCGGACCGAGCAGCGCCCGCTCCCGGCATGCGGCACTCCGGCATCGCGTTCGTAAAAACCACGGACAACTTCTTGTACCGATCGGTCAATACGACCTATAGTCCACGCAACGTCGCGGACCACGGTCGCCCGATCGAGGACGCGGCGTCGTCCGCCGGCTCCGGTTCGCGCACGGGGCCGGCGGCGTCCAGCCCCACGCCGCGTCGCGGCGGAACTCTCCCCGATGTCGTTGGAGGTAGTGATGGTGGTCGACCAGCAACAGGCCGTGCGGGTGAGACCCGCGCGCGTGGCCTTCGCGAGTTTCCTCGGCACCGCGATCGAGTGGTACGACTTCTTCCTCTTCGGCTCGGCGGCGACGCTGGTGTTCAACACCCGCTTCTTCCCCACCCTCAGCCCGCTCGCCGGCACCCTCGCCGCGTTCGCGACCTTCGGCGTCGCCTTCGTCGCGCGGCCGCTGGGCGGCATCGTGTTCGGCCACTTCGGCGACCGGCTGGGCCGCAAGCGGATGCTGATCCTGTCCCTGCTCCTGATGGGCGGCGGCACGGTCGCGATCGGACTGCTGCCGGACTACGCCCGGATCGGCGCCGCCGCACCGATCCTGCTCGTGCTCGTCCGGCTGCTGCAGGGTTTCGCGGTCGGCGGCGAATGGGGCGGCGCCGTGCTGATGGCCGTCGAACACGCCCCGCCGCACCGCCGGGCCTTCTACGGCAGCTGGCCGCAGGCCGGCGTCCCGGCCGGGCTCGTGCTGTCCGCCTCGGCGTTCCTCGCGGTGCAGCAACTGCCGAAGGACCAGCTGCTCTCCTGGGGGTGGCGCCTGCCGTTCCTGGCCAGCGCCGTGCTGATCGTGGTCGGCCTCTACGTGCGCTCCCGCCTGGAGGAATCGCCGGAGTTCCAGGAAGTCACCGAGGCCCGGGAGGTCTCGAAGTTCCCGCTCAAGGACACCCTGCGCCGCTCGCTGCGCGCCGTGCTCGTCGGCCTGTTCGCGCAGGCCGCGTCCAACATCCCGTTCTACGTCGTCAGCGTGTTCGTGCTGTCCTACGCGCCGGGCGCGGCCGGCGTCTCCCGCGGCACCGTGCTGACCTGCCTGATCGTCGCGTCCCTGGTGGACATCGCCGCGGTGCCGCTGGTGGCGGTGCTCGCCGACCGGATCGGCAACCGGAAGGTCCTCCTGATCGGCGCGCTCTACTCCGCCCTCGCCGCGTTCCCGTTCTTCCACCTGATCGACACCGGCGCGCCGCTCGCGGTACTGGTGGCCATGTTCCTGTTCGCCACCCTCGGGCACGCGCTGACCTACAGCGCGATGGCCGGGTTCCTGGCCGAGCTGTTCGGCGCCGAGCACCGCTACACCGGCGTTTCGGTCGCCTACCAGGTCGGCGGCCTGATCACCAGCGGCCCGGCACCGTTCATCGCGGCAGCTCTCTTCGCCGGGTTCGGCGGCTCGTGGGTCATCGCCCTGTACATCGTCGTGGCGTGCGTGGTCACCTTCGTCGCACTGCTGCTGGCGCCCCGCCGGGCGTGACCGATTCGGGGCGGCACCGGATACCCGGAGCCGCCCCGTATCGCAATGGATCGATCGGTCCATTGGTTACCACGCGCGGCCGAGGATCTTCTCCACGTCGTCCGTGCCGAGTGCCGGGCCCGGTGCCGCGGCGGCCATCAGGTCGCCCACGGTGTGCCGGGCGATCGCGGGGAACTCCTCCCGGCCGACGCCGGCCTCGCGCAGCCCGGTGGGCAGCCTGAGCCCGGCGATGAACCGGCGCAGCAGTTCGGGCGCGCCCAGGCCGGCCGGGTGCCCCGTGGTCTCGGCGAGGATGTCCGCGATCAGCCGCTGCGGGCCGCGGGTGTGTTCCGCGTGGTGCTCGAGCACGGTGGGCAGGAGCACGCACGACGCGACGCCGTGTGCAACGCCGAGGCGGCCGCCGAGCTGGTGCGCGATCCCGTGCGACAGACCCAGGCTGACGTTGGTCACGCCGAAGATCGACTGCCACGCACCGAGCTGGCACTGCCCGGCCGCGTGCAGATCGCCGGCGTCGCGCACCGAGGCGGGCAGGTGGCGGGTCAGCCTGCGCAGCGCGTCCGCCGCCAGTGCGTCGGTCACCGGCTGGGCGCGTGGCGAGCAGAGCGTCTCCACGGCGTGGTCGACGGCCTTGATCCCGGTGGACGCCCACAGCGAGCGCGGGGTGTGCGCCGCGAGGCCGGGGTCCAGCGCCACGACCCGCGGCACGAAGTCCGGGGACAGGTAGAGGTCCTTGGCTCCGCGGGTGGTGTCGGTGATCCCGATGATGTGGGTGAACTCGCCCGCCGACAACGTCGTGCTGACGGTGAAGTGGGGCACCTTCGGCGCGGTGGTGACGGGGCTCTGCTTCGTCCCGGACGGCGACACGACCACCTTCCAGCGCAGCAGCGCGGCCGCGCTGTCGATGCCCTCCGCCAGGCACAGCACGACCGCCTTGGCGAGGTCGATCGCGCTGCCCCCGCCGACGCTGAGCACCCCGTCGGCACCCGCTTCGCGGGCGGCGCGGGTCGCGGCGAGCACGACGTCGTGCGGGACGTGCGGTCGTCCGCCGGTGAACACCGCGGCCACGCGGCCGCCCGTCGCGGCCGCGAACCGCTCCCGCACGTCGATCTGCCGCGCCAGGCTGGGCGAGGCGACGACGAAGAGCCGCCGCACCGACCGCTTGGCGCATTCCACGGCGAGCGAGCCGGACACCCCCGGTCCGAAAAGGACGGATTCGAGCGGCAGGACGTCGAACCGGCCCGCGAGCGGGGTCTGAGTGGTCAAGGTCGTCTCCTCGGTTGCAGGGATCGGTGGATCAGCCACCCACCCGGCGGTCCGCGCCGGCCCAGTGGCGCCGCCGGAGCTCGCTCCGCTGGATCTTGCCGGTGCCGGTCTTGGGCAGCGCCTCGACGAACTCCACCGAGCGGGGCCGTTTGTAGCTCGCGATGCGCTCGCGGCAGATCCGGTCGACGTCTTCGGCCGTGACGCGGTGGCCCTCGCGCACGCTGATCACCGCCTTGATGGTTTCGCCCCAGCGCTCGTCCGGGACGCCGATGACGGCGACCTCGGCCACGCCCTCGAGCGCGGAGATGGCGTTCTCGATCTCGCCGGGGAACACGTTGAACCCACCGGAGACGATCATGTCCTTCTTGCGGTCGACGATGTGCAGGTACCCGTCGTGGAACCGGCCGACGTCGCCGGTGGCCACCCAGCCGCCGGGCAGCAGGACCTCGGCGGTGGCCGCGGGACGGTTCCAGTACCCGAGCATGGTGATGTCGCCGCGCACCTGGATCTCCCCCTCCTCGCCCTCCGACGCGTCGCGCCCGTCGGGCGTGCGCACGCGGACCTGGACGAACGGGCTGACCCGGCCCGCCGAGCCGAGCCGGGCGGGCAGGGGGCCGGCAGGGTCGACGCGGTGGTCCTGTTTGGACAATGCGGTGAGGGGCAGCGGGGTTTCGGTCAGGCCGTAGCCCTGGACGAACACCGGGCCGAGGCACCGGACCAGCCGCGCGAGGCGGTCCGGCGCGATCGCCGAGCCCGCGTAGAGCACGGTGTGCAGGGAATCCGTGGTGTGCGAACCGGTTTCCAGCGCGGGCAGCATCATGGTGAGCATCGTCGGCACGATCGGCAGGACGGTGACCCCGTGCTCGGCGACCGCGCGCAACGCCGGTTCCGGCGCGAACGACGCCATCGGGAGGTGCTGCGCGCCCCGCAGCTGGAACGGCAGGGAGACGTAGCCGGACAGGTGGGTGAGCGGGGCGACGTGCAGCACCACGTCCGAGGTCTCGATCGGCGGGAGCTCGACCATCAGGTTCCGGCTGTAGGCCAGCAGGTTGCGGTGGCTGAGCATCACGCCCTTGGGTTCGCCGGTGGTGCCCGACGTGTAGGGCAGCCAGGCCAGGTCGTCCGGGTCCGGCCGGGCCGGGTCGAGTTCCGGACCGGCCAGCAGGTCGGGGTAGCGGGCGGCCACCGGTCCGGCCGGTTCGTCGAGCGCCACGACGGCGGTGTCCCGGCCCGCCTCGGCGAAGGCCGCGGCCACGCCGGGTTCGCGCTCGGCGTCGACGATGGCCACACGCGCTTCGCAGTCCCGGGCGATCGCGGCGATCTCGCGCGGGTGCAGCCTGATCGACAGGGCCACGCGCACGAATCCGCCCACCGCCAGGGCGTGGTCCACGACGAAGCTCTCGGTGCGGTTGGCGGAGACCACGATGATCCGGTCCCCCGTCCCCGCGCCGAGCCCGGTCAACCCGTGGGCCAGGCGCCGGGCGCGGGCGCCGAGCTCGCCGTAGGTCAGGACCGGACCGTCCGGTCCGAGGACCGCGGGCCGGGTGGCGAACTTGGCGTGGACGTCGGTGAAGGCCGACGCCAGCGTCGCCTGGAGTGTCACGATCACGAACCTCCGTACTCCGGTGGACCGCCCGGTACGACCCGCGGTCCACTCTGGTGAACGTGGCGCCGGTGCACTATCCGTTTTCGGCCACCGGCCCGGCCCCCGCGGACACCCGCGCTCAGTCGAGGAACTCGGCCCGCGCCTTGAGTTCGGTCAGGACGGTCGCGTCGTGGCCGTAGACCAGGGTCGCGTCGTGACGCTTCTGCAGGTGCCGCATCCACCGGACGCTGTTCCACCAGTCCTGCGAATTCCGGTTCAGCCACCCCTGCGGCAGCCCCTGCTCGAACAGGTCCCGCACGTGGAACAGGTCGCCGGTGAACAGGAACGTGCCGGAGTTGTCCAGATCCACTTGCATCGTCAGCGACCCCGGGGTGTGCCCGGGCATGTGCCGCAGGGTGACGCCGCCGGCGAGTTCGATCTCGTCGCGGGAGATCGCCTGCCAGTTCAGCTGCCAGTGGAGGTCGCCCGGCACGTAGGCGCCGAAGTCCTCCTTGGTGGCGATGGCGTAGTACTGCTCACGCAGCTCCTGTTCGTGGACGTAGACGGGGACGTCGGTGCCGAGGAAGTGCTCGAGTCCCCCGGCGTGGTCCAGGTGCAGGTGGCTCATGACCACGGCCTGGATGTCTCCGATGCCGAATCCCGCGGCTTCCAGGGCCTTGTCCAGGTGGTGGCTCTCGTCGTAGGTGGTGACGGGGAAGGCTTCGAACGCGGGCGCCGGCCACTGTTCGGCGGCGTCGCGCGCGCACCCGGTGTCGAACAGGATCGGCCCCGCGGTGGGGTGTTCGACGACGGCGGCCAGCGCGGCGACCTCCCGCGCGCTCGCTTGCGGCGCCGGTTCGGACCGGGTGGCGCACCCGCAGCCGCGGATGAAGAACCCGTCGTCGACGGTGAGGCGTCCGAGGTCGAGCAGATGCAGCTTCGTTGCAGACATGGGGAATCCGATCTCGCGAACATCCGGTCCGGAACGGCCGGGCGAGCCCAGGTATAGCATCGCAACTCAGGTGGCGACAAGCAGCGTGGACCGTTCGTTCCGGAGTGCGTCCAAACGGGATAGTCGCGGTCGGCTTCGGGATAGTGCGCGGCCGGCCGCTCCCGGCACAGTGGGGACAGCCGACCACGAACCGAGGAGGAAGCGATGACGCTTGCCGCGCACCGGACCGACGGGCTGCTGGGGAAGACGCGCAAGACCAGTGAGAGCGTCCTGTTCAACGACCAGAAGATGAAGCTCGGGGTGTTCTCGTCGAACACCAGCGGCGGGATCGTGATGACCGACGCCCCCAGCGGCTTCCGGGTCACCTGGGACCAGCAGCTGGAGATCGCCACCACGGCCGACCGGATGGGCCTGGAGGCGATGGTCCCGGTCGGACGGTGGACCGGTTTCGGCGGGAACACGCACGTCCACGCCGTGTGCTACGAGACCTACACCTGGGCCGCCGGTCTCGCGCAGGCCACCGAGCACATCGGCGTCTTCTGCACCACGCACCTGCCGGTGATCCACCCGGTGGCGGCCGCGAAGATGGCGACCACCATCGACCACATCTCCGGCGGCCGGTTCGGCATGAACCTGGTGATGGGCTGGTTCACGCCGGAGATGGAACTGTTCGGCAACCGCCAGCTCGAGCACGACGAGCGGTACGCGTACGGGCAGGAGTGGCTCGACTTCGTGATGGAACTGTGGAACCAGCCGGGCGACTTCGATTTCGACGGCCGGTACTTCCACTCGAAGGGCGCGCACGCCTACCCCAAGCCGCTGCAGGACCCGCGGCCCGTGCTGCTCAACGCCGGCGCGTCCCCGGCGGGACAACGGTTCTCGGCGCGCAACGTCGACGTCAACCTGGTCGCCCTGCCGGTGGACCAGATCGGCGGCTACGTCGGCAACATCAAGCGGATGGCGCGCGAGGACTACGACCGCGACATCGACGTGTGGACCTACTGCCTGGTCATCTGCCGGGAGACCGAACGCGAGGCCCGCGCGGCCTACCGGGCGATCGTGGACGCGGGCGACTGGCCGGGTGCGCAGGTCGTGATGGACACGCTGGGCATCCAGAGCCAGTCGTTCGGCACGCAGATCACACAGTTCCAGGAAAGCTTCATCACCAGCTGGGGCGGCCCGTGCCTGGTGGGCACACCGGAACAGGTCGCCGACCAGTTCGCCGAGCTGAGCGAGGCCGGCCTGTCCGGGGCGATCTTCGGGTTCCACGACTACGTGCGGGAACTGCGCGAGTTCGGGTCCGAGGTGATGCCGGTGCTGCGCAAGTACGGTCTGCGCCAGTGACCCGGGTGGAACCGCCCCTGGTCACGCCGGAGCGGATCAGGCACGTGCTGGGCCGGTTCGCGTCCGGGGTCGTCGTGGTCACCGCGACGACCCCGGACGGGCCGGCCGGGTTCACCTGCCAGTCGTTCGCGTCGTTGTCGCTGGCTCCGCCGCTGGTGGTGTTCTGCCCGTCGCGGGCCTCGGCGAGCTGGCCGCGCATGCGCCGGACGCGCTGGTTCGCGGTGAACATCCTGGCCGCGCACCAGGCGGACGTCAGCGCGCGGTTCGCGCGTTCGGGGACCGACAAGTTCACCGGGACCGCGTGGCGGCCGGGTCCGCGGGGCGTGCCGGTCCTGGACGGGGTGTGCGGGTGGGTCTCGTGCGAGCTGGCGGCCGAGTACGACGGCGGCGACCACACGATCGTGACCGGCCTCGTGCGCGAGCTGCACGGCGGCGATGAGGATCGATCGCCGCTGGTGTACCACCGCGGGGCGTACGGGGTGTCGTGACGCGGCCCGGACCCGGTCAGGGGCCGACGAGCGCGGTCACCAGGGTTTCGGCGATGGCGCGCAGCTCCGCGGGGGTGTGGTCGACGCGTTCCATGACCGCGATGCCGCGGGTGGTGGTGACGACCAGGCGGGCTGCGGCACGCGCCTCGACGGTCAGGCGCACGCCGTCGTCGATCGCGGTCAGCCGGTCGTGCACCACGGTTTCCAGCTCGTCGAGGAAGGCGCGGACGGCGGTTTCGGTGCGTTCGGAGTCGGTGGCCGCCTCGATCGCCGTGCGGGTGGACAGGCAGCCGCGCGACGGCGAGCCGGCGACGATCGAGTCGACGCAGAAGTCGAAAAAGGACAGCAGGGCGGATCGGGTGCCCGGGCGGTCCAGCGCCTCGCGGGCGCCGGCGAGGAACCGGCCGGCGTATTCGGCGAACGCACGGAGGAAGATCTCCTCCTTGCCGCCGTAGGCGTGGTACAGCGAGCCGCGCTGGACGCCGGTGCCCGCGGCGAGGTCGAGCATCGACGTGGCCCGGAAGCCGCGCTCGGAGAAGATGTCGAGAGCGCGCTCGAGAGTCGTCTGCTCGTCGAACTGGCGTACTCCCGCCATGGAACTCCTTCCGGCTAGCTCCGCTCCACCTTACCGGGCTCGAAGAGGGTGCCGGGGCACCACAGCAGGCCCACCGCCCATCCCAGGACCGCCGCGGGCAGGACGGCGGGCAGTGCGGTGACGCCGGTGAGTTCGGCCGCCAGCACGGCGGCGGTCACCGGGGCGCGGGCGCCGGCCGCCAGGCAGGCGGCCAGTCCCACGGCCGCACCTCCCGGTCCGGCGACGGCGGCACCCACTGTCGCGCCGGTGACCAGCGCCGGGCCGATCGTGCCGGCCACTCCGCCGACCGCGAGGGTGACGCTCGTCGCCGCGATCTTGGCCACCGGGAGGAGGAGCGTGGCGCCGGCGGTCCCGGCGGCGGCGATCACGTCCTGCCCGATCCCGCCGGCTCCGGGTACCGCGACCACCGCGGCACCCACGAGGAGCCCGCCCACGATCGGACGCGCCCATTCCGGCCGGTGCCACACGGCGTCGGCGGCTCGCCGCGCCTGCCGCAGACACCAGACGAGCGCCACCCCGGCGAGCCCCGCGAGCAGCGCGACCGGGAGGACGGTGAGCATTCCGGCGGTCCCGGAAGGCAGCCGCAGCGGGGCGAAGGGCAGCGCTCGTGCGGTCGCGGTCCCCGCGGTGGCTCCCACCACCACCGCGGCGACCTCGGCCCACGACATCCGTGCGAGCAGCACCTCCGCGACCACGGCCACGCCCGCCCACGGAGCCTGGAACGACCCGGCGAAGCCACCCGCCACCGCCCCGGCCATGACCGCCCGCACCGAAGCCGCCGGTGCCAGCGCGGACCCCAGTGCGGCGGCGAGGTGGATGATCGGGCCCTCACTCCCGCCCGAGCCCCCGGACCCGAGCGTGAGGACGGCCGCCACTCCCTTGATAGCGGCCGCACGGGCCGGAAGCGGCTCGCCCGCGGCGAGCGCATCCCGCACCGCCACGACACCACCCGCCCCGGTCGCCAGCGCGGCGACCAGGGGCCCGCAGCACAGGCCGGCCACCACCGGCGCGAGGAGAAGCACGACCGCCGGAGCGCCCGCCAGGAGCCCGCGGAGCACGGCCACCGACCGGATCAGGCCGACCGCGCCCGCGGCGCCCAGCGCACCCGCGATCGCCGCCAGGAGCAGCGTGTGCGGCGGAAGCACCCGGTGGTCGTGCCGAGCAGGGGACCGGGAACGCCACCGCGCCCACCGTCCGCCACCGGAGACCGCCGCCGGCCGCAGTGGTTCGCGCCGGGACGCCCGGCGGACGAACCCGGCCGCACCGGCGGACCGGGCACCCCACCGCCGGTTGCGCCAGGATCGACGGTGGGCGCCCGCGGCCAGGACCGTGGTCGCCCACCGGACACCGGGACATGCCCAGCGCGCCCGGGCGGACCGCACCTCCGCACCGGACCGGGCGGCCGCACCGGGAGGACTTCCGCTCATCGGCGGGCCGTCAGGCGGAGGCGGTGTTCAGGTGCTGGAACAGTTCCCACGACGCGCGCTCCACGTGGTTGTGCAGCAGCTTGCCGTCCTCGCGCACTTCCCACACCGCGGTGCCGCTGAAGGAGATCGGCCGCCCGTCCGGCTCGGTGCCGAGCACCCCGTTGTTCCGGCCGTGCACGCGCCACCGCGAGGCGACCCGGCTGCCGTCGTGGTTCTGGAACGTCTCCAGGACCTCCAGTTCGAAATCGTGGATCTGCCGGAGGAACGCCGCGATCCAGGCCTTGAAGTTCTCGCGCCCTTCGATGCGCTCGCCGGCGTTGGTGATGACGAAGTCCTCGACGACGTAGTCGTCGGCAGCCTCCGGGTTGCGCGCGTTCCACACGTCCCGCCAGAACGACTCGACCACGTCCACCGAATTCAACGAAGACAAGACAACCTCCTCGATCAAGCATGTTTGACAGCACTGTCAAACATAGCCGCCGCACGCCCCTGAAGCCCAGCCCGGGAGAGCACCGCCACACGAAAAGGCCGGGTACCCGAACGGGCACCCGGCCTTTGTGGACGGTGCGTCAGCCGGCCACGGTGAACGCGTCGTCGAAGGTGTAGCCGTCGATCAGCTGCCGCGCGGCCACCATGTACTGGATGGTCGGCGTGCCCTCCTCCAGCCAGTTCAGCCGGGCGTCCCGGTAGAGCCGTTCGATCGGGTACTTGCGCGTGTAGCCGATGCCGCCGTGCACCAGCAGCGCGCGGTCGGTGACGCGGCCGACGGCCTCCAGCCCGAACTGCTTCACCAGCGACGACTCGGCCGGGATGCGCTTGCCCGCGTCCCACTTGGCGGCACAGTCGGCCAGCATGCCGCGCAACGCGTACACGTCGGCCGCCATCTCGGCCAGGTACCGCTGGATCGCCTGGCGCTCGGCGATCGGCTTGCCGAACGTGACCCGCTCCTGCGAGTACTTCAGCGACAGCTCCAGCGCACGCGACGCCGTGCCGAGCGACGACGCGGCGATGAACACGCGGCTGATCTCCAGCGCCCGCTCCAGGTGCGCGCCACCCTCACCTTCGGAGCCCACCAGGTTCGACGCCGGCACCCGCACGTCGGTGAACGTCAGTTCGCCGTGCTCGGCACCCTTGCAGCCCATCGTCTCGGGCAGCGGCGCGATGGTGAACCCGGGCGTGTCCCGCGGCACGATGATCGCCGAGACCTCCTTCGCCGACGTCTTGGCGAACACGAGGAAGTGCGAGGCGATGTCGGAGTTGGTGATGAGCCACTTCCGGCCGTTGAGCACGTACTCGTCACCCTCGCGGCGCGCCGTGGTCGACAGGTCGGCGCCGGTGCCGTTGCCCGGCTCGGTGAGGGCGAAGGCCACCGACTTCTCCCCGGTCGCCGCGCCGGGCAGGATCTCCTTCTTCTGCTCCGCGTTGCCGATTTCGGACAGCGCGTGGGCGAAGGAGTTGTGCACGTGCACGATGGCGCGGATGCCGCCCTGGATCTTGGCGAACTCGGCGAGGATCGGCAGGTACTGCGCGATCGACAGGCCGGCGCCGCCGTACTCCTGGGGCACGATCAGGCCGAAGGCGCCGCACGCCCGCAGCGCGGGCAGGACGATGTCGTAGGGGATCTTCTCGGTGTCTTCGATCCGGTGCTCGAGCGGGTCGAGCTCGTCCCAGATGGTCGCGAAGACGCTGTCGCGCAGCTTCTGGTACTCGTCGGCGGGCAGGCCAGCGTTCATGGTGTCCTCCTTGAAATTCACAGCGTCCAGCCGCCGTCGGCGGCGAGTACCGCGCCCGTGCAGAACGTGGCGTCCTCGGCCAGGAACACCGCGGCGCGGGCGATTTCGTCGACCGTGCCGAACCGGCCGAGCAGGGTGGCGTCGGCGATCTTCTGCCGCGAGCCGTCCGGGATGGCGGCGGTCATGTCGGTGTCGACGAAGCCGGGCGCGAGCACGTTGACCCGCACACCCTGCGGTGCGAGCTCCTTGGCCAGCGACCGGGCGAAGCCCACCGCCGCCGACTTGACGCTCGCGTAGGCGGTGTCCCCGGGGAAACCCACCGACCCGACCGCGGACCCGATGAGCACCACGCCGGGGTTTTCGCCGCGGATCAGCCACGGGATCGCGGCGCGCACGAGCGCCGCGGTGCTGCGCAGGTTCTCCTCGATCACCCGCCACCAGTCGCCGAGGTCGATCCGGGCGAGCTTGCCGCCCTGCCACACCGCGGCGTTGAGCACGAGCGAGTCGAGCCGGCCCCAGTGCGCGGTGACCTGCTCGACCACGTCCGCCGCGGTCTGCGGCACGGCGAGGTCGAAGGCGACCGGGAGGACCCGGCCGGGATGGGCGGCCCCGAGCTTCTCGACGAGCTCGCCGCCGGACCGGTAGGTGCCGGCGACGCGCACTCCCCGGTCGAGAAGCTGTCGCGCGATGCCGGCGCCGATGCCCCGGGAGGCGCCGGTGACCAGGGCGACCCGGTCGCCCGTCGTGGTGTCGTCTGCGTCCATGAGTTCCCTGTACCGATCGGTCTGTACGGATAGGTGTGATGAAGTCGGCGGTCAGAGCCGCTCGACGATCGTGGCGTTGGCCATGCCGCCCCACTCGCACATCGTCTGGAGCCCGAAGCGGGCGCCGCGCCGCTCCAGCGCGCCGACGAGGGTCGTCATGATCCGGGCGCCGCTGGCGCCCAGCGGGTGCCCCAGTGCGATGGCGCCGCCGTGCACGTTGAGCCGCTCGTGCTCGACCCCGAGGTCGTGCATCCAGGCCAGCGGCACCGGCGCGAAGGCCTCGTTGACCTCGAACAGGTCGATGTCGTCGGCGGTGAGCCCGGCCCGCTCCAGCACGGCGCGGGTGGCCGGCACGACGCCCATGAGCATGACGATCGGGTCGTCGCCGACGACCGCCGTGGCGTGGACGCGGGCACGCGGGGTCAGCCCCAGCCGTTCGGCCTTCTCCGCGCTCATCATCAGCACCGCCGCCGCGCCGTCGGTGAGCGGCGAGGAGTTGCCCGGCGTGATCTTCCAGTCGATCTCCGGGAAACGGGCCGCGGCCGCGTCGTCGACGAAGGACGGCCGCAGAGCGGCGAGCTTGTCGACCGTGGTCGTGGGCCGCACGGTTTCGTCGACCCTCAGCTCCGGCGCTTCGGTGACCGTGGCCAGGTCGGGCACGAACGCCTCGTGCGCGGCCGCCGCGCGCTGGTGCGAGACCGCGGAGAACTCGTCCAGCTCGTCCCGGTCCAGCTTCCAGCGCGCGCAGATCAGTTCGGCGGACAGGCCCTGCCCGATGAGACCGCCGCCGGGGAAGCGCTCGGCGATCCGCGCCCCGAGGTGGTCGGCGCCCTGGGCGTCGGAGTGCATCGGCACCCGCGACATCGACTCGACACCGCAGGCGATCACCACGTCGGCGGCACCGGCCTGGATCGCATGAGCGGCGAAGTGCACGGCCTGCTGGCTGGACCCGCACTGCCGGTCCACCGTGGTCGCGGGCACCGAGAGCGGGAAACCGGCGGCCAGCACGGCGCTGCGGGCGGGGTTGATCGCCTGCTCCCCCGCCTTGGTGACGCAGCCGGCGATGACGTCGTCGACCAGGGCCGGGTCGAGGTCGTTGCGGCGGACGAGTTCGGCGAGGACGTCGGCCAGCAGGTGCACCGGGTGGACGTGCGAGAGCGCGCCACCCTTCTTGCCCTTGCCGACCGGGGTGCGCAGCACGTCGACGATGACCGCGTCGCGCGGTGGTGTCATGGTTCCTCCCTCGGAACGGGGTTCTGGCGCGACCGGCGGGTGCCGATCGGCAGCCGGGACGGCAGGGCGGGCATCGGGGTTCCGGTGCGGCCGCCGGGCACGCCGGCGAAGCGGTAGGGCAGCGGATCGCGGCCGGGCTGCACGACGACGACCTCGTGCGGGTCGTCGCCCACGGCGCACGCCACCAGCGCGCGGGCCACGTCGGACGCAGCCACGAGCGGGAAGCCGAGCCGGTCCAGCTCGGGCCGCGCGGCGCCGAGCATCGCGGTGTCGACGAGCCCGGGACACACCGCGTGCAGGCCGACGCCGCGGGCGGCCAGCGCCGGCGCGTAGCTGCGGACCAGTCCGACGACCGCGTGCTTGGTCATCGCGTAGACCGGGTCGAACGGGACCGCGGTCAGACCGGCCAGCGAGGCGGTGACGACCGCGTGCCCGCCCGCCTCGGCCAGGCGCGGCACCAGGGCCCGCAGACCGTGCACGACGCCGTCGACGTTCACCGACCAGGCGCGGCGGTAGGCGGCCGGATCGACGTCGAGCACCTCGGCCTCGCCGAGGGCGACCCCGGCGTTGAGGACGAGCGCGACCAGCGGCAGACCGGTGGCCGCGACCGCGCGGTCCGCTTCCGCCCAGGCGTCCGGGTCACCGACGTCGAAGGCCACCGCCGACGCCCCGGCCTCGTCCGCGGTGCGGCGGGCCGCGCCGGCGTCGATGTCCGCGACGATCACGCGCAGTCCGCGTTCGGCGAGCCGGCGGACGACCTCCCGGCCGATCCCGCCCGCCCCGCCGGTGACGAGGGCGCACCCCGGACTGCTGCTCACGTTTCCTCCCGGTGTCCGACGCTGGACTCTCTTCCCGAACAATACCTGTATGGACCGGTCGGTACAAGTATTTCCGCTGACCGGTGCACGGACGATCGCGCGAGCGCGGACCCCTAGCGCGGTGCCATCCGGATCGCGCCGTCCATCCGGATGACCTCGCCGTTGAGGTAGTCGTGCTCGACGATGCCGGCGACCAGCTCGGCGTACTCCTCGGGACGCCCGAAGCGCCGCGGGAACGGGACACCGGCGGCGAGCCCGGCCCGGTACTCCTCGGCGACGGTGGCCATCATCGGCGTGTCGATGATGCCCGGCGCGATGGTCATCACGCGGATGCCGGACGAGGCGAGGTCACGCGCCGCCGGCAACGTCAGCGCGGCGACGCCACCCTTGGACGCGGCGTAGGCCGCCTGCCCGATCTGGCCGTCGAACGCGGCGGCCGAGGCGGTGTTGACCACCACCCCGCGCGCACCGTCGGCCAGCGGCTCGGTCGCGGCGATCGCCTCCGCGGCGAGCGTCATCACCGTGAAGGTGCCGGTCAGGTTGATGTCGAGCACCTTGCGGAAGACGGCCGGCTCGTGCACGCCCGCGCGGGACAGGATCCGGGCCGACGGGGCGATGCCCGCGCAGTTCACCACGATCCGCAGCGGCGCGCCGCCGTCCGCGGCCCGCGCCACCGCCGCCCGCACCTGGTCGGCGTCGGTGACGTCCGCCTCGAGGCAGGTCACCCCGTCGGCGGGGGCGGCTCCGGCCACCGCGGCGGGCAGGTCGAGCGCGAACACCCGCGCCCCCTTTTCCGCCAGCCGCAGCGCCGTGGCCCGGCCGAGGCCGGACGCGCCGCC
Organism: Amycolatopsis thermophila; assembly: GCF_030814215.1. Taxonomy (NCBI): domain Bacteria; kingdom Bacillati; phylum Actinomycetota; class Actinomycetes; order Pseudonocardiales; family Pseudonocardiaceae; genus Amycolatopsis; species Amycolatopsis thermophila. The sequence goes on along the minus strand of NZ_JAUSUT010000001.1, from coordinate 5,233,091 downwards.
GGTGACCACGGCCGCGCACTCGTCGATTCGCATGTCTTTTCCTCCCACGTGGGCATCGCCGGCGGCGGGCATCCGCGGAAAGGTTCGGGAGAACGACGGGCGGGCGCCACCGGTCCGCCCCGTTGTAACAGGGCGGATGACGGCGGCACAAGAATTTCCGTACCGATCGGTCCACGGTCACACTGCGCGGGCCGATCGCGCCGGGATCAAGCCCGGATGCCCTCGATCAGCGCGTCGAGGAACATGTCGGCCACCTCGTCGGGGGTCAGCTCACCGTCGGGCTCGAACCACAGGTAGGTGTAGTTGAGCATGCCGAGGATGCCCTTCACGAGCAGGCGGGGGGTCTGCTTGAGCACTCCGGCGCGCACACCGTTGTCCAGCGCCTGGCGCCAGTAGCTCTCGTACCGCTCACGGGCGGCGATGACGTGGTCGCGGCGCTCACCGGTGAGCGCGGTGTACTCGCGGAAGAAGACCGCCCATTCGGACCGGTGGTCGGCGATGTTGCGCAGCAGCCCGCGGGCCATCTGCCGCAGCAGGTCCAGCGGTTCGCGACCCTCGTCGAGCAGCTGCTCGGCGTAGCTGTTCATCTTGTCGACCTGGTCCTTGCTGATGGCGTAGAGCACGGCCTCCTTGCTGCCGATGTAGTGGTAGAGCGCGCCCCGCCCGAGCCCGGCGGCCTGGCCGAGCTCGGCGATGCCGGTGCCGTGGTAGCCGTTGCGGGCGAACAGCTCCGCCGCGATCCCGATCACCCGCGCCCGGTTCGCCTCGAAACTCGTGACCGTCATCGCCGACGCCGCCCTCACTCCCGACCCGTGTACCGAACGATCCGCAGGATATCGCCCGGAGGCGGCGGGCCGGAGCAAGGGCGGCGCCCGGCGTGGCCCGATCAGAAGATGGCGGCGTACATGATCTTCTCCTGGGTGGCCTCCTCGCGGCTGAACTCCGCGACGGTCCGGCCGAACCGGGTGACCAGGATCCGGTCGGACACCGCGAGGATCTCCGGCAGGTAGGAGGAGATGACGATGACGGCCTTGCCCTCGTCGGCCAGCTGCCGCACCAGCTGGTGGATCTCCTCGATCGCGCCGACGTCGACGCCGCGGGTCGGCTCGTCGAAGATGACCACCTCGGGGTCGGCCACCAGCGACTTGCCGACCACCACCTTCTGCTGGTTGCCGCCGGAGAGCTCGACGATCTTGGCGTCGGCGTTGATCGCCTTGATCCGCAGGCGGTCGCCCCACTCCTTCGCCAGGCGCTTCCGCCGCGCCGCGGACAGCCACCACTGGCGGCGGCCCTTGCGGGAGGCGAGGAGGCCGAGGTAGAGGTTCTCGGCGATGGTCATCGTCTCGAAGAAGCCGTCGAGTTTGCGGTCCTCGGTGATGTAGACGATCCCGTCGTCGATCGCCTGCTTGGGCACCCGGTAGCGCACCGGTTTGCCGTTGAGCAGGACCCGCCCGCCGTGGATGCGGTTGCGTTTGAGCGCGCCCGCGATGATCTTCGCGGTCTCGGTGCGGCCGCTGCCGATGAGCCCGGCGATGCCGAGGACCTCTCCGGCGTAGGCGGTGAACGACATGTTCTTCACGACGTTGCCCAGGATGAGGTTCTCCACCTCCAGCACGCGCCGCCGCCGCACGTCCGTGGTCCGCCGGGACTCCACCCGGCCGACCCCGGCGAGGCTGCGGCCCACCATGTGCCGGACGATCTCGTCCCGGTCGGTCTTCTTCGCGTCCAGGCACGCCACCCGTTCCCCGTCGCGCAGGACGGTGACGCGGTCGGCGATCTTGAGCGACTCCTCCAGCGCGTGCGAGACGTAGATGATGCCCAGGCCCGCGTTGCGCAGGTCCTCGATGACGTTGAACAGGTGCAGGGTCTCCTCGGGCGTGAGGCTCGCCGTCGGCTCGTCGAAGATGACGATGCGGGCGCGGGAGCGCAGCGCCCGCGCGATCTCCACCATCTGCTTCTTCGCCGCGCCCAGCGTGGACACGTACGCCGTCGGGTCGACGTGGAAGTTCATCGACTGCAGCAGCTGCTGCGCCCCGATGTTCAGCGACCGGAACCGCGTCAGCGGCTTCTCGTGGCCCAGCTCGATGTTCTGCGCGGCCGTCATCGTCGGCACCAGGCTCGTCTCCTGGTACACCATCGCGATGCCGGCGTCGAGCGCGTCGTGCGGGCGGCGGAAGGTCACCGGTTCGCCGGCGATCCGCAGCTCGCCGCTGGAGTGCTGCACCGCGCCGGCGAGGATCTTGCACAGCGTGGACTTGCCCGCGCCGTTCTCCCCCACCAGCGCGTGCACCTCACCGGCGCGCAGGTCGAAGTCGACGTCGTGGATGGCGTGCACGCCGCGGTAGGTCTTGGTCACCTTCGACATCTCGACCAGCAGGGTGCGCCCGGCGGCCGGGTCGATGTCCAGCTGGTCCACCAGTGACGTGCTCATCACGCCTCCCCCGCGTCGGTCACCAGCACCTGGTCGCCCCCGTGCACCGCGACGAACAGCCGGCCGCCGCACTGCCGGGCGGAGGTGACCCCGTGCCGCCGGCCACCGCCGCGACTGTGCATGCTCGAGACCACGTAACCCTCCTCGTCCAGCCGGGCGACCAGCCCGTACGAGCGCGGCGGCGCCCACGGCTTGATCACGCCCAGCTTGCGGATCTGCCCGCCCTGCAACGGTTCCAGGCCGGAGTCCAGGCCGCGCAGCGCCGGCCGGATCCAGTAGTCCGGCTCGATGGTGCGCATCATCTCCTCGACGTAGTCGCGCTGGGTCAGCACGAACTCGACCAGCTGGGTGCGCAGCGCGAACACCGCCAGCCAGTAGCCGCCGCCACCCGGGTTGATCCGCCCCGGGTAGCCGGGCAGGTTCTCCCGCCACGGCCGCGGAGCGCCGCCGGTGAGCGGGTGGAGCCGGACCCGGTGCGCCCAGGCCTCGCAGACCACGAGCGCGTCCCGCGCGGGCGTCAGGCACACCCCGCTGGCGTAGGCCAGGCCGCCGGCGAGCACGCTCGTGCGTCCCGTCGCCGGGTCGTGGCGCAGCAGCCGGCCGCGGGCGTTCTGCTCCATCAGGTCGCGGATCCAGTCGCGGCCGTGGTGCCGCGTGGACCCGTCGGTGAGGTAGATCGTGCCGTCCGCGGCGACCGCCAGGTCGGTCGGGCAGTGGATCGGGGTGCCGGTCTCGTCGGCCCCAGTCACCAGTTCCGTGGTCCCGTCCGGGCACACGCGCACCAGGCCGGTTCCCGCCACGCACACCAGCAGGCCGCCGCCGGGCGCGGGTGCGAGGGCGCCCGCCGGACCGGACAGGGTCGCGGCCACCTCCGACCTCGTGAAGTCCGGACCGGACAGCCGCAGGACCCGCCGGCCGGTGCTCACGTACAGATCACCCTGCTCGTCCAGGCAGGCGTCCTCCGGTTCGGCCAGCCCGCCGATCGCGGTGCCGACGGCGTCGAGCGCGTCGTTCGGGGTGAGGCCGCCGTCCAGCGGCGGGATGGCGCGGTGGCCGGTGCGGCCGGGGAACAGGAACTCCTTGACCAGTTCCCACGCTTCGACTCGGGGCATCGGTCCTCCTCAGCCGACGGTGGCGGGACGGCCCGCCCGTCCGGTGGTGGCGGCGTCGGGCTGCCCGGCGCGGAGCCGGATGCGCCCGATCCGGTTGTTCTCCAGTCCGCCGATGTAGAGCCAGCCGTCGTGCTCGCGCATCGACGTGATCGTGGAGTGCTTCTCCCCGCCCGGATCCCAGTAGGTCTCCAGGACCTCGCCGTCCTCGGACACCTTCACCACGCACCCGTGGTTCATGCTCGGGTAGAGCCATTCGTCGCGCGGGATGCGTTTCATCATGCGGCGGCGGAAGGTCGGCATGCGCATCGCGAGGTCGTAGGCGGGTGAGCGCATCCCGTTGATCGCCACCCAGTACGTGCCGTCCGAGGCGCGGTTGATGTTGTCCAGGTAGCCGGGGAAGTTGTCCATGAAGATCTCGAGCCTGCCCCGGTTCGGCCCGCTGTGCCAGTAGCGCAGGATGCGGCACAGCCAGGTCTGCGCGATCAGCAGCGACTCGCCGTCGTGGCAGCTGCAGATCCCGTTGGGGAACACCAGGTCGCGGATCACCGTGCGGGTCTTGCCGGTGGCCGGGTCGTAGCAGACCAGGCGCCCGTTGGGGCGGCCCTCGACGCCGTCGAGGATCCAGTCGGCCATGTCGAAGCGGGTGGTGGCCTCGCTGAACCAGATCTTGCCGTCGGGCGTGATGTCCAGGTCGTCGGCCATGCGCAGCCGCGAGTCGTCGCGCAGGCGGGTCCAGGTGCGGTTGGTCTCGTCGGACAGCTTGCGGTGCTTGCCGTCCGGCGACACCGCGTACAGGCCCATGCCGCCGACGCACACGATGAGGTTCTCCTCGGCGTCGAAGGCCATCCCGAGCGGGTGACCGCCGATGCGCGCGAAGACCTCCCGCTCGCTGAAGCCGGGTCCGGAGAAGCGCAGGATCCAGCCCTGCCGGGTGCCGCAGTAGACCCGGCCCCGGGAATCCACGATCACGTCCTCGGGGCCCTCGACCTCGCCGAGCCCGATGGCTTCGGCGTCGCGCAGCCGGTCGTTGATCTCGTACGGGCTGCCCGAACCGGGCCGCACGTCGGGCAGCGGACCGTACTCCAGCAGGGTGGGGTTGACGTAGGTCTTCTGAATGGCCTTGCCGCGGTTCTTGCCCCACTTGGTGTCCAGGCCGACCGCGACGATCAGCACGACCGCGAGCACGGTCTGCAGGACCTCGCCGCCCACGTCCATGAGCAGCAGCCCCTTGCCCAGCAGGCTGATGGTGGCCGCACCGATGAACGCCCGCCAGACGGTGCCCTTGCCGCCGGAGAGGCTGATGCCGCCGAGGATGACCGCGGTGAGCACGTTCAGCTCGAGCCCCTCGCCGACGCGGGCGCTGGCGCTGCTCAGCCGTGCCGCGTAGAAGACGCCCGCCAGGGCGCACAGCGCACCGGCGAAGACGTAGCTGATCAGCAGCACGCGTTCCACCCGGATGCCCGCGTGCCGGGCGGCCCGCCGGCTCGCGCCGACCGCGGTGATGTGCCAGCCCAGGCGCGACCGGCTCAGCACGACGTGACCGGCGACCAGCACCACGAGCAGGGTGACGAAGCTGAACGGCAGCCCGGCGACCTTGCCCGTGCCGAACCAGTCCCACACCGGGTCGACGACGAACGCGGTCGCCGTCTTCGCCGAGTAGTGCAGGTCCAGCAGGTTCAGCACGCCGCGGAAGATGATCAGGGTGACCAGGGTGGTGAGGAACGGCCGCGCCTTGAGGTAGGCCACGATCACGCCGTTGGTGGCGCCGAGCACCGCCCCGGCGACCAGCGTCAGCAGGATCGCCGGCACGACCGGCACCCCGGCCACCGTGATCAGCAGGATCGCGATCATGTTGCACAGGCCGAACATCGAGCCGACGGACAGGTCGATGCCACCGGAGATCATCACGACCGCCATGCCCAGGCACAGCAGTGAGATCTCCGCGAGCTCGGCCGCGGTGGACAGCAGGTTGGCCGGGCCGGCGAACCCGGGCGCGGCGATCGAGAAGAACACGATCACCGCGACCAGGATCGCCAGCGGGATGGCGGGCTCCATCCACCGCTTCTCGAACAGTTCCGCGAAGAACTGCTGCGGCGAGGCGCGGTGGCGAAGGTGCCGCAGCCGGTCGCGCACGGTCTCGCGCTCGCCGACGTTGCGTTCGGGTGGGCGGCGCCGCGGGGGCGCGGGCCGCACGTCCGCAGTGGCCGTCATGGTTCTCCCTCGTTAGGAGCCGGTGGGATCAGCGGACGGTGAGACCGTCGTTCTTGCCGTCGTAACACGTGTTGGGCTGGTTCCAGTTGCTCTTGTCGATCTTGACCAGCGGCGTGTAGTCGGCGATGCGGGCGGTGCCCGGCGCCTGACCGGACTGGATCAGGTACTTGGCGATGGCGACGATGTCGGTGCCCTGCGTGGGCACGGAGTAGCCGTAGGACTCGAAGAACATCCCGTCGCGCACGCCTTCGCAGGCGATGTTGCTGTGGTCGGAGGTGAACACCTTGACCTGGCCGAGCTTGCCGGCCTCCTTGATCGCGGTCGCCGCGCCGTACTGCATCTGGTCCCAGAATCCCCAGCTGGCGCACAGGTTCGGGTGCTGCTGGATCACGGTCGCGGTGATGTCGTGGGCCTTGGTGCGGTCCCAGTTCGCCGCCTGGGTGGACACGACCTTGATCTCCGGGTGCTGGTCGAAGATCTGCTTCGCGCCGGCCATGACGTCGAGGGTGAAGCCGGAGGTCGCGTCGCCCTGGACGATCTGCACTTCGTGCGAGGTGGGCGTGTTCGCCCCGCACTGGCCAACGATGTCGGTCGCGATGCGACGGCCGAGGTCGATGGTGTCGGCACCGACGAACGCGTCGGACTTGTAGTTGGAGACCATGTTGATCTGGATGACGTAGATCCCCGCCTGCTGCGCCTGCTGGATGAGCTTGGCCAGGATCTGGACGTCGAAGTTGTGCACCACCAGCACGGCCGGTTTCTCGTTGATCAGCGACTGCACCGCTTCGGCCTGCTTGGCGGTGTCCCAGTTGGGATCGCGCAGCACGTAGTGCATGCCGGCGGCCTCGAAGCCGCGCTCCAGCTGGCGGTTCCACTCCTCCATCAGCGGGGTGCCCATGCCGACCGGCACGAACGCGGCCGTCTTGCCCTGCAGGCTGTTCAGCGCGTGGTCGCGCAGCTCGCCCGCGGACGCGGTGGGCGGGATCTGGTTCGAGCCCGCGGCGGTGGTGTTCGCGCTGCTGCCCGTCGAGCAGGCACTCGCGGCCAGCGCGGCGGCCGCGGCGAGCGCGCCGATCCGCAGCGCCCGCGTCTTGGCGTTACGCATTCCAGGACCTCCTTGTCCTTTGTGGAAATTCGGGGGATGTGCGGTGTCAGTCGCCCTGGCGGACGGTCTCCTCGTCGCGCGGGTGCAGCCGGTTGTCCAGCACGAGCGCCGCCAGCAGGATCAGACCCTTGACGATGTCCTGCTCGTGGGTGTTCATGTTCAGGATCGTCATGCCGTTGAGCATCACGCCGATCAGCGCGGTGCCGACGACGACGCTGAGCACGCTGCCCCGGCCGCCGACCAGGCTGATGCCGCCGACGACCACGACCAGCAGCACGTCGTAGATCAGCGAGCTGTCGATCACCTGGGTGTTGAGCCCGCCCACCGATCCGGCGACCACGAGCCCGCCGACGAACCCGATCGCCGCGCTCGCCATGTACTCGAAGACGGTGAGCGGGCGGACGGCGATGCCGGACAGCGCCGCGGCTCCCGCGTTGTCCCCGTGCGCGTAGATGAACCGGCCCGCCTTCGTGCGCGACAGCATGACCTGGGCGAGCACCGCGGTCACCACGAACACGAGGATGGGGACCGGGACGCCGAACAGGGTCCCCTGCCCGAGCGCGAGGACGAAGTGCCGGTCGCCGGGCAGTTCGGCGATCAGTCCGTCGAGGACGGTGGTGCGGGCCAGGCCGTAGACGAGCAGGCCGGAGGCCAGCGTCGCGAACAGCGCGGGGATCTCGGCGAAGGCGATCAGGAACCCGTTGAGCAGTCCCATCACGAGCACGATGCCCAGGCCCGCGACGAGGGCCACGGGCGTGCTCACCTCGCTGCGCATCAGCTGGATCGCGACCGCGGTGGACACGCCCATCGAGGCGATCAGCGACAGGTCCATGCCACGGGCGATCACCACGACGGCCATCGCGACGCCGAAGATGCCCAGCGAGGACACGCTGCGCACCAGGTTGACGAGGTTGTCCAAGTGGAGGAAGCCGTCGAGGGTCAGGCCGAACACCACGAACAGCGCGACGACCACCACCCCGACGATCTGTTCCTGGGAGATGCCCGCGCGCCCGGTGGATCGCCGCCGCAGAAGGGTTCCGCTCATCGTCACTCCGTTGTCCGATGGCCTGTATCGATCGGTCAGTACCGACGTCGGACCGAACGGTACACGGAGGTGCCGGTTCGTCAATGGTTTCGGGTGGGGTTGAGCGAAGGCTTCACCCCCTTGAGTGATCCAGGGCACAGCGAGTGGCGGTTCTGTGTGGCGTTGCGTTTGCTGGACCGATCGGTACGCTTGTCCGGATTGGCTGGAGCGGGGAGGGACCATGGCACGTCGCCGGGACACGTCGGGCGAGTCGACCCACGAGCGGATCCTGCGGGTGGCGGCGGAGATCTTCGCGCGGAAGGGCTACCACGCCACCGGGGTGGCCGAGCTGGGTGAGGCGGCCGGGTTGCAGCGCGGTGCGCTGTACTACCACATCGGGTCCAAAGAGGACCTGCTGTACGACCTGTCGAAACGGCACGTCGAGGAGGCGCTCGCGCGGGGCCGGGAGGTGGTGGCGCGCGATCTGCCGCCGGCGGAGAAGCTGCGGGCGCTGGCGCGCGAGCACCTGCGCACGATCGCCGCGCGGTGCGACGAGGTGACCGTCGTGATCCGCGAGATGCACGCCCTGACGGGCAAGCGCGCGAAGCGCCTGACCGCGCTGCGGGACGAGTACGAGAACCTGTTCGCCGACGTCCTCCGGGAGGGCGCACAGCAGGGCGTGTTCGCCGGCGCCGACCGGGTGGTCGTGCTGGGCGTGCTGGGGATGTTCAACTGGACCCACGTCTGGCTCGACGCGGCACGGGGACCGCTCACCCCCGACGACATCGCGGACCGGCTCACGGATCTGGTGATCCACGGCCAGCTGCGGCCCGGCGCGCCGGGCGGATCGGCTGTGCCCGCTGTGCCCGCTGCGCCCGCTGGGCGGGCCGAGTCGGCTGGGCCGGCCGAGTCGGCTGGGCCGGCCGAGTCGGCTGGGCGCGCCGAGTCGGCTGGGCCGGCTGGGCCGGCTGGGCGGGCCGAGGCGGGCGGATCGACCGGGGAGGCCAGGGGGGCCGGGGAGGCCGGGGCGCCCACCGAGGCCGGGCACACCACCGCGGCGCAGCCCACGGAAGCCGGCGCGGCCGCCGAGCCCGCGGCAGCGGGCACCGCCTAGACCAGCCGGCGTCGCCGCACCACCGACCCAGCTTGCCCGGCACGCTGGGCCGGCTCGGCTCGCCCAGTGGGCTCAGCCGGGCCGGCAGAGCCGGCCGGGCAGACTGAGCCCCTGCGCGGGCCGAGGCGGGCGGATCGACTGGGGAGGCCGGGCAGACCACCGAAGCCGGGCAAACCACCGGGCGCAACCCACCGAATCCGGCACAGCCGCCGAGCCCGGGGCAGCGGGCACCTCCTAGACCGGCCGGCGTCGTCGCGCCACCGACCCAGCTTGCCCGGCACGCTGGGCCGGCCCGGCTGAGCCCGCTGGACGGGCCGAGCCAGCGAAGCCGGGCGGACAGACTGAGCCCCTGCGCGGGCCGAGCCGGGCGGATCGACCGGACAGACCACCGAAGCCGGGCGACCACCGAGGCGTAGCCCACCGAGGCCGGCACGACCGCCGAGCCCGCGGCAGCGGGCACCTCCTGACCGGCCGGCCCGGCGCGCCGCGGCGGCCCAGCTGCGCCCAGCGTCCTCGCGCGACCGAACCCGCCGGCCCGGCACGCCGGGCCGGGCAGGCTGAGCCCACTGGCGAGCCGAGCCGGCAGACCTGGCCGGACAGACTGAGCCCCTGGGCGAGCCGAGCCGGGCGGATCGACCGCGCAGGCTGAGCCCGCTGCGCGGGCCGAGCCGGCAGAGCCGGCCGGGCAGACCGGCCCGCGCCCCAGCGCCACTCCGGAGCCGGCGCGCCACGGCCGTGGCTCACGGCTCCGGAGCCGGACGCCGTAGCACCGCCCTTGGTCACTGTGCCGGGCCGGGGCAGACCACCGGTGGCGGCGCAGAGTCACCGCGCCGGGGTCACCGATGGGCGCACACCGCGCCGGGGTCACCGGCGAGGCGGGGCGCCGCCGGTCACTTCTTCTGCCGCCGGCTTCCGGCGTGCCAGTCCTCCTGGCGGCCGGTCTCCCCGGGGCGCACCCCGAACGCCGCGAGCTGCGGGCGTTCCCGCAGGCTGCGCTTCAGCTCGGCGAAACCGGGGAACCGCGCCAGCGCCACCACGTGGTCCCACAGCTCGACGGCCTCGTCCTCGCCCGGCAGCCTGCTGATCACCGGGCCGAACAGCGCCGTGCCCGCGGGCGGCTCGAAGTGCAGGATCGGCGTGCCGACGTCCTTACCGGTGAGCGAGAGCGCGAGGTCGGTCGACGCCTGGATCTCCGCGTCCCACGCCGGATCCTCCAGCGCCTCCACGTGGTGGGCCGGCAGCCCGCACCGGACCAGCGCCTCGGTGGCCAGGGTGCGCGTGCCGCGATGCACCGCGGCCGCGGTGCCGCCGGGCACCGGTTCACGCTCGAAGGTCTCCTCCCCGACCACCTGGTAGAACGCACCGACCGGCTCCGGGCCGTGCTCCCGCCGGATCGCCGCCGCGACCCGCAGCAACTCCAGTCCCGCGGTGTGCGAAGCCTCGTACTCGGGCGGGAAGTGCGCGTCGTAGTCGATGTGGGCGTTGAGCAGCCGCAGCGAGATGAACCGCCACTCCACGTCGTACCGCTTGCGCCGGGCGACCGTGCGCACCCACTTGCTCGTCATCCACGCGAAGGGGCAGACGGGGTCGAAGTAGAAGTGCAGATCAGCGTCGGCCATGACGCACAGCCTACTCCCGAGCGTCATTGGACCACCCGGTCCACTCAGCACGCGACCCTATGCAAAAGCTCACAAACGGCCACAGGACGCGCCCCGTACTCTCGCTTGTACCGATCGATACAGACAGGAGCCGTCATGCCGGAACACGTCCACCTGACCGTCGAGAACAGGATCGGCGTCGTCCGCCTCGACCGCCCGCCGGTCAACGCGCTCAACCGTGCGGTGCGGGAGGAACTGATCGAGGTCGCCGCGATCGTGACGGCGCGCGAGGACGTCCGCGCCGTCGTGGTCCACGGTGGCCCGAAGACTTTCGCCGCCGGCGCCGACGTGCGCGAACTGGCGTCCACCTCCCACGCGGATATGATCAGCGAGTCCCGCCGGATCTCCGCGGGCATCGGCGCACTGGCGCACATCCGGAAGCCGACGGTCAGCGCGATCACCGGCTTCGCCCTGGGCGGCGGACTCGAGATCGCCCTCGCCACCGACCGCCGCATCGCGGCCGACGACGCCCGGCTCGGCGTCCCGGAGATCCTGCTCGGCGTGATCCCCGGCGGTGGCGGCACGCAACGGCTCGCGCGCCTCGTGGGCGAGGCCGCGGCGAAGGACCTCGTCTACACCGGCCGGTTCGTCGGCGCGGCCGAGGCGCTGGCGATGGGACTCGTCGACGAGGTCGTGCCCGCCGGGGAGGTCTTCGACCGCGCCGTCGCCTACGCGGCCCAGTTCGCCGAAGGTCCGGCACGCGCCTACGCGGCGGCCAAGGAAGCGATCGAGGGCGGCCTCGACCGCGACCTCGAAGCGGGCCTGGATCTCGAGTCGGAGGTGTTCGCGGCCCTGTTCGCCACCGAGGACCGCACGATCGGCATGGAGTCCTTCCTCGAGCACGGCCCCGGCAAGGCCCGCTTCACCGGACGGTGACCTCCATTCCCCTTGTTCATACCGATCGGTACAAGCATAATCTGCATTCGACGGCCTATTTCAGACCGATCAGTACAAACACTGGATCGGGCGAGGAGGTTGAGCGACGATGCTCAGCGGAACGACCCGCACGGGTCAGGGCACGTCCGGGGACGCCGGCGTGATCGGCCCCGACGGACTGGATCACCGGCAGCGCGTCACCCGGGTCACGGTCGCGGACCTCTACGAGCGCGGCTACCACCAGTACGGTTCGCGCGTCGCGATCCGGGACGGCAGCACGACGATCACCTACCGCGAGCTCGGCGAGCAGGTGCACCGCATCGTCGGCGGCCTGGGCGAGCTCGGCGTCCGGCGCGGCGACCGGGGTGTCCTGCTGCTGGACAACTGCCCCGAATTCTTCGAGATCGAGCACGCGCTGTTCGTCGGCGGGTTCGTGCGGACCACGCTGAGCGTCCGGCTGCACCTGCGCGAGGTGGTGCACATCCTCGCCGACTGCGCGGCCGCGGTGGTGTTCGCCTCGCCCGGCTGGGCCGAGCAGCTGGCCGGGGTGCGGGACCGGCTGCCCGCGCTGCGGCACGTGGTCGCCGTGGCCGGCGGGCCGGGCGACACGACGGTGGACCGGTTGCGCGAAGCGCCTCCCGCGCCGTACGCGCCTCCCCTCCCCCACGATCCGGCGGCGATCCTCTACACCAGCGGCACCACCGGCATGCCCAAGGGCGCGACGCTCAGCCACGCCAACTGGGCCGCGATGGTCCGCAACGAACTGCTCGAACTGCCCCCGGCCGAGGACGACGACCGGGTGCTGCACGTCGCGCCGCTGAGCCACCTCAGCGGGTACGTCGCGCCGTCCTACTTCGTCCGCGGCGCCACCCACTTCACCTGCCCCAGGTTCGACGCGGTGGCGACGCTCGAACTCGTCGAGCGGCACCGGGTGACGATCCTGCCGATGGTGCCGACGATGCTGAACCTGCTGGTGCAGGCCGCCGAGCGGCGGACCGGTAATTACCGGTCGCTGCACACGGTCGTCTACGCCGGCTCGCCGATCGCGCCCGGGCGGCTGGCCCGCGCCCGGCAGGTGTTCGGTGACGTGTTCGTCCAGTTCTACGGCCTGTCCGAGCTGCCGATCCCGATCGCCTGCCTGTCGCGGCGGGACCACGCGTTCGACCCCGCGGGCGGCGTGCCGGCGCGCCTGGCCTCGGCCGGGCGCGTCAGCCCGTTCGTCGAGGTCCGGCTCGTGGACGACCGCGGTGTGCAGGTGCCGCACGGCGAGATCGGCGAGATCACCGTGCGCGGCGACCAGACGATGATGGGCTACTGGAACCTGCCGTCGGCGACGACCGACATGATCGACGCCGAGGGCTGGGCGAGCACCGGCGACCTCGGCCGGTTCGACGACGACGGCTATCTGTACATAGTGGACCGCAAGAAGGACATGGTGGTCACCGGCGGGTTCAACGTCTACCCGACGGAGGTCGAGAACGTCGTGTCCACGCTGCCCGCGGTGTCCGAGGTCGCGGTCGTCGGCGTTCCCGATCCGGTGTGGGGCGAGGCGCTCAAGGCCGTGGTCGTGGTGCGGGAGGGGTACGAGTTGTCCGCCGACGACGTGGTGGCGGTCTGCGCGGCGAACCTGGCCGGCTACAAGAAACCCCGGTCGGTGGAGTTCGTGTCCGAGCTGCCGAAGACGGGCTCGGGCAAGATCATGCGACGGCAGCTGCGGGACCGCTACTGGGCCGACGGCGATCGCAAGGTCGGCGGTTGAGCGCCCTGGCGGCGGCGCCCGGGTACGCCGAGGACCTGTTCGAGGTAGCCGACACCGCGGCCCGGCTGCTCGGCGGACCGGTGGTGGTCGAGGACGTCGATTTCCGCGTCCTCGCCTACTCCGCGGTGCCCGGGCAGCCCGGCGACGAGGCGCGGCGGTCGGCGATCCTGAACCGGCGTACCCCGGACCGCTGGGTGCGGTGGATGGCCGACTCCGGGATCCGCGACCGCCTGCAGCGCGACGACCGGCTGGTCCGGCTGGACCCGCCGTGGCCGTCGCCGCTGCACCGCTTCGTCCGGCCGGTTCGCGCGGACGATCAGGTGGTGGGTTACCTGTGGCTGTTGAGCGGCGAGCGCGAGCCGGCGCCGGAGGTGGAGCGCCTGGCCCGGGATTTCGCGGGCGCGCTGGCGCCCGAACTCGCCCGGCGCGGCCGCGTCACCGGTGAGCGGCTGCTGCGCGGGTTCCTGGACGGGCAGTTGTCCGCGGCGGAGCTGGCGGACGCGCTCGAGGTGGAGGGCGACAACGCCTGCGCCGTGGTGCTGGCGTTCGGGGGCGCGGAACCGCCCGGCCTCGTCCGCGCCCTGTCCCGGTACGCGCGGCTGAAGCCGCACACCTGGCTCGCCGGTGCCGTCGGCCGCCGCACCTACCTGCTGCACGTGGCCCCGGACCTGTCCGAGGTGACGGCCGCCCAGGTGGTGCGGGAGACCGAGGCGGACCTCGGGCCGGACGTGCGGGTGGCCGCCGGGTCGGTCGTGCGCGGGCTCGCGTCCGCGACGCGGTCGCGCGAGGAGGCCGACCTGACGTTGCGGCTCCTCCAGGCCGGCGACCGGCGGGCCGGGTGTTTCGGCGCCCTCCGGCACGAGATCCTGGTGCACGAGGTGGTCGCGTTCCTGCGCACCCGCCCCGTTCTGGTGGACGGCCTGCTGGACGGGCTCAGCGCACACGACCGCCGGCACGGCACCGACTACCGCCGGACCCTGCGGGTGTACCTCGACGAGTTCGGCGACGTCCGGCGGGCCGCGGCGGCGCTGCACATCCACGCGAACTCGCTGCGCTACCGGCTGTCCCGGCTGGCCGACCTGGCGCCGCTGGATCTCGCCGATCCGGACGCCAGGCTGGCCGCGCACCTGGTGCTCGCCGCCACCCGCACCCCCTGAGCTACCCGGCCTCCACCAGAGGCTCCCGCAGCGAGGCGCGGCGGATCTTGCCGGTCACGGTCTTGGGGAGTTCGGGCACGTAGTCGACCACGCGCGGGTAGGCGTGCCGTCCGATCTCCCGGCGCACCAGGTCCTGCAGGTCCGCGGTGAGAGCCGCCGACGGCGTGACCCCGTCGGCCAGGACGATCACGGCGCGCACCACCGATCCCCGCTGCGGGTCCGGCGCCGCCACCGCCGCCGCCTCGAGGACCGCCGGGTGCGACCCGAGCACCGCCTCGATCTCGCCGGGGCCGACGTTGTACCCGGCCGTGACGATGACATCGTCGTTGCGGCCGACGAACCACCACCGGCCGTCCTCGTCCCGCCGGACGATGTCCATGGTGCGGAACCACTCCCCGTGCACGACGCGGGACTCCCACAGTTCGTGGGCGTTGGCGTAGTCGCTGGAGAGCTGGTAGGGCGGGCGCCGGAAGACGACCTCACCCCGCCCCGGGCCGTCGATGAACTCCCCGTCCTCGCCCAGCAGGCGCGCCTCCCAGCCGGGGACGGCGCCGGAGAGCGAGCCGGGAACCGGGTCGCTCTCGGCGGAGGCGAGGTCGGCGAGGACCATCCCGAGCTCGGTCTGCCCGTAGCCGTCGCGCAGGGGCGCCTCCGTCAGCCGCCGCCACCGGTCGGCGGTGGCGGCGTCCAGCGGTTCGCCCGCGCTGACGGCGCAGCGGAGCGAGGCCGGGATGTCGCGGCCGGCGGTGACCAGGCGGCGGTAGGCGGTGGGGACCGAGGTCAGGCACGTGACGCCCTCCTGCTCGATCACGTCCAGCCAGGCACCGGGGTCGAAGTCACCGGTGTACATGACCCGGGTGGCGCCGCGGACCATCGGGGCCGCGCCGGTGGACAGCAGGCCGAACGACCACCCGGGATCGGTGGTGGTGAACACGACGTCGTCCGGGCCGGCGGTGACGCTGTGGTCGAGCCACGGCAGCAGCGCGATCACCCCGGCGTGCGGGATGACGCAGCCCTTGGGTTCGCTGCTGGTGCCGCTGGTGAACATGACGACCGCGGTGTCGTCGGCGGCGGTGGCGGCCATCGCCGTCACCGGGTGACCGGCTTCGAGCTCGGCGGCGAAGTCGCGGTCGCCGTCGAGCAGTCCGTCCCCGTCGGCGCCGGTCACGGTGAACACCTGGATGTCGCGCCGCAGCAGCGGACGGGCCGCCTCCAGGACGGCCCGCCACCGGTGGTCGACGACGACGGCGTCGACCCCGGCCGCGTTGAGCCGCTGCGCGACCGCGTCGTGACCGAAGCCGCAGAACAGCGGGACGTAGACCAGGCCGGCGTGCCACGTGCCCAGCGCGGCGATCCACGCCTCGACCTGGCGGGTGAGGATCACGCCGACCTTCGCACCGCGTCCCAGTCCGGCGGCGGCGAACGCGTCGGCCGCCCGGTTCGCCAGGCGGAAGAGCTCGCGGTAGGTGTGCCGCTGCGCGCTGCCGTCCGGGTGGCGGGTGACCAGCGCGAGGCGGTCGCGGTCACCCGCCCAGCGCCCGCAGCACTCGTGGGCGAGGTTGAACCCCCGCTCCGGGTCCTGGGCGAGCGTGCCCAGGACGCGTTCCCACTCGGACTGTCCCATGTGTACTCCTCCTCGGTTCGGGGTGGCCGCTTCGCCCTCGCTCACGCGGAACCGACCCGGGGACGGTCGACCGCGACGCCGAGTTCGAGCAGTTCGGCGATCTCCGGTCCGGGCACGCCCCAGTCGGCCAGCGCGGCCCGGGTGTGCTCGCCGGGCGAACACGGCGGCGACTGGATCGAGCCGGGGGTGCGGTCGAAACGCGGGACCGGTGCCGGCTGCCGCATGCCGTACTCGGTCACGTAGGTCCCGCGGGCCTTCACGTGCGGGTGGTCCATCGCCTCGTCGACGGTGAGGACCGGCGCGAAGCAGGCGTCGGAGCCTTCGAGCCGCTCGACCCAGTGGTCGCGGGTTCCGGCGGCGAAGATCGCGGTGAGCCGGGCGCGCAGGGCGGGCCAGCGGGACCGGTCGTCCTGCGGCCACTCGGCCGGATCGAGGCCCAGCCGGTCCAGGAGCAGGGCGTAGAACTGCGGCTCGAGGGCGGCGATGGTGACGTAGCGGCCGTCGGCCGTCGCGTAGGAGTCGTAGTAGGGCGCTCCCCCGTCGAGGAAGTTGTCCTCACGGGCCGTGCTCCACGCGCCCATGTTCATGAACCCGACGATGCTGGTGAACAACGCCGCAGTGCCGTCGATCATCGCCGCGTCGATCACCTGGCCCCGGTTCGACCCGGTCCGCTCCAGCAGGGCGGCCAGCACCCCGGCGACCAGGACCATGCCGCCGCCGCCGAAGTCACCGACGAGGTTCAGCGCGGGCGGCGGTGGCGTGCCGCGGCGCCCCATCGCCGCGAGCGGGCCGGCCAGCGCGACGTAGTTGAGGTCGTGCCCGGCCGCGGTGGCCAGCGGGCCGGTCTGGCCCCACCCGGTCATGCGCCCGTAGACCAGGCGGGGGTTGCGCTCGAGCACCGGTCCGGGTCCCAGCCCGAGGCGTTCGGTCACGCCGGGGCGGAACGGGTCGAGCAGCACGTCGGCCCGGTCGAGCAGGCGCAGGAGCGTGTCCCGGCCGCGGGACGCCTTGAGGTCGAGTGCGATCGACCGGCGCCCGCGCAGCAGCAGGTCCAGCTCGTGCCGCTGGTGCTCCCCGGGTTCACCGCCGGCGGGCCGGTCGATGCGCACGACCTCGGCACCGAGGTCGGACAGCATCATCGCGGCGAACGGCGCGGGACCGATCCCGCCGAGCTCGACGACCCGCACACCTCGCAGGGGTCCGGACATGGCACCTCCGAATCGATGGGACGGCTAGCGCAGCGTGAGCACGCTCTTGCCGACGGTTTTGCGCGCCTGCAGGTCCTTCAGCGCCTGCGCGCCGTCGTCGAACGCGTAGCACGCGCCGACGACCGGCCGGACGTGACCCGCGGCGACGAGGTCGTTCAGCTTCGCGCCGACGCGCCGGATCAGGCCCGGGTCGTGCGGCAGGTAGTGTCCCCATGCGACACCCACGGCGTCGATGTTGCGCAGCAGCAACCGGTTCGCGGCGATGCGCGGGATGCGCCCGTCGGCGAACCCGATGACGAGGATGCGGCCGCCGGGCCGGATCAGGCGCAGGCTGGCGTCGAAACGGTCACCGCCGACCGGGTCGTACACGACGTCGACCCCGCCGGCCTGCTCGGTCCAATCCCGGACGAGGACCACCTCGTGGGCCCCGGCCGCCCGCGCGACCGCCGCCTTGCCCTCGTCGCTGACGACCGCGACGACGCGGGCACCGAGCCCGGCCGCGATCTGCACCGCCGCGGTGCCGACACCCCCGGCGGCTCCGTGCACCAGCACCGTCTCGCCCGCGCGAAGGCGGCCGCGTTCGACGAGTCCGAAGTAGGCGGTCTGGTAGTTGACCATCAGGCCCACGGCCGCGTCGAAGCCGAGGGCGTCCGGGACGGCAACGACGTGGTGCGGCGGCACCGCCACCGTTTCCGCCCAGCCACCGCCGTGGCCGGTGAACGCGATGACCCGGTCGCCCGGCGCGATGCCGGAGTCGGCGGGCGCCGAGCGCACGACGCCGGCGACCTCCAGTCCGGGCGTGAACGGGGGTTCGGGCCTGACCTGGTACCGGCCCTGGGTGAGGAGCAGGTCGGGGAAGGTGACACCCGCGGTGTGCACGTCGACGACGACGGCGTCCGGCGCGGGCGTCAGGGTGAGCGAGCCGATCCGCAGCGCGTCGGGCCCGCTGGGCTCGTCGACCACCAGTGCGCGGACGTCCGGCATCGGGTTCTCCTCACTCGGCATGCGGAAATCCTGCCCGTGCGCGGGGTGCGGTGTCTTCGTGCGAAGACCAAAGAGACCGG
This sequence comes from Amycolatopsis thermophila, assembly GCF_030814215.1. NCBI lineage: Bacteria > Bacillati > Actinomycetota > Actinomycetes > Pseudonocardiales > Pseudonocardiaceae > Amycolatopsis > Amycolatopsis thermophila. The sequence goes on along the minus strand of NZ_JAUSUT010000001.1, from coordinate 5,214,748 downwards.
CCCGCCGTCTTGGTGGATGGTCAAAACCCGCGCGGCGGCCGGGCGGCCCTGGCCCGCCGGACGTATTCGGCGGGCGTCATCCCCACCTCCCGGAGAAAGGCCCGGCGCAGGGCGGCGGCGCTGGTTCCGGCCACCGACGCCAGGACCGCGCCGCCGAGCGGGCGGCCGGGGTGCGCTTCGATGTAGTCGATGGCCTGTTCCACGGCGTACCGGCCCGCCGATCCCCCGATCGTCCGCAGCGCGCGGCTGTAGGTGTTGGGCACGCCGAGCAGGACCTGGGTGAGCAGGAAGGACTCCCACTGCTCGCGCTGCAGCTCCGGCACGCACGTCTGCGCACCGGCCTGCTGGGCGAAGAACTTCGCTGCCGCCAGCAGGCCGCGTCCGGCGGGGCCGCGCAGCCCGACGCGCACCGCGAACCGCGGCGGCCGGGGCACCACGTCGTGCAACAGGGCCGACAGGTGCGCCTCCAGGTGCGTGCGGGGCAGCTTGATCGCGAACTGCGCCGCGTCCGCGGACCAGGTGACCGTGCTCGGCTCGAACGGCGAGAACATCGCTCCCACCGCACCGTGCGTCGCGGTCTCGTCCCGCCCGTGCCGGACCCGGGTGCGCCCGGTCAGCGTGAGGTTGAGGTGGTAGCAGTCGGTCAGCGGCGGGACCTCGAGCGTGGTTTCCGCGCCGTAGGTCAGGTACCCGAAGGTGACGCGGTCGCTGCGCGCCACGTTGAGCCGGGCGTCGAGTGCTCCGTCCACAGTGACCTCGTGCGGGACGAAGACGGCGCTGACGGTGCGCCACGCCTCCTCCGGGTCGGTGGTGTGCATGGCCCGGAGTCGCGACAAGGGTTCGCTCGTGCGCATCGCTGACCTGCCTGTCGAGGGATCGGTCCGGGACGCTACCGGCCGGGCCGGTGCCGCGCTATCCGCGCGGGACGGGCGCCGGACGCATTCCGGATAGTCCGGTCGCGACGGGGATAGTGATCCAGGTCATCGGCCGCTACGCTGGACGCCGCACGTGTCCAGGAGGATCGCAATGGGGCGAGACAGCAGCGTGGCGGACCGGCGTCCCTTCGCGACGCGAGATCTGGAGCAGGCCCGCGACATCGTCACCCGCATCTACATCCCGCACGACCTGACCACCCTCGGCGGCAAGCCGCTGAACTTCCGGCTGCGCTACCTCACCTCCGAGCGGTTCACCGTGGGGCACTGCGTGTACGGCGCGGACGCGGAGCTGTTCGTCCCGCCGATGGTCGGCTGCTACCACGTGAACCTGACCTTGCACGGCCGCACGATGGTCGAGCAGGGCGGCCGCAAGGCCGCGACGAACGCGCGCGGCAGCGGCGTGATCTTCGCGCCGGCCGACCCGTTCGTCGTGCGGTGGAGCCCGGAGGCCGTGCAGTACGCGCTGAAACTGCCGCGCCGGTCCCTGGAGACGCACCTGTCGCGCCTGCTGAACCGCGAGATCGACCGGCCCGTCCGGTTCGACCTCGGGTTCGACCTGTCCGGCCCCGCGGGGCAGGCGTTGCTGGCGTCGGTCCACTTCCTGCGCACGGAACTGGAGCGCCCGGGCGGGATCGCGACCATGCCGATGGCGCGGGACCAGCTCGAGTCGGCGGTGATGACCCAGTTGCTGCTGACCATCCCGAACGAGTTCAGCGACCTGATGCGGGCACCGCACCCGCCCGCGGCGCGCACCGCCGTGCGGGCGGCGCTGGACCTGATCCAGGCGCACCCGGAGCGGAACCTGACGGTGGCCGAGCTGGCCGAGGCGGTGGGCACCACGGCGCGCGGGCTGCAGCGCGGGTTCCGCGAGCTGGTGGGCACGTCGCCGGGCGCCTACCTGCGCGCCGCGCGGCTGGACCGGGTGCGCGAGGAGCTGGTGGTCGGCGGGCCGGGCGTGAACGTCACGGACGTCGCGACGAAGTGGGGGTTTTTCCACCTGAGCCGCTTCGCGCAGCAGTACCGGACCCGCTTCGGCGTGCTGCCGTCGGAGACACTGCGCAGCGGCACGTAGCGCCGCGGGCCCGGGATTCAGTGCGGCGCGGCGATCTGCGCGGCCAGGTGCCCCGCGCCGTAGCCGTTGTCGACGTTGACCACCGACACGCCGGGCGCGTGTGGTGGAGGGAGGGGCTGCGCGAGTGGTGGCAGGAGGCGGCCCGGCACCACTCGCTCCCGCCGTCCGATGTGGACGCCTACGGCGCCGCGCTGCTGGCCCGCTTCGCGAACCCGCGGATGCGGTACCAGCTCGAGCAGATCGCGATGGACAGTTCCCGCACCCTGCCGACGCGGTCCGCGTCCGGGCCGGCTGGGTGCGCCACCTGACTCGGCGCGCTGAAGCTCCTCGACCCGGACCTGCCGCCCGACACCGCCGTCGTGACCGCGGTGACGGCGACGGCACGAACGCTCAGCCGGCGGACGGCATCCCCTGATCACCCCGGTGTCAGCTCGCCGCCTGCTTGACGAGCAGGGCGATGCGCTCGGCGACATCCGGCGTGATCTCCTTCAGGGCGAAGTACGTCGGGAACATCGCGCCGTCGTCGAGGTTCGCCTCGTCGCTGAACCCCAGTGTCGCGTAGCGGGCCTTGAACTTCGCGGCGGGCTGGAAGAAACAGACCACCTTGCCGTCCGAAGCGTAGGCGGGCATGCCGTAGTAGAGCTTCGGCGCGAGCGCCGGGGCGTTCGCCGTCACGATCTCGTGGACGCGCTCGGCGAGGACCCGGTCGGCGCCGGTCATCGCGGCGATCTTCGCCAGAACGTCACGCTCCGCCTCGGCCGCCTTGTCCGCTTGCGCCGCGCGCCGGGCCGCTTTCTTGACCTCCTGGGCGTGTTCCTTCATCGCGGCCCGCTCTTCGGCCGTGAAACCCTGGTAGCTGCTGGTCATGGGACTCTCCTCGGATCGGTGGGCGTCGGCGGGCGGGTGGTGCAGGCACATCAGGACCGGGCCGCCACGGACGCGGCTTCCCAGGCGAAACCGTCCGGATCGGTGAACGTCCCGGCGCCGCCGCCGATCGCGATCCGGTGCGAGCCGGTGCCCTCGACCGGCACCCCGGCGTCCTTGGCCAGGGCGCGGCGCCGGTACAGCGCGAGTTTGACCGGGCCGTCGGCGGCGAACTCCACGTACACGCGGCCGAAGCTCTTGCCCACGGCCAGGCCCCGCTCGAGGTAGAACTTCTTGCTGGCGGCCACGTCGGCGACGCCGAGCAGGAGCACGATCCCGTCGATGCGGCGGGTGGCGGGTCCGGTGTTCTTCTTCGCCGACGTCGCGACCTTCCAGATCGTCCCGTCCGGCGCCTGGACGACCCCGCCGTATCCCCACATCGACTTGGCGACGGGCTTGAGGACGGTGGCCCCGGCCTCGACGGCGGCGCCGGCCAGTGCGTCCACGTCGGCGGGCTGGGACACCATCAGCGACAGCGTGAACCCGCGGAAACCGGACGTCGGTTCCTGCGAGGCCCGCAGCCGCAGCTGGTCGCCGAGCCCGAAGGCGGTGGTGTAGAAGCGTTCGGCGGCCGCGGGGTCGGCCACCTCGAGGGTGATGGTGTCGATCGATGTCATGTCAGGAACGGTAGGGCGGTGCGGGTACCGGGGGCTTCTCGATTCCTGACCGGTTTCCGGGCCGCCCGTGACGGCGAGGCCGTGGAGCCGGGGGCGCACTGAGTGCGGTGCACCACGGCGGAGCCTCCACCTATAAGCCGTCCTTATACCGATCTTCACGCGCGCCGTCTACCGGCCCTGGCCGGGCTGTGTTTCGATCACCGGCACCCGCACCGTGGCCGGCGAGAGGACGTGGCGCACCGTGGTCGTCTTGCATGCGGCGATCGCCATCGCCGTGGTGATCGTGCTGATCCTGGCGCTCCGGGTCGACCCGGTGATCGCACTCGTGGCAGGGTCGCTCTACCTGGGGCTCGCGTCCGGGCTCGGTTTCGCCAAGACCATCACGACGATCGCCCAGGGGTTCGGCGACATCATGACCGAAGTGGGCCTGCTCATCGGCTTCGGCGTGCTGCTGGGCTCGCTGCTGCACGCGATGGGCGCACTGCACAGCGTGGTCGAGAAGCTGTTGCGCACCCTCGGACCGGGCAAGCTCCCCTACGCGCTCGCCGTCGCGCTGAGCACGATCTTCCCGTCGATCTACGTCGACGTCCAGCTGGTGCTGGCCGCGCCGCTGGCCCGCTCGGCCGCCCCGCACCTGGGGCGCAACGGCCTGGCGACGATGGGCGGCGCGCTGACCACCGGCATCCTGGTCGGCTACGTCTTCGTCGTGCCGGGCCTGGGCACCGTGGCGATCGCGGGGCTGCTGCACGTCCCGCTGGGCACGATGCTGCTGTACGGCTTCGTGATCGCGCCGGTGACCGCACTGCTGACCATGCTTGTCTACCGCAGGCTCCTCAAGCGCGGGTTCTGGAACGCGGACAAGGACGAAAGCGACCCGCCCGCCGAGCCGGCCGGACAGACCGGCGCGGAACCAAACGCGCAGCCGCGGCTGTCGGTGTCGCTGCTGCCGATCGTGGTCCCGCTGGTGCTGATCGCCACCGGTGCGATCACCGAGGCGGCGGGAGTGAAGTCGGACGTGCTCGCGTTCGTCGGCGACCCGGTGTTCGCGCTGTTCGCCGGCCTCGTCGGCGCGTATGCCCTGGCGCGCCGGTCACTGGGCCGCGAGCGGGTCGCCGAGACGATGACGTCGGGGTTCGGCTCCACCGGCCAGATCCTGCTGGTCACCGGCGTCGGCGGCTCGCTGGGCGCGGTGATCGGCGAGACCGACCTCGACGACGTGCTGTCCGGGCTGTTCTCCGCCGACGCGGGCGTGCACGCCGTGCTGACCGTCCTGCTCGTCTGGCTGGTCGCGGCGGTCCTGCACTTCGCGATCGGTTCGATCGCGGTGGCCGGGATCGCCGCGGCCGGTATCCTGGCACCGATCATGGGCGGTCTCGGCATCCCGCCGGAGGTGCTCGCCCTGGCCATCGGCTCCGGCGCGTTGTTCGCGCTGCAGCTGAACAGCAACTTCTTCTGGATGTTCCAGACGCTGCTCGGGGTCACCACCCGGGGAGCGTTGAAGGCGCTCACGTTCGTGACCTCCCTGGCGTCGCTGGTGTCGCTGGTGCTGGTCATGGGCCTGGTTTCCGTGGTGTGACAGCGAAAGAGCCGGACATGCGACCTCTGCGCGGAGTGACCGTCGTTTCCCTCGAGCAGGCCATCGCCGCTCCCTACGCCAGCCGGCACCTCGCCGACCTGGGCGCGCGGGTGATCAAAGTGGAGCGTCCGGGCGCCGGCGACTTCGCCCGCGCCTACGACTCGCGCGTGCACGGTCTCAGCTCGCACTTCGTGTGGGTGAACCGCAACAAGGAGTCCCTCACCCTCGACATCAAGGACCCGCGCGGCATGACGGTGCTGCGGCGGCTGATCGACGGCGCGGACGTGTTCATCCAGAACCTCGCACCGGGCGCGGCGGACCGCGCGGGGCTGGGCGCCGGGCGGCTGCGGGCGGACAACCCACGCCTGATCGTGTGCGACATCTCCGGCTACGGCTCCCCCGGCCCGTACGAGTCGCGCAAGGCCTACGACCTGATGGTGCAGAGCGAGGCCGGGCTGCTGTCGGTCACCGGCACGGCCGGGGAGATGGCCAAGGTGGGCATCTCCGTGTCCGACATCGCGGCGGGCATGTACGCCTACACCTCGATCCTCGCCGCGCTCCTGGAGCGCGGGCGGACCGGTGCCGGCACGCACATCGACGTGTCGATGCTCGAGGCCACTGTGGAGTGGATGGGCTTCCCGATGTACTACGCCTACGATGGCGCGCAACCGCCGCCGCGGGCCGGCGCCGCGCACGCGACGATCTACCCGTACGGACCGTTCACCGCGGGCGACGGCAAGGTCGTGATGATGGCGATCCAGAACGAACGCGAATGGGCCCTGTTCTGCGAGCGGTTCCTGGAGCGGCCCGAGCTGGCCGGGCACCCGGACTACGCCACCAACGCCGACCGCAACGCCCACCGCGAGGCCCTGGGGAAGATCATCGCGGGGCGGTTCGCCGAGCTGCCCAGCGCGGAGGCGATCGAGCTGCTCACCGCGATCCCGGTCGCCAACGCCCGGGTCAACGAGCTCGCCGACGTCTGGGACCACCCGCAGCTCGCCGCACGCGGCCGCTGGCACGAGGTGGGGACGCCGGCCGGTCCGGTCCGCTCGTGGGCCCTGCCGGGGTTGACCACCGGCGAGCCCAGGATGGACGCGGTGCCGGATGTCGGCGAGCACACCCGGGCGATCCTCACCGAGCTGGGGATGACCGCGGCCGAGATCGACGAGCTGGTGGCCGACGGGGTGGCGTGACCGGCGGTGGTGGGATGATCGGGCGGGAGGCAGCACCGTGGACATCGCCCACCTGCGGGATTTCATCGCCGTCGTCGAGGCCGGCAGCCTGTCCAGGGCCGCCGGACGGCTGCACGTGTCGCAGCCGGCGTTGAGCCAGCGCGTGGCCCAGCTGGAAGCGCAGCTCGGGGTGCGGCTGCTGGTGCGCGGGCCGCGCGGCGTGGTGCCGACACCCGCCGGCACCACCCTCTACCGCGACGCGCAGCAGCTGGTGCGCCAGTTCGACCGGCTCGCGCGCGACGTCGCCGACAGCCGCAACCACCTGCACGGCCCGGTCGCGGTCGGGCTGCCGACGACGGTCGCCGCGCCGCTGGCACCGGCGCTGTTCTCGTGGGCGAAGGCGGAGCACCCGGGCATCCACCTGCAGCTGTTCGAGTCGATGAGCGGCTACATCCACGAGCTGCTGCTGGCGGGGCGGCTGGACCTGGCCGCGGTGTTCCGGGAGGACGACGTGCCGCGGGCGGCGGAGGTGCCGCTGTACTCGGAGGAGCTGTACCTGGTGGGGCAGCCGGATCCGCGGCCGGATTCCGACGAGGAGGTGCCGCTGGCCGGGCTGCGCGCGGTGCCGTTGGTGACGCCGGGCGGCCGCAGCAACCTGCGGGCCCTGATCGAGCGGGCGTTCGCCACGAAGGGTCTGGTGCCCGCGATCGTGGCCGACGTGGAATCGCTGGGCACGATGATCCGCATCGCGGCCGGTGGTGAGGCGTGCACGATTCTGCCGTTGTCGGTGCTGCGGGACCACGGGGACCCCCGCGAGCTGGGGGTGCGCCGGATCGTCGACCCCGTCCTGCGGCGGCACGTGGCCGTCCGGACCGCCACGGAGGTCTACGAACCGCGAGACGCGGTGATCGCGATCCGGAACGGCATCGTCGAGGTGACCCGGCACCTCGCCGGCGAGGGCCGGTGGCCGGGCATCAGATGAGGGCCGCCGGGCCGTGGGCACCCTGGCGCTCGCCGGTGGGTGGGGGTGACAGGACCAGGCAGCGGCATGCCGCCGGGTACTACCGTGGCTCGTATGACGGATCAGGCAGCCCCGCTGGGCGACTACCTGCGCGCACGTCGCGAGCTGGTCACTCCTGAGCAGGTCGGGCTGCCCGTGCTGGGGGTGCGGCGCGTGCCGGGGCTGCGGCGGGAGGAGGTCGCGATGCTCGCCGGTATCAGCGCCGACTACTACCTGCGCCTGGAGCAGGGCCGCGACCGCAACCCGTCCACGCAGGTCCTCGAGTCGATCGCGCGGGTACTGCGCCTCGACGACGACGCGACGGCCTACCTGCTGAGCCTCGGCGCGGGCAAGCCGCGGCGACGGCGGCGGCCACGGGCGGAGACCGTGCCACCGGGCATCGCCAAGCTGGTCGCGACCTTGCCGTTGCCGGCGTTCGTCGAGGGGCGGTACTTGGATGTCCTCGCGGCCAATCCCCTGGCCGGCGCCCTCTCGCCGCGGCTGGCGGTGGGGCACAACCGGCTGCGGGACGTGTTCCTGGACCCGGCCGAGCAGAGCCTCTACCCGGACTGGGAGATGATCACCCGCGGCGTCGTGGCCGGGTTCCGCCAGTCCGTGGGCACGGACACCGACGACCCGCGCTTCATCGAGCTGGTCGGGGAACTCTCGCTGGCCAGCCCGCGCTTCCGGCAGGTGTGGGCGCGGCACGACGTGCGCGACCGGCAGGGCACGCCCACGCCGATCCGGCTGGACCACCCGCAGGTCGGCGAGCTGCGGCTCAACCGCGAGAAGCTCACCGTGAACGGCACCGCGGGCCAGGTGCTGTGCATCTACCACCCCGACGCGGGCACCGACGACGCCGAGAAGCTGGCGCTGCTCGCCTCGGCCACGCTGCCACCGGCCCCGCCGCGCGAGCCCGCCGCGAGGCACGTGCGGAACCAGGGCTGACCGCATGCGCAAGGTCCCGCAGGACGGCGGCCGATCGCCCGCCGGCATCGGCGCCCGGCCACCGGCGCGGCACCGACTGCCGCACGCGGGACACGCGGCGCGGCGACAGCCGGCCCCCGCCGGCCCGCCCCGGCCGCGGTGGCACGACCGCAGGCGCCGGACCACCCTCGTTGTGATCGGCGCCGCAGTCCGCCCAGACCCCGCAGGCCCTCCACGCCCGCCGCGTCCGGGATGCGGCCGTAGACGTGCGGCAGGGGCTCGCGGGCACCGACACCGCGTCGGTGATGGAGCGCTTCTCCAGGTTGCCGCTCCGCCGGGCCGTGGGCGAGGAGGAGAAGCGCAAGATCACCTACGCCCCCGACCTGGTCATCGCCGATCAGGTCCGGGGGGCGCACCGGCGCCGAGGAACTCCAGCGCAGCCTCCTTGAACACCCGGCTGGACACGGCGTTGAAGTGGTTGCGCCGCCCCAGCGACACGAACGGCGCACCGAGGGACGCGGCGAACTCCGGCGCGTCCGCGGCGATCTCGTCGTCGTCCCCCGCCGCGAACAGCACCGGGACCGGCGGCTCCCCCGCCAGGCCGTGTCCCGCCATCCCCTCGGCACACGCCTGGAGCCCCGGGCCCCCGAGCGCGGCGAGGTCCGCCCGGCCGGCCGCGCGCCCGCCGATGCCCCCGAGGACCAGCCGTCCGATCCGCCCCGGAGCCAGCCGCGCCAGCTGCCAGGCGACCAGACCGCCCATCGAATACGCCACGGCATCCACAGTGGACACCGCGGCCTCGTCCAGCACGGCCAGCGCGTCCGCGGCCAGAACGCCGGGTGAGTAACCCGACGTCGGCCTGCCGCTCTGCCCGTGACCCCGCAGGTCGAGCGCCAGGTACCCGAGCGGGGCGAGGGCGCGGGTCCAGCCGGTCTGCTCCCACGTGCGGTGGCTGTCCGACGCGAAGCCGTGCACCAGCAGGACCGGCCGCGGCCCGGGCACGTGCTCGTACCAGATCTTGGTGCCGTCGCCGGCGATGGCGAACACGATCAGTCCTCCGGCGGGGTCAGGCGGACGCGGCGGCGCGGTTTCCCGTCCTCGGGCACGGTGCCGACGATCCCCGCCCGCTCGTCGGACACGGTGAACGTCACGAGCGGCTCCCCCACCCCGAGTTCCTCGTCCTCGCCCACGTGCAGGCGCGCGACGCGGCCGGACTGGGGCGAGGGGATCTCCACCGCGGACTTGGTGGTCTCCAGTTCCACCAGCGGCGCGTTGCGCTCCACCCAGTCGCCCTCGGCCACGAGCCATTCCAGCACTCGCGCGCTGATCAGCCCCTCACCGAGGTCGGGCAGCGGGAACGTCACGTCAGCCACGGCGATACTCCAAAGTGGTCTGGACAGCGGTCAGGATGCGGTCGGCGCTGGGCAGGTACTCGTCCTCCAGCGCGCCGGACGGGTAGGGCACGTCGAAGCCGGTGACCCGCTGCACCGGCGCGCGCAGGTCGTCGAAGCAGCGTTCGGTGATCAGCGTGGACACTTCGGCGCCGAGCCCGGCGGTCAGCGGCGCCTCGTGCACGACCACCGCGCGGCGGGTCCGGGCGACGGACGCGGCCAGGCCGTCGGCGTCGATCGGCTTGAGCCAGCGCAGGTCCACGACCTCCAGGTCGACCCCGTCCTCCGCGGCGAGGTCCGCGACCTGCAGGCAGCGGGCGACCATCGCGCCCCACGCGACGAGCGTGGCGTGCCGTCCGTCCCGCACGACCCGGCTGGTGCCCGGCGGCATCAGCTCGGCGTCCCCGGTCGGGTCGAACGATTCCCGGTGCCAGTACCGCGACTTCGGTTCCAGGAAGACCACCGGGTCGGGGTCGGCGATCGCCTGCCGCAGCAGGTGGTAGCCCTCGCGGGGCGAGGACGGGGAGACGACCTTGAGGCCGGGCACGTGCGCGAACAGCGCCTCCAGGCTTTCACCGTGGTGCTCCGGCGCGCGGATGCCGCCGAAACTGGGCAGCCGCAACGTGATCGGCATGGTCAGCACACCGCGGCTGCGGTAGTGCATGCGCGCGACCTGGTTGACGATCTGGTCGATCGCCGGGTAGCTGAAGCCGTCGAACTGGATCTCCGGCACCGGCCGGAAGCCGTGCATCGCGAGGCCGACCGCCATGCCCATGATCGCCGACTCGGCCAGCGGCGTGTCGAACACCCGGTGCTCGCCGAACTTGTCGCGCAGGCCGTCGGTCACCCGGAACACCCCGCCGAGCGTGCCGACGTCCTGCCCGAACACCAGCACCCGGTCGTCGTCCTCGCAGGCGTGCCGCAGCGCGAGGTTGAGCGCCTGCTGCAGGGACAGCTCAGGCATCGAGGGACTCCTTCCACGTCCGCTGCTGCTCCAGCAGGGCCTTGGTGGGCTCGCGGTAGACGAACGAGAACAGCTCCTCGGCGGGCGGTGCCTCGAGCGCGAGCAACCCCTCGCGGACCTCGCGCACGACCTCGGTGGCGTGGTCCTCGGCCGCGGCGACCTCGCCGGCGGTGAGCCGGGCGGCCGCGCGCACCAGCGGATCGCGGTCGCGCCAGGACTGTTCCTCCTCCAGGGTGCGGTAACGACCGGGATCGTCCGATGTGGAGTGCGGGCCCATGCGGAAGGTCATCGCCTCGATCACGGTCGGGCCGCCGCCCTCGCGCGCCCGGTCCAGTGCGGTGCGGGTCGCCTCGAACACCGCGGTCACGTCGTTGCCGTCGACGCGGACGCCCTCGATGCCGTACCCGGCGGCGCGGGCGGCGACCGAGCCGCCGGCCACCTGGCGGCCGGTGGGCACCGAGATCGCCCATCCGTTGTTCTGGCAGAAGAACACCACCGGCAGCCGGTAGACGCCGGCGAAGTTCATGGCCTCGTGGACGTCGCCCTGCGAGCTGGCCCCGTCGCCGAAGTAGGTGATCGCGGCGCCGCCGGTGTCGTCGAGTGTCGCGCCCATCGCCCAGCCGACGGCGTGGGTGACGGGCCCGCCGACGACCGCGTTGAACGGCGCGAGGCGGGAGGCCCGCGGGTCGTACAGCCCGCCGTGCCAGATGTTGAGGTGGGTGGCGAGGTAGGCGACGAGGTCGACGCCCATCGCGACGGCGGCACCGAGGTCGCGGTAGCCGGGGAAGGCGAAGTCGCGAGCCAGGTCGAGCGCGGCGGCGCTGCCGACCTGGGCGGCCTCCTGCCCCTTGGCCGGCGCGTAGGCGGGGAGGACGCCCTGCCGCTGCAGCGCGATGGCCTCTTCGTCGAGCCGGCGCGCCACCAGCATCAGCCGGTGCAGTTCGCGGAGATCAGCGTGGTGCATGGCGGAAGAGTGCGTAACGGAGCCCGGGCTGTGCAAGTGTCGCCACCACGGCTGATCATTTTGTGCGATCTGACGAGCCTTTCGCCGCATTCGCTGGGCAAATTGTCCAGCGAACCACCGCTACCGCGTCCGGGCGGATGACGAACCGGGGCGGCGTGCGGCGGAGGCGACCGCGGCACTGGGCTCACCGGTACCGGCCGCGCGGCTGCCGTGCTCCACGGTCGCGATCGTGTCGGCGTTCGGCTCGTCCATCGGTACCCTCGGCTCCACGGTGGTAGACCGGACTGCCGAAAGGACACCATGACCGACCACATCACCGTCGACGGCAAGCAGCCCGTCGTCGATCCCGCCGCCTGGATCGCCCCGGGGGCGGTGGTCGCCGGCGCGGTCACCGTCGGCGCCGGCGCCAGCGTCTGGTACACCGCCGTGCTGCGCGGCGACATGGACACCATCACCGTCGGGGAGGGCACCAACATCCAGGACGGCACGATCGTCCACGCCGACCCCGGCTTCCCCGCCACCATCGGCGCGGGTGTCAGCGTCGGCCACCGCGCGGTGCTGCACGGGTGCACCGTCGAGGACGACTGCCTGATCGGGATGGGCGCGGTCGTCCTCAACGGGGCGAAGATCGGCGCGGGCAGCCTCGTCGCCGCCGGCGCGGTCGTGCTCGAAGGCACCGAAATCCCGCCCGGCTCCCTCGTCGCGGGCCTGCCCGCCAAGGTCCGCCGGCCCCTCACCCCGGACGAGCAGGCCGCCACCCGCGCCAACGCCGCGAACTACCGCGCGCTGGCCCGCACCCACGCCCGCGGCTGAGCCCCGGTACGACAAGGGCGGTGCCAGCGAGCGCGGATTGACGGGCGGCAGCGCGCCGAACACCTCCCAGGTGATCCGCCCCGGTACGGCCGTGGTTGGAGGGTGGTGTAGTCCATTTCAAGAGAAGAGGGCGGCCGCACGTGGCGACCGCCCTCTTCCGGAACCCCTGGGTCAGCGCTTGAGGAACTTCAGGCTGTTGGTCAGCGAGTCCGACCACGGCGAGGCCAGGTCGAGCCTGCGGAGTTCGTCCGCGTGCTGCACGGCCGCCAGCTCCGCCATCAGCCGGCTGCGCATCCGGTTGTCGTGCGCCACGTTCGCCGAGCGGAGGGCCCGGTCGAGGCGCGTCTTGCGGAACGGGGTGAACCACGAGGCGCGCGCCAGGTGCGCGGCGCGCCGGGCGGCGCGGTCACGGGTGCGGGCCAGCGCGTCCCGCTCGTCGTCGCCCAGGCCGAGCCGGGACAGGAACCGTTCCTTCAGCTCCCGGCTGACCCGCGCCCACGTGCTGATCTGCGTGCGCGAGTGCCGCAGCTCGATCCCCAGCGCCAGGTGCAGCATGACCACACCGAGCACCGGCCCCAGCGTGACCCGCGCCAGGCCGGACACCGGTCCGGCGAGGTCGAAGGCCATGTAGCCGGACGCCGCGCACAGCGCCCACAGGATCAGCCGGGCGGGGCCGGGCTTGCCGTTCGCGCTGCGGATGCCGGCGCGCATGGCGAAACCACACGCGATCAGGGCCACCTCGACCACGGCGAACATCGCGGCCCGCTCGTAGACGTTGGTGATGCCCAGCTTGTCACCGAAGAACCGCCACGACGTGTCCACCGAGACCAGCAGCGACATGAACGCCACCAGGTAGAAGCCGCGCGACCCCTCCGGAGACTTGCGCTTCGCCGGCGCCGGGGCCTCGGCCACCGGGGCGGGTTTGTCGTCGGTGGCCGGCTTCTCCTCGTCGGTGTCCTCGGCGACCACGACGATCGGCGTCGTCTTCGCCTCGGCCACCGGGGCGGGCTCGGTGGCGGCGTCCCCGGCGTCGGGCGACTCGGCCGGCGCGGCGCCCTGCTTCTCCGCGGCGCGGCGTTCGTCCAGTTCGGTCAGCATCTCCACCGACAGGCGCGGCAGGTCACCGGTGTCACCCAGGCCCCGCTCCTTGCGCCACTTGTCGACCTGCGCGGCCACGGCGGAACGCTCGCGTTTGGGGTTGGTGACCACGCCGTAGGTCATGAGGAACGCCAGGACGTCCGATGTCGACGGCTGGACCAGCGCCTCACAGGCGTAGCGGACCTTCTCCTCCATGGTTTTCAACAAGACCAAGCGGGCGGCATGGGCCGCGCTGCTGAGGACGTCCGTCGAGGCCGCCTGCTGATCGCTCTCGGTTTCCATGTCGTGTCCTTGTTGAGTTCTCGTCGGTGGGGGTCGCGAGCATAGCGCGTTACCACACGGCCGTGATCACCGGCCACGGCACGCCGGGCCTGCGGGTTCACCTGATCCGGTCAAACCGGCCGCGAGCGGGAAAGCGCTCTCCGAAGATCGGCCGATTGGTGCAGGTCACGTCCCGGCCAGGACGGCGCGATCGCCGGTCGGGGAGGGCACGGTCCACTACACTCCGATCCCGTCCTGGTCGTGCCGGCCGGTGCGGCCGTGGCGTGGTCCGTCTCGGCGGAACCGGCGGCGCCGCGTGATCGGAGGGGAAGGCCATGACCGCGTACGGGTTCGTGGGGGCGGGCGAGATCAGCGCCGCCGTCGTCGAGGGGCTCAGCGCGGGCGTCGCGCAGCCGCCCGCGGTGTTCCTGTCGCCACGCGGCCGGGAGGTCGGGCGCTCGCTGGCCGGGCGGTTCCCGAACGTGCGGGTGTGCGCGAGCAACCAGGAGGTGCTCGACCGGGCGGACGTGGTCGTGCTGGCGGTGCGGGTGCCGGTGGCGCGGGAGGTCGCCCAGGAGCTGTCCTTCCGGCCGGAGCACGTGGTGATCAGCGCGATCGCCGGGGTGCCGCTGTCGTCGTTGCGCGAGTGGACGGCGCCGGCCGGTGAGGTGGTGCGGTCGATCCCGCTCCCCCAGGCGGCGCGGCGCCAGAGCCTGACGGTGATGTACCCGGAGAGCGAGGTGGCGCGGGCGTTGTTCACCCGCGTGGGCCGCGTGCTCGTCCCCGCCTCGGAGTCCGCGCTGGAATCGTTCACCGGCGCCACCGCGGCGTTTTCCGCGCACCTGGACTACCTGGCGACCATTGTGGACTGGCTGACCGGGCATGGCGTGGACCGCGAATCGGCGACGGCCTTCGTCACGCACGTGTTCGGCCGGCTGGGCGAGTCGCTGCTCGAGCGGCCCGACGCGCTGGACGTGATGACGTCGAAGCACACCACACCGGGCGGCCTGAACGAACAGTTCCGCGCCGACCTGCGCGAGGCCGGGGTCCCCGACGCGGTGCGCCACGCGCTGGACCGGATCCTGGAGCGGGTGCGGGGGTAGCCTGGGGGCCTTGACCCGGTGAAGGGGTGCGGCCATGCGCGGACACGAGCGCGGTAGGGTGTCGCGGCGGCACGATGTCCGGCGCACTGCGCGGGTGGGCGGACCGCCGGCCCGGGAGTGAGGTCGCGGACGTGCGCAGGCGGGTGTTGATCGGCGCCGCGGTGGTCGTCATCATCGTGGCCGTGGTGTTCGGCGGCGCGTTCGCGTTCCAGCGCAGGCTCATCTACCTGCGCGACGCCGGTCCGGTGCCCCCCGCGGCGCAGGTCCTGCCGGGCGGGCGGGACGTCACCCTGCGCACGGCCGACGGCCTGGACCTCACGGCCTGGTACTTCCCCGCCGACGCGGCGCGCGCGGCCGTGCTGGTGGCGCCCGGCAATGCCGGGAACCGCTCGCTGCGCGCTCCCCTCGCGCGGGCCCTGCGCGCGGCCGGCCTGTCCACCCTGCTCCTGGACTACCGGGGCTACGGCGGCAACCCCGGTTCGCCGACCGAAGCGGGGCTCGCGCTGGACGTGCGCGCCGCCCGCGGCTTCCTCGCCGCCGAGAGCCGGGTGCCGATGGTGTACTTCGGGGAGAGCCTCGGGGCGGCCGTGGTGACCGGACTGGCCGTCGAACACCCGCCGGCGGCGCTCGTGCTGCGCTCACCGTTCACCGACCTCGCCGCGGTCGCCCGGCGGCACTACCCGTTCCTGCCGGTGCGCCTGGTGCTGCGGGACACCTTCCCCGTCGCCGGCCTCGTCGGCAAGGTGCGCGCGCCGGTCACGGTGGTCTACGGATCCGGCGACACGATCGTGCCGCCGGAGCAGAGCCGGGCCGTCGCCGCGGCGGCGCGGGGCCGGGCCGTGGAGGTGCCCGGCGCGGACCACAACGACCCGGCCCTGCTGGCGGGCCCGCAGGTCCTCGAGGCGCTCACCGCCGCGGGGCCGCCCTAGGTGTACTTGGCCGTGCCCCGGACCGGCTGGGGGCGCAGCTGGGCGTGCCGGACAGTATCGCGGGTGCCGGCCCGCAACAACATGCCTCGACTGTCGGCTCTGGACCCACTCACCCGGCAGCTCATCCGAGCGGCCAAGTACACCTAGCGAATAAGCCGCGCCGCACGCGATGCCGTCATCCGGCCAGCGGGCGCAGGTCGATCGGCAGGCCGTCGGCGGGCATGGGGCCCGTGCCGTAGCGCATCGGGGGTTCGTAGCCGTCCGGGACGCTCCACCGGAACCGCCGCAGCATGCGGTGCATGACGGCCTTCACCTCCATCGCGCCGAAGAACTGCCCGATGCACTTGTGCGCGCCGCCGCCGAAGGGGGCCCACGCGTACTTGTGCGTCTGGTCCTCGCGGCGGCCCTCGGCGAACCGTCCCGGGTCGAAGCGGTCCGGGTCGCGCCACCACTTCGCGATCCGGTGCGAGGCGTAGGTGCTCACGGCGATCCTGGTGCCCCGCGGAATGTAGTAGCCCAGGATGTCGGTGTCCTTGACCGCCTGCCGGAACAGCGCCCCCACCGGGGCGTTGATGCGCAACGTCTCCTTGAACACCAGGTCCAGTGTGGACAGACGATCCAGGTCGTCGTGGCCGACCTCGTCCCGGCCCAGCGCGAGCGACTCGCCGCGCGCGCGGTCCTGCCACTCCGGGTGCCTGCCGAGGTAGTAGGTCATCATGGCGAGCGTGATGGTGCTCGTGTCGTGGGCGGCCATCAGCACGAAGATCATGTGGTTGACGATGTCCTCGTCGGTGAACCGGTGCCCGTCCTCGCTCTCCGCGCGGCACAGCACACTGAACAGGTCGTCACCGTCGCCGTCCCGCCGCGCGGGCAGCCGCGAGAAGAAGTAGTCCTCCAGCACCCGGCGGCCCCGCAGCCCGCGCGCCCACAGGCCACCGGGCACGGGTGCGCGCACGAGAGCCTGTCCGCCCTGGACGGCGTCGACGAACGCCTTCTCGATCCTCGCCTGCTCCGGGCCGGGAACCTCGCCGACGAACACCTCGGTCGCGATGTCCAGCGTCATCTGCTTCGCCGCGTCGTAGACCCGGAACCCGGGCCGGGGCCGCCAGCCGTCGAGGGTGCGCCCGATCCGCGGGTTCATCGCGGCCAGGTAGCCGGCCAGGCGGGGCCGGGTGAACGCCTTGGCCATGATCCGCCGGTGGTGCAGGTGCTCGCCGAAGTCGAGCAGGAGCAGGCCCCGGTGGAAGAACGGCCCGATCAGGTATTCGTAGAGACCGCCGTTGGCGAACGCCTTGTCGCGGTTGGCCACGACCTCCTCGGTCGCCTCCGGACCGTACACGCCGACGATCTTGGTGCCGAGCATGCCACCCCACTCCACCGGGCCGTACCGCTCGTAGCGGCCGCGGGAGGCGTCCAGCAGGTTGGTGAGCCGGTCCAGGGTGTGCCCGATGAACGGGAGCCCGTAGTCGCCGGGGACCGGGCGGAGCCCCGAGCCGGGTGGCGGCAGGGCGAGCGGGCGGGTCGGTGAGGGTGCGTTGGTGCTGAGCCGGCCGAGGGCCGATCCCAGCCTGTCCGCGAGCGCCACAGCCATGATCGCGTGCCTCTCGTCGCCACGGTGCGAATGGCCCGACCATAACAGGAAACGCAGTTATCCGTAAACAATCGTTTCCCGATTGGTGTGACAGACTGGCCCGGTGACACGCACGCTGAGCGGGATCTACCGGGGCGCCACCGCGGGTGAGCGGCGGGCCGAGCGACGGCGGCGGCTGATGGACGCCGCGCTCGAGGTGATCGGCACCCAGGGCTGGGCCGCGGCCACGGTGCGGGCGGTGTGCGAGGAGGCGCACGTCGGGCCCCGGTTCTTCTACGAGAGCTTCGAGGACATGAACGCCCTCGCGGCGGCTGTGCACGACGAGATCGTCGAAACCGCCCTGACCCGGACGCTGGCCGCGGTCGCCGCCGCACCCGGCGACCTGGCGGCGAAGACCCACGCCGCGCTCGCGACGATGATCGCCGACCTCACCGACGACCCGCGCCGCGCCCGCGTCACCTTCAGCGAGGCGCACGGCAGCGAGGTGCTGATGCGCCGCCGGTTCACGGCGATGCGGGCCGTGGCCGAGGCGATGGTCGGGCAGATCCGGGATCTGGTCGACCTGCCCGGCGAGCGGGAACGCCTCCTGCAGGCGGTGTCGCTGGTCCTCACCGGCGGGTTCGCCGAGCTGGTGCTGGTGTGGCTGGACGGCGGGCTCGACTGCGGCCGCGACGAACTGGTCGCCATCTGCACCGAGTTCGCGCTCACCACCACCGAAAGCCTGCCGCGGCTGTCCCAGCGCCTCGCCCGCCGGGGGTGACCGCGTCACACCGGTACGAGTGCCGGGACGAGCCGGTCGCCGTCGAGCTCCCGCAGCGTCACCGTCCGCACCTCAACACGGGCGCCGAGAACGGTGCCGCGGCGGTCGCCTGCGCTCCACGCCGTAGGGCTGCAGGTGCGCGCCGAGCCGGCCGTCGAACGCCTCCGCGATCGACCGCGGGTCCCAGCCGGGCGCTGCCGCGACGGGTGATCGTCGAACGCACTCGTGGTGACGACGGAGATCCGCCGCCCGTCGAAGCGGAAGAACTGGCCGGTGATGCCCCCGGCGAGATCGCTGAGCAGGAACGTCACCAGCGGCGCCACCCGTTCCGGCAGGTTGTCCTCGATGCCGGCCAGCGGTGGTGGGTCCTCTGTGGACGCGGTGAGGCTGCGCCCGAGCGCGTTCTCGGTCATCCTCGTGAGCGCCTTCGGGGAGATCGCGTTCACCCGGATGCCCGCGTGTTCGAGGTCGAGCGCCGAACTGAACGTGAGCGCCGCGAGCGGGCCCTTGGTCGCGGCGTAGGTCGACACCCCGGGAAAGCCGAACATGCCGCCGGAGGAGGCGTTGACGATCGCTCCGCCGCCGTGTGCCCGCATCACCGCGCTCGCCTCCGCCTGGCACAGCAGCGCGCCGAGCACGTTCACCGAGACCGCCCGTCCGATCGCCTCCGGCCGCTCCTCCCAGGGCAGCGCCTCGTGGTAGAGGCCGGCGTTGTTCACCAGGCCGTCGAGCCGGCCGAACTCACCCGTGCACCGCGCGATGAGCGCGCGGGCGCCGGCCGGTTCGCTGATGTCGTGCCCGTCCGCGACCGCGACCCCGCCCGCCGTCGCGATCTCGCGGGTCACCGCCCGGGCTTCGGTGACATCGATGTCGTTCACCACGACCGACGCGCCGTGGGCGGCGAGGTCGAGGGCGTAGGCGCGGCCGAGCCCCCGGCCGGCACCGGTGACGACGACAGCACGTCCGGCGAGCAACGCGTCCACGCGAGGCCTCCCTGGCGACGAGGGTGTCCACTTCAGACCGCTTCGAGCACCGCGCCGGTGCACATCGCGGCGGCCGGGCTGCCCAGGAACGCGATCAGCCCGTCGACGTCGGCCTCCGGGCCGGCCACGATCGCGTTCACCCGCACACCCCGCGGCGCCGCCTCGCGGGCCAGCGTCCGGCACAGCGAGGTGATCGCACCGACCAGGGCGTCCTCCCCCGGTTCGCAGCGGAACAGCACCGCACCACCGGGTTCGAGCCGCAGCACGGCGTCCCGGGCCGTGACGAACGCGTCACCGAGCAGCCCGGCCGCCGCCCCCGAGGCCACGTCCGCCGGGCCGCCGACGGGAACGAGCACCTGCATCGTCACGCCCCGGCGGTGATCGTGCGCGCCGGCACCAGCCGCTGGATCTCCGACGAGCCCTCGTAGATCTCCAGCACGCGCTGGTCGCGGTAGGGCCGCTCGGCCGGGCACGGCTTGCGGAATCCCGCGCCGCCGAAGACCCGCACGGCGAGGTCCACCGCCCGGTGCGCCACTTCGCTCGTGTAGCGCTTCGCCATCGAACCCGGCACGGACACCGGCTGCCCGGCATCGTAGGCGCGGGCCGCCTCGTAGGTCAGCATCCGCGCGGCGGACAGCTCGACCGCGAGGTCGGCGAGCCGAAACCCGATGCCCTGGTTGTCGATCAGCGGTGTGCCGAACGCGTGGCGCCCGGTGGCCTCCGCGACGGCCAGCCGGTAGGCGGCGTGCGCGATGCCCAGGCCCTGCGCCGCGACCGAGACCCGGCCCAGGTCGAGCGTCTGCAGCGCCAGCTTCAGGCCCCGGCCGACCTCACCCGGCACGGCACCGGCGGCGACGCGCACGCCGTCGAGTTCGAGGTTGCTGGTGCGGGTTCCGCGGATCCCCATCTTGTCCTCGATGCGGTCGATGGTGACACCGGGCGCGTCCGCACCGGGATCGGTCTTGGCGAACACCACGTAGCGCGAGGAGACACCGCCGTTGCCGATGTAGATCTTCTCGCCGGTCGGCCGGTGGGCGTCCCCGTCGGCCTCCACGCGGGTGCGGATCGCGGCGGCGTCGCTGCCCGCGCCCTCCTCCGTGAGAGCGAAGCTGATCGCGGAGCCGTCGGTGAGCGCGCCGAGCACAGCGCGGCGCTGCTCCTCGGTGCCCGCAAGGCGCGCGGGCACCGCGCCCAGGGTGCGCGCGGCGAGGAGCGCCCCGGTCGACGCGCACGCGGCCGAGATCTCCTCGATGACCGTGGTGATGGCGGTCATCGACAGTGCCCTGCCGTCGTATTCGGCGGGCACCAGCATGCCGGACAGGCCGGTTTCGACGACGGTCGCGATGTGCTCGCCGGGGTAGCGCTGCTCGCGGTCCAGTTCCCCGGCCAGCGGGGCGAAGCGCTCGGCCGCCACCGTGCGGGCGAGGTCACGCCAATGCGCGGCCTCGTCGTCCAGCGTCGGTTCCACAGCACTGTCACGGCGGCGACTCCTGTCGTCGATCGGGACCCTTGCCACAATCAACGTCTACGTAGATGCTGACAAAAAAGGCACACCGAAGTCAAGGGACGGCGCATGGATCAAGGTCACCGTCACCAGGCAGGGCACGGTCGCCGTCGTCACGCTGGCGGCACAGGAAAGCCGCAACGCGCTCTCCACCGGAATGCTGGTGGCGCTCGCGGACACGCTCGACGAGCTGGACGCCGATCCCGCGGTGCGGGCGATCGTGCTCACCGGCGGAACCACGCTGTTCGCCTCGGGCGCCGATGTCCGGCAGCTGAAGGAGATTTCGCCGACCGAGTACGCGGCCTCGGCGCGGGGAGCCGGCTGGCGCCGGTTCGGCACGCTCGAGACGGTGCTCGTCGCGGCCGTCGCCGGGTATGCGCTGGGCGGTGGGTGCGAGCTCGCGCTCGTCGCCGATCTCGTGGTCGCCGCCGACACCGCGGTCTTCGGGCAACCGGAGGTGAAGCTGGGACTCGTGCCCGGCGCGGGCAGCACCCAGCGGTGGGCGCGGGCGGCGGGCCGGTACACCGCGGCAGGCGTGGTCCTCACCGGCCGGTCCGTCGACGCCTTCGAAGCCCGCGGCCTGGTGCACCGGATCGTGCCCGCCGAGCGGGTGGTCGCGGCGGCGACGGAGGTCGCACACGAAGGGCGGCGCTGCGCCGGGCGGACGAACTGCCGCTGACGGCGGCCCTGGACTACAAGCGGCAGCAGCTGCTCCTGCTCCTCGACAGCGACGACCACGTCGAGGGCATCACGGCCCTGCTGGAGAAACGCGCGCCCCGGTTCACCGGACGGTAGGAGGATCCCGTGCCCGACGTGGCAACCCTGAAGCTGACCGACTGGAGCGAAGCCGCGAAGGCGCTGCGCGGCCTGACGCGCGATCCCGGGACGACGGTCCTCCACCTCGACGGTTCCGGCGGCCTGCCGGCGGGCGGGGCGCACTTCGTACGGCAGCTCGACTCCGTCGCGCTTCCCGTGGTCGCGACCGTCGGCGGGGAGTGCGACGCCGCCGCTCTCGCGATCCTGGCCGGGGCGACGCTCGGGTTCGTGACCGACGACCTGGCCGTCTCCGTGCACGCGGCCGACGTCCTCGCGCTCGGGCTCACGTCGTCGCTGCCCGCGGCGATCGGCGCCGCGCCCGCGCGTTCGCTCCTGCTCAGCGCCGCGCTCGGCGCGGCGGCGCTCGTGCGGTCCGGCCTCGCGCGCCCCGCCGAAGACGCCATCGGCATGATCCACCGGCTCACCGACCCCACGGCCACATCGCTGGTCCGCTCCCTGCGCTTCGCCGCCCGGTCCACTCCAGCGCGGGCCCGGGAGTTCGACGCCGAGTTGCGGCGGATCGGGTGAGCGCGCTCGCCTTCGGCTGCGGGCCCATCGGCGGCCGCGGCCTCGCCGCGCGGGACGACTCGGTCGCGGCCCTGACCGCGGGGTGGGACTGCGGCATCCGGCACTTCGACACCGCACCCAGCTACGGCGACGGCGCGGGCGAGGAACTGCTCGCCCTGGCCCTGCGCGACTGGCCCCGGCACGAAGTGACGGTGTCGACCAAAGTGGGCCGCGTGCGCATGGCGATCGAAGACCGCTACGGCAGACCGGAGGGCCCCTGCCGCGAGCCGCTCTTCGACTTCACCGCGCCCGCCCTTCGCGCGTCCGTGCACACCAGCCTGCACCGGCTCGGGCTCGACCACCTCGACATGGTCGGAGGCCACGACCCCGACGACCACCTGGACCTCGCCGTGCGCGAAACCTTCCCGGCCCTGCGCGACATGAGCGAGGTCGGCGCGGTCGGCGTGGGCACGACCTCGGTGGACGCCGCCCGCACGCTCGTCCGGCTCGGCGCCGTCGACGTGGTCCTGATCGCCGGCGCCTGGAGCCTCACCCGGCGCGGTGCCGCGGCCCTGCTCGACGAGTGCGCGGCCACCGGGGTCACCGTCCTGGCCGCCGCCCCGTTCGACTCCGGCCTGCTTGCCCGCGACGAGGGACGCTACCTCTACCGGCCGGTGCCGCCGGACGTGCATGAGCGCGTGCGGGCGATGGCCCGCCTCTGCGCCGGACACGGCGTGCGACTCCGCCAGACCGCGCTGCAGTTCCCGTTACGGCATCCCGCGGTCGGCCCCGTGGTCACCGGGATGTGCTCGCCCGAAGAGGTCCGGGACAACACCGCGCTCCTCGGCACGCCGGTGCCGGACGCGCTGTGGGCCGAGCTCGATCAGCTGGTGACGTAGTCCTCGAAGACCTGGTCCGCCTTGGCGTCCGTCCACATCGGACCTGGCGGGTAGTGGAAGGCGAACTCGTCGATGCCCGCCTCGCGGTAACGCCCGGTGAAGTCCTCGACCGCCGCCACCGACGACCAGATCGGCTCCGCGGTGACCGCCGGGCTGCCCGCGAGAAGCATCCGTCGCACCGGACGCCCGCCACGAGCGAGCCGGCCGATGCGGCGCCGCGTCACCGCCAGGTGCTCGGCCGCGCTCAGCCCGAACCCGCCGTAGGACACCCAGCGATCGCCGTACTCCGCCGCCACCGCGAGCGCCCGCGGACCGTGGGCCGCGATCGTCAACGGCACCGGCCGCTCCCCCACCGGTGCCAGCGCGGGAAACCCGCCGAGCACCGGCCGTCCGCGGAGTACGCCGTGGACGGCCGCCACCGTCTCGGCGAACCCGCCCGCGACCCGCCCCGCCGCGCGGTCGCCCGCCGCGTACCCCGATCCCAGGCCCAGGTCGAGCCGGCCGCCGGAGAGGTGGTCGACGGACAGCGCGTGCCGCGCCAGCACCACGGGCGGACGCAGCAGCGCGTTCGCCACCAGCGGCCCCAGGCGGACCCGGGAGGTCGCCGCCGCGAGCGCCGGGAGCACGCTCCACGCGTCCAGCCACGGCCGGTGCGGATGCGCGGGGTTGAGCACGTGGTCGTCCACCCACACCGTCGCCACGCCCATCTCTTCGAGCCGGCGGGCGCGGGCCAGCAACTCGGGCCAGGTGACGTCCGGGATGAGCAGCGCGTGCACGGTCACCGGGGGAACCCGCCCACCCGCGCGAGCCGCCCGGACACCGGCACCCCGAGCTGTCCGGTCACCCAGCCGGCGTGCTCGATCGCCGCGCCGAGGTCGAGCCCGGTGTCGAAACCCATGCGGTGCAGGGTGTAGACGACATCCTCGGTCGCCACGTTGCCCGACGCTCCGGGCGCGAACGGGCAGCCGCCGATGCCACCCAGGCTCGCGTCCAGCGCCCGGACACCGCTGCGCACCGCCGCGACCGCGTTGGCCACGCCGGTGTTGCGCGTGTCGTGCAGGTGGACCCGCATCGGCACCGCCGGTGCGAGCTCCCGCAGGATCCCGAACCGCGTCTCGATGTCCGAGGGCACGGCGACGCCGATGGTGTCGGCGAGGCTGACCTCGTCGGCGTCCAGATCGGCGACGGCGGCAGCGACGCCGCGGAACCGCGGCTCGGGCACCTCGCCCTCGAACGGGCAGCCGAACGACGCTCCGATCGTGACGGCCACCTGGACTCCGTCGGCCCGGCCGCGGCGCCGGATCTCGCGCACCACCTCGACGGCCTCCTGGGTGGTCATGCCCTGGTTGCGCCGGCTGAAGGTGTCACTGGCGAGCACCAGCGTGGTCACCTCGCGGATGCCTGCGGCCAGCGCCCGCTCGTAGCCGCGCAGGTTCAGCACCAGCGCGCTGTAGCCGATCCCGTGGTCCGCCAGCGCGGAGGCGACTTCGGCGGCGTCGGCCAGTTGCGGAACGCGGTCGGGGCGCACGAAGGACGTCACCTCGATCCGGCGGACGCCGGTGCGCGCGGCCCGCTCGATCAGCTCCAGTTTGGCCTCCGTCGGCAGCACCCGTTGCTCGTTCTGCAGCCCGTCCCGCGGGGCCACCTCGACGATGTCGATCCGCAACGCAAACCTCCTACCCGGGCAGGGCGGCCGCGGCGACCAGGCCGGCCCCACCGTCCACTTCGATCAGTGCACCGCTCACCGCGTCGGCGGCACCGGAGCCGAGCGCGGCGACCCATTCGGCCACCTCGCCGGGCGTGGTGTCCCGCCCGAGCGGCGTGCGCGCGACGATGCGCGCCAGGTCGCCGGCCGGCAGCTCCTCACCGGCCCCGGCGGTCAGGACCGTGCCCGGCGCCAGGCAGAACAAGCGGATGTCCTCGGCCCGCCAGCGCCGCGCCAGCGAGCGGGTCAGCGCGGCAATCCCGGCGCGCGCGGCCGCGGAGTGCGCGTGGCCGGGCAGGCCGCGGTCGGGGGCGGACAGCGACAGGTTCACCACCCGGCCACCCCGCGCGGCGAGACCGGGCCGGGCAGCCAGGAGCAGCGACGCCTGGGCGGTGAGGTTCAGGTCGGTCACCGCATCGAACCCGCGGCGTGAGATCTCCGCCGCCGGGGCGACGAACTGCCCGCCGGCGTTGTTGACGAGCAGGTCCAGGCCGCCCAGCCCCGCCACGAACTCCGCCGCGGCGGGCCGGTCGCGGAGGTCGAGCGCCTGGTACCGGAAGCGGCTGGTCTTCGCCAGTTCCGCGGTCTCCGCGAGCCGCTGCGCGCGGCGCCCGACGCCGACGACGGACGCGCCCAGCTCCAGCAGCCGGAGCGCGACCGCCCGGCCGATGCCCGACCCCGCGCCCGTGACCAGCGCCAGCCGGTCTCGGAGCGCCGCGGCGGGCAGGACCTTGCACTCCTGCGCGGTCGGTCGTGGCGCGATCACGACAGTCCCGGCACGCGCGCCAGGAGCCCGCCGTCGACCGGGAGCACCACCCCGGTCACGAACGACGCCCCCGGGCTCAGCAACCACCACACGGCCTCGGCCACCTCCTCCGGTTCCGCCGGCCTGCCCATCGGGTGCGCCGCGGCGAACGTGTCGTCGTCCAGACCACGCACCAGCTCCGTGCGCACCAGGCCGGGCGCGACGGCGTTCACCCGGACGCCCCGCGCGGCGTATTCGACGGCGGCGGTCCTGGTCAGCCCGGCGATCGCGTGCTTGCTGGCGACGTAGGCGCTCGACCAGGGCACGCCGGCCAGCGCCGCGCCGGAGGCGGCGTTGACGATCGACCCGCCGCCCGCGGCGGCCATGTGCCGCAGCTCGGCCCGCAGACACGCCAGCACCCCGCCGAGGTTGACCTGCTGCACCCGCCAGAACACCTCGTCCGGGTACTCGGCCGTGAGGGCGCGGACGCCGGGGACGCCCGCGTTGTTGTAGGCGAAGTGCAGCCCGCCACCCCACTCGACGGCCTCGGCCACCGCCGCGGCGGCCTGGTCCGGGCAGGACACGTCGGCCTCGATCGCCAGGGCGCACCCGCCGGAGTCGCGGATCCCGGCCGCGGTCGCCGCCGCGGCACCGGCGTCGCGGTCGGCGATCGCCACCGCCACGCCCTCCCGCGCGACCCGCCGCGCGGCCGCCGCCCCGATGCCCCGGCCACCGCCGGTCACCAGTGCCGTCCGGCCGGTCACGCCGGCCCCCGGCTCAGTCCTTGGGGGCCAGCGCCGACAGCGCCATCTCGATGAACACCTCGCCGAAGTCCTGCAGGCTGCGCTTGCCCGCGGGGTTGTACCAGCGGTGCATCCAGTTGAACATGCCGATGATGCCGAGCACCGCGGTCGACGGGTCGATGTCGGACCGGAACTCCCCCGCCTCGGCGCCGGACCGGATGACCTGGGCCAGCGTCCGCCCGTAGCGGTCGGCGTTCTCCCGGATGTGGTCGGCCTCCGGCCCGGACATCACCTGGTGCACGTTCTCGCTCAGGAAGATGAACAACTCGGGCAGTTCGGACATCGTGCGGACGTACTCGCGCAGCGCCGCCTCGAGGCGGTCCGGCCCCGACATCGGCAGCTCCGCGACCTCGTCGAGGCGGGTGCGCATCAGCTGGATCGGGTCGTGCAGCAACCCGACTAGCAGCTCTTCCTTCGTGCCGACGTAGTAGTAGAGGGTCGCCCGGCTGATGCCGACCTCGCCGGCGACGTCCTCCAGCGTCGAGCGGCCGTAACCCAGCCGCGCGAACACCCGCCCGGCGCCGGCCAGGATCTCCTCCCAGCGCGCGTCCGAGCGCCGCCCGCCCGCCTGGCGGCGCTCCATGCGCCGCCGGGCGATGTCGCTCGCCGGTTCGGGTGCCGCGGTGCGGCGTCGACGTGGCGCAGCCACTAGCGATCCAACCCCCTCGGTGGTACCCGCGCCTGTGCGGGGCGTCTGCCAACGGTCCCACCTTAGACCGCACGCAATTCGCGCTTGAGGACCTTCCCGCTGGCGTTGCGCGGGAAGTCGGTCTCGACGCGGAACCGGGCCGGGACCTTGTAGCCGGCGAGGTGGGCGCGGCAGTGGGCGCGCACCGCTTCGACGTCCAGCCGCACGCCGTCCTCGAGGATCAGGTGCGCGCGCACCACCTCGCCCCAGTGCTCGTCGGGCACGCCGACCACGGCCACCTCGCGCACGCCGGGGTAGCGGCAGAGCACGTCCTCGATCTCGACCGGGTAGATGTTCTCCCCGCCGCGGATGATCATGTCCTTCTTGCGGCCGTTGAGGTAGAGGTAGCCCTCCTTGTCCCGCCAGGCCAGGTCGCCGCCGCGGAACCAGCCGTCGACGAGGACCTTCGCGGTCTCCTCCGGCTGGTTCAGGTAGCCCGACATCACCGCGTCCGCGCGGGTGACGATCTCGCCGACCTCGCCGTCGGGCACGTCGTTGAGGTCGTCGTCGCACAGCCGCAGCACCACGCCCATGCCGGCCTTGCCGATGGACCCGAGCAGGTGCTCGTCACCGGCCAGCGCGCGGCGGTGGTCCTCCGGCGTGAGCACCGTCTGCAACCCGGCTTCGGTGCCCGCGCCGAACATGTTCATGAAGTCGCAGGAGAACCGCTGCATGGCGCGGCGCAGCAGCGACGGCGACATCGGTGCGGCGCCGTACCCGATCGACCCGAGCCGGGAGAAGTCGCCGGTAATCACCGCGGGCTCGTGCAGCAGTGTGTCGATCATCGTCGGCACGAGGAACACGCCGTCGAGCCCGCCGTGCGCCATCCAGTGCGCCACGGTCGGCGCGTCGAAGGCGGGCAGCACCAGGGAGGTGTGTCCACGTGCGACACCGGCGAGCGTGTAGAGCATGCCGCCGACGTGGAACAGCGGCGCGGCCGAGTAGTGGAAGGACAGGTTGGTCATCCGCCGTTCCACGATGCACTGCATGACCATGTGCTTGGCCATGCGCTGCGAGTGCATCACGCCCTTGGGCAGCGCGGTGGTGCCGCTGGTGAAGGCCAGGCACACCAGCTCGTCGTCGGCCACCGGGGTGTCGATCTCGACGTCGTCGCCCTCGCCGACCAGGTCCTCGTAGGACTCGTCACCGGAGGCGGAGTCGTAGCCGATCACCACCTTCAGGCCGGGCACGTCGAGCGCGCGCACCATCGGCGTGTAGCGGTCGCTGAAGAACAGCACCTTCGCCTCGGCGGTGCGCAGCAGCGTCTCCAGCTCGGGCTGCGCCAGCCGGAAGTTCAGCGGCACGTACACCGCGCCGAGCTTCATGCAGGCCAGGAGTGTTTCGACGTACTGCGGCGAGTCGGTCGCGAACAGCGCCACCCGGTCGCCTTTGCCCACGCCCATGCGGCGCAGGGCGCAGGCGATCCGGTTGACCCGGCTGTTGACCTCGCGGAAGGTGTAGGACGCGGTGTCGGTGACGAAGCAGGCCCGGTGGGGAACGGTGCCCGCGTTGATGCGGATCCAGTCCGCGATGCGCGAGTTCTGCTGGACGGTCATGCGCACTCCCTTGTGCAGCACGGTGGGGTCACGACAGCTTGGGCAGTACCTCGGTGCCGATCAGCTCGATGGAGCGCATCACCTTCTCGTGCGGGATGTTGTAAGACTGCACGAGCAGGAGCAGGACGTCGACACCCACGGCCTCGTAGCGCCGGCACATCGACAGGAAGTGGTCAGGGTCCCCGCACAGCACGGTCTCGTTCTGCACGAGGTAGTCGAAGGTCAGGTCGGTGAGCTGCATGCCGCCGAGCAGTTTCCGGGCGTACTCGTAGCTGCCCAGGTTCGTGCCCTCCTGCCAGGCGCCCAGCTCGGCGATCGTCTTGAGCGAGGTCTGGATGTACCAGGGGAAGGCCTCACGGGCGTCCGCGTGCGCCTGGCCAGTGGTCTCCGCGCAGTGCGCCTGGGCGAAGGTCGCGACCCGGTCGTTGATGAACTTGCCGACCGGCTGGACCTGCTCCAGACCTTCCCGGTAGCGGCCGATGCGCTTGGTGAGCGCCTCCGGCGGGATGGCCACGGAGAACGACAGCAGCCCGAGGCCCTTGCGGCCCACGAGTTCGTGGCTTTCGGCGCTGGAGGTCGCGCCCCAGATCGGCGGGTGCGGCTGCTGGTAGGGCTTGGGCACGACCCCGCGGGGCGGCAGCTTGAAGAACTTGCCGTCCCAGCTGAACTCCTCTTCGGTCCAGGCGCCGACGATGACCTCCAGGGCCTCCTCCCACATCGGCCGCGTGTCGGGCGGGCTGATGCCGAACCCCTCGATCTCGATGCGCGTGCCCGACCGGCCGGTGCCGAACTCCAGGCGCCCCTTCGACAGCACATCGACGGTGGCGGCGGCTTCGGCGGCGCGGACGGGGTGGTTGTACGGGAAGGGCAGCAGCCGGACTCCGTGCCCGATGCGGATGTTCTGGGTGCGGGCGGCCACGGCGCCGTAGAACACGCCCGGGGCCGAGGAGAACGAGTACTCGTCCAGGAAGTGGTGCTCGACGGTCCACACGCTGTGGAACCCGAGCCGGTCGGCCAGCTCGATCTCCTGCAGCGCGTTTTCGAACGCCGTGTGCGCGCTGTCCGGGCCCCACGGCCGCGGTACCGGCAGCTCGTAGATGAGGGCGAGCTTCACGAGTCCTCCCGTGCGGTGATGGAGCCGGTGTGCGGCGTCCAGGGGGTGAGGCCGAGGTCGAAGGCGACCAGGTGCCCGGAGAGCGAGAACGTCACGTACAGGCGGCCGTCGTCGCCGACGCAGCAGTTGGTGGGCTGGGTGCCTTCCCCGGTCTCGATGGTCTCCTTCAGCTCGCCGCCGGCGTAGACGAAGATCGCGTTGCCGATGCTGCCGCAGACGTAGAGCGTGCCGTCGCCGTCGAAGCAGAGCCCGTCCGGTGACCCGGTGGGCAGTTCGGCCACGGCCCCGGGCTCGCCGAAGGTGCCGCCGGCGACCTCGAAGGCCAGCACCTTGCGGGTCAGCGACTGGGTCAGGTGGAGGCGGCCGTCGGGTCCGAAGGCGACCCCGTTGGGCATCGCGGGCACCTCGACGGCGCCCAGCCGGCTGCCGTCGGGTCCGATCGCGACGACGCGACCGGGCCGGATGTTGCGCAGGTCCTCCCAGTTGGCGCTGTCGGTCACGTAGAGCGTGCCGTCGGGACCGAAGCACAGGTCGTTGGGCCGGTGGGGCGCCGGGCCGGGCAGCTCGCCACCGACGGTGGTCACCGTGCCGTCCGGGTCGACCCGCTGGACGCGCCCGTCGAACTGGCGCGGCGCGTGCCAGTACCCGTTGCCCGCCACGGACAGTCCGCCGTTGTTCGCCACGTACACCTCGCCGGAGGCGCCGAGCGCACTGCCGTTCGGCCCTCCGCCGCAGTCGCCGAGGGTGGTGACGGTGCCGTCCGGCGCGACGCGGCTGACCGCCTCGCCCTTCATCTCGACCACGGCGAGCGCGCCGCCGCCCAGGTAGCTGGGACCTTCCGGGAACCGCAACCCGTCCGCGACGACCACCGGTGCGGGCGTCACGACGCCGCCGCCTCGAGCGCGGCGAAGTCCACCGGCGGCAGCTCCTTGACGCGGGGCATGACCTCGCTCGCGAACAGCCGCATGTTGGCCTCGGCCATCTCGTAGGTCATGCCGGAGAACGAGCACACCGCGTTGAACCCGTCGTTGCCCACTTTGGACCGGATGTCGACGATCCGTTCGTAGCACTGCTCGGGCGTGCCGTAGATCTGCAGCTCGATGAAGTTGTCGACGACCCGGTCGGACCCCTTGTTCTGGATGAACGACGCCAGCCGCCGGTAGTACTCGTAGCCCTGGGTGTTTTCGAAGTGCCGGCCGCCCAGCTCGTAGTGCGACATCACCGACTCGTAGTAGCCGCCGATGTACTGCTGCGCCATGTCACGGGCCTTGACCGGGTCCTTGTCGCAGCACACCCAGCCGGTCACCATCGGCGCGGGCGCCTCGGTGCCCTTCAGCTCGCGGAACTGCTCCCGGTACTGGCGCATGTCCTCCGACACCTCCTCCCAGTCCTTCTGGGGGTTGATGAGGATGCCGGCGCCGACGTCGGCCATGATCCGCACCGACTCGGGTGACACCGCGGCGGCGTAGAGCCGGTCGCGGAAGGACTTCACCGGCCGGGGACGCAGGTCGCGTCGCGGGATCCGGTAGTACTTGCCGTCGGCCTCCAGCACCCCGGTCTCCAGGGCGCGCAGCACGATCTCGGCCGATTCGACGAACCGGGCGCGCGACTCGTCCATCGGGATGCGCAGCCCTTCGAACTCGATGCGCCCGAGTCCGCGTCCCATGCCGAACAGGAACCGGCCACCGGACATCAGGTCGAGCATGGTGACCTGTTCGGCCACCCGCACCGGGTCGTGCCAGGGCAGGATCACCGCGCCCGAGCCGAGCAGGATGTTCTTCGTGCGCCCGGCCATGTAGGACAGGAACTGCACCGGGTCCGGGCACATCGTGTACGACGTGAAGTGGTGCTCCACGCCCCAGAGCATCTCGAAGCCCAGCGGCTCCGCCAGCTCGCACAGCCGCAGCTCGTCGCGGTAGACGCGCTGGTCGTCGGCGGGGTCGCCACCGCCCTGGAAGATGGTCGTGTATCCGACTCGCATCGAGGTTCAGGCCTTTCCCTCAGGTTCGCGGACCGGGGCGGGACCCCAGCCGCTGGTAGGTGCCGTGGCAGAAGATCAGCGGGCGCCCGGCGGGGCGCACCGACAGGTCGTGGACGGAGGCGAGGACGAACACGTGGTCACCGGCCTGGCTGACCGAGTGCAGGGTGCAGTCGAACCACGCGAGCGCGCCGTCGAGCACCGGGGAGCCCATCGGCGAGCGGCGCCACCCGACGCCGGCGAACTTGTCGCCGCCGGACACCGCGAAGGCCCGGGAGACGTGCTCGCCGTCCTCGCCCAGGACGTTGACGCAGAAGCGCCCGATCGGCTCGATCCGCGGCCACGTGGTGGACGTGCGGGCGACGAAGAACCCGACCAGGGGCGGATCCAGCGACACCGACACGAACGAGCCGACGGCCAGGCCGGCCGGGCCGTCCGGGCCCAGCGCCGACACGACCGCGACCCCGGTGGGCACGTGCCGCATGACGTCCCGGAACCGGTCCGGGGTCACCTCGCGCGTCCCGGTCACCACGTCTGCCGCCCGTCACCGGTGCCGGTGGGCGCGAGGTCGTCGCCGAGCGCCAGGTCGTGCCCGAGCCGGGTCTGTTTGGTGTGCAGGTACCGGACGTTCTGCGGAGCGGGCACCGTGCGCAGCGGACGGGGCGTGACCCGCAGGCCGGCCGCGCGCAGCGCCCCGACCTTGTCCGGGTTGTTGGTCAGCAGCGTGACCGCGCGCAGGCCCAGCCGGACCAGGACCCGCGCGGCGGGGGCGAAGTCCCGCGCGTCGGCCGGGTGGCCGAGCCGGAGGTTGGCGTCCACCGTGTCGGCGCCCCGGTCCTGCAGGGCGTAGGCCCGGAACTTGTCGGTCAGCCCGATGCCCCGTCCTTCGTGCCCCCGCTCGTAGACCAGCACCCCGCGCCCGGCTTCGGCGATCACCGCCAGTCCCGCCCGCAGCTGCTCGCCGCAGTCGCAGCGCAGCGACCCGAACAGGTCCCCGGTGGCGCATTCGGAGTGCACCCGCACCAGCACCGGCTCGTCGCCGGAGAGGTCGCCGAGCGAGAGCACCAGGTGCTCGCCGCCGTCCGGTCGGGTGCGCACGACCCGCCCGGTGAACTCGCCGTACGGCGTGGGCAGCGGGACGGCCGGCGTCTCCTCGCCGTCGCGGCGGGCGTCGATCACGTCCTGGATGCCGACGAGGGGGAGGTCGTGGCGGCGCGCGAACTCGCGCACGTCCGCACCGCGGACCATCTCGCCGTCGGGACGGGTGAGTTCGCAGATCACCATGACCGGGTCGAGCCCGGCCAGCCGGCCGAGGTCGACGGCGGCCTCGGTGTGCCCGGTCCGCCCGAGTACGCCGTCCGGGTGCGCCCGCAGCGGGAACATGTGGCCGGGGCGGGAGAAGTCGCCGGGGCGGGCGGCCGGGTCGGCCAGTGCGCGGGCGGTGGCGGTGCGGTCACCGGCCGACACCCCGGTGGTGGTGCGTTCGAGCACGTCGACGCTCACGGTGAAGGCCGTGTGGTGCCGTTCGGTGTTGTCCGGGACCATCAGCGGCAGCCCGAGCGCGTCGGCGCGGTCCCCGGTCATCGGCACGCACACGATCCCCGAGCAGTGCCGCAGCAGGAAGGCCATCTTCTCCGGCGTCATGCGCGCGGCGGCGAGGACGAGATCGGCCTCGTTCTCCCGGTCCGCCGCGTCCGTCACCACGACGAACCCACCCCGGGCCAGTGCGTCGAGCGCGTCGTGCAGCTTGCCTGTCATCCGCCGCTCCCTTGCGTCATCGCTGGCGTTGACAACGACGGTAGCCCGCAGCCGCTCCTGCGTCAACGTTTACGTTGACTATTGCCTTCCGCGGGAGCCGGAACATAGATTGACGATGCGCTTTCGCAGTCAGGTCAACGACGACAGGGGTCTCCCGCATGACTGAAGGCACCGATCCCGCGGCCCTGCCGGACGAGTTCGCCGGCCCGGACGGCCACACCCTCGCACTCGAGATGATGCGGCGGATGCTGCGCGTCCGCCTGTTCGAGGAAGCCACCATCGCCCTGTTCCACGCCGGCGAACTGCCCGCCATGGTGCACCTGTCCATCGGGCAGGAGGCCGCGGTGGTCGGCGCGTGCGTGGCGACCACGACCGCGGACTACATGACCGGCAACCACCGCTCGCACGGGCACCCGATCGCCAAGGGCGCCGGGCTCGGCGCGCTGATGGCCGAACTGCTCGGCAAGGCGACGGGCGTCTGCGGCGGGAAGGGCGGCAGCATGCACCTCGCCGACTTCTCGGTGGGCAGCCTCGGCGAGTCCGGCATCGTCGGATCCGCGATCCCGGTGGCCACCGGAGCCGGCCTCGCGGCCCAGGTGCGCGGCAGCGATCAGGTCGCGCTGTGCTTCTTCGGCGACGGCGCGGCGAACGAGGGCGTGCTGCACGAGTCGATGAACATCGCCGCGATCTGGAAGCTGCCGGTGATCTACTTCTGCGAGAACAACGGCTACGCGGTCAGCGTCCGGGCGAGCGAATCGATCTCGGTCCCCGACATCGCGACGCGGGCCGCCGGGTACTCCATGCCGGGCGTGGTCGTCGACGGCCAGGACGTACTCGACGTCTACCGCGCCACGCGGGACGCGGTGGCCCGCGCGCGAGCCGGTGACGGGCCGAGCCTGGTGGAGGCCAAGACCTACCGGTTCCACGAGCACGCCTACGGGCTCGTCGTCCCGCAGCCCTACCGCGACCAGGCGACCGTGGACAGCTGGTTCGACACCGTCGACCCGATCACCCTGTTCCACCACCGGTTGCTGGGCTGGGGGGCGGCGGGCGAGGACGAGCTGCGTGCCCTGCGCGACGCGGTGCAGTCCGAAGTAGACGCTGCCGTGGAGTTCGCGCGCGAGTCGCCCCTGCCGCCGCCGGAAGCGGCCTACACCGATCTCTACGCACCGTCGGAGGTGACCGCGTGACCGCCACGACCACCAGGGCGAAGCAGCTCGGCTTCCTGCAGGCGATCAACCGCGCCCAGACCGAGGAGATGACGCGCGACGAGCGCGTGGTCCTCATGGGACAGGACCTGCGCGCCAACGTGTTCGGCGCGGCCGCGGGTGCCCTGGAGACCTTCGGCCCGTCCCGGGTGCGGGACCTGCCGCTGGCCGAGGCCGGCTCGATCGGCGTCGCGGCGGGTGCGGCGATGGCCGGGCTGCGCCCGGTCGTCGACCTGACGGTGGCCAGCTTCGTGTTCGGCGCGATGGACCAGTTCGTGTCGCAGCTGGCCAAGGCGCGGTACATGTTCGGCGGCCAGGCGACGCTGCCCGTCGTCGTGCGCGCGGCGCTGTACTACCACGGCGGCACGGCGGGCCACCACGCCGACCGGCCGTACCCGATGTTCATGAACGTGCCCGGCCTGAAGATCATCCTGCCGTCCACCGCGCCGGACCTGCTCGGCCTGCTCAAGTCCGCGATCCGCGACGACAACCCGGTGCTGTGCTTCGAGGACGCGAACCTGTGGGGCCGCAAGGGACGCGGTCCGCTCCCGGAGGCCGGCGACCACCTGGTGCCACTGGGCTCGGCGGCGGTGCGGCAGACCGGGACCGACGTGACGGTCATCGGCATCGGCCTGGGCTGCTACCTCGCGGTGGAGGCGGCACGTGCACTGGCGGGCGAGGGCATCAGCGTCGAGGTCATCGACCCGCGCACACTGGTCCCGATGGACTGGCCGACGATCCTCGAATCGGTCAGCCGCACCGGCCGCTGCGTCGTGGTGGACCCGGCGAACCGGACCTGCAGCGCCGCCAGCGAGATCGCGGCGCGCGTCGCCGAGGACTGTTTCACCGACCTGCGCGGACCCGTCGTCCGCGTCACCACCGACGACGTCCACGTGCCGTTCAGCCCGGCGCTGGAGAAGCAGATCTACCCCACCCAGGACAAGGTGATCGCCGCGGTGCGCCGCGCGCTCGCCGGATGACTTCGAGGAGCACGACATGACACGTCACGAGGTGCGGTTGCCGCAACTGTCGATGGGGATGAGCGACGCCGAGATCATCGACTGGTACGTCGAGGAGGGCGAGCGGGTCGCGGAGAACGCCGACCTGGTCGAGATCGAGGCGGAGAAGGCACGGCAGATGATCGTCGCCCCGCACGCCGGGGTGGTGCGCGACCTGCGGGGCGAGAGCGGGGACGTGATCGAGGTGCGCGACCTGCTGTGCGTCATCGAATCGCCCGCCTGACCGGGCCCGGCCGCCTCCCCCAGGCGGCCGGGCCCTGCGTCGGCACCACACCCCCGGCGGCGGAGGTCGGGTTCACCACCCGGCCGCCGCCCTGGTCCCGGAAAACCAGCCAAGCAGCAGCAGGTGGACGCGCAGCGAGGGCGGCACGCCGTCGTACGCCACGTCGGCGAACTCGTTGGTGCGCGTTGTCGATCAGCACGTCCACCCGGCCGAACTCGGCCGGCGCACGGTCCACAATAGCCTGACCGCCACCCGCGCGCCGCGGCGGGCGAGGTCGAGCGCGTGCCGACGGCCGAGGCCGTGCCCCCGTCACGATCGCGACCCGCCCGGTGAAGTTGAGCATGGGAAAACCCCTTCGTTCAGGCGGAGTTCGTGCGGCGGCGGGTGAGCGCGGCGGCGAACTCCGGGCCCGCCATCGCTTGTTCCTCCAGCGCCAGTCCGTACGCGAGCGCCCGGCCCGCGGCTTCCTTGAGGTGGACGTTGATGACCGATTTCGTGCTCTGCAGGGCGAATGGCGGCAGCTGCGCCCACCGTGCGGCGAGTTCCCGCGCCGCGGTCAGGGGGTCCCGGGCGAGCTCGTGGGCCAGACCGAGGCCGACCGCCTGCGCGGCGGTGAGGACCTCGCCGTTCATCAGCAGGTACTTGGCGCGGTTGACGCCGACGATGAGCGGCCACAGCGCCGCGCTGCCGTTGCCGGCCGTGACACCGCCGGGCACGTGCCGGTCACCGAGACGGGCCGACGGGGCGACGAACGCGACGTCGGCGAGGGTCGCCAGGATCGCGCCGAGCCCGAGGGCGTCCCCGGTCACCGCCGCGATCACGGGCTTTTCCAGGTCCAGCAACGTTTCCACGATCAGCCTGGCCTCCTGGACCGGGGTGAGGCCGGTGCGGGTGGTGAACGTGCGGGACGGACTGCTGTCGCCGCCGCGGCAGAACGTCGTCCCGGCGCCGGTGAGCACCACGACCCGCACGCGCGGGTCGGCCCGTGCGCGGGCGAACACGGTCGTGAGCTCGGAGTGCATCGCGTCGTCGACGGCGTTGCCGTGCTCTGGGCGGTCGAGGGTGAGGGTGGCGACGCCGTCCGCGACCTCGATGTGGATTCGCGTGTAGTCGTCCTGAGCGAGCACGGGCACCTCCGGCTCCATCGTCGCGACGGCCGATTGTATGCAATCAGCGACGAGAAGGGAAGCGCTACTCGGCGTCGAGGTCGGCCAGGATCTGGTCGCGGCCGAGCATGATGTGCTCGTGCATGAGCTGCGCGGCGCGCACCGGCTCGCCCCGGGCTATCGTGTCGCGGATCAGCTGGTGGAACAGGTTGGACCGCTCGAGCTGGCGATTGCTGAACTCCCGCAGCGCCTCGAACACCAGCGGCGCGTCGACCGCGCTGCTGAGCAGGTGCGCGAGCCGGGTGTGCCTGCTGGCGGCGATGATCGCGGCGTGCACGCGCCGGTTCGCCTCGCCGATCAGCCGGGTGCGGTCCAGGTGACCGAGGTCGCGCCGGCGCATCGCGCGGCCGAAGTCGCGGATCCCCTCGTCGATCGCACCCAGGTCGTCCTCGGTGGCACGGGTCGCGGCGAGCTCGCTCGCGTAGGACTCCAGGCGGGCGCGCAGTTCGTAGAGGTCGAGGATGTCCTGCCGCTGCAGGGTTCGCACCACCGCGCCGCGGTTGCGTTCGGTCACCACCAGGCCGTCCGCGGCGAGCATCCGCACCGCCTCGCGCACCGGCGTGCGGGACAGCTTCAACTCGGCGGCGATGCGCTGTTCGATGAGCCGGTCGCCCGGACGCAGCCGGCCTTCCACGATCCACGCGCGGATCGAGGTGTAGGCGAGCACGGGGCCCGCCATGCCCGGCTCCGGCATCGGCCCACCGCCGTAGGCGCCGGCGATCACGTCGTTGCCCCGCCCGGTTTCGCTGCTGCTGCCCATGATCTTCCCGCCCCGTCGTCTCGCTCGGGAGTAGAGAGTACGCGCAGCGTGACCCCGCGCGGTCCCAGCACACGATTCGGACACGAAAATCTACGAATGTGTTGACGGAGCCTTGTCCCGCTCTCCGGATTGTGTGCAATATGTGTCCACTAGCGATTCGAGAGGTGGCGCACCGTTGGGTCCACTGCACGGAATCAGAGTCCTGGAGCTCGGCAGCTTCATCGCCGGGCCGTTCGCCGGCCAGCTGCTGGCCGACTACGGCGCCGAGGTCATCAAGGTCGAACCGCCCCGCACCGGCGATCCCATGCGCCGCTGGGGGATCACCAAGGACGGCGAGTCACTGTGGTGGCCCGCCATCGGGCGCAACAAGAAGTCCGTGACCGTCGACCTGCGCGACGCACGCGGGCAGGAGGTGGTCCGCGACCTCGCCGCGTCCTGCGACGTCGTCGTGGAGAACTTCCGCCCCGGCACGATGGCCAGGTGGGGCCTGGACTACCCGGCCCTGCGCGCGGCCAACCCCGGCATCGTCGTGGTCCACGTGTCCGGCTTCGGCCAGACCGGGCCCAACTCCGGTGAGGCCGGTTTCGGCAGCGTCGCCGAAGCCGTCGGCGGGATCCGGCACACCACCGGTTCCCCCGGCGACACGCCCGCCCGCACCGGTATCAGCCTCGGCGACTCGCTGGCCTCGCTGTTCGCGGTGATCGGCACGCTGGCCGCGCTGACCGAACGCGGCCGAAGCGGGCTCGGCCAGGAGGTGGACGTCGCCATCTACGAGTCGGTGTTCGCGCTGATGGAGTCGATCCTCGCCGACTACCACGCCGGCGGCGTGCTGCGCACCCGCAGCGGAAGTGTCCTGCCCGGCGTCGCACCGTCCAATGTGTACCCCACGGCGGACGGCGCGCAGGTGGTCATCGCGGCCAACGCCGACACGGTGTTCGCCCGTCTCGCCGGGGCGATGGGACGGCCCGAACTGGCGCGAGACCCGCGCTACGCGACGCACCAGGCGCGCGGCGCCCGCATGGCGGAGCTGGACGCGCTCATCTCCGCCTGGACCGCGACGCGCAAGAGCGACGACCTGATCGAGGAGCTGCGGCGGCACGGCGTGCCGGTCGGCCGGATCAACACCGCCGCGTCGATCCTCACCGACCCGCACTTCGCCGCGCGGGACATGATCCTGTGGCGGAGCACCGGCCACGGTGCGGATCTGCCCATGAACGGCGTCGTCCCGAAGTTCTCGCGCACGCCCGGCGAGGTCGAGCGCACCGGTCCCGCGCTCGGCGCCGACACCGACGCGGTGCTCACCGCACTGGCCGGCGCGTCCGCGGAACGCCTCGCCCGGTTGCACGCGGACGGTGTGGTATGACCGCGCTGCTCACCCTCGACCACGTCACCGTCCGGTTCGGCGGGGTGACCGCGCTCGACGGCGTCTCGCTGGAAGTCCACGAAGGACAGATCTGCGCCCTCATCGGACCGAACGGTGCCGGCAAGACCACGGCGTTCAACGCGATCAGCCGCCTGGTGCGGCCCGCGTCCGGCGAGATCCGCTTCGCCGGACGTGACCTGCTCGCCGCGCACCCGGCCGACCTGGCCGGTCTCGGCATCGCCCGCACGTTCCAGAACCTGGCGCTGTGGCCGGGGATGACCGTGCTGGACAACGTCATGGTCGGCCGGCACGCCCGCGGCCGCACCGGCTTCGCCTCGTCGGTGCTCGGCTGGCCTGGTGCGAAGGAGGACCGCGAGCTGCGGGCCCGCGCGTACGCGATGCTGGACTACTTCGACATCGCCGACGTCGCCGCCCGCGAGTGCACCGGGCTGCCCTTCGGCACCCTCAAGCGCGTCGAGCTGGCGCGGGCGCTGGTCAACGAGCCCCGCCTGCTGCTGCTCGACGAACCCGCCGGCGGCCTGACGCACGGCGACGTGCGCGAGCTCGGCGAGCTGCTGCGGCGGTTGCGAGACGAGCGCGGTATCACCCTCCTGCTGGTGGAGCACCACATGCAGTTCGTGATGGGCCTGTCCGACTACGTCTTCGCGCTCGACTTCGGCCGGGACCTGGTGTCCGGCACCCCGGCCGAGCTGCGCGACTCCGCGGAGCTCGTCGAGGCCTACCTCGGGACCCCGGTGTGACCGCGCAGGCCGCCGAGGCGGGCGGCACGATCCGGACGCACGGGCAGGACAGCCTGCTGGAACTGCGCGGGGTGCGGGCGTTCTACGGGGCCGTCGAGTGCCTGCACGGCGTGGATCTCACCGTCGCCGACGGCGAGGTCGTCGTCGTGCTTGGCGCGAACGGCGCGGGCAAGACCACGCTGCTGCGGTCGATCTGCCGCCTGGTCCGCACCGAAGGTACCCTGCGGTTCGCGGGCGAGGCGATCAGCGGCCGGTCCACCTACGACGTGGTCCGGCGCGGGGTGTCGATGGTCCCGCAGGGCCGCGGCACGCTCGCCGATCTCAGCGTCGAGGACAACCTCCGCGCCGGCGGGTACGTCCGCCGCGACAAGCAGGTCAAGGCCGACATCGCCTACTGGTACGACGTGTTCCCCCGGCTGGCGCGGCGGCGGTCGACGTCGGCGGGCAGCCTCAGCGGCGGCGAGCAGCAGATGCTGGCCATCGCGCGGGCGCTGATGAGCAAGCCCCGGCTGCTGCTGCTCGACGAGCCCTCGCTCGGTCTCGCCCCGATCGTCGTGCGTCAGCTGTTCGACGTCCTCGCCCGCGTATGCGCCGAGCGGGCCGTGGCGATGGTGATCGTCGAGCAGAACGCGGCGCTGGCGCTGGACATGGCGCAGCGCGGTTACGTCCTGGAGGCGGGCGCGGTCGCGCTCGCCGGCCCCGCCGGGCGCCTGCACGACGACGAGTCCGTGCGGCGCGCCTACCTCGGTTACTGACCCACCACACCCGAAGGAGGGTGCTCCCG
This sequence comes from Amycolatopsis thermophila, assembly GCF_030814215.1. Classification (NCBI taxonomy): domain Bacteria; kingdom Bacillati; phylum Actinomycetota; class Actinomycetes; order Pseudonocardiales; family Pseudonocardiaceae; genus Amycolatopsis; species Amycolatopsis thermophila. The sequence goes on along the minus strand of NZ_JAUSUT010000001.1, from coordinate 5,174,311 downwards.
TGGCGATCCCCATCACCGGTCCACGGTCCCGGGACGGCGACGTCCTCGCCGCAGGCCGCCGCCGTTCCGCCACGCGCGGTCTCGGCGTCGTCGTCGCCCTGCTCGCCGCGTTCTCGGTCTACGCCATCGCCGACGGCGGGTTCACGCTCTACTTCCAGCGCGTCATCGACGGCGCGATGAACGGCATCGTCTACGGGATGGTGGCGCTCGCGCTCGTCCTGGTCTTCAAGGCCACGGGTGTCATCAACTTCGCGCAGGGCGCGATGGGCATGGTCGGCACCTACCTGGCCTTCACCGCGGCCGACCGGTGGGCCGTGCCGCTGGTGGTGGCGATCCTGCTCGCCATGGTGGTGTCCGCGGCGGCCGCCGCCGGGATCGAGCGGGTGCTCATCCGCCCGTTCGACCCCGGCAACCACCTGGCGATCACGATCGTCACCCTGGCCCTCTACCTGGCGCTCAACGCGCTGGCCGCGCTGATCTGGGGCTTCGACCCGCGCGGGTTCCCCACCCTGTTCCCCACCGGCGGGGAGGACTTCATCGCGATCGGCGGTGCGCGGCTGTACTACACGAGCCTGGGCACCGCGCTCGTCGTGGTCGCGGTCGTGGTCGTGCTGCAGCTGACGCTGGCGCGGACCCGGCTGGGGCTGGCCTTCCGGTGCGTGGCGGCCGGGGTGGAGCCGTCCCGGCTGCTCGGGATCCACATCGGACGGACGGTGCAGAGCAGCTGGGCCCTCGCCGCCGCCGTGGGCACTCTGGCCGGCTGCCTGGCCGCGCCCACCACCTACCTCGACCCGACGTTCATGGACAAGGTTCTGGTCTACGCGTTCGCCGCGGCCACGCTCGGCGGACTGGACAGCATCGCCGGCGCGCTCGTCGGTGGCGTGGTGGTCGGCCTGTCGATCGCGCTGCTCACCGGCTACATCCCCGCCCTGGGCGGACAGTTCGGCCTGGGGTGCGCGTTCTTCGTGATCGTCGCCGTCCTGCAGTTCAAACCCGCCGGCCTGCTGGGTCGCCGGAGTCAGGAGCGTGTGTGATGGCCGCCGTCACGATCGAGGAAGGCAGCCGCGCGCACCGCTCGCTGCGCTGGGGCACCGCCGCGATCGGCGCCGCGCTGCTGGTCGTGCTGCCGCTGGTGATCGGTGACGTGTCGCAGATCGAGACGCTCACGCAGATGGTCGCCTACAGCGTCGCGATCCTCGGCCTCGGGCTGCTGACCGGGCACTGCGGGCAGATCTCCCTCGGCCACAGCGCCTTCGTCGGCCTCGGCGCCTACACCACCATCATCCTGGTGGCCGACCACAACTGGCCCTACCTCGCGACGATCCCGGTCAGCGTCGTGATCTGCCTGCTCGCCGGGGCGCTCGTCGGTGTCCCGGCGCTGCGCATCCGCGGGCTCTACCTGGCGACCGTCACACTCGCCGTCGCCGCCCTGTTCCCGGTGCTGGTCGACAAGTTCCCGAGCTTCACCGGGGGCCCCAACGGCAAGTTCGCACCGCACGAGATGGCCGCACCGGACTGGTTCTTCGTCGACCCCTACACCGTGACCGGACCGGCGACCGACCACTACTACGCCGTGCTCGCGGTCGCCGGGCTGATGTTCCTCGTCGCGGCCAACATCGTGCGCGGGCGGGTCGGCCGGGCGATGCACGCGGTGCGCGACGCGCCACTGAGCGCGGCCGCGTCGGGCATCCGGGTGGCGCGGGTGAAGATCTTCGCGTTCGCGGTCAGCGCCGCGTTCGCGGGTGTGGCCGGATCACTGCTGGTCATCCAGGTGCCCGCGGTGTCGGACTCGCGGTTCGACCTGTACCTGTCCATCTTCCTGCTGGTCGCGCTGATCGCCGGGGGCAGCGGCTCGATCCTCGGCGCGATCCCCGGCGCCGTGATCTTCGTGGTCCTGCGCACCTACATGGCCGACTGGGCGGAGTCGCTCGACCTGCTCGGCGGCCGTCCCGACGGCGGGCAGATCGTCGGCATCGCCTCCGGCGCCCTGCTCATCGCGTTCGTGTTCCTGTTACCGGGCGGCGTGGTCGACGGCCTCGGCAAGCTGCGCCGCCGGGTCCTCGAGATCGTCCCCCGTCCCCCGCGCGGCTGGGAGGCCCACCGGTTCCCGGTGACCGACCGGTCCGATCAACCGACCCTGGAAAGGGCGTGAACCATGACCCGGTCACCTTGGCAACGACGCCTCGCGCCACTGGTCATCGCCATCGTCGTCGGCGGCACCGCGACCGCGTGCTCGCACGAGGCGAGCAGGCAGGCCGCCGCCGACAAGAAGTGCGGCACCTCGGCCACCGCACCCGCGGCGCCCGCGGCCGCGCCGAACGACGGCACCGTGCCCACCCCCAACCCGGACAGCAAGAACTGGGGCCGCTCGGCCGAAGGCACCTGTGTCTACACCGGACCGGGCGGCTTCAGCCTCGACCTCGGCTCGTGCCCCGCCACGTGGGACAACAACGCCGGTATCACCGCCGGTGAGATCAAGCTGTTCACCAGCATGCCGCACTCCGGGCCGCTGGCCGCCTACGGCGCGATCAGCGACGGCATCAAGACCTACTTCGACTACGTCAACTCGCACGGCGGCGTGCAGGGCCGCCGGGTCAGCATCGACGTCAAGGACGACCAGTACCAGCCGGACCAGACCCGCAACAACGTGGAGGCCGCGGCGCAGTCCGGTGCCTACGCGGCGAGCTTCGCCGTGCTGGGTTCGCCCAACAACCTCAACCTGATCGACTACATGAACCAGACCTGCACCGGGCAGTTCATGGTCGCCGCCTCCGACAACGAGTTCGGCGACCCGCAGCACCACCCGTGGACCACCGGGTTCGGGCTGGACTACTACAACGAGAGCGGCATCTGGGCGTCCTGGATCAAGGAGCGGTTCCCGCAGGGCGCGAAGGTCGCCACCATCTCCATCGGCAACGCGCTCGGGCACGCCTACATCAACGGGTTCAAACGCGCGGTCGCGGCGACGCCGGGCATCACGATCGTCGACGAGCAGACCAACGACGTCACCGCGCCCAATGTGGACAACGAGGTCACCAGCGCGGCCGCGTCGCGGGCCGACGTCGTCGTCCTGGCCGAGGCGGGCACGTTCTGCACGCAGGCCATCGGCGCCATCGAGAAGAGCCCCTGGAAGCCGGTCGTGGTCGCGGCCCAGCCGTGCGCCCAGATCCAGACGACCTACGCGCCGCTGGGCAAGCAGGGGCTGACCGGCAACGGCACCAACGTCGTGCGCTACTACTACGCGCCGAGCGACCCGGACAACCCCAACACCGGGTTCGCGAAGCTCTACACCGACACGGTGTCGGCCGCCGGGCTCGACCCGAAGAACGCGCAGATCGCCAACGGCTGGTTCTGGGCCTGGTACATCGTGCAGGCGCTGCAGGACGCGTCCACCATGAAGGGCGGCCTGAACCGCGCGAACATCAACATCGCCGTGCACTCCTACGACTCGACCTACCCGCTCATGGTCGAGGGCGTCAAGGGGCGGGTCAGCGGGGTCGAGGACGCCTACCCGTTCGAGGCCGGGCGGATGTACACCTACACGGGCGCGACGCCGGCCTCGACCGGGCACTTCGAGGGCGCCGGTCCGCTGATCGACAACGGCGGCAAGCTCGGCAACTGGCCGAAGGCACAGGGCTGATGGACCCCGCCGAGGCCGGTGCTCGCGAGCTGGCGCGGGCGGTCGCCGAGCGTTCCGTGTCCAGTCGCGAGCTGGTGCGGTACTACCTCGACCGGATCGCCGCGTCGGAGCTGAACGCGGTGGTGACCGTGGACGACTCGCGGGCGCTGGCCGAGGCGGCCGCGCTCGACGCGGAGACCGTGCGGGGAGCCCGTCGCGGCCCCCTGCACGGCGTGCCGGTCACGGTCAAGGACGCGATCGCGACGGCCGGCCTGCGCACCACGTGCGGCTCCCCGGAGCTGGCGGGTTTCGTGCCGGACGCCGACGCCCCGGCCGTCGCGCGGTTGCGCGCGGCCGGGGCGGTCGTGCTCGGCAAGACGAACGTGCCGCAGTGGTGCGGCGACATCCAGACCTACAACGACGTCTTCGGCGTGACACGCAACCCGTGGGACCCCGCGCGCACGCCGGGCGGGTCGTCGGGCGGGAGCGCGGCAGCCGTCGCGGACGGGCTGTGCGCGTTCGACCTGGCCTCCGACATCGCCGGCTCGATCCGGATTCCCGCGCACTTCTGCGGGGTGTGGGGGCTCAAGCCGTCGGTCGGTCTGGTGCCGGGTGAGGGGTACGTGGACCACGTCGGCGCGGGCGCGGTGCCGCCGGACGGCAACGTGCTGGGGCCGATCTGCCGGAGTCCGGCCGATCTCGGGCTCGTGCTCGACGTGCTCACCGGGTCTTCCGGCGGCGCTGTCCCCGGGTCGCTGTCCGGGTTACGGGCGGCGGTGTGGGTGGACGACCCGGCGTGCCGGGTGGGCGGCCGGACGCGGGCGGTGCTGGCGGCCGCGCTGGACGCGCTCGAATCGGCGGGTGTGCGGCTCTCCCCCGCCGGCGCGCCGGGCGCGTTCGCGGACATCTGGCAACTGCACCTGGACATGGTGCTGGCCGCGGTGGCCTACAACCTGCCCGAGGACGGCGTTCCCCCCGCGACCGCGTCGCACCGCGGTTGGCTCGCCCGCGCCGAGGACCGGGCGCGGCTGAGGTCGGCGTGGGCGCGGTGGTTCTCGGCGTACGACGTGCTGCTGTGCCCGGTGACCGCGATGCCGGCCTTCGCGCACGACCTGGACGGCGACATCGGCACCCGGAGCGTGACGATCGACGGGGAGGCGCGGCCGCACATGAGCACCATCGGCTGGTGCGGGCTGATCAGCGTGCTCGGGTTGCCGTCGGTGGTGATGCCGGCGGGCTTGAGCGACGACGGCCTGCCGGTCGGGTTGCAGATCGTCGCCCCGCACGGCGCCGACCGCAGGGCGATCCGGTTCGCGGAACTGGCGGCGGACGTCGTGGCCGGTGTGGGAGCTCCGGGAAGGTAATGCCGGGCCCTGGCCGCCTGCGCCGACCGGAGCGGGGGCCGGGCGTGCCGTCGTCGTCCGGGGATGCCCCGGTGGTGGTCGCGCGTGCGGGGTCCGGCATGATCCTCGGCGAGCCGGCGAGAGGCCGGCGATGAGCGCGTGGCGGCTGCGGGGGTCCGCGCGCAGGAGCATTCGGAGCGCGGCGTGCGTAGCTGGATCGGAAACCTGTCGCTGGTGTGCGCGATAGCGGCGGTGGCCGCGGGGTGCAGCAGCACCTCCGCGCCCGGAACACCAGGGCTCGCGGCCCCGACCCCGTCGTCCGCGCCCGGGGCCGCGGTCAGCACGACACCGTCGAAGCCGTACCTGACGGTGACACCGACGCTCGAACTGTCGGACCGGACGACCAAGCCGGGCACGAAGCTGAAGTTCGGGCAGCAGGCCGTCGTGCCGTTCTACAGCTACTACGACAAGGGCCTGCTCGGCATCACCGTCACCGTGGACAGCGCGCCGGCGTCCGACGAGGACATCGACTACCTGCCGTTGACCGACGGGGACAAGGCGAAGCTGCGCGGGAAGACGTTCTTCTTCGTGCGGACGAAGATGGTGGACCTCGACGGCACGAACTTCACCGACGTGCTGGCGCCGACGCTGAGCGCGACCACCCGCAGCGGCGGCTGGCCCGGCGCGCTCCTCGGCGGCGCCCGGGCGGACGTCACCGGCTGCGACAGCGCCTCGGCCGCCCCGAAGGACTTCTCCACGCCGGGCGCCGTTTACGAGCAGTGCCAGCTCTACTTCGGCGAACCCTCGGACCCCATCACGTCCCTCGCCTACACCGACGAGCCCTACGAGCAGGCGGCCTCGCGAGCCATCACCTGGCGGCGCTAGCGGCCGCGGGCGGCTCACCTGCGGCGGCGCACCCGCCACCGTGCCTCACAGCGCGGCGGCCAGGTCCGTGAGCGCCGCGAGCCGGTCCGGGCCCAGCGGGATCATCACCACCGCGCTCGCACCCGCGTCGGTGAGCCCGGCCAACCGTGCGCGCACCTCGGGGGCCGTGCCGGCCAGTGTCAGGGCGTCGACCCAGCTGTCCGGGAGTGCCCGCGCGAACTCCCCGGCCGGGCATCGGGCCCGCAACCGGCGCACCTGCCCGGCGAACGGCAGCGGCTCGAGGTGCGCCGACAGCCCGGGATCGGCCACCCCCGCCAGCAGGGGCCGGACCAGCGACCGCGCCACGCCGGGATCCCGGTGCACCGCGGCGAGTTCGAACGCCACCACGCGCGCGATGCCGGGCAGCGCCGAGCGCGCGGCGGCGATGTACTCCACCGCCGCCGGCTCGGCCAGGATCACGCCGTCCAGCGTCTCCCCGGCGACCGCCAGCGACCTGGGGCCCCGCACCCCGGCCAGCACCGGCACCGGGGCGGGCGCCGGCGCCAGCCCGACATCGGCGAGCCGCACGTAGCGGCCCGCAACCCGCACCCGCTCGCCGCGCAGCAACGCCGTGAGCGCGCGGGCGTACTCGCCGAACAGCGTCAGCGGGCTCGCCGGCCACGCACCCACCTGCCGCATCCAGTCCGGCATCCCGTGCCCGATCCCGGCGACGAGCCGGCCGGGGTGCAGTCGCGCGAGCGTCGCCAGTTCCATCGCGGTGAACGCGACGTTGCGCGCACCCACCGGCAGGATCCCGATGCCGACCCGGATCCGCCCGGTCACCGCGAGCACGGTCGCCGCCTGCGCGATCCCGCCGTGGAAACCCAGGTCCTCCACCACCCACAGCTCGTCGAACCCGAGTTCCTCGGCGCGGCGGGCGAACGGCGCGATCTGCTCGGCCGGCAGATCGCGCGGCAGCATCACGCCGGCGTCGGCCCTGCGATTCCCGGACACGACATCACCCTCCTCCAGGCGCGGACGACCGGCTCCACCCGGTCCGGTGTGGACACCGGCGCCGCCTGACCCATCCTGCTCCCCGGGAAGGCGCGGCGGTGCTGAACGCGCCGACGGGCTGCAGTGTCCACACGGGAGCCGCGACCGTCAGCCGCCGCGCGGCGGTTGCCGGTCCGTGTGTCACGGCAGCGCCGCACGGCGGACCAGCCGATCGAGTTCGTCCCCGGCGTCGCGCAGCGCCGCGGCTGTCTCCAGGAACACCTGCCGCAGAGCGGCCGCGGCCGGGGTGGGGCGGTGGTGGCTCGCTCGCCCGAGGAGGATGCGGCGCACGGGCGCCGACGAGCCGAGCGCCACGGTGGTCACGTCGTCGCGGAGACCGGCCAGCGCCAGGCGTGGCGCGAGAACGACCCCCAGTCCCACCGCGGCCATCGCCTGGGCCTCCTGGTAGTCGTGCGCCCGGTAGGCGATCGAGGGTTCGAAACCGGCGGCGTGGCAGCTGCGGGTCAGCACCTCGGCCACCGGGTGGTCGTCGCGGACGATCCACTGCTCGCCGGCCAGTTCGGCGAACGTGGTGGAGCCGCGGCCGGCGAGCCGGTGCGCCTTCGACACGACCAGCGTGGTCGGGTCGTCGAGCAGGTGGGTGACCTCGAGGCCGGGCTCGGACAGGCGGCGCCACTCGTAGTCCCACAGCAACGACAGCTCCACCTCACGGCTGTCGAGCAGCTCGATCAGCCCGGCGTTGCGCGCGCTGTGGACGGCCAGGGCCACCGCCGGGTACCGGCCGCGGAACTCGCGGACCGCGAGCGGCAGGAAGGACGCGGCCACCGTGGGGAACGTGCCGATGCGCAGCGATCCGGCGCGCAGGCCCGCCAGCTCGTCGAGCTCGGTGCGGGCGGCGCGCAGTTCCCGGTCGATGCGTTCGGCGTGGGTCACCAGCGCCTCCCCCGCCTCGGTCAGGGTGATGCCGCGCGCGTGGCGGTCGAGCAGCGGCTGTCCGGCCTCCGCTTCGAGCCGGCTGATCTGCTGCGACACCGCCGAGGGCGTGTAGGTCAGCGCGGCGGCGGCACCGGTGATGGAGCCCTGGCGGGCCACCTGGGCGAGAAGCAGCAGGCGCCGGACGTCAAGGCTCATGCGACCAGCCTTCACTTCTGCTTAGGCGGGTTGAAGATTTCGGAAATTGTACTCAAGGCTCGTGCGGGGCATCGTCAAGGCCATGCGATACCTCCGGGGAACCTGGATGCGGGGCGGCACCAGCAAGTGCTGGATCTTCGACGACGAGGCCGTGGCCTCGGTGATCCCGGCCGGCGGCGACGTCGGCACGCTGCTCGTCGCGGCGTTCGGCGCCGGTGACCCGCGCCAGCTGGACGGGGTCGGCGGTGCGACGTCGACGACGTCGAAGGCGGCGATCGTGCGCCGGTCGGCCGTCCCCGGGATCGACGTCGACTACGACTTCGCACAGGTCGGCATCGGCGCGCGCCGCGTCGAGTGGGGCAGCAACTGCGGCAACTGCGCCACCGCGATCGGGCTGTACGCCCTGCTCACCGGCCTGGTGCCGGTGACCCCCGGCCGGACCACGGTCCGGATGCGCAACACCAACACCGGCTCGGTGCTGGCGGCCACGGTCGACACCCCCGGTGCCGCCGTGCCCGAGTCCGGCACGGCCCGGGTGCCGGGCGCTGTGGGCGGTGGCGTCGGCGTCGAGCTCGCCTTCCTCGATCCGGCGGGCGGCACCACCGGTTCGCTGCTGCCGACCGGCCACCCGGTCGACACGCTGCCGGCGCCGGCCACCCTCGTCGACGCCGGGGCACCGGCAGCCCTCATCGACGCGGCCGCGCTCGGTCTCACCGGCGGCGAGCCGGTCGAAGACCTGACGCGCGCGGTACCCGAGCTGGTCCGGCTGCGCCGCGAAGCCGCGCTGCGCATGGGTCTCGCCACGCCCGGCAGCCCGGTCGACCACGCCGTTCCCAAGACCGGCGTGGTCGGGCCGCCCGCCGGCTACGTCACCACCGACGGCACCCCGGTCGGGCCCGGCGAATTCGACCTCGCGGTCCGGATGCTGTCGATGCTCGCCCCGCACCCGGCGATCGGTCTCACGTCCGCGGTCGCCGTCGCCGCGGCCGCCGGTGTGCCCGGCGGGGTCGTCTCCCGGCTCCTCGGCGGACGGGTGCCCACCGTGCTCCGGCTCGGCACCCCCGCCGGTGTCGTCGCTGTCGGGACCGAGTGGGACCCCGACGGTGTCCTGCGGGGCGTGCGCCTGCGGCGCGCCGCCCGGCGCATCGCCGTCGCGGAGATCTCGGTCCCCGAACCGGCCCGGGTGCCGGAACCAGCCTGAATCCCGAGAAGTGAGGAACGCACATGAGCGACAACTGGGACGTCATCGTCGTCGGCGGTGGCAACGCCGGGTTCTGCGCCGCGCAGTCCGCGCGTGAGCACGGCGCGCGCGTGCTGCTGCTGGAGAAGGCGCCGCGGGAGTGGGCCGGCGGCAACAGCTACTTCACCGCCGGCGCCATGCGCACCGTCCACGACGGACTTGACGACGTCGCCGCGTTCGTGGAACCGCCCGCCACCGACCGCGTCGACCTCGATCCGTACCCGGCTGAGGAGTTCCTCGGCGACCTGCGCCGCGTGACCGACGGCCGCGCCGACCCGGAGTTGTCGGAGATCCTGGTGGGCGAATCGCGGGCGACCATGAGCTGGCTGCACGAGCTGGGCCTGCGGTTCGAGCTGATGTTCCACCGGCAGGCCTACGAGGTCGACGGCCGGTTCCGGTTCTGGGGCGGCCTGGCCGTCGGCACCGTCGGCGGCGGCAAGGGCATGATCGCCGACCACCTGGCCGCCGCGGAACGGCACGGCATCACGGTGCGCTTCGGGGCGCACGTGACGGGGCTGCTGACCACCGCCGGCGGCGAGGTCCGGGGTGTGCGGCTGGCGGGCGGGGAGCACGTCGAGGCCCGCGGCGTGGTGCTGACCAGTGGCGGTTTCGAAGCCAACCCCGCGATGCGCTCGGCCTACCTCGGTCCGGGCTGGGACCTCGCGCTCGTGCGCGGCACGCCCTACAACACCGGGGACGGGATCACGATGGCACTGGCGGCGGGCGCCCAGCCGTGCGGCCACTTCAGCGGCTGCCACTCGGTGGCCTGGGACTCCGGTGCCCGCCCGACCGGCGACCGGGACCTGACCAACCAGCTCACCCGCGGTGGGTACCCCTTCGGCATCGTGGTCAACGCCAACGGCGAGCGCTTCGTCGACGAGGGCGCCGACTTCCGCAACTACACCTACGCCAAGTACGGCGCGGAGATCCTGCGGCAGCCGGGCAGCCGCGCGGCGCAGGTCTTCGACGCGAAGGTGCTGGACCTGCTGCGGCCGGAGGAGTACCAGGCACCCGGCGTCACGCGGGTGGAGTCGGACACGCTCGAGGGGCTCGCCAAGGAACTCGGCATCGACGAGACCCGGTTCGTGCGCACGGTCGAGGAGTTCAACCGGTCGGTGAGCGGCGAGCGGTTCAACCCCGCGGTCAAGGACGGCAAGCACACCGACGGCGTCCGGCCCGTCAAGTCGAACTGGGCGCAGCGCCTGGACAGCCCCCCGTACGTCGCGTTCCCGGTCACCTGCGGCATCACCTTCACCTTCGGCGGCGTCCGCATCGACCCCACCGGCGCCGTTCTGGACACCGCCGGGCGGGCGATCCCCGGTCTGTTCGCGGCCGGGGAACTCGTCGGCGGCCTGTTCTTCTTCAACTACCCCGGCGGATCGGGCCTGACCGCGGGCGCGGTCTTCGGCCGCCGGGCCGGCCGCACCGCCGCGGCCTGACGACACCCTTCCCCCACCCGTCAAGGAGGACGGTCCCATGACCTCAGCCCAGCTGGCCGCACGGCTCGACCGGCTGCCCGTCGGCCGGTTCCACCGGAGGGTGCTCTACGCGCTCGCGGTGGCGTTCGTGTTCGAGTTCGGCGACCTCAACACCTTCGCCTACGCCGCGCCTGCGCTGGAGAAGCACCTGCACCTGACGGTCGGCGACGTCGCGTTCGTGACCTCGGCGTCGTTCCTCGGCATGTTCCTCGGCGCCGTGGCCGGGGGCCGGTTCGCCGACCGGGTCGGGCGCCGGTGGGCGCTGCTGATCTCGGTGACGACGTTCTCGGTGTGTTCGCTGCTCAACGCGCTCGCCTCCACCGTGCCCACGCTGGCGGCGGCGCGCCTGCTGACCGGGGTGGGGCTGTCCGCGATGACGGTCGCCGCCACGACCTACCTCTCGGAGACGATGCCCGCCGCCCACCGCGGCCGGATGCAGGCCGGCGTGATGGCCATCGGCCTGCTGGGGATCCCGGTCATGTCGTTCACCGCGCGGGGGGTGATCCCGCTGGGGACCGGCACGTGGCGGCTGGTGTTCGTGTTCGGCGCGCTCGGGCTGGTCGCGCTACCGCTGATCGTGCGGCTGCCGGAAAGTCCGCGATGGCTGCTCCGGCACGGCCGGGCCGAGCAGGCCGACGCCGTCGTCGCCCGGCTGGAACGGCAGTACGGGCCGCTTCCCGAGCCGGTGGTGCGGGAGGCCCCGGAGCCGGCGCGGGTGTCCTACCGCGCGCTGCTGTCCGGACGGCTCGGGCGGCGCACACTGATGCTGGCCGTGGCGTGGGTGTTCCAGACCCTCGGGTTCTACGGGTTCGTGTCGTGGGTGCCCACGCTGCTGGCCGAGCACGGGTTCAGCCTCGTGCACAGCCTGACGTTCTCGGCGTTGACCACGCTGGGCGCGGTGCCGGGCGCGCTGCTGGCATGGGTGGTCTCCGACCGCTTCGGGCGCAAGCTGCCCATCGTCGTGGTCGCGGCCGGCGTGGCCGTGTGCGGCGTCCTGTACGGGCTCACGTTCAACGCGGTGGCGATCGTCGCGTTCGGGTTCTGCGTCAACGCGCTGATCCAGACCTTCGCGGCACTGCTGTACGCCTACACGCCCGAACTGTTCCCGACCGAGCTGCGCAACTCGGGCAACGGTCTGGTGTACGGGCTGGGGCGGCTGAGCAACATCGCGGGGCCGCTGATCGTGGCCGCCGTGTTCGGTGCCTTCGGGTACCGGCCGGTGTTCGTCTACATCGGAGCGTGCTGGCTGGTGGTCGCGGTGACGGTCGGCGTGTTCGGCCCCCGCACCGGGATGCGCAACCTGGAGAACCTGACGGAGGCCCCCGACACGGCGGACGTGGCGGACACGGCGGCGCCGGCCCGGCGACCGTCCGGAGCGGACCTCACGCGCTGACGGCCCTCCCGGTCCGGGCGGGGCCCGGCGAGAGCACCCCGCCCGGACCGGTGGTCCGGCTGCTCAGCTTCGCCGGCGTGAGGAGATGACGGCGCGGGCCCAGGGCGGTCCCGCCGGCGTCGCCGGTGCCTTGCTGCGGATCTTCACGATCCGCGCCGCGAAGAACAACGCCGCGCCCACGACCGCGCCGACGACGGTCAGGAGCCGGTTCACGTCGACGGCCGGCTCCCACCGGACCTTGCCGTCCTTGATGACGTAGGCGCCCGTCGGCCGCGCGGCCATGCCGAAGCCGCCGCCCTCCCCGTGCTGGCCCTGCTTGTCCACACCGTCACCACCACCGGCCCCACTGGCGACGCTCGCCGCGGCGATCACCGTGACGTCGCCCTTCTCGTAGGGCGCGGTGTAGACGATCTCGGCGCCGACGGAGTTCTTCGCCCGCTCGATGAGCTGGTCGATCTTCATGGGTCCTCCCAGTGCTCGCGTTCGCTCCCACGGGCAGCCTGTCGCGAGCCGGCCGCCCGGCGACAGGGCCGATGGTCCTCAGCCGGTCACCTCGGACACCGGCCGGCGCGAGGCGTGCGGGGTGGCGAACCCGTACCCGATGCGCAGCAGCGCGTGCGGTTCGCCGTCGTCGCGGAACAGGCGGCGCAGCGCCTCCCGCGTGGACGCCACCTCCAGCGGCTGGGACAGGAACGACGCGCTCAGCCCGAGCCGCGTGGCGGTGAGCAGCACCCGCTGCACCGCGAACCCGGCCCGGATCTGCTGCGCCGGGCTGTCCGTCGGCGTCAGGACCGCCGCGATCAGGGGCTGCTGCTCGTACTCGCGCTCCGGGAGCTGCGCCTCGCCGGCGTAGTGGCGCAACGTCAACGCCGGCTCGAGGCTGGCGGGCGGTCCGGCGGCGGCCGCGGGCACGCCCTCCGGCGCGCCGGGTGCCCGCCCGGTCCAGTGCCGGGTCTCGGCGGTGAACCGCTCGTCGGTGGACTGGACCCGGTCGGCGGTGCGCACCAGGCCGGCGATCGCGTCGTAGCGGGCCCAGTCGTCCACCAGGTGCAGCTTCGCGCCCTCCTCCGCGGCCGCGGCCACCAGGTGCTGCCGCGCCCGCGCGGGCACACCGCGCTCGGTGAACGGGCGGCGGTTGGTGTGCCGCCGCGCGATGTGGGCGGCCAGGTCCAGCTCGGTCGCGTCCGGCTCGGCGGGGCCGGTGATCCGCACCGAGACCAGCAGGTCCGTCCGATTCGGATCGGGCAGCACGGTGGTGCTCACCTTCCGGCCGCCGGCCCGCAGGCTGAGCACGAGGTTGAGCGCGGCGGCACCGCAGGCCAGCCGGGCTTCCCGGCCGTCCGGGTCGGCGACCGCGAGTACCCGCGCCGGGTCGAGCAGCACGTCCACCCGGTCGCGGGCGATCTCGAACCGCCACGGCTGCGTGTTGTGGGGCGACGGGGCCCGGACGGCGGCGCCCAGGGCCTGCCCGACGAGCGTGCCCAGGTCGGCGGTCACGGCCGCACCGCCGGGGTGATCAGCACCGGGCACTGGGCGTGGTGGATCAGGGCCTGGCTGGTGGAGCCGAGCAGGAGCCCGGCGAACCCGCCGCGTCCGCGGGTGCCGGCCACGACGAGCTGCGCGCGGGTGCTCCAGCTCAGCAGCTGGTGGCGGGGCCGGTCGCGCACGACGACCCGCTCGACCTGCACGTCGGGGTACTTCTCCTGCCAGCCGGCCAGCTGCTCGGCCAGCAGCCGCTGCTCGTCGCGCTCGATGTCGTCCCAGTCGGCGAGGAACGGGACGGTGCCGGGGTAGCCGCCGAAGTCGGTGTCCAGCCACGAGTGCACCGCCACCAGCGGCACGCCGCGCCAGCAGGCCTCCTCGAACGCGATCTCCAGTGCGCGCTCCGCCGCGGCGCTGCCGTCCACGCCGACCGCGACCGGTCCCTCGGCGGTGTCGCGCCCGCGGATCACCGCGACCGGGCACACCGCGTGCGCCGACACGGCCACGGTGGTCGAGCCGGCCAGCATCCCGCTGAAGCCGCCGGCGCCGGAGGCCCCGAGGACGAGCATCCGGGCGCGCCGGGACCGCTCGACGAGCGCCGGCACCGGGGGGTCGTTCGGCATCTCCGAGGTGACCGCGACGCCCTCGCCGGCCGCCCGCACCGCCTTGGCCAGCTCGCCGCGCGCGACCTGCACCAGCGCGTCGTAGGCCTCCCGCAACACCGGCAACCCGGCGTTGCCCAGTCCGGTCAGTGGCGCGAACGCGTGCACGACGTGCAGGGGTTCGCGGCGCGTCCGGGCGACGCGGGCGGCCCAGCCCACGGCGCGCAGGGAGTCCTCGGAGCCGTCGACGCCGACGACGATCGCGTTCTGTCCCTCGCTCATGACACCGACGCTAGGAAAACCGGGCCCCGGCGGCTGCGGGCCATGGTCACCACTGGGTGGGACTTCCGGCCCCAGCGAACCGGGTCAGGAATCGAGAAGCACCCGGCACGGTGCGCGCCTAGCGTGGGTTCCGGACGACTTCGGCGACCGGAGGCAGGACGATGAGCGACCAGCGACCACGCAAGCGCAAGCCGACCGGGTCCCTGTCGCTGTGGTTCCAGCGGCGGGTCAACATCCGGACGACCAGGCGGATCCGGCGCAAGGGCGGCCGGTGGATGGGTATGGACCTGCTGATCCTGCACACGGTGGGCCGCCGGAGCGGGCAGCCGCGGGAAACCCCGATCTCGTGGTTCGCCGACGGCGAGGACGCCTGGCTGCTCGTCGCCTCCGGTGGCGGGAACCGGAATCCGGACTGGCACCACAACCTGACCGCGCACCCGGACCGGGTGGCGATCGAGCTGCCCGGCCGCGGCACCATCCCGGTGACGCCGCGACACCTCGAGGGCGCCGACCGCGATCGGGCCTGGCGGCTGGTCACCACCGCCCAGCCGCGCTACGCGAAGTACCAGCGCAAGAGCGGCCGGGTGTACCCGGTCATCCGGCTCACCCCGCGGTGAGGGACCGCTTCACCGCGGGCGCTCGAGTGCTGGCGTCGGTGGCGGCCGAGCCGATGTGCCAGTCGCGTGGGTGTGAATGGGCCCATTCATCGCTTCGCCGCCGGCCCCGGAGCGTGGGCGCCAGTGGCGACCGAACCAATGTGCCGCTCGCGCGGGCGTGAATGGGCCATTCATCGCGTCACCACCTGCCCCCGAGTGCAGGCGCCAGTGGCGGCCGAGCGAACGTGCCAGTCGCGCGGGCATGAACGGACCATTCATCGCGCCACCACCGGCCCCCGAGCACAGGCTCCACCGGCGAACGGACCATTCATCGCCCCACCACCGGCCCTCGAACACAGGCGCCAGCGGCGGCCGAGCCGATGTGCCAGTCGCGCGGGTGTGAACGCGCCATTCATCGCGTCACCGCCGGCCCTCGAACACAGGCGCCAGCGGCGGCCGGGCCAATGTGCCACTCGCGCGGGCGTGAACGCGCCATTCATCGCGTCACCGCCGGCCCCCGAGCACAGGCGCCACCGGCGACCGAGCGAACGTGCCACTCACGCAGGCATGAACGGACCATTCATCGCCCCACCACCGGCCCTCGAACACAGGCGCCAGCGGCGACCGGGCCAACGTGCCACTCACGCAGGCATGAACGGACCATTCATCGGCACACGCAGCGACACACGCCATCGGCACACGCTCCCGGTAACAGCGCCGGCCGCGGGCGCGACTTCCCCGGAACGAGCCCGGACGGACGAGCCCGGAGGGTGCCCATGACCACCGAAGCCACCGGCCTGTCCTGGCCGGCGATCCTCGACCAGGCCACGGCCTACGTCACGACCGAGTACGCGTCCCTGACCCGCGCCGGCACCCCGGTGACCTGGCCGGTGACGCCCTATCGCGGCGAGGAGCGCGAGACCATCGACGTCTCCACCGGCCTCACCTACCCGCTCAAGGCCGAACGGGCCCGGCGCAACCCGCGCGTGGCGCTGTCGTTCAGCCATCCGCTCGGGTCCGGTTTGGACAGTCCGGCGACGTTCGTCGTGCAGGGTCTGGCCACCGTGCGCGACGCCGACCTGAGGACCAACAGCGCCCGCTACCTCGCGGTGTGGGCGCAACGCTTCCCGGAGGTGTTCCGCCGGACTCCGGAGGCGGCGTTGCGCCGCATGGCGTTCTACTGGACGCGGATCTGGATCGAGGTCACCCCGGTGCGGGTGCTGTGGTGGGCGGGCGACCTGGCCCGGCCGCCCGAGGTGTGGGAACCGACGACGAAGCTGGCCGTCCCGCCGTCGGACCCGCCGCCGCACGGCCGCGGCGCCGGATCGTGGAACACCGACCGCGGGTCGGACTGGCGCAAGCGCACCGAGGGCGCGATCGACCGGCTCGGGCTGCCCGTGCTGACCACGGTGACGGCCGACGGCTGGCCCCTGCCGCTGCGGGTGCGCGCCGCCGAACGGACGGCCGACGGCTTCCGCCTCACCCCGCCCGCGGGGGTGCCGATCGCGGACGGCCCGGCGTTTATGACCTTCCACTCGCACGCGGAGGTCTTCGACGGCCAGGAGAACATCGGCCTGGCCGGCACCTGCGCGGTGCACGGCGACGAGGTCCACCTCACCGTGGACCACGCCCTGCACGACTGGGGTATCCCCCGCAACCCCCTGCGCAACGCGATCGGGATGCTGCGCACCGGACGCCGGCTGCGGACGCGGCTGGCCACCGAAGCCGGGCGGCGGGACCAGGCCCCGCCGTCGTTCGACGACCTGCGCTGACCGGTCAGCCGTCCACGCGTTCGAAGATCGCCGCGAGCCCCTGACCGCCCCCGATGCACATCGTCTCCAGGCCGTAGCGCGCCTGCCGGCGGGTCATCTCGCGGGCCAGCGTGGCCAGGATGCGCGCGCCGGTGGCGCCGACCGGGTGGCCCAGGGACACGCCGGAGCCGTTGACGTTGATGCGCTCGTGGTCGTCCTCGCCGAGTCCGAGGGCACGCGTGCAGGCCAGCACCTGCGCGGCGAAGGCTTCGTTGAGTTCGATCAGGTCGAGCTCGCCCAGCGACAGGCCGGCCTTGTCCAGCGCGGCCTTCGTGGCGGGCACCGGGCCGATGCCCATCGTCTCGGCCGGCACCCCGGCGTGGGCGAAGGACACCAGCCGCACCAGCGGCCGCAGCCCCAGCGCCTCGGCGGTGGCGCGGCTGGTGACCAGGCACGCGGCGGCCGCGTCGTTCTGGCCGCTGGCGTTGCCCGCGGTGACGGTGACCTCGGGGTCGGTGCGGGCCATCACCGGCTTCAGCTTCGCCAGGCCTTCGGCGGTGGTGTCCGGGCGCGGGTGCTCGTCGGCGTCGACGACGGTCTCGCCCTTGCGGGTCTTGACCGTGACGGGCACGATCTCGTCCTTGAACAGCCCGCCCTCGATCGCGCGGGCGGCGCGCTGCTGGGACCGCAGGGCGAGCGCGTCCTGGTCCTCGCGCGAGATCCGGTACTCGCGGCGCAGGTTCTCCGCGGTTTCGATCATCCCGCCGGGCACCGGGTGGTTCACGCCGCCCGCGGTGGCCCGCCCGCGCGCGAGCGAATCGTGCAGCTGCAGGCCGGGGCCCTTGATCCCCCAGCGGCCCTCGTGGGTGTAGTACGGCGCGGCGCTCATGACCTCGGCGCCGCCGGCGAGCACGATGTCGCTGAAGCCACTGCGGATCTGCATCGCCGCGTCGAGGACGGCCTGCAGGCCGGAGCCGCAGCGGCGGTCGATCTGGATGCCGGTCACGGTGTCGGGCAGGCCCGCGTCGAGGGCGGCGACGCGGCCGATGGCGGGCGCCTCCGACGTCGGGTAGGCGTGACCGAGGATCACCTCGTCGATGCGCGCCGGGTCGACACCGGTGCGTTCGACGACGGCGGACAGCACGTGCGCGGCGAGCGACGCGGGCGTCTGACCGGCCAGCGCACCCCCGAACCGGCCGATCGGCGTGCGCAGCGGCTCGCAGATCACGACATCGACGGGCTGATCCGGCATCCGTTGTCCCTTCCACTCGTGCAGACGGCTACCGCCGACCCTCGCACCACCTCCGCGCCCTTGTCCAATACCCCCTGCGCACCCGATTGAGACGACGTCCGTCTCAGCGGGCCGCGAACCAGGACGCGACCGCCGCGGCGACATCGCCGAAGGCGAGTTCCGGCAGGTCGTCACCCCGGAACCAGCCGAACGAGTCGTTCTCGCCGGACAGCCGGATCTCCCCGCCCGCGAGGCGGCAGCTGAAGGCGATGCCGAGGGTCCGCAGGCCGCTCTCCCCGTACACCGACGGGAAGGTCCCGAGGAACCGGCCGAGCTCGATTCCGCAGCCGATCTCCTCACGCGCCTCGCGGCGCAGGCAGTCCTCGGCGCTTTCGCCCGGGTTGAGGAACCCGCCGACGGCATCCCAGCTCCCCGCGCGCGGCGGGTGCGCGCGGCGGAGCAGCAGCACGCTGGACCCGTCCACCAGGACGCCGATCGTCGAGGGCAGCGGGTTGTCCCACTTCGTGAAGCCGCACCGGGCGCAGCGGACGTGGGGGTTGGCGGGTTCGGCGGTGATCTCGGTCAGTTCGTGCCGGCACCGGGGGCAGTAGGTGTAGTCACGCACGGGCAGTCCTCCTGCTCTGGATCGGCCGCCCGGGACGTCCCGTTACCCGGCAACGCGGAGATCCGTCGGCCACACCGCTTGACCGACGAGGATTCACTTGCGCGCATGATCTCGCACCGGAACCTGCGCCGACTGATCACCGCCCTCGCCGTCACCGTCACCGGGGCCGTCCTGCCCGGTGGGGTGGCGCAAGCCGACGAAAGCGGCCGCCCGCCGCAGATCCTCTACTACAACCACGCCTACGACGTGCTCGACAGACAGACCGCCGACGCGATCGAGAACTCCGCCTACCTGCGCGACTTCGCGAGCTTCGAGGTGCGCACCACGACCGGCGGCGGCATGACCTGGAAGGGCCGCTACCTCAAGGGCCGCGAAACCTACCTCGAACTGTTCGCCGTGGGCGACCTGCCCGGATCCGACGGCGAGTTCGGCGCGGCGGGCATGGGCCTGTCCACCGAGCACGCGGGCGACCTGGCGACGGTGCGGCAGCGGCTGACCGACCAGGGCGTCACGCCGGTCGACTACCGCCAGACCCGCGACTTCGGCGACGGCGTTCCGGTGCCGTGGTTCGACACGACCCGCGCGGTGAGCAGCTACCAGGCGTTCGACGGCTGGGCGATGGAGTACCTGCCGGAGTACTTCGCCGACCCGCGCAGCGCCACCGAGCCCGCGAGCTACGAGGGTGACGTCAGCCGCGAGCGTTACCTGCCCGACGACTACCAGAACCACCTCATGCGCGACGTGGCCGCGATCCGCATCGGTGTCACCTCGACCGACCTCGCCGCCACCGTGCCGCTGTTGAAGGCGGGCGGGTTCCAGCTGACCACCCTGTCCGACGGCAGCGTGATCGCCTCAGGAGGCGGCACCACCGTCCGCTACGACAACGTGCCCCGCGAGCAGGCGGGTCTCAAGCAGGTCGTGTTCACGCTGAACCGGAGCGTGCCGCGGCACGTCGAGCAGATCGGCCGGTCCAGCCTCGTCGCGGGCCCGGGCGCCACGGCGGTCTGGACCTTCACCGGTACCGCGTAGTCAACGAGAACGGGGCCTGACCGGCGACACCCGGTCAGGCCCCGTTTCTCGTGCGGGGGGTCAGGCCGCGCGCCGTGCGGACCGGGCCGACGCCACGAGACTGGCCTCGCACGCCGCGACGAGCTGGGCGTCGGCGCGGGTGCGGGCGCCGCGACCGCACTTCGGGCAGTGCAGGGTGACCGTGCGGAGCACCTCGTCGACCGCGACCTCCAGTGCGCGCCCGCAGGGACGGCACCAGCGGTGCCCGCTGACGCGGCCGACGTGCAGGTCGCTGTGGCAGCACTGGTGCAGCCACCGGCGGTGCACCGGGCAGGTGATCCGGTCCAGGGGGTCCAGGAAGCCCCCGTCCTCCGCGTGGTCCTCGGCCGCGAGGGCGTCGGCCAGCGCGATCCGGGTCAGCAAGGTGGTGGTGGTCATCGCTGGTTCCTCCTACTCGGCCGCTGTTACCGAGACGTCGAGCCAGGAGGCGCCACATCGACACCCCAATCGGAAAATCCGCGAGGTCGCGTCACCGGGGCGGGATGGGCTGCGCCGCGACGAGGTCGTCGGGCGCGGACAGCCGCCACGCTTCGTAGACCAGTTCGGACAGCTCGTCGGCCTCGATGCCGGACAGGTAGACCACCACCCAGCCGAACCCGCCCGCGGTGAACTGCTCCTCGAAGACGTCCGGCCGCTCGGCGACCAGCGCCTGCTGCTCGGACAGCAGCTGTTTCAGCCCGACCGTCCGCGTGCGCGGCCAGTAGTAGCCGAACCGTTTGCCCCGCACGCTGAACGTCGTGTACCCGTTGCCGCGCCCGCGCTGCACCTCGGCCAGCGCACCGACGATGCGCTGGAACTCCTCGACCCGAACGCCCACTGCACCCCCTCTTCCGGCGCCCATCGTAGAGGCGGGGTCAGACGGTTCCGGACGCGAACGGACCGCCTCCGGCGAAGGCGAACTTGCTGAAGCGTTCCCCCATCCGGCGGTGCGTGGCCGCGTCCGGGTGCAGTGCGTCCGGCAGCGGGCGTTCGGCGAAGTCGGCCTCGCCGTAGAGTTCGCGGCCGTCGAGGTGGTGCAGGTTCGGGTCGGCGGCCGCGCGCTGCGCCACGATCCGCGCCAGCTCCTCCCGGATCCCCCGCAGCGTGAGCTTCCCGGCGGCCCACTCGGCCGGATCGCCGGTGGCCCGGAACCGCAGCTCCCCCGCCCGCAGCGCGGCGAAGTCGAACGCGCCCGGGCCCGGGGTGTCCTCGTGGACGGGACAGAGGATGGGCGAGACGACCACCAGCGGGGTGTCCGGGTGACCCTCGCGCACGGTGTCGAGGAACCCGTGCACCGCCGGTGCGAAGCCGCGCAGCCGCATCACGTCGCTGTTGACCAGGTTGATGCCGATCTTGACGCTGATCAGGCCGGCCGGCGTGTCCCGCATCGTGCGCGCGGTGAACGGATCGAGCAGGGCACTTCCGGACAGACCCAGGTTGACCAGGTCCACACCGCCCAGCGCGGCGGCGACCGCGGGCCACGTGGTGGACGGGCTCGCGGCGTCGGATCCCTGGCTGATCGAGCTGCCGTGGTGCAGCCACACCCTGTCCCGGGCGGGCGCGGGTTCCACCGGGGCGTCGGTGCGCAACGCGACGAGCTCGGTGGTTTCGTTGTGCGGCAACCAGATCTCGACGTCCTTGACGGCGCCGGGCAGGCCGTCGAAGCGGATGGTGCCGGCCGGGCCGGGGCGGTGCTCGGCACGACCGGTGGCCAGGTCGACGACCACCGCGTTGCCGCCGGTGACGCTCGCCCGGCCGGTGAGCCTGCCGTCGACGAGCAGGTCGTACACCCCCTCCGGGCGGGGCGGGGCACCCGGCGTAGATCCGCCGGGTGCGCACCGCGTCCAGCTCGACGACGGTGGCCCGGGTCCGCAAGGCGAGCCGGACACCGGAGGGCTGCGACTCGGCCAGCGCGAGCTGAGCGTCCGCGCACTGGGCCCGCGCCCAGGCGGGCAGGCGATGCGGCAGCAGTCCGTGCGCGGTGCGCTCGAGTTCCGCCGCGCCGCGCACCAGGTCGGTGGTGATGGGCGTGGTGATCACCGTGGTGTCCCCTCGGCAGGTCTCGAGGCCGGCCAGTTCCGCAGCGTGGCGTCGAGGACCTCCAGGATCCGCGTCCACGACTCCGGCGCGCCGGGCTCGCTGTGGTCGAACCCGCCGGCCAGTTCGAGGCCGACGAATCCGTGGAAGACGCTGCCCAGCAACCGCACCGCGTGGGTCGCCTCGTCCCCGTCGAGGTCGTAACCGCGCAGGATCGCGCGGGTCAGCTGGGCATGCCGGACACCGGCGCCGGCCGCCGCGGTCTCCGGGTCGAGCCGGAGCCGGGCCGCCGCGTACCGGCCGGGGTGCTCGCGGGCGTAGTCGCGGTGGACGTTGGCGAAGGCGATCAGGGCCTCCTTGCCGGCCCGCCCGGCCAGGGCATCCGCGGCCCGGTCGGCGAGCTCGTCCAGCGCGAGCAGGGCGATCCGCGTCCGCAGGTCCGCCGAGCTCTTGACGTGCGAATAGAGGCTGGCGACCTTGACGTCGAACCGCCGGGCCAGCGCCGAGACGGTCACCGCGTCGAAGCCCACCTCGTCGGCCAGCTCCGCTCCCGCCCGCGTCAGGCGCTCGGCCGTCAGCCCCATTCGCGCCATAACGCCACCATACTTTTCCTAATCCCTTTAGGCAACTAACTAACATGTGAGTAGGTCACGCTTCGGTGTCGGCCGGCAACCGGACCCGCCCCCCGGACGACTAGGAAGCACACGACTTCGCTTTGGGGGCGGCCATGGACGCACGACGGCGACGGCGCGGTCATCGGATGTGGTGGCTGGCCGTGCTGCTCGGCCTGCTGGCGGGATGCGCCGGCGCGCCGCAGCAAGCGACCGAGCCCCCGGCCGCACCCGTCACGTCGTCCGCGCAGCCGGCCCCGGCGGCCGAGCCCGAAGCCGTCGACATCCCCCGGATCGGCGCGCACTCCACGCTCGTCCCGCTGGGACTGAACCCGGACCAGACCATCGAGGTGCCGCCGGTGGCGCAGCCGCTGCAGGCCGGCTGGTACCGCTTCGGCCCGTCGCCCGGCGAGGTGGGCCCGGCGGTGATCCTCGGCCACGTCGACGGGAACAAGCAGAAGGGCATCTTCTACCGCCTGCGCGAACTGGCGCCGGGCGACGAGATCACGGTGTCGCGAAAGGACGGTTCGGCCGTGCGGTTCGCCGTGAGCCGCATCGAGCAGATCGACAAGGACACCTTCCCGTCCGACGCCGTCTACGGCGACACCGCCGGACCGGAACTGCGGCTGATCACCTGCGGCGGCTCCTTCGACCACGCCGCGCACAGCTACCGCGACAACATCATCGTCTTCGCCGTGCTGCGCTGACACCGGCACGGCGGGAACTGGGGAAAACACTCCGGAAAGGGAGTTCACCATGCACAGAACACGGATCCTCGCCGGCGCCGGTGCGCTCGCACTCGGCACGAGCATGTTCGGCCTGGCGACCGCGAGTGCGACCGCGCCGCCGCCGACGCTCCAGGTCAGCCCCACGGCGGTGACGCCGGGGCAGACGCTGACCTTCACCGCCTACTGCGCCGGCAACGCCGGCGCCGTGACCTCCGCCGGCCTCACCGCGCCGGTGTCGCTGAGCCGCACCACCGACAACTACACCGGGTCCGGGAAAGCGGCGGGCAAGCCCGGCCGGTACCGCGCCACGTTCACCTGCTCGGGCAGCGCCGGGCCGGCCGGGAACGGGACCGTCACCGTCGAATTCTCGATCTCCTGCACCGCGCCCGCGCCGTCGAAACCGTCCACGACGCGCCCGGCCCCGCCGACGACGTCCACGACGCCGGGCGAGCCGCCGGCTTCGTCCGCCACGACGGCCCCGTCCGCGTCGCACGCCGCGTCCGTCCAGTGTGTACAGCCACCGCCGTCCACCGGCGGCGGCGCACCGCAGGTGAAGGTCCGGCCGAAGGGTGCCCCGGAGACCGGGGACGGCACGACCTCGGCCTGACGCCGGCACGTACCGGTACGCGACCCCGCACGGCTGCGGGCACCGGCGACTGACCCATCGGACAGAGTCCTGACCGATCGGTTAGAGTCGGGGCATGGACAGTGTCGATGTGTGCGTCGCGGGCGGTGGTCCCGCGGGGATGGTGGCCGGCCTGTTGTTCGCGCGGGCCGGGTTGCGCGTGACGGTGCTGGAGAAGCACGCCGACTTCCTGCGGGACTTCCGCGGCGACACGGTGCACCCGTCCACCCTGCGGCTGCTGGACGAGCTGGGGCTGGGCGAGCGCTTCGCCGCCCTGCCGCGCGGCGTTCTGCAAGAGATGCGCATGCAGATCGGCGACCACGTGATCACCGCCGCCGACTTCCGGCGCCTGCCCGGCCGCCACCGCTACATCGCGATGGTGCCCCAGGGCGACTTCCTCGACCTGCTGGCGGACGAAGCCGGCACCGAACCGACGTTCACGCTGCGCCGGTGCACCGAGGTCCTGGGCCTGACCCGGGACGGCGAGCGGGTGACCGGGGTGCGCTGCCGGTCGGCCGACGGCACGGAGGGCACCATCACGGCGACGCTCGTCCTCGGCTGCGACGGCCGGAGCTCGGTGGTCCGCGAAGCCGCCGGTCTCCCGGTTCGCGAACTGCCGGCGCCGATGGACGTCTGGCAGGTCCGGATCCCCGCCGGCCCGGCCGACGAGGTCAAGGACGGCCGGGTGTTCGGGCGCTTCACACGCGGGCTGGCCGCCGTCACGATGGACCGCGGCGACTACTACCAGACCTCCTACCTCATCCCGAAGGGACGCGACGCCGAGCTGCGGGCACGCGGGCTGGACGCGTTCCGTCGTGACCTCTCCGACCTGTTCGGCTGGCCGCCCGACCGGCTCGCGGCGGTCTCGAGCTGGGACGACGTGAAGCTGCTGAACGTCCGCGTCACCCGCCTGCGCCGCTGGTACCGGCCGGGGTTGCTGTGCATCGGGGACGCCGCGCACGCGATGTCCCCGGTCGGCGGGGTGGGTGTCAACCTGGCGGTTCAGGACGCGGTCGCCGCCGCGCGCATCCTGGCCGGGCCGCTGCGCCGGGGCACCCTGCGGACCGCGCACCTCGCGCGGGTCCAGCGGCGCCGCCGCCTCCCGGTGGTGGCGAGCCAGGCCCAGCAGCACGGCGAGCACGAAACGCTGCTGCGGCCGGCCTTGGAGGCCACTTTGGACGGCGTCCCGCCGCTGTTGCGGGCCGTGGACAGGGTGCCCGCGCTGCGCGGGCTCACCGCCTACCTCGGCGGGGTCGGGCTGCGGCCGGAGCACGCTCCCCGGTTCGCCCGGCGCTGACCCCTCAGCGGGCCTCCACCGCGGCCAGCACGAACGCCTCCAGGTCCCCGGCGGCCGCGTCGAGGTCGAGACCGGGGTCGGCGAGCCACTGCGACACGACGCCGTCGATCGCGCCGCCGATGGCCAGCGCGGTCGTCTTCGTGTCGAAGTCCCGGAACACGCCCTCCGCCTGGCCCGCGGCGAGGAGACCGGCGAGCATCTGCCACCGCTGGTTGCGGTCGTGCTGGCCGGGCTGCCGGAACCGGGTGCCGCCGCGGTCGTCCAGCAGCACCTCGGTGATCAGGCGGACGTGCGTGCGGTGGCGGTGCTGGTAGCCGACCATGCCGCGGACGTAGGCGACCAGCCGGGCGCGCGCACCGGACGCCTCCGCCACCCGCTGGCCCACGTGCTCGCCGAACCGGTCGAAGACGTGCGCGAGCGTCGCCTCGGCCAGGTCGTCCTTCGAGCCGAAGTGGTAGAGCACCGCGGCCTTGGAGACGCCGGCGTGCTCGGCGATCGCGGACAGGGACGCGCCGCCGTAGCCGCGCGCCGAGATCACCTCGATGGTGGCCTCGATCAGCTGACGGCGGCGCGCCTGCTCGGTGAACGTCGGCTTCCCGCCGGTGCGGCCCGCCGCCATCAGCCCTCCTCGATCCGGTGTCCCGGTCCCCTGATGCTATCCGGGGACCGGGATCACTCGGTGCCGCGCCAGGCCTTGGCCAGCGCCACCCGGCCACCGGTCTGCAGCAACGCGCCCGAATAGAGCCGCCCGGCGAGCAGCACGATCAGCACCACCGTCGCCGCGAGCAGCCCGAGCGACAGCAGCGCCTCCCAGGCCTGGGCGTCGCCGGTGAACATCCGCACCGGCATCGCGACGGCGGCGGAGAACGGCACGTAGGACAGCACGGCGAGCACGGAGGCGTTGTCCGCCAGGAGCATCACCGCGAAGTACGGGCCGAGGACGAGCATCATCACCAGCCCCATGCTGGAGCCGAGGTCCTCCTGCCTGCTCACCACCGACCCGGCGACCGCCCACATCCCGGCCAGCAGCACGAAGCCCGCGCACACGAACGGCACGTACCAGCCGAGCGCCGGCGCCACCACGCCGAGCAGCGCCGACTGCCCGCCGAGGGAGAGCGCGACCGGTGCGGCGACGGCGATCACCACGACCTGCCCGACGGTCAGCAGCGTGTGCCCGAGCACCTTCCCGGCGAGCAGCGCGCGCACCGGGACGGTGACGACGAGGATCTCCACGATCCGGGTCTGCTTCTCGGTCACGGTGCTCTGGGCGATGGCCGCACCGCTCATCCCGACCATCAGGAAAACCAGCGCGAACACCAGGATCACCAGCTGCCGCTCCCCCGGTCCGACGTCGCCGGGCTCGAGCAGGTCCACCGGCGGCGCGACGCTCAGGGCGGCCACGACGCCGGTCGGCGGGTCGGACAGCGCCAGCACCCGGATCCCCTCCGGCGCGGACACGATCGCCGCGTCCACCTCCTCGGACCGCACGAGCTCGCGGGCGGACTCGAGGTCGCCGACCTGGCGCACGTCCAGGTCCGTCCCGGCGACGGCCCGGGCGGCCTGCGGCCCGACGGCGGCGACCGCGGGCGGTCCCCCGGCGAGCACCGAGGGCAGCACCCCGGCCGCGAACAGGCCGGCCACGACCACCGCCAGCCCGATCCAGAACCCCTTGGTGCGCAGGAAGGACCGGACCTCGCGCTCGGCGACCAGACGGGTCGCCGCCCAGAACGACGTGCCCGCGGCGGCGGGCCGGCCGTCCACCCGGGACGGTGTCGTCGTGGTCATCACACGGCCTCCTTGAAGATCTCCTCGAGCGACGGCACGACGGGCACGAAGCCACGCACCTCGCCGCGCCGCAGCGCCGTCTCCAGCACCCGGCGCCCGCCGCCCGCCCCCTCGACGGGCTCGAACACCGCCCGCGGGCCGTCGACGCTGAGCACCCGGATCCCCGGCTCGTCGCGCACCCAGCCGGCGTCGGCGCCGACGACCAGCTCGAACCGGGTGGTCCCGTAGCGGGCGCGCAGTTCTTCGCGGGTCCCGCTCGCCGAGATCGAGCCGCCGGAGATGATCACCACGTCGTCGCAGAGCCGCTCGACGAGCGAGAGCTGGTGGCTGGAGAACAACACCGGCACACCGGCCGCGGCGCGTTCGCGCAGGACGTCGAGCACGATGTCGACGGCCAGCGGATCCAGACCGGAGAACGGCTCGTCGAGGACGAGCATCATCGGGTCGTGCACCAGCGCGGCGGCCACCTGGGCACGCTGCTGGTTGCCCAGGGACAGCTCCTCGAGGCGGTCACCGGCGCGGTCGGTGAGTTCCAGCCGGTCGAGCAGGCGCCGGGTGGCGGCGCGCGCCGTGACGTCGTCGAGGCCGTGCAGCCGGCCCATCCACCTGATCTGCTCGGCCACCTTCATCTTCGGGTAGAGGCCGCGTTCCTCGGGCATGTAGCCGAACCGGCGGCGCTGGGCGGGGGTCATCTCGCGGCCGTGCCAGCTGACCGTGCCGCCGTGCGCGGCCAGGACACCGAGGATGATCCGCATGGTGGTGGTCTTGCCGGACCCGTTGGCGCCGAGGAAGCCGGTCATGCGGCCGGGACGCACCGTGAAGGACACGTCGTCGAGCACGCGGTGATCGCCGAAGCTCCGGCTGAGTGAGGTCACCGTCAACATGCCGGGAACGCTAGGCGCGCGGGCGCGCCGTCGCGTCCGGCCACGGACCGATGCGCGGGGTCCTCCTGCCGGAGGACCCGCGTCAGGCGAGGCCGGGCGCGACGATGCCCTGTTCATAGGCGAAGACCACCGCGTGGGTGCGGTCGCGCAGGTCCAGCTTGCGCAGGATCCGCGACACGTGCGTCTTCACCGTCGTCTCCCCGAGGTACAGCTCGGCGGCGATCTCGGCGTTGCTCGCGCCGCGGGCCATCAGGACCAGCACCTCGAACTCGCGGTCGGTGAGGGACGGGGGGCGGCGGCCCGCCGGCGTGGCCGGCGTGGTGAACCGGGCGATCACCCGCCGCGTCACCTCCGGTGAGAGCAGCGCGTCGCCGCGGGCGACGATCCGCACGGACTCCACGAGGTCCTCCGGTGAGGCGTTCTTGAGCAGGAACCCGCTCGCCCCGGCCCGCAGCGCCTCGAACAGGTAGTCCTCCCGGTCGAACGTGGTCAGGATGACCACCCGCACCGCCGAGGCCGCGGGATCGTCGCCGAGGATGCGGCGGGTCGCCTCCAGCCCGTCGAGCCGGGGCATCTGCACGTCCATGAGGACGACGTCGGGCTTCTCCCGCCCGGCGACCTCGACGGCCTCGATGCCGTCCCGGGCCTCGCCGACGACCTCGATGCCCTCCTCCGTCCCGAGGATGACGCGGAAGCCGGCGCGCACGAGGTCCTGGTCGTCGGCGAGCACCACACGCAACGGGGTCATGGGACCGGCAGCTCCGCACTGTCCGAAGTGGCCGGTCGCGGTGCCGGCAGGCTCGCGCGCACCAGGAAACCGCCGTCGCGGCGGGGCCCGGCCTCGAGCTCGCCGCCGTGCACGGCGACCCGCTCCCGCATGCCGCGCAGGCCGAACCCCGCCGGCGTCGAGTCGCCCCCGCAGCCGCGACCGTCGTCGGAGACCTCGATCTCCAGGCCGGCTTCCAGGAACCGGACCCGCAGCTGCGCCGAGCGCGCGCCGGAGTGCTTGACCACGTTCGTCAACGCCTCCTGGGCGATGCGGTAGGCGGTCATCGCGACGCTGTCCGGCACCGGCCGGGGATCGCCGTACTCGCCGTAGTGCACGTCCAGGCCCGCGGACCGGGTGGCCGCGGCCAGGGCGGGCAGCTGCGCCAGCCCCGGAGAGGCCTGGTGCCCGGCATCCGGCCGCCCCTCGGCGTCCGGCTCGGCGCGCAGCACGCCGAGCAGCCCCCGCAGCTCGCTGATCGCGGTGCGCGCGGTGTCCTCGACGGTGCGCAGGGCCGAGCCGGCCAGCTCGCGGTCCCGGTCGAGCACCCGCCGGGCGGCGGAGGCCTGGATGCCCATCACCGACACGTGGTGGGCGACGACGTCGTGCAGGTCGCGGGCGATCCGCACGCGCTCGGCGACGATCGCGCCGCGCGCGTTCTGCTCCTGCGAGGCCCGCAATTGCTCGGCGCGGCGCGTGAGCTCGGCCCGCCCGCGGGCCGACCGCCACGCCAGGTCGCCGAAGAAGTAGGCCGACAGGAAGAACATCAGGTTGAACACGATCTGGTAGAGCACGGTCGCCACCAGCGGGTCCAGCGGCCCGGCCGCGTTCGGCGGGTGCCCGGGCGCGACCGCGTACCGCACGAGCCCGATGCCCAGCCAGGCGAACATCGCCACGATCACCGCGACGCGCGCCCACCGCGCCCGTGCCCGGTGGCGGGCCCACGCACCCGCGCTGTAGATGGCCAGGAACAGCACGACCGAGGGCATGAACCCGTCGCCGATCTGCCGCATCTGGGCCGCGATGAACAGCGCGCCGACGACCGCCAGCACGACCAGCGGGAACCGGCGCCGCAGCGCCAGCGGCACGGTGAGGCCCGCGGTCCAGGCCAGCTGCTCGGTCAACGAGGGGGCCGACCCGATCGCGACCGTGCCGATGCTGGTGATCAGCAGCGTCATCCCGGCCGCGACGAGCAGGACGAGGAGCATGAGCGCCACGTCGTGCCGCTGCTGCCGTGGCGTCGGAGCGGGCCGCTGCCACCGCCCCCAGTCCGGTTCCTGCTCCATGCGCTTCACCGTAACGCCCGTCCCGAACGGGGCCACGTGAAGTCCGGTTGCGGCCGCTTCCCCGGCGGCGCAAGGTGTAGGGCGACCGGCGGCGCCGCCGGGACGCCGCCTCGACCGGAGAGGGGGTGGGAGGCGTGTACGCGCGTTCCACCACGGTGCAGGCCCATCTGGACACCATCGACGCCGGAGTCGCGCACCTGCGGGACGAGGTGATGCCGGAACTGCTGACCATGCCCGGGTGCGTCGGGTTGTCGGTACTGGTCGACCGCGGTTCCGGGCGCTGCATCGCCACCAGCTCGTGGGAGTCGGCGGAGGCGATGGCCGCCAGCGCCGAGCGGGTCCGGCCGATCCGGGACCACGCGGCGGAGGTGATGGGCGGCAACCGGGCCCAGGTCGACGAGTGGGAGATCGCGGTGCTGCACCGCGAGCACCCCGCCCCGGACGGCGCGTGCTGCCGGGTGACCTGGACCCGCTTCGACCAGCTGGAGCGAGCCCTGGACACCTACCGGCTGGGCCTGCTGCCCGAGCTGTCGCGGCTGGACGGCTTCTGCAGCGCGAGCCTGATGCTCGACCGCGAGGGCGGGATCGCGGTGTCGTCGGTGACGTACGCGAGCCCCGAGACGATGGCCGCGACCCGCAACCGGGCGGACGCGCTGCGTTCCCAGGCCGCGTCGGAGGCCGGGCTGGAGATCCTCGAGGTGGCCGAGTTCGAGCTCGCGCTGGCCCACCTGCGCGCTCCTGAGATGGCCTGACCACCGGCCCCGGCGGTCCCCGCCGCGAGGGCCGCCGGGCGCCGGGAGCGAGGGCGGCCGGCCGGGGGCCGGATAGGCTGGTCACCGGCGGCACGGGAAGGGGCACGAGGTTTGGGATCGCGGTGGACGGTGGCCCGCGTGCTGGCGCTCGCGCCCGACGCCGGGTCCGCCAGGGCCGCCCGCGGGCTCGCCGGCCCGCGCACGTGGTCGGACCTCGGCAGCACCGCGACGCTCGTCTGGGGCAAGTGCCAGGGCAGCGCCCGCGCGCCCTACCAGGTGACCGTCGACCTCACCGAGCCCGCCTTCCGCTGCACCTGCCCCAGCCGCAAGGTGCCCTGCAAGCACGGTCTGGCGCTGCTGCTGATGTGGGCGGCCAACGACGGCTCGGTCGCCGACCTCGACCAGGCCGAGCCGTTCGCCGCCGCCTGGGCCGGGCGGGGCGCCACCCCCACCGCCACGCGCGCCGCGCCCGATCCCGAGGCGCAGGCCAGGCGGCTGGCCGAGCGGGAAGCGCTCATGTCGGCCGGCATCGACGACTTCGAGCTGTGGCTGCACGACCTCGTCCGGCAGGGCCTGGCCACCGCGCGCCGCCAGCCGCCGGGGTTCTGGGACACCGCCGCCGCCCGCCTGGTCGACGCGCAGCTGCCCGGGCTCGCCGACCGGGTCCGCGCGGCGGGCAGCGAGGTGCTGGCCCGCCCCGACTGGGCGCCGCACCTGCTCGGCGAGCTGGGCCGCTGGTACCTGGCGGTTCGGGCCTGGCGGCGCCGCGCGGAGCTGGACGAGGCCGCACTGGGCGACCTGCGGACGGTGCTGGGCTGGCCGCGCCGCCGCGACGAGATCGGTGACCGGGTGGCCGACCGGTGGCAGGTCGTCGGCCTGAGCCGGGACGAGGACGAGCGCCTGCTGTCCCAGCGCACGTGGCTGCACGGCGAGCGAACCGGCGAGACCGTGGTGCTGCTGGACTTCGCGGCGGCGGGCCAGGCGCTCAAGGTGGCGCACGTCCTCGGGTCCGTTGTGGACGGTGAGATCGCCCGCTACCCCGGCGGGCAGCCGCGGCGGGCGCTGCTCACCGGTGACGAGCACAAAGTCACCCAGGGCGCGGGCCTGCCGCACGCCACCGACGTCCGCACCGCACTGGGACAGGCCGCCCGCTGGCTGGCCGGCAACCCGTGGCTGCGCCGGATCCCGCTGGCCCTGGACGCGATGACGGTCGTCCCCGGTGATCCGCCGCTGCTCGTCGACCGCGACGGCGCGGCGCTGACCCTGGCGCCGGGCACGGACATCTGGCAGCTGCTCGCCGCCTCCGGCGGCCACCCGGCCGCGGTGTTCGGCGAGTGGATCGACGAGCGCCTGCACCCCCTCAGCGTCGTGGTCGGCGACCGGCTGGTGGCGGTGTGAACGCCTGGGAGGACCTGCTCGGCGCGGCGCTCGTGGGCACCGGCCGCCGCCCCTTCCGCCTCGGCGACCTCGCCGTCGAAGGCGCCGATCAGCTGGAGGCGGACACGCCCGAAGCCGCGCTCCTGGCCGCGGCCGCCCTCGCCGCCGGCTACCGGCGCGCCGGCTGGACCCCGCCCACCTGGCGCGGCACCCCGCCCGCGCCCGCGGACCCCGACGACCGCCCGGAGTGCACGGCGGCCGCGGCGCAGATCCTGGAACTGCTGCTCACCCGGGGCATCCGCCTGGAGGTCGGCACCGAACCGCTCACCGTGGACTGGCTCACCGCCGCGCGCGACACCGGCCGCCGCCCGCCCCACCGGCTGCTGCCGGAGCTGCTCCGGTTCGGCACGCTCGACAGCGCGAGCCGGCCGCTGGTGAAGGAGGTCATCGGCCCGCGCGGCACCTGGCTCGCCCAGCACAACCCGGCGTGGCACTGGGCGAAGGCGCTCCGCCCGGAGGAGGTGGCCGAGAGGTTCACGACGGGGACCCGCGCCGAGCGGCTGGCCCTGCTCGCCGACCTGCGCGCGACCGACCCGGCACGGGCCCGCGCCCTGGTCGAACAGACCTGGTCCCAGGAGCAGGCGGCCACCCGCGCGGCGTTCCTCGACACCCTCCACACCGGACTGTGCGGCGACGACGAACCGCTGCTCGAACAGGCCCTCGACGACCGGGCGGCGACCGTCCGGGCGGCCGCCGCCGCACTGCTCGACCGCCTGCCCGGCTCGGCCCGCGCGCGCCGGATGGCCGCCCGGGCCCGCGCGCTGAGCAGGCCGGACGGCACGTTCGAGCTGCCCGGCGAACCCGACGCCGCGGCCCGCCGCGACGGCCTGACCGACCACCGCGAGCCCGGCCTGGGCCGCGGCGCGTCCCGGCTCATCCGGCTACTGGCCGCGACCCCGCTGTGCACCTGGGACATCGGGCTCGTCGGCACCGCGGACCGCGACGTGCTCCTCGGCTGGACGAAAGCCGCGCTGCGCCAGCGGAACCCGGACTGGCTGGCCGCGCTCGCCCGCCACCAGCCCACCCCGGAGCTGGTCGCCGCGCTCACCCCGGAGGCCGCCGCCGAGGTCCTGAGCCGGCAGCGCAAGCTCGACGCCCGCTTCGGCGCCCTGCTCGCCGCCGCGCCGGGCCCGTGGCCACCCGGGTTCTCCGCCGGCATCGTCGAACGGCTGCGCGCCGGCAAGGCCGACGCCGTCCTGCGGCTCGCCGCGCGGGCGCTGGCCGAACACCTGCACCCCGCCGCGCTGCCGGCCCTCGAAGCGTGGCTGCTCGCCCCCGCCAAGGACCAGAAGGCGACCGCCCGCACCTTGCGCGGCATCGCCCACGCGCTGACCATCCGCTCGACCATCCTGCAGGAGTTCGAATGACCGACGTGCTGAGAGCACACGCCGAACAGCAGCACGCCGACGAGCTGACCGCGCTCGCGAAGTCCGACGACCGGCCACGTCCGCCGCACTGGAAGCTGTCGCCGTGGGCGGTCGCGACCTACGTCCTGGGCGGCGAGGCCCCGGACGGCACGCCGATCACGCCGAAGTACCTCGGGTCGCGGCGGCTGGTCGAGGTCGCCATCGCGACGCTGGCCACCGACCGCGCGCTGCTCCTGCTGGGCGTGCCGGGCACGGCGAAGACCTGGCTGTCCGAGCACCTGGCCGCCGCGATCTCCGGCGATTCGACGCAGCTGGTGCAGGGCACCTCCGGTACGGCCGAGGAGTCCATCCGCTACGGCTGGAACTACGCCCGCCTGCTCGCCGAAGGCCCGTCGCCGAAGGCCATGGTCGCCAGCCCCGTGCTGCGCGCGATGGAGACCGGCGGCATCGCGCGGATCGAGGAACTGACCCGCATCCCCTCGGACGTGCAGGACGCGCTGATCACGATCCTCAGCGAGAAGACGCTGCCGATCCCCGAGCTGGACAGCGAGGTCCAGGCCAGGCCCGGGTTCAACGTGATCGCCACCGCGAACGACCGCGACCGCGGCGTCAACGACCTCTCCGCCGCGCTCAAGCGCCGGTTCAACGTCGTGGTGCTGCCGCTGCCCGGCGACACCGAGTCAGAAGTGGCGATCGTCCGGTTGCGGGTGCGGCAGCTGGGCGAGTCCCTGCGGCTGCCGGCCGCCGCGGAGGACGTCGACGAGATCCGCCGGGTGGTGACGGTGTTCCGCGAGCTGCGGGACGGGGTGACCGGCGACGGACGCACGAAGATCAAGTCGCCGTCCGGCAGCCTGTCCACCGCCGAAGCGATCTCCGTGGTGACCAACGGCATCGCGCTGGCCACGCACTTCGGCGACGGTGTGGTGCGGGCCGACGACGTGGCGGCCGGCCTGCACGGCGCGGTGGTCAAGGACCCGGTGCAGGACCGGATCGTCTGGCAGGAGTACCTGGAGACCGTGGTCCGCGAGCGCAAGCCCTGGTCGGACCTCTACCGCGCGTGCCGGGAACTGGTGTGAGCCGGGTCCACGTCCTGGGCATCCGCCACCACGGCCCGGGTTCCGCCCGCGCCGTGGCGACCGCGCTCGCCCACCTCGACCCGGAGGTCGTGCTCATCGAGGGCCCGCCGGAACTGGACGCGGTCGCGCCGCTGGCCGCCGCGGCGGGGATGCGGCCGCCGGTCGCCGGGCTGGTGTACGCGGTCGCCGAACCGGCCACCGCCGCGTTCTACCCGATGGCCGTGTTCTCCCCGGAGTGGGTGGCTCTGCGCTGGGCGCTGGAGCACGAGCGCGAGGTCCGGTTCCTCGACCTGCCCGCCACCGTCGCCCTCGCGGCCCGCGACGACGCCGAACACGGCGGCCCGGACGCCGAGCCGCCGCTGGACCCCATCGCCACGCTCGCCGAGGCCGCCGGGTACGACGACCCGGAACGCTGGTGGGAGGACGCGGTCGAGCTGCGCTACCACGGTCTCGACGTCTTCGACGCCGTGCGCGACGCGATGGCCGCGCTCCGCGAAGGGCACGTGCCCGACCTGGGCACGCAACGGCGCGAGGCCGCGATGCGGCGGGTGCTGCGGTCAGTGCTGCGCGGGGACGCCGCCACGATCGCCGTGGTGTGCGGCGCGTGGCACGCCCCGGTCCTGGTGCCCTCGGCGTTCCCGACCCAGGCCGCGGACAACCGGCTGCTCAAGGGCCTGCCCACCACCAAGGTCGCGGCGACCTGGGTGCCCTGGACCTCCTCGCGGCTCGCGCGGATGAGCGGCTACGGCGCCGGGATCTCCTCGCCCGGCTGGTACCACCACCTGTTCACCACGCCGGACGAGGTGGTGGGACGCTGGCTGGTCCGGGTGGCGCAGCTGCTGCGCGGCGAGCAGCACGACGTGTCACCGGCGGCGGTGATCGAAGCGGTCCGCCTCGCCGACACGCTCGCCGTGCTGCGCGACCGCCCGCACCCGGGGCTGGCCGAGGTGCTCGAGGCCTGCCGGGCCGTGCTGTGCGGCGGTTCGGACGTGCCGATGCGGCTGATCGCGCGCCGCTTGCTGGTCGGCGACATCCTCGGCCGCGTTCCCCGCGACACGCCACGGGTGCCGCTGGCGATGGACCTCGCCGCGACCCGGAAACGGCTGCGGCTCAAGCAGAGCGCGGCCGAGCAGCAGCTCGACCTGGACCTGCGCACGCCCTCGCACCGGGAACGCAGCAAGCTCCTGCACCGGCTGCTGCTGCTCGACGTGCCGTGGGGTGAACCGGCGGAGACCGCCCGCACCCGCGGCACGTTCCGCGAGTCGTGGACGCTGGAGTGGCGGCCGGAGCTGGAGGTCGCGCTCATCGAAGCCAGCGGCTACGGCACCACGATCTCCTCGGCCGCCACCGCGGTCGTCACCCAGCGCGCCGCCGGGGCCGACATCGCCGAGCTGAGCGAGCTGGTCGAGCACACGCTGACCGCCGACCTGCCCGCGGCGCTGGCCGCGGTGCTCGCCGCGCTCGACGAGCGGGCGGCCCGGCAGCACGACATCACCCGGCTGATGGCCGCGGTCGAGCCGATGGCCCGGGTCCGCCGCTACGGCAACGTGCGCCGCGCCGACACCGAACTGGTGCAGCGGGTGCTGACCGGTGTCGTCACCCGCATCGCGGTCGGCCTGCCCGGCGCCTGCGCCGGCCTGGACGAGGACGCGGGCCGGGACGTGCGACGGCTCCTCGACGGCGTGCAGCGCGGCATCGGCCTGCTCGACCAGGCCGGGCTGCGCGAGGTCTGGTACGGCGCGCTGCGGTCGGTCGCCGACCGGACGGGCGTGCCCGGGCTCATCGCGGGCCGCGCGGTGCGGCTGCTGCTCGACGCGGGGTTGCTGGACGTGGCCGACGCGGCCGGACGGCTGTCCCGCCAGTTGTCGCCGGCCGCGGACACGACCGGATCGGCGGGCTGGCTGGAGGGTTTCCTGTCCGGCGAGGCCGCGTTGCTGGTGCACGAGCCGGAGCTGCTGGAGATCGTCGACCGGTGGGCCACCGGGGTGGACGGGGAGGTGTTCGACCGCCTGCTCCCGCTGCTGCGGCGGACGTTCGCGGAGTTCCCCGCCGCCGAGCGGCGCGACATCGGGCAGCGGGTCGCCCGCCTCGACCGCGGCGACGGCGCCGCCGGGCCGCGCGCGGCCGATGTGACGCTGGACCACGAACGCGCGTCGCTCGTGGTGCCCCGGATCCTGGAGCTGTTGCGATGAGCGAGCGGTTGCGCCGCTGGCGGATGATCCTCGGCGGCGGGGACGCCGACGGCACCGGCACGACACTGTCCGGTGTGGACGCCAAGCGGGACGCGACACTGGCCGCGTTGTACGACAAGGGCGAGGACCGGCGCGGGGGCCTGGCCGGTTCGTCGCCGCGGGTCGCGCGGTGGCTGGGCGACATCCGCGGCTACTTCCCCAGTTCGGTCGTGCAGGTCATGCAGCGCGACGCGATCGACCGCCTCGGCCTGCGCGAACTGCTGCTGGAACCGGAACTGCTGGAGTCGGTGCAGCCGGACGTGCACCTGGTCGGCACGCTGCTGTCGCTCAACCGGGCCATCCCGGAGCGGTCGCGGGACACCGCGCGGGCGGTGGTCCGGCGGGTGGTGGAGGACCTGGAGAAGCGGCTCGCCCAGCCGACCCGCCAGGCCGTCGCCGGCGCGCTGCACCGCGCCCACCGCACGCGCCGGCCGCGGCACAGCGACATCGACTGGAACCGCACTATCCTGGCGAACCTCAAGCACTACCAGCCGGACCAGCGCACGGTGGTGCCGGAACGGCTCGTCGGGTTCGGCCGCCGCCTGCCGAGCGTGAGCAGGCGGATCGTGCTGTGCCTGGACCAGAGCGGGTCGATGGCGGCTTCCGTGGTGTACGCGAGCGTGTTCGGCGCGGTCCTGGCGTCGATCCGGTCGCTGCGCACGCAGGTCATCGCGTTCGACACCGCGGTCGCCGACCTGACGGACTCGGTGTCCGATCCGGTGGAGCTGCTGTTCGGGGTGCAGCTGGGGGGCGGTACGGACATCAACGCGGCGCTGGCGTACTGCCAGAGCCGGATCGACTCGCCGCGGGACACGGTGCTCGTGCTGATCAGCGACCTGTTCGAGGGCGGCGACGAGGAGGAGATGCTGCGGCGGGCGCAGGCGCTGCGGGCCGACGGGGTGCAGGTGATCTGTCTGCTGGCGCTGAGCGACGACGGCGCCCCGGCCTACGACCACGACACCGCGGCCGCTCTGGCCGCGCTGGGCATCCCGGCGTTCGCGTGCACGCCGGAGGTGTTCCCGGACCTGATGGCCGCGGCGATCGAGCGGCAGGACATCGCCACCTGGGCCGCCACGAACGACATCCCGGTCGCCGCGCCCACCGCGGAGTGATCCTGCGCCGGTAGGTTGGGCCGCGTGACGGTGCCGGCCTGGTCGGACGTGTCGGCGGGCGTGGCCGGGGACATGGTGCTCGGGGCGCTGCTCGACGCGGGGGCGCCGGTGGCCGTGGTGCAGCGGGCGGTCGACGCGGTGGTACCCGGCGCGGTCCGGGTGGACGTGGCGGAGGTGGTGCGCGGCGGGATGCGCGCGGTGAAGGCCGATCCGGTCGCGCTCGTGAACGATCCGCCGCACCGGCACTGGGCCGCGATCCGGGAGATGCCGGCGGCGGCTCCGCTGCCGGGCGGTGCGGGACGACGCGGTGCGCGTGTTCGCCCGGCTGGCGGAGGCGGAGGCGGGCGTCCACGGCACGAGCGTGGACGCCGTGCACTTCCACGAGGTGGCTGTGCTGGACGCGATCGCCGACGTCGTCGGGTACTGCGCGGCGCTGAACCACCTGGGCGTGGAGCGGATCGTGGCGAGCCCGGTCGCGGTCGGGTCGGGCACGGTGCGGCCCGCGCACGGGGAGATGCCCGTGCCGGTGCCCGCGGTGCTGCCGATGGCGCGGGGGTGGCGGGTCCGCGCCGGAGGTGACGGCGAGCTGGCGACGCCGACGGGCATGGCCCTGGTGACCGAGCTGGCCGCGGAGTGCGGGCCACTGCCCGCGATGCGCGTGGAGACCTCGGGGTGCGGCGCGGGGACGAAGGACTTCCCGGGGCGGGTCAACGTGGTGCGCGTGGCGATCGGTTCCGCCGGGGAGGCGGACGCGACGGACGAGGTCGTGCTCGAGGCCGATGTGGACGATCTGGATCCGCGGGTGTGGCCGGGTGTGCTGCTCTCCCGCGGTGCGGCGGACGCGTGGCTGACGCCGACCCTGATGAAGAAGGGCCGGCCCACACCGTGCCCGTGCTGGTGCCCGCCGCTCGGGTGGACGAGGTCGCGGAGGTCCTGCTGACCGAGACGAGCACGATCGGCTTCCGGCGGATCGCGGTGACCAAGTCCGCGCTGGCGCGCACCTGGTTCGACGTCCCGGCGGCCGGTGGCACCGTGCGGATCAAGGTGGCGCACCGCGGCGGCCGGATCGTCCAGGCGACGCCGGAGTTCGAGGACGCCGCGGCACTGGCCCGCTCGTCGGGCCGGCCGGTACGCGCGGTGCTCGACGAGGCCACCGCGGCGGCCGTGGCACGCGGCCTCCTCAGCGGCGGCCCCCTGCCGGACTGATCCCGCGGCTGGTGGCCGGCCGGGCCTGCGATCCGCGTCCCCCACGGTGAGGGCGCCCCGCCGTGCGGGCGATCAGCCTCCGCTCACGCGGCCACGACGGCACCTCGCCCCCACCGGCCGGCGCGCCCGGCGGCGCCGCGATCAGCGCCGTACCCGGCTCGCGCAGGCGGTAGAGCACCTCGCCCGCGTCGGGGACCACCAGGGTGTCCGGGTCGGCTCCCAGACCGCCGGGTCGACCTCGGCCGGGTCCAGGTAGTCCAGGTTCACCGCGCGCACGCGCTCCTGCGGGATCCCCGTCGCGAGCGTGACCGTCACGCGGCACCGCTCGCCGTCGTGCTCGGAACAGGTTCCCGCACCGCGCAGGTGCGTCGAGTGGGCCAGCACCCCCAGTGCAGGTGGTCGAACCTCGCCCACTGCTTCGTGAAGTAGTCCCGCGTGTGGTAGCCGATCTCCTCGATCTCCGGGTGCATCGCCGAGATGCCCGGCGCGTGGACCACCACCCGCCCGCCGTCCGCGGTGACCGGTTCGACCTTGTAGAACCCCTTCGCGGCGGTCCACATGTCGTCGTACCTGGGCGGGATCAGCGACAGCACCCGCCGCACCGGCGCGTCGAGGTACCGCACGTGCACCTCCGCCGACACCGCGGCCGCCGCCCAGGCCGGGACCGGATCACCGAACACCAGGCTGTGCAACGTGGTCCCGCCCGGCCGAACCACCACGCACAGCGCGTGCCGCTCCCCCGGCACCAGCGCCGCCGCCTCGTCGATCAGCGCGCGCACCGGCGTGGTGCCGCGCTGCCGATGATGTCGCGGCTGGTGATGAGCGCGCCCAGCCAGTGCGACACGTCGATGACCTCGGGACCCGACAGCCCCGGGAACAGGTACTCGTTGCCGCCGGAGAACCCGGCCACCTCGTGCGGGAGCACCGGGCCGACGATGATGGTCACGTCGTGCTCGACCACCGCCCGGTTCACCCGCACGTCCACGCCCCGCCGCAGCGGCCCGCCGGACAGCTCGCCGATCCGCTCCGCCGCGATGTGCCCGACCGTCACGAAGGTCGTCGGG
Organism: Amycolatopsis thermophila; assembly: GCF_030814215.1. Lineage (NCBI taxonomy): Bacteria > Bacillati > Actinomycetota > Actinomycetes > Pseudonocardiales > Pseudonocardiaceae > Amycolatopsis > Amycolatopsis thermophila. The sequence continues at coordinate 5,134,349 of NZ_JAUSUT010000001.1, read as the reverse complement.
TCCCACCACTCGTGGTTGCGCACCTCCACGCCGGGGTACCGCTCGCCGATTGCGCCGGCCGGACAGCCGAGCCACGCCGTCAGCCGCGCCTGGTCCATCGCGGCGTGCGTGCCCAGCGCGACCACGACGGTCACCCGGCTCGCCCGCCCGGTCAGCTGCTCGTGCAGGGCCGACAGCAGCAGCGGCAGCGGGCAGCTCCGGGCGGCGTCCGCGTTCGTCGCCGAGCAGATGCCGGATGTGCGGGGGCGGAGCGTGTGCGTGGTGGTTCGGGCAGACCACCGCCGCCGGGCAAACCGCCGGGACAACTCGCGGCAACCGGGTGTCCCAACGGCGACCGCGCGAAAGTCCCCTTCGCGACCGATGAGCGAAATGTGGTGGACATCGGCGACGTTCGCACCGTATACAGAGGTCACGGCCGTGTCCCGGCCGCTCCAGCGGCGCCGGTGCCGCGACCCCGCCCACCACTTTGTGAGGTATTCGCATGCCCGCCCCCACGACCGCGCCGGCCGACGCCGCCCCGGAGGCCCCGCCGCGAGCCGGTCTGCTGATCGGCGTGCTGGTCGTGTCGGCGTTCGTCATGATCCTCAACGAGACGATCCTCAGCGTCGCGCTGCGCGACCTGACCGTCGACCTCCAGGTCTCCACCACCACCGTCCAGTGGCTGACCAGCGGCTTCCTGCTGACCATGGCCGTGGTCATCCCGACGACGGGGTTCCTGCTGGAACGGTTCACGCTGCGCCAGGTCTTCCTCGCCTCGCTCACGCTGTTCAGCCTCGGCACCGCGATCAGCGGCCTGGCGCCCGGTTTCGCGGTGCTGCTCGTCGGCCGCGTGGTGCAGGCGTGCGGCACCGCGGTGATGCTGCCACTGCTGATGACCTCGGTGATGCGCCTGGTGGCGCCCGCCAGGCGGGGCGCGACGATGGGCACCATCACGATCGTCATCGCGGTCGCTCCCGCGATCGGCCCGACCATCGGTGGCGCCGTGCTGTCCGGCCTGGGCTGGCGCTGGATGTTCTGGATCGTGCTGCCGCTCGCGGTCGCCGCGCTCACCGTCGGCGCGGTGTGGTTCCGGCTCGAGGGCAACCCGCGCGCGGTGCCGCTGGACGTGCCGTCGGTGGTGTTGTCCGCACTCGGGTTCGGCGGCGTGCTCTTCGGCCTGGCCTCGATCGGCGAGTCCGGCGGGCACCACCTCGTGCCGCCGTGGGTGCCGATCGTCGTCGGCGTCGCCGCGCTCGCGGTGTTCACCTGGCGCCAGCTGCGCCTGCAGCGCGACGACCGGGCCCTGCTGGACCTGCGGCCGTTCACCGACCGCGGGTTCGTCGTGGCACTGGCGCTGACCGCACTGCTGTTCGTCTGCCTGCTCGGTGTCGCCTCCATCATGCTGCCGCTGTACCTGCAGACGGTGCTGCACACGACCACCTTCGTCAGCGGTCTCGCCGTCCTGCCCGGCGGTCTGGTCCTCGGGCTGCTCGGACGGCCGGTCGGGGCGCTGTTCGACCGCTTCGGCGCCCGCCCGCTGGTGATCCCGGGGGCGGCGGCCATGGCGGCGTCGCTGTGGCTGTTCACCACGCTCGGCCCGGAGTCGGCGCTGGCCGCGGTGATCGCCTTCCACGTCCTGCTGATGGCCGGGCTCGGGTTCATGATGACCCCGCTGATGACGTCGGCGCTGGCCGTGCTGCCCGATCACCTCTACTCGCACGGCAGCGCCATCCTCGCCACGCTCCAGCAGGTGGCCGGGGCCTTCGGCACGGCGGTGTTCGTCAGCGTGACGACCCTCGGCACCGCGAGCGGGATCCCGGACGCCGGAGGGCTGCGCACCGCGTTCGTCGTCGCCGGCGTGGTGGGGCTGCTCGCCCTGCTGACCTCGCTGTTCGTCCGCAAGGCGCCCGCCGGTGCGGCGCCGCACCGAGCCCGTGCCGTCGATGACGCAGGGTGACCGGCGGCGCCGGAAACAGTGACGTGGGCCGGAACACGGCGGCCCGGTTTGCATGATCATGCACTGCCATGCATATACTGTCTCCCGTGTCCAAGGTGCTCACTTCCCTGCCTGTCGGCGAACGTGTCGGGATCGCTTTCTCCGGTGGTCTCGATACCTCGGTAGCGGTCGCGTGGATGCGCGAGAAGGGCGCGGTCCCCTGCGCCTACACCGCCGACATCGGGCAGTACGACGAGCCCGACATCGACTCGGTGCCCGGCCGCGCCTCGGCCTACGGCGCGGAGATCGCGCGGCTCGTCGACTGCCGTGAGGCGCTCGTCGAGGAGGGGCTGGCCGCCCTGGCCTGCGGCGCGTTCCACATCCGCTCCGGCGGCCGCGTCTACTTCAACACCACGCCGCTGGGGCGCGCCGTCACCGGCACGCTGCTGGTGCGCGCGATGCTCGAGGACGACGTCCAGATCTGGGGCGACGGCTCCACCTTCAAGGGCAACGACATCGAGCGCTTCTACCGCTACGGCCTGCTCGCCAACCCGGCGCTGCGGATCTACAAGCCGTGGCTGGACGCCGAGTTCGTGACCGAACTGGGCGGCCGCACCGAGATGTCGGAGTGGCTGACCGCCCGCGACCTGCCCTACCGCGCGAGCAAGGAGAAGGCCTACTCCACCGACGCCAACATCTGGGGCGCCACGCACGAGGCCAAGGCGCTCGAACACCTCGACGCCGGCATCGAGCTGGTCGAGCCGATCATGGGCGTCCGCTTCTGGGACCCCGAGGTGGAGATCCCGACCGAGGACGTCACGATCGGTTTCGAGCAGGGCCGCCCGGTGCGGATCAACGGCAAGGAGTTCCCCACCGCCGTCGACCTGGTGCTGGAGGCCAACGCCATCGGCGGACGGCACGGCCTGGGCATGTCCGACCAGATCGAGAACCGGATCATCGAGGCCAAGAGCCGTGGCATCTACGAGGCCCCGGGCATGGCGCTGCTGCACGCCGCCTACGAGCGCCTGCTCAACGCCATCCACAACGAGGACACCATCGCCAGCTACCACGCCGAGGGCCGCCGCCTGGGCCGCCTGATGTACGAGGGCCGGTGGCTGGACCCGCAGTCGCTGATGCTGCGCGAGTCGCTGCAGCGCTGGGTCGGCACGGCCGTCACCGGCGAGGTCACGCTGCGGCTGCGCCGCGGCGAGGACTACTCGATCCTCGACACGACCGGGCCGGCGTTCAGCTACCACCCGGACAAGCTGTCGATGGAGCGCACGGAGGACTCGGCGTTCGGGCCGGTCGACCGGATCGGCCAGCTGACCATGCGCAACCTCGACATCGCCGACTCCCGCGCCCGCCTGGAGCAGTACGCGGGTCTGGGCATGGTGGGCACCACGCCCACCCAGCCGACGCTGGTCGGCGCCGCCCAGGCCGCGTCCACCGGCCTCATCGGCGCCATGACCGAGGGCGGCGCCGAGGCCATCGCCTCCCGGGGCACCGCCGCCGAGGCGGCCGAACTCCTCGACCACGCGGCGATCGAGTCCGGTACGGACTGACCCCGCGACACGGCGGCGGCGCCGGGCGGAAACGCCCGCGCCGCCGCCGTCGTGCGTCCGGCCCCGGACTACCGGCCGAGGTTCACCGGGATCGACAGCGGGCCGATCGTGAAGAACGACGGCGAATACGGGATGTCGTCCGGGTCGATCGCCAGCCGCAGGCCCGGCAGCCGCCGGTAGAGGGTGGACAGCGCCACCCTGCCCTCCAGGCGCGCGAGCGGGGCGCCGATGCAGTACCGCGGGCCGTGGCCGAACCCGAGGTTCGCGCCCTGCCGGCGGGTGATGTCGAACTCCCCCGCGGTGTCGCCGTAGGCCTCCGGGTCCAGGCCGCACGCCTGGTAGACCACACCCACCGCGTTGCCCTTGGGGATGTCGACGCCCGCGATGGTCACGTCCTCCACGGTGAAGCGGAAGCTCGTCATCATGACCGAATGGCGGTAGCGCACCGTCTCCTCGACGACATCGGCCCACCGGTCCTCGTTCCGGGCGAGCTCGAGTTGAGCGGGGTGCTGGGACAGTGCGATCACGGCGTTGCCGATCAGGTGGACGGTGGTCTCGTGGCCGGCGATCAGCATCAGCCACAGCACGCCGACCAGTTCGTCGGTGGTGAGTTTGTCACCCTCGTCGCGGGCCTGGACCAGGCTCGTGGTGAGGTCGTCGCCCGGTTCGGCCTGCTTGCGCTCCACCAGCTCGCGCAAGTAGGACATGAGCGCGTTCTGCGTCGCGAACGCCTCCTCCGCCGGCGTGGTGTGGGCCAGCAGCGTGGCGGTCCACTTCCGCAACCGCATCCGGTCCGGCTCGGCGACGCCGAACAGCTCGCAGATCACGGCCATCGGCAGCACCTCGGTGAACTCGGGCACGAGGTCGACCCCGTCGCCGGCGGCCTCGACCCCGTCCAGCAGTTCGTCGACGAGCTGCTGGATCCGCGGCTCGAGGTCGAGCACCCGGGCGGGGGTGAACGCCTTGCCGATCAGCCCGCGCAGGCGCCGGTGGTCCGCGCCGTCCTTGGTGGAGAGGTGATCGCCCTGGACGATGCTGCGCAGTGGCCAGTCCTCCGGGATGGATCCGTCGTACAGGGCGGGCCAGTGCTTCGGGTCACGCGCGAACGCCTTGTTGTCGCCGGCGAGGATTTCGCGGACCGCTGTGTGCGTCAGCGCGAGGTAGGCCGGCACACCGCCGGGGAACTCCGCTTCGACCACCGGGGCGATCTCCCGGAGCCGGATGCAGGTGTCGAGCGGTCTTTCCGCGGCGGCGGGAAAGGCGGGAAGGCTGACGGTCATCGCATGCGCCCCTTCGGCACCGTGCGCCCGTTTCCCGGGCGCGGACACCCCCACTGAACACCGACCGCGCAATCCGCCGTTCGGGAAAGTCCTTGCACCAAGCGGGGGAACAGCGCAACGGTGCCCGGTGAGAGGGAAGTGCCACCGGCCGGCGGACGGCGGCCACCGCGGAGCGGGTGACGGCACTGGCGCGGCCCGCCGGTCTACGCGCCCGAGGACATCCGGATCGCTCCCCGGAACGCTCAGCTGAGGACTTCGCGCTTGCGCAGGTGGTCCACGAGACGGCCGCCGACGTGCTCGATGTGCGCCGTCATCGCCTTGCGGGCGCCGTCCGGGTCGCGGGCCCGCAGCGCCTGGAAGATCGGGCTGTGGTCGTGGACCGACGCCGACGACCACCCCTCGATCGAGGCGAAATACCCCAGCGGCACGTAGCTGACCGTGATGCCGAGCAGCACCGCCAGGCGCGCGGAGCCCGAAGCCTTGTTGATCGTGCGGTGGATCCGGTAGTTCAGCGTCTCGACCAGGTCCAGGTCACCCTCACGCTCGGCCCGTTCCAGCTCGGCCTGGGTCTCCTCCAGCCGGTCCAGGTCCGCGTCGCTGAGCTCGGTGGCGGCGCGCGCGGCCAGCTCGCCCGCGATGAAGGCCTGCACCCGGAACAGGTCGCTCACGTCCTGCGTGGTCAGCGGCACGACCCGGTACCCGCGCCGCGGCTCCCACCGCACCGAGCCCTCGCTGCCCAGCAGCATCAGCGCCTCCCGCACCGGGGTGGGGCTGACCCCGAGCTCCTCGGCGAGCCGTTCGGTGCGGATGTACTCGCCCGCGCGGAACTGGCCGACCATGATGCCCTCGCGGATGTAGGCGGCCACCTTCTCGCTGAGCTGCTGCTTGGTGTCGAACGACGTGCGACGCGGGCCGCTCGCGCGGCGCTCTGCTGTGCTCATGCCCACCTCCCCTCCCCTGATTCTATAGAATAGAGTAAGCACTGCGAGGAGAGGACACTCGATGGACGGGCTGAGCGAGGACGAGGCCGCGATCGTCGCGCTGGTCGCCGAATGGGTCGACCGCGAGGTCAAGCCCGTGGCGCAGGAGCTGGAACACGCGAACACCTATCCGGAAGAGCTCATCGAGGCGATGAAGCGGATGGGTATCTTCGGGCTGGCGATCCCCGAGCCGTGGGGCGAGGCGGCGGTATCCGCCCCGTGCTACTCGGCCGTCACCGAGGAACTCGCGCGCGGCTGGATGAGCCTGGCCGGCGCGATGGGCGGGCACACCGTGGTCGCCAAGCTCCTGGTCACCTACGGCACGCGCGAGCAGCAGGACCGGTACCTGCCCCGCATGGCCACCGGTTCGTTGCGGGCCACGATGGCGCTGACCGAACCCGGGGGCGGATCGGACCTGCAGGCGTTGCGCACCCGGGCCCGCCGTGACGGCGAGTCCTATGTGGTCAACGGGTCGAAGACGTGGATCACCAACGCGCGCCGCTCGGATCTGGTGGCGCTGCTGTGCAAGACCGACCCCGAGGCCGATCCGCCGCACAAGGGCATCAGCGTGCTGCTGGTGGAAAAAGGCCCCGGCTTCTCGGTGTCCCGCGATCTGCCCAAGCTCGGCTACAAGGGCGTCGAGAGCTGCGAGCTGTCCTTCGACGACGTGCGCGTGCCCGCGTCCGCGGTGCTGGGCGGGGTGGAGGGACAGGGGTTCGCGCAGATGATGCGCGGCCTGGAGATCGGCCGCATCCAGGTCGCCTCCCGGGCTCTGGGCGTGGGTCGGGCCGCACTGGAGGACTCCCTGCGTTACGCCCAGCAACGCGAGACGTTCGGCAAGCCGATCTGGCAGCACCAGTCGATCGGCAACTACCTCGCCGACATGGCCACCAAGCTCGAGGCCGCGCGCCAGCTGGTCCACCACGCCGCCCGCCGCTACGACTCCGGTGAGCGCGCCGACCTCGAATGCGGCATGGCGAAGCTGTTCGCCTCCGAAACCGCCATGGAGATCGCGCTCGACGCGGTGCGCATCCACGGCGGCTACGGCTACTCCACCGAATTCGACGTCGAACGCTACTTCCGCGACGCGCCCCTGATGATCGTGGGCGAGGGCACCAACGAGATCCAGCGCAACGTCATCGCCCGCCAGCTCATCAACCGCCACCGCATCTGACGAAGGAAGGTCATGTCGCAACCCCAGCCGTCCGCCGGTGAGGTCGTCGAGCGCACCGAAATCCTGCTCCCCGGGCCCGCGCAGGCACTCGGCGCCCTGCTCGACGTCCCGGTGCCGGACCTCGACCGCGGCGAGGGCCTGCCCCTGCTGTGGCACTGGTTCTACTTGCTGGAACGCCCGGCGCAGGCCGACCTCGGCCCGGACGGGCACCCGATCCGCAACTGCGTGCCCGCGCCGCCCGGTCCGGGCCGCCGCCGGATGTGGGCGGGCGGTGAGGTGCGGACCCGGGGTGCGCTGCGGTGCGGTGAGCCCGCAACGCGGCGCACGCGGGTGCGGTCGGTGCAGGAGAAGCAGGGACGGTCGGGGCCGTTGACGTTCGTCGCGGTCGAGCACCTGGTCGAGCAGGCCGGGCAGGTCGTCGTCGAGGAGCGGCAGGACGTCGTGTACCGGCCGGAGACCTCCACGATCGCCACGACCGCGGAGGAGGCGCCGGTGGTGCCGGCCGGACCTGGCGAGTGGGCGCTGGACGTGTCGCCGACGCTGCTGTTCCGGTTCTCCGCGCTGACCTACAACGCCCACCGGATCCACTACGACCGTGACTACGCGCGCGACGTCGAGGGGTATCCCGGGCTGCTGACGCACGGGCCGCTGCAGGCGCTCGCCATGGCGGAGGCCGCGCGCGCCACGGGGTGCGGCGGTGACCAGGTGTTCTCCTACCGGCTGGTGTCGCCGCTGTTCGACCACCAGGGCCTGGTGGCCAGGGCGGTCAAGGCGGAGGACGAGACCACCACCGCGGTCCGCGACGTCCACGGGCGTCAGACCGCGACCGGAACCCTGCGGAGCGAGCGATGAGCGGTGTCGCGAGTGGACGGAGTTTCCTGTTCGTGCCGGGTCACCGGCCGGACCGGTTCGCGAAGGCCGCGGCGTCGGGGTGCGACGCGGTGGTGCTCGACCTGGAGGACGCGGTCGGTGAGGACAGCAAGGTCGCCGCGCGTGATCACGTCCGGGCGTGGCTGGACGACGGGAACCACGCGGTGGTGCGGATCAACGGCGCGGGCACGCCGTGGTTCGACGACGACCTCGACGCGGTCGCCGGCCGTGCCCTGGCCGTGATGGTGCCGAAGGCCGAGAGCCGGGCGAGCCTGGACGCGATCGCCCGGCGTCTGCCCACGGGCACCGGGGTGATCCCGTTGATCGAAACGGCGCTCGGCGTGGCCGGGGCGGTCGAGGTGTGCTCGGCGGACGCGGTGGTGCGCCCGGCGTTCGGCAGTGTCGATCTGGCGGCGCAGCTCGGTGTCGACCACCGTTCACTGGAAGCGTTGCGGCACGCGCGGTCCGCGGTGGTGCTCGCCGCCGCGGCGGCCGGGTGCGGCGCGCCGATCGACGGGGTGACGACCACTGTGGACGATGAGGACGTGCTGCGGGCCGACCTCGCGCACGCGGTCGAACTGGGGTTCACGGGCAAGCTGTGCATCCACCCGCGCCAGGTGGCGGCAGTGACCGAAGCGTTCACCCCGAGCGACGCCGACGTGGCGTGGGCGCGGGAAGTACTGGCCGCGGTGACCGACGGTTCCGTGGCTGTCCACAAGGGTCAGATGGTGGACCGTCCCGTGCTCCTGCGCGCGCAGGCGATCCTGGCACGGGTGTAGTCCGCCGGAAAAGCGCGCCGGCGCCCGTGCCCCAAAGAGAGCTGGGTGGTCATCCCGTCGCCTGAGGCCGTCACATCACTGTGAGCCAGGCCCGCACCCTGCTCCCTCACCGGCGGCCGAAGAACACAAGCGTGCGGGCCTGGCTCACAGTGATAGGCCTCAATGCAGGCGACGGGATGACCACCCAGCGACCCACTGCATGAGGTGAGCCGACAACGCTCCCCGGTCATCCCGGAGCCTGCCCGTCCGGCGAGGACATCTTTTGATCTTTAAAGCCGCGCTCACGCGCTGAAAAGAAGGCGCCTCACGGCGCCGAACGGTCGCCTTGGGTGCCGACCTCCCCCGCCCCCTCCGGGTGGAGTGTTTTCGGTCGCCGAGCAGGCGTGTCAAGGCGGGAAAGAGTACCTTGACACGCCTGGTCGGCGACCAAAGGCGGGCTGGGGATCGGGGGCGGGGGAGGTCTGGTGACGTCGCGCCTCGCCTCGCGTTGCCGGCCGCCGGGAGGCTCGTGAGGTCTCGGGAGGCCGCACCGCACCTCGCGTGGCGTCGCCGGGTGTCTGGGGCGAGGGAGGTCCGGTTCGTGGGAGGTCGGCCCCCGCTCCCGGCACCGGAACTGCGGGTGGGGACAGCTCCGGCCAGACCCCGCCGCGTCTCGGGGCCGGCCACCGGATCTGGGCGGGCGGGCGGCCCCACCCCGGACCGGAGGGCAGGCAAGCCCGGCTCGACCCACACCGCTGAGCGCCCGGCCACCGGATCTGGGTAGGCGGGCGGCCCCACCCCGGACCGGAGGGCAGGCAAGCCGGCTCAATCCCCGCCGCCAACCCGGCCCCGGATCTGGGCGGGCAGGGCCGCCGGGGGCGGCCGGCAGGCGACGCGGGCTCGGGCCGCCCGCGCCAGCCCGCCCGGCGGGCGCGGGAACCGACCCTGGTCACCCCACGGGCCTCCCGCCGTGGCGTGACCACCCGGCCGCCTCGACGGCGACGACACGGAACCCACGCCACGCCCGCGCTGCGACTCCACCACGGCGCCTACCGCCTCAGGTCCAGGTGATCAGGGCGTCCAGTGCCTCCACCTCCGCTCCCCGCACCAGCAACGGGTTGATCTCCAGCGCGGCCAGCCGGTCGCCGAGGGACAGGGCCAGCGTGCCGATCCCGGCGACGACCTCCGACAGCCGTTCGAGGTCGGCCGGCTCCGTGCCCCGCGCGCCGGTGAGCAGGCCGTGTCCGCGGAGCTCCGCCAGCGCCTCCCGCACGTCCGCGGGCGTGACCGGCAGCAGCCGGAGCGCGCTGTCCCCCAGCACCTCCACCCACACCCCACCCAGGCCGATCGCCATCGTCAGACCCCACGCCGCGTCGCGCACCACGCCGACCAGCAGCTCCACCCCGCCCTGCCGCTGCGGCTGCACCAGCGCCGCCCCGGTCAGCCCGCGGGCCGACAGCGCCGCGGTCACCTCGCGGTACGCCGTCCGCACGTCCGCCGGCCCGGACAGTCCCAGCCGCACCCCGCCGATGTCGCTCTTGTGCCCCAGCCCCTCCGCCGCGGCCTTGAGCACCACCGGGTAGCCGAACCGCTCCGCCGCCGCGACCGCCGACGCCTCGTCCGCCACCTGCTCGGCCGGCACCACCGGAACCCCGTGCGAAGCCAGGAAGGCCGCCGCCCGGTGCTCGGCCCACAACTCGCCCGGCTCCACGTCCACCGGCACGGCGGCGCCCACCGGCTCCGGCTCCGCGCCGGCCGCCGTCACCGTCTCCGACCAGCGGACCGCGTTGCCGATCGCCGCCATGCCGTGTTCGATGCCGCCCGCCACGTACGGAAAACCCGTCTGCGCCTGCACGTACCGGCCGAACTCCGTGATGTCCGCGAGCACGTTGCTCACCACCATCACCGGCACCGGCGCCCGACGGATGCGGTCGGCCGTCGCGCCCGCGATCTGCAGCGTCACCGACGGATCCGCCGGCTGCACCCGCGGCAGGTCGTTGAGCAGCAGCACCGCGTCGATGCCCGGGTCCTCGGCCACCACCTCCAGCGCCCGCCCCAGCAACGTCCGGTCCACCACCACGTACCCGGTGACGTCCATCGGGTTCTGCACGGTCGCGAACTCCGGCACGATCGCCTTCAGCCGGTGCACCGTCTCCGGTGCGAACGCCGGCAGCTCCAGCCCCTCCTGCTCGGCCCGGTCGGCGATGATCTCCGACGCACCACCCGACGGCGTCACCACACCGAGCCGCCGCCCGCCGACCCGGCCCACCGACGCGAGAAGACCCGCGGTGATGATCAGGTCCTCCAGTGAGTGCACCCGGACCACTCCGAAGCGCCGGAACGCCGCGTCGATCACCCGGTCGTCGCCCACCAGCGCCCCGGTGTGCGCCTGGGCGGTGTGCGAGGCCAGCGCACTGGTCCCGATCTTCAGCGCCACCACCGGTTTCCCCGCGCGGGCCGCCCGCCGGCACACCCGTGCGAACTCCTCGGGATGCCGGACGGACTCCAGGAACAACGCGATCACGGAGGTGTCCGGATCGTCCACGAGGTAGGACATCACGTCGGTCACCGAGACCATCGCCTCGTTGCCCATCGACGTGAGCAGGCTCAGCCCGACGTTGCGCGCCTGCGCGAACGACAGCACCGAACTGGCCAGCGCCCCGCTCTGCAGCACGACCCCCACCGGCCCGGACAGCAGCGGCGCGGGAATCGGCAGACCGTACGGCGTGGTGGCGCCGGCGGCGTTGATGTAGCCGTTGCCGTTCGGGCCGAGCACGGTCAGTCCGTGCTCGGTCGCGAACGCCACGATCTCGTCCTCGAGCCGCTTGCCCTCCGGCCCGGTCTCGCCGAACCCCGCGGTGAGCACGACGTAGTTCCGGATACCGAGCCCGGCACCCTCCCGCAGCACCGACAGCACCGCGGGGGTGGGCACCATGACGTAGGCCAGGTCGACGGGCTGCCCGATGTCGGACAGGCTGCGGTAGGCCGTCTCGCCGTGCACCACCTCCGTGCGCGGGTTGACCAGATACACCTTCCCCGCGAACCGGTGGTCGCGCAGGTTCTGGAACGTGGACAGCGACCACCCGGACTTGTCGGTGGCGCCGACCAGCGCGATGGAGTGGGGACGGAACAGCTCGCGCAGGGACAAGGTCATCCGGTCACTCCCCGATCCCGCCGAGCCGCACGTGCCCCTTGAGCAGGTTCCGCGCGATGGTCCGGCGCTGGATCTCGTCGGTGCCCTCGAAGATACGCAACAGCCGCAGCTCCCGGTACCACCGTTCGATCGGCAGTTCCTTCGTGTAGCCCATGCCGCCGTGGATCTGCAGCACCCGGTCGACGACCTGGTTGGCCATCAGCGCGCCGTTGAGCTTGGCGATCGACGACGCGTGACGCGCGTCCAGGCCCTGTTCGACCCGCCACGCCGCGTACAGCGTGAGCCACTTGGTGGCCTCGATCTCCACCTGCGAGTCCGCGATCTGCCACTGGATCGCCTGGTACTCGGCGATCGGGTGCCCCATCGAGTGCCGGATGTTCGCGTAGTCGATCGCCATCTTCAGCATCCGCTCGGCAGCGCCGATCGCGCGGGCGGGGATGAGGTAGCGGCCCTGCCCGATCCAGCGCATCGCCAGGTCGAACCCGTGGCCGACCTCACCGAGCACGTTCTCCGCCGGCACCCGCACGTTGTCGAACACCAGGGACGCCGGCCCCCACTGCCCCATCGTGGGGATCGGCTCGGACTTCCAGCCCATGTCGCGGTCGGCGAGGAAGCAGGTGACGCCGCCGTTGGCGCCCTTGTCCGGGTCGGTCACCGCGAACACCATGACGAAGTCGGCCTCGTTGCCGCCGGTGATGAACACCTTCTCGCCGTTGATCACCCAGTCGCCGCCGTCGCGCACCGCGCGGGTGCGGATGTTGCGCGCGTCCGACCCGGCGCCGGGCTCGGTGATCGCGAAGCAGGACCGGCGTTCGCCTTCGATCGTCGGGATGAGGTAGCGCTGCTTCTGCTCGTCGTTGGCGAAGTACAGGATGTTGTCGGCGGTGCCGCCGAAGCTGAACGGGACGAACGTGCGCCCGGTCTCCATCGCCACGATCGCGGCCATCACCGCGCCCAGGTTCATCCCGCCGTACTCCTCGGGCGTGTTGACGCCCCAGAAGCCGGCCGCGCGGGCCTTGTCGCGCAACTCCTTGAGCACGTCGGCCTCCAGGCCGGGCCGCCCGGCGCGCTCGTTGCGCAGTACCTCCGGTTCCAGCGGGACCACCTCGCGGTTGACGAACGTGCGCACGGTGTCCCGGATCTGTCGTTCTTCGGTGGAGAGCGAGAAGTCGACCATCGGCGAAATCCTCTCGGGGACTTTCTAGAACCGAACTCTAGGAATCAACTCAGCATCCGGGCCGCGAACCACCGTGTCAAGAGCGTGCCGGGAACTCCCGCCGCGACGTGGCTATCATCGTGGCGGACAGCGAGGAGGCGCGTATGCCACGCAAGTCGAGCGGCAACGCCTGGCAGTGGAGCCGCACCGCGGAGACGCGGCGGGTGATGCTCAACGCTGCCCGCGAAGTGTTCTGCGAGCAGGGGTTCGCCGAAGCCAGCATCGCCGAGGTGGTGCGCCGCGCCGAGTCCAGCGTGGGCAGCCTCTACCACCACTTCGGCGGTAAGACCGAGCTGTTCCTGGCCCTGTGGGAGGACCACCAGTCGGCGCACGAGCACGCGGCGGCGGCCGCGGTCGCGAAGGCGCGGGCCGGCGGCGAGGAGGACCCGCTCGAGCTGTTCATCGTGGGCGCGCGGGCCTTCCTGGAGGGTTCGTGGCAGCGCCGCGACCTGTCCCGGATGTTCATGGACGGCGACGGTCCGCCCGGGTTCGAGCTGGTGCGCCGCACGCGCGGCCGGGAGTGGGTCCGGCAGAACGCGGTGCTGCTCGGCAAGGGCACCAGCTCGGTCGACCGGCTCACCGTCGCCGTGCTGACCAGCGTCATCGGCGAGGCGGGCCGCGAGGTCGCGACGTCGTCGTCCAAGCGCGAGGCCAACCGGATCGCCGACGCGGCGATCGCGCTCATCCGGCGGCTCAACCCGCTCGACCTGTGACCCGTCGTCCGAAAAGGACCGGTTCGGGGTGAATTCCCCTCCCCGATCAACCCGTTTGCGGGAGTGCGCGGCGGCGCGGGCTGCCTAGGATCGAATGAGATTCTAGGATTAGCCCTCGGGAGGCACATCCATGTCCGAGCCGGCCGATCGGGAGCAGCTCCGCTACGCGTGGCGGGCGCTGTCCGTGGTGAGCATGGCGAGCATCCTCACCGCGCTGGGCAGCAGCTCGCTGAACGTGGCGCTGCCCGAGGTGGTCCGGCACTTCGGGGCCGGCACCGCGGCGGCGAGCTGGATGCTGCTGTCGTTCATGCTCGCCAACACCGTGCTGATGGTGGTGTTCGGACGGCTCGCGGACCTGTTCGGGCGGCGGACGCTCTACCTGTGCGGGCTGGCCACCTACACCGGAGCCAGCCTGCTGCTGGGGTTCTCCCCCGGCGCGTGGTGGCTGGTGGGACTGCGGGTGGTGCAGGCCGCGGGCGGCGCGATGCTGCTGACGAACAGCGCCGCGATCCTGACCGACGCGTTCCCCCGCGGTCACCTCGGCCGCGGCATGGGCGTCTACATCGCCTCGTTCTCCGTCGCGCAGCTGATCGGCCCGACGCTGGGCGGGTTCCTGACGCACCGGTTCGGGTGGCAGTGGGTGTTCTGGTTCAACGTGCCGCTGGGCCTGGTGTGCCTGGCGTGGGGCGCGGTGACCCTGCGCCGGTCCAGCGGGACGGGCCAGGACCGCGGCATCGACGTGCCGGGCAACGTGCTGGTGCTGATCTCGCTCGGCGGGCTGCTGTTCGGCCTGTCCCAGGCCGGTGACCGGGGCTGGACGGATCCGGTCGTGCTGACCGGGGTGGCGTTGTTCGCCGTGCTCGTGCCGGTGTTCGCGGTGGTGGAGCGGCGGAGCCCGCACCCGGTGGTCGACGTGCGGCTGTTCACCGACCGCGTGTTCACGCTCGGCCTGCTCGCGTCGTTCCTCAACACGGTCGCGAGGATGGCCGTGGTGCTGCTCGTCGCGCTGTTCTACCAGGCGGTGCACGGCGCGGACCCGGTGTCGGCCGGGCTGAAGGTGCTGCCGCTGTCCGTCGCCGCGATGATCGCCTCGGCGTGCGCGGGGCCGTTGCACGCCCGGATGTCCGCGCGTGCCGTCGCGGCGCTGGGCAGCCTCACCGGCACGGTCGGCCTGGCGGTGCTGCTGGTGTTCCTGTCCGCGGACGGTTCCTACGCGCCGGTGTGCGTGGCGCTGGTGCTGCTCGGGGCGGGATCCGGGATGTTCATGCCGGCCAACACGACGGCGCTGCTCGACGAGCTGCCGCCGCACCGGGTCGGCATCGTCAATGCCATGCGCCTGATGGTCCAGAACACCGGCGTGGTGATGAGCACGGCGCTGGCGCTCACGCTGGTCACCGGCCCGCTCCCGGCGGCCGTGCGGCCGTCGGTGTTCGCGGGCACGCTGTCCCACCTGCACCCGGATCAGGTCGGTCTGCTGGTCACCGGGTACCGGATCACGCTCGGCGTGATGACGGCGATCTCCGTGGTGGCGGTGCTGGTGTCCCTGACCGGCCGCCGGAGCGCGGCGGCCCGGCCACGACGGCTCACCGCGGACCGGTCCACGGTGAGCTGACCGACGCCGCGATCACGCCGAAGGCACGGGCCGCGCGCAAGGACGCCCGGCGCAACGCCCTCGGCGCCGAGTTGTTCCGGCTCCACGGCCGCTCTCCGAGGCCGTCACGATGACGGACGAGGAGCGCAACCGCCTCCGCACGCCTGGAGCGTGTCGGACAAAGCGTTTGTCCGGGTGATGACGTCGTGGAGGAGGACGGCTGCTCGGTGGACGGTGGCGGGTTTGTCGAACCGGGTGGCGATTCCTCGCCGTTGTTTGAGCTGGTTGAAGCTGCGTTCGATGACGTTGCGGCCGCAGTAGTCCTGGCCGTCGGAGGCGGGCGGCCCTCCGCCGCGGGAACCGCGGCGTTTCCGGTGTCCGGCTCGGTCGGCCGGCTCGGGGATGACCGCGCGGATTCCCCGCCCGCGGAGGTGGGTGCGGATGGGCGCGGGAGGAGTAAGCCTTTTCTCGGCGCACCCGGTCGGGGCGAGTCCGTGCTCAGCAGGGTGACCGGTGCGCGGCCGTTCCCCTCGACTAGACGGTGGATCTTGGTGGTGGGCTCGCCACGGGAGCGGCCGATGGGGTGATCAGGCGGCTCGATTCCGGGTTTCGTGTCCAGCCCCCTGCGATCAACCCCGCCGCGTCCGCGGCGGCCGCTCGATCTTCCGGCGCGCGCGGCGATCTCCCGGTACCTGACCGGCCACCGGCCGGACGAACAGCTCGCCGAGATCCGCGCGCCGGCTCAAGATCCTCCACCAGGTGCGCTGGTGCGCACGTTCTCGCTGGAGGACATCCTGCTCAGCACGAGTGCCGGGGCCGGCAAGGCCGACCCCGGCGGGCTCCTGCCCCGCTAGTTCGCGGTGCGTTCCAGCGGCGAGGTGGTCACCGGGGTGCGGCCGCGGTGCGCCCGCCACGGGCCGTGGAACGCGAACACCGCGGGGACGAACAGCAGCAGGCAGAACGCGGCGATGGCGAGCCACGTGCGCCACCCGGCCGCTTCCACCAGGTGCGGGATCACGAACAGCACGACCACCGCCATGATCTTCGACAGCGCCCCGTACAGGCCCCAGGCGCTGCCCTGCAGGCGCGGGTCGACGTCCTCCGCGTCCTCCGAGTAGTTCGCCATCCACGGGCCGTACGCCACACCGAGCGCGCCGCCGAGCAGGGCGCCGGTGATCATCAGGTGCACGTGCGACACACCCGGATCGCCCATGAGCAGGATCAGGTACCCGGTCACCAGCACGGCCACCACGGACCCCGCGACGCAGATCGGCTTGCGCAGCTGCAGCCGATCCGACACGCGCCCGATCACGACGAGCGTCAGCAGATTCAGCACCCAGAACGCGGACATGATGCCCGACGCGGTGGACGCGTTCAGGTCGAAGGCCGCCGCCAGCATCGTCTGCCCGAACAACGACAGCGTCATGTAGATGACCAGCCACAACGAGATGCCGACGACGTGGGCCCAGATGTTGCGGTGCCGGAACAACTCCCGCGCCCGCGCCGGCCCGTCCCGGCCGATCCGCACCGCCTGCTGCTCGGTCTGCTGGATGCGCGCCCGCAGCTCCGGTGACAGGTCGGCGATGTTGAACATGATCACGATCGAGATCACCAGCGAGAACGCGCCCATGATCACGAACTGGGAGCGCCAGTTGTCGTCGAACACCGGCAGCGTCGCGCTGGCGACGGCGGCGGCCAGGAAGTTCGCACCCACCGGGCCCCAGGTCCAGAACCCGAACGCCTGCGCACGCCCCATCCGCGGCGAGAAGTCCCGCACCAGCGGCGCGGTGCCCGCCATCGCCATGCCGTCCACAATAGACAGGATGATCCGCACCAGCAGCAGCTGCGTCGGCGAATGCACCGTCACCATCAGGAAGCAGCACACCGCGGTGGCGAACATCAACGGCACCAGCAGGCGCACCCGCCCCACGTGGTCGGTGAGCCTGCCGCCGATCGCGGAGGCTATCGCCCCCGCCAGCACCCCGGCCGCCGACACCAGCCCGTAGGTGGCCAGCGACATGTGCAGGTCCTTGAGCAGCAACGGGACCACCGGGGCGATCTGCGCCTCGTACGACCCGATCAGGATCGCGAGCACCGCCATCGTCAGGATCCGCATCCGGCGGGCGCCCGTCGGATACTCGGTCAGCTCACGTATCGGCAACAACCTCATGGGTCACCTTCCCTGGGTGGAGAAAAACGCGTGCGTCATCGCCGGCGCGGGTGTCCCGGGCCGGGTACGTGCGATCGGGTATCAGCCGAGCCGGATCGTGGCGGTACCGCGGTCGATCACCACGGTGCCGTCGTCCTTGGTGGTGCGGAACGCGACGTTCTCGCCGTCGGCCCACATCGACACCGTGAGCGACTCGCCGGGGAACACCGGTGCGCTGAACCGCCCGGACATCGCGGCGAACCGGGCCGGGTCCGACCCGGCGAGGGTGTGCAGCAGCGCCCGGCCGGTCACGCCGTAGGTGCACAGGCCGTGCAGGATCGGGCGGGCGAACCCGGCCCTGGCGGCGAAGGCGGGGTCGGAGTGCAACGGGTTGCGGTCGCCGGACAGCCGGTAGAGCAGCGCCTGGTCCGGCCGGGTCCGGTAGGTCACGCGGTGGTCCGGCGGACGTGCCGGCTCCTTCCACTCGGTGGCCGGGCCGCGGCTGCCGCCGAAGCCGCCCTCGCCGCGGATGAACACGGAGCTGCGCGAGGTGACGAGCGTTTCCGACGTGGCCGGGTCCACCGCGCGTGCCTCGGTGACCACGAGCGCGCCGGACCCCTTGTCGTGGATGCCGGTCACCGTGGTGGTGACCCGTGCGGTGCCGGCCGGGGGCAACGGCCGGTGCAGTTCGAAGGCCTGCTCCGCGTGGACCAGCATGGCCCGGTCGAAGTCGCCGAGGTCCCGGCGCGCCGGCGCCTGGGCGGCGAGGACCGCGAAGGTGGGCAGCACTCGCTGCCCGACCCCGGCGGTGTTCTCCGTGGTGAACTCGAGCTCGCCGGCCGGATCATCCTGGCCCGCGCCGACGCCGAGCGCGTACAGCAGCGTGTCCCTGCTGGTCCAGCTCTTCTCGGCCGGTGGCGACTCCAGGCCGATCACGTCGTGGTTGAGTGGCACGTGCCTTCCTCCTCGCTGCGGCGCCGTTGCCGCTCCGGGATGTCTCACGACCCTGTGGACCAGACACGAATATTAGAATTCGGTTCGTCTATTACAGGATCCCCGCCACCCGGTGTCAAGCCTCTTGACAGGCACTCCCGCCGCGCCGAAAGTAATTCCAGAACCGAGTTCTAAAACCTGCGGTGGAAGGCGGGATGGGCATGGGACGCCTGGACGGACGGGTCGCGATCGTGACCGGAGCGGGCAGGGGGATCGGCGCGTCGGTCGCCCGGCTGCTGGCCGGCGACGGCGCGCACGTGGTGGTCAACGACCTCGGCACCCAACTGGACGGGTCCGGCACCGACACCGGCCCCGCCGCCACGGTCGCCGAGGAGATCACCGCGGCCGGCGGGAAGGCGGTCGCGGACACCTCCGACGTCTCCGACCACGCGGCGGCGGAGAAGCTGATCGGCACGGCGATCGCCGAGTTCGGCCGGCTGGACGTGCTGGTGAACGTCGCCGGCATCCTGCGCGACCGGATGATCTTCAACATGACCGAGCGCGAGTGGGACGACGTGATCCGGGTCCACCTCAAGGGCACGTTCAACACCACCCGGTTCGCGTCGGCGCACTGGCGCTCGCTCGGCGACGGCGACGCGCAGAACCGGATCATCAACTTCACCTCGGTCTCCGGCCTGCACGGAGCGCCCGGCCAGCCGAACTACGCCGCGGCGAAGATGGGCATCGTCGGGCTGACCTACTCCAGCGCCCGCGCGCTGGCCCGCTACGGCGTCACGGTCAACGCCGTCTCCCCCGGCGCCGCCACCCGGATGACCGACTCCATCCCCGGCGAGCGGCGCCGCTCCCCCGCTGCCGACGAGCATTCGCCGGACAACGTCGCGCCGCTCGTCGGTTACCTCGCCGGCACCGCGTCCGGCTGGATCACCGGGCGGATCCTGCACGCCGCCGGGTACCAGGTGGCGCTCTACAACAACCCGGAACCGGTCAGCCGGATCTTCGGCACCGGACCGTGGGACCCCGACACGCTGGCGACACGGATCGAGCAGGCGTTCGGTCCGCTGCTCGGCCGCTGACCCTCTACAAAGGAGCGACATGAAACCGGTTCCGGTGCCCACGCCCGAAACCCAGCCGTTCTTCGACGCCGCCGCGCGGGGCGAGCTGCGCATCCAGCGCTGCCTGGACTGCGGCCGCCCGTTCTTCTACCCGCGCCCGTGCTGCCCGTTCTGCGCGTCGGACGCGCTGGAATGGTTCACCACCAGTGGACGGGCGACGCTGTACTCGTACACGATCACGCACCGCCCGGCGCCCGGGTTCGAGGCGCCCTACGCGATCGCGGTGGTGCAGCTGGCGGAGGGGCCGCGGATGATGACCAACATCGTCGGTGTCGAGAACACGCCCGGCAACCTGGTGCTCGACATGGACCTGCGGGTCACCTTCGAGCAGCGCGGCGACGTGACCATCCCCCAGTTCACCCCGGTCGGGACGGAGGTGCCGGCATGACGCGCGGCGACGTGGTGGTCTGCGGGGCGGCCGAGACCGACGAGATCGGGGTCCTGCCCGGGCACTCCACGATCCGCCTGCACGTCGAAGGGGCGCGCAACGCCGTGGCCGACGCCGGGTTGCGCATGTCCGACATCGACGGGATCGCGAGCGTGTCGGCGCCGGGCCCGGTCACGGTGGCGCACGCGCTGGGCATCCAGCCGCGGTGGATCGACGGCACCGGCGTCGGCGGGACGTCGTTCCTGCTGCACGTGCGGCACGCGGTCGAGGCGATCCGCGCCGGGCACGCGACCACGGTGCTGGTGACCCATGGCGAGTCGGGCAAGTCCCGGGTCGGCGCGGCGCGCGGTGCGTTCCCGGCGTCCAGCCCCAACGGCCAGTTCGAGGTGCCCTACGGGGTGACCGGCCCGCCGAGCATGTTCACCATCCCCCTGCTGCGGTACATGAAGGAGTTCGGGCTGACCGCCGAGCAGCTGGCGTCGGTGGCCGTCGCGCAGCGCCAGTGGGCGGCGCGCAACCCGCGGGCCCGTTACCGGGACCCGATCACGGTGGAGGACGTGCTGGCGTCGCGGATGATCTCCTACCCGCTGCACCTGCTGGAGTGCTGCCTGGTCACCGACGGCGGCGGGGCGCTGGTGATCACCTCCGCCGAGCGGGCGCGGGACCTGCCCCAGCCGCCGGTGCACATCCTGGGCACCGGGGAGACGTTCGAGTCGCCGCTGATCTCGCAGATGGCGGACTTCACCACGTCGGCCGCGTTCCGCCGCTCGAGCGCCGACGCGTTCGCCGAGGCCGGCATCACCCACGGCGACGTCGACCACCTGATGATCTACGACGCGTTCGCGCACGTCCCCGTCTACGGCCTGGAGGACATGGGGTTCCTCCCTCGGGGCGAGGCCGGGGCGTTCATCGCGGAGGGCCGGACCGCCCCCGGGGGCGAGCTGCCGCTCAACACCAACGGCGGTGGCCTGTCCTACACCCACACGGGCATGTACGGGATGTTCCTGGTGCAGGAATCGGTGCGGCAGCTGCGCGGCCAGGCGGCGGCGCAGGTGCCGGGCGTGGAGGTGAGCGTGGCGCTGGGCAACGGAGGCATGTTCATGGCGGCGGGCACGCTGGTGCTGAGCAACCACACCTAGGGCGTCGGGGCGGAAGTAGGAGAACGGCGGATCCGGGGCGCCCACAACTGGAAGGAGGACACACCGGCGGGCGCCACCGCGGCCGGCACGCTCGCGAGTCCATCGTGGAGGGCTACCGCTGCCGGTCACGATCCCAAGGGACCCGCGACGACCCGGGCCGGCCCGTACGGCACGCGAAGCGTCCCACGGGCCGGCCGGATCCGGTCACCGGAAGGCGGCGTGGCCGGTGATCGCCTGGCCGACGACCAGCGTGTGCATCTCGACGGTGCCCTCGTAGGTCAGCACGGACTCCAAGTTGTTCATGTGCCGGATCACCGGGTACTCCAGCGAAATCCCGTTGGCGCCCAGGATCGTCCGCGCCGCGCGGCAGATGTCCAGCGCCTCGCGCACGTTGTTGAGCTTGCCGAGGCTCACCTGCTCCGGCCGGAGCGCCCCCGCGTCCTTCCGGCGCCCCAGGTGCAACGCCAGCAGCACGCCCTTGGTGTACTCCAGCGTCATGTCGACGAGTTTCTGCTGCGTCAGCTGGAAACCGGCGATCGGCTTGCCGAACTGGGTGCGTTCGCCCGCGTAGGACAGCGCCGCGTGCAGGCACGACCGCGCCGCACCCATCGCGCCCCACACGATCCCGAACCGCGCCTCGTTCAGGCAGCTCAGCGGGCCCTTCAGCCCGGTCACCTCGGGCAGCACCGCGTCCGCGGGCAGCCGCACGCCGTCCAGAACCAGCTCGCTCGTCACCGATGCCCGCAGCGACAGCTTGTGCTTGATCTCCGGCGCCGAGAAACCCGGCGTGTCCGTGGGAACCACGAACCCGCGCACACCCTCGTCCGTCTGCGCCCACACCACCGCGACGTCGGCGACGCTGCCGTTGGTGATCCACATCTTGCGGCCGTCGAGCACCCAGTCCGCCCCGTCGCGGCGCGCCCGCGTGCGCATGCTGCCCGGGTCCGACCCGATGTCCGGCTCGGTCAGCCCGAAGCAGCCGATCGCCTCGCCGGCGGCCATCGGAGGCAACCACTGCTGCTTCTGCTCCTCCGAGCCCCACCGCCAGATCGCGAACATCGCCAGCGACCCCTGCACCGACACCAGCGACCGCAGACCGGAGTCGGACGCCTCGAGCTCCAGGCACGCAAGACCGTACTGGGTGGCGGACATCCCGGCGCACCCGTAGCCCTCCAGGTGCATCCCGAGCACCCCGAGCGAGCCCAGTTCCTTCGCCAGGCCGCGGATGTCGGTGATCCGGCCCTCCTCGAACCACCCGGCGACGAACGGGTCGACCCGCTCCTCGCACAGGCGGCGGACCGCGGCGGCGATGTCCTTCTCGTCGCTGGACAGCAGGTCGTTGATCCCGGCGGGGTCGCGCGGGTCGAGCGGCGGCAGCTTCGTGGTGGTGCTCATCGTGTCTCCTCTTCGAGCCAGCGGCGGATCTCGTCACTGTGTTGCCCCAGGCGGGGCGGGGCGGTGTAGCGGGTGACCGGGGTGTCCGAATAGGTCACCGGGTGCCGGACCTGATGCGGCGCGTCCCCGACCGGGACGGTCGGCTCCAGGCCGAGCGAGTCCGCCAGGCGCAGGCCGTCGCCGAGGTCGCCGACCTCGCCCGCGGGCACCCCGGCCGCGGTCAGACGCGCGCTCCACGCGCCGGCGGTGTCCTGGGCCAGCAGGTCTTCGAGCGCGGACCGCAGCGCCGGACGGTTGAGAACGCGCGCCTCGTTGGTCGCGAACCGGCCGTCGGCGGCCAGGCCCGGGTCGCCGAGCACGTCGGCCAGCCGCTGGAACTGCCGGTCGTTGCCGCAGGCCAGGGCCAGCACGTCGTCCTTGCACCGCAGCGTTTCGTACGGCGCGACCGACGGGTGCCGGTTGCCCATCCGGCGGGGCGCCCGGCCCGTCGCGAGATAGGCGGAGGCCTGATTGGCCAGCGACCCGAGCAGGCTGGACAGCAGGTTGACCTCGATCCGCTGCCCGCGCCCGGTCGCCTCGCGGGCCCGCAGCGCGGCGAGGATCCCGATCGTGGCGTCCTTGGCGGTCAGCACGTCGACCACGGCCACACCGACCTTCGCCGGTTCGCCGTCGGCCTCGCCGGTGATGCTCATCAGGCCTCCCGTGGCCTGCACGAGGAAGTCGTAGCCGGGCAGGGGCGCGCCTCCCCGGCTGCCGAACCCGGTCACCGAGCAGTAGACGACCCCCGGGTTGACGGCGCGGACGGACGCGTAGTCCAGACCCCGGCGCGCCAGGGCGCCGTCGCGGAAGTTCTCCACCAGGACGTCGGCGCGGCGGGCCAGTTCACGGGCCAGCGCGAGGTCCGCGTCGTCGTCGAGATCGAGGACCACCGAGCGCTTCGACCGGTTCGCGCACTCGAAGTACGCACTGGAGTTGGCCGTCCACGGCGGGCCCCAGCTGCGGGTGTCGTCCCCCGAGCCGGGCCGTTCCACCTTGATCACGGTGGCGCCGAGGTCGGCCAGCGTCATCGACGCCAGCGGGCCGGCCAGCACCCGGCTGAAGTCGGCGACGACGACGCCGTCCAGCGGCATGTTCATGTTACGCAGTCTGGCAGTAACCTACGTATTTACGCAACCCGCCCCGGTGTAGGGTTCCGTGAACGCAACCGATCAAGAAAGCAGCGACGCCGTGCCGACGCACCCCACGCCGCATGGCCGCCCGAGGCCCCGCCACCGGATGATCGACCGGGTGGCGACGATCCTCGACCTGGCAGCCCGCTCGACCCACGGGACGACGCTGACCGAGTTCGCCCGCGAGCTCGACGCGCCCCTGAGCTCCATCCAGGGCCTGGTCAACGGGCTCGTCGCGACCGGTTACCTGGACGAGCGCGACCGCCGCTACACCCTGGGGCCGGCACCGTTCCTGCTCACCCGGCTCGCCGGCCGTCCCACCGTCACCACGGTCACGCACGAGGACCTGGTGGCCCTGCACGACGAGACGGGCATGACCGCCGTGCTCGCCATCGTGGTCGGCAGCGACCTCTACTACGTCGACTACGCCTCGTCCGATCCGCGGTACGCCTACCTCGCGGAGGGGTTCGTCCGGCGCTCGCTGATCCGGACGTCGACCGGCTGGGTGCTGCTGGCCGGGATGGACAAGCGGGACCTGTGGGCGCAGATCAGTGCGCTGCCGCCGGACGAGACGGACCGCGTGGACCGGTTCCTGGCCGATCTGGCGCAGATCCAGCGGGACGGTCTCGTGGCCGCGCCCGGTGCGTCGACCGAAGCCGACGGGGTGTCGGTCGCCGTGGTCGAGGGGGGCAAGACCGTGGCCGCGGTGGGGGTCATGGGCAGTTACGACGAGGTCGCGCGACGGCGGAGTGAGCTGGTCGAGGTGCTGACCCGCCGGCGACGCGAGTGGGCGGCGCGGGAAGCGCGCTAGGTGTGTTGTTTGGTGAGGTTGGTGCCGCGGCTGGCTGGGGTGTGGCCGTCGATGCCGGTGTGGGGTCGGTGGTAGTTGTACCAGTGCAGCCAGTCGGGGAAGGCTGTTTGGCGGTGGGTTTCTGAGGTGTAGGGCTGGTGGTAGGCCCATTCCTCGAGCAGGGTGCGGTGGAAGCGTTCGATGCTCCTATGTTCGTCAAGCCGCTGTCGGAGGGGGTGTGACGGAGGCCGTGGATGGTCGGGGAAGGTTGGCATAGATTTCCCGGGCGATGTAGCGCTTCAGGCAGCGGATGATCTCGCGTTTGCGCAGGCCTTCGGCGGTGCGCCGCTCGACGTAGTGGCGGGTCGGTTGGTGGCGACGCATCCGGACGATCGTGACGATGTAGAGGGCACTGTTTGCGGCGCGGTCGCCGCCGCGGCTGAGTCGGTGTCGGCCGGTGGTGCGTCCGCTGCTGGCCGGCTGGGGCGCGACACCGCAGAGCTTGGCGAAGGCGGCTTCGTTGCGGATGCGTTCGGGGTTGTCGCCTGCGGTGACGAGGAACTGGCCCGCGATCTCGACGCCGACACCGTGCAGTTCGACCAGTTCGGGTGCCGCTGCGTGGACCAGGGCCCCGATCTGCTTGTTGAGGGCCTTGATCTCATCATCGAGTTGCTTCCAGCGGCGTGCCAGGCCCCGTAGGGTGGCCTTGACTCCGGCCATCAATAGCCGGCCTGGGGTTGTTGCCAGGCCGAGCAGGTCCTCCGTCTCCGGCCGCAGCCGCAGGCATCGGTTGACCAGCGTCTTCTTGCTCAGCACGACAAGTTCGTCGCGCAACGGAGAGGGTGACCCGATCATGACGCCCCACAGTGTGTTGAATGCGCTGGTGCGTGCCTTGACTGCGCTGGAACGAGTCACCCGAAGGGTCCGGATGACCTCGACCAGGCCGGACTTGGCTTTCGGGGTGGCCGTCGAAGTCTGGCCGAGGACAGCCCGGGCGATCTGCTCGGCATCGAGCCGATCGGACTTGCCGTCCATGTGCCGTGCCAGTCTGTTGGGCCGGTTGACCTCGACCACGCGAATCTCCCGGGCGGTAAGGAACCGAGTCAGCGTGGCGCCGAAAGATCCGGTGCTCTCGACCCCGATCGCGCCTACCTCGCCGTGTTCCTGAACCCATGCCAGAAGGTCGGCGTAGCCGCGGTCATTGGCGGGGAACTCCCGATGACCCAACAGGCGGCCGTGGTCATCGACCGCCGCCGCGTAGTGAGTGTTCTTGTGGGTATCGACGCCGCCGATCACGGCACCAGCTGCTGGCTCTATAGCCATCTGGGTTGTCATGCTGGATGTGCTCCTCCGTTAGGGCTGATCTCACGGATGGAGCGAACCGGCCGGGCGGGGCGACAAGTCTGCGACGGGGGCTTCTAGCCCAAGCTCCTATCAGGTCAGCTCCGCCTGGCCGGTGCGCACCACAGTGCTGCACCGGAGCCGGCCGACAAATCGAACGCAGGACACCACCACTATCGATAGGTCATACCTTGACCAGGGTCAGACCGATCCGGTGCAGCACCGAGCTAAGTCTTCACAGACCTTGCCGTTGGTTTGGGGTCGCCATGGGCGGGTGAAGCGGCGTTGGATCCCCAGTTCGGCGCAGACCTGCTGCCAGGTGGTTTTGCGGTAGGCCATGGCGTTGTCGGTCAGGACGCGTTCGATGGTGATGCCGTGCTGGGCGAACCAGGCGTAGGCACGGCGCAGGAACGCCGCGCAGGTGACGGCTTTCTCGTCGGGCAGGGTTTCGGTGTAGGCCAGGCGGGAGTGGTCGTCGAGCGCGGTGTGCAGGAACAGGTAGGTGCCGCCGCGGGCGCGTACCTGATTCGCGCGACTGGCGGGACGGCCCAGCATCTTGTGACCGCCGCCGTCGGGGATGCGGCCCAGCTTCTTGACATCGACGTGGACCAACTCGCCCGGACGGTCGCGTTCGTAACGACGGATCGACTCGCCGGTGGCCCGATCACACGCGGCCAGCGGCGGCAGGCCGTGCCGGCGCAGGATCTGGTACACCGTGGAAGCGGCCACCGGGACGCGGGTGGCGATCCGCAGCGGCCCGATCCGGTGCTCGGTGCGCAGCGCCACCACCTGCGCTTCCACCTCCGGCGAGGTACGGCCCGGGCTGTGGTGCGGGCGGCTGGACCGATCGACCATGCCCGCCGCCCCGTGCTCGCGATAACGCCCCACCCAGCGGGCCACGGTGGTGTGGGAGACCTGGAACCGCTCCGCTGCCCGCCGCAGCGACCACCCCTGCTCCACGACACACCGGGCCAGCCGCAGCCGACCCGTCGGAGTCAAGAGCGCGTTACGGTGGACCATCGAGGACCTCCTGGTGTTCGGGTGCAGATGTCGCAATCCACACCGAACCCGGAGGTCCTCACCCACATCAAGATCATCCTCAGCGTGTCAGCCCATCACCAACGTCCCCGAACAGCACAGCTAGCTTGAGTTTTAACCTTCGGGTGGTCTTGCCTACCCCTGTTGATCATGAACGCAGCCCTTGGTCGATCATTCCTTCTTGCGACAGTTGGAAGATCGATCAAGGGCTGCGGTGATCAGTTTGCCTGATGCCAGTAACAGGCGTGCCAATGGGGAGCTGTCGAGGTTCCGGCGGCGGGTGTATGAGTCTTTGAACCGGCGGGCGGACGCGTTGTTCGAGCTGGCCGACGCGGTGTTGTGTGCTGATGGGCCGGTACGGTCGGTCGCGGAGTTGTCCCTGGCGGGCGAGCATCGCCGAGGGTATGGCAGTGGGTATGCCGCACTCGCGCGCGGCAGTATGGACGTGCCGCGGTTGCAGACCGCGCTGAGCGCGGCGCCGATCCCGCGGGCCGCGGACGGGCGGCTGGTGCTGGCGGTAGATGTGACCTGCTGGTTGCGTCCGGAAGCGCACACCTGCCCGCAACGGATCCTGTGTCACACCTACGGCCGCGGCAAAGACCAGCACATGATGGTGCCGGGCTGGCCCTACTCCGTCGTCGTCGCGCTGGAATCAGGGCGCGGTTCGTGGACCGCGCCGCTGGACGCGGTCCGGCTCGCGCCGGGCGACAACGCCGCGAGCGTGACCGCCCGGCAGATCCGCGGCGTGGTGGACCGTCTGGTCGCGGCCGGGCACTGGCGGCCGGGAGACCCGGACATCCTGCTGGTCGCCGATGCCGGCTACGACGGCCCCCGGCTGGCTCACGTGCTGGCCGATCTTCCGATCACCGTGCTGGTGCGGATGCGCACTGATCGGGTCCTGCATCGCCCGGTCCCGCCGCAGCCGCCCGGCACGCTGGGCAGACCCCGTCGCCACGGGGACGAGTTCGCTTTCGGCGACCCGGCCACCTGGGGGCATCCCGACGTCGTCACCGAAACCACGACCCGGCTCTATGGTCCCGCGCTGGTCCGGGCGTGGGATCGGCTGCACCCACGGCTGACCCACCGCATCGCCTGGGCCGGCCACGACGGCACTCTGCCGATCATCGAGGGCACCGTGATCCGGCTCGAAGTCCACCGGCTGCCCTCCGGGGCGATCCCGAAACCGGTGTGGCTTTGGCACTCCCGCATCGGCCTGGACGCCACCGAGGTTGATCTGG
The DNA here is from genome assembly GCF_030814215.1 of Amycolatopsis thermophila. Classification (NCBI taxonomy): domain Bacteria; kingdom Bacillati; phylum Actinomycetota; class Actinomycetes; order Pseudonocardiales; family Pseudonocardiaceae; genus Amycolatopsis; species Amycolatopsis thermophila. The sequence goes on along the minus strand of NZ_JAUSUT010000001.1, from coordinate 5,106,423 downwards.
CCTGGCAGGCGTTCCTGCGCCGGTTCGACATCGAGCACACCTTCCGCATGCTCAAGCAAACCCTCGGCTGGACCACCCCAAAACTTCGCTCACCCGAGGCGGCCGACCGCTGGACCTGGCTGCAGCTGACCGCCTACACCCAGCTGCGCCTCGCCCGTGACCTCACAGCGGACCTGCGCCGTCCTTGGGAGAAACCCCGACAAGCCAGGCGGCTCACCCCGGCCAGGGTCCGCCGGGGGTTTCGGAACCTACGTCCACAACTCGCCTGCCCCGCCGGCGTCCCGAAACCCTCGCGGCCAGGCCCTGGACGTCCAGCCGGAACACCCAACCAACGACCCGCCTCACGCCACGACGTCCACACCTTCACCAGCACGAACAAACCAAAGCCGAAACACCGCAAGAACACCAAATCGAGCAACCCACGACCCCGCCGACCCGGTTAAAACTCAAGCTAGGGCGTGTCTGACAATGCCTTGATCCAGCTGATCACGGCATGCAGGACGACCGCGGCGTTTGCGGTGCCTGGCCTGGTCAGCTGGCTCGGGGGATCACCGCGGTGATGCCGCGCGCGCAGATGTCCCCGGATCGCTGGTGATGAGTAGGCCGTGTCGCCGCGGACCCGGTCGGGCGAGGTCCGGATCATCTGCCACGGACCGAACACCGCCGGCACATCCCGCGCATCCGAAAGCAATGGAAACCGCGACACGACCAGCCGCATCCGAACAACCAGCCGAATCTTTTGTCAGACACGCCCTAGCCGTACTTGGCCAAGATGTTTCCGTCGCCCGGTTCCGCCTACGCGAATCCCATTGCGGGCACTCCCTAGTGCGGCCGGCTCAGGTCGCCGGGCTCGAGCGTCTTCACCGTCCGGCTCACGGCCGCGTCCAGTTCTTCCTTGTTCACCCTCGGGTAGTCCCAATGCAGGGTGGCTCGTGAACCCCGGCCGACGAAACCCCGCTCGTAGAAGATGCGGTCGCCGGTGTAGCCGCTGATGGTGTACTGCTCGCCTTCCACGCGCTGCGCCGTCACCTGCCCGCCCTGCGCCTGCACCGCCCGGATAGCCGCGGCCAGGGCGTCCGCTGTGGACAGTCCCGCCGTGTTGTTCTCGCCCCACACCGTCATCGTCGCGCCGAGCGGGGAGTCGGTGAACTCCATGCCGTCGCCGCCGGACGGTGCGTAGGGGCGCCGCTGGTAGTCCTCCGGGACCTGCAGGCTGAAGCCGAACCGCGCGTTGGTGTAGACCTTCCCGTCCAGCGCGGCCGAGGAGGACGCCGCCGACGACGGGGCCGCCGACGACGAGGAAGCCGGCCGGCCCAGCATGGTCAGCATCGAGGGACTCAGCAGATCCTCGATCTCCTGGTAGGGCAGGGTGATCGTCTCCTGGCCGTCCGCCTCCGTACAGCCCAGGTCGGCGTACCGGACCAGGAAATCCATCCCCGCCGGCGTGAACACCACGTCCGCGACGGGCACGTGATCGCCGCCGGCCGCGGTCTCCGCGCTGTCGATCGACGCCAGCGGACCGGGGCCACCGACTTCCGCGAGGTGGCAGAACCCGCGCGCCGAATGCGTCACCAACCGTTCGGTGAGCGCAGCCATCCCGCTCGCCGTGAGGACATCGCCCCGGAAGATGTCCGCCGGACCCAGGACCCGGCCGCTGCCCAGGTCCACGTTCAGGCCCTCCGGGAACCGCCAGCTCGAATGGGACAGGTAGTCCGAGTCCAGCGCGTGGTCGTAGCGCACCGAAAGCAACGTCTCCGTCCGCAGCATGATGGTCGCGGTGGTCCGGACGCCGATGGTCTCCCCCTGGCTGCGCACCCTGGCCACGGCCTCGGGATCGGCCAGTGCCCGGCGCACCGAATCCAGCCGCTCGTCCACCGGCGCCCGCAGCGCGGCGTTGATGCGCTGCTCCGCCGCCGGGTCCGCGTGCCCGGACACCCGCGGGTACTGCAGGTCGTAGGTGATGGGCAGGGCGGGGTCACGGCCCGTGGTGCTGGTCAGGTCGACGCTCAGCGCGGCCTGACGGGGCGGGTCGTCGTCGAACTGCTGGTAGACGAGGAACCCGCCGACGGCGACCAGCGCGGTCACCAGCACCCCGACCACGACCTTGCCGATGGTGGCGGCGGCGATGCCCGCCCCGGCCGGCGCGGAGGCGACCGCCGCCACCGGGGCGGCCGCGGTCCCGGCCGTGGCCAGCAGCGCGAGCGGGGTCAGGGCCGTCAGGGCCGCGACCGGTGCCGCGAGGCGCTTCCAGCCGCGGCTCTCCCAGTCCGGGCCGTAGACGGCGCGGGCGGTGGCTTCCAGTTCGGCGACGAAGGCGTCCGCGGTGGGCGGGCGCTGGGCGGGGTCCTTCGCCATGCCGCGCGCGACGAGGGGGCGCACCGGCTCGGGCACCGCGCCGAGCGGGACCGGTGCCGCCTGGTGCAGGGCGCGCAGCTCCTCCGTGGTCCCGGCGTCGAACGGCTTGTGCCCGGTGATGCACTGGAAGAACACGCAGGTGGCGGCGTAGACGTCGGTGGCGGGCAGGCCGGGCAGTCCGGACCACTGCTCGGGGGCCATGTAGGACGGTGACCCGGCGGCGAGCCCGGCCTGTCCGTCCAGTGTGGCCAGCCCGAAGTCGACGAGCTTGGACTCGCCGGCCTGCGACACCAGCACGTTGCCGGGCTTGTAGTCGCGGTGGACGACCCCGACCGCGTGCGCCGCCGCGAGCCCGAGCAGCGAGCCCTTGAGGATCGCCAGCGCCGACTCGGGCGCCAGCTTCTTCTCCGCGGCCAGCAGCACGCGCAGCGACACCCCGGGCACGGCCTCCATGACCAGCGCGGCACCCTCGGGCCGCTCGACGAAGTCGTGCACCTGGGCCACGTGCGGGCTGCGGACCCCGTGCAGCAACAGCGCCTCCCGGCGGAAGTTCGCGACGATCCCCGGATCGCCGAGGAACTCGGCCAGCAGGTACTTGATGGCGACCAGCTGCCCGGTGGCCTCGTGCTTGGCCAGCACCACCCGGCCGAAGCCCCCGGTCCCGAGCACCTCGACCTCGCTGTAGCCCGGCACCCGCCACTGGTTCACGACGCCACCCCTCCCCGGTCACGGCTCGGCGTATCAGAGCACGAAGCGCGCGGCGGCGCCACCGAATCCGCGTTTTCGTGACCATGGTGGCGACACCCTCGCCGTGGGGGCCCGGGGCGACCACCTGCTCGCCGGCTCCGCCACAATAGACAGCCAGTTGTGCAGTTAGCTGTCCATTCGGTACCGTCGAGGCGTGAGCGAGAAGCCCGACATCGCACTCCTGGCCGGCGAACTCCGGGTGGCCCTGGGCAACCTGATCCGCCGGCTGCGGGAGCACGCGCCGGGCAACGACCTCACCAAGTCGCAGACGTCGGTCCTGCTCCGGCTTGAGCGGGAGGGCCCGGCGACGGCGACCGCCCTCGCCCGCGCCGAAGGGATGCGCCCGCAGTCCATGGCCAAGATCGTCCACGTGCTCCAGGCGGCCGGTCTCGTCACCGCCGCCGCGGACCCCTCCGACGGCCGCAAGACCCTGCTCAGCATCTCCGACACCGCACTCGAGGACTTCCGCACCGGGCGCCGCGCCCGGGAGGACTGGCTGTCCCGGGCCATCGACGACCACCTCACCGACGAGGAGATCGTCACGCTCGCCCGGAGCGTCGAATTGATCAAGCGTCTGGTCCAGCGGGCCTGACTGCCACCGCACCCGCCCTGCGGCCGCGGCGCCGACGCCACGCGCCGTTCTCCCCCGAAGGACACCCCATGCCCGTCACCGCCCTCGACCCGCGCACCGCCCTCGTCGTCATCGACCTGCAGCAGGGCATCGTGTCGCGTCCCGTGGCGCACGTGGACGACGTCGTCGAGCGCACGACCGCCCTGCTGGCCGGATTCCGCGAGCGCGACCTGCCTGTCGTGCTCGTCAACGTCGCCGGGACGCCGTCCGGCCGCACCGACGCCGGGCCGGCCGCCCGCACCTTCCCGGACGGCTGGACCGACCTGATCCCCGAACTCGACCCGCGGCCGGGCGACCTGCTCGTCACCAAGCATTGCGTCAGCGCCTTCCACGGCACCGGCCTCGCCGAGTCGCTGCGCGAGCGCGGCGTCACCCAGGTGGTCGTCACGGGTGTCGCGACCGGCGCGGGCGTCGAGTCCACCGCGCGGGACGCCTACGACCTCGGCTTCCACGTCACCCTGCCGGTCGACGCGATGACCGACTCCGACCCGGACCGGCACGAGTACAGCGTCACCCGGGTCTTCCCGCGCATCGCCGAGACCGGGACCACCGAGGATGTCCTCGCCGTGTTGCGGGCATGAGCGGGCGCGAGGGGTTCGGGTGGCGGTTCACCAGTCCCCTGCTGCTGGGGTCGTCGCTCAACCCCATCAACACCTCGACGATCGCGACCGGCCTGGTCGGCATCGGCGCGGATTTCCACAAGGGACCGGCCACGACCGCGTCGCTGATCTCCGTGCTGTACCTGTGCAGCGCGGTCGCCCAGCCCACGATGGGCAAGCTGGCCACCGTTTTCGGTGCGCGGCGCGTGTTCGCCGCCGGGCTGGTCGTGCTGGTGGCCGCCGGGGTGATCGGCGCGACCGCGCCGGTGTTCGGGGTGCTCCTGCTGTCGCGGGCGCTCATCGGGATCGGTACCTCCGCCGCCTACCCGACGGCGATGGCGCTCATCCGCGCTCGCGCCGACCGGTTGCGGACCGGGGTGCCGAGCCGGGTGCTCGGCAGCCTGTCCATCGCCGGCCAGGTCACCGCCGTGGTCGGCCTGCCCCTGGGCGGACTGCTCACCGGCACCTTCGGCTGGCGCGCCATCTTCTTCGTCAACGTGCCGCTCGCCGTGATCGCACTGGTGTGCACCTTCCTCGGGGTCGACCGCGACGAACCTCGGCTGCGGCAGGGATCGCTGCTGACCACGCTGGACGTTCCCGGCATCGTCCTGTTCGCCGGCACGATCGTCGCCGTGCTCGTGTTCCTGTCGGGCCTGCGGTCACCGGCGTGGTGGCTCCCGCCGGTGGCCGTCGTGCTCGGGCTGGCACTGGTGGCCTGGGAACGGCGCGCCCCGCAGCCGTTGATCGACGTGCGGATGCTCGGGCGCAACGGCCCGCTGGCGCGGACCTACCTGCGGTCGGCGATCGTCTGGCTCGGCAACTACACCGCCCTGTACGGGACGAGCCAGTGGATGGAACAGGCCGCGCACCACACCGCGTCCCAGGTCGGGCTGATCATGCTGCCGCTGTCCGGAGCGAGCATCGTCGTTGCGCGGGTGGTGTCGCTGCGCGGCTGGGTGCGGTGGCCGCTGCTGCTGGCCGGTGTGGCGATGCTGCTGACCGGCGCGCTGATGTTCACCATCACCCACACCTCGCCGGTGGTGCTGCTGATCGGGATGACGGTGCTGTTCGGGCTGGCGAACGGGTTCGGCGGGTTCGCCAACCAGGCGGCCCTCTACGTCCAGGCACCGGCGGCGGACGTGGCGGTCGCCGCGGGACTGTTCCGGACGTTCGCCTACTTCGGCGCGATCTTCTCGTCCAGCCTGATCGGACTGGCGTTCGGCACCGCGGCCACCGACGCCGGACTGCACGAGGTGGCCGCGGTGACCGTCGGGATCGGCGTGGTCGTGCTGCTGATGACGGCGCTGGACAAGGGAATCCCGGCTCGAGCCCGCGGCTGAGCGGGGTGATCGTCGTGCCAGTGCCACCATTCACAGTGATGTCGAGGTAGCTCGCGGTCGCCGTCCCGGATGAACGCGTTGGTGCCGGGTTGTGGCGCGCGCGAGGCGAACACCAGGGTGGTGTCGCGGGCGTTGAGCTGGGCGACGTGCGCGACCTGGTCGGCGACCAGTGAACAGCCGACGCAGGCGTGGGCGGGCTCCACGGCGACCCACGGCATGCGCCGCCGCCGGGTGGCCATCGCGTCCCGGGCGCGGGCGAGCGCGGCCAGGACCCCAGCGCGACGACGACCTGTTCGGCGACCGCCGCGGCGTCAGGTGAAGGCGAACACGCGCGGCTCCTCCGCGCGTTCGATCCGCAGGTCCTGCCGGAAACCCACACCTTCGCGGGCGTGCAACCGATGGGTTGCGTCAAGGGCGAGCGAGGATACTGGGTTCGCCGGTGATGTCCGGAATCCCGTGACGGTGCCGATGTCCCTCTGCGGGGGCGCCACCACGGCGCCGGGCGGAGAGGAGACACCGTGAAGTACATGATCATGATGTACGGGTCGCAGCGGGAGTACGACATGCTGGTCGGCCGGGACACCGGCACCCCGGCCTGGTCGCCGGAGGACCTGGCCGCGCTGCACGAGTTCATGACGAAATGGAACGAGGAGCTGGTCGCCTCGGGCGAGTTCGTCGAGGCCAGAGGGCTGGACGCGCCGGCCCACACGCGCCGGGTCCAGCTGCGCGACGGCGCGCCCGTGGTCACCGACGGCCCCTACCCGGAGACGCAGGAGGTGCTCGCCGGGTACACGATCGTCGACTGCGCGGACTTCGACCGGGCCACCGAGATCGCCGCCCGGCTCGCCGACACGCCGCACCCGGAGGGTGCGGTGCTGGACCACGACTGGTACGTCGACATCCGGCCCATCGCGGGGCCGCCCGAGGCGGACGCGGACCTGTGACCGCCACCGGCGTCGAGGACCTGCTGCGCACGCTCGCGCCGCAGGTCCTGGGCGCGGTGGTGCGCCGGTACGGGCACTTCGACCTCGCCGAGGACGCCGTGCAGGAGGCGCTGCTCGCGGCGGCGACGCAGTGGCGGGAGGTGCCTGAGCACCCGCGCGGCTGGCTGGTGCGCGTCGCGGCGAACAAGCTCACCGATCTGCTGCGCGCCGAACAGGCCAGGCGGCGCCGCGAGGACACCGTCGCTCAGCGGATCCTGCCGGGTGACTGGCTCGCGCCCGCGGCGGACCGGCCGCCCGACGGGGACGACACCCTGGTGCTGCTCTTCCTGTGCTGCCACCCCGCCCTGTCCCCCGCGTCGCAGATCGCGCTCACGCTGCGGGCCGTGGCCGGGTTGACCACCGCCGAGATCGCGCGCGCGTTCCTCGTCCCGGAGGCGACGATGACGCGGCGGATCACCCGCGCCAAGCGCCGGATCGGCGAGAGCGGGATCCGGTTCCGGCTGCCGGCGGAGGCGGAACGCGCCGGGCGTCTCGCCGCGGTTCTGCACGTGCTGTACCTGATCTTCAACGAAGGCTACGCCGGCACCACCGGGTCCAGCCTGCAGCGGGTCGAACTCGCTGCCGAGGCGATCCGCCTGACGCGCCTGCTGCGGCGGCTGCTGCCCGGCGACGGTGAGGTCGCGGGACTGCTGGCGCTGATGCTGCTGACCGATGCCCGGCGGCCCGCCCGCACCGGGCCGGGCGGTGAGCTGATCCCGATGGCCGAGCAGGACCGCGGACGGTGGCTGCGCTCGCAGATCGCGGAAGGGGTGGCTCTGCTGAGCGAAGTCCTGCCGGGCCGCCGGCCCGGCCCGTACCAGCTGCAGGCGGCGATCGCCGCGGTCCACGACGAGGCGCCCGACGCGGCGAGCACGGACTGGCCGCAGATCCTCGCCCTGTACGGGGTTCTGCTGCGGATCCAGGACAACCCGGTGGTACGGCTGAACCACGCGGTCGCGGTCGCGATGGTGCACGGGCCGTCCGCGGGGCTGCGCTGCCTCGACCCGCTGGCCGACGCCCTGGCCGGCGATCACCGGTGGCATTCGGTGCGCGGGCACCTGCTGGAGCAGACCGGAGACCCCGTCGCGGCGCGCGAGGCGTTCCTCGCCGCCGCCGAGCGCACGTCGAACCTCGCGCAGCAGCGCTACCTGCACCGCCGCGCGGCGGAGCAGGACTGACGTGCCATGCGCCCGCTGCCGCACGTCGCGACTCGCGGCTGCGCACGCAGCTTCCGCGGACGCAGCAGCTCCCACACACGCCCGCGCGATCCACCCTCCGCGGTCGCCGTGGGCATCGTGCCGAGCAGCGCCACCGCCCGCCGGTCAGGCCCGCGGTCAGCACATCCAAGACCATCCACAGCGGCGCAGAACCGACGTGCCGTGCGCCCGTTGCCGCACGTCGCGGCCGAGCCCGCGCCGCAGCTCCCCCGCCGCCGCTCCCGCGGCCGCCGCGCGCCCCGCCGAAGCAGGCCGTGCGTTCCGTGCCCGGAGCGCACCGCGCGATCCACCTGCCGTCGCCGTGCGCATCGAGCCGAGCGCCACCGCCAGCCGACCAGGCCCACGGTCGGCACACCCGAGACCATCCGCGGCGGTTCGGGACCGACGTGCCGTGCGCCCGCTGCCGCACGTCGCCGCCGAGCCCGCGCCGCCCCCCGCTCCCGCGTGCCGCGCCGCCGCGGGCCGTGCGTTCCGTGCCCGCAGCGCGCCGCGCGATCCACCCGCGGCCGCCGCGCGCCGCGGCTCCCGCCTGATCCACCCGCCGTCGCCGCGCGAATCGAGCCGAGCAACACCACCGCCGCCGGTCAGGCTCGCGTGCGCGTGATCAGCTCGTCCGCCACCCACTGCGCGACCCGCTCGGGGTAGGGCGGCGTCAGCCCCAGCACGAGGTGCGTGAAGCCGGCGTCCAGCGCTTCCTTGATCGCGCCGCGGGTCTCGCCGGGCTGCTCGTAGGACACGGGCAGGAAGATCGACCGGGTGATCTCGCCGGGGTCGCGCCCGATCTCACCGCAGTAGCGGTCCAGCAGCGCGCTGCGGCTGACGACGTCCTCGATGTCGCCGCCGCCCGGGATGTTCCACACGTCGGCGTGCTCGGCGACCACCCGCAGCGTCGCGGACGAGCGGCCGCCGATCACGATCGGCGGGTGGGGGCGCTGCACCGGCTTCGGGTTGCCGAACGCCCCGGTGAGCCGGACGTGCTCGCCGTGGAAGTCGAACGGCTCGTCCTCCGTCCACAAGCGACGGATCACCACACACGCCTCGGCGAACCGCGCCACGGCGTCGCCGGCGTCCTCGTACGCCAGGCCGTGCGCCTCGTACTCGCGCCGGGCCAGCGGGTGGCTCGGCCGCGAGCCGACGCCGATGCCGAAGTCGAGCCGCCCGCCGGACACGACGTCGACGGTCGTCGCGATCTTGGCGAGCATCGCGGGCGGGCGGAACCGGTTGCTGGTGACGAGCAGACCGAGCCGCAGCCGCCTCGTGCTCGCCGCCAGGGCCGACAGCAGGGTCCAGCCCTCGTGGATCGGCCCGTCCACCGGCCCGGCGATGGGCAGGAGGTGGTCGAACAGCCACGCGTGCTCGATCTCCGGGACCGTGTCCGCCTCCCGCCAGACCCGCAGGATGTCCTGGTAGCCGACCTGCATGGGTGCGGTCATGATCCCGAACCGGGGTGTCTGCGACATGGGTGCTCCTTGGCGCGCGAAACAAGCGGAACATTGCTCCGTTAACGATACGGAGCAGTGTTCCGCTTGGCAAGCGGGCTCACGCCGCCCGGGTCACCCCTGCTGGTTCTTCTGCCGCGCCGCTTCCTTGCGCACCTCGGCGTGCGTGGCGCGTTCACGCTGGAGCCACTCCGGGTTGTCGGCCTTGATCGCGTTGATCTGCTCGGTGGTGAGCGGGTCGGTGATGCCGCCACGGGCGAGCCCGCCGATGGACACGCCCAGCTTCGCGGCGACGACCGGGCGGGGGTGCGGGCCGTTGCGGCGCAGCTCGCGCAGCCACTCGGGCGGGTCGGCCTGCAGGGCGTTGAGCTCGTCGCGGGAGACGACACCCTCCTGGAACTCCGCGGGGGTGGCTCCGAGGTACACGCCCAGCTTCTTCGCCGCCGTCGCCGGCTTCATCGTCTGGGGGGTCTTTCGCGACGTCATGGCGTCCAGGGTATCGAGCGTGCGGGCGCGCCGGTCACGGCCGGTAACCTGGGCTGGTGACAGAGCCGGACGCAGCGCCCTCGTTCACGCTCGGCTACGTCCCGGGGGTGACGCCGGGCAAGTGGGTGCGCATCTGGGAGGAGCGCACACCCGGGGTTCCGCTGCGCCTGGTGCAGGTCTCCGCCGCGGCGGCGGCCGGCCTGGCGCGCGACCGGCACGCCGACGCGGTCCTGCTGCGCCTGCCGACGGACCGCGAGGGCCTGCACGCCATCCCGCTGTACACGGAGACGACCGTCGTCGTGGTTCCCAAGGACCACCTGGTGGCCGCCGCCGACGAGGTGACGGCCGGGGACCTGGCGGACGAGGTCGTGCTGCACCCGCTCGACGACACCCTGGACTGGGCACAGCCCCCGGGCCGGCCGGCGCTCCACCGCCCCGCCACGACGGGCGAGGCGATCGAACTGGTCGCGGCGGGTGTGGGTGTGCTGGTCGTTCCGCAGTCGCTGGCGCGGCTGCACCACCGGCGCGACCTGACCTACCGGCCACTGGTGGACGCCCCGCAGTCGCGGGTGGCGCTGTCCTGGCCCGAGGACGAGACGACCGACCTGATGGAGCACTTCATCGGCATCGTGCGCGGCCGCACCGTGAACAGCACGCGCGGCCGCCCGCCGGCGCCGAAGCAGTCGAAGGCCAAGCGCCCGGCCGAGGAACGCGAACCGTCGCGCCAGCGGGGCTCGGGCCAGCGCGGCTCGGGCCAGCGGGGCGGCAAGCGGGGCAAGCCACGCCGCCGCTAGGGTGTAGCGCCCAGCGAGGTCGTCGACGCGGCTGGTGTGGGCACGGTGGTGGTTGTCGTGGTGGAAAGGTTGGGCGTGCGCCCATTCTTCGGCCGGGGTGCGGTTGAAGCGTTCGGCTTTGCCGTTGGTTCGGGGTCGGTAGGCGCGGGGTGAAGCGTTGAGCGGCACCGAATCTCGGTGGCCGCGGCGCGGAAGGCGCGAGAGCGGCGGCAGGCCAGGCCCACCACCCGCCGCCCTCGCGCAGCCGTCCAAGTTTCTCCACATCGACGTGCACCAACTCGCCGGGCCGGTCCCGCTCGGAGCGGCAGATCGGCTCGCCGGCGGGACGACCCGGCCAGGCCGGCTTGGGCATCCCGTGGCGCACCAGCACGCGGTGCACCGTGGAGGCAGGCATCGTGCACATCCCCCGGCGCGGTCGCGCTCACGCCGGGCGCCGCCCCGAACCGCCCGACCGCGGGACCGCCACCCGGCGCAGCGCACTGCCCCACCCGGCCCAATCCGGTTCCTCATTCACCGTTTCCCTGTCAAGATCGTGAGAATGGGCCAGACCACCGAACACGGGCGCGGTGCGAACCTGCGCCCCACCCTCCGGCAGCGGCACGTGCGCATGATCGCCCTCGGCGGGATCATCGGCGCGAGCCTGTTCATCGGCAGCGGCGCCGTGGTGCACACGGTCGGACCGGCGGCGGTCCTGTCCTACGCACTCGGCGGCCTGCTCGTCGTGCTGGTCATGCGCATGCTCGGCGAGATGGCGACCGCCTCACCCGCGCTCGGCTCGTTCATGGAGTACGCCCGGGAGTCGCTCGGCGGGTGGGCCGGGTTCACGATCGGGTGGCTGTACTGGTACTTCTGGGTCGGCGTGGTGGCGTTCGAGGCGGTCGCCGGCGCGAAGATCCTCGTCGGCTGGGTCCCGCAGGTGCCGCAGTGGGTGTTCTCGCTGGTCCTGATGCTGCTGCTGACCGCGACCAACCTCGCGTCCGCCCGCTCGTTCGGCGAGACCGAGTTCTGGCTGGCCTCCGTCAAGGTCGCCACCATCGTCGTCTTCCTCGCGATCGGCGTGCTGTTCGTGCTGGGGCTGTGGCCGGGCGCGTCGTTCTCGGTCGGCAACATCGCGCGCGACGGGTTCTTCGCCACCGGCGGGTTTTCCGTCCTGCACGGCGTGGTCATCGTGATCTTCTCCTACTTCGGTACCGAGATCGTGACGATCGCCGCCGCCGAGTCGGCCGAGCCCGCGAAGGCCGTGGCCAAGGCGACCGCCGCGACGGTGTGGCGCGTGATCCTCTTCTACGTCGGCTCGGTCGCGCTGATCGTGATGATCACGCCGTGGCGCGAGGTGCCCAGCGACACCAGCCCGTTCGCGGCGGCGTTCGGCCGCTTCGGCATCCCGGCGGCGCAGACGATCGTCAGCGTCGTCGTCCTCACCGCGGCCCTGTCGGTGCTCAACTCGGGCCTCTACACCGCCTCGCGCATGCTCTTCGCCCTGCGCCGCCACCACTGGGCGCCGCGCTGGATCGCCGACGTCAACCGGCGCGGCGTCCCGTGGAAGGCGATCCTGCTGTCCACAGTGGTCGGTTACGTGGCGGTGGTGATGAGCTACGTCGCGCCGGACACGATCTTCTCGTTCATCATCAATTCGGCAGGTGCGGTGGCGCTGTTCGTCTACGCGATCGTCGCCGGCTCGCAGCTGCGGATGCGCCGCGCCCTCGAACGGACCGCCCCGGAGCGGCTGACTCTGCGCATGTGGGGTTACCCGTGGCTGAGCTGGCTCACCCTGGCCGGCACGGTCGCCGTGGTGGTCTCCATGCTGTTCGTCGCGGACGCGCGCTCGCAGCTCTACCTCAGCGTGGTCAGCCTCGCGGTGATCCTGCTGCTGTACCCGCTGGTCCGGCGCGGCGCCGATCCGCACCGGGTGGAACGAAGCACCCGGTGAGGGTGATACTCGGGCATGGCCTACGACCGCGAACTGGCCGAGCGGGTCCGGGAGCTGCTGGCCGGTGAGGACGGCATGACCGAGAAGCCCATGTTCGGCGGGCTGGCGTTCCTGGTGCACGGCAACATGTCCGTCGCGGCCAGCTCGCAGGGCGGGTTGCTGGTGCGGGTCGAGCCGGCGGACGGGGACGCCCTGATCGGTGACCACGTGCACCCGATGGTGATGCGCGGGCGCGAGATGACGGGGTGGCTCCTGGTCGACGCCCCGGCGGTCCGTACCCGGCGGCAGCTCGAACAGTGGGTCGCGCGGGGCGTGTCGTACGCGCGGTCCCTGCCGGCCAAGGCCCGGTGACCGAGGGCGGCGGCCCGGAACTGTCGGTGGCCCGTGCGATCCTGAGCCCGTGGACTACGTTTTCGACGCCGAGCTGTGGGTGTGGGACGCCCGCCGCGCCGACACCTGGACCTTCGTCACCCTGCCCGCCGAGGCGTCCGACGAGATCCGCGACCGGACCGGCCCCGCGCGCCGGGGGTTCGGCTCGGTCCGGGTGCGCGCCGGCATCGCCGGGAGCACCTGGACCACGTCGATCTTCCCGGACAGCGCCCGCGGCCGCTACGTGCTGCCGGTCAAGCGCGCCGTCCGGACGGCCGAGGGCCTCGACGAGGGCGACACCGCGACCGTCCGGCTCGAGCTGCTCCGGTGACGCCTCACCCCGGCTCGGCGGGCGTGAACTTCTCCCGGTGGATCTGCCGCGGCGCCATCCGCCGCCGTTTGAACGCCTTCACCCCGGCCTCCACCATCGCGGGCGGGCCGCACAGCCACCCCGACCAGCCACGCCCGCTGGCGACGTCCTCGACGAACGCGTCGGTCGGGAAACCGCTGCGGTACAACGGATCCGGCTCGTGCGAGAGCACCGGCACGAACCGGAAACCCGGGTGCTCCCCCGCGATCTCGGCGAACCGGCCGAGGTCGTACAGGTCCGCCGCGCCGCGCACGCCGTGGTACAGCAGCACTTCCCGGGACGGGTGCCGGGCCAGCGCGGTCCGGGCGAGCCCGACCAGCGGCGCCAGGCCCGTACCACCACCGATGAGGACCATCGGGCCACCGTCGTCCTCGGACTCCGGCGGCAGGCGGAAATCGCCCAGCGGGCCGGACGCCGACACCTGGTCGCCGACCGCGAGCCGGTCGAACAGCCACCCGTCGGTCGCGACACCGCCCGGCACACGGCGCACGTGCAGTTCCAGGACCTTGTCCTCGTCGGCGGTGTTGGCCAGCGAATACTGCCGCCGCGCACCCGAGCCGGGCACGACGAGCTCGACGTACTGCCCGGCGTCGAAGGCCAGCGGCTCGGACAGGCCGAGCAGCACCCGCCGGGTGTCCCGCGCGATGTCGGCGATCTCCAGCACCGTCGCCGTGAAGTCCCGCAACGGGTGGGTGCTGCGCCCGGCGTCACCCGGGCTGCTCACCTCGGTGTCGGCCAGGGGCCGGGCCTGGCACGCCAGCGCCAGGCCCGCCGCGCGCTCCGGTTCGCTGAGGGTGTCCAGCGGCGAGGCCCCGTGGTCGACCTCGCCGGAGAGCACCCGCAGCTTGCAGGTGCCGCAGGTGCCCTGGTTGCAGGAGTTGGGCATCCACACCCCGCCGCGCAGGAACGCCTCGAGCAGGGTCTGGCCGGGCTCGCACTCGACGCGCCGGCCACCGGTGCTCACCGCGACCATGTCAGACCTCCCAGGTCACGTGCAGCGTCGTCGGCCCGCGGAAGCCCCAGCCCCAGAACTCCACACCCTCGCGGGTGTCGCGCTCCAGGTTCGGGATCGCCTCGAACAGCTCCTCCAGCGCGATCCGCATGACGTGGTTGGCGAAGTAGATGCCCGCGCACGCGTGGTTGCCGGCGCCGAAGGCCAGGTGCGGCAGCGGCGGCCGGTGCAGGTCGTAGGTCGAGGGCGCCTCGTAGGTCCCGGTGTCGTGGTTGGCCGAGCCGTAGGACAGCATCACCGGCGTCCCGGCCGGAAGGTCGACACCGGCGATCGTGACCGGCTTGGTGGAGATCCGCGCGGTGGCCGACCAGATCGGCGAGGTCCACCGGAGCCCCTCCGAGATCGCCCGCGGGATCAGGGCCGGGTCGTCGACGACCTCCTCCAGCTGCTCGGGCCTGCTGAACAGGCCGACCAGCGTGGACGCCATGCCGTGGCCGGGCTCCTGCATCGCGCCCAGCAGGTAGACGTAGATCGTGGGGTAGATGTACTCGCGGTCGCGGGTCTGGCCGGGCGGCATGCCGTCGTGCAGCCAGTGCGAGATGGCGCTGTCGTCGGGGTGCTCGATCCACTTGTCGATGAGCGGGTCGACGATGGCGCGGATCTCGGCCTTGGCCTGGTCCCCTTCGGCGAAGCCCTCGGGGTTGGCGAACTCGCCGTCCTCGGTCATCGCGGCGTTGGTGAACGAGCGGTTCAGCTTCGCGAACCACTCGCGCAGCTTGTCGGAGTCGACGTCGTGCAGGCCCAGCAGGTCGCCGAGCGCGCGGACGCTGACCGGCTCGCAGTACTGGGCGACCAGCTCGGCGTGGCCGTCGTTCTCGAACCGCTCCAGGTAGCGGCGGGCGATGGGGCGCACCAGGTCGTCGATCCAGCGGTCGACCTCGGCGGGCTGCAGTGCGGGCTCGACCATCGACCGCAGGTCGGCGTGCACGTCGCCGTTGACGCCGATGATCGCCGGGTGCCCGAAGGTCCGGCCGCCGGCCGGGGTGATCACGCCCTCGAAGTCCGGGCTGGTCGCCACCTCGCGGCAGACCTCGGCCGTCGAGGCGACGTAGGACCCCAGCACCGGCACGAACGCCAGCGGCGCCTCGGCCCGCAGCCGCTCGTACACCTCGTACGGGTTCCGTTCGAGCTGGGTCATGGTGACCTCGTCGAGCCACGTCTTCTCGGTGGTCGTCATCGCGTTCCTCCCACGTCGTCGTGCGGATGTTCCGGGAGGTTAAGGAGCCCCTGACCTGCGCGGCGACACGTTTCGCGCGGAGTCGGCACGGATCGCGCGGCCGGTTGGCGACCGGCGTCTCTGGTATCCTCCCGGCCATGCCCGCACGGCGTAGTGCGCCGCCCCGGGACTGGCACCAGGCGTCCCGGAGGGTGGCGGAGGCGTATTTCCCGCACGAGCTGCACCCGCTCGGCGGGGGCCGCGAGCCGCGCCTGACGCTGCGCACGCTCGACCTCGGGCCGGTGCTCGTCGGGCACGTGGGGTGGGGCGCCGACGTGCGGGTCGCGTGCGACTACCCGGGCGCGTACGAGATCAACATGCCGCTCACCGGGCACCTGGAGAGCCGCGGCCGGCACGGGACGGTGGTGTCGGTGTCCGGGCAGGCGACGGTGTTCCGCTCCGACACGCCGTCGCTGATCAGCCACTGGGACGCGACCTGCACCGTGCTCGGGGTGAAGTTCGACAGCGGGTGGCTGGACCGCGAGGCGGAGCGCGTGCTGGGCGGTGACCGCGTGACGCTGCGCGGTGAGCTGCCCGACCAGCTGCAGCTGGCCGCCGGGCGGGGGCGGGCGTGGCGGCAGCTGGTCGGCGGGCTGGCGGCGAACCTGCACGAGCCGGATCTGCTCGGTGACCTGGTGCGGGAGCAGCTGGCCGGTGCGCTGGCGGCGAGTTTCCTGCTGGCCGGGTGCCCGGAGGCCGGGGCCGGGCCGGTGCCGCGCCCGCGCGCGATCGCCCGCGTGGTGGACCGGTTGCACGACGACCCGGCCCGGGCCTGGACGGCGGCCGACATGGCCGAGGTGGCGGGCACCAGCGTGCGCCGCCTGCAGGAGGGGTTCCGGCAGTGGGTGGGCTGCAGCCCGACCGAATACCTGCTCGGCGTACGCCTCCAGCGGGCGGACGCGGACCTGGCCGCCTCCGGCGACACGATCAGCGCCGTGGCGGCCCGCTGGGGTTTCTCGAGCGCCAGCCGCTTCGCGGCGGCCTACCGGCGGCGGTACGGCGTGACGCCGGCGCAAGCCCGCCGCTGAAGCCCCGCCGGCCGCACGCCGGGCCGGGGGCTGGCCCTGCCGGGCTGGGGCGTACCGGCCCAACCGGGCCGGGGCGTGCTGGCCCCGCCAGGCTGGGGCGTACCGGCCCAACCGGGCTGGTGGGCGCGCTGCCGGAGCTGGAGGCACACCGGCCCCGCCGGTCCGGGGCGCGCTGGCCGCACGCCGGGCCGGGGTGCTGGCCCTTCCGCGCCGGGACACGCCGGCCCCGCTGGGCCGGTGGGCGCACTGCCGGAGCTGGAGGCACACCGGCCGCACGCCGGGCCGGGGCACCGCTGGCCCCGCCGGGCTGGGGCGCGCTGGCCCTGCCGGGCTGGTGGGGCGCACTGCCGGAGCTGGAGGCACACCGGCCCCGCCGGGCCGGAGCGCGCTGGCCCCGCCGGGCTGGTGGGCGCGCCGCCGGAACTGGAGGCACGCCGGCCCCGCCGGATTGGCCGACGCAGCGCCCGAGCCCGGCTAGCGGCACGCCCGAGCCGTGCCCACCAGGCAACACGCCCAGCTGCCGGTGCGCCGGACTGGGCCGCGAGGGGTCAGTAGCGCCCTGCCCGCGAGGGCTCAGGCCCGCGAGGGGTCAGGCCCGCGCCGGGCTGCGGCTCGGTGGCGGCGGGCTCCAGCGCTTCCGGTGCCCCGGGGGCGGCCACCCGCCGGAGCACCTCTGCCCGGTGCGGCCGCCGCCGGTCACGCCGCCTCGGCCCGGGTCAGCGGCTCGCGAGCACCAGGTAACGCTCCGCACCGTCGTCGACCAGCTCGGGGTGCCATCCCGCGGCTCCCAGCGCCGCGCGGATGTTCGGCTCGCGGCGGAGGTCGTCGTCCGTCAGGGCGCGGCCCTGGCGGCGCGCGAGGGCCGCGCGGCCGATCGGGTGGAACAGCGCCAGCCGGCCGCCGGGGCGGCACACCCGGGCCAGTTCCCGCAGCCCCGCGACCGGGTCGGGCAGGTGCGCCACCAGGCCGGCCGCGAAGACCGCGTCCAGTACCGCGTCGGCGAACGGCAGGTGCAGCGCGTCCCCCAGCAGCAGGGCCGCGGCCTCGCCCCGGCCGCGCGCCAGCGCCTCGCCGAGCATCTCGGGTGTCACGTCGAGCCCGATGACCGTCCCCTGTGGACCCACCGCCGCCCGCAGCTCGGGCAGCGCACGCCCGGTTCCGCACGCGATGTCGGCGACCGCACCACCGGCGGGCGGCGCCAAGTCCGCCACCGCACGCCGGTAGCGCGGCCCGTCGTCGGGGAACTTGATCTCCCACGTCGCCGCCCGCGGGCCGAAGAACGCCCGCGTTGCGGCGAGATCACGCGCCATGCTCATTCCCCCAGCGTAGGCCGGTCGCCCGGCCCGTCGATCGCCGCCGCGCGCAGGGCCTGCGCCACCCGTTCGGCCGCGTCCGCGGCCGGCCCCGGCATCCGCGCCACCCACAACCGCCGCCGTTCGGACGGCCCGCCCCGCACCGGCAGCACCCGCACCCCCGCCGGCACCACGCCGGTCAGTGACTCCGTCACCGTGGTGATCCCGAACCCGGCCGCCACCAGGTGCAGCTTCGCCAGCCAGTCGCGCGCGGTGTGCGCGATCTCGGGGCGTTCGTCGAGCCCGGGCCAGACCCCCATCACCCGGTCGTCACCGGTGCCGGCGATCCACCGCTGCCCGTGCAGATCGGCGATGTCGACGTAGTCACCGCGGGCCAGCGGGTGCGCGGCGGGCACGGCGACACGCAGGCTGCGTTCGGTCAGCGTCCGCAGCACCAGCGCGGGGGTTTCGGTGTCCGGCGGGCGGAACGGCGGCGCGGCCGCGAGGAGTGCGAGGTCGATCGTGCCGGCCCGCAGCGCGCGCACCAGCGCCGGGGTGCTGCCCTCGCGCGTGATCACCGTGATCGCCGGATGGGCGCGCCGCAACGCCGTGAGCGCCCGCGGCACGAGTGCGGCGCCGGCGCTGGCGAACCAGCCGAGCCGGACCGTGCCCTCCTCGCCGGGCAGCCCGGCCAGCTCACGCGCGGTCGCGTCGATCTGGTCGATCACACCGGCCGCCCGGCGCACCACGACCCGGCCGGCCGGGGTGAGCCGCACGCCGTCGTGGCGCCGTTCCAGCAGGGGCGCGCCCGCGGCCCGTTCCAGCGACGCGATCTGCCGGGACACCGCCGACTGCGTGTAGCCGAGCGCGGCGGCCGCGGCGGTGAGCGTGCCCCGCTCCGCGACCTCGCGGAAGACGCGCAACGCGGTGAGCGAGGCATCGGTGAAGGCCATGAGGAACAGGAATACCCGCGTTGCGGAACTTTCGCTACCCGGATGGCTCCGGCGTTCCTAGCGTGGAGTCATGAGCAACAGCGGAGCGAAAGTCGCGGTCGTCACCGGCGCCACCCAGGGCCTGGGCCTGGCGCTGGTCGAGGGACTGGCGCAGCGTCTGTCCACTGCGGACACCGTCTACCTGACCGGCCGGGACGCCGAGCGGGTCCGCCGGGCCGCCGAAGCCGTGCCGGCGGGTGGGGCGCGGGTCGTCGGCGAGGTGTTCGACGTCGCCGATCCCGCTGCCGCCGGCCGGTTCGCCGGCCGGCTGCGGGATCGGCACGGCGGGGTCGACATCGTGTTCGGCAACGCGGTGATGCGCGTCGGGCCCGACGACGACCCGCGCGCCGTCGTCGGCGCCTACACGCAGGTCAACAACTTCGGCACCACCCGCCTGCTGCGGGCGTTCGCGCCCCTGCTGCGCGACGACGGCCGGCTCCTCGTGGTGGCCAGCTCGCTGGGCAGGCTGCACCACCTCGCGCCGGTCCTGCACCGCCACTTCGACGGCCTGACCTCGCTCGAGGAGGTGGACGAGCAGGTCACCGCCTGGCGGGACGCGGTCGCCGACGGCAGCGCCCGTTCCGGCGCGTGGCCGGGGTTCGTGAACATCCCGTCGAAGATCGGCCAGGTGGCTGCCGTCCGGGCACTGGCCGGGCAGCGGCGCGAGGCCGACCTGGCGCGCGGGATCCTGCTGGCCGCGGTGTGCCCGGGCATGATGAACACCCCGACGTCCGCGCTGTGGTGGGACGTCCGGGACGCGGCCGCCCCGGCCACCGCCGCCGTCCCGCTGCTGGACCTCGCCACCGAGCCGGTGAAACCCGAACACTACGGCGAACTCGTCCGGTTCGGCGAAGTGCTGCCCTGGTCGCCCTACCCGGCCCGGTCGGCCTGACCGCCGTCTCAGGACAATCGCCCGAAGGGTGGGAATCATTTCCGGGGCCACCGGTCCACGGTTCTCGCGCCCGCTGTGACCAGGGCCGGCTGTGCGGGTGGGGCGCGCAACCCGGCTCGCACGCCGCGAACTGCCTGAGCTACACCCCCCGCTGAGCACGCGGTGCGGGGAAATTCCCCGCAAGGTGTCGAGTTCCGGGTGTCCCGTTCGTCATCCTGGGGTGAGCGACCGGGAGGACACATGCGCTACCTGCTGATGATCTACAACTGCGAGCGGCCGGAGCCGGACGATCCGGGTTTTCCCGAGGCCCTGGCCAGGGTGAACGCGTTCGCCGACGAGTGCCGCCGCCGCGGCGCGCTGGTCGCCGGCGACCCGTTGCACCGCGAGGACACCGCCACCACCGTGTGCGTGCGGGACGGCCGGACCCTGATCACGGACGGCCCGTTCGTGGAGACGCACGAGCACCTCGGCGGCTACTACGTCCTGGACTGCCGGGACCTCGACGAGGCGCTGGAGCTGGCTGCGCTGTGCCCGATGGCCGAGACCGGCACCATCGAGGTCCGGCCGCTGGTGCGGGCACCGGGCGTCGACAACTCCCCGGCCGGGCATGCGGCAGCAGGCGGCTGACCAGGCCGTCGAGCAGGTCTACCGCGAGCACCGGGCGCGGATGCTCGCGGCGCTCGTGCGCGTGCTCGGCGACTTCGAGCTGGCCGAGGACGCGCTGCAGGACGCGTGCGCCCTGGCGTTGCGGCACTGGCGCGGCACGGTGCCCGGCGACCCTGTCGCGTGGCTGCTCACCGCCGCCCGCAACCGGGTGGTCGACCGGCTGCGCCGGGACCGGGTGGGCCGGGCGAAGGAGGCCCAGGCGGACCCCGGGGCGGCCGCGATGACCGGCTTCGACGACAACCGCCTGCTCGACGTGGGCGACGAGCGGCTCAGCCTGGTCTTCACCTGCTGCCACCCCGCGCTGGCCCCCGAGGCGCGCGTCGCGCTCACCCTGCAGGCCGTGGCCGGGTTGACGGCCGCGCAGATCGCGCGGATGTTCCTCGTCCCGGAGCCGACGATGGCGCAGCGACTGGTGCGGGCCAAGCGCAAGATCCGCGACGCCGGGATCAGCCTCGCCGTGCCCGCCGACCACCTGCTCCCGGAACGGCTGACCGGCGTGCTGGCGGTCGTGTACCTGATCTTCACCCAGGGGTACACGACCTCCGAAGACTCCGCACCGCTCCGGCAGGAGGCGATCCGGCTGGCGAAACTGGTCGCGGCCCTGATGCCCGACGAACCCGAGGCACTGGGCCTGGTCGCGCTGCTCCTGCTGCACGACTCGCGCAGCAGCACGCGCCACTCCCCCGACGGCGAGCTGGTCCTGCTTTCCGACCAGGACCGCGGCCGGTGGGACCGCGCCGAGATCGCCGAGGCGATGGGCGTGCTGGACCGCGCGCTGCGGCACGGCGCCCCCGGGCCGTACCAGGTGCAGGCGGCGATCGCGGCCCTGCACGCCCAGGCACCATCGGCCGCGGAGACCGACTGGCCGCGGATCGCCGCCCTGTACACCGAACTGCTGCGGACCGCACCGTCGCCGGTGGTCGCGCTCAACCACGCGGTCGCCGTCTCCATGGCCGAGGGACCGTCGGCCGGCCTGGCCCTGGCCGACCGCATCGACGGGCTCGACCGGTACCACCTGTTCCACGCCACGCGGGCGGACCTGCTGCGCCGGCTCGGCCGCCGGGCCGAGGCCGCCGCGTCCTACCGCAGGGCGCTCGACCTGGCCGCCCATCCCGCCGACCGCCGCTACCTGTCCGGGCGGCTCACCGATGTGGAGTCCTCATGAGACTGTCCATTCTCGACAACGGCCACCGTGCGCGCGCCCGGCTGTTCCTCGCCGTGACCGGGCGGGGCGACGCGCCGGACATCGTGCGGACGCTGCTGTACCGGCCGGACTTCTTCGCCCGGCCCCTGCTGGCGATCACGGTCCCGGCGATGCGCGGGCCGTCCTTCTGGACGCCGGCCGAGCGCGAGTACCTGGCGATGACCACCGCGCGGTTCCACCGGTGCCCGTTCTGCGCCGATTCCCACACCGAGCTGGTCCGCATCGCCGGGCACGGGGAGATCGATACCGGCGGGCGCGGCCGTCCCGAGGTGGCCGCGATCCGGGCGTTCCTCGACGCGACCCGGACCGGCGAGACGGCCGAGGTGGAGCTGCCGGAGGCGGCCGTGCGGGAGGCACTGCACGTCGACCTCGTGTGGAACGTCGTGAACCGGCTGGCCAACGCGTTCGGGTTCACACTGCGCGGCGACCAGGTGCACACCGGCACCCGCGCGCTGCACCGGTTCGGCTACGCCTTCCCCGGCTTCCTCCTCGCCGGCGGCGACCGGACCGACCACGGCGATCCGGTGACGAACCTGCGGCACGCGGTGTTCGAGGCGGCGGCCGTGACGTCGCCGGAGCTGCGCCGGGCGGCGGGCACCGGCACCGGCCTGGACGAGCCGTGGCGCACCTACACGGCCCTGGTCCGGGACGCCTCGTACCGCATCACCGACGCCGACATCACCCGTCTGCCGGCGACCGAGGACGAGATCTTCGAGATGACCGCCGCGGCCGCCGTGGGCGCCGCGCTGCACACCTTCGACACCGGCCTGCGGGCACTGGCCGTCAGCCGGGGTTGAAGTTCTGGTCGACCTGGGTGGCCAGCGCGTCCAGCGCCGCGCCGGCCGGGCCCGCCCCGGCGTCGCCGGTCAGGCGCAGGTGCACCGCGCTCGCGCCGGCACCGGCGGCCTCGGCCCGCAGCTCGGCCCGGCTGGAGGACCACTCCAGCTCGACGCGTGACCCGTCGGCGCGGCAGCGCACGTCCTCCGGGCGCACGCCGGCCACGTCGGTCAGCCACGCCTTGACCTGCCCTGGATCGGTGGCGGCGTTGAGCACGATGTCCGGCATCGCGTCGATGCCGCGGCTCGCTTCGGAAACGTTCACCGCACAGGCCTACCCGCCGCCACCCGCGGCTACGCGCTGGCAGGATGGACGGCATGAGCAACGTCGAGGCGAACCCGGCCGAGCTGGTCTGCGCGGACCGGCCCTCCTCCCGCGGGGTGACCGTGCTGACCCCGCGGGACGTTCCCCTCGGCGGTCCCCGCGCCCTGCGTGTCCGCCGCACGCTGCCGCAGCGGCAGCGGTCGCTGATCGGGGCGTGGTGCTTCGCCGACCACTACGGTCCCGAGGACGTCGCGGTGAGCGGCGGGATGGACGTCGCGCCGCACCCGCACACCGGACTGCAGACGGCGAGCTGGCTGTTCAGCGGCGTGATCGAGCACCGGGACAGCCTCGGCACGCACGGCCTCGTCCGGCCCGGTGAGCTCAACCTCATGACCGGCGGGCACGGTATCGCGCACTCGGAGGTCTCCACGCCGGACACCACGATCCTGCACGGCGTGCAGCTGTGGATCGCGCTGCCCGACGAGCACCGCCACACGGGGCGCGACTTCCGGCACTACGCGCCGCCGCTGGTCACGCTGCCCGGCGCGGCGGTCCGCGTCTTCCTCGGCAGCCTCGCCGGCAGCACGTCACCGGTGCCGGCGTTCACCCCGCTCCTCGGCGCCGAACTCACGCTCGACCCCGGCGCGCGCGTGTCGCTCGACGCCGACCCGGCGTTCGAACACGGGGTGCTGCAGGACACCGGCAGCGTGACGGTCGAAGGCACCGCGCTCGGCAACGGCGAGCTGGCCTACCTCGCGCCCGGCGCCGACCACCTGGAGCTGGCCAACGACGGCGACGGGCCGGCGCGGGTGCTGCTGCTCGGCGGCACGCCGTTCGCCGAGGAGATCCTGATGTGGTGGAACTTCGTGGGCCGCAGCCACGACGAGATCGCCGCCTACCGCGAGGCGTGGCAGGCGCAGTCCGACCAGTTCGGGCAGGTCGAGGGCTACACCGGGCGCGTGTCCCGGCTGCCGGCACCCGAGCTGCCGCACACCCGCATCAAGCCGCGCCGCAACCCGTCACACTGACATCGACGTCCCTCGATACGTCGGTAACCTGGGGACATGACGGAAGCCGCGGTCTCACCGGATCCCGACGTCGTCCGCGCGCTGCGGGCGCTGTCGAACCCGGTGCGCCTGCAGCTGCTGGCGTGGTTGCGCGAACCCGAGCGGCACTTCCCGATGGACCGGGCGATCGCGGACCCGGCCGAGGTCGGCGTGTGCGTCAGCCACATCCAGGCCAAGGCCGGGCTGGCGCAGTCGACGGTGTCGGCCTACCTCGCCGAGCTGCAGCGGGCCGGCCTGGTCCGGGCGACCCGGGTCGGCAAGTGGACGCACTACAGGCGGGACGAGCAGCGGATCGCCGACCTCGTCGAGGTGCTCGGGCGCACGCTCTGACGCCCCGCCGCCGTCAGTCCTGCTCCGCCGCGCGGTGGTGCAGGTAGCGGCTGCGGGGTCTCCCTCTGCGCCAGCGAGGAACGCCTCGCGCGCGCCTGCAGCTGGTACGGGCCGGGCCGGCGGTACCACCCTTGGCTGCCATATCGAGGTTCTGCGATACTTCGATGTATGCGCTTCGAGGACCTCGGCACCTTCGGGATCTACACCTTCGACTTCGAGCACCAGCCGGCCGCGCGGATGCGCGAGTCCGTCCAGGAGCTCGAGGACCGGGGCTGGCGCGCGGTCTGGTTCCCCGAACTCCTCGGACGCGAGGCCTTCACGCACGCCGGGCTCCTGCTCGCCGCCACCCGGCGGATGCGCGTCGTCAACGGGATCGCGCAGATCTGGTCGCACCCCGCCGCGTCCACGCACGGCGCGGCGACCCTGCTGGCCGACGCCTACCCCGGCCGGCACGTCCTCGGCCTCGGGTTCGGCGGCACCCCGCGCCCCGGCGTCACACCGCTCGCGGCCATGCGCGGGTACCTGGACGAGCTGGATCGGGTGAGTTCGCCCAACCCCGCGCCCACGACCCCGATCCGGCGCATCCTGGCCGCGTACGGGCCGAAGATGCTCGAACTGGCGCGCGACCGCGCCGCGGGCGCGCAGACCTACAAGGTCAACGTCGCGCACACCGCGCGGGCGCGGGAGATCCTCGGGCCGGACGCGTTCCTCGCCGTCGAGCACGCCGTGCTGCTCGAGCCCGACGCGGCCACAGCCCGGGCGATCGCGCGCGAGCACCTGCGGCCCTACCTGTCCTCGCCGTACAACATCGCGAAGTTCCACAAGCTCGGCTACACCGACGACGACCTCGCGCACGGCGGCAGCGACCGCATCGTCGACGACCTCGTCTTCTGGGGCACGACGGAGCGGATCACCGAGCGGCTGCGCGAGCACCTCGTGGCGGGCGCGAACCACGTGACAATCCAGGTCATCGGCGTGGAGCCGGGCACTTCGGCGATGCCGCAGTGGCGCGAACTCGGCGAGGCGCTCGAAGTCGGGAATCAGGGAACCGCGATGGAGTACCGGAGGAGGCGCGGACCACTCGGCTAGAGCATCCCGGCCGCGCGGAAGAGCCGGTCGTAGATCTCGCGGATCACGTCCTGCTTGCGGGCGTTGTAGTCCATCACGGTCCCGCCGCCGGGGATCGCGCTGCGCTTGGCCCGCTCGTAGCGGTCGCGATCCTCGGGGTGGGTGCGCAGCCAGTCGCGGAACAGGCGGTGCCGGACGGTTTCCGGGCAGCCCGGCCCGAACACGTGCAGATTGACCCGCGGCTCGGCGAGCGTCAGGCACCGGTGCTGGTGGAAGGACGGCTCCCGGATCGTCAGGACGTACCCGAGCCCCTCGAGGGGCGGCACGTAGGCGTCCTCGTCGCGCGGATCGGCCACGGTGAGGTCGATGTCGATGACGTCCTTCGCGGCCAGCCCCTCGACCGAGGTGGACCCGACGTGCTCGAGGTCCAGCACCGCCGCACCGAGCGCGGCGCGGATCCCGGCGGCCAGGCACCGGTAGCGGCGCGGCCACTCCGGCGTGGAGGGCACGATCACCACCGGCGCCGCGGGCGGCGGGCCGTGCACCCACGGGTTCTCGCCGGGGTCGGGCTCGTGGTGCCGGGTGATCTCCTCGTTGGTGGGCACGTGCCATCCTCTCACGCGCCCCAGATCCAGCCCTCCAGTTCGCCACCGGGTGAGTCCTCGACGGACCCGCCCGCCATGCCCAGCGCGGTCATCGCCGCATCGAAAGCGTCCTCTGTGGACGCCGCGATGTCCCGCCACGGCCGGGGAATCCGTGCCACCGCGCCGGCGCGGACGGCCGGGTCGCTCTTGACCACCCGGCCGGTGAACATCCGCGGGTAGACCTCGGCGACGAACGGCGGCCGCGGCGGGTCGAACGGCCAGATCCGGAACCCGGCGCCCGCGAGCCGGTGCAACGCGCGCATCCCGTACAGCGAACCGCGCCCCACCTGGCCCGCGCCGACGAGCTGGAAGACCGACTTGGCGGGATACCCGGCCGCCCGCACGACCTCCTCGGTGCGCCGGAACTCCCGACCGGCCGGCACCGCCTTGCGCGTGCTCCAGAACGGCGGCTCCGGCGCCGACAACCACCGTGACAGGCCGTGCGCCCGCATCGCCGCGGTCAGCGCCTCGTCGGCGAGCGCCGCCCACAGCCCGCGCGCGGTGAGCCCGCGCTCACGCAGGTACCAGGCCGGCAGCGAGAACGCGAAGTCCATCCCCACCACCAGATCCGGCCCGGCGCGGCCGATCAGCCACTCGACGACCTCGTCGCGGCTACGCCCGTTCTCCAGGCGCACCAACCGCCCGGCGACCACCTCGGCCACCCAGATCGCCCGCCGCTGGTCCGGGCCGTTCCGCCCGGACCAGTCGACGGCGATCACGCGGGTCACCCGCCGATGGTCTCACCCGGCGGACGCCGGACTCGCCGCCCTGGCCGGGGCGACCGAGCGCACCACCAGGTAGGCCAGCACCCCGAACGGCGACAGCAGGATGGTGAGCACCAGGATCGGCGCCAGGAACGCGTGGTGCACGCCCCGTTCCCGCGCGTCCCGGTACATCCACCGGCCCACGAACAGGTCGAACGCGATCAGGTGCGCCCAGATCGCCGCCGCGCCCTCCGGCGTGCCGAGGAACGCCCGCAGGGCCTCGAGGTCCGGGCTGCTCACCACCGACCACAGGGTCCCGAACTCACCGGCCGCGAACACGGTGTAGATCGCCATCGGCGGGACCACGATCCACGGCGAGCCGATGATCCGGCACGTGCCCGACCAGCCGGGCGCGAAGATCATCAGCGCCCAGAACGGTGCCGCGAGGGCGAAGGTGGTGTCGAACAGGGTCGTCGTGCTCACGACACGCTCACTTCCGGACGGCGGGGTTCGGTGGCCAGGGACCAGGAGGTGCCCGCCGCCACGGCGACGACGAGACCGGCGAGCGCGAGCACCGTCGAGGCGTCGGGGTGGATCAGCGGCTGGCCGCGCAGGGCCTGCCACGTCACCAGCGCCACCAGACCCGCGTACCCGGCCGCCGCGACCAGCACCAGCCGCGCGCGCACCAGCTCGGACCGCACCCGGCTGAACCTCCTGGCCAGCACCCCGAGCAGCAGCGCGAACAGCGGCAGCGCCTGCAGGGCGTGCATGCCGACGAAATGCGGGATGCGCAGGTCGCCGCCGGTGGTGCTCCAGCCGGTGACCGGCATGCTCGGCCCGCCGTCGGCCACCCCGACGCTGTGCGCGCCGACGAACCCCTCGAACGTGCCCTCCCGCATGGAGCGGGCCTGGGTCTCGGTCGGGCCGAGCATGAGGCCGCCGAGCGCGAGCCCGGCCAGCGAGACGAGCGCACCCAGCCGGATCGCCCACCGCGCCGCCGGATCGGCGATCCTCGTGCGCAGCACCAGGATCGTGAGCACCAGCGTCGCGGTCCACAGCCCCGCGATCGAGGCGCCCATGATCGAGAACAGCGTCGCGTCGAACGGGGTCGCGGCGTTGAAGTGGCTGGCCCGCCCGCGGACCACCTGGGTCACGATGATCGCGTACTCCACGAGCAGGATCACCACGATCGCCGTGGACACACGGTCGGCGAGCCGCCGGCCGCGGTCGAGCTGGCTGAGCATCCACGCCCAGGTCACGCAGTAGGCGGCGATCGAGACGGCGAACTTGAACGGTTTGAGCCAGATGGGCGCGCCGAGCAGGACACGGTCGTCGAACACGAGCCCGCCGAGCGAGACCACGGCCATCGCGGCCATGAGCCCGGCGGTCCACATCATCGGACGGTGCCAGGCCGGGGCGCGGCCGAGCAGGGCAGTCATGCGAACTCCTCCCAAGTCGGATAGTTCTGCTATCCACTACGGGAAGTTACACTATCCATCCTGAGAACGTCCACAGCACAGGCGGCGAAGCGGTTTTTCTCGCCGGTGATCAGGGAGGTGATCAGGGAGGTGGACGAGAAGTTCATCCCCACGACCGGGTTGCCTGACGGCCGCGCCGTGGAGGCTGCTCCCGCCGGGCCGCCGCACCTGCCGGCGTCCGGGATCTACCTGGTGCCGCAGCGGCACATCGTGACCGCCTTCGTGCGCGCGGGCCTGAAGCGACCTCCGGCGGGGCTCACCCCACGGGGGCCCCGCCGAAGCCGATCTCGTTGCCGTCGGCGTCGCGGTAGGTGATCTTGCGGACGCCGTTGCCGTAGGTCTCCCGCGCCGCGGGCTCCAGGCCGCGCCCGGCGATCTCGCCGACGACCGCGTCCAGGTCGTCGACGAAGATCGTGTGCCGCGCGTGGCCCGCGTGCTCCGGCCGGCGCTCGATGTAGAGGTAGCGGTGGTGCGCCAGCTCCCACACCGCCTCGACGTCGTTCGGCCGGAACGCGATCGGTCCGAGCAGGCGCTCGTACCACTCGCGGGCGGCCGCGTAGTCGCTGACCGCGATCCCGGCGAAGAGGTCCATGCCCGTGAGCGTAGGGCGTCAGGGCACGACCGGCCGGTTCACCACGGCCCCGGACAGCACCATCGCGACGTGCACCCGTCCGGCGTCCGGCGCGAGCGGGCAGGGTCGTGGCGACGAGCGCCCCGTCCGGTGGCTTGACAAGCGTTTCGCGGATGCCCGAACATCATCAAGCCCTGGCTACTCGCCAGTAGGTAGCCCGCCAACGACGCCCGGGAGCCCGCATGTCTCGCCGCCTCGCCGCCACCTTCGCCGCCGCCACCGCGACCGCCGCCCTCGCGACCGCTCCCGCCGCCAACGCCGCGACGCTGGACTACGTGGCGCTGGGCGATTCCTACAGCGCGGCCTCCGGTGTCCTGCCCGCGGATCCGGCCGCCTCACCGCTGTGCCTGCGCTCGTCGCGCAACTACCCGCACCTGATCGCCGCCGAGACCGGCGCTCACCTGACGGACGTCACCTGCGGCGCGGCCGAGACCAGGCACTTCACCACCGCCCAGTACCCCGGCGTGCCGCCGCAGGTGGACGCGCTCGACGCCGGCACCGATGTCGTCACGATGACGATCGGCGGCAACGACAGCGGCGTGTTCATCAGCGCCATCCTCGCCTGCGGCAGCGCCGGCGTCCTCACCCTCGGCCAGGGCAGCCCGTGCCGCGACATCTACGGCTCGAGCTTCGAGGACACCGTCCGCACCAAGACCTACCCGGCACTGGTCGGCGCGCTGCGCGCGGTGCGGGACAGGGCCCCGGACGCCGACGTCGCGATCCTGGGCTACCCGTGGATCCTCCCCGCGACGGGCGGCTGCTTCGACAAGATGCCGGTCGCCGCCGGTGACGTCCCCTACCTGCGCAGCCTGCAGACCACCCTGAACGACGCCGTCGAGCGCGCGGCCGAGGCGACCGGGGTCACCTACGTCGACCTGTCGGAGGCGTCCGAGGGGCACGACGCCTGCCAGGCTCCGGACGTGCGGTGGATCGAGCCCGTCCTGCAGGGCGGCAACCCCGTCGTGGTGCACCCCAACGCCCGGGGCGAGGCCGCGATGGCCGCGGCGGCGATGGACGCGCTGAACCTCGGCTGAGCGAGAGCCGGCCACCCGGGCGACCCCACGGCCGGGTGGCCGGCTCCGCGATCAGGTCCGGCGGGCGCGCAGGCGGCGGTGCTTGCGCTCCTCACCGGTGCGCTCGTCGTGGATCTCCGACAGCGACCGCAGCATCTCGCGCTCCCGGATCACCTGCGGATCGGTGCGCAGGTCGCGGTAGAGCGCCACGCACAAGGCGATCATGATCAGGACGAACGGCACCGCCACCAGGATCGTCAGGTTCTGCAGCCCGGTGAGCGCGTCCTCGCCGCCGACGAGCAGCATCACCGCCGCCACGGCACCGGTCAGCACGCCCCAGAAGATCACCGGGTTGCGGTGCGGGTTGACCGATCCCTTCTGCGACAACGTGCCCATCACCACCGACGCGGCGTCCGCGCCGGAGACGAAGAAGATCGACACCAGGATCATCACCAGGATCGCCATCGGCACGAACCACGGCATGTGCTCCAGCAGCGTGAACGTGGCGGACTCCGAACTGCCCGCACCCGCGATGTCCACACCGGACCGTTGCTTCTCGATCGCCGCGCCGCCGAAGATCGCGAACCACACCAGGCTGACCACGCTCGGCACCGCGATGACGCCGAGGACGAACTGCCGGATCGTGCGGCCGCGCGAGATGCGCGCGATGAACATGCCGACGAACGGGGTCCAGGAGATCCACCACGCCCAGTAGAAGACCGTCCACCCGGACAGCCACGTCTGCATCTCCTGGCCGCCGGTGACGCCGGAGCGCCCGGACATCTCGGCCAGCTCGCGGAAGTAGTCGCCGATCGCGCTCGGCACGAGGTTGAGGATCAGCACGGTCGGGCCGACCACCAGCACGAACACCGCCAGCAGCGCGGCCAGCACCATGTTGATGTTGGACAGCCACTGGATGCCCTTGGCGATGCCGGACACCGCCGAGGCGATGAAGGCGACGGTGAGGATCGCGATAATGCCGACCAGGAGGCCGGTGCCGGGGTTGTCGATCCAGCCGACGGAGGCCATGCCGCCGCCGACCTGCAGGGCGCCCAGGCCCAGCGACGCGGCGGACCCGAACAGGGTCGCGAAGATCGCCATCACGTCGATGGCCTTGCCCAGCGGGCCTTCGCTGCGGCGCCTGCCGAGCAGCGGGGCGAACACCGCGCTGATCAGCTGGCTGCGGCCACGGCGGAACGTGCTGTAGGCGATGGCGAGACCGACGACGGCGTAGATCGCCCACGGGTGCACGGTCCAGTGGAACAGCGTCGTGGCCATCGCGGTGTGCACGGCCTCGTCCGAGTTGGGCGCGGCGGTGCCCGGCGGCGGGCTGGCCAGGTGCGACACCGGCTCGTACACGCCGAAGAACATCAGGCCGATGCCCATGCCGGCGCTGAACATCATGGCGATCCACGACGACGTCCGGAACTCCGGCTTCTCCCCGTCCTGGCCCAGCTTGATGCGCCCGTAGCGGCTGACCGCCAGCCCGACGACGAAGACCACGAACCCGCTCGCGGCGAGCACGAACGCCCAGCCGCCGTAGGGGATCACGGCGTCGTTGAGGACGGTGTCGGCCACGTTCGCCAGGCTGCCCGGCGAGGCGATACCCCAGACGATGATGGCCAGCGCGAGCCCGGCGGCCACCCCGAAGACCGTGCGATCGGTCTGCGGCGGCTTGCCGGCGTCACCGACCGGAGGCACGTGCTCGTCCGGGAGGTGCCCGGCGATACCGGTCTCCTCGGGAACTCTTGCGCGGACCTCGGCTTCAGAGTCAGCAGACATACGCACGCGCCTTCGCGAGGGGCGCGGCCTCCCTTCCGATGCGTTAACCCGAACGGGTCAAACCTAAATCATTGGTCGACCTACCGTTACGGATGGGGCGGAAATGGGCAACCTCAACGCCGCGTTTCCGGGTGCTCATTGGCCGGACGACCTGCGGAATGGCAAGTTCGACACAGTGGGCGCCCGAACCGCCCCGATTCGCCCTCCGAACGCCGTTCAAGACCTCTCCCCCGCGGCCCGGTCGATTTCGGCCATGTGCGTCTCGGCCCAGTCCCGGACGACGGCGAGCGCCGCCTCCAGCGACAGGCCCAGCCCGGTGAGCCGGTAGTGCACTCGCGGCGGCACCGTCGGCTCGACCCGGCGCTCGGCGAGGCCGTCCCGGAGCAGGTTCTGCAGGGTCGTGGACAGCATCTTCGGCGAGACGCCGGGCATCCGCCGCCGCAACTCGGCGAAGCGCACCTCGCCCGGCGCGGCCTCCGCGAGGACCTTGACCGCCATCGACGTCCACTTCGTGCCGATGCGGTCCAGCAGCCGCCGCGTCGGGCAGTCCGGGTCGAACAGATCACCGCGGGGCGACGGGGTCACCTCGAGCTCACCACCTGTCCCCAAAGTGCGGTCTTCCCGGCTCGGCGCCGGTTCCCTACGTTGACGTGGTCACCAATGGTAACTGCGGGAGGAGCTCCATGCCCGTCGAACTGCACAGCATCCGGACCAACGGCATCGCCACCACCGTGGCGGCCGCCGGCACCGGTCCCGCCGTCCTGCTGCTGCACGGTTTCCCGCACACGTGGCAGCTGTGGCAGGAGGTGATGCCCCGGCTCGCGATGCAGTACCGGGTGCTCGCCCCGGACCTGCGCTGGACCGGCAGCGACGCCACGGACGGTCACGACGCGGCGACGCTCGCGGACGACGCGCTCGGCATCCTGGACGCGCTCGGCGAACGGTCGGCCGCCGTCGTCGGCATCGACGCCGGCACCCCGCCCGCCGCGCTGCCGGCCCTGCGGAACCCGGACCGCGTCCGCCGGCTGGTCCTCATGGAGTCGCTGCTGGGGACGCTGCCCGGCGCCGAGGACTTCCTCGCCGGCGGCCCGCCGTGGTGGTTCGGGTTCCACGCCGTGCCCGGGCTCGCCGAGGAGGTGCTGGCCGGGCACGAGGCCGCCTACCTCGACTTCTTCCTCGACGCGGGCACGCACGGTCAGGGTGTCCCGGCGGGCGTCCGGGACGCGTTCGTGCGCGCCTACACCGGTTCCGCCGCCCTGCGCCGGGCGTTCTCCTACTACCGCGCCCTGCCGGAAAGCGCACGGCAGATCGCCGCGGTGACGCGGGGAGCGCGGCTGACGGTGCCCACGCTGGCCGTCGGCGCCCACCCGGTCGGCGACGCGCTCGCCCGCCAGCTGCGGCCGCACACCGACGACCTGCGCGAGGAGCTGATCGAGGACTGCGGGCACATCATCCCGCTGCACCGGCCGGCGGAACTGGTGTCAGTGCTGGAGCCGTTCCTGGCCGGGTGAAGCCAGCCCCGCGGCCGCCGCCTCGCGGCGCGGCGAGCCCAGCAGCAGGATCGCGCCCAGGCCCAGTGCCGCGACGATCGCGAAGAAGTAGAAGCCCCACGGGTAGGCCACCCCGGCCGTGACGAGCGCTCCGGTCACGAACGGGCCCACGATCGAGCCCAGCCGGCCGACCGCGGAGGTCACGCCGAGCGCCGTGCCGCGGGCCTGCGCCGGGAACGCGTGCGCCACGTACCCGTAGATCAGCACCTGCGCGGAGAACACGAAGACACCGGTCAGCAGCACCAGACCGTTGAGCACCACGCTGTTGCCGATCTTCAGGCTCAGCAGCGCGAGCAGCACGGCACCGGCGCCGAACCAGATCCGCGCGATCGGCCGGATGCCGAAGCGGTCGGCGATCACCCCGGCGAGCACCAGCCCGATCACCGCGCCGATGTTGAGCACCAGCAGCAGCGTGATCGACGTCGACAGCGGGTAGCCGGCGGTGCGCATCAGCTGCGGCAGCCACGTGTTCAGCCCGTACACCAGCAGCAGGCCCATGAACGACCCGGTCCACACCGCGACGCTGACGCGCCGGAACTTCGGGCCGAGCAGGTCGCGCAGGCTGAACTTCTCCGCGTCCGGCCGCTGCTTCGCCTCCAGGTAGGCGGCCGACTCGGGCAGGCGCCACCACATGATCGGCACCACGACGAGACCGGCGATGCCGCCGCCGTAGAACAGCACGTGCCAGTTCTCCACCGCGGCCAGCGCCAGCAGCGAGGTCAGCACCGCGCCGACGTGGTAGCCGGTCATGGTGAACGTGCTCGCACTGGCCCGGCGCCGCGCGGGCAGGTTCTCCGACATGACGGTCAACGCCACCGGCATGCAGGCGCCCAGCCCCATCCCGGCCACGAACCGGAACACGCCGAACGTCGCCACGTTCGGCGCGAGCGGCAGTACCAGCGTGAACACCGAGAACAGCAGCACCGAGCCGATGAGCATGACCCGGCGGCCGAACCGGTCGGTGAGCGGCCCGAGCGCGGCCGCGCCGACCGCGACGCCGACCAGCGACACGGTGGCCACGGCGGTCGCGCCGGCCGCGGTGAACCCGAGGTGCCCGGTCTTGAGCAGCGTCGGGATGGTCGCGCCGAGCGCGACCAGGTCGTAGCCCTCGAGCAGGACGGTCAGCCAGCACAGCACCGCCGTCCAGGCCGAGCGGGCGGGAGACGTCGTCATTGCCGTTCTCCTTCCGGTGTGGGGACTCAGGGCGTGGTGAGCTCGGTGTCGACCTGGATCAGGCGGGGTCCGGCCGGTGCGGTCTTGAGCTGGGCGCGCAGATCGTCCACACCGGACACGGTGGTCGCGGGAACCCCGTACCCGGCGGCGATCGCGGTGAAGTCCAGACCCGGGATCTCGGTGCCCGGCACGCCGGTCGTGCCGAGCAGGCCGGCGAACCAGCGCAGTGCGCCGTAGGTGCCGTTGCGCAGGATCACGAACGTCACCGGCACCCGGTACTGCGCCGCGGTCCACAGCGCGGTGATGCCGTAGTTCGCCGAACCGTCCCCGATCACGCCGACGACCGGGCGGTCCGGCAGGCCCATCGCGACCCCGACCGCGGCGGGCATCCCGAACCCGAGCCCGCCCGCGGCGGGCCAGAAGTACGAGCCGGGCCGGCGCAGGTCCATCTGGCGCCACCACGCGGAGTTCGTCGACGTCGACTCGACGACGTAGGCGGTGTCGGCGGGCTGGGTCTCGCGCAGCGCGGCGAACACCTGCTCCGGGTGCAGCGCCCGCTCCCCCGTGGCGGGTTCCGGGTTCGGCGCGAACACCGTGTCCCCGCCCGCACGCGCGGGCAGGCGGGCGAGGAGTCCGTCGAGGACCGCACCCGGGTCGGCGACCAGCGACTCCCCCACCGGCGCGCGGGCCGCCTCGCCGGGGTCGTCGGTGACCTGGACCAGTGCGGCCCCCTCGGGCAGGAACGGCCCGGGCACGTGCTGGTGGTAGCGGAACACCGGCGCGCCCAGCACGACGATGAGGTCGTGCCCGGCCAATGCCGCGGACACCTGGCCGATCCCGGCGGGCAGGACGCCGCGGAAGAGCGGGTGGCGGTTGGGGAACGCCAGACGGTGCGGCGACGGCGCGATCCAGACCGGCAGGGCGAGGTGCTCGGCGACGGTGACTGCGCGGTCGAACAGGCCGAGCGCGTCGAGGTCCCCGCCGAGCACCAGTACCGGGTTGCCCGCGGCCCGGACGCGTTCGGCGAGGTCGTCGAGTTGGCCGTCCCCGGGTGACAGACCACGGTGCACGGTGCGGGTGAGGACCGGGTTGTCGCCGACCTCGGCGGACCAGTCGTCGTAAGGCACCGACAGGTAGGTGGGGCGGCGCTGGAGTTCGGCCTCGAACACCGCCTGCGCCAGCGAGCGCGGCACGTCGGCGGCGCAACTGGGCTCACCCGACCAGCCCACCAACGGGCGCATCAGCTGCGTGGCGTCGACGTTGGCGAGCATCGCCTCCAGGCCGATCGCCGAGCGCACCTGCTGCCCCGCGGTCAGCACCAGCGGCGAGCGGGAGTAAACGGCGTTGGTGAGGGCACCCATCGCGTTGCCCGACCCGGCGGCCGCGTGCAGGTTGACCAGCACCGGACGGCCGGTGGCCTGCGCGTAACCGTCGGCCATGCCGACCACGACGCCCTCGTGCAGGCCGAGCACGTACCGGAAGGTCGCGGGCAGGCCGGCCAGGAACGGCAGCTCGTTGGACCCCGGGTTGCCGAAGATCGTGGTGAGGCCACGGCGTTCCAGGAACTCGTGGGCGATCTTCCGGACGGTCGGCATGCGCGGGGTCCTCCTCGGCGGTGGGGTCGCCCCGAGCGTGACAGATCGCCCGCGCATGCTCCAATCAATGTTGCCACTCGCCCGCATAGACAGGATCGATGATGCGCGACTTCGACCTCAACCTGGTGCGCACGTTCGTGCTCCTCTACGAGACCCGCAGCGTCACGGCCACCGCGGAGTCGCTGCACGTCACCCAGCCGACGGTGAGCTACAGCCTGCAGAAGCTGCGCCGCCGGTTCTCCGACGAGCTGTTCCGCCGCACCGGCGGCGGGCTGGCGCCGACGACGACCGCGCAGGCCCTGTACCCGCCGTGGCACTCCGCGCTGGCCGACATCGAGTCGGCCGTCAGCGGCGCCCGGTCGTTCGACCCGTCTACCGCGCAGGCCCGGTTCACGCTGTGCCTGTCGGACCTGGGTGAGCTGTCCCTGCTGCCGCGCCTGATGGCGGCGCTGCCGGCGCAGGCGCCCGGGGTGACGCTGACGGTGCGGCCGCTGGACGTCGCGAGCGCGGTCGACCAGCTGGGCCGCGGCGAGATCGATGCGTTCGTGGCCTCGCCGCTGATCAGTTCGCAGCGGGTGGCGCGCATCCCGTTGTTCTCGGAGGGGTACGTCGGCATGGTGGCGGCCGCGCATCCGCGGCTGCGCGGCCCGCGGGTGTCCGTGCCCGAGCTGACCGCGGAACGGCACATCGCGGTGTTCGGCCCGACCGGGCACGAGGGGCCGCGGCGGGCGCTCGAAGCGCGCGGGCTGCTGGACCGGGTGGTGCTGGAGGTGACGCGCTTCTCCACGCTGCCGTACCTGGTGCAGGACAGCGACCTGGTCGCGATGGTGCCGCGCCTGGTGGCGGACGTCTTCGCGGCCGACCACCCGGTGCGGCTGCTGGAGCTGCCGATGCACATCGAGCCCGCGCAGGTGTCGGTCTACACGCGGCACAGCCACGCCCGCACCCCGGCGCAGCACTGGCTCACCGGTTTCCTCACCGGCCACCTCTCCGAACCGGCGATCCGGGAATCACTCCGGTCGTGATCGCGTTGCCGGTGTTGAAGGCCGATCTTCGACGAAAGGACCGCGGATGCCCCTCGCAGGCGAGTACGAGCCCGGCACGCTGGAGTTCTCCCGCAAGCAGGTCGAGCAGATCGAGCGCTCGGGCGGCACCCGGGGCGTCTCGACGCAGGGGATGTCGGTGATCGTGCTGACGACGGTGGGGCGGAAGTCGGGGAAGCTGCGGAAGTCCCCGCTGATGCGCGTCGAGCACGACGGCGTCTACGCGGCGGTCGCGTCGCTGGGCGGGGCGCCGAAGCACCCGCTCTGGTACCACAACGCGATCGCCGACCCGCGCGTCGAAGTGCGCGACGGCGAGCAGGTGTTCGACATGATCGCGCGGGAGGCGGCCGGCGAGGAGCGCGAGGTGTGGTGGCGGCGCGCCGTCGAGGCGTTCCCGAACTACGCGGACTACCAGGAACGGACCGAGCGGATCATCCCGGTCCTGCTCCTGGAGCCCGCACCCGAACCGCACTGAGCGCGCACGGGCATCAGGCCTTGGCCTGCATGCTGCGACGCGCGGGGTTGCCCTGGTCGGCGGCCTTCGGGTCCTTTTCGTCCTGCTTGGCGCGCACCCCGTCCTCGATGCGGTCCCCGAGGGTCTTGTCGATGTTGTGCCAGTACTCGAAGGCGCGCCGGAGCACCGGTTCGGACACACCGTTGAGCAGGTGCCCGACCACGTTGTCCACCAACCGGTCCCGGGCCGCGTCGTCGAGCACCTCGCGCACCAGCGTGCCCGGCTGGCCCCAGTCGTCGTCTTCGGCGTGGTCGACGTAGGCCGACCGCACGATCCGCCCGTCGGTCTCCCAGGTCGGCGGGCTGCCGTAACGCGCGGTGTCCGCCGCCGGGCCGCCCTTGGAGTTCGGCGCGTACACCGGGTCGGTGACCTTGCGGTAGGCCATCGCGCCGTCCTTGGAGTAGCTGTGCACCGGCACGACCGGCGCGTTCACCGGCAGCTGCTGGTAGTTCGCGCCGATGCGGTAGCGGTGGGCGTCGGCGTAGGAGAACAGCCGTGCCAGCAGCATGCGGTCCGGGCTCGGCCCGATGCCGGGCACCAGGTTGTTCGGCTGGAACGCCGCCTGCTCGATCTCGGCGTGGTTGTCGGTCGGGTTGCGGTCCAGGGTCATCCGGCCGACCTCGATCAGCGGGTAGTCGCCGTGCGGCCACACCTTGGTCAGGTCGAACGGGTTGAAGCGGTATCCGGGCGCGTCCTCGTACGGCATGATCTGCACGTACAGCGTCCAGCTGGGGAAATCGCCCGCCGCGATGTGCTCGAACAGGTCCCGCGTGTGGTAGTCGGTGTCCGCGGCGGCCATCTGGTCGGCCTCGTGCTGGGTGAAGAACTCGATGCCCTGGTCGGTCTTGAAGTGGTACTTCACCCACGACTGGCGGCCCTCGGCGTTGACCCACATGTAGGTGTGCGAGGTGTAGCCGTTCATGTGGCGCCACGTGCGCGGGATGCCGCGGTCACCCATCAGCCAGGTCACCTGGTGCGCCGATTCCGGCGACAGCGTCCAGAAGTCCCATTGCATGTCGTGGTCGCGCAGGTTGTTGTCGGCTCGGCGTTTCTGCGACCGGATGAAGTGCTGGAACTTCATCGGGTCCTTGACGAAGAAGACCGGCGTGTTGTTGCCGACCATGTCGTAGTTGCCTTCGCTGGTGTAGAACTTCAGCGCGAAACCCCGCGGATCGCGCCACGTGTCCGGACTGCCCCGCTCCCCCGCCACGGTGGAAAACCGCGCCACGAGTTCGGTTTTCGCGCCGGGCTGGAACAGTGCCGCCTTCGTGTAGCGGCTGACGTCGGCGGTCACCTCGAACCGTCCGAACGCGCCGCTGCCCTTGGCGTGCGGCTGCCGCTCCGGGATCCGTTCCCGGTTGAACTGCGCCATCTGCTCGATCAGATACGCGTCCTGGAGCAGGATCGGGCCCGCCGGGCCCGCCGTCAACGAGTGCTCGTCGCTTTCGACGGGAATTCCCGCGTCGGTGGTGGTGAACAACTGGTTCGGCTCGCTCATAACGGAAACCTCCTCTGCCGTGCGCGGCCGTGACCGGAACTATTCCAGGCAACTGCGCGCCCCGCAGTGCGGTCAAGGGCCGAAGGCGGTCAGGAACCGGTCGCGGAACGCGCTCATCGGCCACACCGGCGCGTCCGGCCCCGGCCGCAGTCCCTCCTGCCAGCCCCAGCCGGTGATCCGGTCCAGCACCGCCGGATCGCGGGCCACCAGCGTCACCGGCACGTCGCGGTCCGCGCCCTCGCCGGTGACGGACGTGTTCGGCTGGTGGTCGCCGAGGAACACGAGCACGAGATCGTCGTCGCCGTGGGTCTGCACGTAGGAGATGAGCGCCGACAAGGAGTACTCGATCGAGTCGTCGTAGGCCGCCCGGACGCGCGCGGGCGCCGACCACACCTGGTCCACCAGCGAACCCTGCGCGGGCATCGGCGCGAAAACCGTGCCGTCGCCGAGGGAATCCCAATCCACCAGGCGCGGCAACGGCGCCCACGGCCAGTGGCTGGACACGAGGTCGATCTCCGCCATCACCGGCGCGTGGCCCGGCGTCATCTCGGCGCGGTGGAAGGCGCCGAGCGTGAACTGGTCGGGCACCGCGGCGTAGGAGAAGTTCGGGCCGCGGTAGCCGAGGTTGCGCCCGTCGTAGAGCCGCTGGAACCGGTAAACCGCGCCCTCGGGCCAGTCCGCCCCGTTCTCCGGCTGCACGTCGACCGTGCGCCAGCCCGCGCGGCCGAACGCGCCGGACAGCGTCAGCCGGTCGCTGCCGGTGAAGGCGCGGTACCGCTGCTGGTTGTCCACCCACAGACCGGATTCCATTGTGGAGTGTGCGAGCCAGCTGCCGCCGCCGCTCGTCGACGAGGTCAGGAAGGCGCTGCGCGCGGTGAACCCGGCGGACCGCAGCCGGCGGGTCCCGTCGTCGAGCAGCGCCGCCACGCCGGGGTCGCCGAGCGCCACGCGGCCGTAACTCTCCACGAAGGTGAGCAGGAAGTCCTTGCCGCGCAACGCGGTCAGCAGCCGGTCGGGCGGGGTGTCCCGGAACCGGTCGGCGGACGTCTCGGCCGTGAACTCCCGCTGGTCGGCCAGGTCGGCGGCCACCGACCGCACCTCCCGGTAGGCCAGCGCGGCGGTCGTCCGCGAGGCCAGCGGTGCCCCGGTCAGCGCGGCCGCGATCCAGCCGACCGCGAGGACGGCGACGATCCGCGCCGCGGTCGTGCGGTGGTCCGCGGCGACCCGGGCCAGCCGGGACGCCGCCAGGGTCATCAGCACGACCACCGCGACGGCGGCGAGCGCGACCCCGGCCACCACCGCGGCGCGCGCGGCACCGTGGAGCAGGCTGAGCGCCGGCCCGGCGAAACCCCAGTCGAACACCGGGCTGAACGGGCGGTCGAAGACCCGGGAGAACCCGATGTCGGCGATCTTGACCAGGGTGAGCACCCCGACGACCGCGCCGGCGAGCAGCGCCCCGACCCGGCGCGGCCGCGGGGGCAGGGCCAGCGCCAGCGCGACGCCGATCAGCGCCTCCACCGGAATCCGCACGAAGGCCGTCACCCCGACGTCCGCGAAGTCGTCCGGCACGACGAGCGCGCCCACCACCAGCAGGCACGCGAGCACGTCGGCCGCTCGCCGGAGGGTCACCGGGTGCGCCACAGCCACCCCACATCACGGCCGAACGACCACACCAGCGCCGCGAGCGCGCCCGCGGCCACGACCCACGACGACGGCAGCACGTCCGCCACCACGACGACCAGCGCGATCCCCTGCGCCGCCGCGACCGCCTTGCGCGGAAGGTCCGGCGGCAACGCGCCCCGCAGCCACGGCGCCACCCACCCGGCCACCACGAACGCGTACCGCATCGCGCCGATCACCAGCACCCACGGCCCCAGCGACGCCGCGGCCGCGATGCTGAGCACGAGTATGAGGAACGCGTCGACCTCCATGTCGAAGCGCGCGCCGAGCGGCGACACCGTCCCCGTGCGCCGGGCGATGCGGCCGTCCACCGCGTCGAGGGCGAGCGCCACCGCGGCGAACGCGACGAGCACCGGGCCGGTGCTCCCGCCGGCCACCAGCGCCACGACACCGCCGGCGACCGTCGCGCGGGCCAGGGTGACGCGGTCCGCGGGGGTCAGGGCGGACCTGCCGGCCCGGCGCAGCGCGGCGGCGAGCAGCGCCCACAGGCCGGCGCCGTACCCCGCACCGGCGAGCCAGCCCGCCGTGCCCAGGCCGAGGGTCAGGTCGAGGGCGGTCAGCTGCACCAGCAGGGCACCGGCGGCCAGTGCCTGTTCCTGGCGGGCCGGAATCGTGCCACGCTGGGTCCGGACGATCATCGTGACCGCGTCCCTTCGCCGGAGGTCTCGCCCATGACACGTGCCGCACAGGCGTTCTGGTTCAGTTCGCCGGGGGTGGGTGAGATCCGGCCGGTCGACCTGGCGCCGCCGGGACCGGGCGAAGTCGAGGTCAGGACCCTGTTCTCGGGCGTGAGCCGGGGCACCGAGACGCTCGTCTTCCGCGGTGGCGTGCCGGAGAGCCAGCACGAGCTGATGCGGGCGCCCTTCCAGGAGGGCGACTTCCCGGCGCCGGTGAAGTACGGCTACCTCAACGTCGGCGTGGTGGAGCAGGGGCCGCCCGAACTGCTGGGCCGCACGGTGTTCACGCTGTTCCCGCACCAGACGCGGTTCGTCGTGCCGGCCGGCGCGGTGACCGTCGTGCCGGAGGCGGTGCCCGCGGGGCGGGCGATCCTCGCCGGCACGGTCGAGACCGCGGTGAACGCATTGTGGGACGCCGCGCCGCTGATCGGCGACCGGATCGCGGTGGTCGGCGGCGGCATGGTCGGCTGCGCGGTCGCGGCGCTGCTGGCCCGCTTCCCGGCGGTGCGGGTGCAACTGGTCGACGTCGACCCGTCGCGCGCGGCGGTGGCGGCGGCCCTGGGCGTGGAGTTCGCGCGGCCCGAGGACGCCACGCCCGGCTGTGACCTGGTGGTCCACACGAGCGGCACGGACTCCGGGCTGACGCTGGCGCTGGAGCTGCTCGCCGCGGAGGGCGAGGTCGTGGAGCTGAGCTGGTACGGCGACCGGCGCGTGAGCGTGCCGCTCGGCGAGTTCTTCCACTCCCGGCGACTGGTGGTGCGCAGCAGCCAGGTCGGGATGGTCTCCCCCGCCCGGCGGTCGCGGCGGGCGTTCGCCGACCGGCTCGCGCTCGCGCTGGACCTGCTCGCCGACCCGGTTTTCGACACACTGATCACCGGCGAGTGCGCGTTCGAGGACCTGCCGTCGGTGCTGCCGGAGCTGGCCTCGGGCGACATCCCCGCGCTCTGCCACCGCGTCGTCTACCAGGAGGTTCCGTGTTCAGCGTGACGGTCCGCGACCACGTGATGGTCGCCCACAGCTTCCGCGGCGAGGTGTTCGGCCCGGCGCAGCGCCTGCACGGCGCGACGTTCGTGGTGGACGCGACGTTCCGCCGCGCCGAGCTGGACGCGGACAACATCGTGGTCGACATCGGGCTGGCGACCGAGCAGCTGCGCGCCGTGCTGGCCGGCCTGAACTACCGGAACCTGGACGATCTGCCGGAGTTCGCCGGGGTCAACACGTCGACGGAGTTCCTGGCGAAGGTGATCGCCGACCGGCTCGCCGGCCGGGTGCACGAGGGTGCGCTGGGCGACGGCGCGTCGGGGCTGGCGGGGATTTCGGTGACCCTGCACGAATCGCACGTGGCGTGGGCGAGCTACGACCGTGATCTTCGTCCTGCCGGGTGACATCGACGATCCGGAGCTGCCCAGCGGCGGCAACGTCTACGACCGGCGGATCGTCGCGGGGTTGCGGCAGCTCGGCAGGCCGGTGCGGGAGGTGGCCGTACCGGGCGCGTGGCCGTCTCCCGGCGCCGGGGCGCGGGCCCTGCTGGACCGTGAGCTGGCGGCGGTGCCGGCGGGCGCGCTGGTGGTGATCGACGGGCTGGTGGCCTGCGGGGTGCCGGAGGTCGTGGTGCCGCACGCCGCCCGCCTGCGGCTGGTCGTGCTGGTGCACATGCCACTCGGGGACGAGACCGGGGCGGCGGCGGCGCTGGACGCGCGGGAGCGCACGACGCTGCACGCGGCGCGGGCGGTGGTGACCATGAGCGCGGGCACGGCACGGCGGTTGAGGCGGCACCACGGGTTGTCCCGGGTGCACGTGGTGCCGCCGGGGACGGACCCGGCGCCGGTGTCGGCGGGGTCGGAGCTGCTGTGCGTGGCGTCCCTCACCCCGCACAAGGGACAGGACACCCTGGTCGAGGCGCTCGCCGCGGTGGCGGATCTGGACTGGCGGTGCCGGCTGGTGGGGCCGCTGCGCCGGGCGCCGTCGTTCGCGGCGCGGGTACGGGAGCTGATCGCGCGGCACGACCTGACCTCCCGGGTGGTCGTGACCGGTCCGCTGACGGGCCCCGCGCTGGACCGCGCGTACGAGCGGGCCGGTCTGCTGGTGCTGCCGTCGCGGTCGGAAACGTACGGCATGGTCGTGGCCGAGGCACTGGCGCGCGGAATCCCGGTCCTGGCCTCCGCCGGGGCCGAAGCACTGGGCCGGGCGGCGGACGGATCGCTGCCCGGAATCCTGGTGCCACCCGGCGACGTGCCCGCGCTGGCCGGGGCTCTGCGGTCCTGGCTCACCTCGCCGTCGTTGCGCGGGTCACTGCGCCGGTCGGCCCGCCTGCGCCGGGGCGCGCTGCCGGACTGGACCACCGCGGCGCGGACGATGGACCGGGTGCTCGGCGAGCTGGAGCCACCGCCGCCCGGGTGACGAGCGGGCCCCGGTTGAACCGGAACCGGGCCACCGCCCGTGACAAGGGGTGTGACCGACGACCGATGGGGCGGCGCGGGCCCCGGCGCGCCCGGCGAGCGGGGTACCACGCGCTGCGCCCCGGACTGGCTGGCGCTCCGCGAACCCGCCGACGCCGCCGCCCGCGCGACCGCGCTGCTCGCTCCCCTGCGCGAACACCTGACCGGACGCCCGGACGGCCCGGACCCCGCGCAGTCCGGACCGCACGAACCGCGCCTGGTCATCCGGGACCTCGGGTGCGGCACCGGCTCGATGGCGCGCTGGCTGGCTCCCCGGCTGCCGGTCCCGCAGCACTGGGTCCTCCACGACAGCGACCCGCACCTGCTCGCCCGCGCTTCGGTCGCCGGGGCGGGGGTGACGTTCCAGACGCTGGAAGGTGATCTCACCGGC
This sequence comes from Amycolatopsis thermophila, assembly GCF_030814215.1. NCBI lineage: Bacteria > Bacillati > Actinomycetota > Actinomycetes > Pseudonocardiales > Pseudonocardiaceae > Amycolatopsis > Amycolatopsis thermophila. Next base: position 5,062,484 of record NZ_JAUSUT010000001.1, on the reverse strand, counting down.
CTCGACCTGACCGGGACCTCGCTGCTGGTCACCTCCGCGCTGCTCGACCTGCTCACGCCGGCCGAGGTGGACACCCTCGCCGCCGCGTGCGCCGCGGCCGGGTGCCCGGCGCTGCTGACGTTGTCGGTGGCCGGGCGGGTCGAGCTGACGCCGGAGGACCCGCTCGACGCCGAGGTCGCCGCCGCCTTCGACGACCACCAGCGCCGCGGCGGCCTGCTGGGCCCGGACGCGGTGGCGTTCGCGACCCGGGCCTTCGAACGCCGCGGCGCGATCGTCCACCGTGCGCCGAGCCCGTGGCGCCTCGGGCGGTCGGAGCAGGCGCTGACCGGGCAGTGGTTGCGCGGCTGGGTCGCCGCGGCGCACCAGCAGGACCCGCGCCTCCCCGCGTCGGACTACACCCGGCGACGGCTGGCCGCCCTGGCCGCCGGTGAGCTGCGTGTCGTGGTGCACCACACCGACCTGCTCGCGATCGGGGCCCGCTGATGCGCCCCCGCCCGGGCCGGCGCCTGGCCGGCCGTCTCCCGTGGTCACGCCTGTGGCCGTGGCTGCGCCTGCTCGCCGCCGCCGGGATCCTCCTGGCGCTCGTGGCCCACGTCGGCACCGGGGTGTTCGTCGCCGGGTTGCGGCTCGTCGGTCCGCGAAGCCTCGTCCTCGCGCTCGGGATCGGACTGTTCACCACCGTCACCTGCGCCGGGCGGTGGTGCCTCGTCGCCCGGGCGCTGGGTCTGCCGCTGACCCTGCCCGCGGCCACCAGCGCCTACTACCGCTCCACGTTGCTCAACTCGGTGCTCCCGGCCGGGGTGCTGGGCGATGTCGGACGCGCGCTGGGTCACGGCCGGCGTGCGGGCGATGTCGGGCGCGGGGTCCGGGCCGTCGTGCTGGAGCGGTTCGCCGGGCAGGTCGTGCTGCTCGGCGCCGGAGCCATGCTCGTCGCCGCCCGGCCGGGCATCCTGCCCGGGCCCCCGTCGAGCGGGGTCCTGGTCCTGCTGGGCGTCGCGCTCGCCGTCACCGCGGCCGTCGCCGTCGTGCCCCGGTGGCGGGGCGCGGTCGGCACCACCGCCGCCGAGGCCCGCGGCCTCCTCGCCCGCCGCACCTGGCCGGGCGTGGTCCTGCTGTCCGCGGCGACGGTCGCCGGGCACGCCGCCCTGTTCGTCGTCGCCGCACGCGTCGCCGGGGTGTCCGCGCCGCTGGGCACCCTCGTGCCCCTCGGTCTCGGCGCGCTCGTCGTCATGGCGGTGCCGCTGAACATCGGCGGCTGGGGGCCCCGCGAGGGGTACGCGGCGGTGGCGTTCGGCGCCGCCGGGCTGGGCGCGGGCGCGGGGATCACGGCGTCGGTCGTCTACGGCGTCCTCACCCTGGTCGCCGCGCTGCCCGGGGTGCTCACACTCCGAGCACGGGCAGGTGCGCGCGGAACGACTCGGCCAGTGCCGCGAGCGCCGCGCGCCCTTTCCCGGCCGACGCGCGTGACGGATGACCGGCCACGCCCGACTCCGTGTACGGGGCCAGCCCGAGCGACAGGAGGTGGCGCAGATCCCCGGGTGCCGAATCCGCGTCCGCGTACCCCGGCCGCACCACCTCGGGACACGCGTGGAGCAGGATCGACGTCTCCAGCTCGCCGGCGTGCATGTCCTCGTCGTTGGTCGTGCCCACACCCGCGGCCACGCGCGCCGCCGCCCACTCGCCGTAGCTCGGGAACAGGACCATCGCGCCACCGGCCGACTGGACGACGTTGGCCAGCACGTGGTTCCCGCCGTGCCCGTTGACCAGCACCAGCCGCCCCACCCCGGACGCGCGCAACGAGGCCGCGATGTCGGAGACGACCGCGATCAGCGTGGTCGCCGACACGCTCACCGTCCCCGGCCACGCGGCGTGCTCGTGCGAGCAGGACACCGTGACCGGCGGCAGCAGCCAGAACCCGTGCGCCCGCGAGATCTCCTCCGCGACCGCGCACGCGATCAGCGTGTCGGTGGTCAGCGGCAGGTGCGGGCCGTGCTGTTCCAGGCTCCCGACGGGCAGGACCGCCACGGCGGGCGCCCGGTCGCGGATGTCGTCGGTGGTTTCCGGCGGCAGCGGATGCATCGTTCCGGTATACCGGGAGGGCACGTTCCCGGTCGACGACGAGGGGAACCCCTATGCGCGAACAGGACATCGCCGAATCCACCCTGGTCACGCGCCGCGGCCCGTTCCGGGCTGTCGCGTTCCGCGACGGGGCCGAGCACCTGGCTCTGGTGCACGGCCGCATCCGGCGCGACGACGTGCTGGTGCGCGTGCACTCGGAATGCCTCACCGGGGACGTGTTCGGCGCGGTGCGCTGCGAGTGCGGGGAACAGCTCGACGCCGCCCTGGACGCGATCGTCGACGAGGGCAGCGGGGTGCTGGTGTACCTGCGCGGGCACGAGGGGCGCGGGATCGGCCTGGTGGCGAAGGTGCGCACGCACGTCCTGCAGGACGAGGACGGCCTGGACACCGTCGACTCGGCGACGAGCCTGGGCCTGCCGGTCGACGTGCGCGACTACCGCCCCGCCGCGCGCGTGCTGCGCCACCTCGGTGTCCGCTCGGTGCGGCTGATGTCGAACAACCCGGACAAGATCGCGGCGCTGGAGACGCACGGCATCCGGGTGGCGGCGCGCGTGCCGCTGCTGGCGCCCGCCAGCCCGGACAACATCCGGTACCTGACCGCCAAGCGCGACCGCCTGGGTCACGTCCTGCCGCAGGTGGACACGTTCGACGTCGCGGAGTCCTGACGTGGACCACCTCGCGCTGCTGCCCGTCGCCCGCGAGGCGGTCGCGATCGGGCACCGGATCATCACGTCACGCGCCCCGCAGTCCGTCACCCACAAGAGTGAACGTGATCTGGTGACCGACATCGACCTGGCCGTCGAGGAGGCGGTGCGGGAGTTCCTGGCGCGGGAGACGCCGGAGATCGGCGTGGTCGGCGAGGAGCACGGCGGCGAGCGGGGCGAGCTGTGGTGGACGCTGGACCCGGTCGACGGGACGGCGAACTTCGCCCGCGGCATCCCACTGACCGGCATCTCGCTGGCGCTGGTGTCCGGGCCGCGCAGCGTGGTGGCGGCGATCGACCTGCCGTTCCTGGACACCGTCTACACGGCGGTGGAGGGCTACGGCGCCTACGCCGGTGACGCGCGGATCGGGGTCTCGGCCGTGCGCGAGCTGTCCGGCGCGATGGTCTCGGTGGGCGATTTCGCGGTCGGCGAGGACTCCGGGCCGAAGAACCGGCTGCGGCTGTCGCTGCTGGAGCAACTGGGGGCGCGGGCCGAGCGGGTGCGGATGATCGGGACCGCGGCGGCGGACCTCGCGTGGGTCGCGCACGGCCGCCTCGACGCCACGGTCATCCTGTCCAACCTCCCCTGGGACACGATGGCCGGGGTGCTGCTGGTGCGCGAGGCCGGCGGGCTGGTCCTGGACGCCGACGGCGGCGACCACACGGTCGACTCCGCCGCGACGGTCGCCCTGTCCCCCGGGCTGCGGGACGTCCTGCCGGCGATGCTCAGGTAGTCTCGCACGGAATATTCTTCCGCGCGAGACGTTTTACCGGCCGACACCCCATCAGCAGGAGGCTGACATGCAGTTCGGGATCTTCTCCGTCAGTGACGTGACCACGGATCCGACGACCGGTGAGACGCCGGACGACACCCAGCGCGTGCGGTCGATGCTGACCATCGCCCAGCACGCCGACGAGGCCGGGCTCGACGTCTTCGCCACCGGTGAGCACCACAACCCGCCGTTCGTGGCGTCCTCCCCCACCACGATGCTGGGCTACCTGGCCGGCGTCACCAAGAACATCATCCTGTCCACCTCGACGACGCTGATCACCACCAACGACCCGGTGAAGATCGCCGAGGACTACGCGATGCTGCAGGTCATCTCGAACGGCCGGATGGACCTGATGATGGGCCGCGGCAACACCGGCCCGGTGTACCCGTGGTTCGGCAAGGACATCCGCCAGGGCATCCCGCTCGCGATCGAGAACTACGCGCTGCTGCGACGCCTCTGGGAGGAGGACGTCGTCGACTGGGAGGGCAACTTCCGCACCCCGCTGCGCGGTTTCACCGCGACCCCGCGCCCGCTCGACGGTGTTCCGCCGTTCGTGTGGCACGGCTCGATCCGCAGTCCGGAGATCGCCGAGCAGGCCGCCTACTACGGCGACGGGTTCTTCCACAACAACATCTTCTGGCCGATGTCGCACACGAAGAAGATGGTCCGCTTCTACCGGCAGCGCTGGGAGCACTACGGCCACGGCCCGGCCGACACCGCGATCGTCGGCCTCGGCGGGCAGGTGTTCATGCGCAAGAACTCGCAGGACGCGTGGAACGAGTTCCGCCCCTACTTCGACAACGCCCCGGTCTACGGCCACGGCCCGACGATGGAGGACTTCACCGCGACGACCCCGCTGACCGTCGGCAGCCCGCAGCAGGTGATCGACCGGTACGCCACGATGCGCGAGGACGTGGGCGACTACCAGCGGCAGCTGTTCCTCATCGACCACGCGGGCCTGCCGCTGAAGACGGTGCTGGAGCAGATCGACCTGCTCGCCGAGGAGGTCGTGCCGGTGCTGCGCAAGGAGATGGAGGCCAAGCGCCCGGAGCACGTGCCGGCCAACCCGCCCTCGCACGCCGAGCGGGTCGAGCAGGCGCGCGCGAAGGCCGTCGAGGCGGCCCCCGCCTCCTGACGCCGCCACGCGGCGCATGGTGGAGTTCGCCGACGAGAGGCCGCGCGGCACATCCCGAGCGAGTCGGTCCGCCCGGGGCGGCCGTCGCCGCTCGGGAGCCGCGCGGCGCGGCCACCCTGCGGCCGGTGCGAGGGCGGCGCGGGCGTCCCCGCTCGGCATCATCTGCCGGCGCTCGAGAAACACCCGAACTGTCAGGGCCGCTCGGGCTTCTCGGCCTCCAGCTCGGCGCGGGCGGCCCGCAGTTCGGCGCGCGCCTCGTCCGACACGCGCGGGTACCGGGGGTCGAGCTGGATGAGCGTGTGCGCCAGCAGCGCGCCGGCGCACAGGCGTGCGAACCACTTGCGGTCGGCCGGCACGACGTACCACGGCGCCCACGGCGTGCTCGTCGCGGAGAGCATGTCCGAGAACGCGACCTGGTAGTCGTCCCAGAAGCGGCGTTCCCGGATGTCGTCGGCGGAGAACTTCCAGTTCCGCTCGGGCACGTCGATGCGTTTGAGGAACCGCTTGCGCTGCTCGTCCTTCGACAGGTTGAGCAGCACCTTGACGACCGCGATGCCGTTGCCGGTCAGGTACCGCTCCCAGTCGTTGATCTCGCGGTAGCGGCGGGCCCACAGCTCGTCGCCGGCGTCCCGCGGCAGCCGCTGCCGGTCCAGGTTCTCCCGGTGCACGCGCACCACCAGGACCTCCTCGTAGTGGGACCGGTTGAAGATCCCGATCTCGCCGCGCCCGGGCAGGCGGCGGGAGTAGCGCCACAGGTAGTCGTGGTCCAGCTCCTCCGCGGAGGGCACCTTGAAGCTGCTGACCTTCACGCCCTGCGGGTTGACGCCGCTCATCACGTGCCGGATCGTGCCGTCCTTGCCGCCCGCGTCGAGCGCCTGCAGGCACAGCAGGACCGCCCGGGTGTTCTCCGCCGCGAGCCGGCGCTGGTACTCGGCGAGCAGGTCGACGCCCGCGCGCAGCAGTTCCCGGCCGTCGCGTTTCTTCGTCACCCCCGCCTTGAACGCGGGGTCGAAGTCCTCGGCGAGCCGGACCTTCCGCCCCGGCTCCACCCGCAGCGGCTCGATGAACTCCGCGATCCGCTCCGCCCCGAAGCCGGTCATCAGTGCCTCCTGGGTTGGCCCACGGGATCATCATGGCACCCCGGGTGGCGCCGGGTCACCGACCGGCTTCCGCTCCCGGCCGTGCTCGCACTAGACGTCGATCCGCGCCGTGCACCACCACGACCCGGCTTTCCGTCCACACCGGACGGACCCGGCGGTGACCGCCTTCGGCAGCGCGCCGCGGGGGCGGATCGCGGCGGCGTCGGCCATGTCGCAGCGCAGCCGCAGTCCCGTCGGGGTGCCGGTGACCTCGGTGTCCACCGGCACGACACCGAGCCGGCGCAGCGCGGTGATCACGCGCGCCAGCGCCGCCGCGGTCACCTGGTCGTCCGCGCCGGTCACCTCGAACGAGACGACGCGGGTCGCCACCGGGCGGCCGGGTGGCACGAAGCTGTCGACCAGGGCCCGGACGGCCTCCGCCACGCAAAGCTCGCGAGTGGTGCCCCACGCCTCGATGCGCAAGTCCCCCGCGTGCACCGGACGAGCCCGCCGGCCGGCCGGGGAGCGGGTCCCGCTCCCGATCCCGTGCGCGGTCACCTCCGCACTGTCACCGGCACCGCGCGGCGACGGCATCACCCGGGCGAGGTGAGTTCCCTCCGGCCCAGCCCCCAGGCTGCGCGCCTGGCACACCCCGCACTGCGCGCCCCGCACGCCCACTCCGCGCCGGTCACCCCCGGCATCGCCACCGCTGCCATGCCCCACGCGAGCGCCGCGACTAGGTCGGGTTCCCCAGCCCCGCCTCACCTTGCACGCCACCCACCCGCGCCACGGGCTGCTCCCGGCCCCCGGCCGCCGCGCCTGCCGCACCTCAGCTCGCGTGCCACCGCACGCCGACGCCGCCCCGGTCACCTCAGCATCGCCACCGCCGCCACGCCCGACGCGAGCGCCGCGACCAAGTCGAGGTCCCTCAGCCCCGCCTCACCTTGCCCGCCACCCGCGCCGCGGGCTGCTCCCGACCCCCGGCCGCAGCACCTGGCGCACCCCAGCCCGCGTGCCACCGCACACCGAACCCGCCCCGGCCACCCCGCTATCGCCACCGCCGCCAGGCCCCACGGGAGCGCCGCGACCAGGTTGGGTTCCCCAGCCCCGCCTCACGTTGCCCGCCACCCGCGCCGCGGGCTGCTCCCGACCCCCGGCCGCAGCACCTGGCGCACCCCAGCCCGCGTGCCACCGCACACCGAACCCGCCCCGGCCACCCCGCTATCGCCACCGCCGCCAGGCCCCACGCGAGCGGCGCGACCAGGTCGAGCACCCCAGCCCGCCTCACCTTGCCCGCCACCGCCACCCGCACCGCGGGCTGCTCCCGACCCCCGGCCGTGTTGAGTTCCCCAGGCCCACGCGGCCATTCCCGGGCCGGACTCACCCCAGTCCCAGCTCCCGCGCCGCCGCGACGGCCGCCCTGCGGTTGTTCACCCCGAGCTTCGCGTAGATCGCCCGCACGTGGGTCTTCACCGTGTTGAGCGAAACCCTCAGTTCGGAGGCCACTTCGTCGAGCGGCCGCGGCGCGGTCAGCCGCACCAGCACCGCGCGTTCGCGGCCCGTCAGCGCCGCCGCCGTCCCGGTCCCGCCGGCCGTGAGGACGTCCCGCACCCGCGCCGCGAACGTCTCGCCGAATCCGCCCACCTGGTCCAGCAGCAGCTTCCGCACCTCGGCCTCGACGTGCCCGAACGGGCGGACGATCCGGCCCGGCGCCGCCAGCCCGAGCGCCCGGTCCAGCTCCTCACGCGCCTTCGTCCGCCTGCCCAGCCGCAACGCGACCGCGGCGGCCACGAGACACAGCTCCACATCGGTACCCGGAACCAGCGGCGGCAACCCGCGTGCGACGCACACCGCGTGTTCGGTGCTCTCCAGATCGCCTCGGGCGAACCGCGTGCGCGCCAGCGTGAGGTGGACTTCGGCCGTCGTGCCGAGTCGCCGGGCGCCCCACTCGGCCACGTCCCGGGCGAGCGGCAACCGCGCCAGGTCCAGCGCGCACTCGTGTTCCAGCACCATCACGGCGGCGGCCAGCTCGCGCGGCACGGGCGCATCCGCGGACGAGGCCCGGGCGTTCCGCAGCAGGCGCAGTCCCGTCTCCCGGTCCCCGAGGTCGAACCGCGCCACCGCGTCCACCGCGCCGGCGGCCCAGCGGAACACCGGCGCCTCCGACCCGCCCAGTTCCGCGGCGCTCGCCCGCGCCCCGCGCGGATCGGCCCGCATCAGCCGCACGAAACCGGCCACGGCGTGGCACATCGCCAGCCACGGCGAGTGTTTCCAGGCGCCGTCCCCCGCCAGCGCCAGCGCCTCTTCGGCGGCCTTCACCATGCCGGCGTGGTCGCCCGTGACCGCGGCGAGCAGCGCGTGCGCGGCCGTCACGTGCACGAGGAGGTAGGGCAGGTCCTGTTCCCCGCTGAGCCGTTCCGCGGCGTCCAGCGCCCGGGACGCGGCGTCGTGGTCGCCCGCGCTCAGCGACACCAGTCCGTGGTCGAGCCGTTCCCACGCCTCGGCCGCAGGCGAGGAGCACGCGCCCGCCGGGCCCCGCACCGGCGGGCGCCCGCAGGCCAGGGCGTGCGCCGACACGACCAGCCGGCGGAACGCGGTGAGCCGCTCGTCCGCCCGCCCGGGCCACACCCGCCCGCTCCGCGCGATCTCCGCTTCGGCCGCGCCGAGGTCACCGAGCTCGAGGTGGGCCAGCGCGGAGAAGAGCAGCAGCAGGGCGTCACCGGCCACCGCCGGGCCGGCCGCCGCCAGGGCGCGCAGCACGAGCCCGGGCTGCCCGTCCAGCAGCATCCCGGCGCCCCGGTCGGCCAGCAGGGTGACGGCCGCGCACCCGTCGCCGGTCTGCTCGGCGTGGTGCAGCGCGTCCCGTGGGCGGTCCTGGGCGGCGAACCACGCGGCGGCCTCGTGGTGCAGGGCCGACGCCAGCTCCGGCCTGCGGTGGGCGAGGTCGGCGCGCAGGTACGCGCGCAGCATCGGGTGCGGCCGGTACTCACCATCCACAGTGGACGACAATAGGCCGTCGCCCTCCAGTGCGGCGAGCACCGCGCCGGCGTCGGCGCGACCGGTGAGCCGGGCCGCCAGCGGCGGGCTCACCGTCTCGCACACGCTCAGCCTGGTCAGCACGTCGCGGGTGTCGTCGGGCAGGTGCGCCAGGACCTCGCCGGTGAGGAAATCGGCCACCGCGTGGTCGTGCCCGGCGCACCGCGGCAGGAAATCCTCCGGATCGGTGCCGCCGCGCAGGGAACGGGCCGCCAGGCGCAGACCGGCGGCCCAGCCTTCCGTGTGGGTGACCAGGCGCGCCAGGGGACCGTCGGGGAGGGTGACGCCGCAGCGCTCGAGCAGTTCTCGCGCCTCCGGGCGGCGGAACCGCAACGCGTCCGCGCGCAGCTCGGCCAGCCGGCCCTGCACCCGGAGCCGGGCCAGCGGCAGCGGCGGGTCCGAACGGGACGCCAGGACGAGCCGCAGGTTGTGCGGCTGGTGGCGGATCAGCGCCGTGAGGACGTGCCGGGCCCCGGGCACCGCGTGCACGTTGTCCAGCACCAGGACCAGACGCCCGGGCGCGGCGGCGACGGCGTCGACGAGCACCGCGACGGCGGCGGCGGTGTCGCCCGGTGGTGGTGCCGTCGTCACCGGAACCGGGACGTGCGCCCGGACCGCGGACAGCACGGCCGCCAGGAAGGCTTCGGCGCTGTCGTCGTCGCGGTCCAGCGACACCCACGCCCGCGCGTCCCGGCCCGGGCCCGCCAGCCAGTCCGCGAGCAGGAGCGTCTTGCCGTACCCGGCCGGCGCGCACACGAGGGTGACGCCGGCAGCGTCCACGGCGGACGCCAGCCGTTCCCGAAGTTCCTTGCGGCGCACGAAATCCGCGGGCAGCCCCGGCGAGGTCACCTTGGCGCGCGGCACCCACCGCCCCGCCGCACCCCGGTGTTCACCCTCCCCGCCCCGCATGGGATCGACGGTATGGTCCGTCCCGCGCCGCGGATAGGGCCGAGGGTCCCCACCACGGAGGCCGTTATCCCCCTCGCGTCGCGCCGTCGAGCAGTCCCCGCGCCTGGGCGACCGCCACGGCGTCGCGTCGCCGGGTCACTCCGAGCTTGCTGTAGATGCCGCGCACGTGGGTCTTCACCGTGTTCGGGGACACGGTCAGTTCCGCGGCGATCTCCTCGATGGATCGCAACGTGGGCAGCAGCCGCAGCACGCGGCGTTCCCGGTCGGTCAGCGGAGCGGGCACCGTGCGGACGCCGCGTCGCCGCGCGAGCAGCGCGGCGGCGAACGGCTCCCGCTCGGCCAGCCCGCCCAGCACCGCGATCACCTCCTCCGGTGCGAACACGAAGGGCCACCACACATCCAGGTCCTCGGCGACGCCGAGCGCCTCGGTGACCAGGCGGCGCGCGCCGTCGTGTTCGGCGTCGTGCAGCGCGATCCGCGCCCGCAGCAGCCGCGCTTCGATGCCGGACCACGGCAGCGCCGCGGGGACATCGCCGTCCAGGAGCTGCCCGAGCACCCTGTCCGCAGAGGCGTGGCGGCCCAGCGCGATCTGCCCGCGCGCCCGGACCAGGAGCAGCTCCGCGGTGCCGTCGACGCGGTCCTGGCACCAGGTCAGCACCTCGCGGGCCACGTCTGCGGCGCCGAGCAGCAGCGCCGCCCGGTGCTCCAGGACCGCGCCGAGGGCGGTGTGCTCGGGCGAGAGCGACCGGTCGCCCAGCGACAGCCTGCTGTGGCGCATCCGCCGCAGGCCTGCGTGCCAGTCCCCCGCGTCGAACCGCGCCGCACCGGACAGCGTTCCCGCGACGAGGGCCAGGTTGTTCCCGACGCGGGAGGCGGGCCCGTCCGCGACGGTGAGGATCGGGTCGAGGAGCCGCACGCACGATCGGGGGTCGGCCCGCGTCAGCGCCCGGTAGGCGCGCAGGACCCGGGCCGTGGCGGTCTCGATCATCCCCGCCCCGGCGGGTGCCCCCGCGGCGTCGAGGTCGTGCGCGATCCGGTCCATCGCACGGAAATCCCCGTCCAGCGCGGCCACCTCGCCGAGCATCGTGCGGGCCCGCAAGGCGAGGTGCCGCTGGTCGCCCGCCCCGGCCACCAGCGATTCGAGCCGGTCCCTGGCCGCGGCGCGCCGGCCGGCCAGCAGCGCCCCGGCTTCCCGGTGCAGGCCGGCCAGCGCCGCCAGGTCCGTGTCACGCGCCAGGCCCGGGTCGACGGCCAGTGCGGTGCGCGCGATCTCCGCGTCGTCGCCGTCCAGTTGAGCGCGGCGCGCGCGGGTGAGCTGCCACAGCACCGCCAGTTCCGGCGACGGCCCGGCGGGCCACGCGGCCGCGGCGTGCCGGAGGTGCAGGTCGGCGGTCCCGATCTCACCCGCCTCGAGGCACAGCGCGGCGGCGACGAGCGCGAGCCGCGGTGTCCGGGCCACCACGCCCACCTCGAGCACGTCCAGCGCCTCCCGCAGCACGGTGTGTTCCCCGGCGAGGAACAGCCGTGCCGCGTGGGCCCGCAGCAGGGCCGTCGTCCGCTCGCCATCGCGGGCCCGCACGCTGTGCGCCAGTGCCGCGGCCGCGTCGTCGCGCGCCGCGAACCACCCGGACGCGAGACGGTGCTGGTCGGCCAGCCGGTCCGGGTCGCGCCGGGCGAGATCGGCCAGCAGGTAGGTGCGCAGCAGGGGCAGCATCCGGTACCCGTCCGCCCCGCGTGTCACGAGGGCGTGCGCGCGCAGCAGGTCCCCGGCGTCGGGTCGTCCGGACAGCGTGACGGCCAGACCAGGCGGCAGGTCCGCGCACACGCTCACCCGCCGCAGGAACTCGCGGGTCTCGTCGTCCAGCACCTCCTGGTCGAGGTAGTCCGCCAGCGTGCGGTCGTGCCCGGCGAAGAACTCGTCCAGGTCACCGGTCCGGGCGGCGGACGCGGCGGCGATCCGCAGCGCCGCGGCCCAGCCGCCGGTCTCGGCGACCAGCCGGTCCAGCGTCCCCGCCGCGACCGGCGCACCGCTCACGGCGAACAGGGCCCGCGTCTCCGCCGCGGTGAAGCGCAGATCGCCGGCCCCCAGTTCGGCGAGCCCGCCCCCCAGCGGCACCGTCGGCGCGCCGCGGCCGGACAGCACCAGCCGCAACCGCGGGGGCCGGTGCCGCACCAGCGCGTCCAGCGGCCGCGCACCGGGGAGCTCCCCCACGTCGTCGAGGACCAGGAACACCGGTGCCGGCAGCGTGCCCAGCGCCGCCGCCACCTCGGCCAGGAAGCCGGCGTCGGTGCTGGGAGCGGCGGGCACGGCGAGGCCGCGCAGCGGGTGGTCCGCCGGAACCGCGCGGCACCCGGCGAGCGCGTCGAGGACCGCCGAGAAGAACCGGCGGTCGTCCCGGTCGTCCGCGTCCAGCGCGACCAGTGCGGTGTCGCCGTCGCGGCGGCGCGCCCAGTCGGTCAGCAGCACCGTCTTGCCCGTACCGGCGGGTGCGGACAGCACGGACACCGGCGACGCGGCCGCGCGGTCCAGCAGCGCGAGCAGGCGCGGCCGGGACACGAAGTGCACGGGCAAGTCCGGCACCGTGACCTTCGTCCTCGGCACGCGACTGCGTCCTCCCCCGTCCGCCGGGTGCCCCATCGCATTCCCTCTCGCCGGTGCCCCATTGTGAGCACGACCGGCGGCGCACCGCACCCTGACGCGCATTTCACCCGGCGCAGGGGAGGAAGACCGGTGCCGGGAGACCACACAGTGGCGTCGTGGAGCCCCTTGCCCGAGGAGGCGGACCGGTGCCGGAGATGAACTACGAGTTCCGTGTCCACGGCCGGTGCTCGCCGCTGCTGCGGCGGGCCGTCGGCGAGTTCAGCGAGGTCCGGGTGGTGCCCGCCCCGCCGGAAACCCTGATCTACGGCGCCATCTCCGACGCGTCGCACCTGCACGGGCTGCTGATGGTGCTGGAAGACCTCGGCCTGCACATCGTGTCGGTGCACCGGATCCCGGAACTGCCGCACCGCGTGACCGGCGAGGACTGACCCGCCGCCTCACCCGCCGCGTGTGAGGCGGCGGCGCGGCCGCGGGGGGATCGTGGCCCGGGTCGGACCCCGGTTCCCACGGGAGGCGCCCATGAGCAGCACCTCGGCCCGGCGGCCGCGGACCGCGGCGGTCTGGACCGGCTGGGTCGTGTTCGGCGGGATCATGATGGTCCTGCTCGGCCTGTTCCACGCCGTGGAGGGCCTCGTCGCCGTGTTCGACGCGGGCTACTACCTCGTCGATCCGTCCGGCATGGTGGTCGGAGCCTCCTACGACACCTGGGGCTGGCTGTACTTCGGCCTCGGGGTCGTCGTCGTCGCGGTCGGCTGCGGTGTCCTGGCGGGCAACCGGGTCGCGCAGATCGCCGGTGCGGTCCTGGCCGGGCTGAGCGCGCTCGCGCACCTGGCGTTCGTGCCGGCCTACCCGGTCTGGTCGCTCATCATCATCGTGCTCGACGTCGTCGTGATCTACGCGCTCGTCGCGCACGGCCGGGAGACGGCGGCGGCCGGCTGACTTCCCTCGCGCAGGCAGGAGGAGCAATGACTCAGCACGCACAACCCGGCCAAGGCACCCTGGGCGGGACCGAGCCGACGGCGCCGCCGGAGCGGCCCGTCACCGAACCGACGGCGTGGCTGGGCTGGATCTGGTTCGCGGCCGCGATGATGGTGCTGCTCGGCATGTTCAACATCATCGAGGGCCTGGTCGCCCTGTTCCACGGCGACTTCTACGCCGTCGGGCCCCAGGGGCTGCTGGTGTTCGACCTGACCAGCTGGGGCTGGATCCACCTGATCATCGGGGCGCTCGCGGTCGCGGCCGGGTTCGGCCTGTTCACCGGCGCCGCCTGGGCCCGCGTCACCGCGGTCGTCCTGGCGACGATCAACGCGGTCGCCCAGCTGGCGTTCCTGTCCGCCTACCCGGTGTGGGGCGCGCTCGTGATCGCCCTCGACGTGGTCGTCATCTGGGCGGTGGTCGTGCACGGTGGCGAAGTCCGCCGAGCCGGCTGAGCCCCGGCCGCAACCGCGGGGACCGGGCCGGCTCTACGGCGGCACCGGCCTGGTCCTGCTGGCCGTGGCGCTCGCCGTGCCGCAGCTCGGGCTGGGTTCGCCGGGCGAGGCCGCGCTCGCGCTCGGCCTGGCGCTGACGGCGGTGGCGTTCGGCGAGGTCCTCGTCGCCGTCACGGCACGCCGGGCGACGTCGGTGGCGCTCGCCGCGGTGGCGCTGGCCGGCGCGCTGGTCGCGCTGGCCTGGCCGGACCCCACGCTCCTGGTCGCGGCCCGGGTCGTCGCCTGGGTCCTGCTGGGCGGTGGCGCGGTCCGGCTGATCCGTGGCCTCGCGCGCCGCGGCGTGGACGACCTGTGGTGGCTGCGCGCGGCGGCCGGCGCAGCCGGGCTGGGGTTCGCGTTCTGGGCGGCCGCGTCGGCTCCGGGCTCCACCGCCCTGCCGCTGCTGTGGACGGCGCTCGCGGTCGCGCTGAGCGGGATCGACCACATCGCGGTGGGCCTGGAGGTGCAAGCGGCGTCACACGACACACCTACCGAGAAGTAACTTACGGCCCCGTAGCCTGGCGGGATGCCAGAGCTCGTGTACCCGTCCGTCATCCTGTTCGCGAAGACGATGTTCCGGGTCCTCGACCTGAAACTGCGGGTCGAGGGCTCCGAGCACGTCCCGGCGCGCGGCGGCGCCGTCATCGCCTGCAACCACGTCTCCTACCTCGACTTCGTCTTCTGCGGCCTGGGCGCCCGGCCGGCGAAGCGGCTGGTGCGGTTCATGGCCAAGAAGGAGGTCTTCGACCACCGGATCTCCGGCCCGCTGATGCGCGGCATGGGCCACATCCCGGTCGACCGCGCGGCCGGGCGCGGCGCCTACGACGAGGCGGTCGCCCGGCTGCGGTCCGGTGAGGTCGTGGGGGTCTTCCCGGAGGCGACGATCAGCCCCTCGTTCACGGTCGAGGACGTCAAGTCCGGTGCCGCGCGGATGGCGGCGCAGGCCGGGGTGCCCCTGGTGCCGATGGCGGTGTGGGGCACGCAGCGGCTGTGGACGAAGGGCCGCCCGCGCACGCTGACCAGGCGCCACCTGCCGATCTCGGTCCTGATGGGCGAACCGCTGCGCCCCGGCCCCGGCGACGACCCGGAAGCCGTCACCCGCGACCTGCGCGACCGGATGAGCCTGTTGCTGGACAAGGCCCAGGCGGAGTACCCGGAGGCCCCCGCCGGGCCCGCCGACCTGTGGTGGCTGCCCGCCCACCTGGGCGGCACCGCGCCGGCGCCGTAGGTCACTCCGGCACCAGGCGGCCGTCGACGGTGATCTCGAGTGCGGGCGCGCCGGGACCTCGCGCCGGCCGGTGTGGTGGCCGGGCACTGGCTGCGCTCCGCGGCCGATCCGGGCACGCGGTCCCGCGCCGCGACTGGGCCCACCGCACGGGCCGGGAGGCGACGCGGTCCCTCGCCTTCGCCGAGGCCGCCCGGTTCCTGGGTTTCCCCTGGGACGCGCGGCGGCGGGCCGGTGACACCCCGACACCCGCACCGCGGACAAACTGCCGGCGCGGCTGCGCGCGAGCGACCCGCTGACCGCGCGGGACCGCGAGATCGCCGGGCTCTCGTCGGGTCGCTGAGCAGCCGCGCGATCGCGCGGGGCCGGTTCGCGCTGAACCGGACCGGATCGCCGGGTCCGCGCCGCACGGCCTCGACGGAGTCCGGTCGCACGTGCGCCGCGAACGCGGCATCGTCTGCTGAGCTGTCCACTCCGGACACGTGGCAGCATGGGGTGGTGACAGAGCACGACGGCGAGGACGCTCCGCTGACCCTCTACCTGGTCAAGCGGCTGGAGCTGGTGATCCGCTCGCTGATGGACGACGCGCTGCGGCCGTTCGGGCTGACCACGCTGCAGTACACCGCGCTCACGGCGCTGCGGCACCGCAACCGGCTGTCCTCGGCGCAACTGGCGCGCCGCTCGTTCGTGCGGCCGCAGACGATGCACACGATGGTGCTCACGCTCGAGAAGTCCGGCCTGATCCAGCGGGAGGAGGACCCGCGCAACCGGCGGGTCCTGCTCGCGGCCCTCACCGAGCGCGGACGCGCGGTCCTGGACGAGTGCGAACCGCTGGTCCGCCGCATCGAGGACCGCTTGCTGGCCGGCCTGGACGACCGTCGCCGCACCGCGTTCCGGCGCGACCTCGAGGACGGCTACGGCTCACTCGCCGACCACGCCCACGGTCAGCGCGCGCTGACGAACGGCGCCGGTGACTGACCCCACCCGGCACCGTGCCGGGGGCATCGACCTCAGTCGCCGGCCGGGGCGTAACACAGTTCGAGGATCCCGGAGGGGAAAGCCGTGCTCTTCACCAGGCGCAGCTTGACGGCTTCGTCCAGTTCCGGGAACAGCGGCGCGCCCTTGCCGGTGACGGCGGGGAGCACCCAGAGGCGGTACTCGTCCACCACACCGAGCTTGATCAGCGAGTGCATGAACGCGGTGCCGCCCGCGGCGACGAGGTCCTTGCCGGGCTCGGCCTTGAGCTTGGCGATCTCGTCCGCCGTGTCACCCCGGGCGATCCGGGTCTCCGGCCAGTCGTCGGCCGATTTCAGGGTGCGGGAGAACACGACCTTGGGGATCTCGTTCATGGCCCGGGCGGAGGGGTGGTCGGCGGTGGGCCAGTACCCGGCCATGATCTCGTAGGTGTTCCGGCCCATCAGGAACGCCCCGGCCTCCCACAGCCGGTTGACGAAGTACTCCTCCTGCTCGGGGTCGTCGATTCCCATCATGACGTCCCGGATCCCGTTGTCGCCGTCGGCGCTCTTCCCGTCGAGCGAGACGTAAAACCCCAAGATCAGCTTGCGCATCCGGCCCTCCGTGCGGGTTCCCGCCCAGGACGATCCAGCGCAGGCCCTCGGCCACTGTGTCACACGTGCCGGCCGCCGGTGGCCGTTTCGAGCTGATCGCAGCCGTCTTGACTGAGCACTCACTCAGGGGCAGGCTCGCCGGTGACCCGCAGCAGCGCGGGAGAAGAGGAGGCTTCACGATGGCGGGACGGGTCGCGGGGAAGGTCGCGCTGATCACCGGTGCGGCGCGCGGTCAGGGGCGTGCGGACGCGGTGCGGCTGGCGCAGGAGGGCGCCGACGTGATCGCCGTGGACATCGCCGACAAGCTGCCCAGCGTGGGCTACTCCTCCCCCACGCTCGCGGACCTGGACGAGACCGTGCGCCTGGTGGAGGAGGCCGGGCGGCGGGCCGTGCGGGTGCAGGCCGACGTGCGGGACCTGGCGAAGCTGCGCGCGGGCGTCGACGCCGGTGTCGCCGAGCTGGGCGGGCTGGACATCGTCGTGGCCAACGCCGGGATCTGCGTGCCCGCGATGTGGGACGAGGTGACCGAGGAGATCTTCGACGACACGATCGGCGTCAACGTCCGCGGTGTGTGGAACACGGTCATGGTGGGCGCGCCGCACCTGGTGGAGCGCGGCGGCGGGTCGATCATCCTGATCAGCTCGGCCGCGGGCATGAAGGTCCAGCCGTTCCTGGTGCCGTACACGACGAGCAAGTGGGCGGTGCGCGGCATGGCGAAGGCGTTCGCGACGGAGCTGGCGCGGCACAACATCCGGGTCAACAGCATCCACCCGACGGGCGTGAACACCGGCATGGCCGGCGAGGGGCTGCACGCCGCGTTCGCGAAGGCCTTCGAGCGCGACCCGAAGCTGGGCGGGATGCTGACGAACCTGCTGCCGGTGGCCATCACCGAGCCGGAAGACGTGGCGGACTCGGTGTTGTTCCTGGCCTCGGACGAGTCGAAGTACGTCACCGCGCACGAGCTGGCCCCGGACGCCGGGGTGACGGAGTTCTGACGGACTCGCCCGCCGTGACCGGACCCGCTTCCTCGGGCCGCGACCGGATCCTGGCCGCGGCCGAGGAGCTGTTCGCCGAACGCGGCTATGCCCGGACGTCGACGGCACGGCTGGCGACCGCCGCCGGTGTGCCGCAGGGCCTGATCTTCTACCACTTCGGGACGAAGGAAGGGTTGCTGCTGGCGCTGATCCGCGAACGGTCGACGCGGACCCTCGCCGATCTGGTGCCCGGCTCGGTGCCCGCCGATCCACACGCCGCCGTGGTCGAGTTGTGGAGCCGGTTGTCGCGGCACCTGGGTGAGCAGACGCCCATGCACCGGATCGTGTTCCGGGAGAGCGAGCACCACCCCGAAGTGCAGGCGCGGGCGCGGGAGATCCACGACAGCATCACCACGTCGGTGAGCGGGTATCTGGCGCGGGTGACCGGGGACCGGAAGCCGGGAGCGCGGCACGTGACAGCGGCGCGGCTGCTGGTGGCCGCGTCGTCGGCTTCGCCGGTGGCTCCTGGTTCGCCCGCGCTCACCGCCGAGTCCGTGGCCGAGCTCGTGCTGGGCGGGATTCTGTAGCCGCTCCGCGGGTTTCGCTCGGATGTTCGTGGCGAGTTGGTCAGGGCGACTGTTGCCATGCAACGCCCGCGCGAGGCCGCGGTGATCACCAGGTGACCGGCAGCTCGTACACCCCGTAAACGGAGCCGTCGTGCTTGAACGGCACCCGCTCGATCTCGGTCGCCAAGGCCAGCGTCGGCACGCGCCGGTACAGCGTGCCGTACGCGATGCGCAACTCGAGCCGCGCCAGCTGCTGTCCCAGGCACTGGTGCACGCCGAACCCGAAGGCCACGTGGCGCCGGGCGTTGCGGGTCACGTCGAGGCGGTCGCCGTCGGGGAAGACGTCCGGGTCGCGGTTGGCCAGGTCGTTGGCCAGGATGATGCCCTCGCCGGCGCGGATCACCTCACCGGCGATCTCGATGTCCTCCAGAGCCACGCGGCGGCGGCCGTTGTGCGTGATGTTCAAGTACCGCAACAGTTCCTCGACCGCGGAGTCCACCACCGCGGGGTCACCGTCGCGCACCAGCGCGAGCTGGCCGGGGTGCTCGAGCAGCGCGAGGGTGCCCAGGGCGATCATGTTGGCCGTTGTCTCGTGGCCGGCGATCAGCAGCAGGACACCGATCTGCGCGGCGTCCATCCGGGTCAGCTCGCCCGCCCGCACGCGCTCCGCCAGGGCGGACAGCAGGTCGTCGGCCGGGTTCGCCAGCTTCTGCTCCATCAGGCCGTCGAGGTACTTCGTCAGCTCCGCCGAGGCGGCGAACCGGTCCTCCGGGGCCGCGTCGCGCCGGACGATGGTCTTGCTGTTGTCCTGGAAGAACGCGTGATCGGCGTAGGGCACCCCGAGCAGCTCGCAGATCACCAGCGACGGCACCGGCAGCGCGAACGCCTCGACCAGGTCCACCGGCTTCGGGCCCGCCAGCATCTCGTCGATCAGGTCGTCCACGATGTTCTGCACCGCCGGCGCCATCGCGCGCACCCGCTTGACCGAGAACGGCGCGGTTACCATCCGCCGCAGCCGCGCGTGCTCGGGATCGTCCATCAGGATGAAACCGATCCCGCTCCCGCCCGGCCGCACCGGCGCCGGGCTCGGGTAACCGGGCCGCCGGACGTCCGCGCTCACCCGGGGATCGGCCAGCAGCGCCCGCTGCTCGGCGAAGCGGGTCACCAGCCACGGCGTGCTGCCGTCCCACAGCCGCACGCGCGTGATCGGCGTCTCGCGCAGCAGCGCCATGCCCTCCGGCGGCGGATCGAACGGGCACTTCGCCACACGCTCCATGGGGAAAGCCGGCACCTCTGCGGTCGTCATCGCGTGCATCCTCCTCCAACACCGGCCCGGGTCGGTGACCAGCTAACCGGTGCCCGCCGGCTCAGTCAAGCGATTGATTTAACCGGCCAGGCGCGGAGCGGGGTCCGGCCGCTGGCTCGCCACGATCGCCGCGAGGGCGAGGGCGAACCCGGTCAGCTGCACCGGCCCGAGCGTCTGCCCCAGCACCACGACACCGGTGACCGCGGCGACCATCGGCGAGAGCAGGCCCAGCACCGCGACCGAGGTGACCGGCAGCGTGGTGATCCCGCGGAACCACAGGACGTAGGCGAGCAGGCCGCCGACCAGCCCGAGCCACAGGTAGCCGAACACGGCCGGGCCGTCCACGGCGGGCGGCGCACCCTCGGCGAGGAACGTGACGGGCACGAGGAACAACCCGCCCGCGGTCAGCTGCCAGCCGGCGAACGCCGTCGGGCCCACTCCCCCGGGACGCCCCCACCGCTTGGTGAGCGTGACCCCGAGCGCCATCGTCGCCGCCCCGCCCAGCCCGGCTAGGACCCCCACGACGTCGAAGCCGGCCGCCGGCCCCAGCACCACCAGGGCGACGCCCACGACGCCGACGGCACCCCAGGCGAACCGCCACGCCGACGCGCTCTGCCGCAGCACGGCGACCGCGAGCACGGCCACCACCAGCGGTTGCACGGCACCGAGGGTGGCCGCGACGCCGCCGGGCAACCGCTCGGCCGCGACGAACAGGAACGGGAAGAACATCCCGATGTTGAGCACACCGAGCACGGCGGCCCGCCACCACCAGGCGCCCCGCGGCAGCGTCCGCGTGACCGCCAGCGCGATCAACCCCGCGGGCAGGGCGCGCAGCAGACCCGCGAACATCGGGTGCCCGGCCGGCAGGAGTTCCGTGGTGACCACATACGTCGTTCCCCAGACCACCGGCGCGAAGGCGGTCAGCGCGGTGCGGGACAGGGTGTCGTTCACGTCCTCGAGTCTCGGCCGCCGCGATCGATGAGTCCAATACATCCTTGTCACCTGATCCATCGCGATACACGATGGACGGGTGGAACTCCAGCAGATGCGGTACGTCGTCGCGGTCGCCGAGACGGGCAGCTTCACCCGGGCGGCGCAGCGGTGCCTGGTCGTCCAGTCCGCGCTCAGCCACCAGATCGCGCGGCTGGAACGGGAGCTGGGCGCGCGGTTGTTCGACCGGACCAGCCGCCGGGTGCGGCTGACCGCGGCGGGTGAGGCGTTCTTGCCGCAGGCCCGGCAGTGCCTGGACTTCGCCTCGCGGGCCGCGGCCGAGGTGGCGGCCGCCGTCGGCGAGGTGCGCGGGCGGTTGACCGTCGGCGTGATCCCGACCGTGGCGGCGGTGGACCTGCCGTCGGCTCTGCGCGTGTACCGGCAGCGGTACCCGCAGGTGCGTGTGAGGCTGCGGATGGCGCCCAGCCACGAACTGGTCGAGCAGGTCCGGGAGGGCGCGGTCGACGTCGCGTTCCTCGGATTGCCGCTCACGACACGGCCGGAGGGCGTGCGGGGCCGGGAACTGGCGCACGACCGGCACGTCGCCGTCGTCGCGCCGGAGCACCCGCTGGCGACCGGCGCGGGAACGGACCTGCGGACGCTGGCGGGCGAGGAGTTCGTCGACTTCCCGGCAGGCTCACCCGGCCGCACCCAGTCCGACCAGGCCTTCGCCGCGGCCGGACTGACGCGGAACGTGGCCTTCGAGGTGACGACCGCGGAGCTGATGGCCGGGCTCGTGCGGGAGGGCCTGGGCGTGGCGATGCTGCCCTCGACCTACGCGCCCCGCCTGGCGGGCGTGGCCACCGTGCCCGTCACCGACGCCCCCGGGCGGATCGAGCACCTGGTGTGGAGCACAGCGGGCCTGACCCCCGCGGCGGCCGCGTTCGTCGAGGTGCTGGGCATCGCGGTCGAGTGACCCCGGGGCACGGTGCGGACACCGGCCTGGCAACCCGTTCACGTGGCTGACGCCCAGGCGCCTGGCGAGCTCTCCGCCGACGCCCGGTCGTAGCCGAGCTCGGCGGAGCGTTCTCCCGGCGTGTCACACGCCCGCCCACGACGGGCAACGCGAGCAGGAGAAAGGACGACGGCCGACATCCGCGCGATCTGGATCTGTCCTCGCTGCCGTCCTTGGTCCACCCACATTTGCAATCGTAGGCAAGGCGACGGGCCGGGCCGGGGTGGACGGTCCGATGTGGACCGGTCTCCCCCGCTGCCGCGCTCAGGCGCGCTCGCCGCGCCGGTTCAGCTCCTCGACCACCGCCGCGTCCACGAACGTCCGCGCCCGCACCTCGCCGTCCACGACCAGCCACAGGTGCAGCCGCGCCGGGCCACCCGGCGGCGGCACGCACACCCCGGCGGCGGCCGAAAGCCGGAACGGCTCCGCCCGCACCTCGTGGGAGTCCGCGGGCGCCACTGGAAGCCCGCGCGAGCCCGAAGCCCCCCACGCCGCGTGCAGGGTGCCGGTGATCGGCGTCCGGCCGGTGTGCGAGACGTGCACGTCCAGGGTCAGCGGCGCGACCGGCACCGGGAGGTCGGCTCCGGCGTGCGCGGGCACGAGGTCCACCACGAGGGTGGTCGGCGCGAACGCGTCGGCCGGGTCCAGCCCGCCCCAGTCCTTGGGCCTGCGGTGGGCGTCCAGCAGACCCGCCATTTCGTGCTCGACGTCGGTCAGCTCGGTGTAGATGTAGCCGGCGAACCGGTCGTGCCGGCGGATCTCCTGCGTCTGCCAGCGCACGTGCCAGGCCCGCTCCAGGCTGGTGAACCCCGCGCCGTACTCGCTGTTGAGAACCGGCACGCCGGTGCGCGGGAAGCCGGCCGAGCCGTAGAAGGACTTCTCGACGACGACGTCCGGCCGGAGCTTGACCGGGAACGTCTCCCGTTCGCCGGAGGCGAGCGCGGCGAGGTTGTCCGCCCAGCTGCGCGGGTTTTCGTCGTAGTAGTGCCAGTCGACCAGGTCGGTCTTGACGTGCGCCCAGCCGGAGTTCTCCACGATCGGCCGTGTGTCGTCGAGCGAGCGCAGGAGATCGTAGGCGTGCTCGGCCGCGGCGGCCCGCTCGGGGCTGCCCGGGATGTCCCAGTCCAGGCCCCACTCCTCGTTGTACAGCCCCCAGATCACGATCGACGGGTGGTTGCCGTCGCGGCGCACCAGATCCGGCAACTGCGCCTCGAACCCGGCCGCGGCGGCCGGGCTGAACCGGCTGGGGCACGGCGGTTCCGCCCACACCAGCATGCCGGTGCGGTCGGCGTGGTCCAGCCACCGCGGTTCCTCGAACTTGAGGTGCTTGCGCACGAGCGAGAACCCGAGTGCGCGAGCGAGGTCGAGATCACGCACCAGCGCTTCGTCGTCCGGCGCGGTGAGGCCGGTCTCCGGCCAGTACCCCTGGTCGAGCACGCCCCGCACGTAGAGCCGTTCCCCGTTGAGGTACAGCGCTTCGCCGCGGGTCTCGATCCGCCGCAACCCACCGGTCAGAGTGAGCCGGTCGGCCGTCTCCCCCTCCGCCACCGTCAGCTCGACCGGGGCCGCACGCGCATCGCCGCGATCGGCGCCCAGCCGAAGGAGAGTTACTCGACGCCGCTGCAACGCACCGAGGGATTTCGCAAGGCGCTGCAGGAACGCGGACTGAAGCCGGTGGGCGCCCTGGAACGCACGGCCGCCCACTACGGACGCGCCGACGGTTACGCGGCCGCCGCGTCCCTGCTGCGCCAATCGCCCCGCCCGGACGCGATCTTCTGCTATTCGGACCTGCTGGCGATGGGGGCGATGCGAGCGGTGTTCGACGCCGGTCTCACCGTCCCCGACGACGTGGCGATCATCGGCATCGACGACATCGAAGAAGGCCGGTATTCCCGGCCGTCGCTGAGCACCGTGTCGCTGGACACGGCCTTCATCGCCCGCACCGCGGTCGCCCGGCTCGCCGCGCGCATCGAGGACCCGGCCTTGCCGGCGGAGGAGTTCATCGCCCCGCACACGCTGATCGCCCGGGAGAGCACGGAAACCCGGCCAAGCCCCGGATGAGATGTGCACGCACCACCCGGCCCGGATGACCGGGATCGGGCCGTGACGTGTTTCCCGTTGGCACTCACCGGGTCCGGCTGCTCGGGTCTCCCACACCGTCGGGGCACCACGTCCGGCTTAGCGGCACCCCCTCCGGGGTACACCCGATCGAGCGATGGTCGGGGGTGACTGAGGAGGCGTGTCGATGACGAGCGGTGCCGCGACGAACAGAACGGCCGACCGGGCTTCGCGGGTGCGCGGCAGCACGGCGGCACAGGCGGCCGGGCGGATCGGGATGGTCTGCTGGGGTCTGGTCCACCTGATCGTCGCCTACCTGGCGGTCCGCGTCGCGTCCGGCGACGGCGGCAAGGAGGCCGACCAGAAGGGCGCACTGCAGGAAATCGGGTCCACCCCGGCCGGCCAGGTGGTGCTGTGGGTGCTCGTGGCGGGACTCACCGCGTTCGGGATCTGGCAGTTCCTGATGGCGGCCACCGGCTACACCTGGGTGTTGCGCAGCGGCAGGCGGACCCGCAAGCGCATCGGCTCCGCGGCGCGCGGTGTCGTGGTCCTCGCCCTGGCCTACACCGCGATCCGGCTCGCCACGGGCAGCGGCTCGGCCTCGGGCAACCAGCCGCAGCAGGAGTTCACCGCCCGGCTGCTCGCGCTGCCCGCCGGGCAGGCGCTGGTCGCGGTCGCCGGCGCCGTGGTGATCGGGGCCGGGATCGGGGCCGCGGTCAAGGGCGTGCGGCGCGGCTTCCTCACCGACCTCGACACGGTCCACCTGCCCTCCGGCACCCGGAAGTGGGTGGAATGGCTCGGCTTCGCCGGGTACGCCGCCAAGGGCGCGGTGTACGTGATCATCGGCGGCCTGCTCGGCTACGCCGCGCTGCGGTCCGACGCCGGCCAGGCGGGCGGGGTCGACAAGGCGCTGCGGACGCTCGCGGCCCAGCCCTACGGCGTCGTGCTCCTGGTGGTCGTCGCGGCCGGGCTCGCCGCGTTCGGCATCTACTGCTTCGCCGCGGCGCGCGCGCACAAGAGCTGACCGTTCTGGCTAAGCTGGCGCCCGAGTCGACGTGCGAGAGGCGGCGAGGGTGACCATCTGGACCGACGTGATCAACTACGTGCGCATCCGGTACGAGGTGCTGGAGGAGAGCGAGCAGTGGCTGCGGTTCCGGCTGGACACCGAGGACGGCCGCACGCAGCAGGTCACCGTGCACCACCTGCCCGACGTCGACGGCGCGGAGTGGGCCGAGATCTCCTCGGCGGTCGGCTGGGCGGACAAGCTCGACCTGCGCCGCCTGCTCGAACTGGCCGGCGGCACGTCGGTCGGCGGCGCCGCCGTCGTCGACGGCGTGGCGCTGATCAAGCACACGGTGCCGCTGACGTCGCTGCACCTGCGGGAGGAGTTCGAGCGGCCGCTGCTGTCGGTCGTCGCCCAGGCCGACGCGTTCGAGAAGGAACTCTCCGCCGGCGACGAGTTCTAGCCGGTCATCACCTCGGTCGACATGCGGCACCCGGCGGTCGCGAGGTCGAGGTTCGCCAGTGACGCAAGGTGCACCGGCTCCTCGGCGGCGGTCACGCAGTCGGCGACCGGGTGCACGACGAACCCGAGGTCGGTGCCGTGGCGGGCGGTCTGCTCGACCGTCAGGTTGGTGGCCACCCCGGTCACGAACAGCGTGGTGATGCCCGCCTCGCCGAGCCGGGCGGCGAGGTCGTTGCCGGCCAGCCCGGACAGCTTCTGGTTGTCCACCACCTGGCCGGGCTCGGCGAGGTGCGCCATCTCGGGGATCACCTGGGCGCCCGCGGCGTCCGGCCGGAACTGCTCCTGGGCCTGGGCGACCGCCTCCATGAAGGCGGTGTTGCGCACCAGCCGCCCCTCCCCCACCGGGATCGTGAAGCGGGTGAAGTAGACCGGGACGCCCGCCGCGGCGGCCCACTCGTGGAACCGGGCCGCGCGCTCGACGACCCCGCTGCGTTCGACCGGCCCGGCCAGCATGCCGCCGAAGAAGCCCTCCGGTTTGATGACGTTGACCTGCCAGTGCAGGGCCAGTACCGCGGTGCGCTCGATTGTCATCCTTCGAGATTAGGGCGCCGCGGGGCTACATTCGGGAACACGCCGGAATCTGCGGGGAAGGGAGGCCGGACATGGCCGTCCAGCTCAACCACACGATCGTCGAGGCGCGGGACCGCGAGGAGACCGCGAACTTCCTGACCGACATCCTCGGGCTGCCGGCTCCGGTGCCCTACGGTCCGTTCCTCGTCGTGGAGGCGGCCAACGGCGTGTCGCTCGACGTGATCGGCGTCGACGGGCCGGTGCACGCCCAGCACTACGCCTTCCTGGTCGGCGACGAGGAGTTCGACCGGATCTTCGAGCGGATCACCAGCCGCTCCCTGCCGTACTGGGCGGACCCCTTCCAGCGCGAACCGGGACGCATCAACCACAACGACGGCGGCCGCGGAGTTTACTGGTGCGACCCGAACGGCCACCGGCTGGAGATCATCACCAAGCCCTACGGCGGTTAGCGCAGCACCGGCGCCTGCCGCCGGAAGTTCGGCAGCACAAGGGACTGCCGCGGGTCCGTCCGGTGTGGACGGACCCGCGGCAGGGGGTGCTCAGTAGCCGCGGTAGCCACTGCCCTTCAGGATGGACTTCAGGCCCGGGTGGCCGTCGAAGCCGCCGTAGCGGTCGATCGTGTAGCGCACCCCGGCGATGATGTTGTCCACCGGGTTGAAGATGTCGTCGTGGCCGGGCAGCTTGTGCGCGTCGAAGGTCGAGTCGATGCACTGCATCAGCCCCTTGGAGGGGTGACCGGCGAGCCAGTTGCTGTCCCACCGGTTCACCGCCGACGGGTCGCCGCCGGACTCCTTGTCCACGACGGTGCGGATCGCCTCGACGTCCTTGCCGGACACCGGCACGCCGGCGTCCCGCATGACGCGGATGGCCTCGTTGATCCAGCCGGCGAGCTCGTCACCGGTGGTGTCGAAGACCTCCGGCGCCGGGGCGGGCGCCGGGTCCGCGGCTTCGGGCTTGGCGGGGGCGGCCTCGGGGTCGGCCGAGGCCGGCTCGGGGGCGGCGGGGATGGCCAGGACCGGCGCCCGGGTCGTGACGACCCAGGTCGACGGCGGTCCGAGGACCGGACGGGGTGCCGCGACCTCGGTGTCGTGAGCGGCCGGGGCGGTATCGGTGGCCGGGGCCGGCTGGGGTGCGCCGCCCTGGGTGCTCGCCATGGCGAGCGGGCTGGCGGAACCGGCCACGGACAGCATCAGCAGGCCGGCGGAAACGGACGTGCGCGCACTGATCCGGCCCAGATTCCTGGATTTGACCGCGTGCCGTGGGCGGTACCTGTTCGGGGGAAACAGGACCACCTTTCGGGGAGCACGCGATGTTGAATTATGGCTTCCCATTGACGGGGAGTCTCCTTGTTTGACGTTCGTCCACACCGGCTGTCGGGGGCCAAACCGGCGGGGGCACACGGCGACGGGAACGGGGGATTCGGGTGTCGCCGCAACGCCTCGGCCAGATTACGAACGGGAAACGGAGATATCACCAAACGGTGAGGAGAACCACAGTTTGAGGGGGTGGCCGCCGATCTTCGGAATCGATACTTTCCCCAGCTCGAACGCTGTTTCTACCCCTCGGTAACAGGGCTGCTACTCCTCCTCCGGTTGGCCCGTTCGGAGCAACGGCGAAGGTTACGAAGCGGTGCCCCCGGACCCGCCAGGCGGACGTGAAAGAGACAGCGGTCACGCCGGGAACAATGAGCATCAATTCCCGACAATGGTGTCAGAAATGGGACGCGAAGTCGCCTTTCTTTCGACGGCGGATTCACCGGCAAACATTCCCGGACGATTTCCCCGAGACGGCGCCCGCAATCCTCCAGCGGTTCTCGTGGATCCCGCGCGGTCGGCGGTGGCGACGGGAATCCGCCGGTGCCCGCCGGCGGCTCGTGGCAGAGTGATCACCATGGAACCGCTGGCCGACGGGGTGTACGAAGCGCTCCGGACCCACCGCCTGGACCGGACCTTGGACGCGGCGCGCGACCGGTTCCGGCCGGAGTTCGGTGCGGTCGACCCGGCGGACGCCCCCGAGGTGATCGCCCGTCACGTCGCCGAGGCGGTCCGCCGCGTCCTCACCGACGAAACCGACAACGCGCGCCGGGTGACGCTGGCCAACCAGCTGCTGGACCAGCTCGCCGCCGAGGACGACCGGCTCACCGGCACGGTGCAGCAGCTCCTCGCGCTGAGCGAGATCACCGGCCCGGCTCCGCGCCGGCACATCCGGCCGGTGACCCCGCTGTCCCAGGCGGCGCTGCTGACCAACGCGAAGGAAGAACCCAGCCTGTCCGCGGAGTTGCGGGCGGAGCTGGCCAGCGCCGACCGGATCGACCTGCTCTGCGCGTTCATCCGCTGGCCCGGCCTGCGCCTGCTCGAGTCCGCCCTGCTGGACGTGCGGGAGCGCGGCGTGCCGCTGCGGGTGCTGACCACGACCTACGTCGGCGCGACGGAACGGCCCGCGATCGACCGCCTGGTCCGGCAGTTCGGCGCCGACGTGCGGATCAGCTACGAAACCCAGTCGACCCGGCTGCACGCGAAGGCGTGGCTGTTCCGCCGCAACTCCGGCTACGACACCGCGTTCGTCGGCAGCTCCAACCTGTCCCGCTCGGCCCTGGTCGACGGGCTGGAGTGGAACGTCCGGCTCTCCGGTGTGGCGACACCGGAACTGCTGCGGAAGTTCGAGGCGACCTTCGACACCTACTGGGAATCCAGCGCCTTCGTCCCCTACGATCCGGACACCGACGCGGACCGCTTCGACGACGCCCTCCGCCAGGCGGGCCGTCGCGGCAGCGCGCCGGTGACGATCAGCCTGGCCGGGCTGGAGGTCCGGCCGCTGCCCCACCAGCAGGAGGTCCTGGAAGCCCTGGACTCCGAACGCCAGGTGCACGACCGGCATCGCAACCTGGTCGTGGCCGCCACCGGCACCGGCAAGACCGTGATCGCCGCACTGGACTACCGGCGTCTGCGCGCTCACGGCGACCTCAGCCTGCTGTTCGTCGCCCACCGCAAGGAGATCCTGCACCAGGCGCTGCGCGTCTACCGGGAAACGTTGATCGAGGAAACGTTCGGCGAGCCCTACGTGGGCGGCACGCGGCCCGAGCGCTGGCGTCACGTGTTCGCCAGCGTGCAGAGCCTGACGGCGCACGGCATCGAGAACGTGCCCGCCGACCACTTCGACGTCATCGTGATCGACGAATTCCACCACGCCGAAGCACGCACCTACCGGCAGCTGCTCAACCACCTGCGCCCCAAGGAACTCCTCGGTCTGACCGCGACTCCCGAGCGCGGCGACGGCGGCGACGTGCGCAACCTGTTCGACGGCCGCTCGGCCTACGAGTTGCCGCTGTGGGAGGCGCTTTCGGCGGATCTGCTCGTGCCGTTCCACTACTTCGGAGTGGCCGACGGCATCGACCTGTCCGGCGTGGAGTGGAAGCGCGGCGCCTACGACACCGCCGGCTTGAACCAGCTCTACACCGGCAACGACGCGCGCGCCGCCCGCGTGCTGAAGGAGCTGCGGGACAAGGTCACCGATGTCGGTGCCATGCGCGCGCTCGGGTTCTGCGTGAGCATTCCGCATGCCGAGTACATGGCGCGGGTGTTCCGCGAGTCCGGCATCCCGGCACTCGCGGTGTCGGACAAGACCTCCCCGCGCGACCGGGACCGCGCGATCGCCGCGCTGCGGGCGCGTGAAGTCAACGCGCTGTTCGCGGTCGACCTGTTCAACGAGGGCCTGGACATCCCCGAGATCGACACCGCTCTGTTCCTGCGCCCCACCGACAGCGCGACGGTCTTCCTGCAGCAGCTCGGCCGCGGCCTGCGGCGCGCTCCCGGCAAGGCGGTGCTGACCGTGCTGGATTTCATCGGCCAGCACCGCAAGGAGTACCGGTTCGACACCCGGTACCGCGCGCTGACCGGCGCCAGCCGCCGCGGGTTGCAGCGCCAGATCGAACAGGGGTTTCCGTTCCTGCCCGCCGGTTCGCAGGTCGTGCTCGACCGGGTCGCGCAGAAGATCGTGCTCGACAACGTGCGCACCCAGTTGCGCTTCACCCGCACGCAGCTCGCGAAGGACGTGCGCTCACACGGTGATCTGGCCCTCGCCGCGTACCTGGATGCCGCCGATCGTGAGCTGGTGGAGGTCTACCGCAACAGCGGGTCGTGGACCGGGCTGCGGCGGGAGGCCGGCCTGCCGGCCCCTCCGGCCGGCCCGGACGAGGGTGCGCTGTTGCGGCGCATGGCCGCGTTCACCCACGTCGACGATCCCGAGCGGGCGGAGGCCTACCGGCGGCTGGTCGCCGCGGACGGCCCGGACTACGCGGAACTGACCGACCGCGAGCAGCGGCTCGCGCGCATGCTGCTGTTCACCCTGTGGCCGAAGAAGGCCGATTTCCCGTCGTACCCGGCGGGGCTCGCGCGCTTGCGCCGGCACCCCGCGGTGTGTGCGGAGATCGCCGAGCTCGTCACGCTCGGGCTGGACCGTGCCCGGCACGTCCCGGCCCCGCTCGGCGAGGGTCTGCAGCACGTTCCGCTGGCCACTCACAGCCGCTACCGGCGGGAGGAGATCCTGGCCGCGCTGGGGTACGCAACGCTGCAACGCGTGCCGGGCAACCACGTGTCCGGGGTCGCGTGGTGCGAGGAGACCCGCACCGACGCGCTGCTGATCAACTTGCGCAAGAGCGAAAAGGACTTCTCGCCGACGACGATGTACCGCGATTACGCGATCAGCACCGAGCTGTTCCACTGGGAGTCGCAGAACACCACCTCGCTCGACTCCCCCACCGGGCGGCGGTACGTCCAGCACCGCGCCGAGGGCAGCCACGTCGTGCTGTTCACCCGCGAGCGACCCACCGACGACCTGGGCGCGGCGCCGTTCGTGTGCCTCGGGACGGCGACACACGTGGAGCACCGCGGCGAGCGGCCGATCGCCATCACGTGGCACCTGCGCCGCCCGATGCCCGCGGACGCCTTCGCCGCCGCGAGCGTCGCCGGTTAGCGGCCGGCGGCGAGCCGCACACCCGGACGACCCGGCCCGGGCCCTCGCCGTCAGCGCGACCGCCCGGCCGTGGCGGGCGGGGCCACCACCCGGCACTCACCGCTGCCCGGCCGCCCGCAGCGTGGCGCGCAGGATCTTGCCCGACGCGGATTTCGGGATCGCGTCGAGGAATTCGACGCGGCGGACCTTCTTGTGGGGTGCGACGCGGCCGGCGACGTAGGCCATGACCTCCGCGGCGTCGAGCCGGGCGCCGGGGCGGCGGACCACGAACGCCTTCGGGACCTCCTCCCCTTCCTCGTCGAGCACGCCGACCACCGCCGCGTCGTCGATGTCGCCGTGGGCCAGCAGCAGGGCCTCCAGCTCGGCGGGTGGCACCTGGTAGCCCTTGTACTTGATCAGTTCCTTGACCCGGTCGACGATGGAGAACACACCGTCCGCGGTCACGGTCGCGATGTCACCGGTCCGCAGCCAGCCCTCGGCGTCGAGCGTGGCCGCCGTCGCGACGGGGTTGTCCAGGTAACCGGACATCACGTTGGGTCCGCGGACCCACAGCTCACCCCGGCCGGCGTCGTGGCCCGTGACCGGGTCCACGAGCCGGCACTCGACGTTCGGCAGAGCGAAGCCGACACTCGCGGGGTCGATGTCCGGCCGGTCCTGCGGGATGGCGTGCGAGACCGGCGACATCTCGGTCATGCCGTAGCCCTGCCGGATCGAGCACCCCAGGCGCCGTGCGACCGCCCGCGCCAGTTCGCCGTCGAGCGGGGCCGCCCCGCTGAACACCAGTTCCACACTGGAGAGGTCCGCCTCGTCCACGAGCGGGCTCTTCGCCAGCAGCAGGGCGGTCGGCGGCGCGATGTAGAGCTTGGTAACCCGGTGCCGCTCGATCAGCCGGAGCATCCCGGCCAGGTCGAACCGCGGCATCGTGACCAGCGGAACGCGCTGGTGCAGCGCGTGGTTCATCAGCACGGTCATGCCGTAGATGTGGAACAGCGGCAGCACGGCGAGCAGCACCGTGTCCGCCGACGTCCGGCCCATCCGGGAGAACTGCAGCACGTTGGCCACCAGGTTCCGGTGCGTCAGCACGACTCCCTTAGCCCGGCCGGTGGTGCCGGAGGAGTACGGCAGCACCGCGACGTCCCCCGGACCGGCGAGCAGCGGCGGAGGCGCCGCACCGGGGAGCGAGTCGATCCGCAGGTGCCCCGGCGCGTGGTCCAGGGTCAGGATCTCCTCGATGCCGGCCTTCTCGGCGGCCGCGGTGGCGACGTCGAGGAGCCCCGCCGTGGTGACCAGCAGCCGGGCCCGCGAATCGCTGAGCTGGTGCGCCAGTTCATCGGCTGTGTACAACACGTTCGCGCTGGTCACAATCGCGTTCGCGCGCAGAATTCCGTGGAAGGCCGCGACCCACCCGGGCGAGTTCGGCGCGAACAACCCGACGACGCACCCCTGGCCGATCCCGCGGGCGTGCAGCCCGGCGGCGATCCGCCGGACGCGATCGTCCAGCCGGCGCCGGGTCGTCACGTCACCGTCCGGGTCGATCAGGGCCGGCGCATCGGACGGTGCCGCACCGAAGAGCAGCTCGGTGAGGGTGACGTCCGGGATGTCGATGTCCGGGAACGGACTGCGGATGATCATCAGACCGGCAGCCGATCGCGGCCGGTCTCGTGCAGCGTCAGCAC
The DNA here is from genome assembly GCF_030814215.1 of Amycolatopsis thermophila. Taxonomy (NCBI): domain Bacteria; kingdom Bacillati; phylum Actinomycetota; class Actinomycetes; order Pseudonocardiales; family Pseudonocardiaceae; genus Amycolatopsis; species Amycolatopsis thermophila. The sequence goes on along the minus strand of NZ_JAUSUT010000001.1, from coordinate 5,030,354 downwards.
CGTGATCAGGCCGACCACGGCCACACCCAGCACCCAGAACGCGGGGGACATCGGGTTGCCGGTGCTCTCGACGAGCTGTGCCGCGACGTACGGCGCCGACCCGCCGGCGATGATCGTCCCGAGGTTGAACCCGAGCGCCACCCCGGTGTAGCGGATCCGGCGCGGGAACAGCTCGGTGAACTGCGGGAACGCCGGCACCTGAGCCAACCCGTTCAGCGCCATGTACACCACGTAGATCACCGTGACGACCACGATGCTCGACGTCGCCCCGAGCAACGCGAACGCGGGCCAGGCGATGACCAGGTAGGACACGTAGGCGGTGATCAGCACCGGTTTGCGCCCGAAGCGGTCGGTGAGCATCCCGGCCAGTGGGTAGGTGGCGCAGGCGAGCGCGATCCCGATCGCGGAGGCCCAGTACACGGCCTGCTTGCCGAACCCCTGAGTCTGGATCAGGTAGGTGGAGAAGTAGGTCAGTCCGATGTAGCCGGTGCCGTTCATCGCGATCGCGATCCCGATCACCCGGAGCACCGCCAGCGGCTTCTCCTTCACCACGGCGAGCAGCGGGCTGCGCACGACCTCCGACCGGTGTGCCATCTCCGCGAATTCGGCCGTGTCCTCCAGCCGCACCCGCACCCACAGGCACACCGCGGCCAGTGGCAGCGAGATCAGGAACGGCACCCGCCATCCCCACGCCACCATCTGCTCGGACGTGGTCACGGCCGTCATCAACCCCACGATGGCAGCGGCGACGGAGAACCCGAGAGTCGAGCCGACCGGGGTGAGCGAGCCGAACAAGCCGCGCTTGCCCGCGGGCGCGGATTCGGCGACGTAGGTGGCGGCGCCGCCGATCTCGCCACCGGCCGAGAACCCCTGCGCGAGCCGGACGAGCACGAGCAGCACGGGCGCGACGACACCGGCGGAGGCGTAGGTGGGCAGGATGCCCAGCAGCCCGGAGAACACACCCATGGTGACCACGGTGACGACGAGCGCCTGCCGACGACCGCGGCGGTCGCCGAGCCGGCCGAAGAACCAGCCACCCAGTGGCCGCATCACGTAGGCCGATCCGAAGACGGCCAGGGTCAGCAGCACCGAGACCGCCGGTTTCGAGCTCGGGAAGAACAACGGGCCCACGGTGACCGCGAGGAAGGCGTACACGCTGAAGTCGTAGTACTCGATCAGCGTGCCGACGCCGCCGGCCAACGCGGCGCGCCGTGCGGACGGTTTCGTGGTCACTCCGGCCACGGTGCCCGGTGAGGTGGTGGTTTCGGCCATGTCGGCTCCAGATCCGGTCGTCGTTGAGCGGGAAGAGTGGTCAGGTGCGGGCGTGCTCGGCGAGCAGCAGCTTGAGCGAGCCGCCCGCCTCGATCACCCGCACGACCCGGTCGCTGGGTGGCGTGCCCCGCAGGACGCGGCCGTCGCCGAGGGACACGGTGGCCGCGCGCCAGTCGACGGCCACCGGGTCGCCGGTCGCGACGGCTGCGGCGATCCCGGGGACGGTGACCAGCGGGACCCCGTTGTAGGTTTCGCCGCGCCAGAACCCGGGCGAGAAGGACCCGGCGAGGACCGCGGCGATGCCGAGGTCGCGCAGCGCGACCATGGGCGGGTAGTGCGGGTGGCCGTACCCGAAGTTCCGGCCGCCGACGATGACGTCGCCGGGCCGGACCCGGTCGGCGAAGCCGGGGTCGTAGGCCCGCATCACCTTGCTCCGCAGGAACTCCGCGTCGTAGGACTTGATGTTCTCGACACCGATCACCAGGTCGATGTCGAAGTCGTCACCGAAGACCCACGCGACCCGGCCGCGGATGACGTCCGGCGGTGGCGGGTAGTCCCGTGCCGCGCTCATGAGCGCCCCACCTCCCCGGCCGTACTGATGCTGCCCGCCACGGCGCTCGCCGCGACGGTGAAGGCGGAACCCAGGTAGATGTTGGCCGCCGTGCTGCCCATCCGGCCGGAGATGTTGAGCACCCCGGTGGAAATGCAGTTTTCCCCGTCCTGCAACGGTTTCTGGTAGCCGAAGCAGAAGTCGCAGCTGGACCGGGCGATCTTCGCGCCCGCGGCGCGCAGTACGTCGAACAGCCCCTCGTCCTCCGCCTGGCGGTGCACGGCGTCGGACGTCGGCACGACGTTGAGCTCCACCCCCGGCGCGACCTGCCGTCCGTCGAGCACGAGCGCGGCGGCCCGGATGTCCTCGATGCGGCCGCTGGCGCAGGAGCCGATGAACGCCTTGGTCACCGGGGTTCCGGCGAGTTCGGCGGCATCGCGCGTGTTGGCCGAGCGGGCCGACCCCGGCAGCACGACCCGGGGCCGCACCGCGGCGAGGTCGTAGGAGTGCACGGCCGCGTAGCCGGCGCCCGCGTCCGGTAGCTGCGGGGTGAAGTCGGTCTTCGCCACGCGGCGCGCGTAGGCGAGTGCGGCCTCGTCCGGTTCGAACACCGCCGACACCGCGCCGGTGAACATCGCCATGCCGCACAGGCCCTGCCTGCGGTCGATCGACATCGCCCGGGCGCCGGGCCCGCCGTACTCCATCACCTGGTGCGCGCAGCCGTCGGCGCCGTGGTCGGCGATGATCTGGTGCACGAGGTCCCGGCTGTCCACCCCGGGCGCGAAGTCACCGGTCAGCTCGAACCGGGTCGTGGCGGGCACGTCGAGGAAGATCTGCCCGGACACCCAGGCCTCCAGCAGATCGCGGCGCACACCCCAGCCGAGCGCGCCGAACGCACCGGCGCCGGAGATGTGCCCGTCGAAGTGGATGAGGAAGTTGCCGGGCAGCGCGTACCCGAGTTCGGCCATCACCTGGTGGCCGATGCCGCGCGCCTCGTGCAGTTCGATGCCGTAGAACTCGCACCAGTCGCGGGTGACCTGGTGGACCTCCTGCTCCTTCGCGTTGCCCTTCGTGAGCATGTGGTCGATGAACACGACGTACCGCTCGGGCTCGGCCAGCTCGCCGATGCCGAAGTCGTCGTGCATCTGGCGGAACATCACGTCGGTGTAGCCGGGGAAGTCGTAGGCGATCATGTAGTCCGGCCGCACCGGCAGGCTCTCGCCCGCGCGCACGGTGTCCCGTCCCGCCGCCCGTGCCAGGATCTTCTCGGCGATCGTGCCGGCCACCTCAGACCTCCGCCGGCAGGTACTTGTGCTGCTGGCGCTCGATCTCGTCCATCCCGATGAGGGCGACGAAATCGTGGTGCGGCAGGGCGTCCGCGCTCACGTCGGCGGGTGGTTCGCCCGCCGCGAGCCGGCGCAGAGCGGATTGCGCCGCCCCGGTCACCGCCATCAGGACCTGGGTGGGCAGCAGCGCGATCCGCACGCCGATCTGCTCCATCACCTCGGGCGTGAACTCGCGCTCGGTCCAGGCCGACGCGGTGAGGGTGGCCATCAGCGGGACACCGGTCCGCTCGTGGCAACGCGCCCATTCCTCGACGCTGGCGAACGTCTTGGTGACCGGCATGATCATGTCCGCGCCGGCGCGGACGTAGGCCTCGGCGCGGCGGAGAGCCTCCTCGCCCTTCGCGTCGGTCCGCGCGATGACGATCATGTCCCCGGCCGCGTCCTTGACCGCACGCACCTTGCCCTCGGCCTCGGCGAGGTCGGTCAGCTCCACCTCGGCTCCGGGGATGAGCGGGCAGCGCTTGGGCGAACGCTGGTCCTCGAGGAACACCGCCGCGACACCGGCGTCGGCGAACCGGCGAGCGGTGCGCGCGGCGTTGACGGCGTTGCCGTAGCCGGTGTCGATGTCAGCGATCAGCGGCAGGTCGCTGGCCTCCCGGATCGTCCGGACGGCGCCCAGGTTTTCCGACATCGTGTACAGCTCCGCGTCGGGGTAGCCGAGCGCGGCCGAGATCGCGAAGCCCGAGGCGCACAGCGCGGAGAACCCCGCCTGTTCGGCGAGCCGGGCGGTCAGCCCGTCCCAGACGCCAGGGGCGAACACCAGCCGGTCGGAGATCATCTCGCGCAGTTCCACAACTCACCTCTCTGTGTATCGTGATGCGATACGCGTTCCGAAACTGTGCGGGAGAGGGGTGGGACGTGTCAAGACGCGCGCCAGGACCGGTCGCTAACCTGGGGCGGACCGGGCAGGCGGACGAGGGGGTGGCGGTGACCGAAGCGGCACCCGACGGGAGCGGCACCAGGGAGACCGTCACCGCGGTGCTGCGCGCGTGCCAGCTCCTCGGCGAGTTCAGCCCGGACCGGCCGGTGATCACGCTCGCCGAGCTCACGGCCGCGAGCGGGCTCAACAAGCCCACGGTGCACCGGCTGATGAGTTCGTTCGTCGAGGCCGGCTGGGTGCACCGGGACCCGGCCGGCGCCTACCGGATCCGGATGCCGGTGTTCACCATCGGCGCGGCGGCGCTCGCCGAGTTCGACCTGCGCGCCGCCGCGCGGCCGGCACTGGAGGAGCTCGCGCAGCGATTCGGCGACACCGCGTTCCTCATGGTGCCCGCCGACGCGGGCGCGGTGTGCATCGACCGCGTCGAGGGCGGCAAACCACTGGTGCTGGCGGCCATCGGGATCGGCTCGGTGCTGCCCTACCACGCCGCGGCCGCGCCGGTCACGATGGCGGCGTTCGACCCGGACCTCCGGGCGCGCGTGCTCGCCGGTCCGCTGCCCGCCTTCACCCCCGCGACGCACTCCGACCGCGACGAGTTCGCGGCCTACCTCGACCAGGTGCGGGCCGAAGGCGTTTCGGTCAGCCGGGACGACTACCTCAACGGGGTGTCCGCCGTCGCCGCACCGGTGCTCGGCGCGGGCGGAACCCTCGTGGCCACGCTCAGCCTCGGCGGCCGCAGCGAGGACTTCACCGGCCCCGAGGGCGAACAACGCGCCACGGCTGTCCGCGCCGCAGCGGCCGCGCTGAGCCAGTCGGTCGCCGCCGCGGGGCTGTGAGACTCGGTGGCAGAAGGACGCTCGCCTGGTTCGGTCCAATCCGGCCGGCCGGGCCAAGCCGATCGAGCCCGGCGAGACCATCGTCGGCCGGTAACCCGGCCGGGCCTCACGCCTTGCCCGTCGCACACGTCACCCGGCATCCTGGGTGCGCGGCAACGGGGCGGCGGAGGTGACCGATGACCACTGGACCGACACTGATCGGTTCCGTACAGCGTGCGCTGCACCTGCTCGACGCGGTCGGCGCGAGCGAACGTCCGGTCACGGCCAAGGCGCTCGCCCGCGGTGTCGGTCTCCCGTTGCCGACGACCTACCACCTCCTGCGCACCCTGCTCCACGAGGGTTATCTGCGCAAGCTGGACGACGGCTACGTGCTGGGCGAGCAGGTCGGCGCCCTGCGGAAGCGCAACTCCCTGCACGCGCTGCTGCCGAAGATCCGGCCGGTGCTGCGGGCGCTACGCGACGAGGTGCGCGGCGCGGCCTACCTGTCGCTGTACTCGGGCGGCGAGATCAAGCTGATCGACATCGTCGACGCCCCCGACGCGCCTTCGGTGGACCTGTGGGTGGGCGTGCAGGAGGCGGCGCACGCGACCGCGTTCGGGAAGTGCATCCTGTCGTGCCTGGACCCCGACGCCCGGCGCGACCACCTCTCGCGGTACCGGCTGGCCGACCTCACCCCGCACACCATCACCGACACGCGCGTGCTCGAACAGCGGCTGGCCGAAGGCGGCGGGGTCTTCAACGACCGCGAAGAGTACCTGCTGGGCACGGCCTGCCTGGCCACGCCGGTCCGGGCGCCCGGGGTCGTCGGCGCGGTGGCGATCTCGCTGCCCGCGCGCCGGCTGCCCTCGGTCGAGCCGGTGTCGCTGGAGCGGGCGTCGCGACGGGTGTCGCGCGCCTTCGCGCTGCTCTCCTGACCTGCCGGAACGGCCCTGTATCACCATCTGAAATCCGCACCGTTGTCCGCGGCGCTCCGCCGCCGCGACAGTGACTCCCACACCGATTGGGAGGTCACATGGAACCGGACGGCAGGCTGGGCCTGTACCGCATGATGGTCCTGATCCGCACCTACGAGGAGACCATCCTCCGCGAGTACCACGCGGACAAGAAACCCGTGTTCGACATCGGCGCCGGGCTCATCCCGGGCGAGATGCACCTCTCCGCCGGGCAGGAACCCGTCGCCGCCGGCGTGTGCGCGCACCTGACGGCCGACGACGCCGTCACCGCCACCCACCGGCCCCACCACTTCGCCATCGCGCACGGGGTGGACCTGGACAGGATGACGGCCGAGATCTTCGGCCGGGTGGACGGTCTCGGCCGCGGCCGGGGCGGGCACATGCACCTGTTCGACCCGGCGACGCACTTCTCGTGCTCGGGCATCATCGCCGAGGGCTACCCGCCCGCGGTGGGTCAGGCGCTGGCGTTCCAGCGGCGCGGCACCGACCGCGTCGCGGTCGCGGTCACCGGTGAGGGCGCGGCCAACCAGGGAGCCTTCCACGAGGCGCTCAACCTGGCGTCGCTGTGGAAGCTGCCGGTGGTGTTCGTGGTGGAGGACAACGACTGGGGCATCTCGGTCCCGCGCAGCGCGTCGACCTGCGTCACGTCGAACGCGCTCCGGGCCGCCGGGTACGGCATCCCCGGCCAGCGGGTCGAGGACAACTCGGTCGAGGCGGTGCACGCGGTCGCGGGCGAGGCGATCGCGCGCGCCCGCGCGGGCGAGGGGCCGAGCCTCATCGAAGTCCACACACTGCGCCTGTGGGGGCACTTCGAGGGCGACGCGCAGGGCTACCGGTCCGACCTCGAGGGCGTGCCGGGCCGGGACCCGCTGCCCACCTACGAGAAGGAGTTGCGTGCCGCCGGCGTCCTCGACGACGCCGCGGTGTCGTCGATCGCCGAGCAGGCCCGCGACCGCGTCGAGGCGGCGATCGCGTTCGCCAAGCGCAGCCCGGAACCCGACCCGGCCACCGCTCTCGACTTCGTGTTCGCGCAGGCCTGATCCCACCACCCGACGAGGAGACGCAGCAATGACGCTCACGGATGCCTCGGCATCGTCCTCCGCACCCGCACAACGGAAGCTCAGCACCGCCAAGGCCATGGTCGAGGCCATCGCGCAGGAGATGGAGCGAGACGAGGACGTCTTCGTGCTCGGCGAGGACGTCGGCGCCTACGGCGGCATCTTCAGCTCCACCACCGGGCTGCTCGAGAAGTTCGGCCCGCGGCGCGTCCTGGACACGCCCATCTCGGAAACCGCGTTCATCGGCGCGGCCATCGGCGCCGCGGTGGAAGGCCTGCGGCCGATCGTCGAGCTGATGTTCGTCGACTTCTTCGGCGTGTGCATGGACCAGATCTACAACCACATGGCGAAGATCCACTTCGAGTCCGGCGGCAACGTCAAGGTACCGATGGTCCTGACCGCCGCGGTGGGCGGCGGGTACTCCGACGGCGCGCAGCACTCGCAGTGCCTGTGGGGCACGTTCGCGCACCTGCCCGGGATGAAGGTGGTCGCGCCCAGCAACCCGGCCGACGCCAAGGGCCTGATGACCGCCGCGATCCGCGACGACAACCCCGTGGTGTACCTGTTCCACAAGGGAGTCATGGGCCTGCCCTGGATGGCCAAGAACCGCCGGTCCATCGGGCCGGTGCCCGACGGGGACCACGTGGTGCCGATCGGGAAGGCGAACATCGTGCGGCCGGGCAGCGACGTCACCGTCGTCACGCTGTCGCTGTCGGTGCACCACTCCCTCGACGTGGCCGAGGAGCTCGCGCAGCAGGGCATCGACTGCGAGGTCGTGGACCTGCGCAGCGTGGTTCCGCTGGACACCGACACGATCCTCGAGTCGGTGGGCCGCACCGGGCGGCTCCTCGTCGTCGACGAGGACTACCTCTCCTTCGGCCTGTCCGGGGAGATCATCGCCCGCGTCGCCGAGCGCGACCCCGGCCTGCTCCGCGCGCCCGCCGCGCGGGTCGCGGTGCCGGACGTCCCGATCCCCTACGCCCGCCCGCTGGAGTACGCCGTCCTGCCGACCCCGGACCGGATCCGCCGGGCCGTCCTCGACCTGGTGAACGCATGACCGACATCGCCTTCCCCCACATCTCGGAGAACGAGCCCGACGCCGAAGGCGTGCTCGCGACCTGGTTCGCCGCCGACGGCGATCAGGTCGGTGAGGGCGACCTGATCGCGGAGGTCGCGGTCGACAAGGTGGACGTGGAGGTGCCCGCCCCGGCCGCGGGCGTGCTGCGGCTGCTCGTGCAGGAAGGGGACGTGGTCAAGCAGGGCGAGCTGATCGCCCGGATCGAGTAGGGACCCGGCTGCCGCCGGCCCCTGCCCCCGGGGCCGGCGGCAGCCGCACCCCGGCGGGTGCCGGATGACGCGCCGGGCTCCGGGCACTCAGAACGACAGCACGCCGCGGAGGTTTCGCCCCTCCCGCATGTCCGCGTAACCGGTGTTGATGTCCTCGAGCTTGTAGGTGCGCGTGACCACTTCGTCCAGCTTCAGCCGCCCACTGCGGTAAAGCTGCAGCAACCGGGGGATGTCGCGGCGCGGGTTCGCGCTGCCGAACGTCGAGCCGACGACCCGCTTCTCGTACAGCACGAGGTCCAGCGCGCTCATCGAGACGGTGGTCTCCGCCGCGCGGTGCAGGTTGGTCACCACGACCGTGCCCCGTTTGCCGGTCAGGGCCAGGCTTTTCGCGATCTGATCGCCGGACCCGACCCCCATCGTGTTGATCACGACTTGGGCGCCGCGGCCGCGGGTGAGATCCGCGACCAGCTCCAGCGCCTCCTCATGGGTGGCCACCGCGTGGGTCGCACCGAACTCGACCGCCTGCTGCCGCTTGAACCCCACGGGGTCCACGGCGACGAGCTGCGCCGCGCCCGCCAGTGCCGCACCCTGCAGGGCGTTGACGCCGATGCCGCCGATACCGACGACGACCACGGTGTCACCCGCCTGCACGCCACCGGCGTAGACCGCCGAGCCCCACCCGGTCACCACCCCGCACCCCAGCAGGCAGGCCCGGTCGAGGGGCACGTCGTCCTCGAGCTTGATGCAGTTCGCCTCGTGCACCACGGTGTGCCGGGCGAACGTGCCGAGCAGGAGCATCACACCGAGGTCCCGGCCGCGCGCATGGTGGCGGGCGGTGTGGTCGGACAGCTGCCGCCCCTCCGCGAGACAGGCGCCCAGCTCGCACAGGTTCTGCATTCCCGACGAGCACGCCGTGCACCGCCCGCAGGCCGGGATGAAACCGAAGACGACCCGGTCGCCGGGTTTCAGGTCGCTCACCCCGGGACCGGTCTCCACCACGGTGCCGGCGCCTTCGTGGCCGCCGACGATCGGCATCGGCCACGGCAGGTCGCCGGTCACCACGTGCTCGTCCGAATGGCACAGCCCGCTGCCGCCCAGCTCGACCAGGACCTCACCGGCCTTCGGCGGGTCCAGGTCGATCTCCTCGACACTCCACGGGGCGCCGCGCTCCCACAGGATCGCCGCTGTCGTCTTCATCGCGTTCCTCCAGCTCGTCGGGAAGCGCCGGATGGCAGTCGCGCTGACCGAGGTGTGCGGCCTGCCGGTCGCCGGCCCAGCCGTAAGTGGTGCAGTGCCGAGTCTCGGATGCCGGCCCTCACCCGGCCACATGCCGGACCGGCCAATGGACCGGCCGCCTCACGACGCGATCCGGCGCGGCGCGGAACACCGCCGAGGGCTCGTCCGCTGCCGGACGGCCTCGGCGGTCTCGATCGCGTCAGTTCCGGCCCGTCTTGACCCGCAGCAGCTCACCGAAGCCCATGCGGTTGACGAACTCCTCCTGGACCTCGCGCGCCAGCTCGTTGACCTTCTCCACCCCGGCGTTGCTGAAGTCGACGACACTGCGGAACGGCCGGGTGCCCGCGGGCAGCGCCAGGATCCGGGTGATCTCCTCGGCGACGGCCCGCGGGTGAGCGTCCACATCGGGCGGGAACAGGGACTCGGTCGCGGCCTCGTTGCGCTCCAGCAGCGGGTCCAGCTCGGCGTAGGCGCGGGTCCGCCCCTCGTCGCCGGCCCGGCTGGCGTTGGGGAAGTGCTCGGTCCCCCGCGTGAACGGGCCGGGCATCACGATCGTCGTCTCGATGCCCAGGTGGTTGACCTCGTAGGCGGTCACCTGTGCGAGCGCGTCGGCGGCGAACTTCGACGCCACGTACGGGCCGAGGAAGGGCGGCACGACCACCGACGTGGTGCTGCCGACGTAGATCAGCGTGCCGGAGCGGCGTTCCCGCATCGACGGCAGCGCCGCCCGGTTGACCCGCTGGATGCCGATGGCGTTGACGTCGAACAGGTGCTGGATGTCCTCCGCGGTGAACGCCTCGGCGTAGCCGAGGTAGAGGTGTCCCGCGTTGTGCACGACGGTGTCGAGCCGGCCCGCGTCGCGGAGGATGGTGGCCACGGCGGCGTCGGCCGAGTCCTGGGACTGCACGTCGAGCTCCACCACCCGGAGGTCGTAGCCCTCCCGGCGCCCCAGCTCCAGCAGTTCGGTCGCGTGAACCGAGTTGCGGCCTTCGATGTTGCGCATGCTGGCGTACACGGTGTGACCCGCCGCGGCGAGAGCGCGGGCGGTGAGGTTGCCGATCCCGGTTGCGGCGCCGGTGATCAGAACGACAGCTGACATGGGAGTTCACCCTTTCGTCATGCGCACCCTGTTTATGCACGGTGCGTCCATATCTAGCGTAAGTGTACGCCGGGTCCATATATTCCCGACGGGAGGAACGGGCAGGACAGCCCGTGTTCGCCGGCATCGCCACCAGGTGTAGTGCCCCGGGCACTACGCCTAGACGACTGATGCGTATCTCGGTCAGTGGTCGTAGGGGGTCAGGGATTGGGTGGTGGGTTGGCTGGTGGCGCGGTTGTGCCGGATGGCGGTGGTGAGGGCCAGGGGGCGTTGGGCGGTGCGGACGCCGACGCCTTCGATGGTGCGTCCGCCGTGTTGTTCGAGGTTCGGTTGGCCTTTGAGGGTGTTGTTGACCGGCTCGATGAGTTGGCGGATGGACTTGAGCAGCGGCTCACCGGGATGGGGCTGGCGGTTGCGGTAGGCGGGTCGGATCAGCCGGACGCCGCGCTCGGTGAGGTAGTGGTCGAGTTCGCGGGAGACGTAGCCCTTGTCGGCGATGATCAGCAGGCCCGGGCGGTCGGTGAGCAGGTGGGGTTCGTGGTCGCGGATGGCCATGAGTACCTGCCGCTCGTCGATCTTCGGGTCGGCCAGAGCCCAGGCAATGGGCAGCCCGGCCGGGGTGCAGATCAGGTGTAGTCGCCGGCCCCAGAACCAGCGGGAGTGTGAGCGGTAGTAGCCGTATTTGGCCCAGCCAGCCAACTCCGAACGCTTGACCGTCGGCCGGGAGCGGCCGCTTTCGACCGGGGTGGAGTCGACGATCCAGGTGGTGTCGGTCCACAGGTCGGTATCGGCTGCGAGCCAGCGCATCACGTGCTTGATCAGCGGCAACGCGGCACGCAGCCGCCGGTTGTAGCCGGACTGGCCGGGCAGGTAGCGGAACGCGCCGGGCATCCGGGCGGGCAGGAACCGCAGCCAGCGGGCCTCGGAGGTGAACCCCAGCAGTGCCTGGGCCACGGCGAGGGTGACCAACTCGGCGTCGGTCAACTTCGGCGGTCTGCCCGTTCGGCGCCGGCCCGCGAGGTGGTCGTCGATCTTGACGTAGAGTGCGGTGAGAAGGGTGTTCAGGTCTGTCCTCACAAACGGATCTTGAACACCCTTCGTCCATCTCCGGTCACCACCCAGACTTACGCATTACTCGTCTAGCCCCGGCGGAGCCCCGGGGGACGGCGGGCGCCGTTTTTCGGCGACGACTCGAGCCCGGCTGCCGGTTTCCCGCGACGTCGCGGGAAATCCGCCTCAGGTCGTAGGGGACACCGACCGAAAGAACGATCTTTGCCCGCCCGGCATGACAGGGCGGGCGCCGGCTGGCTCTAATGGGAACTGTCCGTTGTCGGGGTGCGAAAGGACAGTGCTGCCATGCGAGGGAGAACGTGGGCTGCGGTGACCGTGTTGCTGGTCGCCACGGCGAGCCCGGTCGCCGCGGGCGCCGCCACCGGCTCACCGGGAGCGGCCACGGCGGGCGACCGGTTGATCCCCACCCTGGGCAACGGAGGTTACGACGCGCGGGACTACGACGTCAGCTTCGACTACGAGCCCGGGACCACCACGATGCGCTCCTCGGTGGAGATGACGGCGTCGGCGACGCAGAACCTGTCGTCGTTCAGCCTCGACTCGGTCGGTCAGCGGATCGGCTCGGTGACCGTGAACGGCGCGCCGGCCGCGTTCCGCCTCGACCCCGGCCACGAAAAGCTGCTCGTGACCCCGTCGAGGACGCTGCACCGGGGACGGGAGTTCCGGGTGCGGATCGACTACACGGTGGACCGGGGCGTCAACCCGGCGCCGGCCTATTACGGCCTGCCCCCGGACGAGCCGTCACCGTTCGTGTACTGGGCGAAGAACGACGCCGGTTTCGCGTTGTTCGGGCAGCCGGACCGGGCACACCTGTTCGTCCCGAGCAACGACACCCCTGGCGACAAGGCGCGGTTCACCTTCCGCGTCACCGTCCCGGAGGACCGGCAGGTGGCGGCGAACGGAACCCTGCGTTCGGTCACGACGCGCGCCGGGGCGAAGTCCTATGTGTACGGAACAGCCGAGGAGATCCCCACCAACGTGGTGCAGGTCGCGGTGGGTCACTTCACGACGTTGCGGCAGACCGGACCGCACGGCCTGCCGATCGTCAGCCAGGTGCCCGTGAGCATGGGTGACTACCACGTCCCCGAGGCGGTGACCCAGCGGTACGGCATCACCGACGCCAACATCATCAGCCGCGTCACCGAAGCGGCCCAGCGGACGCCGGAGCAGGTCCGCTGGCTCGAGGACGCCCTGGGCCTGCCGTTCCCGTTCGAGAAGTACGGTGTGCTCGGCATCACCAGCCTCTACAACAACGTCGCACTGGAAACCCCGACGCTGTCCACGTTCGGCGCGCCGTTCCTGGCCTTGCCGCCCGAGGCTGAGTCCCCCACCATGGTGCACGAACTGGTCCACCAGTACTTCGGTGACGCGGTCTCGCCCGCCATGTGGGACGACATGTGGCTCAACGAGGGGCACGCGGTGTACTACGAGCGGCTCTACTCGTCCGACCAGGGCTATGCGAACCTCCTGGACGCGCTGCGCCAGGACTACGGCAACGACCAGGGAGTCCGGGACAGCGACGGTCCGCCCGCACACCTGAGGAACGCGGGCGGCATCCTGCTCGGCACCGACGTGCCCGGCGCGCTCGCGCTGTTCGCCCTGCACGAAACGGTCGGGCAGCAGACGTTCGAGCGGATCGAGCGCGATTTCTACCTGACCTACCGGGGCCGCTCGGCGACCACCGCCGACTACATCGCGACGGCGAACAGGGTTTCCGGGCAGGACCTCACGCCGATGCTGACGGCGTGGCTCTACGGGGCCGAGACGCCGCCGATGCCGGGCCACCCGGACTGGACGACCACGTCGTAGATGAGTAATTCCGATCTCGGTTAGTGGTCGTAGGCGATCAGGGATCGGGTGGTGGATTGGCCGGTGGCGCGGTGGTGCCAGATGGCGGCGGTGAGCGCGAGGAGTCGTTGGGCGGCGCGGGCGGCGACGCCCTCGATGGTGCGGCCGCCGTGTAACTCGAGGTCGAGTTGGCTTTTGAGGGTGGCGTTGACCGACTCGATGAGTTGGCGGACCGGTTTGAGCAGGTGTTGGGCCGGGTGTGGGGTGCGGTTGCGGTAGGCGGGGCGCAGCAGCCGCACCCCGCGGTCGGCGAGATAGCGGTCCAGGTCTTGGGAGACGTAGCCCTTGTCGGCGAGGATCAGCAGTCCCGGCCGGTCGTGGAGCAGCGCCCGATCGGCGTCCAGCACGGCCATCAGCACCGGACGCTCGTCGAGTTCAGGGTCGGCCAGGGCTCAGGTGACCGGTAACCCGGCCGGGGTGCAGATCAGGTGCAGGCGCAGGCCCCAGAAGAAGCGGGAGTGGCTGGCGCAGTAGCCGTAGCCTGCCCAGCCGGCCAGGTTCGAGCGTTGCACCGTGGGGCGGGAGCGTGCGCATTCCGGTGTCAGCGATTCGGCATCCGACAGCCGCGGCGGCCTCCCCACACGAACGGACCTACCCAGATGGTCATCGATCTTGACGTACAGTGCAGTCGCCCATCTCCACACACCACCCAGGGTTAGGACTTACTCGTCCAGCGGGTTGGCGACGGGCCACGGCACGGTGATGTGCCGCGGGCCGTCGCGCCGGATCAGCTGGTGGCACGGGCCGGTCACCGCCTCCGGCGTCGTCGGCCCGGGCGGATCACCTCTGGTAGATCGACTTGGTCCGGTAGTAGGAGGCGAGCCCGTCCGGTCCGAGTTCGCGGCCGAGCCCGCTCTGCTTCACGCCGCCGAAGGGGGCGCTCAGGTCGGGCAGGTAGCCGTTGATGCCGACGGTGCCGGTGCGGATCCGCCTGGCCACGTCCAGCCCGCGCTCGACGTCGCTGGTCCAGACCGTGCCCGCCAGCCCGTAGTCGGAGTCGTTGGCCAGCGCCACCGCCTCCTCGTCGCCGTCGTACGGGGTGATCGTGAGCACCGGCCCGAAAATCTCCTCACGGGCGATGGGCCACCGGTTGTCCACATCGGCCAGAACGGTGGGCTGCAGGAACCAGCCGCCGCCCAGCCCCTCGGGCCGGGCGCCACCGGTGACCAGGCGGGCGCCGTCGCTGATGCCCTGGGGGATGGCCCGCTCCACGTTGTGCCGTTGCCGCTCGGACACCAGCGGCCCGATCTGGGTGTCCGGCTCCAGCGCGTCACCCACGGTCAGGGAACCGGCGAACGCGGCCAGCGTCTCCACGACCTCCGCGTAGCGGCTGCGCGGCGCCAGGACGCGGGTGGACAGGAAGCAGGTCTGCCCGTTGTTGATCAACATGGACCCGAACAGCGCCTCCCCGGCGCGGCCGAGGTCGAGGTCGGCGTCGTCGAGGATGACCGCCGCCGACCGGCCGCCCAGCTCGAGGATCACCGGCCGGATCAACGGGCCGCAGATCCCCGCGATCTGCCTGCCGATCGCGGTGGAGCCGGTGAACGCCACCATGTCCACCCCGGGATGACCGACCAGGTAGGCACTCGCGTCGGCCTCGGCGGGCAGCACGTTGAGCACACCCGCCGGCACCCCCGCCTTCATCGCCGCCTCAGCCACCGCGCGGGTGTCCAGCACCGTCTGCGGCGACGGTTTGAGCACCACGGTGCAGCCGGCGGCCAGCGCCGGTGCGTACTTCTGCGCGGCCAGCGCCTGGGGGAAGTTCCACGGGGCCACGGCGGCCACGACGCCGGCGGGCTCGCGTCGCACGTGCGTGGTGCCGCCGAACATGCCGGGACGGCTGGTCTCCACCGCCTCCGACCGCAGCAGCCCGGCGTAGTAGCGGATCATCGCCACCGGGAATACCGCCTCGATCTGCGTGGAGACCGTGATCGGCATGCCGTTCTGCTCGCTCACCGTGCGGGCGGTGGACTCACTGACCGCCTCCAGCTCCGCGGCCATCCGCTCCAGGACGTCCGCGCGTTCGTCGGGCGGCCACACCGACCAGCCGGCCGGATCGTCGAAGGCGGCACGGGCCGCCCCCACCGCCCGGTCGACGTCGGCGCGATCCGCGGACACCGCGGTGCCGATCGGTTGCCCGGTGCTCGCCGAGAGGACGGAAATGGTCGCCGTTGCGGCCGAGTCCGTCCATTCGCCACCGATGAACAGGGATTCGCTGGTCGTCATTGCCCACTCTCCCAAGAGAAGCGATCGTGGGCGGAAGCATGCTTCACCCGGCCGGGCACTCTCCAGACACCGGTCCACTGGGCGGTCCGGCGCGCGGAACCTCCACTCACGACCGCGCCCCACAGGTCCACTGAGCGGACCGTTGTGCTGATCGCGGCCACGACGCCGCCGACGCTGACCGCATGGCACTCACTGAAGACGACGTCCGGCGGCTCGCCGACGAACTGTGGGACGCGGAGCGGCGTTCGGCCCCGGTCACGCCCATCAGCGACCGGCACCCCGGCGCCGACATCGACGACGCCTACCGCATCCAGCTGGAGGGCATCCGGATCCGGACCGCGGCGGGGGACGTGGTGCGCGGCCACAAGGTCGGGCTGACCGCCCGGGTCATGCAGCAGCAGTTCGGCGTGAACCGCCCCGACTTCGGTCACCTGCTCGGCTCGATGTTCCACCCCGAGGGCGAGCCCCTGCCGGTCGGCTCGCTGATCGCGCCGCGGGTCGAGCCGGAACTCGCGTTCGTGCTGCACACGCCGCTGGAGGGCCCGGGGGTGACGGTGGCCGACGTGCTGGCGGCCACCGCGTTCGTGCTGCCCGCGCTGGAGATCATCGACTCCCGCATCCAGGACTGGCGGATCGGCATCGTCGACACGGTGGCCGACAACGCGTCCTCGGCCAAGGTGGTCCTCGGCGGCACGCGCACACCCCTGACCGGCCTCGATCCGCGCCTGATCGGGGTCGTGCTGCGCCGCAACGGGGAGATCGTCGAGACCGGCGCGAGCGGCGCCGTGCTGGGCAACCCGGCGCAGGCCGTGGCGTGGCTCGCCAACACCATCGCCGGCCACGGTGGGGTGCTGCGGGCCGGCGACCTGATCATGCCCGGCACGTGCACCCGCGCGGTGGACATGCAGCCGGGCGACACGGTGCGCGCGGACTTCGAGCACCTGGGCCACGTCGGCGTCTCGTTCAGCGCCGCCGCCGAGGGGGTGGCGGCATGAGCGACGTGCGGACCTGGGCGGCCCGCCTGGACGACGCCGCGGTCAGCGGCACCACCGTGGCGCCGCTGACGGGTGACGGACTCGCCGATCTCACCACCGCCTACCAGGTCCAGAACGCCCTGATCAAACTCCGCCAGGGACGCGGGGAGCGGATCGTCGGCGGCAAGCTCGGCCTGACCAGCAAGGCCAAGCAGATCGCGATGGGCGTGGACAAGCCGCTCTACGGCGTGGTCACCAGCGGGATGGTGCGCGCCTCCGGCACCCGCCTGCCGCTGAAGGAGCTGATCCACCCCCGGGTCGAGCCCGAGATCGCGTTCGTGCTGGGCGCGCCGTTGGAAGGCCCCGGGGTGACGGTGGCCGACGTCCTCGCGGCCACCCGCTACCTGTGCCCCGCGCTCGACGTGATCGACAGCCGCTACGAGGGGTTCTCCTTCAAGCACCTCGACGCGATCGCCGACAACGCCTCGTCCGCCGCGTTCGCGCTCGGTGACGACCTGGTCGAACCGCAGGGCGACCTCGCGCTCACCGGCTGCGTCCTGGAGGTCGACGGGCAGGTGGTCCAGTCGGCCGCCGGTGCCGCGGTCATGGGACACCCCGCCGCCGCGGTCGCGTTCATGGCCAACCAGCTCGTGGCCGCGGGCGGGCGGCTGGAGGAGGGCTGGGTGGTGTTGTCGGGCGGGCTCACCGCGCCCGTGCCGCTGCAGCCCGGGTCCACGGTCACCGCCACGGTCAGTGGTCTGGGCAGCGTCACCCTCGGCGCCGAATAGGGAGGAAACACCATGCCGTTCATCCAGATCAACCTCGGGGAAGGCCGCACCGCCGAGCAGAAGGACAAGCTGATCCGCGCCGTCTCCGCGGCGGCCGCCGACGCGATCTCGGTGCCGGAGGCCTCGGTGCGCGTGTGGCTCGTCGAGGTTCCGGCCACCGAGATCCTCGTCGGGGGCCAGACGCTCGCCGAGCGGCAGGCGGGCCGGTCATGACGCACTTCGTGCTCGTGCACGGCGGCTGGCACGGGGCCTGGTGCTGGGAGGACCAGGTCCGCGAGCTGCGGGCACGGGGCCATGAGGCCACGGCCGTCGACCTGCCCTCCGACGACGTGACCGCGGGCGCCGCGCGCTACGCCGAGGTCATCGCCGCTGCCGTGCGCGAGCCGGGCCGCGACGTCGTGGTCGGGCACTCGCTCGCCGGACTGGCGATCCCCCTGGTGCCCGACCTGACCGAGGTCGGTGCGCTGGTGTTCCTCGCCGCGTTGCTGCCCGAACCGGGACGCTCCTGGCGCGAGCAGCTCGCCGCCGGCCGCCCGATGGCCGACTGGTTCTACGCCGAGGCTATGCCCGAACAGGGCCGGGACGACCAGGGCCGCTCGACGTGGCCCCCGGACATCGCGGCCGAGCTGTTCTACCACGACTGCCCCCGGCCGGTCGCGGAAACGGCCGCCCGGCGGCTACGTCCCCAGTCCCCGGCGCCGATCGCCGAACCGACCCCGTTGGCCGCCTTCCCCCGCGTCCCGATGCACTACGTCGCCTGCCGCGGCGACCGGGCCGTGTCCGGCGAGTGGGCGCGGCGCACCGCCCGCGAGCGGCTCCGCGTGGAGGTGACGTGGATCGACGGCTCGCACAGCCCGTTCCTGGCCGACCCCGCGGGGCTGGCCGACCTCCTCATCTCCCTCACTCCCCCTCCGGAGGACCGATGACCGGCATCGCCGCCGCACCCGCCACGCTGCAGCACGACGTGGAGCAGTTCCTGTACCGGGAAGCCTCGTTGCTCGACGAGTGGCGGCTGGACGAGTGGTTCGCGCTGATGCACCCGGAGGTGGAGTACCGCGTGCCCGCACCGGGCTCCGACCACCTCGACCCGCGGCACACCCTGCAGGTGATCCACGACAACCACACGCGGCTGAGCGGGCGGGTGACCCGGCTGAAGAGCAAACACGCCCACGCCGAGAGCCCGCACTCGCGGACCCGGCGGTTCGTCACCAACGTCCGCGCCGAGGCGCAGGAGGGCGGTGCGGTCGTCGCGCACGCCAACTTCCACGTCATGCGCACGCGGCTGGGCCAGCTCGACCACTTCCTCGGCGCCTACCGCTACGTCCTGGTGCCGGGCGCCGAGGGTTTCCTCGTCCGGGAGCGGGTCGCGACCCTCGACCACGGGATCGTCGAAGCCGGCGGCACCGTGTCGATCATCCTGTGACGGAGGTGCGCCGTGCTCGACCTGCACACCCACGTGGTGCCCGCCCGCACACCGTTCCTGGACCGGCTGACCGAGGCCGACGCCAGGTGGGCCCGGCTCCGGCAGGAGGGTGCGACCGGCGACGTGCTGGTCGCCGGCGAGGTGTTCCGGACCGTCGCGCGCGTGGCCTGGGACCTCGACGCCCGGCGCGCGGCCGCCGAGTCGGCGGGCGGCACCGGCCAGCTCCTGTCGGCCATGCCGGAACTGCTCGCCCCGTGGGCACCGCCGGACCAGGGCCTGGCCTACGCGCGGGCGTTCAACGACTGGCTCGCCGGCGAGATCCGGGGCCGCCGGGACTTCTACCGCGGTCTCGGAGTCGTGCCGCTGCGGGACCCGGACGGGGCCGCGGGCCTGCTGACCGAGATCGCCGACGCCGGCCTGATCGGCGTGGAGGTGCCGGCCAGCCCGCCCACGGCACCGCTGCACGCGCCGGACTGGGCCGGGTTCCTGGACGAGGCGCAGCGGCTGGGTCTGCTCGTGTTCGTCCACGCCACCGGTGGCCCGGCGGTCGAGAGCTACCCGCACCCGATGGCCGCCAACGGTGTGGTGTTCCCGGCGACCATCGGCATGGCGATCGGCGGTCTCATCGCCACCGGTGCGCTGGCGGTGCGGCCCGGCCTGCGTGTCCTGGCCAGCCACGGCGGCGGGGCGCTGATGACGGAGCTGCCCCGGATCGACTTCCTGCGGAGCATCACCCCGGCCGTGGCCGAGCTGATGCCGGAGAGCGCGGTGGAGTCGGCGCGCCGGCTCTGGTACGACCCCCTGCTGTTCGACGCCGGCCTGCTCCGCCACCTCGTGGACGTGGTCGGGGCCGACCGGATCGTCCTCGGCACCGACCACCCGTTCATGCCCGTAGACCGCCTCGGGTTCCTCGACGAGGAGATCCTGCCCGCCGGGTTCGCGACCGCGGTCCGGACGACCAACCCCGCGGCGCTGCTCGACCTGCTCACCCGTTCTTCTGGCAAGGGAGCTGGACCACGATGACCTCCGAACTGCTCACCCCCACCACGGCGCGCACCGGCCCGGCCGCGATGGTCGACGACCGCCCCGGCGAGGGATTCTTCCGCGTCAACCGCACCGCCCTGGTCGACGAGGAGGTGTTCGCCGAGGAACGGAAGGCGATCTTCGACAAGTGCTGGCTCTACGTCGGGCACACCTCGGAGGTGCCCGGCCCCGGCGACTTCCGTGCCCGGACGGTGGCCGGACGCCCCGTGGTCCTCTGGCGCGGCAGCGACGGCCGGGTTCGCGTGTTCCTCAACGCCTGCCGTCACCGCGGGGCACAACTGTGCCGCGTCCCCGAAGGCACCGCGCGTGGGATGTCGTGCTTCTACCACGCGTGGACCTACTCCAACGACGGGCGCCTGACCGCGCTGCCCGACGCCGACGGGTACGGGCCCGGCTTCGACCGCGACCGGTTCAGCCTGAACCGCCCGCCCCTGGTCGACGAGTACCGCGGCTTCGTCTTCTGCTGCTTCGACCCCGAGGCGACCGGGCTGCCCGAGTACCTTGGCGGCGCCCGGGAGTACCTGGACCTGGTCGCCGACCAGTCCGACGAGATGGAGGTGGTCGAGGGCCTGCACGAGTACTCGATGGAGGCGAACTGGAAGCTGTTCGTGGAGAACAGCCTCGACGGCTACCACCTGATCCCCCTGCACCGGACCTATTTCGACTACCTCAAGTCCACTGAGGACTCCTACCTCGATCCGCGCAAACCCACCGACGCGCGGGATCTGGGCAACGGGCACGCGGTCATCACCGTCGAGGGCCCCTGGGCCCGTCCGGTGGCCCGCTGGACGCCGTCGATGGGTGAGGAGAACCGGGAGTACATCGAGGGGCGGCGGGCCGAGCTGGAGCGGCGCTACGGCGCCGAGCGGGCGCGGCGCATCTCGATGACCGACCGCAACCTGCTCATCTTCCCGAACCTGATCATCAACGACATCATGGGCATCGCGGTCCGCACGATCACCCCGGTCTCGGCCGGGCGGACCGTTGTGTCCCAGTGGACCTTGGCCACCAAGGGCGAACCCGAGTCGGTGCGGGCCCGCAGGCTCGACTCGTACGTGACCTTCCAGGGGCCCGGCGGTCTGGCGACCCCGGACGACATGGAGGCCTGCGAGTCCTGCCAGGAGGGCTTCGCCACCGCGGCCGAGTCCCCGTGGTCGGACATCTCGCGCGGCATCCACAAGGAAGCCGGCGGTGGTCCCTTCACCGCCGCCGACGAGATCCAGCAGCGCGCGTTCTGGCGCCACTGGCGCGACCTGCTCGCCGCGCGAGGCCCGGAACACGGCTGAGCCGATCGCCGGCGAGGAAGGGATACCCTGCGCAGATGCGCATCAGCGCGGAGGAGGCCGGGGAGCAGCGGTCCGTCGGGGACCGCATGCTCCTCATCCTCGACACGGTCGCCACCTCGCCCGGCGAGGTGGGTCTGAGCGAACTGGCCCGGCGGACCGGGCTGAAGAAGGCCACGGTCCACCGGCTCGCCACGGACCTGGTGGCCCACCGCATGCTGGAGCGCGGCGGGTACGGCTACCGGCTCGGGCTGCACCTGTTCGAGCTCGGTCAGCACGTGCCCGCCTCACGCCGGCTGCGGGCCACCGCCCTGCCGTTCATGTCGGACCTGCTCACCGCCACGGGCGAGATCGTCCAGCTCGGTGTCCTCGACGACACCGACATCGTCTACATCGAGAAGCTCACCGGACGCAACAGCGTCACCGTGCCGTCGTCGGTGGGCTCCCGGCTGCCCGCCTACTGCACCGGCCTGGGCAAGGCGATCCTCGCGTTCAGCGACGACACCGCCGTCGAACGGGTGACGTCGGCGGGGATGCCGTCCCGCACCGGGACCACGATCACCGATCCCCGGCGCTTCCACCGCGAGCTGGCCAAGATCAGGGACACCGGCATCGCCTACGACCGCGAGGAAGGCACGCACGGCATCGTCTGCGTGGCCGCGCCCATCGTGGTGGAGAGCTACGTGGGCCGGGACGGCAACCGCGCGGTCGCCGGTCTTTCCATCACCGGGCCCGCCCGGCGGATGCAGCCGGCCAGGCTGGGGGCGGCGGTGCGCACCGCCGCCCTCAGCATCAGCCGTCTGCTGGGCTACCCGCTGTCGCGCTGACCCGCGTCCCCGGTGTCCGCGTCGGTCTCCCCCGCCGGGCGCTGCACGCTGACCGTCGTCGTCCCGCCGAACCGCGCCGAGATCGTCCCGCCGGGGCGCAGCGCGACCGCGGCCGTCAGGCCGCCGGTGATGACGAGCTCACCCTTTTCCAGGCCCCGCCCGCGCGCGGCGAGCTCGGCCGCGAGCCAGGCGACGCCGTGCAGCGGGTGTCCGGCCGCCGCGGCCGACGTCGCGCTCGCCAGCGCCACGCCGTCCACGGCCAGCTCGACGCTCACCCGGTGGCAGCGCAGCGGGTCGACATCGAGGACACCGCCCACGACGACGCCCGCCGCGGACGAGCCGTCGGCCGTGTTCTGCTCGGCGGTGAAGCGGTACCCGTCCCAGATCGAGTCGACGATCTCCAGGCAGGCGCGCACCTCCCCGACGGCGTCGGCGACCTCGTGCAGCATGAGGCCGGCGCCGGCCAGGTCGCGCGCGAGGACGATCCCGATCTCCGGTTCGACCCGGGGGTGCAGGAAGCCGGCCGCCGTGGCCGGGTCGTGCAGCACCATGTCGTCCAGCAGCGGGCCGTAGTTCGGGGCCGGCACCCCCATCTGGCGGCGCATCACCGCGGAGGTGTAGCCGAGCTTGTAGCCCGCGTGACACCGTCCCTCCGCCAGCCGCAGCCGGGTGAGGTGGTCCTGGACGGCGTAGGCGCCCTCCGGTGACAGCGCCGTCGCGTCCCGGCGCGCGTCCAGCAACCTGCGGTCACGGCGGGCGCGGTGCAGTCGTTCTGCCAGCAGGTCCGCTCGCTCCGCTCGCGGAGCTTCGATCATGTCGGTCACACCGGCCATGGTCGTCCGCGGGAGCTCCCGACGTCCGCTGGTGGTCCACTCGCCGGTCCAACGCATGGCCGCGGGGCGTGGCGGTTCCGAGACTCGGGACCACCACCACTCGATGTCGAGGAGGAACACATGGCCGAGGTACTGGGTCTCGGGGTCACGCACTACCCTCCGCTGAGCGGGACCGACGACAACCTGACGCGCGTCTTCCGCGGCGCGCTGGCCGACCCGAAACTGCCCGCCGAACTGCGGGACCCCGCGAACTGGCCGGAGCGGGCCCGGCAGGAATGGTCCGACGACGAGGGTGTCGCCGCGGGCAAGGCCCACCGCGCCAAGCTGCGCGAGGGGTTCCGGCGGACCCGGGCCGCTCTCGACGCGTTCCAGCCCGACGTCGTGCTGATCTGGGGTGACGACCAGTACGAGAACTTCCGCGAGGACATCGTCCCGCCGTACGCCGTCCTGGCCTACGAGGACAAGGTCGTGCACCCGTGGAAGCACGCCGAAGAGTCGTCGAACATGAAGGGCAAGCCCAACGTGTGGGGCGAGGACGAGAACACCTCGCTGCTGATCCGCGGCCACCGGCCGTTCGCGCGGCACCTGATCGAGAACCTGATGAACCGCGGGATCGACGTGCCCTACGCCTACGAGTCGCTGCACCACCCCGGGTTCGCGCACGCCTTCCTCAACACCATCCTCTACCTGGACTACGACCGCGAGGGCTTCGACTACCCGATCGTGGCGTTCCCGCTGAACTGCTACGGCCGCCGGGTGATCAGCTTCCAGGGCAACATCAGCCCGCTGGGTGTGGAGCGTGAGCTCGACCCGCCGTCGCCGTCGCCGTCGCGGATCATGGAGGTCGGCGCGGCCGTCGCCCGCATCTGCGCGGAGAGCCCGTACCGGGTCGCGCTGGTCGCCAGTTCCAGCTGGTCGCACAGCTTCCTGGTGGACTCCACCTTCCGCCTGTTCCCCGACTCCGCCGCCGACGAGCGCATGTACGCCGCGCTCGTCGACTGCGACTACCGGGTGTGGGAGAACACCACCCTGGAGGACGCGGAGAAGGCCGGCCAGCAGGAGCTGCTGAACTGGTGGGCGCTGCTCGGCGCGATGCGTGAGCTGGACATGAAACCGGCCTGGACCAGCTTCGCGGCCTCGAACATCTTCGTCTCCAACAAGGTGTTCGCCATCTACGACGGGGCGAAGCGGTGACGCGCTGCGACATCGCGGTCGTCGGCGCCGGCCCGGCGGGACTGTTCGCCGCGTTCTACGCCGGGATGCGCGGGCTGTCGGTCGGCCTGGTCGACGCCCTCCCGGAGCCCGGCGGGCAGATGAGCGCCCTGTACCCGGAAAAGCTCATCCGCGATGTCGCGGGGTTCCCCGCGATCAAGGGCCGTGAGCTGGTGCAGGCGCTGGTGGACCAGATCCGGCCGTTCTCGCCCGAGATGCTGCTGGACCACCGCGCCACCGAACTGCACGAGGCGCCCGGCCGGCGGTTCCGGATCGGGTTCGCCGACGGGTCCGCGCTCGACGCCGGCGCCGTGGTGATCACCGGCGGGATCGGCACCTTCACCCCGCGCAAGCTGCCGTGCGGTGAGGAGTTCCTCGGCCGGGGGCTCCGGTACTTCGTCCACGACCCCGCGGAACTGTCCGGCAGCCGGGTCCTCG
This sequence comes from Amycolatopsis thermophila, assembly GCF_030814215.1. Lineage (NCBI taxonomy): Bacteria > Bacillati > Actinomycetota > Actinomycetes > Pseudonocardiales > Pseudonocardiaceae > Amycolatopsis > Amycolatopsis thermophila. The sequence goes on along the minus strand of NZ_JAUSUT010000001.1, from coordinate 5,005,870 downwards.
TCGTCGGTGGTGGCGACTCGGCGCTGGACTGGGCCGAGACGATGCAGCACATCGCGGACGTCACGCTCGTGCACCGCCGCGACGTGTTCCGGGCCCACCGGCACACCGTCGACCAGGTGCTCACCGGCCCCGCGAAGGTGCACACCAACACGGTCGTCGAACGGCTGCACGGCGACACCCGGGTGACCGGCGCCGTGCTCCGCAACGTCGCGAACGGCGAGACCGCCGAGGTGGAGTGCGACCACGTCGTGGCGGCACTCGGGTTCGTCGCCAACCCGGGCCCGTTGCTCCAGTGGGACCTCGCCGTGCGCGACCGCAAGATCGTGGTCGACCCGGCGATGCGGACCTCCCGCCCGGGCGTGTTCGCGGCGGGCGACATCTGCACCTACGACGGCCGGGTGCCGCTCATCGCCGTCGGGTTCGGCGAGGCCGCCACGGCGGTGAACCACGCGGCGGTCTGGCTGGACCCGGCCGCGTCCACCTTCCCGGGACACTCGACGGACGGTCCGGCGCTCGGCGCCGGGCCGGTCCGGGTCCCGGCCTGATTCGAAAGGGAGACCATGCCCTACGTCATCACGGACGCCTGCCTGGACGTCCTCGACCGGTCGTGCACCGAGGAGTGCCCGGTCGACTGCATCTACGAGGGCGACCGCAAGATGTACATCAACCCCGTCGAGTGCATCGACTGCGGCGCCTGCGAACAGGCCTGCCCGATGTCCGCGGCCGTGTCGGACCGGACGCTCGCGGGCACCGACGGCGCGTGGGCCGTCGCCGACAACGCCGCGTTCTTCAGCGAACCCCTGCCCGGCCGCGACGCTCCACTCGGGACCCCCGGTGGCGCCTCGCACCTGGGTCCCCTCGGTGTCGACACCGAGACCGTCGCCGCCCTGCCCCGCCGATGACACGGAGGAGTTTCGTGACCACCCGGGAAAGCCGCCCCGTCGCCGGGACCGATCCCCGCACCGGCTCCCCGCTCGCGCCCGGCGCGGTGGAGACCACCCCCGACGGCCTCGACGAGATCGTGGCGGCCGCCGCGGACGCCGCACCGGCGCTCGAGGCGCTGGGGCGCGCCGGCCGCGCCCGCCTCCTGCGTGCCCTGGCCCGCGCCCTGGACCGAGCGCGCGAGGAGATCGTCGCGGCCGCGGACGCGGAGACCGCGCTCGGCCCGGCCCGGCTCGGCGGCGAACTCACGCGGACGGTCTACCAGCTGGAGTTCTTCGCCGGGGTCCTCGACGACGGCGGTTACGTCGAGGCGACCATCGACCTCGCCGGGGAGACGCCGATGGGGCCGCGGCCGGACCTGCGCCGGATGCTCGTCCCGATCGGGCCCGTGGCGGTGTTCGGCGCGAGCAACTTCCCGCTGGCGTTCTCGGTCCCGGGTGGCGACACGGCGTCCGCGCTGGCGGCGGGCAACCCCGTCGTGGTCAAGGCGCACGGTTCCCATCCGGGGACGTCCCGGCTCGTGCACGAGCTCCTGCAGAAGGCCTTGACCGCGGCCGGGCTCCCGGCCGGGACCCTCGGTCTGGTGTTCGGGCGCACGGCCGGGGAACGGCTCGTCGCCCACCCGGCGATCAAGGCGGTCGGGTTCACCGGGTCGCTGTCCGGGGGGCGGGCGTTGCTGGACATCATCGGCACCCGGCCGGAGCCGATCCCGTTCTACGGTGAGCTGTCGAGCCTCAACGCCCTGGTCGTCACGGCGGCGGCGGCGCGGGAACGGCCGGGCGAGATCGGGACCGGCCTCATCGGGTCGGTCACCGCTTCCTCCGGCCAGCTGTGCACCAAGCCGGGGCTCGTCCTCGTTCCCGCCGGGGCGGACGGCGACGCGGTGGTGGAGGCGGCCAGGTCGGCGCTCGGGGACGCGCCGGTGATCCCGCTGCTCAACCAGCGGATCCACCAGTCCTATCTGGACGGCACCGCCCGTCTGACCGGTGTGCCGGGTGTGTCGACGGTCGCCCGGGGCGTGCCCTCGGCCGGCGGCGGGTTCTGGGTGGCGCCGTGGCTGGCCTCGGTGGACGCCGCGGACATGCCGGACGAGGCGTTCGCCGAGTACTTCGGCCCCGCGGCGGTCGTCGCCCGGTACTCGACGCAGGCCGAGCTGCGGGCGGTGGTGGACCGGTTGCCCGCGTCGCTCACCGCCACGGTGCACCTGGGCGCGGACGAGAAGGCGGACGAGCTGGTGGCGGCGCTGGGCCGGCGCGCGGGCCGGCTGGTGTTCAACGGCTATCCGACCGGGGTGTCGGTGGGCTGGGCGCAGCACCACGGCGGTCCCTGGCCGTCGACCAACAGCCTGCACACCTCCGTGGGTGCCACCGCGATCCGCCGTTTCCTGCGGCCGCTGGCGTGGCAGAACGCTCCGGTGCACCTGCTGCCGGACGAGCTGAGCGACGAGCCGGTGTGCCCGCTCCCCCGCCGCGTGAACGGGGAACTGCGGGTGCCACGCTGACCGCCGCTTCCAGGTGACGGGGAGGGCGCACCGCCACCCGGCGCGCCCTCCCCGCCCGTGCTCAGCTCCCCTCGAGCTGGCCCAGCTGGGTCAGCAGCTCCACCTGGTCGAAGTAGAGGTGGAAGTCCGCGACCTTGCCCTCGGCCACGCGGTGCACTTCGCAGAACGAGACGTCCACCGCACGGTCCGTGGCCGGCAGCTCGCCCTTCGGGGTGCGCAGGGTGCCGGTGTGCGTGCCCTGGAACCGGGCCTCCATGCAGCCGCCGTTCTCGTCGCCGTACCACCGCGTCGGCACGATCCGGTTGTCCGGGAACGCCTCGTGCCACATGCTCCACACGACGTCGAGCGCCTCCCGTCCGGCGAGCCGGAACCCGCCGGGCCCGCGGGCCTCGAACGCGGTCTGGTCGGTCATGCCCTGCCAGCCCTCGCGGTCACCGGCGTTCCACAGGTCCGCCCACCGCTGCGTGATGCTGTTGGTGTCGCCCTCGCGGACGGTGGTGAACACCAGGCGGTACTCCCCCACCGAGCGCACCTGCGCGTGGACCCGCGCGAGCGTGTCGGCGCGCATGCGGGCGACCATGGCGCGCGAGGCGACCAGCTGCTCGCTGGTCTCGTAGGCGGCGATCACCTGGCAGCGCCCGGCTTCGCGGTCGGCGAGCAGCTGGATGCTGCACAGGCCCTCCATCTTCAGGATGCCGGGCAGCGCGGTCTCGCGGAACGCCTGGATCGCCCGCCCGACCTCGGGGGGCGGGCACTCGATGGTCGTCATCCGGATGCCGGCGCCGGGGCCCGGGCGGCTGCGGCGCACGAACACCGGGACCTCGAAGTGGTCGACGGTGACCATGCCCTGCGCCAGCTCGGCCGCCTCCTTGCGGGAGGTCTCGACGGCGTGTTCGGACAGCGTCATGGATTCGGCGGAGTCCCAGTAGGACCCGATGACGGTGATGCCCAGCTCGTCGTTGGTCAGCAGCGCCAGTCCGCGGCTGCCGGCCTGCGCCTCCACGTGGGGGCGCACGGTGTTTTCGATGTACTTCGTGACCTCGTCGTTCCGGGCGGGGTCGCCGATGAGCGTGTTCATTCGGGCGTGCATAGGTGGCTCCCTTGACGTACTGGTGGTGCCCGGAAAGTCCCAGCGTGGTCCTGTCCGGGCGCCGTGCCTAGGGCCGAAAGACCGCGCCGGTCCGCCCGCCGGTAGCGGAAAGTAGCTGCGGGGAACCGGATCGGAGCACCGGGCGAGCCCGCGGCCGGCTCGCTTCCGATGTGGACGCTCGCGGAGGTGCTGTGCGCGCCGGGGCTCAGATACCCCGGCCGGAGGCCTTGAGCCGGTCCACGGCGGCGGAGTCGCCCTCGAAGGAGACGTGCGCGGCGTCGCGGCCGAAGACGAACAGCAGCAGCTCGACCGGGTCGCCGGTGACCGTGACGGTCTGGGCGCCGTTCTTCACCTTGGCCTCGCGGCCGTCGCAGGTGCGCAGGACGACCCCCACGGGGACCTTGCGCAGGTTCACCTTGGCGGCCGTGCGGGCGGCGCGCCAGGCGGCGGCGTCCCGGGCGGGGTCGGCCGGGCGCGGTTCCCAGCCGGGGCGGCCGCGGCGCACGTCCTCGTGGTGGACGAGGAATTCGGCGCTGTTGGTGAGCTCGTCCAGCTTCCCGATCGAGGTCGGCCAGTACCAGGCCGGGCCCCGGCGGATCCGGTCGACCAGCTCGGGCCACGGCTGCGCCGCGACGCCGTCCTGCACCCGCCGGGTGTGCCCGGCCAGGGGCGGCAGGAGGATGCCCAGCGCGGCGTCCGGACGGCTCTCACGCACGACGAGGTGCGCGGCGAGGTCCCTGGTCAGCCACCCTTCGCACAGGGTGGGCGCGTCCGGGCCCGTCTCGTCCAGCAGGCGGCTCAGCGCAAGTCGTTCCTCGGCGGCGACACCCATGACGACCACCCTACCCGCCGGTAGCGCCGAGCGCGGGCCCTCGCCCGCACGGGCAGCGCCACCGCGAGAACCGCGCCCACGAGCACCGCGAGCACGAACCCGGCGGGTAGCGCCCAGCCGACGAGGCCGGTCGCGAGCGCGGTGGGGCAAGGCCGTCAGCAGCAGCGCGGCGAGGGACGCCACGGGCCGGCGGGTGGCGCCCGCCAGGCCGGCGACGGTCACGGCCACCACGGTGGCCCCGCACCCGAGCGGGAACCCGAGCGCGCCACTGAGCGGGGGAACGCTGCGCATGCCCCCAGCGGATCCCGGTCTCGCCGGGCTGGGCCGCGCGTTGCCGTTTCCCGGACGCGACGGGGCGAATCCTGACGCGGTGTTGGGGCGCGGGGGCTGTTCGGGCACCACCGGCACGTGACGCGCCGCCGGCGTCGGGCGGCGCGCCTGGGCCAGCCGCCCCGCCCGACGGCGCACCCGGACCGCAGCCCTCCGCCCCCGGCCGCCCGCGCCCCGGCCCGGGGCGCATCCGCCACAGCACGGCGCGCCGCCCCGAGGCCACCCAGCCACTCGGGCCACCACCGCCTCGCCACCCCACGGCCGCCCGCGCCCCACGCCCCCAGCCGAGCCCGGCTGCCGCCACGGCACAGCCGTCATCCCCCGGCCGCCCGCCACTGCCCGCCACGGCTCGCGAGATCCGGCACGCACGGCCGTCAGGACCTGAAAGCGCGCCGGCCTATGCGCTGACGGCGTCCTCCCCCGCGCCGACGATGTGGTCCACGAACCCGTACGCCAGCGCCTCGTCGGCGTCGAACCAGCGGTCGCGGTCGGCGTCGGCCGTGATGCGCTCCACCGGCTGGCCCGTCTGGCGCGCCGTGATCTCCGCGATGCGGCGCTTCATCTTGCCGAAGACCTCCGCCTGGATCGCGATGTCGGTGGCCGCGCCGCTGATGCCCGCCGAGGGCTGGTGCATCACGATCCGCGTGTTCGGCAGCAGATAGCGCTTTCCGGGCGTGCCGGACGACAGCAGGAACTGCCCCATCGACGCCACGAACCCCAGGCCCCACGTCGACACGTCGGGCTCGATCAGCCGCATCGTGTCGTAGATCGCCATCCCCGCCGTCACCGAACCGCCGGGCGAGTTGATGTAGAACGTGATGTCCTTGCGCGGATCCTCGGCGGCCAGCAGCAGCAACTGCGCCGTGATCCGGTTGGCGACCGCGTCGGTCACCTCGGAGCCGAGGAACACGATCCGGTCACGCAGCAGCTGTTCGTACACCGAGTCGTCCAAAGTGGATCCCGCACTCGCGGAGGGGAGCAATCGCAGAGTCATACCCCGAACCTAAGCGGCGCGAGAGATCCGGAACAGCCGTGTTCGCCCTCAGCGTGCGGAGTTCGCTCCCGGCGATCAGGCCCGGGTCGAGGAGTCCCTTCTCGCGACCCCGGTGGCCCGGTTCGGGCCGGCCCGCCGACGGCGGTCCCGCGCCGCCCGGCGCGGAACGTCGCTCAGCGCTCCTCGACGGGGATGGTGTGCATCGCGGCTTCCTCGGCCGAGGCGCCGGCCCCGTCGATGCCGATGTCGCGCGCGTAGAGGTCCTCGTCCCCGCCGTCGGCGAGGGCGATCAGCCGTCCGGAGCGCGCGTCGCCGACCTCGTCGTCCACCAGTTCGCCGTCGGTGTCGTACGCGTCGCCCAGGCCGTCGCCCTCCGGGTCGTCCCCCTCGGCCAGTTCGCGCGCCAGCCGGGCGTCGAGCCCCTCGCCCGTCACCTCCTCGCGGGCGGTCGTGCCCCAGCCGGACGCCCCCCACGGGCGTTCCGCCGCCGAGTAGCCCTCGTCCAGCGGGTCGGCCGGGCCGGTGGTGTCCAAGGTGTCCGAGGCGTCCAGCTGCTCGTAGACGTCGTCGTCGATCTCGTCGCGGTCCATGGTGCGCTCCCGTTCGTGCAAACCTGAGCAGAGCATGCCACGAACGGGAGCGTCCGCGTCACGGCGTGAGGATCGCCCGCCCCCGGATCCGCCCGGCGCCGAGGTCGTCGAGCGCGTCCTGGAACCCCTCCAGCGGGTACTTCGTCGTGTGCAGCCGCACCCTGCCCTGCGCCGCCAGCACCATCAGCTCGCACAGGTCCGTGTACGACCCGACCAGGTTGCCGATGAAGTTGATCTCCGTGGAGATGATGTCGATGGTCGGCACGTCGATGTTCTCCCCGTACCCGACCACGTGGTAGTCGCCAGCCCGGCGCAGCATCGCGACGCCGTCGCGGGTGGCGCCGCCCTCGCCGACGAAGTCCAGCACGACCTCGGCCCCGGCGCCGCCGGTCAGGTCCAGCACCTCCTCGACGTGCCGCCCCTGGGCGACGACCCCGTGGTCGGCGCCGATCGACACGGCCAGCTCGACCGCGTCCGGGTTGCGGTCCACCACCACCAGCTCGGCCGCCGTCAGCGCCTTCAGCACCTGGATGCCGATGTGCCCGAGCCCGCCCGCGCCGATCACCACGCACCGGTCCCCCGGCCGCAGCCGGCGCGCCGCCTTCGCCGCCGCGTGGTAGGCGGTCAGCCCCGCGTCGGCCAGGGCCGCGACGTCCGCCGGTTCCAGCGCGTCGTCGATCCGCACCACGCTGCGGGCCGACGTCTTCAGGTACTCCGCGTAGCCGCCGTGGGTGTCGATGCCCGGGAACTGGCTCGCCGAGCAGTGCACGTCGTCACCCGACCGGCAGGCCCGGCACAGGCCGCAGGTGATCAGCGGGTGCACGATCACCTTGTCGCCCTCGGCCACGTTGGTGACGGCGCTGCCGACGGCGTGCACCCATCCGGCGTTCTCGTGACCGATCGTGTACGGCAGGGTGACACCGGACTTCTGCGCCCACTGCCCTTCCAGGATGTGGATGTCGGTGCGGCACACCCCGGCGCCGCCGATCCGCACGATCACGTCGAACGGGCCGGTGACCTGCGGCTGCGGCACCTCGGTCATGCGCAGGTTCTCGTGGTACCCCACGACCTGGACTGCCTTCACGACACCTTCTCCTTCACGGGTGACTGGTCGGCCGCGGACTCCGGGTAGCGCGTCCGGAGCAGGCCGCGGCAGAAGTGGGAATTGCCGTCGATCGAGATGCGGATGGACCGCGCGAACCGCAACCGCAGCGGGACCTCCGAGCGCGGATACCGGTTCCCGTCGTCGTCGACGAGCACGAACGCGGACGGCGCGGTGTCCAGCCCGAGCGCCTCGCGCCGCCGCAGCAGCGCGGCGGTGGCCGCACCGGGCGGCAGGTCGCCGAGGACGACGTCGTGCAGGTCCTCCTCGCGCAGTTCGCGGTTCGCCCGCAGCAACGCGGTGAGCACGCGTTCCATCGCCGCGGTGTGGGCCTTGCGGCGGAAGATCGCGCGCAGGTCCGCCAGGCTGTCCTCCGCCTCGTCGCCGAACGTGCCGCGGTACCCGGCGTCGGCGGCCAGGCCGCGGTTGATGAGGTCCGAGTCGTGGTGGTCGTCGAGGAACACCGCCACCTCGCCCGCGCCGGGCAGCGCCGACAGGGCGTCCTTCGCGTCGGAGGCCATCAGGTAGGCGAAGTTGGGCGAGCAGAACGACGTCGGCAGCCGCAGGTGCACCGTCACCGAGGCGCCGGACACCTCCAGCGACCGCACGAACCCGAGATCGGTGATGGGCTCGTCCAGTTCGGGGTCGATCACCGCGTCCAGCGCCGACCGAGCCTGTGCTTCGGTGATCATCGCGCCACCGCCGCGGCCTGCGGTTCCTCGCGCGGCAGCCGCAGCTCCGCCGGGACTTCGATGTCGTACATCGCGGCCGTGTTCAGTCCGAGGATCTTCTTCTTCTGCGCGGTGGTCAGCGGCGCGTACTCGGTCATGTCCTCGGGGATCTGGAAGTCGACGAACCGCTCGATCAGCCAGCGCGGCGTCCACAGGGCGTAGTCGCTGGAGAACTGGATCCGGTTCTCGTCGAGCCAGTACAGCAGCTCGCCGATGATCTGCGCGAAGTACCGCGGCCGGGTGTGGATGAACGGGATCGCGACGGCGAGCCCGGCGTGCACGTTGGGCTCCTGCGTGGCGATCCAGCAGAAGTCCTCCAGGCGCGGCAGACCGCAGTGCTCCACGACGAAGTTCATCTCGGGGAAGTCGGTGGCGACCTTGTCCACGTCGGCGACGTCGAAGGCGTCGCGGTCCAGCGGCCGGATCGTCGGTCCCTTGTGGATGTGGATGTTGCGGATACCCAGTTCCTGTGCGGCTTCCAGGTACCGGTAGGACCACGGATCGTCCAGTTTGTACCCTCGCGAGTCGCCGTGCCATTCGGCGGTGTAGAGCTTGGCGCCCTTGAGCCCGAACCGTTCCGCGTCGCGGCGCAGCTGGTCCAGCCCGGCCTGTTCCAGGCGCGGGTCCCAGCAGTGGTTGTAGGTCAGCTTGTCCGGGTTGGCCCGCGCGAGCGCGAACGCCTCCTCGGTCTGACCGAAACCGTTGTGGTAGAAGGCGCCCAGGTGCGCGGGCTGGAAGATGGCGTGGTCGACGTAGCCGTCCTCGAAGAGGTCCTTCATCAGGCGCGCGCCGCCCTGGTAGAGGTAGTCCTCGTAGGGCCAGACCTCGGATTCGGGGCTGAGGTTGCGGTGGTAGTCGTAGAAGCAGTCGATGAACTGCTTGCCGTGGATGTTGCGCTGGTTCTCCGGGCGCGCGTCCCACAGGGCGATGTGGGCGTCGACGATGAAGTAGCTTTCGCCGTCCTTGGTGTACATCAGTCCGGGTTCCTTCCGACGTGGCGACCGTGGCACGTGCACCGGTGACGGTAGGTAGCCGCACGCCTGGACGGGGCCGCGGCGAGTCTCAATATGAGACAGTCGGAGAACCGGTCCGGCGGCGTGCGCGGGGTAACGTCGCCGGGACCACGCGACGACGCGGACGGGAGGTCGCCATGGTGGACGAGCGCGCGGTCCTGCCGCCCCGGCTGGCCGCGTCCTGGCAGCGCAGCCGGCAGTACGGCGTGTCCCCGGAGACGGTCCGGCCGGCGTTCACCGGGACCGTCGACCACGACTCGCTGTTCTTCGAATGCGGCCAGGAGGTCCTGCGCGGCCTGCACACCACCCTGGCCAACGAGCCGATCAGCCTGATGCTGACCGACAGTGACGGTCTCGTGCTGAGCCGGCTGTGCGACGACACCGGCATCACCCGGTCGCTCGACCGCGTCCACCTCGCTCCCGGCTTCTCCTACGCCGAGCGTGACGCCGGCACCAACGGCCTCGGTCTCGCGCTCGCCGACCGCGCACCGTCGCTGGTGAGCGCCGAGGAGCACTACTGCACCGGCCTGTGGGGCTACACCTGCGCCGCCGCGCCGGTGGTCGAACCGGGCACGAACCGGCTCGTCGGCAGCGTCAACCTGACCACGTGGTCGAAATCGTCGAAGGAACTGCTGCTCGCGCTCGCCCAGTCCGCCGCGGGCAACACCGCGGCGCTCATGCTCGCCCGCTCCCACGGCCACCCCACCACGCCGGTGCCGCGCGGCGAGGTGTACCACGTCTACGCCGAGCGGCTCCCCGACGTCTCGGCCGGCCTCTCCCGCGGCTGGGCCGACGCGCTCGCCGAGGCCCGCGAAGCGATGGAGCGCGGGCGGGTGGTGTGCGTGACCGGCGAACCCGGTTCGGGCAAAGCGGTGCTGGCGTCCACGGCGCGGCGGGCGCTGCGGCCGCGGGAACGCATCCTCAACGCGCGACCGCCCGCGCCCGCGGACGCGGAGTCGTGGCTCGCCCTGTGGACCCCGGAGGTCGGCAAGGACGACACCTGCGTGATCGTGTCGGGTACCGACGCGTTGCCGGCCTACGCGGCCGAGCAGCTCGCGCAGTTGTTCACCTCCGCGCGCGGTTCGTTCGTCCTGACGGCCGCCGACCACGCCGGCATCCCGGAGGCGCTGCGCACGTTGATCGACACCGTCGTCGAGGTTCCGGCGCTGCGGTACCGGCCTGACGACGTCCTCCCCCTGGCGGGGCACTTCGCGCACGAAAGCCGTGGGCGCGCGGTGACGTTCACGCCGGCGGCGTCACGCGCGCTGACCGCCTACCCGTGGCCCGGCAACGTCCGCCAGCTGCGCCAGGTGGTACGGGAGGCGGTGTGGCGCGCCGACGTCGTGGACACCCGCCACCTGCCGGGCGAGGTGTTCACCAGCCCCGGACGGCGGCTGACGCGCATGGAGGCCGTGGAGCGCGACGAGATCGTGCGCTGCCTGACCAGACCGGGCACGACGGCCGCGCAGGTGGCGTCGATGCTCGGCATGAGCCGCGCGACGGTCTACCGCAAGATCGCGCAGTACGGGATCAAGGTGCCCCGACGCTGACGGTGCCGGTTGTCGCCGGCTGACGGGTGGTTGGGCGTCGAGTGCGGTGGGGGCTCGGTGGTGGTTGTCGTGGTGGAGGCAGTCGGCGCAGGTGGCGGCGGTTTCGTCGGGGTGGATCTCGGCGTAGGCCGGCCGGGAGTGATCGTCGACGGCGCAGTGCACGTGCGCGGCGGCGGTCCTGCCGCAACCGCCGGACCTCCCGCACCACCTCGCAACACGCTCGGCCGGCAACCCCACCATGCTCCGTCAACCGGGCATGGGCACAACAGCTAGTCTCCGGGCATGGTCACCGAACGTCCCGAACCGCCCACCGTCGCGGGCGAGCGCGAGATGTTGCGCGCCTACCTCGACTTCCACCGCGCCACCCTCGCCTGGAAGTGCGACGGACTGTCCGATGAGGACCTGCGCAGGCAGTCGATGCCACCCTCGACCCTGTCGCTGCTCGGTCTCGTGCGGCACATGGCGGAGGTGGAGCGCGCGTGGTTCCGGCGCACCCTCAACGGCGAACAGGTGCCGCTGGTGTGGTCGGACAAGGACTTCCAGGTCGCCTACGACGCGAGCACCTCGACGCGCGCCGAGGCGTTCGCGGCGTGGCAGGAGGAGGTCGACCACGCGCGGCGCATCGAGCGGGCGGCCGAGTCCCTCGACGTGACCGTGTTCGCGCCGCGCTGGAACACCGACATCTCGCTGCGCGCGGTGATGCTGCACATGATCCACGAGTACGCCCGGCACAACGGGCACGCCGACTTCCTGCGCGAGGGCATCGACGGGGTCACCGGTGTCTGAACGTGCGGAACCCGCCGCGGCGCGGTAGGTCTGGTGTCGTGGACCCGGCACAGGCACTGCGGCAGATCGCGTTCGAGCTGGAGCGCTCCGGCGCCCCGACCTACCGGGTGCGGGCGTTCCGGCGCGCCGCCGCGGTGGTGGCCGGACTGCCCGACGGGGAGCTCGCCGACCGCATCCGGCAGGGCACGCTGCGGGCGCTGCCGGGCATCGGGCAGGCGACCGCGCAGGTCATCGAGCAGGCCTCGGCCGGCGAGCAGCCCGGCTACCTGGCGAAACTGCTCGACGAGGCCCCCGAGCCGGACCGCTCCGGGCTGCGGGGCGCGCTGAAGGGCGACTGCCACACCCATTCGGACTGGTCCGACGGCGGCAGCCCGCCCGAGGAGATGGCCGAAGCGGCGCGCGCACTGGGGCACGAGTGGATCGCGCTGACCGACCACTCGCCGCGGCTGACGGTGGCGCGCGGGCTGTCCGCCGAGCGGCTGCTCCGGCAACTCGACGTCGTCGCCGAGCTGAACGAGAAACTCGCGCCGTTCCGCATCCTGACCGGCATCGAGGTCGACATCCTCGAGGACGGCTCCCTCGACCAGCGCGACGACCTCCTGGAACGGCTCGACGTCGTGGTCGCCAGCGTGCACTCGCAGCTGCGGATGCCGTCCGAGCTGATGACGGCGCGCATGGTGGCGGCGGTGCGGAACCCGCTGGTGGACGTCCTCGGCCACTGCACCGGCCGCATGGTCATGGGCCGCGGGCGCCCGCAGTCGGCCTTCGACGCCGAAGCCGTGTTCACCGCCTGCCGCGAGAACGGGACCGCGGTCGAGATCAACTGCCGCCCGGAACGCATGGACCCGCCCGACGACCTGCTCACGATGGCCGCCGAGATCGGCTGCGTGTTCACCATCGACACCGATGCACACGCCCCCGGCCAGCTGGACTGGCTGAGCAACGGGACGGTGCGCGCGGAAGCCGCCGGCATCGGCCCGGAACGGGTGCTGAACACCCTGGGGGCCGATCAGCTGGGCGGTTGAGGCGGGTGCCGCCGGGTGGGCGGAGCCGCCGGAGGCCCAGCCGCCGGAGGCCGGCGGAGCCGGGCGGAGGCCAGCGGAGCCGGCGGGAGCCGGTAGAGCCGGCGGGAGCCGGGCGGGAGCCGGGCGGAGGCCGGCGGAGGCGGACCCGCGGGAGGCGGGCGCAGCCCGGCCGGAGGCCGGCGCAGCCGGGCGGAGGCCGGTGGAGGCCGGCCCGGCCGCCGGAGGCGGACCCGCGGGAGGCGGGCGTAGCCGGCCAGAGGCCGGTGGAGGCCGGTGGAGCTGGGGAGAGCCCAGCGGAGGCCAGTGGAGCCGGGCGAGAGCCTGCGGAGGCCGGAGGGCTGGCGCAGCCGGCGGAGCGGCGCAGCCGCGGGAGGCGGCGGACGCGGCGGAGCGGCGGAGCCGCGGGAGGCGGCGGAGGCGGCGGAGCCCGGGCGGGAGCCGGGCGCATCCCGGCGCAGCCCGGTGGAGGCCGGCGCAGCCGGGCGGGACCGGGCGGCCCGGCGCAGCCGCCGGAGGCGGAGCCGCGGGAGGCGCAGCCCGACGGGAGGCGGGCGACCGCAACCCGGCGCGGCCAACCCGGACACAGCCGGAAGTGGCACGGCAGTTCGACAGCCAGCACGGCCAGCACAGCCGGACACCCCGAACCCCCGCCGCACTGCCCCCTCTCCCCGCACCGCTACACCATGCGCACCACGAGCACCCGTGTCACCGTGAACAGGGGGAACGTGGCGAGGAGTGCATGGTGCTGACGGTGGTCCTGGCGGTGCTGGCCGCGTTCGCGAACGCCGCGGGGTCCGTGTTGCAGCGGGCGGGCGCCCGGAAGCAGCCGCGCGGTGACGGGCTCAGCGTCGGTGTCCTCAGGGCCCTCGTGACGACCCCGGTGTGGGTTCTGGGCGTGGCGACCATGCTGGCCGGCTTCGTCTTGCAGGCCGCTGCCCTGGCGACCGGGCCGATCGTCCTCGTCCAGCCCATCATGGTCGCCGAGCTGGCGTTCACGCTCGTGCTGTCCGGGCCGGTCTTCCACACCCGCCTGCGGGGACGGGACTGGGTCGCGGCCGTCGGGATGGCGGCCTCGGTCGGTGTTCTGCTCTTCGCGCTCGCGCCGGGCGGGGGTGATCCGCGGCGGGTGCCCGCCCTCGTGTGGCTCCTCGGCTGCACCGTCACCGTCGCCTGTGTCGCGCTGCTCGTCGTCGCGGGACGGCGGAACAGCCACGCCCACCACGCGGCTTTCCTCGGCACCGCCGCGGGGCTGTGGTTCGGCTTCACCGCCGTCCTCATGGCCGGCGTCACCGCGGCGCTCACCGCGGGTGGCGTGCCCGCCCTGTTCAAGGCCTGGCAGACCTACGCCATGGTCGTCGCCGGGCCGACCGGGTTCTTCCTGCTCCAGACGGCACTGCGGGCCGGGCGGCTCGTCGCCGCCCAGCCCGGGCTCGTCCTGGCCAACCCGCTGGTCGCGCTGGGCTGGGGCCTCGTCGTGTTCGGCGAGCACGTCCGCGGCGGACCGTGGATCGCGGTCGAGCTCGTCGCGGCCGCGGCGCTCGCGGGGTGCACCGTGCTGCTGGCCGGGTCCCCGCTCCTCCGCGACGAGGACCCCGCCAGGCAGCCCGCCTGACTCACACCCCCGCCGGGACGCGCTCCTCCCGCGCGACCGGGCGCCGCCGCAGCAGGCCGCTCACCGCGAACCGCCCCGGGCCGAGGACCGCGATCAGCAGGAACACCCACGCGTAGATCGCGGCGGGCTCACCCATGTTCTGCAGCGGCAGCAGTGCCAGCGGCGCGTGGACGGTGAAGTAGGCGTAGGCCATCGTCCCGGAGCAGACCACAGCCGCCGCCCGCGTGCCGAACCCGAGCAGCACCAGCGCCCCGCCGGCCGTCTCGATCACGCCGGCCCACCACCCGGGCCACAACCCGAAGGGCACCGCGCCGCCCTGACCGTCGATGCCGCCGAACGCCCCGAACCCCTGCAGGCCGTGGCAGGCGAACAACAGGCCCACCACGATCCGCACCAGGCCGAGCACGATGGGGGTGAGCGTCGTCTGCGAAACCGGAATGCGCGCCATGATCGTTCCTTCCCTCGAAGTTCGCTGTCATGGACACGTCGAGGGAGCGTGGCGCGGATCGACAACCCGAGCGGATCTGTTTTCCCGGCGCCGTCACCACTGCTGCGGCGGCTGCCCGTACCCGGGCGGCGGGCCCTGGTACTGGCCCTGCTGGGGTGGCGTCCGCTTGCCCCACTCGCACCAGCGGCCGGTGAGCGGCACCAGCGCCAGGACCAGGGTGGCGATCGCGGGCGACAGCACGACCAGCAGGCCGCCGGCGCCGCTGCCGATCGCCGCGGGGCCGTCGAGGTCGCGGCTGAGCCGGTCGTCCGAGGACAGCACGACCAGCGCGACGATGCCCTGGAGGATGTGCAGCGCGCTGCCGGTCGCCACCAGCCAGCGGCCCGCCGACTTGCGCAGGAACAGCAGGATCGCGCCGGGCAGCAGGGTGACGAACTCGACGATGTAGACGGTGGCCTGCAGGATCACCAGCCACTTCAGGTCGTCGGTGACGCGGTCGAGGACACCGAAGTTGAGCACCCCGATGACGACGCCCCACAGCCCGCCGAGGACGGCGAGCACCCCGGCGGTGATGGCGGTTCCGCCGCTGGGCGGCTGCTGGACGGGACACTGCTGGCCCGGGTGGGGCGGGGGCGCGGCCGGGTACTGGCCGGGCGGAGGCGGGTACATCATGGGAACCTTCCGATCGCAATGAACCGGCGTGATCCAAGCAGACAACTCCACTCGCCGTGAGCAAAGTGACCGATCCGCGACCTGAAGTTCGCCCGTAAGATCGTCCGGTGGCCCAGACCGAACAACAGCAGGCGTTCTTCACGGCCGACGGCGACCAGCTGGTGCCCGACGCGGTGTCGCGCAGCTGGTGGAACCCCCAGATGATCCACGGCCGCCTCCTCGGCGGGCTCGCCGCGCGGGCCCTGGAGCGCGCGCAGGCGGCACCGGGACTGCACTTCAGCCGCCTGACCGTGGACCTGTTCCGCAACGCACCGCTCGCGCCGGTCTCGGTCGAGACGGTCCGGGTGCGCGACGGGCGCCGGATCCGCGTCGCCGACGCGCTGGTGCACGGCGCGAACGGTCTCGTGGCGCGGGCGACCGCGGTGTTGTTGCGCAGTGGTGAGCAACCGTCCGCGGCCGTGCCGTCCACCCCGGCCTGGGACGCCCCGCCTCCGGAGGAGCTGTGGGAGCCGCGTGAGCACGGCTGGGCGATCTGGCGGTTCGACGAGCGCAACCGGCCGCTCACCGAGAGCCGTGGGGCGGGACGGCGGCGGGCGTGGCTGCGCGAGTCGCGGGAACTGGTGGCCGGTGAGGCGCTGTCGCCGTTCGTGCGGGCCGCGCTGGCCGCCGACACCGCGAGCCCGCTGGCGCACGCGAGCGAGCACAGCCTGGACTTCATCAACGCCGACTACACCCTGTCGCTGAGCCGGCTCCCGCTGTCCGACGCGATCGGCGTGGAGTCGACGGGGCACCTGAGCGAGGACGGCATCGCGGTAGGGCACTGCACGCTGCACGACACCGCCGGGCCGATCGGGTTCTGCCACACCACGGCGCTGGCCAACCCGCGTCGCTGAGGTCCGTTTGGGTGTCGCGCGGCCGGGAATCCGATGCGGATCGCGAAAGGAGCCACCCATGAACGGCAAGGAGAACAACCAGCCGGACTCCGCCGCCGGCATCCCCGAGCCCGATCCCCCGCGCGGCGGGCCCAACGCCGACGACGAAACCCCGAACCCGGCCGACCTCGCGCCCGGTTTCGGCGGCACGTCCCGCACGCGCCCGACGAGCACCGAGGAGGACAGCCCCTCTGGCGACGGTTCCTGAGCCACCCGCGGGCAGGCCGCCCGCCTGACGGTCACCCCCGCCCTTAGTCCCGCCACGACCCGGACACCCGGCCCCTGCCAGAATGGCGATCCTGGGGGCGCGGCAGGGGGCCGCGTCGTGACTGGGGGACTCGATGAGCGGCGCTGTCCGCACGCCCACCCGTCCGCGGTGGGTCGCCCGGGGTGCCGCGGCGCTCCTCCTGGTGTCCGTGACCGGCTGGGTCCTGGCGTTCCAGGGGTTCTTGGACCTGCACGTCTACCGCACCGGCGCGCTGGCCTGGCGCACCGGCACCGGCCTGTACTCGCCGCAGTTCGCCGCGATGGTGCCGGGCATGCCGCTGCCGTTCACCTATCCCCCGTTCGCCGCGATCGTGTTCACGCCGGTGCAACTGCTGCCGTGGCACGTCGCGAAGTTCGCGGTCACGCTGGCCTCCGCCGCGGCGCTGGCCCTCACCACGACGATCACCGCCCGGCGCCTCCTGCCCGGCCGCGCCGCGGCGAACGCGCTCGGCATGGGGGTCGCCGCCCTGTGGTTCGTCTTCGAGCCGGTCCGCCAGACCATCGGCTTCGGGCAGATCAACATCCTGCTGATGGCCCTGGTCGCGGCCGACTGCCTGCTGCCCCGCACCCGCTGGCCGCACGGTGTGCTGGTCGGCCTCGCCGCGGCGATCAAGCTCACCCCGGCCGTCTTCGTGCTGCTGTTCCTCGTGCGCCGCCAGTACCGCGCCGCCGCCACCGCGGTCGCCGCCTTCGCCGCCTGCGCGCTCGCCGGGCTGGCCCTCGCTCCGGCCGACACCGCGGAGTACTGGACGAAGACGCTCTTCGACCCGGAACGCATCGGCGGTCTCGCCTACGCCTTCAACCAGAACATCCAGGCCGTCCTCGTGCGCCTGCTCCCGGCGGGCACGGGCCGCACCCTGCTGTGGGCGGTCCTGGTCGCGGCCGTCATGGCGCTGGCGACGCTGGCCGCGCACCGCGCCCGCGACGAGGTCACCGCCCTGCTCGCGATCGCCACCGGCGGCCTGCTGGCTTCCCCGGTGAGCTGGTCGCACCACTGGGTGTGGGTCGTGCCGGCCGCCGTCGCGCTGCTGGTCCGCGCCCCGCGTTACAGCCCGGTGCTCGCCGTCTTCGCCGTCGGGCCGCACTCGTGGCTGCCCCAGACGCACGATCTCGAGCTGCGCTGGACGTGGTGGCAGCACCTGCTCGGTTCGTCCTACGTGCTGGTTTCGGTGACCACGCTCGCCGTCCTGGCGGTCAAGGCCGCGCCGTATAGGGCGTTATACGGAAGGACGGCGGGCGGCCCTGGTCCCGCCCCCGCCGGCGCGGTAGCGTCCGGGGAGACGGAGGACGTGATCGACACGGTGAGGTGAGGCGGTGCCGTCCCTGCTCGTCGCGAACCGGGGCGAGATCGCCGTCCGGATCATCGCCACCGCCGCCGGGCTCGGCTTCCGCACCGTCGCCGTGTACCCCGAGGACGACGCCGACTGCGCCCACGTCACCCGCGCCGACCACGCCGAGCGGATCCCCGGCACCGGCCCGGCCGCCTATCTCGACGCGGCCTCGATCGTGGGCACCGCCCGGCGCGCCGGATGCGACTTCCTGCACCCCGGCTACGGATTCCTGTCCGAGAGCCCACTGCTGGCCCGGCTGTGCGCGGCGGCCGGCATCCGGTTCGCCGGGCCCTCCGCGGAAGCGCTGACGCTGTTCGGCGACAAGACCAGCGCCCGGGCGCGGGCCCGCGAACTGGGCATCCCGGTGCTCGCCGGCACCGAGGGGCCGGCCGATCCGGCCACGGCCGAGGCGTTCCTCGCCGAGCACGGCGCAGTCATGGTGAAGGCGGTGGCCGGGGGCGGCGGGCGCGGGGTGCTGCCGGTGACCGACCCCACCGAGCTGCCCGCGGCCCTGCGCCGGTGCTCCTCGGAGGCGCTGGCCGCGTTCGGCAACGGGTCGGTCTACCTCGAGCAGCTCCTCCCCCGTGCCCGGCACATCGAGGTGCAGGTCGCCGGCGACGGGGGCACCACGGTGGCGCTGGGCGACCGGGACTGCAGCCTGCAACGGCGGCGCCAGAAACTGATCGAGATCGCCCCGGCAGCTCTGCCCGCCGGCGTCCGGGCGCGTCTGCACGAGGCCGCCGTCCGGCTCGTCGGGTCCACTGTGTACCGCGGACTGGCCACTGCGGAGTTCCTGGTGACGGGCGAGGAGTTCGTGTTCCTGGAGGTCAACCCGCGGCTGCAGGTCGAGCACACGGTGACCGAGGAGGTGACCGGTCTCGACCTGGTCGAGCTGGGTCTGCGGCTGGCCGCCGGCGAGTCGCTGGACCCCGGCACGCCGCAACCCCGCGGGATCGCGATCCAGGCGCGGGTGAACACCGAGACCGTCCGCCCGGACGGCACGGTGCTGGCCGGCAGCGGCCCGCTGACGGTGTTCCAGCCGCCCACCGGGCACGGCATCCGGGTGGACACCCACGGCTACCCCGGTTACGCCGGCAACCCGCGCTACGACTCGCTGCTGGCCAAGGTGATCGTCACCGGGGCCGACCCCGGGCGAGCCGCCGCCCGCGCGCGCCGGGCGCTCGGCGAGTTCGCGATCGCCGGGCCGCCGACCAACATCGCGCTGCTGCGGGCCCTGCTGGCCGAGCCAGTCGGCACCGTGGACACGACGTTCGTCGACCGCCGTCTGCCGGACCTCGCCGAGGACATCGCCGGACCGGCCGCCACGCCGGGGACGGTGGCCGCTCCGCAACACGGTGTGGTCGTGCAGGTGTGCGTCGCCGAGGGCGAGACGGTGCCTGCCGGGGCGGAGCTGGTCGTGCTCGAGGCGATGAAGATGGAGCACGTGATCACGGCCGATCGCGGCGGGGTGGTGCTCGGGGTCGCGGTCAAGGCGGGCGACACCGTGACGGCCGGGGCGCCGCTGGTGTCGCTGCGGGAGAACGGGGACACCGCGGGCGCCGGCGAGGTGAGCGAGGCCGACCTCGACCGCGTCCGCCCCGACCTGGCCGAGACGCTCGCGCGGCACGAAATCGGCCTCGACTCCGCGCGGCCGGACGCGGTCGCCCGCCGTCACGAGTCCGGCCACCGGACCGCGCGGGAGAACGTCGAGGACCTCTGCGACCCGGGGAGCTTCACCGAGTACGGCGCGCTGGCGATCGCGGCGCAGCGGCGCCGCCGGGACGTCGACGACCTGATCCGCCGCACCCCGGCCGACGGAATGGTCACCGGCACCGCGACGATCGGCGGGCAGCCGGCGGTCGTGCTGGCCTACGACTACACCGTGCTCGCCGGCACGCAGGGCGTGCACAACCACCGCAAGACCGACCGCATGCTGCGGCTCGCGCGAGACCGGCGGCTGCCGGTGGTGCTGTTCGCCGAGGGCGGCGGCGGACGGCCGGGTGACACGGACACCTCGGCGGTCGCCCAGCTGGACGTGCCGACGTTCCGCATGGCCGCGCTGCTGGCCGGCGAGGTCCCGACGATCGCGATCGTGTCCGGCTACTGCTTCGCCGGCAACGCGGCACTGGCCGGCGTGTGCGACGTCGTCATCGCGACCGAGGACAGCTCGCTGGGCATGGGCGGCCCGGCGATGATCGAGGGCGGCGGGCTGGGCGTGGTCGCGCCCGGCGACGTCGGGCCGATGCCCGTGCAGTACGCCAACGGGGTCGTGGACGTGCTGGCCGCCGACGAGGCCGAGGCCGTGGCGGTGGCCCGGCGGTACCTGTCGTACTTCGCCGGGCCACGCGAGGCCGGCGAGCCGCACGACCAGCGGCGGCTGCGGCACCTCGTGCCGGAGAACCGCGTCCGGGTCTACGACGTGCGCCCGGTGCTGTCCACAGTGGCCGACCGGGACAGCCTGCTGGAGCTGCGGGCCGGGTTCGGTACCGGCGTGATCACCGCGCTGGCGCGCATCGGCGGCATCCCGGTCGGTGTGCTGGCGAACAACCCGGGCCACCTGGGCGGCGCGATCGACGGTGACGCCGCCGACAAGGCCGCGCGGTTCCTGAACCTGTGCCGGGCCCACCGGCTGCCGGTGGTGTCCTTCGTGGACACCCCGGGGTTCATGGTGGGGCCGGAGGCGGAGAAGACCGCGACGGTGCGGCGGTTCGGCGACCTGTTCGTCGCCGGGGCCCGGGTCACCTCGCCGCTGGTCGCGGTGGTGCTGCGCAAGGCCTACGGTCTGGGCGCGATGGCGATGACCGGCGGCTCGCTGCACGCGCCGGCGCTGACCGTGGCCTGGCCGACCGGCGAGTTCGGCGGCATGGGCCTGGAGGGCGCGGTGCGGCTGGGCTTCCGCAAGGAGCTGGAGTCGATCGCCGACCCCGAGGCCCGGCACGCCCGCTACACCGAACTGGTGGCCGAGTACTACGAGCGCGGCAAGGCGCTGAGCACCGCGACGGTTTTCGAGATCGACGACGTGATCGACCCCGCCGGCACCCGGGCCGCGATCATCCGCACCCTCGCCGCGACGGCCGGTGCCGGCGGTGAACCACTCGGCCGTCACCGCGCCGGTGGCGAGTGACGGGACTACCAGCGGTGGTGCACCTGCGCGCGGATGCGCCGGTCGTACAGGTCACGCACCGCGTCCAGGGTGGACCGCGGCAGCGGCGGCACCGAAGCCGCCGCCGCGTTGGCCCGCGCCTGCTCCGCCGAACGCGCCCCCGGGATCACCGACGTCACCCCCGGCTGCTGGATGATCCACCGCAGGGCGGTCTGTGCCGGCGTGGCCCCGGGAGGCGCGAGCGCGGCGAACTCCTCCGCCGCCTCCACCCCGGTCGCGAAGTCCACCCCGGAGAACGTCTCGCCCTGGTCGAACGCCTCGCCGTGGCGGTTGAACGTGCGGTGGTCGTCCGCCGCGAACACCGTGTCCTTCGTGTAGCGGCCGGACAGCAGGCCGGACGCCAGCGGCACCCGCGCGATGATCCCGACCCCGGCCTCGGCCGCGGCGGGCAGCACCCGGTCGAGCGGCTTGAGCCGGAACGGGTTGAGGATGATCTGCACGCTCGCCGTGCCCGGGCGGGCGATCGCGGTCAGCGCCTCGTCGCACGTCTCGACGCTCACCCCGTACGCGGCGATCCGCTCCTCGGCGACCAGCGTGTCGAGCGCGTCGAACACCGCGTCGCTCGAATAGACCGCCGTGGGCGGGCAGTGCAGCTGCACCAGGTCGAGCCGGTCCACGCCGAGGTTAGCCCGCGACCGGTCGGTCCACGCCCGGAAGTTGTCGAGCGTGTACTGGGCCGGGTCGAGCGGCGCGCGTCGGCCCATCTTGGTCGCCACGAAGATCCCCGGGCGCTCGCGCAGGAACCGTCCCACGATCCGCTCGCTGCGCCCGTCGCCGTAGACGTCGGCGGTGTCGAAGAAGGTGACGCCCGCCTCGGCCGCGGCCGTCAGCACCGCGAGCGCGTCGGCCTCGGCGACCTCGCCCCAGTCGGCGCCCAGCTGCCACGTGCCGAGTCCGACCACCGACACCGGCCGGCCGGTGCGGCCGAGAACCCGTTGCTCCATACCGATGATCCTAGGCGGCACCACCAGCGCCGCGCGGACCAGCCGAAACCGCCCGGAAGATCACAAAACCCCCACAGCGCCGTCCCTAGACTCGGGCAGGTGACCGCCACCGCCCCGATCCCCTCCCGCTCACTGCGGGTCCTGGCCCTGGCCTGCCTGGCCGCACTGGCCGGGGGCGCCGCTCTCGTGCTGCTCCTGCAGTTCCTCCCGCCGACCGACCGGATCAGCCCGGTCCGCCGCACGATCAGCGAGTACGCGCTGAGCACCAACAAGTGGATCTTCGACATCGCCGTGCTGCTGATCGCCGTCGGCTCGGCGGTGCTGTTCGCCGCGCACGTGCTGATGCGCGCGCTGCCGGCACGCTCGGCCGCGGTCGTCCTCGGTGCACTGTGGACGGTGAGCCTGCTGGTGGTCGTCGCGTTCCCCAAGACCGACTGGTCGGTGGGCCCGAGCCTGGGCGGGGTCGTGCACCGCTATTCCAGCGTCGTCGGGTTCGTGTGCCTGCCGATCGGGCTGCTGCTGGCGGCGCGCCGCATCTTCCCGGACTCGCCGCGCTGGCGGTGGGCGGCCCGCGCGCTGGCGATCGTCTCGCTCGCCTGGTTCGGGCTCATCCTCGGCGCGATCGCCTACACGCTCGCCGGTGGCGGCCCGTGGTGGCAGACGATTCCGCTAGGCCTGGTCGAACGCCTGCTCGCGGCCACCGAACTGCTCGCGCTCGCCACGCTGGCTGTGCCGTTACTACGATCGAACCGGACGCGGGTGACCCAGGTCACTTAGGCGCCACGCGCGGAGGCGAGTAACTTTCTAAGCGCTCGCTTACCGCGCTCAACGACGAGGAGGATTTCCCGTGACCGAGTCCCACTCCCGGGTCGCCATCGTGACCGGCGCCGGCCGAGGCATCGGCGCCGCCGTCGCGCGCAAGCTGGCCTCGGACGGTTTCGCCGTCGCCCTGCTGGACCTCAACGAGGAGTCCGTGAAGCAGGGCGCCGAGGACATCACCGCGGCCGGCGGCAAGGCGATCGGCGTCGCGCTGGACGTCAGCAACACCGAGCAGGTCGAGGCCGCCGTCGCCCGGGTCGCCGCGGAGCTCGGTGCGCCGGCCGTGCTGGTCAACAACGCCGGCATCACCCGGGACAACCTGATCTTCAAGATGACCGACGAGGACTGGGACTCGGTCATGAACGTGCACCTCAAGGGCTCGTTCCTGATGACCCGCGCGGTCCAGAAGCACATGACCGAGCAGCGCTGGGGCCGGATCGTCAACCTGTCCAGCACCTCCGCGCTGGGCAACCGCGGTCAGGTCAACTACTCGGCGGCCAAAGCCGGGATGCAGGGCTTCACCAAGACCCTGGCCATCGAGCTGGGCAAGTTCGGCATCACCGCGAACGCGATCGCGCCGGGCTTCATCGAGACCGACATGACCGCGGCCACCGCGGAGCGGCTGGGCGTGCCGTTCGAGGACTTCAAGGCCTTCGCGGCCAAGGAGATCCCGGTGCAGCGCGTCGGCAAGCCCGAGGACATCGCCAACACGGTGTCGTTCCTGGTCAGCGAGGGCGCGGGCTTCGTGTCCGGCCAGGTCATCTACGTCGCCGGCGGACCGAAGGACTGATCATGCGCGTGTTTTCCGGACTGGACGAGTTCACCGCGGCCGTGGGCCAGCAGCTGGGCACGAGCGACTGGCACACCGTCACGCAGGAGCAGGTCAACACCTTCGCCGATGCGACCGGCGACCACCAGTGGATCCACGTCGACGTCGAGAAGGCCAAGCAGGGCCCCTTCGGTGGCCCGATCGCGCACGGCTTCCTGACGCTGTCGGTGCTGCCGCTGCTCTCGGCGGCCACCTACCGCGTCGACGGGCTGAAGATGGGGATCAACTACGGCCTGAACAAGGTCCGGTTCCCGCAGCCGGTCAAGGTCGGTTCGAAGATCCGCGGCGTCGCCGAACTGGCCGAGGTCACCGACGTGCCGGGCGGCAAGCAGGTGGTGACGCGCTGGACCATCGAGATCGACGGTGAGTCCAAGCCGGCGTGCGTGGCCGAGTGGGTCACGCGGCTCATCGCCTGACGCGAAGACCCGCCTCCGGGCGGGTTTCCGCTACGGTGGGACATACCGACTGGTCGGTATAGCAACGAGGCAAGGAGGACCAGTGAGCCAGGAGGCACTGCCCGGACTCGATCTCGAGCGCCTGCGCCGGTATCTCGACGAGCACTCCCCCGGGCTGGTGCGCGGGCCGTTGACCGGCCAGGTGGTGCAGGGCGGCCGCTCGAACCTGACCTACATCGTCGGCGACGGCACCGCCCGCTGGGTCGTCCGCCGGCCGCCGCTCGGGCACGTCCTGCCCACCGCGCACGACATGTCCCGCGAGCACCGGGTGATCAGCGCGCTCGGCGACACCGCCGTGCCGGTGCCGCGCACGATCACGCTGTGCCAGGACACCGACGTGATCGGCGCGCCGTTCTACGTGATGGAGTTCGTCGAGGGCACGCCCTACCGCGCGGCGAGCGAGCTGGAGGTGCTCGGGCCGCAGCGCACCAGGGCGATCGCCGAGTCCCTGACGGACACCCTCGTCGACCTGCACGGCGTCGACCCGGCCGCGGTCGGCCTCGGCGACTTCGGCCGCCCGGAGGGCTTCCTGGAACGCCAGGTGCGGCGCTGGAAGAAGCAGCTGGACGCCTCGCGGAGCCGGGACCTGCCGGGCATCGACGACCTGCACGACCAGCTGGCCCGCGCCATCCCCGCGTCCGGGCCGGCGGCGATCGTGCACGGCGACTACCGGCTGGACAACGTCCTGGTCGACGCCGACGACCGCATCACCGCCGTGCTGGACTGGGAGATGTCCACGCTCGGCGATCCGCTCACCGACCTGGCCCTGCTCGTCGCCTACGCCGAGCGCGGCAAGGTCAACCTGGAGATCGTGTCCAACGTCAGCACCGCCCCCGGTTACCCGGGCACCGACGAGATGATCGCGCGCTACGCCGCCCGCTCCGGCCGGGACGTCTCGGCGCTGGACTGGTACGTGGGGTTCGCCTTCTTCAAGCTCGCCGTGATCCTGGAGGGCATCTACTACCGGTTCAGCCAGGGCCAGACCGTCGGTGAAGGCTTCGACCAGATCGGCGCCGCGGTGGTCCCGCTCGTTTCGCTCGGCCTCGACACCCTGAAGGACTGATCAATGGACTTCGCCTTCGACGCGCACACCGAGGAACTGCGCGAGCGGCTCCTCGAGTTCATGGACTCCCACATCTACCCCGCCGAGCCGGTCTACGAGGAGCAGCTCGCCGAGCGCGCGAACCCGTGGACGTTCCCGCCCGTGGTCGAGGACCTCAAGGCCGAGGCGCGCAAGCGCGGCCTGTGGAACTTCTTCCTGCCGGGTGAGCACGGCGGCGGGCTGACCAACCTGCAGTACGCGCCGCTGGCCGAGATCACCGGCCGCAGCCCGCACCTCGCGCCGGTCGCGCTGAACTGCTCCGCACCGGACACCGGAAACATGGAAGTGCTGGCGATGTTCGGCACCGAGCAGCAGCGCAAGCAGTGGCTGCAGCCGCTGCTGGACGGCGAGATCCGCTCGGCGTTCGCGATGACCGAGCCGGACGTGGCGTCCTCGGACGCGCGCAACATCGCCACCCGCATCCGCCGGGACGGCGACTCCTACGTCATCACCGGCCGCAAGTGGTACATCACCGGCGCGATGAACCCGAACTGCAAGGTCTTCATCGTCATGGGCAAGACCGACCCGGACGCCGAACCGCACCGGCAGCAGAGCCAGATCCTGGTGCCGCGGGACACGCCCGGTGTGACCGTCAAGCGCGGGATGCAGGTGTTCGGGTACGACGACGGCTCGCACGGCGGGCACGCCGAGGTCATCTTCGACGAGGTGCGGGTGCCCGCCGACAACCTGATCGGCGAGGAGGGCGACGGGTTCGCCATCGCGCAGGCCCGCCTGGGCCCGGGCCGGATCCACCACTGCATGCGCTCGATCGGCATCGCCGAGCGGGCCATCGAGATGATGTGCCGCCGCACCCTGGGCCGGTCCACCTTCGGCAAGCCCATCGCCGAGCAGGGCGTGGTGCAGGACTGGATCGCCGAGTCGCGCGTGAAGGTCGAACAGCTGCGGCTGCTGGTGCTCAAGACCGCGTGGCTGATGGACACCGTCGGCAACCGCGGCGCCCACACCGAGATCCAGGCGATCAAGATCGCCACCCCGAAGACCGTCGAGTGGATCCTGGACAAGGCGATCCAGGCGCACGGCGCGGGCGGGCTGTCGCAGGACTTCCCGCTGGCGCAGATGTGGGCCGGAATCCGCACGCTGCGGTTCGCCGACGGACCGGACGAGGTCCACAAGCGCTCGCTCGCCCACCGCGAGCTCAAGAAGTACCGATCGGAGGCTCGATGAGCACGCTGACCGCCGACGACCTGCGGGCACGGGTGGCCGACCTGCTGGCCGCCCACCCGCCGCAGAGCACCGACCGGCTGGAGTTCCTGCGGGCGCGGTTCGACGCCGGCCTGGCCTGGGTGCACTACCCGCAAGGCCTGGGCGGCCTGGACGCGCCGCGCGAGCTGCAGAACGTCGTCGAAGCCGAGCTGGCCGAGGCCGGCGCCCCGGACAACAACCCGCGCCGGATCGGCATCGGGCTGGGCATGGCCGCGCCGACGATCCTGCGGTTCGGCACCGACGAGCAGAAGAAGCGCTACCTGCGTCCACTGTGGACCGGCGAGGAGGTGTGGTGCCAGCTGTTCAGCGAGCCCGGCGCCGGCTCCGACCTCGCCGCGCTCGGCACCCGCGCGGTGCGGGACGGCGACGAGTGGGTGGTCACCGGGCAGAAGGTGTGGACCTCGGTCGCGCACATCGCCCGCTTCGCCATCCTGGTCACCCGCACCGACCCGGACGTGCCCAAGCACCAGGGCATGACGTACTTCATCTGCGACATGACCGACCCCGGTGTCGAGGTGCGGCCGCTGCGGCAGCTCACCGGTGAGGCCGAGTTCAACGAGGTGTTCCTGTCCGGGGTGCGGATCCCGGACGCGAACCGTCTCGGCGCGGTCGGCGAGGGCTGGAAGGTCGCGCAGACCACGCTGATGAACGAGCGCGTGGCGATCGGCGGCAACGCGATCCCGCGTGAGGGCGGGCTGATCGGGATGGTCGCCCGGACCTGGCGGGACCGGCCGGAGCTGCGCACGCCCGAGCTGCACGACAGGTTGCTGAAGCTGTGGGTCCAGGCGGAGGCGGCGCGCCTGGCCGGGCAGCGGTTGCGCCAGCAGCTGGCGGTCGGCGCGCCCGGGCCGGAGGGCTCGGCGATGAAGCTGGCGTTCGCGAACCTGCAGCAGGCCCTGACCGGGCTGGAGATCGAACTGTCCGGTGAGGACGGTCTGCGGTACGACGACTGGACGTTGCGCCGTCCGGAGAAGGTCGACATGCTCGGGCGCGGGCCCGGCTACCGGTACCTGCGGGCCAAGGGCAACTCCATCGAAGGCGGCACCTCCGAGGTGCTGCGCAACATCATCTCCGAACGCGTGCTCGGGCTGCCGTCCGAGCCGCGGGTCGACAAGGACGTCGCGTGGAAGGACCTGCCGCGGTGAGTGATCTTCTCTACTCCGAGGTCGAGGAGGACCTCCGGGCGAGTGTCCGGGACCTGCTGGCCGACCAGGCCGGGTTTTCCGCCGTGCTGGCGCGGACGGAGAGCGCCGAGCCGTACGACCTGAAGCTGTGGCGCACGCTGGCCGCGGACCTCGGCCTGGCCGGGCTCGCGGTGCCGGAGTCGCTGGGCGGGCAGGGCGCGTCCTACCGCGAGGTGGCGGTCGTGCTGGAGGAGCTGGGCCGGTCGGTGGCGCCGGTACCGTTCCTGGGCAGCGCGGTGCTGGCGACGGCGGCCCTGCAGGCGGCCGGTGACGAGGAATTGCTGCCGCGGCTGGCGGGCGGCGAGCTGATCGGCGCGCTGGCCGTGCCGCTGACCCTCGCGCCGGACGCCGGGTTCCCGGGCGGCGTGGAGGCCAACACCGAGGGCGCGCTGAGCGGGACGATCCGCACGGTGGCCGACGCGCCGGTGGCGGACGTGCTGATCGTGCCCGCGGCCGGCCCGGACGGGCCGGGGCTGTACGCGGTGGAGAAGACGGCGGCGACGATCACCGAGGTCGTGTCGCTGGACCTCACGCGCCGTCTGGCGGACGTCACCCTGGACAACGCTTCCTCGCGGCTGCTGGCCGGACCCGATCGCGCGGCGGCCGCCGTGCGGCGGGCTTTGCTGGCCGGCGCCGGGTTGCTGGCGTCGGAGCAGGTCGGGCTCGCACAGTGGTGCCTGGACGAGACCGTGGCGTACCTGAAGCAGCGCTACCAGTTCGGCCGTCCGGTGGGTTCGTTCCAGGCGCTCAAGCACCGGCTGGCGGACCTGTACCTGGAGATCGTGTCGGCCCGCGCGACGGCCCGGTACGCCGCGGACGCGCTGGCGAACGACATCGAGGACGTGCCGGTGGCGGTCGCCGTGGCGGCGTCCACCTGCTCCGCGGTCGCCCTGCACGCGGCCGAGGAGACGGTGCAGCTGCACGGTGGCATCGGGATGACGTGGGAGCACCCCGCGCACCTGTACCTCAAGCGCGCCAAGAGCGACGAACTGGCGCTCGGCACACCCGGGCGGCACCGGGCCGCCCTGGCGGGATTGGTGAACCTGCCGCCCGCGTAAGCGGATTCGTCTCCGGGGGAGGCCGGCGTCCGCTGGGCGCCGGCCTCCCCTTCTCCGTGCCCCCGTGCGCCGCCGGCCGGCGCCCGGCAACGCCAGGCGCGGTGCGGCCTCGCCAGGCCTCCCCGCACCCCCCGGGCACCCGGCAACGCAAGGGGAGGTGCGACGTCCCCAGACCTCCCCGCCCCCCCAGGCGCCCGGCAACGCAAGGGGAAGTGCGACGTCACCAGACCTCCCCCGCCCCCGATCCCCAGCCCGCATTTGGTCGCCGACCAGGCGTGTCAAGGTACTCTTTCCCGCCTTGACACGCCTGCTCGGCGACCGAAACCCTCCAACCGGAGGGGGCGGGGGAGGTCGGCACCCAAGGCAACCACCCAGCGCCGTGAGGCGCCCCTGGCCGAAGGCCAAAGAAAAAGATCAAAAGATGTCCTCGCCGGACGGGCAGGCTCCGGGATGACCGGGGAGCGTTGTCGGCTCGCCTTGGGTGGGTGGTCGCTGGGTGGTCATCCCGTCGCCTGATTGAGGCCTATCACTGTGAGCCAGGCCCGCACGCTTTGGTCTTTCGGCCGCCGGACCCGGCGCAGGGTGCGGGCCTGGCTCACAGTGATGTGACGGCCTCAGGCGACGGGATGACCACCCAGCTCCTTTTTGGGGCACGCGCGCTTCGCGCCGTCAGGGACGCAGGGAGTCCACGAGCAGGTCGGCGTAGTGCGCGCCCACTTCCTGTGCGCTCAGCTGCCCGTCGCTGCGGTACCAGACTCCCAGGTGGTGCACCGAGCCGAAGAAGAAGTCCACGACGATGTCCGCCGGCTTGTCCGCCCGGAACACCCCGTCCCGCTGCCCTTCCTCGATCAGCGACCGGAACAGCACGTGGTACCGCCGGCGATCGGCGCGCACCGTTCTCCGCTTGTCGGGGCTGAGCTGGTGCATGGACTGGAAGAAGATCGTCGTGTCGTCCAGGTTTTCGATGCTGCTCACCACGACGTCACAGGCCGCCGCGTGCAGACGCTCGCGCACCGGCTCGCCGGCGGCCACGACCTTCTCCAGCTGCTCGGTCTGCAGGCGCAGCACGCGGCTGTAGATCTCGTGCAGCAGGTCGTCCTTCGAGCCGAAGTAGTGGTACATCGCGCCCTTGGTGACGCCGGCCGCCGCGACGATCTCCTGCACCGACGTGCGGTCGAACCCCCGCTCGGCGAACAACCGCGTCGCCACCGCCAACAACCTCGCCGGCACCGGCTCCTCGGTCATCCGCCCGTCCTTCCTCGAACCGCCGACAGCATAGCCACGACAAGCAGCTCACCCGCCCTGCGCGGCCTCCACCTTGCGCTGCAGCTTGTTCATCCCGCCGAGCCACCGGTCGGTCTGCGTCGCGCGCGTCGCGTAGTAGCCGGCGACCTCGGGGTGCGGCAGGATCAGGAACCGGTCGTCGCCGAAGGCTTCGAGCACCGAATCGGCCACCTGGGACGGTTCGATGGCCGACGCGCCCATGATCAGCTGCCCGCTGGTGCCGGTCTGGGCCAGCATGTTCGTGCGCACACCCTGCGGGCAGACCGCCTGCACCGTGATGCCGCGGTGCCGGTAGGTCGCGCTCAGCCACTCGGCGAAGGCCAGCGCACCGTGCTTGGTCACCGAGTACGGCGCCGAACCGAGGCTGGTCAGCAGCCCGGCCGCGGACACCGTCGCCAGGAACCGCCCGTGACCGCGCTCCAGCCACGCCGGCAGCAGCAGGTTCGCCGCCCGCACGTGGGCCATCACGTTGACGTCCCACGCCCGCGCCCACACCTCCTCGGGCACCTCCGGTCCGCCGTGCGGGGCGATGCCGGCGTTGGCGCAGTACAGGTCGATGCCGCCCAGTTCGTCGTTCGCCCGCGAGATCAGCGAGGCGACACCGTCCACACTCGCCGCGTCACCGGACACCGCGACCGCGCCGACCTCGGCCGCGACCGCCTCCACCGCCGCCGCGTCGAGGTCCGCCAGCACGATCCGCGCGCCCTCGGCGGCGAAGCGCCGGGCCAGCGCCGCCCCGATCCCGCCGCCACCACCGGTGATGACGACGCCCGCGTCCTTCAGCGCAAAGCTCACAGCCCACCTCCCAGCGTCACGCCGCCGTCGAGGACGACGGTCTGCCCGGTGATCCACCCGGCCTCGTCGGACAGCAGGAACGCGACCGCGCCCGCGATGTCCTCCGGCACGCCGAGCCGCTTCATCGGGTACGCGGCGGAGACCTCCTCCTCGCGGCCCTCGTAGAGCGCGGTGGCGAACTTTGTCTTCACCACGGCCGGCGCGACGGCGTTGACCCGGATCTTCGGCCCCAGCTCGACCGCCAGCTCCTGCGTCATGCGGATCACCGCGGCCTTGCTGACGCCGTACATGCCGATGCCGGGCGAGGCGCGCAGGCCGGCGATCGAGGCGACGTTGACGACCGAGCCGCCGTGCTCGCCCATCCACGCGTCCCGCGCCCGGCGCAGCCAGGCGAGCGGCGCGAGCACGTTGACGGCGAGGATCTTGGCGGCGGCGGCCGGGTCGACGTCCAGGATCGGCCCGTACACCGGGTTGATGCCGGTGTTGTTGACCAGCATGTCCAGCCGCCCGAACGTCTCGATCGTCGTGGCGACGGCCTCCTCCTGGTGCGCCGCGTCATCGGCCTTGCCGGGCACGGCGATGGCGACACCGGGCCCGCCCAGCTCGTTCACGGCCTCGGCCAGCGGCTCCGGCTTGCGCGCGGTGATGCACACCCGCGCACCGCGCTCCACCAGCTCGCGGGCGATGCCGAGGCCGATGCCACGGCTCGCCCCGGTGACGATCGCGACGCGATCCTTGAACGAGTTCACCATGGGACTCCTGTCTCCTGTCCACCTTGACTAAGCGCTCGCTTACAATGGGAACGGCCGGACCGCCGTGTCAAGTCTCCCGCCAGGCGGTTCCCTACTGGGAGGATGCCGCCATGACGACCTCGCTGTCCGCCGAACTCTGGCCGGAGGTGCAGCCGGACGCGGCGCGGCGGCTGATGCTGGCCGGTGTCGAGTCCTTCGCGCGCCGCGGCTACCACGCCACGACCACGCGCGACATCGCGAGCGCGGCCGGCATGAGCCCCGCCGCGCTGTACGTGCACTTCCCGTCGAAAGCCGCGCTGCTGTTCGCCATCAGCAAGAGCGGGCACCAGCAGACGCTCGACCTGGTCGAGGACGTCGCCAAGCGCGACGACGAGCCCCGGGAGCGGATGCGCCGCATCGTCGCCGACTTCGTGGCGTGGCACGCGCGCCGGCACACGATCGCCCGCGTGGTCCAGTACGAGCTGCAGGCGCTCCCGGACAAGGAGTACCAGGTCGTGACCGACCTGCGGCGCCGCATCGAGCAGATCGTGCGGGACGTGATCAGCGAGGGCGTCGCGCAGGGGCAGTTCACCGTCGAGGACGTCAAGATCGCCGCCCGGGCCGTCCTGTCGCTCGGGGTCGACGTGGCGCGCTGGTACACCGAGCGCGCCGGCAAGACGCCCAAGATGCTCGGCCGCGAGTACGCGGACCTGGCGCTGCGCATGCTCGGCGCGCAGCCCTGACAGCGACGGTGCCACGGCTCCCACGCTACACCACATACTAAGCGGTCGGTCACCCCTCGCGTGAGGGCCGTCACCACTACCGTCGCAGCATGAGCGACATCGAGCCGTTCCACCTCGACATCCCGCGATCCCAGCTCGACGACCTGCACGCCCGCCTCGACCTGACCCGCTGGCCCGACGAGCTGCCCCGCGTGGGCTGGGACTACGGCATCCCGCTGGACTACCTCAAGGAGCTGACGCGGTACTGGCGCACGGTCTACGACTGGCGCGTCCACGAGCGACAGCTCAACGAGCTGGGCCAGTTCACCACCGAGATCGACGGGCAGCGGATCCACTTCCTGCACGTGCGCTCCGCCGACCCGGACGCGCTGCCGCTGATCCTCACGCACGGCTGGCCCGGTTCGGTGGTGGAGTTCCTGCCCGTCGTCGAGGCCCTCTCGGCGCGCCACCACCTGGTCATCCCGTCCATCCCCGGCTACGGCTTCTCCGGCCCGACGACCGAGACCGGCTGGGACGTGCCGCGGATCGCGCGCGCCTTCGCGGAGCTGATGCACCGCCTCGGGTACTCGCGGTACGGCGCGCAGGGCGGCGACTGGGGGTCGGGGATCTCCCGCGAGCTGGGCGCGTCGGATGCCGGGCACGTCGTGGGCGTGCACGTCAACATGCTCGGCACGGCGCCGCGGGACACCGACGAGCTGACCGGCGAGGAGCGCGAGCGGCTCGCCCACGGGGAGCGGTACCAGCGCGAGCTGTCCGGCTACATGAAACAGCAGTCGACGCGGCCGCAGACGCTGGCGTACGCGCTGCACGACTCCCCCGTCGGCCAGCTCGCCTGGATCGTCGAGAGGTTCAAGGACTGGACCGATTCCACGGACGCGCCCGAGGACGCGGTCGACCGCGACCTGATGCTCACCAACGTGATGATCTACTGGCTCACCGGCACGGCGGGCTCGTCGGCGCGGCTGTACCGCGAGTCGGGCCGCACGTGGCGCAACCCGGTCCGGGTCGAGGTGCCCGTCGGGGTCGCGGTGTTCCCGCACGACATCGTGCTGCCGGTGCGGCGGCTGGCCGAGCGCGACCACAACATCGTGCACTGGTCGGAGTTCGACCGCGGCGGGCACTTCGCCGCGATGGAGGAGCCGGACCTGCTGGCCGCGGACGTGCTGCGGTTCTTCGGCTCGCTCTAGAGTGGGACGATGCTGAAACCGGATCCCGGCCGGCTGCTCGCCGTCGCCCGCGAAGAGGCCCTGCTCGGCAAGGCGGAGGGGGGTGTGCCGATCGGGGCGGCGCTGTTCACTGTGGACGGTGAGCTGCTCGGCCGGGGGCACAACCGCCGGGTCCAGGACGGCGACCCGGCGATGCACGCGGAGACGGCGGCGTTCCGCGACGCCGGGCGGCGGCCGCACTACCGGGACACGGTGATGGTGACGACGCTGTCGCCGTGCTGGTTCTGCTCCGGCTTGATCAGGCAGTTCGGGATGGCGCACGTGGTGATCGGCGAGGCCCGCACCTTCTCCGGCGGCCACGACTGGCTGGCCGGGCTCGGCGTGGGCATCACCATCGTCGACGACCCCGGGTGCGTGGCGCTGATGACGGAGTTCATCGAGCAGCGCCCGGAGCTGTGGTTCGAGGACATCGGCGTCGAGACGCCCTGACGCTCACCCCCGTCCCAGTGCCGGACCTCGCGGCGATCGATCCGCGGAGCGGGGCGGAACGTGGTGCCGAGCGTGAAGGCCAGCGGCGCGCGCGGTGGTCCAGACCGTGCCCAGGCCGCGATTGCGCGCCGCGAGCATGAAGCTCCGGACGGCGGGCAGGATCGACCTCCAGGTCATCGCCTGGTCCAGCACGGCGCGTGGTCGGTGCGGCCTTCGATGGCGGGGATGACGAACGACGCCGGGTGGGCCATGCGCCGCAGGTCCCGGTGGTCACCGGCCGGCCGCTCGCGAGCTGCACGGCGCGGCGGAAGAGGCCGGCCACCGCGGCGCGCTGGGCCTTGCCCGTGACGACGAGGAAGTGCCAGCGCGGCCGGCGGGCGCCTGGGTGGCGATGTCGACGCACTCCTCGATGAGGTGCCGCGGGCCGGGTCAGGTCGAGCCGCTTGCGCACGGCGCGGGTGGCGGACCGGACCCGAGATGATCTGCTGTCAAACGATCTGCATCAAGACGATTCTGGTAGCGTCCGGGGCATGGCGGTGAGATCGGAAGCGGCCGGGGCGTACTTCCCGCGGCTCGCGGCGGAACGTCTCGACATCGCGTTGTGCCGGGCGTCCGCCACGGTCGCCCGCGCGGCGGAGAGGGCCGCGGGCGAGCAGGGGCTGGGCGTGGGCCGGCACCTGGTGCTGAAGATGCTGGCCGCCGTGGGGCCGTGCTCGCAGCAGCTGCTGAGCGAGGAGCTGCGGATCGACCGCAGCGTGATGGTCGGCATCGCCGACGAGCTGCAGAAGGCCGGCTACGTCCGCCGGGAACGCGACCCGCGGGACCGCCGCGCGTACGCCGTCACGATCACGCCCGCCGGGCGGCGGGCGCTGGACAAGGCCGAGCAGGCGACGCCGGCGTTCCTGGACCGCACCTTCGCGGCGCTGTCGGCCGGGGAACGCGCCCAGCTGGCCGCACTGCTCGGAAAGCTGCTCACCGCGGACTGAGCCGCGGCCGGGACGAACGGGTGCGGGGACGGCCGCCGCCGGCGGGGGCCCTGCAGGGGCCCGGTGAGCGGGCTCCTCCGGCCACCGGTTCAGCGCGGGCGGCGCGGCGCGGTCGGCGGGTGGTTCGGGATCGGGTCAGGCCACGTGGGCGACGGCCGGGGCGAGCACGGCCCGGCCGGCGTCGGTCAGCACGGCGGGCACCAGGCGCTCCCCCTCGCCGTCCGGGCGGATGTAGCCGCCGTGGGCGAGGGCGTGCGCGGCCATCTGGTCGCAGCAGGCGACCCCGTCGATGAAGAGGTCCGGCTCGCAGCTGGCGGACATCACGGCGCGGCCCTGAGCCACCGCTCGCAACATCGCCATCGCTCGATGGGACAGCTCTTCACCTGTACCGGACACCGGGATCTCCCCCTTGCGTCGTCATCTGTGGTTGTCACTCAGTTATCGCACACTGGTCCATTAGTGTTAACGATGTGAGGCGCGACACGCCGTCAGTGACCCACAGAGGTGACCTCCGGCTCGGGCAGGGCGGGTCCGAGGACCCGGGCCCAATGGCGGATGATCCGGCGACGGCGGTGGGTGTCGTCCGCGAGGAGGTTCGCCAGCCCCAGGCCGCGGGCCAGGTCGAGCGTCGACTGGACGAGTTCCCGCACCCCGGGCTGCGTCTCGTCCACGCCCAGCAGGTCCACCGCGAGCCGGTGCGCCTCCCGGCCGACCTTGGCCTGCAGCGGGACCAGCACCAGGCGCAGCGACTCGTCGCTGGACGCCGCGACCCACAGGTGCAGCGCCGCGCGGAACATCGGCCCGGTGTAGAGGTTGAGCAGCAGGTCGACGACCGGCTCGATGCGCGACCGCCCGGCGGGCAGTCCCTCGGCGCCGCGGCGCATCTCGGCGATCTGCACCTCGCCGACGTACTCGACCGCCGCGGTCACCAGGTCCTCCCGCGTCGGGAAGTGGTGCTGGGCCGCCCCGCGCGAAACGCCGGCGCGCTGGGCGATCAGCGCGACCGTGGTGCCGGCCCACCCGACCTCGCCGATGCAGTCCACGGCTGCGTCGATGAGTTTGCGGCGGGTGGTCCGGCTGCGCTCCTGGCGAGGCTCCGGCACGGGGGCCTCCTTCCTCAGTACGACTTCGGCAGGCCCAGGGAGTGCTGGGCGACGAAGTTGAGCACCATTTCCCGGCTCACGGGAGCGATCCGGCCGACGCGGACGGCCCCGAGCAGGGTACCGAGCCCGTACTCCGAGGCCATGCCGTTGCCGCCGTGGGTCTGGATCGCCTGGTCGACCGCCTTGATCGCGACCTCCGCGCCGGCGTACTTGGCCATGTTGGCGGCCTCGCCGGCACCGAAGTCGTCGCCCGAGTCGTACAGCGCCGCGGCCTTCTGCGTCATCAGCTTGGCCAGCTCGAGCTCGATCTTGACCTGCGCCAGCGGGTGCGCGATGCCCTGGTGGCTGCCGATCGGCGCGCCCCACACACTGCGCTGTTTCGCGTAGGCCACGCCCTTCTCCAGCGCGTACCGGGCGATGCCGATGGAGAACGACGCGCCCATGATCCGCTCCGGGTTCAGGCCCGCGAACAGCTGCGCCAGTGCCGCGTCCTCGGACCCGACGAGCGCCTCGGCCGGCAGCCGGACGTCGTCGAGGAACAGGCCGAACTGCTTGTCGGCCGAGACGAGGTCCATCTCGATCTGCTGGTACTCGAACCCGGGCGTGTTCGTGGGCACGATGAACAGCGCCGGCTTGAGCTTGCCGGTCTTCGCGTCCTCGGTGCGGCCGACGACCAGTACCGCGTCGGCTTCGTCCACACCGGAGATGAACACCTTGCGCCCGTTGAGGATCCAGTCGCCACCGTCGCGTTTGGCCGTCGTGGTGATGCGGTGCGAATTGGACCCCGCGTCGGGTTCGGTGATGGCGAAGGACATCCGCACCTCGCCGGTGGCGAACCGGGGCAGCCACGAGTTCTTCTGCTCGTCGGTGCCGTACCGGGCGAGGACGGTGGCGCAGATCGCCGGTGACACGACCATCAGCAGCATCGGCGTGCCGGCGGCGCAGAACTCCTCGCACACCGCGGCGAGGTCGCCGATCCCGGCGCCGCCCCCGCCGTACTCTTCGGGCACCGCGACGCCGAGGTAACCCAGGCGCCCGGCCTCGTTCCACAGGTCGCTGGTGTGGCCGCCGCTGCGGGCGACCTTGGTGTAGTACTCGTGCCCGTAGCCGCGGGCCAGGTCGCCGACCGCCTTCCGCAGCGCGATCCGCTCGTCCGATTCGACGAAATTCATGCTTGCTCCTTCGGCGTGACGACGGCGAGAACGGTGCCCGGTTCGACCTGGTCGCCCACCGACACCGGGAGGTCGGTGACCTCACCGTCGGCGGGTGCGGTGATCCGGTGTTCCATCTTCATGGCTTCCAGCCACAGCAACGGGTCGCCCGCGGCGACGGTGTCCCCGGCCCGCACCGCGATCCGCAGGACGGTCCCCGGCATGGGCGCGACCAGCGATCCGGCGGCGAGCGCGGCGTCCGGGTCGGTGAACCGCGGGACCGGGACCAGGTCGACGGCGCCGAGCGCGGAGTCCACGCACACCAGCCCCGGGTACCGGCCGACGGTGAAGGCTCGCCGGACGCCGTCGACGTCGAGCACGACCCGGCCGGGCGTGGCCTCGACGACCT
This sequence comes from Amycolatopsis thermophila, assembly GCF_030814215.1. Lineage (NCBI taxonomy): Bacteria > Bacillati > Actinomycetota > Actinomycetes > Pseudonocardiales > Pseudonocardiaceae > Amycolatopsis > Amycolatopsis thermophila. Next base: position 4,968,487 of record NZ_JAUSUT010000001.1, on the reverse strand, counting down.
CGGCGCCGTCCACCCGCAACCCCGCGCGGTAGGTCGCCTCGATCTCGGTGTCCGCGCACAGATAACGCTTCCGCAGCGGCGCGGACGGCACGTTGCGCCACCCGGCGGGCAGCCGTCCCAGGGTGGTCGCGGTGGCCCGGTTCGCCGCCGCTTCGGCCAGTGCCGCGGCGGTCGCCGACCACCGCACCGCCCGCTCGTCGGCGAGGGGACGGGACAGCGTGTCCAGGCCGTGCCGGCCGAGGAAGGCGGTGTCGGTGCGCCCGGCCAGGAACTCCTCGTGCCGCAGCACGTTGACCAGCAGGTCCCGGTTGGTGCGCAGACCGTGGATCCGCGCCCCGGCGAGCGCTCGCGCGAGCCGCCGGGCCGCCTCCGCCCTGGTCGGCGCCCAGGCGATGACCTTGGCGAGCATCGGGTCGTAGTGCACGCCGACCACGGAGCCGTCCACCACGCCCGCGTCGAGCCGCAGCCCGGCCTCGCCACCGAGGGCGAACTCGGTGTCCACCCCCGGGATCTCGAACCGGTGCAGCGTGCCGCTCTGCGGCTGCCACCCGGCGGCCGGGTCCTCGGCGTAGAGCCGCACCTCGATCGCGTGCCCCCGCGTCGCGGGCGGCTCGGCGGGCAGCCGGTCCCCCTCGGCGACGCGGATCTGCAGCGCGACCAGGTCCAGGCCGGTGACGCACTCGGTGACGGGGTGCTCGACCTGCAGGCGCGTGTTCATCTCCAGGAAGTAGAACCGCCCGTCGTCCGTCGCCAGGAACTCCACGGTGCCCGCGCCGACGTAGTCGATCGCCTTCGCCGCCTTGCGGGCGGCGTCGAACAACTCGGTGCGCATCGCGTCGTGGACCAGCGGCGAGGGTGCCTCCTCGACGACCTTCTGGTGCCGCCGCTGGATCGAGCACTCCCGCTCCCCCAGCGCCCAGACCGTGCCGTGGGTGTCGGCGAGCACCTGGACCTCGATGTGCCGCCCGGTCTCCAGGTACCGTTCGCAGAACACCGTCGGGTCGCCGAACGCCGACGCCGCTTCCGCGCGGGCGCTGTCCACGGCCTCGGCCAGTTCGGCCAGCGACCGCACGACCCGCATCCCCCGGCCGCCGCCCCCGGCGGAGGCCTTGACGAGCACCGGCAGGTCGGACTCGGTGACCGCGGCGGGGTCCAGTTCGGACAGCACCGGCACGCCGGCCGCGTCCATCAGCCGCTTCGACTCCACTTTGGAGCCCATCGTCTCGATGGCAGCCGGTGGCGGGCCGATCCAGGTCAGTCCGGCGTCGAGCACCGCCCGGGCGAACGCGGCGTTCTCGGACAGGAACCCGTAACCGGGGTGCACGGCGTCCGCGCCCGCCGAGCGCGCGGCCTCGACGAGCAGGTCCGCGCGCAGGTAGGTCTCGGACGGGGTGTTGCCGGGCAGCCGGACGGCCGCGTCCGCTTCGGCCACGTGCGGCGACCCGGCATCGGCGTCGGAGAACACGGCGGTGCGGGCGATGCCGAGCGTGGCGCACGTGCGGAACACCCGGCGGGCGATCTCGCCGCGGTTGGCGACCAGAATGTTGTCGATCACGTCACTCACATCCGGAAGACGCCGAAGCCGTCGGCGCCCCTGATCGGTCCATTGTGGATGGCGGACAGGCACAGGCCGAGCACCGTGCGGGTGTCGCGGGGGTCGATGATGCCGTCGTCGTAGAGCATGCCGGACAGGAACATCGGCATCGACTCGGCCTCGATCTGCTGCTCGACCATCGCGCGCATCGCGGCGTCGCCCTCCTCGTCGTAAGGCTGCCCGCGCCCGGCGGCCGCCTGGCGAGCGACGATCGACAGCACGCCGGCCAGCTGGGCGGGGCCCATCACCGCGGACTTGGCGCTGGGCCAGGCGAACAGGAACCGCGGCCCGTAGGCGCGACCGCACATGCCGTAGTGCCCGGCACCGTAGGACGCTCCCATGAGGACGGACAGGTGCGGCACCTTCGAGTTGGACACCGCGTTGATCATCATCGCGCCGTGCTTGATGATGCCGCCCTGCTCGTACTCCTTGCCGACCATGTAACCGGTGGTGTTGTGCAGGAACAGCAGCGGCGTGTCGCTCTGGTTGGCCAGCTGGATGAACTGCGTGGCCTTCTGCGACTCCTCGCTGAACAGCACGCCCCGGGCGTTGGCGAGGATGCCGATCGGGTAGCCGTGCAGGCTCGCCCACCCGGTCACCAGGCTGGTGCCGTAGAGCGGCTTGAACTCGTCGAAGTCGGAGCCGTCGACGACGCGGGCGATCACCTCGCGCGGGTCGAACGGGACCTTCAGGTCGGACGGCACGATGCCGAGCAGGTCCTCGGCGTCGAACACCGGCTCGGTGTAGTCCGGTTTCGGCGACGGGCCCTGCTTGTGCCAGTTCAGCCGCTTGATGATGCTCCGGCCGATGCGGATCGCGTCCTGCTCGTCGTGGGCGAGGTAGTCGGCCAGGCCGGACGTGCGGGCGTGCATCTCGGCGCCGCCGAGCGACTCGTCGTCGGACTCCTCGCCGGTGGCCATCTTGACCAGCGGCGGTCCGCCGAGGAACACCTTCGCCCGCTCCTTGACCATCACCACGTAGTCGGACATGCCCGGCAGGTAGGCGCCGCCGGCCGTGGAGTTGCCGAACACGAGCGCGACGGTGGGGATGCGCGCCGCCGAGGAGGTGGTCAGGTTGCGGAACGTGCGCCCGCCCGGGATGAAGATCTCCTTCTGCGTGGGCAGGTCCGCGCCACCGGACTCGACGAGGTTGATCGTCGGCAGCCGGTTCTCCGCCGCGATCTCGGCCGCGCGCAGGCCCTTCTTCAGGCTGGAGGGGTTGCTCGCGCCGCCCTTCACGGTCGGGTCGTTGGCCACGATCATGCACTCGACGCCCTCCACGACGCCGATGCCGGTGACCACGCTGCCGCCGACGTGGTAGTTCGTGCCCCACGCGGCCAGCGGCGAGAGTTCCAGGAACGGCGAGTCCTCGTCGAGCAGCAGCTCGATCCGCTCGCGGGCGAGCAGTTTGCCACGTTTGCGGTGCCGTTCGACGTACTTCTCGCCGCCACCCGCGATCGCCTTGGCGTGCTCGGCCGCGAGCTCGGCGAGCTTGGCCTCCATCGCCTCCCGGTTGGCCCCGAACTCCGCGCTCGCGGTGTCCACCGTGGACCGGATCACGCTCAAGCCGTGTACCCCAATCTCTTCGCCGCGAGACCCGCCAGGATCTCGTTGGTGCCGCCACCGATGCCGAGGATGCGGACATCGCGGTAGTGCCGTTCCACTTCGGACTCGCGCAGGTAGCCCAGGCCACCGTGCAGCTGGACGGCCTCGTTCACCACCCATTCGGCCGCCTCGACCGCGGTGTTCTTCGCGAAGCACGCCTCCGCGATGACCTCCTCGCCCGCCACGAAGCGCTGCGCGACGTGCCGCGTGTAGACGCGGGCCAGGTCGATCCGGCGGGCCATGTCCACGAGCTTGTGCTGCACGAGCTGGCGGGAGATCAGCGGACGGCCGAACGTCTCACGCAGCCGGCACCACTGCAGGGTGAGGTCCAGCGCGCGTTGCGCGGTCGCGTACCCCTGCACCGCGAGCGAGAGCCGCTCGGTGACGAAGTGGGTCGCGATCTGGATGAACCCGGTGTTCTCCTCGCCCACCAGGTTGGACACGGGCACGCGGGCGTCGGCGAAGGACAGCTCGGCGGTGTCCGAGCAGTGCCAGCCCATCTTCTCCAGCTTGCGGCTCACGGTGAAGCCGGGCGTGTCCCGCTCGATGACGAGCAGCGACACACCGTGGGCGCCCGGGCCGCCGGTGCGCACCGCGGTGGTGACGAAGTCGGCGCGGGTGCCGGAGGTGATGTAGGTCTTGGCGCCGTTGACGACGTAGTGGTCGCCCTCACGGCGGGCCGTGGTGCGGATGCCGGCGACGTCGGACCCGCCGTCGGGCTCGGTGATCGCGAGCGACCCGATGAGACGGCCCTCGATGGTCGGGCGCACCCAGCGCTCGACCTGCTCCGGGTCACCGGCCGTGACCAGGTGCGGCAGCGCGATGCCGTTGGTGAACAGCGACGCGATCAGGCCGCCGGACCCGCCGGCGTGGAGGATCTCCTCGGTGACGGTCATCGCGTCGAGGAAGTCCCCGCCACCGCCGCCGACGGCCTCCGGGAAGGACACGCCGAGCAGGCCGATCTCGCCGGCCTTGCGGTGCAGGTCGCGTGGCAGCTCACCCGCGCGCTCCCACTCGTCCAGGTGCGGCAGCACCTCGGCCTCGACGAACCGGCGCACGGTCTTGCGCAGCGCGGTCCGCTCCGGCGTGGCGAACGGGTCGGTCACAACAGCACCTCCGGGATGTCGGCGTGCCGGGAGCGCAGCCACTCGCCGAACGCCTTGGCCTGCGGGTCGAACCGGGCCTGCGACGCGACGCCCTGGCCCAGCAGGCCTTCGACGACGAAGTTGAGCGCGCGCAGGTTCGGCAGCACGTACCGGCGGACGGTGAGGTCGGCGGTCTCCGGCAGCAGCCGCTGGAACTCCCCGACCGTGAGGTGGTGCGCGAGCCACCGCCACGCCTCGTCCGACCGCACCCACACGCCCAGGTTGGCGTCGCCGCCCTTGTCCCCGCTGCGGGCGCCGAGGATCGTGCCGAGCGGCGCGCGCCGGGCCGGCCCGGCCGGCAAGGGTTCCGGCAGTTCCGGTTCATCCACTTCGGACAGCGAGAGGGTGTCAGCCGCGGGCGCGATGTCCACCCGCGAGCCGTCGGGCAGGACGGCCACGTGCGGAACCTCGGCGGCGTCCACGTACGACGCGGTGTAGACGCCGTAGGGCGAGGCGTCCGAGGGTGGCGCGGTGACGTGGAAGCCGGGGTAGCTGGCCAGGGCCAGTTCGATCGCCGCGCCGCTGAACGCGCGCCCGGCCACCTTGGGGTCGGCGTCCCTGACGGCGCAGTGCAGCAGGGCGCTGGCCCGCTGCTCGGTGTCGGCGTCCTCGTGGTCGGTGCGCGCCAGGGTCCAGCGGATCTCGGCCGGCGGGCGGTCCTTCAGCGCCTGCTCGAGCTGGTCGCGCACCAGCGCGGCCTTGGCGTCGACGTCCAGTCCGGTGAGGACGAACGTGGTCTCGTTGCGGAAGCCGCCCAGGGTGTTCAGGCACACCTTGAGCGTGGACGGCGGGGCCTCGCCGCGGGTGCCGGAGATCCGCACCCGGTCCGGACCCTCCTCGGTCAGGGTCAGGGTGTCGAACCGGGCGGTGACGTCCGGTCCGGCGTACCGGGCGCCGGCGATCTCGTACAGCAGCTGGGCGATCACGGTGCCGGCGGTCACCGCACCCCCGGTGCCCGGGTGCTTGGTGATCACGCTGGATCCGTCGGCGGAGATCTCCGCGATGGGGAAGCCCGGTGTGCCGGTGTCCTGCTCGGTGAAGAACGCGTAGTTGCCGCCGGTGGCCTGCGCGCCGCACTCGATGACGTGCCCGGCGGCCACGGCGCCGGCGAGGGCGTCGTAGTCGTCGCGGGCCCAGCCGAAGTGCGCGGCGGCCGGGCCGACGACCAGCGACGCGTCGGTGACGCGCCCGGTCACGACCACGTCCGCGCCGCGCTCCAGGCACGCGGCGATGCCCCAGCCGCCGAGGTAGGCGTTGGCGGTCAACGGTTTCCCCAGGCCCAGTTCGTCCACTCGGGACAGCAGGTCGTCGCCCTCGACGTGGGCGACGGCGATGTCCAGGCCCAGGCGCTTCGCCAGCTCCCGGATCGCGTCGGCCAGCCCGGCCGGGTTGAGGCCGCCTGCGTTGGTGACGATCTTGACGCCCTTGTCCTTGGCCAGCGCCAGGTTCTCCTCCATCTGGCGCAGGAACGTCTTGGCGTACCCGCGGCAGGGGTCCTTGAGCCGGTCGCGGCCGAGGATGAGCATGGTCAGCTCGGCGAGGTAGTCGCCGGTCAGCACATCCAGCGGGCCGCCGGTGAGCATCTCGCGCACGGCGGAGAACCGGTCACCGTAGAAGCCGGACGCGTTGCCGACGCGCAGCACGTCGCTCATGCGAACTGCCCCGCCTTCCGGCCGGACCCGGGCGGCCCGGCGAAGGCCTGCGCGATCTCCAGCCACTTCTCGGCGTCCGGCCCGGCGGCGACGACGTCGGTGTCGGCCGGGTGTCGCCGCTGGGTGACGATCAGGCAGAACCCGAGCGCGGAACCGGTGACCCGCTGGGCGGCGTCCGGCGGCCCGAACGTCCACTCGGCACCGTCCACACCCGACAGCTCGACGCGGAACTCCTCGGGTGGCGCGGCGAGTCCGTGCACGGCGAACGCGAAGTCCCGCGTCCGCACCCCGAACCGCGCGATCTGCCACAGCCGCCGCGTCGGTTCGCGGCGGAGCCCGAGCGCGTCGTAGACGTCCTGCGCGTGGGCCCAGGTCTCCATCAGGCGCGCCGTGGCCATCGACGCCGCGCTCATCGGCGGGCCGTACCAGGGCAGCTTCCGCCCCGGCGGCACGGCGGCCAGCTCGCGGGCCAGCTCTTCGCGCCCGGCACGCCATTGGGCGAGCAGCTCCTCCCGTGGCTTGCGGGCCAGTTCCCGCGCGCCCTGGTCGACGAAGTCGTCGCCCGCGGCCAGGGCGCGCTGCACCTCGTCCGGGAACTCGTCCGGGGTGCGGACCGCGATCAGCGCCTTGGCGTCGGTCCAGGCCAGGTGCGCGACCTGGTGCGCGATCGTCCAGCCCTCGGCGGGGGTCGGGGTCGACCACCTCGCCTCCGTCACCAGGTCGTCCAATTCCCGGCTCTCGTCGGCCAGGTCCCGCAGGATCGGTCCGGGGTCCGCCACGCCATCCGCCTCCTCGCGCACGCTTCGCGCCGAGCCTGGCACCACCGGTCAGAAAAATCAAGCACGCTTGATTGTTTTGGTCCCGGTAGCTCGACCGGGTGGCTAACACACGACACGGACACGCCCGCATCTTGGGGTCACTGGACAGGCGGACCCCAAGATGTAGTCTTCGATCACCGGCAGGGCCCGGCGCCTGGGGAAGCGAGCGCGGGCCCGTCCGGTACGAAGCCGTGCCCACCCAGCACACCGGCGCCCAGGCCGGTGTGCCGATGAAACGCGCCCGAAAACGGAGTGATGCATGTCTGTGGAAACCTCCCCGGCGCCGGCAGCCACGCTGCGGGTCATCCGCCGGGACGGCGAGGTGTCGCCCTTCGACGCCGGCCGGATCTCCGTCGCGCTCACCAAGGCCTTCCTCGCCGTCGAGGGTGACGAGGCCGCCACGTCCTCGCGGGTCCACCACGTCGTCGCCGAGCTGACCGAGCAGGTCGAGACCTCGCTGCGGCGCCACGCGACCGGCGACGCGGTGCACCTGGAGCAGATCCAGGACCTCGTGGAACTGGCCCTGATGCGCGGCGGTCACCACCAGGTCGCGCGCGCCTACGTGCTCTACCGCGAGGAACACGCCAAGGCCCGGGAAACCGCCCCGCCACCGGCGGCGATCCACGTCCGGCACCCCGACGGCGAACTGCGCCCGCTCGACCGGGAGCGCATCGCCCACGTGATCGGCGAGGCCGTCGCCGGGATCGAGGACGTCGAGGCCGGGCCGGTGCTCGCCGAGGCCGAGCGCAACCTCTACGACGGGATGAGCGCCGGCGAACTGGCCCTGGCCCTGATCATGGCCGCGCGCACGCTCGTCGAGCGCGAGCCGAACTACTCCGCGGTCACCGCCCGCCTGCTGCTGGACAAGCTGCGCGCCGAGGCGCTGAGCCACCTGGCCGGTCAGCCGCGCCAGGCGTCGCAGGCCGAGCTGGACTACTCCGGCTACTTCCGCGACTACCTGGCCCGCGCCATCGACCTCGACCTGGTCGACCCCGAGCTGGCGACGTTCGACCTCGACCGGGTCACCGCCGCGATCCGCCCGGAACGCGACCTCGACTTCGGCTTCCTCGGCCTGCAGACCCTCTACGACCGGTACTTCCTGCACGAGCGCGGCACCCGGTTCGAGCTGCCGCAGGCGTTCTTCCTGCGCGTGGCGATGGGACTGGCCCTGCGCGAGGACGACAGGGAATCTCGTGCTGTGGAGTTCTACGACCTGCTGTCCAGCTTCGACTTCATGGCCTCCACGCCGACGCTGTTCAACTCCGGCACCACCCGCGCGCAGCTGTCGTCGTGCTTCCTGACCACGGTCGAGGACAGCCTCGACGCGATCTTCCAGTCCTACAAGAACAACGCCCTGCTCGCGAAGTACTCGGGCGGCCTGGGCAACGACTGGACGCCGGTGCGCGGCCTCGGCGCCCACATCAAGGGCACCAACGGCGAGTCGCAGGGCGTGGTGCCGTTCCTCAAGATCGCCAACGACACCGCGGTCGCGGTGAACCAGGGCGGCAAGCGCAAGGGCGCCGCGTGCGCCTACCTGGAGACCTGGCACATCGACGTCGAGGAGTTCCTCGACCTGCGCAAGAACACCGGTGACGACCGGCGCCGCACCCACGACATGAACACCGCCAACTGGGTGCCCGACGAGTTCCTGCGCCGCGTCGAGGCCGACGCCGAGTGGACGCTGTTCTCCCCCGACGAAACCCCGGACCTGCACGACCTCTACGGCACCGCGTTCGCCCGGCGCTACCGCGAGTACGAGGCCGCGGCCGACCGCGGCGAGATCCGCGTGTTCCGCCGGGTGCGCGCCGTGGAGCTGTGGCGGCGGATGCTGACCATGCTGTTCGAGACCGGCCACCCGTGGATCACGTTCAAGGACCCGTGCAACCTGCGCTCGCCGCAGCAGCACGCCGGCGTCGTGCACTCGTCCAACCTGTGCACCGAGATCACGCTCAACACCAGCACCGACGAGGTCGCCGTGTGCAACCTCGGCTCGGTGAACCTGGCCCGGCACGTCACCGCCGCCGGCCTGGACACGGCGAAGCTCGAGCGCACCGTGCGGACCGCGGTGCGGATGCTCGACAACGTCGTCGACATCAACTTCTACACGATCCCCGAGGCGCGCCGGTCGAACCTGCGGCACCGGCCGGTCGGGCTCGGCGTGATGGGTCACCAGGACGCCCTGTTCACCCTCGGCCTGCCGGTCGACAGCCCCGAGGCGGTCGAGTTCGCCGACCGCAGCATGGAGCACCTGAGCTACTACGCGATCGACGCGTCGGCTCAGCTGGCGCGGGAGCGGGGCGCCTACGAGTCGTTCGCGGGCTCGCTGTGGAGCCAGGGCGTGCTGCCGATCGACTCGCTGGAGCTGCTGGCCGACGCGCGCCAGGGCGACGCGCTCGACGTCGACCACTCGTCCACCCTGGACTGGGGCGCGCTGCGCGAGCGGGTGCGCGGCGGCATGCGCAACTCCAACGTCATGGCGATCGCGCCGACCGCGACGATCTCCAACATCTGCGGTGTCGGGCAGTCGATCGAGCCGCTGTTCCAGAACCTCTACGTCAAGTCGAACATGTCGGGCGACTTCACCGTGGTCAACCCGCACCTGGTCGCGGCGCTGAAGGAGCGCGGGTTGTGGGACGAGGTCATGGTGGCCGACCTGAAGTACTTCGACGGCAGCCTCGCGCACATCGACCGGGTGCCCGCCGACCTCAAGCGGCTCTACGCCACCGCTTTCGAGATCGACAGCAAGTGGCTGGTCGACGCCGCGTCACGGCGGCAGAAGTGGATCGACCAGGCCCAGTCGCTCAACCTCTACCTCGCCGCGCCCAGCGGCCGCAAGCTGGACGAGCTGTACCGCTACGCCTGGCACAAGGGCCTGAAGACCACCTACTACCTGCGCGCGCAGGCGGCGACCAGCGTCGAGAAGAGCACGCTGCGCGGCACCGACGGCAAGCTCAACGCGGTGCCCTCGGTCCCGTCCGCGCCGTCGGTGCCCGAACCGGAGTTCGCCGCCTGCCGGATCGACGACCCCGATTGCGAGGCCTGCCAGTGAGCACCATCGACACCGACGCGACCGGGCTGGGCGCGATCAGCCGCGGCGCCGACCGGGTCAGCGTCGACGACAAGGCGATGATCAACGCCCGCGCCGACGTCAACCAGCTGCTGCCGCTGAAGTACCACTGGGCGTGGGAGAAGTACCTGGCCGGCTGCACCAACCACTGGATGCCGACCGAGGTCGCCATGCAGGCCGACATCGCGCTGTGGAAGTCGCCGAACGGGCTGACCGAGGACGAGCGCCGCATGGTCAAGCGCAACCTGGGCTTCTTCGCCACCGCCGAGTCGCTGGTCGCCAACAACCTGGTGCTCGCGGTGTACCGGCAGATCACCAACCCGGAGTGCCGCCAGTACCTGCTGCGCCAGGCGTTCGAGGAGGCCGTGCACACCCACACGTTCCAGTACATCTGCGAGAGCCTGGGCCTGGACGAGGGTGAGCTGTTCAACGCCTACCGCGAGGTCCCGTCGATCACCGACAAGGACGCGTGGGCGTTGCGCTACACGCGCAACCTGGAGAACCCGGACTTCGCCACCGGCACCGCGTCGGCCGACCAGGACTTCCTGCGCGACCTGGTGGCCTTCTACGTGGTGTTCGAGGGGATGTGGTTCTACACCGGGTTCGCGCAGATCCTGTCGCTCGGGCGGCGCAACAAGATGGTCGGCATCGCCGAGCAGTTCCAGTACATCCTGCGCGACGAGTCGATCCACCTGAACTTCGGCATCGACTGCATCAACCAGATCAAGATCGAGAACCCGCACCTGTGGTCGCCGCGGTTCCAGGCCGAGGTGCGCACGATGCTCACCGAGGCGTGCGAGCTGGAGGTCGCCTACGCGCGCGACACCCTGCCGCGCGGGATGCTCGGGCTGTCGGCGGCGCTGTGCGAGCAGTACCTGCGCTTCATCACCGACCGGCGGGCCCAGCAGATCGGGCTGGCCCCGATCTTCGGCGAGAACGAGAACCCGTTCCCGTGGATGTCGGAGGCGATCGACCTGCGCAAGGAGAAGAACTTCTTCGAGACCCGGGTGACCGAGTACCAGACCGGCGGCTCACTGGAGTGGGACTGAATCCCCTTGCCGGGGGCGGGGGTGGTGCGGGACGGTGGTGATCACACGTTTGTCCGCAAGGAGGCGCGATCGTGACCAGTGCCGTCGGCAGGGCGTTCCGGGAACGCGTTCCACCCCTGACCGCCATCCCCCTCCCCCGTGCCGTCGACCGGCGGCTGCTGGACCAGCGGTGGCCGGTGCGGGAGCTCGCCGCACCGCCCGCGGGCAGCGGGCTGGCGCCGGTCATCGGCGACGCGGGTGCGCCCGTGGTCGGGCACGCCATCGAGTCGATGCGGTTCGGGCTGGACTTCGCGCTGCACCGGTTCGCCAAGTACGGGCCGGTGTCGTGGATGGGGGCGTTCGGGCAGCGGATCGTGGTGCTGGCCGGCCCGGACGCCACCCAGGCCGCGCTGGTGAACAAGGACAAGGCGTTCTCCCAGGAGGGCTGGAAGTTCTTCATCGAGCGGTTCTTCCACCGCGGGCTGATGCTGCTCGACTTCGAGGAGCACCACCTGCACCGGCGGATCATGCAGGAGGCGTTCACGCGGGACAAGCTCGCCGGCTACATGCGGCAGGCGGCGCCGGTGCTGCGGGACGGTGTCGCGGCGTGGGGCGGTGACCGGCCGCGGCTGTACTGGCTGCTGAAGCGGCTCACGCTCGACGTCGCGTCGCGGGTGTTCATGGACATGCCGCCGGGCGAGGACGCGGAGGCGGTCAACCGGGCGTTCGTGGGCACCGTGCGCGCGGCGACGGCGCTGGTGCGGATGCCGGTGCCCGGTGGCCGCTGGGCGGCGGGCCTGCACGGGCGGCGGGTGCTGGAGCGGTACTTCGCGGAGAAGCTGCCGTCGAAGCGCCGCAGCGAGGGCGCCGACCTGTTCTCGGCGCTGTGCCACGCGCGGGGCGACGACGGGGCCGAGTTCACCGACGACGACGTGATCAACCACATGATCTTCCTGATGATGGCGGCGCACGACACGGCGACGATCACCAGTTCCGCGGTCGCCTACCACCTGGCCAAGCACCCCGAGTGGCAGGAACGGGCGCGCTCGGAATCGCTCGCCCTGGGTGCGGAGCTGCCGGATCTCGAGGCGCTGGAGTCGTTGCCGACACTGGACCTGGTGATCAAGGAGTCGCTGCGGCTGACCGCGCCGGTGCCGTCGCTGCCGCGGATGACGGTGAAGGACACGGAGGTGCTGGGGCACTACATCCCGGCCGGGACGATGTGCAGCGTCTCCCCCAACACGAACCACTATTCGCCGGATCACTGGTCGAACCCGCGCGCGTTCGACCCGGAGCGCTTCGCGGAGGGCCGCCGGGAGGACAAGTCGCACCGGTTCGCGTGGATGCCCTTCGGCGGCGGGGCGCACAAGTGCATCGGGATGCACTTCGGGAACAACGAAGTGAAGCTCCTGCTGCACGAAATGCTGCGCACGTACCGCTGGTCGGTGCCCGAGGGGTACCGCATCAAGTGGGACTACGTCTCCCTGCCCGTCCCGGTGGACGGCCTGCCGGTCCGCCTGCAGCGGCTGCGGTGACGGGGCGGGGCGCGCGGTCACCTGACCTGCCGCGCCACGGTGGTGCCGGGCCTGCCAGCCCGAGCCCCAGCGGGCGCTGCGTCAGTGGCCCGCCGGCACTGCACCGACGGCACGTGGCGCTGCCAGCGCACACTCCACCTCCGTGCGGGCGGTCCCGGCACTGCCGCCGTCCGACATGCCGGCGGCAACACGTGACGCCCCGGGGACACGCGCATGCCCGGCCGCTGCTGCCCGGGGGAGCCGGCCGGAGCCCCGGCGAGGTGTCCGTCAGTGGCAGCGCGCACCGCAGCATCACCAGCCACGCTCGCGGCGCTGCCGGCCACGCTGCAGTGCCCCGCGCTCCGACGGTCCACCTCCGGCACAGGCGAGCCGCTGCTCCCCGCGGAGCCGCCCCGAGCCCAGCGGGCGCTGCGTCAGTGGCGGCGCGCCCGCAGCGCGGCCAGCGCCCTGTCCGCGTGCACGGCCATCCGCAGCTCGCTCTTGATCACCTCGAGCACACGGCCGTCGGTGTCGATGACGAACGTCTGGCGTTTCGTCAGCAGCGGGCCGAACGAGCGGCGGACGCCGAACGACCGTGCGACCGTCCCCTCCGCATCCGACAGCAGCGGGAAGTCGAACCCGTGCCGCGCCGAGAACTCCTGCTGCCGCGCCACCGGGTCCGGGCTGATCCCGACCCGCTGCGCGCCGACGTCGGCGAACTCCTTCGCCAGATCGCGGAAGTGGCAGCTCTCCGCGGTGCAGCCGGGCGTCATCGCCGCCGGGTAGAAGAACAGCACCACCGGCCCCGACGTCAGGAACTCCGACAGCGACCGCGGTTCACCACGCTCGTCGGGCAGGGTGAAGCCGGGCGCCCGGTCCCCCGCCTTCACCGCGGCACCTCCGCGCCGGTGTGCTGCTCGATCAGCTGGTCCACCTGGTCGCCGGTCGCGGTCTCCGCCACGAAGGCGCCCCGGGCGGCGATCACACCGTGCCGCCGCAGCCGCGCGGCGTGCTCGGCGCTGCGCACACCCTCGGCGCCGATCCGCAGCTTCAGTTCACGCGCCCGCGCCACCAGCTGCTCGAGGTGCCGCACCGCGGTCTCCGGCTCACCGTCGGCCAGGGCGTCGACCACCGGGCCGGACAGGATCACGTGCTGCACCGCCAGCTGGTGCTGCGGGATCAGCTCGAGATCGGCCGACCCCTGCACCGTCAGGACCAGCTTCGCCCCCAGGTCGGCCAGCACGGTGAGCGAGTCCAGCACCTCGCCGCGCGGGTCGAGCAGCGACGAGCTGTCCGTGCACAACCGCAGCGCCTTCGCCGGCAGCTCGTTGCGGTCCAGCTCCTCCTTGACCATCGCCACCAGGTCGGGCTCGATCGCGAGCCGCTTCGGCAACCGGATGCACACGTCCGGCGCGGCCTCGCCGTAGCGGTCCCGCCAGCGCGCCGTCGCCCGCAGCGACTCGGTCGGCAGCCACTTGCCGAGCGGGATCGTCATCCCGGTCGTGTCGGCCAGCGGGTAGAACTCGTCGGCGGGCAGGTCGCCGAACTCGGGGTGCCGCCAGCGCAACCCGGCGTTGACGGCCGCGATCTCGTCCGGTTCGGCCAGCTTCACCGTGGGCTGGTAGGTCAGCTCGAACTGGCCGTTCTCCAGCGCACCGGCGATCTCCGCGCCGAGCCGGTAGCGGGCCCGGTCGCGCGCGTCGAGCTCCGGGTCGAACAGCATCCACTGCGCCTTGCCGGACTCCTTGGCGCGGTGCAGGGCGATTTCGGCCGCCCGCTGGATGTCCTCGACGCTGCCGTCGCGCACGTCGCGCACCACGATCCCGACGCTGGCGCTCACCCCGACCCCGTGCTCGTCGATGTAGATGGGTTCGGCCAGGTCCTCCATCGCCCCTTCGACGAGCGTGATCACCTGGGACGCGGTGAACTCGCCGCGCAGCAGGACGGCGAACCCGTCACCGGACAGGCGCGCCACGAGCGCGTCGTGGTCGGTGAAGGCCTCCTTGAGCTTGCGGGCGACGCCGCGCAGCACCTGGTCGCCCGCTCCGGCGCCGAGGCCGTCGTTGACGACCTTGAACCCGTCCAGGTCGAGGTAGATGAGCGCGACCTGCCCGGAGGCGGACGGGCCCAGCGCCGTCTCCAGCAGGGTGTGGAAGCGGGAGGCGTTGGACAGGCCGGTGAGCGAGTCGTGGATGCTCTGGTGGCGCAGGGTTTCCTGCAGCGTGTGGACCTCGTTCGCGTCGGCCGCCATCAGCACCGGGTAGAACGCGCCGGGCCGGTCGCCGGGCAGGCGCGCGAGGACGATGTCGGCCCACACGCCGGCGTCGTCGGCGTGGGCGAGCTGGACGCGGGCCTTGAACTCCTCGAGGTCGGTCTCGGCGAGCTCGGCCAGACCCGCGGCGAGCTTGTCGCAGTCGCGGTCGGCGAAGCCCAGCTCGGTGAGGCGGCGGCCGGTCAGCCGGTCCGGACGCTGGCCGAGGAACGTGCCGAGCTGCTTGTTGACCTCGACGACCCTGCCGTCGGGCCCGGCCATCGCGATGCCGATGGGCGCGCTCGCGTACAGCGTGGTGAACCGGCGGATCGCCGCGTCCCGGGCGGCGTCGGCCTCGGCGACGGCGTCGCGGGCGACGTCGAGCAGGACCCGTTCGAGCTCGTCCGGGGTAAGTGATACTCCGTCCGTGTCAGCCAACCGCGCGGCCCACTGCCGGGCCACGTCCGCCAACCCTGGTGCGGGACCAGGTTCCGACACGCTCCACCTCTTCCGGAGAACGACAAGGGCCTGGTCAGCCCCGGTCCGGGAGCCGACAGACCCGCCCCGGGCCGGATCCGTCCCGGAGTCATGCCACGCCACCACGCCCGGTCAGCGCTGTCTACCGGCCGAACGTGTGATGATCAGTGTAGATGTCGTCACTGCTGGTGATCTTTTCGGCTACCGCGTCCGGGCGCGGTCAACAGATCAGCCGCGTCCGAACGGTGCTTCGGTGGCCTGCGGTACCACGCGGAGTGGTTGTCGCCCGGGCCGGTTTCAGGGCGCCGTCAACCGCCACACGGCGACCCGTCCGGTGGCCGCGGTGCCGCCCGGGAGCTGGGTCGGGCGCTCGTCGATCCGCGTGAAGCCCAGCCGGGCCGGGACCGCGCCGCTGCGGTGGTTGCCGATGTCGTGCACGATCTCGACGCGGTTGGCGCCGACCCGGAACGCCTCGGTGGCCAGCAGCCGCGCCGCGCGCGTGGCCCAGCCCTGGCCGGTGTAGGGCTTGGCCAGCCAGTAACCGATCTCCAGTCCGCCGCGGCCGATCCGCGCCATCAGACCGCAACTGCCGGCGATCGCCCCGTCCGGCGCGACGATGGCGTAGTCGAAGGTCTCCGCGGCGAGCCAGCTCTCCCGCGTCAGCATCAGGAACTCGCGCGCGTCCCGCTCGGTGTAGCCGTCGACCGCCCACGGCATCCACGGCGCGAGGTGGTCCAGCGAGTCGTTCACGAGGCGGTGCAAGGCCTCGGCGTCGCCGGCCCACCACCGGCGAAGCAGGATCACCCCGTCCGACAGGCTTTCCGCAGGGATCTGCATCCCCCGATCATCCCCGCCACTGGCGGGCGCCGCACGGGAGTTTCCGCGCACCTACGTCATGATCGCGCTCTCGGGCACCGCCGTGTCGTTGCGCAGCGCCTCGAACAGCTGCTTCGACTTCGTCTTGTCCCAGTGCTCGGCCGACGCGGAGGTGACCGGCACGGTCGTGGACAGCACGCCGTCGGAGGAGATCCCGCGCATCGCCCACGCCAGGCCGACCAGGTTGTGCAGGTGGTCGCCTTCGTCGATGGTCAGCGCGTCCGGCGCGGCACCCAGCAACGGGAACACGTGGAACGGGTTGAGCAGCGTGCCGGCGCTGGCGATCTGGCTGACCAGCGCGCCGATGAACTTGCGCTGGTTCTCCACCCGGTCCAGGTCGGAGCGCGGGGTGGCGTCGCTGTGCCGCATCCGGACGAACCCGAGTGCCTGCGCACCGTCGAGCTCCTGGCACCCGGCGGGGATCGTGATGCCGGTGACCGTGTCGCGCATCTCCTTGTCGACACACATGTCCACGCCGCCGATCGCGTCGACGATGTTGGCGAACCCGCCGAACCCGATCTCGGCGTAGTGGTCGATGCGCAGCCCGGTGGCCTGCTCGACGGTCTTGACCAGCAGCGGCGCGCCGCCCATCGAGAACGCGGCGTTGATCTTGTTGGTGCCGTGGCCGGGGATGGCCACCTCGGAGTCGCGCGGCAGGCTCACCAGCGTCGGCTTCGTGTCGTTGTCGGGCAGGTGGGCGATCATCATGGTGTCGGTGCGCTGGCCGCCACCCGCGGCCTCGACGTCACCGGTGACCAGCCGCTTCTCGTCGTCGGCGGTGAGCCCCTCGCGGCTGTCCGAGCCGACGATGAGCCAGTTCGTGCCCGACGCCGCGGCCGGGCGGCCCGCGTAGTCCTCCAGCGCGGCGACGCGGTTGATCGAGAACTCGAGGTACACCCACACGCCGGCGAGGAACAGCACGACCACCGACAGCAGCGTGAGCAGGATCTTGCCGGGCCCGAACCGGCGGCGGCGCGTGCGCGGCGGCGCCGACGGCGGGATGTCCCCGCGGGCGGGCATGGCCCGCGTCGGCGGCGGTCCGGGACGGCGGGGCGGGGGCTGCCGGTAGGCACCCTCGCGGCCGGGCACGGGCATCATCTGCGCGGCCTGATGCTGTCGTGGCCCGCGCGGGGCCCGTGGTGGGTAGCCGCCCTGGTTCGTCACGCCATCACCGTTCCCCGATCGACCGGCCCTAGGACGCCCCTAGTGAACCGCAAACCTCTCGATTCAGGACGTGCAGCACCCCGAAAGGGTTGCGCAGACCTACCCGGGAAGGCGAAGCCGCTGGTGAGGAGCGGCGGACCAGGCCGTGAGCGGCGCCACACCCGCCGCATCCAGGGCGAACTCGCGCGCCAGCCGGTTCCACACCGCCGGCCGGAACAGCATCGCGTGCCCCTCCGACATGACCTCGATGCGCACCACACGCTCCGCGACGGCCTGGGCGCGCCGCGCGTAGGCGAACGACTCGCCGGGCGGGGTGATGCGGTCCCGGGTGCCGTGCGCGATGACCACGGTCCGGCCGGTCACCGGCTCGACCGGCTCGCCGGGCGGTGTCCACGGCGCCAGCGCCAGCACGGCCTTGACCTGCGGGTCGTCGGCCACCCGCAGCGCGACCCGGCCGCCCATCGAGTGGCCGGCGAGGAACACCGGCACCCCCGGCCGCTCGGCGCGGATGCGCTCCAGGGCCCACCGCGCGTCCGCGACCGGGTGCAGCTCCGGCTCGTTCCAGCCGCGGACCCGGTTGCGCAGCAGCCGCACCTCGACGCCGTGCGGGCCACCGGCACGCAGCATCGTCCGCGCCAGCGGCACCATCCGCAGGTATGCCGCCCCCCAGGGCCGCACCAGGTGCAGGCCGTTCTCGGCGCCGCCGTGCAGCACGAGCACCACGGCCCGCACCGGTCCACGGGCCCGCCAGGTCGTCAGCACGGGATCACCCACACCTGGGCCAACGCCGCGCCCGGGAGGAATCTTCCGCCGACCACGCGCCCGGGGTGGTCCGGTGCCTAACCTCGGGGTCGTGATCAACGATCTGGTCGCCGGCGCCCTGGAGCGGGCGGGCCGGCGCAACTCCGCGCAGATCCGGCAGGTGGCCGGGCTGGTGCTGGCCGCGGTGCGGTCCGACGCGCTGGTGTTCACCGGGGGCGCCGGCCACTCGCTGGCCTCGGTCGCCGAGACGTTCTACCGCGCGGGCGGCCTGGCGTGCGTGTACCCGCTCTACCACCCGGACCTGCTGCCGCTGCACGGGGCCGCGGCCAGCACGGCCGCCGAGCGCCGGTCCGGCCTGGCCGGGGAGGTGCTGGCGGCGCGCACCCCGGGCCGGGACGACGTGCTGTTCGTGTTCTCCAACTCGGGCGTCAACCCCTACCCGGTGGAGCTGGCCGCCGCCGCGCGGGCCGCGGGCGCGCCGGTGGTGGCAGTGACGTCGCGGGCCTCCGTCGAAGCGGCGCCGCGCCGCTCGCCCAGCACCCTGCTCGAGCACGCCGACGTCGTGCTCGACACCGGCGTCCGGCCCGGCGACGCCGCCTTCCCCGAGGACGACCCGCGCACGGTGGCGCTGTCGTCGCTGCTCAACGTCTACCTCTGGAACGAGGTCCTGGCGCACGTCTTCCGCGCCGCCCGGGAGGCGGGCGTCGAGGTGCCGCTGTGGCGCAGCTCGAACGTCGAGGGCGGCGACGCGGCCAACGCCGCTCTGCTCGACCACTACCGCCCCCGCGTGCCCGCTCTGCGTTAGGCCGCGGCGGGCTCCTCGCTGAACTGCGTGTGGTAGAGGTCGGCGTAGCGGCCCTCGGCGGCGAGCAGTTCTTCGTGCGTGCCGCGTTCGACGATGCGCCCGGCTTCGACCACGAGGATCTGGTCGGCCGCCCGCACGGTGGACAACCGGTGGGCGATCACCAGCGCGGTGCGGCCCTCCAGCGCGTGCGACAGGGCCTCGCTGACCGCGGCCTCGGACTCGGAGTCCAGGTGCGCGGTCGCCTCGTCCAGCACGATCACCCGCGGGTGGGCCAGCAGCAGCCGGGCGATGGTCAGGCGCTGCCGTTCGCCGCCGGAGAGCCGGTAGCCGCGCTCCCCCACCACCGTGTCCAGCCCGTCGGGCAGGCTGCGCACCAGCTCCGCGAGCCGGGCGCGCTCGAGCGCGTCCCAGATCTCGTCCTCCCCGGCGCCGGGCCGGGCGTAGGCGAGGTTGGCCCGGATGGTGTCGTGGAACAGGTGCCCGTCCTGCGTCACCACGCCGACGGTGTCGCGGATCGAGGCGAAGCCCAGCTCCCGCACGTCCACATCGGACAGGCGGATGGCGCCGGAGTCCACGTCGTAGAGGCGCGGCAGCAGCGAGGCGATCGTCGACTTGCCCGCGCCGGACGGTCCGACCAGCGCCACCATCTGCCCCGGCTCGGCGCGGAAGCTGATCCCGTGCAGCACCTCCTCGCCGCCTCGGGTGTCCAGTGTGGACACCTCCTCCAGCGAGGCCAGGGAGTAGCGGTCGGCCGCCGGGTAGGCGAACCGGACGTCGTCGAACTCCACCGACACCCCGCCGGCGGGCACGGTGCGGGGGTCGGGCTTCTCGGTGATCATCGGGTCGAGGTCGAGCACCTCGAAGACGCGCTCGAACGACACCAGCGCGGTCATCACGTCCACCCGCACGTTGGCCAGCGCCGTCAGCGGGCTGTAGAGCCTGGTCAGCAGCAGTGCCAGCGCGACGACCGTGCCCGGGGCGAGCTGCCCGCGGATCGCCAGCCAGCCGCCCAGGCCGTAGACCAGGGCCTGCGCCAGCGCCGAGACCAGCGTCAGGCTGGTCATGAACCAGCGGGTCAGCATCGCCGTGCGCACGCCGATGTCACGTACCCGGCCGGCGCGGGCGCCGAAGTCCTCGGCCTCCCGCCGCGGCCGGCCGAACAGCTTGACCAGCGTCGCGCCCGGCGCGGAGAACCGTTCGGTCATCTGCGTGGTCATCCCGGCGTTGAGCTGGGCGGACTCGCGCTGCAGGTCGGCCATCCGGCGGCCCATCCGGCGGGCCGGGAGCACGAACACCGGCAGCAGCACCAGCGCCAGCACCGTCACCTGCCAGGACAGCGTCACCATCACGGCGAGCGAGAGCAGCAGCTGGATCACGTTGGTGACCAGGCCGGACAGGGTCGCGGTGAAGGTCCGCTGCGCGCCGATGACGTCGTTGTTCAACCGGCTGACCAGGGCACCGGTGCGGGTACGGGTGAAGAACGCGATCGGCATGCGCTGCACGTGCTCGAACACCGCGCGCCGGAGGTCGTAGATCAGCCCCTCACCGATGCGGGCGGACAGCCAGCGCTCGACGAGCCCGAACCCGGCGTCGGCGATCGCCAGCACCGCGACCACGATCGCCAGCAGGACGACCAGCCCGGCCTCCTTGCCGCCGACGATGGTGTCCACCACCCGGCCCGCCAGCACCGGCGTGCTCACGGCGATCACCGCCGACACGACCGTCAGCGCCAGGAAGACCAGCAGGCTGCGCCAGTACGGCCGGGCGAACCGCGCCACCCGCCGCACCGTGCCCGGCGCCAGCCCCTTCGGCGCGTCGGCCGCGCGCATCGCCGAACTCATCAATGACCAGGTGTTGTCCACGTAGACCTCCGTGCCGCCCCAGAAATTTCGATATTACTTGAGGTTTACGCCCCAGATGAGGTGGCCAACGCGGCGGGACACCAAAAGCTTCCCGGACGTTGCCGCCCATTCCGTCCTCGGTAACCTTTGACCATGGGGAGGGACGAATCCGGTGCGAGACCACCCGGTGGCCCGCGGTGACCGCTGAGCGCACCGCGGTGCGCGCACCCGTCCCCACCGCGCTGGACCGGTGGCGGTCACTGCTCGCGTCCCATCCGCTCACCGTCGACCTGGCCTTCTACCTGGCCTGCACCGTCTACGCCGTCGTCCTGGCGCTGACCAACGAGTTCTACGGCTTCCGCATCTGGGGCACCTGCGCGGCGTTCGGCTACGGCTTCGCCACCGCCCACACCGGCTGGCTCATGGCGACGGGCCGGGCCGGCGGCCTGCTCCGCTCGCGCTGGATCGGCCTCGCCGCCATCGGCGCGCTGTCGATGCTGCTGCCGCTGGCGATCCTCGTGGTCCGCCGCCTCACCGGCACCGACTGGCTGGACACGCCGTTCTCCTGGAGCGCGCAGCCCGAGGTGTGGGTGATCGAGCGCTCGGCGAGCCTTCTGCTGCACCACGGCACCCCGTACGTCGACGTCACGGCGCTGGCGCGGGCGCCCGAGGTCAACGACTACACGCCGTACGGCCCGGTGATGGCCGTGTTCGGGCTGCCGCGCGCCCTGTTCGGCGGCAGCCCGGTGGCCGACGCCCTCACCGACGCGCGGCTGATGTTCGTCCTGACCGCGTGCGTCTGCGCGTGGATCACGGTCCGGTTGGCCGGCTCGCCGCGGGTTCCGGTGCGCGCCGCCCAGTTCGCGATGGCGTGCCCGCTCACCGCGCTGACCTGGGCCGTCGCCGGTCCGGACCTGGCGATCGTCGGCCTGATGCTGGTCGCCGCCGCGCTCGCGGCGCGGGACCGGCCCGTGGCGAGCGGCATCGTCCTCGCACTGGTGATCAGCGCGAAGCTCATCGTCGCACCGGCCGCGGTGGTGCTGGCCGTGCTCGTGTACGCCCGCCTGGGCCGCCGGGCCCTGGCGCGCTTCGCCGCCACCGCGGTCGCCGCGTGCGCGGTGCTCAACATCCCGGTGCTGCTGGTCGACCCGCGCGCGTTCGTGGAGCACGTGATCCGGTTCCCGGCCGGCCTGGGCCAGGTGACCTCACCGGCGGCGAGCCCGTTGCCGGGCTACCTCATCGCCAGTACCGGACCGGCCGGGAAGGTGGTCGCGTTCGTCCTGCTCGCCGGCGCCGCTGCCGCGATCCTGGTGTGGTTGCTGCGGCGTCCGCCCGTGGCGGGATCGGACGCGTTGTGGCGCATCGCTG
The DNA here is from genome assembly GCF_030814215.1 of Amycolatopsis thermophila. Lineage (NCBI taxonomy): Bacteria > Bacillati > Actinomycetota > Actinomycetes > Pseudonocardiales > Pseudonocardiaceae > Amycolatopsis > Amycolatopsis thermophila. The sequence goes on along the minus strand of NZ_JAUSUT010000001.1, from coordinate 4,946,521 downwards.
TCGGGCTGGGGGCGTTCACGCTCCTGACGCCCGCGACGCGCTTCGGGTACCTGGTGTACCCGTGCGTGCTCCTCGGTGCGATGTTGTGCTTCCGTCGTGCCGAGGCCGGTGCCCCCCGGCCTACTTCTTCTTAGCGCGCGTCGCCCCGCCGCGCCCGCGCAACTGCACCCCGGATTCGGAAAGCACGCGGTGCACGAAACCGTACGAACGTCCGGTCGACTCCGCGAGAGCCCGAATACTGGCCCCCTTCTCGTATTTCTTCTTCAGGTCAGCGGCCAGCTTGTCACGCGTGCTGCCGGTGATCCGCGCGCCCTTCTTCAGGTCAGCCACGTCGTTCCGCCTTCCACCAGATCGCGTCGGCAGGCCACAGTGGGCCTCGTCACGCAATGATCGAACACGAACCGCGAATTTGCCAGACGACGGGCGAAAAACCTGCCCATTGGCGGGAAAATTGCGCCATTTCAGGTTGTTGCCTAGTCCAACTAAGGAAACCCGGCCTTTGTTTACGTCATGCCAACTGGACGAGTTCCAGGTAATCCTCCGACCAGTGGTCCTCCGTGCCGTCCGGCAGCAGGATCACGCGCTCGGGTTCGAGCGCCTCGACCGCACCGGGGTCGTGGGTGACCAGGACGACCGCGCCGGTGTAGCTGCGCAGCGCGTTGAGCACCTGCTCGCGGCTGGCCGGGTCGAGGTTGTTGGTCGGTTCGTCGAGCAGCAACACGTTGGCGGCACTGGAAACCAGGCCCGCGAGCGCGAGTCGCGTCTTCTCGCCACCGGACAGCGTGCCGGCGGGCTGGTCGAGTTGTTCGCCGGTGAACAGGAAGGAGCCGAGCAGGTTCCGCAGTTCCTGCGCGCCGGTGTCCGGAGCGAGGTGGCGGATGTTCTCCCACACGCTCGCGTCGTGGTCGAGCGTCTCGTGTTCCTGTGCGTAGTAGCCCAGGCGCAGACCGTGGCCGGCTTCGACAGTGCCGGTGTCCGGCTTTTCCATGCCGCACAGCAGGCGCAGCAGCGTCGTCTTGCCCGCGCCGTTGAGGCCGAGCACGACGACCTTGGTGCCGCGGTCGATCGCGAGGTCGACGCCGGTGAAGATCTCCAGTGATCCGTACGATTTGGACAGTCCGTCGGCGGTGAGCGGGGTGCGCCCGCAGGGCGCCGGCGCCGGGAACTTGATGTGCGCGACCTTGTCCGCCTGGCGCTGCTCGTCGAGGCCGGCGAGCATCTGCTCGGCGCGGCGCGCCATGTTCTTCGCCGCGACGGCCTTGGTGGCCTTCGCGCCGAGCTTCGCGGCCTGGGCCTGCAGGGCGGCGGCCTTCTTCTCGGCGTTGGCCCGCTCGCGGCGGCGGCGTTTCTCGTCGGTCGCGCGCGCCTCGAGGTAGCGGTTCCAGGTCATGTTGTACGTGTCGAGCTCGCCGCGGGTGGCGTCGAGGAACCACACCTTGTTGACGACCTCGGCCAGCAGGTCGACGTCGTGGCTGATCACGACCAGGCCGCCCTCGTGGCCCTTGAGGAAGCCGCGCAGCCAGTTGATCGAGTCGGCGTCGAGGTGGTTGGTGGGCTCGTCGAGCAGCAGGATGGTGTCCGAGCGGCCGGAGGCGCCCACGTCGGAGGCGGCGAACAGGATCCGGGCGAGCTCGACGCGGCGGCGCTGACCGCCGGAGAGGGTGCGCAGGGGCTGGCCGAGGACGCGGTCGGCCAGGCCGAGGTTGGCGCAGATGCGGGCCGCTTCGCTCTCGGCCGCGTACCCGCCCAGGGACGCGAAGCGCTCCTCGAGGCGGCCGTACCTGCGGATCGCCCGGTCCCGCTCGGCGTCGTCGACCAGCTCGGACATGGCGGTCTGCGCCTTCTCCATGTCGCGCAGCAGCGCGTCGAGGCCACGGGCCGACAGCACCCGGTCCTTGGCCGTGACGGACAGGTCACCCTCGCGGGGGTCCTGCGGCAGGTAGCCGAGCTCGCTGCCGCGGCGGACCTCACCCGCGTAGGGCTCGCCCTCGCCCGCGAGGACCTTCAGGGTGGTCGTCTTGCCGGCGCCGTTGCGGCCGACGAGGCCGATCCGGTCGCCCGGCTGGATGCGCAGGGTGGTGTCGGACAGCAAAATGCGCGAGCCGGCGCGCAGTTCAAGGCCGGTGGCCGTGATCAAGGGAGACTCCCGGAAGCGGGGTGGACAGGTGGCATCGACGGGCCTGGGTCAGGCGGGCCCGGAGCTACTCCAACTGGACGTCCACGGCTCCAGTGTACGGATCAGCGTCCAACGGTTTTCCAGTCGGTGGCCGGACTCACGCGTGAGGCCGCTGTCAGAGCACGAACGAGTCCGACCACGGTTGTGACGACCGCCCGGACAGGGCGTCCAGCAGGCTGACCGCCTGTTTGTCCGTCAACGACGACACGAAGTCGATCACCGCGCGGCCGCGGGCCAGTCCGCGGACCGCGTCCGCGCCGTCCACCGGCTCACCGGTCGCGCCCACCAGCAGCTCGGGCGCGGTCCGGGCCAGGTCTTCGAACTCGGACTGCGCCAGCTCCACCAGGTCGTGCAGTCGCCGCGGCAGGCGGGAGGCCTCGTCGCGGTCCCCCAGCCACGCGTCGAGCGCGTCGACCAGGGTCGTCAGCAGCGAGGCCTGCCCTCGCTGGTGCAGGGCCAGCTCCGGGCGCAGCAGCACGAACCGCCGGTGCACGAACTTCAGCACCTGCACCTCGTGCCACTGGGCGGTCCGCAGCGACACGTGCCCGGCCCGGGTGGACGGCGACGGCAGCACGATCACGCCGTCGACGAGCCGGTGCGTCCAGCGCGCGGAGAACGCCGCCGTGGCCTGCTCGGCCTCGATCGACCCGTCGAACGGGTGCGCCAGCAGCCCGTCGACCAGCTCGTTCCGGATGCGGGACACCGCGTGGGCGAAGGCGTCGTCGTCGACGATCCACGCGTCCTTGGCGTGCATGCGGCGGCGTAGCTGCTCCAGCGACCGGCCGGGCCGGCGGTCCTGGGCGGCCAGTGTCGCGTTGTCGAGCGCGGCCAGTTCGAGCGCCTGGTCCAGCCACTCGCCCAGTTCGGCGGCCACCGGCGCGTGCTGCAGGACCCCGATCCGGTGGAAGTCCTGGATGTCGTGGATCGCGTACGCCAGGTCGTCGGCGGTGTCCATCACCGACGCCTCGACGGTCTGCTGCCACGGCTCGATCCGCCCGGAGAACGACCGGCGGGCCTCGACGACGTCGTCCAGCTCGGTGCAGTAGGCGGAGAACTTGCTCGACCCGGTGCCGGGCGCTTCGTCCGGCTCGGCCGCGCCCCGCGGCGGGATGCGCATCGCGGCCGGGTGCGGGTCGGGCCAGTGCAGCCGCGCCCACGGGTACTTCAGCACCGCCGCGCGCACGGCCGCGGTCAGGTCCAGCCCGACGGCGGCGGGCCCGCGCACGTCGGTCGTGGTGATGATCCGGAACGTCTGCGCGTTGCCCTCGAAACCGTCGGGCAGCGAGAACCGGTGCCGCGCGATGCGGTCCAGGACCTGCTCCCCCAAGTGCCCGAACGGCGGGTGGCCCAGGTCGTGGGCCAGCGCGGCGGCCTCGGCGACGTCCGGGTCGAGCCCGCCGAGCTTGGCGATCAGCTCGGCCGAGTCCACCGAGGACAGCAGCCGCTGCGAGATCGCCCGCGCGACCTGGGCGACCTTGAGGCTGTGGGTGAGCCGGTTGTGCAGCAGGCCGGACCCGGCGGCGCTGACCACCTGCGTCACACCGCCGAGCCGCGCGAAGAACGGGGACACCACGATCCGGTCCCGGTCGGCCCGGAAGGGGTTGTCGGCCAGGTCGGACCAGGCCGGTTCCTTGGCGTTCTGCCGGCGGAGCGTCCGCGGGTCGGGTTCCATGCGCATCACCGTATCCGTCCGGCCCGCACGGGCGTGGGAGTACGGTGGGCGCCGCCGAGGTGAACATCAGCGAACATCTCTTTCACAACAGGTGCGTCACCAGCGAAGATCGGTCCGTGCACCCAGTCCGGTTCGTCTTCCAGCCGCTCTACAGCCTGCACACCGGCGGTATGGTCGCGCTCGAAGCGCTGGCCCGGCCCGCCGAGGGGTCCGTGCACGAGGTGCTCGACGCCGCCCGCCGCGACCGGCGCCTGGTCGAGACGGACATCGCGCTCGCCGGTGAAGCCGCCCGCGCCGAAGCCCAGCAGCAGACGCTGCTGCCGCTGCACCTGAACATCACCGCGGCGACGGCGGCAGCCGTCGGGCCGGCCGTGGACCACCTGCTCGACACCCTCGCCCGCGTGGGACGGCGCCCGCGCGAGGTCGTGCTCGAGGTCAACCCGCCGTTCTGCTCGGTGTGGCCGGAGCAGCTGCTCGCCGGGCTGACGCGGCTCGGCGAGCTCGGCTTCCGGCTCGCGTTCGACGGCCTCGGCCGCGGCGACCTGCCGTTCGCGACGCTCGCGGCGGCGCCGGTGGACGTGCTGAAACTCGACCGCAGCGTGCTGCGCGGGCTGCCGGGCGACGCGGGCTCGGTCGCGGTCGTGGAGTCCCTGCTGCACTTCGCGGGCCGGACGAACGCGCGCGTGGTCGCCACCGGGATCGAGACCGAGGCGCAGCTGGCGGCGGCGCGGCGCCTGGGGGTCCGCATCGCCCAGGGCAACCTGTTCGCCCCCGCCCGCGACGGCGTCAACCTCGGCCACCTGCTCACCCCGGCCATCCCGGACCCGCAGGAGCGGCTGACGCCGGGCCCGCTCAGCACGCCGCGGGTGCGCGACTTCCTCCGCCCGGCCAGCACCCTGCCGCACGACGCGACCTGCGACGACGTGCGGACCGCGCTCGCGGCGGGCGACGCGCCGAGCGGCATCGTCGGCGTCGACCCCGACGGCTTCCCCCGGTGGTCGATCGACCGGACGCGGTTCCTGGTGTCGGTCACCGGACCGTACGGGCACGCGCTGCACGCCAAGCGCAGCGCCGAACGGCTCGCCGACACCCCGCACACCATCCACGCCGACGCCCAGGCGCTGGAACTCCTGGAGCTGGTGACCGACGCGGACTGGGGCCGTACCGGCGACGACGTCGTGGTGGTGGACGACGACGGCCGCTGCCTCGGCGTCGTGCTGGTGACCGAGGTGGTGCGCGGCGTGGCCGAGGCCAAGGTCGAGGAGGCGGCGTCGCTGAACCCGCTGACCCGCCTGCCCGGCAGCGACACCGTGGCGCGGGACGTGGACCGGCGCATCGGCAGCCGGGAGGGGTTCGTCGCCGCGTGGCTCGACGTCGACTCGTTCAAGGCGGTCAACGACAACGCCGGGTTCGCCGCGGGCGACGACCTGATCCGCGCCATCGGCCGCACCCTGACCGACCTCGCCTCACGCCTGCCGAAGATGGTGGTGAGCCACGTCGGCGGGGACGACTTCCTGATCGCCTGCGACGTCGACGAGATCGGCACGATCGCCGGTGCGCTGCTGGACACCCCGTGGTCGGCCGACGGCATGCCGGTGACGGTCTCGCTGGCGACGCTGGTCTGTGCGACGGCGACGATCGAGTCCTACCGCGAGGCGTCCCGGCTGCTGGCGCCGCTGAAGAAGCAGGCCAAGTCGGTGCCCGGATCCAGCTGGGTCCTGGGCCGCCCGGGCTCCGAGCGGATCGAGGTGCTGCGTGGCCGGTCGCGGCACGCGTTACCGGAGCAGCGGGACCGGCCGCGGGGGCCGGTCGGCCTCAGCCGCGCCGTATAGGTCGTCATCCGCAGGCAACCGGCGGGCGTCGCGGTCCGTCTGGAGAGCGTGCGAATCGTGCCGGTGGTGGCGCTCGGGCTGGTGACCCTGGCGGGATGCGGCCCGTCCGGGGGCGCGGCGGGCGACCACGCCTGCACGCTCATCGGGGCGATGCCCGGTGTGCGCGTGGACATCGCTCCCCGCCCGGGCCAGGACGTGGCGGGCGCGGCGGTGACGCTCTGCCGTGGCGGCGAATGCCGGACCTGGCACCCCGAGCTGCGCCCGGCGACCGCGGCCGATCCCCAGGGCTGCACCGGCACCGCACCGGACGACGCGTGCTCGGCGCGCGTCCGCCACACCGGCGGCTGGTTCGGCTTCATCGACGTCGCGGACCTGCGGGAAGGCCCGTACGACATCACCGTCGTGCTCACCGACGCGCGCGGCACCGAACTGGGCCGCACAACGCAGAACACCGCCGCGCGACTCGTCCACCCGAACGGGCCCGAGTGCGGCGGCGGTGTTCCGCAGGTACAGCTGGGGATCTAGACGGTGAACCCGAGCGCCCGGAGTTGCTCCCGGCCGTCGTCGGTGATCTTCTCCGGGCCCCACGGCGGCATCCAGACCCAGTTGATCCGGAAGTCCTTCACCACACCGGCCTGGCCGACCAGCACCGACGCCGTCTGGTCCTCGATCACGTCGGTCAGCGGGCAGGCCGCCGACGTCAGCGTCATGTCCAGGGTGGCCGTGTTGTCCGGCTCCACCCGGATGTCGTAGACGAGCCCGAGGTCGACCACGTTGATGCCGAGCTCGGGGTCCACGACGTCCCGCATGGCCTCTTCGATGTCCTCGATCTTGGCCACGTCCGCGGCCGGCGGCTGCGCCTGCTCGGGCAGGTCCGCCGCGGTGCGGCCCTCGCGCGTCTGCTCCTCGGTCACTTCTCGGCTCCGTTCGTGCGGGTCAGCGCATCCTTGAACGCCATCCAGCCCAGCAGGGCGCACTTCACCCGCGCCGGGTACTTCGACACCCCGGCGAAGGCGACCGCGTCCTCGAGCACGTCCTCGTCCGGCTCGATCTGGCCGCGGCTCTGCATCATCTCCACGAAGCTGTCCATCGTGGACAGCGCCTCCGACACGGTGTGACCGGTCACCAGATCGGTCAGCACCGAGGCGGACGCCTGGCTGATCGAGCAGCCCTGCCCCTCGTAGGAGACGTCGGCGACCTTGTCGCCCTCCACCTTCAGGCGCAGGGTGATCTCGTCGCCGCAGGTCGGGTTGACCTGGAACGACTCCGCGTCGAAGGGCTCCCGCAGGCCGTGGCCGTGCGGGTTCTTGTAGTGGTCCAGGATGATCTCCTGGTACATGCTCTCCAGGTTCACCTACGCCACCCCGAAGAACTTCTGCGCCTCGCGGATACCCGTGAGCAGGGCGTCCACTTCGGACAGATCGTTGTACAGGTAGAACGTCGCCCGCACGGTGGCGGGCACCTGGCACACCCGGTGCAGCGGCCACGCGCAGTGGTGTCCCACGCGCACGGCGATGCCCAGGCTGTCCAGCACCTGCCCGGCGTCGTGCGGGTGCACGCCGTCGACGACGAACGCGACGGTCGCGCCGCGGTCGGCGGTGTCGCCCGGTCCGATCAGCCGGACACCCGGGATCTCGGCGATGCCGGCCAGCGCGGCCTCGACGAGCGTGTGCTCGTGCGCGGCGACGCGTTCCATGCCGATCGCGGACAGGTAGTCCACGGCGGCACCGAGCCCGACGGCCTGCGACGTCATCGGCACGCCGGCCTCGAACTTCTGCGGCGGCGGCGCGAACGTGGTGCGCTCCATCGTGACCAGCTCGATCATCGACCCGCCGGTGAGGAACGGCGGCATCGCCTCGAGCAGCTCGCGGCGGCCGTAGAGCACGCCGATGCCGGACGGTGCCAGCATCTTGTGCCCGGAGAACACCGCGAAGTCCACGCCGAGGGCGTGGAAGTCGACCGGGAAGTGCGGCACCGACTGGCACGCGTCGAGCAGCGTCAGCGCGCCGACCTCCCGCGCGCGCCGCACGATCGGCGCGACCGGGTTGATCGTGCCGAGCACGTTGGACTGGTGCGCGAACGCGACGATCTTCGTGCGCTCGGTGACCAGCTCGTCCAGGTTGGACAGGTCCAGCCGGAACGTGTCGGTCAGGTCGAACCACCGCAGCGTCGCGCCGGTGCGCTGGCACAGCTGCTGCCAGGGCACCAGGTTCGCGTGGTGCTCCATCGCGGTGATCACGATCTCGTCGCCGGGACCGACGCGGAACCGGTCGGCCTCGGGACCGGCGGTGGCCGCGTTGCTCATCGCGTACGCGACGAGGTTGATGCCCTCGGTGGCGTTCTTGGTGAACACCAGCTCGCCCGGGTCCGCGCCGGTGAACTCGGCCGTGCGGGCACGGGCGTACTCGTAGGCGTCGGTGGCCTCCTCGGCGAGCTGGTGCGCGCCGCGGTGCACCGCCGCGTTGGAGGTCTCCAGGAACCGGCGCTCGGCGTCGAGCACCTGTGTGGGCCGCTGCGAGGTCGCGCCGGAGTCCAGGTACACCAAGGGTTTCCCGTCGCGCACCGTGCGCGACAGGATGGGGAAGTCGGCGCGCAGGGCAGCGACGTCCAAAGGCAGGTTGGCCGCGGCTGTGGTGGTCATGCGCGCCAACTCCTCTCTCGGCGTGTCGGTTCGGGAACGGGGGACGTCAGACCGCGGCCGCTTCCTTGCTGCCGGTGTACTTGACGTAGCCGCTCTCCTCCAGCTCGTCGGCCAGCGCCTTGCCGCCGGACTCGACGATCCGGCCGTCGGCGAAGACGTGCACGAAGTCCGGCGTGATGTGCCGCAGGATCCGCGTGTAGTGCGTGATCAGCATGACGCCGACCTCGTTGTTGGCCTTGTACTCGTTGACGCCCTCGGAGACGATCCGCAGCGCGTCGACGTCCAGGCCGGAGTCGGTCTCGTCGAGGATCGCGATCTTCGGCTTGAGCAGCGCCAGCTGCAGGATCTCGTGGCGCTTCTTCTCACCGCCGGAGAAGCCCTCGTTGACGCTGCGCTCGGCGAACTCGGGCGAGATCTCCAGCTTGGCCATCTCGTCCTTGACCTCCTTGACCCAGTGGCGCAGCTTCGGCGCCTCGCCGCGCACGGCGGTGGCGGCGGTCCGGAGGAAGTTGGACATGGACACGCCCGGCACCTCGACGGGGTACTGCATCGCCAGGAACAGCCCGGCGCGCGCCCGCTCATCGACCGACATCTCGAGGACGTTCTCGCCGTCCAGCAGCACCTCGCCGGAGGTCACCTCGTACTTGGGGTGACCGGCGATCGCGTAGGACAGGGTGGACTTGCCCGAGCCGTTCGGGCCCATGATGGCGTGGGTCTCGCCCGAGCGGATGGTCAGGTTGACGCCCTTGAGGATCTCTTTCGCGCCCTCGTCGGTGGTGACGGCGGCGTGCAGATCCTTGATTTCCAGTGTGGCCATGGCCTCGTTCGTCTCTGTCTCTCGTGGTGGAAGTAGGGGGCTCAGCCGGCGACGGCTTCGAGCTCGGCCTCGATCGCCTCGGCCAGGCGCTCGCGGACCTCGGGAACGTCGATCTTCATCAGGATCTCGTGGAAGAAACCCCGGACGACCAGGCGCCGCGCCTGCTCCTCCTCGATCCCGCGCGACTGCAGGTAGAACAACTGCTCGTCGTCGAACCTTCCCGTGGCGCTCGCGTGGCCGGCACCGGTGATCTCACCGGTCTCGATCTCCAGGTTCGGCACCGAGTCGGCGCGCGCACCCGTGGTGAGCACCAGGTTGCGGTTGAGCTCGTAGGTCTCGGTGCCCTCGGCCGCGGCCCGGATCAGCACGTCACCGATCCACACCGCGTGCGCGTCGTCGCCCTGCAGCGCACCCTTGTACATCACGTTGGACTTGCAGTTCGGGACCGCGTGGTCGACGAACAGGCGGTGTTCCTGGTGCTGGCCGGCGTCGGCGAAGTACAGGCCCAGCATCTCCACGTCGCCGCCCTTGTCCGCGAAGGTCGCGGTGGGCGAGACGCGCACCAGGTCGCCGCCGAGGGTGACCACGATGTGCTTGATCGTGGCGTCCTTGCCCAGCTTGATGTGCTGCTCGGAGACGTGCACCGCGTCGTCGGCCCAGTCCTGGACGCTGACCACGGTGAGCTTCGCGCCCTCGCCGACGACGAACTCGACGTTGTCGGCGTAGGTGCCGGAGCCGAGGTGGTCGAGCACGACCACGCCCTCGGCGTAGGCCTCGGCGCGCACCTGCACGTGCCCGAACGCGGTGTTGCCCTCGCCCGGACCGGTCAGCCGCAGCACGGTCGGCTTCGACGCGCGGGTCTCCTTCGGCAGGGTGACCACGGTCGCCGCGGCGAACGAGGTGTAGGCCTGCGCCGCGATGCGGTCGCTGGGCACGCCGGCCTGGCCGAGGCGCTCGTCCTCGCGGCCGACGGTCTCGACGCGCACCTCGGCGGCGGCGTCGACGTCGACCTTGACCTCACCGGAGGCCGTGGCGGTGCCGTCGTGCAGCCCGCGCAGTCGCTTCATCGGGGTGAAACGCCAGTTCTCCTCGCGGCCGCTGGGGACCTCGAAGGCCTCGACGTCGTACCCGGTGAAGCGCTCCGCGCGGGAGGCCGCCGGGACGACCGCCTCCGCGGCCGCAGCGGTGTTCTCAGCGACCGTCATGTCAGCCGACGGCTCCTTCCATCTGCAGTTCGATCAGGCGGTTCAGCTCGAGCGCGTACTCCATGGGCAGCTCGCGCGCGATGGGCTCGACGAACCCGCGCACGACCATGGCCATGGCCTCGTCCTCGGTGAGACCGCGCGACATCAGGTAGAACAGCTGGTCCTCGGAGACCTTCGACACCGTGGCCTCGTGGCCCATCGACACCTCGTCGTTGCGGATGTCGACGTAGGGGTAGGTGTCGGAGCGGGAGATGGTGTCGACCAGCAGCGCGTCGCACTTCACGGTCGAGGCGGAGTGGTGCGCCCGCTTGGCCACCTTCACCAGCCCGCGGTAGGAGGTGCGGCCACCGCCGCGCGCCACCGACTTCGACACGATGGTCGAGGAGGTGTGCGGCGCCAGGTGCTCCATCTTCGCGCCGGCGTCCTGGTGCTGGCCCTCGCCCGCGAACGCGATCGACAGGACCTCGCCCTTGGCGTGCTCACCCATCAGGAAGACCGACGGGTACTTCATCGTCACCTTGGAGCCGATGTTGCCGTCGATCCACTCCATGGTCGCGCCCTCTTCGCACTTGGCGCGCTTGGTGACCAGGTTGTAGACGTTGTTCGACCAGTTCTGGATCGTCGTGTAGCGGCAGCGGCCGCCCTTCTTCACGATGATCTCGACGACGGCCGAGTGCAGCGAGTCGGACTTGTAGATCGGCGCGGTGCAGCCTTCGACGTAATGGACGTACGCACCTTCGTCGACGATGATCAGGGTCCGCTCGAACTGGCCCATGTTCTCGGTGTTGATCCGGAAGTAGGCCTGCAGCGGGATGTCGACGTGCACGCCCGGCGGCACGTAGATGAACGACCCACCGGACCACACGGCCGTGTTCAGCGCGGAGAACTTGTTGTCACCGGCCGGGATGACCGAGCCGAAGTACTCCTGGAACAGCTCCGGGTGCTCCTTGAGGCCGGTGTCGGTGTCCAGGAAGATGACGCCCTGGGACTCCAGGTCCTCGCGGATCTTGTGGTAGACGACCTCCGACTCGTACTGGGCCGCGACGCCGGCGATCAGGCGCTGCTTCTCCGCCTCCGGGATGCCCAGCTTGTCGTAGGTGTTCTTGATGTCCTCGGGCAGCTCGTCCCAGCTGGCGGCCTGCTGCTCGGTGGAGCGCACGAAGTACTTGATGTTGTCGAAGTCGATCCCCGACAGGTCCGCGCCCCAGTTGGGCATGGGCTTGCGCTCGAACAGCTTCAGCGCCTTCTGGCGCGCCTCGAGCATCCACTCCGGCTCGCTCTTCTTCGCGGAGATGTCAGCCACGACCTCGGCGTTCAGCCCGCGGCGGGCGCTGGCCCCCGCGGCGTCGGGGTCGGCCCACCCGAACGCGTAGTTGCCCAGGGACTCGATGGTCTCTTCCTGGGACAGCGGCGTGGTGGTGGGATTGCGCTGCTCGGCAGCGGCAGTCATTCGCGTTTCCCTCCGTCCGGAGCTTTCGCTTGCAGACCCGGCGGATTCTCCGCAGGGACGTGTGTCGTGCACGCGGCGTCACCGCGCGCGATGGTGGCCAGCCGCTGGACGTGGGTGCCCAGCAACCTGGCGAATGCCTCGGTTTCCGCCTCGCACAGCTGCGGGAACTCAGCGGCGACGTGGGCGACCGGGCAGTGGTGCTGGCACAGTTGCGCGCCGGCACCGGTGGCCGAAGCGCCCACCTGGCGGGTGGACGCAGCGTAGCCTTCCCTGGTCAGGGCGGCCGCGAGGGCCTCCGCCCGGTGGGTGGGGCTGTCCGCGGCGTTGACCGCGGCCCGGTGCGGCTCGACCAGGGCGGCCACCCGCCGCTCCGCGAACGCCCGCACCGCGTCCTCGCCCGCGTGCTCGGCGAGGAAGCGGATCGCGGAGACCGCCAGGTCGTCGTAGGCGTGCCCGAACCGCGCCCGGCCCGTCTCGGTGAGCAGGAAGAGCTTGGCCGGGCGACCCCGCCCGCGCGGACCGCGCCGGGGCGCGTCCCGGGTCTCGGCCTCCCCGTCGGCCAGCAGGGCGTCCAGGTGGCGCCGCACCGCGGTCGGGCTGATGCCCAGCCGCTCCGCGACGACGCCCGCCGTCATGGGCCCGTCCTCCAGCAGGAGGCGGGCGACCTCGTGGCGGGTGCGTCCTTCCGGGGTGGCCTGGGTGGGCACCGGGGCTGGTGCGCTCGGCGCGGCCTGGGCCGGGGCGGGCCGGACGGACGCCACAGCGCCCGGACGGCTCGCGCCGGCCTGGTGCTGGGTGGCTCCGCTGTTTTTCACAACATAAGTGTGTCGTATTTCGGGCCGGGTGGCAAAGACCCGGGCGCGATTGGGTGATCGGAGTCACGGCCGCAGCGGCTTTTCGCCGCGGGACCTGCGGTGGTGGCGGTAGCGGAGATCGGAACGGCGTGTCGGGGCGGCCAGGCGGGTGCGGCTTCACCTGCGGGTGGTGCTGGCGGCCGCTGGTGGCCGGGACGGGCCCGCGGGTGGCCGTTCGGGGAACCGCCGGACGGACGGTCCGAACCCGCCACCTCATCCCGCCCGGGCACCACCCCGCCGCCCTGCTCCGGGCCCCTTTGCGGCGCCGATACCCTCTCTGTGTGGCATTGGGCGAGCAGGGCACCGGTGGCGGTGCGGTGGCGGTACCGCTGTCCCCGGTGCGGCCTCCCCAGGCCGGGCCGCTGGAACGGCGCGAACTGCGCGCACTCGACGTCATCCGCCGCCTGGGGACGGTCGGCGCGCTGCTCCTCGCGCTGGGCTCGCTGGGCGCCGGGGCCGCCCCCGTGCTCAACCCGGTCCAGGACATCCCCGTGCTGCGCCTGTTCGCCCGCATCCCGACGGTCTCCCTGGCCATCTGCTTCGCCGGGATGGGCATGCTCGTCGTCGGGTGGCTGCTGCTCGGCCGGTTCGCCCGGCCGGGCCGCGCGCGGCTCGCCACGCGGGCCCAGCTGACCCGCACCCTCGTCATGTGGCTCGTGCCGCTGATGTTCATCCCGCCGCTGTTCAGCCGCGACGTCTACAGCTACCTGGCGCAGAGCGAGATCGTCCACCGCGGCATGGACCCCTACTCACTGGGCCCGGCGCAGGCACTGGGCGTGGCCGACCCGCTCACCAGCGGCGTCTCCAACATGTGGCGCGAAACCCCGGCCCCCTACGGCCCGCTCTTCCTCAAGCTCGGCAGCTGGATCTCGGCGGTCACGGGCGACAACATCGTCGCCGGCGTGCTCCTGCAGCGGGCCCTCGCGCTGGCGGGCGTCGCGCTGATCATCTGGGCCCTGCCGCGCCTCGCGCAGCGCTTCGGGGTCGAACCGGCCACCGCGCTGTGGCTGGGCGCCGCCAACCCGCTCGTCCTGTTCCACCTCGTCGCCGGCGCGCACAACGAAGCACTGGGCATCGGCCTCATGGTCGCCGGCCTGGAACTGGGCATCCGGCGGCTGCCGGTCCGCGTGGCCGGCGACACCGTGCCGCCGCTGGCGCGCGGCGAGCTCCTCTTCATCGTCCTCGGCGCGGCGGTCATCACGCTCGGCGCGGCCGTGAAGATCAACGCCATCATCGCGCTGGGCTTCTTCGGCGTCATGGTCGCCCGCCGCTGGCACGGCCGCATCAGCGACCTGCTGCGCGCCGCGGCCATCGTCACCGGCGTGTTCGCCGTCGTCATGGTCGCCGTGTGCCTGGGCACCGGCCTCGGCTTCGGCTGGGTCGGCGCCCTGGGCACCCCGGGCCTGGTGCGCAGCTGGATCTCCCCCACCGCGGAACTGGCCAACATCGGCGGCGTGCTGGGCATCGCGCTCGGGCTGGGCAACCACACCGACGCGCTCGTGTCGATCCTGCAGCTGGCCGGCACCGCGCTGGCCGGGCTCATCACCGTCAAGTTCCTGTGGGACAGCTTCCGCTGGCGCTACCGCCCCATCATCGGCCTCGGCGTGTCCCTCGGCGCCTTCATGATGCTGCACGTGGCGATGCAGCCGTGGTGGCTGCTGTGGGCGGTCATCCCGCTCGCCGCCGCCGCGGGCACCTCCCGCTTCCGCCACGCCGCCACCGTCGCCAGCGTCGCGCTCGCGTTCCTCGCCGCGCCGCCGGGCAGCACCTTCGACGGCCGCTCCTTCGTCGTGCCGCAGGCCTACCTGGCGGCCCTGGTCGTCGTCGCCGTCGCGGTGCTGGTCGTGTGGCGCAGGGCACCTCTTCTGCTGAAGAGGGATCCGCAGCCGGTCGCCTGAACGGAAGTCGTACGCTTGACAGTCGTGAGCACACCTGCCGTCGAGATCACCGGGCTGGTGAAGCGTTACGGCTCGAAGACCGCGGTCGACGGCCTGGACCTGAAGATGGGCCGCGGCCGCCTGCTCGCGCTGCTGGGCCCCAACGGCGCCGGCAAGACCACCACCGTCGAGATCTGCGAGGGCTTCCGCCGCGCCGACTCCGGCACGGTGCGCGTGCTGGGCCTCGACCCGGCGCGCGACGGCGCCGCCCTGCGCCCCCGCATCGGCGTCATGCCGCAGGGCGGCGGCGCCTACCCGGGCGTCCGCGCGGGCGAGATGCTGGGCCTGGTCGCCTCCTGCGCCGCCGACCCGCTCGACCCGGCGTGGCTGCTCGACGTCCTCGGCCTGGCCCCCGCCCGCCGCACCCCGTTCAAGCGCCTGTCCGGTGGCCAGCAGCAGCGCCTGTCACTGGCCTGCGCCCTCGTCGGGCGCCCCGAGCTGGTGTTCCTCGACGAGCCGACCGCAGGGATGGACCCGCAGGCCCGCCGCCTGGTCTGGGAGCTGCTCGGCGCGCTGCGCTCCGACGGCGTCAGCGTCCTGCTCACCACGCACCTCATGGAGGAGGCCGAGGCGCTGGCCGACGACGTGGTGATCGTCGACCACGGCAAGGTCATCGCCGAAGGCACCCCGAGCGCACTGACCGCCGACGACACCGACACCGCCCAGCTGCGGTTCAAGGCCCGCGCCTCGCTGGACACCGAGCTGCTCACCGCCGCCCTGCCCGAGGGCTACCACGTGAGCGAGTCCGCGCCGGGCAGCTACCAGGTCGCCGGCAAGGTGACCCCGCAGGTGGTGTCCACCGTGACCGCGTGGTGCGCCCAGCAGGGCGTGCTGGCCGAGGAGCTGCACGTCGGCAAACGCGACCTGGAAGAGGTCTTCCTCGAGCTGACCGGACGGGAGCTGCGATCGTGACCGCACCGGCCCGGTTCCCCGCCGGAACCTTCACCCCCGCACCCGGCGCCGGCAGCCGCGCGCGGATGCTGTTCACCCACGCGAAGGTCGAGACCAGCCTCACGCTGCGGCACGGCGAGCAGATCCTGCTCACCCTGCTCATCCCGCTGGCCCTGCTGATCGGCCTGACGCTGCTGGACGTCCTGCCCACCGGCGACCTCGGCGGCGTGTCCAAGGTGGACTGGCTGACGCCGCGGATCTTCGCGCTGGCGGTGATGTCCTCGGCGTTCACCGGGCAGGCCATCGCGCTCGGGTTCGACCGCCGCTACGGCGTGCTCAAGCGGCTGTCGGCCACCGCCATCCCGCGCTGGCTGCTCGTCGCGGGCCGGATCGTCGCCGCCCTGGTCGTGGTGCTGCTGCAGGTCGTGGCGCTCGGCGTGGTCGCCGCGTTCCTCGGCTGGACCCCGTCGGCGGCGGGCATCGCCGCGGCGATCGTCCTGCTCGTGCTCGGCACCCTGAGCTTCGGCGCGCTGGGTGTGCTGCTCGGCGGGTCGCTGCGGGCGGAGGCCGTGCTCGCGCTGGCCAACATCGTGTGGTTCGTGCTGCTGCTGGCCGGCGGCATCCTGCTGGCCCCGTCGACGCTGCCGTCGGGCGCCGCCACGGTCATCGAACTGCTGCCCTCCGGCGCGCTGGCCGAGGGGCTGCGGTCCGCGCTGGTGGACGGGCAGTTCGCCGGGGGGCCGATCGCCGTGCTCGCCGCCTGGACCGTCGTGGCGGCCGCGGTGGCCGCGAAGACGACAAAACTGACATAACCCTAGGATGTTCCCGTGGCACTGAAGTCCCTGATCGCCCGCCTGCCGTACCCGTCGCACAGCGTGCAGCGCGCCATCGGCGTCGCCGCGATCGTCGCCCAGGCCGGCATCGGGGTCACCGGTTCGGTCGTCCGCGTCACCGGGTCCGGTCTCGGGTGCCCGACGTGGCCGCAGTGCTTCCCGGGCAGCCTGGTCCCGGTCGCCCACCCCGAGTTCGACACGCTCAACCAGTGGATCGAGTTCAGCAACCGGATGCTCACCGGCGTGGTCATCCTCGTCTCGGCGCTGGCCGTGCTCGCCGCGTGGCGGGTGCTCGTCGACCACCCGCAGCGGCGGCGGCTGGTCAAGCTCGCCTGGACGATGCCCGGCGGTGTCGTGCTGCAGGCGGTGGTCGGCGGGATGACGGTGCTCGCGAAGCTGGAGTGGTGGACCGTCGCGATCCACTTCCTCGCCTCGACACCGCTGATCTGGCTGGCCGTGCTGCTGCTGCGGGCGTTCAACGAGGGCGACGAGCCGGCGCGCTGGCTCGTCCCGCCGCTGGCGAAGAAGCTGCTGGTCACGCTCGTGGTGGCGCTGTGGGGGGTCCTGATCGCCGGCACCACCGTCACCGGCGCCGGCCCGCACGGCGGCGACCCGGAGACCCACCGGCTGGACGCGCCGATCGAGGTGCTCGCCCGGGTCCACGGCGGTCTGCTCGTGTTCTACCTGCTCGTGCTCGCCACGTTCGGCCTGGTGCTGATGCGGGGCGGCACCCCGGCCGCGCTGTGGCGGCGGTACGCGATCGTCTGGGTGGTGGCGCTCGCGCAGGGGGTGCTGGGGTCGGTGCAGTACGCGCTGGGCATCCCGGAGGCGCTCGTGTCGCTGCACGTCCTGGGTTCGGCGCTGGTGATCGTGGCGACCGCGGCGCTGTGGAGCGGCGCGCGGGACCGCGGCGCGGTCACGACGAGGGAGCCGGCGCCGCCGGAGAGCGGCGTGAACGGGGTTCCGTCGCCCGTCATGCGGTAGTAACGCCCGAGGGGGGTATTCGCCAGAACGGTTCCCTACGGTGGGGCCGGAGAGAGAGGTTACTGCCACCCATGACGAAACCGCTGATCTCGCATCGCCGGTCCTCCGGTCAGATGATCGTGTTGAAGGCGTTCCTGCTGATCCCGTTCCTGGCGCTGATCACCGCCGTCCCGCTCGCCTGGGGATGGGGCCTGACCTGGCTGGACCTGGGGCTGGCCGTGGTGTTCTACGTCGTCGCCACGCTCGGGGTGACCGTGGGCTACCACCGCTACTTCACGCACGGCGCGTTCAAGACCGGGCGGCCGCTGCGGGTGGCGATGGCGATCGCCGGCAGCATGGCCGTGCAGGGGTCGGTCATCTTCTGGGTGGCCAGCCACCGGCGCCACCACGCGTTCGCCGACCGCGAGGGCGACCCGCACTCGCCGTGGCTGTTCGGCACCAGCCCGGGTGCGCTGCTGCGCGGCTTCTGGCACGCGCACATGGGGTGGATGTTCCAGCGTGAGGTGACCAACTACGAGCGGTTCGCGCCGGACCTGCTGGCCGACGACGACCTGCGCGTGGTCAACCGGCTGTTCTGGCTGTGGATCGTGCTGAGCCTGGGGCTGCCGACGCTGCTCGGCGGGCTGCTGAGCTGGTCGTGGTGGGGTGCGGTGACCGCGTTCTTCTGGGCGGGGCTGGTGCGGATCGCGTTCCTGCACCACGTGACGTGGTCGGTGAACTCGATCTGCCACATGATCGGCGACCGGCCGTTCGCCAGCCGCGACAAGGCGGCGAACTTCTGGCCGCTGGCGATCCTGTCGATGGGCGAGTCGTGGCACAACTCGCACCACGCCGATCCGACGTGCGCCCGGCACGGTGTGCTGCGCGGGCAGGTGGACGTGTCGGCGCGGCTGATCTGGATCTTCGAGAAGCTGGGCTGGGCGCGCGACGTGCGGTGGCCGCGCGCCGAGCGCCTCGCCGCGAAGCGCCTCGAGCCCGCCTCCTAGGTCCTACAGGGAGTGCCCGGCCATCCGGCGGCGGTGGCCGGGCCCGATCTTGGTCGAGTTGACGGTCTCGGCGTCCCACTCGGCCGGTTCCAGGTCCTCGATCGCCTCGACGAGCTTCTGCCCGGTCTCGACGCCGGGGACGATGATGTCGCCGAGGGCGCCGTCGTGGCCGACGAGCACGACCCGCGCCCCGGCCCGGCCGATGTTCTCCACGACGGCCTTCGCCGGCTTGCCGTGTTCGGCGACGAAGCGGCGGGCGGTCGTAAGCTGCTTGGCGGTGGGCGCCGGTGCCTCGGTCTCTTCAGCCATGTCGGCATCTTAGGGAAGATCGGGCGGCCCCACCGGCTTGTACGGGGTGAACCCGACCACGTCAGGAGGAGACACGAGATGCCCACGGCAGTGCAGATCCGGCAGACCGGCGGCCCCGAGGTGCTGGAGGTGGCCGACGTCGAGACCGGCGATCCGGGTCCCGGGGAGCTGCTGGTCGACGTGGCCGCCGCGGGGGTCAACTACATCGACACCTACCAGCGCAGCGGCATCTACAAGCTGGACCTGCCGCAGGTGCTGGGTCAGGAAGGCGCCGGAACGGTCGCCGCGGTCGGGGCCGACGTGACCGGGTTCGAGGTCGGTGACCGGGTGGCGTGGCAGGGCGTGCTGGGCTCGTACGCGCAGCGGGCCCGGATCCCGGCCCGCAGTGCGGTGCGCGTCCCCGAGGGCGTGACCGAGGAGGTCGCCGCCGCCACGATGCTGCAGGGGATCACGGCGCACTACCTGGTCCGCTCGACGTACGAGGTGCGGGAGGGCGACACGATCCTGTTGCACGCGGCCGCTGGCGGCGTCGGGCTGCTGCTGGTGCAGCTGGCGAAGGCCCGCGGTGCGCGGGTGATCGGGACCGTGTCGACGGCCGAGAAGGAGGCGCTGGCCCGGGAGGCCGGTGCCGACGAGGTGATCCGCTACGACCAGGTGGATTTCGCCGAGGAGGTCCGGAAGCTGACCGGCGGCGAGGGCGTCGCCGCCGTGTACGACGGGGTGGGCCAGTCCACTTTCGACGGGAGCCTGGCGAGCCTGCGGGTGCGGGGCATGCTGGTCCTGTTCGGAGCGGCGAGCGGACCCGTCCCCCCGGTCGACCCGCAGCGCCTGAACGCGGCCGGGTCGGTCTACCTGACCCGGCCCACGTCGGCGCACTACGTCCGCACCCGGGAGGAACTGGACTGGCGAGCGGGAGAACTGTTCGAGGCGGTGACCTCGGGGGCGCTGAAGGTGCGCATCGGGGGCCGCTACCCGCTCGCCGACGTGGCCCAGGCGCACCAGGACCTGCAAGGCCGCAAGACGACGGGCAAGCTGCTGCTGATCCCCTAGCGGCGCCGGCGCTCGGCGGTTTCGTCACCACCGGAGACCCCCAGCGCGCCCCGCTAGACCTCCCCCGCCCCCGAGTCGGCACCCCAGGCGACCACCCAGCGCCGCAGGCGCCCTGGCCGAAGCGGCGAAAAGATCAAACGCAGGTGATCGCCGGGTGGTCACCCCTCGCCTGATCGGGGCCGCTGACGGCCTCAGGCGCCGGGATGACCACCCGGTTCGTCGTGGGACACGCTCATATGCTCACGGCGGCGCGGATCGTCTCCTTCAGGCTGCTCGTCGTGGCGATGACGGCCGTCGGTTCGTAGCCGCAGTGCGCCATGCAGTTGGCGCACCTGGGGTCCTTGCCCCGGCCGAAGGCGTCCCAGTCCGTCTCCTCGATCAGCTCACGCCACGTCTTCGCGTACCCGTCGTCGAGCAGGTAACACGGCCGCTGCCAGCCCAGCAAGGAATACGACGGGATCCCCCACGGCGTGCACTCCAGGTCGCGCTTGCCCTCGATGAAGTCCAGGAACACCGGCGAGTGGTTCAGCCGCCACTTCTTGCGGCGGCCGTCCGCGAACGCCTTCTTGAACAGCTCGCGCGTCTGCTGCACCCCCAGGAAGTGCTCCTGGTCGGGCGCCTTCTCGTACGCGTAGCCCGGCGACAACTGCATGTTGTCGACCTTCACGACGTCGTTCAGGTAGTCCAGGACATCGATGACGTCCTGCGGGGTGTCGGTGTTGAAGAACGTGGTGTTCGTCATCACCTTGAAGCCCTTGGACTTCGCCAGCTCGATCGCGTCGATCGCGGCCTGGAAACCGCCCTCCTTGCGCACCGACGCGTCGTGCTTCTCCGCCAGCCCGTCGATGTGGACCATCCAGGTGAAGTTGCGGTGCGGCTTGAACTTGTGGATGTGCTTGGGCAGCAGCAGCGCGTTCGTGCACAGGAACACGATCTTGTTGCGCTCCAGCAGGATCCGGGTGATCTCGTGGATCTGCGGGTGCATCAACGGCTCACCACCGGCGATGGACACCATCGGCGCGCCGCTCTCCTCCACGGCACCCACGGCCTGCTGCACCGGCATCCGCTGCTTCAGCAGGTGCGCCGGCTGCTGGATCTTCCCGCAGCCACCGCACTTGAGGTTGCACGCGAACAGCGGTTCCAGCTCGACCAGGATCGCAAACTTGTCCTTGCGAAGCAGCTTTTGCTTGGCCAGGAACGCACCCAGCCGGATCGACTGGCGCAACGGCATCGCCATGGTCTAGCTCACCTCCCGGGGTAATGTGAACACCACGTCTTCTTCGGCCTGCGCGCTCTCGGTCAGCGTCGACCGTCCGAGTCCGCGAAGGCACCGCACCAGCTCGGCCACCAGGTCCGGCGGCGCCGAGGCACCCGCGGTGATCCCGATCCGCCTCGCCCCGGCCAGCCAGCGCAGGTCCACTTCGGACACGTCGTCGACGAGCCTGGCTCGCGTGTCCCGCCGTCGCGCGACCTCGACCAGGCGCTGCGAGTTGGACGAGTTCGCCGAGCCGACCACGAGGACGAGGTCCGCCTCCTCCGCCACCGCCGACACCGCGCGCTGGCGGTTGGTGGTGGCGTAACAGATGTCGTCGCGCCGCGGGCCCTCGATCGCGGGGAACCGGTCCCGCAGCACGGCGGCGATCTCCTCCGCCTCGTCCACCGCCAGGGTGGTCTGCATCGCGTAGGCCACCCGTCCGGCGGGCGCCCGCACGTGCGCGGCCGCGTCCGCGTCCTCGACCACCACGATCCGGTCGGGCGACTCCCCCACCGTGCCCTCGACCTCCTCGTGGTCGGCGTGCCCGATGAGGAACACCGTGTCACCGCGCCCGGTGTAGCGCTTGACCTCGGTGTGCACCTTCATCACCAGCGGGCAGGTCGCGTCGATCACCCGCAGGTCCCGCGCGTGCGCGGCGGCCCGCACCGACGGCGCGACACCGTGTGCGGCCAGGACGGTCGTCGCCCCGCGCGGCACCTCCTCGACCTCCTGCACGAACACCGCGCCCAGCGCCTCCAGCCGTCGCACCACGTGTGCGTTGTGGACGACCTGGCGCCGCACGTACACCGGCGCGCCGTACCGCGCCAGCGCTCGCTCGACGATCTCGATCGCCCGCTCCACCCCGGCGCAGAACGACCGCGGGCTGGCCAGCAGCAGGTCGCCGTCCCCGGCGGCCTCGCACCACTCCCGCAGCGCCGGCACCGCCATCCGCAGCGAGCGCAACCCGGTGATGCCGCGCAACACCGTGCCGGGCCGCCACAACGGCTGCTCCGGGGTGTCCACAATGGCCCGCACCACCGCCACCGGGCCGGGCAGCGTGGCGAACTCCGCGGACTCCATGTCGACGGCCAGCGCACCGCGTCCCGCGAACCGCGCCCGGTCCGCACCGTCCACGACGGACGGGGACGACGCGATCGGTCCGAGGTGGACCGTCAGCCCGAGCCGGCGCAGTGCCGCGGCCAGCATCGGCGCGGACGGCAACGGCACGCGCCCGGCGGGCCCGTCGATCTCGGTCGCCACCACGAGATCGCCCGGCTGCACGTGCGGGACGAGCGCGCCGCCGACCCCGGCGACGAGCACCGGCCGCCCCGCCCGGGCCAGCCGCGCCGCCGACTCGGCGGCGCGGCGCGGACCCATCCCGCCGCGCAGCACCACCAGGCCCGGCACCCGCAGTGCCGCCGCCTCGACGCGCATCGGCGCGACCACGACCCCGGTCATGACCGTCCCAGGTACCGGCCCAGGGCGGTCACCGGGAACACCAGCCGGTACAGGTGGTAGTTGATGTAGAAGTCGCCGGGGAACCCGGTGCCGGTGAACTGGGGCTCGTCCCAGGTGCCGTCCGGGCGCTGGGTCTCGGCGAGCCACCGCACCCCGCGCGCGGCGGCCGCGGAGTCCCGTTCCCCCGCCGCGATCAGCGCCAGCAGCGCCCACGCGGTCTGCGACGCGGTCGAGTCGCCGCGCCCGGCCCACGACGGGTCGCGGTAGGAGCGCAGGTCCTCCCCCCAGCCGCCGTCGGCGTTCTGGTGTTCGGCCAGCCACCGCACGGCCCGCCGGATCGCGGTCGACGACGCCGGTACCCCGGCCTCCACCAGTGCGGGGACGACCGCCCCGGTGCCGTAGACGTAGTTGGCGCCCCACCGGCCGAACCACGACCCGTCGGCCTCCTGGTGGTCCAGCAGCCACCGCACGCCACGACGGCATTCGCGGCCGCCCGCCCGGCCTTCCTTGGCCAGCATCTCGACGACGTGCGCCGTGACGTCGGCCGAGGGCGGGTCGATCACCGCGCCGAAGTCGCAGAACGGCAGCTTGGTGGTCAGTTCCCGGGTGTTGTCGGCGTCGAAGGCGCCCCAGCCGCCGTCGCGCGACTGCATGCCGGTCACCCACTTCACCGCGCGGTCCAGGGCCGCGGACAGGCGGTCGGCGTCCGGGTGCTCGACGCGGCGCAGGCCGAGCACGACCTCGGCGGTGTCGTCGGTGTCCGGGTAGAGGTCGTTGGCGAACTCGAAGGCCCACCCGCCGGGGTCCAGGTCCGGCCGCCGCACGGCCCAGTCGCCGCGCACGGCGATCTCCTCGCCGAGCATCCAGTCGACGGCCTTGAGCAGGTGCGGGTCGTCGCCCGGCGCGCCCGCGTCGAGCAGGGCGGTGATCGCCAGCGCGGTGTCCCAGACCGGCGACTGGCAGGCTTCCAGCCGCCGCACGGTCCCCTCGGGCGTCTCCTCGCGGATCAGGAACCCCTCCAGACCCTCCAGGCCCGCCCGGATCGCGGGGTGGTCCAGCGAGTAGCCGAGCAGGTGCAGCGCGAGCAGCGAGTACACCCACGGCGGCTGGATCCCGCCCCACCCGCCGTCGGCCTCCTGCCGGGCCAGGATCCACTCCGCGGCCTGCCGCATCGCGAACTCGCGCACCGGCTTGACCGGCACCTTCGCGTACAGGTGCAGCGCCTTGTCCAGGTAGTGGAAGGCGCCCGCCCAGGTCCACGGCGCGACCAGGCCGCCGCCGCGCCGGACGCCGGAGCGCAGCTCGTCGATGCCGAACGGCAGGGGCCGCACCGGCCGCAGCGTGTTGACGACGGTCAGCGGCACCACGGTCTGCCGGGCCCAGCACCCCCAGTCGTAGACGTTGAGCGGCACCCACGACGGCAGCAGCACCAGCTCGGGCGGCATGTTCGGCAGGTCGTCCCACGACCAGAGCCCGAACAGCGCCAGCCAGATCCGGGTGAACACGCGGCTGGCCTCGACCCCGCCGCCGCGCCGGACGAACTCGGCGGCCGCCCGCATGTGCGGCTCGTCCGGGGAGTCGCCGGCCAGCCGGAGTGCGACCCACGCCTCGACGGTGGTCGACAGGTCGCCCGGCCCGCCGTGGAAGGTGGCCCAGGTGCCGTCCGCCCGCTGCTGCGAGCGGATCCAGCGAGCGGCCTCCTCGGTCTCGGTCGCCCGGCGGATGCCGAGGAACTCCCGCATGAGCAGGTCCTCGGCGTCCATGGTCACGTTGGTCTGCAGCTCGCCCTTCCACCAGCCACCGTCGCGCTGCAGGCCCTTGAGGTGGGCCACGGCGCGGTCCAGCGCCGCGGCGGCACCGGATCCGGATCTGGTGGCAGGATCGGCGGTCTGCGTCATCAGGCCTCCCTGGTCACGATGAACCGCGCGAGGGCCAGCAGCTCCTCGCGCACCCGTCCCGGGACCTCGGCGTCCTCGAGCTTGCGTTGTCCCGCCACCATCCGGCGGTGGGCTTCCTCCAGCGCCCACGCCCGCCCGCCGGCCAGGTCGACCAGGTCGGCGGCGCGGCGCACCGCGGCCTCGTCGGCGACGTCGCCGTCGGCGAGCCAGGCGGCCACCTCGCGGCCGGGCGCGCCACCGTGGGTGACGGCGTAGGTGACCGGGAGGCTCTTCTTGCGGGCCCGCAGGTCGGAGTGCACCGGTTTGCCGGTGACCGACGGCTCGCCCCAGATTCCGAGCACGTCGTCGACCAGCTGGAACGCCAGGCCCAGGTCGGCGCCGAACTCGGCGAGCGCCGCCACCGTGCGCTGCGGCGCGCGGGCCAGCACGGCCCCGATCGCCGCGCTGGCGGACAGCAGCGCGCCGGTCTTGCCGCCGGCCATGTCCAGGCACTCGT
This sequence comes from Amycolatopsis thermophila, assembly GCF_030814215.1. Classification (NCBI taxonomy): domain Bacteria; kingdom Bacillati; phylum Actinomycetota; class Actinomycetes; order Pseudonocardiales; family Pseudonocardiaceae; genus Amycolatopsis; species Amycolatopsis thermophila. The sequence goes on along the minus strand of NZ_JAUSUT010000001.1, from coordinate 4,921,777 downwards.
CGAGGGTGACGTCGTCGCGCTGCTCGAAGGCCACGTCCAGCACCTGGCCGCGGATCAGTTCGCCGACCGCCTCGGACAGCAGCCGCGCCGCCGCGACCGCGCCCGGCTCCTCGGAGTCCAGCAGGACCTCGTTGGCCAGGGCGAGCATCGCGTCGCCGGTGAGGATCGCGCTGGCCGCACCCCGCACCGCCCACACCGTCGGCCGGTGCCGCCGCTCGGTGTCGCCGTCCATCAGGTCGTCGTGCAGCAGCGAGAAGTTGTGCACCAGTTCCACGGCGACTGCGCCGGGCAGCCCGGTCGCCGGCGGCGCGCCCGCGGCCTCCGCCGACAACAGCGCCAGCGCGGGCCGCACGGCCTTGCCGCCGCCGGAGGTCGGGTTGCCGTCGAGGTCGGTCCAGCCGAGGTGGTAGTAGGCGATCGCGCGGCTGGCCGGGTCGAGCCGGTCCACGGCGGCCCGCATCGCGGGCAGGACGGCCTGCCTGCCCTGCTGCAGGGAATCGAGAACAGCGGTCATGCGGGTATCCCTTCCGAACGGCCCGGTACCCCCGCGGGGGTGCCGAGTACGGCTTGGGCGGCCGCCTCACCGCTGCGCACGGCGCCCTCCATGGTCGCCGGCCAGCCGGTGGCGGTCCACGCGCCGGCCAGCACCAGCCCCGGGGCACGGGTGCGGGCGGGCGGGCGCAGTCCCGCGCTGCCCGGCGCGGGACGGAACGTGGCGTGCCGCTCTCGCGTCACGAAGAAGTCGAGGACCTCCGCACCGCGCGCGGCGGGCAGCACCTCGCCCAGGGCGGGCAGCATCCGCTCGCGCAGGACCCGCACCGGTTCCTCGATCTCCGCCTCGGCCGCCGAGATCGAGATCGCCAGGTACTGGCCCCGGTCCAGGCCCGAGGAGGCGGTGCGGTCGAACACCCACTGCACGGGCGAGTCGATCGCGGCGAAGAACGGCTGGGACGTGACCCGCCGGTCGAACACGACGTGCACGTTGACGATCGGCGAGCTGCCCAGCCGCTCGGCGAAGTCGGGCGGCAGGCGGACCGCGCCCTCCGGCAGCAGCTTGGCCGCGGCGGGCGGGGGCACGGCGAGCACGACCTGATCGGCTTCGACCGGCTCGTCCGCGCCGACCCGCCAGGCGCCCCCGTCCCGGGACAGCCCGGTCACCTTGGTGTTCAGCCGCACCCGCACGCCCGCCTCGGTCAGCCGCGCCAGGGCCGGCTCGCCGTGCAGCCGCCGCAGGGGCACGGTGGCCCAGCCGATGTCGGCCGCGGCGGCGTCGGTGAGCAGGCCGATCTGGAACACGGTCGCGGCCAGGCCGAGCGAGGCGTGCTCCGCCCGGGCGTTCAGCGTGGCGATGCCGACGAGGTCCCACAGCCTGGTGATCGCCGCGTGGCTCTGGCCGTGCGCTGCCAGCCACTCGCCGAACGTGCGCCGGTCGGAGCTGGGGGCGGCCGGGTCGACGGACTTGAGCGCGAGCGCGGCCCCGGCGAAGCGCATCCGGTCGCCGAGGCCGAGCGGGCCGTAGCGCAGCACGGAGTCCGCCAGGTGCAGCGGCGCGGGCAGCGGGTTGCGGCGCAGCCACACCGGGCGGCGCGAGCCGGGCGCGTGGACCGGGATCTCCAGGCGCGGCTGCAGGTGGACCCGGTCCGTCACGCCGAGGCGTTCGAGCAGGCCCAGGTACGCGGTGCAGCAGCGCAGGAACACGTGCTGTCCGTTGTCGACGTGCAGGCCGTCGCGGGTGAACGAGTGGGTCAGGCCGCCGAGCAGGCCGCGGGACTCCAGCAGGGTCACCTCGTGCCCGGCGTCGGCGCAGCGCAGGGCCGCGGTGATCCCGGCGAGGCCACCACCGACGACCGCGACCCGCCGCGTCATGCCGCCCGCCCGCCCAGCGCGCGCACCGCCACGCCCAGCTTCTCCCGGCCGGACAGCGACAACCGCTTGTCGTAGACGGCGGCGGGCTGCTCGGCGATCCGCTCCAGCAGCTGCCGGTAGATGCCCGCCATCGCCAGGCAGCACGCGCCGCTGCGGCGGTCCAGCAGCGGACCGAGGCGCAGCCCGTCGGCGTACCACTCACGGGCACGGGCGGCGCTGTGCCGGATCAGGTTCGCCAGGCCGCCGTCGGGATCGGCCAGCGCCCCGCCGGAGTCCACGGTCAGCTCGACCCCGAACGCGTCCAGGTCCTCCTTCGGCAGGTAGACGCGGCCGGTGAGGAGGTCCTCGCGGATGTCGCGCAGGATGTTGGTCTGCTGCAGCGCGATCCCGAGCGCGTCGGCGTAGTGCGCGGCCCGCGGGTGCGGTTTGTGGCCGAAGACACCCAGGCACAGCCGCCCGATCGAGCCGGCCACGCACCGGCAGTACCCGGTCAGCTCGTCGAACGTGCCGTAGCGGCGGCCCTCGATGTCCATCCAGACGCCGTCGAGCAGCTCCTCGAACGCCTCCAGCGGCACCGGGTAACGCCGCGCCGCGTCGGCGACGGCGACCATCACCGGGTCGGTGCTGCGGTCCAGTGCCGAGAGCTCCTTGCGGACCGCCTCCAGCTGCGTGGCCTTCTCCTCGATCGGCAGGTCGCCGTCGCCGATGTCGTCCACGCGCCGCGCCAGCGCGTACACCGCGCACAGCGCCGAACGGCGTTGCCGGGTGAGCAGGCGGATGCCCCAGTAGAAGTTGCGGGCCTCCGTCCTGGTGATGTCCTCGCAGGTCGCATAGGCCTGCTGGATCGTCGGAGTCGTCATCGGAGCCGACCACCTTCCCGGATGCGGCGGACATGGGCGGCCGGGCGCACCAGCAGGGCGATCAGGTGCGCCAGCACGTCGGTCTTGCGGGGTCGCGGGGTGCCGGCCAGGACGTCCCAGCGGGCCCGGCGCAGCGCGTCGAGCGTGGCCAGGCCGCCGGCGACGTACCCGGCGACCGCGAGACGGGCCCAGCCGTGCAGTCGGTCCAGCAGCGCGGCGCCGGTGGTGAGCAGGTCGAGCGCGCGGGCAGTCTGCGCCGCGACGGTCAGCCGCACGGCCCGGTTCGCCGTCGGCGCGTCGAGGTCGGCCTCGGTGGCCCCGAACGCGGCGAGGGCGGCCTGCGGCAGGTAGATCCGCCCGTTGCGGCGGTCCTCGGCGACGTCCTGGCAGTGCTCGATCAGCTGGAGCGCGGTGCAGACCCGGTCGGAGAGCCGTTCCGCTTCGCGGTCGCGCACGCCGAAGACGCGGAGCACGAGGCGTCCCACCGGGTCGGCGGAGAGCACGCAGTACTCCTCCAGCTCGGCCTGCGTGGCGTACCGGCCGACGCGCTGGTCCTGGAGGTTCGCCCGCACGAGGCGATTGAACGGGCCGGCTTCCAGATCGCGGCGCCGAATCGCGGGAAGAAGATCACGCAATACCCGTTCGTGTGGTTCATCCCCCCGAAAGGTCCGTTCCAGATCTGACTGGAATCGCAATAACCCGGCGGTGCGGTCCGCGGAGGAACCGGCTGACTCGTCACCCAGGTCGTCGATCACCCGCGCCACCCGGTAGATCGCCCCCAGGTCATGACGCAGGTCACGCGGAAGTATCCGCAGTGCTACCGGGAAGTTCTCGGCCTGCTGTTTTTCGCGCAGCGCGCGATCAGCGTCGGTGCGGGAACCGGGGGGTGCGGGAGCCATCACCTCATAATCACTCGGTGACGGTGACCAATTCTTCGCACCGGAAACAAAAATGAAGAAGCCCCGGTTGTCACGAGCTGACAGTATTGACCCGGACGATGGACGGCACGCGGGCAGGCGAGTGGGGGTCCACGAGATGACGGTCAGACGGACGGAGACCAGCGACGGGAAGCTGGCACAGCTGGCGGCGGCGACGTCGCAACGGCTGCCACGCATGCTCGACGACGTCGCCCGGCTGCTCAACGAGCACTGGCCCGACTACGCCGAGTTCATCGTCACAGAACGGGACGAGGTCCTGGTCTCCGCCAACATGTTCCTGCGCCGCCTGCTGCGCATGGCCAAATGGGACATCACCGAACTGTCCGGCATCGCCGACCAGGCGGGCGACCGGTTCGGGGAACAGCCGCTGTTCGAGGAGATCGGGCGCGCGCAGTGGCAGCAGGGCCGCGACCTGACGAGCCTGCTGTCGGCCTACCAGATCGGCGCGCGGGTGGCGTGGCACCACGTCGCGGAGGTCGCGCTCGAGGTCGGTGTCCCGTCGGACATGTTCGCCTCACTGGCCGAAGCGGTGTTCATCTTCGTCGACCAGTTGTCCTCGGCATCGGCGCGCGGGTACGTGCTGGAGCAGTCCGAGGCGGCGGCGACCCGGGAACGCCTGCGCGACGAGCTCGCCGACATGCTGTTGTCGGACCGTTCCGATTCCGCCGCGATCCGCGCCGCGGCGGCTCGCGTGGACTGGCCGCTCCCCCGCCAGGCCGCGGTTGTCCTGGTGGAGCCGGACAACCCGGTCGGCAGCGCGCTGCTGGGCCGGCTCGGGAACTCGTCGCTGCACGTCCGGCGGCAGCGGCTGGTGTGCGCCATCGTGCCCGACCCGGACGGGCCGCAGCGACGGGAACGGCTGGCCTCCGCGCTGCGCGGCGCGGGCGCGGTCGTCGGGCACGCGGTGCCGCTGGAACGGCTGCCCGCCAGCATGCACGTCGCCGAGCTCGCCGCCCAGCTGCGCCGGGCGCAGGTGCTGGAGGACGATCCGGTGTTCGTGGACGAGCACCTGGACTCGATCATCGTCCGCCGCGACGCGAAGCTGTTCGACGCCTTCCGCCACCAGTGCCTGGCGCCCCTGGCCCACCTCGGCCCGGTGACGCGGAAACGGCTGTGCGAGACGCTCGCCTGCTGGCTGCGGCACCTGGGCGACCGCCGCGCCATGGCCGAGGAACTGCACATCCACCCGCAGACCGTCCGCTACCGCATGACCCAGCTGCGCGAGTTGTTCGGGGAGAGCCTGGACGACCCGGACAACCGCCGCCGCCTGACGCTCGCGCTCGCCTGGGGCGGCTCGGAGCCCGGCGGCCTCTGACACCCGATCAGTCCAGTTCCGCCAGTACCGCCCGGAATTCGGCGAGGAATCCGTCCACGCTGTCCACCAGCGTCGCGTCCACGGTGGCGCTCATCGAGAACGAGCCGTGCCAGCCCAGCACACCGACGGTGAACGGTGTTCCCGGCGCGAGCGGGATGATCGCGAACGCCGTGCGCAACGGGTGTTCACCGAAGTCCACCTGCCACGCCGCACCCGGCATGTTGGACACCGTTCCGTTGAAGAACCGTTCATTGTAGACAGTCCGGGCGAACCAGGCGTGGAAGAACACCGGCAGCAGGTTCGCGAGCGTGTGCTGCACGAACCGCGACGCGACGACCCGCGTGCCGGTGCGCAACCGCTTGGTGGCCCTGGCGATCCGGGCGAGCCGTTCGGCCTCCGGCATGTCGCCGAGCGGGATGTCCACCATCACCGCGGCGGTCACGTTGCCCTCCGCGCCGGGCCGCGGCTCGGCGGCCATCAGCGTCACCGACGTCAGCATCGACTCCGGCAGCGGCGCGACCGCCACGCGCCGCAACGCGCCGGCCACTCCGCCGAGCAGCAGGTCGGTGACCCGGACCCGGTGCTTGCGGGCCAGTTCGCGGACGTCGTCCAGCGGGATCTGCAGGGTCGCGTAGCGGCGGTCCGGCGGGTCGCCCGACGGCAGCTGCGCGCGGGGCCGCCCGTCGGTCGCCAGCTGCGCCAGGCCCACGGCACCGGCGGCGACCTTCTGCAGCGCGTTGGGCCGTTTCGCCTCGTTGAGCCCCTCCAGCAGGCTCGGCGAGTCGAACAGCTCCAGCATCAGGCTGATGGTGCCGATTCCGTCGGCGACGGCGTGGTGCACCAGGGAGATGACCGCGGCGGTGTTCTCCTCGACGCCGCGGACGACGGCGAAGCGCCACAGCGGCCGGTCCCGCGGCAGCGGCTCGCTCTGGAAGCGGGCGACCAGCTTGTGCAGCTCCCCCATCCCGCCGGGGGTGCCGTCCGGACGGGTCAGGTCGAAGTCGGGGACGTGCCAGTCCCAGTCGATGTCGGGGTGCGGCACCCAGTACTGGCGCCACCAGCGCGAGTAGGGCGACAGACGCTGTGCGTAGCGGGGCATCGCGGGCAGCTTCGCCTCGAGCGCGGACCGCACCCAGTCCTTCGTGGGTCCGGACGGGTTCTTGGACGTGTCGAGCATGATGAGCCCCCCGACGTGCTGGGGGTAGCCGGGCGTCTCGACGTGCAGGAAGAAGGTGTCCGAGGCGGGCACGCGCTCGACCGGACGGGCGAGGCGCGCGATCCGCGTGGCGAGGCCGATGACCACGACGGCCGCGGCCGCGTCGATCCAGTAGTGGTTGCCGGTGGCGATGATGACTCCGAACGTGATGAGGACGTGCACGGCGCTGACGCTCTGCACGGCCCAGCCGCCGCGGATGCGCGCGAGCACCACCGAAACCCACAGTGCCCAGCCGACGTGCAGCGACGGCATGGCGGCCAGCTGGTTGGCGCCCTGCAGTGCCGGTGAGCCCCAGGACAGGAAGGTGTGGCCGAGGCGGACGGTGTCGACGAACCCGGCGCCCTCGAGCATCCGCGGCGGGGCGACCGGGAAGAACCAGAAACAGGCCAGGGCGAACAGGTTGAGCCAGACGAAGGAGTTGCGCACCGGCCGGTAGTGGACCGGGTGCCGCGCGTGCACCCAGATCAGCAGGATGATCGCGCTGGCGATGTAGGTGATCGCGTACTCGTAGTTGGCGAAGACGCGGATCCAGCCCTGGCCGGCGAGCCACCGGTTCACGGGGAGTTCGAAGTCCAGGTGCAGCCAGCGCTCGAACGCGAGGAGGGCCTCACCGTTGGCGTGGGCGCGCGGCCCGCGGCCGGGCAGGGGGAACGTCTCGACCAGCAGGTAGACCCCGAACAGGGCGAGGCCGAGCAGCAGCTCACCCCACCAGTTCGGCCGCCGGACGGCCGCGGGGCGGCCGTCCAGGGTCACCGGAGGCCGTGAGGTGGAACCGACGGTGAGCACACCGTCATATATCACGCTTTGCGGCCGGTGCGCTCGCGGAAAACGCGGCAGCGGCGCGTCATGGCGGGCAGCGTGAGGGCGCCCGCGGCTTCACGTGGCGTGGTGACGCACGTGCGGTGCGTCAGGTGTGCTGGTGGGCGGCAGCCGGCGTCACGCCGCGGCCGTGGCCGGGGTCTGGCGCCCGGCCAGGCGGAGCGTCACGCCGCTGCGGCGGAGCTTGCGCCAGCCGTGCCCGGCGCAGACCGCGACCGTCAGCGCGGTCAGCAGCCCGCTGAGGATGCCCCGCGACATCAGGCCCGCCTCGACGCCCCAGTGCAGGAACCCGATGGTCATGGCCGCGTCGATCAGGCGCGAGCCGCCCCACAGGAGGGCAACCTCGACGAACACGCGGTTGACCGTGTGGTGCTTGAACAGCTCAGCGGGCAGCCGCACGAAGTCCTTGGCCAGGCGCGCCGTGATGGGGCGCCCGAGCATCGCGCTGCCCACGAAGATCACGAACATCAACACCGACCCGAGCGCCGGTTGCAGCACGTACACCACCGCACTGGACGTGATCAGCGCGAACGTCGCCCGCCCGACCAGCATCGCCGTGCACAGCAGCAGCGTGCGGGGCAGGTCGCGTTTCATGAGACGGCGCGCGCCGATGACGAAAGCGCTCCAGCCGAGCACCGCGCACAACGCGGGCACGAGCCCGACGAAGTGCAGCAGCAACGCCAGCAGCACGGTCGGGACGACGACGGTCTCCAGCAACAGGATCGCCGCGTCCTTCAGGGTCTTGCGCAGGTGCGGTATCTCGATCACCAGATGGCGCTCGCCGGACGACGCTCGATGGTGCACAGGCTCCAGCCTCCAAGGGTCTGCCTGAGGTGCGCGGGGGCAGCGCACTCGATAGCAGGCTCTTTAGGTTCCACCGCCCGCCGGGCCCGAAACCTACGCCGGGGACCTGAATTATTCCTGAGCGAAGGAGTCCGATGTACGAGCCTGGGCGTGAACGGTTCCCGCGAACCTACCACTTCCGGGATAAACCCCGTGTTCGGCCGACCGGCTGGTTTCGGCCTGCACGCTCGGCGAATGCGCCAGCCCGAACACGCCGAGGCCGAGCAGCAGGGCCGCGCCGGCCGTCGCCGCGAGCGGGCCCGGCTCGGACACCAGTGCCGCGTTGAACGCCAGTACTCCCAGGAAATAGCTGGCGGCGGGGTTCACGATGGACATCACCGCGATCGCCGCGGACAGCGAGCCCGACCCGTACGCCTGCTGCCCCAGCAGCAATCCGGACAAGGTCGACAACGCGAGGACGTACCCCGGCCAGGTCAGTGCGGTGTGACCGACACCCGCGTTCAAGAGCAGGTCGGTGGTCACCTTCATCATGGCCGCGCTGATCGCGTAGCAGATGCCGGCGGCCGCGGCGATGAGCGCGCTGTGCATCAGCGGGCCGCGGTGCTGGGCGATCTGCACGAGGGTGACGACAGTGGCCGCGGCGATCAGCACCGCGATGAGCAGCCGGCCCTGATCCGGCGACCCGCCCAGCGGCGCGGCGCCCTCCACGGCCAGGAACACCGCCACGCCCCCCGTGATGGCGAGGCCCGCCAGCCAGTCCCGCAGCGGCGGCCAGCGGCGGATCGCGGCCGAGGCCATCGGCAGCGCGAAGAGCAGCTCGGTGACCAGCAGCGGCTGCACGAGCGCGATCGATCCGAAGTGCAGTGCGGCGGCCTGGCTGAAAAAGCCCAACAGGTTCGTGGCCCATCCCGCGAGCCACACCCTCTTGCGCAACAGCTTGCGGATCAGCCACAGTACCGGGACCCGGTGCCTGGCCGCGCGCCCGTCGACGTCACTGTCGGCAACCTCGATCACCGCGCGGCGTTGCAGCGCGGCTGACGCCGCGAACAGGAAAGCCGCGGCGAATCCGAGGAAGACCGGTACTAACACGTCACTTGTCAGCGCTTCCAGTGGCGGAAAGATTCCGGAGACTCAGCCTGAACCCCCGAATCGGGCAGATAGTGCACGGTACACCGAGGGCGCGGCCCCGCGCACCGCAATTGGCCACCTCATCCACCGCGGGACGTACTGCTCGGCCCGCTCCGCCGTGACCGCCTCCAGCACCGCTTGCGCGACCCGCTCCGCAGGTACCGGTTTCGGACTACTGCGCAGGTAGGGGCGGTTACGCCGGGCGAAGAACGCGGTGTCCACGACGCCCGGCACGACGACGCCGACGTGCACTCCGGTAGCGGCCAGTTCCAGCCGCAGGCTCTCGGCGAACACGTCCACCCCGGCCTTCGTCGCGGAGTACACCGACTCCCCCGCGACCCCGGCCCGCCCGGCGATCGAGGTGACGAAGACCACCGCCGCGCGGGGACGGTCGAGCAGTGCCGGCAGGAGCGTGCGGGTCAGCTGGAGGGGCGCGGTGAGGTTGACGGAGAGCAGCCGCTGCACCTCGGCGGCGGGCATTTCGGACACCGGCCCGGCCCAGCCCATGCCGGCGTTGTTGACGAGCACGTCGACCGCGCCGGCGCGGGCGATGACCTCCTCGGCCACCGCCTGCCCGGCGCCCGGCTCGGCGAAGTCCGCGCGGACGGCGACCGCGCCGGTGCGCTCGGCGAGCGCGTTCAGGCGGTCGCCGTCACGGCCGTGCAGCACGAGGCGAGCACCGGCCTCGTGCAGCTTGAGCGCGGCGGCGGCCCCGATGCCCGAGGAGGCACCGGTGACCAGCACGACCGCACCCCGGACGTCCAATCAGCCGACCTGGACGGCGTCGACGACGAAGACGAGCGTCTCGTTCGGCTTGATCGGGCCGTTGCCCCGCGCGCCGTAGCCCAGGTTCGGCGGGATGACCAGCAGGCGGCGGCCGCCCTGCTTGATGCCCTCCAGGCCCTGGTCCCAGCCCGGGATCGCGGTGCCCGCGCCGAGCTGGAGCGAGAACGGCGCCGAGCCGAAGGAGTTCTGCTGGTCGACCTTGTCCGACCAGGTGACCAGGTCGTAGTCCATCTGCAGCGTGCTGCCGGGATGGGCGGCGGCGCCGGTGCCCGGCTTGAGGTCCTTGGTCAGCAGCTTGGTCGGCGCGGCGCAGTCGGCCGGGATCGTGATCGTCGGCTTGGTGCCGAAGTCACCGGTCACGGTGATGTCGTCCGCGGTGCACTCGTGCGCGGCGCTGCCCGCACCCGGGCCCGCCGACGCGCTGGCGGACGCGCCCGCCGGCTCGGGCGCCGGGTAGGTCGGGCCGCCACCGGGCGGGACGGACGACGGTTCCTGGTGGGGTGAGCAGGCACCGAGAACGAGGGCGGCTGCCGCCGCGAGCACGATCTTGCCAGCGTTACGCATGGCGACACCTTAACCGGGCGCTGACCAGTCGGTTTCCTGGGGTTACCGCTCCACGCAAAGAATCCCGAGCCGCTGGGTGGCGCGGGTGTAGGCCACGTAGAGGTCGTTCCACCCGCGCGGCGACTCCGCCACGATCTCCTCCGGCGCGAGCACCACGACGCCGTCGAACTCCAGGCCCTTGGCCTCGGCGACCGTCAGCACGGACACCGCCTCGCCGTGACCGTCCAGTTCGGACCGGACCGCGCCGAGGCGGGACGCCGGGACCAGCACCGCGACCGTCCCGCCGTCGGCGACGGCCACTTCCTCGTCCACCACGGACGCCAGCGGCCGCTCCGCCAGCGGCGCGCGCCACGGGCGGACACCGGTCTCCCGCACCGAGGTCGGCACGCGCAGCCGCGGGTCGACCTCGGCGAGCGCCTCCGCGGCGAGGTCCATGATCTCCACCGGGGTGCGGTAGTTGACCGTCAGCTCGCGCAGCCGCCAGCGGTCCCCGACGTAGCGGCCGAGCATGTCCCGCCACGACGACGCGCCGCCGGGAGCGCCGGTCTGCGCGACGTCACCGACCACGGTCATCGAGCGGGTCGGGCACCGCCGCATCAGCAGGCGCCAGTCCATCGCGGACAGCTCCTGCGCCTCGTCGACGATGACGTGCCCGAAGGTCCAGGTGCGGTCCCGGGCCGCGCGCTGGGCGGCGGTGAGCAGGCTGCGGCGCTGCTGCCGCTCGGCGAACAGCTCGGCGTCCAGGACGTCGGCGATGCGGATCTGGTCCTCGTCCAGGATCTCCTCGTCCTGGTCCATGATGTCGAGCACACCTTCGGCGTACGCGCGTTCCTCACGCTCGCGCCGCTCTCGCGCGGCCTGCTCGGCCTCGTCGTCCTCGCCGAGCAGCTCGGCCAGCTCGTCCAGCAGCGGCACGTCACCGGGCGTCCACGGCGACCGGGAGGGGCGCCGCAGGACCGCGCGGTCGGCATCGGACAGCAGCCCGTCCGAGGCGCTGCGCAGGCGGTCGGCGTCGGCGAACAGGTCGCGGAGCAGGCGCTGCGGCGTCAGCTTCGGCCACAGGTCGTCGATCGCCGCCGCGACGACCTCGGACTCGGCGAGCTCCTTGCGGATCTCCACCCGGTCCCCCGCGTCCAGCACCGGCGCGTCGGCGGTCTCGCCCGCGGCGAGCGGGATGTCCGGGACGCCGGCGAACAGGTCGACCTCCATGCGCACCGCGGCACGCTCGGTCAGCGCGTCGAGCATCCGGTCGACGAACACGCGCCGGGCCACGTTGTGCGGACGGCGGGTGCCGCGGGCCTTCTCGCGGGCCCGTTCGACGATCTCGCGGTCCAGGACCAGCACGTCGTCGTCGAAGGAGACCTCGAACCGCTCGTCCGGCACCCGCTGCCGGTCGGCGACCGCACGCGCCAGCACGTCGGCCATCACCGGCCGGCCCTTGACCTCGGCCGCCTCCCGGCTGTCCGTGCCGCGCGCCCGGATGCCGGGGAACAGCTGCCCGATCGTGGACAGCAGCACCCCGGTCTCGCCGAGTGAGGGCAGGACCTGGCCGATGTAGCGCAGGAAGGTGTTGTTCGGCCCCACCACGAGCACACCGCGCGCGGCCAGCTGCTGGCGGTAGGTGTAGAGGAGGTAGGCGGCCCGGTGCAGCGCCACGGCGGTCTTGCCGGTGCCCGGCCCGCCCTGCACCACGACCACGCCGCCGAGGTCGTCACGGATGATGTCGTCCTGCTCGGCCTGGATGGTCGCGACGATGTCGCTCATCTCACCCGTGCGGCGGCGCTCCAGCGCGGCCAGCAGGGCGGCCTCGCCGGCCAGCCCCAGGTCGGCCTGGCTGCCGTCGACTTCGCGCAGGTCCAGGATCTCGTCGTCGAGGCCGACGACCCGGCGGCTCAGGGTGCGGATGTGCCGCCGGCGTCGCACGCCCTCCGGGGAGGCCGCGGTGGCCAGGTAGAACGGCCGCGCGGCGGGCGCGCGCCAGTCGAGCAGCAGCGGCTCGTAGTCGCCGTCCTCGTCGAACAGGCCGAGCCGCCCCACGTAGGCGGGCTCGGCCGAGTCGTGGAAGTCGAGCCGGCCGAAGCACAGGCCCTGCTCGACCGAGCCGAGCTGCGCCAGCCGCTCGCGGTGCAGGGTGCTGGCCGCGTCGCGCTCGGCGGCCTCCTGGGGTGTCTCCCCGTGTGAACGCAGCGCCCGGTCCAGGCGCTGTTCGGCGGTCGCCCGCTCGGTGTCGAGCCTGCGGTAGAGCATGGACACGTAGTCCTGCTCGTGCTGGAGGTCGGTGGTGTTCTCCGGTTGGCGGTCCCCAGCCACGGACAAGAGCAACCCACTTTCGGCTTTCGGGTGATTGGTCGGCCTGTGACCAACGAAGGTCGCGGCCGGGAAATTCCCGGGGGCCGTCTAGAAGGGCAGGCCGAGTGTGGGCAGACCGATCGCGGAGTCGACCGCGAGCGCGCAGAACAGGATCATCAGGTAGGTGTTCGACCGGTGGAACAGGGCCATCGGCTTGGTCTCCACGCCACGCTTGACGCCCGCGTACAGGCGATGCGCGTAGAAGAGGAACCACGAGCCGGCCAGCACCGCGAACGACGCGTACAGCCAGCTCGTCGCGGGCAGCAGGAGCAGCGTCCAGCCGACCATGACCCACGAGTAGATCAGGATCTGCCGGGCCACGTGCTCGGCCGTGGCGACCACCGGCAGCATCGGCACGCCGGCGCGCTCGTAGTCGTCGCGGTACTTCATCGCCAGCGCCCAGGTGTGCGGGGGCGTCCAGAAGAAGATGACGGCGAACATCACGAACGCGGGCCACTGGACCGTGCCGGTGACGGCCGCCCAGCCGATCACCACCGGCATGCAGCCGGCGGCACCGCCCCACACCACGTTCTGCGCCGTGCGCCGCTTGAGCACCAGCGTGTAGACGAAGATGTAGAACAGGATCGTGGCGATCGCCAGCACCGCGGCCAGCAGGTTCACCGTGAAGTACAGCATCGCGAACGAGCCGAGCCCCAGCGCCAGCGCGAACACCAGCGCGTTGCGGCGGGGCACCGAGTCCCGGACCAGCGGGCGGCGCTTGGTCCGGTTCATCACCTTGTCGATGTCGGCGTCGATCACGCAGTTCAGCGCGTTCGCACTGCCGGCCGCCATCGTGCCGCCGACCAGCGTCGCCAGGATCAGCCACGGCGACGGGATCGTGCGCGCGGCGAGGAACATCGCCGGGATGGTGGTGACCAGCAGCAGTTCGATGACCTGAGGCTTGGTCAGGGCGACGTAGGCGCCGACGATCCGGCGGGCGCGCGCCAGACCGCGCGGGCGCTCACCACCGGGGTCGACAGCGCTGGTGCTGTCACTGCGCCCGTGCGCAGCGTTCACCAACGACAATTCCGCTCCCTGAGTCAGATTTCGGGTGGCACCAAGACAGCTCGGCACCACGACCGATCGTAATCACCGGGTCCGCGGCCCGCGCACTCCGGGGTCTCGACCCGCGGGGGTGTCGGTGCCGGAGGCGCCGGGTACCCGACCCATTAGGCTGGCGCCCGGGGTTGCGCTTGTGGTCGTGCGCACGCCCGCTAGCAGGAATATCGTCTCTTCGGGATCGATTGAGATGAGTGGAGCCTGCGCGCGCGAGACCCCCACCGACAGAAGAAGAAACCGAGTAACGACGGGGAGTTCGAGTTCAGTGTCCGATATCGCCTCCATCAGCGAGAACAACCCACTGCTGCGGCGGAACCTGCCCGCCGACTGGACCGACCTCGACACCCGTGCGGTGGACACCGTCCGGGTGCTCGCCGCCGACGCGGTCGAGAACTGCGGCAGCGGTCACCCGGGCACCGCGATGAGCCTGGCGCCCGTGGCGTACTCGCTCTTCCAGCGGATCATGCGCCACGACCCGAGCGACCCGGAGTGGCCGGCGCGCGACCGGTTCGTGCTGTCCGCCGGGCACTCCAGCCTGACCCTCTACATCCAGCTGTTCCTCGCCGGCTACGGCCTGGAGCTGGAGGACCTCAAGCAGCTGCGCAAGTGGGGCTCGAAGACCCCGGGCCACCCGGAGTACCAGCACACCAAGGGCGTGGAGACCACCACCGGCCCGCTGGGCCAGGGCCTGGCCAACGCGGTCGGCATGGCGATGGCGGCCCGTCGCGAGCGCGGCCTGCTCGACCCCGACGCCGCGCCCGGCGAGAGCGTCTTCGACCACCACATCTTCGTGATCGCCTCCGACGGCGACATCGAGGAGGGTGTGACCTCGGAGGCCTCCTCCATCGCCGGCCGCCAGGAGCTGGGCAACCTCGTCGTCATCTACGACGACAACAAGATCTCGATCGAGGACGACACCAACATCGCCCTGTCCGAGGACACCGCGAAGCGGTACGAGGCCTACGGCTGGCACGTCCAGGTCGTCGAGGGCGGTGAGGACGTCGTCGCCATCGAGGAGGCCATCGCGGCCGCCAAGGCGGAGACCACCCGCCCGTCGTTCATCCTGCTGCGCACCGTGATCGGCTATCCGGCGCCGAAGAAGATGAACACCGGCAAGGCGCACGGCGCCGCGCTGGGCGCCGACGAGGTCGCCGCGGTCAAGGAGATCCTGGGCTTCGATCCGGAGCGCAGCTTCCAGGTCGAGGACGAGGTGTTGTCCCACACCCGCAAGGCGATCGACCGCGGCAAGCGGGAACGCGCCGCCTGGCAGGAGCGCTACGACGCGTGGGCCGCGGCCAACCCGGAGCGCAAGAAGCTCGCCGACCGGCTGTCCACCCGTGACCTGCCGGAGGGCTGGGCCGAGAAGCTGCCGAGCTGGGAGCCCGACGCCAAGGGCATCGCGACCCGCAAGGCCTCCGGTGAGGTCCTCAACGCCCTGGCCGACGTGCTGCCGGAGCTGTGGGGCGGCTCGGCCGACCTGGCCGAGAGCAACAACACCACGATGAAGGGTGCCGACTCGTTCGGGCCGGAGAAGGCCTCCACCGGCATGTGGCAGGCCAATCCCTACGGCCGCACGCTGCACTTCGGTGTCCGCGAGCACGCGATGGGCTCGATCCTCAACGGCATCGCGCTGCACGGCGGCACCCGGCCCTACGGCGCCACCTTCCTGGTCTTCAGCGACTACATGCGCCCGCCGGTGCGGCTGGCCGCGCTGATGCACGCGCCGGTCATCTACGTGTGGACGCACGACTCGATCGGCCTCGGCGAGGACGGCCCGACGCACCAGCCGATCGAGCACCTGGCCGCGCTGCGCGCCATCCCCGGCCTCAACGTCGTCCGCCCCGCGGACGCCAATGAGACCGCCGGCGCCTGGAAGGCCGCGCTGGAGGACAAGCGCCACCCGTCGGGCCTGGCGCTGACCCGCCAGAACGTCCCGGTGCTCGAGGGCACCTCGGCGGACAAGGTCGCCAAGGGTGCCTACGTGCTCGCCGAGGCCTCCTCCGGGACGCCCGAGGTCGTGCTGATGGGCACCGGGTCGGAGGTGCAGCTGGCGGTCGAGGCGCGCAAGGCGCTCGAGGCCGACGGCGTGCCCACCCGGGTCGTGTCGGTGCCGTGCGTCGAGTGGTTCGAGGCGCAGGACGAGGCCTACCGCGAGTCGGTCCTGCCCAGCGGGGTGAAGGCCCGCGTGTCGGTCGAGGCCGGCATCGCGCAGCCGTGGTACCGCTGGGTCGGTGACGCCGGTGAGATCGTCTCGATCGAGCACTTCGGGGCCTCGGCCGACTACCAGACCCTGTTCCGCGAGTTCGGGTTCACCGCCGACGCCGTGGTCGACGCCGCGCGCCGCTCGCTCGCCAAGACCAAGAACTCCTGACATCGAAAAGGGGATGAAGTCATGAGCGACAACCTTGCTCAGCTGTCGCAGGCCGGCGTGTCCATCTGGCTCGACGACCTGTCCCGTGAACGCCTGAACTCCGGCAACCTGGCCGGGCTCATCCGCGACAAGCACGTGGTCGGGGTCACCACCAACCCGACGATCTTCGCCAACGCCCTGTCCAAGGGCGAGGCCTACGACGCCCAGGTGCGCGAGCTCGCCGCGCGCGGCGCGGACGTCCACGCCGTCGTCCGCGAGCTGACCACCACCGACGTGCGCAACGCCGCGGACGTGTTCCGCGACATCTACACCCGCACCGGCGGGGTGGACGGGCGCGTGTCGATCGAGGTCGACCCGAGCCTGGCGCGCGACACCGACAAGACGGTGGCCGAGGCGCAGGACCTGTGGAAGACCGTCGACCGGCCCAACATCCTGGTCAAGATCCCGGCCACCGAGGAGGGCCTGCCGGCGATCACCAAGACCCTGGCCGAGGGCATCAGCGTCAACGTCACGCTGATCTTCTCCGTCGAGCGCTACCGCGCGGTGATCGACGCCTTCTTCGCCGGCCTGGAGCAGGCCAAGGCCAACGGCCACGACCTCGCCTCGATCGAGTCGGTCGCCTCGTTCTTCGTGTCCCGGGTGGACACCGAGGTCGACAAGCGGCTGGACAAGATCGGCACCGACGAGGCCAAGGCGCTGCGCGGCCAGGCCGCCATCGCCAACGCCCGGCTGGCCTACGCCGCCTACGAGGAGCTGTTCGCCACCGACCGCTGGCAGGCCCTGGCCGCCGCCGGCGCCCGGCCGCAGCGCCCGCTGTGGGCCTCCACCGGCGTGAAGGACCCGTCCTACTCCGACACCCGCTACGTCGACGAGCTCGTCGTCGCCGACACGGTCAACACCATGCCGGAGAAGACGCTCGACGCCGTCGCCGACCACGCCAACATCGAAGGCGACAAGGTCACCGGCACCGGCGCGCAGGCGCAGGAGGTGTTCGACAAGCTGGCCGCCGCCGGCATCGACATCACCGACGTGTTCCTGACCCTGGAGAACGAGGGCGTCGAGAAGTTCGACAAGTCCTGGACCGAACTGCTCGACACCGTCGCCGGCCAGCTCGAGAAGGCGAAGGACTGACGCCGTGGTGGGGGAAGAGCTGACCGTCACGATCAGCGACGAGGAGCTGGCCGCGAAGGCGGCTCCGCTGGTCGGCGAGCTCGTCGCCGACCGCGTCGCGTCCAAGGTCGCGGCGCAGGACTCCACCCTGTGGGGTCCGGACGCCGAGTCCGAGGCGGCGATCCGGCTGTCCTGGACCACGCTGCACAAGTCGTCGCGTCCGCTGATCGGCGAGATCGAGGCACTGCGCGAGGAGTTGCGCGGCGAGGGTGTTGACCGGATCGTCCTCGCCGGCATGGGCGGCTCCTCGCTCGCGCCGGAGGTCATCGCGGCGACCGAGCACGTGGCGCTGACCGTGCTGGACACCACCGACCCGGGCCAGGTCGCCGACGCGCTCGCCGGTGACCTGCGGCGCACGGTGCTGGTGGTGTCCTCGAAGTCCGGCGGCACGGTGGAGACCGACAGCCACCGCCGGATCTTCGCGAAGGCGTTCGCCGACAACGGGATCGACGCCGCGAGCCGCATCGTCGTGGTCACCGACCCGGGCTCGCCGCTGGCGGAGCTGGCCGAGAAGGAGGGGTACCGCAAGGTGTTCCTCGCCGACCCGCACGTGGGCGGGCGCTACTCGGCGCTCACCGCGTTCGGGCTGGTGCCGGCCGGGCTGGCCGGGGCGGACATCGCCCGGCTGCTCGACCAGGCCGCGGCCGCCGCGCAGGTGCTGGGTTCCGACGACGCGGACAACCCCGCGATCAAGCTCGCCGCCGCCTGGGGCGCGGCGCACGCCGACGGCGCGGAGAAGGTGGTGCTGGCCGACACCGGTTCGGGCATCACCGGGTTCGCCGACTGGGCCGAGCAGCTGATCGCGGAGTCGACCGGCAAGAACGGCACCGGCCTGCTGCCGGTCGCCGTGGACGGCCCGGCCGCGCCCGGGTTCGCCGACGCCGGGTCCGACGCGACCCCGGTCGCCGTCGGCCCGGTCACCGGCGCCGCCAAGGTCGCCACCACCGGTTCCCTGGGCGCGCAGTTCCTGCTCTGGGAGTTCGCCACCGCGATCGCGGGACGGCTGCTGAAGATCAACCCGTTCGACCAGCCGGACGTCGAGGCCGCGAAGAAGGCCGCGCGCTCGCTGCTGGACGACCCGTCGAAGCTGACCGGCGGCGAGACGCCGACCGCGACCGACGACGCGGTGGAGATCTTCGCCCCCGCCGGGGTGAGCGGGAACGGCTCGCTGACCGACGTGCTGCGGGAGTTCCTCGCGAGCGCACCCGAGGGCGGCTACCTCGCGGTGCAGGCCTACCTGGACCGGCTCGACGACGCCTCGGCCGCGCTGCTGCGCCCCGAACTGGCCAAGCGCACCGGGCTGCAGACCACCTTCGGGTGGGGGCCGCGGTTCCTGCACTCGACGGGCCAGTACCACAAGGGCGGTCACCAGAACGGCATCTTCCTGCAGATCACCGGTGCGGCGGAGTCCGATCTGGACGTGCCGGACCGGCCCTACACCCTGGGCCAGCTGCAGCACGCGCAGGCACTGGGCGACGGCCAGGTGCTCACCGAGCGCGGCCGCCCGGTGCTGCGGCTGCACCTGACCGACCGGGCCGCGGGCCTGGCCGAACTGATGCGCGCCGTACAGGAGGTCGGCGAGTGAGTCCCAGCTGGACGAATCCGCTGCGGGACCCCCGGGACAAACGTCTGCCGCGGATCGCCGGGCCCTCCAGCCTGGTGATCTTCGGCGTCACGGGTGACCTGTCCCGCAAGAAGCTGATGCCGGCGATCTACGACCTGGCCAACCGCGGGCTGCTGCCGGCCGGGTTCTCCCTGGTCGGTTTCGCCCGGCGGGACTGGGAGAACGAGGACTTCGGGCAGCTCGTGCACGACGCGGTCGCCGAGCACGCCCGTACCCCGTTCCGCGAGTCGGTGTGGAACCGGCTCGCCGAGGGCATCCGCTTCGTGCAGGGCACGTTCGACGACGACGACGCGTTCGACCGGCTCGCGCAGACCGTGCGCGAGCTGGACACCGAGCGCGGCACCGGCGGCAACACCGCGTTCTACCTGTCGATCCCGCCGGGCGCGTTCCCGGTGGTGACCAAGCAGCTGGCGCGGTCCGGGCTCGCGCAGTCCGACGACGAGTCGTGGCGGCGCGTGGTCATCGAGAAGCCGTTCGGGCACGACCTGGCCAGCGCCAGGGAGCTCAACGCGATCGTCAACGACGTCTTCCCCGAGGAGTCGGTGTTCCGCATCGACCACTACCTCGGCAAGGAGACCGTCCAGAACATCCTCGCGCTGCGCTTCGCCAACCAGCTGTTCGAGCCGATCTGGAACGCCAACTACGTCGACCACGTCCAGATCACGATGGCCGAGGACATCGGGCTGGGCGGCCGCGCCGGGTACTACGACGGCATCGGCGCGGCGCGGGACGTGATCCAGAACCACCTCCTCCAGCTGCTCGCGTTCACCGCGATGGAGGAGCCGCTGTCGTTCGAGCCGCGCGCGCTGCGGGCCGAGAAGATCAAGGTGCTGCGGGCCATCAAGCCGATGCAGCCGTTCGCCGAGACGACGGCGCGCGGCCAGTACACCGGCGGCTGGCAGGGCGGCAAGAAGGTGCCGGGCCTGCTTCAGGAGGCCGGGTTCGCCAAGGACTCGACCACCGAGACCTACGCCGCGGTGTCGCTGGAGGTGCAGAACCGGCGCTGGGCCGGGGTGCCGTTCTACCTGCGCACCGGCAAGCGGCTGGGCCGGCGCGTCACCGAGATCGCCATCGTGTTCAAGCGGGCGCCGCACCTGCCCTTCGACTACACCTCGACCGAGGAGCTGGGGCAGAACGCACTGGTGATCCGGGTGCAGCCGGACGAGGGCGTGACCCTGCGGTTCGGGTCGAAGGTGCCGGGCACCACGATGGAGGTCCGCGACGTCACGATGGACTTCGGCTACGGGCACGCGTTCACCGAGTCCTCGCCGGAGGCCTACGAACGGCTGATCCTCGACGTGCTGCTCGGGGAGCCGTCGCTGTTCCCGGTCAACGAAGAGGTCGAGCTGTCCTGGGAGATCCTCGACCCGATCCTGGAGTTCTGGGCCAAGAACGGCGCGCCGGAGCCCTACGCCCCGGGCACCTGGGGCCCCGACTCGGCCGACGAGGTCCTGCAGCGCAGCGGCCGCAACTGGAGGCGCCCGTGATCATCGACCTGCCTTCGACCACGACCTCCCAGGTCAACCGCAAGATGGTCGAGCTGCGCGAGCGCGGCGGGGCCGTCGCGCTGGGCCGGGTGCTGACGCTGGTGATCGTCGACGACGACGGCGAGCACCTCGAGGCGCACATCGACGCCGCGAACGAGGCCAGCCGCGAGCACCCGTGCCGGGTGATCGTGCTGGCCCGCGGGTCGCGCACCGCGGCGGCGCGGATCGACGCGCAGATCCGCGTCGGCGGTGACGCCGGCGCGAGCGAGGTCATCATCCTGCGCCTGTACGGCCCGCTGGCCTCGCAGGGGCAGAGCGCGGTGATCCCGCTGCTGCTGCCCGACGCGCCCATCGTGGCGTGGTGGCCCAGTGCCGGCCCGAAGGTGCCGGCGCAGGACCCGATCGGGGACCTGGCGCAGCGCCGCATCACCGACTCCGCGGCGGAGCGCAACCCGATAAGGGCACTGGCCGCGCGGCGGAAGTCGTACGTGCCGGGTGACACCGACCTGGCGTGGACGCGGCTGACCAACTGGCGCGCCCAGCTGGTCGCCGCGCTGGACCTGCCGCCGTACGAGAAGATCACCGCGGCCACGGTGACCGGTGAGGCGGACTCGCCCTCCACCGAGCTGCTGGCCGGCTGGCTGGCCGAGTACCTGAAGGTGCCGGTGCGCCGGGTCAAGACGACCACCGCCCAGGGCATCGTGTCGGTCGAGCTGGAGCGCCGCTCCGGGGTGATCGCGCTGCACCGGCCGGACGGCAAGGTGGGCACGCTCATGCAGCCGGGCCAGCCGACGCGCCGCATCGCGCTGCACCGGCGCAACACCAAGGACTGCCTGATCGAGGAGCTGCGCCGGCTCGACCCGGACGAGGTCTTCGAGGCGGCGCTGCAGGGCCTGGACAAGCTGGCCGCCGGGTCGGCGGGTGCGGCGAAGAAGAAGGCGGCCGCGAAGAAGCCGGCCAAGTCGGCGAAGGCGAGCGCCTGATGTCGGGCACCGAGGTCGTCGTCTACGCCAACGGCGAGCTGCTCGCGGCCGCCGCGGCGGCCCGGCTGGTGACCCGCCTGGTGGACCTGCAGACCGCGAAGGGGTCGGCGTCGCTGGTGCTGACCGGCGGCGGCACCGGGATCGCCGTGCTGGAGCAGCTGCGCCGCTCCCCCGCCCGTGACGCGGTCGACTGGTCGCGGCTGGACCTCTACTGGGGCGACGAGCGGTTCGTGCCCGCGGACGACGACGAGCGCAACGAGAAGCAGGCCCGCGAGGCGCTGCTGGACCACGTGCCCGTCGACCCGAAGCGGGTGCACGCGATGGCCGCGTCGGACGGCGAGTTCGGCGACGACGTGGACGCGGCCGCGGCGGCCTACGCGCGGGTGCTGGCGGACAACGCGCGGCCCGAGGACCACGGCGACGTGCCGTCGTTCGACATCTGCCTGCTGGGTCTCGGCGGCGAGGGGCACACGGCTTCGGTGTTCCCGGAGTCGCCCGCGGTGTACGAGACCGAGCGGTCGGTGGTGGCGGTGCGCAACTGCCCGAAGCCCCCGCCGACGCGTGTGTCGCTGACGCTGCCCGCGATCCGTCAGTCGCACGACGTGTGGTTGATGACCACGGGCGAGGCCAAGGCCGACGCGGTGGCGCTGGCCCTGTCCGGCGCCGGCGAGGTGCAGGTGCCGGTGGCCGGCGCCCGCGGACGCCGGCGCACGCTGTGGCTGCTCGACCGGACGGCGGCGGGCAAGCTGTCGAAGGTGTACCTGCCGCCCACGGCCTGAGGTGACCGTGAAAGGGCCCGCCGGCTCGTCCCGGCGGGCCTTTTCGCGTGTTCCCCCGGCGGACGGGAATTCACCGCACTCCCCCGCATCACCGTTAGCATCCGCACATTGTTGCGGCGACCCGCGTCCCGATCCGATGGCCGCGGACTCTCATAGTCAGTCCACAAGACGAGTGAGGTCCAAACCATGAGCACCGAGGGACTCTCCATCGGGATTTCGGTCGGCGGCCCAGGCGCGGGGGCCGCCGACCGGGCGCGCCGCGGCTCGCGCCGGGCGGCTTCGACCCGCCGCGCGGTGTGGGCACCGCTGGCCGTCGACGCGACCGCCATCCTCATCGCCGTGCTCGACGTCTGGCTCGTCATCCCCGAGAAGGCGCCGCCGTACTCGATCTACCTGTCCGGGCTCGCCTGCCTCGCACTGGCGGGGCGCCGGCGGCTGCCGTTCGGCGTGGTCCTGCTGACCGTGCCCGGGTTCCTCACCGGCTGGTCGCAGCTGGCCGCGATGATCGCGCTCGGCATGCTCGCCACCCGCAAGCAGACCCACTGGCAGGTGTGGGTGGGCGCGGGACTGGTGTGGGCGTGCCGGTTCATCCAGTGGCCGCTGAGCGACTTCGCCCAGCTGAGCTGGCGCGAACACGTCCTGGACGGCATCTACGGCGTGCTGGTGGCCGGCATGCCGATCGCGATCGGGCTCTTGATCGGCGCCCGCGCGCAGCTGTCGCAGAAGCTGGGCGAGCTGGCCGCGAGCCGCGACCGGGAACGCAAGCTCACCGCGGACGCCGTGCGCGCCGAGGAACGGGCCCGCCTGGCCCGGGAGATGCACGACGTGGTGTCGCACGACATCACGCTGATCGCGATGCAGGCCGGGGTGCTCACCGCGCAGGAGTCGCCCGCGGCGCGGCAGACCGCCGAGGTGATCCGGCAGCTGTCCACGCGCACGCTGGAGGAGTTGCGGTCGCTGGTGGGCGTGCTGCGCTCCGGCACCGGGGACGAGGGCCCGCAACCCGGGCTGGACGAACTCGGCCGCCTGGTGCACAACTGCGCGGTCCCGGTCCGGCTGAGCATCGACGAGGTGCCCGACCGCGTGCCGCCGAAGGTGTCGGCGGCGGCGTACCGGACGGTGCAGGAGGCGCTGACGAACGTCCGCAAGCACGCCCCCGGGGCGAGCGCGACGGTGCACGTGCGCGGCGAGGGCGACGCGTTGAGTGTCGAGGTGCGCAACGAGCGCCCGCGCCACGAGGCGACGGAGCTGCCCTCGGGCGGCTACGGGCTCACCGGGCTCGCCGAACGGGCCCGCCTGCTGGGCGGCAGCCTCGAGACGTGCCCGACCGAGGACGGCGGGTTCCGGGTCCGCGCCCGCTACCCCTTGGCCGTTTAGGGCGTGTCTGACGATGCCTTGGTCCAGGTGATGAGTGGTCCTTGACGCCGCGGACCCGGTCAGGCCGGGTCCGGGCTCGGCCGCGTCCGCGGCGACCGAGGTGCAGATGCCGCATGAGGTGCGGGAACATCGGTGCGTCCCCAGCCTGGCCGGGAACGGCCGATCGCATGGTCAGGCGGCTCGCTCCGAAGGTCCGCGTAGTTCGAGCCAGCCCCTGTGGGGGTGATGTTGGTGGCGTGCAGATGCGCCCAAACCGCGACACGACCAGCCGCGTCCCAACAACCAGCCGAAACGTTTGTCAGACACGCCCTGGCTCGTCTGCGCGTTCGGGTCCCGGACATGCCGAAAACCCGCCCCACCGGGTCGCACCGGTGGAGCGGGTTTTCCGGGAAAGCGCTTCCTCAGATCTGACGACGCTGACGCAGGCGCTCGAGCGCCTCCGCGAGGATGGCCTCGCCGTCGGCGTCGCTGCGTCGTTCCTTCACGTACGCCAGGTGGGTCTTGTACGGCTCGGTCCGTGGTGCGGCCGGCGGGTTCTTCTCGTCCTGCCCGGCGGGGAGGCCGCAGCGGGGGCAGTCCCACTCCTCCGGGATCTCCGCGTCCACGGCGAACGACGGCTTGGACTCGTGCCCGTTGGCACACCAGTACGACACCCGGCGGCGGGGAGCGGCCTCGCCGCGCTCCGACTCGCCGGACGGACCGGCACCGACCCTGGTGCCTCTGATTGCGTTACCGCCAACCATGAATCCTCACAGTGTTCCAGGCGGCGCACCCCCCATAGGCACGCCCGTGCGTTCAGTGTCCGTCACACCTTCAGCAGCAGGCCCAGGCCCACGATGCTGATCAGCCAGATGGCGCCGAGCAGCAGGGTGATGCGGTCGAGGTTCTTCTCGGCCACGCTCGACCCGGACAGGCTCGACTGCATCCCACCCCCGAACAGCGAGGACAACCCGCCGCCGCGCCCACGGTGCAGCAGCACGGCGATCACCAGCAGCAGGCTGGAGGCGATCAGCAGGATCTGCAGGAAAAGCTTCATCTCATCCTCTGGTCTTCGGGGTTGCCTGATCGTGTGACGGTCTGAGGTTGCCAGACTACCCGCCGACCCCCCGCTTACGGCAGCGGCCCACCGGCAGCCAGCGCACAGAGCTTGGTGAACTCGTCGGCCTGCAGGCTCGCCCCGCCGACCAGCGCGCCGTCGATGTTGTCGCACGCGACGAGCTCGGCGATGTTGCCCGACTTGACCGACCCGCCGTAGAGCACCCGCACCTCGTCGGCGACCTCGGCGCCGTACTTGTCGGCCAGCGCCGCGCGCAGCGCCTTGCCGACCTCCTCGGCGTCGGTCGCGGTCGCGACCTTGCCGGTGCCGATGGCCCACACCGGCTCGTACGCCACGACGACGTCCTTGACCTGCTCGGCCTTGAGGCCCTTCAGCCCCGCGATCAGCTGGTCGAAGCAGTGGTCCACGTGGTTGCCGGCCTCGCGCACCTCGAGCTTCTCGCCCACGCAGAGGATCGGCTTGATGCCGTGCTTGAGCGCCGCGCGGACCTTCTTGCTGACCAGCTCGTCGTCCTCGTGGTGGTATTCGCGCCGCTCGGAGTGCCCGACGGTGACGTAGGAGCACCCGAGCTTGGCGAGCATCGGCCCCGACACGTCACCGGTGTAGGCACCGGAGTCGTGCGGCGAGAGGTCCTGCGCGCCGTAGGTCAGCAGCAGCTTGTCCCCGTCGACCAGGGTCTGGACGCTGCGGATGTCGGTGAACGGCGGGAGCACCGCGACGTCGACCTTGGCGTAGTACTTCTCCGGCAGCGAGAAGGCGATCTTCTGCACCAGGGCGATGGCCTCGAGGTGGTTGAGGTTCATCTTCCAGTTGCCGGCGATCAACGGTTTGCGCGCCATCAGGCACCACCTTCCAGCACCGCGACGCCCGGCAGCTCCTTGCCCTCGAGGTACTCCAGGGAGGCGCCGCCACCGGTCGAGATGTGCGAGAACTTCTCCTCCGGCAGACCCAGCACGCGCACCGCGGCCGCCGAGTCGCCGCCGCCGACCACGCTGAACGCGCCGGAATCGGCGATCGCCTGCGCGACGCCCTTGGTGCCGGCCGCGAACGGGGCCATCTCGAACACGCCGGCCGGGCCGTTCCAGAACACCGTCTTCGCCGCGGCGACCTCGGCCGCGAAGTGCTCGGTGGTGCGCGGGCCGATGTCCAGGCCCATCCAGCCGGCCGGGATCGCCTCGGCCGCGACGGTGTCGGTGGCCGCGTCGGCGGCGAAGGAGTCCGCCACCACGACGTCGGTCGGCACGACGATCTTGTCGGCGTGCTCGGCCAGCAGCTTGCGCGCGGTCTCCACGTAGTCCTGCTCGAGCAGGGAGGCACCGACGCCGTGGCCCTGCGCGGCCAGGAACGTGAAGGCCATGCCGCCGCCGATGAGCAGGCGGTCGACCTTCGGCAGCAGCGCCTCGATCACCGCCAGCTTGTCCGACACCTTCGACCCGCCGAGCACGACCACGTACGGCCGCTGCGGGTCGCCGGTCAGCCTGCTCAGCACGTCCAGCTCGGCGAGCACCAGGCCGCCCGCGTAGGCGGGCAGCACGCGGGCCACGTCGTAGACCGAGGCCTGCTTGCGGTGCACCACGCCGAAGCCGTCCGACACGAAGGCGCCGCCCTCGCCGGTCAGTGCGGCGAGGTCGCGGGCCAGCCCGGCCCGCTCGTCGGCGACCTTGCTCGTCTCGCGCGGGTCGAACCGCACGTTCTCCAGCAGGGCGACGGCACCGTCGGCCAGGTCGGCGACGACCGCGCGGGCCTGCTCGCCGACGACGTCGCCGGCCAGGCGGACCGGCGTGCCGAGCAGCTCGCCGAGCCGGTCGGCGACCGGCCGCAGCGAGTACTTGGCCTCGGGCGTGCCCTTGGGGCGGCCGAGGTGGGCCGCGACGACCACCTTCGCGCCGGCGTCGGCCAGGCGCTTGATGGTCGGCAGCGCGGCCCGCACCCGGCCGTCATCGGTGATGACCGAGCCGTCGAGCGGCACGTTCAGGTCCGACCGGACCAGAACGCGCCGCCCGGAGACACCCTCGGCCAGCAGGTCTTCGAGAGTCTTGACTGCCATGGCCTCAGGAGAGCTTCGAGCCGACGAGCTTGACCAGGTCCGCGAGCCGGTTGGAGTAGCCCCACTCGTTGTCGTACCAGCCGAACACCTTGACCTGGTTGTCGATCACCTTGGTCAGCGGCGCGTCGAAGATGCACGAGGCGGGGTCGTTGACGATGTCGCTGGAGACGATCGGGTCCTCGCTGTAGCGCAGGATGCCGGCCAGCGGGCCCTCGGCGGCGGCCCGGTAGGCGGCGTTGATCTCCTCGACCGAGGCCTTCTTGGCCAGGTCGACGGTGAGGTCGGTGATCGAGCCGGTGGGCACCGGCACGCGCAGCGAGTAGCCGTCCAGCTTGCCGTTGAGCTCCGGCAGGACCAGGCCGATGGCCTTGGCGGCGCCGGTGGAGGTCGGCACGACGTTCAGCGCGGCGGCGCGGGCGCGGCGCGGGTCCTTGTGCGGGCCGTCCTGCAGGTTCTGGTCCTGCGTGTAGGCGTGGATGGTGGTCATCAGGCCCTTTTCGATGCCGAAGGCCTCGTGCAGGACCTTGGCGAGCGGGCCGAGGCAGTTGGTGGTGCAGGACGCGTTGGAGATGATCGTCTGCGAGCCGTCGTAGAGGTGGTCGTTGACGCCCAGCACGACGGTCAGGTCCTCGCCCTTGGCCGGGGCCGAGATGATGACCTTCTTGGCGCCACCGGCGATGTGGGCCTTGGCGGCGTCGGCGTTGGTGAAGAAGCCGGTCGACTCGACCACGACGTCCACGCCCAGGTCACCCCACGGCAGGTTGGCCGGGTCGCGCTCGGCGAGGGCCTTGATGGTCTTGCCGCCCACGACGATGCCGTCGTCGCCGACGGTCACCTCCTCGGGGTAGCGGCCCAGGACGCTGTCGTACTTGAGCAGCTGCGCCATGGTGGCGACGTCGCCGAGGTCGTTGAACGCGACCACCTCGATGTCGTGACCCGCGGCCTGCACGGCGCGGAAGAAGTTGCGGCCGATCCGACCGAAGCCGTTCACACCTACGCGAACCGTCACTGCTGCTCTCTCCTCGGGTTCGTCCCGGCTCCCGCGGGAACCGGGCACATCTTCGGGCTCAGGGCCAACCCTAGCCGGGCTGGCCTGCGTGTACTCGCACACCCTAACGAGATGTGCACCACCGTGGGGAATCGATCAAGAGGACGATCAAGATGACAGATCTCGCTCGACGGACGTCCGGAATTTCGGTATGACGGTCAGCCCGCCGAGGCGGCCGTGCAACCGGTCCGCGGCCGCCTCCACCGCGGCGGTGGCGTCCGCGCCGATGTCCTCGAGCAGACGGATCGCGATCTCCCCGCCGGGGCGCTGCGCCCACCCGCCGACCACGCGGCCCGCCCACCACACGGTCGGGCCGATGTTGCCGGTCCGGTCGAACAGCAGCGGCTGGTGCTCGCCCAGGAACCAGCCGCGCTCCTGCCACCCCATCGGCGTCGGGTCGAGCGCCGGGAGCAGCGCGGCGGCCGGCTCCGGCTCGGGGACCGGCTCGTCGTCGCCGGGCAGCGCGATGCCCGGGCCGCCGTCCAGGTCGACCTCGGCCGGGCCGATCGCGGCGAGCGCCTTCTTCACCTGGCCGGCGGTCCAGCCGGTCCACCACTTGAGGTCGGCCACCGGGGCCGGCCCGAAGGCGGACAGCCAGCGCCTGGCCAGCTCGGCCCGGGCGGTGTCGGCGTCGAGCGGTTCGAGCCCGGGCAGCCACGTTTCGGCGGTGGACCAGGCGTACTGGGTGGACAGCCAGGTGCCGCGGGGGCGGCCGCGCACGATGCGCCCCTGCGCGGCGAGCAGGAACAGCACGCGGTTGGTGATGTAGCCGCGCGCCTCGTACGGCTTGCCCTCCGCCATGACGATCTCGGTGCGCAGGCGCGGTTCGCCGTCGGCGATCTGCTGGGCGAAGGCGGGTTCGCCGGCCCGGAGGGCGGCGTAGGCGCCCTCCTCGACCTCGGCGAGCCAGGCATCGAGGTCGCCCTCGAGGCCGGCGGTGCCCAGGTGCTGGAGCAGGAGCTTGCGCTGCCGTCGCGCGATGTCGTCGGCGCAGGCCGCCTGGACGACCGGCACGAGCGCCGCGGGCACGACGAACATGGTCCGGCGCATGCCGAGCATCCGCACCAGGGACCGGTCGTCATAGAGGGCGCGCTCGACGTCGTCGGTGCCCGCGGCGGAACGGGCGAGCACCGCGAGGTGGACGGTGGCCGGATCGGTGGCGTGCAGCGCGACGAGGCTCGCGGCGACCTGTTCGGGGCCGTCCGCCTGCCCGGCGAGGTGGTGCCGCGCGACCATCCGGGCGCGGCGCTGGTCGTTCCCCAGTTTCCTGCTCACCCGGCGGTTGTACCACCGGGCACCGACGGTTTCAGGAGTAGTACGGCGGCCCGTTGTCCCACCTGGCGGTGGGCTGCGTGGCGTCGCGGCCGCGGCGGCGGCGCCGGGCCGCGCCCGCCATGGTGTTGATGAGCATGGTGATCATCGCGCCGATGGCGAGGTTGATCAGCGCCGTGGCGATCTTGGCCTCCAGCCGCACCGACAGCGTCAACGGCAGCACGATCGCGATCGCGGTGATCAGCACCATGATCCAGCCGAAGAACTGGCCGGGGGCGGGCGTGGCCAGGCTGAGCAGGTGCATCAGGCCGGTGGCCAGCAGCGCCGCGGCGGCGGCGCACAGCGCGTAGGTGACGGTGTTGGCGTTGCCCCAGATGCCGTTGCCCTTCGGCGCCAGGACCTCGGCCCCGAACAGGCCGCGCGCGATCAGCAACCCGACCACGACCACCAGCGCGGCGACGACGGCCGTCGCCACCCCGCCGGCCCACAACCGGCGGTAGTCGGGCTCGGTGGTCTCGGTGGGCGGGTATCCACTCATCCCTCTCACGGTAACCCGTTCGACCTGCGGTTAAACCGTTCGTCACCCGGCCGGCGGCAGCGATACGCTCGGGTGATGGTGTCGCCCAGCCACTTCGCGGCCTTCGCCGCCCTGGTGTTCGTGATGGTGGTCGTCCCCGGTCCGAGCGTGCTGTTCACCGTGAGCCGCGCGCTGACCGTCGGGCGGCGGGACGCGCTGATCACGGTGCTCGGCAACGCGGCGGGGGTGTACGCGCAGGTCGTGGCGGTGGCGTTCGGGATGGGCGCGATCGTGCGCACGTCGGCGACGGTGTTCACGGTGATCAAGCTGGCCGGCGCCGCGTACCTGGTCTACCTGGGTGTCCAGGCCGTCCGGCACCGCCGCAAGCTGTCCGAGGCGCTGGCGAGCGCGGTGCCGGCCACCCGCGGGCGCACGCTCACCGTGCTGCGGGACGGGTTCGTGGTCGGCTTCGCCAACCCGAAGTCGATCGTGTTCCTGGCCGCGGTGCTGCCGCAGTTCGTCGACGACGCGGCCGGGAGCGTGCCGGTGCAGATCATGCTGCTGGGCATCGCGCTGCCGGCGATCGCGGTGTTCTCCGACAGCGCGTGGGCGCTGGTCGCCGGCACCGCGCGCGCCTGGTTCGCCCGCTCGCCGAGGCGGCTCGAACTGATCGGCGGCACCGGCGGGCTGGTGATGATCGGCCTCGGCGCGGGCCTCGCGCTCAACGGCCGGAAGGATTAGCCAGCACCAGGTCCAGCAGGCCGGGGAAGGCGTCGTCGAACTCCGGGCGGCGCAGCCGGTTGAGGCGGCGCGGCCCCTCGTCGCGCTGCTCGATCAGGCCGGCCGCGCGCAGCACGGCGAAGTGGTGGCTGCGCGTGGCCTTGGTGACCGGCAGGTCGAAGGTGCCGCACGCCTTGGTCCAGTCCGGCAGTTCCGCCAGCTCGCGCAGGATCGCGCGGCGCACCGGATCCGCGACGGCGGTGAGCGCGTCCTGCAGCGAGACGTCCCTGGGGTGGACGTGGGTCAGCCCGCGCGCTCGCGCACTGTTCGATGATTGTCGTACACTCATCTGGTCGACCTCCATCGAACATTCTAGACGGCAGGAGCGGACATGACCCGACGCCTCGAGAGCACCTTCGGCCCGGACTCGCGCAACCGGCTGGACGCGGCCGCCACACCCGGCGCCGAAGGCGCGCTGGCCGCGCTGGAAACCTTCTACTTCGCCTTCAACCAGCGCGATCTGGACGTGTTCGCGCAGGTCTGGACCGGCGACGCGCTGGCCCAGCTCAACAACCCCCTGGGCGGCATCCTGCGTGGCGGCCCGGAGATCACCGCGCTGTACGACAAGGTCTTCCACGGGCCGGCAAGGGTGACGGTGACGTTCGGCGACATCGTGGAGTACGCCGGCGAGGGCCACGCGTTGTTCGCCGGGCGGGAGACCGGCTCGTACGTGGTCGACGGCCGTGAGGTGCCGCTGCGGATCCGCACCAGCCGGTACTTCCGCTACGAGAACGGCCGGTGGGCGCAGTTCCACCACCACGGCAGCATCGACGACCCCGGCGAGCTGGCCGCGTACCAGGCGGCCGTCCGCGGCTGACCCGCCTGGGGAACCGGGACCGGCGTCAGGCGCTCTCCGCCTGCTCGCCGGGCTTGGTGAACAGCCGGGTGGCCGAGATGCGCGCCGTGCCGTCCGGTTCGCCCAGGTCATCCAGGTGGTTGCGGATCGTGGCGTCGACCGAGAGGTACTTGCGGCCGGCGCGCAGGTCCGCGTCGTTGCGCAGGCGGACGATCAACGGGAACTCCGACAGCGCGCCGGCGTCGAAGAGGCCCGTCGTGTAGATCAGTTGCACGCCGAGCGCCTCCGCGACCACCCGCTGCAACTCCAGCAGGTACCCGGCGGACGCGCGGCCGATCGGGTTGTCCAGGAACAAGACCCCGGAGTGCCGGTTGCGCACCATGCCGCGGTTGTTCGCCCGCAGCGCCGCCAGGGTGCAGTACAGGATGATCGCCGCGGTGAGCTGCTGCCCGCCGGAGAACACGTCCCGGATCTCCGACACCCGCTGCCGCTCGGTCCGCAGCACCGAGTCCGGTTTGAGGATGTCCACCCGGAACCCCTTGGGCACCGCCGCCCGCACGCCGCGCAGCACCAGCGACATCCCGTCCCGCTTCACGTCGCGACCGTCGCTGGTCCTGCCGGCCGCCGCCTCGTCCACGACCTGTCCCAGCGCCTCGGACAGCTGCGGCTCCTCCGGATCGCCGAACCGGATGCGCAGGAACTCCTGCCCCGACCAGCCACCCAGCCCCTCCGGCAGGCGGGACAGCCGCTGCGCCGACCGCAGCATCCGCAGCGCACCCTCGACCATGCCCTGCAACCGCGCGACGATCCCCGACCGGTGCCGGTCGATCTGCGCCAGGTCGTCGGTCAGCGTGCGCAGCCGCGGCTTGAGCGCGGCCGTCCACTCCCGCGCGTGCGCGGGCAGGCTGTCCCGGCGCACCGACACGATCTGCTGCCGCACCGGGCTGCTCAGCTTCTCGAACCGCTTGTCGGTCGCGTACTGGGCCAGGGCGTCCGCCGCCGCGCGGACCCGCTTCTCGGCGCTGTCCACCGCGGCCTCGGCGTCGGTCAGCGTCGTGTTCAGCTTGCGGTAGCGGGCTTGCGCGGCGTCGATGTCGCCGTCGAACACCGTCTCCGGTTCGCCCTCGGGCGCCAGGTGCGCCAGCGACTCGGCGAGCATCTTGAACCCGGCCGCGGACGCGGTCGCCGACTCCAGCGTGCGTTCGGCCTCGGCCCGCCGCGCCTGGGCTTCCTCCAGGGCCCGGGCGGCCGCGGACGCCTCCTCCGCCGCTTCCTCGATCAGCTCGCGGCCGTGCTCGACGTCGCGCGGCCGGACCTCCGGCGACGCGTTCTGCCTCGGCAGCTGGTCCAGCTCGGCCTTGCACGTCGCGACGAGACCGATCGCCTCGGTGTGCTCGGCCTCCAGCGCCGACACCGTGCGTCCCGCCCGCGCCAGTGCCGCGGCGCGCGTCGCCGCGTCCGAGCCGTCCGGGGTCTCCAGCAGGCGCGCCGCGCGCTCCCGCACGTCCGGGTCGAGTGCCTCCAGCGCCGCGCGCGCCGCCGACTCCGCGCTCTCCGCCTGGTCCAGCTCGGCCCGCAGGTCGCTGCCGACCTCGACGCGGGCGTAGGCGTCGCTCGCCGCGGCGAAGGTGCGGCGCAGCGCGTCGACCGGTTCGGCGGGCACCGGTTCGTCCTCGGACACCGATCCCCCGCCCGGCACCTCGGCGAGCTCGGCCCTGGCGTGCGTCACCGTGCGGCGGTGGCCGTCGGCGGTGCGCTGCTCCTCGGCCGCCTCCTCGCGCAGCCGCGCCGCACGGGTCGCCGCCTGCTCGGCCTCGGCCTCGGCGCGGGCGACGGCCTCCTGCGCGCGCTCGGCGGACTCGGTCCACTGGGGAATCAGCGCGACGCGCTGCGCCAGCTCGCCGAGTTTGCGGGCCCGTTCCTCGCCGGCGCGGGCTTCGGCTCGCAGGGCCGGAATCGTCTCGCGCAACCGGGCCCGCCGCGCGGCCAGATCCGCCACGGCCCGCTCCTGCGCGGTGGCCGCGGCCTCGGCCTCGGACAGCTCGGTGGCCGCGGCCTCGGCCTCCTCGGCGAGCGTGGCCAGCGCCCCGGCCGGGTAGTCCTCGCGCCACGTGGTGAGCTTCCACTCCAGTGCGGCGTCGTCGTTGATGGCCGAAGCCAGCGCCTCGAGCTGCTTCTGCCGCCGGGCGTGCCGGGCCGCGATCGCCTGGCGCTCGGTGTCGGCGGCGTCCTCGTCGTACATCGCCGGGTTCGGCGGGACCAGGAACTCCACGCCCGGCGCGGTGCCCTCGGCGCGCACGGCCTCGGTGGTGCCGACCGGCAGCACCACGCTGGGCAGCAGCTTCGCGGTGGCGAGGGCCTGCCGCGCGCGGTCCAGCTGCGCGGGGTCGTTGATCAGCACCCCGCCGAGCAGGTGCGGCAGGTCCCGCAGCACCCGCTCGCGTCCGGCGGCGTCCATCGTGGACAGGTAGCGCCACCCTGATCGCGCCGTGATCCCGGCCGCTTCCAGTACGTCCAAAGCGGACTGGACCTCGGGCAGCGCGGGCAGCAGGCCGCCGTTGCCGAGCGCGGCCAGCGCGCGCTCGTCGACCGACTCCTCCATGCGCAGCGCGGTCTGCTCACGCTCGGCGGCGGCCCGCGCCTCGCGCAGCCGCGTCAGCAGGGCCGGCGTGTCGGTCTCCAGCTGGACCGAGTCACCGCCGAGCAGCTCCAGCAGCCGGGGGTGCGCGGCGAGGCTGTCCGATCGGCGGTGCGCCTTGGCCAGTTCCCCGGCCGCGTGCTCGGACCGGGAGCGCGCCGTCGCGGCCCGCTGCTGCGCGGTGTGCAGGGCGGCCTGCGCCTGGGCGTGGTCCTCGGCCACGGCCTCCAGCTCGCTCTCCCGCGCGGCCAGCTCGGTGACCGCGTTCTCGCCGCGGGTGCGCGCTTCCTGGGCCGCGGCGGCGACCTGCGTGCCGTCGGTGAGCAGCCCTTCGCGGACGGCCTGCTGCACCTGGCTGCGCACCTCGTCGATGCGGCGCGTCAGCTGCCCGAGCTCCGCGCGCTGCCCGGCCGCGGTGGCGGTGGCCTCGTCCCGCTGGTCCTGCGCCGCCGCAGCGGCGGACCGGGCGGTCTCGGCGCGGGACTCGGCGGCGCGCGCCTGCGCCTCGGCCTCCCGCGCCAGGGCCAGCAGCCCGCGCGCCAGTGCGGTGGCCGCCGCGTTCTTGGCCTCCAGCGCGGGTTTCGCGCTCTGCTCGCGATCGCCGACCAGCTTGCGGATGCCGGCCGCCTTCTGCGCGGCGTTGACGTGCGCCAGCACGGTGCCGGTCTCCCGCCACGCCGCCGCGGCCGCGCGGGCTTCCCGCAGCTCCTCGTCCAGGCGCTTCTTCTCGGCGGTCGCGTCCGCCAGCCGCAGCTCGCCGACCAGGCGGCGCAGCTCGGTCACCACCGCGGTGCGGCGCCGGTGGTCGCCCTCGGCCAGTTTCTCCGCGTCCCGCGTCTCGTCCACATAGGACTTGATCCCGTCGAGCCGGTCGGCCTCCAGGTCGTGCCGCGCGAGGACCGACCCGGCCAGGGCACGGGCTTCCTCGCGGGCGGCCGCGGCCAGCTTGCGGGACGCCGCGGCCAGCGACTCCTCCTCGGTGAGCGGCGTCAGCAGCTCCAGCGCACCGGCCACGAAGTCGCGCTCGCTCATCAGCTCGCCGCGCTGGCCGAGGTTGTGCGCGTAGGTCTGCACGACCTCCGCCAGGTCCCGCGGATCGTCCTCGTGGATCACCGCGCGCAGCAGGAACTCGACGAACGCCTCGTCCGAGGTGAAGGCGAACGCGTCGGCCGCCTCACCCTCGCCGGCGTTCATCGCGCGCTGGTAGCGGAACAGCTCGGTGTCCAGGCCCAGGGCGTCCAGCCGCTCGGTCCACTCGTGGTGGCGGCGGGTGGTGAACAGCTCCAGCTCGGGCTCGGCCTTGTGCGCCCGCTCCA
Organism: Amycolatopsis thermophila; assembly: GCF_030814215.1. Taxonomy (NCBI): domain Bacteria; kingdom Bacillati; phylum Actinomycetota; class Actinomycetes; order Pseudonocardiales; family Pseudonocardiaceae; genus Amycolatopsis; species Amycolatopsis thermophila. The sequence continues at coordinate 4,886,811 of NZ_JAUSUT010000001.1, read as the reverse complement.
GCTGCTCGGCGAACCCGGACATGGTCAGCAGGCGGCCGTCGTCGGTGAACGGCAGCGACTCCAGGCCCAGCGACGCGGTGGGCCGGAAGCAGTACCACGAGTCGACCAGGTTCGCCGGGTCGTTGGACACCACGTGCCCGCGCCATTCCGACACCTTCCCGGTGATGACCCGCTGCCCGGTCTCGGTGTGCTGCCACTCCAGCACGACGTGCGCGACGTCCTTGGCGGCGACGAACTTCTCCAGGACGCGGGTGCTCGTGGTGCCGACCACCTGGCGCCGGCCGGGCAGCATGACCGAGAAGATCAGCTTGATCAGCACCGACTTGCCGCCACCGTTCTCCAGGAACAGCACGCTCGCCGGCGAGGGCCGCCGCGGCAGGCTCCCGTCGGCGGTGTGGATGCCCGCGGTGAAGAGCGCGTCCTGCGCGGGCGCCTTGACCAGCGGGCCGACGCCGCTGAAGTCGAGCACCACGTTCTGGTACCGCGCGCCCGCCGGTCCGACCGAGTGCAGGCGCACCCGGGACAACTCGTACACCAGTCTCCCCCTACAGAGTGTCCGAAATGGACGGGCGCAGCGTGCCGCCGCCGTCGCCGACGGCGACCACGCCGAGCGCGAGCAGCTCCTCGAACGCGCTGTCCGCGGCCAGTTCCCGCACCTGCACCTGGTAGCGCGGCGTGGTCCGGTAGGTGCCGCCCTGCTCGCCGCTCACCTGCACCAGGAACCCCTGATCGGCCAGGAACCGCAACGCGCGCGACACCATGCCCCGCGTGGTGTCCGAGGCCAGGCGGCCGTCCTTGGTCGCCGCCGCCTCGGGACGGCGGGCGTAGGCGCGCCAGGCCTGTTCCAGCTCCGGCGAGTCGGACAGCGGGTCGTTGTTCGCCTCGGCCTTGGCGGCGCGCTCGTCGAGGATGCGGCACGCCTCCCGCACCACGCCGTCCACCTGATCGACGCTCACCCGGCCGATGTAGGTGTCGTTGGCCAGGTCGTCCGGGCGCGGGTAGCCCAGCGCGGCGGTCGCGAGGTGCACCAGGCCGTGCAGCACCTTCTCGGTGTCGCGGCGCTCGCGGATCTTGCTCTGCCGCGCGTAGCCGTCCATCTTGACCTCGAACACCGACTCGTCGGTGGCGGCCAGCACCGCGCCGGCCTGGTGGCTGACGTCGAGCACCATCAGGCCCAGGCCCGCGGCGACGGAGTTGGTCAGCTGCTTGAACGCGCTGTCCTCGCCGTAGCGGCGCACCAGGTCCGCGTAGACGACGTCCCGCGAGGGCAGGTGCTTGGGCCGCATGCCGAACGAGATCAGCCGTGCCGCGCTCTCGGCGTCGCCGGTGGTGACCGGACGCGTCATGCCGCCCCCTCAACGGACGCGGCAAGCCGCGGCAGCGCGTCGGCAGGCATGCCGCTGAATGATTCGGACCTGCCAGCAGTCCTCATGCCGCCCCCTCTTCGTCGTCCTCGTCGCGTGCCAGCCGCGCCGTGCTCAGCAGCAGGTCGGCGCCGCCGAACTCGGCGTCGTCCAGCAGCGTGCCGTCGTCGACGGCGAGCAGCGCGCGATCGTCCCCCTGCCGGACGGCGGCGCCCACCTCGGGACTGTAGGAGTGCAGCGCCCGCAGCGCCACCAGACGCGGCAGCTCCGGGTCCAGCTCGCGGGCCTCGGCCAGCACGCCGGACAGCCGCCGCGGCACCTCCGGCAGGTCCAGCAGCTCGTCGGCCCGCCGCCACTGCTCGTCACTGTAGTGGTCCAGGCTCTCCGGCGGGACGAGCTCCGGCTCGGGCACCTCGCCGACCAGCTTGTCGCGTTCCGGGGCCGGGCGCAGCAGCAGCGAGACCAGCGACGGCAACGCGGGCACGGTCGGCACGACCAGCCCGGCCGAGGCGTGGAAGTAGGACTCCAGCGGCGACACCGCGTCGGCGATCGGCAGTTCCAGCGCGGGCATGAGGATCTGGCCGAACAGGTCCACGGTCGCGCGCTGCGGCGGCCCGGAGAACTGCTGGCGGTCCTGCTCGGCGCGGAACACCGCGCCCGCGGCCTGCAGCCGCGCCTGCAACTGGGTGTGCCTGCTGATGCAGTCGCTGACGATGTCGACCAGTTCGGCGGCGCGCCGCTTGTGGTCGACGTCTTCGGCCTCGTCGCGGGCGGCGGTGATGTTGCGCAGGATCGCGTTCTCGGCGCGGAAGCGGGACTCGATGTGGGTCAGCGCGGAGTCCAGCAGTTCGGGCATCTCGCGGTCCCAGTCCACGGCGCGCACGTCCCGGCGGGTCGCGTCGAGCTTGGCGCGCAGCGTCTCGCCGTACTGCACGGTGCGGTAGCGGGCCTGCTCGGCGGCGAGCTTGGCGTCGGCGAGGCGGCCGCGGCTGATCAGGTTCTCCAGCTTGACCTCGGCCGCGATCTGCGCGGACTCGACGTCGGTGTCCAGCGCGCCCACCAGGACGTTGATCGCCTCGTCGCTGGCCCGCAGGTACACCTCGCCGTCCGGGGCGGCCAGCTCGACGAGCAGCTTGAAGTCGAACGCGCGGCGGCGGTAGGTGCCGTGCGCGTCGACGCTGCCGTAGACCCGGCGGAAACCGCGGTCGGTGGTGCCGACGTTGATCAGGTTGTCCAGCACCCAGCGGGCCACGCGCAGGTGCTCCTCGGCCGGGCGGCGCGGGGCCTGCGCGGCGATGAACGGCTGCAGGCGGCGCACGACGTCGTCGTGGTCGGCGCCGGTGTCGAAGTCCATCGCGATGGTGACCAGGTCGATCGTGTGCAGCGCGATCTCGGCCATCTGGTAGACGGTCGCGTCGGCCCAGTCCAGCTTGGCCTTGCGCGCGTCGAGGTCGTGCAGGGGCGCGGTGCAGGCGAGCGCCTTGAGCCGCCGGGCCAGGCCCTCGTCCACCAGCCCCCCGCTGATCAGGTCCGAGTCACGCACAGCGCTTGAGACTAGGCGAGCCGCGCCCGGCACGTCGGTCGAGGGCGGGCGCCGAGGCGGCTCGGCGCCCGCTCCACGCGGTGTGACCGGGCGGCGGAGGTCGGCAGGCGCCACACGGTGCCCGGTCAGGCGCTGGTCCGGGCACGGATCACGAAGGTCGTCGGATCCGGCGGTCTCGCCGGCTGATTTCCGCCAGCCGCCGGCGCCGGGGGCGCGCAGACTGGGCGGGGTGATCTCGGATGTCGCGGGCTTCGACTGGCCCGCCCTCACCGCGGAGCTGGACGACTCCGGCTGCGCCCTGACCCCGCCCCTGCTCAGCGCCGCGGAGTGCCGCGAACTGTCGGCGCTGTACGACGACGTGGGCCGATTCCGGTCCACGATCGACATGGCGCGCTTCCGGTTCGGGTCCGGCCAGTACCGCTACTTCGACTACCCGCTGCCCGATCCGGTCGCGCAGCTGCGGGCGGCGTTCTACCCGCGCCTGCTGCCGATCGCGCGGGACTGGGCGGCGAAGCTCGGGTGGGACGCGCCGTGGCCGGACGACCTGGACAGCTGGCTCGACCGGTGTCACCGGGCCGGTCAGCGGCGGCCCACGCCGATCCTGCTGCGCTACCGCGCCGGTGACTGGAACGCGCTGCACCGCGACCTCTACGGCGACCTGGTGTTCCCGCTGCAGGTCGTGATCGGCCTCGACAAGCCCGGCACCGACCACACCGGCGGCGAGTTCCTGCTGGTCGAGCAGCGACCGCGGGCCCAGTCGCGCGGCACGGTGACCGTGCTCCCGCAGGGTCACGGGCTGATCTTCACCACCCGCGACCGCCCGGTGCGGTCCACGCGCGGCTGGTCGGCGGCGCCGGTGCGGCACGGCGTGAGCACCCTGCGCACCGGCATCCGCCACACCCTGGGCCTCGTCTTCCACGACGCCACCTGACGCGTCAGGCGATCTCGCGCAGCCCGTCGGCCGCGCGCAGCGTCGCCAGGGGCGGGCGCTGCTCGCACGCCAGGTCGGTCACCACGAGTTCCCGGTCGACGCCGTGCCCGGACTCACCGCGGCGGAACTGCGCGAGCAGCGTCGCCGGCGGCTCGGCCGACACCAGGCGCCCGTAGCGTTCCAGGCGGTCGAACACGGTCAGCATGATCTGCCCCGCCATGCGGCCCAGCGCCTGCGTGTCCTGGTGCCGGTGGGTGCGCTTGCCGAGGTCGACCTGCGCGAGCGCGTCCAGGCCGTGGGACTGCAGGATGTCGATCAGGTGCCCGACCTCGACCCCGTAGTTCGCCACGAACGGCACGCGCTCCAGCACCTCGCGCCGCCCGGCGTACTCCCCCGCCAGGGGCTGCACGAACCCGGCCAGCTCCGGCCAGTACAGGTTCAGCAGCGGCCGCGCGACGAGTTCGGTCACCCGGCCGCCGCCGTCGGCGTCGGTGGACACCGGCCCGACCAGCGGGCGGTGGTAGAAGCCCTTGACGTAGGCGACCGAGGCGTCGGTGAGCAGCGGCCCGAGCAGGCCGGTCACGTAGTCGCTGGTGAAGTCGTACAGATCGCCGTCGACGAACACGACGAGGTCGCCGTGGGAGGCCGCGAGCCCCTTCCACAGCGCCTCCCCCTTGCCCTGCAACGCGGGCAGGGCGGGCAGGACGGCGTCCTGCGCCACCACCGTCGCCCCCGCCTCGGCGGCCACGCGCGCGGTCGCGTCGCGCGACCGCGAATCGACCACCACCACCTCGTCGACCAGCTGGTGCCGGTCGACGAGGTCGCGCCGGATCGTGCGCACGATGTCCCCGACCGTCGCCTCCTCGTCCCTGGCCGGGATCACCACGCTGACCGCCGTGGCCGCCTTGGCGGCCACCAGGTCCGCCACCGGCCAGTCGCGCGCCCGGCTGCTGCGCCGGGGCAGCCACGAGCTCACGCCGGCGGTCACTTCCGGCTCCGCCGCCTTCCTCGCCCTGAAGCCACGCATGCGCATCCCCTTCCCCGGACCGGACATCGGCAGGACCGATGTTCCGGCAGGCGGGTTTCGCCGATCGCTCCCGGATGAAACCGGCAGGTTACGACTCCGTACCCCGGTGGCGGGACGCCGTAACACGCTCCGCACATCCGGCGGGGATCAGGGGATGACCGGGCACCGCATGGCATTGCCCGTCTGCTGCAGGCTCACGGTCGGCCCGCCGCCCGCGATCCGCACGCCGACGCCGGACGCACTCGCCCCCAGCTGCGCTTCGACCGCGACCACGGTGCACACCAGCTGCTCGGTCGCCGTCCGGCTGAGGTACACCGGGGACGGGGCGAGCGACACGGTCACGACCCCCTCCTGCATCACGCTCACCGAGGCGCCGACCGTCGCGGGCGGCAGCTCGGTGGTGTAGCCGGCACCGGACTCCGCCGCCGTGGGACCCCCGAGGAGGAGGGCGACCGCACCGGTCGCCGTGCCCAGGCGCCCGGTCTCGCGGATCACCGGCCGCACCTTCCCGTCGCGCACGAAGAACAGCATGGGACCGCTCGCCACGCCCACCGGCGCCTCCCCGGCCGCCACCGGCTCGGTCGGCCGCACCCCGCACCCGGCGAGCACCAGCACCGCGAGCAGCAGCATCCACCGCGCCTTCACCGCCGCACCTCCCTCCGGGGCAGCCGCAGCACGAACCGGGCACCGCCGCCGGGCCGGTTGCCCGCTTCGATCGTGCCGCCGTGCAGGCCCGCGTTCTTCTCCGCGATGGACAACCCCAGGCCACTGCCCTCCGACCGCGACCGCGCCGTGTCGGCCTTGTAGAACCTGGCGAACACGTGGGGCAGCACGTCCTCCGGCAACCCCGGGCCGTGGTCGGTGACCTCGACGACGACCTCCGGGCCGTCGGCCCACAGGCGCACCCGCACCGGCTCGGCGCCGTGCCGCAACGCGTTGCCGACGAGGTTGGCGACGATGACGTCGAACCGCCGCGCGTCCACGTCCGCGACGATCCCGTGCGGCAGGTCGGTTCCGACCCGGCCGGTCCACTGCCTCGCCCGCAGGCTCGCGGTGATCAGCTCGCCCAGGTCCGCCTCGCGCCGGTCCATGCGGGCCCGCCCGTTGTCGAACCGCGAGATCTCGATGAGGTCGTCGACGAGGCGGGCCAGCTTGCGGGTCTCGGCGCTGACGAGGCGGCTGGCCGTGCCGGTGTCGCCGGGCAGGTGCGCGCTCTCCTCGTCGAGCACCTCGGTCACCGCGGTCATCGCGGCCAGCGGGGTGCGCAGTTCGTGCGAGACGTCGGCGACGAAGCGGCGCGCGTCGGACTCCATGCGGCGCAACTCCCCCACGGTCTTCTCCAGGCTGGCGGCCGTTTCGTTGAACGTGCGGGCCAGTTCCGCCAGCTCGTCGGCGCCGCGTTCGGGCAGCCGCGTGGACAGTTCGCCGCGCGCGAGGCCCCGCGCGGCGTCCCGCAGGCGCCGCACGGGCCGCAGCACCGCCCCCGCGGCCAGCCACGCGAGGATCACCGCCAGCGGCACGGCGACGGCCGCGGTGCGCCATCCGTTCAGCGCGAACTCGGTGATCTGGATCTGCTCGGTGGACAGCGAGTACCAGGCGTACACCTCGAGCCCCGAGGGCACGACCCGGAAGTTCGTGTCGAAGGTCATCACCGGCATGCCGACCACCAGCTCCGGGCCACCGGTGTCGACGCGCTGGAACACGAGCCGGCCCTCGGCGCCGACCCGGGCGACGAGTTCGGGCGGCACCCGTTCCATCGAACCGCGGGCGGTGGAGGACAGTGCGCCGAAGCGGGCGACGGCGGCCGCCGGGACGGCCCGCAGCAACTCGTCGAGCGCCCCCACGTCGGGCGGCATCCGCAGGGTGGGGGCCACGGCGTCCACGTCGTCGCGCAGCCTGCTCATCACCTGGTCCTGGGTGGCGGTCAGCACCGTGCGCCGGGCGGCGACGTAGTTGACGCCGGTGGCGCCGACGATCGCCGCCACCGCGACGAGACTGATGATCAGCACCAGACGGGTGCGGATTCCCCGCCACCGCAACCGGAATCGTGCGGTCACAGTGGACCGAACCGGTAGCCGAAGCCGCGCACGGTCCGCACGTAGACCGGGGCGGCCGGCACGTCCTCCAGCTTCGCGCGCAGACGCTGGACGCACGCGTCGACCAGCCGCGAGTCACCGAGGTAGTCGTGTTCCCACACCAGTTCCAGCAGCTGCTGCCTGCTGAACACGCGGCCGGGCACGCGGGACAGTTCGAGCAGGAGCCGCAGTTCGGTGGGCGTCAACCGCACCGGTTCGCCGTTCTTGGTGACCTCGCACGCGGCGCGGTCGATGACCAGGTCGGCGTGGCGCTCCCGGTCGTGGCCCTGGGTGGCGCCGCGCCGCAGCACCGCCTTGATCCGCGCGTCCAGGACGCGCGGCTGCACCGGTTTGACCACGTAGTCGTCGGCGCCGGCCTCCAGACCGCCGACGACGTCGATGTCGTCGCCGCGGGCGGTGAGCATGATGATCGGCACCGGGCCGGTGGCGCGGATGCGGCGGCACACCTCGAACCCGTCGATGCCCGGCAGCATCAGGTCGAGCAGCACGAGGTCGGGGCGGCGCGCGGCGAGCAGGGTCAAGCCGCGTTCCCCGTCGGGGGCCGGCTGGACGTCGTGACCGTGCCGGCGCAGGCCCAGGCACAGTCCTTCCCGGACAGCCGGGTCGTCCTCGATCAACAGCACAGTCGGCACGCGGCCGATTATGGCGGTGGTTCACCAACTGCGGCGACTCTGTTGCGAAACCATGACATGACGACGATGGGACCCGGACATCGCCGCCCGACGCTGATCGGCATGTCCGTGCGAACCCGGCCACTCCGCCGTGGCCCCATCATCATCCTCGCCGTCGCGGTCGTCGCGGTCGTCGTCGCCCTGGGCAGCGCGCTCGCGTTGCGCGGGACCTCCAGCGGCACCGTGGCGGCGGAAACCTCCGCGACGAGCGTCCTCGTCTACGACCGCACCACGGACGACGTCCTGCGCGGCGACAACACCGGCGCGCGGTTCCGGTCGGCGTCGCTGGTGAAACTCCTCATCGCGCTCGACCTGGTGCAGCGCGGGCACGTGACCCCGCAGCGGCCGAGCCCGAGGGTCGCCCGGATGCTCGCCTACAGCGACGATCTGATCGCCGACGAGCTGTGGACCTCCGGCGGCGGCCCGGAGATCGTCCGCCGCACGGCGAGCGCCCTGGGCCTGACCGCCACCGAACCGCCCGCCGACGCCGGCCGGTGGGGCGACACGCTGCTGTCGGCGGCCGACGTGCTGAAGGTGTACCAGGCGGTGCTGTCGCTGCCGCCGTCCCAGCGCCGGCTGATACTCGACCCCCTCCGCGACGCGCCGCAGGTGGCCGCGGACGGCACGAACCAGCACTTCGGGATCCCGGACGGGCTGCCCGGTCGCAGCTGGGCGATCAAGCAGGGGTGGGCCGCCGGGCGCGGCGGCGTGGACGCGCACACGAGCGGGCTGGTGGGGCCCGGCGACCGCTACGTCGTGGTGGTGCTGACGCACCGGCCGAGCGGCACGGCGATGGCCAGCGCGATGCGCGAGGTGACCGAGGCGACGGCGGCGGTGGAACCGTTGCTGAGGTGAAGTTCGGCGGTGCCGGGCGTGTTCGTCGTACGTCCGGCAGGCGCGTCACCCCGGCCGGGCGCTGCCGGACCGCACCCCGCGCTACACGCTTTCTTCCAGCATGTCCGGCGTCACCGCGCTTTCGGTGTCCGGGATGTTCAGCTCCTTGGCCCGCTTGTCGGCCATGGCGAGGAGCCTGCGGATGCGCCCGGCGACCGCGTCCTTCGTCATCGGCGGGTCGGCCAGCTGGCCCAGCTCCTCCAGCGACGCCTGCCGGTTGTCCAGCCTCAGCCGGCCCGCCGCCAGCAGGTGCTCCGGCGCGGTGTCGGCCAGGATGTCCAGCGCTCGTTCCACCCGAGCGGCCGCCGCGACCGCCGCGCGGGCGGAACGGCGCAGGTTGGCGTCGTCGAAGTTGGCCAGCCGGTTGGCCGTCGCCCGGACCTCACGGCGCATCCGGCGCTCTTCCCACTGCAGGACGCTCGCGTGCGCGCCCAGGCGCGTCAGCAGGGCACCGATCGCGTCGCCGTCGCGCACCACCACCCGGTCCGCGCCCCGCACCTCGCGGGACTTGGCCTGGATGCCCATCCGCCGCGCCGCCCCGACGAGAGCCAGCGCCGCCTCGGGCCCCGGGCAGGTGACCTCGAGCGACGACGAACGCCCCGGCTCGGTGAGCGAACCATGCGCCAGGAACGCCCCGCGCCAAGCGGCCTCGGCGTCCGCGATCCCGCCGGACACCACCGCGGCCGGCAGGCCCCGCACCGGGCGCCCCCGCTGGTCGATCAGCCCCGTCTGACGGGCCAGGCTTTCCCCGTCGTGAACCACCCGGACGATGTACCGCGTCGTCTTGCGCAACCCGCCCGCGGACAGCACGTGCACGTCCGAATGGTGCCCGTACAGCTCGTGGATCTCCTTGCGCAGCCGTCGCGCGACCGAACCGGTGTCGAGCTCGGCCTCCACCACCACCCGTCCCCCCACGATGTGCAGGCCACCGGCGAAGCGCAGCATCGACGCGACTTCGGACCGGCGCGGCCCGATCTTCGTGATCTGCAGCCTGCTGAGCTCGTCCTTCACGGCGGCGGTCATCGCCATGGCCCCTCCCTACCCTTTCCGGCCCTCGGTCCCGCTGAGACCGAGAGCTTCCCGCACACAGCCGGCCAGCGCATCCGGATCGTGCACACCCTCGCGACCCGGGTCCGCCACGTCCGCCAGAAGCGCCTTGGCCCCCAGTCCCGCCGCCGCGTCCCGCAGGCGGGCCGGCGCCGGCACCGAGTCCCGGTCCGCGATCACCGCGTCCACCCGCAGACCGGGCGCGTGCTGGAAGAGTACGTCCAAGTGCCGTTCGGGTGAGAACCCCGCCGTCTCACCCGGCTGAGGGACGAGGTTCAGGACCACGATCTTCGTGGCCCGGGTGCGCAGCAACGCGTCGTGCAAACCGGGCACCAGCAGGTGCGGGAGGACGCTCGTGAACCACGAACCGGGCCCGAGGAACACCACCTCCGCGTCCAGCACGGCCTGCACCGCCTCGTCGCACGCCGACGGCTCCCCGCCCGGACGCTGCGGCGTGCGCAGCGTGATCCGCTCGACCCGGCCCGGCGT